>NZ_BMQW01000001.1 GCF_014648315.1 Shewanella ulleungensis
TTTGTCTGGAAACCATAGAGCTTCATTTCCAGGCGCCTAATTTCTCTGAAAAGAGAGTGATAAGCCCGTTGCTAACGCAACGGGCTTTTTTACGTCTGAAATTTGAGTTTTGAATGGGCATGATAACAGTGTGGTCGATATGCCCATGCGAGAGTAGGTCATTTCCAGACGCCTAATTGACTTGAAAGAGTGTAAGCGTCCGGGCAACTACACCTACCTTTTAACACTCCAGGGTAACAGGCTGTCGATATCCGGTGCAGGTTGGCACAGTTCATTAAGACAAGCCATGATGTAATCAAATGGGACTAAGCCATTAACCTTTGCGGTTTCTACAATGCTGTAAAGCGTGGCACTGGCATGAGCCCCATTAGCTGTCTGACTGAATAACCAATTTTTGCGGCCTATCACAAACGGTTTTACCGCTCGCTCTGCACGATTATTATCAATACTCAGTCTGCCATCATCAACATAACGAATGAGTTTGTGCCATTGATTAGCCAGGTAATTAGCCGCCTCTATCAGTTTGGTATTACCTACTAAATTCGGTTGGTTTTGCTCAAGCCATGCTTTTAGCTTGTCCAGTATAGGCACACTGACTGCTTGTCTTGTCGTGTATTTATCATCCGCACTTTTATCTTTAACGCGTGACTCAACGCCGTACAGTTTTTGGATAAGGCTCAATACCACATCCGCTTTGCCGGTTTTATTTTTACCTTGCAGCTTTTTGGCGTCGATAAATTTACGACGCGCATGCGCCCAGCAGCCAGTTAAGGTTGCCTGTGTTTTTTCATAAGCTTGATAACCATCTACGTGCAAGTACCCTTGATATCCATCAAGATAATTGACCACGCAGGCGGCCGCCCGACTATTGTGAAAATCGTAAAGCACGATATTGGGGGTAGGATGGTTTGGCTCAGGTGAATCTCGACCTGAGCAATACACCCACATGTAGCTGTTCACCTTATCGGATTTCACCACTTTCAGTGGCGTTTCATTGGCAAACAACGTGGGCTGCTTTAACAGCTCGGCTTTAAGCCGTTCCACCAGTGGTGCAAAAAGTGTGGCGGATTTGTCTATCCAGCTGCTCATGGTCTGGCGACTGAGCTCAATACCATATTGCCTGAACATCGCTTCCTGGCGATAAAGCGGTAACCCATATTGGTATTTACTGGTGATAAGCTGACTGAGCAAACTGCTTGTCGCGATACCTTTATTAATCGGCATCGCAGGCATTGGTGCTTGTTTTATTGGCGTATTCGTCGAGGATTTATCACAGTGACGGCACGCGTATTTAGGCCGAATGTGCTCAATGACTTTTATTTGCGCTGGGATAAACTCAAGCTTTTCTGACTTATCTTCACCCATTTTATGTAGCTCACCGCCACAGCAATCACAGGTTTTATCTTCAATGTCGTGGATAACTTGCTCACGGGGTAAGTCTTTTGGCAGTGGCTTACGCACCGGTTTTTTGCGGGTATACCTAATGGATTGTTGCTCGGCCTCAACGGCTTCAACAATCTCTTCTACTTCATTGAATAACTCGCCTTGCCCTACAAAGCCTTCAGCACTTTTGCCAAATTGTTTTTGTTGGGCCAGACGCCAGCGTTCTTCTAGCGCAGCGATTTGCGCATCTTTTTGTAAAGATAATTGCCGCTCATTTTCGAGCAGTTTTTCCAGTTCAGCGATGCGCTGTTGAAGGGCGAGTACATTTTTCATGACGCCTATTTTAAGGCGTCACCAGCGGGTTTCCAGTGCTAAATGAACATCCTTTGATGATCATCAATCGATCGTAAATATTAAAGTAGTTGCTTACCTGCGACATCAATTTTGCTGTGACCAATGACATCATAACCTGACAATAACCAGTGTAATTGTTGCTCGGTTAATGTCATGGAGGGTGACATGAGTTTGGGCCATTTGAACTTATGTTTATCTAATCGCTTATACCACAGCGCAAAGCCGGTGTTATCCCAGTAAAGCAATTTGAGCTTGTCGCGGCCTTTATTACAAAAGACAAATAGCGCACCACTGAGCACTGGGAGTTCAAGCTCTGCTTCCACTAAGGCGGCTAACCCATTAATCGATTTTCGAAAATCGACCACATCGGCACATAAATAAACGGTGGGCACATCAACAAACATCTTCATGCCATTAGCCCTTTAATAATGGCAACGATATCGGTCGTTGCTAAATCTGCAGGTAGGGTGAGTTGGCCGGTGCGGGTATCAAACTGCAGTGTATTTTGATGAGTGTGCTCGCAGACGTCAGTGGTGGTTTGTTTTAGTTGAATAAAGCGTGATGATGTAGCGCGCGTTGGTAAGGTTATTTTTTGCTGGTTCTCAGCCTGTAAAGCACGTTGTTTATAATAAGTGGTAATCGAGACATTATGATGTTGGCAGAATTCAACATTAGTGCCTTTGAAATTGCTACGCTGCTGAAGTAACACTAGCCACTGTGCCGCAGTTCTGTATGTTTTCATCACCTACTCCAAATTATCATTGAGCAGGTATTTTCAAATAGGCAGATTAACGATGCGAGGTGTGGTTCGCTAGACGGTTACGAAAGAGTCGTGAAACAGCCCGCTATTCAATAGCGGGCTTTTTTGCATCTGGAATTTGAGTTTTGAATGGATGGGACATAGAGAGTACATGCGTAGCATGCTGCCATACCATGTGATAGACTAAAATTGTTCCCAACAATTTAAGGCACTTCCCACATCCTTGTGGGTCGTAGGGTGAGTTTTTTGTGTTTATAAAGCGACGCTTTATGCAAATTAACGAACGCGAAGAGCTTGCTCGTAGCTGGCCATGACAGACACCTAATTTCTCTGAAAAGAGAGCGATAAGCCCATAGCTAGGGCAATGGGCTTATCGGTATCTAATATCTATTTTTATGATCAGTCAATGCGGAATTAAAAATTACTTGTAGGCTCAAAATTGCTTATGCATTATTAATTTTTTGTTTTAAGTCATAAGAGTCGTCTGTTACAAGACTTTCTAATATTTCAATACGCTGACGTAATGCGTTTATTTCATCATGGAGTGATTTATTACTATTGACCTGTTCGTTTGTCGCTAGATTTTGGCGTTCTTTTAACTTCATGATACTCACAATGAAGCTGCCGATAATAGCGATGATTGGGATTAATAGTGCCATTGTCGCTGGGTTCATAATATATCCTTATTCGAGTTTTTGTTGTTTGTTATTGTGACCTTTTCAATTTTAATTACCAGTGACAAAAGTCATTAAAACAATATCACGAGACTATTCAACAAAAGATTTTTGTTTTAAGTAATTGATTTTATATTCTTTATTTAAAGCATATGTCATTTTTTACATTATTAATTTCGATCACCTTGATATTATAAGTTGAGTCCATATATCTAATTTGTAGCCGAGAGAGTCTGCAAAATGCTCGAATGAGGTTTTAATGCTCTAGGTATAACTTTTCGTTTTACGCTCGCTACGACAGTGCCGTAAGGGCTGTTACTCACAATGCCACTTATACAAGGTGGATAATTTTACATATTGCTTTAGACAAGGATATGAACATGCGAAATTTTAATCTTACTCCTGACTTAACACCACTTTACCGTAGTGCGATTGGTTTTGATCGTTTAGCCCAACTGGCAGAACATGCTGCTGCCAATAATGCTAATAGTGGTTATCCCCCATATAATATTGAGCTTTTAGGTGAAAACCGTTATCGGATCACTATGGCAGTAGCTGGCTTTGCAATGTCTGAGTTAGATATTATGAGCGAAGGCGAAAAACTATTAGTTAAAGGTAATAAAGCGACAAAAACTGACGATCGTAAATATTTGCATCAAGGCATAGCAGAGCGCGGTTTTGAGCGAACTTTCCAACTCGCTGATTATGTACGAGTGGTAGGGGCTGAATTAGAGCACGGCTTATTAAATATTGATTTAGTACGTGAAATTCCTGAGGCAATGAAACCCCGAAAAATCGATATTGTCAGCACAAACACACTCGGTTAACCCAGTGTAGCCCAGCATATGGGCAGGTAAAGTGGTGGCTTAAAACTTAACGCTACCACTTTATTGTTTATCTTCATCCTATTGTTTATCACTCTCCGATTTAGCTTATTGCTAAGCCTAGTGTCAATTTGAGACTAGGCTTTTTTGTTTAACAGTACTGGGCCTGGCCCGAGCGGTTCGAGCATGTCACCTGGGTTATACAAGGGGCAATGATTCATCGATAAACAGCCACAGCCAATGCACCCTTCTAAGGAGTCTTTTAATTTTTGCATTTGTCCTATCCGCTGGGTCAATGTTTGCTTCCAAGCGATAGATAATGCCGTCCAATCTTGCTTTGTGGCTGTTCTGCTATTTGGCAGGCTGCTAAAGGCGAGGAGTATTTCATCGAGTGAGATCCCTAATTGTTGAGCGGCTTTGATCAGTGAAATTCGCCTGATAACTTCTCGTGGATAGCGCCGCTGATTACCTTGATTTCGCCAACTCTTTATTAGGCCTTTTTGTTCGTAAAAGTGAATCGCCGAAACATTAATTCCACAACGCTTTGCCACTTGCCCAACACTTAATTCTGTATTCACTGACATTAAGCCTCCAAATTTTTTATCATTTTGGCAAAAATAATGCTTTACCTCAAGTTAACTTGAGGTATTACGCTGTGTTGCATTAATAATAAGGAGATAAGTGATGCGATTAGAACATTTGAATTTAGTAGTTAATGACTTAAATGAATCATTAGTTTTTTATAAGGCGGTATTTCCCCATTGGCGAGTGCGTGGCGGTGGTGAGTCTATTTGGCATGGTACACCTCGTAAATGGCTTCACTTTGGTGACGATCATCATTATTTATCGTTAAATGATTCCGGTACCGGAGCAGCGCGTGACCTTAAAAGTAATGCTATTGGTTTAGCACATTTTGCTTATGTAGTGGATAACGTCGAAGCATTAGTGACAAGGCTTGCAAACGTAGGTTATAAGGTTGCTATTATGGGAGCGATTAATGAGGCTTATAAGAGTCGTTATTTTATTGACCCTAACGGTTTTGAAATTGAGTTTGTTGAGTATTTGACTGATATTCCAACTGAGAGAAATCAATACGATTAATGATATAAACATTGGGCTTATGGCTTTGTGTCAGAAGCCCAATGGCGGTTTTCTATTTTGAGACTGTGTTATTTGAGGAAAACAGATAGGTCACTGTTTGCGGTAATCTCGACTTCTTGCTGCTTACCATGAAATAAATAGGCAGTTTGATCACCAATTAATGTCAATTTATCCCCTTTACGCCATAACGCGCTGCCTTCTTGGATACCAATCACCGGAGTTAAGGGGTCGACAATAGTGAATTCTAATAACCGTTGTGCGCGAGTCTCGCCATTGTGTCCTGGCATTTGGTAGTTGGTATAGTGTGGATTTAACTGAAATGGCAGAATACCTAATGCGGTAAATGAAGGCGGTTCAACGATTGGCATATCGTTAGTGGTACGAATACTGGTTCCGGTAATGTTTGAACCTGCACTCCAGCCCACATATGGCATGCCATTTTGTACTCTCTCGCGGATTAAATGCACCAAATCGTAGCGATACAGTTCATTTAATAGTTGGAATGTATTGCCACCACCAACCAAAATCCCCGCAGCATCTTGAATGGCTTGTTTAGGGTCGGCAAATTGATGAATACTGCTAATGGTGATGGGCAGAGGGTCTAGTGCCGTTTGCACTTTTGTTAAATATTCATCATAACTGACACTCACGCCTGCATAAGGAATAAATAGCCATTGTTGCCCTGGTTGAGTTAGTGGGCGGATAAGCTCAATCGTGTGAGTTAAATAGGCTGAATCACCGACGCGCGAGGCGCTTAACATTAATGCATTAATGCTCATAAAAATTCCTTTTTTGTTTTTATTTTCGATAGTTTATCAAAGATTAACCATTGCATACACTGAGTTTATCATCGATTGATGTTTTTCAGTTTCAATTAATAATATCTCCCTAGACTCTGCTCGCTGGATTTTTAAGTAGGGTTTTATCGATGTAAAAAGACTCATAAATCTTTTTTAATATAACTAAGCTTGAATTCTAAAATTATGGACATATTATGTCTGTAGTAACAATCGTAAATCGGCATTTTGCCATACAGGAGCTTAAATGAAGCGTATATTTTTGTTGATCGCAACCAACCTTGCCATATTACTGGTTGCCTCAATTGTCATGTCTATTCTAGGGGTTAATACCCAATCTATGGGTGGACTGTTAGTATTTGCTGCCATTTTCGGTTTTGGTGGCTCGTTTATCAGTTTAGCCATTTCAAAATGGATGGCTAAAAAGACAATGGGTTGTGAAGTCATTACCCATCCACGTGACAATACAGAGCGCTGGTTAGTTGAGACCGTGGCTCGTCAAGCTGAAAAATCAGGCATTAAAATGCCTGAAGTGGCAATTTATCAATCGCCAGAGATGAACGCATTTGCCACAGGTCCAAGTAAAAACAACGCACTTGTTGCGGTGAGCTCGGGTTTACTTTACGGCATGACTCAGGACGAAATCGAGGGTGTGCTTGCTCATGAAGTGAGCCACGTTGCTAACGGTGACATGGTGACACTGACCTTGATTCAAGGTGTGGTGAATACCTTTGTTATTTTTGCTGCTCGTGTAGTTGCTGGCATTATTAATAATGTTGTTTCTAGCAACGATGAAGAAGGCGAAGGTTTAGGAATGTTTGCTTACATGGCAGTGGTCTTTGTATTAGACATGTTGTTTGGTATTTTAGCATCTATGATCGTCGCTTACTTCTCACGTATTCGCGAGTTTAAAGCCGACGAAGGTGCAGCTCGTTTAGCGGGTAAAGGTAAAATGATTGCTGCGCTAGAGCGTTTACGCCAAGGCCCTGAGTCAGGTGCTATGCCTGCACAAATGTCAGCATTTGGTATTAACGGTAAACGTTCAATGGCTGAGCTAATGATGAGCCACCCACCGTTAGAGAAACGTATTGCCGCATTAAAAAATAGTTAATCACTAGCATTTACAGACTGTTAGATGGTAAAAGTAAATAAGGAGCCTTAGGGCTCCTTATTTGTTTTAAATGGCTAACTGATGTTCATTTATTGTAATTAATTTGTTTATATATAGAGTGCTATTATTATTTATGGCTTATAGTTAACCGTTGTTATGTTGTTTATGATGGGATTAGGGTAGGCTGCAATGTTTTTGTTCTGCTGCCTGTTGTATGCTTAATAAATAATCAGTGGTTATGCTGGTGATAAGTGGGTCGCGATTATTAATATGTTGATTTAGGAAGGTGTTATGCTAGCAAAAGCTATTTCTCAAGTTCAACTCAGAGAATGGCAGCAAGAAATAAATGATATTTCTGCCGAGTTTCGTCTCACCGTTACCTTTAGTCAAATAAACATTACTGATCATAGAGTTCAGGATATTTGCATTAGCCAAGGCGCTGATGAGCGAACCCATAAGCAGCATCAAATAAGCTTGTTACAACATCTTTGTCTTATTCCTGCGGTTACCACATCAGATAGTCAAAATGCAAAAGTGTACCATCAGATAATACGAGACCAACAAGGGTATGTGTTAGCCGCACTCAGCTTTAGCTCAATTAATCACAATCTTGATAAACCTGAATTATTCCAAGAGCTAACAGCGATTCAAACACGGATTGCAGATATGTTAAGCAGTGCAATTCGTGTTTATGTGCAAAATTTAGATCTCAATATCAAACACGATCAACGAGTGACACATGATGTTGATGTACAAGCTTTTATTGATGCCTTCGATGAACATGTATGGATCAAAAACCCTCAAGGTATCTACATTGCATGCAATAAAAGTGTCGAACGTGCGTGGCGAAAATCTAAAGAACAAATTGTAGGTAAAACAGACTTTGATTTATTTGACCAACGAACAGCTGAGCAATTTATCGAAAGTGATAAATTGGCTGTCGATATAGGCTCTACGGTGGTGGTGTCTGAATGTGAAGAAGTTGATGTTAATTTTAATAAAGTTTGGCTAGAAACAATTAAAGCGCCAGTGTTTAATGCCCAAGGTGAACTGACGGGTATTATTGGTATGACCCGCAACATTGCTAAACACAAAGAAGCGCAAGACCAACTTATCCTTGCTGCTAATGTCTTCCAAAATGCTGTTGAGGGAGTAGTCATTACAGATAGCGAAGGCAATATCACTGAAGTTAACCAAGCATTTACTGATATTACCGGATACAGTCGCGCAGAGGTCTTAGGGCAAAATCCTCGAATGCTAAGATCCGGTCGTCATCCAAAAAGCTTTTTTGATAAGCTATGGAACACATTATTAGTGCAGGGTAAATGGCATGGTGAGATATGGAATCGCCGTAAGCAAGGTGCTATTTTTCCTCAAGCTATTACTATTAGTGCGGTATTTGATAAACAGAATATCATTCAGTATTACGTTGCTGTGTTTGCCGATATTTCGGCGCAAAAGCAAAACGAGGAAAAACTGAAGAATTTAGCTTATTTTGACCCATTGACACAGTTGCCCAATCGTATGCAATTTATGTCTTTGTTAGAACAAGAAGTTAATCACTCTCATAGAGCCAAAAAACAACTCGCGGTTGTTTTTCTTGATATCGATTTTTTTAAACACATTAATGACAGTCTTGGCCATGTTATGGGAGACGAGATATTAGTTGAATTAGCTAAGCGCTTGTCTTATGCATTATCTGAATTTGATGTCCTCGCCCGCTTAAGCGGTGATGAGTTTGTTGTGATGCTGCCCAGTATTATGGGCACTGATTATGTTACATCTGCCCTTGACCGCATTCGTAGTGTGTTTGAATTACCATTTATACTCGATAATGCTCAGTCTGTGCGCCTTACTGCAAGTATGGGGATCAGTATTTACCCTAGTGATGGTGATGATCATGACAGCTTGCTGCGTAATGCGGACGCTGCAATGCACCGAGCAAAACAATACGGTCGCAATAACTATGCGTTTTATACAGAGTCGATGACCAAGCAAGCCATTGTGCAAATAAAACTACAAACGGCGTTACATCAGGCTCTTATCAATGAAGACTTTTATTTAGTTTATCAACCTAAACTGGCTTTAAATGATTTATCAACGTGTGGATTTGAAGCGTTAATACGTTGGCACGACCCTGTGTTAGGCAATATTTCTCCTGGTGAGTTTATTCCTATTGCCGAAAAAATAGGGTTAATTTGGGATATCGGCTTATGGGTATTAAGAGCGGCTTGTTTACAAGGTGTTGCTTGGTTGACTCAAGGTAAATCTTTTGAGCGTATCTCGGTCAACGTTGCTAGCCTGCAACTGCAACGCAGTGACTTTGTTGACAAAGTTCGGCTAATCTTATTGGAAACGGGTTTGCCGGCTAAACACTTAGAGTTAGAAGTCACTGAATCTTGTATGATGAATGATCCAGATGCCATTATCCGTGATTTAAAACTGTTTGGCGCAATGGGCATTGCATTAAGCATTGATGATTTTGGTACTGGGTATTCATCATTAAATTACTTGAAAAAATTACCTATTGATAAGCTTAAAATCGATCAGTCTTTTGTGCGTGATATTCCAGACGAACCTAATAACACAGCGATTGCCAAAGCGGTGATTGCATTAGGTCATGCATTGAATTTACAAATTATTGCTGAAGGGGTCGAAACGCAAGCCCAAGCCGATTTTTTACGTACAAATGGTTGTGACTTTGCTCAAGGTTTTTTATACAGTAAACCAAGATTGCCAGATGCATTAGACGACTTTTTACCACTTGTTGGCGGGGATAAATCCTAACAATTGGGATAAACGAAAAAGCCAGCAACTTAATGTGCTGGCTTTTTTATTTGTGCTGGAGTGTTATGCGTATACGTCTACATTCACTGTAGATGAACTGCTAGCGGTTTGTGTCTCGCCACCATTGTAAATACTGCTTAAAGCCTCATAAAAAATACTGCCGATATCTTCGTCAGATAATCCTTCAGTCATTGGCTTTAACTCATCTAAAACTGACTTTAATTCAATTTGTTGCTCTTCAGTTAACGATGCCAACATCTCTGTTGTTGATTCTTGTTCTTCATCTGTTAATGTCGACACTGCCGTGTCTAATCCTGGTGGTACTCCACCCTTTGGCGGTGGCGGACCTTCAGGACGAGGTGGACGTTGAGTACTCTCAGTCGATGTCATTTGTATCGACGTACTGCCGCTAGTCACTTGCATGTTCACTCCTTAAAGATATAAGTTAACTACGTTTTTTCGGTGGTTGATTTGAGTCATCTGGTGCATTGTCCGGCACTGCGACTAATTCACCATCTATCATTTTACAAGTCGCTTCAAGAGTATCACCACGTCGAGTTTCAAAGCTGACTTGAGTGTTTTCTGAACTACTTGCGCAGGCATCAATCGCCTCTTGTGGTGGTTTGCCACCAGGTGGATTCGCAAACACAGCTGCTGATGCAACTAAACTCAATGTAAGTAAAGTGATATTGATTGGGTTAAGGGTCATGCTAACGCTCCTAGATTGGCTATTTGTAGTAATATAAACCAATAATGTGGAGAAAATGTGCAGTATTTAAGGAGATTTTGATCAGTTTTTATGCGTCACTAGTGCGGCGTTATATTGCTGGTTATACTGTGTTTTATGCAAATATCTCAAAAGTTATTTTTAGCCTTTGTTGGCTTAACCAGTATTGTCCTTATCGCTACGTTGTCGTTAGCGAGGTGGAGCTTTGACCAAGGTTTTTTAGATTATATCAATAGCTTAGAGCAGGACCGCTTAGCTAGTTTATCTCAGGATATACTGACTCTCTATGCTGCCAGTTTACCTACAGTAACAGTCGAAGATGGTGAGTCGATTCTCAATTGGCATGAGCTTAATCAAAACTCATTAAACCAGGCCATCTTAGCTTACTCCCCTCTGCCGCGTATTTCGCGAGATAATAATGTTAATGGTTTTAATAAACCACCTCGTCAAACTGGCAGGTTGAGTGACCCATCACGCCAAGGCCCTCGCTTACCTCCACCACACATGCGACCAGGAACGTCTGAACATCGCGGTGGACCTCCTACAGGGCTATATTCGGCTGATGATCAATATATTGCAGGTACTGTAATAGATAAAAAAGTTGACACGATTAGTTATCCCCTAGTTTATAACCAACAACTGGTTGGTTACTTATACAGTAATCCCATGCGAGAAATAGTCTCGTCATCGGCAACGGCATTTGCCCAACAACAACGATGGACGAGCGTAGGCATTGGCCTATTGTGTTTACTGTTAGCCAGTGCCTTAGCATGGTGGCTCTCGCGTTTTTTATTAGTGCCAGTAAAACAAGTTATGTTAGGTGTATCGTATTTGTCTAAAGGCGATTATGACCAAAGAGTCATGGAAACTCATCGCTCTGACGAGTTAGGGCAGCTAATGGCTAATATTGATCATTTAGCGATGACGTTATCAAAAAACCGCAGTGCTAAAAATCGTTGGCTGGCGGATATTTCCCATGAGTTACGAACACCATTAAGTATTTTATGCGGTGAGATAGATTCCATTAAAGCGGGTATCAGAGCTTTTGACTCAAAGCAGTTAATATCGATTGAACAAGAAGTATTAAGAATGAAACATCTAGTGGACGATTTGTATGAATTGTCATTGTCAGATGTGGGTGGGCTTCGTTATCACTTAACGACTGTTAATATTAGCGAGTCGCTAGACAGCACCTTAGTCAGTATTGGCTCATCTATGCATGAAAAAGGCTTAACATTAAGCAAGCAGATAGCACCAATGTTATTTGTTTCTGCTGATGTAAGGCGCTTAGAGCAATTATTTATAAATTTATTGATGAACTCCATGGCGTATACCGACAGCCCTGGCAACATCGACGTACAGTTAACCTCCCAAGCAAGTACGGTTTATTTAACCATAAACGATACCAAGCCTAGTGCGACAGAAGCAGAATGTGAACATTTGTTTGAGCCTCTGTATCGCCAAGATACTGCAAGAACTCGCAGAGGCAGTGGTGCTGGCTTAGGACTTACTATCTGTAAAAATATTGTAGAAGCGCATAACGGTAGCATTACCGCAACCCCATCGTTAATGGGTGGATTATGCATTAAAATCCAATTACCTTTGTTAAGGAAGTGATTATGAGTGGATTTGCTCATCAGCAGCCGATGACCGTACTCGTTGTAGAAGACGAACCTAAAATAGCCCAAATTTTGGTGGATTTTTTACAATTAGAAGGGTTTAACACCCAAGTACAGTACGACGGTAGAGATGTCATTGAAACCATTAAAACGCAGTCAATTGACTTTGTGATTTTAGATTTAATGTTGCCTTATAAAGATGGTTTAACCATTTGCCGCGAAATTCGTCAATTTTGTATGATGCCGATATTAATGCTTACTGCCAGAGTAGATGAAATAGATAGGTTAATGGGGCTTGAGCTCGGAGCTGACGATTATGTATGCAAACCCTTTTCTGCGAGAGAAGTCGTCGCGAGGGTAAAAACCATTTTAAGACGGGTTGAAAATACCCAAGGCAGCCAAAATGAACAAATTATTCGCTACAAGCATATCGACTTAAATATTGAACGATTTAAATGCCATGTTGATAAGCAAGAAGTCGAGTTAACACCGGTTGAATTTAGGTTGTTACAAACTATGCTCAAACGTCCTGGCGTCGTGCACTCTCGCGACAGCTTAATGCAAGTGTGTTATGTCGATGATCGTATTGTGAGCTCTCGTACGATAGACAGTCACGTAAAAAACTTACGTCATAAACTGGCTCAGGTGACAAAACAGAAAGAAGTATTACATTCTATTTACGGGGTTGGTTATAAGGTCGAGTAATTTATCGCTAGAACAACTGTGCTTTTACATTAAATCCTCAAAGTCTGCACTTTTTCTACACATTTATTTGTTATTTTACTGAAAAGGATTTCGTAGGGATAACCGCATGTCTTCATTGATGATTTATTTACTATTGTGTTGCCAGTGTTTGATTATTATTAGCTTACTGGTAGTCTTTTTTAACGCAGATCTAAATTCAAATTCAAATTCAAATTCAAAAGACCCCAGTTAACGGCGTTTATTTTAGCGCTACCCATAGCTCACAGGATCTTTTGCCTCACAGTATTTTCATATCAATCGCGTAAATAACCAGTGAAACATTAATGAGTTTTTTTAACTAATCGCTTATGTTTACTCGCTCCATGGCTGGCTTTTGTTTAGAATGTAAGTGTTATTGGCATTAATTTATATGTTGGATTATTTTTTCGTCTTGATATTAGACCAAGGAGTGATAGCCCACCGTATAAAGACGTCATAAGATACCTTTTCCATTGGCAAGCGCCATTCGGAATACATTTAAACTGAGGTGGACTGTTTTTCTGCCTAGGAGCATTAATGCAACTGTTTGTAAAAGATTTAACCGTTATCGATTTTTCATATCTTTGCCCAATTCGCGGAATGGTAGGAGAAAGCTGGATTGTCGATATCTTGTTAGATGGTGGTTTAGATGACCAAAATATGGTGCTGGATTTTGCTAAAGTAAAACGCATCATTAAAAATACTATTGACGATGTTGCCGATCATCGCTTACTTATCCCCACAGCATGCAGTGAAGTTCGTTGGCAACAAAAAGGTGATCGGGTATGGATGGATTTTTCAAGCCAAAAAGGTGACATTCACTTAGCGTGCCCATCGCAAGCATTTGCACTTATTCCAACTGAAATTATTGATTACGAAAGTGTGAATGACTTTCTGAAAAAAGCCTTGCGTGAAGCACTACCTGAAAATGTTCAAGGCATTAGCATAACGTTACGTAGCGAAGTGCTCAATACACCGTTTTACCATTACAGTCATGGTTTACGTAAACACGATGGCAACTGTCAGCGAATTGCACACGGGCATCGAAGCCCTGTTACTGTATTTGAAAACGGTATTGCCGAACCTAAATGGGACCAATATTGGGCTGAGCGCTGGCAAGATGTGTATTTAGGTACAGAAGAAGATCTTGTACCCGTTAACACCTTAGCATTGTCTAAACAAACCACTATTAATGATGAAACCCATTTTGGTTTTCACTACATGGCACCACAAGGTGATTTTCAACTTGCTATGCCAAAACAATGTTGTGATTTGATCCCACACGATACCACTGTTGAATTACTTGCAGATTACATGGCAAACACACTGGCTAATAAAGTACCGGAAAGTCATTTTAAAGTGATTGCGTATGAAGGTATTGGCAAAGGGGCCATTGCGGTAAAAGGTTAATCGAGTAATATAAACGGGCTGCCAAAAGGTGGCCCTTTTTTTATCTATTTCACAAGGAATACGGTTTAATGTTATTAAAAAAATCTCCTAGTAAAGTGATTTTCGTCGCTGCCATATTGACGGCGAGCTTATTGTGTTTTAACACCTTTGCTGCAGCCGTGACATTTCAAGGCCAATTTGAGCAAGGAGCATTAGTTCGAGGCTCCGTTCCTGTAGGCAGTAAAATATTACTTAATGGTGAAGCGGTTAAAGTTAGCCCGAGTGGCCAATTTGCTATCGGTTTTGATCGTGACGCAGCGGTTGATCAAGTTTTTAAAGTGACTTATCCAGACGGACTCACTGAAATCAAGCCGCTGAAAATTGCAACCAGACAATACAAAATAGACCGTGTTACTGGCATTAGCCAAAAAATCATGAAGCCAGACCCTGTAGCACAGGCTAGGGCAGCAAAAGATGCTAAACAAACTCGTGCAGCGCGAGACATCTTCAGTGAACAGTATGCTTTTATGCAATCATTCATCTGGCCAGTAACAGGTAGAATTTCTGGTGTTTATGGTAGCCAACGTGTTTATAACGATGTACCAGGCAACCCACACTTTGGTGTTGATGTTGCGCGTCCAACGGGCACTGTTGTTGTCGCACCTGCAGATGGTGTGATTACCCTTGCAGAACCAGATATGTTTTATTCAGGTGGCACTGTGATTATTGATCACGGTTACGGCGTTAGCTCAACATTTTTACACTTAAGTAAATTATATTTAAAAGTGGGCGACAAAGTTGTCCAGGGGGATAATGTGGCAGAAATAGGCGCGACGGGTCGTGTTACTGGTCCGCATTTAGACTGGCGTTTAAATTGGTTTCAAATGCGTTTAGACCCGGTGTCAATCGTGCCACCAATGGATAAGTTCATCGCGGCGCAAAAAGCCAAAAAGTAATGTCAGTTATTTTATTGTTAAATGGGCGTGTTATTCAGCACCACCTGCGATAACACGTACTGTGGTTATGTAATTGCGTCTTAACTCATCATTAAAGCTGACACAAGGAATCGTTTAGCATGAGCGGCATGACAGATTTAGACAAATTGTTAACGTCGATGAATCCCAAATTAATCGACGGAGAATTTGTGTTTTGTACAGTACAGGGAGATTATGAACAATATGCACGATTAACTCCGCTGGCGACATTTCGTGAGAGTGAAGGCTTAACCTTGGTTATAGATAAAAATGATGCAATTAATGCAGGATTGTCGTTTGAAGCCAGCTTTAAGCAAATTACATTATCTGTGCACTCAAGCCTAGAAGCTGTAGGACTAACGGCCGCGGTAGCGACTAAACTGACAAGCAATAACATCAGTGCCAATGTGATTGCTGCGTATTACCATGACCATATTTTTGTACCAACAGATAAAGCTCAATTAGCCCTCACTGCGTTAGCAGAGTTTAGGCAATAATGTGTGCAATAAAGATTAATCTGACTTTATGAAGCATGTGTCTATTATTTCAGTACACATTGCCTGTGTTCAATTGCATCATTTCCAATAATGAGTGGAGGATAACATGCGTAAATGGATATTCGTGTTATTGAGTTTTACGCTATGTGCTAGTTCACTCGCTGTCACCAATTTGACCACATTGAATGAGCATGGGATTGGGCAATGGCAAGCAAAAGAGTTCTCGGGTAAATCAATTTATACCGTTGGCGAATACAAAGGCCAAATGGCACTTAAAGCGATTAGTCAAAATTCGGCATCTGGTCTCGTATTAGAAAAGAAGATCGATTTACTTAATACGCCCTATTTAAGTTGGGGTTGGTTAGTTGAGAAAAAGTTATCAAACTTAGATGAAATCACTAAAAATGGTGATGATTTTATTGCGCGTATTTATGTCGTTATCGATGGTGGCTTTTTCATTTGGAATACCAGATCACTTAATTATGTGTGGTCAAGTAATCAAGCCAAAGATGCAGTTTGGGACAACGCCTTTGCTGGCTCAAGTGTTAAAATGTTGGCAGTAAGAGGGATAGATTCACAAAGTGGCGTGTGGTACCAAGAAAAACGTAATGTGTACGACGACCTTATTGCTACTTTTGGTGATAAGGGAAGTGATAAAGCAAACCGAAAAGCCTATCAATACATTGATATTATAGCGATTATGACAGATACCGATAATTGTGGCCGTGATGCAGAATCTTATTATGGCGACGTAATCTTTAGCGATTTATAGACCGTTGCTTTATTGGTTTAATTTATAAATTATTGTTTTAAAGTGATTTGTTGTGCAGTGCTCAATGGTCTGTTTCAAAATGCTATTTCAAACAGCATTATCGGGGCAATATCAATTTTATATGCCCCGATGATTGTTCTCGCTTACGCTGATAATACCCATCCTCATTGGGTACATTATTTCTTATTAAACATGGCTTGACCTGTTTTATCTTTCTCAGACCAAAAATTAATGTTGAATTGAGCATCAGGACTTAATTCTATTCTGTGCCAGTATTCAGGTGGGCTGGTGGCAAACTGCCCCGCATTGATGACCACTTTTACTTCGGGTTCGGCAGCCTCGCTGTGGGCAAAACCATAATAAGTGACCACGCCCTCCATGACACAAAGCTGACCAAAAACTCCCTCGGCAGTATTATGATGATTCAACAATGCATTAGGTACATTGTCTTTGGTAAAAAATGGGGTAGATCGCTGAATTGTCCAGTTTGCTGGTATGCGTTGATGAGACATAATGTTCTCCTAAATAGATTAATGAGTAGGCTTTATCTGTAAGCCTAGCCGAATACATGTTAGAGATTTGCAGGTAATGCTCTAAGTAATGGGAAGGTATTGTTCATATGGCCTTGGGTTACCACAAAGCCGATAATTTGTTTTTGTTCGTTGTAGGCTTTTACTGAGCAGCCACTTGAGTCAATATCAATTTGCCAGGAAGCCACATCCTTTACTGTGCTGCCGCCCAATTGGATCGGCATGTGTGGGGTTTTCACTTTGACTAACATCGCAGGTAGCTTCAAATCTGTTGGTTGACCGAGTAAGGTTTTTGCTAGGGCATTGGCACTTAACAAAATAGGCTGTAAATAGGACATCACCTTACCGTTGATTTCGGCGCAATCTCCCAAGGCATAAATATTATTTACCGAGGTTTGGAGTTGGTTATTAACCACTAATCCGTTATTCACTTTACACCCTGATTGACTAGCTAAACCAACATTAGCTTTTAATCCTGCGGCAGAAATGACGCAATCAATATCGACTGCTTTACCTGAACTGAGCGTGGCACAAATTGCCGAATCTTTGTGATCTAATGAGATAATTGTTTGACCAAACTCAAACTCGACGCTAGCCTCAATCAGCTTTTGTTGCAGTGCAGTAGCGACGAGTTCAGGCAACATGTTGGCCATTAAGCCTTTACTGGGCTCTACCACTACAACTTGTTTACCGCAGTGACTAAGATCCATGGCTATTTCTGTGCCTATTAATCCAGCGCCAATTATTAATACTCTCTTTGCTTCGTGTATTTGCGCCTGTGCACTTTCAAACTCTTGTAAGCTGTTTAAAGTAATTACATTACTGGTTGCGTTACCTTGCATCGGTGGCACAAATGTTCTTGCTCCTGTCGCTAACACTAATTGTGAATATGGATAGGCGATTCCGTTTACTAATACGCTTTGCTGTTGACTATCAATACTTTCAACTCGAGTGAGGGCATGCAAAGTAATATTGTACTCTGAAGCAAACTCTTGAGCCGTTTGACGAATTAAATCGGTGCAGGTTTGCTGATGACTAAATGCATGGCTTAAATCTGGCTTATTGTAATCATGACCCTCATCAAGAGTAAAAACCATTATTGGTATGTGTTTGTCTGTGCGCCTAATGGTCTTGATTAATTGATATGAGCCAAAACCACTACCGATAATGATGATGGGTGTATTCATGATGCTTTCCTCGCTGCAATAGGCACAAATACCTCTTTACCTAAACCACAATCAGGGCAAAGGAAAAAATCGGGTACCTCACACCAAGGCGTTCCCGGTTGCACATCTTGATTTGGCTCACCCAATACTGGCTGATAAACCCAGTTACATACCGTGCATAACATGTCTTGTTTATCGTCACTGCTGGTGGTTGATGCGCACGACGCTTGAGTTGTAGGTGTTTTCACTTCTGCAACTTTTACGGGTTTGTATTGGGTAAGGGTAGATGAAATTGAATCAACATTACTGAGATCATGTAACGCCCAACTTTTCGCTATTTGGCGACCATGCTCACGGCATTCACGCATTGCTTTACCATCGGGTTTCCATTTTGTTTTTAGGCCGACAGTGGTTTCAAATCCAGCGTCAGTAAGACGGGTATGAATACGGTCAACAGCGCCACCATTCCAACCATAGCTACCAAAAGCACCTGCTTTTTTGTTTTTAAAACGTAAACCAGTTATTTCTTCTAGCATGCCAGCAATTTTAGGCATCATGACGTTATTCATTGTTGATGAACCGACTAAAATCCCTTTAGAGCGAAATACATTGGCAAGAATGTCATTTTTGTCGTGACGAGCCACATTAAACACTTTAACTGAGACGCCAGGATCTACATCATGAATACCTTGAGCAATGGCATCGGCCATCAAACGGGTGTTGTTAGACATGGAGTCGTAGAAGATTGTGATGCGGTCTTCTTGGTAATTGTCTGCCCATTGCAAATACTGATGAATAATCTGGGTTGGGTTATCTCGCCACACCACACCGTGAGCTGTAGCAATCATATCAACAGGCAGGTTAAAGCTCAAAACCTCGTGAATTTTAGCGATCACTAATGAGCTAAATGGGGTTAAAATATTGGAGTAATAGCGTAAGCATTGATCCATTAATTCAATCTGGTCAACTTCATCATTAAACAAGCGTTCATCGCAATAATGCTGACCAAATGCATCGTTACTAAATAGCACAGCATCTTCGGTTAAATAAGTCATCATACTGTCTGGCCAATGTAACATTGGAGTTTCAATAAACACTAATTGTTTGCCGTTACCGATATCTAAACTGTCGCCTGTTTTGACAATATTGAAGTTCCATTCAGGATGGTGATGTAACCCGGTAATAGAGTCGATGGCATTTTCGGTACAATAAATTGGCGTATTAGGGATTTTTGCCATTAGCGCGGCTAAGGCGCCTGAGTGATCTTCTTCAGCATGATTAATGACAATGTAATCAATTTTATCTAGATCAATTTCCATCTCAAGGTTTTGAATAAATTGCAGACTAAAGCGATGGTCAACGGTATCGATTAAAACATTTTTTTGTTCACGAATAAGGTAACTGTTGTAGCTTGTGCCTTTAGTCGTTTTGTATTCAGTACCATGAAAGTCCAATATTTCCCAGTCGCGTTGGCCAACCCAGTTGATGTTGTTTTTAATGTGAATTGTCATATATACACCTGTATTAATTTAAAAGTTAAAAACTAAGTAATAAAAATCTTAATATTAACTTTGTAACTGCAGATGTTGTGCCAAGGTTGAAAGTTGTTATATATCAATCTATTGGGTTTTTGTTAAAAATAAATTTGTCATTTAGACAATCTTTTCGGTTGTTCAAATGACATTAACTAAGTCATATTGACAGTGTTGAGGGCAGGTCACTTAGCTGATAAAGATAAGTTTGAGTTATTTTGTAAGCAAGGTTGCTAAGGTTAAGATACCAGATTCTAATGGGCAGCCTTTACGGTAAACGATAGACAGTTGCACATGTTTAGGTCCGTGGCTGACAGGTTTCATGAGTAGTGATTTTTCATAACGACTGCCAGCGACCATATTTTTGCCAATAATGGTGTAACCTAATCCCGCAGCGATACAACCTAACACGCCATCGGCACTACTCATTACCATGAGCTCATCACTGCCTCGACCTGCTTGTTGTCGCCAAAGCATGGCATGTTGTCGATAACCACAACCTTCATCTCTAACCAATAATACTGGATCATACTCACTGTCTCGCGGCGTCACCATTATCAATTCTTCTTTAACGATTGGGATCACCACTAGATTTTCATGCTTAGGAGCATTACCAATTGCAGCGCAATCGACTTTATTATTTAACACTGAAAATACTAGGCGTTCGCTGGTATCAGTGTGGATTTTAGTGCGAATTTCAGCATGGTTGAGTTTGAGTTGTTTAAGCGCTAATGGCATATGTACTGCGGCAAATGTTTCTGGCATCCCAACACGAAGCTCATAGGTGTTTTTATTACGTGACATGGCTGAAATAGCTTGGTACTCAAGCTGTAAAATTTGTTCTGCATATTCATAAAGCTGTTGTCCGCTGGGCGTTAGCTGCAGTTTTCTACCTGTTAGAGTAAACAGTTTGGTGTCTAATTCGGTTTCAAGCTTTTTAATTCTATTGGTAATATTTGACTGAACGGTATTGAGTTTATCGGCTGCGCCTTTAATACCTTGTTCGTCCACTACCGCTTTGAAAGTTTTAAGCGTTAATATTTCCATAGGTTCTCTATATAAGAAGTTTAAGTTCTCAATAATTCAATTTTTTAGATTAGCAGGTTGACGTATTGTCAGTGAATCATTTTTCGATTAGGCAACAGTAAATGTTAATAGAACTGACAAAATTTCGGGTATATTTTGCAGGGATCTGCAGTTTAATCGTAACCGTTGGCGTAGCGCGGTTTTCCTACAGTTTACTATTACCGGTAATGCAGGACAGTGCTGGCTTAACCGAGTCGGGAGGAGGTTGGTTGGCAACCGCTAATTTTATGGGGTATATGAGTGGTGTTTTGCTTGCTGCTAGTTTGCATAATTTACACTTAAAATACTATTTACAGCGTGCTTACTTGCTCTTAAGTGTGCTGACTTCAGTTGCCATGGTGATGACGACTGACATTATTGCTTGGGCAATATTACGATTTATTGCAGGTATTTGTGCCTCTGGCGGTTTTATTATTGCTTCAGGCCTTATCTTAAAATGGTTGGTAAGACACAATCATCGCGCAGAACTAGGTATTCATTTTGCGGGAGCAGGCCTGAGTATTATTATCACTTCACTCTTGTTCGAGCTGATGCTTGGGTTATCTGCTGATTGGCAGCAACAATGGTTAGCGCTTGCAGTGTTGGCGCTTATTGTTTCTATTCCTGCTTGGTTATGGATGCCGCATCCCTCAGCAGGTGAGCAACAAGGGGAGGTTGCACAGGACAATCCACCGACTAATTCATTTAAGTTATTGATGATGTCAGCTTATTTCTGTGCGGGCTATGGTTACGTAGTGAGTTCAACGTTTATTGTCGATATTGTTGAGCGAACAGAAGGGCTTCAAGGTCAAGGTGGATTGACCTTTCTATTGATTGGACTCGCAGCGACCCCAGCCGCATTAATATGGGATAAGATCGCGCGGAAAACAGGTTTCCTTAAGGCACTGTTAGCCGCGTATTGTTTGCAGGCCATGGGGATTATTTTGCCTGTGCTTAACGACAGCTTAAGTGCAGTCATTATTAGTGCATTGTTATTTGGCGGCACCTTTATCGCGTGCGTCAGCTTAGTGCTTACCATGGCGGGGAAGTTTTACCCCAGTAATCCCGCTAAATTTATGGGTACCATGACATTAGCCTATGGCGCTGCGCAAATTATTGCTCCTGTGCCAACAGGGTACCTCGCTGAGTTTTTTGGCAACTATGACACTGGTTTATATCTGTCTGCCGGTATTGTGATGCTTGGAACCGTATTCTTAATGGGTTTGCTAAGGCTTGATAGCCGCGCAGTGTAGAATCAGATTATTGATACAGGAAACCATGTGCCATTGGCTAATAATGGTTATCCCTTAAATGAGTATTCAGTGTATTTAGCTATAGGTTAAAGAAAAATAATAAGTTAAATTATCTTGTATATTTCATAAGCATTTATGTCACGCATGGGAGGGAAATATATGAAGTTTTTAGCATTAATTACAGGATGTATATTACTAAGCGGATGTGCGACAGGTTACCAAGCTTACACTTGGTCTGGTGGATATAAAGATAAAGCATTAGGTAAAAATCATTACCTTGTAGAATATTATGGTAATGGAACGACCTCAATTGAAATGCTTAATATGTTTTGGAACACTCGAGCCGTTGAATGATGCCCTAATGGTTATGATGTCGTAGATGAAAACAAAGGTAAAATGGATGGCGGGATCTTTTTAGGAGGGGTGACTTCTATTGATCATCCCTGGCTAAAGGCTGAAATTCAATGCAAATGATATACAGGATTTTATCGATTGGTAAACACTTAATTAATAATCTCAACGGAAAAGGAATTTTAGTCGATGGATATTTTGGTTGATGATTTACAAGATGCAGGTGTGATTGAATTATTACAAGCTCATTTAGCAGATATGTATGCAACATCCCCAGCAGAAAGTGTACATGCATTAGATATCGACGCGTTAAGCCATCCTAGCATTACGTTTTGGTGTGCAAAGCGTCAAGGTGAGGTGTTAGGTTGTGTCGCGATAAAAGAACATAATAAAGCATGTGGTGAAATTAAATCCATGCGCACATCCGCAGAGGCGAGAAACCAGGGGGTGGCGACAGCGTTGCTGTTACATTTACTCAATGAGGCAAAACGTCGAGGATATCGGCAATTGAGTTTAGAAACAGGCTCAATGGAATTTTTTGCACCCGCAAGACGTTTGTATCAACGACATGGTTTTGAATACTGCGGACCATTTGCGGATTACCAGGCTGATCCTAATAGTTTGTTTATGACACGATTGATTGAGTGACGTTGAGTTTTGATTAAGGTAAAGCCGACTAAAGCGCTTATTGTAGAAATAGCTAAACGTTTATCCATCTTCGTGATTATTTTTGCTATTGCCATTATTATATTGATGACACCTGAAGATGAGTGTATTTCATTTTTAGGCCATAGCCTGTGTAACGGAATAGAGAAATGGCTAATCGTCAAATGGATATTCTTTTTTGATTCAATATTACTCGCGTATATCGCATTACCTATATTGCATTATGTTGCGCTACGATTTTTAATTAGACATAAAAATAGACGTTGAATTATTTATTCGGTAGCGCAGGTTGAGTTAATAATACTCCATCAACAAGCTGCTTTATTTACTGTTCGCTGGCAATAATTGTCTGAATATCATGGGGATGCACTTTTACACATATCCCATTAGCTTTAAATGCGATAGTTGGATTGGCTAAACGTTCGTTATCGCCTTTAGGTGAACTCTGTTTTACCTTAATCTCACCGCCACCGGTTTGTGCTTTATCTATAATGTTTGCTAATTGTGGCGCTTGTTCAATTAGCTCCGCAACAAGTGCTTCACAGGTTTGTGCTTGCGATGGAAACACCAATTCAATGTGTTCCCAACCCTCTACTGGATAGGTTTTATCTGATGGGAATGGCAGTTCAACACAGTTAATTTGCATTTCACCTATAACTAATGGCTCAGTTAATTTGATGATTAAAATTGGTCTACCATTAATCATGTTGTTTGAAATAATTTCACCATATTGGCTAAACTCTTCAGCAAGTAATTGTGCCGTTTGGTTTTGATTGACTCTTAATGCTGCATGGTCGGCATGTAAAGATAAACTGGCTAACCCTAACTGTTCAATAAAGGCGGTTATCCGCACGCCAAAGTCTGCCCAAGTTTGTTGTAGATGTTGGTAATTCATGTGCTCACTCATACGTAAAACGATGTCGGTTTATGGCCAAATCTCAATTGGAGTGCCAGCATCAATCATTTGCCAAAGCTCGTCCATTTCTTTGTTAGTCACAGCAATACAACCGTTGGTCCAATTGTATTTTTGAGCTTCTTCTGGCGGTAAAGGCGAGCGTGGATTTTCTCCGTGGATCATAATCATTCCACCTGCACGAATCCCTAATGCATCTGCACGTAATTTATCTTCTTCATTTGGATAAGAAATATGAATCGACTTGTAAAAAGCACTGTCTGATTTTTTATAATCTAAGGTGTAACGTCCTTGTGGAGTACGCTGATCGCCTTCTTTTAGTTTGTGACCTTGTGGTACATCGCCCATGGCAATGAGGTAACTTTTAACGACTTTACCGTCACGCATTACTGACATACGTGATTCTGACTTGTTCACCACAACGAGGTCGACTTTGGCTTTTAAAGACTGAGACGAGGAAGCATTTGCCAACAGTGGGCAAAAAAGTATAACCATGAATAATATAGACAGCGCGCGCATGAAATCTCCGTAAACCAATGACCATTTTAATTTTTATTGTAAAATGACTAATTCCGAATGTTAAAACTCGGCAGTCAATGTTAGATTTTAACGACATCAAGGGTTAATTGATATTAGTTAACCGAGTTTATTTGCAAGTTTTTTGCAAGTTCGTCTAAAAGATTGCCTAATATAGCGAAACCTGAAATGAATGCCGAAGAAAAGTCCGACAGTCCGCTAAAACAAAAACTCCGAAATATTATTTTTGGTACAGAAACACCAGAGGGTAAACGCTTCGATATCATTTTGATGATATGCATTGTGCTGAGTGTGGTGTTGATCTTTATTGACACTATTGAGCACATTAATGAGCAATATGGTCAGCTAATTAGTATCGCTGAATGGAGCTTTACGGTATTGTTTACCGTTGAGTACATATTACGATTATACTGTTCACTTAATCGATTGCATTACGCTCGAAGTTTTTTTGGCGTAGTCGATTTAGTGTCAATTTTACCCAGTTATTTAGGCTTGATTTTCCCGGGGGCAAACGTGGCCTTAGCGCTACGAGTATTGCGTTTATTCCGGGTATTTAGAGTGCTAAAACTATTGCGCTATTTAAGTGATGGTCACCTGTTATTAAAAGCCATGGTGCAGTCGAGCCGTAAAGTGTTTATGTTTTTCTTTTCGGTTAGCCTAATCATCATGGTGCTCAGTGTGATTATGTATGTGGTCGAAGGGCCGAATAATGGTTTTACCTCGATCCCTAAATCCATGTACTGGACCGTAGTGACGATTACCACTGTAGGGTATGGCGACATTACACCTCAAACTCCGTTAGGCCAGGGCATAGCGGCATTAACGATGTTGATAGGTTATTCGATTATTGCGATACCAACCGGAATTTTAACCGCAGAAATTTCTCATGAGATGGTGAGGACCCGTGATTTACGCAAGTGCAGTAATTGTGGCAAAAAAGGTCATGATAATGATGCTGATTATTGTAACCACTGTGGTAGCGAGTTAGAAAAACTCTAATGTTAGTTAACGATTAACCGCTTTATATCACCTAGCTGAGTGTATCTAGGTGAGTTTATTCAAGGATACGCATGACCACTGCTAAGTTTGTCGAAGGACCTATTTTACGTCACATATTGGTGATGAGTTCAACCGCGGCGGTCGGCATTTCGGCGTTATTCGTTGTTGATTTACTTGATATTTTCTTTTTAAGCTTATTAGGCGAAATAGAACTTGCAGCTGCAGCGGGCTATGCCAGTACTATCTCATTCTTCACCACCTCTATTGGGATTGGATTATCGATTGCACTAGGGGCATTGGTGTCTAAAGCGGTGGGCGCAAAAAACATTGAATTAGCTAAAAGGCTGTTTTTAAACAGTGCAATAGTAACGTTAATCACCAGTGTGCTGGTGGCCATTGTTGTGTACATTTTTATTCCAGAGTTACTGGCATTAGTGGGTGCAACAGGACGAACCGCTGAACTGGCTGAAAGCTATTTAACAATTTTGGTACCTTCGTTACCATTTATTTGTTTGGCCATGGCGTTAGGCGGTGCGTTACGTGCCGTGGGCGATGCTAAATTATCGATGATGTCGACACTCGCAGGTGGTGGCGTAAATGCGGTTCTCGATCCTATCTTTATTTTTACATTGTCTATGGGTATAGAAGGAGCTGCCGCTGCATCGGTATTGGCGCGTATTGCGGTATTTATTATTTCAGCCCGTGGTGTTGTGGTTAAACATAAATTGCTTGGTCGATTCTCATTGCTTGAATTTAAACAAGACTTAGGCGTTATTTTTGCTATTGCTGCACCAGCAATGTTAACGAATGTGGCAACGCCTATCGGTAATGCCGTGGTTACTCGAGCTATTGCGGATTTTGGTGACAGTTATGTTGCTGGCTGGGCTGTGGTTGGCCGATTGATTCCGGTTAGCTTTGGGATGATTTTTGCTTTATCGGGTGCAGTAGGGCCTATTGTGGGGCAAAACTTCGGTGCAAATGAGTTTGAGCGAGTGAGGTTAAGTTTAACCAAGGCCATCCAATTTTGTGTAGTGTATGTATTGGCGATGTCGTTGTTATTATTTTTACTAAAAGATGTGATTGTAAGTAGTTTTGACATGAAAGGGGATGCTGCTGAATTGATTGTGTTTTTCTGTCAGTATATTGCTGTATTCTTTATCTTTTCGGGGATATTATTTATCGCCAACGCCTCATTTAATAACTTAGGTAAAGCCAAGTATTCAACGTTATTTAATGTTGGAAAGGCTACGATTGGTACCATTCCTTTTGTGTATTTCGGTGCGCAATGGGGCGGGGTGTATGGCGTCTTAATTGGGCAGGTGATTGGCGCGATTATATTTGGCATTATCGGTATTGTATGTGCTTATCGATTAGTTGATAAAATCAGTCAACAAGGTTTAGTGTCAGCGGGGGCCAATAAGCAGCTATTGGAAGATGATGCAATCAACATTGATATGGTTGCCGCACCTTCACCTATGCCAGGACGAACTCAGATGGCTCAGTTAGACGAAGAACCTTTATGCAAACAATTAGCTGAGCAAGAGACCCGCAAGTGATAATACTATTTCGCTAAAAATATGAACTGATAGCAGCGTCAATTTCTGACAATTTTTTGCATCCATAAAACACATCAGTTTGGAATGGAATTAAGCTGCAGGCTCAATGATTTCCTATTCGAAGCCCCACTACCTTGATGTGATTATTGGGCCATGACCAATAGCCTACAATGATCTCTTCGGTATAAGGAATGAGATAATCTAGTTTATTAACCATTAAAAAAGCCCTTATTGCATTTAATAAGGGCTTTTTAGTCTTTAGCATTTACGCTGCTAATGAGTTATTTGTTGTCAGGTTCTTCTGCTGTAGTGTCAACAACGGTTGACTCAGTTGTTTCACTCGTGGCTGCGACTTGTTCCGCCGCTTCTGCTAACGCGATTTTTTCACGTTCGGCTTTAGAAATGTAACGGTCAACAGGCTTGTTACTTGGATTCGATGGCACAACTTTGTTTGCACGCGCTTTAGCGCGTTTGGCCAACTTTTTGATCATCTCTTGCTTTCTATTCATCTGACTTCTTACTGTGTAAACGACAAACTATTCATATCATTTCAGAAGATAAATGGCTTATCAATACGTGGAGACGCTGGTCTAACGGCCGTCGGCGACTTCACGAGAAAATTGGAGGCTAATTCTAGCTCAATTGCCGCGCTGGATACAGTAGTTTATAACAAGCAGAACAAAGAGCCGTTCAAGTGAACAGCTGCTCAGACATTAACGGCCGAACTTTTTAATGTCTTCTTCGGTTGCACCGTCGTTACACTCACCGCGAACTTCTGCACGATCGGGTTCCACATAACGACTGAGTTCTACAAAGCTCGCTTTGCAGTAACCGCTCATTTCGATGGTTTTTTGTAGGCCCAAATCAACTTGTTGATGCCACAGTTCGAGTCGTGCTTCTGCATTGCGTTGTTCAATTAAATAACTTTGAATGTCCTGTTTACGACGGTTTATGCGTTGGTCATGAGGCTGATCATTAGGCAATGGGCGATCTGTAACCGTGGCCAGTTTCGCTTTATAGGTGAATAGCTTAATACCGTCACCTTTTATTTGGGTACTAAAAGTGTCGCGAAATTGTCCGGCAAAATCCATTGGGTCAGGTGGGCTCGAACTGCATGCACTCAATAACACCACGCTACATATCAGCAGACTATTTTTAAACACAGATAAACCCCTAAAGCAAAATAATGGTGTAAATCATAACCTAAGCGGTTGGACGGATGATAGCCCACAGCAAGGTAAATTAACTTAAAGATATTGTTTACACTTTTGAGTAGCAATAAATAAGCCGCAACAAGTGCGGCTTATTATCAATGCGTAATGGAACTAAGCAAAGCGTTCGTTTAAATAGCTCGTAATGGCTTTAGATTCGTACAACCATTGTGTTTGCCCGTCTTGTTCAATACGTAAACAAGGAACTTGCAACTTCCCACCTTCTGCGGTGAGCAAGGCTTTGTTTTGTTCTTGCTTAGCATCAACAATGTTGATGTTTAAATTTTGACGACGCATTTCGCGGCGTACTTTCACACAAAATGGGCAAGCAGCATATTGATAAAGCGCCAATGACTGAGTTTGTTGGTCGATAATGGCTTGTTGCTCTTGCGGGCGTTGACGTTTTTTAGGTGAAAATACAAAATTTAATAATAAAATAATTCGACCTAAAATCCAGCGAACAATAAACATATCTATCCTCAAGTATCATTATGTGAAGACCACCTCTTTGTTGTGGCGTGGCCTTAATTAAATTATCCGCAGTCTACTCCAACTTAAGCGCAGATAACAAGCTCAGCTTATTTAGCTTGTAGTTCTAATAACGCCATTGAAGCAGTCTGGTTGGTGTTTATACGGCTTTCGAGTACAAATACCTTACCCGCATCGATTTGGCCTTGTTCAACTAAATAAGCTTTAACAGCTCTTGCGCGTGCTTGAGCGAGCAAACCTAAATCATCCATGCTGACTTCTTGATTGTTTTTTAACATATTATAAAGTGCAATATGCCAGCGGGTAGTAAGTTCTTGTGAGCTAAGCTCTGGGGCTTCTGCTAGCAATGTTTGTTTGATGTCGTCTGGCAGTTGTCCTAAGTCCTTTTCTACTAGTGCATAAAGTGCATCCGTTAGCGGGCCTGATACTGGGAACTGACTTGCCGATAAATGCTTAGGCAGCGCACGCAGTTTGATGGCAGCCGTTTTGGCCAATTTTTTATGAAGTTTGAGTTCTGCCAGTGCCGGTTTATCGTTCGCAACATCAACACTCCCCTTAATATTAAGATTTAATAACGGTCTTTCTATTAAGGCGCTTGCGAGTTTGTCTAGAGTGATTTGTTGTTGGTGCTCAACGGTGCTGACACCATAATCAAAGCCGACTTTATCTATGGCTTCTTCATTGCCAACCAGTCCTGCAATGAATGAGAATGGTGAAGTCACCGCTTTGGTGATTAGGTTACCTATGGCATTAATAATAATGCTGCCAAAGCTAAAGCTGGGTGAGTTAATGTCGCCAGACACATCGACCCCTAAATCAATTACTCCGTGACGGTCTTGCAGCAATGCTACTGCCAAGCTAATCGGTAAGCTGGTTGCTAAGTCGCTATTACTGCGTTTACCCAGTTTGAGCTGGTCTATAACCAAATGATTGCTGCCAACAAGCACGTTGTTTTTGAGTTTATAGTTTAAATCAAGCGACAGTTGACCTTTGTCTATGTAATAACCTGCATAAGTGCCCGAGTACGGATTAACTGATGTGAGCTCTACTTTTTTGAAGTTGAGGTTTAAGTCCAAATACGGTTGTTCTAGAAGAGGATTGACATCTCCTTTTAACGTCACTGGTGCATATTTATCAATTTTACCGGCTAAATCGACTGATGCT
Organism: Shewanella ulleungensis; assembly: GCF_014648315.1. Taxonomy (GTDB): domain Bacteria; phylum Pseudomonadota; class Gammaproteobacteria; order Enterobacterales; family Shewanellaceae; genus Shewanella; species Shewanella ulleungensis. The sequence continues at coordinate 29,925 of NZ_BMQW01000001.1, forward strand.
GTTGTTTGCGGGTTAGATGATAAATTAGTGATTTCGCCATTTAGCATTTCGATGCCCGATGCAAAATTAGGGGTTAACGAGTTATCCGCAAAAAAGGCAGAGCTGTCTTTAACGCCAATTTTATTAATGTTTAGTTGCATTTCAGGCGTGTTGGTTGCGGTAACTAAAGAGGGATCCGCGACGCTGTCACTTAAGTTATTAGCAATTAACTCAGGTTCAGTCGATGTCTTGTTTACTGTCGAGTCAGCTGGGGCTGAGTCATTGTTATACATCAGTTGGCTAATGTTAGTGCTGCGGTCAGCAGAAATAATTAAACGCGCGAAAAGGGCATCGAAGTTAATCTCATCTATATCAATTTTGGCTTGTTTACGATCATAAGACAGCTGATTTATCGCCATGGTGTCCCAATTTAATAAAGGCTGTTTAAGCACATTATCTTTAATGTCGAGCTGTTCAATTTTGGCACTACCTTGATAAGTTAAGGTGTCCTTAGCGTCTGCAGTCAGTGTTCCTTGAGTTGAAAATACTCCATCTTCTAACGTGACATTAATATAAGGAGCGATGTAAGGCTGCAAGCGTGTCAACATCATGTTGCTAAAATCGATGTCAGCAAGAATACTTTGTGCCAATACATCGATTTGACCATTGGAGCTCAACTGGCTCTGCTCGTTAATCACAGTTGAGAATTGATAATCTATAGGACTGGAGAAGTCTGATATGACTTTGCCTGTACTGACATTAATTGGACCCAGTTGCCAAATGATGATGTTGTCGCTAGCGATGCCTTCGCCTAATGTAACTTGAAATTGCTCTAGCTTGAATTTGTTGAGTGTGACGAGCCATGGTTGGCTTTGAGCCGCAGTATCGGTAGATTCAATAGTCGTAACTGTATTTGTGGTTTCAGTCGTTGCGGTTGCAATAGCTGTAGCTTCAATCTCTGCGGGGTTAGTCGCAGAGGTTGTATCGTTATTACTCACAGCTAACGCGGAATTTTTAGGAAGCAATAAGGCAACTAAGTCTGCACCTGTTGGAGTAATATTGAGGTTGATTTTACCCTTTTCACTGTAAAATTCATCTATGGTGACCTGTTGTTTTGGCGTATCAACACTGATGTTATTTAATGCAAGAACACCAATCGAGATTTTTTCATCTTGTTGGTGCACCGCTTTTACGTTTTCAATTACCACACGTGCTTTAGTAATGTTAATGTCGCTTATTGGCTCGAGTTCGGCATTTTGAAGTGCAACACGAAAGTGTCCATTTACGCTGAGTTGGCCTTGGGCTAAATTGATGGCAAACAGTTGGTCGATAAAAGACCAGTAACGCGATAAATCGATTTTGGCGACGTTAATATTTCCTTGGAGCATGAGCGGTGTGAGTTGCAATTGTCCTTGCAGGCTTAATGCTCCTTTGAATTGATCTTCAATGGCGATATTAAATTGATTAACCAGGTTTTGTTGATCATCAATAGCAGCCATGATGCTGTCAAAGTGGCTTAGTTTTAGCTGGATATTCGGGTAGCTTATTTTTGTGTCGGTAACTTTGTCGTTTAGTGTGAATGTTCCGTCAATAAGTTGAATGTTAGCCATACGCATCGACAACATTTCTGCTGATTGAGGTTGTTGCTCTGCTTGTTGCGTGCTGCTATTACTGGCAATACGTTCAATAATGTCGGTAAAGTTAAACACATCATGTTGTTGGCTGTTTTGACTGCGGCTCACTTGGATTTTAGGTTGCTCAAGCACTACATCTTCGAGTACCAATCCCATTAACCGAATAGATTGCCACACTTGTAAGTTGGCATATAAACGCTCAAAACTAACAAACTGAGAGTCTTGTTTTTGTTCGTTAATAGCAAAACCTGTGACCTTTAACTCTGTAGTAAACGGATTGATTTCAATATTTTGTAATGTCACCTGACGGCCTAATATGTCGCTTAATTGCTGTGGCAGTTGTTGTTTAGCGACCGCAGGGATTAACCCGCCTAAAATGGCACAAAAGAATAGATACAAGCTTACGAGCCAAAATAGCCATTTTTGATAGCGAGGGCGGCGTTTAAAACCTGTGCGGAGTTGAGCAAAAAAGGATGTCATAGGAGATTTCTTGATAAATGCAGGGTCACAGTTAATCATAGTAACAAATAAAATTCCTTACTAGGGATTATTTTACAGTAGAAACAGATTAATTTACTTTGATCTTTATTGATGCTAAATTGTTAAGTATATAAATTAAGTTTATGTAATTAATAGATTTTATATTCATGTTGCGGCGATATTTTGTTCGCTAAGTAAACCAGTGCTTTGTTCATAATAAAATTCATTGTCTGTTTGCGCATAAACCAGCAGGTTGTTAACGGCGCGTAGCACAGTGACTCATTCACTTAATCAATAGCGATTAATCCCGCTGTGATGACTACTTTCAAGGATGAAAAATGCAAATTCGTCTTGCTTCGAGCATCGATTTAGAACCACTGAGCACCTTATTTGATTTGTATAGACAAAAATTAAACCAACCCAAGGATTATGCAGCTTGTCATGCCTTTTTAAAGCATCGCCTTGCTGAAAACGACACCATGATTTTTGTGTGCATCAAAGACGATAACATGGTGGGATTTACGCAGTTATATCCATCATTTTCATCTTTATTACTAGCACCCGTTTGGTATTTAGAAGACGTGTTTGTGTTAGCGGAATATCAACAACAAGATGTCATTGAACTCATGTATTTAAAGGCTGAACAGTTGGCGCAGAGCACTGGAGTGTTATTGATAAATCGTGATGAGCAACGTTCTGAAAAACTGCAATGTACTGCCTAAGCGTTATTACCTTGCAGTTTATTAACTGACACTGACAACAAGCTATAAACCTCGGTTCCATTTTCTGATAAAATGACCGAGGTTTTTTTGTGTCCTCTTTTTGGTTTTACACTTAAGGTGCATGCCAATAACTTGGACGAGATAATGTTAAGGAACAGAGATTGAACAAGAGCGTAGCGACAAATTTAATAGCCGCCATTTTTGTATTGGTCGGTTATGGCTTAGATCAGCAAATCCTATTAACCATAGGCTTATTTGCTTTATCTGGTGCAATCACTAACTGGTTAGCGATCCATATGCTGTTTGAAAAAGTTCCAGGGTTATATGGCTCAGGAGTCGTGCCATCACGTTTTGAGGAGTTTAAAGCCGGTATTCAACATTTAATGATGCAACAATTTTTTACCCAAGAAAACATCGATCGTTTTTTAACGAGCAGCAGTGCCAGTAATATTGATTTAACTCCCGTTATTGAAAAAATTGATTTAGCACCGTCTTTTGATGCGCTGGTTGATACGATTGAGAAGTCCTCATTTGGTGGCATGCTAGCCATGTTTGGCGGCACTGAAGCGCTTATCCCATTAAAAGAGCCTTTTATTGAGAAAATGAAACAATCTTTAGTCGAATTAGCGCAAAGTGATCAATTTAACGCTATTTTAGTTAATGAGCTTGAGCAACCGAGTGTCATGGCCGATATGCAAGCTAAGGTCGCTAATATTGTAGAGCAACGCTTAAACGAGTTAACTCCAGAATTAGTTAAGCAGATTGTACAGGATATGATAAAAACGCACCTAGGTTGGTTGGTGGTGTGGGGCGGCGTGTTTGGTGGCATTATTGGTGCAGTAGCTGCATTTATGCAATAAGACGAACCATAAAGCATTGACTCTACCCATTTATCGACTCGCTTTATGCTTACCATCTAGTAGCCATAGTGTTTAATACCAATATCAGAGGCAAATATGAGTCAGCACAACAAGATTAATTATTTAGAAATACCTGTAAAAGATCTGTTGGCGACTAAAGTGTTTTTTTCGCAAGTATTTGGATGGCAGTTTCAGGACTACGGTCCTGATTACAGTTGCTTTTTACAAGTGGGCATAGACGGCGGTTTTTATCAGTCTCCTAGTCAGTTTACTTTAGCAACAGGCTGCCCATTAATTGTGCTCTACAGTCAAGATTTACTGGCCACACAAACTGCAATTACGCAAGCCGGCGGTGCTATCAGCCGTGATATTTTTAGTTTCCCGGGTGGTAAGCGTTTTCACTTCACCGACATAAATGGTAATGAATATGCCGTATGGTCAGAATAATCGCTCAACAGTTGAAATGCCATGTGTTCGGCATTGCTGCCTAGACAATAATGATGTGTGCTTAGGTTGCCATCGGTCGTTAGATGAAATCTTAGGATGGCATTCTATGAACGATCAACAAAAAAGCGCGTTGCTAGAGATCATGCAGCAACGCGCTATTACAGGTAAAAATCGTTAATTTATTGCTTCACTCTTGTATTGCTTAATCTGCTTGCGGTTCAACATCGGTTCTAAACAGAGTAAACCCACGAGCTTGATAATTGTGAAGTGCACTTGGGTGATCTAGCGAGCAAGTATGCACCCAAACGCGGCAAGTGTTAGGCAATGCCCATGCTTGTTCGATGGCTTGAGTTAATAAATAGCCGCCAAAGCCTTGACCAATAAAACGCTCACCAAGGCCAAAATACATTATCTCAACGTTACCGCCCTCTTGCTGTTGTAATTCAAAATAGCCAGCTGGAGCCCCCTCTAAATAAGCCACATACAAATGTAAATTGTCTGCTTCGCTGTAGGCTTGCCATTGGCTGTCTGACCAGCTCAATTTGTCGGTCCATTGCCATGCAGCGCCCACAAACTGGTATAGAAAACGGTTAAATTGGAATTGTTTTATATTAACCTTGACGAGTGACAAGCGTTGATGTGTATTTTTAGGCATTAACTGTGTTGGTGACGTCATTTCTAAATTAAATATGCTTATGTTTTTCATTGAGTTTTATAGCCATTGAGTGTTAATGAATAATAGTGATTATTACGTTATATTTTTGATTGGTGCTACAGGTGTCTTTAACTATTTTGGTAAATATTAATCTAATCCACAACGCAAGTATTCGTTTTGGACTGAAAAATAAATCAATCTTGCTCTATTGTGAGATTTCATGGGTTAGGATAAAGTCTTCGCGTCTTTAACTGGCCATTTTTATTGAGGTTTATATGTTCGAATGGATTGCAGATCCACAAGCATGGGTTGCGTTAATCACCCTCATAGGATTAGAGATTGTATTAGGTATCGATAACATTATTTTTATCTCGATAGTGGTATCAAAATTACCTGTTTCTGAAAGAGATAAAGCGAGAAAAATTGGTATAGGCTTAGCCATGTTTGCAAGATTGGCATTGCTATTGAGCTTATACTGGATAATGGGGTTGGTTGAACCTATTTTTACAATCTTAGAGCAAGCTATTTCTGGAAGAGATTTGATTTTGATTTTTGGCGGTCTATTTTTGCTGGCTAAGTCAACTCATGAAATCCACAGTAGTTTTGAAGTTCCTGAAGATAGCCAGCGAGATATTGTCTCTGTTGGGTTTTACTCTGTGCTGATCCAAATTGCTGTACTCGATATTGTGTTTTCTTTGGACTCTGTGATTACTGCGGTAGGGTTAGTGAGTAATATTTCTATCATGATTATCGCAATCATTATTTCGGTGATTGTGATGTTATTTGCATCTAAACCTATCAGTGATTTTGTTGACAGTAATCCAACCATCAAAATGCTTGCCTTATCTTTTTTATTGATGATTGGTTTTACACTGGTTGCAGAGGGCTTAGATTTTCATGTGCCTAAAGGGTACATTTATTTTGCAATGGCCTTTTCACTCGTTGTTGAGCTTATTAATATCAAACTTAAAAAGAGTAAAGATTCAGGCACTATCATATTGAATAAAAAGATGAACGATAAAGAGGTTGATTGATTTTAGTTATTTTCTTTATTGAAGTGTTTGTTTAGAGCGTATTTATCTTTGTCGATTATTTGATCACGAACGATAAACACGCATAGAGTTAAAAACTGCTACAGATTATCTTGATGATGATTGTAGCAGTTTTTGTTATTTCAAATCAGTAGCAATTAATACGCGCTGGCATGTACGTTTTTAACGGCACGGCCCGATGGGTCGTTAATGCCTTGTAAGCTTGCATCCCACAATAGCGCTTCTGGAGTAGAGCAGGCCACTGTTTTGCCACCTGGTACGGTTTCAGCTGCACTGGTTAGTGGGAAGAACTCTTCAAAGAAGCTGCGGTAGAAGTAGGCTTCTTTTGACTCTGGTGTGTTATATGGGAAACGGAATTTAGCGTTAGCAAACTGCACGTCATCTACGTTGGCAGCTGCGTGAGCTTTTAAGCCATCAATCCATGAGTAACCCACACCATCACTGAATTGCTCTTTTTGACGCCATACCACTTCTTTCGGTAATTTATGTTCAAATGCCTGGCGTAAAATGTGTTTTTCGATACGTCCATCTTTTGACATCTTAGCTTCTGGGTTTACACGCATTGCCACGTCAATAAACTCTTTATCTAAGAAAGGTACGCGGGCTTCAAGTCCCCATGCTGCCATGGCTTTGTTAGCACGTAAGCAGTCAAATAAATGTAGTTTGTCTAGTTTACGCACCAGTTCTTCGTGGAATGCTTGAGCGTTTGGAGCCTTATGGAAGTACAAGTAACCGCCAAATAGTTCGTCTGCACCCTCGCCAGATAACACCATTTTAATGCCCATAGCTTTAATTTTACGAGCCATTAAATACATTGGCGTAGCAGCACGAATGGTGGTGACATCATAAGTTTCTAAGTGATAAATCACTTCTTTAATCGCATCTAAGCCTTCTTGGAAGGTGTACACAATCGGGTGATGAATGGTGCCAATGGCATCAGCTACTTTTTGTGCGGCAACTAAATCTGGTGATTCAGCTAAACCCACTGCAAATGAGTGAAGTTGTGGCCACCATGCGCCCGTTTCGCCATCGTTTTCGATGCGGTGTTTAGCAAATGTTTGGGTAATAGCTGACACCACAGATGAGTCTAATCCGCCAGACAATAATACGCCGTAAGGTACATCTGACATTAGCTGACGTTTAACTGCGGCTTCAAGTGCATCACGTAATTCTTCTACACTGGCTGGGTTGTCTTTAACTGCGTCAAAGTCTTTCCAATCGCGCTGGTAGTAGTGAGTTGGTTTACCATCTGCTGAGTAGAGGTACTGACCAGGTAAAAACTCTGCTACGGTTTTACACACTGGCATCAGTGCTTTCATTTCTGAGGCAACATAAAAGTTACCTGATGAGTCAAAACCTGTGTATAGCGGGATAATACCAATATGATCACGGCCAATTAGGTAAGTGCCTTTAGCTTTGTCGTATAACACAAAGGCAAAGATGCCGTTGAGTTTGTCTAAAAAGTCACAGCCGTACTCTTGATAAAGCGATAAGATCACTTCGCAATCTGAGTTAGTTTGATATTGGTATTTGTCACCTAACTGCGCTTTAAGCTGCTTATGGTTGTAGATTTCTCCGTTAACCGCTAATACAAGGTTGCCGTCGAGGCTGATGAGTGGCTGTGCGCCGTGGTCTACGTCAACAATGGCAAGACGTTCATGGGCTAAAATTGCTTTGTCGTCAGCATAAATACCAGACCAGTCTGGACCGCGATGACGCAGTAATTTTGACATTTCTAAAGCAACTTGACGTAGTTGGCTTGCATCAGTTTTGATATCTAAAATTGAAAATATTGAACACATAATACGGCTCCAGCAGCGTTGGCTAATCTTTATCTGTTTGCTACTTTGCCAGCATTTTTGTTAATAGCCAAGTAAGTTTTTTGAGATAACATCATAAATATGGTGTTTTTAATGATTTTATCTCTTTATGATTGAGTTTTAATTGTGTGTTATTTAATAAAAGCTGGTTTTCGTTGTTAGATCTGTAATTATATTGCAAATATCGTCAAAATATTCATGATTTATCAATTCAAACTCAATTAATGCTTAGTTGCACTGAACAAGTGCGTTTGTTGTTTATTTGAGCAATCAGGCCATTTTAGGGGCTCGAGAAGTAGAAATTGCTAAGCGTTAAACTAACGATGCACTTATTTTGTGCGCTCATTTAACACATTAGGGCATAAGGTAAGCAAACTTAACTTTGGATAACATAAGCTTTCCATACAGCCCTTTGTCTTTCTAACAGCATTGAATTAACTGCAATAGGCTACTATTGGCGCGTTAATTCGCTTTGTTAGTAAAACCAATTACAAGCTTGAAAGTGTATTGAAGTTAACATATTGATTTTAAAAATTATCAATATATTTCTAATACAGGGTTCTAGTTAAGTAAGGCTATATAATTGAAAAAAGCCCATCAAAAATTAATGGGCAAATCCTTGGGTGGGAAGGAATAAGGATACCGCGGTAGTGTTAGTCTGCCGGGCGAAGTAGATGAAACTCAGAGCCAGTATAATAGCCTGGCCAATCTTGATTGTTCCCTAATGCATGAGCCGCTTGGTAATACACGCCCAGATCTTGCAATGCACCAGATAAATCCCAATCTGCACGGTAATGATCGCATACGTTGTGATAACACCCTTTCATTTGTTCGCTCATTGCGGCTTTGTACTGCGCTGTCGCTTCATCAAGTGGCTGCGCGCCGCCACCGGCAAATACGGCAGGGACACCTAACCTGGCAAAGCTGAAATGATCTGAACGAAAAAAGCCGCCAGAAGCAGGGTTACTCTCGCCTGTTGTAACACGATGTTGACTCGCAGCAGCCTTATCTAGATACTCTTCCAATTCAGATTGGCCTTTGCCAACAATAGTGTAATCTTTAGTTTTTCCATACACATTGGTGCTGTCGAGATTGAATACAGCGACTGTTTTATCGATTGGATAAAGTGGATTGGCCGCGTAGTAGCGTGAACCGAGTAAGCCTTGCTCTTCACCTGTTGTGGCAATAAAAGTTAACGATCGTTTAAGGCCATTACCCGCTTTAGCTTGCTGGGAAAATTGACGCGCTATTTCTAATATCCCAGCGGTGCCCGAGGCATTATCTAGGGCGCCATTGTAGATTTTGTCGCCCTCTTTACTGTCATCGGTACCAATATGATCCCAATGTGCGGTAAATAAGATATGTTCATTCACTTGGCTTGTACCAGGTAACGTGGCCACGACATTATAGCTGTCGGCATATTCGGCTTTATTAGTAAATTCGATGGAGGCGTTTTGGGCTAAATCGACGTTTAATGCACTGTCTGCTGCGCGGTCCATTAATGAGCTTAACGACAAACCCGCTTTATTAAATAACTGCTGGGCACTGTCTAAGGTTATCCAGCCTTCAACTTGTACTCGTTTGTCTTGTTCTGCTTTGTTAAGCACTAAATCTTGTTGCGCACCAGTCCAGCTGTTTTCAACCACAGACCAAGGGTAAGATGCCGGTTTGGTGTCGTGAATAATAATCGCGCCGAGCGCACCTTGGCGGCTAGCTTCTTCAAATTTATAGCTCCAGCGACCGTAATACGTCATGGCATTGCCATTAAACTTCTTATCATTAGGGTGTGCAAAGCCTGGATCATTAACCAAGATAATGGCTATTTTACCTTGCATATCGATGTCTTGATAATCGTTCCAATCATATTCAGGTGCGTTGATGCCGTAACCAACAAACACCAATGGTGCATCCTTAATACTCACTTGTTGATTATCGTGGCGACTCCCCAGCACAATATTTTGGCGATATTGCATCTCAATACCCGCTAAATTAACCTGTTGTTGCTCGCTGGGCGTGTAGCTGACCATAGGCACAGGTTGTAAATAGCTGCCATTATTCGCGCCGATAAGGCCCATGTCGGTAAACGCGGCAGACAGATAGTCGAGAGTGAGTTTTTCGCCGAGGGTGGTGGGTGCGCGGCCTTCAAATTTGTCTGATGATAAGGTTTTTATATCGGTTCTAAAACGTTGCTCGTCAAAGCTCATTTGAGTTATTTTTGTGGAAGTATCTTGTGGTGCTGTGGTTGACTCACCACCATTACATGCACTGAGCAGCGCTACAGCGCAAAAAGGAAACAATCGTTTCATGCTCTATCCTGATTATCATTTTTATATTTTCGGAGCAGCATAATGAATCAAGCCAGCGCGCTATGACAAGGGCTCTGGCTTGATAATGTGTTACCTAATGTAAATGTAATCGTTAAATGTGTGGCCTTACACCACGTCAATGTCACCGGCACAAGCGAACACATGGTTTGGTCTAAATGGCTCTTTATCTATGTCGCTCATTTGGCTGACGCCACTGGTGACTAAAATGGTTTCAAGACCGGCTTGAAAGCCCGCTAAAATATCGGTGCGCATATTGTCACCAATAATTATGGTGTTTTCAGAATGGCCTTGAATGTGGTTAAGTGCAGAGCGAATAATCCATGAACTTGGTTTACCCACGTAAAATGGCATTTTGCCTGTAATTCGTTCGATGGCAGCACATAATGCACCACATGCTGGGCTAAATGCTGGGCCGTGGGTATCAGGGTTGGTGGCAATAAAGCGGGCACCTCCGGCAACAAAGCGTGATGCTTTATGGATCATATCCCAATTATATGAACGAGTTTCGCCCACAATCACAAAGTCTGGATTAATGTCGGTAATTGTAAACCCTGCATTGTATAGCTCGTGGGTGAGGGCGCCTTCACCAATCACATAGGCTTTGGTGCCGGTTTGGTGCTTAAGAAAATCAGCCGTTGCCATGGCCGAAGTATAAAAACAGGTTTCTGGCACATTAATGCCCGCCGCGCCCAGACGGTTTTGTAAATCTTTACCAGTTTGTACAGGATAATTGGTGAGAATAACCAGCGGATTACCTTGCTCTAAGATGCGGTGAATAAATTTATCACTACCTGGAATCAACTTATTGTCGTGCAGTAATACACCATCGATGTCACATATAATATTTTTCATTGTTTCATTTCTTCCTTCAAATACAACCTGCTTACATCTAATGCTAATTCAATGCAGAAAACAACGATTAAATACAAAAAATAAAGGCGTTAAAATAAGTATATATTTGTTGCAAGTGGAGGATGTTCGATGAAATAAAAAACAATATTGTGGTTATGTTATCTCCAAACTGTATTGTGCTAATGCCTTTGAGGTTTGTCTTGTAGTCTTGCAGCCTAAACTAATTTTCGTCAGATTACATATTTCATCAGAGTCAGCCTCCTTAATCGTATTCACGAAAAATTCAAAGAGTATTTCAATCTAAAAATAACACAAATTACTCAAATCCCATTTCTATGTTGATCAGGCTAAAGTATGATGATGTTATAAATTTGTGAGGGATTATAAGTTTTAAGGATTTTTGACTGTCTTTTCGATTCATTATTTTTGCAAATAAGATATAGCGCATATAAATGGATCGTGCTCAATGACAGTTAAGATACCGAGCGTTATTCTATAAAAAGAATCTTACTTATAATGGTGCCTAAACGATGTTTGATTTATCGATAAAAAAAATGCTCCAAATTACAATTACTCTGTCCTTATTGGCTTTAGTGATTTTGATTTCGGTCAGTAATATTCAACAATCCCATATTTATGAAGGCGTAAAGAACGAAGAAGCACAGGTTAATGCTATTTTCGCACTTAAAGACACGCGTTATTTTGTAGTGCAAATTCAACAGTTTTTAACCGATGTTGGCGCTACCAAAAGCGACGAAGCCAAAGCTGAAGCATTAGACAGCCTAAATAGTGCGCTAGAAAACCTTGATTTATTGATTGCTGTTGCGCCAGATGTCGGTCAAAGAGCGCAAGAGATTAAACGCAAAGTAAATGATTTGCATGCCTCTGGCGTTAACATGGCTGATGCTTATTTGACTCAAGGTACTGAGGCCGGTAATCACCTTATGAAAGGTGCGGGTGGTTTTGATGAAGTGTCATCTAACCTTGCTGATGATTTAGATTTACTAGCAGCTGAAATTGATGGCAAGTTTGATGCCGCAGTTGAAGAGACCTTGTTAGCAACAGAATCTGCCGCGAGCGTACAATTGTGGGGAAATATCGGCCTAGGTGTGTTTCTGACCATTATTTTATTGATGCTCTACCGCAAGATTGTTAATCCATTGAGAATATTAGATGATTCGATGCGTAATATCGCCTCGGGTGCGAAAGATTTAACGGTCAAACTTGATGATTTTGGTAATACTGAAATTGCTAAAGTCGCGCGTAGCTTTAACTTGTTTGTACGCCAAATACGCGAGTTAATTATTGATTTTAATGATAACAGCCAGCAATTAGGCGCTGCGAGTGTGCAATTAACCTCGTCAAGCAATGAAACCTTAGGCGGAATGCAGCGTCTACAAAGTGAAACAGAACAAGTGGCTACAGCAATGAATCAAATGCAAGCCACAGTGATTGAAGTGGCTAACAATGCTGAATTAGCGGCGCAAGCGGCTAAAGACTCAGATACTCAAGCGGTGCAGGGCGATAAAGTGGTCCAGCTTACCATTACCTCAATTGAGGAGTTAGCCAAGGGTGTTGAGCACGCTGCAACGGCATTGCATCAGCTTGAAAAAGATACCGATAATATTGGCACTATATTAGAGGTAATCCGCAGTATTTCTGACCAAACAAATTTATTAGCTCTAAACGCAGCAATAGAAGCTGCCCGCGCGGGTGAACATGGTCGCGGCTTTGCGGTTGTGGCGGATGAGGTTCGAACGTTATCCAAGCGTACTCAAGATTCGACTAATCAAATTCAACAAATGATTGGCCAATTACAAAATGGTGTTAAAGATGCTGTGACGGTTATGGACGCAAGTCGCCAGCAAGCATTTAAAAGCACAGAACAAGCTGCACAAGCGGGTGAGGCGCTCAGTAAAATCACTCAATCGGTTGCCACAATATCGAATATGGCAACTCAAATTGCAACAGCTGCAGAAGAACAAACCGCTGTGACCGATGAGATTAATCGTAATATTGTCAATATCAGTGACGAAGCTGGATTAACGGCATTGAACGCGCAGCAATCTTACAGTGCCAGCATACAAGTTGATGGATTGTCACAGCAATTACGGGGACAAATTGCTCAATTTAAAACGGATTAATTTGCATACCTAAAACAAAAATGCCTGTTATCACTAACAGGCATTTTTTATTGGATTAATATCGATGACTTGGTATTAACATTCAACGATATTAACGGCCAAACCACCTTTGGCGGTTTCCTTGTATTTGCTGCGCATGTCTTTGCCAGTGTCCATCATGGTTTTGATGACCTTGTCTAACGACACCTTGTGGTTTCCATCTCCACGAAGTGCCATGCGTGAAGCATTAATGGCTTTCACCGCGCCCATCGCATTACGTTCAATACACGGAACCTGTACGAGGCCGCCAACCGGATCGCAGGTTAATCCAAGGTTATGTTCCATGCCAATTTCAGCTGCGTTTTCAACGTGTTCAACTGTGCCGCCCATAATTTCGGTTAATGCTCCAGCCGCCATTGAACAAGCTACGCCAACTTCACCCTGACAACCGACTTCGGCACCCGAGATAGAAGCATTTTTCTTATATAAAATACCAATCGCTGCAGCGGTGAGTAAGTAACGGCTGCATACATCTATGTCGACTTCTTGGACAAACATATCGTAGTAACACAATACGGCAGGAATAATCCCTGCAGCACCGTTTGTTGGTGCTGTGACGACGCGATCGCCCGCAGCATTTTGCTCGTTAACAGACAAGGCAAATAAATCGACCCAATCCATTGCGGTTAACGGATCGGTGTTATTACGGCCTTCGGCTTTTAAGCGGCGATAAAGTGCCGGCGCACGGCGACGAAGCTTTAAGCCGCCAGGCAAAATACCTTCTTTTTGATAACCGCGCTCTACGCAGTTTTTCATGGTTTGCCAAATTTTCCACAAGCCTTGTTTAATATCTTCTTCGCTGGCGATGCTCAATTCGTTAGACATCATTAACGATGAAATGCTTAAACCGTTATCACAACACAGTTGTAATAACTGTAATGCACTATTGAAGTCGTAGGGGGCTTGTTCAATTGGGGTGGCTGGTGATGCATTTCGTTGGGTAATTTCGTCTTCATCAAGAATAAAACCGCCGCCCACAGAATAATAAGTGCGCTTATAAATGCATTCGCCTTTTGACAGTGCGTATAACGTCATGGCATTGGCATGTGCAGGTAAGGTTTTACGTCTGTGGTAAGTAATACCATCATCACGAGTAAATTTAACTAAACGGCCATCGGCGAGAGTTAATTTTTGAGTGGTTGAAACCACGTCTAAAATGGCGTCAATCCCATCGGTGTCAACGGTTTCTGGGTCTTCACCCATTAAACCTAAAATGACCGCTTTACCGGTACCATGACCTTTTCCTGTTTGGCCTAATGAACCAAATAATTCTGCTTGTAATTCATCGGTTTGATCCAATAAATTATTGTCTGCAACATGTTGAATAAAAATTTTACCAGCCTTCATTGGGCCCACGGTATGTGAGCTTGAAGGACCAATACCAATTTTGAACATGTCAAATACGCTAATCATTTTGTGTAACCCTTGCTGAGTCGTTTATTGTTTTCATTATTAATGAGTATAATCGCCTTATATCATCTTGGCGGTTTATCTCTTTTGTTGGCAGAGTATCCCACAGTTTGATGAATGACAGTTCATTAGATTTTTTTATGCATAATTTTCACATTAGCTTGTCTTATCATGCACAATAATCGCAATTTTTCGATGCTAACGATGGGATTAGGGGAACAGTTTGAGCTATTTAATGATGGATTTAGCCGGTTTAACAGTATCAAATCTGGAAACTGAGCAGTTACAACACCCAAAAGTAGGTGGGATAATTTTATTTACACGTAATTTTGAAAATAAAAACCAGTTAATTGAGTTGGTTAAGCAGGTTCGCCGTATTCGGCCAGAATTATTAATTGCCGTTGACCATGAAGGTGGCAGGGTACAACGTTTTCGCGATGGTTTTAGTTTAATTCCTGCAATGGGTGATATTTTACCTGCTGCGAACATGGACTTAACATTAGCAAAACAATGGGCGAAAGAGTGCGGATTTTTAATGGCTATTGAGCTGCTGGCCTGCGATATTGATTTAAGCTTTGCACCTGTTTTAGATGTAAATGGTATAAGTGAAGTGATTGGTAAGCGCAGTTTTAGTCCTGATCCCGCACAAGTCAGTGCATTAGCCGAGCAGTTTATTATCGGCATGAACGAAGCGGGTATGGCGGCAGTGGGTAAGCATTTCCCTGGACACGGCAGTGTTGCTGCTGATTCGCACATCGCAATGCCGGTAGACCCTCGCACTAAAGACGTGGTTGATGCATTTGATATGGTGCCATTTAAGCAACTCATTGGCCAAAAACAGTTGCAAGGTGTGATGCCCGCGCACGTAGTGTATTCGGCAATTGACCCTAATCCTGCTGGGTTTTCTGCATACTGGTTACAAACGGTATTACGTCAGCAATTGGCGTTTGATGGGGTCATATTTTCTGACGATTTAGGCATGAAGGGCGCCAGTTTTGCAGGCGATTATCTTGGCCGAGCAAAAGCGGCTTTAGATGCAGGTTGTGACATGATTTTAGTATGTAACGACCCAACAGGCGTTAACTCATTATTGAGCGATTTTGTTTGGCCAGCAGATGAGCCATTGCACACCGCATTAGCGCTCAAAGGTAAATCTGAACAAGTGTGCCAAGCTTTAGAGCAACAAGCCCGCATTGAAGCCGCGCAGCAATTAGTGAGTCACATTAACGGTTAAGGGGTTTGCGTTTATTAGCGTGCAGTAAAGAGCGAGTATGCAATAAAAAACCGGATTCAGTGATCCGGTTTTTTTGTGTGTCATTACTGAATATATTAACCCGCGTAAGGCATTGGCTCTGCTTGTGGTTTATAACCTGTTAAATCAATTGGTTTCACGTTAGTTGGTTGCGCCATTTTACGAATTTGCATCACGATACCCAATTGAGGGTGGTCAAAGTAATGTAACTCGCCACTTTTTACTCGGCGGTTTTGGATCAATGGAATACTTTGCAGATAAGGGGCTAATTGTTTTTTTCCATCAATATCTAATGCTGCGTATTCATTAAATGCAGCTGGGGTTGATTCAATCATTTTTTGGGTTGGTTTACGCAACGCCAAATTATTTTCGATATACAAGTAATGGCTTAAGTAGATATTAATTGAGCCATCGAGTTCCCATACTGGGCTAATTTTCGGTGCATCATAAAACCCACCTAATGCACTGTATTCTCCCACAGGTACACTATTACTGGTATCAGCAGGTTTATTAACGCTTAACCCATGGTAATCAAAGGTTTTAGAGAAATCTTTGCCACCAAAAATACGCACAGGTTTTGCTGCACGACGGGACTGCATATTTTGCTGCCATGTTAAGTGCACTAAGCCTTTAACATAGGGCTCGCGGCTAATGGTGCGGATAATATCGCTAAATTGTCCTTGGCTTTGCGCGAGTAGTAGCGGTCCTTGACCTAGGTAAGCCGATTGCGGACTGTTTGCACCAATATTAAAGGGAACCTGGCTTGGATGAGTCGCAATATTATTACTGACTTTTGGGTCGTTACAGTTGCTGGTGTCACTGGCCCAGTCTGTAGATGAACAGCCATTGAGCCCCACTGCAACCCCTGTAATGTCGGTACTGATCACCGGAGTGATAATATCGACTGTGTTATTGGCTAATTTTGGGGGTGATGCATCGAGCCATTTTTCAACTGACGGATGTTGGCGTTCAAATACAAATACTTCAACTTCAAACCATGATTCTGCATGGGCTGAAAAGCTGTGGGATAGCGCTGTGATAGCGGCGATAGATATCGCAAATTTACGAAGCACTATTTGTCTCCAGTTTGATGTTTGGCGAACTGTTCAAGCAAGGTGTTGACTAATTCAAGACGCTCTTTGCTTGTTTCAGCAGGAATGATGAACTTTAACTTATTTGGCCCGTCCATTCGATAGATTTGTGGCTGGTTTTGCAACAAACCAATAATAAACATCGGATCGACGCAGTTTTCCTGGCCAAATTCAACGCTACCGCCTTTAGCATGCATTTCAATTTTCACGATTCCAAGCGAGGTTGCTTGATGTTTAAACAAGGTAATGGCCATTAAATTACGTGTTGGGTCTGGTAACATGCCAAAACGGTCAATAAATTCGACTTTAAGTTCATCAAGCATATTGTCGTTTTCGCAATTGGCGATACGTTTATAAAGTGACAAGCGCATATTGACGTCACTAACATAATCTTCAGGCAGCAATGCGGGTATGCGTAGATCAATTTCCGCTTTGGCACTCATCATATAGGCAAGAGATGGCTCTTTACCTTCTTTTAAGGCTTTTACCGCAGACTCGAGCATTTCCATGTACAAGCTAAAACCAATTTTAGAAATATGACCGCTTTGCTCATCACCGAGTAATTCACCTGCGCCGCGAATTTCTAAATCTTGGGTGGCGAGCATAAAGCCCGCGCCAAGATCTTCTAATGCATCAATAGCTTCAAGGCGTTTACGCGCATCGGGTGTCATTCTCTTTGGATGCGGTGTCATCATGTAAGCATATGCTTGATGATGCGAGCGGCCAACACGGCCACGTAACTGGTGTAACTGGGCTAAACCAAACATATCGGCACGGTCGATAATAATGGTGTTAGCACTTGGTACGTCGATACCGGTTTCGATGATGGTAGTACATACCAACACGTTAAAACGTTGGTGATAAAAGTCCGACATGACTTTTTCAAGATCGCGTTCGCGCATTTGACCGTGAGCAGTAACAACGCGAGCTTCAGGTAATAAATCTCGAATATTTTGTGCGGTTTTTTCGATGGTTTCGACATTGTTGTGTAGGTAGTACACTTGGCCACCACGGAGAATTTCACGCAAGATGGCTTCGCGCACTGTGGCTTTGTCGTATTCGCGCACAAAGGTTTTTACTGCTAAACGTTTAGCGGGTGGTGTGGCGATAATCGATAAATCACGCATGCCAGACATGGCCATGTTGAGTGTTCGCGGAATCGGCGTGGCCGTTAAGGTTAAAATATCCACATTGGCACGCAATGCTTTAATCTTTTCTTTTTGACGTACACCAAAACGATGCTCTTCATCGATAATCAATAAGCCTAAATTGTTAAAGTCGGCCTCTGCTGATAATAACTTATGAGTGCCAATAACAATATCGACTTTACCTTCAGACAGTTGTTCAACGACGCTTTTTTGCTCTTTGGTGGTTCTAAAGCGAGACATCACTTCAATGACAATTGGCCAGTCGGCAAAACGGTCTTTAAAGTTTTCGTAGTGTTGTTGAGCAAGTAGGGTAGTCGGCACCAATACGATAACTTGCTTACCAGAATTTACGGCAACAAAAGCCGCTCGCATGGCGACTTCTGTCTTACCAAAACCAACGTCTCCACACACTAAACGATCCATTGCCCGCGGGGCTTGCAAGTCTTCTAATACGGCATGAATTGCTGTTTCTTGGTCGACGGTTTCTTCAAATGGAAAGCCTTGGCTGAATTGAGCATATTCTTGCTCATCAATGGTCATGGCTTCGCCTGGGCGAGCTTGACGGCGGGCGTAGACATCTAATAACTCTGCCGCAACGTCTCGAATACGTTCAATCGCTTTGCGCTTCGCTTTGGCCCAGGTTTCATTGCCGAGTTTATTAAGGTGAGCGTCACCATCGCCACTGGCATTAAAGCGGCTAATCAAGTGCAGCGAAGACACTGGCACATAGAGTTTATCGCCACCTGAATATTCTAGCTTTAAGTATTCGGCAACTAAGCCTCCGGTATCAAGTGTTTCTAGCCCCTGATAAAGTGCTACACCGTGCTCTAAATGCACAATAGGTTGGCCAACTTTTAACTCAGCTAAGTTTTTAACCAATACATCTGAACTGACTTGTTTTTGTTTTTCACGACGACGTTGCTGTGAAATTCGCTGACCAAATAGTTCCGTTTCACAAATAATGCTCACTACACCCTTTGGCGTGTCGGTTAAGACACAACCACGGCTAAGCGGCGACACCATTAAGCCTATGGCATCTTTGGCTGCGAGATAGTCATTTAAGTGATCAAATTGTTTAGGTTTAATCCCTATTTTGGCAAACAGTTCAAGCAAGGCTTCACGGCGACCTTCTGATTCGGCACTAAACAATAATTGTGTGTGTTGAGCGCTGTATTCTTGCAGGGCTATCAGTGGCTGCTTGAGCTTGTGATTGGCATTAATGTCGGGCAGTTTTTCAACGTTGGCGACGAGTGCATGAGTGGGTAACTCAATTTGGGCTAACGGCTGCCCAGCGTTGTCGGTGTCGTTGACATGATGTTGTTGAATTATTTGTGTGCGGGTTAGCGGCTTAAAAGCGGCAAATAATTCGTCATGCAACAAATACAATTCTTGCGGTGCCAGTAGCGGCCTTAATGGATCAATGCGCCTGTCTTCATAACGCACTGCCACTTCATGTAAATGATTTTTACTGGCCTTGTCGATATCGCCAAGGGTAATTAATTGGCTATCGTTAGGTAGATAGTCAAATAGTGTAGCGGTTTCATCAAAAAACAGCGGTAAGTAGTTTTCAATGCCAGCCGGCATCAAATTACGGCTAACTAATTGATAAACTGATTCAGCCTCTTTTGATATTACTTCAAAGCGGCGACGGTAGCGCTGTCTAAAGCCTTCAATAGCATTGCTGTCGGTAGGAAACTCTTTTGCTGGTAACATGCGGATGGCATCACGTGCCATGCCTGAACGTTGTGTGTCGACATCAAAAAAGCGGATCGATTCGACTTCATCATCAAACAGCTCAATACGCAGTGGTTGGCGCGAGCCTGTAGGGAAAATATCGATAATTGAACCGCGAATGGCAAACTCACCATGCTCATAAACTTGTTCAACTAAGTGATAACCCGTGTCGGTAAGGTGCTGTCTTGCTTGTTGTAAGCTATAAATGTCGCCTTTATTGAGCACCATGACATTGGCGGTCATAAATGATTTAGGTGGCAGACGTACCATTAAGGTGTTCACTGGCACAATGACAACGTTATGCTGACTTTGACTGATATTGGCGAGCGTTTCGAGTCGCTGTGATATCAAATCCTGATGCGGAGAGAAATTGTCATAAGGCAAGGTTTCGCGGTCTGGAAATAAGCACACGTTTATATTGCTGTTGTGCAATAAATAACTGATCTCGACTTCAAGCGACAATGCACTTGGCGTGTCGTGAGTCACAATAATGCTAGTACCAGGTTGTTGCTGAATTAACTTGGCTAAGGTGATGGCTTGAGATACCCCACCTAAAGTTGCCAAAGTTTGTATTTGTTGGCCTTTTTTTACACTCGGCGGCGTGAGTACACTAAATTGTTTCATTAAAATCTTTTTCAGTTCCGTTTGCAGTCAATTTGTATTGAAACGCCATTATGTTTACGCGGTTGTTAGCGTCGTTGCTTATCAATATTCTGTTTACGCTTTTTAAGCATTTTTTGTTGTACGCCTAAACTGGCTTTTACAAGTTGTTCAATATCATCTTCAAGAATTTGGCTAAACTCAAGTTCACAATGCCATTGCGGTTCGCTGTCAGGATCATCATTATCAATGGGCGTGCATTGAGTGACCTGGCAAAGACACAATAAAGCGACGACTTCGGTGTGCAAATAAATATGGGTTTTATGATAATCCCCGACATTTAGTGCAAACGTACTGGTAATGCTGATGCCGCTACCGCCGAATTGATTGCCTTTAACTTGCTGACCTTCTTGAACTTCTTTTTCGAGTACATGTTGTAATACTAAATCGACTTTGCGAGATTGTAATTTTAAAAAATCCACAACCGCTTTGGCGTCATTATCTAGATTACGCAATTGTAATAGACAGCTGGCCTCGAGATTTTTGACTTCAGTCAATAACCTTAAGCCCACAGATTGCATGTCTTTTAGCTCATCTTCACTCGGTAAACCCTGGCTTGCATCCCACGGCGACAAGTAAGCGTTAAAGTTATGAGGCACACTAAAATAAGAATTGCTGTCAGGTATCAAGGTTTGCCTCTTTATTTATCGCACTAATAGCCCTATTATCGTGCCCAACTTAATGATTTAGCAAGTCATACACAATGGCTTGTTGTTTTCATCTTCAAAATTAGCTTGATTGTCAGACTAATACGCTGTGATTAGCGCATAGGATTAGTATTTTTTTATGAATTACGGATTTTCGTTTTTTATCGGCTACCGTTACTGGCGCGCCCGAAAAGCCAATGCTTTTGCCTCATTTATTACCTTTTTTGCTGTTTCAGGTATATTTTTAGGGGTCGCGGCATTAATTGTGGTCAGTTCGGTAATGAATGGCCTTGAAGGCCAGCTAAAAAACCGTATCTTGGGCGCAGTGCCGCAATTAACGTTAATCAGTGAGCAAGGCTTTACTGATTGGCAACCACTTAGCCAGCGTGTGTTAGCCGAGGGTGGATTAGGAACTAGTGTTCGTGGAATGGTGCCAAGTACAACCACTCAGGCGATGATCCAGTCGAGTAAAAATATCAGTGCCGTACAAGTCTATGGCGTGTATCCACAACTTGAGCAAATGTTGTCGAGTATTGCCTCGCATACCTATTCAAACGCCTTTGAGCAACTTACTGCAGGTGATTACAATATCGTCCTTGGCAGCGAGTTAGCGCGCAAGCTCGATGTCAATACTGGCGATAGAATTCGATTGCTCAGTGGCGATGGCGTGGTGTATTCCCCAATGGGACCTGTGCCGAGCCAACGTAAATTTACCGTGGCGGGTGTATTTGAGATGGGTTCTCAAGTTGATGGCAGTGTTGCTTATGTTCATTACCAAGATGCCCGCAAGTTGATGCGTCAAAACAGCCAAGAGATAAATGAGTTACGGGTGTATTTATCTGATCCATTTACTGCACCGCAAATAGCGTCAAAAATGGTTAATGCCTTTGCTATGCAAGGGGTAGAAATTGAAACCAGTGATTGGCGTCAAGACTATGGTCATCTATTTTCTGCTGTTAAAATGGAAAAGAACATGATGTCGTTGATGTTGAGTTTAATTGTGGCTGTTGCTGCATTTAACATGGTATCGGCACTTGTCATGATGGTGGTAGATAAAACAACTGACGTGGCAGTGCTTAAAACCCAGGGCGTTACCACGTCATCTGTGATGGCCATCTTTATTGTCCAAGGGTTGTTAAATGCGTTACTTGGCTTAGTCCTGGGTACCATTGTCGGCATTGGCTTAACCTTGAATTTGAACAGTATATTATCGACGCTTGGCATTGCTATTTTAGGGGTAGGGCAAACCTTACCGGTTGCCTTGTCGATCACCCA
The DNA here is from genome assembly GCF_014648315.1 of Shewanella ulleungensis. Taxonomy (GTDB): domain Bacteria; phylum Pseudomonadota; class Gammaproteobacteria; order Enterobacterales; family Shewanellaceae; genus Shewanella; species Shewanella ulleungensis. Next base: position 52,153 of record NZ_BMQW01000001.1, read on the forward strand.
GTTGAGTTTTATCGTTGTTGGCTCGCTATTAATCACTTTACTTGCCACTCTTTACCCTGCGCTGTCGGCTGCAAGGGTTCAACCCGCTTCTGCTTTGAGATACGAATAATGAGTCAAACACAAACCGCGTTATTACAGGTTAACCAAGTTAGTAAGCAATATCATGATGGCGAAGTCACTACTCATGTATTGTCTGGCGTTGATTTAACGGTTTATAAAGGCGAGCAATTAGCCATTGTTGGTAGCTCTGGCTCAGGTAAAAGTACCTTGTTGCACATAATGGGCACCTTAGACACACCGACATCTGGTTCAGTATTACTTGATGGTGAAGATCTCTATGGTATGTCTGCCGTGCGCCAAGCTCAGGTGCGTAATCAAGATTTAGGGTTTATTTACCAATTCCATCATTTACTTCCAGAGTTTACCGCATTAGAAAACGTCGCAATGCCTGCATTTATTCAAGGTAGAGATAAAAAACAAACCTTAGCTGATGCACAGAAATTGCTGGACCGAGTCGGACTCGGGCACCGCTTAAATCATATTCCGGCGCAATTATCTGGTGGAGAACGTCAACGGGTGGCAATTGCACGTGCTTTGATTAATAAACCTAAATTGGTACTGGCAGATGAGCCTACGGGTAACCTTGATGCTAGCAGTGCAGATAATGTTTATACAATGATCCGTGAACTCGCTCATCAGTTTGATACTGCATTTGTTGTGGTAACACACGACCATAAACTCGCTGCTAAAATGGACCGTCAATTAACCATGAAAGATGGCGTGTTACAAACCGTGGCTAACACAGTAGGACAAGCCGAATGAGTAAGTGGTTACCGTTAACAATAGGTTGGCGCTTTTTTCGTGCTAAACAATCCAATAGCTTTATTGGGTTTATTTCGTTTGCCTCAACGGCGGGTATCGCATTAGGTGTAGGCGTGTTGATTTTGTTGCTGTCAACGATGAATGGCTTTGAAAAAGAGTTACAACAGCGGTTATTGGGCGTGGTATCTCATGGTGAACTCGTCGGTGTTAATGAGCCGATAGCCGATTGGAAAGTGATTGCAAACAGTGCTCAACATTCAGAACAAATTACCGGTGTGGCACCGTTTATTCGCTTGCAAGGATTAGTGCAAAAGCCGGGCGGCTTTCAAGGGCTTGTGGTTAGCGGGATTGATATTAATCACGAAGCAGATGTGTCGACTATTAACCAATATATGTCTGCTACAGCGTGGCAATCTTTGCAAGGGAATCAAAATAATATCGTTTTAGGTCGTAGTCTAATCGATAAGCTGCAGCTTAAAGTAGGCGATACCGTCGCAATGTTCACCCCAGATGCCAATAATAGTCAATTGACGTCGGCCAAAAGTCACCGTTTTGTGGTATCAGGTGTTTACAATGTGGGCGGCGAAATTGAATCAACCCAAGCCTATGTGCCTATTGAATATTTAGCCGATGTTTTAGGATTAGGTCAAGGTGTAAGCGGTGTGCGTATACAGGTCGCTAACGTGCTCAATGCTGCTTCGGTCACACGTGATTTAGGCTTTGCTCAAGAGCAATACTTATACATAAATGATTGGTCTCGTTCGCAAGGGCATGTGTATCAAGATATTCAATTGGTGCGCTTGGTAATGTATCTCGTTTTAGCGCTGGTAATTGCGGTGGCGTGTTTTAATATTGTCTCGACACTGGTAATGGCTGTGCGCGACAAGGCCTCTGAAATTGCAATTTTAATGACCATGGGGATTAGCCGTGGTGCAATAATGACAATTTTTATTCTTCAAGGTGCATTAAATGGTGTCATGGGTTGTACTATTGGTGGGATTTTAGGGGTTATTTTTGCGTATAACTTAAGTGCTATTGCTCAGGGACTAGAGCAGCTTTTTAGCTTTCAACTTTTAGCGTCCGATATCTATTTTATTGATTTTTTACCGTCTGAATTACATAGCCAAGATGTGGTTGTTGTCATTGTAATGGGGTTGGTGATGAGTTTACTCGCCACGATTTATCCGGCGTGGAAAGCCACCCAAATAGCTCCTGCTACGGCATTAGCGGGTAGATGATTATGAATAAGGTAAAATAGTGCGATTAGAGTTATTCGAATCATTTTAGTTTGATTAATGTTCTTTAAGGTTTTGCACTGTTTTCAGTGTATCTTAGGCTAGCAATATGGCTTGTAATCAATGTAGTGACTCAATATTCAAACAGAAAATTGGCCGTTGTAAGCGTTGTATGCTGCAACTAACGATATTGAGTTTACTGACTTGGCCTATCTGGTGGTATTACTTTGCAGCAACCCCTAAAGTGGTTGAGTCCATTGCATTATTGTTTTTTGCCATTAGTTTTAGTGGGTTGTTGATTTTGCATTTATTGGTTTGGCTTTATCGCCGTATTAATGCCAATGAGTAAGAGAATCATTATTTTTAACAATACTCGCCCACTTTACTATTAATGAATAACCCTTTCTCTATCATTGTATGAGTAAGATAACACTGAGGAAGTCTTGTGTCTGAGAATATAAAAGAGCCGCTGTTTAATTTATTACACAGCATGAAAAGGTCGTTACGCCAGGCGATGGATAGTGATGATTTAGGCATTACTATGCTGCACATGCGGGTTCTTAAAATAATATCGTTTAAAGATAAGCAGGTGACAGCAAACGATATTGTTCAAAAAACCTTAATCGACAAAGCTCAATTGGCTCGGCTGATTAAAGAATTAATTAATTTAGATTATGTGTTTAAGCTAGACAATCCGACGGATAAACGCAGTTATTTCTTAGGCATAAGCCCAAGTGGAATCGAAGTGGTTAAACGGTTAACGGTAGCCGAGGAGCGCGTTAACGAAATAATGAAGAGCGGTCTTACCGATCAAGAAATTGCTGATTTTGTGCGGTTAGCGAAACAAATGGCGCATAATTTAAATCATCAAGACTGAATGCTTTGCAACCACGCTTCATCAATATAGAAAACAAAAGGCCACAATATTCATTGTGGCCTTTTTTGATCTACTGAGCTTGTGTCACAGATTAGTATTACTCGCCTTTACGTTTTTGCCATTTAAACAAAATCGAATAACGCCACATACTTTTTATCACCACAAAACCGATCAGCGCAGAAATAATGGCTAAAGCTAAGCAGCCAACCAAAAAAGGTGGGCCGATAGTCGACACTGAGGCTTCAATCCACGCCCAAGTGGCTTCAAATTGAAATGCTTGTGCTTTATGACCAAGGATTTTAGTCCCTAACAAATAAGCGCCATAAAACATAATGGGCATAGTGAATGGGTTAGTGATCCACACAAGTGCCACCGCGACTGGCAAGTTAACGTTAAATAAAATTGCAAAACCCGCAGCCACTACCATTTGAAATGGCATGGGGATCCAGGCCACAAATAAGCCTACAGCAAAAGCGCCAGGGGCGGATTTTCGGTTAAGAGCCCATAAATTTGGCTTGTGTAATAATGTGCCAAACATCCGTAAATACTTGTGTTCACGGAGTGTTTCTGGTTTTGGCATAAATCTTTGGATTAATTTTTTTGGCATATTCGTCGATTAATGTCTTAACTCATTCACTATGAATCGATTTATCTATGGCTTTTGTGCCTGTTCTTTATCAGCAATGTTATGGCCATCGCTGGCACCCATATGGTGTTTGCCTATCTTGTGCTTATTGGTGTTGTTCTGCCTTAAAAAAACGCCCTTTTTAGCGGGGGGCTTTTTTGCGATTCTGTGGCTCAGTGCGTTTTTTCAATGTCTTTATTTGCCCCAAAATGCTGAAAAACCCCAACAAATTCAATTTACGGCGCAGATAGTAACACTTGTAAGCCAAAACAGCGACTGGATAAGTTTCGATGTGCGGGTTATGCCACCGCGACAAGACCGATCGTTATTTGAAGCCATAGCACTCTCTAATGTGCAGCGATATTACCGATTAACTTGGCAAAAGCCAGCGAAAATTGAATCTGGGCAAATTTGGCAATTTAGTGCTCGGATGAAAGGGATTAGCAGTATTCAAAATCAAGGTGGGTTTAACCAACAAAAGTACTTTATTAGTCAGCATATTGTGGCAAAGGGACGGGTTAAACAGGCTGAATTAATCAGCAGTAATACCTCAGTTAGAAAATATATTATGGATAGAACGTTGCCTATTTTACATCGCTTACCCCAAGGTGACATTTTACAAGCATTAATATTTGGTGATAAACGTGAGCTTGATGACGCTCGATGGCAGCAGCTTAGGCAAACAGGGGCTGGGCATTTGGTGGCGATATCGGGCTTACATTTGTCTGTAGTATTTGGCCTGTTTTATGGCGTGCTGATGTTATGTTCACGTATATTTTCGGCGCAACAACATGGCCGAAAAGCACAAGTCATTATGCTTGTAGCTGCGCTTATCACCTTGGGTTATGGCTATTTGTCTGGATTTGGGATCGCGACTCAACGTGCATTATTGATGATGCTATTGTTAGTTATATTTAGTGTAGTTAAGCAATTTAGCCACAGCTGGGATCGACTATTGTATGCGCTATTTTTTGTGTTACTGCTTGACCCTATTGCCATATTAAGTGCTGGTCTGTGGTTATCGTTTTTAGCGCTCGCTATCATTTTACTCGCCGTAAAGCCACAATCGTTCACACCGCCATCAGCTTCAATGCATACTGAGGTTGCTGTAAGCAACATCAGGCAGCGGCTATTGATAAAGGGTCGAGAAATGGCATCTTACTTATTGAATGCTGTTAACACGCTTTGGTCTATTCAATGGCGTTTGGCGCTGGGATTAGGTGGACTTCAGGCCATTTTGTTTGGGACGCTGACGCCACACAGTATTTGGTTGAATTTATTGTTTGTACCTTGGTTTAGTGTGGTAGTTATCCCATTAACCATGTTGAGCTTTTGTTTGTGGTTATTGAGTTCAACATTGTTAAGTATTATCGGTATTGAACAACAGGTAATTGAAAATATTGGTACAACAATACTCACCTTGGCTGATGTTAGTTTAGTGCCCTTTGTTGAACTATTACATGTAAGTGATCACTTGCCTTGGGCGTTATTACCTATTACTGAACCGTCGCTTGCCGCTGTGTTGTTTGTGTTGATTGCGCTGATATTAGTTTATCTTCGGCCTCATTTGGCTGTAGATAAACGCATTATCCGTTATTGCTTAGTCATATTGTGTCTGCCCGTCGGGGCTCACTTATTAGGAGCGATACAACGGAGTGATGAGCCCAATCACCAATATAACGATGTGTGGCAAATGCATGTGTTAGATGTCGCTCAAGGAATGGCGATTGTAGTGCAACAAAGCAATCATGGGATTATTTACGATACTGGCGCTGCATTTGGCGAGTTTAGTTATGCTAAAAGGGCGATTTTGCCTTTTTTAGTTTCTAGAGGCATCACTGACATTGATTACATTATTGTTAGCCATGATGATAACGACCATGTGGGCGGTTTAACGGTATTATCGGATGCATTTCCAGCAAGCCAATTGATTGCCGATTTTAGTTTAGCGGATCATACCGATAGGTCTCTGAGCCAAAGGTGTCAAGGTAATTTGTCTTGGCATGGTTTGAATATGCATTTCATCGACAATCAATTGCTTAATGGCAATGACAATAATAACTCTTGTGTTATGAGGTTATCTGATGGCAATACGCGAGTATTACTTGCCGGAGATATTGAAACGCTACGAGAGCAATCGTTACTGCAAACTCAGGCTGATGTTGAAGCCGACATTATCTTCGTCCCCCATCATGGTAGTCGGACATCTTCAACTCCCGCCTTTATTGATGTGGTTAACCCTGAACTCGCTATTGTGACGGCAGGTTTTGCCAATCAGTATGGCTTTCCTAAAAGTGATGTTATGGCCCGCTATCAACAGCGGGATATCAGCTCATTACAGACGGGACATGTAGGTCAAATAAGTATCACATTTACAGAAAAAGGCTACAAAATAGCCACTTACCGCCAACATTTAGCTCCATTTTGGTATAACCATTTGTTTAAATTTGGTGAGTCACTTAAAGCAGAGTAGAATGTGGCCTATGTTTGCTAGTTAAGTATTGGATTCAATGTCAGTATCAACTCCTAATGATAAAAATGAAATGTGGGTCGTTTTTAAACGCCTAATGACTTATGTCGCGCCAATGAAAACCATGTTTATTATGGCGGTGCTTGCGCTACTCACCTATGGTGCTGTCGACGCCGCATTTATTGCCTTTATTAAACCCTTTATTGACGAAGGCTTTAGTCAAACGCCAACGGTAGTTGCGGGGGTAGATGTCCCTTCGCATGGTGGATTTAATGCCGACAACGACATTATGTTTATGGCACCTATAGTGGTGATTTTGATGTTTACGTTGCGCGGGGTAGCTAACTTTGTGTCTACCTACTGTGTGTCTTTTATCAGTGCACAACTGATTATGGATATGCGTCAGCAAGTGTTTGAGCATTATTTACGTTTACCTGTGAGCTACATTGACCGTGAAAATAGCGGTAATTTAATCTCTCGCGTGACCTTTGACACAGAACAAATAGCCAGAGCATCTGGCAGTGCGCTTATTTCTATTGTTCGCGACAGTATGACTGCTGTGGGAATGTTGGCGATTATGTTCTATTACTCTTGGAAGCTTTCACTGTGTATTTTAGTGATAGGGCCAATTATCGGTATAGTAATAAGTGTTGTCAGTCGTCGTTTTCGTAAGGTCTCTAAACAAATTCAATCAGCCATGGGCGGGGTTACTGCCACCACTGAACAAATGATTAAAGGCCATAAAAACGTATTAGTGTTTGGTGGTCAAAAAACGGAAGTTGATCGTTTTTTCCACGTAAATGATCGCAACAGATATCAAAATATGAAACTCGCAGTCGCTCAGGCGGTGAGTCAACCACTTATTATGGTGATTGGGTCGTTTGCACTGGCATTTGTATTGTATGCCGCCACATGGGACAGCATGAAAACGGATTTGACCGCGGGTACGTTTGCGGCGATTTTAGGTGCCATGCTTGCCATGTTACAGCCGATTAAAAATTTAACCCGTGTTAATGCTGAGTTTCAGCGCGGTATTGCAGCTTGTACCACTGTTTTTGAATTACTAGATACCGCTCCTGAGCCAGATAATGGCCAGCATTCGGTTGACAGAGTTAAAGGTAAACTACGTTTTGATAATGTGACTTTTGCTTATCCAGAACAAGAAAAACCGGCACTTAATGGAATTAACTTTGAAGTGCAGCCGGGTAAAACTGTGGCGTTAGTTGGACGGTCTGGCTCTGGTAAATCAACGATTGCCAGTTTAATCACCCGTTTTTATGGTGGCTTGAGCGAAGGTGATATCACCCTTGATGACACCAGTATTTATGACTACCAGCTCAAGTCTTTACGTAATCAAGTTGCACTAGTGTCGCAACAAGTGACGTTATTTAATGACACCATTGCCAACAACATTGCCTACGCATACCCAGGTGAAGTGACGCGCGAGCAAATTGTGCGCGCGGCAGAACTTGCTTATGCCATGGAGTTTATTGATACCTTACCTGATGGTCTCGATACTCAAGTAGGCGAAAATGGCGTGTTACTTTCTGGTGGTCAACGTCAACGTATTGCTATTGCTCGAGCCATGCTGCGAGACGCGCCAGTGTTAATTTTAGATGAAGCCACCTCAGCGTTAGATACAGAATCTGAAAAAGCCATTCAAAAAGGTTTAGATAATTTGCGTCATAATCGAACTTCAATTGTGATTGCTCATCGCTTATCGACCATCGAAAGTGCTGACGAGATTTTGGTTATTGACCAGGGGAAAATCGTGGAACGCGGTAATCACAGTGAACTGATATCTCATGCGGGTATTTACGCGAATTTGTACAAGATGCAGTTTAGTCAGTAAGGGGTCGGTGGAATGCAGCAATTAATCCATCGTATTTGGTATCACAATCATTGGGCAAAATGGTTATTTTTGCCATTGTCTGGGTTGTTTGGTGTCGTATCCATGTTAAGACGGTTAATGTTCAGTCTTGGTATTCAACACGCTACAACATTGCCGGTACCAGTGATTGTGGTGGGCAATATTACAGCTGGCGGCAGTGGTAAAACACCTACCGTGATCTACTTAATTGAATTATTGCGTCAGCAAGGATACACCCCTGGTGTTATCAGCCGTGGATATGGCGTTGAGATCCAAGGCTGCATAGCGGTAAATGTGGGAGCTAAAGCCATTGATGTGGGTGATGAGCCTGCGATGATAGTCGCTCGCACTCAGGTACCAATGGTGGTGGGTGCTAAGCGTGTTGATGCGGCAAATATGTTGTTAGCAAATAATGATGTGGATGTGATTATCAGTGACGATGGCCTGCAGCATTATGCGTTAGCACGCGATATTGAAATCGCCTTAGTTGATGGTGAGCGTCGATATGGTAATCAATGCCTTATCCCTGCAGGCCCGTTACGCGAAGGACTTTGGCGCTTAAAAAGTGTTGACTTTATAATTAACAATGGCGGACCTGCACAACAAAACGAAGTGTTAATGAGCTTAACGCCGGGACCACTTGTTCAGGTGAGCCAATCTGATAGTGAGCCACTGCCTATTGCACAAGACGTGGTAGCGATGGCTGCTATTGGTAATCCGCAACGTTTTTTTAATACATTGACTCAATTAGGTTATAACCTAGCTAATACGGTTGAATTTACCGATCACCAAGCTTTCTCGGCGACAGAGTTACATCGCTTGTCTGGCGAGCACCCATTAGTGATGACTGAAAAAGATGCGGTTAAATGTCGCGATTTTGCTGAAAGTCACTGGTGGTATTTACCGGTAAATGCGAAGCTTACCCCAGAATTTGATCACGCATTGTTGAGCCAATTACAGCAAGTGGCTCAAACTAAAAAAGGACTGTCTCATGGCATTTGATAAAAAACTACTCGAAATTGTGGCTTGCCCAGTATGCAAAGGTAAGTTGGAATACGATAAAACAGCACAACAATTGATTTGTAAATTTGATAAGTTAGCTTATCCAATTACAGAAGGCATCCCTGTGTTGTTAGAAAACCGCGCTACCCCTTGGGTTGCTGAATAAGCAAGTCACTGCAATATGATGATTAAAACGTCCTTAGGGACGTTTTTTTATGTCCGTGTTTCAAACTCTGCTTAATTCTGCAAGCGAGTGTTATCAGTGTTTTTAGAATGTTAACACGCTATAGCTAAAGTGAAAGTAAAACGCTAAATGCATATCTAATAACAACAAAAAGCATTGGTTTTATTGAACTTATTCCCAGTCAGGTAGATAATTTATTTATCTGTAAAATGTGTTTTTTGACTGGGTAGTCTTATGGCTGAACATGAACGTTTTCAACAATTAGTTGCTGAACTCATTCGTGAACATCGCGGAAAGCGAGTGGTCTCGTTTGAGTTTCAAGGCAAACGTTATTGGCTTAAACAAGTAGAGAAACTAGCTGGTGCGATGCGTTTGCTTAAACAGAATTCAGCTCTCGCATTACACAAAGAAATAGATGTACTTACTGAGTTGGCCAGGCATGGTGCCCCAGTACCTGCGGTGGTTGATGTCGGCGATGGCTATATGGTTATTGAGGATGCGGGTGCAACGATTAAAGATTTGCTTGCTCATGATCAAGAAGCTCATTGGCCTATTATCCTTAACGATGTTGCGATTGCTTTAGCAAGTTTACACATGATGCATTTTTCCCATGGACGTCCCGCTCTGCGCGATATTAGTTGGCAAGATGGCGAAGTGAAGTTCATTGATTTTGAAGCGCATCAACAAGACAAATCGGAAATATCGCAACAAGTGAGAGACTTACTGGTATTTATTCACAGCTTGTATCGTTATATTGGCCCTCGCAATGCATTGATCTCTCAAGCTATCGACGCTTATCGTGCCGCGGGTGGCGAATTGATATGGCAAAAAGCAAAACAATTTTTAGCGTCTTGGCAGTGGCTGTATTATTTTGCTTGGCCATTTCGTTATGCTGGTGGCAAAGATTTAAAACCAGTTTATTGGGTGCTTTGGCATTTTAGGCAAGAGAATGCGTTGCCGAGTGTGGCGTTATAGTTTATAGACGAAAAAGCTTGCTGATAGGCAAGCTTTTTCAATTTTGCTTAGATGTTGATATTTACATCTCGATGTTTAGTTTTGTTGATCTGCTGTTGGACTGAGATCTTGATATAAGGTGTCTATCCATTTTTCTGCTGAGATAAACTGCCATCCCCAATCTTTATAGTCTTTAGGAACTCCTTGCTGTTTAATTTTAGCCAGATCGTGTCCCATTTCAATTTCACCGCGCATCCAATTGATACAATCATCAAGCATATGTTTAAATTTTAATAATTCGTTACGGGTTGCTAACTCACCATGACCTGGGATCACCTGAGTTTTACTGTTGAGTTTATCTAAAATAGCGCTGACATTATCGCGGTAACCCACAACTGAACCGCCACCTTTTAGGTCAATATAAGGAAAACGGTCTTTAAAATACAAGTCGCCCATATGGATAATATTAGCTTTTTGCCACATCACCACACTGTCGCCATCGGTATGACCTGGACCAAGGTGAATAACTTCTAGAGTGTCTTGGTTAAAATGAATAGAGATGTTTTCAGCAAAGGTAATGACTGGCAGCGCAGATTTTGGCGTTTTGCTGTCTTCACTTAATCGTTTTAATACATTGTGGTGGGCTAAAATGGTGCCGGTGGCGCCAAAATGTGCATTACCACCAGTATGATCTCCATGGTAATGAGTATTAACAATGTATTTAGGCACTCCAGCTTGTATCTCATTTAATGATGCTGAAATTTTATCGGCTAATGGCGCGAACTGATCGTCAATAATCAAAATACCGTCGCTACCAGCTGATACGCCAATATTGCCACCAGCCCCCATAAACATATAGGTATTGTCATTAAGCTTTTTTGAGGTGATTTTGACATCGCTCATGCTGTCATCCGCTATCACACAGCTACTGAATGCGAATAAGGCCAATGTGCTCAATTTAATCATCTTTTTTTGAAATCTCAGTTTCATGTTTGTCCCTTTATTTGTGCAGTGAAACCTGCAATAAACCTCAGATTGATACTGAATATCTGGCTTATTTGATCACTTGCAGGTTACACATTTGTTATGAATAATCTTATCGAGTCCAAGGTAACAGCTTTTGGGCAAAATTGTTGGCTAAACCCAATCGAATCGCTGCCTTATGGCGAGTTAAGTATAGTGCTTGATAACACAAAGGCACTAAATACAAACTGGTGACAGTGGAGAAAGTAAGGCCACCTATAATGGCAATAGCCATCGGTGAGTAGGGTGGTCCACCGCCGCCGATTTGGGTGTCGCCCATTGCTAATGGAACTAAGCCAAGTACGGTTGTTGCTACCGTCATTAACACTGGGCGTAACCGGGTGATACACACATTAATAATGGTGTCGCTCAGTTTATCTAATTCGGGTGTCATCTGATTAATTTGATCGACTAATACAATACCGTTATTGACCACAATACCCATTAAAATCAAGATGCCAATCATTGCCATGACCGACATAGGCGTGCCTGTTAGCCATAAAGCCCAAAATACCCCAGTGATGGAAAACATAATCGAAGTAATAATGGCGGTAGGTAACAGTAAGGATTCAAACAATGCCGCCATCACGATATAAATCATCGCGATAGCTAAAATCATGTTAACAGCCATGATAGATTGGTCTTCATCTTGACGCTCGAAGCCACCTCGCAGCGAGTAACCATAGCCGTAAGGAAAGTTAACAGAATCCATTACTTGGGTTATTTTTTCTTGTGCTTCTTCTGTTGTGAAGTCATCTAGGTTTGCACCAATTGAAAGGGCCGTTTGGCGATTAAAGTGTCTAATGGTATCAAAACGTGGAACAACCGTGGCTGTAGCTAAACTGTCCAGAGTGTACACGCGATCGCCTTGACGAATAATTGGCAATTGTTTAAGTTTTTCAAGCGAGTTTTGCCAACTTTTGTCATAAGCCAACTCGATACGAAGCTCACCGCTAGGGTCGTGTCTAAATGAGCGTAAAGGTGAACCTCTAAGGGCAATTGCAATGTTAGAGGCTACATCGCTTAAGGTGAGGTCAAGTCTTGCTGCCATTTCACGATCTATCACCACAACCACTTCTTGTTGCGCACCGTTCACTTCTGAGCGTACATCAACTAAGCCTTCAATATTACTTAATAACGGTAAGACTTGTTCGCTGAGGCGAATCAGTTCTGTGGTAGATCGGCCCGTTAATGTTACCCTAATTCCACTATTCTCATTACCCCACCCAAACTGGGGGGTCGCGATTGAAAATTTAGGAAATCCTTCGCGGATCATCTTTTTCAATTCGCCAATTTCAATGGGAATATCTTTTTTTAGCAAAATGGTCGATTGTGCATCTTGCGGCGCATAATAGCTGTATACCGCGTCGATGTAGAAGGTGTCTTTGTTACTGTATAGGTAATCCTCCATACGGTTAATCATCGCTTCGGTAACAGCTAAATTATGCCGACCTTCTAATTGATAGTTAATGTATAAACGGTCATTGCCTTCGCCATCACCTTGGTCCTGTTGCACTAAGCTTAGTGGCAGAGCTGTCGATATTAATAGCGCTAAGGCTATTAAACCAGAACGCTTGGGGCGAGTTAAAATCCACGTTAAGCTGCGTTGATAAAACAGCCCTAAATGGTTATGGTCATTGGCAGGTTCTACCTCAAAGTGAAAACGATTAAGCATGAGTGGAATAAGGGTTTTTGCCACTAATAAAGAGGCCGCTAACGAGATACAAATAGCCACGGCAACGTGTTCTAAAAATATGGTTAGCTGCACTTTTACACCAAAAATATTGGGCAAAAATACGATCGCAGTGGTAAGTGTGCCAGCCAGTACTGCCAGTGATACTTTTTCTACACCTGTTAATACTGCCCGTTGATTGGCTTTAATTTGGCAAGTGTCGTCGATATTAGCGGCTTGTTTTTCTTGTAGCACACTTTCTGTGACCACCACGGCATTATCAATTAGCATACCGACAGCTAATAGCAGCCCCATCATGGATAAGATATTCAGGCTGTAGCCTAAAAAGTACATTCCGGCTAGGGTCATGCATAATGAAATCGGCACAGATGACACCACGACTAAGGTCATTTTGAGATTGCGTAAAAACAAATACAACACCCCAAATGATAATACTGCGCCCATTAAGCCAGACAGTAATAAATCCTTAAGTGATGATTTAACGCCATAAGCTTGGTCTTCCATGATAAATAGCTTAATGCCATTAAATTGTTGATCTTGCTTAACTTGGTCGATGACTTTAAGCACACGGTCTGACACCTCAACTAAGTTTGCACCAGACTCTTTAAATACATCAATCCCCACAGCGTATTTTTGATCTAAATGTCGACCTTCTACTTTTTCTGGTAGGGCGTAACTCACCGTTGCTATGTCTTGTAAATGAACACCAGGTATAATCACCAACGCGTTGATGTCGTCGAGGCTGGTAAATTCTCCTTTGGGGGTGACTTGGTATACTTGTGCGTTAGTACGAATGTTCCCAGCACTAATGACAAAGTTTTCGGATAATAAGCGCGTGCGTAAATCTAGGCTGTTAATCCCTGATGATGCTAATTTGTCGGCATTTAATCTAATTTCGATTTGTTTTTGCTCTACACCATACAAGGTTACCTTAGATACCCCATCGACGCGTTCTAGTGGTTTACGTAACTGTTTGTCGAGTAAGTCAAATGCGTTTGATAGTTCACGCTCGCTTGAGATGCGGATCGTCAGCACTGGCATGTCGGCAGTAGAAAATTGTTGGATCAACACACGCTCAACATCTTTGGGCAGTAAATGTCTAACTGAGTCGATTTTTTCGCGAGCTTCCAAGCTTTTGGTGGCAACGTCTTCGCCCCATTTCATATTAAGCTGAATAAAAGCGCCGTCTTGGGTTGAATCAGAACGTACCTCTTCAATGCCGCTCATGGTAGCAAGCGACTCCTCTAACACTTTAGTTATGTCACGCTCTACTTCTGCAGGGCTCGAACCTTTGTAAGGCACATTGACAACAATTTGCGGAATATCGATGCCTGGAAACATCTCAAGTGGTAGCATTCTGCTCGCAGCCATACCAAAGAGCATGATGGCCAAGAAAAACATGCTGGTGGTGACAGGGCGCTTTATCGCTAATTGAGTGATATTCATGCTTGAGTCTCCGCGGTATTTAGCTCTACGTCATTAGTATCGTATTGCTTGCGGTCAAAAAGGGCATAAAGCGCAGGAATAACTAATAATGTCAGTAAAGTCGACATGCTTAAGCCAAATATAACGGTAATGGCCATGGGGGCACGCACTTCACTGCCATCACCCATGCCAATCGCCATGGGCAATAATCCTAGCGTAGTCGTTAAGGTTGTCATCATAATAGGGCGTAAACGCGACTTTGCAGCATCATTTATGGCGCTGAGTTTATCTTGCCCCTCACGGCGAAGCTGGTTAATACGGTCTACCAATACAATGGCATTGTTTACCACAATACCCGCTAGCATGATAAGGCCGATAAACACCACAACACTCAGGTGTGTACCCGTGATGAATAACCCCACAATACTGCCAGCGACTGCCATCGGCACGGCAATCAAAATCAACAGCGGATGCAATAGTGATTCAAACTGACTGGCCATAACTAAATAAACGAGAAAGATTGCCAAGACTAAGGCAATTTTAAGCGAGTTGAATGAGTGTTCCATTTCTTCATTTTGCCCACCAAAGCGCGCTTGAATAGAACTGGGAAGTTGTTGTTTCGCTAATATCTGTTGAGCTTCTACTACAGCCTCACTTAAATCCCCATAAGCTAAGTTTGATGACACAATCGCAACCCGCTGTTGGCTAATGCGGTTAATGGCTGAGGGGCCAATTTGCAGATGCACGGCGGCAATTGCGCTGAGTGGGATAGGTTGCTTACTATTAGGGTTAATAATTAACGATTCAATGTCGCTTATTTGATCGCGTTCAGCTAATTCGCTGCGCACTAAAATGTCAACTTTACGATCTTTAACTGTAAATTGGCTGGCAATAGTGCCACCAACACGTTGCGCGATACGATTGGCAACTGTCGGCGCATCCATACCTAGCGCGGCTAAACGCTCATGATCAAATCGAATGCTTATCTCAGGTTGGCCATCTCGTAATGTGGTGTTGATGTCGCTAAAGCGATCATTTTCCGCTAAAGCTTTTACTAGCTGATCAGCGCTTTGTTTAAGTAAGCTTAAATCATAGCCCGAAAGCTCAATTTCTAAAGGGGTTTTAAAGCTAAAGAGTTCAGGGTGTTCTATTTGAGCTTCTAGCTCAGGAATATTACGGACTGTTTTTCGTAACACTTGACTGACCGCATTAAAGGCTAAATGATCTGCTAATACCACTTGCAAACGCCCCCAGTTTTCGCCACCTCGAGCTGTGTCTGATGTCATTAAACCGCCGCTACCTGCTTGGCTGTAGGCATGTTTTACATCGTCACGATCCTTAATTGATAAAGCCAGTTGCTGCAAAACAGCATCTGTTTCGCTGACTTCGGTTCCAGGCGGTAATAATATTTCCACATAGAATTCGCCTTGGTTCATCGGCGGGATAAGCTCCATACCGAGCTTAGGCAATAAGCTACTTGAGGCTAAGGTCATAATCAAAGCAACGACAACCGTAAGGACTTGATGACGCAGAGCATGGCGTAAAATACGATAATAAAATGATTCAACCAATCGATAAACCGCATTAAATCCTGCGCAAATGGGGGTTAATATCAACCCAAGTACACTACTAACAAACCGACTGCTAACGATAACTGCGGTGAGCAATCCTGCGGGTAAGTAACTAAATAATAATGTAAACGGAAATTTAAGTACTGCAAGTAGGTAGTAAACGATTTTTGCTTTTAGGCTTGCGGGCTTGGGCTTTTTTGGCGCAGCCACAGGCTCTGGTAAACTGGTGAATCCTTGGCGAGAGGCCAGCATTGGGATAGCTGTTAACGCAACAAATAATGAAGCGAGTAGTGCAAAGGTCACGGTTAATGCTTGGTCTGCAAACAATGCTCCGGCAATACCGTCAACAAAGACCAACGGTAAAAACACCGCTAGCGTCGTTAACGTTGAGGCAAAAATTGCCCCTGCGACTTCTTTACAGCCTGTTACAGCAGCATCAATCTTGCTCATCCCGAGGGATTTGTAACGGTCAATATTCTCCAGTACTACAATGGCGTTATCAACTAATAATCCGATTGCCAACGCAATACCACCAAGTGACATAATATTTAAGCTGATGTCGGCAAAATACATCATATTAAAGGTGGCGATAACTGAGAAGGGGATTGAGATAGAAATGATTAACGTGGCAATGATATCGCGTAAAAACAGATAAATAACCAACATCGCTAACAAGCTACCAAACAATGCTGCAGAAGTGACCTCATTAACGGCACTTTCAATAAACTCAGATTGATCGTAAATGACGTTTAATTGATTTTTATTGCCTGCTAAATTGATTTTACTCAGTTCATCTTGTAGTTTTTTAGCAACCGCAACTGTATTGGCATCGCCTTCTTTATAAATGGCGAGTTCTATCGATTCCATGTCACCAATACGGGTGATGTCGCTGCGTTCTTTGTAGGCGTCAGATATGACGGCTATGTCAGACAGTCTCACCAAAGTTTGCTCGTTTCGATAAACAATGACTTGACCAAGTTCTTCTAATGAGTTGAATTGATTTAATGTTCTGACTAGATACTCTTTGTCGCCTTGTATCACTTTACCTGCAGACAAATTGATATTTTCTTCATTAATGCGACGTTTAATTTGATCTGCATTGAGGTTTAATTGACTGAGTTTTTGTTGATTAAGCTCAATATGTACTTCTTGTTCGAGTCCCCCAGATAAGCGAACCGCTGCCACACCTGACAACGCTTCAAGGCGACGCTTAAGTTCTTCATCTGCAAAAGTACGCATTTGCTTAAGTTGTTCTGCATCAGCGTCGGGCACTGAAAACGCTAAACGCATAATGGGATCGAGATTAGGGTTAAAGCGTAATAACAGGGGTTTATTAATGTCTAATGGCAGCTCAATGGTATCAATCTTTTCGCGTACCTCTAAGCTTGCCATGTCCATATTGGTGCCCCATTCAAACTCGAGCACGACATCAGACATACCAGAGCGAGAAATCGAGCTGATTTTACGTAAACCTTTTACCACTCCGACCGCTTCTTCTATGGGTTTTGACACCAGTTGTTCAATCTCAACGGGTGCCGCGCCATCGTATGCGGTGCGAATGGTCACGCTGGGGTAACTTAAATCAGGCAGTAGTTTTACCGCAAGGCGTGAAAACCCCACCATACCAAACAGCATTACGGCGAGCATAAACATCCATACCGTGACCGGGCGCTTAACAGAAGTATTTATCATAGACATGATCTTGCTCCGTTATCGAATGGCTGCAAAGCTAAGCGGGGTAATGACTTCTACCAATGATTGGTCTTTGAGGTTTTGTTGGCCGCGGATCACAATTTGCTCGCCTGCGCTAACGCCAGACAATATCTCTACTGTATTGTTTTCTCGATAGCCGAGAATGACTTCACGTCGCTCGGCTTTGGTGTCTTTAATCACATATAAAGCTTGAGTATTGTCTTGGTTTATTAAGGCATTGTAAGGCACGGTTAATACATCTTGATGGGTGTCGTATTTAAGTTCTACTCGTGTAAACATCCCCGCTTTTAAGGTCGCATCTTGATTGGGTACCGCTAAGGTCACTTTAAACGTACCGCTTTGAGCATCAACAATAGGACTAATTCGCAGTACTTTAGCGTCAATGGCCGCAGTGTGATTGGATTGTTGTTGAATAATACTGGCATGTTGACCAATGCGTAAGCTGGCTAATTGTTGTTCTGGTAGATGTAAAATACCGTGCAATTGGTCTTGATTGACTACATAAAATAGCTCTTGAAACTCTTTAGCCATATTACCAAGTTTGATATGACGTGCAGCTACAACACCGTCGATAGGCGAGGTTATTTGGCTTTCTTTGACTTGAAGCTCAGCAAGATCGCGTTGTGCTTTTGCCGCTTGCAAGTTGAACTCCAGTTTTGCCATGGCATCTTGGCTAATAAACTCTTTATTGCTCATTTTATTTAAACGATTTAATTCTTGTTCAATGATCTGAACTTCAGCTTCGGAGCGATTAAAGTCATATCGTTGGCGCTTAGCATCAATCACAGCAAGCACTTGCCCCTTAGTGACTCTATCGCCTTCTTCAACATTGATTTGCTCAACGATACCTGCAATCCTGCTCATAACATGAGACTCTTCTGGCGCTTCAAGTGTCGCAGTTGTGCTATAAAATGACGATACATTACCCGTCTCAACCAATGCCGTTTCTACCGGTATAGCAAATTTTTCTTCTTCTTTTGTTTGTTCTGCTTCACCTGAGCATGCACTCAATGCTGCAATGCAAAGTAATGGGATTGCCAATTTTTTCATGCTGTTGAACCTATCCATGGGGTACCTGCCAGTGTTATATTTTTAATTGAGTGACGTTTTAGCAAGATGCTATGCCTTTATCTCTAAACGTCACGTTATCATTTGTAACGAATGTTAATGAGTGTCGATAACTCAATAGAAAGCACATAGTGTGCCAATAGTGTTAATTGATATATAACAATGAGTTAGTGTTTTATTGTGAATGGGTTGGTAAAATTGACAATGTTACAGTAGTGAAAAAGATTAACTTTTAACGAGATCCGTTAATCGACTGATTAATGGGCTTTCTGATTTAAACACGGACATAAGTACAACAAAAGGAAACGTGAATGAGAATAACATGGTTAGTCATGATCGCATCTGTCAGCCTATTATCGGCTTGCAGTATGTTAGTGAGTCAACAAACGGGTAAACAGTCAGTATCAAGCAGCTTAATAGACTTTTTGTATCCTGAAAAAGAAGACCGTACAGTGCTCAATGAAGACATCCCCGTACTCACATTACCTGTCAAAGTGGGTATCGCTTTTGTGCCGTCTTCAGGTGGGCAATATCAAGCTATTCATAATAAAGATCAGTATGAACTACTGGAAAAAGTAAAAGCATCGTTTGTAAAGTACGATTATATTGACCGTATTGAGATTATTCCCAGCACGTATCTTGCTGGTGGTGAAGGATTTACAACTTTAGAGCAAGTGGGTCGCTTATACGATGTCGATGTGATGGCATTAGTGTCTTATGATCAAGTCACTCAGTCAGTAGAAAATAACGCAGCGCTTTTGTACTGGACCATAGTTGGTATGTACGTTATTCCTGGAAATGAGAATACAGTACAAACTTTTGTTGATACTGCGGTGTTTGATATTAAAAGCCGCAAAATGCTCTTTAGAGCTCCGGGTATCAGCAAACTCGAAAAACGCACAACTGCCGTTGGCATAGACGAAACTTTATCTGATAAATCGATGGAAGGATTTAATATTGCTGTCAGCGATATGACTAAAAACTTAGATGATGAATTAGCACGCTTTAAAGTCAGAGTAAAAGAAGAGAAAATTGCCAAGGTAGAACATTCAAGCAGCTATAAAGGAAGTGGAGGGGCACTGCATATTGAATTTAGTTTAATATTACTATTTTTGTGCTTTGTGAGAATTCGTAAATATAAAGGACAATGATTTATAGATAGAAATGTTTATTTCGTGTGTTCTTTTACTAGTGTAATTATCATAGTGGATGTGTATATTGAGACTCAATGTAAGAATGTTGAGTCTCAATATACAAAGTATCAATTCTTGCTTGTTAAACCATCAATTATGACGATTTGTCAGAAACAGAAAAGTTTACTCGACGAATTTTAGAACGTTCTGAACTTGATAACTTAACACCTTTGTCTTCAATCACTTTAGTGCTTGAAACCAGTTGCGCGCTTGAAATACCTATAGAGGTTAAATAGTCAACCAAGCCGTCAGCTCGACGTTGTGCTAATGCTTTATTGTACTTAACAGTACCTTTGTCGTCTGTAAAGCCTTGAACATTCAGTTCTTTATCAGAATGATTAGCAAGATAATCTGCAATACAGTTCATATGAGTATCAAGTTTACTGTATGATTTGTCGCTATTTAATTCAAAATATACTGGTCTGAATCCAATCACCATTTCATCATCTGTTTGTAAGGTATATTCAATACATTCAGGAGAAATTGAAAATGTTTTTACAGGTTCTGATACAACAACAGGTGCTGATTGACAACCCGTTAATGCTAATAAAACTATAGCGGATAATGAAAGGTTTACATGTTTCATATTAACGTTAGTCCTTTAAATAATCGGTCCATTAAAAAAGAATTCGTAAATTACCGATAATGTTTAATTTGGTCAATAGAAAAACGATATTTAAGCGAAATTTCAGAGTGAATTTAATTAATAAACATCCTTTTTGATGTTTTTTTTATTTAATACATACTAATGGGTGTTTTATTTTATGGTTATTTCCTTAAATACCGTTTTGTATATTTTTAAGTATTGTTTTTTATATTTTCTTGCTGCAACATATTGGGGTTATTTTGATTTACTAGGAAGATAGTTTACATACTTTAGGATAATATGAAGGGATTAACCTGTACTTATGGATAAGAGTAAAGCATCAAATATCACTGCTGAAGATAAAACAGTAGTCGCTGGATTTGAAAATTCTGAAAGCAATTCCAACAAAGTTAATTTGGTCGGAAAATGTTTCAAAAATCGATATTTAATTGAATCTAAAATTGGTCATGGCGGTATGAGTGATATATACCGAGCAAAAGACCTTTATTTGGAGTCTTTAAATGTAGCTGATCCATTTGTTGCAATAAAAGTCTTGTTATCGCAATTATCCAACATCCCTGAAGCTCAACAAGTGCTTATTAAAGAGTCTGTTCAAACTCAGCAGTTATCTCACCCTAACATTATTCGTGTCTACGATGTCGATACTGATGATGGATATCATTTCATGGTTATGGAGTGGTTGGATGGTGAGTCGCTTGATCAAGTCATTAAACGTTCAAAACCGCTGGGAATTAATTTCAAAGGGTCAATGAAAATCATTGACCAGATCGCTTCAGCATTATCATATGCTCATCAACAAGGTATTATTCATACCGATTTGAAACCTTCAAATATCTTTTTGACTCGTCAAGGAAATATCAAAGTATTCGATTTTGGTGTGGCTAAAAATCTACAGCAAAGAGAAGATCAATATGCCTTTGCTGAACCAGATCAAGACTCGCCTTTAACAGGCTATACCCCTGCTTATGCAAGTTACGAGCAGCTTACAGGGCAAGATGCTTGTATTGCCGATGATATTTTTGCTTTTTCATGCATCAGCTACGAGCTTTTAACCAGTAAGCATCCATATCAACGAATTGCTGCAAATGATGTTGATATAAACAAGAATAAACTGGTTAAACCGAAGCATATTAGCATGCGATTATGGCCTAGTTTGAAAAAGGGCTTAGCACTTAAAAAAGCACAACGAGCATCATCCATTGATCAAATTATTAATAAATTTCACAGCAGAGCCTGGCCTGTCCCGGTCGCGATAGCTGCTGGTGCTGTGTTGGTGATTGGCGGTGTACAAGCACAGCAATATTATCAGTCTCAGTTAGATGATTTACAAACTAAGGTTGCTAAAACCAATAAAGTACAAAGCGAAGTGCAAGCGTATCAGTTTATTCCTGTGTCCAAATTACTAGACCAAGTAGATGATATTCCGGACGATAATGTACTCATCAAAAATGGCTTGTTAAAAACACATCAATCTGAAGTTCTAGACATTGTAGAGCAACAAATTGCATCGCTACCCAAAAGCGATAATGGCTTATATCAAGATTATGTCAAAATTGCCCAAGTCATTAAAGACGTAGAAGCATACTACCCTGATTCTGTTCGTTTATTACAAATGAAAAATCAAGCGGATCGAAGCAAACAATCGGTTATAGATGCTTTGTCTGAACGATTGAGTTTATTGTTGTCTCAAGCTCGTTATAACGAGCAGGGGAGTAATAATATTGAGTTGATAGTAGAAGGATTAACCTTTGTTGAACCTAATTATCAATATATGGCAAGCAGTGAAGAATATGCTTTGTATTCCGGCTCATTTAATAATGCGTTAAAGAAGCATGATATTAATCAAATCGCTGCATTAATTACAACGGGTGAGATTGTCTTTGTTAATTATCCAGAGGCCAAAGCACTGATTAGTTATGGAGCAGAGTTAAAGGTCGCTGTTAAGGCATTAAATGACTACCACGAGGCAACAGCTAAAGGCGTAAACGCTGTTTATCCATACGATGCAGCTGAAGTTTATTATCGAGATACGTTTGATCAATTAACCCTTCGATTAGAAGCAATTGATGACCCTAAAGATTTACAACAGTTTGATAGGGAAGTCAGAGATCTTGCAACTAATTTACCTGCTGACTTCAAACCACTCCTGACTCTTGATAAACGTTTAGCTGCGTCATTTTTACGACAAGCAAATATATATTTAGAAAAACAATATCTGAAAACAGCTCGAGAATTATTTGCTAGAGGCAACGAAATGTATGAACGCCTTAACGGTGTTCAGCGTTTATAACTGACTCTTAGATAATGGTTGAGTTGTTTGTTTAGTTGATAAAGGACGATGTAATAAAATGGAATTATCGCTAGAGATTGTGAGTTATCACAGATTATCCCCTGAGCAAATCATAACAAAAGACGTTATTGATACATTAACCTTAGGTCGATCTGATACATGTGATTGGTATTTACCTGATCCTGAGAAAGTGGTATCTGGTACTCATGCTAGGATCACTAAGCGTAGCGATGGTTTTTATATTGAAGATTTATCAACCAATGGTCTTTACGTCAACCGCGCTGTTGATGCGTTAGGTGCTAACCGAGAACACAAGGTTGAGCACGATGATTTATTTACATTTGGTGATTACGAAATTAGTGCCAAGTTGCCCGTGCAACAAGTTAATACCCATTATCAAGCTCCTCAACATGAGCAAGAATTACCCGTTACACCAAAGATTAATCATCAAGCGGCTTCTTCAACGGTGTCATCGATGCTTCATTCTGGTGTTGACTCTGACTTAGCGGGTTTTGATTCTGCTATGTTGTTAAAGCAATCTAGGCAGCAATCGGCAGGTTTGTCTGATATGAATGCTGATTTACAAGACCATTTTCAACCACCAGCTTCAATTCCAGAAGAATGGGATAAAGCTATTTTTGGTCAGCCAGAGCCAATAGAGACTGCATTACCAGTTACACAGCAATCAAAGCCATCTGCTGTTCAACAGCCCGCTGTGAGTACTGAATCTCCAACAATATCTAATGCCTCACCTGTTGCGAATGTACACGTTAATAATCAAGTCACACCTTCATCTTCGTTAACTAAAGCTTTCTTTCAAGGAATGGGAGTTAATGAGCAAGATTACGCAGGCGTGTTGAGCGAAGAGTTGATGTTTGAACTTGGTCAAAATATGCAACTGATGCTGACAGGGTTAATGGACTCATTACGTCAACGTTCTAAGTTAAAAACAGAATTTAGAATTAATCAAACCACATTCCAACAGCGAGAAAATAATCCATTAAAGTTTTCTGCCACCATTGATGATGTATTTCAAAATCTCTTTTTAAGAAAAAGCGCTAGCTTTTTATCTTCGCAACAAGCGATTACGGAAGCATTTAATGACGGTAGAAAACACGACACAGCATTAACCGCCGGAACCTTAGGTGCTATTCGTGGATTACTAAATCAATTAGATCCAGATGCTATTGAAACAAAAAGCCAAGGGCAATCGATTACCAGCTTGCTCGTTCCAGGCCAAAAACAGGTCCGGCAATGGAAAGTGTATCGAAGCCTACATTCAGACTTAAAATCTGAATTCATGCAAGACAGTGCAGCAGCATTATCAGACGATTTTGTTAAAGCATATGATAATAAAATCAAAACATTATAATTAATTTACTAAGGGCTAATAAATGAAATTGAAGTTAGGTCTATATCAAATTGTATTGATGAGTATGTTAGTACTCGTTACAGGTTGTAAAACCATTAACGCAGTAGTACCTCCGTCAACAGACATTACTTTCAACGCAAGTGCAGATGTCAATCCTGACATTAATAACCGTCCTTCACCGGTAGTGGTTAAGATTTTCGAATTATCGTCTAGAACAATATTTGATACTCAAGATTTTTTTACGCTCGATGAGTCTGCTGAAAGCGTACTTGGACCCGATCTTATTCGTAAAGATGAGCTAGAGCTACAACCATCAGAAATACGAGAGTACTCAATGTCTCTTGGCAATAATACGCGCTTTGTTGGTGTCATTGTGGCATACCGCGATATTGATTCGTCGCGTTGGCGCTCGGTTGTATCGGTTGATCCAACTGGTTATGACGACGTCATCATTAACATTGAGAAAATAGCCGTTTATAACTCTGAAAAATAATTGTTGTGAATAAATAGGGAAATTATGAGCGATTTTAGCCCAATAGCATGGACAGAGGGCATGTTTCTTCGTCCACAACATATGCAACAGCAAGAGCGTTTTTTGCAACACCAGCAAGCACGCATAGCAAACAATAATAATCCATTAGCATGGGGTGTTGTGAGTTATGAAGTGAACTATAGTCTGTTGCCATTAGGTCAATTTGGTTTAGACCGAATTGACTGCGTATTTCCAGATAACACCTTAGCGTGCTTACCTGAGCAAAGCCCATTACCCAAGGCAATTACAATACCGACAGGTACTTTTGACCAGCTTGTTTATATTGTGCTGCCGGTCGCTAAAAGTAATGGCTTAAATATTTCGTCTTCTGAACAAAACCAGATTACTCGATATGTTTACGAAGATCACAATATTGTCGACACGAGTGTTGGCTCTGATGCTATGGAAGTATTACAAGTTGCGAAACTAGATTGCCGGTTAAAATTACAAAGTGAAGATCGTTCCGGTTATGTCTCAATCGCAATCGCAAGAGTTATTGATGTGACAGAAGAAGGTGTGATCCGTTTAGACAAAAAATTTATTCCGGCATGCACAGGTATAGAACACATCAAAGCGTTGATGAACGTCACCACAGAAGTGACAGGTATGATTAACCAACGCGCAGAAGCAATCGCGGGTCGATTAAGCCAATCTCAAGGCACTTCAAGTTCTATTGCTGATTTCTTAATGCTGCAATTATTAAATAAATATCAGCCAATTTTTGAACATTATAGTTTAGTTAATCATATTCACCCTGAAGTGTTATACCGCACATTAATTGGTTTCTCAGGCGAATTGTCTACCTTCAGTAGTCCGAGTAAACGCCCACAAAATTTCCCTCAATATCAACATGATAATTTAACCTACGTGTTTAGTAACACCATGGTTATTGTGAATCACGGTTTAAGCAGTGTCTTAGAGCAAAGTGCGACCGAACTGATATTAGAGAAAACAAAATTTGGGGTGTATTTCTCAACTATTGCAGATAAAAGTATGTTGGACAATGCTGAGTTCATCTTGGCTGTTAAAGCTAACGTACCAAATGATGAGTTACGTCAACGTTTACCATCACAAATTAAGATTGGTTCTGTTGAGTCTATTCGTGAACTTGTTAATAACCAATTACCTGGTATTGGTATATCTAACTTACCAGTAGCACCAAGACAAGTGCCATATCATGCTGGCTATCACTACTTCCAATTAGATAAAAATAATAGTCATTGGGTAAAGCTTAAATCAAGTGGTGGAGTTGCTATGCATATATCAGGTGCCTATCCAGATCTTCAACTTGAACTTTGGGCCGTGAGTATTTAACCGCCAAATATTAAGGATAATGTTGTGAACGATAAAACCATCGTTAAACCCCGTCCAGGGAAAGGGGCGGGTATGGCTGGCAATAAAACCAAAGTCGATGATAGCCAGAAAACGTTAATTCAAGATCAGCGAGCAGATAGTAGAACTAATCGTTCTCAATTAAGTTTATCGCAAAATCCGATAGTCGATTTTGCCGGAACATTATTGTCGATTTGTACTCAACTACGAAACAGCACACAACACGATGATGTGAATACATTACGAGTTCACTGTGTTGAATTAATTAAAAATTATGAGCAACAACTCAGAAATGCAGATCTCGCATCTGATGACATTAAATCTGCTCGGTATTGTTTATGTTGTTTTATTGATGAAGTGGTATTAAACACTCCTTGGGGAGAACAAAGCTACTGGGCTTCAGATAGTCTCCTTTCAACTTTTCATAACGAAACGCTCGGCGGGGAGTATTTTTATACCTTACTCGATGCGTCACTTCGTCATCCGGCGGAAAAGTGTAATTTACTTGAGTTGATGTATTTATGCCTAACGCTCGGCTTTGTTGGAAAAATGAGAGTTGAGCCTCAAGGTAACCAAAAATTAGAAGCATTACGTGAGAGAACGTACCTAGCGATCCAATCTTGTAAAGGCGACTTTCATCGCGAGCTGTCTCCTGGATGGCGACAAAATATAGTGCCTAATTTAACCTTTGAACAACCATTTCCATTATGGGTTATCGGTGCGCTGTTTAGTGTACTTATTTTATTTATCTATATGGGTTTTAACTACAGTATTAATAATTACTCTTCTGAAGCCTATAAAGAGTTAACTTCAATAGTACCTTGGGAAAAAACCGTAGAAGCACAGCAGCAATTAAGCCGCGATGAAGCATTGCTACTGGAAAAGTTATTACAAACTGAAATAGGTAAAGGCTTGCTAGAAGTTGAGCAGCTAAATGACCGAGTGAGGATCCGAATTGGAGCAACTGAATTATTTGCTTCAGGCAACACTCAACCTCGTTCAGATTTTGAAGCTATTTTAGCCAAAATAGCCCGTACTTTAGAAAGCACAGACGGCAAAATTTTAATTACCGGTCATACCGATGACGAACCTATCTTTACTTCTAAATACCCCTCTAACTGGCATTTATCATTGGCTAGGGCAACATCCGTGGCCAATGTTCTTGCAAATAACGCATCTCTCAGTGGTCGTCTATGGCCAGAAGGTCGTGGAGAGTCAGAACCGCGAGTGGCTAATGATAGCGAGAAACATCGCGCCTTAAATCGTCGAATTGAAATCGACTTATTGTTTTAATGTGACATAAAGGAATCGCATCAATGTCTGTAAAATCAATTGGCAAAGGATTTGTCGAAACACTTAAATCGAAATGGGCGATTACCATTATTGGGTTTACGTGCTTAGCATTACTCATCTGGTTTGGTGGTCCTTTATTGGCCATAGCAGGATATGAACCACTGGCATCTGCAGCAACTAGGATTATTTTATTACTGGTTATTATTATTATTTTTGGCGCCATTCATTTTTCTAAACAACTCAGTCAAAAAAAGCAAAGCGAGAAAATGGTTGATAGCTTAATTAATGGCGAGGAGGGCAACAGTGTCTCTGGCGATGATTTAGCTAAAAGTGAAATAACTGTTTTACAGAATAAGATGACTCAAGCGTTAGATATTCTTAAAAGCACTAAGCTGACCAAAAATAAAAGTATTTATGATTTGCCATGGTATATCATGATTGGTCCACCAGGCAGTGGCAAAACTACCGCAATTCAACATTCAGGACTTGAATACCCATTAAAAGAAAAAATGGGTGTTGATATGATCGAAGGTGTTGGCGGTACAAGACATTGTGATTGGTGGTTTACCAATAAAGCAGTATTAATTGATACGGCGGGTCGCTACACAACTCAAGATAGTCACGTTAAGCAAGATTCGCGTGCATGGCAGGGGTTCTTAGGTTTACTCAAGAAATATCGTCCAGTTCGTCCTATCAATGGCGTGATTATCAGCATGGGGATGTCTGATTTATTAAATCAGACTAAAACTGAGCGAAACCTTCATGCACGTGCTATTAAGCAACGCCTTCAAGAGCTGCAAAATCAATTAGGGATGACTTTTCCCGTTTATGTTTTATTTTCTAAATCAGATTTAGTGGCTGGATTTAACGAATTTTTTGACGATTTAACAAAAGAAGATTGCGAACAAATTTGGGGTATTACTTTCCCTTTAAATACTGACAATGAAGAAACCGACATTGTTAGTTCATTTAACAAAGAGTTTCATGATTTATTATTAAATTTAAATGCACGTTTAAATAGCCGTTTAAAGAATGAATTAGATTTAGAGCGACGTGCGGCTATTTATGAGTTTCCTAAGCAATTAAGATTATTACAAAGCTCAGCAGATGATTTTCTAAAAGAAATATTTGCACCAAATGCCTATGAAGAGGCGCCTTTACTGCGTGGTGTTTACCTAACAAGTGCCACGCAAGAGGGGACACCTATAGATCACCTTTCTAATCATTTATCAAGTGGCATAAAGAGTAAAACAAAAACATTTGCGGCTAATAAACAACGTAGCTACTTTATAAAGCGACTGTTAGAAGACGTTATTTTCCCTGAGAAAAATTTAGCTTCAACCAATCGTAAGCACGCAAATCATAACAAGTTGCTGCGTAAAATTTCATTAGGGGCAGCTGCTTGTATCACTTTAATGACCAGTTATGTTTGGTGGCAAAGTTACGATTGGAATCGACAGCTTATTGATGAGACTTTTCAAGGGGTTGCAGACTATAAAACCATAACGAATGGTGGTTTAAACGCAAAGTCTGACGTTGTAACACTAACCCAAGGTTTGTCATTGATCCGTGACTTACCCGTTGGATTTGGCACTGATAAGGCTGATGATGCACATACTTTTGGCTTATACCAAGGTGAAAAGCTTAAACAGCCAGCGACAGCGGCTTATCACAGAGCCTTAGAAACACATTTAATGCCGTTTTTACAAGCAACATTAAGTGAAGAGATGGATGCCAATGGCGAGCACCTAAATTACCTATATGAAACGTTGAAAACATACTTAATGCTCTTTTCTCCTGAGCATTTTGATAAAAGTGATGTGCAAGTTTGGTTTTCTGCATACATAGATAGAAACTTGATAGGTGATGTAAATAACGATACCAGAATAGCCTTAAACCAACACATTGATACGCTCTTGTCTTTAGGAAACCGTGGCGATAAATATGATAGTGCGACGGTTGACACTGCACGAGCTAACTTGACTATGTTGCCTTTAGTTGAACGAGCTTATCAACGCTTAAAAAATGACTTTTCTAACGGTAGTATCCCTGACTTTAAACTCGTTGATATCCTAAGTTTAGATAGCTTAGATGGACTCATGTTTATCAGTGGCAAACAGTTTAATCAAGGCATTCCAGGCCTTTATACGTTTAATGGTTTTCACGGTATTTTTAGCCTAGAAAAAAATAAGATCATTAAAAATTTAACTGCTGATAGTTGGGTTTATGGAGACGACTTAGCAGTATTAGATGATCAAGCTAAAGAAAGGATTACCCAAGAATTAGAGAAGAGATATATTCGTGATTATATCTTTTATTGGGAAGACTTTTTAAGTGATATTGCAGTTAAACCCTATTCGACTCGTGAAGAAGCCGAACGTGTTACTGCAGCTCTTGCTAGCCCTGATCAACCAATAAAGACCATCATTGCAGCAGTACAAAAAAATGTAAATTTAACTAAGTTACCCGTGGATTCAAATAATCTAAAAGCTGCAGCTGAAGTGGCTGACAACCTTAGTGATGTAGCATTTCGTTCTAAAAAGGCACAGTTAAATAGATTGTTACCTGATACAGACATTACATTAGACACTGAATTACCGGGTAAAGATGTTGAATATGCCTTTACTGAACTATTAAAAATTAACCTAGCAGATGTTGATGAGATTCAAACAACGCTGCGTGCACTTAATCGCAATTACAATAAATTAGCAATGCAAGCAGATGGTCAAGCAAATGTGGTTAACCAAGCAACAGAAGAAAGTTTTGCCCAATTAGGAAGCACTCTGTCTGAACAACTTATTGACCTTCCACAACCAATTAAAAACTGGTTGAGCGAAGTGGCTTACAAAACTCGTTCATTTGCTAAATCAAACCAAAGCCAACGTTTTAACGGTATATGGCGTTCTCAAGTTTTGGCTGAATTTAATCGTGCTATAGCTGGCAGGTACCCTTTCGATCGTAAGTCTAATGAGCAAGTGAGACTGAAAGATTTTAGTAAGTTCTTTGGCTACGGCGGAACATTAGATAAGTTTTGGGATCAGTACCTCGCGACACATGTCGATACCAGTAAAAAACCTTGGCGCTTCAAGCGTAACATCGGCATACGCAATGACATTCTTGAAATGTATCAAAGAGCCGAAATTATCAAGGAAGCATTTTTCGAGCCTGGATCCAAACAACCTATTGTTAACTTTTCATTAGAACCAGAGTTGTTAGATAGTACTGTCAGTATGATTTTATTTGAGATCGATGGACAACAACTTAAATATCGACATGGACCGACTCGAAAAGAGCTTTTTACCTGGCCAGGACCTGGAGCAAATAATGAAACAAGAATCGCATTTTCTCCACCTAATGGCGGGCGTTCAATCAATAAAAAGTACGAAGGCGAGTGGTCATTTTTCAAATTGCTTGATGAGCTCAGTAAAAAACGTCCAGAAACTAAGAAGGACGGTAAGTTATTTATCGACCTTAAAGGGTATAACGCTGTACTTAAGTTGACGGCAAACAGTGTAAACAATCCATTTTGGATGGCGAACATGGAGAAGTTTAGATGTCCTGCGAACCTTTAACTTCAGTCGGCTATTGTGGAAAAGTCCCTTCTAAAGGCGATTTTATTCAAGAGAACCTGAATGTTGATTTTTTAAAAAACTGGAATGATTGGTTACAAGCGGTTATTGCAGTGAGTAAAGAACAAACTGAGCATGACTGGTTAGACTATTACTTGACCAGTCCTATTTGGCATTTTTCGCTATCTGCAGGTGTATGTTGTGATCAAGCCGTCGTTGGGACGGTGATCCCAAGTGTTGACCATGTTGGTCGTCATTACCCCTTTACGCTGGCAGGATTTCACCATCAATCAGCAGTACGTGGATGGCATAAAAGCGAATGGATCAATGTTTTTGAACAGCAGATATTACAAGTTCTTGAAGACGAAATAGATCTAGATAAATGGTTGAAATCGATTTTATCAGAATCATTATCAATCCGAGCAAATAAGGAACGTTTAACAGAGCATGAATCATTAGATAAGAATAAAAAAGCATGGGTTATTAAAGGTGATGACTCACTAGATGTATTGTTGCTGCTTGATCAGCAATATAGAAAACGCTTCGACAGTTATAGTCTTTGGTGGACAGAAGGTTCTGATGACGTTGAGCCCTGTTTGATTGTTACTGAAGGTTTGCCACAAATCAGCCAGTTTATCTCCATGTTGAATGGTCAATGGGAAGCTCGCGGATGGAATATTGCAGAACTTGTAAAGGAGTCAACGCCATGCACTTAAGCCATGCATTAACACACAGGGGAACTGTCAGAGAAATCAATGAAGATGCTTTTTTAGAATTACCGCATCTTGGTATCTGGGTCGTTGCTGATGGAATGGGAGGCCATGCTGCAGGAGATGTTGCGAGCCAACTTGTTATCGATGGTATCCAGCAGGCAGTTGAACACCTAAAGCCTGAAAACATTACTTTGGATATGTTAAAGCAGTCGTTATTGAAAAGTAATCATGCTTTACAGCAAATGAGCGAACAAGAGTTAGAAGGTAAGGTCGCTGGTAGCACCGTTGTTGTGCTTTGGATTTATCAAGATAGTTATCATTTATTATGGGTTGGTGATAGCCGAATTTATTTGCTACGCGATCAACAAATGAATCAAGTGACAAAAGACCACAGTCAAGTCAATGATATGGTTGATGAAGGTTTATTACTGCCAGAAGAAGCAGAATCACATCCTCTTGCTAATGTGATTACTCGTGCTGTAGGTGTCGATAACACTTTAGATATTGATCATCGTACTGACAAAGTTAAAGTCGGTGATGTCTTTTTACTTTGTAGTGATGGCCTTAACAAAGAGTTAAACGACATTGAAATAGAGCGAACGATCAAATCAGGAAATATCATAGATTCAGGATTAGCATTATTACATGCTTCCTTAGTCAGAAACGCTCGTGACAATGTAACCTGCATTTTAGTCAAGAATACTCAAGTTAATAAATCCTTGGTTGACGATAATGATAAAACCATACCGGTTTTCACATATTAATTGTATGGTTATTCATAAAATTAATAATGTAATATGTATTAACATTTGTTTTGTTACTTTAGTACTGGTTAAGTAACATTATTTATAATGTAATTACATTGGGTGTAATTTATGTTTTTTATTATTACTTGTGATTATTGTTGGTCAATATTTTATGTTTAATATTGGTTCAATACTATGTTGCGTATTGTTTTTGATGTTTTATGCTTTTATTATTGTCTATTAATCATTTTGTTCAGGGACTGAATTAGATTGAGTAAGCTTAAAGATTTATCTATTGACGAATTAATTCTTCCTATTTCTGATGATTCAGATTCTGGTATTGATCCTCGTGAAGATATTAGCCCGACTTCGACGTATTATCTTCTCAAAGATGTACGAAATATTGCACGTTCTAAAGAACGTAAAGCGTTGACAGATGAAGAGGATGTTTTGTCTGTTGCAGCAGAGTGGCGCCCAATATTTGAGCAAGTTCCTCATATTTTACAAGAACAGTCAAAAGATATTGAGTACGTTGCATGGTTTATCGAATCGGCTTGTCGTCTTCACGGTTTTAAAGGATTGTCTTTTGGTTTCAATCTCGCTTCTGAATTAATAGAGCGCTTTTGGGACTCCCTGTATCCAACACCAGAACCTTATGATTTAGCTGAACGGATAGCACCACTAATTGGCCTCAATGGGATTGAAAGTGAAGGTTCATTGATACATCCCATAAGAACGATACCGATTACCGATGGCAGTATTGTTTATTCAACTTGGCAATATGAGCAGGCTCTTGATACCAGTCGTTTAGATAAAGACAAACAAGAGAAACGTTTTGAGTCGGGTTCAGTATCGTTAGAGGATGTAGAACACAGCATTAAAGAAACACCAGATAGCTTTTTTATCGAATTACATCAAGATATTAACAACGCCATTAAAGCATTTAGTCGACTATCTGCTGCAATGGACGATGCAATGAAAGGTGAGCCACAACCCACGAGTTATATCCGTAAAGCACTAGAAGCTTGTGCATTACAAATAAACTCGATTACAGCTCCCATTATAGCCAAAAACAAAACTGATAAAGAACAAGAACAACATACGCCGGAAGTTCAAAGCAGCGAGATTGAAAGCCAAACTGTATCGACTGGGATTGATGGGCAGCTAAACACGAGAGCTCAAGCCATCCACAACCTTGAATCAATCGCTGACTTTTTCCGTCGTACAGAACCACATTCGCCTATGTCTTATGCGATAGAACAAGTCATACGGTGGAGCGACCTCAGTTTACCTGAGTTGTTGCAAGAGTTAATCCAAGATGGTGAAGCGAGGAATGGCTTCTTCAAGTTATCTGGAATAAAAACTGAAGATTAATCTGTAGTTGATTACTCAACATATTATTGAAAGGAGTTCAAATGAGTGTACATGATAGATTAAAGCGAGTAAGAAAACCGCGTGTTCATATTACATATGACGTTGAAACAGAAGGCACAATGGTAAAGAAAGAATTACCTTTCGTTATTGGTGTCACTGGTGATTTTACTGGCCATAACACCGCAGATTTAAAGCCTCTTAAAGATCGTCGTTTTGTACAAATCGACCGCGATAACTTTAATGACGTATTAAAGCGTATGAGTCCTAAGCTTGATATTTCAGTACCCAACACATTAGCTGGCGATGATTCAGAAATGAAAGTAGCGCTGCAATTTAACAGTATTGAAGACTTTGAGCCTGCAGCGATTGTTAATCAGGTTGAACCGTTAAAGAAATTAATGGAAACCCGAAATAAGCTTCGTGACTTAATGACTAAAGTTGACCGCTCAGAGAATCTTGAAAACATTCTAGAAGAAGTGTTGAACAACACAACCAGTTTAGACCAGTTAGCAGGTGAATTAAATCTCAAAGGAGCTGAATAATGAGCATGGAAGCCGCGACATTAGATGCTGTATCTGAAGAGCAAACACAGAGTGTTTCAATTTTAGAGCAGGCGATTGTAGCTACAAAACAAACCGATTCGTCTCGTGCAGAAGAGCTTATTCGTTCGTTAACCGAAGAAGCACTAAAAGGAACGGTACAATGGGATAAAAACCTTACTGTGACCTTTAATAAAGCCATTGACCGCTTAGATGAAGTTATCTCTAAACAGTTAGCGGCAATTATGCACAATGAAGAGTTACAAAAGCTTGAGGGAAGCTGGCGTGGTTTGCACCATACAGTGAAAAACTCTGAAACGAACGAAACACTTAAAATCCGAGTTATGAGCTTGTCTAAAAAAGAGCTTCATAAGGATTTAAGTAAAGCCGTTGAGTTTGACCAAAGCCAAATGTTCAAGAAAATTTATGAGTCTGAATTTGGTACACCTGGTGGCGAGCCTTATGGTTGTTTAGTGGGCGATTATGAATTTAGTAATCACCCTGAAGATGTTGAAGCACTGTCATTAATGTCTAATGTTGCCGCTGCGGGCTTTTGTCCGTTTATTTCAGCTGCGGGTTCATCTTTGTTTGGTTTTGATGAATGGACTGAACTGAGTAAACCACGTGATCTTGAAAAGGTGTTTGAATCTTTAGAATACACACAATGGCGTTCATTCCGTGACAGCGATGATTCGCGTTTCGTAACATTAACTATGCCACGTGTGCTTGCTCGTCTTCCATATGGTTCAGCGACAAAACCGGTAGAAGAGTTTTGTTATGAAGAGTTTGATATTGACGCTGCAACTGGCCGTTCAAAAGTCGCTGATCATGATGATTACTGCTGGATGAACGCCGCTTATGTTATGGCAACCAATATGGGCCAAGCCTTTAGTAAATATGGCTTTTGTACTGCAATTCGTGGTGCAGAAGGCGGTGGTAAAGTTGAAGGGTTACCAGCACACGTATTTACCAGTGATGACGGTGACCCAGATTTAAAATGTCCTACCGAAATTGGTATTACAGACCGTCGTGAAGCTGAGTTAAGCAAACTAGGGTTCTTACCTCTATGTCATTACAAACATACTGATTATGCAGTGTTTTTTGGCTCGCAATCATGCCAGAAACCGAAAGTAATGACCAACCATGATGCCACCGCGAATGCGGCTATTTCAGCTCGACTACCTTACTTGATGGCAACGTCTCGTTTTGCTCATTATTTAAAAGTAATGGCACGCGATAAAATTGGCAGCTTTATGGAAGCTGAAGATGTTGAAGCTTGGCTAAACCGTTGGATCCTGTCTTTTGTTAACGCATCAGAGGGCGGTGGACAAGAAATTCGTGCTAAGTACCCATTAGCAGACGCTAAAGTTGAAGTGAAAGAAATTCCTGGTCAACCTGGTTCATACAATGCAGTTGCATGGTTACGCCCTTGGTTACAAATGGAAGAGCTAACAGCTTCTTTACGTTTAGTCGCGAAAATCCCTAAAGTAGGATAATCACGCGTTAACGCAGTGACCCTCATTTGTTTTCAAGGATAGAAACAAACGATGCCGCATGAAACCATTTCATTTGTAACAAGTGAAATCTTCAAAGAAGATACTGGTGTTAAAAAGCCTGTATCTTCTTCATCACAGGCACTTAAAAATAAACACTTAGTCGAACGATTCTTACGAGAATCGGACTCGACTAGGTCGTTATTGTTGTGGCTAGAAAACTCAAGTCATTCACTGTCTCAATTTGATAAAACCTCTGTTCTCCCTTTTTTGCTAAAGGCGATTGAACGCATTGATAGACAACTAGAACAACAAATCAATGCCATTATTCATCATGATGCATTTCAAGCGTTAGAAGCTAGTTGGCGAGGTTTACTTTACCTTGTTAATCAACAAGAGCTGCATGATAAAGATCAAAAAGTAAAAGTTAAAATGCTCGACTGTTGCTGGACGACGTTGTCTAAGGACATTAATCGCGCCATTGAATTCGACCAAAGTGACTTTTTTAAGCTGATTTATAACAACGAATATGACATGTCAGGTGGCGAACCATTTGGCACTTTAATTGGTGATTATCAAATTACCCATAAATCACGCCCAGGTATTTCAACTAACGATATCGATGTATTAAAAGAAATATCGCGCACTGCAGCCGCAGCATTCGCGCCATTTATTGCATCAGCGAGCCCTTCTTTGTTCGGGGCAGATGATTTCGCCGATTTATCTGCACACATGAACATCGCAAAAATTTTTGAACAAAATGAATATATTAAATGGAATTCATTGCGAAAAATGGATGACTCACGCTTTATTGGTTTAACTATGCCTAACATTCTTATGCGTTCACCGTATCTTATTGATGGCACTCGTAGTGAAGGTTTCAAATTTAAAGAATCGATTAAAAACCCTAAAAAAGATCATTTATGGGGCAATGCTGCTTATGCCTTTGGGGGAGTGTTAATTCGTGCATTTAGTGAGTCTGGCTGGTTTGGCCATATTCGAGGTTTGGAACCTGGTGCGCGTAAAAAAGGTTTGGTGTGTGATTTAGCTGTTAGCCAATATGAACCAGATTTATATCGTAAGCGAATGAAGCCCTCTGTTGACTTACTCATCAGTGATCGTGCAGAAAAAGCATTTTCTGATCAAGGATTCATTCCTTTATCTCCGGTACTAGGGTGCGAGCATTTAGTATTTTACAGTAATGCATCAGTACAAAAGCCGCCTAGATATGATTTACCCGAAGACAACATCAATGCCAAGTTGTCATCGATGTTGCAGTACATCTTATGTGTGTCTCGCTTTGCGCACTACATTAAAGTACTGGGTCGAGAAAAAATTGGCTCTTTGCATTCTGCTGAGGCATGTCAGCGAGAACTGCAGTTGTGGCTTCACAAATATACTACCGCATCAGATGTATCTTCTGATGAAGTGCGCAGCAAATATCCTCTACGTAATGCGCAAGTACAAGTGAAAGAAATGCGTGGTAAACCTGGGCATTTCTATTCAATTATCCAGTTACAACCTCATTTTCAATTAGATCAGATGGTGTCCAGTATTAAATTGGTCACGGAACTGACATCAAGAAATTAACCTAAAGGTATTCCATGAAAAAGATTGAGCAAATGCTGCAAAACGGCCAGTTACAAGAAGCCATACAGTTTATTGAAGCATACTTAAAAGATGACCCAATGAACGTAGATTTTAAGAGTAAGCACGTTGAATTATTGTGCATTAATGGCGAATTAGAACGTGCTGATAAACAATTGAATTTCTTAGTGCAGAAACACCCTGATTTTCTTATAGGTGCGGCAAATTTGCGTCAACTCATTCGTGCAGAACAAGCACGACAAGATTTTATGCTGGGTAAAGCAGTACCACAATTATTTGCGACTTCAGATGCGCATGTTGAGGCACTAATGAAATTACGCTTGGCTATGACTGACGCGAAAGAAGACATTAGCGAGTGTGCTAATAATCTTGAGTCTGCACGTCCTCAAGTGAGTCTAATGCTGAGTGACAAGATGACAGAGGAAGTGAGAGATCTCGATGATACTGTTGGCGGTTTTGTTGAAATTTTTGGTACTGATGGTGAGTTTTATTTAGCGCAATTATCTGAAATTGATTATATCAATTTTAAACCAGTAACATCGTTACTCGAAATGGTTTGGCGTCGAGTTGATTTGGCCATCAAAAATGGTCCTAGTGGTGAAGCACATATTCCTATGGTTTATGCGGGCAGTGAAACCGATGCACAAAAATTAGGCCGTGAAACAGATTGGCAAGAAATAGCAACAGAAGTCATGACTGGTAAAGGTTTAAAAATGTGGTTTGCTGATGATAACGCAGTTGCATTAAATCAAATCAGTAAAATTTCGACTCCAGTTTTACAGTAGGTTGATGTGTTAAGTAAAAGCCAACAACCCATTATGGCATCAATTTTAGATAGATTAATTGATGATGCTCCTGAAGAACAAGATGTTAAAGACAGTCATAGAGGTCTTAATTTACGTCAATTAAGATCGAATGTCAGACGTGATTTAGAGAACTTGTTAAATGCGAAGTTGCAATGGCAAACCTGGCCAGAACACTTAAAAGAACTCGATCATTCATTGATGAACTATGGTCTGAGAGACTTTTCGTCAATGCCGGTTGCGAGCCTCGATGGCCGTCAATTGTTGTGCAAACAGGTTGCCGATACGATTAAACGATTTGAACCTCGTTTTTTAGAAGTTATGGTTGAAACCGTAGATAACGAACAGCCTCTTGACCGAGTATTAAGACTGAAAATAAACGCATTGTTATATGCAGAACCAGAGCCTGAATACATTACTTTTGACTCTGAAGTTGAGCCTGTCCATTTAGCGATGATAGTTAACGAGGGAATACTGTGAATCAAGAATTATTGGAGTATTACAACCGTGAATTGGCATTTATTCGCCATATGGGAGCTGAATTTGCTGAGCAATACCCTAAAGTCGCTGGTCGTTTACGCTTGAGTGATGAGCATGTCGAAGATCCACATGTATCAAGGTTAATTGAAGCCTTTTCTTTACTAACGGCACAGATACGACAGAAATTAGATGACAGCTTTCCTGAATTAACAGAAGCCTTATTAGGACAGTTATATCCTGATTATCAAGCGCCAATTCCGTCAATGTCTGTGATTAAGGTTACGACCGAAAATTTATCAACGACAGGGGTAACACTTCCTCGTTTAACCAAGGTTGATACCCAAGTCGAAGGTATGAAAACTTGCCATTTTCAAACCTGTTACGATATGAAATTGTGGCCAATAGAAGTTCAAAAAGCACAATTTCAGAATGCACCGTTTAATGCCCCTGAACCGCAATGGCCAGAACGAGCAAAAGCGATTATTAAACTTGATATTGCCGGTGAGTTTGAAGAAGTCAGCATGCCCAGTCTTGGGGTGAATAAATTACGCTTTTTCCTGAATGGTCAAGATCATCAGACATTTCAACTATACCAATTACTATTTGAGCATAGCCTTGGTTTTGCGCTGGTAAATGAGAAGCAAACAGTATGTCAGTTTTTAACTAAACGACATTTGAAGGCGGTTGGTTTTGATGATGAACAACAAGTTATTCCTTATAGCCAACGCAGTAGCGCAGGGTATCGATTATTACTCGAAAACTTCATCTTCCCTGAAAAATTCCTATTCTTCGACATCGATGATTTAGACGATAGCTGGAAGGGCATAGACGATAAGTTTTCATTGTTCATTTATTTGAAAGAAGGCTCACAAGATCTCGAAAAACAAGTCACTGCCAGTCATTTCTTGTTAGGGTGCACGCCTGTTATCAATCTTTTTGAGCAAAAATTAGAACCCGTCAATGTCGATGCATCACAATATGAATATAAGCTAGCAGCACGATATTCGGATTCAGAAGTGACTGAAATCATTAATGTACAAGAGGTCATTGCTTACGATCCTAAAGATAATCGAGTTGAAGTGACGCCATTCTATGGTGAGTCGCATCCACAATACTTAGGTCATAGTAATTTATTCTGGCATGTAAGACGCGAATCGGCGAGTTGGTCGGGAGGTTATGCTGAATTAGGCACAGAGTCATTTTTATCGTTAGTTGATCATAACTTTAAGGGCTTTAAAGCAGAAGAAGATTATGGTGCGTGGATTTTAAGTATTACCGCTCAATGCAGCAATCGTAATCTACCCGCACATTTGCCGTTTGGTACAAACGAGCCGAAAATGTTTGTTCCTGAACGTGCTGATATTATTAAACATGTTAAGTGCTTATTGGCACCTACATTGCCTGTTAGAGCGTCACTAAGCGACGCGTCACGCTGGCAACTTGTCACTCATCTATCTATTGATAGCTTTAGCGGTAAAGATGCATTAGTTAACTTAAAAGAAACCCTTAAGTTATATGACTTTAAATGTTCTCCTGAAAATAAAAACTTAATCGAGAATATTCATTTTGTCGAAGTTAAGCCTGATACCGCGCGAGTAAATCAACATGGAAGAATTAGTTTTTGCAGTGGTAGCCATATAGAAATCACTTTTGTTAAAGATCATTACTCTGGCAGCGGCGTGTTTTTCTTTTGTTCAATCTTAGATCACTTCTTTGCACAGTTTGCAGCAATCAATAGCTTTACTCGCTTAAGTATGCGTTTTAAAGACCAAAATTCCGTGGCACATACATGGCCTGCTCGTTCTGGTCAAAGGGCGTTATTATGATGCCTGATAACATTCATCAGCAGTTACAAGCGATAATTGATTCGCCAACTGAACACGACTTCTATCAGGCCGTATATCAGTTTCAGCAACAACTAGGTCAAGGTCGAGAACAGGGCTATAAAGTTGGTTTTGATGCCATACCACAGCAAGAACTGCTGCGTTTTAAATCTGACCAACATCTTGGGTTTCCTGGCCAGGCTATCAGTGATGTTCAGCCTATTAAGTACAATCAGGATGATAAATTAGCGGCTGATATGCATGTGTCATTTATGGGGTTAACAGGTCCAAGCGGTGTTTTACCCTCCCATTACACAGAGTTATTACTAGAACGCTTAAGATTGAAAGACACCGGAATGCGCGATTTTTATGACTTATTTAATCACCGTATCATCTCGTTGTTTTACCGTGCTTGGGAAAAATATCGTTTTTCAGTTAATTATCAATCATCAACGGCATGTAAACCAGACAGTTTTACCCATGTCTTAAGCTTGTTAAGCGGTAAAAAATCAATCAATCGGTATTACGCAGGGTTTAATCACACTAAAACCCCGAGTGCAGAATCGCTGCGAAGAATGCTTAATGACTTTACAGGTTGTCAAGTTGAAGTTTGCTCATTTCAAGGGCGTTGGCAGCATTTATCACAGACAGAACAAACACGCATGGCAAGTAGAAGCATGCCGGAAGGGCAATATGCTCGTTTGGGTGTTGATGCCAGTATTGGCAGCCGTGTATGGGATATTAACTCTAGTGTGAGTATTAATATCAAGCCAAAAGAAGGTGCAACGGTTACTCAATTTATGCCCGGTGCTGCCAGTTATGAAGCGTTGAAAGATTTGGTGTCAGGTTACTTGGGGCAATCAGTAAAATATAAGATTTTTTTAGAAATAAAACAAAAAGATGCGCCCACAGCTCAATTGTCTAAGTCAGCTATTGGGCTCGGGTTAGGCTGTGGTTTAATGAGCCGCGCGCTGCACGGACAACAAACAAAAAGTTTAATGATTTAATTAATAAAGGACTATGAATATGTCAGCGATGACTTTAAGTAAATTGGTAGGAAAACTAAACCCTGTATGTCGACAATCTCTAGAAACTGCAGCCAGCGTATGCCATAGCCGTAGTCAATTTAGTGTTGAAATTGAACATTGGTTATTAGCGTTATTAGAAAATAGCTCAGGTGATTTAGATATCATCATGGCCAGCTTTTCTGTCCAAAAAGACCAGTTGATTAGCGATATTCGCCAGGGATTAGAAAAGTTTAAAACGGGTAACAGTGCGGCCCCAAGTTTATCTCCACATATTGTGAGCTTGTTACGTCAAACATGGTTAAACACCAGTATTGAGTTTAACGATAGTGAAATAAGAACTGCTTATTTGATTTTTACATTGTTGACAGATGATTCATTAAACTCTTTAGTGTCACGTTCAGCAAAACAATTACTTAAAATTGATCCTGCACAACTTAAACATGCTTGGCCACAGCTTGCTCGTCAATCGACAGAGCATAAAGTGTCGAGTACCGATATTGAAGAAACTCAA
Source organism: Shewanella ulleungensis (assembly GCF_014648315.1). Taxonomy (GTDB): domain Bacteria; phylum Pseudomonadota; class Gammaproteobacteria; order Enterobacterales; family Shewanellaceae; genus Shewanella; species Shewanella ulleungensis. The sequence continues at coordinate 93,991 of NZ_BMQW01000001.1, forward strand.
GCGATGTCAACCGCGCCAAGTAAAACGCCAAGCTTAGATCAGTTTACGCAAAATTTAACTGAACAAGCCGAAAATGGCAAAATCGATCCCATTCTTGGTCGTGATAATGAAATTAGACAGATGATTGATATCTTAACGCGTCGTCGTCAAAACAATCCTATTTTAACGGGAGAAGCAGGGGTAGGGAAAACCGCTGTTGTCGAAGGTTTAGCACTGAAAATTGCTCAAAAAGAAGTGCCGACAGCATTACAAAATGTGCGTATCCATGTGCTTGATTTAGCTTTGCTTCAAGCCGGTGCCGGCGTAAAAGGCGAGTTTGAAAACAGATTAAAAGCACTGATAAACGAAGTTAAACAGTCTGTTAAACCGATTGTACTTTTTATTGACGAAGCACACACAATGATAGGCAGTGGTGGACAAGCTGGACAAAATGATGCTGCAAACTTATTAAAGCCGGCACTTGCTCGTGGTGAATTACGAACTATTGCGGCAACAACCTGGGCAGAATATAAAAAGTTTTTTGAGAAAGATGCTGCATTAACTCGTCGTTTTCAAGTGGTAAAAATTGAAGAACCTTCACCTGAACAAGCTGTTGCTATGATGCGTGGCTTGTTACCTGTAATGGAAGGCCATCATAAAATTCTTGTTTCTGATCAGGCGTTATGTGCGGCTGTTCACTTATCACATCGTTACATTACAGGGCGTCAATTACCTGATAAAGCCGTTAGCTTATTGGATACGGCCTGTGCACGAGTTGCGATGAGTCAGGCCTCTACACCAGGTATGGTTGAGTCATTACAAAGACAAATTCAACAGTTAGAGACGCAAATCAATATTCTTAATCGTGAGCAAAAAACCGGTTCAGACCATAAAAAATCAATTACGGAATTAACCAAAAAACACAAACTGTTGTCAAAAGAATTATCGCCATTAACGACACAGTGGCAAAAAGAGCTCGTCACTGTTCAGAAAATTGCAGAATTAGTTGGCCAAATTCAAGCATCAGACACTGATACGGCTCTTTTATTAGCCGAACTAAGCTCTTTAAAAGCAACATTATCAGCTAATAAACAGCCTATGGTGCATTGGCAAGTTGATGAGCAACTGGTTGCCGAAGTTATTTCTGATTGGACCGGTATCCCAGCAGGGAAAATGCAAGATGATGAAATAAAAACGATTTTAAACTTAAAAGACACTATGGCAAAGCGCGTGATTGGTCAAGACCATGCACTAGACTTAATTGCAAAAACGGTGCAAACGTCTCGAGCACAATTAGGTGATGAAAAACGACCAATAGGTGTGTTTTTGCTAACAGGTCCTAGTGGTGTCGGTAAAACTGAGACGGCATTAACATTGGCCGAGCAAGTGTATGGTAGTGAAGACAATGTCACTGTCATTAATATGTCAGAATTTAAAGAAGAACATAAAGTGTCTTTATTGTTGGGTTCTCCTCCAGGTTATGTCGGTTATGGTGAAGGTGGGGTATTAACTGAGGCTGTTCGCCGCAAGCCTTACAGCGTTATTTTATTAGACGAAATGGAAAAAGCGCACCCTGGAGTACAAGATATTTTTTATCAAGTGTTTGATAAGGGCATGATAAAAGACGGTGAAGGGCGTGATATCGACTTTAAAAATACCATAATTATTATGACGTCTAACGCTGGAACAGATACCACGATGGCATTGTTTGAAGATGAACAAATCACCCCTTCAATAAATGGGTTACGAAAAGCATTGCAAGATGATTTACTTGGCTATTTTAAACCCGCTTTTTTAGGCCGTTTAAATGTAATCCCTTACATTCCGTTGACTCAACAAATGTTAAACGAAATTACTAAACTTCAGTTACTTCGAATTGGTAATCGATTATCAGACCATTACCAAGCAACATTTTCCTATAGTGATGATGTGGTCAGTCAGATTGTCTCTATGTGTCAGGATGCGGGTTCTGGTGCTCGAAATGTGCATAATATTTTACAAAATACGATGTTACCTGACCTTTCTATAAAAATATTACAGAATATGGCCAACAATAAAAAAACTTCAAACGTAAAAGTAAATATTGTGAAAGAAGAATTTGTATATAAAATCTAGTTGTTATATTTATTGCAAAAACATACTTATTAAATAGTATTAGTTTTATATTTATAGTACATCATAATTAGGGTTTTACTTAGTGGGTATATACCCTAATTGATGTTATCTAATTATTTTTGATGTAAAAATATTAAATAAATAATGATTATATTTATCTCTGCGAATAGTTGATTATCAATAAACCTTTGATATAATCTTTTTCGCTAATTACAACTCTCACCATATTTAAATAGACATTACGATTAAGTCTTGTCGGTTGGTAAGTGCATATTAATAAATTGAAATATTAAGTTTAAATCATTGAACTTATAAAACTGTCCATTAATGGATGACATTCACGCAAAAGGAGCATTAATAATGCAAGCAAATACATATTTAAACTATGAAGGTATCAAAGGCGAAACCACAGCTGAAGAATTCAAAGACATGATTACTGTGTTATCAGTCGATTGGAATGTTAGCCGTGAAATCACTTCTTTCACTGGTACTGCAAAAGACCGTGAAGCTAGCTCAACTCGCTTAGGTGACGTGACTATTACTAAACTACAAGATAACTCTTCTACTGACTTGTTCAAAGAAGCGACTATCGGTAAAGGTAAAAAAGCGGTTTTCCATATCACTAAGCAAGGTGACAAAATCGAAGAGATCATGCAAATCGAACTTACTGATGCAATGATTTCTAGCTACAGCGTTTCTGTACATGGTGACCGTCCTGTTGAGACAATCACTATTAGTTACACCGAAATGATGATGGCTGTTACGCCTACTGATGACAAAAATAACATTACTGCAGCGCTACGTTATGGCTACAGCGGTGTTAAAGGTCAACAAATGTAAGTTGTTTGTGATCTTAAATCTTGGGGAACTTGTTTCCCCAAGATCTTTATTCTTAAAGACTGAGGCAAGGAATGCTTAAGGCCACGCAAAAAAATAATATCATTAGTATCTCGACGCCATTAGGTAAGGATGCTCTGTATCTCACGCATTTTACTGCCACTGAAGCCATTTCTCAGTTATTTTCAATCAGCGTGTCTATGTTTACTGTTGGCACACAGATTAGCCTCGACAGCTTAGTGGGTAAAAATGTTTGCCTAACTTTGCGCAATGCAGAAAGCGATGGTGCAGTACGATACTTTCATGGTGTGGTAAGTCATCTCGAGTCTGCGGGAATGCGCACTGCTGCGTCTGACGATGCTCAAAACTATATCGATTATCAAGCCGTTATCGTGCCTCAAATGGCTATGATGAAAAAGCGAAGTAATTGTAGAATTTTTCAAAATAAGTCTGTTATAGACATCATTACCGACTTGTTTGGTCAACATAAAGTTGAATTCCAAAATAAAACAACCAGTTCTTACCCAAAGTATGAATACTGTGTCCAGTATCTAGAATCTGATTTAGATTTTGTTTGTCGATTATTGCAGCAAGAAGGCATTTTCTTCTTTTTCGAGCACAGTTTAAGTGCTCATACTTTAGTTCTTGCTGACGACATTAATGCGTACAAACCTTGTGCAGAAGAAAAGGTGCGTTGTTTTTCTGGCCATTTAGCTGAATCTCATGTCTCACATTGGCAAGGCGGTATGAGCATGGTCAGTGGTGGCTTTATTCAAAAAGGCTACGATTACGAACAACCTAAGCTGTATCCTTCCGGTAATCACGCTAAAGCAAATTTGCCAGAGCAGAGCACGCTTGAAGTTTATGATTATTTAGGTGAGTCAGAGTTTAATAAGCGCCCTCAACCGTTCGCTAATAACCAACTTGAAGCCCTGCAAAAAGACATGAATAAATGCAGTGGTCAAGGTGATTGCCGTAGCTTTATGGTGGGTAAATTCTTTACTTTCAAAGATCATGAAAACGCCAGCTACAAAGGTAAAAGTTTTGTGGTTAGTTCACTTAGAACGTCGGCATCGCAACCTAATCAATCAGGTGCATCGCATTCTGTGTCTGGTAGCGTTTATCAAAATGATTTTGAATGCGTACCCAAAAATACACCATACCGATCACAACTTCATTTGCGTAAGCCGCTCATTAATGGCGTTCAAACAGCCGTTGTTACAGGCGAACCTGGTGATGAACAACACATTGATAAGTTTGGCCGTGTGAAAGTGCAATTCCATTGGGACCGAGAAGGCGAATTCAATAGTAAAAGTTCGTGTTGGATCCGTGTCGCTCAAAGCTGGGCAGGTAACAAATGGGGTGCATTTTTCTTTCCTCGTGTAGGGCAAGAAGTGCTTGTCGAATTTATTAATGGCGATCCAGACCAGCCCATAATCAGTGGCGCTGTGTATAACGCAGACTTAATGCCTCCCTATGCGTTACCCGCTAAAAAGACTCAGTCAGGTATTAAAACTCACAGCACGAAAGACGGTGGGGCTGACAATTTTAATGAGTTACGTTTTGATGATGAAAAAGGCAAAGAGTTATTGTTTTTACAAGCTGAAAAAGATCATTTATTAAACGTTAAGCACGATCAAAAAGACACAATAGGTAATGACCGTTTTACCGATATCGTTAATAACGATAATGTAAAAATTGGTAATGACCGATTTGAAGATATCGCTAATAACGACAGTTTAAAAGTCGGTAAAGTACTTAACATTGAAGCCGGTAAAGAGATTGTGATTAAAACTGGAAGTGCCTCAATCAAAATGAGTAGCGACGGTTCTATTTCTATTGAAGGTACCAACATCAAAATTAAAGGTACCAATGTTAAGGTGAATGGTACCAGCATTGCCTTGAAAGCCGCACAAATTAAGTTGAACTAAACATGTCATTATCTCGCTATCCTGGCGTCGGTCTATTAGGCCCTTTTTGTCGAGGTCATGAAATTGTTTGCCAATTTGGTTACCGACATTTGCTGTGTAAACCAGTTGATAAGCCTCATGACCCATTACTCAATACTCCTAATATGACGTTATGGGTTAGCGCAACATTTGGTGAACAGTTTTTAGTGAATCGTCACAGTTGGAAAAACTCTCCAGAATTGTTAAACCTGATTTATTGTTATCTGCACAATGATACTTATGCCGCGATTCAGCAATCTGAATCTGAAATGATTAGCACGATAGCGATAGCACTTGAGCAACGTTCATTATTGGTCATACCGTTAGATAGCGAGTAAACCACACATTAAGCGCAGTACAACAAATAAAGGAATATTTGATGGGAATGCCAGCCGCAACCATTTCATGCATGCACCTTTGCCCTAAAACAAATCCCGGTCCAGTGCCACATGTCGGCGGCCCAATTGTTATGGGATCAGGTAACGTGTTAATTGGCTCATTACCGGCAGCGCGTAAAGGCGACAAATTAATTTGTGTCGGCCCGCCAGACACTATTAATGCAGGGTCAAGTTCAGTCCTTATCAATGGTAAACCTGCGGCAAGAATGGGTGATGGTACGGCTCATGGAGGAAAAATTATAGTAGGAAATCCTACTGTAATGATTGGTTAGTATGAACAAGGATTGTGGTAAATGAATTTGATTGATAGTTTTAATCTTCTATTAGCACAGCGACAAGTGATGTTGTCGTCGTTTCAGTGTATGCCAAAAAATATTGAAGATAATACTCAATCGTTAACGGTCATTTTGAATATGATCCAGCAAAAAAATGATGGCGCCTGGCCGTTACTTAATGCGAAAACTAATGATGAGATAGTCAATGCTTTTGAAACGGATCAGCACTACACCTTAATAGACAGACTCGTCATTTTAACGTTGCTACTGCAGATCCATTTTAAGTCTCAACCTACCGAGCAATCTAAAATCATTCAAGCTTTGTTTGCGAGCACGATGATTAATGCTTCAGAATCTCAATCATCATTAGCACTAATGGCTAGTCAATTACATTTCGACAAGGTTAACTTTACCGCTAGTAATAAAACAGCAGAACAAATTCAACAATATATCTTATTTTGTATTTATCGTGGTAAGCGCTTAAAACGCGCAGATGGCATAGATTCTCTTAATATATCCCGTTCATCTATAACCTCTTTGTACATTGAAATGCTAATGACTCACATTAATCAGCCATTAAAACTCTATGGTTTATTTGTCGAATTAGAGTATTGCCATAGTGCTTTGTTCGAAGTGTTTATGACGTCTTTAGGTGAAGAGACCGTTACCCAGATTTTTAATCAAATGAGTCAACATACTGATTTCACGCTGCGGGTAATCGAGTTAATGGGACTCTCTGGTTTTAGTAAGTTCGTGCCATTTTTAGCAAGAGCGATGCAACAACCTAATCAAACATTAATCGCCTTTAGAGCGCTACGGACTATTTTAGGCCCAGAACTCGATCAGGCTGTTCCTTACCAGTGGCAATTTGAAGAAGATGAAGTAGAACGTTGCGAATATTTACAATTTTATAGTGCTAAATTGTTGCATCGTTGGATGTTGCTTGCCCCTAAAATGCCTGAAGTGAGATTGATTAACGGCATCGAGGTCAATATAGCGAGTATAGACAAAATTATTAGTCACTCAAGCCCTGTTCATCAGCATGTGGCTTTTTTGCATAAACTGCGCTTAAAAAATGAAATTAGTCCCACTCAGCAACGTGTGAAGGTTGCCTTATGATTATAAAGGCAAATGTTGTTAGTATCATCGTTGGTGAGTATCAAGACCCTCAACACTTAATTAATCTGCCATTTTCAGAACCATTAGATTTTGATTTTCAGTTACCTAATGGCCAACATATTGCCTCACTGATGGCACATGGTTTATCTACTGAAAACCAATTTTCGCGTTTAATAGAATTACTGCATAAGCTACCCATTTTAAATGAGGAGCAATGGCAGCCTTATCGGCATCAGCCTGTTTATTGGATATTACCTAACCTTGAACAGCGACAGTTAATTGATTTTGTTGCTCGTTTGCATGCACTTTTGCCACACTGTTTTGAACATCCGCAGAGCCGTTTTTTCCCCATGGGAAGTGCAGGGGTACTATCTGCACTTAACACTCTAAAAGCTACAGATAGTGATACGACAGGTGCGACTTTTATTGCATTGGACAGCTTGTTTTTTGAACTCGATGAGTTAGGTAGCAATAACGAATTAATTTCACAACAACAAGATTCAGGACGTTGCCCTGCTGAAGCTGTCATCATGGCCAGTATCAATTTAGCATCAGATGGCTTGCAAGTAGATAATATTTTTCAAGAGTCTTGTAGCAGTGTTCAACAAACACAAACGATAAAAACCTTATTTGATTGTGTTAGTCAGCTTGAAAGTGCGCTTATTTTGTCACAACTTTATTTGCCTGGGCACCAAGCGAATGTGACAGACAATTGGTTAAATGCTTACGAGCATTTAGCAGGAAGTATTGACCAATATACCAAAATCATTCAATCAAGTTATTTTACTGGCGACATTGGTTGTGCCGCGGGTTTATACAATTTTTTACATATCTATCATCGTTATCAACAACAAAATATTACAGGAACAAGCTTACAACTTGAAGTGTCTCAACAACTTCATCTGGGTTTGGCAATGTACTCATGGATAGAGAAGGCATAAGCAAACATGACGGTAAGTAATTTTTATTTTAAAGGCCTAAATCGTTATATTGTTATTGCGCCTACCAGTGTATCCACTCCAGGTGGTTTCCAGTTATTAACGTTTGATCAAGCAGACAATATCGGTGCCATTATTAATGAAATTTCGCCTCATTTAGTGCGCGATCGAAATGCATTAATGCAAGGGCACGCGTTGGTGATGAGCGTTGGCTTAAATACAACATTACGTGCAAGGGACATTACCGTTAAATTGAGTGATGCCATTAGCCGAAATTTACTTCGAGTGTATGTCGAAACTCCTAAACAACAAATTCAACACTCTACTGAAACAGGTTCTTTAGGTGCTAGCTCTGGCAATTCAAAAAAGCCTAAAGCCAGTAAGGGTAAGCAAACCTCAGCAGCAGTTGCATCTGGTAGTGTGAATAACCACACACCTACCGACGTCGGTATTGCGCAACAAGAATGCCGCAGCGATCCTGTTTCAATGCTCAGTGGAGAGGAGATACTGCCACTGGTTGATTTTGAGCTTAATGGCTTAATGCCGCTCACGTGGCGCCGTTTATATCGCTCAAGCAAAATTGAACACAATGTTGGATTGGGTTTTGGTTGGCGACACAATTTTTGTTTACAGTTAACCCATCAATACCAAGCGCCTGAAAAAGTAGGCCCTAAAAAACCCGGTAAATATTGGTTTGAATTAACCGACGATGAAGGCCGAGTACACGTGTTCGATTCGGTTAAACGAGGGCAAACCAGCATTCAACTTTCGACAGGTTGGTCGTTAGTCCATCAAGAAGATGGCCGCCATGTGCTAATAAAGCCAGATGACAGCCATTGGGCATTTATACAAAAAACCGTTGCGGGTAAACTGGTTTGGCAACTTGAAACGATTAGTAATCATCAAGGCCAATATTTTCAGCTGTATTATGATCAGCAAGGGCGTTTAACCCAAATCACCACAGGCCCAAAACGTGGCGTATTGTTATTTTACAATGCACAAAGCAATTTGTTAAAAGTCGCTTCTTACATGTTAGATAACGAAGGCAACAAACAAATTCACCAAAATTTGTTAGCTAGCTATCAATACGATGATGATCAAGCCCTTATTGCCGCCACAGACAGCAACGGACGAGTAGAGCGCTACAGTTATGTCAAAGTGAAGTCGGCGACAAATTCCGCTGACGAAGATGTTTCATATCGTAGCAGAACTACGACCTACTTATTACAACGCAGAACCCGAGCATCTGGCTTTAGTCATCACTTTTCGTGGGACGGGCACGATCAGCGTGCGAAATGTATTGAGCAATGGGGTGATGATGATATTTATCATTATCACTTTGACTATACGACACTCGTTAACGGTATAAAAAGCAGTTGCACAGACTCTTTAGGTCATCGCGAGACTTTTATTCATAATGCACAGGGGCTTTTGACTGAGCATCATAAGCCTAATGGCAGTGTGATACGTCATCAATATGATGCTGTCGGTCGTAAAGTGGCCACCGTTGATGCATGCGATAATAAAATACAATACAACTATAACGAGCAAGGGCAGTTACTGGCTGTTATTCAGGCAGATGGTGGTACCACAAGGTTTGAATATAATCGCTTAGGTCAACGAATTGTTACCATAGATGCCATAGGCCGAACGGCTAAAAGACATTACGATGCCACGGGGCGATTATTGTCTGAGAGTGGTTTTGATGGCCGTCAAAGTCAATACCAATACAATGATGCCGGGCAGTTAACGCAAAAAGTCGATGTTAATGGGGTTGTTCATCGTTACCATTGGGACCGCGATGGCGAATTGTTGGCAACGCAAGTCGGTGATGCGTTAACCCGTTTTAGCCATGACAGACTGGGACGTGTTAACGCCACGATTAATCCGCAAGGTTTGGTCACTGAATTTATTCGCGACAACAAAGGCCAAATTGTCGAAAGTAAATCCTACCCACAAGATAATCAAGACAAACCTGAAGAAGCCATTAGTCATTACTATCAGTACGATGATGCCGGCCGTATTATTCGCCAGCGCCAACAGGCTGATGTTGCTGGCGAGCAAGATCTCAGTAACGATAGTGAGTACATTGATAACATTATTGACTATGACGGTTTAGCCCAACCGCGCCAACAAACCTTTGCCGATGGCAGTTGGCTGAAGTTTTTTTATGATAAAGAACGTAACCTAAATCGCATCGAACGCAGTGACGGTGCTCAGTACCGTATTGAATACACAGCAACAGAACAACCTAAAACCTTAATTGGTTTTGATGGCCGTGAACAACATTATCAATATGACGCTAATGACAAATTAGTTGCCGTGAACGACAGTGATATTCGTTTTGTTGAGCTAAAACGTGATGTTATGGGGCGCATTTGTCAGCAAAGTAGCCATGTCAAACTTGAGCCCAGTGCCACATCTGCATTACTCAATACCCAGAATTTTTATCAATATAATCAGATTGGGCAAATTACCCGCGCCCATAACCAACATCGTACCGTGCAACAACATCTTGACGCTCAAGGGCGCATTAACAAGGTACAACAAAGCCAATGGCAACTTGATTATCAATATGATGACTCAGGCAATCGCAGTGTCTTAACCTTACCTGATGGGCAACAGATTGATTATCAATACAATAAAAACAGTCAATTAAGTGGCATTAGCGTTACAGGCAATGGCCCATCGAAGCCGATTGTGCAGCTGGCCCATTATCACTATCTACCATCGGGTTTATTGGATAAAACCATACAGGGTAATCAGCTTGAACTCACTCATGCTTATGATGCTCATTCAAGATTAATTGAGCAGACATGGCGACATGCACAAAAAGAGACGCAATTATTTGAATCAAGACGTTATCAATACGATAAACAGCATCAATTACAACGCTGCGAAAGTAAGCTTGGTAACGATAGCGCTGTGGATGGTCAGTCTTCTGAGCACATTAACCACAAGCCAGAGGTTAAACAGTTTAGCTATAACAAAATTAGCCAGTTAATCAGTAATAGTCATTCTGGCGTGTTTGGCGAAAACCTAAATATTGCTGACAATGCATCTGATTTTCGTCAGCAATACCAATGGGATGCTTTTGGTAACCCATTACAGGCTATTCGTGCTAGTGATATTCATACCCATACCCAAGATATAAGTAGTAATCATGTTAGCGCTAATGAAACGGCTAGCAGTCAATCAGCTGAAACAGTAAGACCGAATAAAAACAATCATGATGTGGTGGTAAACAACGACCGCTTAATAAGCATGGCGGGTGTCGATTACCGCTACGACGCCAGTGGCAACCAAATCAGCCAAGTGGGTAGGGGTGACAAACAACAACGCAGCTTTAATGGCTTAAACCAACTGGTTCAAATCAACGTTAATGGCAAGCTGACCCAATACGAATATGATGCATTAGGTCGCCGCAGTGCGAAAATCACTGAGCTTGGTCGCACCGACTTTATTTGGGATAATCATCAACTGATTGGCGAATGCACCTTAGGTGAATACACCTGGTATATTTATCAACCTGATACTTTCACACCCGTCGCACTCATTAAGTCCGGGCTGGTTTATTATTATCACCTAGACCAACTCGGCACACCGATTTGCTTAACTGATGAAAACACCCAAATTGTTTGGCGCAGCCAACAAGACGTGTTCGGTCAAACAATTGAAGGCGCAGATTGTAAAGATGCGGATAATGAGCATGTTGATTATGCAGTTCTGCAAGACAAAATTGCTAACCCAATCCGTTTTCAAGGTCAGTACTTTGATGACGAATCAGGGTTACACTACAACCGCTTTAGGTACTACAGCCCTGGGCAAGCACGATTTATACATCAAGACCCTATCGGATTAGTGGGTGGCATAAACCATTATCAATATGCGCCTAATCCCGTTAATTGGGTGGATCCGTTTGGGTTATGTAAAGAAGACTCGCAGACCTATGCTGCTCGTAAAACAAAGCTAGCAAATAGCAATGGTACCATGACCACATTAGATGCATTTACAGATGATAGTGCAATGGGAGAGTCCTGGGATAAAGCTGCAGTAGATGAAAATTGGCTTGATGAAAGAAGGTTATTACATGCGGATATCTTAAATAGAGTTACAGTCGAAGCTTTATCTAAAGTACAAACACTTGTAGGTTTACCTGCTATTCATGCAATGAGAGGTAATACCGGTGCGGGTAAATCAAGGTTAATGAAGTCTGGCGTTATCCCTGAACTGGCCTTAGGAGATATTCCTGTAATAAACCCAGATAATATTAAACCTTTATTGATTGATGAAGCGAAAAAAGATAATACAACGCTAACACATGATCAAACGCATTGGGAAGCGGCAATGCTTTCGGATAAACTCAAAGTTGAGTTGCTTAAATCTGAGAATAAAAGCAAAGTACCGTCAATTATCGTCGATAAGAGGCTTGGTGGGCTTTATGAGATAGAGGGGCTACACAAAGAAGCGCTTGCAACGGATCGCCAAGTAAATGTATTTGATGTTGATGCACCACTTGAAATGTCATTACTAGGAGTTCTTTTACGAACTCCAGGAGGAGATGATCCAATCGTCCCTTTTGATGTTGTCGCTGGAGGATTTGTCGCTGCTCGAGGCAATAGAAACCAATTTGTTCAGTATTATGAAAATAACCCAAATTTAGGCCGTTACGAATTGCACCACACTCTGCCTAATGGAAATAAAGAATTGGTTGCAGTAGTGAAAGATGGAAAAACGTCAGTTTATAATCGAGATGCTTACGTGGAACTAACAAGAAGAAAAGGAAATAATCAATTTGTGATTGATTTGAAAGAAAAAATAATTACGAATGAAGAAATATTTAGAGTGACAAATGCTTTGCCAGATGGAAAATTCAAGAAGGATGCGATTAACGCCCTTAGCGCTAACAAAGGGAAAACATGGAAGCAAGCTATTGACGCTCATGGGGAAAACTAGTGGTGATGATATGAATGAACATGATAAATGGTTACAAGAGATTAGAAGAAAGGAAGAAGCTGAATATCAACAAATGTTAAATGAGGCAATAAAGGAAGCTCCTTTAATAGGTAAAGATCCATTCAATTTGCTGGATCTTAAAAAATACTGGAGTTTTCGTTATCAGAAGAACCTTAATTCAAAGCAGATTGATGAGGCTATGAAGGGTATAGAAAGAGATTATTATTTGGCAGGTAAGCAGTTTTTGACAATGAGAGCATACGGGGAATACTTGATGGAAATGGAATTATATCGCTAAATTGTGAAAGAATGATTTGTCGTAAAATGAAAAAGTTCAGTCATTGAAAGTGATTTACGAGAAATTAAAAAAAGAAAATAAAGTGGTAAGGATTCTCTATTATGTTAACTAAAGGAAATAGTTATGAAAAAATGTCCAGCGATAGTAGGCCTAAGTTTTGATGAGGAAAGTAAGCTGGGAATTGCAGAGATTAATGAGATATATGATCTCACAAAAATAGGTCGGCTTTCTCTGTTAATTGGTCAGTTTTATTCAATATTTGGGGGACTTGCAGTTAAAGGAACTTCTGGTTCTGGTGTAAGATTTCTGGATGATTCCTTGGCATTTCAAATTGCAGGTTCTGACGCGGCGCAAACTGAGTATGCAGTGAGTCAGGCCAATTGGGAATATTTTTTCGAGTCATTTAGTGCTTTTGATAAGATAGCCATGGAGTCTATAAGCAAAATTGCATTTAAGCAGGTTATGGCTCATAACGGAAGCCCAAAGGAATACTTGTTTTGGAGTTCAATAGTAAAAGGATGTAAGCCCAATGTTGAATAAATGTATCGTTATATTTTTTTTATTTATATCTTTTATGGCTAAAGCTGAAATTTCTGAAGATGGAAAATATGCAACACTTATGTTGCAGGTTAACTTAGCTAAATATGAGAATAAAAGTAGCCATTGCTTTAAGCAAGTAACGGATTTCATTTTACCAGAAAGTGATATGTTGAAATTAAAACAGATGCCTCGAGAAACTGCAGGTGTTCTCGGTAAGCTTTTTGATGATGCGTTATATAATTGTGCTCAGCCTGAAGTCTTTAATTTAGCTCGCGCTATTCTGACATTACAAGAGCAGAATAAGGTTGAAAAGTCTCAGGCTATAAATGAGCAAATTAAAAATATACGTCTTTTAGTTTTTCCTAAATCTGCAGTAGCTTCTGCTCGAGAGTATGAAAATCTTACTGAAAATATAAAAGCTCAATTAGAAAGTATCGAATCATTAAAAAAACCATTTAATCCGATGGTCATTATTGAGCAGGTTTGGGGGGGGCCTCAGTGATGAGGGTATTTAGCCTCTAGCCCAACACAATCTATGTGAAAAAGTTAATTGGTACCATAATAAGTACTAAATTAGTAGATTTAACTTCTGCTTTACACCAATAATGACAAGGATAATACGATGTCATCAATAAAAATAACTCAAGCTGTCGGGCTGGGTGGCGCTAACAATTTAAACGATGTAAAAGTAGTACAAACTGGTTTAAACAAACTACTTAAACTCATTCCCCCTACAAAACCTTTAATTGTTGATGGCCGTTTAGGTTCTAGGCCTGAAAGCGCTAAAACTGTTGCAGCGATAAAGCTATTTCAAAGTAAAGTACTCAACATGGTACGTCCAGATGGCAAAATTGACGTAAATGGTCGAACTCATAGAAAGATGAATGAAAAACTGTTGAGTGTACCCGTACTTCCTAATGTAAATACCTCTTTAAAAATTCCTGTAACTAATGCTTTTTGGATGAAAACAGCTGTTAATGAGGTGGGTGAATCCGAAGTTGCAGGTACTAAAGCAAACCCTCAAATTTTAGAATATTTTAAAGCTTCTAAGTTTTGGGGAAGTGATGACAGTGGTGGTCAAAATGCCTGGTGTGGCTCTTTTGTTGCTTGGGTAATGAAACAAAATAATATTGAACCTGTAAAAAATGCTTTTAGAGCCAAATCGTGGATTGATTTTGGTAAACCAATAACTCAACCTGTTTACGGTGCTATAGGCATCAAATCAAGACAAGGGGGCGGGCATGTTGCTTTTGTAGTAGGGCAAAGCGTTGATGGTCATTATTTATTTATGCTCGGAGGTAATCAAAGTAATAGTGTGAAAGTTTCTAAGTATAAAAAAGAGGTGTGGGATGCTTTTGTTGTTCCTTCTAACTTTGACTCATCATCTGCCAGTTTACCTGTTTATACTCAAAAGTCATCGATTGCAGGAAGTGAAGCATAATGAAAAATATCATAGTTCTCCTATTCTTGTTAGTAGGTGTTATCCATCCAGCGCTCGCTCAAAACGAAGCCTCATCAGAATTAAACGGCTTTATACAAGCTATAAAAAATGTACATTATCTTGCTAAATTAAAAGTCACTAAAGTGGAAGTAACGGTTCAGAATGATGGATTAGAAAAGCAGGTCTTTTTTGCTGAAGTCCTCGATACTTATAAAGGTGAATCTCACAAAAACATAAACTATGAAATGCTTGTCGAGGAAGGTGAAGATGTCATTTTTAATTCTACTCCAGTTTATGTCGCGCTGTGTTTAGATAGTGCAGGGAATTACTACTGGCCGGGTACTGGCTCTGAATTCAAACCTTCAACAGTGATCGATGTATGGTTAGCTGAAAATAAAGAAAAGTTGATCGATATTGTTTCTGTAGCAGATTGGTGTAAGTAGTATTATTTCAGAAAATTAGACTGTCAAGTTTTAATAAAAATCACGGACAAATAATGAATAAAATTAACATGGATGTAAATTACAAAACGATGGCAGGTCATGCTCGCTTAGTTATGCTAGGTGAGTCTAATCACAACACTGCTGGTTATAAATATGAAGCGATTAAAGCGATCAAACAATTAAAAGCAGCTGGCTTTACCCATTTTGCTATAGAGATGTTACCACAATCAATGAAGGAACAAGTGGCATTCTATCAACGTACAGGTAAGGGATTTGAAGTTATTCAGCGTTACTTTAATGATAACTGGGCATGGGGGTATTTAGTTCCTTATGCTTATGGTGAACTTGTTAAAGCAGCAAGAACTGCTGGTTTGAAAATAGTTGCTTTGGACATGACATTAGAGCAAATGGCAAGTCTTGATGCAGCTTGCTCGTCTGACAACGCTGAGGCGGGTATTTGTAAGGATACTCATACTAAACGCAATGATAGCTGGACAAATAATATTGTGAGTATCATAAAAGAATCAAACCAACATCGTGTGGTGGCTTTCATGCATCGGTGGCATGCTGTTGAAGCTGCATCTTATCAAGAAGGCATTGATACGTTAATCCAAAAGCAAGGGATACATAATGTTGTCTTTGTAGACTTTATTGGAGGTATGTTGTGCTTAACCGAAAAGGATTGCAGGAAAGGTTCTGCTGAAGATACTCCGCTTAAGCAGCAGTACTTTTACCGTGAAGGATTTCCTTATAAGTCGGCTATTAAGTCATTTCAGGTTCATATTCCGGAAAAACGGGTCAATTCAAATGGTGAATTGCAATGGTAAAGATAAGTTTTTTTATATTGTTAACGCTAAACTTAATTTCCAACAATGTGTATGCAAACAGTTTGTGGCATACAATTGATATTAACGATCCAAACTTAACAGTCGAACAGGCCGCGCAACAATGTGCGAAAAGTTCAATGTATGCACCATACAGCCTCGAGGAGTGGTGTGAGAAGGCTTATTCTATGGGGAGTTGGAGATCACTTCTATACATTGGATACTACACAGGTGATGGGACTCGCTATGTCAATGAAGTTAAAAAACATGCACAAGCTGATGATGTTGAAGCTATCAAAATATTAGCGTGGATTTATAGTAATGGGTCTTTCGTTGAAAGGGATCTTAATAAGTCTATTAATCTATATACCGATTATTTGAGCCACAAGAAAAATAAATCACTGACAAAGCATCAATTAGTTACAGTTCAGAAAGCTCTGTATAACATATACAAAGAATTGGAACTTTGGCAGGATGCTTCAAAAAGTTTGCAGTATATTATTAATAATGAAAATAATAACATGGAGAAAAAGTTTTTTCGAGACGAGAAAATTTATATTAGCGAGAGATTATCTAAATAACACCAACCGTCATCATATTTCGAAATCAATAAAACAAGTACAAGCTAATTAGATTACCTTTAGATAACAAAAAAGCGCCTTTCGGCGCTTTTTTAGTTTGGTTAATCAAGAGATTAACGCTTATCAACGCTCACAAAATCTCGCGCAGACTCGCCAGTGTATAACTGACGTGGACGGCTGATTTTATGGCCTGGTTGATCTAACATTTCTTTCCAATGTGAAATCCAACCAACGGTACGAGACAGTGCAAATAACACTGTGAACATATCGTTAGGGATACCAATGGCTTTCATGATGATACCAGAGTAGAAATCAACGTTCGGGTATAGCTTCTTAGAGATGAAGTATTCATCTTCAAGTGCAATACGCTCAAGTTCCATTGCTACGTCTAGTAATGGGTCAACCACTTTAAGTTCTTTAAGGACTTCATGACAGGTTTCACGCATTACTTTAGCGCGTGGGTCAAAGTTCTTATAAACGCGATGGCCAAATCCCATTAGGCGGAATGGATCATTTTTGTCTTTCGCTTTCGCGATAAACTCAGGAATGCGATCAACACTGCCAATTTCTTCTAACATTTCTAAACATGCTTCGTTAGCACCACCATGAGCGGGCCCCCATAACGAAGCAATACCAGCTGCGATACATGCAAATGGATTCGCACCTGAAGAACCAGCTAAACGGACAGTAGATGTAGATGCATTTTGCTCATGATCAGCATGCAATACAAAAATACGTTCCATTGCTTTTTCAACGACTGGATTGACTTTGTACTCTTCACACGGAGTAGCAAACATCATCGACAGGAAGTTACCCGCATAACTTAAATCGTTACGTGGATAAATAAAAGGTTGTCCCGTTGAGTACTTGTAGCACATCGCTGCGATTGTCGGCATTTTCGACACTAAGCGGTAAGCTGCAATTTCACGATGCTTTGGATTGTTCACATCAAGAGAATCTTGATAGAAAGCAGATAATGCACCGGTTACACCACATAGCATTGCCATTGGGTGTGCGTCACGACGGAAGCCTCTAAAGAAGAATGCAATTTGCTCGTGTACCATAGTGTGTTCTTTCACTGTGGCAACAAATTGTTCGTAATCAACTTTCGACGGTAATTCGCCGTAAAGGAGCAAGTAGCATAAATCTAAATAGGTCGATTCGGTTGCTAGCTGTTCAATTGGGTATCCACGATGCAACAAGATACCTTTATCACCATCGATATAGGTAATTGCTGACTCACAAGATGCAGTAGCTAAAAAGCCTGGATCGAAGGTGAAATAACCTTTTTTCCCAAGTGTGCTAATGTCGATTACATCAAAACCTTCAGTACCTTTTTTAATAGGTAGGTCGATTGAATCGTTTCCTGGTAACTCTAATTTGGCTATATTATCAGCCATACCCCGTTCTCCTTACGTCATTCTTATCTATGAGTGCGGCATGTTAAGCGGACATTACTGTACAGTGAATGTGGATCACAGATCAATTTAAATAAGCGTTTAAATTTGTTAGACCATGGTATATGTCCGCTGAAAACCGCTCTGCGCTTGCATTAGAATAAAAAATTAATAAAAAAACTTATTTTGCATAATGTGAGGTTTGTATTTGACAATTCCCGCGAGTATACTTGCCTGCGTCCCTAAGGGAGACCAACGTCACAGTTTAGCAATGATCGATTTACGTACTAAATAGTGATTTCTCAACTGATTATGATGTGTGAGAGTAGTTTGTTTTTTGTTTAAGACTGTTATGCCGAATGTCGACATTGTCCATTAAGCAAAAAATAGACACATAACAAAAATAATGCTCAATGGAGCTGAGTGAGCAGAACGTGAAAAAGCAAAGACCTGTCCATCTAGACCTGCAAACGATTCGCTTTCCTGCAACAGCGATCGCGTCAATACTACACCGCATTTCCGGTGTCATCATGCTATTTGCTATTGGTATCCTTCTTTGGTTGTTGAATTCAACTTTAACATCAGCAGACGGTTTCGCTAGCGTACAATCCTTGTTTGATAGTTTCGTGATGAAGTTCATCCTCTGGGGAATTTTAACCGCGTTGGGTTATCACTTATTAGGTGGCATTCGTCATTTAATTATGGATACCGGCCGTTGGGAAGAATTAACGTCGGGTGTCGCATCAGCTAAGGCTACGTTTGCATTAGCAGCGGTCTTATCAATCATAGCGGGGATTTGGGTATGGTAACAAACGCAGCAAGTTTTGGACGCAGTGGTGTTCATGACTATATTTTATTACGCGCAAGCGCAGTGATTCTCGCTTGTTATACTATCTTTTTAGTAGGCTTTATCGCGTGTAGTGCCCCGTTAACCTTCGAGATTTGGAGTGGCTTATTCAGCTCGCTTCCAATGAAAGTGTTTACCCTAATAACGCTGATTGCTTTACTTATCCATGCATGGATTGGTGTATGGCAAGTGTTGACTGACTATGTCAAGCACACTGCGTTGCGTGGTGTATTACAGTTTACCTTTGTTGTGGTCGCGTTTAGTTATTTAGCGTCAGGCATTGTAATAGTGTGGGGTGTTTAAGTGAGTATTCCAGTACGCGAATTTGATGCAATCGTGATCGGCGCCGGTGGTGCGGGTATGCGTGCAGCATTACAGATTTCTAAAGAAGGTAAAAGCTGTGCGCTTTTATCTAAAGTGTTTCCAACTCGTTCACATACTGTTTCTGCTCAAGGTGGTATCACCGTAGCATTAGGTAATGCGCACGAAGATCATTGGGAACAGCATATGTACGATACGGTTAAAGGTTCTGATTTTATCGGTGACCAAGAAGCCATTGAGTTTATGTGTCAAACCGGACCAGAAGCTATTATCGAACTTGAGCAAATGGGTTTACCTTTCTCTCGTTTTGAAAATGGCACTATTTACCAACGTCCTTTTGGTGGTCAATCACGTAACTTCGGTGGTGAGCAAGCTGCTCGTACAGCTGCCGCGGCTGACCGTACAGGCCACGCGTTGCTTCATTGCCTTTACCAGCAAAACGTTAAGCATAAAACAGATGTTTATTCTGAATGGTATGCTTTAGATCTCGTTAAAAACGAAGATGGCGTTATTGTGGGTTGTACAGCAATTGAAATCGAAACCGGTGAAATTGTTTACTTCAAAGCTAAAGCAACTATTTTAGCGACTGGTGGTGCAGGGCGTATTTACGCATCAACCACTAACGCTCATATCAATACTGGTGACGGTGTTGGTATGGCTGCTCGCGCTGGCGTTCAGTTACAAGACATGGAAATGTGGCAGTTCCACCCAACGGGTATAGCTGGCGCGGGTGTTTTGGTTACTGAAGGTTGTCGTGGTGAAGGTGGATACCTTTTAAACAAAGACGGCGAGCGTTTCATGGAACGTTATGCGCCAAACGCGAAAGACTTAGCATCACGCGACGTGGTAGCACGTTCAATGATGACAGAAATTCGTGAAGGTCGTGGTTTAGATGGTCCTTTAGGTCCTCACTGTTTACTTAAACTTGACCATTTAGGTAAAGAGACCTTAGAAGCACGTCTTCCAGGTGTATGTGAGCTATCACGTACTTTTGCTCATATTGACCCAGCCGATGGTCCAATTCCAGTGTTGCCAACTTGTCATTATATGATGGGTGGTTTACCGACTAAGGTGAGTGGTCAGGTTATTCGTAAGAATGACGATGGCACAGAGCAAGACGTGTTAGGTTTATTTGCTGTAGGTGAGATTGCTTGTGTATCTGTACACGGAGCAAACCGTTTAGGTGGTAACTCACTGCTTGACTTAGTGGTATTTGGTCGTGCTGCTGGCCAGCACTTAGGTAAAGCATTAGATGCTACACCTGATCCAAAACTGGCGTCTGACGTAGAAATTAATGCATCACTTGCCCGTCTTAATCGTTGGGAAAGCAACAAAGACGGTGAAGAACCTGCGGTTATCCGCAAAGATCTTCAATTGTGTATGCAATTAAATTTCTCTGTTTTCCGCAGTGGTGATGCCATGGCTGAAGGTTTAGAACAGCTTCAAGCAATTCAAAAGCGTCTTGAAAATGCTAAGTTAAGCGATAACTCAAAAGAATTTAATACTCAACGTATTGAATGTTTAGAGTTAGACAACTTAATGGCAACAGCGCTAGCGACTGCATATGCAGCTAACTTCCGTACTGAAAGCCGCGGCGCGCATTCTCGTGAAGATTATTTAGAACGTGATGATGACAATTGGTTATGCCACAGCTTGTATGATCCAATCACTCAAGCAATGAGCAAACGTGATGTCAACATGTCACCTAAATTACGTGATGCGTTTCCACCGATAAAACGGACCTACTAAGGCAGGAGTTGCAAAAATGAAATTAACATTTTCATTGTATCGTTATAATCCTGATGTAGATACCAAGCCTTACATGAAGGATTTCACCTTAGAAGTGCCTGATGGCTCTGATATGATGGTGTTAGATGCATTAATTAAGCTGAAAGAACAAGACCCAACGCTTGCGTTTCGTCGTTCATGCCGAGAAGGTGTGTGTGGTTCTGACGGTGTAAACATGAATGGTAAAAACGGTTTAGCGTGTATCACGCCATTATCTACCTTTAAGGGGAAGAAAATTGAAATCCGTCCTTTACCAGGCATGCCGGTAGTTCGTGATTTGGTTGTAGACTTAACTCAATTCTATAAGCAATACGAAAAAATTAAGCCTTATCTGATTAATGATGAAAAGGCGCCTGCTCGTGAACATTTACAATCACCTGAAGAGCGTGCTCATTTAGATGGTTTATATGAATGTATCATGTGTGCATGTTGTTCTACTGCTTGTCCATCTTTCTGGTGGAACCCAGATAAATTTATCGGACCAAGCGGCTTATTACATGCATATCGTTTCTTGATTGACAGCCGCGATACGGCGACTGAAGAGCGTTTATCTGAACTAGATGATGCTTACAGTGTGTTCCGTTGTCATGGCATCATGAACTGCGTTGACGTTTGTCCTAAAGGATTAAACCCAACAAAAGCGATTGGTCACATCAAGTCAATGTTGCTTAAGCGAGCTGTTTAATGCACGAAGTAGAGCAAAATAATATAGTTTATTAAGCTCGATTAAGAGTCATCTTCATAATGGGGATGGCTCTTTTGTGTGTTTATGTGAGACCTTCTGCAATTATCTTGTTAAGATAATTTCAGACTACGGGTGAATAACCTTGCTTATTCACTGTTATGTTTATGGCTAGCACGTGTATCAAGTTTGAAAGGAATAACAATGCACCAAGGCATCATGAAAGCCTGGCTCGAATCATCACATTTAAGTGGTGCTAACTCGACCTACGTAGAAGAGATGTATGAAGCCTATCAAGAAGATCCTCAATCAGTCACAGCTGATTGGCAGCTTGTTTTTGATAATCTCCCGCCCGTTAACGGTGCCTCAATTGAAGTACCCGAAACCGCCCACTCTAAAGTCCGTGACTATTTTCGTAGTTTAGCGCTTGAAAGTCGCTTCAAAGGCGCTGCTCGCGTTAGCGATCCTGAGCTAGATGCGAAACAAGTTAAAGTTCTACAGCTCATTAACGCTCACCGTTTTCGTGGTCACCAAAACGCTAACCTTGATCCATTAGGATTGTGGAAGCGCGAATCGGTACAAGAGTTAGATCCTGCTTACCACGGCTTAACAGCTGAAGACATGCTACGTGAGTTTAATACTGGTTCGTTTGCTTTAGGCGGCGAAACCATGAAGCTTGCTGATATTGTTCATGCGCTTAAATCTACCTATTGCGGGTCGATTGGTGCGGAATATATGCATATTACTGACACCGATGAGAAACGTTGGATCCAACAACGTCTTGAGCCGACATTAGGTAAAGCTAAATATGATAACGCTGTGAAGAAGCGTATTCTTGAAGGCTTGAACGCAGCAGAAGGTATGGAAAAATACCTGGGTGCTAAATTCCCTGGTGCCAAGCGATTCTCACTTGAAGGTGGTGATGCATTAGTTCCGATGATGCGCGAAATCATATACCGTGCTGGTGAAGCGGGTACCAAAGAAATCGTAGTGGGCATGGCTCACCGTGGTCGCTTAAATCTATTAATTAATATTTTAGGTAAACGACCTGCAGAATTATTTGACGAGTTTGCGGGTAAACATGCTGATACCCACGGCTCAGGTGACGTTAAATATCACCAAGGTTTCTCATCTGATTTTGAAACGCCAGGTGGTAATGTCCATTTAGCGTTAGCCTTTAACCCATCTCACTTAGAGATCGTAAATCCAGTGGTTATTGGTTCTGTTCGTGCCCGTCAAGATCGTCGTGGTTGTAAAGATGGCCTACAAGTGATGCCTATTACTATCCATGGTGACTCTGCTATTACTGGCCAGGGCATTGTACAAGAGACGTTTAACATGTCTCAAACACGTGGTTTTACTGTGGGCGGTAGTATTCGCATCGTAGTGAACAACCAAGTGGGCTTTACTACCTCGAATCATGCTGATGTACGCTCTACAGAATACTGTACCGACATTGCTAAAATGGTTCAGGCACCCATTTTCCATGTCAATTCTGATGACCCAGAAGCTGTTGCGTTTATTTCTCAGCTTGCTGTTGATTATCGTAACGAATTTAAACGTGATGTTGTGATTGATTTAGTATGTTATCGCCGCCACGGCCATAACGAAGCGGATGAGCCTAGTGCAACACAGCCGTTAATGTATGCCAAAATCAAAAAACATCAAACACCGCGTAAAATTTATGCTGACAAATTGATCGCTGAAAACAGCATTCCGGCTGACGAAGTGACAGGTTTAATTAACCATTACCGTGATGCATTAGACGCGGGTGATTGTGTGGTAAAAGAATGGCGTCCTATGACGTTACACACAGTTGACTGGACGCCTTATTTGAATCGCGAATGGGATGAAGATTACGCCAGTTCTATGACTATGGAACGCTTACAGAATTTAGCTAATAAGTTAGTTGATACACCTGAAAGCCACGTACTACAGTCTCGCGTTGCTAAAATTTATGGTGACCGCGTAGCAATGGCAAAAGGTGAGAAGTTACTTGATTGGGGTTTCGCCGAAACCTTAGCGTATGCTTCTATACTTGAAGACAAAAAGCGTGTTCGCATTACTGGTCAAGATTCTGGTCGTGGTACATTCTTCCACCGTCATGCGGTATTGCATAATCAAAAAGACGGTACGACTTATTTACCATTGCGTAACGTTGCTGATGAGCAAGGGCCAATTGATATTATTGACTCTGTATTATCTGAAGCGTCAGTGCTGGCATTTGAATACGGCTACGCCACAGCAGAACCAGGCGGTTTGACCATTTGGGAAGCGCAGTTTGGTGACTTTGTTAACTGTGCCCAAGTCGTAATCGATCAGTTCTTATCATCTGGTGAGCAGAAATGGGGCCGTTTATGTGGTCTAACGATGCTTTTACCTCATGGTTATGAAGGTCAAGGCCCTGAACACTCTAGTGCCCGTTTAGAGCGATTCTTACAATTATGTGCTAACCATAATATGCAGGTGTGTGTACCTTCAACACCCGCACAGGTTTACCACATGTTGCGCCGCCAAGTTGTCCGTCCAATGCGTCGTCCATTAGTGGTTATGTCACCTAAATCTTTGCTACGTCACCCATTAGCAGTGTCAAGTTTAGAAGAACTTGCTGAAGGGACTTATCAAAATATTATTGGTGAAATCGATCCATTAGATGCAAACAAAGTGGATCGTGTGGTGTTTTGTAGCGGTAAAGTATACTTTGAGTTACTTGAAAAACGCCGTAAAGAAAACCTTGATAACGTTGCCCTTATTCGTGTTGAACAGTTGTATCCATTCCCTGATGTGGAAATGCGTGCAGCACTAGAAACATATCAACATGTTAAAGACTTTGTTTGGTGTCAGGAAGAACCACAAAACCAAGGTGCTTGGTACTGTAGCCAACATCACTTCTGGGCTAACATTCCTGCAGGTGCTCAATTAACTTATGCCGGTCGTGAAGCGTCAGCTGCACCTGCATGTGGTTATCCATCGTTGCACGTACACCAGCAAGAATCATTAGTTAATAGCGCATTAAAACTGTCGTAATAGATAATTTATATAAAGGGAAGCTTTCAATGAGTATCGAAATTAAGGTACCCGTATTACCAGAATCAGTTGCAGATGCAACGATTGCTACTTGGCATGTTAAACCTGGTGAAGCGGTCACTCGCGATCAAAACTTAGTTGATATCGAGACTGATAAAGTTGTGTTAGAAGTTGTTGCTCCAGAAGACGGTTCTATCTCTGAATTGTTATTTCAAGAAGGCGACACTGTTTTAGGCGAGCAAGTGATTGCTAAATTTATTGCTGGTGTTGTTTCTGGCCAAGAAGTGACTAAAGCAGAAGCTCAATCCCCTGCAGCATCTACAGACACGGCAAGTGATGAGTCAAGCGATGCGTTAAGTCCATCGGTTCGTCGTTTAATTGCGGAGCATAATCTTGATGCTGCAAAAATTAAAGGTTCAGGTGTGGGTGGACGCATCACTAAAGAAGACGTTGAAGCGTTTGTTAAGTCAGCTCCTGCTGCTAAAACATCGCCTGCGGCTGCACCTGTTGCACCGTTAGAAGGTCGTAGTGAAAAGCGTGTCCCAATGTCACGTCTTCGTAAGACGATTGCATCTCGTTTACTTGAAGCTAAAAACTCTACGGCAATGTTAACCACGTTTAACGAAGTTAACATGAAGCCAATTATGGACATCCGTAAGCAATATCAAGATATCTTTGAGAAGCGTCATGGTATTCGTTTAGGCTTTATGTCTTTCTACATTAAAGCTGTAACAGAAGCGCTAAAACGTTTCCCTGAAGTTAATGCTTCTATCGATGGTGATGACATCGTTTATCACAATTACTTTGATATCAGCATTGCTGTATCAACGCCTCGTGGCCTGGTTACACCAGTATTACGTGACACTGATACCATGAACTTAGCTGAAATCGAAAAAGCGGTACGTGAATTAGCCATTAAAGGCCGTGACGGTAAATTGTCTGTTGCAGACATGACTGGCGGTAACTTCACTGTGACTAACGGTGGTGTATTTGGCTCGCTAATGTCTACGCCAATTTTAAACCTGCCACAAAGTGCAATCTTAGGCATGCATGCCATAAAAGATCGCCCAATGGCAGTGAATGGTCAGGTTGAAATCCTGCCTATGATGTACCTAGCACTCTCTTATGATCATCGTATTGTTGATGGTCGTGAGTCAGTTGGCTTCTTAGTCGCAATTAAAGACTTCTTAGAAGATCCAACTCGTCTACTACTTGATTTATAAGTCAGTAGATACACCCTCGTCGCTGGCTCATAGTGAGCCAGTTGGATTTGATTAGAAGTATATGGATAGATCATCATGAATTTGCATGAGTATCAGGCAAAATCTTTATTTGCCGAATATGGTTTACCAGTCTCTGAAGGTTTTGCATGTGATACTGCTCAAGAAGCAGTAGAAGCAGCTGGCCACATTGGCGGAGATTTATGGGTTGTTAAGTGTCAAGTACACGCTGGCGGCCGCGGTAAAGCGGGTGGCGTTAAAGTTACCGGCAACAAAGAAGAAATCAGAGCATTCGCTGAAAACTGGTTAGGTAAGAACTTAGTAACGTACCAGACTGACGCTAAAGGTCAGCCAGTTGCTAAAATTCTAGTTGAAAGCTGTACTGACATCGCTAATGAATTGTACCTAGGTGCTGTAGTTGACCGTAGCACACGTCGCGTTGTGTTTATGGCGTCGACTGAAGGCGGTGTTGATATTGAAACTGTGGCAGAAAAAACGCCAGAGCTTATCCACACAGCAATCATCGATCCGTTAACAGGACCTCAAGCTTTCCAAGCTCGCGATCTTGGCTTCAAGTTAGGTTTAAACCCAACTCAAATGAAGCAGTTCACTAAGATCTTTATGGGTCTAGCGAACATGTTTAATGACCATGATTTTGCTTTGTTAGAAATCAACCCACTTGTAATCACAACTGAAGGCAACCTTCACTGTTTAGATGGCAAGATTGGTATTGATGGCAACGCATTATTCCGTCAACCAAAAATCAAAGCGATGCACGATCCATCACAAGATGACGCTCGTGAAGCGCACGCTGCTAAATTTGAATTAAACTATGTCGCTTTAGATGGCAACGTAGGTTGTATGGTTAACGGTGCTGGCCTAGCAATGGGCACAATGGACATCGTAAATCTACACGGTGGCAAGCCTGCTAACTTCCTAGACGTTGGCGGTGGAGCAACTAAAGAACGTGTAGCTGAAGCATTTAAGATCATTCTTTCTGACAGCAATGTTAAAGCGGTATTGGTTAACATCTTCGGTGGTATCGTACGTTGCGATATGATCGCTGAAGGTATTATCGGTGCAGTTAAAGAAGTTGGCGTTAAAGTGCCAGTAGTTGTACGTCTTGAAGGTACTAACGCCGAATTAGGTCGTGAAGTATTGGCGAAATCTGGTCTTGATATCATCGCGGCAACAAGTCTAACTGACGCGGCTGAACAAGTTGTTAAAGCTGCGGAGGGCAAATAATGTCTGTTTTAATTAACAAAGATACCAAGGTAATCTGTCAAGGTTTCACTGGTGGTCAGGGTACTTTTCACTCTGAGCAGGCGATTGCTTATGGCACGCAAATGGTTGGTGGTGTTTCTCCTGGAAAAGGTGGTCAAACTCACCTAGGTCTTCCAGTGTTCAACACTGTTAAAGATGCGGTAGCAGCTACAGGTGCAACTGCAACTGTAATCTACGTACCTGCACCATTTTGTAAAGATGCAATTCTTGAAGCAATCGATGCTGGCCTTGAGCTAATCGTTTGTATCACAGAAGGCATCCCTACACTTGATATGCTACAAGTGAAAGTGAAGCTAGAAGAAACTGGCACTCGCATGATCGGTCCTAACTGTCCAGGCGTTATCACTCCTGGTGAATGTAAGATTGGTATTATGCCTGGTCACATTCACTTACCTGGAAAAGTAGGTATTGTTTCTCGTTCTGGTACATTAACGTACGAAGCTGTTAAGCAAACTACTGATGAAGGTTTCGGCCAATCTACTTGTGTAGGTATCGGTGGTGACCCAATTCCTGGTACTAACTTTATCGACGTATTGGAAATGTTCCAAAACGATCCACAGACTGAAGCGATTGTTATGATCGGTGAAATCGGTGGTAATGCTGAAGAAGAAGCAGCTGCTTATATCAAAGCACACGTGACTAAGCCTGTTGTGTCTTACATTGCTGGTGTTACTGCACCAGAAGGTAAGCGTATGGGCCATGCTGGCGCAATTATCGCTGGCGGTAAAGGTACTGCTGAAGATAAGTTTGCTGCTTTAGAAGCTGCAGGCGTAACCACTGTTCGCTCTTTAGCTGACATTGGTAAAGCATTGCGTACTAAAACTGGCTGGTAATTAATTACCTTGTTAGTTAAAAGGCGCCTCGGCGCCTTTTTTATTGCCTTTTATATAGGTTATTTATAGATGCCCATTGTCAGTATTATTTTCCCGATTATGTTTATAGTTGCACTTGGCTATGGACTCACACGAACGGGCTTTTTTAATAAAGAACATATTGCAGGGATCAGTAAATTTACCTTTTATGTCAGCATACCCGCTTTTTTATTTATCAATATGCTGGTAGCACCATTAGCACAGAGTATTGATCCATTTTCGTTATTAGCTTTTTATATACCTGTGTTATTCGTGTTTGCCATTGGTTATCTCATTAATCGGTATTGTGGTGTTAAGAGCCAGCAGCGAAGTGATGCAAGTGCTGTTTTTGCTTTAGGCTGCAGCTATTCTAATACTGTGATTGTGGGTTTACCTGTGATTACTGCTGCATTGGGTAAAGCAATGATTGGCTCTATATTCATGATCATTACTTTCCACAGTGCATTTCTATTCGCGTTAACATTTGCATTGGCTTCACGCGCTCAGCAAGACGGTTTTTCTTGGCGAAATTTTACGCGATCTATGTTGTTAAATCCGGTTGTGTTAAGTATTACTCTTGGCATTGTCGCCAATGGTTTGAGTCTTAATTTAGGGGAACAACTCAATGATGGTCTAGTATTATTAGCCAAACCTGCATTAGCCTGTGCATTATTTGTTTTAGGAGCCAATCTGAGTTTTTATCGGATAGGCGACAACTGGCGATTGGCATTGATAGCCAGCAGTTTAAAAATACTTTTATTACCCGCTTTAGTTTATGTGATGGCGGCTATGGTGTTTCAGCTATCTGGCCAAAATACAGCGATGTTGGTCTTATTAAGTGCTTCACCATTAGGCGTAAATGCTTATCTTATAGCGACCGAAATTAAACAACATCAAGCAACGTTAGGTAGCACTGTTGTGTTATCGACTCTATTATCGGTATTGAGTTTTAGTTTATGGCTAACGTGGTTAATGTAGTATTTGTTAAACACAAATAATAGACAATAAAAAACCAGCAACAATGCTGGTTCTTTTACAACACATACCGATTACTCGTCAGCGTGATCACATGTGTCGTTAGTACAGTGACCATAAAGATACAAACTATGGTGTGTAAGTTTAATATTATGTCTCATTGCGATTTCATCTTGACGGCGTTCAATAACATCGTCAGAAAACTCAATCACTTTATCACAGGTTAAACAAACCAAATGGTCATGATGTTGCTGTGTCGACATTTCAAACACAGCTTTACCACTTTCAAAGTGATGACGATTTAAAATACCGGCATCATCAAATTGGTTGAGGACTCGATATACCGTTGCTAAGCCAATTTCTTCGCCAATCTCGAGTAACTTCTTATATAAATCTTCAGCACTGATATGTTGGTTCGCTGGGTCTTGCATCAGTTCTAGAATTTTAACTCTCGGCAGGGTTATTTTTAATCCGGCTTTTTTGAGCGCTTGATTTCCATCTGTCATTGCTAATCTCTTGATTGCAGAACCCATCGGTTCATCGGTGGATAATCTGATCATTATATGTCTTGAAGTTAAAAACATAAACCTCTTAACACGGTTTATCAACTTATATGCGGAATATTTAGTAAAACACACACTTATGTTGTTATTATTTGCGTTAAATCACTAAAATCAAGTAAATAAACTTACTTATACTAAGGGATTATTGCACTCCTAAGACGATAAGATAGGATGGAGTTAATCGTTTAAACCATCACTAAAGTGAATCTATGGGGATCTCTTTATAATGATGGAATGCAAAAAAGTGTGACTGTAAAGTCAGCAATATAGTATGTAATAACAATAATAAGGGACCTAACATGTACCGGCAAATTGTGGTACTGACCGGCGCGGGGATTTCAGCTGAGTCAGGGATTAAAACCTTTCGGGATCAACATGGCCTTTGGGAGGAACACCATATTGAAGATGTGGCCACTCCTGAAGGTTATGCTCGTGACATTGATTTGGTAGAGCGTTTTTATAATACGCGCTGGCAGCAACTACATAGTGGGGATGTAGAACCTAATGCTGCACATGCAGCGTTGGCAAAACTTGAAGATGAATTTGACGGTGAGTTATTAGTTATCACTCAAAATGTCGATGATCTACATGAACGTGCAGGCTCACGCCGTCTATTACACATGCATGGTGAGTTATCAAAAGGTCGCTGCCCGCAATCTTTACAAACGTTTATATTACGTGAGCCTTTTGGTGTTGATAATTGCTGTACTTGTTGCATTCCTGCTCGGCGATTACGTCCTCATATTGTGTGGTTTGGTGAAATGCCGTTTGGTATGGATCGAATTCATGATGCGTTAGATCGTTGTGACTTATTTATTGCTATTGGGACTTCTGGTACCGTTTATCCGGCAGCAGGTTTCGTTGATTCAGCAAACCATCATGGCGCACAAACTGTTGAGGTCAACCTTATTGCTGCAGACAGACATAGCCAGTTTCAATATCATTTAACGGGTAATGCTGGGGAAATAGTACCGCAATTAGTTGATCAAATTTTAGCTGGCAAGGTGATTGGCAGTGATAAACCCAATGAATAATGCTGCAGCCGCTCCGAATCATCCCAATGTAGCCATTATTATGCGGGGGTTGCCAGGCAGCGGCAAATCATATTGGGTGGAGCAATATCTTCACGCGTTAGGCATTGAACAGTCTTTTCATATTAGGCAGTATGGTTATTTTTCTACTGATGATTATTTTATGCATAATGGTGAATACCAGTTCAATCCGCAAAAATTAGCGCAATATCATCAAGCTAATTTAACGTCATTCATCAATGCGATGTCTCATAATGAACCGGTTGTTATTTGTGATAATACCAATGTCGCCAAGTGGGAGTTTATGGCCTACGAAGCAGCGGCAAGGGCTTTAGGTTATCAGGTGAGGGTAGTATTAGTGGGACAGCCAAAAGATGCACAGCACCAGCAGTTATGTGCTGAGCGAAATCGTCATCAGGTGCCGTTAGCCCATATTCAGAAAATGGGGCACTTATTCGAAATAGAATAAGCTTGCTGAGAAAATAAAAAGGCGCTAACAGCGCCTTTTTTGTGTCTAACCGTCAGGATTACTGGGCGACAGGTGTTGTTAAGTCAATGCTATAGATAGCAAAGCCTGCAACAACATCAGTTGTTAATGGCAATTTAACCATTTTACGTTGTTGTTTTTCAGCAACAAACTTATCAGCAACTTCACTGTCTTGGGTTTCAAAACGAATATCTAATGCAACAGTGGCATTGTCGATTGTTTTAAAGTCCCAGTTGTAATCTGCAGATGGGTCAACCATTGCATCATAACCGCCAGTGGCATTAGGTTGTGATTGTTCAGTGATATAAGCAGATAATGCATCACGGTTAGTATCAGGCAGTTCAAGCACGACATGATCTGAGCCTGTACCTGCAAATGATCCCCCAAATGCACGATAGTTATTTGATGCGACAACAAATGACATTGCTGCTAATTCATCACCTGTAATAACTGTGCCGTCTGGTGCTGTATATGCTAAGTCAACAATACGATTTGCTTCAGCATTCACGACTGCACAGCTACGGTCAAACTTACTTGGTTGTGTCACGTCAATTTTATACGTCAAGCCATCGATCACATCGAAGTTATACGTAGGGTGACCGGCACGGTTAATTAAGTTTTGTGGCGTGCTTATCGTTGGATCAATTTGGTTAAATTGATTAGCAGAACATTCAAGCCAATCTTTTAACTCTGCCCCAGTCGCTTTAACAGCAACCATAGTATTTGGGTATAAATACAAGTCGGCAGCGTTTTTGTAAGATAGGTCGCCAGCATCAACTTGAACATATTGGCTTGCATCGCCTTCAGCATAACGTCCACCGGCTTTAAACGGTGCAGATGCAGATAAGATAGGTAAGTCTTTTAAATCATCTGTAATTAATGCTTTAACACGGGCAATTTGTGCATTTGATACAATTTGAACAGTTGGATCATCTTGTACTAAAGTTAAGAAGCTATACATGTCAGAAGCTGCAACGCCGATAGGTTGGCTTACATATTCGATAGTACCGTTATGTTCAACTTCAATAGCATCTCGTAAGTTTGCTTCACCAGTAACTAATTCAACTTTATTGGTATTGTCGTAGATAGGACGAGCTTTGGCTGTTGATTCATCATGGATTACTGTCCATTTTCCTTCTACTTGACGAACGACTAAATCAACCACACCGAGGTTATCTCCCCAACGGCCAGGCATAACAGCAGGTACGCCGTTTAATAAACCTTTGTCTACGTCAGTGTTAGGTAAATCACTATAAGTTGCAGACGGGAATACAGAGTGGCTGTGACCAAAGAAAATAGCATCGATACCATCAACGTTAGTCAATGCATATGTTGCGTTTTCTGCCCATGGGTCACCAGGATTTTCGCTTGAGCCTATGCCAGAATGCGGAATAGCTAAAATAATATCCGCGCCTTCTGCTTTCATTTGTGGCACAAATTTATTCGCCGCTTGAACAATACCTAAGACTTCAACTTTACCGTCTAAATTTGCTTTGTCCCATTGTAAAATCTGTGGTGGAACAAAACCAATATAACCAATTTTAATTGTGTGTTCATTACCCTCTACGTCCGTAACGACTTTATCTTTGATAATATATGGCGTGAACATGTTTTCATTAAATAATATATTATCCCAACACCCATCTTTGTCAGCACAAATAACGTTAGCATTAATGTAAGGGAAGTTTGCACCGTCTAACGATTGCTCTAGGAATGATAAGCCATAGTTAAATTCATGGTTACCAATATTACCAACTTCATAGTCAAGCGTATTCATCGCTTTGTAAACTGGGTGAGTATCGGTAAGCATGTTGCTTTCAGTTTTGAATTTATTGGCAATATAGTCTCCCATAGGGCTACCTTGTAATAAATCACCGTTATCAACCAATACTGAGTTTGTTACTTCTGCACGAGCCGCATTAATTAAGCTAGCAGTACGCACTAGACCAATGGTTTTGTCTTCTTTACCAGAATAATAGTTATAATCCATCATATTGGTATGTAAATCAGTGGTTTCCATTACACGCAGTTTAATGTCTGCTGCCACTGTCTCTTTATTATCATCATTATCTGAACCGCAACCGCCTAGTCCCAGTGCGCCAGCGATAACAACAGCAAGTATTTTTTTATTTAACATAATTATCTCTCTGTTTATTTGACCCCAGGGCATATTGTTTGCCCCTAACGTAGCGTTAACATTATTTACCTATTTTGATAATAAAATGAAAACACGGTCGTGATTATAAGCATAATAAGTGAATGAATTGTGATGAAACACTAAGTTTATTTGTTCAATAAGTGAGTTTGCGCAATAATTAAGCGTATTTACCGATAAATAATACTTATAACTGAGTTTGTGCTACGAAGTGAAATATTAGTAAAGTGAAAGGTATGTTTAATATTCATAGTTTTATATGAATATGGTTTGTTATTCTTGCATTAACCAGTATTTTAAAAGGGTTGAATATATATTCAGTTTATTTGTTATTATATTCGCAATGATATTATCTCAATTGCGAATATAATTATGGCTTTTTTGATGATCCTATTATTTTAAAAAACCTCTACTACGTAACAAGGGTTCTATTTCTGGCTCTTTGCCTCTAAATTGTCGATATAATGTCATAGGGTCGTTACTTCCTCCTTTTGAGAGTATATTGTCGCGAAAACTTTGAGCTGTCTTTGGATCGAAAATGCCGTTTTCTTTAAAGGCTTCAAAAGCATCAACCCCTAAAATATCAGCCCAAAGATAGCTGTAATATCCAGCCGAATATCTACCTGCAAAAATATGAGAGAAATATGAGCTGCGATATCGTGGGGCGATTTCATTAATTAAATCCATTTTATTCAATGACGCCGCTTCAAATTCAGCGGCATCGCGAATAGTACTGTCTTCAAGTGAGTGCCAGTCAAGATCTAGGTAGGTTGCCGCCATGTATTCAACGGTATAAAAGCCTTGGTTGAACTTACTTGCATCTTGAATTTTTTCAATTAACGAGTGTGGGATCACTTCACCTGTTTGATAATGCCGCGCAAACTGAGCGAGCACTTCTGGTTGTGTCATCCAGTTTTCCATTACTTGTGAGGGAAACTCGACATAGTCACGAGGTACAGCCGTACCCGACTGTGAACGATAAGTCACATCCGACAACATACCATGTAAAGCGTGGCCAAACTCATGGAATAGGGTTTTCGCTTGTTCAAAAGTGAGTAGTGCGGGTTCGTTACCAGCTGGGCGTGGATAATTGAGGACATTAACAACAATGGGCATCGATTTTACGCCATTCATATTATATTGTTGTCGATATACATTCATCCAAGCTCCGCTACGTTTACTTTGACGGACAAAATAATCTCCCATAAACACGGCCAATAAACTGCCGTCTTTATCGTAGACTTCCCAGGTGCGAACATCAGGATGGTATTTGGGTAGATCATCTCGTTCTTTTAATGAGATGCCGTAAAGACGATTAGCAGTATAAAATACGCCTTTTAAGGTACTTTCTAAGGAGAAATATGGTTTAGTTTGTTCTTCATTGAAACTATATTTAGTGACGCGGATCTTGTCTGAGTAATACCACCAATCCCATGGTTGTATAGTGATATCAGCTCCTTGAGCATCGACTAGTGCTTGCATATCGCTCACTTCACTTTTAGCTTTACTCAATGCAGCAGGCCAGATTTTATTAAGTAATTTATACACATTTTCTGGGGTTTGCGCTGTCCGTTCTTCTAGAACAAAATGCGCATAACTTTGGTAACCCATTAGTTTAGCCAGGTCTGCACGTAATGCGGCAATCTCAGCTAAAATGACTTTGTTATCATACTTATTATCATGATTTGCTTTTGAAATATAAGCGTTGAAAATCGTTTCACGTAACTGCCGGTTATCTGCATAGGTTAAAAATGGTGTAATAGAAGGACGATTAGTTGTGAAAACCCATTTGCCAGGATAGCCAAGACGAGTAGCTTTTCGTGCTGCAGTGTCGATAACATCTTGAGGGAGTCCAGATAATTGCTCTGGTTTATTAAGAATGAGTTCAAAATCATTCGTTTCTGCAAGTAAGTTATTACCAAATGTAAGATTCAATTTACTAATTTTTTCATTCAACTCGCGTAACTTGTTTTTATCTTCGGTAGATAAATTAGCTCCACCTCGAGTGAAAGCTAGGTAAGTATCCTGCAACAGTTTAGTTTCAGCTGTATTAAGCAATAATGTATCTTTTTGGTCATATACCGTTTTTACTCTTTGGAATAATGTGTCATTAAGATAAATGTCATCTTTTGAACCAGACAATTTAGGTGCGATTTTCTTTGATATTGTTTGCAGTGTATTACTGGTATCAGCACTGGTTAAGTTAAAAAAGACATGGGTGACTTTTGACAGTAAATCGCCAGAAAATTCTATCGCTTCAATGGTATTAGCAAATGTAGGGGGCTTGCTTGTTATTGGCAATTAACGAGATTTGTTGCTGTAATTCGGCAATTCCTGCTTCAAATGCGGGGAGGTAATCTTCTGAGGTAATATTTGCAAAATCAGGGATTTGATAGACGGTGTTATAGGGAGCAAAAAAAGGATTATCTGGGTTTTGTTGTATGATTTGTTCTGCTGTTAGTGGTGTTTCTACTATTACTGTTTGAGGTCGATTTATTGAACATGCATTGAGGGTCAATACAATTATAATGCTACTTAAAAGTGGTTTAAGGGGTAAACCCGGCATATGATTTCCTTTTCTTTTTAGTTATATACTCAAATAAGTAATAAAGTGCTGTTAATTTAATCGTTTGAATTGTTCTCGACATCATATTCTACCTGTCTGGGTGTAAAGGTTATTAATGAGACTGTAAAGATTGTCATTAGTTTGTAACAAAAAAGCCGAGTAACCATTTGGTTCCTCGGCTTTACATAACGTAATTAAAAAGTAAATTATTAACTCGTTATTATGGTTTTAGAATCACTTTTACCGTTGCATCTACGTCAGCTTCATCAATATAACCAATCGCATTTGGGTTACTGGCTACCGCTGACTTCATTGCTGCTGCGTTTGGTACTGTTGCAGGTGGGTTACCTTTGCCGGTAAAGACCTGCTTAGACCAAAACGCTTTTAGTTGGGCGTCTGATTTACCCGTTACGGCTTGGTGAAATTCACTGCGTGTGGCATTGCCTTCTTCAAGTTCATAAACGACCACAGATGAGTCGCCTTTGCCTAAAAAGGCTTTTTTTGCATCACTTGCTGACATATCGCCAGAAGCGGTATTGCCAATAACCACTACCGCAGCGTTTGCTGAAACAATGGCCGATAAACTTAGAGCTAGTACACTGAATAACGTTTTCATTTCGACACTCCTTAGAATACTGCGTCAAATTTAACGGTGTAAATCAAGGTGTCATCGTAAGTGAATTGACCAGTTGTTGTGTCCATGCTGTTATTAATGAATCCGCCTGAGGTGTCGCCAAAATCATCCGCATAGGTAATGTCAAATTTTACCGCGACATTATCAATCGCATCCCAGCGTAACCCTAGGCTGTATGCCATACGTTCAGCATTAAAGGCAATCATTTGAATTGCGGCAGCTTGTGATACAGGTAAACGCTCGTCATTATCCTGAGTTTTCATGTATGCCACAGTAACATAAGGCGTAAATTCTTTAATGCGGTAACCCAGAGTTAAATAACCTGAATCAGTATCAGGGTAGGCGGCATCAATCTCTGAGCGAGTCCATTCGGTAATGGCGATCATTTCGCCGTTATCGTAACTTGCACCAATACCTACGAATGAACCTTTTTCATCATCAATATCAAGTACAGTGTATTTTGCATCTGTGTTGACGTTAGTGGCTAATTCAACTTCAAGTTCGTCTACCACCGGACCATCCAGTTGCGCTTGTGCGTAGACAGCACGTAGTGTCCAAACTTCGTCAGTCCAACTTACGTTAGCACCCATTAAGTTCGTCAGTTTTACTGCTGAGTTTTTAACGTCAGATTCACCACCAAATGCTTGCATTGTTAACGTTGAATCATCGTAATCGACATCATATGACACGCCCGCACCAGTATAAGATGAGAATGGAATTGTGCCGTAAACTTCTTGAGGTGGACGAGCAAAAGGCTGTGCATATCCCACATCTAAATAGTCAGAATACATGAACAAAGGTACGCGCAGTTTACCACCACGTACTTTCACGCCATTCTCAAAACGATGCGATAAGTAAGCCCATTCAGCTTCTACTTCCCAGTCGTATTTACCACGCATCATTAGCTGTAAAACTGCCTGTGTACGGTCTGTAATATTAAATGTACCTTGAAAACCTAATTTACTGTCTTCGCTGAAATTAGCACTCGAGTCTGCATTGTTATAACCAGCGTCATTGTCTGAGCTAATATAAGCACCACTGATGAAGCCATTGAATTGGACTTTATCAGCAAGGCTAGCATTTTGCTGTGACTGTAACGTTTGAACCTGCTGTTCTAGCTTGGCGATTTTAGCATCTGCAGCTTCGTCAGACAGGGCAATGCTCGGTGCCATTGCGATTGAAATTGCAATTGGCAACGCTTTCAAATTAAATTTCATGTTGTCACTCCTGGTTATTACTCATCATTCGCCCAATGGGCTCATTTTTATAATAGATATTGCCGATACAACACACTCAAACCTTAAATTGGTTTGTAATGGATTGCAGTTTTTCACTAATATTTTGAATATCGACGCTTATTCCGCCCATATCCGTTGTAGTCGCCCTGACTTTTTGTGCGCCGCTTTCCATTTCTGCCACATATTGCTGTATTAATACTGATGTATTATGTTGCTCCTCTGTAGCTGCAGCAATTTGATCATTGACTTCAGATATCGCGCTGACCTTCCTGGTTATGCTCGTGAGTGCTTCACCTGCTGTTGAAGTCGATTGAACTCCTTTATCAGCTGTTTCTATGCCGCGCTGCATCGCATCAACCGCTTGCTTAGAAGTGGTTGTCAGTTCTTTTAATACTTTTTGAATTTCTTGAGTTGATGTTTGTGTGCGTGAAGCAAGTGTTCTTACTTCATCGGCTACAACTGCAAATCCTCTCCCGTGTTCACCTGCTCTTGCCGCTTCAATTGCTGCATTTAATGCTAATAAGTTCGTTTGGTCAGCAATACTGCGTATGGTGTCAAGGATGCCATTGACCTTGTGAGTAAAGGTATCTAGTTGATTAACCACAACTGCGGTAGTTTGTACTTCTTCTGCTAAAGTTTTAATGGTGTTAACTGCATCATTTACAATCACAAAGCCTTTCTTAGCTTCTGTATTGGCATTTTCTGCTTCTAATGCTGCACTTGATGCGTACTCAGCAATATGGGTAACGCTCACAAACATTTCTTTCATCGCATGAGATATTTGCTCTATCGCTGCATTTTGCTGCTCAACATTACGCTCACTTTGCTGACTACCATTTAATAAACCAATAGCAACTTCGTTTAAATGTTCGGTCGTATTCTTTGTATCGGCAATTGATGATTGAAGTTTAGTTATAAATTGATTAAACCAATAAACCAGTTCTGCAATTTCATCTTTCCCTCGATATTGTATCCGTGAACGTAAATCACCTTCACCTTCAGAAATGTTTCTTAATGACTGAGTTACATTATCAATAGTACTGATTATAGAGCTATTAACTAATAGCCCGAATGCTATCATGACAACTGTCGCGACTATGCCGACAATTAACACACTGTTTTCGGCCTGTTCGGTACTGGTTATTGTTGTTTGGATCTGCTGTTCAAACTCCTGAGAATAGGCTTGTTTTTTTTCGGCAAACTGTTTGAGTAAAGATTGATAGCGTTTGGCGTTATCAGCTGCTTGAACTTGAATTTTATTAAAGTCGACATCATCCTTAATAAACTCAGCAGCTAAGCTTATGGCATTTTCATGATAAAGGGTTAAATCGCGTTTTTGTTGTTGAACATAGTTAACTTCTGTTGGCAGTAATATTGCCAACTCAGTTAAATTGTCAGTAATTTGCTTAACCATTGTTGCAGCTACATCTAAGCTGTCTTCTTCGCCTGTGGTAATAGCAGACTGAATGGTTTGATCTAGTTGTAATAATAAGCCTTGGTTAACTGTTGCAATATTAAGCGCAGGGTAGAGTTGGTTTTGAAGTCCATTTAATCGTTGTGCATTGTCTTCGCCTGTTTGGTCGTTAATGATTAACGAAATCACGAACGAGACAATGGCAACAAATGTGAGCAGGGCAATTCTATGCCTGATTTTTAAATTAGTTAGCTGCATAGTACCTTTTCATATCAAGTTGAAAACAAGTTAATAATAACATTTTAAGTATAGTGATGAAATTACTAATAAAAAGCCTACATTTATTACATGTTTATCCTTGTATTAAAGTATGGGCTGTTATTTTAAGAATGCAATTAACCATTGTTTTAAAATTTGACTGATGCAAGTTGAAATAGATATTAGATTTTTCTAATGCTATGAATATATTAAGATTTATTTGGGCATCAAATGCGAATTAGTATGTTATTTTTTATGTGTTGTTTAACTGAGGGTGTGAGTTGAGATAACTGCAGAGTAAAAAATAATTTTTCAACAAAAAATATCAATCGTTCAATTATAACATTTAGTTTGTTTGTTATGGTATTTAAATCTTAATAATTAATAATGGCGACTTTACAATAAAGTCGCCATTAGAGTAGGTGTTATTTAACAGCAATACATATATTTAATGACCAATAGCGGCAGAGCCTGCACGGCGAGGATCTGATGCGCCGAAAATACCTTGTTCAGTCACCATAATCGATTGAGTGCTGCCAATTGATTCTTGGGTTTTGACTTGATGACCTTTGCCTTCAAGTAACGTTATTGTATCGCGGTTTAGCGTATGTTCGGCCCATATAAAGTCAGGTTGCCATTGATGATGAATACGCGCTGCAGCGGTTGCTTCAGCGATATTCAATTTATGGTCAATAACATTCATGATAATTTGCAAGGTAATATTAATAATACGCGAACCGCCTGGGCTACCAGTTACCAGGAATGGTTTACCCTCTTTCATCACAATCGTTGGGCTCATTGAACTTAATGGGCGTTTATTACCTTGAACCGCATTAGCATCACCACCGATTAAGCCGTAACCGTTAGGCGTACCAGGTTTAACTGAAAAGTCATCCATTTCATTGTTAAGTAAAATACCGGTACCTTTTGCGACTAAGCCAGAACCGTAACTAAAGTTAAGTGTATAGGTATTAGCTACCGCGTTACCCCATTGGTCTACAACAGAGTAATGAGTGGTTTGGTCACTCTCATAACCTGCGAGTTTACCTGGTTTTATTTCACTGCTTGGTGTGGTTTTATTAATTGCGATTTTATCTGAAATCGTTTTAGCATATTCTCGGCTAATTAATTGTTTAACTGGCACAGTAATAAAATCTGGGTCACCTAAAAATTCACTGCGGTCAGCATAGGCATACTTCATGGTTTCAGCCATAAGATGTAGTGTATTTGCCGTATTATGTCCTAACTCATCAATTGGGAATTTCTCGAGGACGTTTAGCATTTCAATAATATGAATACCACCAGATGACGGTGGCGGCATAGAAACGATTTCGTATCCACGATAATTGCCACGCACAGGTTCACGTTCAACGACTTTATAATTTGCTAAGTCTTGTAAGCTCATTACTCCGCCTGCATTTTGTACCGCAGTGACAATCTTTTTAGCTGTCTCACCTTGGTAAAATCCTTTACTGCCTTTAGCTGCAATAAGTGACAACGAATGAGCTAATTCTGGTTGTTTGAGAATGTCATTCACCTGATAGTTGCTGCCATCGGCGCGATAGAAGATTTTGGCAGAACTTGGCCATTGAGCAATGCGTGATTTAAGTCCGCTCAATGAATTTGATAAGTCAGAGGTTACAACAATGCCGTCTTTCGCTAATTTGATTGCAGGGGCAATCACTTGTTTTAAGTCCATGGTGCCGTATTTTGCTAACGCAAGCTCCATGCCCATGACTGTGCCTGGTACACCTACCGCTAACCCGTGCTCGCGGCTAAGTTTATCGACGGCATTACCTTGCTCGTCTAAAAATATATCTTTATGGGCTTTACTCGGCGCAGTTTCACGGTAATCGATAGCAATAGTTTTATTTTGCTCTGCTAAATGAACTAACATAAACCCGCCGCCACCGATGTTACCTGCTCTTGGCAATGTAACGGCGAGGGCATAACCCACAGCAACAGCAGCATCAATGGCATTACCGCCTTGCTTTAAAATATCGACACCAATTTTGCTTGCTATCGCTTCTTGGCTTGAGACCATGCCATGTTTGGCATAAATTGGCTGAGCAGTCGCCATTTCGCTGAAAATAGAGATATCATTGGCATAAGAAGGTGCGCTGTGTAGGGCCGGATAGCATATTGAAACTGATAATGCTGCGCTAAGTAATAATGGTTTCAGTTTAGGGAGTCGTTTCACGATCATTCCTTGGTGTTTATTTATTTGATTATGTTGTTGAAGATGCCACATGATAGCGACAATTGGTATGAGATTTTAAATAGAACGATTAAGCATTTACAGGTGGGCATTTAGTGGAACAAACCAAGGCGCTAGTTTATCAATTCAGATTTGTTAATACTATTAGTGAGATAAAAAAATCCGATTGGAATGCTTACTTTGGAATCACTCATCCATTTACGCGTCATGAATATTTATCCGCATTAGAATTAAGCCAATGTGTGAGCGTAAAAAGTGGTTGGCAGCCACAGCATTTAGTCATTAGTCAGGGTGATACGATAATTGCGTTGATGCCGATGTATATTAAAACCCACTCTTGGGGAGAGTATGTATTTGACTGGGCTTGGGCAGAGGCTTATGAGCGAAACCAATTACATTATTATCCTAAATTAGTCAGCAGTATCCCATTTACACCAACGACAGGACAACGTATTGGCTTTGCGCCTTTGCTAAGCGAAGATGAAAAGCAATCTGTTATTACCCAGGCTAGTCAGTTTATTGACCAGCAGCTTGTCGAACGTAATTGGTCATCATGGCATGGGTTATTTAGCCTGCACTCACAACATACATTATGGGAGAATACCTTAGTCACTCAACGCCTTGGTTGCCAATTCCATTGGCGTAATAATGGCTATAACGACTTTAATGACTTTCTAGCAAGCATGAGTTCAAGAAAACGTAAAAACATCATTAAAGAACGAGCTCAAATTCAACAAGCACAATTGCACTTTACCTTTGTAGAGGGCAATAAAGCTACCGCCGAGCAATGGCTGGGATTTGTACAATGTTATCAACGTACATATTTAAAACGCTCTGGGCATCAAGGGTATTTGTCGGCTGATTTCTTTTCGTTAATCGCAGCAACTATGGGGGAGGCTATTCGGTTATTACTGATTGAAAATAGCGACAATCAACTTGTGGCATCCGCGCTGTACTTTGTTTCAGACAATCATTTGTATGGTCGTTATTGGGGTGCGTTAAGCGAGTTTGATGGTTTACATTTTGAAGCTTGTTATTATCAAGGTATCGAATACGCTATTGCGAATCAGCTCAGTGTATTTGATGCTGGAGCGCAAGGTGAACATAAAGTGGCCAGAGGTTTTTATCCTGTTGCCACTTATTCAAGCCATATCATCAAGCATCAAGCCTTTAACGATGCCATTGCTGATTTTTGTGAGCAAGAGCAGCAGCACATCAAGCTTTATATCCAGCAGATGACAGAGCAATTACCCTACAAGGCAATCCAATAAGAGGCTCGTTTGAGTTGTATTAATCCAGCGCGAGCCATACACCTACAAGCATCATCAAGCTGCCGGCGATACGGTTCATCCAACGAATATTATCGCCGCGGCTTAAAAACAGGCGTAAGCTTTTACCGCCACTTGCATAGGCCAACATCGACACACTTTCGGTTATCATAATAATACCCAGCAACACACCAAGCTGTGGGCCAACAGGACTGTCGACATTGATAAACGGCGGAAGTAACGAAATCATAAACGCCCACCCTTTAGGGTTGGCTATCGCTGTTATAAACCCTTGGCTAATTAAGCTTGCACGGCGTGTATTCATTTGTGCATTGTCGATAACTGCCATTTTACCTTTGGCTCGCCACATATTAATGCCGATATACACTAGATAGGCGCCGCCAACCCATTTTAGTAAATCAAATATCTGTGGATAATTGAGCATAATGCTGGCTACGCCTAACACAGCTGCAATAGCAACTAGAGCTACGCCAACAAGTTCACCTAACATCATCCATAATGTTTTACGTACCCCAATGCTCATGCCCAGTGTCATTGCTAAGGTCATACACATTCCGGGAGTAATAGAGACAAAAAAGAACGTGGGTATAAACACGGCTAGTACGGCGTAGTCAGGCATGAGTCGAGTCTTAGGTAAACAATTTAATGGCCTGAGTGTAATGGCCTAAAATGATAAAAACCAGCAATTTGCTGGTTTTTATGTTTCAGATTATATCTGTTGATTACAACACGCCGCGTTTCATTTGGTCGCGTTCAATTGATTCAAATAACGCAGTAAAGTTACCTTCGCCAAAGCCAAGGTTATTTTTACGTTGGATTATTTCAATGAAGATGGGGCCAAACAGGTTTTTGGTAAAAATCTGTAATAGATAACCATCATCATCACCATCAACTAGGATTTGGTGATGCTTAATACGATTACGATCTTCAGTAACTTGTGGCAGCTTGTCAAAAATGGTGTCGTAATATTCAGGAATAATATCTAAGGTTTTAATCGACGTGCCTTCCATCGCATCTAATGATGCCACAATATCACGGCTTCTAAAGGCTAAATGTTGTACGCCAGGGCCGTTGTACTCACCTAAGTATTCATCAATCTGATTTTTATCGTTACCTTTACCTTCGTTAATTGGGATGCAAAAACTGCCATCTGGAGAACGTAAGGCGTAAGAGACTAGTGCTGTTTGAGCACCACTAATGTCAAAGTAACGTACTTCAGTAAAGCCAAAGATATCTTTATAAAAATTTGCCCACTTTTCCATGGTGCCTTTATAGACATTGTTGGTTAAATGATCGACTTCCATAAAGCCTTTTTCTGGCGTTAAGATCGGTTGT
Organism: Shewanella ulleungensis; assembly: GCF_014648315.1. Classification (GTDB taxonomy): domain Bacteria; phylum Pseudomonadota; class Gammaproteobacteria; order Enterobacterales; family Shewanellaceae; genus Shewanella; species Shewanella ulleungensis. Next base: position 138,264 of record NZ_BMQW01000001.1, read on the forward strand.
TCTAAATCAACAAAGTCTGTTTGATAGATATTGTGTTGCTCGCCAAAGGTGTCGATAAAATAAATTAAGCTATCGCCAATACCGTAGATGGCCCGGTAGGGCATGTCTTTGTTTGCATCATTAGCAGGTTTTGCACCGCGATTAACCGCCTCTGTAAATGCAAATTCAGCATTTTCAACACGCCAACCCATTGAGCAAATTGCTGGGCCGTGTGATTTAGCAAACTCAGCAGAAAAACCTGTACGGCCCTTATTTAGTAAAAAATTAATGTCGTTTTGTTGGTAATAAACGATGTCTTTGTTTTTCGCTTTTTTTAACATCGAAAATCCAAAATCTATAAAGACCTGGTGCATATATTCGCTATCTGGGCTGGCAAATTCAGTAAATTCGATGCCTAAAAGTCCCAGTGGGTTTTGTTCGCTAGCCATTGTTGTGTCCTCTATTTTATGTCAACTCGCCATCTCTCTTTGGAGACTTGGGTTAGGAATAAATCAATCTTAGTTTTCTAACCAAGAACGGTTGTAATCAGCACTCATGCAATGTTTTACATGTGTGGTTAAATTGAGTGGGGCGAAAGTATCGACCATCACTGCGTATTCGTAAGTTTCTGTTTTACCTATCGATGCTTCGGTACGGCCCGGTTGTGGACCATGCGGCACCCCTTTTTGATGTAATGTCATGTAACCTGCCTCAATCCCGGTACGACTCATAAAGTCACCGTCGACGTAATACAACACTTCGTCGCTGTCGATGTTGTTGTGGTAATAAGGCGCAGGAATCGACTTTGGATGGAAATCGTAAGGACGAGGCACAAAATTACAAATCACAAAATTGTGGGCACTAAAGACTAAATGCTCAGACGGGGGTAAATGAATTTTACCGACTTTGGGTGCGTACTCACTAATGTTAAACGCCCATGGATATACACAGCCGTCCCAACCGACCAAATCAAATGGATGCCATTGCAGTATCATTTGTTGGTAACGCTCACCGAACTTACACACTAAGGCAAACTCGCCTTTTTCGACTACAGCATCGTTTAATGTTGGGGTGCGAATATCTCGTTCGCAATAAGGCGCAGATTCGAGCATTTGGCCATATTCGTTTCTAAAGTGTTTTGGCACTTCCACCATTGACGATGATTCAATCACAAACAAGCGTACGTTTTGATAATCATTAAAGGTTAATTGGTATGTAGTACCGCGTGGAATAATCAAGTAATCCCATTTCTTGGTATTGATTACACCATATTCACTTAATAGCTGGCCTTCGCCCTCGTGGATAAAAACCACTTCGTCAGCATAAGCATTACGGTAAAATTCAGTTGTGGGCTCAGTGACTTTGGCGGTATACATCGCCACATCGTTATTGAAAAAAATTCTATTACGAGCACTAAAAAAGTTGCCCTGGCAATCGGCTTGGCGTGAATCTAGTTTATAGTTTTGAATTAAAGGATCTTGCCATTGCTCACCGTGATCAAGGGCATAAGGCTTAACATCAATCGCCTTTGTTGGCATGTTATGGTGATATTTATTGGAATAAATATTTGAAAAGCCGTGTGTTGAAAACAGTTCTTCGCGATATAGTTCCCCGCTCTCTTTTTCAAAAGCGATGTGCCGTTTAGTCGGAATGTGTCCTTGTTTAACATAGAATGGCATTTGATATTCCTATGGTTAATCGACTGCGTGTGACGCGGCTCAATGTTGATTATTGTTATGACCTAATCGCACTGGGCAAGCCAATATGTGATCTTATTAACAATTTAGTGGTAAAGATCAACAAAAAAAAGAATAATAAACAGCTTATCTCAATCAAATTTTTAGATGGTTACGTTGGCTTTACATAAGTGTATTGATAACAAGACACAGGAGCGGTTATGCGGATTGACATTGATGCGTTTAATGTACTGCAAGTCCTTGTTGAAGAAGGAAGTTTTTCAAAAGCGTCGGAACGATTACATAAAGCTCAGTCTGCAGTGAGCTACCAAGTTAAAAAATTAGAACAGCATTTAGGCGTAACTTTATTTAATCGTGATCACTACCGCGCAGAGTTAACACCAGAGGGAAAGGTGATTTTGGCTGAAGGACAGCGTTTATTGCAGCACTTGGCTAACATAGAGCACCTTGCCAGCAGATTCAGTCAAGGATGGGAACCCAAACTTGAATTGGTGATTGATGGTGCTCTGCCAATGGAGCCAATTATGAGCGCGTTAAAGCTGATGTCTGAACATAACATACCGACAAAAATCCAGTTAAATATGGAGTTTTTAGGCGGTGTACAACATCGTTTTGAGCGAGATCAAGCTGACTTAATGTTAGTAAAAGACTATCGAACAGGACCGTCTTATCACCCTAAACCTTTACCGACTATCACAAGTGTGCTGGTGGCTTCTCCCATGCACCCTTTGAGTCAGTTGCACAACATCAGCTTGCCTGAGCTGCAACAGCATGTAGAGCTCACCATTGAAGATTCATCTCCAGGCAAACGTGCGCGTGATGAAATGCAATTTGGGGGTGATAAAGTGTTTTACCTTTCAGGCTTTATTATGAAAAAGAATGCGTTATTGAAAGGCTTAGGTTTTGGTTGGATGCCTGATTTTCTCATCACCGAAGAACTCGCCAACGGCCAATTAGCCCAGGTGGATTTTATTGGCGGTAATCGTTTTAGTTTTACACCACAATTGGTGTCTACGCTAGAACGTCCGTTAGGTCGAGCAGGGCAATTATTTACCGAACTTATCTTGCAAGAGTTTGCTTTATATCAACAGCAACAAACAGGCTTTAGTGGTACCGGTTTAGGTTAACTTAAATTAAAAACAACTATCAAGACATAATATGTCAAAAGGTTATCATGGAGAATGTAGTTACATCTTGTTAACCTAAACAGAATGCCACTTATTATTTAACATTCATTTTAAAGGAGCGAAAAATGACCAGAAAATGTCACGAAGTCGACTATGAAATTATTGGAACCAGTATGCAATTGGTCGAAATAGAATTAGATCCTCATGAAGCCGTTGTCGCCGAAGCTGGAGCGATGACATACCTAGAAGAAGATATTTCATTTGAAGCTAAAATGGGTGACGGCTCTGAACCGGAGTCGGGCTTTTTTGGTAAGTTATGGGGCGCAGGAAAGCGAGCTATCTCAGGTGAGGGGATTTTTATGACCCATTTTACCAATGAAGGTAATCGTAAACGTAAGGCTGCATTTTCAGCGCCATTTCCTGGCACCATATTAGCTATCGATCTTGCTGAGCATAATGGTGAACTTATTTGCCAAAAAGACAGTTTTTTAGCGGCGGCATTGGGTACCCAAGTCTCGATGAAGTTCAATAAGCGCCTTGGTGTGGGATTTTTTGGTGGTGAAGGCTTTATTTTACAAAGTCTTAAAGGCGACGGTATGGCGTTTGTGCATGCGGGTGGTACTTTAATTAAAAAAGAACTACGTGGTGAAACATTACGTGTTGATACAGGGTGTTTAGTTGGCTTTACCCCAGGTATTGATTATGACATTCAGCGTGCAGGCTCACTTAAATCGATGGTGTTTGGTGGAGAAGGTTTGTTTTTAGCCACTTTACAAGGGCACGGCACTGTTTGGCTACAGAGTTTACCATTTTCTCGTATGGCCGATCGCATTATTGCTCACGCACCTTCTAGTGGCGGTAAAGATCAAGGCGAGGGTTCGGTTTTAGGTGGTATTGGACGCATGATTAATTAATCGTAGAGTCTATGTGGATTAATTTAAAAAAGGTGACTGAATTCAGTCACCTTTTTTCATCTCGGCCTATGGTTAATTGTGTTATTCGGCAGTTTGGCTGAGCTTAACAATATGCTCAAATTCAAGAGCAGTAACAGGCTGAACACTTAACCTAGCACCTTTCGTGACCAATAGCATGTTTTGTAAAGCTGGGTCGCTTTTGAGTTGCTGCAAGCTGACTATTTGGTTCAGCTTCTTAGTAAATTGGATATCTACTTGCCACCAACGTGGTTTGTTAAGGTCTGACTTAGGGTCAAAATAACGAGATTGAGGATCAAATGCACTCACATCAAGTTGCGGTTGGTTGATGACGCTGGCAATCCCAACAACACCTGGTACTTTACAGCTAGAATGATAAAACAGAACACTGTCACCGGTACTTATTTCATCACGAATAAAATTTCTAGCTTGATAATTACGGATCCCTTGCCATGACATTGTATGGTTTGCACTGTCACGTAAATCATCAATACTGATGTCATCGGGTTCAGACTTCATTAACCAATATTTCATACATTACTCTTTTGTATTTATTATTGGGACGAATATTATCATCCACAAACTAAAAAGCCGACAACATGTTGTTATCGGCTTTGTGGCATAATAACCGCTTATACTGGTTTTGTTATAACGGTTTGTCCTATTGGCGTTAAGCTTAACAGTGCTAACTTTATATGCTGTATCGCAAATGGAATACCAATAATTGTCACAAAGCAGGCCAGAGCATGGGCTAAATGGCCAATTGCTAACCAAATACCAAAGAACAAGAACCAAATGACATTACCGATTAAACCTAAGCTACCCGTACCAAGATCTTCATTACCGGTTAAATGTTTACGATTAACACTTTCTTGACCAAATGGCCAAAATGCCATTTCACCAATCACAAAACACGCTCGGCCAAATGGGATACCAATAATACTGATAAAACACAACAGTCCTGCAAGCCACCAAGCTAAGCCCATTACAAAACCGCCTAAAATAAACCAAGCAATATTAAACAGCAAACGTAAAAGAGACATTGTTTTTCCTTATTAAAATCTAATGTACATAACCTGTACTACCTGTCATTAACTAAGCTATTTCCATGCCAAAAATTTAAGTTTCTGATTTTATTGAATTATCTATGGTTTGTGAGGGCCGGCGGCGATTGTCTATAGTAAAATATATTAATCAAACGGTGAGTTTTGTCATTTTTTGGTTAAAATACTCATTTTATAAATATTGAGATTACTCATGTTTGCGACAAGTCCGGTACAGCAGATATTATTTGAACAAAGACGTATCTTTGTTAAACGAGATGACTTATTGCATCCAGATTTTAGCGGTAATAAGGCTCGCAAGTTTTACCATTTTTTATCGAAAGATTATTCTCATATTACTCACCTAGTTGGCTCCGGTTCTGCTCAAGCTAATTCTTTATATTCAATGTCAGTCTTAGCTAAGCAACGAGGCTGGCGATTTGATTATTATGTGAGTCATTTAAATGATTTCATTATTCAGCATCCAATGGGTAATTATGCTGCAGCAATAGCTAATGGCGCTAATATTATTGATGTCAGTCAATTGCAACAGGCATTTCAATATCAACAGATGCATTTAGACGACGTTGTAAAAAAAATTATAGAGGCCAACTATTCACGACATTGTTCACTATTACACATTCCAGAAGGTGGACGCTGCGAATATGCAGAATCTGGTTTAGCCATGCTAGCAACAGAGGTTATTGATTGGGCTCAATTAAACAATCTTACCGAATTAAAGGTGTTCTTACCTTCTGGCACCGGTACCACGGCGGCGTATTTAAATAAACAACTCAAACTACAATTAGCGAATAATAATATTACTCGACTCAACCTTGAAGTTATCACTTGCAGCACTGTGGGTGGTGATGAATATTTAATACAACAATTTTCAGAGTTAGTCGATAAGGAGTATTACCCTACGGTGGTGAATGATGGCCATAAATATCACTTTGGTAAACTCACTAAGCGCTGTTTTGATATGTGGAAAAGTGTCTGTGTGTCTGGAATTGAGTTTGAGTTATTGTATGATCCAGTTGGTTTCTTAGTACTAAAAGACTACTTAGCTAAGCATTCGCAATGGCAAGGCGATATAGTTTATTTACATCAAGGTGGGGTATTGGGGAATCAAACGATGCTACCCAGATACCAACGTAAATTTGCAAAATAGCGATAACTAAAGCAAATAACTGATCGGTTCGCTAATTAAGATAAATTCAGAAAGATATTGCTAGGGTATTGTAAAGGGTAATTCATTTTGCTCTGTTTTAATAAACATCGGTAAGTGAGAGGAGAATACCGAGAAATGAGTTTATTAAATAACAGAGCAAATGATTAACGCTAAGCGTTAGAGGTATTACTTATTTGCAGATATTAACCATTTCATGAAGTTTAATGCTTCAATACGCTTTGAAAAGGTTTTTTTGTTTTTACCTAGGCTGTCGGTAAAAGCAATTGAATTTTTGTTTGACGAAATTGAATTAACTGGAAAGCTAACTGAAATTTCATGTCCATTAATGTTGTATGACATATGCCACACTCCTTATTTGTGCTTATCACCCTTGGGTGAAAAAATTGTTCAATATAATATCCTTGGCATTTTTTAGTGGTGCAAAAGATTAATTTTTCGAGATTTAACTTAACCTATTCTGAACTCACTAATCAAGTGTTGATTTATAAATAGCTGTATAATTTAATAAAAAATTAATTACTATTTGTATTCATTTGCACTTAACTGGGTAAGTTGAACATAGTTATATGACAATGCTATGACAGGTAAAGTTTGTTGAAAATATTCATACAAACATTGGCCAAATCATGGTCAATAAAAATGTGCAGAAGCTTGTCTTGGGTTTACGAAGGAAGTTGAGCAGACTTACAGGTAGGTACCAAAATTAACAAGATTTTTAAATCTGTACGGATTCTATACTCACTTTTCATTTATAGCAACAACGTTTTTCGAAAAAAAGACAAAGAAGACAGGTTTTTTGTCTATTTTTAGTGCTCAGAGCAATATTTTTAATCAAATTTTGTTTTAAGTTAATGATTTCAATCGCGATAAAAAATCTTATCGCGATTGACAGAAATTTTAATTTAATTAATAAAGTAAGTCACCAATAGGGTTGAGTAACTTACTAATGCCTTTCGTAAAGTAGAGCGGGGCATCTACTATTGTGTAACACAAACAACCTTCAGTTGTTTTAGGTGAATGCTCATGGTCTTGATCAAGCAGCATAAAGTCACCTGGTTTGTAGGTGTTGTAACAATCACTAAACTCGCCTGCTAACAATAACGTTAACTCAGACCCCTTATGGGTGTGATCCGGTATTTCTCCGTTTGCCGCAATGTGTAACAAGCTTGCTCTTGCTTGTGGTTCACCAGTATCTAAGCGTAGGCGACTTACTTTACCTATACCTTGCCATGAAGCATTAATTTGCTTTTTAAACACACGAGGTAAAGCATAATGCTGACCTTTAATCGTAACACTGTTATCTGTACTTTCAGGTTGTGATGTTGAGTTATTAGCCAGACGTACATCTGTATCTAATGTATCGAGTGTTGATGACAAAAATTGGCTAAGTAAATCGTCGAATTCACCATGTTTTTCAAACGCTGCTGTGTTTTTGGCATCAGCTTGCTCGAACTGCTGCTCAGACAACGCGATTGTCATTTGATCTAGTTGCTGTTGGCAGTGCTGGCAAAATTCTGCATGGGCTGAAATAGCAATAGACATTGACAGTGGCAACTCGCCTTTAGCGTGGAGAGACAGCAAATGCTGATCTGGGTGGTAATTAATCATAATGTTTCTCCATAAAGCTTTTTAACTTTTCTAAGCCGAGTCTAAGTCGGGATTTAACTGTTCCGATAGGAATGTTCAATTTGTCTGCCAACTCTTGTTGTGTCAGCTCTTGCATGTAAATACCTTGAACCACCTGCCGTTGTAGTGGAGGAAGTTCTTCAACATGTTGCAGTAAACTTGCTGATAACAAAAAGTCATCATCATTATTTTCTGCATCATCAGATTCAAATAATGGCCAAATGTCATCTCCGAATGCATCTTCTCGGTTATGCTGTACTTTGCGAAGCATGTCGAAACATTGATTTCGCATAACCGTAAATACCCAAGTACTCACAGCAGCCTTGTCCGCATTGTATAAGTGCGCTTTAGTCCACACGCGAGACATGGTTTCTTGTACCAAATCCATTGCTAAACCTTGTTGGCTTAAACGCTGGACCCCAAAAGAGTTTATCTTGGGCGCGAAATGCGAAAAAAGTTTGGCAAATGATGTTTTGCAGCGATTGTTAGCAACTTGCATCATAAGTTGAGCAAGCTCGTCTGCTAGCGGATTAGGTTCGTCTGATTTCATAGCACCGTTTCGTTGATTTGAGGATCTTTGTGCAAGATGTCCCTTATCATAACGAGTTTGTGCGCTTTGTGATTGAACATTTTCCATTTTTTTCACTCGCATTCAATAAATCACTATTGGGCATAAGTTTGTATGCCATTTATGCAACCTATGAACTGGTTGCACAGGGTAGTTTATTAAGTCATTAGTGAGCAATACGGCTGGCTAAGATGAACGGATCATAAAATAAAATTATTTTATGATGTCGAACAGAAAAGACTTCGCCAAGAGATGGTCGTGACTATTAATGCACTGATACTTTTCTTTAGCACTCAATGGAATAATTTCTAACCATCGTTGGCATACCCATGAAATGTCGTTAAAATCATTCTCGCTGTAATGGGCTAAATGTTGCGGATATTGTTGTAGCAGTTGTTTTAATGTTTTGCTGAGATATTGATCTTTTTTGCGCTCGTTGGATTTTATGTGTGGCTGAGCGGGTTGCGCTTCAATCATATTGCTTGGCCAGCCGCCAATGAGTGTTACGTCTGCACGTTTTAATCCATCACTTTCTTCTGTGATTTCGTTTATTAAAAAGGTTTGCTTACCTTGAACACTAATTCCCAATAATCCATCTTCTAATGTTTCAAAATCGATAATCTGTGTCAGAGTACCTATAGGCATGATGGTTTTTTTGTCGTCAGATAACATACATAGCCCAAATCCTTGGCCACTTTTGAGTGACTCAGACACCAATCGCTTGTATCTGGCTTCAAAAATCCGCAGTTGCGTATACCCTTGTGGTAATAAGCAAATCGGTAAAGGAAAAATTGGGATAATCATTACTGCCTCTGGGTTGTATTACGGTGCATCTGTTTAAATATACGCTTGCCGAGTTATTGTCGATCACCTTGATTAACCCAAATGAGTTTATCTTCACTTATCGACAATGCCTTAAGCTTAGTGATAAAGCGCTGCTTAATTTCGGGAGCAAGGGTGGGGGTACGAGATAAAATCCAGGCATAGTCATTGTTAGGACCGATCACCAATGAGTCGGTATATCGTCCTTGGTCATTTTGTACGATATCGTGTATTTGGTATGCTCCGTAAAATGGACCAAAAAAGGAGACTTTGAGTAAGCCTTGATTGTCACCGTCAATAAAATAGGCTTTACCCTCAGCTTTATCCCATTGTTGTTTATCTTGTTTAAACCCTTTATTGATGACCACCACTTTGTCACCATCAATAGAGTATTGTGCTGTGACATTTGACATATTGCGCTCAAAGGAATGATCTAAACGGGCGATTTCATACCAGGTGCCTAAATATTGATTTCGTGCAAACGGCTTTACCACATCAACAGGTTCATCAATAATCGTACAGGCGGACAGTCCAAGCAAAGACAGTCCGAGTAACGGTATACTTATTACCTGATTTAATATTTTTTTCATTTTTTACTCCGCTTTAAACAACTACAGTTATTATTGTTTACTATACGACTTACAGCTTTGGGTTGATCTTCAATCAACAGGTTTAATCCTTTTTTGTCGGTTCTATCATGCTTATAACGTCCTTTTATGGTTGTTTTTTAGTATAATTGAACAGATTGTTATTTTTAGTTAGGTGGATGACTTATGAGAAAAGTGCTCGATACGGTAGATCAACGTACCAAGTTAGTCGGAGAAAACCGTTTAGAACTGTTATTATTTCGCATTAGCTCAACGCAATTATTCGCAATTAATGTGTTTAAAGTAAAAGAAGTTGTCAAGTTACCCACTATCAATGCGTTTCCTGGCAGTAATGCCAATATCTATGGTGTCGCTAACATCAGAGGCGCCTCAATCCCTGTCATTAACTTACGTGAAGCGATTGGTTATTCGCCAAGGCCAATTACCGAAGACAGTAATTTGATTATTACTGAGTATAATCGCAGCGTTCAAGCCTTTTTAGTGGGAAAAGTTGAGCATATTATTAATATGACTTGGAGTGATATTATGCCGCCGCCAAAAACATCAGGCGGACATAATTACCTCACAGCAATTACTAAAATTGAGCAAGATGGCTTGACTCAATTAGTGTCAATTATTGATGTTGAGAAAGTGCTTGCAGAGATTATTGATTACGATGTTAGCTTATCTGACGGTGTGTTAGATGAGTCGCTGTCGGGACAATTGCATGGCCGTAAAGTATTGATCGTTGATGACTCGTCTACTGCACGTAAGCAGGTTCGCGACACGTTATCGCAACTAGGTATCGAGATTATAGAAGCTTCAGATGGTTTACAGGCACTACAAATGCTGCAACGATGGGCTGATAGTGGTAAGCATGTAGCCGATGAATTATTGATGATGATTACCGATGCTGAAATGCCTGAAATGGACGGCTATAAGCTCACTGCAGAGGTGCGTGCTGACCCTCGAATGGCACCGTTATTTATTACGTTAAATACGTCACTTAGTGGCAGTTTTAATAAAGCGATGGTTGAAAAGGTGGGTTGTAATGAATTTATTTCTAAGTTTCAGCCAGACTTATTAGTGGGCGTAGTGCAAGACCGCTTACGGACTCTTCTTTAGGTATAAACCTTTAGCTATACTCATACATACTTAATGGCAGATATTCATCTGCCATTAAGGCTATACCAGTGCCTAATTATGCCTGATCATTGTCCTCTATTAGCTCGTCAATAATTTTACGTTGATGTTCGCGGGTAATACCAATATTGAGTCTGGCTATTTTAATTGCATGGCCAAATTTGGCTTTACCCAGTAACGTAACTAATTGCTTTAGAAAGCCTGGGTCAAGTGACAACGTATTGCAGTAATGTTCAATCGCTTTAGGCAATGATGTGAAGGCGATGCCGTCAAACTCAAACCCACTTTGATAATGGCTACTTTCACCATCGAGTAAGATACCCTCTATACTTAAAGGCCACCCTTTAGCGTTAATGCGTCCTTGAGCTATCTGGTACATCATCCATGCACTTTTTTTAAAGCCACCAAAGATTTTACACTCAAACTCGGACTCCTGTAATTCTTGTTCGGTCCAGTTTATTCCAATCGCTAAATCTTTGCGGTAAAGGTGCATTAATTGATCTTTAACAGCATCGCGGCAATCCCAAATAGAGGTTAGTGGGTTCTTCTTCGCCAAGCCTACACATTCTTTGCATGCCGGTACTGAAAGAGAAGGGTGCGGGGTATGGCTCATACGGTAGTATGTAAATATTTGATTGCTTGGCTCTGCGCAAAACCAACATGTGTGGCGCTGGTCAAAAGGAATATCAATTAATGTTGGCATAAGGTTGTACGCTTTACGTAATAGGTCGTGAGCTTAAAATAAAAAAGCCGCTCATAAAGAGCAGCTTAAGTTATTTTGATTAAAAAATTATTCTTTTTCGAAATCGACTAATTCTTTTGCCAAAATAATAGGATCAATCTCTTCGCATTCTTGATCGGCTTCCCAATCAATACCGATAAGCACGCCATCGTCATTTAAATCGCCAACCCAGTACTCTAAAAATTCAGTTAGGGTAATGGTAACAGCTTTATAATCTGCCCATTCTTCAGTGCAATGACTGGTCGCAGCTGCTTCGCTTGACCATAAAGGCATTACATCGGTTTCTTCAAATTCAGATGAGTCACATACTACCCAACCTTCACCTGTTTCATCTTGTAAGCCCCATAAGACTTGGTGTTGTTTTACATTTTCGATAAAGCCGATTAGTGCGGGTGTTTGTTCGGTCATGATAAGTCGCTTCAATGAGTTAGAATTACCTTCATTATACGTACTCACAAAATAAGGAAAAGGCTTAATTAATGACAATTATGTTTATGCTGATTCTTTATACCAATCACATGATTAAAACTATCATATTTGAATAAATAAACAGGGTTTAATGCTAACAGGTCTTGTTTCCTGCGATGCGATGCGTCACGATATTCGTCATTCATTTGTGATAATTAAGTGTTTTCATGACCCATAAAAGCCGTTTTTCAGTGTTTGTTGCCTCCATGTTTGTTTCAAGCACCTTATTAAGTGCTTGCGCGGTATCCGCCTCTCCCGAACAGGTTGTAATTGTTCCGCCCAAGCCTGTACAACCTGTAAAAGTTGATTTTGCAACTTGTGTGGTTAACTTACAGCAAAAAGCCAAAGCGGCTGGAATATCACAACATATTATCGACACCACTGTTGCGCATTTAAAGTATGTGCCTCGAGTGATTGAACTTGATAATCAACAACCAGAGTTTACCACTTCGTTTGGCGATTACTTTGAGAAGCGGGTAACGACTTGGCGTGTTGATCAAGGTCGAAAAATGATGGCAAAACATCATGGGCTATTGGCTAACTTAACTAAAGAATACGGTGTGCCAGGGCAATACATTGTTGCTTTTTGGGGCTTAGAAACTAACTTTGGCAGCTACAAAGGGAGTATGCCAGTTCTTGATTCTTTGGCAACATTAGGGTGCGACCCTCGTCGCAGTGAATATTTTACTGGTGAGTTAATTCAAGCGTTAAAGTTAAAACAGCAATATAACTTTGCCGATAATAAAATGGTAGGGTCGTGGGCTGGTGCGATGGGGCATACTCAATTTATGCCGACTAATTACCGCAAATATGCTGTTGATGGCGACGGTGATGGTGTTGCCGACCTATGGAACAGTGAAGCCGATGCATTAACATCAGCGGCGAATTTTTTACAGCATTTAGGCTGGAAAGCCGATCAACGCTGGGGCCGAGAAGTACTCATTCCACAAGGGTACGCATTTGATTATTTAGGCAGTAAATCAGTATTACCGTTAACACAATGGCGTGCATTAAACATTAAACAGACTAATGGTGAACCGATAGCCACAGCAGATATGCAAGCCGCATTATATTTGCCAGCAGGACATACTGGACCAGCGTTTTTAGGTTATGACAACTTTAATGTAATAATGCGTTGGAACCGCTCTGAGTTTTATGCCATTTCTGTTGGTCATTTGGCTGATCGTATTAATGGTTCACCAGAATTAACTCGTGCCGTTCCCAAACAGCCAAGATTAAGCCGCGAAATCGTAAAACAACTCCAGCAAAAGTTGAATGATGCCGGTTTTGATGTGGGTAAACCGGATGGCATTTTTGGTCGCAACTCTGCATTGGGTTTACAAGGATACCAAAAGCAAAATGGCCTAATAGCTGATGGTTTTCCTGATGTAGAAACCTTTAAACGTTTGGGCATTACCCTGTAATATTGACTTTTTTGTGGCTGCTTTGGCGACCTTTTGATAAGCTTCGGCAAAATTTTAGCGTTAAGGAATAAAAATGAGCATTAAAGACGATATGGTTGTGCAGTTTAATTACTCTCTGCGTGACGAGAAAGGCGATGTGATTGAGTCAAATGAAGGCCGTGAGCCGATTGCCTACTTGCATGGCCACGACAACATGATGCCTGGTATCGAAGATGCAATAAATGGTAAAGAAATTGGTGAGAAGTTTACCATTACTCCTTCTGCTGCCGATACTTATGGCGAACGTCAACAAGATGCTGAACAACGTGTTTCAGTAAAACATTTAGTGGGTGCTAAGGTATGGAAACCTGGCATGGCAGCTGTGGTAAACACTGAGCAAGGCCAACGTCAGGTAACTATCATTAAAGTCGGTAAGTTTATGGCAACAGTGGATGTTAACCATCCTTTAGCGGGACGTGAGTTAACGTTCGACATCGAAATTGTTGGTGCTCGAGATGCATCTGACGAAGAAATTGCCCATGGTCATGCCCATGGCGCTGGTGGTCATCACCACTAAGTAATATTGTTATTTACTCTGAAATCCCAAGTGAATCACTTGGGATTTTTGTTTGGGTGACAGTACGATGAATCCAGTTATATTTAACATTATTAAAAGGGAAGGTCATGGTTATTGATTTTTCAATCGGCAAGCTCATCGTTACCATAAATGAAATTCAGTGTCGTTTTCATGACAACCATATTGTATTAACCGCTTCTGTTGACGACATCAGTTGTTTTCATCAAGGTTTGGTTATCGCCGCAGATGGTGGCACTGTGCGTTGGAGCATTAAGCTCGACAATGCGACACAATTAGAACAAGTACTTAATTGTACCGGTATTCAAGCACAATAAGCCTAAGCTACCCTCAAATCTGTTTGCAAATGGATTGGAATGATATGCTTAAATGCAACTTGAATTAATTGGCTCTAGTTAGCTGTTAGTTCTTTGAATCAAGTTTTTGATATAAATAAGGTCAATTTGATGTCTTCATTAGAAACAATTGTAATCGAACCACAAACAACGGCTACAGCATGCGTTATTTGGCTTCATGGCTTAGGTGATTCAGGTGCCGGTTTTGCACCAGTGGTTCCTGTTTTAGGATTACCAGCAAATCACAGTATTCGTTTTATTTTCCCTCATGCACCAGAACAAGCCGTAACGATTAATGGTGGCTATGTGATGCGTTCTTGGTACGACATCAAAAGCATGGATTTACACGACAGAGCAGATATTAAAGGCGTGATGAGTTCAGAGCTAGCCGTGCAACAGTTGATTAATGAGCAAATAAAAAATGGCATTAGTGCAGATAAGATTATCTTGGCCGGATTTAGTCAAGGCGGGGTAATGAGTCTATTTACAGGGTTACGTTTTACTCAAAAACTAGCAGGTATTATGGCTCTGTCTTGTTATTTACCTGGTGGCGAGCATTTACCTGAAAAACTTGCAGATGAAAACCTAACAACACCTATTTTGCAACATCATGGTGAACAAGATGATGTTGTACCATTGTTTGCCGGAAAAATGGCCAATGATGCGTTAATTGCAGCTAATTATCAGACAAATTGGCGCACATATCCTATGGCACACAGCGTTTTACCTAACCAACTTACTGATATTGGTCAATGGATATTACACGTCTTGAAATAAAACTTTAACACCACTGTTCTTGTATTGGAACAGTGGTGCTGTGAGTTCGCATATAAAAAAACAAATATTTTTAATGGCTTAGCGGTTTATCTGTTAGTGCTATTTTTTTTACTTGTTTTTAACATGTACATTAACAACTAGACTGTTTGCGACAGCGAACTTATAACGGCTTAAGTTCTTGTTATTAGTGTATTAAAAATCACATTTTGTCATAAAAATGAAATCAAAAGTCGTCAATCTTTGTTATCATTCTGATTGTGAATTGGAATTTCACAGATTTAAAAAATAAATAATAACTCGGGGTAAATCATGACAAACATGTTAATTAAAGGATTAGTTGCAACAGCTGTATTAACAGCGTTAACAGGTTGTAACAGTGACGATGAAACACATTTAGTTGAAACTCCTGTCGCTACGACATGTGTAGAAGCTGGCGAAGATTGTAAAACGTTCACGGTATTGCACACAAATGACAACCACGGTCGTTTTTGGGAAAACAGTGATGGCGAATATGGTATGGCGGCTCGTAAAGCGTTAATTGATCAAATTCGTGCGGAAGTGAGCTCAAATGGCGGCGAAACGTTAGTATTATCGGGTGGTGATATTAACACGGGTGTACCAGAATCAGATTTACAAGATGCGTTACCAGACTTTATCGGTATGAACGAAATTGCATATGATGCAATGGCTGTTGGTAACCATGAATTTGACAACCCATTAGCGGTATTAGACTCACAACGTTCTATTGCTAATTTCCCTATGCTAGCGGCAAACATCTACAAAGCTGATGGTACTCGCTATTTTGATGCATACAAAGTATTTGATGTTGATGGATTACGCGTTGCCGTTATCGGTTTAACGACTGAAGATACTGCAAAAATTGGTAACCCAGAATTTATTTCAGATTTAACATTTACCGATCCAGCAACAGAAGCCGCTAAAGTGATTGCTGAAATCAAAGAAGCAAATGTTGCTGATGTGATTTTTGCTACAACTCACATGGGTCACTATGCCGATGCTCAAAATGGCAGCAACGCCCCTGGTGACGTGACATTAGCGCGCACACTAGCTGAAGGTGATTTAAGTGCCATTATCGGTGGTCACTCACAAAACCCAGTATGTATGGAACCTGGCACGAACGATTATGCTGCTTTCACACCAGGCGATGACTGTACTCCAGATATGCAAAACGGTACATACATCATGCAAGCCCACGAATGGGGTAAGTATGTTGGCCGTGCTGATTTTGAATACTTTAACGGTGAGCTACATTTAGCAAGCTATAAGTTAATTCCAGTTAACTTGAAAAAGACAGTAACAGATGCGGATGGTAATGAAACTGAAGAGTTTGTTGCTGATGAAATTACGCCTGATGCTGATTTAGAAGAGTTGCTTTCTTACTATCAAGAACGTGGCCAAGGCCAATTAGACGAAGTTATCGCATCTACCGATGCAATTCTTGATGGTGAACGTGCAAACGTACGTAACATGCAAACCAACTTAGGTCGTTTACTTGCTGATGCACAACGTACTAAAGTCGGCGCCGACATTGGTGTGATGAACTCAGGTGGTGTGCGTGCATCTATCGCTGCGGGTGATATCTCGTATCGTGACGTGTTAACTGTTCAACCATTTGGTAACATGGTTACATTAAGCACAATGACGGGTGCAGAAGTGACAGAGTATTTAGGTACTGTAGCTTCATTCCAACGTGGTGCTGGTGCATATGCGCAAATTACCGGTGTTAAAATGACTGTTGATTGTACTGCTAAAACAGTCGCAATTAGCGAAATTAACGGTAAAGATTATAGTGCAACTGAGTCATACAGCTTTACTGTACCAAGCTTTAATGCTGCAGGCGGTGACGGCTATCCATTACTAGATCCAATCCAAACGGGTTATGTTGATGCTGAAGTGTTATACACTTTCTTCAAAGACAAAGGCACTATCGTTGCAGCTGACTACGCGCCAATGGGTGACATTGTTTATGAAAACTCTGACAGTCCATTAGGTTGTACAGTAGCGGCTAACTAAGATGCATTGAATGGCTGGCCTTGTTTCTGGCTAGCCAATATGTTCTTAATAAGTAGCTAAATGTGTAAACAAAAAAAGGTAGCTTAGGCTACCTTTTTTATTTGTCCGACTTCGCCATTGCGGCTTTTAAGTTTACTTCCAACTAATATCAGTTGTTAACGTATGGCTCTCTCCTGGGGCTAACACGACTTTATCTTCTAATACATTAGCTGCTTCTAAACACACCATAGAGAGATAGTCATCATCATTAAAACGAGACAATCTGATTGATTTGTCTATCCACGGATTCCATAACACCGCAGACTGACTATTCTCACGGCTTACCACAATAGTACCTTGTGGTGTATGTAACTCTTGGCACCGGGGTAAATCGGTATAAACACGATCGGTTTCTCGGTCAAAGGTGACACTATCTTGTGGTTGTTGAAACGGGCCTTGTCCAAACTCAATATATTTTGATTGGCTAAAGCCTGTGGCTGTTAGTTGATGAATATTGTCAATTGGGAAATAGCTGTGTAAGGCTTGAGTTAAGCTAATATTTGTATCGCCATTATTGGTATTTACAATACTGACAGACAATGATTGGCCTAAAGTAAATAGCACTTTGACGTCAGTATTATGTGGCCAATATTGACGTTCAAATTCTGTTTCTGGCAAGCTAAACACCAAATCAACGATTTGGTTATGCACCTTGACTGACTCTAGTTTCCACACTTTATTGCGTGCAAAACCATGTTGAGGGAAATCAGGATTTTCATTCATGCCAAACCAGGGCCAGCAAACAGGGATCCCGCCACGAATTCCATTACCAGGTAGATAATCATCAGCAGATGAAACCCACAATAGAGGTGGTTTGCCCGCAGGAATAAATTGATCTATCTGAGCGCCCTGCATAAAGATCCGTGCCTGGCATAGCTCGGTGTCTACGTTGACATACTCAAGACCATTTGGGTGTTTTAAGGTGGTAACAGAACCCATAACGCGTGTCCTTGTATTAAAAATATTGGTGTCGACTTAACAACACGATAGGCCGCTAGCTTACCGTATTTCTATCCTTAGGATAATACTCTAGCCGCATTAGTTGCGAGAAGTCTGGAATGAATAAAGGTGAGGGTAATAGGGGTTATGTGCGAGTAAAATACAACATTCTATTATTTGCAGGCATCGCAACATCTTCAGTAAGAATAAGTCCTTGTTGTTTAGCCAAGCTGATTATCCATTCAATATCACGTATACCGCTTAATGGATGTTGCTGTTTAAGCCAAACATCAAACTGTGCATTACTGTCACTCGTAAATTCACCTAAATAGTTAAACGGCCCATAAATAACAACGCATCCTTTATTGGCAAGTACTTTGCCACAACCCACAAAAAAGACTTCTACCAAAGCAGGACTCATGATGTGTAATGTATTTGCTGTGTATATGGCATCGATTGCGTCCGCTAACTGCGGCCACGACTGATTGACATCAAGTTCGATGCCATCAGCTAAGTTATTGAGTGGATAATGTTGTAATCGTGCCTGTAAATGATCAAGGTAATGCGCCTGATCACTCGGTTGCCAACGAAGGTGAGGTAAATTCTCAGCAAAAAAAACACAATGTTGCCCAGTGCCGCTGCCGACTTCTAGCACCTGCGTTGTGTGAGTTAACCACTGCTGCAGATGAGTTAATATTGCATGCTTATTGTTTTCACACGCTTGTGAAAAAGGCAGTTGAGCAAGTGGGGTACAATTCTGCATTACGAAAGATCGACTTTTTCCATTTCTAACTGTTGTAAGGCTATGACCGCTTGTGTGCGATTGCGAACCCCTAGTTTTCTAAATATTGCCGTCGCATGCGCTTTAATGGTCGCTTCCGAGACACCAAAATCATAGGCAATTTGTTTGTTGAGTAGTCCCTCGGCAAACATTTGCAATACACGATACTGCTGTGGAGTTAAGTCCGATAAGCGACTTGCCATTTTATCGGTAGGATCGTCAGACACGGGAACTAGTTCAGTACCGTTTGGTAACCAAATATCACCGTAAAGTACTGCAGTGAGAGCATCAGTTAATGACTCCATAGAAGCTGATTTAGGAATAAATCCACTGCTTCCATAATGCACCGCACGACTAATAGTGTTGATATCTTCATGGGCCGAAATAACCACCACTGGAATATCTGGATAGTGGGTTCGAAGGTGGATCAGGGTCGAATAACCATGTGATCCAGGCATTTGTAAATCCAGCAGTATTAAATCAAATTGGCACTCTTTGTTATCAAGCACAGTTTCCAGCGCTTCAGCACTGTCGGCTTCAACCCATTGAGTTTGGTTGAATGCACTGCTCAATGCCTGTCGTAAGGCATTACGAAATAACGGATGATCATCTGCAATGACAATATTTAAATTTTCGAGCTTCATGGCGTTTTTTATTCTATGTTGCACGTGAAGATTAATTCAATGTAACAGAAAACCAATCGAGTGTTCTATTGCTTTATGCATCAAAATGATGCTTTTTTGTGAATTAACAGCCGACTATAGACTTTAGTCTAGGTTTATATCACAGTTTGTTTGATTGAAGCGCAGCACAATAGCTGCGCTGAAAGATGCTGCCATTAAGCGTGAGGCCACACCTGTGTAGGTTGTCTGTTTTCATCTACTGCAACAAAGGTAAATACGCCACGAATGGCATGCTCTCGATGATCTTTGTACATGTCTTCTACATAAATATTCACTTCTACTTTTAGTGAGGTATTACCAACATGAATGACTTTAGCAATCAGTTCCGCTAAGCTGCCCGCTGGGATGGCTTTTTTAAAATCGATACGGTCGGAGCTAACAGTGACTAACGATTTACGACAAAAGCGTGTCGCCGCAATAAACGCAGTCTCATCCATCCATGCTAGTGCATCACCACCGAATAAGGTATTGTGATGATTAGTGTTAGAAGGAAAAATGGCTTTAAATACTCGAGCTTCAGATTGGATAATACGTGCGGCGATATCTTCAGGGAAATCAGTTTCAGTTTGATCTGGATTTTGAGCAAGGGACATACAACGACCTAAAATTAAACAATAGACAAGGATTAAACGCGGCGCATTGTACTTTATGAGTTTAACCTCTGTCGAATATTACCCTATGTTGTTTATTTTCTCTGCTTTAACTGAGTGATAAATGCTCAAATATGGCGTTAGCGCTTAGCACATCAATACGTTGAATATCAGTTAAGATAATTTCTATTGGTTGCTGTTGTTGAGTGATACCGCTAATCGCTTCGTGTTTTATGCCACCTTGTTGCACGATTGTCGTTTGAGTAAAATTACCAATAACTTCAATACCAGAATGTAAGGTTAACTTCACAGAATATTGATGCAAGCAAATGATTTCGATGTAATCGTAATGAGCACAGTTTATTGAAGTCATTTAATCCTTATACCCTATATTTTATTCCTAATATACAACATCAACTGTTTTACATTGACGTTTAATCGTCGCTTTATTCTCGTCTTAAATCGTGTAATGAATAACTAAATAATAACCTAGTTGATATCATTATTAATATCGTAATAATACGGTGGATACTTCACGGTTATTGCCATCAACAGTCACGACATAGAGTCTGTCAAACTCGCTAGCATCATTAATAGCAGGTTGTTTTTCTGCGCCAAGCTGTTCTGCCAGGGCGGTAGTGGTATTGCTGTGGCCGATCACCAAAATATGACCTTGCTGTTTGAGTAATATCTCAGCTGTTTTTTTAAGATCTGCAGCATCATATAAATTGGGTGCCAAGTACTGGTCTTCAGCAACTGCTAATGCGGTTTCACGAGTGCGTTTGTAGTCTGTGGTAAACACTTTAGCTAGCGGAGTACTTGATAGCACTTTAGCTAAGCGTATGGCTCGCAGTTTACCTTGTGCAGACAGGCTGGGATCTTTTCCCTCAAGCTTTTCAGCGTGCCTTACTAAATAAAACACTTTTGCTTTGGTGTTTTTTATTTGCAATGGCATGTCAGTATTTGCTGTCTGAGCCATTAATGAACCGCTCAATAGAAGAAGAAAGAGGGTGAGTGCATTTCGAATATAACTTGTCATGTATTAATCCATTAATTTGATTGGGCATTTGCGTTGCCGATAAAAGCGCTTTATTTGATCAATCAACACGGTCGGCGTTTATCCTAGCAGTAAACTCACGTTTATGCAGGTTAGGTCTTCTATGTCACTAAATTGCTACACGAGTATAAGATTGAAGATGCGCACATTGTCATAAGGTTATTTTATGTATTTAGAAATCATACGCGATTTTTACCTTGATATGAATGAGATGGATTATTGTTAATCGAAAGATTATGTTTTGCTAAAGTGGTAATACCCGTTTCTAATAACTCTTATGCCATAAAAAATGCCAGTCTATGTAGACTGGCATTATGGTGGATGTGTGGTTTTTATTTGTATGCATTAGCTTGCTCATGCTTACAAATAAATCTGAAGAGAGTTAGTTACTTAGCGAGTAGGGTTTTGCGGTCACGAGACGCTTGTGCTAATTCACGTAATAACTTTTCAGAATCAGCCCAATGCAAGCAAGCATCAGTAATACTTTGTCCATAGGTTAAAGGCTCACCTTTAATGACTTTCTGATTACCTTCAATCATAAAGCTCTCAGCCATAATGCCTGCAATTGCAGTACTGCCATTGCGCATTTGCGCCATTATGCTATCAGCAACGTTTAATTGATTTTTATGCTGTTTTTCACTATTGCCGTGACTAAAATCAACGACCATACGTTGAGTCACACCAACTTGCTCTAGCTGCGCGCGCGCGACTTCAATGTCTTCAGCGGCATAATTAGGCGTTTTACCGCCACGTAAAATAATGTGGCCGTATGGATTACCGTGAGTACGGTAAACCGCCATAGCACCGTCTTTATCTGGTGAGTAAAATATATGCGGAACTTGTGCAGCGCGAACGGCATCAACCGCAATATTAATATTGCCATCAGTGCCATTTTTAAAGCCAACAGGGCAAGACAATGCAGAAGCCATTTCACGGTGAATTTGGCTTTCAGTTGTGCGGGCACCAATGGCACCCCAGGTAATTAGGTCTGCAATATATTGACCGTTAACCATATCTAAAAATTCAGTGGCGATTGGTAATTTAAGTTCAGTAATTTGTTGTAGTAACTGACGAGCCATACGTAAGCCTTTATTTGGGCTAAAGCTGCCGTCTAAATCAGGATCTGAAATTAACCCTTTCCAACCCACAATCGTCCGTGGTTTTTCAAAATACACACGCATCAAAATACATAAGTCGTCTTTAAGCTCATGATGAAGTGTTGATAACTTTTGCGCGTACTCTAGCGCCGCTTTAGTATCATGTATGGAGCAAGGGCCAATAATCACGAGTAAACGTTGATCTTCACCTGCAATGATAGCTTCTACTTCGCGACGTTGAGCAACCAGGTAATCAGCTGCATCTTGAGTTAAAGGATATTCTGAAGCCAACTGAGCAGGAGAAATGACTTTGCTTAATAAGGTTGTTCTGAGTTCATCTGTTTTAATAGTCATGCATATTACCGAGAAATCGTGAGATGCATCTGCATCATATTGCTCGGGATTATATACCCAAAGAAGTTAAAGATGCGAGGCTTAGCCTAGGATTGTAGCCACTAAAAAACAGATTGCCTTAAAAGCCAAAGGCGAATCAACCTAAGTTAACATCGCCTTTTGATGCTTTTTTCTGCTATTTAAAGCCCAAGTTGATTGTTTATTTATCAGAACATGTGACGTTTAAGACCGGTGATATCGAGAATTTTAGTGGCAATTTCTTCAACCGAATGGTTGGTGGTATTCACAAATGGGATCCGTTCTTTTTTATACATCATCTCAACCTCTTTTACTTCAAGACGGCATTGTCTTAGAGAGGAGTAGCGACTGTTTTCCATACGACTTTGACGTATTTCATGTAAACGATGAGGATCAATTGTTAAGCCAAATAGTTTCGATTTATTGCGTTTTAATGCTTCAGGTAACTTGAGATTATCCATGTCATCTTCAGTAAATGGGTAGTTTGCAGCCTTTATACCAAACTGCATCGACAGATATAAACTCGATGGTGTTTTACCGCAACGCGATACACCTAATAAAATAATATCGGCTTTATCCATGTGTTTCATTGTCTGGCCGTCATCGTTTTCCATGGTGTAGTTAATGGCATCGATACGGGTTTCATAGCCATGATTACTTTTACCATGTGTACGGTGCAATAATGGCTTAGCTTGCACACCTAAGTGTTGTTCGAGTGGCGCAACAAAGGTATTCAAAAAGTCATAATCGACACATTCGCTGGAAAAAATCACGTTACGAATTTCAGGATTAATGATTGAGTGGAACACTAACGGCCTTTCACCTGTTGTAATAAAACAATCATTTATTTGCTGCTTAACTTTTTGGGCTTTTTGAATGGTTTCCACAAACGGAATCGTAAGTGCTTCAAATTCTATAGGAAATTGTGAAAGTACAGCATGACCAAAAACCTCTGCTGTGATCGCGGTCCCATCTGAAATATAGAATACCTTTGGTGTCATTCTGACCTCTTGTAGTAATAAAATTACAAATAAAATTATAGATTTACGCGTGTTGTATGGGAGTGTAAGATGCTATTGCCCTCGTGTGAAGTGGCCACTGAAATAAAAAACTTGCGGAGATAAAACTGTGCAGCAATACGTACTCTGGTATCAAGAATTAGGCATGGGTGATGTAAACAAGGTTGGCGGAAAAAACGCATCCCTTGGTGAGATGATCAGCAATCTGGCTAATGCAGGGGTTCAAGTTCCTGGCGGTTTTGCAACGACCTCTCATGCGTTCAATGAGTTCCTTGAACAAAGTGGAGTTAACCAGAAGATTTTTGACATTCTGGCTACATTGGATGTGGATGATGTCAATGAACTGGCAAAAGTAGGTGCACAGATCAGACAGTGGGTTATTGAAACCCCATTCCAACCAGCGCTTGAAGAAGCGATTCGTGAAGCTTATGAGCAATTGTCGAGTGAAACACAAGACGCATCATTTGCGGTACGTTCATCAGCAACAGCTGAAGACATGCCAGACGCATCGTTTGCTGGCCAACAAGAAACATTCTTAAACGTTAAAGGCTTTGATGCCGTCATGCTAGCAATTAAGCATGTATACGCTTCACTCTTTAACGACCGTGCAATCTCTTATCGTGTTCATCAAGGTTACGAACATCAAGGTGTTGCTTTATCTGCTGGCGTACAACGTATGGTGCGTTCAGACAAAGCGGCTTCTGGTGTGATGTTTACTATGGACACTGAATCTGGCAACAACGACGTTGTATTTATCACTTCATCATTTGGTTTGGGTGAAATGGTAGTACAAGGCGCGGTTAACCCTGATGAATTCTATGTGCACAAGCCGATTTTATCCCAAGGTCATGATGCGGTAGTGCGTCGTAACATTGGTAGTAAGTTGATTCAGATGGTTTATTCTGATGACGCTTCTCATGGTAAGCAAGTTAAAATTGAAGACGTTGCCGCTGAGCAGCGCCGTGTATTCTCTATCAATGATGCAGAAGTGATGGAATTGGCTAAACAAGCCATGATCATTGAGCAACATTATGGCCGTGCGATGGATATCGAGTGGGCCAAAGATGGTAATGACGGCAAACTGTATATTGTGCAAGCTCGTCCAGAAACGGTTCGCAGCCGTGAAGACGTGCAATTAATTGAACGTTACCATTTAAAAACCAAAGGCGATGTGATCTGCGAAGGTCGTGCAATTGGTCATAAAATTGGTACTGGTGTTGCCAAAGTATTAACTTCAATTGACCAAATGGATCAAATTGAACCTGGTGATGTGTTAGTGACTGACATGACAGACCCTGATTGGGAACCTATCATGAAACGTGCTAGCGCGATTGTCACAAACCGTGGTGGCCGTACTTGTCATGCTGCGATTATCGCACGTGAATTAGGTGTACCAGCCGTTGTGGGTTGTGGTGATGTAACAGACCGTATCAAAACGGGTGATATCGTCACTGTTTCTTGTGCCGAAGGTGATACTGGCCTTATTTATTCTGGTACACAAGAGTTTGAAATCATCACTAACCGTGTTGATACATTGCCAGCGTTACCGATGAAAATCATGATGAACGTGGGTAACCCCGATCGTGCATTCGACTTTGCCCGCTTACCTAACGAAGGTGTTGGTCTAGCGCGTTTAGAGTTCATTATTAACCGCATGATTGGTATTCACCCTAAAGCATTATTAGACTTCAACGACCAAACTGCTGAGTTACAATCAGAAATCAATGACATGATTGCCGGTTATGATTCGCCTGTTGAATTTTATGTCGCACGTTTAGTTGAAGGTATTGCGACTATCGCATCAGCGTTCTACCCGAAAAAAGTTATCGTCCGTATGTCAGACTTTAAGTCTAACGAATACGCTAACTTAGTAGGCGGCGACCGTTACGAGCCTGAAGAAGAAAACCCAATGTTGGGCTTCCGTGGTGCTAGCCGTTATATTTCTGAATCATTCCGCGATTGTTTCGCGCTTGAATGTGAAGCAATTAAACGTGTTCGTAACCAAATGGGCTTAACCAACGTTGAAGTGATGATCCCATTTGTTCGTACAGTAAGCGAAGCTTCTCAAGTTATCGAATTGCTAAAGGAACAAGGGCTAGAACGTGGTAAAGATGGTTTACGCGTTATCATGATGTGTGAATTACCTTCTAACGCCTTATTAGCTGACCAATTCCTTGAGCATTTTGATGGTTTCTCTATCGGCTCAAACGATTTAACTCAGTTAACATTAGGGTTAGATCGCGATTCAGGTATTATCAGTCATTTGTTTGATGAGCGTGATGAAGCGGTTAAAGTACTACTCGCTATGGCCATTAAAGCGGCTAAAGCGAAAGGTGCTTATGTCGGTATTTGTGGACAAGGTCCATCAGATCACTCTGATTTTGCAGCCTGGTTAGTTGAACAAGGAATCGATACCGTGTCATTAAATCCAGACACAGTGATTGATACTTGGTTATATCTTGCCGAAGCTCATGGTTAATTAGCCTAAATTGAGATAAAAATTGCAGTTCAACCTGCAATTTTATCAACTTGACACAAAAGCCGCTTTTTAGCGGCTTTTTTTTGTTTATAATGAATTCAATATACCCATAATAAATAAGCCCTCTATGTTACCTTTACTATCACATAAACAAACATTAGAACCTATCTATCTAGAGTATCTCGACGAGCTTGAACAAAGTGAATTTGAAGGTGAAATAGACAAGCGTTACAGCGCTCGGCTTATTCAAGCAACCGATAACTCTGTGTATCAATTTTTGCCCCAAGCTGTCATCTACCCATTACATCAGCAAGATGTCGAACTTGTATTGGCACTCGCTTCTCAACCTCAATATAAGCAAGTCACATTTAGTGCTCGCGGTGGCGGTACTGGTACAAATGGGCAATCATTAACTCATGGACTTATTTTAGATGTGTCTCGCCATTTAAACCAAGTCATCGAGATTAATGCCAAAGAAGGTTGGGCGAGGGTACAAGCAGGTGTCGTTAAAGATGCATTAAATGATGCATTACGCCCACATGGGTTCTTTTTTAGTCCAGATTTATCAACCTCTAACCGAGCTACCATAGGTGGCATGGTTAATACAGATGCATCTGGTGCAGGCTCATTGGTTTATGGTAAAACCTCCGATCATGTATTGGGTGTAACTAGCGTGCTCATAGATGGTAGCGTACTGAGTACAATACCTGTGGCCAACCAAACACTTGAGCAACAACCCTATGGCGACAATCATTTAGGCAATACAATCGCTAAACAAATCGCAGCGGTATGCCGTGAAAAGCGTGACACCATTATTGAACGCTTCCCTAAGCTTAATCGTTTTCTAACTGGTTACGATTTAAAGCATGTGTGGAATGATGACCTAACACAGTTTGATCTATCACGAATTTTAGCGGGTTCAGAGGGTACGCTTGCGGTTATAACCGAAACTAAACTTAATCTTACACCTTTACCCACAACACGGATGATGGTGAACATTAAATATGACTCATTTGAATCAGCACTGCGTCATGCACCTTCATTAGTTAAAGCCAAGGCGACAGTGGTTGAAACAGTCGACTCAAAAGTGCTTAACCTTGCACGAGAAGATATTATTTGGCATTCGGTAGCAGACCAAATCAAAGCGGTACCTAATAAGATCATTGAAGGTCTTAATATGGTTGAGTTTACCGGTGACGATGAAGATGTGATTCAAAAAGTTGCCCAGCTCGAACTCATGCTGTCAGAACAGCTTAGCAATGAGCAATTTGGTTTAGTTGGCTTTCAAATCATTAAAGAGCGCAGTGACATAGACAGTATTTACGCCATGCGTAAAAAAGCAGTAGGGCTACTTGGCGCGACCAAAGGCAGTCGTAAGCCGCTAGCGTTCGCAGAAGACACCGCAGTGCCACCAGAAAACCTAGCCGACTATATTATGGAGTTTAGAGCGCTACTCGATAGCCATAATTTGCAATATGGTATGTTTGGTCATGTTGATGCCGGTGTGTTGCATGTGCGCCCCGCACTGGATATGTGCGACCAAGCCGATGAGAAATTACTAAAAGTAATATCAGATCAAGTGGCTGCGTTAACCCTTAAATATGGTGGCTTAATGTGGGGCGAACACGGTAAAGGTGTCCGCGGCGAATATGGCCCAGCGGTATTTGGCGACGAGCTTTATGCTGTACTCGAGCAAATTAAAGGCTGGTTTGATCCAGACAACAGGTTAAATCCAGGTAAATTAGTGGCTCCGCCGAAATCTGGGCCGTTAATGTTTAATGTCGACAGTGCCAAAAGAGGCAGTTTCGACAGACAAATCCCAGTACAAACGCGTGATGCATTTCCTGATGTGATGAATTGTAATGGCAACGGCTTGTGCTTTAACTACAGTAGCTATTCACCCATGTGTCCGTCATTTAAAGCCACTGGCGATAGAGTACAGTCACCCAAAGGACGTGCGGGCCTTATGCGTGAATGGCTGCGCTTGTTAGAGGCTGAAGGTGTCGATGTTGACGCATTAGCAAAGTCAAAACCTCTAGGGTGGATGCAACGTACCCAAAATACGATCAATAACCAACGTGATTACGATTATTCACATGAAGTAATGGAGTCACTTAAAGGTTGTTTAGCCTGTAAGGCGTGTTCGGGTCAATGCCCTGTTAAAGTCGATGTGCCTAAATTTAGGGCGCAGTTCTTTAATATTTATTACAAGCGTTATTTGCGCCCAGCTAAAGACTATTTAGTCGCTGGCATTGAAGACTCATTACCACTGATGGCAGCCATGCCAAAACTCACTAATCTAGCGTCACAAAATCCATTGAGTCAGTGGGTGATAAAGAAAGCCATTGGCTATGTTGATGCACCTAAATTATCGGTACCTACGCTCAAGCAACGCTTAGATGGTCATGCCAGTCGTGGATATGATCTAGATGCCTTATGCGCTATACCAGAAGCCGAACGCAGCCAATATGTGTTAGTGGTCCAAGATCCATTCAATAGTTTTTATGATGCCGGTTTAGTTTATCGATTCATTCAATTAATCGAGAAACTAGGGTTAAAACCAGTATTACTGCCGTTTAAACCTAATGGCAAACCAACGCACATTAAAGGCTTTTTAGACAAGTTTGCCAAAACAGCGCAAAACAGTGCCGATTTCTTAAACCGCGTACATGCCCTTGGTATGCCTATGGTAGGCCTCGATCCTGCACTAGTCTTATGTTATCGCGACGAATACAAAGAAGCATTAGGCCAACGGCGTGGCCCATTTGAAGTTAAACTGGCCAATGAATGGTTAAGCTCCATCGTTACGGCTCGCAATCAGACTGCTCCGTTAGCTGAAGATGCTCCACAGTTTACTTGGTTTAGCCATTGTACAGAATCGACCGCTAAGCCTAATACAGCTAACGAATGGAAAGCCATATTCAGTCACTTTGGCGCTAAGCTTAACAGTGTCAATTTAGGCTGTTGTGGTATGGCGGGTACTTATGGCCATGAGTTAGAAAACCTTGAGCGTTCAGAGCAGTTGTTTGAAATGTCATGGCAACCGACTATTGCTCAAATTGCCACGCATAGCCAAGTGTTAGTGTCAGGGTACTCTTGCCGTAGCCAAGTAAAACGCTTTGCAGGATTTAAACCTCAACATCCAATTGAAGCCCTGCTTAAATTAATAAACTGAGTGCATTAATTCAATAAATCAAGAGCAATAATATGACAGATGAAACAGCGGCATTACATTCATATACCCACTCAGAAGGGGCCGCTTTGTGCAGTGAAGATGTGCTGTTTCATATTCTATCATCAGGCGATTGGCTGTATCTAAATAGCCCATTACCCTCCAAGTTTGCTGCGTTATTTAGTCGTATTTTGCACTGTATAGATAACGAATATTATCTTATTACTCCAGTTGAAAAGGTCAGAGTGACTGTAGACAATTATCCGTTGATATTGGTGGATTATGAAACGAGATCGACAATTAACCCTCCCCATAATACTCAATTAATATTTACTAGTAGCATTGGTACAGAGCTTCCTGTGGTTA
The DNA here is from genome assembly GCF_014648315.1 of Shewanella ulleungensis. GTDB lineage: Bacteria > Pseudomonadota > Gammaproteobacteria > Enterobacterales > Shewanellaceae > Shewanella > Shewanella ulleungensis. Next base: position 167,928 of record NZ_BMQW01000001.1, read on the forward strand.
ATATTGCTGATGTTATCGTCACTGATGATGGCATTTATGCACCTTTGACTAGAGGCTTGGTCGGCCAACTTAATCGTGCTTGTTATTATCGATACATTAATGAGTATTTATCTTTTGACTAAAAGTGCTTCTTATCACGTATAGAAATGGTAATCTGATTGTGTTCGAACGTGTTTAGTTGCCAATGTGTTGATGCAGACTAAACAGGTTGATGACGGTGTAGGAGGTATCATTTGAAACGATTTGAAAGTTTAAGTTACCTGATTTCCCATCTCAATATTGCCTTGCAGCAAGAACTCGACACGCGTTTAAAGCGTTATGAGTTAGACAGTAAATTATGGCCGGTATTATTTACCCTATGGCAAGAACAAGGGCTAAGCCAAACTGAGCTGTCTAAACGTTGTGATGTGGCCAACTACACCATGACCCGCCTGCTAGACAACCTACAAGTACAAGGGTATATCACTCGTCACCAAGAAGCCGACAATCGTCGCGCTTTTCAAATATTTTTAACCGACAACGGCAAAGCATTAGAGCAAGACTTAGTGCACGAAGCCGAGTGGGTCAATGAACGCTTTTTAGATGTTCTCACTGAAGCTGAACAAGATGAATTTATGCGCCTGTTGAACAAGGTAAATCAGTTTAGCTCTTAAGGGTTAAGCAAAGCTTTGCATTTGTGCCTTATAAGTCAGTATATCTGACTTATAAGGCACAAAACATGTTGGTATCGATCATTATGGATATTCTGGAGATCCGTTTTTGCATTACTTAAATAATGGTAAGGCCGTAAGTAATAATTGATTCCATTCTCACACTACTAGTTATTAAATAGAACCCAACAAACTTAAGTGTACGTATCTTTGGCATGAGTGTAGGTGATCAGCTTGTTCGTTTGGTCAAATCTATGCCTATCACTCGTATCTCGTCAATATTTGTAAACCGATGGGATATATCATCCCAATGATTTTGTAAATTGTGGATAAGATTTTCAAAGTTAAGTTTGTCATCAGTATCGGGTCGCTCCCAATGTTGTTTGTTTCCGTGATAAACAAGCAGGAATATTCCACGACTAGACCGAGTATCTCGTAAATATTGACCACACAATTGAGCTTCTAGCCTTTCAAATAAATCTGGACCAGACCATTTGTCTGCTAGTTTTAGCTCCATTGGCACAGGACAGTCTATACCACTTGAGTGCCAGCGAAAATCGGGACGTTTTGCATCCGCTAGTTCCTCTTCTTGAGGTATAGAGTATCGTCCCCTTGAGCGATCTCGACACCAATTCCCGATGAATTTTCTAATTTCTGTTTCTAATTTAATTGGTTTCAGGATCGAGGCAATGCTGCTATCTCCATCCTCGAGATCATGCTTAAGATCTCTTATACGCATCACCGCAAGCTCAAATAATTCATTATGATTTCTTGGTGTTTTCTCCTGTTCATTTTGAAAGTGACAAATGTCATTAGCAATCCATGGAATAAGATCAATATCTTGTTCTGCACGAGTTTTAGCTTCTCTTTTCAGCCAAGAGCGTACGTTACCATTTGGATGTTGATCTGAAATAGATAGGAGTGCTTCAAAAGTTTCTTTACCAGAAATATTACATAATAATCTGATTAGCTTGTCTCTTCCATCTTGGGCGTCATCTCTCAATTCAGGAGAATATACTCCTCCAGAAGCTCGATCTATATCCTCACTTTCTTTTATGTATTGATGCATCAACAAATAAAGGTGTTTTAAATATTTAGGTGTTTTAAAGTTATCCCTTACATAGGTGCCACGACTAAGGCGAGTACCAAGTAACTGGGCTACATAGACCATAGCGCAAGTAGTTTTGGTCGCGTCATCAGAAAGTACTTTTAGATAATCTTCAAATTCGGATATTGCTTCGCTTGGATTAACCCCAGTCCAAACTGCAAACCAATAAGCTTCACGAACATGCTCTGAAGTAGTTACTCTTGTCGTAGCTAATTTTGTTATTGCTTCATTGCTAATGCTAGAGCCTTGTATAATATTCAGTATTTTATCCAAACTCTGCAAGTTTCTGGGCTCGGAAGATTGAATTGCTGAGCAAAGTTTTGAGGCTAGGGAATCCCAAATCCACTTCCCAGACCAAACGATACGACTTAGAAGGTAGTGGCTTTCTGTTTCCACATTTTCATTAGCAAGCTCATAGTTAATCTCTTCGAGTGATAATTTACATATTAAACCTGGAAATATTGAGAACAATTGCTCAAACCAAAATGGAAATCCATTTAATTCATGCATCGCGTACCTAAATGCAGTCTCTGCATCTTTTTCAGTAAGTGTAGATGGCCATAAAGGTATTTCATTCGCTTCAATTGCTAAACCTATTAGACCAAAGCAAGTTATATAAGGTGTGCTATTAGCTGGAGCGCCTTCTGAACGCAATATGGGCAAATTATTACGCCAATAGGAGACAGCTCCATCACGGAAAGCGAGTGCAACAGATTGACCAAACTTACTTACGAGAAGCTGCCAATTTGATTCTGAACGGCTCGAATTATCTTCACTTAATTGGTGGAGTTGATCGTAAAGGTACAATTGGGCATTTGATAGATTGTTAGCTCCTTTAAGACCATTATCACGTAATTTTTCAATATTCTCATTTAGGTATTCGTACCATTCTGCATGCCTAATACCCTCTCTTTGCTTTCTACTATCATTTTGTTTCTTCCAACGAACTTCCTGTTGTCGCTGTTTTTTATTTCTTTTGCGTTCTTCTTCAGTTTGTTTCGGTGGACACATAAAGTTAGAGAGCTTTTCTTCTAATACAGGATTTCCACATACTGATTTTTTTAATGTTCTTCGTTTTTCAGGCTGGCGCCCTGATTGTAAATAAAGCTCAAAAGCTAATGAAAGCGCAATAAGTTTGTCATCGATAAGTGGGCGAGAAGCGATAAATTCAATAATGCTTTCAAAGTCATTGATAGCAAAACCAACAACTGAGTTCCAGGTTCCTACTCTTCGCCAGTGGTCTAACCCTTCTTTTTTGCTTTCACCAAGTTCCTGACGTTTATTTTCAACTAAAAACCAAAACAGCGTGAGATTTAGCTCAGGCCACTCTTGAACTAGCTGTTTTAAGTTATTCTTATTGTCCCTATCGAAGTCAAGATGGTGCTCGCGCTCGTAATGTGTATACATTGACAGGATCGATAAAGATGATGAGTTTAATGCCTCCGAATTCCTCTCTAGAATTAGATGCTTTACAGCAAAAGCAGCAGGTTCGAATATCCATGCATACTTGACAGAGATTTTACTGTCTTCTTGCTTACCAAGTGGAGGTTCATTGAACAATAATGTCGCTTTTTCAATAAAGGGAGCTAAAAATGGTAAGTTACAGCGCTGGACTAGTGATGTTGTTTCACGCTTGAGTAGGTCTACGTTATTCTCGTTAGGTGCTTTGGCTTTGTTAAAGCAAGCGAAGAGCCATTCAATATTGATATCTGAGTTTGATAAGGATTGCACAAACTCTGCCAATATATCGCGTTTGAGTTCTGTTGACTCGTTTAAGTACCTATCTCTCAGGTTGTTCTTTTCTATATCTGAACCAAGTGAAAAAACTGCTCTCAAAGCTGCTGTGCGGGTATAGCGTTCGGTGGTCGGGGACTCTGCAATTTGGATAGCTTCTGGCAATAAACTAGAAAGTTCACCCTGCCAGACCATTCGCATAAGAAGCCAAATTACTTCGTCATCAGATCTATATAAATGGAATAATCTTCTTATTTCATCGGATAAGTCAGGTGTTGCAAACCTTTGAATGGCATTAGAGTCAGATGACGAGTGTTGTGAACCTTGATTTGAGATTTGATTGCAGACTCTAGATAAAATTTGATTACGAGTTATAAGAGGTAATTGGCTTGGATCACCGCCTTCAAAAAAGATTTCTGGTGCCATAGTTGATACTTTTTCGCATATTTTCTCATCGAATATCACTAGCCATGGCAAAATTGGCCGCATTGAAGGAACGATTACATTTATTCCATATTGTTTTTTAAAAAATAACTCTTCTATTCGTTGTCGAGAAGCCTCATTTTTGAGTAAATCTGCAAACCATTCCGCAGTTAGGTATTCGCGAACGGATCTATGATGAAAACGTACGGTGCCATAAATTGCCTCATCGAAAATGGGACGCGATAATAGAGCTGAACACTCAAGAGCGGTCCAATCGTTTAGCACTTTATTTATAGACAAGCCATCAGCTTTACTCTGGCTATCAGGGACAAGGATGATCTGTTTACGAGTCAAAGTAGAAGCAGAAGCTACTAACTTTGCTCCATTTCGCGTTTTCTCAGTGGATATCGGAATGATTAAATCACGGTTTTGATCAGATTCTCTTAACCTTTGATTGATACTATTTTGCATCAGCTCTAAACGGCTGCCTATACGGTTTTCACATAACCAAAAATCTATTATCTCGACTAGATCTTGGGGGCGTTTCGTATGCGTCCATGCTTCTGCGCGTTCAAGAGCATCTAAAAACTGTTGGGTATCTAGTACGCCACTAGCCTTGGCGAAATGTTCGATCTGTTTTACTGCTAGATCTTCTAAAGCAAGAATTGTAAAAGTTGGTTCTTGCTCATCTTGCTGAGAGATATTTTCTTTCTCTTCTGTATTTTCAATGGGTCTAGTATATGGGAGTTGTTTACTGCAAAGTTCTAAGTCTGTTTTTGGGCGCCAAGCAGATGCTCTCCCTGTAAGTATGATATGAACACGCTGAAATGATAATTTAAGTTTTAGTCCAATTTTCTTGATGGCTGTATCAAAGTCACGTGGTGAACGTAATTTGGCTTCATCTATGGAATCAAGAAGTAGCCAAGCTTCGTCATTTGAAGATATCCAGTTTTCAAATTCATCTAAACTTCCTTCTTCAAATGCTAGTTCGAAATCATCAGCAATATTTTCGAGTCTCATAAAAAAGGCAATTTTACCTTGAGCCCTTAACTGCTGAGTAATTTGCCGAATTTCTTCTGTTTTCCCTGAGCCTGCTTCTGACAAAATGATGGTGCGATACTTTGAAAGTATGTCACTCCAGATGGTCTTTTCTGCACTTAATCCAATCCAATCCAAATCTATTCCAGTATCGTCATCACTTTCAGTTAACTTACGGAATGTTCTGTTTAGTTCGATATACATCAGCATTTGGCCTAGACAAAAAGTATTGATTGTATTTGACAACGAATAGCCCTTTCTTTGCAATGGTTTTGATGGAAGCAATTGTAGTTATTTAATATTTTATGAAAAGTTAAGATGCTTAGGTTTGTTTCGAGGTGATCATTTGTATTTTCAAATTAAAAGCGATGCGAATTGAATCCATCGGATTAACTACGATACTTTTTCTAATTTATGTCAGGCTAACTAGATTGACTGCTTTAACTCATTTATGCCCTAAAGTTTGCTAGCACTTGTTTAGTTAATCGAAAACTGACGAACGAGTTACCCTAATAAAACTCATCTATTTGGCTAATGTTTGGCTCTACCGTAAAGCGACTAAAAATGCATGGGGATACAGTCGTATTTAAATTGAGATGCTTTTGAGTGTTTTTAAACTCATTAGTTTGCGCGTTTTTCCGGATGGTGTATTTGATGAAAAGCTGTTAAGTTCATTGCATACAGATAGTTAATTGTGCGCGATTTCATTGGTCTAATGAGGTAAACGCGCATGCGCACTATACAAACGTTATGTGTTTAAGGATATATGAGTATATTTAATCTTTTTATGATCCTATTTATTCCGATAGGAACATATTTCCTAAACTACTTTAGAAAACGCATGAGTCCATACTCTAAAGCACAAAGGGTTAGCTATTTTATTTTATCTATAAGCATGGGAGCGGGCCCATTTATTTACTTGCGGTCAATTGAAAGTGAAGGTGGTTTAGGTTCTGCATTGGCTGTAATATTGGTTGGAGTCTCATTTTTTTGGTTTTCTATCGTTGGTGGTAGAGAAGCAACACAGAACTAATAAATATGGATAAAAAACAGTTGGCTGTTTTCATTCCTCAACATTTTAGCCAACAATTTTTTGCCCATTATTAGGGCGGTTAATCCACAGAGATTTTAATCCGAAACTCACGAATTAGGGCTAAAAATCTAACAAACTTCTGTCCATAAATGCGTTAGATCGTTCAATTACAAAGAAGGTTGAATCGAAGATATCCATACGACGGATGTAATCGCGGCTATGACCTTCGAAAACATGGATGTTTTCGCAGAGCGCCCATGGATGGGTTTACCGCGTGTCATAGAAGTGATTTCATTGAGTATCGTTGCCCATTGGTAAAACAGAGCCTCCCACAGCAAATCCATTAGCGATGAAAAAATCAGCTCAAATGGCATCGATAAATTAGCGTGTAAAAATATAAAGCTTATATTTCAACAGCTTAGCTTTTCATGTGTAGTAGTAATAAACCCTATAAATATTCTTGTCCAACTTTGTGGAATGACTAACCTGAAATTCTTAGATGATGATGGCTTAGTCTATTTACATCAATAGGTTACATTGATACATTTAATACAAGTGAAGTAGATATTTATTCAATAAGCTGAATGATAGCCTGTTAACTTCGTGAGGAGACAATAAAATCAAAGTTTTAAATATTATTTTATCTTTAGTCATTTTTAGCGCTGTTGTTGAAGCGAACTATAAACCTCCTGCTGAAGAGTCCAGTCAAGGAAGCACAGCTTCGGTTACTGTTGAGGCTGCTTCCAAGCTGGTAGATATTGATAAATTAAAAGTCTGTGCGGGAACAAATCCTTATTGTTCATTATCTTTAGGGGTTTTCTATTTATATGAGAAGGGAGTACAGAAAAACTATCAAGCAGCGTTTGAACTTTTTTCTTTTGCTGCAAAACATGACATTGGTAGTGCACATTTTCATATCGGAATTATGTATAAAGATGGCTTGATAGCCGGTAAGAGTGATTTTATACAAGCATTTAAAGCTTTTTCTTCTGGAGCTAGTTTAGGAGATCGCCCTTCGCAAATCTTTTTGGCATCAGCATATGAAACTGGAGAAGGCGTTAAGATTAACTTAAAGAAGCTCTTAAGTGGCATTTGACCGCCGCACAAGATGACGATATAGAACAGCTCAAAGTCTGTGATTATTATATAAATGGTTGGGGAACGAAAATAGACTACAAAAAATCGTTTGAGTATTGTAGGCGAGCATCTATAAATGGTAATGCGGAAGCAACGCAAAGATTAGCCAATCATTTCTATAGAGGATGGGGCGTTGAGAAAAATATAATGAAAGCCTATAGTCTCTTAATCGTATCGAAAGAACTAGGTAATACTTCTGTAGATAAATACCTATCTTACATTAAGACGTTGTTGTCAGAAGATGAAATACTTAAGTCACAAGTGGAAGTTGAGTTTTGGCTTGAAGAAATAACTATCAATAAATTGCAAAATATCCATCTAAAAAGGACGTCTGGACTTTAGAATTAAGCTTTACTAAATTTTAAAACAGCCATACTTCCTCTAACCCAAACAAGCATGATTAGAGTCATAGTCCTAAAGCATTTTTGTCCAAAAATGCGTTAGTTCTTCCAATTTCAAATAAGGTTGAATCGAAGATAGCTATACGACGGATGTAATCGCTGCTATGACCTTCGAAAACATGGATGTTTTCGCAGAGCGCCCATGGATGGGTTTACCGCGTGTCATAGAAGTGATTTCATTGAGTATCGTTACCTAGCACCTTAATTTAACCTGAGCTAGATAGCTTCTAAAGTAGTGACCTATTTTCGTTGACCACTCTTGCTCTGGTGCAGGCGAAGCAATAAAAAGCACAAACACCTGGGTCCCGGCTTAAAAGTATTACCGGGACGACGTGAGAGTTGGGACGACGAGAAAGTAGTAATATTTTGTCCAATAACACGTTATTGTGTAACCCTCCCTTAAAATCAAAAATGCTTTAATTCAACATAAAATCTCAATTTATAAGGATGTAAAATGGACGTCGATGTATTCAATAGAACGCACACTAATGACAAAATAATCAGTGGGTCTACTTACAATTTTGTCATTGGCTTAACGCTGATTTGGGGTTTTGCCATCAATTGGCTTATGGTGCTGAATATTTCAGTTGAATCAATCAGTAGCATTAATCCTATTATTTTCTTTATTGGGTATTTTGCATCGTGCTTTTTCGGTATTTATCTTTTTAAAAAATCAGAGAAGCCTATTGTGAGCTTTATTGGCTATAACTTTGTGGTGGTACCTTTTGGGCTGATTATTAATCTTGTGGTGAGTCAATATAATCCCGATATTGTGCAAGAGGCCATTAGGGTTACTGGGATGGTAACGTTTGTGATGATGTTGTTAGGCTCGATGTATCCGGCATTTTTTAATAAGATAGCGGGCGGGTTAACCATTGCGTTGATTTGTGTGATTGTTGTTGAGCTTATAGAAATATTTATTTTTGATACCCATCACGGTATTTTGGACTGGATTGTTGCGCTGATTTTTTGTGGCTATATTGGCTATGACTGGGCACGTGCTAATGCGATCCCTAAAACATTTGATAATGCCGTCGATAGCGCTGCAGCCCTGTATATGGACATTATCAATTTATTTTTACGTATACTCAGAATTTTGGGGCGAAAGTAGCTCACAATGAACGATTCATATCTATCGTTTGTGTGCTTGCTCATATCAGCGTTTAAATGGATGTGATAAGCCCCTAGAACGGTAGTCGCTACTTATTTATACTATTGCAGTTGGCTTATATTTACGCCTTCTGCAGTGGTATTGCCACGCGTTAACTCATTTTTATAAAGCTGTTCATTTCAATTTTAAGCCCACTTTTAGGTACAACTCTATGGCATTTAATGACTTATTTAGATTGAGCTCGCATGCGGTGATAACCAATGCTGTAGGGGAGGTTTTGTTATTAAAAGCTAATTACGGTGATAAGCATTGGGGCTTGCCAGGTGGCGGCCTTGACCCTAATGAAACCATTCATCAGGCATTATTACGAGAATGCCAGGAGGAGTTAGGCTGTGAGGTGAAGGTTAACTATTTATCTGGGGTGTATTTTCACTCTGCTTATCAATCACAAGCGTTTATTTTTCGTTGTGAGTTAACCAAAGAAGCGGTCATTAACTTAAGTGATGAACACAGCGATTATGCGTTTTTCGCTGTTGCTGACCTGTCAGCGGTGCAGCAACAACGAATTAACGATTGTCTAGCTTTTAACGGTCAGGTTTTCAGCGCTGCTTTCTAACGCGGCGTGATGCCAAACGGTTAACATGTTCATGATATCTTGTGAGTCTTGCAATTGTGCTAATGGTCTTGGTACTGTGTATTGCTTACTGTCTAGAGCAGCTAATAACGCTTCTACTTGGTAGTAAAACCCATTACCTTTGGCCGTAACGTTCACAATTTCGGCATCTTGCTCATATAACCTAACCGAGAAATGATTACCCTGAGCTTCTGGTAACCAGGGATTTGAGGTGAACTCAATACTGCCCAAGCTGCCTAAAATAGTAAATCCGGCGTGTAAGCCATAGTCTTCAGCTGTGTGTAAATGGCATTGCACACCGTTAGCATAAGTCACAATAGCCGTAGATTCACAAATATTGCCATCTTCTCCACGTCGGCCCGTGGCTTGCAATTGATAATGCTGGCTGATGCTATTGCCAAACTGTTGCTGCATGACTAACTGCATTAGAGATGCTGGGTAGCAACCAAGATTAAACAGCGCGCCAAGACTGGCAGGATTTACAAATTGGCTGATGGCGGCGCAATACTGACCACGAATGCTTTTTACTTCACCAATAATACCAGATGCTAATGTTTGAGATAATTGCTGCATAAATGGATGCGCAAGGTACATTAACCCTTCTAAAAAGAACACCTTGTTTTGCTGAACAGCATCAAGGCTTGCAATGGTAGATGGCATATCTACTGAGAGAGACTTTTCACATAAAATCGCTTTACCCGCATTGGCCGCTTTTATGATGTATTCATGGTGTAGGTGATTAGGCAGAGCAATATAAATAACATCAACTTCAGGGTGATTGATTAACAAATCAAAATCAGTAAATTGATGTGGTATTTGATATTGGGTGGCAAACTCAGCCAATGTTGTCGTGTTGCGTCCTGCTACGCCATAAATTGTGCTTTGACCTTGTGCTTTTATTGCATCAGCCATGACACCAGAAATAAAGCTGGTGCCTAAAATACCCCAGTTAATGATTTTACTCATGGTTATTCCTCAGTGGCCAGGCGTTGATAGTCGAAGGCTTGTTTTAGCTCGGTTAATCCAGCGTTAATAAAGGCTTGAGTGTGAGGTGCTGCAAAGTGGGCGTCAAAGGCGGCTTGGTCATCATAACGCTCCCAAAATACAAATTGTTTAGGATTGGTTTTATGTTGAGTTGCCATTGCAAGTGAACAGCCTGGTTCGCTATTCATGTCGGCACAAAATTGGCGGATTGCAGCAAGGCCTTGTGCTAACGAAACGTTATCTTTAATGTGAATTTCAGCGGTAATAAATATGCCTGCTTGATCTAATTTGTAATCCATAACAACTCCTCAATAATGATGGCTCATCGTAAACCAGTTTTCGTAGCCGTAACACTAATCGCTGGTGTTTACAGAAAACACTATGGGTTTATAATGGTGGCATAAATGTGTGGGAGTCATTATGGATAAATTAACCGCTATGCAAGTATTTAGCTGCGTAGCAGAGCAGGGCAACTATGCTGCGGCTGCGCATCAATTTAATATCAGCCGTACCATGGTAAGCAAGCATATTAATCAGTTAGAAGGGTATTTAGGCGTTAAGTTAATTAATCGCACTACTCGCCAACAAGCGTTAAGCGAATCTGGTCATCTCTATTATCTTGAATGTAAATCCATTTTGGCCGCAATCTCTGCCGCTGAAAACACTTTACAATCCATGACTGGCACCGTCAGTGGTAGCATCAAAATTAACGCTCCCGTGAGCTTTGGTAATGCAGTACTGGCGCCGATTGTGAATCGTTTTTTATTAGCGTATCCGCAAGTCAATGTTGATTTACGCTTAGACAATAACCTTGTTGACCCGATGTTAGACAGTGTCGATTTATTGGTTAGGATTGGTGAACTTAGCGACTCAGCCTTGATTGGTCGTCATATTATGAATTATCACATGCAGTTTTGTGCATCGACGCAATATTTAGCCCAACACTCAGAGATACGATCGAACGCCGACCTTCGTGACCATCACTGTCTTGGGTTTAGTTACTCAAGCAATGGCTCGCTGTCTGTGGCGCACCAGCAAATATTTGGCAAGCGTCAGTTTAGGCTGTCGTCAAATAGTGGCGTGGTACTAACTCAAGCTGCCATAGATGGTTTAGGTGTCGTGTTACAACCAAGTATTGTCGTTAAAGAAGCAATAGATGCTGGCCTCCTGGTTAATATTGCGAGTTTAACTCCGCCTGAGGCCATGCCGATCCATTTATTATATAAAGATAAAAATTTGCCGTTAAAAACGCGCTCGTTAATTGAGTACATTGTTAAGCAAATTTTTGAACAATAAAGAATATTTAGCACTTAATCATACCTTTTAGTACGATGTCATCATAAGTGACAAAGCCTAAAATGTTACCGCTTTCGACCACGGGTGCTTTGTTAATATTAAAGCGTTCAAATAGTCTTGCGGTATAGCGTACATCCATATCGGCAGGTACTGAAAATACCGGTTTTATCATGATTTCATAAATATTGGTGCGTTCGGGCGACTTGTCTTTAGCGAGTACTTTACGGGCAATATCACTCATTAATACCATGCCGTACTCGTCATGTTCATTGCGCTTATTGACCACTAGAATACTGACATTTTTATTAATGGCCACTTGGATAGCCTCTGCCACTGTGTGCATTCCGTCAACCATGGCGTAACGCTTATTCATCACATCACGGTTGAGAGTAGGATTGTTAATGGTCATATTTGATCCTCAATGTCTTTACTCAACTTTTCAACCTGATGCGCTACACCTACGGCATCTTCAACATCGATTTGAATCGCAATGCCTTTACCTGAGTTAGTATCAAACTCACCCACTTTAGCAATGGTTTCTAAAATGCAGCGACACATATGCTCTTCAACTAGCCATAAAATAACATCACGTTGTACATCTAAGGTGAGGCCCATAAAGGTTTTCTTTTTTTCTAATCCTTCACCGCGAGCATGGTTTATTACCGTGGCGCCAGTGGCTCCAGCAAGGCGTGCGGCATCGAGTACTTTGTCGGTACAATCTTCGTCAACAAAGGCGACAATTAATTTAAAACGCATAGTTACTCCTTAATCGCTTTTCGTTTGGATAAATAGTCAACGATTTGGGCATAACCCATTACGGTGATCATCGGAAATAAGCTGGCAAAGGCGATTAGACCAAAGCCATCTATTAATGGATTACGTCCTTCAACATTAGTGGCTAACCCAAGACCTAAAGCCGCCACCAACGGAACCGTCACGGTGGAGGTGGTCACGCCGCCAGAGTCATAAGCAAGGGGCACAATCATTTTGGGAGCATAAAAGGTTTGAACTACCACAATGACATAGCCAGCCATAATGTAATAATGGATGGGATCGCCAACCACAATTCGAAAACATCCCAAGGTAATTCCAATGGCCACCCCAAACGCGACAGAAATACGCAACCCTTGGATACTTATGGTGCCAGCAGACACTTGATTGGCTTTAATTGCCACCGCTATTAACGAAGGCTCGGCAATGGTGGTGCTAAAGCCAATGGCCGCTGCAAAAACATATACCCAAAAATAATCTTGCCATATAAAAGGTGCTTTGCTGCCATCCGGGTGTAAAAACTCGCTGGTGGTTAATTGGTTTGCCATGCTTTCCCCAATAGGGAAGAGCGCGAGTTGTAAACCGACTAGGAAAAAGGTTAACCCTATAATCACATACACAAACCCTAGTAACACTTTGCGCCACTGGGTAACAGGGCGTTTGAGTACCCCAAGCTGAAAGCCAAACAAAATCACCGCAATAGGGATCACATCGCGGGCAGTAAGCAAAAATGTGCTAATCAGCTCAGTAAACAAATTGGCTCCTTATAGTTAGCATCAGTTTAAAAACACCATGCCGTAGATTAATACAAATATCATTGGGCTAAGGCTGGCAAAAGCTATCAATCCAAAACCATCTAACATCGGGTTTCTGCCTTTAATTACACTGGCAAGACCAACACCTAATGCTGTCACTAAGGGCACGGTAATGGTTGATGTGGTGACACCGCCAGAGTCGTAGGCAATACCAATAATATTGGCAGGCGCAAAGCTGGTGAGAATCATCACTAATACATAACCAGCAATAATGATGTAATGAATAGGCCAACCTTTAAGAATCCGGATCACGCCAAGTAAAATGGCTAAACCGACCGAAATCGCAACTGTTATTCGCAATCCCATCGCGTAAGCACTCATGGCCTGCTCATTGGCTTCAATCGCCCCCGCATTAGCGGCAACTTTAGCCGCTTCGTTGGCCACAGCGGTTAGTGCAGGTTCAGCTAATGTGGTACCAAACCCCAATGAGAATGAGAAAATCACTAACCAAAATACGCTGCCTTTACGTGCTAATGCTTCTGCTAATGATTCACCTATGGGAAATAAGCCCATTTCTAAACCAAACACAAAAAATGTTAACCCCAAAACAATAAAGACTAAACCAATAAGGATAGAACCTAGTTCTGCTGGGGCTTGATGAAGGACAAATATTTCAAAAAAACTGACCACTAAGATGATAGGGACAAGGTCTTTAAAGCTACTGAACATGGATTGGAGCAATTTGACGATGGCAGACATCTATACTCCTAAGGTCATTGATTGTGATACGGTTTGGCAGTCATTCTGATTAATAGAAATAATAAGCCCTTTATTGAGTGTGACTGTCGATAGTAAATTCGCAACATATTGTTTACATGGATTTTCATTAAATTGACTCACGTCATAAAAATCAGGCAAACTGTGTCATAAATCTTTAACTGCTTATTTACGCGCCACGCAAAAATAGGGGTTGGGTTATAAATAAAAAGGACTTTAACAATGAAAAAAACACTTTTACGCTTATCAATTATCGCAGCATGTGCCAGCCACATGGCTTACGCTGAATCTACTGACACGGATACGGTTGATTTCTCACAGGCATATCAGCAGTACAACCAGGCTGTTGAGGCTAATAATCAAGTCGATATCATTACCTATGCCAAGCAAGCTTATGATCTTGGAGCAACAAAATTTGGCGCAGATAGTATTGATAGTGCAAAGTTAGCGATGAATTGGGCTAATGCTATTGTTGAGCAGTCAAAGCAAAATAATAATGGCCGAGTTGTTCAAGATGACTCGGTGATGAAAGCACAACAATTATTTGAGTCAGCTTTAACAGTGTATCGTCAAAAATTACCTGAAAACGATATTGCCTTTGTTGATCCACTAGTGGGGTTAGCAGAAACCACAGCTGATGATGCCTATGCAAAAAAAGTGTTGTTTGAGGCAATCGATGTAGCCCAAGAGTCTGATAATGAACTCACTGTTGCTGAAGTGAAAACCTTGGCTTTTTATCGCCTTACAGGTACGGACTTTTATACCCGAGCCGTTAGAAGTTTCGCTTTTGATGCTTATGATATTTATGTCAGCAAGCTACCTGAAAACGCGATAAAACGTGTTAATGCAACATACCTTTATGGTGCATTAAATGAGGCTATGGGTAAGCACACTAAAGCCGTTGATGCGCTAGTTGAGGTGATAAAACAATATCAGGCATTGCCCTACAGCCATCCGCATGAACTGCGTGCTCATGCTTTGCTCGTTGATATTTATCAAAAGCGAGGTCAGGGTGACCAAGCCACTGAGCATTGTATTGCTATTGGTAAAATGACGCCATGGAATGAACATCAAGAACAAACGCCGTTATTTAGAACGCCACCTGATTACCCTCAGTCTTATGCAAAGCGGGGTAAAAGTGGTTGGGTACAATTAGAATTTACCGTTGATGAGCAAGGTTTTGTACAATCACCACAAGTATTGGACTCTAAAGGCGGTAGTCAGTTTGAGAAAGAGTCAATTGAGGCGCTAAGCCAGTGGCGTTATGCGCCTAAATTTGTGGATGGTAAGCCAATCAAAGCTACTTCAACCGTTCAAATTGATTTTAGCCTTGGTTAGAAGTTATTAGATATGATTAACTGAGTAAATACATACTCAGCATGCCTACACAAACAATCACAAAGCCAGATTCAATCATGAACTGGCTTTTTTGTAGCTGTTTTTTACCTTGCTTTAAAATGGTTACCAATTGGTTTTGCTTGTATATGCGGCAAGAGATTAATGAGGTTTGTGGATCGGCAATTAGTTGGAAACGACACTTTTTGCCGTTATCGAGTAATACATCGTGCATACTTTGTAAACCAAAGTTAAATTTGCGCGACACCACTTTACCGTTGATAAAGACTCGTTCTAGACCACACCAATTACTGGCTTGTAATTCGATATTGTCTTGATTGAGGTGGTAAGAGAATTTAATCATAATGCTCATCCTTTCAAATGATAACCGCGTGTTTACTATACCCATCACTCAACACTGCCTTAGCGTATTCTTCTTTGAAACTATTTATCGGCAGACATACAACTGTAAAATATAGTTGCATTAAGTACTAATAAAGCAGAGCAATGTGACAATTTCCAGTACAGAAATATGAACGATTTAAGAATTAAAGCTATGTTGTTGCTAGCTATGAGAATATTTATTTTTATATTTTTTATTGCAAAATTTTAATGATTAAGCTTTGCGTATGATTGCGTTTATTGGCAATAGCATGGATGTGAATGTTGTAGATTGAATCGATGTTGGTATGAGTGAAGATCACCATTAGACGTAGGTAAAGCCAAATAGCTTATAGACCATAGTTATATCATTTGTCGGTTGCTGGCCTTTTAGGCAGTGTAATAGGCCTTTAATAAGTCTTTCCAAGTAATAATACCCACGATGTGGTTGTTTTCTAATACAGGAAGACAGCCAATGTCATGCTCTAAAATCAGTTTACTGGCAAGATTAATGTCGCAGTGTGGTGCTATAGTGATTGGATTATGGCTCATCACTTGATGAACGCGTTTTTGAAGTGTTTCGGTATCTCTTATTAACTCTGCCGCAGTGCCTATATTGGGGCTAAGCGCCCTTAAAAAGTCACGGTGAGACAGAATGCCGGCTAGGTTGTTATCTTCATCGATAACCAGTAAATGGTGAAAGCTGACATTGTCGAATATTTCTTTGGCAACTGAAAGCCTGTCATCCATTTCAATAGTGACAACACGGGTGATCATAATATCAGTGACCTTGATGTGGCGGTGTGATGATTGATCTTCTGTTTCATTGAGCGTGTCCTCTAATGTAGCATTTAAGGTTGCTTTCAATGTTTCGTTCGATGTGTCTGTCGATGCTGGCATAGATGATTCTCCACTCATTTATTCTTTTATATCAGATAAATATTAGCGTAACAATCAAATAACAACCAATAACAATATCAAAATGAATACCTTGAGGTTTGCTTTATGATGCCGCGTGCTCCTGAAGTAAATGACCTGCCAGGTACTTTTGGTATTTAAGTGGTTTGAGTTGATGGATATCCACTAAGACCAAACCATCGATGCAATCGCCAAATTCAGGGTCGATACCAAAATCCAAAAACTTAACTCCTTGGTTGTCGCAAAGTTCACCATATTGCTTAAATAAAGTGGGTACAGATACGGCCATATTTGCTAGTGTCCTTTTGAGTATTTTAAAATTCTCTGCGTAATCACAACCATTAAATAACTGCTCAAGTTGCTTTATTTTATCTTGAGTAAATTGATAGGAGTTAAAAGAGCAGGCTAATACTTCCGCGCTAGCGAAGTGATGTTGATAGAAAAAAACCAACATTTCTTTTGCTTGCAATGGCAGGCTATCGCTTAATGATACGGGGCCGAATAAATAGCGGTACTGTGGGTTACTCACTAAATATGCGCCAATCCCTTGCCATAGATATTCTAAACTGCGTCGCCCCCAGTATTTAGGTTGTACGAAGCTGCGCCCAAGTTCCAAACCTTGATCGAAATAAGGGTGGAACGCTTGTTTATAATCGAATAATGACTCGCTATAGAGTGAATCTTTTCCTAGGGTTGCATGGAGATTTTTGGCACTGGCAAAACGATAAGCACCGACAATTTCTAAATCATCTTTATCCCACAGTACAAGGTGTAAATAATGATTGTCGTACTTGTCTGTGTCGCGCCTCTTGCCTGTTCCTTCGCCCACAGCACGAAATGCAATTTCACGTAAACGGCCAATTTCACGCATTATCGGGTTACTTTGGTGATGTTTATAAAGATAGATTAGTTTGTTGTCCTGGGTTTGCCCGAGTAACTCACATTGTGATAGTGCGCTTTGTAGTTCACTGCGTTTTTCTGGGTGAGCGATGGCGTTCTGGGTGGTGAATAACGGGCTGCGATTTTTACCGATGCGGTACAAATGATTTTTAAGCAGTTTTACTTTAGTTTTTAAGGGGAAGTCTTGATTACTAACCACTTCTTTGGCAATCAGTTGCCCAATACGAACAGGCATAACTTGATCCACTTGTTTAAACATTTCTTTGACTAATAGTAAAGTGGCTAAGGGCTTGTAAATCATTGAGGCGCCATAGAAGGTGGCGGAGTTTTTAGCGTCAACATATACGGGTAATAACGGTGCATTACAGGCGCGCGCCATTTTTAAAAAGCCACTGTGCCAATGTAGATCTGTGACGCCAGTTGGACGTAAGCGCGACACTTCACCCGATGGAAAAATGAGCACAGCGCCCTCATTTTTAAGGTGATGGTGTATTTCGTCTAAATGTTGCTTTGGTGTTCCACCTGTCATGTTGCGCACCGGCAATAAAATGGAATGAAGTGGTTTGATGGCCATTAATAATTCATTAGCAACCACTTTGATGTCAGGACGGACCTGACTAATGAGTTTGATTAAGGCTAGTGCATCGAGTGAGCCGATGGGGTGATTGGCGTAAATCACGACACGACCTTCATGCGGAATATTTTCAATCTCGTTATTGGGTACGCTATAGGTAAAATTTAAGCAGGCTAAGATTTGTTCGACAAAATCGACACCGGATAAATGAGCGTGCTCATTGGCAATATCATTGCATTGTTTTTCGTGAAGTAAATAACGCAACATGGCTTTGGTTGGCGTGGCTAACCAGGGTTTGTTGTGTACGTTCGGCAGATTTTTTTCTACCACATTATCAACGGTAAATATCATAATATTGCCCTTACTTATGCGACATGTTGTTTTTGAGGTTTGTTGTATTTATCGCTATGTTGATTAACTAGCTCGATACTTGCGACCGTTTCTGCCTGCAAGGTTTGTTCATTCCATTTAAGCAGTTGTACGCTGCCAGTAAGGGATTCTGCAATGAGGGTGCAGTTTTCAACCCAATCACCGTCATTTGCATAAATTAACGGGTGTTGATTAATGGTGTGCTGCGACAATTCTGGCTGGTGGATATGGCCGCAAACCACCATGTCGACGTGTTTTTTTGCGGCGTAACGCAATACTGCATCACGGTATTGGTTAATCGCTTGTTGAGCTTTATTTACACGTAATTTGATGTAACTGGCCAGAGACCAATAGGGATAGCCCATAGCGCTTCTTACTGCATGCAGTTGTCTGTTTAACCACAGCAGTATGTCGTAAAGGTGATCGCCTAATTTAGCGTAAGCGCGACTGATACAAACTTGTGAGTCAAATTGGTCGCCATGCAGCATCAGAATGCGTTGACCATTGATAGATTCATGAATGTGTTGCTTTGCTAGCGTGACGCCTCTGAAGTGGCTGTCTGCATAGGCTTTAAAGGCTTCATCGTGATTACCTGGAATAAAAAATACTTGAGTGCCATTGCTGGCAATGTCTAAAATTTTTTTGATGACACGGTCGTGACTGTCAGGCCAGTACACTCTTTTTTTAAGTGCCCACACATCCACAATATCACCCACAAGATACAGATAATCGCATTGGCTATGATTTAGAAAATGCAGTAAAAACTCAGCTTTACAATCAACACTGCCAAGGTGTACATCGGAAATCCACAACGCATTAAAATGTTGAATCTTATTGGGAAGAGTTAGGTGTGATAATGGTTGACGCTGTGTGAGATTTTGGGTGTTTTTATGACTGTTTTTGATCATCTGCCTAGCCTCAATACATAAGTTGAGTCAGTGTTAATTTAGGGTAGGGCAGCGATTTTACAGTTAGGTGAACGATTTATTACAAATCAGTGATTTATACTGGTGTAGAAGCAATAAAAAAGGGAGATGCTAATGCATTTCCCTTTTTGTTAACACGATAGTGTTGAATTACAAGCTAGCAAAATGAAGCCTGTTATGAGCCTATGTCACCTATCTCGCTGCATCAATAATGGCTTTGGCCATTTCATCGGCAACTGAACCTGTGGTGCGGTTTTCGCTGTCAGCACGGCTGAATATAGTAAGCAAGGTATTGTAAATTTGCTCTACCTTTGCCTTAGATGCAGCAGCGTCATAGTTTTTCTCAAATGAGACGTTGATAATACCACCTGCGTTAATGACATAGTCAGGAGCGTATAAAATACCCATTTGTTTAAGTTTTTCACCATGGCGAACTTCTGCTAATTGGTTGTTAGCACAACCTGCAACAATAGTTGCTTTTAGTAACGGTAAGGTAGAGTCATTTAAGGTGGCGCCTAATGCACAAGGCGCATACACATCAACATCTTGGGTATAGATATCTTGAGGGGCAACAACGGTAGCGCCAAACTCAGTCGCTACACGGTCAAGTGACGCTTGATGAATGTCAGTAACAATCAGCTCAGCACCTTCTTCGTGTAAATGTTTACACAGGTAATAGCCAACGTGTCCTACGCCTTGTATTGAGATTTTAATGCCTTTTAAGCTATCAATACCACGCTGATGCTTAACCGCTGCTTTGATACCTAAATAAGTGCCTAATGCCGTTAACGGCGATGGGTCGCCAGATTTGCCTTCTAGGCCTGCTACAAATTCAGTTTCTCGACTGGCTATCATAATGTCGGATGTTGAGACGCCAACATCTTCTGCCGAATAGTATTTACCGCCTAGGCTATTAACAAAACGGCCAAATGCTAGGAATAACGCTTCGCGATCGGTCGTTTTAGGATCGGCTATAATAACGGCTTTACCGCCGCCCATTGTTAAACCGGCAAGGGCATTTTTATATGTCATGCCGCGAGAGAGACGCAATACGTCAGTTAACGCTTCGTCATCTGATTGATAGTTCCACATACGGCAACCACCTACAGCCGATCCAAGGTTAGTATTGTGAACTGCAATGATGGCTTTTAAGCCACTTTGCTTGTCATGACAAAATACCACTTGTTCGTGTTCATCGAACGAAACATGATTAAAAACTGCCACGTTGTTATCTCCGCTTACTAGCATGTTAAAGTAAAGTTCTTGTATCTTGTTATAATTGAGTATCCAAGACACAAACGACTGCTTGTTATATTTATTGCAGCACGATAGCATTTAGCGATACTCTCAACAAAGCATGATTTAGTTATTTTTGTGATTGATGTGGCAATTTAGCTTGCCACTTTACGTAAACGTAAAGTAACGTATGTTGCATCGATGTTTTTGAGATTTGATAACAGGTGAGTTTTTGTTCTAACCTGTAACATAACAATAAGATAGGAAGTATTATGACTGAAGAAGTTGCAGAGCAGGTTGCACAGCCAACACCAGACCAAGAAGCACTAAGACAAGAGTGGGTACGTACTCAGTTTCAAAAAGCTAATCGCTTTTTAGCTGAAAAGGGCGTGATCCCAAGTAATGTGCTTGCCAACGAAAGTCGTTATCTTGCGCCTTATTTAGCCATTTGGAAGATGGAGTCGAAACAACCTAAAAAACAAACTTTTTGGGTGATGTCGGGTGATTTACCGTCTGATTATGTCGACGTGAAAGTTGCAGCGACTGCTCGCGATGCCATTCGTCATTTTTCAATGATGTGGCAGTTAAAAGCTGAAAACTTGCATAAATCTGGAGCGACTAAAGACGCAACGCAGATGAAATTTGCTCAGCTATTAGTCTCTCGTGCAGAAAGCTTATATAAAATGCACCAAGATGAGAAGCTGTGGGGTTAGTGTATAAAGACATAACCATCATGGTTTATGCTTCAAGACTAACAAAAAAGGCACCTAGGTGCCTTTTTTGTTAGTCTATTTGGTGTTTCATGCTTGTAGTGATTAACATTCATCTTCTGCGAGGTAATAGAAGCCTTGGTTAATCAGTTGAGTTAATGTCTCAAGCAATACAGGCTCTTGTGTTAGTTCACTGGCTTGTTCAGGCTGTATGCTGACTTGATTAGCTAATAGTTGTAATACCAACTCGGTGACTTGAGGTAATAGGAACACTTCACCGTTGATAAACAATCTTGACTCTGTGTCTTGTTCAAGACGCAATACTTTTAAACCACCAATGCGTTGGATAATGGCGCCTTGTTCAATGGCATCCAATAAATCATCTGTTGTTAATGGTTCTTCATCTTCACAGATATCCAACTCAAAACGATTTTGGCTTAGCAACTTACCTAACATAGTTTGATAGGCTTTAGGGTCTTGTGCTAATTGTACAAGTAAATTCATGATGCCTTGTTGATGAGTTTGGCTAATGATGCCTGGCGCATCTGGTTCATCAACCGAGGTAAAGCGTTTATTACCTAAATTGTTGTCGATAAGGCTGTCGGCTAATTCAGTTAATAATTCTTGTTGGCTTGGCGCTCTAAACCCAATTGAGTATGACATGGCTAAGGTTACTGTTTCGCCGCAATGCGGGTAACCTGGCGGAATATACAATACATCGCCTTTTTGTAATACCACATCGATAATAGGTTCAAAGTCGTCAACTAACGGTGAGTTAGGATTATCGCCACGGCGCTTATGCTGGCCTTTATCACCAACCTTCCAGCGACGTTCGCCATCACCTTGAATAATAAATACATCATAGTTATCGATATGTGGTCCTACGCCACCACCTGGCGTGGCAAATGACACCATTAGGTCGTCAAAACGCCAGTCGGGTAAAAAGCGAAATGCTTCGACCAGTGGCTGTGAAGCTGGATACCAATGGTTAACGGCCTGGACTAATAATTGCCAGTTATCTTCGCCAAATTGGTCGTAGTCTTCAAATGGACCTTGTACCACGTCCCAATCATCGCCTTTAGTAACAACCACGCGTGATGAAATTTCTTCTTCGCAGGCTAAGCCAGCAAGCTCGTCTGCTGCGATAGGGTCTTCAAAATCGGCAAATGCCTGTTTGATCACAAGCGGTTTCTGTTGCCAATGCTGTTTAATAAAGGCTTGGGTATCAATATTTAATGTGTACATCATTGACCTCAGGTCGTGAGAATGTTTGTCCAATAAAAAAGCGGTCACAGATGCGACCGCTAATGGTATGTATAAGCTTATAAGACTATTTTAGCTCATCAACAAAGGCTTCTGCACGGCCGATGTAGTTTGCTGGAGTCATTTTTTTCAGTTCAACTTTAACGTGTGCAGGCAATTCAAGTCCATCGATAAATGTCGCAAGTTGTGCAGCATCAATACGCTTACCACGGGTCAGTTCTTTAAGTTTTTCATATGGTTTTTCGATGCCATAACGACGCATAACGGTTTGCACTGGCTCGGCCAATACTTCCCAGTTGTTATCAAGCTCTGCAAGGAGTTGCGCTTCGTTAACTTCTAATTTGCTAATACCTTTAAGTGTTGCTTGGTAAGCAATTAATGAGTGCGCCATACCAACACCAAGGTTACGTAAAACTGTTGAGTCAGTTAAATCACGCTGCCATCTTGATACTGGTAATTTAGCGGCAAGGTGTTGCATTAATGCGTTAGCAATACCTAAGTTTCCTTCAGAGTTTTCAAAGTCGATAGGATTCACTTTGTGCGGCATGGTTGATGAACCAATTTCGCCTGCGATCGTACGCTGTTTAAAGTGTCCTAATGCAACGTAACCCCATATGTCACGATCGAAATCGATTAGGATTGTGTTGAAACGCGCAATTGCATCAAACAATTCAGCGATATAATCATGCGGTTCAATTTGCGTTGTGTAAGCGTTCCAATTAATGCCAAGGCTGGTCACAAAACGTTGTGACAGTTCATGCCAGTTCACTTCAGGGTAAGCAGAGATGTGAGCGTTGTAGTTGCCCACCGCGCCGTTAATTTTACCCATGATTTCAACAGCGTTGATTTGGTTTAATTGACGTTCAAGACGTACGGCAACGTTGGCCATTTCTTTGCCTAACGTAGACGGTGATGCAGGTTGGCCATGAGTACGTGACATTAATGGTACGCTTTTATTGTCATGTGCTAACTTTTTAATTGCATCAATAATTTGCTGGCAATGTGGTACCAATACTTGCTCACGCGCTTCTTTAAGCATTAAACCGTGTGATAAGTTGTTGATGTCTTCTGAGGTACAAGCAAAGTGCACAAATTCGTCAATCGCGACTAATTCAGCGTTGTCGGCAATTTGCTCTTTAATAAAGTATTCAACGGCTTTCACATCGTGGTTGGTGGTACTTTCAATCGCTTTAACGCGCAATGCATCTTGTTCGCTAAAGTTGTTTTTTATGCTGTCTAACAAGGCAAGAGCTGTTTCGCTAAACGGGGGAACTTCTTCAATCTCAGGGCAGCTAGATAATAGCTTTAACCAGTTAATTTCAACTTGAACACGGTACTTAGTAAGACCGAACTCGCTGAAAATCCCTCTTAATGAGGCGGTTTTACTACCATAACGACCGTCTACCGGAGAGATAGCAGTTAGTGCGGAAAGATCCATTTGAAGCTCCTTGATGAACTTTGTTGTAGGGTGATTCGATTAATTGTTATTTTGGCTTTTTCTTGCGGTATCAAATATTGCTTTACGGGCAAACACTAAATGGCGACGTTTACCGCCTAATTGGCGCCATAATACCGCACTGCGCATAGCAGCGAGTAATAAAGCTCGAATTTTATGTTGAACCAGGGGCTGCTTTAAGCAGTCTGGGTTGCCCGAAATTTGTAATTTTGGACCTAATTCACTGATTATGTCACTGTATATGCTGGCAAAGTTAGACACGACTTGCTCATCGGTAATCTCAAAATGGTTCAACTGGCGATGTATTTGATTGATACGTTCAGCAAGCATGCCTAAACCATTTGGTGAGCGCGCAAGCTTTCGTTCTAGCGCCAATATACCGACTAAGTAGCGAGTGGTTTCGACATCTTTATTACTGCCATCACCCAATTGATTTTGGATAAGTTGATAGCCTTTATTTAAGATGTCTTTGTCTTGATACACATCGGCAGTGGCTTCTGGTTCTGTCACCAAAATAGTATTGAGGGTCGCAGCTAACGCTTCTTTATCACTTTCGCCGTGACGCGCTAAGTACTGAACCTGACCAATTGCCTGTAAAATACCGGCAAAAGCCATTGTACGTTCGAACAGCAGACTGTCTGGAGTTTGACTCACGGTTTATCCTCGAACTAAGGTATCGATAATGCCGCCACCTAAACAAATATCGCCATCATAAAATACTGCGGATTGTCCAGGCGTGACAGCGGCAACAGGTGCATCGAACATTACAGTAATATTATCAGGGTCGTTGTAGACTAATGTGCAGATAACATCACGTTGACGATAACGGGTTTTTACTGTGATTTTACTATTATTAGCAGGTCCTTTGCGATCAACCCAATGTAATTGGTTTACGGTCATTCCCTGTGACATTAGGCGCGGGTGTTCTGCACCTTGTGCAACCACTAAGACATTACGCAATAAGTCTTTTTCAACTACGTACCATGGATCTTCGCTGCTGTTTTTTAGCCCACCAATGCCTAAGCCTTTTCGTTGACCAAGGGTGTGATACATCAATCCTTGGTGAGTGCCTATGACTTCGCCTTCAGCGGTTTCAATATCACCTGGTTGAGCCGGTAAATAGGTGGCTAAGAAATCAGTAAACTTGCGCTCACCAATAAAACAAATGCCGGTGCTGTCTTTTTTGTCGTGAGTGATTAAGCCCATTTTTTTTGCTATTTCGCGTACTTCGTGTTTTTCAAGCTCACCGACAGGGAACAAACTGCGCGCCACTTGCTCATGGCTTAGTGTATATAAAAAATAGCTTTGGTCTTTATTGCCATCAACACCGCGGAGCATTTCAACACTGCCATCGCTGTTGTCACGACGACGAACATAATGGCCCATGGCGATATAGTCGGCGTCTAAAATCTCGTCGGCAAATTCTAGGAATGCTTTGAATTTGATTTCTTTGTTGCACATGATATCTGGATTAGGCGTACGGCCGGCTTTGTATTCAGCTAAGAAATACTCGAACACGTTGTCCCAGTATTCGGCTGCAAAGTTGACGGTATGCATTTTAATACCAAGCTTGTCACATACCGCTTGCGCATCTTTTAAATCATCTGCTGCAGCGCAATATTCGTCGGTGTCGTCTTCTTCCCAGTTCTTCATAAATAGACCTTCAACCTCATAGCCTTGCTGCATAAGCAAATAGGCCGAAACTGAAGAGTCCACACCGCCGGACATGCCGACAATGACTTTTTTACCATTAGAAGTTGGGTTGATTGATGTCATAAATCCTAAAACCATTGAATATAGAGAGTAAGTATATGGTGACGTCATGCTGTGGTTTCAAGCCAATGAGACCAATGACTCAACCTTACTAGCCTTTAAATACAGCCATAAATTAAAATAGATAAGCTTTAACGTTTATCTTGATGTGTAAACATGACATTTGTGCGGCGCATATTCTACCATGCATTCGAGCATTGGGCTATCTTGAACCGCCGCCATTTAGGCTTAACCGACTGACTTATTGGTGTGTAAATAATCGGCATTAAGTAGCGATAATGGAAAATGATGGCTAACTCGTTTGACGTATGTTTGCGAGCTAGTGTCTCTCGTTGCAGGAGGTAACTCATCTAATAATCCCGCTTGAGCGATAAAATCATCGATGCTTTTGAGTACCAGTGGGCTTCGTAGTTGTGCCGTTAATTGAACAATTTGCGCATATGAAAGCCAATGTGTTCGAACTATTGCACTGTCTTGTGGAATTGCGTCGATGGGATTATCAAGCTCGATACAAAAAGTGTAACGAACAAAGGCAAGCTCAGGGCTGGCACTAAATTGATAAATACCGACAAGGGCTTGCGGTTCAATTGCAAGTCCAGTTTCTTCTACTATCTCTCGAGCACAGGCATCAATAAGCGACTCATTTGCTTCTAAATGACCCGCTGGTTGGTTAAATTTAACCTGTCCATCAATGTTTTCCTCTACCAGTAAAAATTGGTCTTGGCTGTAAATTATACAAGCCACAGTGGTATTAGGTTTATAACGTTGAGTCATTTATACCAATCCTTATTTTATGCGATTAGCGCCGAGCATAGTCGCTTACTGACTGATTTGTGAATATTGTCCATTCGGCAAATCATCTAGACACCATTGACCTATTTTATAACGTATTAGTCTTAACGTGGGATAACCAATATGGGCAGTCATCCGCCTGACTTGTCGATTACGGCCTTCACAAATTTGCACTTCAAGCCAGGTTGTTGGGATTGATTTGCGTTCACGCACCGGTGGGACTCGTGGCCAAATATCGGGTGAGTCCATTCTATTAACCTTTGCGGGCAGGGTCATACCATCTTTAAGTTCAACGCCATCACACAATGCTTTGATTGCTTCATCTGTTGGTTCGCCTTCCACTTGTACCCAATAGGTTTTAAAGGTTTTTTTATTTGGCTGAGTTAATTTAGCTTGAAGCTTACCATCGTTTGTGAGCAGTAATAATCCTTCACTGTCGCGATCTAGTCGTCCAGCAGCATACACATCTGGGATCGGAATAAAATCTTTGAGAGTCTGCCGGCCTGCTTCATCAGTAAATTGGCACAATACATCAAAGGGTTTATTAAATAACACGATAATAGGGTGTTTGGCCGCAGGTTTAGTATTTACTTTACGTTGTACTGTGCGATTTTTAGAGTGGGTAGTAGCCACAGAACCGTTGGTTTTTGAAGTGTTTTTTTTGAACGAGTTGAATTTACCGGCATTTGACATAAAGGTTTAAATATTATCCTTTGCTGAATACGAGAGAGCAATTACTGAGCGATTTTAAAATATTTAATCCTAGTTTACTGTGTATTCGCCATTAGTGGAATTTGAAAATTGCCCAGAATGATCTATGATGTCCGCCTAAAAATTGTGATCTGTACCTAATTTATCATTCGTGGCGGTTGTTTTTAATCAAAGCAAGCGGGGCGATGGCGTCAAAATATAATAAAAAATGGGATAGGGGATTTCACATACTTAGTGCACACAGGGTGTGTGCTGTAGTTGCAAATCAAGGTTCACTCCGGTGAGTGTTATCCACCAAAGCCCGTCAAATGCTTACACAATTTATTCTAATAAATTATTAATTTACAATAATGTAGGAAAAAAAATGAAAGATAACACTCCAACGATCATATACACAGAAACTGATGAAGCCCCAGCACTAGCTACTCTATCTTTATTACCTATAATCCGTACCTTTACTAACGCAGCAGGCGTAAAAGTAGAAACTCGTGATATTTCTTTGTCAGGTCGTGTTATTGCTAACTTCCCTGAAAATTTAACCGCGGAACAAAAAATTGCCGATGCGTTAACAGAATTAGGCGAGTTGGCTAACCAGCCAGAAGCCAACATCATTAAATTACCTAATATCAGTGCGTCAGTTCCGCAACTAAAAGCATGTATTGCTGAATTACAAGCCAAAGGTTATGACATCCCTAACTACCCGGATGAGCCAAAGACCGATGCTGAAACCGAAACTAAGTCGCGTTACGACAAAATCAAAGGCAGTGCGGTAAACCCAGTATTGCGTGAAGGTAACTCTGACCGTCGTGCACCTACTTCTGTTAAAAACTATGCAAAGAAAAACCCACATTCAATGGGCAAATGGGCAAGTGATTCAAAATCTCACGTAGCACACATGAATGAAGGCGATTTTTACGGTAGCGAGCAGTCTGTAACATTACCTGCTGCAGATAAAGTGAACATCGTTTTAACCCAGGCTGACGGTAAAGAAGTCGTACTTAAAAGTGGCCTAGCACTACTTGCTGATGAAGTGATTGACTCAGCAGTTATGAGCAAAAAAGCATTAGTTGATTTTTATGCTCGTGAGATCGAAGCGGCTAAGTCTGAAGATGTTTTATTATCACTTCACTTAAAAGCGACCATGATGAAAGTGTCTGACCCAATATTCTTTGGTCATGCGGTTAAAGTGTTCTTTAAAGATGTATTTGCTAAGCACGGTGCATTATTTGCCGAGTTAGGTGTTGACGTAAACAACGGTTTTGGTGATGTGTATGCCAAAATTAAGTCACTTCCAGATGCCAAACGTAATGAAATTGAAGCCGATATCGCTGCGGTATATGCTGCACGCCCTGCATTAGCTATGGTTGATTCAGACAAAGGTATTACTAACTTACACGTACCGAGTGACATCATCATTGATGCTTCTATGCCTGCTGCTATTCGTTCATCTGGTAAAATGTGGGGACCAGATGGTCAACTACAAGATACTAAAGCGATGATCCCTGATCGTTGTTATGCTGGCGTGTATCAAGAAACTATCGCATTTTGTAAAAAGCATGGTGCATTTGACCCAACTACAATGGGCAGCGTACCAAACGTGGGCCTTATGGCTCAAAAAGCTGAAGAATACGGTAGCCACGATAAAACATTTGAGATCGGCGCCGCTGGTACTGTGAATGTGATTAACCAAGCAGGCGATGTGCTAATGAGCCACAGCGTTGAAGCTGGCGATATCTACCGTATGTGCCAAGTTAAAGACGCACCTATCCTTGATTGGGTTAAGCTAGCGGTTAGACGTTCACGTTTAAGCAATACGCCAGCTATTTTCTGGTTAGACAGCGCTCGTGCCCACGATGCAGAATTAATCAAAAAAGTGACTAAGTATTTAGCAGAAGAAGATACTTCAGGCTTAGATATTCAAATCATGTCACCTGTTGATGCAACACGCGTAACCTTAGAGCGTATCATTAAAGGCGAAGATACTATTTCTGTTACTGGTAACGTTTTACGTGATTACTTAACCGACTTGTTCCCAATTCTTGAATTAGGCACAAGTGCTAAAATGCTATCAATCGTACCGTTAATGAATGGCGGTGGATTATTTGAGACTGGCGCGGGTGGTAGTGCACCTAAGCACGTTCAACAGGTAGAGAAAGAAGGTCACTTACGTTGGGACTCTCTTGGTGAGTTTTTAGCGCTTGCTGCATCTTTAGAGCATTTAAGCCAAACGGCTAACAATCCTAAAGCACAAGTACTAGCTGACACGTTAGATGTCGCAATTGGCCAGTTCTTAGACAGCAACAAATCGCCATCACGTCGCGTTGGTGAATTAGATAACCGTGGTAGTCACTTCTACTTAGGTCTTTACTGGGCAAATGCATTAGTTAACCAAACTGTAGATACTCAATTGGCTGAGCATTTTGCGCCTCTTGCACAATCGTTAGCAACTAATGAAGCGGTTATCTTAGCTGAGTTAAATGGTTCACAAGGCCCTGCAGTTGATTTAGGCGGTTATTACCGTTTAGATGCTGTTAAAGCTGAAAAAGCGATGCGTCCAAGTGCAACATTAAACCAATTTATTATTGGTTAATTTGCCTGTAAATGGGTCATTACGATCATGTAATGGCTCATAAATAGCGTTGTGAAGTATGTTTATCAGGTTATTTGACACAATAAAAAAGACAGGGATTAAAATCCCTGTCTTTTTGTTTTATAGTCTCACCTACTATTTTGTAGGAGAGATGGCTGAAGCATGCATTCCTTTGGGACCTTCTTCAACTTCGAAGCAAACAGGTTGACCTGCTTTTAAGGTACGATAACCTTCCATTTCGATTGTTGAATAATGCGCAAATACATCTTCGCCACCCTGATCAGGGCAAATAAACCCGAATCCTTTGGCGTTGTTGAACCACTTTACAGTTCCGTTTGCCATACTTCCACTTCCTTCTGTTGTCTACTTACCAGTAAGATAGTAAAACTTATTATCCAGCGGTCTAGTATTCGCCGCCTAACAAACAGAATGAAATTTGTACGAAAAGATGTCAAGCGGAAATTAACAAAAAGACAACATTTAATTAATTTAATAATATCAAGTGGTCGGGAACCAAACGAGAGGCTAGTATTAAACAATGGCAAAATTAGGCAGTGTAGAACATATTGAAGAAAAGGTTGAATCTGAGCTACAACCACCCCATATGTATAAAGTGGTGCTAAACAATGATGATTACACCCCGATGGATTTTGTAGTTGAAGTGTTACAACGCTTCTTTGAGAAAAACGAGCAGCAAGCTGTTGATATCATGTTGGCGATACATCACCAGGGCAAAGGATTGTGTGGTGTTTTCCCTTTTGGGATAGCCGAAACAAAAGTTTTTCAAGTAAATCAGTTTGCAAGAGAAAACCAACATCCGTTACTGTGTACATTAGAGAAAGCATAAAATCGTTTTCTTACAGTCTGTGGTTAAATTTAGGGGGTGCTTATGCTGAACAAAGATCTGGAAGTCACCTTGAACCTAGCGTTTCAGCAAGCTAGAGATTCACGTCATGAATACATGACGGTAGAACATTTATTATTAGCGCTTATTGATAATCCTGCGGCATACGAGGCACTTATTGCTTGTGGTGCGGATGTCAATCGTCTCCGTGAAGAAGTGGCTAATTTCATTCAACAAACCACACCCATTATTGCCGAATCTTCTGAAGAGCGTGAAACCCAGCCAACATTAGGATTTCAACGCGTACTTCAACGTGCGGTATTTCATGTGCAATCTTCTGGTCGCAATGAGGTCACGGGGGCTAATGTCCTTGTGGCCATATTCAGTGAGCAAGAGTCCCAAGCGGTATATCTGTTGCGCCGCAGTGAAATTACTCGTCTTGATGTGGTTAATTTCATTTCACACGATATGAGTAAAGATGAAGATGCTGGCGAGTCGCCAGATCAAGAGCGCATTGATGATCAATCTGAAAGTAGTGAAGAGCGAAGTATGTTGGCGCAATTTGCTTCTAACCTCAATCAACTTGCCAAAGAAGGTTCGATTGACCCTTTGATTGGGCGCGATGCTGAAATCGAACGTGCGATTCAAACTCTCTGTCGTCGTCGTAAAAACAATCCGTTGTTAGTCGGTGAAGCCGGTGTGGGTAAAACCGCTATTGCTGAAGGTTTAGCGTACAGAATTGTCA
This sequence comes from Shewanella ulleungensis, assembly GCF_014648315.1. Classification (GTDB taxonomy): domain Bacteria; phylum Pseudomonadota; class Gammaproteobacteria; order Enterobacterales; family Shewanellaceae; genus Shewanella; species Shewanella ulleungensis. The sequence goes on from NZ_BMQW01000001.1 coordinate 199,303, forward strand.
CTGAACAAGTACCAGATGTAATGGCTAATGCAACTGTTTATTCATTAGATTTAGGTTCATTGTTAGCGGGTACTAAATACCGCGGTGATTTTGAAAAACGTTTTAAGAGTTTATTAAAAGAATTGTCTGCCGATGAGCATGCGATTTTATTTATTGATGAAATCCACACGATTATTGGTGCAGGAGCCGCGTCTGGTGGCGTAATGGACGCTTCTAATTTACTTAAACCATTGTTGTCTAGCGGCAAGTTACGTTGCATGGGGTCAACTACATTCCAAGAGTATCAAAGCATTTTTGAGAAAGACCGAGCTTTAGCACGTCGTTTCCAAAAAATTGATATTAACGAGCCTTCAGTAGCTGAAACCACTAAAATTTTGATGGGTTTAAAATCGAAATATGAAGAATATCATGGCGTGCGTTATACCCAAGCAGCAATTAGCAGCGCAGCCAGCTTGTCTGCTAAGCACATCAACGACCGTCACTTACCTGACAAAGCCATTGACGTGATTGACGAAGCGGGCGCTCGTATGGTGATGATGCCGCAAAGTAAACGTAAAAAAACCATTGGTCAGGCTGAGATTGAAGCGATCATTGCTAAATTAGCACGTATTCCTGAGAAGTCGGTATCGTCTACTGACAAGGATATGTTACGTAACCTTGAACGTAACCTTAAGATGGTAGTATTTGGTCAGGATAAGGCGATAGAGAGCCTTAGCGCAGCTATTCGCTTATCTCGTAGTGGTCTAGGTTCTGAAAAAAGGCCTGTTGGTAGCTTTATGTTTGCTGGCCCCACTGGTGTGGGTAAAACAGAAGTGACCAATCAATTAGCTACGTGTTTAAACCTCAAACTCATTCGTTTTGATATGTCTGAGTACATGGAGCGCCATACGGTTTCTCGTTTAATTGGTGCGCCTCCAGGTTATGTAGGTTATGACCAAGGTGGATTGTTAACTGACGCTGTGATTAAAAACCCGCATTGTGTTGTATTACTTGATGAAATTGAAAAAGCGCATCCTGATGTGTTTAATTTACTATTACAAGTGATGGATCACGGTACATTGACTGACAACAATGGTCGCAAAGCTGATTTTAGAAATGTCACCTTAGTTATGACCACCAATGCGGGCGTTCAAGAAACGATCCGTAAGTCGATTGGTTTTAGACAACAAGATCATACTCAAGATGCATTAGCTGAAATCAATAAAATGTTTTCACCAGAGTTCCGCAATCGTTTAGATTCGATTGTGTGGTTTAACCATTTAGACATGACAGTGATAGCGAAAGTGGTTGATAAGTTCTTAGTTGAACTGCAAGCACAGCTTGATGATAAACGTGTAACGTTAGATGTTACTGACGAAGCTCGTACCTTGTTAGCTGAAAAGGGTTATGACAAGTCAATGGGCGCACGTCCTATGTCGCGCGTTGTTACCGAGCTTATTAAGCGTCCACTTGCCGATGAAATATTATTCGGTGTACTTGAACGTGGTGGCATTGCTCACATTGATGTGAAAGATGGTGAGATTAACATTGATTGTGAGGCCACTGAAAAAGTGTCTTAGTTTTCAGTCGCTCTGTGCAAATAGACAATAAAAAGATGACCGATTGGTCATCTTTTTTTATTCACGTGCATTTTGTCCGCGATGTATACCGACGGTAATGATACCCATCACATTAATTATGTAATCCATAAAGAGCGTTAAGCGTTTCTTTTCGCGGCATGAGATCCTGTTGGATGTTTGCTGCTTGACTAGATAATGAATACGATTGGTAGCATATACTTAGACTCAACAACAAAAAAACCGACTTACAGTCGGCTTTTACAATGTTGAGGCTAGCGATTAACGTGCGCGGAAGACGATACGACCTTTTGATAAGTCATAAGGAGTCAGCTGAACCGTGACTTTGTCACCCGTTAAAATACGGATGTAGTTTTTGCGCATTTTGCCAGAGATGTGGGCTATCACCACATGTCCATTTTCCAGCTCTACGCGGAACATTGTGTTTGGCAAGGTCTCAAGGATAGTGCCCTGCATTTCAATGTTGTCTTCTTTCGCCATTAATAAGTTATCCCATTAGCCTTCAAATTTGAAAAATCGGGCGTATCATGCCCCAAAATCGCCTAGCTGTAAAGGCCGTTAGCAAGAAAGAGGTTCAAGTTCTTCACCAATTTGCCAACCTTGTGGTGTTAAGATTTGATAAGGTCGATATTGGCGCTTGTAACGCATTTTCCGATTTTGATCAATTTGATAGCCTAAATACAAAAATCGTTTACCCATCGATTTTGCTAATTGGCATTGGATTAAGATCATCAAGGAACCTAATGATCTATCGGCATAGTCAGGATCAAAGTAACTGTAAATGGCTGAGAAGCTGTGCGCCATATTGTCGGTAACCGCAACCCCTATCAATTGGTCTTTATCAAAGACTTCGATAAACATCGGCGGTAACCAATCAGATAATAAAAAGTCATCATACTGGCTCTGTGAGGCTGGATACATAGGGCCATCGTAATGGCGCTCAGTTATGTATCGCTGATAAAGCTCAAAGTGCTCAGGTCGTGTCTGATAGTTTACTTTCCAGTGTAGATCTTGGTTATTCTTTAACGTTCTTTTTTGGCGCTTAGAAAGCACAAAATCGCGCACGTTTAGACGTATAGATTGGCAAGCATTACAGCTTGGGCAACGTGGTTTATAAATTGAATTTCCATTACGACGAAAGCCCATACCCAGTAATTGCTCAAATAATGCCCCATCAATATGCGGTTCTTGAATGATTAATAACTGCTCTTTATTGCCTTCGATATAATTACAATCAAAGGGATGACTTATGCCTACGTTGACGGATTTAGAGTTCAATTAACACCTCTTGTGGAGTCCAAATCGATGCGGCTATTGGTTGATCTCGATGTTGACGTAATAAGGTTAAAAAATCACATCTAGGCAAGGCTTTGGCGCCTAAGCTGATTAAATGCGGGTTCATGACTTGTGCGTCAATCAAATGATAACCATGCTTAACCACATGTTGATTGAGTATAGCAAACGCCGCTTTTGATGCATTAGTTTGCCTATGGAACATTGATTCACCGCAAAATATGCCTCCGACAGGGATGCCATACAAACCGCCAACAAGATGTTCATCATCCCACACTTCAATTGAATGCGCTTTACCTTGCAGGTGTAATTCATAATAAGCCATTTGGATCTCAGCTGAAATCCAAGTGCCGTCTTGAGCATTTCGCGGTGCGGCGCAGCCGGCTAACACATCTAAAAACGCATGATTTATTGTATAGCGCCAGGTCGATTTTTTAAGGAACTTAAGCAAACTTTTACTGCCAAAAGGGTGAGTAGGTATAAATACTGCGCGAGGATCAGGAGACCACCATAAAATGGGGTCTTGTGCATTAAACCACGGGAAAATACCTTGGTAGTAAGCTTGCTGTAAACGTTCAGGTTGCAAGTCACCTCCTATGGCCAATAAACCGTTAGGATCGGTGAGTGCATGTTCTGGCGGCGGAAAGCTTATAGACTGATTTAAATAAGACAGTGAGTTCACAATTGAGTATATTAATTGGCATACCTTGTCGTTAACTTAGCGGAAAATAGCGATGTTTAAAATCATAACTGTTACAAGTCAGAGTATTTTTGCACTATTACTGTCATTTTGCTTATTTAATAGCCAGGCACAAGCTGCCTATGAGCGTAATCAAGCAGTACCTGTTGAAAAAGTCATGTATGGCACAATTGAAAGTGTTAGGTATGTGAGCGAAAAACAATTGGTTGAGGATAGCCACAGTGGTTGGAAAACGTTTGGTGGGGCGTTAATCGGCGGTGTGATTGGTCATCAATTTGGTGGAGGTTCTGGTCAAGATGTTGCAACGGTCCTTGGTGCGCTTATCGGCGGTGGTTTAGGCAGCCAACATGGGCGTTCTGCTTATTATTTGGAGAATAAACTCGTCGAATTAATGATAACCCAAGAAGATGGCAGCCAAGTGATGGTTATTCAAGATCTTGATCCAGGTATGAGCTTCAATGCTGGTGATGAGGTGAGGGTGGTTTATTTAAGCGGTTATGTTCGTGTCGATATTGCAATGTAACAGGTTTTTATAGTGGTTAGCCGATGAGCTACTAACTAAAACAAAAGGAGCCGCGGCTCCTTTTGTTTTGATTCTAATTATAGATGACGATTACGTCGTATATAATTAGAATCCACGTGGTAATGTTTGATGACCTGCAGTATTCTCAAGCTTCAAGCGCCACAACTGTTTAGGGGTCAATCCACCTGATGTTGTTGTCGCTTTTTTACCGGGCTGTTTTTTTACAGCTGGCTTTGTTTGAGCCACAGGTTTTGCCGTTGCAATAACGTGTGTTGCACAGTGTTTTGCATGCATCTTTTCAAGCTCGCTAAAACGAACCGATTTGCCACCGTCAATTTTATACCAGCTACCAGCTTGCTCAATCAACACTGCTTTGCCTGATTGTTCTTCAAGGGCGATTTGCAGTTGGCTGATGACCTCTTCTTTAGTCAATGTTGTCATAGTTAATAACCTATTTGTTATCATGTTAAATGAAGGTTGTAATTAATTTTAAAGTGTTAACACTACAAAAGTCCAATATGTGGCTTTAGTTGTCTATTTAATGCTCATAAAGTTGCAATTACCAGCATTTATCACTGTAATAATTGAAATTTTCTAGCATGAGTACATTAATTCTTACTGTGGATATACAATATGAAAATGCATTTTTCTGGGTACTAATTATAGTTTTTTACCAACATCGCCGTTTTTAGGTGCGGTGTCATTCAGATGTTTTTAAACGATTACGTCTCATTTTTAGGAATATTATGTCTACACATCATCAAGGTCATTCAGCGATTACGCGCCAAGATTTAGCCGCCTATTTAGACCGCTTTTTAAATGTATCTGCGTTTAAAGATTACGCACCCAATGGTTTGCAAGTACAAGGTAAGTCAACCATTCGAACCATAGTCACAGGTGTAACGGCATGTCAGGCATTAATAGAACAAGCCGCAGCGGTTAATGCTGATGCAATTTTGGTTCATCATGGTTTTTTTTGGAAAAATGAGCCTGAAATTATTACTGGAATGAAATACCGCCGTATTAAGGCTTTAATGGATAATGACATCAGTTTATTTGGTTACCATTTACCATTAGATGCCCATCACGGTATTGGTAATAATGCGCAATTAGCGCACCAACTTGGAATTTTAAGTCCGCGGGTGTTTGAGCCAGTTGCACAAGATTTAATGTGGCATGGCCACCTAGAGCATCCTTTGTCGGCAAGTGAGTTTAGCCAATTACTCAGTAGTGTACTTAAGCGTGAACCTTTGCATATCGGTGACATCAGTAAACCCATTTCAACGGTGGCGTGGTGTACTGGTGGCGCTCAAGATTATATTGATCAAGCCGCACAAATGGGTGTTGATGCGTTTATTAGTGGAGAAGTCTCTGAGCGTACATTCCATGCAGCAATGGAGCAAGGAATACATTATTTTGCAGCAGGACATCACGCGACTGAGCAATTTGGCATTCAGGCATTGGGTCAGCATTTAGCCAGTAAATTTGATTTAAACCACCACTTTATCGACATTACTAATCCTGTGTAGTGATGATGTAATACCATTAAGTTGCCCAACGTTATGCTTTTGTTTGATAAGGATCGTTAATGACTGAATACTTTTTACAGGCTTTTATTTACTTAACTGCGGCTGTTATTGCCGTTCCCCTGGCCAATAAACTTGGCTTGGGTTCAGTGTTAGGTTATTTAATCGCAGGTGTTGTTATTGGTCCGATAATAGGTTTAGTGGGCAGCGAGACTAATACCATTCAACACTTTGCTGAGTTTGGTGTTGTGATGATGTTATTTTTAGTCGGTTTAGAACTTGAACCGAAAATGCTTTGGGCGATGCGTAACCGGCTTATAGGCTTAGGTGGATTGCAAGTCGGTGGTTCGGTGGTTGCGGTAATGGCTTGTGCGATTTATGCCGGTTATCAAAGCAGTATTGCACTCACAATAGGATTAATCTTTTCATTATCGTCGACGGCGATTGTATTACAAACGTTGTCAGAAAAGCGTCTCAATAAAACTCACGCTGGCAAAAATGCCTTTTCGGTTTTGCTGTTCCAAGATATCGCCGTTATTCCAATGCTGGCGTTTATTCCTTTGTTGGCATTACCAGAGTTAGTCGAAAAAGCCCAGGTAGCAGCAAGTAACTTGAGCGAGCAGCATGAACAGCTTAGTTTGGTTGCATCTTTACCTGGCTGGGCCTATGGCATTGTGCTTTTACTGGCTATTGGCATTGTGGTGCTTGGTGGACACTATCTTAGTCGACCACTTTTTAAAATGGTTGCAGAGTCTGGTGCACGTGAAATATCAACCGCAGCAGCATTAATGCTAGTGATTGGTATCGCGGCATTAATGAGTTTGGTGGGGATTTCACCGGCTTTAGGGACATTTTTAGCTGGCGTAGTGTTAGCAAACAGTGAGTTTAAACATGAATTAGAAGCTAATATTGGGCCTTTTAAAGGATTACTGTTGGGACTGTTTTTTATCACCGTAGGCGCAGGCATCGATTTTGCCGTATTGTTTGCTGATTTTGGCGAAATAATATTAATTACCTTAAGCGTGATGCTCATAAAGGCATTAGTGTTATATGTATTAGCTCTTATATTTAGGATTAAAGGAAGTGACCGTTGGTTGTTTGCCTTAAGCCTTGCTCAAGCAGGAGAGTTTGGTTTTGTATTATTGAGCTTTAGTGTGCAACAGCATGTGATCCCGACAGACTTAGCACAAACCTTATCCATCGTTGTTGCTTTGTCGATGTTCTTAACTCCAGGGTTATTCATCTTATTTGATAAAGTCATTTACCCGCGTTTTCAAGTTAAAACTAATCAACGAGAACAAGATAATATTGACGATGACGGTACTGTGATTATTGCCGGTATTGGCCGTTTTGGCCAAGTGGTAAACCGCTTCCTCATTTCAAATAATATTAAAACCGTTGTGCTGGATTATCAGGCATCGCAAGTAGATACGATACGACGGATCAACACTAAGGCTTATTACGGTGATGCTACGCGTCCAGACTTACTGAAAACAGCGGGCATTGAAGATGCATCTTTGTTTGTGGTAGCGATTGATAATCGAGAGAGCAGTGTAGAGTTAGTGAAATATTTACATCACAGCTATCCCAGACTCAAAATTGTGGCCAGAGCATTCGACAGAGGGCATGGGCATTTATTAAAAGAGGCTGGCGCAGATGTAGTTGAATCAGAAACTCATCACTCTGCACTAGAATTGAGTGTGTCATCTTTACAGTTACTCGGACACAGTGAAGAATACGCCATGAGGCGTAAAGCAACCTATAAACGGGTAGAAAAAGAAGCCTCTAAACGCCTTTATGATTTTTGGTTAAAAGAATCTGCTGGGGAGCGTTTTAGTAATGACTTTATTAAGTTATTTATGTTGTATGAAGAACGCTTAAAACAAGCCATGGATGAAGATAACGCTGCTCATCCAGATGATGCCGATATTAAAGATCCACTCAATGATATTACTGAAGTGAAAGTCAATGAAGATGTTGACACTAAAAGTGATACTCAACCAACCACATAAGTCAGAGTCTTATACCATTTCCATTAATTATGTGACAACTCTGAGAGCCCCCTGAAAGGCGGTTTTCTGTTTTTTCTATACTGCTTAATAACATTTTGACGAACGACTACATGGATACAGATCAATGCAGGAGCAGTTGCCGACGACTGAATGGACTCAGGAGGTAGAGCAACGCAGGAGCAGTTGCCGACGACTGAATGGACTCAGGAGGTAGAGCAACGCAGGAGCAGTTGCCGAGTTCAACTATGCCTACAATCCTATTATTTGCCTAGAAGACAAAGCTCTCACGCTAAATGAGCAGATAATTAGTGGCATTGGTATTATTGTTAACATCAGGCCCGCAATTGCTAGGTTAAGTTAGCAATACTAATAAAAAGACCGCCGAAGCGGTCTTTTTATTTATCGGTTTTGTCCGCGAATATCTTTGTAATACGAACGAAACAGAAACCCTGTGATCATGGTTACAATGAAATTATTTTACGCGCATACCAGGCTGTGCGCCTTCATGTGGCTCTAAAATAAACAGGTCTTTACCACCAGGCCCGGCTGCTAATACCATACCTTCAGAGTCACCAAACTTCATTGTACGTGGAGCAAGGTTAGCGACCATCACAGTTAATTTGCCGACTAAATCCTCAGGAGCGTAGGCTGATTTTATTCCAGCAAACACTTGTTTAGTCTCGCCGCCTAAATCGAGTTCAAGACGTAACAATTTATTGGCTTTTTCAATGTGTTCTGCTTTACTAATCCGCGCAATACGTAAATCAATTTTAGCAAAGTCATCGAAGCTGATTTCAGGGCTAATAGGATCTTTTGCTAACTGATCTACCGCCTGTGTTGGCGCCGGCGCTTGAGTTACTTGCAGGTTTTCTTTAGACGAATCAATAATCGCTTCAATACTTTTCAGGTCAATACGCTGCATTAAAGCTTTGAATGGGGCGATTTCATGGCCAGATAAATCTTGAGCTAGATTTTCCCACGTTAAAGTCAGCTGCAAAAAGCCTTCAACATCTTGTGCCAGTTTAGGTAATACCGGTTTGAGGTAGGTCACCAAAATACGGAACAAGTTTAATGCATTACTGCAAACTTGATGTGCTTCTTCTTGCTTGTCGTCTAGCTTAACTAACTGCCATGGCGCAGCGTCAGCAACATAACCGTTTGCAATGTCGGCTAATGCCATAATTTCGCGCATGGCTTTACCAAATTCGCGAGTTTCGTAAAATTCGGCAATGGTTTCACTCTTAGCTAAAAACGTCTCAGTTAGGCTGGTATCAGCTACTTTAGCAAGCTTACCGTCAAAGCGTTTACTGATAAAACCCGCGGTACGTGAGGCAAGGTTAACCAGTTTACCGACTAGGTCAGAGTTAACGCGCTGAGCAAAATCTTCTAGGTTTAAATCTAAGTCATCAATACGGCTATTAAGTTTTGCTGCATAATAATAACGTAAATATTCTGGGTCTAAATTATCAAGGTAAGTACGCGCTTTAATAAACGTGCCCTTCGATTTTGACATCTTTGAACCGTTTACTGTGACATAACCGTGGGCATATACGCTGGTTGGCTTGCGAATACCTGCGCCTTCTAACATTGCTGGCCAGAACAAGCTGTGGAAGTAAACAATGTCTTTACCAATGAAATGGTAAACTTCAGCCGTAGAGTCAAGGCTCCAAAAGTCATCAAAGTTTAGGTCTTCACGTTTGTCACATAAGTTCTTAAACGACCCCATGTAACCGATAGGCGCATCTAACCAAACGTAAAAGAATTTACCTGGTGCGTCTGGAATTTCAAAACCAAAGTAAGGTGCATCTCGCGAGATGTCCCATTGCTGTAAGCCTTGTTCAAACCATTCACCTAGTTTGTTGGCCATTTCTTGTTGCAATGAACCCGATTGGATCCATTCTTTCAACATGCCTTCAAATGCAGGTAGGTCAAAAAAGAAATGCTCAGTGTCTTTCATTATCGGTGTTGCACCAGACACTGCAGATTTCGGATTAATCAAATCAGTTGTACTGTAGGTTGCACCGCAATTATCACAGTTGTCGCCATATTGGTCTTCAGACTTACATTTTGGGCAGGTGCCTTTAACAAAACGGTCTGGTAAAAACATGTTTTTTTCTGGGTCGTACAATTGCGAAATTGTTTTGGTTTTGATGTATCCACCATCACGTAGCTTAAGATAAATATCGTTTGCTAATGCGCGGTTTTCGTCGCTGTGAGTGCTGTGAAAATTATCAAATTGAATATTGAAGTCAGCGAAATCTTGTTGATGCTCTTTTTGAACCTGAGCAATCATTTCTTCTGGTGTGATACCCATTTGCTGTGCTTTAAGCATGATTGGGGTACCATGGGCGTCATCTGCACAGATGTAATAGCACTCATGTCCGCGTAACTTTTGGAATCGCGACCAGATATCCGTTTGGATATATTCAAGCATGTGACCTAAATGGATCGGACCATTGGCATACGGTAAGGCACTTGTGACCAGTATTTTTCGCTGTGATGTCGTCATTTTGTCTCTATATCAATTTACACCAAAAATATGGCTCAATCCTAACTGATTGACTGAGATTTTTCATCAAAACATGACTTAAAAAGTGTATTAATCACTATTTTTTTACCAAGTTCTGATACACTTGTAAAAATTTCATGTTCGGAGCCGTGGTTTTGGTTAAATCGCATACAAATTATCAATTAAGTGACGAATTATTGTCACCAGTGTTAGATATTTTAGAGGCCTTTGTTGATCCTTATTTGAAAAAAGGCTTAGTCTCGGCAGAGTGCGTTACTGCACTATCAATATCTGACAAACGTTTACAACTCAGCTTAGTTTATCCTTATCCTTGCATGACCCAATATCGCGATACAGTGATGGCCATCACGAACCGTTTAGCGGTGTTAGATGCCATTGATGAAGTGGAGTGCGAAATTGACTTCCAGCCCCGAGTTTACTCAGCTTTACCCTCTATTGCTCCTATTCCAAATGTAAAGCAAGTTATTGCAATTGCCTCAGGTAAAGGTGGTGTGGGCAAATCAACAACTGCGGTAAATTTAGCGTTAGCACTAAAGGCTGAAGGCGCTGAAGTGGGCATACTCGATGCCGATATCTACGGTCCCTCTATTCCGCTCATGTTAGGTATTCCTAATTTCAGACCACAGTCTCCAGACGGTAAGCATATGACCGCGGCATTAGCTCACGGCATTTCAGCTCAATCAATTGGATTTATGCTCAGTGGCGATGAAGCGGCGGTATGGCGCGGCCCTATGGCAGCGGGTGCGTTAGCGCAATTATTGAATGAAACACAATGGCCCGAACTTGATTATTTGATTATCGATATGCCACCAGGAACTGGTGATATTCAGCTAACGTTATCGCAAAAGGTCCCTGTTAGCGGTGCTGTTATCGTTACTACTCCACAAGATATTGCCTTAGCAGACGCTAAAAAAGGCATTACCATGTTCGGTAAAGTGAATATCCCAGTATTGGGTATTATTGAGAACATGAGTTTTCACCTTTGTCCGGAATGTGGCCACAAAGAGCACCCATTTGGTACTCATGGTGGGAGCCAAATCGCCCAAAAGTACAATGTGCCATTATTAGGTTCATTGCCACTGCATATCAATATTCGCGAATCTATGGATAACGGCACACCGAGCGTAGTCAGTGAGCCAGAAAGTGAAGTGTCAGGGATATATCGCGAAATTGCCCGTAAATTAGGCGCTGAATTAGCACTTCAACAAGTTACATCAACCGTAAAAATTAGCATATCAGACGACGAGTAAGGTTAAGAGATGAATTCTCAGCAGTGTGTCATTATTGGGATCGCCGGTGCGTCGGCTTCGGGTAAAAGTTTAATTGCCAAAACCATATTTGAAGAGTTGTGCAGCGACCTAGGTACAAATCAAATTGGTGTGATTAACGAAGATGCCTACTATCGTGATCAAAGTCATATGACCATGGATGAACGGGTTAAAACAAACTATGACCATCCTAAAGCGTTAGACCATCAGTTATTAGCGACACATTTAACGCAACTCAAACAAGGTGAAGCTGTTCATATTCCTTGTTATAGCTATACAGAGCATACTCGCACTAGCGAAACTCTTGTCATGCAACCTAAGAAAGTGATTATTTTAGAAGGGATTTTATTATTAACAGATCCTAAATTACGTGATTTAATGGATGCTACTGTATTTATGGATACGCCTCTGGACATTTGTTTTTTGCGTCGATTGACACGTGATGTCGCAGAGCGCGGCAGAACCATGGAGTCTGTTATCTCTCAATACAAGCGCACAGTTCGTCCAATGTTTTTACAATTTATTGAACCATCAAAACAATATGCCGACATTATCGTGCCTCGTGGCGGTAAAAACCGTATTGCGACTGATATTTTAAAAGCTAGAATTCAGCATTTGTTGGCTAAGTAACCGTTTCAAGGAGAGGGTGTTGCATGCGTTTAACTGATATTGAAATTGAACAGTGTTTAGACAATGGCACCATTGTTATTGAACCTCGCCCTAGCATTGAGGCCATTTCTGGTGTCAGTGTTGATGTACGTTTAGGTAGCCAATTTCGAGTATTTAAAGACCATACAGCACCTTATATCGATTTAAGTGGTCCAAGTGCAGAAATGCAATTGGCATTAGATCGTGTCATGAGTGATAAAATTGAGATTGCTGAAAATGAAGCCTTTTTTCTTCATCCTGGTGAACTAGCGCTGGCTGTAACGTTAGAAAGTGTCACTCTGCCTGCCGACATCGTCGGCTGGTTAGATGGTCGCTCTTCTTTAGCGCGTTTGGGTTTAATGGTGCATGTTACCGCGCACCGCATTGACCCAGGCTGGCAAGGAAAAATCGTTTTAGAATGCTATAACAGTGGTAAGTTACCATTAGCATTGCGCCCAGGAATGACTATTGGTGCCCTGAATTTTGAACGCTTAAGCTCTGCAGTTGCGCGTCCTTATAACACTCGCAAGAGTGCAAAATATAAAGATCAGCAAGAAGCCATAGCAAGCCGGATCAGCCAGGACAAATAATGGCGTTGGTTTGGGTTAACCAAGTAAAACAAGGCACCATAAGTCCTTTTGACCGAGGACTGGCTTATGGTGATGGTGTTTTTGCGACAATGCGTACCGCTTCTGCCCATCAGGCAGCGGCGGTTTTGTTTTTGGATTATCACCTACAACGCTTACATCAAAGTTGTCAGCGAATAGGTATTCAATGGCAAGCAAGTCAACCACTTGTTGATCAACTCAACTTATTAGCTACCACCTACCCAAATCACTGTATCAAGCTTTTACTTACTAGAGGTGAAGGTGGGAGAGGTTACCAAGCTCCTGATATCGCCAATGTCACCGAAGTGGTTTCTGTACACGCAATTCCTAGCCATTATCTTCATTGGCAACAACACGGCATAGCGTTGGCATTATCACCGATTACACTTGCTCGTCAGCCTTTACTTGCAGGGGTTAAACACCTTAATAGGCTTGAGCAAGTGTTAATAAAGTCTCAACCATTAATCGCTAATACCCAAGATTGGTTGGTATGTGACACTGATGGTTGGGTCATTGAATCCTCGATGGCGAATATTTTTGCCATCAAGCAAGGCAAGGTTTTTACCCCTGCAATAACTCATGCAGGCGTTAGCGGTGTTATGCGTGAACAAATGATAGACCGTCTGTTACAAGAGGGCGTGTCTGTTACCGCACAAGCGATGCGATATGACGATATTTGCAGCGCGGATCATATTTTTATTACAAACAGTTTATTTGGTGTTGTAGATGTTAACACCATTGACCAATTTCAATTTAGCCGTTGGACGCACACATCGCGATTCAGGCAAGTTCTGAGTGTAAATTTATCATCATGAAAAAAACAATAACAACAAGATTACTCGCAAGTTTAATTCCGTTATTTGCGGTGTTTTGTATCAGCGGATATTGGTTTGCTACAGACTTATTTTCATTTCAAAAGCAGCCATTACTCATCAGTGAGATACAACCTTTAGATGTCGCCGCTGGTACGTCTGTGATTAAACTTGCACAGCAACTTGAACAACAAGGGCTGATTGTTGACAGTTGGAAGGTGAAATACCTAGTGAAACTTGAGCCTAAATTAGCCAGTATCAAAACGGGTTATTATCAATTAATTCCCGGGGATACGTTAGAGAGTGTATTCAAACGATTACGATTAGGCCAAGAGGCGGTGTTTACTGTCACACTCATTGAAGGTAAATCCATTAAAGAATGGCAACAAGCATTAGCCAAAAGCGAACATTTAGTGCTAGGAACCGATGACTTTAATCAAGTGCTTTTAGCCAACGGTGATGATTCAGGTTTGCCAGAAGGTAAGTTCTATCCTGAAACGTTTCATTACCATGCCGATGACAATGTACAAGGGATCTTGCAACGTAGTTATGACATGATGAAAATGAGCCTTAAACAAGCATGGGATGGACGAGATGAAGATCTTGCCTTAACGTCGCCTTACGAGTTGCTGATCATCGCTTCAATTATCGAAAAAGAAACCGGCAAGCCAGAAGAGCGAGATTGGGTTTCTGCTGTGTTTAATAATCGTCTCAAAATTGGCATGCGTTTACAAACAGATCCAACAGTAATTTATGGTATGGGCGAGCGCTACAAAGGTAATATTACCCGTAAAGATTTACGGGAAACAACCGCATTTAATACCTACAAAATAGACGGATTACCGCCAACGCCGATCGCCGCGCCAAGTCGTGCATCATTATTTGCCGCGGCCAATCCAGCTAAAGTGGATTATTTATATTTTGTCTCGCGCAATGATGGTAGCCATGTATTTTCAGCAACCCTAAAAGCCCATAACCGCGCAGTAAACGAATTTCAGAGAAAGAAAAAATGATTAGCGAAACAGGTAAGTTTATCGTTATTGAAGGTCTTGAAGGTGCTGGGAAGTCAAGTGCTATCACGTTAGTTAACGATTTAATTAAACAACATACAGGCCATGCGCCTGTGTGTACCCGTGAGCCAGGTGGTACGCCATTGGCTGAAAAAATGCGTGATCTGGTTAAAATTGCAGATGAAACCGATCCATTGTGCGACGAAGCAGAGTGTTTACTCATTTACGCAGCTCGCTCGCAACTGATTGCTAATGTGATTAAACCTGCGCTTGCTAAAGGACAATGGGTGCTGGGTGATCGCCATAATTTATCGTCACTTGCTTATCAAGGTGGCGGCCGTGGTTTGATGCCGCTAGTGAAAGCGGTCAGTGATGCTTGTTTAGCTGGCTTTACGCCAAATTTAACCTTGTATTTAGACATCGAGCCGAAACTTGGTTTAACTCGTGCAGCAAAACGTGGCGAGTTAGACAGAATTGAGCAACAAGCTATCGACTTTTTTGAGCGTGCAAGGCAAACCTATTTGCAACTCGCATCGCAAGATGACAGCATCGTGGTGATTGATGCAAGCCAAACCATGGATAAAGTTCATCAAGATATTCGCAGTCAATTGTTACAGCGTTTGCCTTTATTGCACAATAAAGATTAGCGGATATTACTAAGGACTATGCTGAAATGAGCAATTATCAACTGACGCAATTACCGTGGTTATCTGATGCCCATCAAGGTTTTGTTGATGTGCATTATCGCGGTAAAAGCAGCCACGCTCATTTATTGAGTGTTGATAGTGCCCTAGGTGGCATAGTGCTTGCTAATTCCTGTGCACAAACAGTGTTATGTCAACAATTAACACCTGTCGGGGCTTGTGGTCAGTGTAAGAGTTGCTTGTTATTACACTCAGGTACCCACCCTGATTTGCACGTTATCGAGCCTGATGGCAATCAAATTAAAGTTGATCAAATTCGTCAACTTTGTCAATCGCTAACGCAAACCGCACAACAAGGTGGGGCAAGGGTGGCTGTAATCACTCATGCAGAGCGATTGAATATTGCGGCAGCTAACGCACTTTTAAAAACCTTAGAAGAGCCCGGTGATGGCGTGGTGCTGATTTTACAAACCAACCGTAAATCGCAGTTGCTCCCCACGATTACTAGTCGTTGCCAAGCTTTAGTATTTATCGAACCACAAAAAGCTGATATTCAACAATGGTTAGCAGAGCAAGATTTGTTACCCGCGCCAAATGCACAAGGTAAAATTCATGATGTAACTTGGTGTATTAACGTTGTCGGTGGTCCTTTGTCTTTGGCCAACAGCTTACGCAGTAAACATTATCAGCAGTTACTGGCATATCGTCAAGATTGGGCTCAAAGTCTAAAAACCGGACATTTATGTAATAGTCTCTTAGGCTTGACGGAACAACAAATTGTTGATGCACTTAATGTTTTGTATTTGTACTTACGCCAATATGTGTTAAAAAGTAATAGTAAGATTCAATTACAAACTCAAGCAAGTGACTCGAAGCAATTGAATCCATTGGTGCAAGCCAAGTTATTAGAACTTGCAGGGCGCATAATGCAAATGTGCCAAAAGCTGGAAACAATGCCAAGTGTGAATACCCAAGCGTTGTGTCAACAATATGTCTTAGCTTTTAAACAATTAACACATTGATTAGCTAAGTTTAATATCAACATTTTACTGAAAGAATGCATTCATATATGGTTGATCTTGTAGTTAACTACGATACATTACACAAGCTTTATCGTGCTTATATGCCGTTTATTAAACCGGCTGGCTTATTCATTGCGACCTCTGAAAGCCATTTTTTAGGACAAGAGCTAACAATTTCATATCGGTTGCCAAATGCTACACAAGCCAATGAATTTAAAGGTACAGTGGTGTGGATTAACCCCATTGGTGCTTCAGGCGGACGTCCTGCGGGTATTGGTGTTAAAATTAAATCTGATGTTGAAAGCCATAAACACCATATTGAAAAACTTTTATCGAGCGAACTGTCCTCGAGTGATTTGACCTGCACCATGTAGCTAGGTATTCTTGCACACCTGATTTAGTTACTGACATCGTTGTGAAAGAATACCCATGTTAATTGATTCCCATTGCCACCTTGACCGCTTAAAAGCGGCTCCTGATACAGCAAGCCTTCACACTATTATGGATAACGCTAAAGCCCAAGGCGTTGACTATTTATTATGTGTTAACGTTCGTCAGCAAGGCTTTGAAGCCATGCGAGACAAAGTAGCAGCATTTAATAATGTGTTTCTCTCTTCGGGCGTACATCCTCTTGATGTGCAGGAAGGTTTAATTATTGAAGACATTAAACGATTTGCAACCGATCCCCGTGTAGTAGCCATTGGTGAAACTGGTTTAGATTATTTCTATTCTAATGACACCAAGACATTGCAACAGCAATGTTTTGAACAACAAATTGCCTTAGCCGTTGAAGTGAGTAAACCATTAATCGTCCATACTCGAGACGCACGTGAAGACACGATTAATATGCTTAAAGCCGGTAATGCTGATAAAGTCGGTGGCGTATTACATTGCTTTACTGAAAACTGGGAAATGGCCAAAGCGGCAATCGATTTAGGTTTTTATATTTCAGTTTCAGGTATTGTGACGTTCAAAAATGCTGGGGAATTACGTAGTGTTATCCGCCAAGTGCCAAAAGATAGGTTATTGGTTGAAACTGACTCACCTTATTTAGCGCCAGTGCCGCATCGTGGTCAAGAAAATCAACCTGCATATGTACGTGATGTCGCTGAGTTTGTTGCTGAGTTACGCGGTGAAAAATTTGACGAATTAGCACAATACACTACAGATAACTTTTTCAATTTATTTAAAGATGCGGCTAAATTAATCGGTCGATAGTGACTTATTGCAGATAAAAAAAGACCCAAAACTATCCAATTGTTTTGGGCCTAGGGAAAGGGCTCAATTAAGAGCCTTGCGCTACTGTTGAGGCCTTTCATTGGCGGTGTGTCGTAAACCTATAACCATACAATATTGAATAACTTCAAAGTGGTTTACTCTACCTGCACATATTGAAATGCCAAATTCTCAATGTCGATAAAATAAATTATAGTCACGCTTGTTTATTTTGCACAAAAGTCACGTAAATATTTTCTCAATTTTTATCTGGAACAGTACCAACACTCTCATAATTTAACATGGCTATAAGCTTAAATTGACTTTGTCGCGAACCAGTTCTCTTGGCAAATTATTTTTTAGTCTATGGCCTAAATGCTTAACCACGCCTAATACCACGTTATGATAACTGACCAGCATTTCCCCGTGCGCCGTATTGGCTAATTGTTGCTGTAATCCATCAGTAAAAGAGTTTGTTGCAATATCTCTGCCCATTAAAAAGTCTTGAGCCTGAGATGAAGATAACGCCACGGTTCGCGGTCCTAGTGACGCAGAGCTTGATAATGCAATAATGGCTTCATGTTTAGCTTTATAGCCTTTTTTCATTACATCGGCGAGTTTAAGCCCAATACGTTGAAAACGCATTTTTCCAATGAATGGCAGAAACATGGCTGGAAATAACCAGTATTCATCGTCGCGAAGCATGATGATGTCATCCGCCGGCAATTCGATTGCAAAACTATCACTAAAATATTGTCTTAACTCTATCTGTTGTTTATCGCCAGCATGGATAAAGGGGAAGTTTTTTTGTAATTTAGGCTGTTTTTTTATGCGTTCAACTGAAGTCATTTTACGAATTTTTGCCACAAAAAAGCCTTCACTATCGAAAATTTGTGGCCAAACATGCAAGAACCCTTGTTCGGTGCACGCTTTTTCTGCACCAGTAAACAAGTTTGTGAGCGGAATAAACTCTACGGCATCGGGATAGGTTTGCTGTAAATGTTGGCAAATGTGTTGGTTTTCTAATTGGCTTAACGTACAGGTTGAATACACTAACGTACCACCAGGTTTTAATGCTAAAAAAGCAGATTCTATCAACGCTTTTTGGGTTTCAGCAATCGCGGTAACATCTTCGATATCCCAATGTTTTAACGCCAGTGGATCTTTACGAACCGTACCTTCACCACCGCAAGGCGCATCTAATAAAATGGCATCAAATGATTCAAACAAATATTCGCCAAAAACTCGCCCATCAAAATGAGTCAGAGCGGTATTGCTTGCCCCCATTCGCAGTACATTAGCATGAAGTACTTTTACGCGGCTAGCAGAGTATTCATTGGCTACCAATAACCCCGTATTTTGCATTAACGCTGCTATTTGCGTTGTTTTAGAGCCAGGCGCAGAAGCGACATCTAAGACTAATTGAGGTTGAGTACCGTCAGCAAATAGCGCTGTGGGTGGTAACATCGAACTGGCTTCTTGAATATAAAACAGACCTTGAATATGTTCGATGGCGTTACCCAATTGCACATCATCTTTACCTTCAATCCAAAAGCCTTCAGCACACCATGGAATTGGCTGCAATATCCAACCCGCTTGAGTCATTATCTGAACAAAGTCTGGGACAGATATTTTTAAAGTATTAATCCTAATTGACTTACGCAGTGGAAGATCGCAAATGGCGATAAACTCGTCCATAGCCAGGTGAGGAGGCAATTCTTTTTCGATGTGACTGATAAAGTTTGGATTTAATTGGGCCATATTAACTACGTTACATTATTTATTGCAGAATTAGCTCGATCATACCACGGAATAGTTACCCCTGTTTCGCAATGATTACTGTATATTAAACAAAAACTCATTACTGAGTCATGGAGTTATGTGTGTTAAATAGAGTTTGGCTTTTATTTTTTATAGTTGCAGCACTTTCAATCGTTATTCAATTGATTGGTGGAAACACTCAGGTGCTAAGCGAGTCGGTTACGGCATTATTTGCCAGTGCTAAGTTAGCTGCTGACATATCTCTTGGATTAATAGGTGTATTAGCATTATGGATGGGTTTAATGCAGGTTGGTGAAAAAGCTGGGGTAGTCGGCCTATTCGCACGTGTATTTGAACCGTTGTTGTCTAAACTGATGCCAGAGGTGCCGCGCGGTCATGTGGCTTATGGCAGTATTAGCATGAATTTAACCGCGAATATTTTAGGATTAGACAACGCAGCTACACCTTTAGGTTTAAAAGCGATGCACGATTTACAGAGTTTAAATCCGGTTAAAACGGTCGCCACCAATGCACAGATTCTGTTTTTAGTGCTAAATACTTCTTCGGTGACATTGGTTCCAGTTGCAGTTTTTTTATATCGAGCTCAACAAGGTGCTGCCAATCCTGCGGATGTATTTTTACCAATTTTATTGGCTACCAGTGCCTCAACCATTGTGGGGTTATTGGTGGTTGCCATTGTGCAAAGGATCTCACTGTTTAACAGTGTTATTTTAGCTTATGCGGGGCTAATAATCGGCACATTGATGGCTGGCATTGCCTATTTAGTTACCTTGTCTGCAGACGCTATTGGTCAAATGTCGATGGTACTTGGTAACGGTATTCTACTTATTTTGATATTCAGTTTTATTCTTGCGGCAGGTTATCGAAAAATTGCGGTTTACGATGAGTTTGTTGAAGGTGCAAAACAAGGTTTTAATCAGGCGATAACCTTAATTCCATACCTTATTGCAATGTTACTAGCGATTGGTGTGCTAAGGGCTTCTGGCGCATTGGATTATGCCTTACATATGTTGGCTTCAGTTGTCAGTGGTTTGGGCTGGGATACGCGCTTTATTGATGCTATGCCTACCGCGTTCATGAAACCGTTTAGTGGATCTGGAGCCCGTGCAATGATGTTAGAAACAATGGATCATCATGGCGTCGATTCATTTGCGGGACGTTTAGCTGCTATTTTACAAGGCAGCACGGAAACCACTTTTTATGTGTTAGCGATATACTTTGGTTCTGTTGGTATTCGTAATGGCCGTCATGCGCTTAGTTGTGGCCTTGCTGCTGATGTAGCAGGTATTAGTGCGGCAATAGGTGTGTGTTATTGGTTCTATGGCTAGTGATGCTCTGAATTCGCGATAATAAACGCCTTTCATACGCTACGTTGCTCTGCTAACAGTGTAAAGTTGATTCACAATAGGTTAGCTATTGATGCGTTAATTTACTTTACGAGTATAACAAATGACATTTTTAACTTTGATCTTGTTAAAGCTCTGGTTATTAATAGAAATAGTGCACTCCTTATTTTGAAGTAAGCTTATACGATTTCCATTAATTATGTGACCAGAACACCTATTACTTGCCTAAAAGGCACAGACTCCCGCTGAATGACCAGATAATTAGTGGAATTGGTATTGATGAAATCGATAGCAAATAGCGAGTAAGTTACTAACAAAAATAAAAGGCCGATAGTGATATCGGCCTTTTATTGATTACATCAATTCTTGTTGATTATTTAGTTTGTGTTGGCTGCCACTCAGCCCATTCTTCAAGTATGTTATGTTGTAAGACGATACGGTCATTTGCTGATAAGGTGTTTGAATCAGTTGTGACATCGCGTGTTGCAATTGCTATTCCGCCTGCCAGAATGGTTTCAAGTGACTGGGTTTCAAGCTTTGCTCCAGAAAATAAGCCTACATCTAGCTTGATCCCAGAAGCATCCCAAAATTGACTGCTTTTATTAACCAGATGACCGTATTGGGCATTAACATGGGCAAACAGTGTAATATCAACACCGCTATCAGCTAATTGATAACCATCAATTTGACCGACATTAATACCGCGGAAAAATAGTGGTGTTCCGACCTTGATTGAGCCTAACTGGGTATCTACGAGCTGAAACCTAACAGCATCTGCAGGGATATTAGCATCTAAACGAGCATGTTTTTTCGCTATAAACGTATCAGTTGTTACTGCCTCTTTACCCGGAATAACGCCTATGTATGGTCCAGTTAATAGTGTTTCTGGTGCGTTTATACCAGCAAGTGATATTTGCGCTTCTACAATAAAAAATTCACTGTCTATACGGCTGAAATGTGATGCATAGTCACCATAAAGATAAGCTTTGGCATTAAGTGTTGTTAAACTTGGGTCAAGTTTTACTTGTGATATTTCACCAATTTGATGGCCTTGGAAACGTATAGCCGCTTTGGGAGTGACTTTAGCGCTGACTGGTAACGTTAGGTCAATCACTTTGGCCTGCATTAACGCTAATGACTGATTATCGTATAAACGTAAATTGGTTTTAGTATCACTTGCTATATTGCTGTCTAAATGCCCAAGGGTAATACCGCCATTAATGGCGCCTTTAAGTGGAGCAACATCAATATTTACACCTGCTAGGCTTGCATTGATAGACACGGCATTGTTGCGCCAAAATACCGTATTGGTTTTGATTAACGGAGAAAACTTTTTATCGATGTTTATATCGATACTGAATTTGTCTGTTTTAGCTTGCCAATTAACTTTAGCAACAGCTCCTATCTGCATCTTTTTGTAATAAATAGGTGAGCCTTCCACTAAATCAGCACCATCGATACTGTTTAAGGTTAACTTCGTCATTTGTTGTTGCGCGTATAAAGCCTGTGCAGTTTCTAAAGACTCATGTAAAGCTAAGGTGCTATTAGCTTCAACCAAAGTCTTGTTATTAGCTGGCACAAGGCTAATTGCACCTTCTAGCATAGTCGTTAAATCTCGAGTAGTTACATTAATGCCATCGAGGGAGGCATCGATAGCTAATGCACTTTCAGGTACAAAAAAACTGCCTTGAGTGACGAGTTTTTTGAATTCAGGTAATATCTCAATCTGATATTCAACTTTAGCAAAGTCATCACTTAAGTTAACGCTAACCACTTGGCCTATTGGTAATTGTTTATAGCGTATTTGCGCGCCAGTACTCACCCCTGTATGGGTGGAAGCTACCACAGTTAATAACAGTTTATCTGCACTGAGTAAGTCTGGGGCTTGTGAGGCAAGTTCAAATTGCATTAGTTCAGTGGGTTCTTTAATGCCAGGTAATACGTTAATGACACTCCCAGAGATTAATCGGCCGACATTTTTGATTCCCTTAAGCGACAATTCTGCTCCGCTCAACCAGAAACGGCTATCTGGGGTGATTAATTCTTTATAGTGATGCTCAACACGAACGGATAATTCAATACCATTGTCTGTTAGCTGTTTTGTATCGACATTACCGATGGTTATTCCTCGGTAAACAATAGCTGTGCCTTCACTGATATCTTCTGCATTGGCTGCCGTCAAAGTGAACATAACACCACCTATAGCGGTTTGTTCATCTTGAAATAATGGATATGTATCGCCATTGCTAGCTTTTGTGGTTTCTGAACCACTGTCGAAACTAATACCACCGGCTAAAATGGAAGCGATACTCTCAGTGTTTACTTTAATTCCTGCTAGTGATGCATCAATCTTTAATCCAGACACATTCCAAAATCGTGAATCCTTGTGGACTAAGTGCGTATATTGCTCTTGCACAAAAGCACTAATGATAATTTGTTTGTTACCATCAAGACGGTAACTTACGACACTACCAACAGGCACTTGTCGAAAGAACAACGGTGAACCTACATCGATTGAGCCGAGTTTAGGCGCTTTGAGCTCCACCATAATACCTTCGCTACCAGGTAAAATTGCTGGCGCTTCGCGTTGTGCTTCAAACTCAGTTGCCGAGCGGCCATCACCAGGTTGAATCGCAATATAGTTACCAGAAAATAAGGTGTCTAAGCCCTCAACACCAGTAATGCTAGCCTTAGGTTTAACTAACCAAAACAATGTGTTTTGATTTAAAAATGGATCAGCTCTGTAGTCCATCACGACTTTCACATTAACGCCTTTTAAATCGTCATCGATGCCAATATCAGTCACTTTACCCACAGTTAACCCTTGGTATTTCACAAGTGTTTTACCTATGTCGATACCTGCAGCACTCGGAAAGTGTATAACGATCTCAATGCCAGACTCCTTGATGCTTTTAACCCCAAGCCAAGCGCCTAAAATTAACGCGACCACGGGTAATAACCAGATTGGCGAGAATAATTTTTTCTTCACAACTTTAGGTGATTCAATTTGTGTCATGTTTTTTTTCCAAGCGGTCCCAGAGTAAACGAGTATCAAGCACTTTAGCGGCCAGTTGTGTTAGCAAAATAACTAACGCAAAAGCCGTAGCTGCAGGCGCAGGTTTAGCATCAAGTAATTGCCCCATATTAACGAGTGCAACGGTTAATGAAATAACAAATAAATCGAGCATCGACCAACGGCCAATCCATTCAATAATATGAAAACCCACCATTAATTTTCGTTTTGAAATAGGTAAGTTAAAGCTAATGGCTGCTAAGTATGTTGCTAGACCAAAAATTTTTAACCAGGGCACTAAAATACTGGCAGTAAAAACAATTATGGCGATCGGAAACATACCTGTTTGAACCAAATGACTTATGCCGCTAAAGATGGTGTCATTGGTGACCACCCCACGATTAGTCAATAGTGTAATAGGGTAGATATTGGCTAACACCAATAAAATCGTAGCGGTAACAAGTAATGCCCAACTTTGTTGTACGCTGGCGTAATTACGTGTTGATAATGGACTAAAACAGCGACGACAATGACTACTGCTAGTGACATTGAGCTTTTTACACACTGAGCATAAACATAACCCGAGCTGATTACCTTGCAAGTGTTTAGGTGTAGTTGTGCTTCGCTGTTTCACTTCAGCAACGGGTAGCTCAGATGTGGATGATTGATCAATGTTCATCTACATAGCTCCACATGTGTTCAAGATTATATTCTCGTTGTAAAAATAAAATAATGACAAACAACATGGTAAAACTAAATGTGCCCATGCCAAAATATACATCTGAAAAGTCAGATAATTGAAACGCTGAAACTAAAAAGCTGATGACATAAATTTCGAGCATGGTCATCTGCGCGATTAACCCCTGGTTTTTGAGCAAGCTTGTATAAATTCGCTGCCAAAAAGAACGCTGTAATTTTAATTTTACGATAATAACCTGGGTTAAAATTGATAAAATTAACACAGCTGGCGCAATCACTGCGGCGACTAATACAGCAAGTCCCACTACCCAATATCCTTGCGCCCATACCGCTATTGCAGCTTCTATTACTGTGGTGGTGCGAATACTGCCTAAAAAATGAATTTCAAGCACAGGTAATAAATTCGCGGGTATAAAAATAATTAATGCAGCAAGACATAAAGCTAACATGCCATTAATAGAACAATATGGAGAGTCGTATAAAACCGTATCACAACGCGGACAGATTGCCCGCGCACTTGAAGGGAGTGCTCGCTTTGTGACGGCCAGATCACAAGACCGGCATAAGATGATGGAATCGTGGTCATCTAGTTCATGCATCAAAAGTTTTTAATCCATAGTAATATACGGTGCTATTAATGAGCAAACACTTGCCAAGCCATCTTTTTTACTCAGATGACGGCAGATAAAATGCAACACGCAATATATCTGCTTTGCTTGATAATATCAGAATAATCAGAACACTTGCATCATAAGTTAATAGTATGAGATTCTATGTACTGTATATAAAAACAGTGAGGATAATATCATGGCAGTGATTACCCAATTTGTCGTGGTTAGAGAAGGGGTGGAAAAGATGACATTCACATCGAAAAAGGAGGCTGACGCCTACGATAAGATGCTTGATATTGCCGATAATCTACTTCCTTTTTTGACGCAAGCAGATTTAGGTCTTGATGAAAATAAGTGCGAACAACTCGCATTTTATCTAGCAAACAATAAAGATGAGCTTTCTAACTTGCTAAAAGGCACAGTACAGGTTAAAACCCCTGCTGCAACAAAAGTAAAAAAAGCATCTGCAAAAAATACATCAGCGGAATAACGACGTTAATGCCAACAGTGAGCGTTAATGCCAGAGTTAAGGAACAAGAATGAAAACCGAATTTTACCAAACATTAAACCGCCAAGCCCAAGCATTGTTAGAAGGCGAAGACGATTTAATTGCGGGCATGGCTAACTTTTCTGCATTACTTAATGATAATTTAGCTGACCTTAATTGGGCCGGATTTTACATTAAGCGTGCTGACCAATTAGTATTAGGTCCGTTTCAAGGTAAAGTAGCTTGCACTCGAATTGACATGGGGAAGGGCGTATGTGGTACTGCTGCAGCCTTAAATGAAACCCAAAGAGTTGCAGATGTACATCAATTCGATGGTCATATTGCTTGCGATTCGGCGAGTAATTCAGAAATTGTCATCCCTGTTCGTCGCGGCGATGAAGTTGTGGCGGTTTTAGACATCGACAGTCCATTATTGAATCGTTTCGATGAAGATGATCAAATTGGCCTAGAAATGATGGTAAAAAGTTTCGAATCTTGCCTATTTGCTTAAATAGCGAACAAATAAGGCTAAATCATGGTCGCATTCGCTGTGGCGGGCTTTATAATACGCAGCTGCACGCATTTGTACTGGATTTCATTGTTAGCGATGATTTAAGCTGATAGTAAGTTCGGTTAAATTGTTAAGGTTTGTTTCAATGACTTTAGCAAACAGGCGGATAGTGATAATTTGTACGTTGAGCTTTAACGATGAAGCTTGGCGAAAGATGAACGACTGCATGGCTACAATGCCGCTGAACCAGTCCCTTTATTAACGTGGAAGTAAAAATGGAATCAACAGACAAGTTGACCGACACCAACGCAATTTTAGCGTATTTATATGAAACCTTTCCTTTATGCTTTATCGCTGAAGGTGAAACTAAGCCATTAAAGATTGGTCTGTTTCAAGATTTGGCTGAACGGTTAGCTGATGATTCTAAAGTCAGTAAAACACAATTACGTGTTGCTCTTCGTCGTTATACAAGCAGCTGGCGATACCTTAAAGGTGTTAAAGCCGGTGCAAAACGTATCGATTTAGATGGCAATGAATGTGGTGAGTTAGAGCAAGAGCATATTGACCATGCTCAAGCTACGCTAAAAGAAAGCCAAGAAAAGGCTAAAGCTAAGCGTCAGGCTCAAGCACCTAAAAATGCCCCAAAAAAGCCAGTTAAGAAAGCTGCACCTAAACGTGCACCAGTGAAGAAAGAACGTCCAGCACCTGTCGCTGCGCCTGTTGTTAAACTTGAGCCTGCAAAGCTTGAAGAATTAAAACAAAAGCAACGAGTGAATGTTAAGTTAGGCGCGACACCGGTTCCTGGTGTTGTTACTGATATTAACAAAGAAGATGTGCATGTTCAGTTAGACACTGGCTTGACCATCAAAGTACGTGTAGAGCACATACTATTATAGAAATTTAAGGAGTACTTGTTGATGCGAAAACTTACCTTGGCCGTGTCGATTGCCAGCTTATTTGTCGGCTTTTCGGCGTGGGCAATATCACCAACGATTCAAATCAGCGAGTTACCCAAACTAGCACAAGAGCCACAACACAAAGTGGCTAGCAAGCGAGTAACGACTTTATTTACTCGCTCGCACTACCACCGTTTTAATCTTGACGATGCCTTCTCTGAGCAAATTTACGGACGTTTTCTAGAGCAACTAGATTATCGTCGTAATGTGCTCACAGCCGAAGATATCGCCAGTTTTGATGAGTACAAAAACCAATTTGATAATATGGTGACTTCGGGTGATATTACTCCTGCATTCACTATGTACGATTTGGTACAAAAACGTCGTTATGAACGTTTTGCTTATGCATTAACCCTTCTAGACAAAGAATTTGATTTTACCAAAGCGGGTGATGCATACGAATTTGATCGTGAAGATGCTGCATGGCCAAAAAATGAAGCTGAAGTTAACGAATTATGGCGTCAACGCGTTAAATATGATGCATTAAATTTAAAGCTAACGGGTAAGAAATGGCCTGAAATTGTTGAAGTGTTAGAGAAGCGTTACAACAATGCCATTAAACGATTAAGCCAAACGCAAAGCGAAGATGTATTTCAAAGTGTAATGAATGCGTTTGCCCGTAGTGTAGAACCTCATACTAGCTATTTATCGCCTCGCAATGCAGAACGTTTCCAGATGGAAATGAACTTAAGCCTTGAAGGTATTGGTGCTGTTTTGCAAATGGACGATGACTACACAGTTATTAAAAGTCTTGTTGCTGGCGGCCCTGCAGCAAATAGTGAGAAGTTATCTCCAGAAGATAAAATTGTCGGTGTAGGTCAAAAAGACAAAGATATTGTTGATGTTATTGGCTGGCGTTTAGATGATGTAGTCGACTTGATTAAAGGCCCAAAGGGCAGTGAAGTTGTATTACAGATTTTGCCTAACAAAGGTGGCGCAAATGCTAAACCTTTTGAAGTAACTATTACACGAGACAAAATCCGTTTAGAAGATCGTGCTGCAACGTCTAAAGTGGTTGAGCCAAAAGACGGCCAATATGCGAACCGCAAGGTTGGTGTGATTCAAATTCCTGGCTTTTACATGAATTTATCGCAAGATGTCGCCAAAGAAATAGCCAAACTTGAGCAAGATAACGTAGAAGGTATCATTATTGACCTTCGTGGTAATGGCGGTGGAGCTCTCACCGAAGCCACGTTATTAACCGGTTTATTCATTGACATGGGACCAGTTGTTCAGATCCGTGATGCTAATGGTGGTGTAAATCAAAATAGCGATCACGATGGAAAAAGCGCTTATAACGGCCCATTGACTGTCATGGTTGACCGTTACAGTGCTTCCGCCTCTGAAATTTTTGCAGCAGCGTTACAAGATTACGACAGAGCCCTTATTGTCGGTGAATCAACATTTGGTAAAGGCACTGTGCAACAGCACAAGAGCCTAGGTAGAATTTATGATATGTACGAAAAACCAATCGGACATGTACAGTATACTATCGCTAAATTTTACCGTATCAATGGCGGCAGTACTCAGCTAAAAGGTGTTACCCCAGATGTTCGTTTCCCAAGTGCACTTGAGCCTGGTGAATATGGTGAGTCAGAAGAGAAAAATGCTCTTCCATGGGATAAAGTGCCTGTAGCCCAATACAGTACGTTAGGTAATATAACGCCGAGCTTAATTAGTCATCTAGACGTGAAGCATAAAGCACGTATTAGTACTGATACTGAATTTAGTTATATCTATGAAGATATTAACGAATTTAAAAAGCATCATGATGATAAAACGATTTCGCTCGTTGAAAGTGAACGCATAGCTTCACGTGAGTCTGATGATAAACGCGCTTTAGACCGTGAGAATGCCCGTCGTATTCATCAAGGTTTAGAAGCGGTTAAGTCTCTTGATGACATTGAGACAACTGACGACAGTAAGTTACCTGATGCATTTTTAGATGAAACAGCATATATCACATTAGATATGGCTGATGCAGAAAAACTGGCTAATGCTAGTACTAAATAAGTCACACCGTTACTTACAAAAACGCGCTTAGGCGCGTTTTTTCTTAATAAAATTAATATCGTTAAGTTTTTACTGTATTTAGTTAGTGGTGTAACTGCATGGTTATATTTGTTTAACTATACGATAAACACTGCAACATCAATGAGTTTGTTCGAAAAGGATCCTGTATGAGCCAAGCACAAGAAAAACACCTAAAAAACTATGCCAAGCCAGCATTCACGATTACCCATGTTGATCTAAATGTCATTTTGGATGGCAAAAACACCAAAGTTACAGCGACAAGCAAAGTGATCCGTAACGGAGATCACCAACACGAGTTGGTATTAGAGGGTGAACAAATTTCATTAAGCTCGGTTAAATTAAATGGTGTGTCTGCTAATTATCGACAGCACGATAATCAACTGTTTATTAATACTGATCTCGCGGAGTTTGAGCTTGAAGTGATTACCTTGTTAGATCCAGAAGCAAACTCAAGTCTTGAAGGTTTGTACATGTCTGACGGTGCTTATTGCACTCAATGTGAAGCTGAAGGTTTTCGCCGAATTACATACTTTTTAGATCGTCCTGATGTGCTAGCCATTTATACAGTGCGTATTGAGGCCGATAAATCGGCGTTTCCATTCTTACTCAGTAACGGTAATTTGGTCGATAAAGGCGAAATGCCTCGCTCTGGACGACATTTTGTTAAATGGCACGATCCATTTCCAAAACCAAGTTACTTGTTTGCCCTTGTAGCAGGAGATTTCGATTTATTAAATGATAGCTTTACTACTCAGTCAGGTCGTGAGGTTAAGTTACAAGTCTTCGTAGATAAAGGTAATTTACACAAAGCAGATCATGCTATGGCATCATTGAAAAAATCGATGAAGTGGGATGAAACACGCTTTGGCTTAGAATATGATTTAGATATTTATATGATTGTCGCTGTTGATTTTTTCAATATGGGTGCGATGGAAAATAAAGGCTTGAATGTGTTTAATACTAAATATGTTCTTGCTGATAAAGCCAGTGCAACGGATGATGATTATCACGGTATTGAGTCGGTTGTAGGCCATGAATATTTTCATAACTGGACAGGTAACCGCGTTACTTGCCGCGATTGGTTTCAATTAAGTTTAAAAGAAGGCCTAACGGTATTTCGTGATCAAGAATTCAGTTCAGATGTTGGTTCACGCGCAGTTAACCGTATTCAAGCTATTCGTGTAATGAAAAACCAACAGTTTGCTGAAGATGCGGGGCCAATGTCGCACCCCATTCGCCCTGAAAGCGTCATTGAAATGAATAATTTTTACACTGTGACTGTTTACGACAAAGGCGCTGAAGTTATTCGTATGATGCACACCATTCTGGGTGAAGATGGTTTCCAAGCTGGAATGAAGTGTTATTTTGAGCGCCATGATGGCCAGGCTGTAACTTGTGATGATTTCGTTAATGCTATGCAAGATGCCAGCGGCAAAGATTTAACACTGTTTAGGCGCTGGTATAGTCAAGCAGGAACGCCTGTGGTGACGGTTACCGATAAGTTTGATGCCGACAAAGGTGAATACCATTTAACTGTTGCTCAACACGTTGTCTCTAAAGGAGTGAAAGGTCAAACTTTACATATTCCTTTTAGTATTGAGCTGTTAGACAGTTCAGGAACGTCGTTAGTTAATAAAGTATTGGATGTGACTAAATCCATTCAAACATTTGTGTTTGACGAGATAAGTTCAGTGCCAACACCTTCGTTGTTACAGGATTTCTCTGCCCCTGTTAAATTAGTTTATGATTTTACTATTGAACAACTTGTGCATTTAATGCGCTATGCATCTAGTGAGGTTGCTCGTTGGGAAGCCTCTGTTCAATTAGTTAGCCAAACTATTTGGACTAACATTGCTCAATTACAACAACAGCAAGTAATGACCGTTGACAGTCGAGTTATCGAAGCATTTAGGGGCATTATTTTAGATGTGAATATAGACCAAGCCCTTGTTGCTGAGATTTTATCTATTCCATCTGCTTCAGCATTAATTGAACAAGTTAATACTGTTGATTTAGATGCCCTTGCCAAAGCCAGGGAATTCGTCGTTGAAGAGTTGGCTACCGCATGTGAAGATGAATTATTAGTACGTTATCGCGAACTTGCTAATATCGATGATGCAGGAGCTCGTGCATTTAAAAATATCGCCTTAAGTTTATTGTGCCAGATATCTGATGTGCATGAGAGTCTGGTTGAAAAACAATATTATGCAGCGCAAAACATGACTGATTGTCTTGGGGCATTAAAAGCAGCAGCCACAGCGCAATTAGCGTGTTTACCTGCTTTGTTAAGTGACTTTGAGTCTAAATGGCATTCTACACCATTAGTGATGGATAAGTGGCTTACGTTGCAAGCACTTATTAATAGTGATGATGTAATTGAAAATATTAAACAATTAACTAAACACAATAGTTTTAGTTTCTCTAATCCAAATCGTGTGCGTTCATTAATTGGTGCGTTTGCAGCAGCGAATACTTATCAATTCCATCGTGCTGATGGTGAAGGTTATCGCTATTTAACTAAAATTTTAGTTAAATTGAATAAAAGCAACCCCCAAGTTGCTTCACGAATGATTACTCCATTAATCCAATTTGCAAAATTTGATGCAACAAGGCAGGAGTTGATGAAGCAGTGTTTGCAAGAGCTCAAAAACTTGCCAGATTTATCGAAAGATTTATACGAAAAAGTCACTAAATCGTTGGCTTAATAGTTGTCGTTTTACTGTCATCTTATTAAGATTGACTGATGACAAAATTGGCATTTAAAAAGGAGAGCTTGCTCTCCTTTTTTGTGGAGAAAGCAATGGAATTATACTTTTCTTTGAATGTAAGCTACGACGCTTTTTTACCGTACTACCAAGGGGTTGCTGAAAAAGTAGAAGTGCGTGATCAGCATGGAAGAGTGTTGCACATCAATGGTAAGTATTTTAGACCATTTTTAACCCCCCAAGGGATACGGGGTAAGTTTAAATTAATGTTAAATAATGATGGAAGTTTTAAATCACTTAATAAAGTTTAGAGTTTATACTCCAAACGTTTGATTGATTCATGTTATGGTAAAGTTAATAATATGATTATTTATAAGTGCATGAAAATAAACTTTTTTCGTTAGTGGTTCATTCTTTGTAACCTTTTCTATTTTCTCAATTCAAATATAAGCTAGTTTTTTTCGATGTTATTTAGCTGGAC
This sequence comes from Shewanella ulleungensis, assembly GCF_014648315.1. Taxonomy (GTDB): domain Bacteria; phylum Pseudomonadota; class Gammaproteobacteria; order Enterobacterales; family Shewanellaceae; genus Shewanella; species Shewanella ulleungensis. The sequence continues at coordinate 231,316 of NZ_BMQW01000001.1, forward strand.
ATCGTTAATTTTCTTAAACATTTTCTTTTTTTTGACCTTGCTCAATATAGTTAAATGCTGTAACAATGGTGTTGCCTGTGGGCTAACAAGATGTTGGTTTTAATTCCTATAACAACTAATCCAACAGGTTACGGAGATGAACTAAAATGAATATTGTTAAAAAAAGATTTAACAAGTCGGCTCTCGCTTTGGGGGTGGTGTCGGCATTATGTTTGGGTATGAGCACTTCAGCCTCAGCAGTTTCGTTTGATTGGGGTGATGTTCAAGGAACATTTGACTCTACATGGACAGCAGGTGCAAGTTGGCGAGTATCTGACCGCGACTGGAGCGGTCAAATTGGTAAGGTAAACCAACCTCAATTTGATTGGTCTGGTTATTCTGCTTTTGGTGGTGCCTTTGGTTCGACCAAATACACTTCTGCTCAAATTTGGGACCAATCTGGTTCATATTCGAGCAACAATGATTTAAGTAACTTATTGTATGCTAAAGGTGATACTACATCTGAGATTGTAAAAGGTCTTCATGAGTTATCACTAAAATACGAAAACTATGGTCTTTTCCTTCGTGGAATGTACTTCTACGATCGTAAATTAAATGATGGTAGTTATGATTTCAATGACCCGTTGACGGGCCAAAAGTTTGACCCTTGTGAAGATGGCGAAGCATCAGAAGTGCAATGTAAAGACATTCGCTTATTAGATGCGTTTGTCTATGGCAACTGGGATTTAAATGACGGTGCTAACCCATTAAGTGTACGAGTGGGTAGTCAGGTTGTTTCTTGGGGAGAAAGCGCGCTTATTTCGCATGGTATTGCTGAAATTAACGCTGTCGATTTAAACATCCTTAATGCACCAGGTTCAGAGCTCAAAGAAGCATTTCGTCCTCAAGGGATGGTTTGGGCTTCTTTAGGGTTAACTGAAAACCTCAACGTTGAAGCTTTCTATCAATATGAGTGGCAGGGCATTTGGGTTCCTACACCAGGTTCTAACTTTGCAACTAACGATTTTGCGGGTTTTGGTGGCTACGATCAAAATGCGCAGCTAGGGTTTAACTCTAACCCTGATATCAATCAAGACTTCTTAATTTCTGAATATTCCCGTTTATACGAAGCAGCTGCTGCAACAGGGTTTAACTCTGCTTATGCGGCTTATATGACGGCTTATTCAACTAAAGTGGCTTTGGTTCAAGATGCGGCTGATCCTAGTGATGATGGTCAATACGGTATTAAACTTGGTTATTACTCACCAGAATTAGGTGAAACAGAGTTTGGTTTGTACTACATGAATTACCACAGTCGCCGTCCTATTATTAGTGGTACAGCCTCTAACTTCACATCAGAAGCGATTGCTCGAGATTATGGTCGTTTAGCGGCTAGCGGCGGTAATATTGATCGTGACTTATTACTCAGCATGGAAACGTTTACTAAATCACAAATTGTTTATCCTGAAGATATTCAATTATATGGTTTTAGCTTTAACACATTAGTCGGTGATACTTCAGTTGCCGGTGAAATTGCTCACCGTGTTGACGAACCATTACAAATCGATGATGTCGAACTATTGTTTGCTGCAATGCCTCAGCAGTTAGCGAATGCGGGTTTACGTCCAGATCTCGATGGCATTTCTCAAATGGATGTTTATTCTCCTGGAGAAACGGTTGATGGGTATATCACTCGTGACACCACTCAGGCTCAAATGACGTTTACTCATTTATTTGGCCCAACATTAGGGTTAGATAACTTAACCATGCTTGCTGAAGTGGGTGGTGTTTGGATCCATGACATGCCAGGATTTGATGAGTTGCGTCTAAGCGGTCCTGGTACTGCGCGCTCTGGTGGTAACCCTGATATGCCAGGTATTATTGAAGCATTACACAATGGCCCTGAAACTAATCCATTCCCAACCGATTTTGCTTGGGGTTATCGTCTAGTGGCTAAAGCTGACTTTAATAACGTGTTTGCTGGGGTAAACATGTATCCACGCATCATTTTTTCACATGATGTTAACGGTATAACACCTGATCCTATGTTCTTATTTACAGAGGGCAGAAAATCAGTTGCGATAGGTCTAAACTTTGATTATCAAAGTCGTTGGGGCGCTGATATTTCTTACAACAACTTCTTTGGTGGTGTAGGAACAACAAATGCGATGACTGACAGAGATTACATCTCTTTAAACGTCAAGTATTCGATCTAAAAGGATAATTATAATGAAGAAACTGACGATATTATCGGCAGCAGTGATTATGGCACTTGGTGCACCTGCTGCGCTGGCGAAAGTATCACAAGCTGACGCTGACACATTAGGCACGACGTTAACTCCTTTGGGCGGTGAAAAAGCGGCTAATGCCGATGGTTCAATCCCAGCTTGGGACGGTGGTATTACTAAGCCTGTTGCAGGTTACACCAAAGGAATGCATCACCCGGATCCATTCCCTGAAGATAAAATATTATTTACCATTACCAATGCTAACAAAGCACAATATGCAGAGTTTTTAACGCCAGGCCAGAATAAGCTATTAGAGCTTTATCCTGATACGTACAAAATGAATGTGTATCAATCTCGTCGCAGTGCATCTGTACCTCAGTATGTTTACGATGCAACTAAAGTTAATGCCGTTAATGCAGAATTAGTTTCTCAAGGTAACGGTATCTCCGGCGCAACAATTGGTGTACCGTTTCCAATTCCTGCTAATGGTTTAGAAGTCATTTGGAACCATATTTTACGTTATCGTGGTGTCGATGTAGAAACTTATCGAAGCCAAGCCGCACCAACCTCAAGCGGTTCTTATACCTTGGTTGAAAATGCGGAAGAGATTCGTTTTGAATATACTCGTCCTGAAGTGACCTTAGATAAGCTAAAAGAGACCAACACTTTGTTTTATTTTAAACAAGTTGTTACACAACCCGCTCGTTTAGCTGGTACTGCTTTGTTGGTAAAAGAAACCATGGACCAAGAGGCTTTACCTCGTCAAGCATGGACTTACAACACCGGACAGCGTCGCGTTCGTAAAGCTCCTAACGTGGCATTTGATACACCAGGCACAGTATCTGACGGGTTAAGAACCACAGATGACTTCGATATGTTTAACGGTTCTCCTTCGCGTTACAACTGGGAACTTGTTGGCAAAAAAGAAGTTTATATTCCTTACAATGATTACAAGCTACATTCAGACAAGTTAAAGTATGACCAAATTATAAAACCTGGTCATATCAACCCTGAATATGCTCGTTATGAAAAACATCGTGTTTGGGAAGTGAAAGCAACGTTGAAAGACGGTATGCGTCATATCTATAAAACTCGTGTGTTTTATATTGACGAGGATTCATGGCAGGTGTCTTTAACTGATATGTACGATAACCGCGACGAGTTATATCGTGTCGGTGTTGCACATACGATTAACTACTATGATGCATTAACGAATTGGAGTACGTTAGAAGTATTCCATGACTTACAATCACGTCGTTACTTAGCAATGGGATTGGATAACGAAGGCCGCATGTACAACTTTGATGCGTCACTTTCAGAATCTAACTTTACCCCAGATGCGCTAAGACGTGCCGGTATTCGTTAATTAGCCGTAAAAAATGGGGCGCTTAGCGCCCCTTCATTGTTAAGGAAGTTTGTATGACGTTTAGCATGCTTCGCAGTGCAGTGGCGATTGGGATTAGTGCATGTTTATATACTGCTTCAGTCAATGCCCAATTAGACCCTCTTACTGTTCAAATTCAACCTTTAGCTCAATCCTCATTATTGCTTGATATTGCCAATGCTGGCGACCATCTTGTTGCCGTAGGGCAGCGTGGCAATGTGCTACTACTTAAAAATGGTCAATGGCAACAAGTCGCTACACCTGTATTAACTCAGCTAACTAAAGTGTTTTTTTTCGATGAGAATAAAGGCTGGGCTGTTGGTCATGATGCAACGATTATTCATACCGAAGACGGTGGTGAGACGTGGTCGTTACAAATGCAATCAACTGATATTGAAAAACCTTTTTTAGATGTGCGTTTCTATACCGCTAATGATGGTATTGCCGTTGGTGCTTACGGGTTATTTTATCGTACAGCAGATGGCGGAAAAACTTGGCAAGACGAATTCCACCAAGAGTTACTCTTTGAAGAAGATATTGCTTATTTAAATGAGTTAAAAGCTGAGGATGAGGCTCTTTATTTATCTGAACGCTCTGCCTTATTGCCACATTTTAATCGTTTGATTCGTTTAGCCGATCAGCGTTTATTATTAGTCGGTGAATTAGGTATGGTTGCCGTATCAGAAGATAACGGTCAAACTTTTACTAAAGTCGATTTTGATTATGATGGCTCGATGTTTAATGCAATTCAGATGGGTGACAATATCTACGTCATGGGGTTGCGTGGACATGTCTTCAAATCAGATTTAACATTATCAGAATGGCAGCAAGTTGAGTTACCCGTTGAATCATCTATTAATGGGGCGCTTGTTACTGCCAATAATGAGTTATACCTTGTAGGAAATGCTGGGGTTGTATTGTCTATTGATGGTACCAAAGCAGAAATCGTCACTCGACGCCAAGGTGAAAACATTGTGGCAATTGCGAAGGACAGTAAAGGCCAGTTATGGTTTGCCGGTTCTAAGGGACTGTTCCAGCTTAACTAACCTAAGGGTTAGATTGGATTATAAAACAACAATAATAGGGCCGATAAGATGTTAGAAAAACTGGTCAATGGATTCGAATCTCATTTATTCCGTAATCGGAAATGGGTCATTATTTCATTTATTTTTATTACCTTTTTCTTAGGTTATCAAGCCAGCCAATTAAAAATGGATGCGGCTTTTAGTAAAAATATTCCGCTTAATCACTCGTATATGCAGACCTACACCAAACACCAAAAAGATTTTGGTGGTGCTAATAGCATTATGGTTGCCGTTGAAGATACAAGTGGCAATATATTTAACCCGGTATTTTTTGATGCGCTAAAAAACGTGCATGATCAATTATTTTTTATTCCGGGCGTAGAACGCTCACAAGTAAAATCACTTTTTTCACCCTCTACACGTTTTACCGAAGTGGTTGAAGATGGTTTTGCCGGTGGCCCTGTGATACCCGCAGATTTTCGTAATGATGATTATAGTTTACAAATTGTTCGCGACAATATTGAAAAAGCAGGTATTGTCGGTCGCTTGATCGGCAATGACTATACTTCTGCAATGGTGTCAGCACAGTTGATGGAGTTTGACCCACAAACGGGTAAAGCCATTGATACTATTGCGTTTGCTAACCAATTAGAACAAGAACTGCGTGTCAAGTTTGAAAACGATAAGATAAAAATTCATATTATCGGATTTGCTAAAATGGCTGGGGATGTTGCAGAAGGCGCCAAAGGCGTACTGTTGTTTTTCCTAATTGCCATCGTTATTACTGCTGTCATGGTTTATTTGTTCTCTAAATCAATCATGTTAACCATTTTGCCTTTAGTCTGTAGTTTAGTCGCAGTTTGTTGGCAATTAGGCTTACTCACTGTGGTTGGATTTGGCTTAGATCCTATGTCGATTCTGGTACCATTTTTGGTATTTGCGATTGGTGTGAGTCACGGGGTACAGATGATTAATGCTGTGCGACGCCGTGTCCTAGACGGTCAAACCACAAAGGCGGCTTCAGCGTCAGCATTTCGAAGCTTGTTGGTGCCAGGTGGTGTAGCACTTTTATCTGATACAGTTGGTTTTTTAACCTTGCTAGCAATTGATATCGGTATAATTCGTGAACTTGCTATTTCTGCCTCGTTAGGTGTGGCAGTGATTATTCTAACCAACCTTATTTTACTTCCATTGGTGATTTCGTATTTTGAATTACCTAATAAGCAAGAAAATCCAGAAAAACGCCAGAAGATTGAAAATATGTGGCGTTGGTTATCAAATTTTGCCACGCCGAAATATGCTGTCATTGTGTTGATTTCAACTGCGGTGTTATACGGTATTGGTTTTCAGCAATCATCTAAAATGAAAATTGGAGATTTACAGGGTGGGGCGCCTGCACTTCATCAAGACTCTCGCTACAACTTAGATACATTCTTTATCACTGATCATTTTTCTATCACTACTGATGTAATGACAGTGATTGTAGAAGCAACACCAGAAGCCTGTACTTATCATTCTGTGTTGACTCAAATTGACCAATTTGAGTGGATGGTTGCAAATACACCTGGTGTTGAATCAACGGCAAGTTTGGCTTCTGTTGCCAAAAAGGTGAATGCTGGTTTTAACGAAGGCAATCCTCGCTGGGAAATATTACCACGTACTACCGCCAGTTTAGTACAAGCTGTTGGTCAAGTACCGACGACTTCTGGCTTATTAAACGGTAATTGTTCAGTGATGCCTGTGTATCTTTTCTTAAAAGATCACAAGGCTGAAACTATTGAAGTGGTGGTGAAGAAAGTAAAAGCCGTTGCTGCTGAACTTAATAGCGATACATTACAGTTTAAACTAGCTTCTGGTCCTGTTGGCGTAATGGCTGCGACTAATGAGGCTGTGAGTGAAGCTCAGCTACCTATGATGATTTATGTCTATGGTGCTGTATTTGTATTGTGTTTAATCAGTTTTAAATCACTCAAAGCTACAATTGCAGTCATTATACCTTTGTATGTTGTATCAACATTAGCGCAAGCATTAATGACATTACTTGATATTGGTCTTGCGGTAAGTACGTTACCGGTTATTGCCCTTGGTGTAGGTATTGGTGTGGATTACGGTATTTATATCTTATCGACCATGTCTAATAAACTGAGCAATGGTATGCCAGTACAGCAAGCGTATTTTGAAGCCTTAGTCGAACGTGGTAGTGCGGTTATCTTTACTGGATTAACGTTAGCCATCGGTGTGAGTACTTGGTTCTTCTCAGACCTTAAATTCCAAATGGACATGGGTATTTTGCTCACCTTTATGTTTTTAGTAAATATGTTAGGTGCAATTATTATTCTACCTGCACTGGCGGCTATGTTTTGGCGAAAAAAGTAAATAAAACATGCGATTAAATAAAAAAGGGAGCTTAGCTCCCTTTTTTATTTTGCATAGTTACTCTATGCAAACGATTTAATTGTCATTTTAAACGCTATTCTATGCTGACAACTGGATTTATAGAGGATGTACCACTAAAATTTTCCTCGATATAGCAGCAATTAAGTAATAAACTTTGCACCAGATCTCAGACATGAGTTTCTTTTGTAAAACGCAAAACAGTAGTTTACGTGATAAATACAAATGACTCGGACAGACCGAATCAACAAGCCGAAGCATCCATATAATGATAAGAGCGCTGCCATAGACGCTTAAGGAATCTGCAACATGGCCTTGAAAGATGCAATGCCTTCTGTACTACTTGAAAATGTAGTCAATTTAATTCACACAAAAATCCCTAATTCTCAAGCAAAACAAGTGGAGCAATTTGCTAATTGCCTCTACGCCCATATGTCAAAAGACGATCTCAATGCGCGTAATGACAGTGATTTATATGGTGCAGCTGTGAGTTTATGGAATGCCCTTAATAAAACATCAACAGATAAGACCCATATCCGAGTGTTTAATCCAAGCCAAGCAAAACATGGCTGGCAGTCAACCCATACCGTTATCGAAGTTATTCAATCTGATATGCCTTTCTTGGTTGACTCATTAACAATGGCGCTAAATCGCATGGGTATTACTGCTCATGTGATGCTACATACGCCATTGGCCGTGATCCGCGAGCAAAACAATGTCACAGATGTGTCATTTTTAAACGACGCAGCCGAAGACAGTGGTAGTGTGGCGGTATTTTTAATTGAGATAGATAAGCAAAACAGCGATGCCGACATTAAAATTATAGAAAAAGAAATACAGTCGGTACTTGCAGATGTTTCAGCGTCAGTGAATGACTGGCAGTTAATGACAGATAAATTAACTGACACAATTAAACAATTACCTTCGCGCCCATTTCCTGGTGACAAGGCAGAGTTACAAGAGTCGATTGATTTTTTAAATTACTTAAACAATCATCATTTTACTTTGCTTGGCTATCGTTATTATGATTTAAAACGGGTAGAAGGCGATGTGGAGCTTGTGCCTGATCTAGACTCAAGCCTTGGTTTAATGAATCGCTCTAAAGCATCTCACAGTGAGCGAGGTCTTTTACTGTCAACCTTGTCTGACTCAGCGCGTAAAGAAGCCTTAGATGAAACCTTATTGGTATTGACTAAGAGTTCCGCCAAAAGCCGTGTACACAGACCTGCTTATGTTGACTACGTTGGCGTTAAGCGTTTTGATAAAAAGGGCAACGTTATTGGTGAAGATCGCTTTATTGGTCTTTATGCATCTAACCTTTATAACCGCAGCCCTCGTGAGATCCCATTACTGGGTGAGAAAGTTCAACGTATCCTTGACAATTCAGGGTTAACACCGCGCTCACACGATTATAAAGCGCTAATGAACATTCTTGAGAACTTACCTCGTGACGAGCTAATCCAAGCTAAGGATCATGAACTCTCTAATATGGCCCATGGCGTATTAGAAATGCAAGATCGAGATAAGCTTAAGTTATTTGTTCGCAAAGACGGTTTTGGTCGTTTCTTATCGTGCTTAGTTTATGTATCTAAAGACCGTTACAACACTAAGCTACGCCAAGACACGCAACGTATTTTGGCACAACACTTCAAAAGTAATGAAGATGTTGAGTTCACCACGTATTTCTCTGAGTCTACTTTGGCTCGAACTCATTATATTATCAAAGTTGATAATAACGATATGGATGTTGATGTGGCCGCGATTGAAAGAAATCTTATCGAAGCAGCTCGCTCATGGGATGATAAATTACACACGGCATTAAATAATGCCCTTGGCGAGCAAGCAGGTACTGGATTAACTAAACGCTATTTAAATGCGTTCCCGCCGAGCTATAAAGATGATGTTTTGCCAAGCTCTGCTGTAGTCGACATGCAACACTTAGAAGCATTAGATGACGACCATAAGTTAGGTATGTTGTTTTATCAGCCACAAGAGTCAGCGTTAAACGACAACAAAGTTCGCTTAAAATTATTCCATAAAGACGAGCCTATTCATTTATCTGACGTATTACCAATGCTGGAAAACTTTGGTCTACGCGTTATTAATGAACGCCCTTATGAAGTGAAAACAAATGATGGTGCAACGTTCTGGATTTTGGACTTCTTGATGACAGTACAAGGTGCTGCCACAGAGAATCTTGCCGACAGTCAAGATCGTTTCCAAACTGCGCTGTTACAAGTGTGGCAAAAGAAACTTGAAGATGATGGCTTTAACCGCATGGTGTTGTCTACTGGATTAAGTGGTCGTGAAGTATCAATTTTACGCGCTTACGCCAAGTACATGCGTCAAATCGATGCGACGTTTAGTCAGTCATATATTGAAGAAACTTTCAGTCGTTATCCAAAGTTAGCTGATTTACTGGTGAAAATGTTTATCCGTAAATTTAATCCAAAGCTAAAAACGCGTACTTTGAGTAAGTTCCTAGAACAAATCAATATCCAGCTTGATGACGTATCTAGTCTAGATGATGACCGTATTATTCGCCGTTACTTAGATTTAATTAACGCCACATTACGTACAAACTTCTATCAAACTGCTGCAAATGGTGTAGCGAAAGATTACATTTCATTTAAGTTTGCACCTGGCTTAATTCCTGAAATGCCTAAGCCATTGCCTAAGTTTGAAATCTTCGTTTATTCACCTCGTGTAGAAGGTGTCCATTTACGCGGCGGTAAAGTAGCTCGTGGTGGTTTACGTTGGTCAGATCGTCGTGAAGACTTCCGTACTGAAGTATTGGGCCTTGTGAAAGCACAACAAGTGAAAAATACCGTTATTGTGCCTGTAGGTGCAAAAGGTGGCTTTGTATGTAAGCAATTGCCGACAGAAGGTGGCCGCGAGGCGATCTTTACTGAGGGGCAAGAGTGTTACCGTATCTTCATCCGTGCATTGTTAGATATTTCTGACAACATTATAAATGGTGAGGTGGTTCCTCCTGTTGATGTCGTTCGCCACGATGAAGATGACGCGTATCTAGTTGTCGCAGCAGACAAAGGGACTGCAACCTTCTCTGATATTGCTAACGCCATTGCGATTGAATATAACTTCTGGCTCGGTGATGCGTTTGCATCAGGCGGCAGTAACGGTTATGACCATAAAAAGATGGGGATCACTGCCCGCGGTGCATGGGAATCTGTTAAACGTCATTTCCGTGAAATTGGCGTAGATTGTCAAACTACACCATTTACCTGTGTCGCTATTGGTGACATGGCTGGTGATGTGTTTGGTAACGGTATGTTGCTGTCTGAGCAGACTCAATTGGTCGCTGCATTTAACCATATGCACATCTTTATTGACCCGACGCCAAAAATTGCAGAAAGCTATGCTGAACGTCAACGATTGTTCGCCTTACCCCGTTCAAGCTGGGAAGACTACAACGCGAAATTGATTTCTAAAGGCGGCGGAATATTCCTACGCTCGGCTAAGTCAATTAAATTGACCCCTGAAATCAAACAGATGTTAGACACTGACAAAGATAGCATGAACCCAACGGAACTGATGAAAGAACTACTGAAAATGCCAGTAGATCTGATTTGGAACGGTGGTATCGGTACCTATGTTAAGTCGAGTAAAGAAACCAATGCAGAAGTTGGCGACCGAGCAAATGACGTATTACGAGTTAACGGTAAAGAAGTTCGCGCTAAAATCATTGGTGAAGGTGGTAACTTAGGTTGTACACAATTAGGCCGTATAGAATACTGTGCTAATGGTGGCCGCATGAACACTGACTTCGTTGATAACGTTGGTGGCGTTGACTGCTCAGACAATGAAGTTAACATTAAGATTTTCTTAAATACCCTGGTTGCAGAAGGTGAATTAACGGTTAAACAACGTAACCGTTTACTGGAAGAAATGACTGACGAAGTCAGCGACATTGTTATTCAAGACTGTAAAGACCAAACTCGCACTATTTCAGTGACTCAAGTGCATGGTGTATCACAACTTAAAGAGCAAATCCGTTTTATTCAGTACCTTGAAAAAGACGGTAAACTTGATCGTGCTCTTGAGTTTTTACCAACCGATGATGATCTCGCTGAACGTTTAGCTAACGGTCGGGCATTAACGCGTCCTGAACTGTCTGTATTAGTGGCTTACGCTAAGATGGTGCTGAAAGAGCAATTAGTGACGCCTGAAATCACTGAAGATGCATTTTTAAGTAAACTATTAGTGGCTTATTTCCCTAAGAAGTTACAAGCGAAATATGCTGACAGAATGACTGCTCATCCACTTCGCGGCGAAATCATTGCCACGTCGTTAGCCAATGAATTAGTTAACGATATGGGATTTAATTTTGTACAACGTATGCAAGATGAGACGGGTGCAACAGTTGCTGAAGCGGCTATTTGTTATACTATGGCTCGTGAAGTGTTTGGTCTTGATGAATTAACAACATCAATTACAGACTTAAATGGCGTTATTCCTGCTCATGTACAAGGTGAAATGCTGCATCAGCTACGTCGTAATATGCGCCGTGCCTGTCGTTGGTTTATTCGTCATCGCAATCGTGCTCAGGATATTGTGCAAACAGTTGCCTTCTTTAAGCCTGTATTTGAACAACTTAAAGCCAACGTTGACCAATATATGATTGCTGCAGAAGTGAAAGCTATTTCTGCTGAAATCACTGCGCTTACTAACCAGAATGTTCCTAAATCTGTCGCACAGGTTGTGGCAAAAATGAGCACGTTATTTTCTGCGTTAGACATTGCGCAAATAGCTCAACTTGAGAATAAGACTCTTGAGTTAGTTTCTGAAACCTACTTTAAATTGGGTGCAAAAGTTGAACTACATTGGTTCTTAGAACAAATAAGCGCTCAACCTGTTGCAAACCACTGGCAAGCGCTTGCGCGAGCTGCATTTAGAGAAGAGCTAGATTGGCAACAACGTGCGTTAAGTTCTGCAGTATTACGTACCTGTACTGATACCTGTGATGCTGATAGTGTAATTAATGAATGGATGACATTAAACAAGCCACTGCTTGAAAGATGGTATCACATGCTTTCAGACTTTAAGGTTTCACAAACACATGAATTTGCTAAGTTCTCAGTCGCCCTAAGAGAACTGAACTTACTGATTTTACATTGCGAAGGTCAGAAGTAGTTTTATAATGTAAACAAGCCCTGGCGATTGCCGGGGCTTTTTTTAGGTCTAGGAGAAACCATGTTTTACAAAATCGCACAAAAAGTCATGTTTCAGATGGACCCAGAGTTAGCCCATAATGTGGCTATCGGCAGTTTGAGAATGACGGGAAATACACCGTTAAATTGTTTTTATCGCCAACAGGTTAAGTCTGCACCCGTTACCTGTATGGGGCTTACTTTTCCAAATCCGGTAGGGTTAGCCGCTGGAATGGATAAAGACGGTGAGTCTATGGATGCATTTCATGCGATGGGATTTGGTCACATTGAAGTGGGTACCGTTACCCCACGCCCGCAGCCGGGTAATGACCTGCCACGATTATTTAGATTAAAGCCCGCTCAAGGTATTATTAACCGCATGGGCTTTAACAATAAAGGTGTTGATAACTTAGTCCGTAATCTCATCGCAAAAAAATCTGATATTATGGTGGGAGTCAATATTGGTAAAAATAAAGACACGCCAGTAGAGCAGGGTAAAGATGATTACCTTATTTGCATGGAAAAAGTATATCAATATGCTAGCTACATTGCCGTTAATATCTCTTCTCCCAATACTCCCGGTTTACGTGCGATGCAATATGGTGAGTTGTTAGATGATTTGCTCAGTTCAATTAAAGCTAAACAAACGCAATTAGCCGAAAAATACGGTAAATATGTACCTATCGCGTTAAAAATTGCACCCGATTTAACGGCAGATGAAATTCAAGCGATTGCAGACTCATTAATAGCTAATCAATTTGACGGTGTTATCGCAACTAATACCACCTTAAGTCGTGATGCAGTGACAGGATTGTTACATTCTGAGGAGATGGGCGGTTTAAGCGGTAAACCTTTGACTGACTTATCTACTCAAGTGATCAAACAATTATCGATCTGTTTACAAGGTAAGATCCCGATCATTGGTGTTGGCGGGATCAATAGTGCCGCTGATGCGCTTGCCAAATTCGACGCAGGCTCAACCATGGTGCAGATATACTCTGGTTTTATTTACCAAGGCCCAAAATTAATCGATCAGATCGTTAACGCCTATTGTGTAAAATAGCAGCTAAATGGCTAAGTTATTGATCAAAAATCATGCCGCGATCGAATTGTAGATCGTTCGATCGCGCTAACACTATGATACATATGTTATATTTTATAATTAAATTTTGATATTGCGTGAAAATTCATCTATTATGCACTGGTGTTCATTTTAATTTAGGTGCAGACAGCCATGTTATTAATGCCAAACAAGGACTGGCATTGGGAATACAATGAGACTTGCAAGCAGCTGAGTATTTCATTGGGTTCCGAGATGGAGTTCTTAACCCCATATAAGTCAAAACTATTAATTCCAGACGCACTTAGTGCAGCTGAATTCAGCATTGAACACGCTAAATTTTATATCAAGATGCTCGACATCCTTCCTAGAGTCCTTCACATATCAGATGCTGGTATTGTGCAAACAGCGTTAAATGCCACAGCCGCCCACTTTCTTTTACAATCACAAATGCCAAAATCTTGGTTTTTTGATGTGAGTGATGAATGTGTTTATTGCGAAGTTGGTAAGTTATTTCAATTAAACTGTGGCTATTCAAAAGTTTTAGCTTTGGTGATTGATAATGGCTTGCAAGCTGCCACTGTGATGATTTTATCTCAGCATTGCCAGCTTTCAGAAAGTAAATCGTTAGTCCAATTTGACATCATTAAAGTAATGCATAACCGCTTACATCCCTTACGTAAAGCAAGGCAAGTCGTCGCAGCTTAATAAATTGCTGCCAATACTGACTTTGCAGGTTTATTGAACGTTATTGATCTATATATTGTTATTCTCATCAGTTAATCAATAAGACTACAATTTTTTATTATACTATGACATGTAAACAATTAAATCTGTCAGTTTCTCGTTTTATTAACACGCATGGTTATCGATTCACATAAGACTCGATTTCACATGATTTAACTGTGTTTTCTCTATCACAATATCATCAACTAAGTTTGTGGAAATGCTTGTATATCTTGGTTACTTTACGTTATTTTACTTAAAGCGGTTAACACGATACATTTTCTTTTTTATTTCTATGTTAGCTTATTACAATGGTTTTAATTGGTGTTCATTCCATCGATTTTTAGTAGTGCACATTGTGAAAAAAATGGTATTAACTCAATACTACCAGTGACTAAACGTAAATAGGACAGTCATCTACTATGACGGTAAAATGGGATAACCGTACAATCGAAGAAAAAATATTACTGGGTGTCACGGCAGCAGCAGTATTAATTTTATCGCCATTCTTGATTAAAAGTGTATTTGAACACAATTATTTACGCACCCTTGTTGATCTTGTCGCCGTTTGTGGCATTTCAGTGATTTTTATTGGTGTTTGGTTTACTAGCAGGGTTAAGCTATTCAGCGGGCTATTTGCCATTATTGCTCATGTAAATATTTTATTTGGTATTTACATTGTCGGCAGCGATTTAATTTTTTGGTTGTTTCCGATTATTATCGCCAGTTTTTATTTACTACCGACGATTATCGCTTGTTTACTCAATGCCTTACTCATTTCAATTGCCGGAGTATTAACCTATCAGCAATTTAATGAGTTTTCCTTGCCGCTTATTTTGGCATCTTTGATTGTAACAGGCATTTTCTCGCTAATTTTTTCACTATTTATGCAGCGTAAAAACCGTCAGTTATCAGAAAAAGATAAAATAAGTCAGCTACGTAACAATATTTTGGAGTTGATAGCCAGCTCTAGCAAATTATCCAAAGTGCTGTCTGCGGTTGTCGAAGGAATTGAAAATGAGCTGCCTCGAGCAATGTGCAGTATTTCATTATTAGATAACACAGCGAAGCAGTTAAGATTAGCCGCTGCACCCAGTTTGCCATCGTTTTATTATGACGCTATCGACGTGGTCAATGTTGCTGACGGGGTAGGTACCTGCGCTCAATCTGTCACACTAGGCAAAAGAATCATTGTTGCGGATATAGCTAGTCATCCTAATTGGCGGCCCTTAGCTCATTTAGCCGACAAAGCTAACTTAGTGTCATGTTGGTCTGAACCTATTATCAGTCATCTTGGCAACGTGTTAGGCACTATTGCGATATATTTTGATAGGCTATCAAAACCTACAGATAATGAAATCAGTTTGGTTGAACAATTTGTCAACCTTACCCGAATTGCAATTGAACGAGACACCGCTGATAACATTATTTGGCATCAAGCCAATTTTGATAATTTAACCAATTTACCTAACAGACACTTATTACACGAACATTTAACGAATGCGGTTGATAATGCAGAGCGCGATAAAAAGCAATTAGTGATTGCGATGTTAGATTTGGATAATTTTAAAGACGTCAATGATTCTTTAGGACATAGCGCCGGAGACTCTGTATTAATTGAGTGTGCAAAACGAATCAAAAGCACCATTAGAAAAAATGATATTGTAGCTCGCTTAGGCGGTGATGAGTTTATTATTGCTTTTGTTGGCACAACGGTTCCTGACGATATTAATAAAATTGGTCAAAAACTCTTAAGCACGCTTGCTCAGCCTTATATCATTGAACATAAAAATGTTTATTGTACAGCCAGTATTGGTTTGGCATTTTATCCAAATGATGCAACAACCATTGAAGAGTTACTCAGAAATGCAGATCAGGCTCTGTATCGTGCAAAATCTCGCGGCCGTAATAGTATCCATTATTTTACAGAGAATATGAGTACTGATTTTCTTAAACGTATGGAAATCATGCGTGACTTACGCACAGCCGTTGAGCAAAAGCAGTTTTATATGGTTTATCAACCTATCGTTAATTTATCAACGCAGCGGATTAGTAAAGCTGAAGCATTAATTCGTTGGCAACATCCTCACAAAGGAATGATCTCGCCTTTGGAGTTTATTCATGTTGCTGAAGAAATAGGCTTGATTGTTGAACTAAGTGAGTGGATTTTTAATGAAGTGTCACAACAGGTAAATAGCTGGCGTAAACGATTTTGTCCTGAATTAACCATTAGTATTAACACTTCGCCTGTGCAATATAAAAATAATGGTGCACAAATTAACGCCTGGGCAGATTCACTTCTCTTGCGCGGCATACCTTGTGAGGCCATTTCGCTTGAAATAACCGAACATTTATTAATGGAAAATCAACTTGAAGCGGTTGAGGCTCTTGATAAAGTTCGCCTTCATGGGATGTCCGTCGCCATCGACGACTTTGGCACGGGCTACAGCTCTTTTGCATACTTAAAAGACTTTGATTTTGATTTCTTAAAAATCGATCAACGGTTTGTGCAAAATATGTCAGCAGATAATAAAGACACTGCACTGTGTGAAGCGATTATTGTGATGGCCAGTAAACTCAAAATGAGTGTGATCGCTGAAGGGATAGAAACCGAACAACAAAAACAGTTGCTCATCAAGGCTGGCTGTACTTTTGGGCAAGGTTATTTGTTTGCAAAGCCACTTTCTGTTGCAGATTTTGAAGCTTTACTCGTCGAACAAAACTCTACATTAATAGTGAGCGAATCTATTAAAGGTAAAAACTAAACTTTATATTGCGAGTTATCGTCAGGAATAATAACTCGCAATAACGGCTGTTTGTAAATTACCCCGTGAAAGCTTTATCGTAAAGTTAACTCATTTTTCGAATAATGCTAATGGGTGCGATTCGTAAGAGCCAGTGTAATAATGCCCATGGATAACTAGGTACAAAAGCATTAGCTTTCTCTTTTTGTATAGCGTTAACCATGGCTTTACAGCCTGTTTCAGTATCGACTATAAACGGTACTGTTTTAACTTTTTCATTGATTTCACTGCGAATAAAGCCCGGATGAACACAAGTGACTTTAATTGGTGTATTCATTACATCAATTCGAATCCCTTCAGTTAGCGAGGTGAGGGCTGCTTTCGTGGCAGCGTAAACGGTCATTGCTCGTCTAAAACCGCGTACGGCACTAATGGATGAAATCGTCACTAAATGGCCGCTATTTTGTTCACGAAAAATAGCCATTGCCGCTTCACATTGAGCTATAGCGGCAATAAAGTTGGTTTGTGCTGTTTGTAAATTGGCAGCAAAGAAACCTGTTCCAATCGAGGCGCCTTTACCCATACCCGCATTGACAATGACTCGATCAAGTTGTCCCATTTCTTGCTTAAATTGGCTAAATACTTCAAATACTTGCGGATGATCGTTTACATCAAGTGATTTAATCAGAACGGTTATATTGGGATTAATACTCAATAAGTGTTGTTTTAATTCTTCCAGACGCTCTAGTCGTCTAGCACACAAGGCTAAATTATGATTTTGTTTCGCAAACTCAATTGCCATGCCGCGGCCTAAACCAGAACTTGCCCCAGTGATTAATATATTAGTCCGTTTCATTATCTACTCATTATTATTCTTAGGTATTAAATACTCATAACGTTATGAGTATCACTTGTGGTTCATTTGAAAGTTAAATTAAACTGTATAAATGTTTCTGTGTACCATCAAAATAACCATGTTCGTTTAACGTTATTACACTCAATCGTTGTCGTTTAATGTGTAATTGAGTGACGCTGCAATTAACTAATTTTTTGTTAATGTTGAAAAATTGTGATTCAGGTATCGATAATGTTTGCATTACTGCAGCACTTATTACGCCTCCAGAGGTGTAAACAAATACCGTGTCATCATCAGCGGTTTGTTCAATAAGTTGAGTTAATCCGTTTGCAATCCTTTGATTAAATTGTTGCCATGATTCGCTATATTGAGCGCTATTGTCTGCATGTTGCCACTGTTTAATTGCTTGGCTAAAAAGCTCAATAAAGGCTCTGGTCGGCGAAGGTTGCTGGCTAAGGTATTGTTTCATTGTGTCTGGGTGAGCTAAATCCGGTCGGTAAACGGCAATAACGTCTTCATGATTAAATTCATTCCAGGCTGCACTAATTTGCAACGAATCGTGTAATAACGGAGGTGATAATGCCGCTAAACATGCATTACGAGTTTGTTGGTGGCGAGTCATATTGCCACAAATAACATGGCTAGGTTGTATATTGCGCTGGTTAAAGTGTTCCGCTAAATGTCTAGCCTGGCTATGACCAAGAGTCGACAAATTGTCGTAATTATCGCTGCCAAAGCTTGCTTGGCCATGGCGGATTAAATATATGTTTGCCATGGTTATCCCTGTTGTTTCATTGTTCGATGACAACGCCACATTAAGTAATGTGAGAAAATCCAAAATTGTTTAAATGCTGGATTACGCGTTTGTTTGTGGTGATAGCGATAATAAATTTGTTGCACAATGCCAGCTAAACGGAACAAACCAAACACTTCATAAAAGCGAAAGTCATCGATTGTGATGTCCATTTTGTCACAATAATATTCAACCACTTGTTTACGAGTCAACATACCATCAAGGTGTGTTGGTTGGCGCCTGGTCATTTGTGCTAAAAAGTCATCATCAGCTTCAACCCAGTAGGCCAAAGTATTGCCTAAATCCATTAATGGATTACCTAACGTTGCCAACTCCCAATCGAGTACGCCATTCACTGTACTGATGTCATCTTGATCTAATACCACATTATCAAAGCGAAAATCATTATGGGTTAAGCAAATTGTTTCTTGTGTTGGTTTATGTGTTTGTAACCAAGCCATCACTTTTTTGCCCGATGGAACATTCCAAGTTTTAGCTTGAGTATAGCGTTGGCTCCAACCATCAATTTGGCGTTGGGTGTAACCTTCACCCTTACCAAGGTGATTGAGGTTTGCGGCGTCAACATCCACTTTATGCAATTCAATTAAACAGTCGATGACATTGGTGCACAAGGTTTTTGCCTGTTGTGTACCAACATTTAACCCTTTGGGTAAATTTTGTCTTGGAATGATGCCATTTAATTTTTCCATAACATAAAATTCAGTCCCCAACACGCTCTCGTCTTCGCAATGTGCAAGCATGGCTGGTACATACGGATAAACAGGTTTTAGTGCTTGTTGTAATCGATACTCGCGGCCCATGTCGTGAGCGCCTTTGGCTTTTGTACCCATCGGCGCCCTACGTAATATGAGTTCACAATTGTCGTATGTTAGACAATAAGTCCAATTAGAAGCTCCGCCAGTGTATTGGGTTATTTTAAGATCGCCTTCAAGTCCGCCAATATGCTGTGTTAACCAAGCGCTAATAACGTCAGGGTCAAGTTCTTCACCAGTGCGAACGGATTTTGCTTTATCTAAATACTGTTGGTTCATTTAGTGTGCTCATCCCCTAACAATTGTCTCAATCGAAGTGTTTGCTTTAATACCAAATTAAAATACCAGTGAAGCGGAAGTAAACGTTTTAATAGATATAAACGCTTGCCTTGTTGGTGTGTTAGTAATAAAAATTGCTTATTTACTTCACCTTTATATGCAATGTTGGCGACTTGTGCTGCATTAATAGGAGATTTATCAAAGAGTTTACCCAGTAATTTCTCCATGGTTGGAAGCTGTGTACGTAAACTATTACCGAGATTAGTTTTAAAAAATCCTGGGCATAATACGCTGACATTAATATTATGATCAGCAAGTTCAAGTAGCATTGTTTCTGACAATGACACTACAGCAGCTTTTGAAGCGTTATAACTCGACATAAATGGAATAGGTGTTAAGCCTGCTTGCGAGGCTACGTTAAGTATACTGCCATAGCCTTGTTGTTTAAAAATAGGGATAAATTGCTGGCACATATTCACAATACCAAACACGTTGATCTCCATTACCCAGCGCCATTGCAACATAGGTTCAACATCAATTTTGTCTGCGGAGGCAACACCGGCGTTGTTCACTAATAAGTCAATATGTTGCCAACGTAATTGTAAGGTCTCCAGCAATGCGGTAATACTGTCTGTTTTGGTGATATCGCAAGGAACAAAAAAAGCTTTTCCACCAAGTGCTACTATTTCATTGCATACTTGCTCACCAGCTTGCAGATTGATATCTGCAACACAGACTTCGGCATGCTGACTGGCCCATTTAAGAGCTAACGCCTTGCCTAAACCTGATGCTGCGCCGGTAATGAGCACATGTTGCTGTTGTTTTATTGGTTTCATTACCATCACCATTATTTGTATTTAGCTAATTCAAGACGTGACACCATTGCCATGTGCACTTCATCTGGTCCGTCTGCTAAACGTAAGCTGCGTGCCATTGTGGCAAAACCGGCCAATGGAGAGTCATGATTCATCCCCGCACCACCGTAAAGTTGAATAGCCATATCAACCACTTGGGTTAACATATTGGGTACGACCACTTTGATAGCAGATATATCGGTCATGGCATGTTTTACACCCAGATTGTCGATTTTCCACGCGGCATTAAGGGTTAATAATCGTGCTTGTTCAATGCTCATACGAGCTTGAGCTATTCGCTCTAAATTTCCCCCAAGCTTAATAATGGGCTGGCCGAAGGCAACGCGAGATAAACCGCGTTCAATTGCTAAGGCTAAAGCGCGTTCAGCCGCACCGATGGCTCGCATACAGTGGTGAATTCGGCCTGGTCCTAAACGACCTTGTGCAATTTCAAATCCTTTTCCTAATCCCATAATGACATTGCTTTTAGGTACACGGACATTAATGAGCTCCATTTCACCATGACCATAGGGGGCATCAAAGTCACCATAAGCGGTTAACATGCGGGTGATGTTGACACCTGGAGTATTAACAGGCACTAATACCATACTGTGGCGTTGATGCTTAGGTGCGTCTGGATGAGATAGGCCCATAAATATCATAACGTTACTATTTGGGTGACCTAAGCCGGTAGACCACCATTTACGGCCATTAACAATGACATCGTCGCCGTCTTCAATGATAGTTGCCTGCATGTTTGTGGCATCCGAGGACGCTACATCTGGTTCCGTCATGGCAAACACTGAACGAATATCTCCCGCAAGCAACGGATTTAGCCATTGATTTTGTTGTTGTTCATTACCAAAATGATAGAGCACCTCCATGTTGCCTGTGTCGGGGGCATTGCAGTTAAAAATTTCGGGAGCTAAAATTGATCGTCCCATTTCTTCAGCTAATGGTGCGTATTCAACACAAGTTAAACCTTGGCCGAGAGTGGCGTCTGGTAAAAATAGATTCCATAACCCTTTAGCTTTTGCTTGTGATTTTAACGTTTCTATTTGAGGTAATAACTGCCATTGAGTCCAATCACTGCTGTGGTTAATGCGTCTGTTTTGCGCGAGTAATTCAGCTTCAATAGGCAATATTTGTTCATCTATGAATGATTTCACTTTCGCTAGATATTGTTGTGATTTTTCTGTCGCGTAAATATTCATCTTTATACCTTTGTGACCTAAACGTAAAAAACCACGATTAATGTGATCTGTTAACCATATGTTGTCAGCATAACGTAGTAATGAAAGTGAATGAAATGAAATAACATGCTAGATTATGATGAATACAGTTCATTGTTGTTATGCAGCACATTCGTTGTTTATTCTTGAGGTCAATATGGCAGATACAAAAGCAATACAACAACTTGATTTAAATTTACTCAAGATATTTGAAGCTCTGTACTTTGAACAGAATATGACAACGGCGGCTAAAACGTTATTCATTACGCCATCAGCAGTGAGTCACGCCATAAAGCGCTTACGGTTAGTGTTAAACGACGCGTTATTTGTACGTCAAGGTCAGCAAATGCAACCTACTGCGGCATGCCAGCGCATGGCACCTCAGTTGATTAATGCGTTAAATCGTATAAGAGAAGTGTTGCAACAATGTGGTGAGTTTGACCCATTAACTACAGAGCAAACATTCACTATTGCTATTCATGAAGCATTAGAAAGCCAAATAATGCCAGCGCTCATTAATCACGTTGCTGAGTTAATACCGCAAGCTAACATTGCCAGTATCGCACTCTCTCGAGAGCACATTGCACGCCAACTTGCTAATGGTGAAATTGATTTAGCCATTGATGTTGCTAGAGCGGTTAATGCTCCATTGATGCACAGTCCTTTGTTATCTGATCCATTTTGTGTATTAATTGATCCCTTGCATCATAAAGCTTGTAGCACTGAACTCAGTCAACAAAGTTACTTATTAGCTGAACATATTGCGGTATCTAGTCGACCAACAGGGAGGGTAATGGAGGATTTACTATTACAACAGCAAGGGGTTAATCGGCATATTAAATACCGATGTCAAACTTATCAAACCGCGGCGAAAATTGTGACTAATACGAAGTTGATGCTAACGTTACCTCGCTCTATTGCTGCGCAGTTTTCGGTTTCAAATTTAAAAGCATATTCGATGCCATTTACCTTGACCGACATTGACACTCATTTATATTGGCATAGTAATACACAATCAGATCATGCGCTTATCTGGCTTCGGCAACAAATTAAAATCGCAGTAGAACAGTCAAACTTAGTCAGATTTGAAAATATATAGTGAATACTATTTTGCTCACAGAATATTAAAATATACTTAATTTAAACATACGAAAGACTCTACAATCAATAGTGTTAACACATGTAAGAATGGCGATCAGCCTTCATTCATAAGTGAGGCGATATTTGAAGATTAACCTCTTAAGTGCGGCAGCTCCGTTCACTAAGTTACGTTATAGGCATTATCAAATTCATCATTTGTTATTGCCATATGCGTTGTATACGTTGTGTGTGGTGCCTATTTATTTATTTTTTATAGTGTCTGATATTTACCATATACAGTCTTATCTTTGGCTCGTTATCGGCGTTAAGATTTTTCTTTCCTTAGCTTGTGTGTGCATTTTGTTATTACTTAGGCACAGAGCGCCGCATTACTTAGAACTTGGCGAGTTTGTTTTAGTGTTTAGTGTGTTTTCATCGTTCACTTATGTTGCGCAGTACGCTATGTACCTCGGTCATTCACATTATCAATTAGCCGGTTTACTAGTATTAGTGTATGTGGGAGCACTATCCCGTTTGGGCTTTAGCAAAGCCTGGCTATTATTGACATTAATGTTGTTAACACATGTCGTGCTGATTTCTTCGGTAAAACTTAGCCAAGATTTTGTAAACGGTTTAGATAATTTGATGATATTTTTGGCCGTTTACTTTATTGCTGTTGTGGCATGTCTAAGGCGAGAGTCCGAATCTCAAAAAAGTTTCTTAAGTTTTATTCAAATTAGAAACCAACAATTGTCTCTAAGAAAAAGCCAACATATTTTGTCTAAACAAAATCAAACAGATCCGCTGACGGGCTTAAATAATCGGTTATTTTTATCAGCTAATTTGGAGCGAATTTCAAGTCGTGCTCAACAACTGTCTGTTTTAATGATAGACATTGATAATTTTAAGATGATTAATGATACATACGGACACCCATTTGGTGATGAAGTGATTTTACGGGTTGCCGCCACCATTAAGCTCCATTGTCATGAACGTAATAAAGTATGTGTTCGTTATGGTGGTGAAGAGTTTCTGTGTTTGTTCATCGATTTGTCTCCAATACAATGTCACAAAATCGCCCATGATATGTGTGATGCGATTGCAGAATTAACTTGGCCAATAAATAAATTATTAGTGACAGTGTCTGTTGGCTTGGCTTCAAAACATGCCGAAGATAAAGGCGATTTTCATTTAATAAAACAAGCAGATTTAGCGTTGTACCAAGCCAAACAGGCTGGTAAGAATCAAGTTGCGGTATATGCTGATTAGGCGAATCTTACTTTTATACAGAGCCAGTAATATTTAAATAATCACTTTGCCATGTGTTACTGATCTTTTGCCTACATTATTGGATGTTCGCTAGAATCGAATCTCTTCATCACTTCTGCCTTACATACAAACTTTAACATCTTAAAAAAATATACAGCACATCACGTTCAGTTATCAAAAAATCATCCGATATAAATTAACCACTTTGATTGACAAATAAGCACTTAAGCGCAACAGTTATTTATGCTTAAACAATATGTGTTAAAGAAAAAATTGTGTTTATTCATCAATAAAAATAAGTATAAATCATAAAGAGATGGTGCATGTATGAATACGTTTAATCAGTTGTTCCGTAAAACAACAATTGCCAATAGGTTAATGGGGATGTTGGCATTAGCCATTATTGCTACTGTCATTGTTTTTTGGTTTTCACTTAATCGAGTCGAGTCTGTTTTAGTGGGGGAGAAAGAGGCCAAGTTGCATGCGCTTGTTGATGCAGCAGTAACTATTGCTGATAAATTTTACCAAGACAGCCAATCAAATCTGTTAACTGAACCCGCTGCTAAAGCGATGGCGTTAGCCGCGATAGATAAACTACGTTACTCGGGAAATGAATATTATTTTAGTATTGATACCCAAGGCACCATGATCCAACATGCATTTGCAAAACAGTTAGTGAATACCTCAGTCAGAGGAATGAAAGATCCGGACGGAGTGGCTTTATTTGAATTAATGATACAAGGGACTGAAAACCAAGACACTGTGCGTGTAGATTATATGTGGAATAAACCTCAACAAGAACAACCAAGTCCTAAAATGTCAGTAGTTAAACGTTTTAGACCTTGGGGATGGATTATTGGTACAGGTATCTATGTTGATGATATTCAAACTGACAAACGACAATTTATTAGTGACTATTTATTATTACTTGTGTTGGTTTGGTTGCCTGTTATTGCGCTGCTGTATTTTATCGTTCGCAGTGTTTCTGTCCCAATGCGAGAAACTATTAGTGCATTTGAAAACATCGCTAAAGGGGAAGGAGACTTAACGTTACGTTTGTCAGAAGAGGGTGATGATGAGTTAAAGCAAATAGCGCATCACTTCAACGTATTTACCAGCAAAATTCAAAAAGTCATTAAATCAGTTGGCGAGTCAGTCAACGAGTCTGGTCGATTAGCAAAAGACATGTCTATTGTTGCTGAAAAGGCTAATCAAATATCGGTTAATGTCCAAGCTGAGACAGAGAATGTTGCTACAGCGATAAACCAAATGTCGATGACGGCCGCAGAAGTTGCATCCAATGCTAAATTAGCTGCAGACAGCACACATGAAGCCGACAGTGAAGCTGATATATCAGCAGAAGTCGTCGATAAAGCAATGAAGAAAATTACTGAGCTTTCTACTGAACTCATCTCAACAGAGGAAGTGGCAAAAGGGCTGCAAGTCAGCTCTAGTAAAATAGGTCAGATATTAGATGTGATAGTGGGTATTGCTGATCAAACAAATTTATTGGCTTTAAATGCCGCAATTGAAGCTGCGAGAGCTGGTGAAGCTGGTCGAGGTTTCGCTGTTGTTGCAGATGAGGTCCGTACATTGGCTAGTCGCACCCAAGCATCCACCAATGAAATTAACCAAATTATCGATGCGATTCGTTCTGCAGTTGATACGGTTAATGCATCTGTCGCGCGTGCTAAAACCAAATCAACAGAGACGGTGAATGATACTCAACAAGTTGTTGGTGCCTTAAATAATATAAAATTATCCATTGGACAGATTTCACAAATGAACATTCAAATTGCGACCGCTACAGAAGAGCAAAATGCAGTGATTGCAGAGCTCAATATGAATATAACTCGCATCAGTGATATGTCGTTAGAGAACAGAACTCAAAATGAACAGATAAATAAAAGTAGTGTGGCTATTGAACAGGGTTCAGAGCGTCTTGATACTCTTATTGAGCAATTTAAGGTGTAAAACGATATTGAAGATAGCTGTTGTTATCTGCGTATTAACATAAGGTTTAAGTCGTCAATGGTGCTAATTTGACGACTTAAATAATCTCAAATATAAGCTATGGTTAAATATTATTGAGACATCTGTACCATAATATTAATGACGTCTTGATATGAAATATTATATTGACGAGATAAATTAATGATTTTGGTTTTATAGGTTTGGATATGTTCTTGTTTAACAAGATCGGATTGTTTCTGCTCTACAATCTCATTGACTGATTCTTGTAAAATCAATAAGCGGCGCAAGCTGTAATCTAACGAATTGATGTATGCCGTCATCTGTTGCTTGTTACGGGCATTTTCAAGATTTGAGGTTGTGCGTTGCTCAAAATCTAATTCGTCAAACGCATTCATCATTTGTTGTAAATTTAAATCGTTGCTCATAAGTATGATTGTCTACGTTATTTTTTGGGATTATATTCATATTTGACGATTAAGTCACCTTTCGTATTGTTAATTTGTGTAAAAAGCATTCACTAGATTATCGATAATTAACAAAACTTGTTGAATAGCATAATTATCAGTAACCTAAGATTTTGATTCTCAAGGAGGACTCATGCTAGATTTATTACCTGATTTATTTGATCATTACCCTGAAAAATTGACTTTATTGTCTTCGCCATGGCGCTCCTTTGGGGCAAAGCCAATTTTTTTTGGTGAGGTAGTAACGGTTAAGTGTTTTGAAGATAATTCAATGGTTAAATCTGAGCTCGCAAAGCCCGGGCATGGCAAGGTGTTAGTGGTCGATGGTGGTGGTTCAACTCGGCGTGCATTGCTGGGCGACATGATAGCCCTTAATGCGTATAACAATGGCTGGGAAGGCATAATCATTAATGGATGCATACGAGATGCGAGTGCAATTAGTGCAATGCAAATTGGTGTGCAGGCGTTAGGTACCAATCCGATTAAAACAGACAAAAAAGATGTTGGCGAAGTCAATGTTACTATCGATATTGCTGGTGTAAGCGTTAAACCTGGCATGATGATTTATGCTGACCTTAATGGTATTGCCCTAAGCCAACAGTCGTTAGATTTGTCTATTTTACAATAGAAAAAGTACAGACAAGGAAGCAAAAATGAAAGTAGTAAAGTGGTTATTAGCAATTATGCTAACACTCGTTGTAGGCATAACAGTCTACTTAACAATGTTTTTCGATCTTAATAATTTTAAGCCGCAAATTGTCGATGCCGTTAAAAAGCAAACAGGGCGTGACTTACAAATTACCGAAGACCTGAGCTGGAGTGTATTTCCATCATTAGGCATAAAGCTTGGCGGTATTTCACTTTCCAACCCAGAAAATTTTGCTCCAGCATCGATGTTAAATGTCAATGAAGCGGTTGCCAATGTGGCGTTAATGCCATTATTTAGCCAGCATATTGAAGTTGATTTATTAAAACTCGATGGCTTAACGTTAAATTTAGTGACGCAGAAAAATGGTAAAACCAGTTTTGATGGCTTAATCGGTGATGCTAATGTTGCTGCACAAACACCTGCAACAACTCAAAACAGTGACGCACAAGCAATGGCGTTACAAACACTCGATATCGGTGGAATAGAATTAACCAATACCAATATCAACTTAATTGATATAGCGACCAATACCACTCAAACGTTCAGTTTAAAAAGCTTTACATTAGGACAATTTAGTTTAGGGAAATTTGCTGATTTTGCTTATGAGTTTTCTGCTACCTTACCGGATATGACAGTGACTTCGTCGGGTCAAGGAAAGCTTAAAATCGATCAGGACTTAAAGCTTGTCACCATTAATGATTTTACCATGAGTCATAATGCGCAGGGTGACAGTTTACCGAATAAGTCGGTGAATGCGGAAATAACGACCCAAATGCTCATGGCCTTAGATGCTAAAACCATTGAGTTACAACTCACTGCGCTTTCTGCAATGGATATCGCCGCCACGGGTGATATTAAGGTCAATTATGCAAACAGTATCCCTAAGATTGCGATGAACTTAGATGTTGGTGATATTGATGTTGATGCGCTATTTCCAAAACAAGAAGAACAAGCAGAAAACGCCCCGCAAGACACAGAAACCGGTCCTAGTGCCGAACCTGATTTATCTGCGCTTAGCACAATTGATTTAAGCGTAAATCTTACGGCTAAGTCGATCAAAGTCAGTAATATGCTCACGCAAAACTGGCAGTTAAACATGACCGCCAATAAAGGGCTACTAACGCTATCGTCATTAACAGCAGATCTGTATGAAGGTAAGCTGGCTTTGAGTGCGAAACTTGATGGTCGTAAAGCTTTACCCACTTACCAATTCGATAAAAAATTGATAGGGGTAAACATTAGACCATTATTAATGGATGCCGCTGAAATTGATTTACTCTCTGGTCTAGCGAGTTTTGAAGTCAAAGGCAGTGGCGCCAGTTTGATCCCAGATAACTTGAAAAAGAATCTTGATGCAGTGGGTAAATTTGAAGTTGCCGACGGTTCACTTTATGGTGTTAATATTCCGCAAATGATCCGTAGCGCTCAACAAAAGTTGAAAGGTGATTTGTCTGCCGATACTAAAGAAGAACTGAAAACCGATTTTACCAGTTTAACGGGTAGCTTCACGATGAAAGACGCCGTAGTAACAAATCCTGATTTAGCTATGGCAGCACCTTTGATCCGTTTAAAAGGCAAGGGGACTGCAAATATTGCCTCTGAAGCGTTAGATTACACATTGACGACCAGTGTTGTTGGTTCGCTCGCGGGGCAAGGCAAAGCGGTAGATGAATCACTAAAAGGGGTTGATATACCATTAACCATTAAAGGGACTTTCCAAGAGCCTAAATTTGGTATTGATACTAAAGCGTTATTGGAAGGCCAATTTAAAGATGAAGCAGATAAAGCCAAAGAGAAATTGAAAGATGGCTTATTTAAAAAGCTTGGTATTTAATCCAGTGATTCAAAGCGTGATGCTTAAGTCGCAGTGATTTAAATGTATTAGATAAAATGAGGAATGGATTCTAGGTTTTTAAACTACAACCATTGCTACAAACAAAAACGGACAAGTAATAACTTGTCCGTTTTTTATTGCTAATTGCAATTAACTATTAGTGACAATCAGTTTCAAGATTTGCCCAGGTTGAATCAGTTTACTGTTTTGTAAACTGTTCCATTCAATTAACTCAGTAACGGTCACATTATATTTCGTTGCAATACGTGCTAAAGAGTCGCCCGATTTTACACGGTAGTTGACTGTTTTCTCTTTGCTTGCATTGTTGACAGCCACTTCGTTAGGGTAAATAACCAAATTTTTGCCCACGGTCAATGTTGACTGCTGCTTAAGGTTGTTCCACTTCATTAATTGTGCAACAGACACTTGTTGAGATTGAGCTATTTTCCATAATGAATCACCTGATTTTATGGTATAAGCCTGTTTATTTGGGCTCGACTTTACCACAGCCTTACGAGCAAGAACTTGGTCAGCCGTCATAGTAGCTAAATCAGGATCTTTTGCCGCAACAGGGATAATAAGAAATCTACCAGCAATAATATTGTTTCCTTTAATGCCGTTACTGCTACGAATTAACGTAGCTGTCGTTTCAAATTGATCAGCAATCCTACTAATACTGTCGCCGGATTTAATTTTATAGCGAACCCAGTTAATCCGTGAGTCAGGCTCTACAGTGGCTAATGCACGTTTAAAGCTAGCGGCTTTATCACTCGGTACAACGAGTTGATGTGGGCCTTGCGGGGCGGTAGCCCAGCGCTTTAAACCTGGATTAATCGCTTTTAAATCGACAATGTCTATTTGAGCTAAGTCTGCTGCTAAGTTAATGTCAAGCTGACTTTCGATATTAACTACTTCAATTTGTGGTGAATTATCAATAGGGGTTAACGTAATACCATACTTATCAGCATGCTTAATCACATCCGCGAGTGCAAGTAGCTGCGGCACATAATGTGCTGTTTCTTTCGGCAATGATAAAGACCAAAAATCTTCGGGTTTGCCTCGGTTTTGATTATGCTTTACGGCATTTAATACACGTCCTTCACCTGAGTTGTAGGCTGCTATTGTATAAAACCAGTTGTTGCCCATTTTAGGATATAAGTATTGTAATAAATCCAGCGCGGCTTTAGTTGATGATGCAACATCTTGACGCCCGTCATACCACCAGTTGGTTTTTACCCCAAATGACATTGCTGTCGGCGGTGTTAATTGCCATAACCCGGAAGCATGGCCGCTTGAATAGGCTAAGGGATCAAAACCACTTTCCACTATAGGCAGTAAAGCAAGTTCAATAGGGAGGTCGCGCGCTTCGAGTTGTTCAACAATGTAATATAGGAAAGGGCTAGCACGTTGGGTAACAATTTCTAAATGCTTTGGATTGTCTAAATACCATTGTCGGTATTGGGCAACCAAAGCATTATCGGTAACGGGAAGCTGCATTTTATTGCTGATCCGCAGCCACAAATTATTAACTTCGGCAACTTGCTCTTCTATTTCATCGATTGTAACCGTTGCTGATTTTTTGCTTTTAGCTTTGATAGCAACACTGTGTTGCTCGTTGTCAGATTGCGGCTCAGTAGTTTGGAGCGTCTGACACCCCGCTACCGCCAATATGCTGCCGGCAATAATAAATAAATTTACTTTCATTGAAGATACACTTCCTCAAGTTCTCAGGCCTTAAAATAAGGATCGAACACACCAAATGCCTATGAGACTCTTTTGGTCATGCTTTAGTTCAGTTTTGCATTGTAGATTAAATCATTTGGCTTGTCTTATTAAAGTGTTTTCATGTTCATTTAAAACTGGTTTTTCCATTCTCTCAATAAAGTAAATGTTTGAATTTCATCAACATTGGCGATGTTGTGATGATTCGAAATTGCGACTTGAGTCTCATTTAGATGACAACGTAAGAATGGGTTTATGGCTTTTTCTGTTGCGATTGTGCTAGGGATAGTAGGGATGTTTTGTGAGCGTAATTGGTCTACTTTTTCCGCATATTCATTTAACTTTTGGTTGTTTGGGGTCACGTGTTGAGCAAAGTCGAGATTTGCACGGGTATATTCGTGAGCACAAAACACCTGCGTGATGTCAGGTAATGTGGCCAGCATTTTCAATGATTGCAGCATTTGACTTGGCGAACCTTCAAATAATCGACCACAACCACCACTAAATAACGTGTCACCGCAAAATAATTTGCTATCAATATAATACGCGACATGACCTAAAGTATGACCGGGTACAGCCATCACTTGTGTTTCGCCTAAGTGAGGGATATTAATTGTTGATACAGAGTCTACGATTAATGGGATAGTGAGCCCATCAATACGTTCATTACTTGGACCGAATACATCGAGCTTATGATTAAAATACTGTTGCAGTTGTTTAATACCGCCGGTGTGATCATTATGATGATGAGTGATTAAAATACCGACCAGATTTAACTGTGTGGTCGCTAAATAATCAATAACACTGGTTGCGCAACCAGGATCAACGACATAAGCGTCAAGGCTGTCAGTGTGATGCACTAACCAAAGATAGTTATCGTTAAAGGCTGGAATGGTATGGACGCTAAGCATATTCTGACTCGAGTGATATTGAATTATCTGTTAGGGTAACGGATAAAACCGAATCACATCAAGTGCAACACCATGAAAGTCGTTAAGGTTATTGGGAGCAGGAGTTATAAGTGGCAAACTCAAAGTTAGTACCACAATATTGGCATGACTTACCGTTTGGCGAAATATTGCAAGCAGAAATTGAAGCGGCACTCGCTCCTTGGTGGCCACGTATATTTGGCTACCATTTGTTAAAAGTGGGTGCGCTCAGTAGCCAAATAAATAGTTTGCATTGTTCAATTGCTCGCCACTTTTCATTGTTTGATGGCCTTGATGCCAATATACAAGCAGATCCTCATTATTTACCATTACAACAAAATGCTATTGACGCTGTTGTAAGTTGCTTTTTACTCGAGTTTGAACAAAATCCTTATCAAATTTTACGTGAGTTTGATCGTGTTCTGATTAATAGTGGCTATGTGTTTATTGTCGGTTTTAATCCAGTGAGTCCAGTATTTGCAGGTAAAATATTACCTAAATATCAAAGTAAAGTGCCGTGGAATGGGCAGTTTTTTATGCCGTCACGGGTAAAGGATTGGCTAGGTTTATTAGGATATCAAGTGTTGGCAGATGAGCGTTTAATGCACCATTCATTATTAGGGCCCGTTGGTCGTCAGGCCGACCATCAACCTTGGTGGCAAAAAAGTTTAGCACATTGGTTACCGAGTACTGGCAGTGTCTACGTTATTGTTGCTCGTAAACTTACCGTACCGTTAACACCTATAAAAGATAAATCTAAAATTAGCGCCCCTAATTGGTCTACAGCGCCTAGTGCAGGACGTACAGGTTTGTCAAAAAACAAATGATATATAGAGTCAGTATTTATACTGACTCTATTCGTACTCGCTATTTATTCAGCTTGATAACCTGCATCAACTTGTTTTGGTTTTGCTTCCGCGGCTTTTCTGGCTAAGGTATCGCAGCGTTCATTCTCAACATGCCCGGCATGACCTTTAACCCAACGCCAATCGATATTGTGTTTTTGGCTTACCGCATCTAAGCGTTTCCATAAGTCGACATTTTTAACCGGTTGCTTGGCTGATGTTATCCAACCTTTCTTTTTCCAACCATGGATCCAAGATGTGATACCTTGGCGCATATATTGGCTGTCGCTGGTTAAGATAATATTGCAAGGTTCAAATAATGCTTCTAGTGCGATTATTGGGGCAAGTAATTCCATGCGGTTATTGGTGGTGAGGCTAAAGCCATCGGCAATTTCATGTGTTTGATGTTGGTATTTCATCACTACGCCATAGCCTCCAGGACCTGGATTGCCTAAACAAGATCCATCAGTAAAAATATACAGCTGTTTGAGTTCGGCCATCAAGTTGTTACCATAGCAAAATATTCGCGCCAGTATACTCAATTTAGATAGGGGCGAGGGCTTAAAGAGTAAAAATTATGAACATTATTTCAAGTGCGAGTCGTCAAGTCATTCTCGATACCGAAACCACAGGTATGAACCAAGCAGGTGGCCCTGTTTATATTGGGCATAGGATTATCGAAATCGGTTGTGTAGAGGTGATTAACCGCCGTTTAACTGGACGAACTTATCATCAATACATCAATCCTGGTCAAGCCATTGATCCTGAAGCCATCGAGGTTCACGGAATTACGAATGAACGTGTGGCAAATGAGCCACGGTTTCATCAAATAGCACAAGAATTTATCGATTTTATTGACGGCGCAGAGATTGTTGCACATAA
This sequence comes from Shewanella ulleungensis, assembly GCF_014648315.1. GTDB lineage: Bacteria > Pseudomonadota > Gammaproteobacteria > Enterobacterales > Shewanellaceae > Shewanella > Shewanella ulleungensis. The sequence continues at coordinate 264,462 of NZ_BMQW01000001.1, forward strand.
CGCAAACTTTGACGTGAGCTTCATGGACCATGAGTTTTCAAAGCTCAACCCCATAGGGCCTAAAACCAAAGATATTTGTAGTATTTTAGACAGTTTAGCAATTGCCAAGCGATTACATCCAGGGCAAAAGAATAACCTTGATGCCTTATGTCGTCGTTATGGTATTGATAATGGCCGTCGAACTTATCATGGCGCATTGCTCGATGCTGAAATCTTAGCCGACGTATACTTAATTATGACTGGCGGACAAATTAAGTTTAATTTGTCTAATGAAAAAGCGGGTCAAGAAGGTGGTGGCATAAAAAAAATCGACACTTCAGCGTTTAATCTTAAAGTCGTCGGGGCATCGGCCGATGAAATAGTAATACACGAACAACGACTTGACCTCATTGCCAAGTCTGGAAAATGTCTTTGGAGAGGGTAAACCCACCTATATGATTGTTAGCCTTTCACGCTACGCGGCCCTTACCTGTTTATTATTGTTAAGCCCTTTGATGGCTTGGCAATCTTTTGCGTTAGCGGCACCTGTTAAAGCCTCGCAAGCTGCAGAGCTTAAGAATCGATTTCGTATTGATTACATGGTAGATAACTTAACCTTGGTTATTCAACGAGATTATGGTTCAGCACCAGTAGTCGTTGTACTACCAGATGGCAGTAAATGGTATTCAAATCGCCATCCACAAACCGTCAAGTGGGTTGATGGTATTGCTGCTGACATGATCCATATAGAAAAGCCGATGGCGGGTCCATGGCAGTTACTCGGGCAAGTTACCGAAGGCTCTACTATTCAAAAAGTCTCTAAACTCGACATTGAAGTACAACCTTTACCACAACCTCTGTTTCAGGGGGAGCGCCTCAAAGTGACTGCACGCCTGTTGGGTGACAACTTGACGATGAGAATGCCAGGGTTGGAATACATGGTCGAGTGGACATCTCGCTTTACCAGCCAGCATATCGCGGGGGATGATAACTTTGCCACAGGTACCATTATTGTTGGTGCTTATAAAGATAATGGCGAAGATTTAGATGAAACTCCTGATGATGGCATATTTACAGGGGCTCAAAACTTAGAACAACCAAGTGGGCATTATATTTTAAACGTTACTGCACGTAATAATGTGTTTGAGCGTGAATATGTGATGCCGTTTGAGCTATCTAAACAACCCATTAAAGCTGAAATGGCCCCTAATAATGATCCGTTAAAAGGTATATGGCAAATCCAGTTATCTGTAGATGAAACTCAAGTCTTGTTAGCTGAAACTCATTTTGAATTTGAACTCGTTGGCCCAGCAGGACTTCAATTACCTATCATCTTGCAAGACCTCACTAGTGCCGAACAAGTGTTGTATTTGCCTAAAGTTACTGAGTTTGGTAGTTATCGAGTCAAGGGGACTGTCGTTTCTACTGCGGTGGGGGGGCGTGAAATCGTACTCAATTTACCCGAGATGTTTTTCAATTTAATTGAGCCACCAAAACCCGGCCCATCAGCGGAAGAACTCGCAGAGCAAGCAGCAGCTCAAGCGGCTATTGAAGAACAGATAGCTAAAGATGATGCCATATTTTGGATTGTAACCGTCAATGGTGTTTTGTTTCTGTTTGGTATTGTGGGCATAATTGTATGGCGTAAAAAACAAAGCTTAGCTAAAGCTATGGCTGCGGCAGAAGAGCGCTTAAAGCAAAATCCACCTCAGGAAGAAAAACCAAAAGAAACTGAGCTTGAAAGCTTAGATTTGGACGATATTGATTTAACAATGCCAGATGATAAAAGCTAACTAGCAAATGACTTAATCGATTAATGCTTGAATTTTGTACTTAAATACAATAATTGTGTGTTTTTTAGCTAAACGAGTTAAAACAGTTAAAAAGTAGTTGACGATTAATTATCACAACTTTATTATTCATCGCACTTGTGTGGAGCGGTAGTTCAGTTGGTTAGAATACCGGCCTGTCACGCCGGGGGTCGCGGGTTCGAGTCCCGTCCGCTCCGCCATTCAAGTGACTGTTTACATTTAATAAATTCAATAACAACGTAATGTTATAATGTTGATTTCATTAAGTGTAAACAAACCGTTTTGGAGCGGTAGTTCAGTTGGTTAGAATACCGGCCTGTCACGCCGGGGGTCGCGGGTTCGAGTCCCGTCCGCTCCGCCAAATAAACAAGCCCTTACAGCAATGTAAGGGCTTTTTTATTGCTTGGAAGTTAGACTGCCAAGGCATCAAGGCATCAAGGCATCAAGGCATCAAGGCATCAAGGCATCAAGGCATCAAGGCATCAAGGCATATAAGTATCTAGAAAAACTATGACTACCATTCTATTACTTGCCTAGAAGACAGATAACTCCCGCTGAATGACCAGATAATGAGTGGAATTAGTATCACTCTCTGAGTGGCAATGCCAAAGAAATAGCCCTTACAGTAATGTAAGGGCTTTGAATTAGGCTTTTAATTGGATTATGAATTGTTTTACACGTATCAAATAAGGTTTACAGGGCGCTATTTAAACAACAATTTCTGTGTAGGTTCAAACTCCAAGTCGCATAGGTTACGTTAAAACGCATAGTTTACGCTCAGTTCTACGGAACGGCCGGCGCCATTCATCTGAGTAAAGCCTTGGGTATTATCTTGCTTGTATTGAGCAATATTAACCCCACCTAAAGGCAGTTGATAATATTCATCAAGCAAGTTGTTTACTGCTACGGTCATGGTTGCAGCTTGCCATTCAATACTGCTTGCGATGTTCAGTAGCGAGTAACTGTCGGTATTGTTTTCTAGGCGATTATTGTCGACCCGGTCTTTTGTGTCCACCCATTGCCAGCTAATACTATTGTTCCAATCACCAAGTTGATGTTGAAGTGTTAATTCACTCTGTAATGGCTTTATTTGATATAGAGGCGTATTGGTATCGTTTCTTTCGCCATGAGTAGCACTGACATTAGCTGCAATTGACCATTTACCATTATCGTTTTCTGTTAACTGGTAACTTGCATCCAAACGCGTGCCAAATATTGTCGCGTCAACATTGGTAAATTGTAAAATATTACGACGGTTTAGCTCGCTGCTAGTGCTGTTAAAGCTACCAATAACATTTCCATCAATATAGTCATTGATATCGCTATACCAAGCTGTAGCAGAGGCTGTAAATTCATTTTGCACTAGTGTATATGCCGCACTCAGAGTACGTGCGGTTTCATGATTTAAATCTGGATTACCCACATAGCCATTTGCGTCGCCATACCAACCTATCATGGTTGTCGCCATTGTACTTTGGCCCCAGCTATAACGCTCATATAAATTAGGAGCCCGGCCTTTCTGAGCTAAACCAAGTTCAATGATTTCGTTATCGCTTAATTGATATCGAGCTAATAGGGTCGCATCAATAATATGATCATGACGTGGGCGATAAAGTTGATTAAATTGATCTGCTGCTAACGCATTGACGTTACTCATGCCCATCATACTCATGGTGTTATAGGGCTGCACCTCTCCAGTACTGATTGTTACATATTCATAACGAACCCCAGCAGATATCCACCACCGTGCATTTACCGTTTGTTGCCATTCGCTGTATACCGCAGCACGTTTACGTTTACCGTCGTTAATGTTGACGTAATCATTTGGACCCATCATAGATGAGCCTTCTATAGCAGGCCAGGTATCATCAAGTTGATACAGGTAATATTCTTGTCCAAGCAATAACGTGCTGTCATTGCTCATTGGAAGTTGCCAATGTAACTGGTAGCTAAAATCTTTACCTGAGGTTTTCATCGGCATCATGCCGGTTTTTTCTGGCGTGAAGAACCCCATATCATGTTCGACACTATGCCAATTCGTTTGTGCAGTAAATTGACCTTCATCTTCAAGAGCTAATTGATAACGCAGTATTGCGCCATAACTGTCATTGTTGGTCATATCCATATATTGATTAGCGAAACCCTGATATGGAATATGTTGATGAGCCAATTTGACGGCAAGTTGTTGCGTATCGTCTTTCCAGGCTGCAATTAATGCATGATTTTGTGCTTGATATAGGGTATCTAAAACGGTATCCCCATTGCCATCTTTATAGCTGTTAGCATCTTCAAAAGAGCCTTGATAACTAAAACTTAACTTGTCACGGGCCACAGTGGCATTGACACTGGCTAAGGTCGTATCGCTGACACTTCTATAACCCGCGGACACATTCCCGCTATACCATGTTAGTTGGTCAGTTAAGGTAAATTCTGGATTTAAACTATCGATTTTAATTACACCAGCAATGTTGTCTCCACCGGCACTGACTGGCGACACGCCTGCTACAACTTGGGCGGAGGTGATTTGGCTTGCTGCCACGTAAGATAGTGGTGGATTCATGTGATTTGCACATGATGAAGTAATGTCACTGCCGTCGATAAGCACTTTAATGCGATCGCCCATCATGCCATTCAAAATAGGTAATGCTGATAGACCACCAGCCTGTGAAAACTCTACTCCTTGTTTCGATAGCAAGCGCTCTGCTGAACCTAATAAGTCTTTATTGTCATTTTGTTGACCGTGGACTTCAACCCTTTCAATGTCAGAGCTTTTGTTTTGTGTTGAGGTCTGTGCTGCAACAGGTGCCGATAACGCAACCATTATAGCCAAAGAAATTGATGAGTAAGTCAAGTTGATATTGTTATTAAATTTAATGCCTTGAGCATTTTTTGTAGTCAAAATTTTCACCATATCTATTTTTTTATTAATTAGGATGAATAAATTTCATCTCAATTTATTTGTATTAGAAAATTATAACCTACTAATAAATCGATGGAATGCGACATATTGCCGCACCTCAAGGTATTTCTTTTTTACAGTATGAATGAACCAGTTCAAATACAGAATAAGGGTATTTATTTGGGGTGTGAGATTCCAGTTTAAGGAATTATAAAGTCGAAGGTGTGTCAAATTTAGTGCTTGTTTTTCTCATGTAAGCTTGCTTATACTGCCTAACATCTTGTCGGAGTGCCATTATGGCTGAGACCGTTTATTCGGGATCCGTTGAACCTGATCAGGCTAGAACCTGCGAAGGAAACAAGCGTAATAATCATTGTTATTACGGCATCATGTTGATAATTTAGCGCACTGGTTGATTGATTTGTTACATCAATTTATTAACTTAATCTGAGCCTAAATAGATACAAAAGTGTCATTTTTAACGTATTGATTATTACATGAATCACAATTTAACTTGTGGCTCATGGCTTTTATCAACACCTCTCCTGACAAGCAACTCTACTCTTATAAATGAGGTTGCTAATGTCAAATTCAAACCGTCGTCAGACACGAGCGAAAGCTCAACAATTTATTGATACTCTAAAACCGTTACAACACCCTAATTCTGAAAAAGTCTATCTCAAAGGTAGTCGATCCGATCTGCTGGTGGCCATGAGGAAAATCCATCAAACTAGCACGCGAATTGGTGGAACTGATCAACATCCTATCACCGAGGAAAACCCCGCAGTAATGGTATATGACTGCGCAGGACCTTATTCAGATCCCAATGCTGATATCGATGTTCGTCGTGGTTTAACTCAATTACGTCGAGCTTGGATTGAAGAGCGCCAAGACACAGAGCAATTAACTCACGCAAGTTCTGGTTTTACTCAGCAACGTTTAGCTGATGATGGTTTAGACCATTTGAGATTTGACGGTCTTAATGCACCACGACGTGCTAACGTCGGTAAACGAGTTACGCAAATGCACTACGCTAGACAAGGTATTATTACTCCCGAAATGGAATACATTGCCATTCGTGAAAATATGGCCCGCGCAGATGTGCATGATACTGTCCTCACACAACAAGCCCCTGGTGAAGCGTTTGGTGCTCAAATTGGCCAACTCATTACGCCAGAGTTTGTTCGAGATGAGGTAGCAAGAGGCCGGGCAATCATTCCGCTCAATATTAACCATCCTGAAGCTGAACCCATGATTATTGGACGTAACTTTTTGGTAAAAGTGAATGCCAATATTGGTAATTCAGCGGTTACTTCATCGATTGAAGAAGAGGTCGAAAAGTTGGTGTGGTCTACACGTTGGGGGGCCGACACTGTAATGGATTTATCCACGGGTCGTTATATTCATGAAACCCGCGAGTGGATCATTCGTAATTCTCCGGTTCCGATTGGTACCGTGCCGATTTATCAAGCGCTTGAGAAGGTAAATGGCGTTGCCGAAGATCTTAATTGGCAAATATTTAGAGATACACTTATAGAGCAAGCTGAACAAGGCGTTGATTATTTTACCATCCATGCCGGCGTGTTATTGCGTTATGTACCGATGACGGCTAAGCGTCTTACAGGCATTGTTTCTCGTGGTGGTTCCATTATGGCAAAGTGGTGCTTAAGTCATCACAAAGAAAGCTTTTTGTATGAACACTTTGAAGATATTTGTCAAATTTGCGCGCAATACGATGTGTCGTTATCCCTTGGTGATGGTATGCGTCCTGGCTGTATTGCCGATGCCAATGATGAAGCACAATTTGCAGAATTAGCAACGCTGGGCGAGTTAGTCAAAATAGCCTGGCAATATGATGTGCAAACTATAATCGAGGGCCCCGGCCATGTGCCGATGCAGTTGATTAAAGTCAATATGGAAAAACAGCTTAGCCTATGCGATGAAGCGCCATTTTACACATTAGGTCCGCAAACTACCGATATAGCGCCAGGTTACGATCATTTCACTTCTGGTATTGGCGCGGCAATGATGGCGTGGTATGGCGTCGCGATGCTGTGTTATGTCACCCCAAAAGAGCATTTAGGTTTGCCAAATAAAGACGATGTAAAGCAAGGGTTAATCGCATACAAAATTGCAGCGCATGCAGCTGATGTTGCCAAAGGACATCCGGGGGCACAGGTTCGTGATAATGCGTTATCTAAGGCGCGGTTTGAGTTTCGATGGGAAGATCAATATAACCTTGGGTTAGACCCTGATACTGCACGTGCATATCACGATGAGTCCTTACCGCAAGAATCTGCAAAAGTGGCTCATTTTTGTTCTATGTGTGGGCCTAAATTTTGTTCGATGAAAATCACCCAAGAAGTACGTGAATACGCCAAATCTCTCGACGATCCTCATATTCATACCGAAGTGCAACCTATTGAACTCACCACTGCAAATGATTATAACGCCATAGCAATGAAGCAAAAGTCGGCAGAATTTAAAGCATCAGGCTCGGCCATCTATCATGAGGTTTCTCTAGCCAAGACTGAAGAAGGGCTTGAGCTATGACAACAAGCATGCACACGCAAGTCGATAAGAAACCTATAGTATGGACCATTGCTGGTTCCGACAGTAGCGGCGGAGCGGGTATACAAGCCGACTTGCTGACAATGAACGATCTTCAATGTCATGGTTGCAGCGTGATTAGCTGTATTACCGCGCAAAATACGGTGAATGTTACTCTAGTTGAGCCAGTATCTGAGCAGATGTTAATTGGGCAGTTAGATGCTTTATGGGCAGATTTAGTGCCAATAGCGATTAAAATTGGCTTATTGGCTAATCAACAACAAGTTGATATTGTCGCAAAATGGTTATCGCGTGTAAGCCGGCTTACCACATTACCTTTTGTGGTACTCGACCCCGTCATGGTGGCCAGCAGTGGCGCGCAGTTTTGTCAACAAACGATAGATTTTAAGCCGTTAGCAGGCTTAATAAGTTTGATTACACCAAATCAACATGAATTGTTTCGTTTATGCCCGAAACTCTTATTGAGTAATGACCAGTCTAGTAACACCGAATTTAGTAATATAGAGTCTGGCAATCCACATTCAAGTAACCAAACTACCTTTACCAACAATGATAATGATGAGCTGGGCATGATCATGGCTGCTAAATGGGTCGCTAACCATTTTAATTGTCATGTGCTTGCTAAAGGCGGCGATGCGCTTTGGCAACAGCAGCAAGCTACTGATGTTTATGTGACACGAAGTGTACTGGGTGCAAGCCACATTTATGATAATCAAGTGTTTAAACTCACCAGCCCAAGAGTTAATACCAACAATAATCATGGAAGTGGTTGTACCTTGTCATCGGCAATCGCGTGTTTTGTCGCTCATCAATTTGTGCTTCATGACGCGATTGTGTTAGCAAAAGCTTATGTCAATAAAGGCTTAAGCGGCAGTTATCCTATTGGCGAAGGACCTGGTGTGTTGACGCGTTCAGGCTGGCCTAATGAGTTAAGTGCTATGCCCACCATTACAAGCATTGAGGGTAATACTGCTTATAGTGGCAACAAAGCCTTTCGCCCTGTAGCGACTCCGTTAGGTGTTTATCCCGTGTTGGACTCGTTACCACAGTTAAACGCTGTCTTAGCCGCAGGGTGTCGTACCGTTCAGTTTAGAGTTAAATGTTCTGAGCATGTAAATGGTTTAACGTTACAGGCACTGGAGCAACAGATTATTGATGCTATTGCCATAGGGCGCGATTTTAACGCGCAATTGTTTATCAATGACCACTGGCAATTGGCGATAAAACACAGTGCATTTGGGGTGCACCTTGGTCAGGAAGATTTAGCCTGTGCAAGTCTAACTGCAATAGCTGATGCCGGTTTAGCCTTAGGTATATCATGCCATAGCTACTTTGAAGCATTGTTAGCACACCAATGTAAACCGTCTTATATCGCATTGGGTCATATTTATCCAACAACTACCAAGAAAATGCCATCAGCACCTCAGGGAGTGGTTAAGTTAACTCAATATGTGAGTTTACTGGGCAAATTTTATCCTACAGTAGCTATTGGCGGCGTTGACGTTGGCCGTCTTGAGCAGCTTGCCAGCAGCAAAGTGGGGGATGTTGCCGTTGTCAGAGCTATCACTCACGCGGACGATCCCGGTGAGGCATATCGTTTATTGCATCAACGGTGGTTGCAATTCACTCGAGGCTGTCAAGCATCACAAGAACCAGGTGTGCTTAAGGAGGCTGTGTGAATACCTTAAGCGCTAAGCAATATATACAGTACTCGCGGACCATGCTACTTAACGACATTGGTGAAGCAGGGCAGTTGGCAATTATAAATAGTCAGGTGGCGATTATAGGGTTAGGTGGACTAGGTCAGTTGGTAGTGCAATATCTTGCTGCAGCAGGCGTTAAGCAGTTTATTTTACTCGACCATGATGTGGTGGCGCTTGATAATTTACCACGGCAATTGTTATACAACGAGGCCGATATTGGCCAATATAAAGTCACTGCTGCCAAACGCACATTGAGGCGTTTGTACTCAGATATCTATTTCGATGCAATTCCAGAAATGTTAACAGAAACAAGCATTTCGGAGCTTAGTGATGAGTTAAGTAAAGACGTATTAATATTTGATTGTACAGATAATTTCGCATCTCGCCATGTTATTAATCAGCATTGTGTGACCCAAGGCTTAACCCTTATTAGCGCGGCCATCAGTGCGTATCACGGGCAATTATTCTGTATCGATTTTGGCGCTAAAATAACGCATGAAAAGCAACATGGTTGTTATCGCTGTTTATACCCTTTAGACATCGAAACTAACCAAACTTGTTCACAACAAGGTGTACTTGGGCCTGCGGTTGGGGTTATGGCCAGTATGCAAGCATTAATCGGTTTGCAGCATATCTGCAACACCTTTACTCAGTACGGCATGTTACTGAGGTTTGATGCGTTAACGCTAGAGTGGCATCAAGCCAAAATGAACCGCGATCAGCAATGTACATTATGCCAACAGCCGCAATTGCAGGAGTACGCACATGGATGCTAATCACCCATCTCAATCAATCCAAGTGGTGTTCAACGGCGCAGCTGAAACGTTAAAGGGTACTGTGACAATATCTGAACTGCTGATATTAAAGCAACTGCCGATTAACGCCATCGCTATCGTGGTCAACGATGAAGTGTTACCACGAAGTCGCTGGAACCATGTTATTTGTCATCAATATGACCGGATTAATGTATTTTCTGCTGTGGCAGGAGGGTAACCATGTTAACGATTTCCGATCATCAATTTACATCACGCTTATTTACTGGAACCGGTAAATTTAGCGATCAAGATATGATGTTAGCTGCAATCAAACAGTCGCAATCACAGTTGGTGACATTAGCGATGAAACGTATTGATTTACATACTAACCACGACAACCTGTTAGCACCATTGCAATCGTTAGGGGTAAAATTGCTGCCTAATACAGCTGGAGCTCGCAATGCAAAAGAAGCCATTTTTGCCGCGCATTTAGCCTATGAAATGCTCGGGACTAAATGGATTAAATTAGAAATCCACCCAGATCACAAATATTTGATGCCTGATCCTATCGAAACATTACTTGCAGCAAAGCAGTTATGCGATGAAGGGTTTGTGGTAATGCCTTATGTTCATGCTGATCCGGTGCTATGCAGACGTCTTGAGGATGTTGGTTGCGCAGCCGTAATGCCATTGGGTAGCCCGATTGGTAGTAATCAAGGGCTAGCAACAGAAACCTTTTTGAAAATCATTATTGAGCAGGCACAAGTACCGGTGATTATTGATGCTGGAATTGGTTCGCCATCACAGGCGTGCCATGCAATGGAGATGGGCGCCGATGCTGTGTTGGTTAACACCGCAATTGCAAGCAGTGCGCAACCTGAAAAAATGGCTCAATGCTTTGCTCAGGCCGTTATTACAGGTAGACAAGCATACGAAGCAGGACTTGGGCCTGTAAATCGTCAAGCTTTAGCAACCAGTCCTCTTACAGGCTTTTTGGGTCAGAGTGTATGAAATCATTTGTTGATGAATTTGAAAAACTGAGTGCAGATGTAATGTCACTGAAACTTTACTCAACAACAGCACAAGATGTAGAGCGTGCACTATTGAACCCTACCGGTAACTTATCAAGCCTAATGGCACTGTTATCGCCTGCCGCAATAGCCTATCTAGAACCCATGGCACAACAATCAGCAGCGTTAACTCGGCAACGCTTTGGTGCTAACCTTGGTTTGTTTTTACCACTGTATGTGTCGAACTTATGTGCAAATGAATGTGATTATTGCGGTTTTAGCATGAGTAACAAAGTTAAACGTAAAACACTTAATCAAGATGAATTAAATCAAGAGATTGCCATTATAAAACAGCGGGGATTTGATTCGGTATTGTTAGTATCTGGTGAGCATGAAACTAAAGTAGGTATCGACTATTTTGAATCGATTTTACCTCATGTTAAGTCCAAATTTAGCCATGTAGCTATCGAAGTACAGCCGCTTGAAACGATGCACTATCAACGTTTAGCTAAACTTGGACTCGATGCGGTCATGGTTTACCAAGAAACTTACCGGCCGCACACTTATGCTAAACATCATACTCGTGGGAAAAAACAAGATTTTAATTATCGCTTAGCTACAGCCGACCGAATTGCTAAGGCGGGTATTGATAAAATTGGTCTAGGAGTGTTACTAGGATTAGATGATTGGCGACTCGATGCATTGTTTATGGGACATCATTTACAATACCTTGAAAAAACATATTGGCGTACTCGATACAGTATTTCACTGCCAAGGCTTCGGCCATGCACTGGCGGCATTACCCCAAAAGTAGAGCTCAATGATGCTGGCTTAGTACAATTGATCTGCGCCTTTAGATTATTTAATCCACAAGTGGAAATTAGTTTGTCGACAAGAGAATTAGCGAGCTTACGCGATAATTTATGGGCGTTAGGGATCACTCATTTAAGTGCAGGAAGCTCAACGCAGCCAGGAGGGTATTTAAACCCTAGCACCCAACTTGATCAATTTGAAATCAGTGATGATCGTTCAGTTGATCAAGTTGTTTCTCGGTTAAAACAACTTGGTTTCAATCCCTTATGGAAAGATTGGGAAATGGCTTGGATAAATCAATAACCATAGCGGTATGTAATGCTTAAAAACTGTACATTTATGGGTGTTTAAGCCATAATAATTCAGGTTAGTTTTACACTTTATTTTGGTATGTTAACTTTTATTTTAGCTTTCTGTTTAATTTATGATTTAAGCTAAAGTTTGTACATAGCAATATATCTTTAGATTACGGTTAATAGCCAGGAGCGTATTATGCAAGTTCAATCAGCGTATGCATCAGGTATGCAGGGATTGCAAAGTGCACAACAAGGTTTAGCGCAAGCAACCACGTCAGTGGCGATACCCGATCAACAAAAACCAGCAGTCCCTACATCAACTCAAGATACTGTCACGTTGAGTTCTCAAGCGGTGGCTCCTAACGATCAGGCTTCTGCATTAATTTCGGCTACTGAATCTGTTAATCAAGGGCAAGCTTCTGTCAAAGTGATTGAAGCTGCATCTGAAACGATTGGTAGTTTGATTGATATTGAAGTGTAAAAATGAACGCGGTAATCAGCCCCGCATCAATTAACGTCGCAACACCTGCGACGCACAAAAGCGGAAGTGGCCACACTTCCGTGATTAGCCATAGCAACAGTACACAAATAAGCTCACATTCGACCTCAAGTCATGTATCCGCTAATGTTCCAACAAGTACTCGGTCATTTCATTCAGTTAATTCATTACAGTCGAGTACTGCACTTTCTAGCCCATCGACTTCAGATACACCACTTTCAATTTCTGCTGCCGCATCAATCCAACCTGTGGCTGGAAGTTATAGCTTAAAAAGTGGTCCTATGAATATTGCTGCGGTATTGCAACAAACGTCTGTATCAAATAATGATTCACCGAAAGCGTCTCCTCAAACAAATGCTCAAACGGCCAATGTTAAGGCCAATGCTATTCAACCACAAACCGTTTATCAGCCTACTAACTCTCAGCAGACGACGCCATTTCAACCTGTAGTCTTTACCGATGTTACTACTGAACAAAGTACGCAAAACCGTTTTATATCCACAGTTGACCGCCAAAATGAAACGCCTGCTAGTGAGCAGCCTACTTTCAGTAATTCAGCCTCGGCAACTGATACAGATGAAACATCTGAGGATGCCGCAGTAGAACAAGCCGTAAATGCACAAGCTCAACAAGATACCGAAGTCGCTAAAGAGCAAATTAATAAACAAATTGAGCAGAAACAACAGCAAATAGAACAAGCTGAAGCGCAGCAGATCTCCGAGTTGAGTAAACGTGATATCGAAGTAAAAACCCACGAACAAGCCCATGCAGCAGTAGGTGGAAGCTTTGCGCAAAGTCCGAGCTACGAATATGAGAAAGGTCCAGATGGCCGTCGTTATGCTGTTGATGGTGAAGTCAGTATTGATGTTGCACCTATCAGTGGTGACCCGCAAGCAACGATAAGTAAAATGCAAAAGGTTTATGCAGCGGCAATGGCGCCAGTACAACCCTCAATGGCCGACATTCGTGTTGCTGCGCAAGCGGTTCAGTATATGAACGAGGCTAAACAAGCCTTGGTTGTAGAGCGCCAACAGTCGGTAATGAGTGTACAAGACAGTGAGCATTTGACTGAACTAGGTAATATCTTTAAGCAGCCGGATAGCAGCGATCCATTAGCCTCCTTTATGCAAAAGGATTCTAATAGTGACGATACACTAAGAGCTCAAACAATAATATCAAGTAGTGAAACCAAACCTATTGAGTCTGCAAATACTGCATCCTTTGATCCGAATGTCACTATTAGTTCAACACTCACCGCCAATGATCGCGAGTCGGGGATTGCTGCGAGTGGAGTTGAATTCCAATCGGTTTCGGCAGGCAATATGAATCAACAAGCTAATTCAGCAAGTCGTTATAATCCATATCAAAATCAACTATCTGAACAGAATACTTCCAATTCGAAGTACCAAGGTTTTGCGTTTTACGTTTAAAATTATCTATTGCTTATATTGACTTATTTTTATCACCTAGCAATTTAAGCAAACAATTCTCAATAACAATTATTAACAAATAATGACGTGAATGGATTTGTGCTGTTAGCCGTTTTACCGCTTATCATTCAATTATCAATAATTATGTCAAACTAACATCTAAAGTAATCATTAAATTCAGGTGATTACGTCTATTCCTGGCACTCGTATATACATAGTTGATTTTAAACGGAACAACAAGATGTGTTATCGCTGAGCTAGTTCATTGGTAATTTATGTTGCTGTAAAATGAGATTTTCAAGTAACTTGGAAGCAGGGCCTTGTTGATCTCTATTTGGGACCACAAGGTTTAATATGGCTTTACGTTGAGTGCTGCCGCGTAATTGTAAGCGAGTCAGTTGTTTATTGACCAGTTCCTGTTTAATCACAAAACTAGGCATCCAACAAAAACCGATATTTTTTGCTAAAATAGATTTCGCTTCGTGAAAGTTAGACACTGTCCATCGCTGCTCGGCTTTTAGCCACCCAATATCATTACTTGATTTTAGTCCTGTATCTTTAATGACTATTTGCAGGTGTTGCGCGAGTTGTTTGTCATCTTCTATGTAATCGAGTTGAGCAAGAGGGTGTTCTGGATGACAGACCAATTCAAATACCGCTTCACATAAAGGTTCAGCAATATGGCCTTTAGGTAATGCTGCACAAATAGCAATGTCTACTTGGTTATTTTGGATCAGTTCCTGGGTTCCGGTGATGACCGAATCGATTATGGTGACTCTTGTGCCGCGACTGTGTGGTAAAAATGCATTCAGTGCTTCGACGAGCGTGTCTATTGGATAGATAATCTCACGAGCAATGGTCAGGTTTGGTTCCCAGCCTTGACCTAAATTGGTCGCGAGTTGTTCTAGTTCTTCAACCGACTGAGTTAAGTGGCGTGAACGTCGAAGCAATACCTCGCCTTGTTCTGTGAGATAAGCTTTACGCCCCTTAACCTCAAGTAAATTAATGCCGAGTTGATGTTGTAACTTTGCCACAGCATGGTTAAGCGAAGATTGGCTTTTATTCAATTGTTCAGCAGCTTGAGCGTAACCGCCAAAATCAACGACCGCTTGAACGATCCGCCATTGTTCTAATGTTGATTTTGCTTGGCTCATTAGTGTATTCCAATTGAATAATAGATTGATTATTTTGGCATATAAAAAAGGCAAATGCAGTGCATTTGCCTTTGATTTATTGCCCTTAACTCTTTAACTCTAAATAGCTAGAAAGCCATTTAGTTAGTAACAAATTAATGAGCATTCGTTAGGCTTGCAGTTGATTTCGGTGTAACAAGCTTAGGAAGATAGCGTTTTGTGCTCGAAATATCGTTTAAATACGGTCCTTTGTGTAAGGTCTCTGGCCAATCTAAAAGCATCATCGCTAGTACGTTTCTATGCTCACCAGAAGATAAAATGGCTTCACCTTTTGGTGATGGGATCATTTTAAACTGCGGATTATAAGCAGCAATAACGTGTTTTTTAACCTTATCAACGACAGGGTGATTACCATTGCCTGTGATTAAGAAACCTATTCCCACTTCAGTAATAATATCTTCGGTAGTATCTTTCAAAATTCGGTCAATATTTTGCTCAAAATAGGTCAAAATCCATTGATATTTTTTTGCATCAACTGGGCGTTGATAATATCCACTATCAGCAAAAATAAAGTGGGTCATGCCGTATATTTTGTTTTTATACTGGCTCTTATCCAATGTCGCGTCTTCACTATCTGGGTAGGCTTTGATGAAGGCATTTTTATAGGCAGAGTAATAGTCGCCTACGCCCATTTGTTTAGCCCAAAAAACATAATTAATTAATTGAGCAGCCCAGGCTTTGATCATTTTTTTGTCTGTTAATGCTGGCGCTAAATCTACATTTTTCAAGGTTTTTATCATTAAATCATGACAAGGTCCTTTGAAACCAAACTCATCAACACGGCTGGCGTAGCGAAGGATAATGTCGCTATAAAACATAAATTCAGGGTAGGGGGCAATAGCTAACTTGCGCGCATCGCCTCGTATACCCGATTTGATTTTTGCCACTTCTTTTTGAGACTCAGCCCGACTAAAACCGGGTTTATCTAAATTACAATTGTAAAAAGCTTGTTGTTCAGCAATGGTAAGCAGGTCAATCAATGAACCATTGGCATACTTATCTTCACCGGTCATACGATATTGACGTATCGCATAGTGTCCTTGCACTCGAGGAGGTAACGAATAAAGATTACTTTCTAAGTTTGTTTTAATACCTTGATAAACTTGATCTGCGCTTAAATTATGCGGGATAGTATCAACCGATTGTTTCGCAAAGGCCACACTACTTAGTAAGCTAGCTGACAATATTAGATACGAGAGTGTTTTACTCTTGCGCAGTTCTAGCATGTTTAAATCTCCAGATAAGTGAATGCGGGTCTATTGGTGGTCCGATAAGTTGTTCAAGTTGATCGTTAAAAGGTAAATATTCCTCATTAACGATCAAAAGATTAAAAATTTCTTGGCTTGAATGTCTGCTTGTACTTTGGTTAATAATCAATTGTGCGACTGCTTGTTGCCATAAAGGAAGATAATAGCTAATTCCTTCATTAGCAATAGCTTGGTAGCTATATATTGCATCTGTTGCGTTCGGCCAAGATTGGCCAAA
Organism: Shewanella ulleungensis; assembly: GCF_014648315.1. Lineage (GTDB taxonomy): Bacteria > Pseudomonadota > Gammaproteobacteria > Enterobacterales > Shewanellaceae > Shewanella > Shewanella ulleungensis. The sequence goes on from NZ_BMQW01000001.1 coordinate 280,906, forward strand.
ACTGTCACGAAACGCTGCTGACAACTCAGTGTTGTATGTTAGCCAATTGTTATCATCTAGATTGCCTGAATATTGAAAATAGTTGAGCGTGACTTTAGATCTAAACACTCTCATTTGTCGTTGATATTTCATTACAAGTTGCTCTCTTTGTGAAGAGGAAGCAAATTGTTGTAATTGGGACAGATAATTGCTTAACCATAAAGTTGCAATTGAGTGCTGTTGTTTGTTTTGAGTTTTATGGGCGAGCAAATAAAATTGTCCACCTTGGGCTAAAGACACGATTGCTTGGCTTAGCGAAGCAATGAGTTTTTGTTGTTGTTTTTGCGTAGTTAACGTTGCAGGAAAACTCAGGGCATATTGGCCAAATTGATGACCTATTACTGTTTGCTTGATGAGCTGACTATTAACTGAGAATGTTGATTTTGATTGAGACTGTTGTTGAGATAGCGGGTATGTGTATATCTCGCCTAATAAACGCTGCTGATGCCATATTCTGATAATGTTGATATTATCTTTTTGTTCATTATTAGCGGTGTTTTCTTGCTCTAGAACATCACTTTTTGAGTTTTGTTGAGCAATATATTCACTACGAATGCCTAGTGGCATTAACTGCTCAAATAATTGCGATAAATAGTCGTGGCTCGACACGGGTTCAATTGGTGCAGTTTTTTGAGTGAGAAATAAAGCTTGTGCTATATCCCATGGTGCAATGTCGATTGAATCTGTCTGCGTATCCAAAAATCGATTAAGCATTGATGGTGTAAGTTCATAAGGTTTTAACGCAAGTTCTGCCGCATTTTGATAACCTTGTTCTATTGCTCGTTTCTGTTGTAATTCATGAATATAAGCTATAGCTGCTTGTAATTTGGATTTAGCGCGCAATTGATAAGCAAACCAAGCTTGTTGACGACATTGTGCTTTGGGTTGTTTAAGTAAATATTTAGCAATTTGGATATCAATGTTGGTGCTGACTTGCCGATTATTTTCATCGACTACAGGCTGAGTTTTTAATAAGCATTGATCATCATTGAATTGCATATTTAATTCACGCTCAGATAAGGCTTGATTAACCGTGGCTTGGGCGCTATGCAATTTTGATTTTTCAGTTAGTTTCCACTGTGTTTGTTCGACTCGTTCAAGGCGTTCGGCCAATTGATTATATGGCGCTGATTGATGTTGCAATGAGTCAATAAGTTGAAGAGTTTGGCTGTTAGTGGTTAATACATAAAGCTCATCAGCTAAATGTAATTGGCACCATAACAGTCCTTGTTTGCTTAAAGAGTCTGTCGTAAAAGGGCGGTAGTATTGAATGCGATCATTAATGTTATTCAGTGCGAGTGTTTGTTTTTCGAATTCGACAGCGTTGTGCGCGCTTGATGAGAGAGTATCTTGCTGAAGGTTGCTTAAGTCAGGTTTATATTGAAGGCACTGCTCTACAAACAGTGCCAACGGATTGGCCACAGCATTTGCTGTGGCCAATAAACTAAAACTTAGGATTACTAGAGAAATGCTTTTTAGCATAAGCCACGCGTTCTTCAACTGACATCGCAGGACCTTTCATGGCTTCTACGTGTTTAAGTCGAGGTAAAATTCCTCTACCATTGGCTATTTGAATGGTTAACCCTGGACGGGCGTTCAATTCAAGTAACAATGGTCCTTTATTTTTGTCTAATACCATGTCGGTACCAAGATATCCCAGCTCACACATTTCATAGGCACTAGATGCCGTATGAAGTAAGGTTTCCCAATGTGGCACTGTCATGTTCGACAGTGGAAAGTGGGTATCGGGATGCTTATCAACGGGTAAGTCAAACTGCACTGCATGTAAACTTTTACCCGTAGCGATATCTAATCCGACACCAACAGCACCTTGGTGCAAGTTAGCTTTACCGTCAGATGCCGCCGTCGATAAACGTAGCATCCCCATGACAGGAAAGCCCTTAAACACGATTAAGCGAATGTCAGGTACGCCTTCATAGCTGAAGCCTTCAAATACCGGGTCAAATTCAATTAACCCTTCAACAATCGCTACATCAGGCTTGCCACCCAGTGAAAATAAGCCACTGAGAATATTAGACACATGCCGGTAAATTTCACTGTGAGTGACCTCGTGACCATTTGGCTTGTAATAACAGCCATTGTTCACTTTGGTAATCACCATGATACCTTTACCGCCAGAACCTTTAGCTGGTTTGATAACAAAACCAGTACGGTCACTGACCATGGCTGGAATTTCTTGAATTTTATGTTGTTCGTGAACAACACCAATCAGGTCAGGAACCGCAATGTTATTAGCAAGCGCAAGTTGTTTAGTGATCAATTTATCATCAACGCGTTTGTAGAATTTACGCTGATTATAACGACCAATATAGCTAATATTGCGCCTGTTCATATTCAGTACACCGCTACGGCTCAATTCCCAAGGCCAGGCGTACTTCATTATTTCTCTCCAACCAATGGTTTAAAGCGCTTTAACTCAGTTAGGCGATAACCTGTGTATTGACCCATTACTAATACAAGAGCCAAAATCACTAAGTGGATACCTAAGAAGTTAAATACCCAATGTTGTACTAACTGGTTATCCATAGCTAAGTAGGCTAAGGTTGCGACAAATAAACTGCCACCACCAGAAACGAAAACCTTTTTAGGACCTTCTTCTTCCCACAGAATGGACATACGCTCGATGGTCCATGCAAGAATGATCATCGGGAAGAATGTAATGGTTAATCCTTCGCTTAAGCCTAATTTAAATGAAATCAGTGTGAACAAGCCGATAATGAAAATCACCACAATAATGACCGCGGATATTCGGGATATGAGCAGTAAATTGAGTGTGGACAGATAGGAACGGATCATTAATCCAAATGCCACAATTAATAAGAAACCAATCAAACCAGTGAGCAGTGTAGTTTGAATAAAGGCTAAGGCAATTAACACTGGCATAAAGGTGCCCGATGTTTTAATGCCAACAATAACCCGTAAAAACACAACGACTAAGACACCGATAGGGATCAGTAAAATGCCTTTGAATAGACTTTGCTCTTCTAGAGGTAATTGATACAGCGAGAAGTCCCACGCGTTATCATTCATCATCATGTCTATTGAGGTCGCTAATGCTGAACGTGTGTCTTGCAGCATAGAGAAGTTAACTTGTGAGTTAATACCGCCCATCACATCTAATACTGAATGACCAGAGTATTCCCAAATCACTAGAGTATTGTCACGGCCTTGTTTGTTATTTGGTACATCAAATAACACCCATTCGCCTTTATTGTATACCTGCACATAAGACGTTAATTGCTGACGACGACGTTGATCTTCTAGTTGCAAGCCGTTGACTATACGCGCAGGTACACCTTTAGAGTGCAACATGTGTAAAAACAAATCAGTCGAAGTGTTTGCGGACAATAACAATGCCATGTTCTGGCTTTGTTGTGTGTCATTGATTAAGTTCATCAATTGTTGGGCAAATGACAGATTAGTGGCGCTACGGCCCCACACTTCTTCAGTAATCTGCTCAGCAGCTGACTTTTCAGTTGCTGGCCATAAATAGGCATCAGGTGCCAGCGGCTCTTCGGTGGCTTCAATGCTTAATTTACCCGTAGGGACGAGTGTCACTCGGTAATATAGAGCTTGTGGGCCTGAAGCTTCACGAATTGACCATACGGCGCGACGGTTAGCCACATCGTTAGAAATGGTCAAGCCGTAACCTGGTGATGTTGCGTTTTCAACGAGCACATCAAATGCTGGATCGTTCGGTAACGAGAAGTTGACTTCAGCTGGTTGATTGCTACCAACAAAACTGACTTTAGCGTCAACAGCCCAACTTTGAACCTGTTCGCCAGGTAAGAAAGGCACGTTGTGCTCAATTCCACGGTAAATACTTGTGCTGATGCCGATGATAAATAGCAGCGCAACAAAGATGTAAAACGGTTTACGAGAATGCATTACTGATCCTACTTATTTAACGTGGTTATTTGGTCTTTTGCTTTACCGTGGATATAGATTTGGCCTACATCAACGACTGCAATATCTTTCATAAACTTGCGACCTAGTAATAGTGGATAATCTAGGTGGCTTCGATCGACAAGGTTTAAGTCTGTTTCTGCTGAATATTTACCTATTTTTAAATGCGCATGGATCACTGGACGACGATCATCTTCTGAATCGACGTCTTGTTTAATTCGAACAAATTTTTCGACTTTTGATTCAAAGGTATTGCCTGGTTGGTCAATACCATTAGTCATTACGTCATAACGAGCCCATTGTACGCCGTCACGTTCAAATAATACGATATTTCGTGCATCTAAAGAAGACGACTCTGCACCGGTGTCGATACGGGTAGCAAACTTAGCTTTTACTTCGTCAACATAGACGCTTTCAACTTCACCTAATATAAACTTCTCACCGATTGTGGCTTCAGAGCATTGATCTGGAATGGCAATAGGTCTTGGTAATGGTGGTGCGGGCATAACAACTGTTTTTGGACGTTCAGCCATTGCGGTACTGACTTGTGTTTTTAATTTTCTCATTTCAGCTGAAAGTGCACTTATCTCTACACTTTGTTGTGCGCATTGAGAGTTAATGGCATCGATAACTACCGTCTGTGAGTTAACCAAACTGCTATTCAACTCAGCATTAGTCAGTGGTGGGGTCATTGGTTTTTGAGTTGTGGTACAACCTGATATTAAGGCTGCAGCAACGGATAGAGCAAGTACCTGCTTTAACATGTCAATTCCTGTTGAATAGTAATATTTAAACTAAATCGTGATTCGGTTGATTCTTAGTAGCAATAATGATGGCCCGTTTGGGAGCGGGATAACCTTCAACAGTTAAACTCGCATCATTGGGATCGAGATAATCGACTAATGATTCATTTTTCATCCATTGGGTGCTACGTTGTTCATCTAGCGAGGTAACGTCAATATCCACACAACGGATATCGGTAAACTCACATTTCTTTAACCATAACATTAAGGCCGCAACAGAGGGGATAAACCACACATTGTTCATTTTGCCGTATCTGTTTAAGGGGACAAGAACTGCGTTCTCATCGCCATCAATAACCAGTGTTTCAAGTACTAATTCACCGCCCATTCTTAATTGATCACGAAGTTGTAATAAGTGATCAATCGGTGAACGGCGATGATATAACACGCCCATTGAAAATACCGTATCAAAAGCATCCAGTGGCGGTAATTCTTCAATGCCTAATGGCAAAAGATGGACAGGGTGTTGATTACCGGCCAGACGTTTAATGGCCTCAAATTGGCACAAAAATAGTGGTGAGGGGTCAATACCTACCACCCGTGCCGCGCCTTGTCCCAACATACGCCACATATGATAACCGCTGCCACAACCTACATCTAGCACGGTGCGGTTTTTCAAAGGCGATATATGTCCTTTTACTCTATCCCATTTCCAGTCACTTCGCCATTCTGTATCAATTTCAATACCATGGACAGTAAACGGACCTTTACGCCAAGGTTGAAAAACCGCCAGTAAGTTACTGAGCTTTTCTGTTTGTCCAGGGCTAAGTTGTTCACCAGTGCCTATGGTTACGCTACTAGTAAATTCAATTGCATCTGGTTGTGGGTAATTGAGCTTATTAAGCACTTTTTCCCACTTGGGTAAATTGCCGTGTTTATGGTCGCGCTGCCATTGGCCAAGAATGGATGGCAAATTTTCTAACCAATGCTGCAGGTTAGAATCGGCGATGTCTTTGTAAAATGAGCTAAAACTAATCATTTAATCGCTACCATTGATGCAAAATTAAAGCATTGGAACCATACTGAAAAATGCGAAAAGCCGTTTTTTGTTAATCGGTGTTGATGTACTGTTAGACTGTCAGGGCGCATGACGTTTTCAAGGGCACTGCGTTTTTGACTAATTTCAAGTTCACTGTATCCGTTAGCACGCTTAAAATTTAAATGTTGGCTGTCTAACAAACGGTGAATTTTATCATCTTCAAAATACAATTTTTCTGAAATCACCAAAATGCCACCCGGTAGCATACCGTCATATATACGCTTGATTAGGGCATCTCGATCGCTGATGGGTAAAAATTGTAACGTAAAATTAAGCACCACCATTGACGCATTTTGAATGTCGATATCTCTTATATCGGCGCATAATAAATTAACTTGGGTGTCACTAACATAAGCCGCTAGATTTTCTTTACAGCGATCTATCATCGATTGACTATTATCAACGGCGTAAATTTGGCATTCTCGCCCATCAATTTGTCGACGAATACTTAATGTTGCAGATCCTAAGGAACTTCCCAGATCATAGATATTACTGTTTGGGGTCACAAAGCGATCAGCAAAGTCACCAATAGTATTGATTATTTGTGCGTAACCCGGGACAGAACGACGGATCATGTCATTAAATACACCTGCAACACGCTGATCGAATTGAAAATCTGCTATCTGATCCGCGGCATGAGCGTAAATCGTATCTTGTTGAGAGTTCATGAGCTGTTATGTGGAAAAAATTCAGCCTGTATTTTAGCTAATCATGGTGAATGGCAGCAAGCATCATACTGGTATTTTGTGAGTTTTTTTTCAAATAGTTCATCAGAGTGTTAATACTTTTAGTTTAGGCAGACATATATTGCTGTTAATATGAACAATATTGATTATTAGCCAACAAAACTGCCAACATAGTTGTTTCAAAAAGGCTTGTGTTGAACACTCTGTTGCCTATAAAAGCAACAGCAGGGCATGATAACGCGATAAAACTAGCGCGAACACTTAATAAATAATGGTATTATTTGTTAAGTATTACATAAAAATAACAATCGGATTGTTGCAGTAGTGTTCAAATAAGATAATTGGGTATCTGGCATCGGATCTGGTTTGGTTAATAGGCTACTTTAATGTACTCAGTAACAAAAAAATTTAGCAAGTAACAACAGATAAGCTTGGTTAATCATCAAAACTGAAAGTATTAGGGAAAAAACTTGAAATTGATATCTTGGGTGCTGACATTCATGTTGATGTCGCTGTGCTTACCTGCATTTGCAGTACATACCGATGAAAATACAAAGCAGTATTCTTCTGAGCCGCTATTGATTGTCATGGGAGAAGACACTTATCCTTTTGAGTATCTAGATGAGCACGGGAATGCCGCCGGAATATTAGTTGATATGTGGCGTGAGTGGTCAACAGTGACCAATACCAAAATACGTTTTGTTGCTCGAGACTGGCAATCATCCTTAACACAACTTGAGCAAAAGCATGCCGATGTTCATATTGGTATGTCAGAAACAACAGACCGTCTTAGTGTTTTTGATTTTGCACAACCTCTTACTACGATAAATGCTTACCTTTATATTCATAAGTCCATTAATAGTAAAAAAAGCATTAATGATTTAATTCCATATCAAATTGGTATCGTCAGTGGTTCTTCTCACGAAGCTATGCTTAAAGAGTTGGAACCCAGATTAAGTTTTAAGCACTATAAAAATCGAGAGCAATTATTACAGGCTGCCTCTAATGGTGATTTATTTGTTTTCGCAGGGATTGAAGGTTATCAACGTAATGTGGCATTAGAGCAAGATATTGCCGCTAATTTTTACAGTTCATCGCGGCTCCTCATTAAAAAGATCGGTTTATCACCAGCTGTTAATAAAGGTAATCAAGCACTCATCGACAAAATTAACCAAGGTTTTGAATTGATTTCACCTAAAGTGGTTAAGCAAATTGAGCGTCGCTGGCTTGGATACCATAAACAAACTTCTGGAGTTGTTATCGCCATGCAAAATGGTGTAGAGCCCTTTGCAGACGTTGGTATTGATGGACTACCTGCGGGAATGTTAGTGGACCTATGGAAACTATGGTCTAAAAAAACAGGCATAAATATCGACTTCGTCACAGGCGATATGAATAGTACGATTGACGATGTCAAAACGGGGGTTGCAGATGTGCATATTGGCTACCCAGAAAGTAAAGATATGCGCTCAGGTTTGAAACAAGCGTGGCATATTATTTCAGTCAAAAGCCGTTTTTTCAGTCATAAACAAAATATTGAAAATATTGAACAATCGACAATGAGAATTGGCGTATTTCCTACAGCACCTTATATAGCTCAAGTTAAAAGCGTATTTCCAAATGCGCAATTACGTTTTTACGATACATTAGAACAAATGGTTAAAGCCGTTCATAACGATGAAATTATAGGATTTGTTTCATCAGCTGCTATGACGTCGCACTATTTATTAGCCAATAAGTTATGGGCTGAATTTCATCAATATACGGACATCGAATTTAATACAGACATGTATACGTTAACCCGTATTAATGACAGCGGATTAGCTGACAGAATTAAAGCAGGTTTTAATTTAATTTCTGTTGAAGAACAAATTCAAATTGAACGTAAATGGCTCATTAATCCGGATGACCGTTTTTTTACGGGCAGCGCAAGCAAAATCAAATTAACAACCCAGCAAAAACAGTATATTAGCAGTTTAGGTGCCATTAAAATGGGTTACCTTAAAAATTGGGCTCCAATGGAGTTTCAAGGCAAAAATGGTCAGTTTTTAGGGGTAAATGCTGATATTAAAAATTTGCTGGTTAAGCAACTCAATCTCACCATTATCCCTGTTGCTTATGACGATTTTGGTAAAATGGTGAATGATTTAATTAAGGGCGAAATTCACTTAGTTGCCAGCATGGCGCAAACAGCTTCAAGAGAAAATGCTCTTACATTCTCATCTGCTTATTGGCCATCACCTTGGGCTATTGTGACCTCACTAACTCAACCGCCTATTTTTAATATTTCGCAAGTTGTCGGCAAACGTTTAGCCGTTGTTGATGGTTACCATATTGTTGATCAATTACGCCAGCAATATCCGGGAATAGAGCTTGTTATTGTCGCTGACACGAAAGAAGGTATTAATACGGTGATCAACGGCCGTGCTGACATGTTTGTTGAGCAGGTTGCCACATTAGCAGCAACGCTTAAAGGGGGACAATACCCCAGTTTAAAATTGTCTTTAGTCGCTGAGTTAACCGAACAACATAGCCGCATTGGCTTATTTCCAGGTGTAAAAGAATTAGTACCGTTAATTGATCGCGTTATTGCGACAATCGATGAAAACGAACAACAAAATATGTATCAAAAGTGGGTTGCACTGGATTTAAATAGCGACTCATTACGCTACCAGCGTTGGTTAACAATATTGATTGTTGGTTTTCTTATTTTAGCCTTTATTGCCTTAGCTATTTTAATGTCTAATCGACGATTAAATATCGAAATCGAAAAAAGACTAAAAGCCGAAGACAATCTTAAATTTATGGCCAACCATGACAATGTAACAGGCTTGCCAAATCGCAGTTTACTCGATGATAGACTCGAACAAGCGGTATTGACACATCAACGTGACAAACAACGTTTTGCTTTGTTATTTATTGATTTAGATGGTTTTAAAGCTGTTAACGACCTTTATGGTCATCATCTTGGTGATAAACTGTTACATCGAGTAAGTGGAGTATTGTCCAAGGTGGTTCGCGAGTCTGATACGGTTGCCCGATTTGGTGGAGACGAGTTTGTATTACTGCTCAATAACATCGACAGTAAAGGCAGTGCACGTCAAGTGGCAGATAACATATTGTTAGCTTTAAAAAAGCCAATAATCATAGACGGATTTAGCGTCAATATTTCAGCTAGTATTGGTATCGCGGTATTTGCCGACGACGCAGATACTGCACTCGCTATGCTAAAGACAGCTGATCAATTAATGTATCAAGCTAAAAAAATTGGTGGCCACCAATTTAAAATGAACTAGGGCTAAATATTTTGTTGGTTTTTCAGTCAGTCAAACGTGTTTATGTGCTACAGGTATGGTTAATTCATACAAACTGACTGATACTTCAATGCATAAGTTTGAGTCACGGTATATAATGCCGTTTTTATCGTTTTCGATTTCCAAAAATACCGCTTTGTGGATAAAGGATAGAGTTCAATGCGCAGTCATTATTGTGGAGACATTAATAAGTCTCATCTTGATCAAGAAGTTACTTTAGTCGGTTGGGTTAACCGTAGTCGTGATTTAGGCGGAGTTGTGTTTTTAGACTTACGCGACAGAGAAGGACTCGTTCAGGTTGTTTATGACCCAGATTTAAAAGAAGTCTTCGACGTTGCAAGCACACTACGCAGTGAATTTTGTGTTCAAGTTAAAGGGTTGGTTCGTGCTCGTCCAGACAGCCAAATCAACACACAAATGAAAACCGGCGAAATCGAAATCCTGGGTAAGCAACTGACCATCATTAATGCGTCAGCACCATTGCCGTTGAGCATGGACAATTACCAAAACAATAGCGAAGAACAACGTCTTAAATATCGCTATCTAGATTTACGTCGTCCAGAAATGGCCGAACGGTTAATCTTCCGCGCTAAAGTGACCAGTGCAGTTCGTCGCTTCTTAGATGGTAATGGCTTCCTAGATATCGAAACTCCTATTTTAACCAAAGCAACACCAGAAGGTGCACGCGACTACTTAGTCCCAAGTCGTACTTATAAAGGCCAGTTTTTTGCGTTACCGCAATCGCCGCAGTTATTTAAACAATTATTGATGATGTCGGGTTTTGACCGTTACTATCAAATTGTGAAATGTTTCCGTGATGAAGATTTGCGAGCAGATCGTCAGCCTGAATTTACCCAAATCGATATCGAAACATCATTTATGTCATCTGAGCAAGTGATGGAAAAAACTGAGCAAATGATGCGTGGTTTATTCCAAGACTTACTCAATGTTGATTTAGGTGAGTTTCCACGCATGTCTTACGCTGAAGCCATGAAGCGTTACGGCTCTGATAAGCCAGATTTACGTAACCCGCTTGAGTTAGTCGATATTGCTGACCTAGTCAAAGATGTAGAGTTTGCGGTATTTAACGGCCCAGCTAATGATGTTGAAGGTCGCGTAGCGGCATTGCGCATTCCTACAGGTGCGTCACTGTCTCGTAAGCAAATAGATGATTACACAAAGTTTGCCGGCATTTATGGTGCTAAAGGCTTAGCATGGATGAAGCTTAACGATTTAACTGCAGGTATGGATGGTATTCAGTCTCCAATACTTAAATTCTTATCTGAAGATATTGTTAACAACATTATTAGCCGTACCGGTGCACAAACTGGCGACATCATTTTATTTGGTGCAGATAAATCCAATGTGGTTGCAGAAGCCATGGGTGCACTGCGCTTAAAAGCGGGTGAAGACTTTGATTTACTTAAAGGTCAATGGCGTCCAATGTGGGTTGTCGATTTTCCAATGTTTGAGAAAATTAATGGTGCCTTCCATGCGGTTCACCACCCATTTACGGCACCGCGCGGCATTAGCCCAGCAGAATTAGCCGCCGATCCAGCAGCTGCTATTTCGGATGCATATGACATGGTGTTGAACGGTTGCGAATTAGGCGGTGGTTCTGTTCGTATTCATAATGCCGAAATGCAAAGCACGGTTTTCAGTATTTTAGGTATTGAAGCAGAAGAAGCGAAAGAGAAGTTTGGCTTCTTACTTGAGGCATTACGTTATGGTACTCCGCCACATGCTGGTTTAGCATTTGGTTTAGATCGTATCATTATGCTTATGACTGGCGCGACTTCGATTCGTGACGTGATGGCATTCCCTAAAACAACCACAGCAGCGTGTCCGCTCACTAACGCACCAGGTTTCGCCAATCCTGTTCAGTTAACTGAGTTAGGCATTGCCGTGATTGAAAAGGCAAAAACTGAAGAATAATTTTATTGTTCAGCATCACTCGCTCTTAAAGGGCACCACATACCGAGGCTGCTGCCTCGGTCTGTTTTTTACAAGTATGCTTTTGTACTTGAATGAAAAGGGAGCTTAATATGGCAGGACACAGTAAATGGGCCAACATAAAACACCGTAAAGCAGCGCAAGACGCTAAACGCGGTAAATTATTTACCAAATTCATCCGTGAACTCACTGTAGCCGCAAGAGAAGGTGGTTCAGATCCCGATGCTAATCCAAGATTACGCGCAGCTATCGATAAAGCCTTATCCAATAACATGACGCGCGACACTGTAGAGCGTGCGATTAAACGCGGTGCTGGTGAAGTTGACGGCCAACAACTTGAGACCATTATTTACGAAGGTTATGGTCCAGGTGGAACTGCCGTGATGGTCGAGACTATGACTGATAATCGTAACCGGACAGTCTCAGGGGTGCGGAATGCGTTTAATAAATCGGGTGGTAATTTAGGCACCGATGGTTCAGTTGCGTATTTATTTACTAAATCAGGGGTTATTTCATACGACAATGACACTGATGAAGATACCTTAATGGAGTTAGCGCTAGAAGCTGGAGCCGAGGATGTTGTCACTCATGATGGTGGTGCAATGGATGTATTCACCAGCCCAGAGACGTTTGGTAAAGTAAAAGATGCTCTTGACAGCGGCGAACTTGAGGCCGTTAACGCAGAAGTGACTATGGTTGCTTCAATTAAAGCGGAAATGGATGTCGATACCGCAGAAAAATTTTTACGATTAATTGACACATTAGAAGATCACGATGATGTACAAGAGGTATATCATAATGCTGAAATTTCAGATGACGTCATGGAAGCATTAGATAATCTATGATCATATTAGGGGTCGATCCTGGTTCGCGCATCACAGGTTATGGCGTGATCCAATGCCATGGCAGACAACAGATTTATTTAGGCAGTGGTTGTATCCGCACCTCAGCCGATGATTTACCCCAGCGTTTACAACAGATTTATGCGGGTTTGACTGAAATTATTACCCAATATCAACCTAATGAGTTTGCGATTGAGCGGGTTTTTATGGCTAAAAATGCAGACTCAGCACTGAAACTTGGTCAAGCACGCGGCGCCGCCATTGTTGCTGCAACCTGTGCTAATTTACCGGTTGCCGAATACAGCGCGACACAAATTAAAAGTGCGGTTGTGGGCACCGGTCGAGCACAAAAAACACAAGTACAGCACATGATAAAACAACTGTTAAAATTGCCCGCGGCTCCACAAGCCGACGCAGCAGATGCGTTAGGGGTTGCAGTGTGTCATTTTCATACTTATCAAAGTCTTATTGCTATGGGCGGTAAGGCCAGCAGCAGAACTTACGGAAGATACAAATGATTGGTCGTCTCAGTGGGATATTAGTTGAAAAACAAGCGCCTGAAGTGGTGTTAGATGTGAATGGTGTAGGTTATGAGTTACAAGTGCCCATGACCAGTTTTTATGAATTACCTGAGTTAAACCAACAAGCGATGTTGTTCACTCACTTTGTCGTGCGTGAAGATGCGCAGTTGTTGTATGGTTTTATTACGAAACAAGAACGTGCGTTGTTCCGGTTATTAATTAAAACCAATGGCGTTGGCCCTAAATTGGCCCTAACTATTTTGTCTGGAATGACCGCTTCAGAGTTTGTTTCTTGCGTTGAACGTGATGATATTGTGACTTTAGTTAAGTTACCAGGTGTGGGTAAGAAAACGGCTGAGCGTTTAGTCATTGAAATGCGTGATAAACTCAAAAGCTTACTTGAAGCCTCAGTTGGTTCTGAACGTGAGTTTATGTTGCAAAGCAATTATAAACCAACTCCGGTTGCTGATAGCGCAGAAGAAGATGCTATATCAGCGCTATTGTCATTAGGCTACAAGCCGGCGCAGGCTAGCAAAGCGGTTTCTGCAGCTTATGCAGAAGGCATGAGCTCTGAGACGTTGATTAAAGCAGCATTAAAGTCGATGTTATAACACGTTGAATATTCAGACTAGGGTATCTACATAATGATTGAAGCTGATCGCCTGATCCAACCGCAAGTTCAAGGTCAAGATGAGCAAATTGACCGTGCAATGCGCCCGAAAATGTTGGATGAATACACAGGGCAGGACGATACTCGAGCCCAACTTAAAGTGTTTATTCAAGCGGCAATCAATCGGGGTGAAGCATTAGACCATATGCTAATTTTTGGCCCGCCAGGCTTAGGTAAAACCACGCTCGCGATGATTGTTGCTAATGAAATGGGTGTAAATATCAAGTCGACTTCTGGCCCTGTACTAGAAAAAGCCGGCGATTTAGCGGCATTGTTGACCAACCTTGAACAAGGTGATGTACTATTTATTGATGAAATTCATCGGTTGAGCCCCGTCGTTGAAGAAATTCTTTATCCGGCAATGGAAGATTATCAACTCGACATTATGATTGGTGAAGGTCCTGCAGCACGTTCAATTAAACTCGATTTACCAGCGTTTACATTAGTCGGCGCCACAACAAGAGCTGGTGCCTTAACCTCACCGCTACGGGCGCGTTTTGGTATCCCATTGCGTTTAGAGTTTTATAACGTTAAAGATCTCACAACCATTGTAACGCGTTCTGCTAAAGTGATGGGATTAGAAATTGATCATCAAGGTGCAATCGAAATTGCAACCCGTTCACGCGGCACACCACGTATTGCTAACCGTCTACTGCGCCGTGTTCGTGATTACGCCGAAGTTAAACATGACGGAATAGTGACTCGGGAAGTTGCTGAGTATGCGCTTGATTTACTTGATGTTGATATGCAAGGTTTTGATTATTTGGACCGTAAACTGTTATTAGCGATTATTGATAAGTTTATGGGTGGACCTGTAGGGCTAGATAACGTTGCTGCTGCAATTGGCGAAGACAGAGAAACCATTGAAGATGTGCTCGAACCATTTTTAATTCAGCAAGGTTTTATTCAACGTACGCCAAGAGGCCGAATTGCAACGCAACGTGCGTACGATCATTTTAATATGATAAAGCCTGACTAAAAATATGGTGAACCAAACTAACAAAGCCAGCTAATTGCTGGCTTTGTTATTCATAACGATAAAGTGGGTAATGAATTAACCTAAAGCTGCAGTTGCTGACTTTTTCTGGATTAATTCAATTTTATAGCCGTCTGGATCTTCAACGAAGGCGATTTCAGTTGTACCACCTGCAACAGGACCTGGCGCACGCGTTACTTTACCGCCGGCAGCGGTAATGGCATCACAACGTGCGTAAATATCTTCTTCGCCTATGGCTAAATGACCAAAACCATTGCCTAGGTCGTAATTGTCAACACCCCAGTTATAAGTTAATTCGATAACCGCTTGACCAGTGGTTTCTTCACCAAAACCAACGAAGGCGAGGGTATACTTGTATTCAGCATTTTCAGACTGACGTAATAATTTCATACCCATTACGTCAGTGTAAAACGTGATGCTGCGATCTAAATCGCCAACGCGGATCATAGTGTGAAGTAGTTGCGACATGATGTTCTCTCTTAAATAAAAATAAATCTGACTTTACCAAGCTCAGATGACAATGAAAAGATGAGCGTCTGTTGATCTGTAACAATTTATATTTAACAGACCTCAAAAAGCGCTACTGAATACTCAGTGCTAAATATCATTATTCAACAAAAAAATAGATGATATGAGCAAGTAAGCATTACGAATAAAATTAATACTGCAAAAATTTTTGCATTAGCTCACATTTGTGATGATATTTTTTGGGTTCATAAGCAAAAGGCGTTATTCTTCTTTCATACCTACATGGAGGCAAGACAATGACTACAGAATTAAAAATGGCCTTAGGCACTACTGTTGTAATCGCAATTTGTTTCAGCGCATTTTTTGTGGCGATGTTTTAAGATAGTCTTGAACAGCACTACAGAATACGCGACAGTGGTTAAATGCTAACTCGTTTGGGATTTAATCAATTGCCACCATTATGGTGACAAAAATGCTAGTTTATTGCATGTTAGTTGATGAGTTAACATACAATAAATTATAAAAAATGACCAAAGCATATTATGTGCATTGGTCATTTTTTTCGCTATTCTTCTGGATAAATCTTATCAGAGAATTCACACAGATCTTCTATCATACAGCTGCCACAACGAGGTTTGCGTGCTAAGCAGGTATAGCGACCGTGTAAAATAAACCAATGATGCACATCTACTTTAAACTCGCTAGGCACGACTTTAAGCATTTTCTGTTCTACCTGATCGACATTTTTACCGGGTGCAAACTTAGTGCGATTTGCCATTCGGAATATATGTGTATCGACAGCGATAGTTGGCCAGCCAAAGGCGGTATTGAGCACAACGTTGGCCGTTTTACGACCAACGCCAGGTAATGCTTCTAAAGCCTCACGATTTTCGGGCACTTCACCGCCATGTAAATCAATTAACATTTTACAGGCGTTTATCACATTGATGGCTTTATTATTATATAAACCAATGGTTTTGATGTATTGCTTGAGTCCATCAACACCTAAATCATAAATTGCTTGAGCAGTATTAGCTACCGGAAACAACTTATCCGTTGCCTTGTTTACGCTAACATCAGTTGCTTGTGCTGATAATGTCACCGCCACCAACAATTCAAATGGGCTGGAAAAATTCAACTCAGTTTCAGGCTTTGGATTGTTATCTCGTAGTCGCGTTAATATCTGAATGCGTTTTTCTTTATTCATAATAGTTTTGTTAACTTACCTTGGTGATGCGTGCGCGAGTAACCCCAACAGACTCTACTTTAGGTTGTCTCGCTTTGATTCTACTGTCGATAACATTTTTTAGAGCGATGAGTAGCCCCATGCCAATAAATGCGCCAGGAGGCAGCATGGCGAGTAAGAATGGGGTATCAATTTGCCATACATGTATTGTCAGAATGCTGGCCCATTCACCTAATAATAAATCAGCTCCATCAAATAATGTACCTTGACCTAATAGCTCTCTGCTAGCACCTAAAACGACTAATACAGCTGTAAATCCTAAGCCCATCATTAATCCGTCAAAGGCGGAATGAGCGAGAGAGTTACGAGACGCAAATGCTTCAGCTCGGCCGATGATAACGCAATTTGTGACAATCAGGGGTAAGAATATTCCTAATGAGATATACAAGTTATAGGCATAGGCATTAATGAGTAATTGCACACAAGTTACTAAAGCAGCAATGATCATGACAAACACCGGTATGCGGATTTCTTTAGGAACATAATCACGGACTAATGACACTAAGATGTTTGAACCCATCAATACAAGTAGGGTAGCTACGCCTAAGCCTAATGCGTTCGTGATGGTTGCTGTGACGGCAAGTAATGGACATAGGCCTAATAACTGTACGAGTCCGGGGTTATTTTTCCATAAACCTTGGCTGGCTATTTCGCGATAGTTACTCATGGTTACCCTCACATGTTACATGGCTTTTATACAAATCTTGACGGTGTTGCTCAACAAAAGTTAATGCTTTACTGATGGCTTTAACATAAGCTCGTGGAGTAATAGTGGCGCCAGTGAATTGATCAAACTGACCACCGTCTTTTTTCACTTTCCACAAGTCAGTATTATCTTTAAAGAGTTGGCCACTAAAATGAGTTACCCAATCCGATTTACGTAATTCGATTTTATCACCAAGGCCTGGTGTTTCTTGATGCGAAAGCGTGCGCACACCTAATACTTGGCCGTCGTTATCAATACCAATAATTAGCTTTATTTCACCGTTATAGCCATCAGGCGCAATAGCTTCAATTGCAATCGCGACAGCTTGTTGATTTTTATATGCTAAGTAGGCGGGCAATGCATTTTTACTGCCTAATAACTCTGGCGAATGCACCAAAATACATTGTTCAAATAAGACATTATCATGTAACTCGTTTGGGATTACTTGAGTTAATGTTTCTGTTAACTGTTTTTGTTCCTGTAGCGCGATAGTATCTTGGGTTAGGGCATTTACAAGCGCGACCAAACCAGTACAACACAGGGCAAACAGAGCTAATAATAAGCCATTTTTAATCATCGGATTATCATTTAAAGACATGGTTAATTTCCTGTGCGATGTCCGTAACTACGTGGGCGAACATAGTAATCAATAAATGGCGCGCACATATTGGCAAGTAATACTGCAAATGCGACTGCATCAGGGTAACCGCCAAAAGTACGAATAAGGTAAATCAATACGCCAATCATGGCGCCAAAAATTAATCTGCCTCGCGGACTGGTTGCCGCAGTAACCGGATCGGTCGCGATAAAAAATGCTGCCAGCATAGTGCCGCCGCTAAATAGGTGCATTAACGGACTAACAAAAGTATCGGGGCTGATTAAAAAGCCGAAACTGGCACATACAAACACACTCGCGATTATTGCGCCACTGATATGCCAACGTATCACCTTAAGCTTCAACATGATAAGTCCGCCAGCAAGATAAGCCATATTGACCCAAAACCAGCTTTGGGTTGTCATTCCTGAAAAGATAGGTTTTGCTAAGCTTTCTGTGGTGGTTAATCCCATGGATAAATCGGTTTTTAGTGTATCAAGTGGCGTCGCCATAGTAATGCCATCAACACCGGTACGAAAATATTCAGCCGAATATTGAGCATTTAACTCAAATATGCTTTGTAGGCTACTGACCAAATCGGCATGGTTTAGTGCAATTGTTTGTGGTGCAACCCACGATGTCATTTGCACCGGGAATGAGATTAATAGCAACACATAAGCTGCCATGGCTGGGTTAAATACGTTATTGCCTAAGCCACCATAAAGTTGTTTTACGATGACGATAGCAAAAAGAGTCCCGATGACAATGAGCCACCAAGGTGCTAAAGGCGGTATCGCAACGGCGAGTAATGACGCAGTCACTAATGCGCTGTTATCACTAAGCGTAGCCTTAATATTTTTGTGGCGTAACTTCATCACGGCCGCTTCAGCTAGGTACGCCACACTTACTGCTAAGAATAATTGGATTAACGTACCTAAGCCAAAATAATAACTTTGAACAGCAATACCAGGTATAAGACACAAGGCAACCCGTTTCATTACGGTGTTGGTGTGTAAACTGGTACTCACGTGCGGTGATGAGGCAATTTTAAATGCCATGATTAGTGTTCCTCTTGCTCAGCACTTTTGGCGAGCTTTTTCGCCTTTGCTTTGGCAACTGCTGCCGCGACTTTTGCTTTTTTGATTTGTTCTGGGGTTAAATACGCCGCACTATCATCGTTAATTATTAACCTTGTATCACTACCAGATGCTATTTCATGTTTAAGCGTTGGTGGCGTTTCAGTGTGTTGCGCAGTTATTGAGTCATTTGCTATTGATTCAATCGTAGTATCGGCTTCATCAGCTTGATTTGCTTGAGCAAGTTTTTTAGCTTTTGCTTTAGCGACAGCTACTGCAACACGAGCTTTTTTATCATCAATGAGATCGGTAGTGGCTTCAAGATCCGTTGTTGATTCAATGTCAGTTGTTGGGTGAGGCGCTAAAATAGTCACATCAGTTTGATTTGCTTGAGCAAGTTTTTTAGCCTTTGCTTTAGCGACAGCAGCTGCGACCCGGGCTTTTTTGTCATCAATAGGATCGGTAGAGGCCTCAATATCTGTTGTTGATTCAATTTCAGCTGTTGGTTGAGGCGCTAAAGCCGTCTCATCAGTTTGATTTTCTTTGGTAATTTTTTTAGCTTTTGCATTAGCGACAGCCGCTGCAACACGAGCTTTTTTATCATCGATGATATCTGTTGATGGCTCAACTTCAGTAGGCACCATATCAGTTTGATTTATTTGTGCTGCTTTCTTAGCTTTTGCCCTTGCAACAGCAGCGGCAATCTTAGCTTGCTTGTCATCAACGATGACAGATTCACTTGTAGAATCAAGGGTATCATTGCGTGCAGCGCTTGCTTGAGCGGCTTTTTTAGCTTTGGCACGCTCAATAGCAGCATTGACTGCGGCTTTTTTCGGATCGACAACAGCTTGAGATGTTTGTGTTGCTGTTTCTGTTGACGAAGCTGTTGAGGGCGCAGTCGTCACTTGCGCTTTTTTAGCCGCAATGCGCGCCATGGCAGCGGCTACAGCATCTTTATCTGATGACTTCATATTAGCTTGACGTTTAGCTGCTGCTTCTTTTGCTTTAGCTTCACGAGCATTCTTTTCATCTTCTAAACGCTGCAAGCGAGTTTCGAAACGGATTTTGGCTTGTTCAGCTTGGCGTTTCTCTTCGGCTTCTATTTTCAATGCCGATTTAGCGACGCGATAATATTCAACTAATGGAATATCACTTGGACATACATAGCTGCAACAACCACATTCAATGCAATCTTTTAAGTTAAAACTGGCGGCCTTATCGTACTCTTCTGCTTTTGCATGCCAGAAAAGTTGTTGCGGTAATAATAACGCTGGACATGCCACAGCGCACTCACCACAACGTATACAAGCTTTTTCATCGACATCGGGTGCAATTTCATTTTGGCTTGGTACTAATAAACAGTTCGTACCTTTTAAGATCGGTACATCTAATTCTGCTAGGGCATACCCCATCATGGGGCCACCAACAATGACTTTTTGTTCGGCTGATTCAATAAACTTAACTGACTGCAGTGCATCTGCCACAGTGGTACCTATTGGTAACCAATAATTCCCAGGTTGGCCAATATGTTCGCCAGTTAATGTGACAACGCGCTCAATCAGAGGTTTACCTTGATATATCGCCTCTTGAATGGCGTAGGCTGTACCAACGTTGTGAACCACAATACCGAGTTGAGCAGGGATTGCACCACTTGGTACTTCTTTGCCGGTAATAATTTGGATTAACTGTTTTTCGCCACCTGAAGGATACTTTGTTGGAATGACAGTGACGCGAACAACACCTTTAGGCAAGTCACTTCTATTCAGCGCGTCTTGCATGGCTTGCGCCGCTTCAGGTTTATTGTCTTCTATGGCAATAATAATCCGCTGAGGATTGAGTAGATGATTAATCACTCCAACACCAGACATTATTTCATGGCTGTGATCGCGCATTAGTCGGTCATCTGAAGTGATATAAGGTTCGCACTCAATGCCATTGATTATGACTAAGTCTATTTCACTAGCTGGGTTGAGTTTCACATGGCTTGGAAATGCCGCGCCACCCATACCTGCAATTCCAGCTTGCTTGATTTTGTCTAATATTTGCGGTTTTGATAGTTGATTAAGACTGTTTGGGGTTAAATCACACCAGGTGTCTTGGCCGTCTGCTTCAATAATACAACTTAACGTTGGCAAAGAAGAAGGGTGGTTAGTTGCGTGTTGCTTTATAGCAATAATCTGTCCGGACGTAGGTGCATGAACGGGTAAGTAAGTAAAACCAGCTCCTTCTGTCAGTATCTGGCCTTTTAATACTTTATCGCCCACCGTTACGGTCAACGTAGCTTGCTCGCCGACTAATGGGACGGGTACAACAAAACGCTTTGCAAGGGGTAAGCGTGAAATTGCCGATTGATTAGATAGTGTTTTTAATTGAGGAGGATGGATCCCGCCAGGAGATTGCCACAACGATCCTTTATCAAGTTGTTCTAATATCGTTAACACGCTTGTTCCTCTTGCTCAGAATGAATCACCTTGACTGGGATTGTGTTTAGTTTCCAATCCCAATTTTGTAGAGTTGTTTCTAAAGGGATCATATCGATACAATCAACAGGGCAAGGCTCTACGCATAAATCACAACCCGTACAGTCTTTTGCTATCACGGTGTGCATCAGCTTACCTGCGCCTAAAATGGCATCAACTGGGCACGCTTGAATACATTTAGTGCAACCAATACATTCATCTTCTCGGATATAGGCTACTTTTTTTACTGAAGATTGGGCTTCGGCATTTAATGGCTCTTGGTCAACCCCCATCAACTCAGCAATTTTCTCCATAGTTGCAGTACCACCTGGAGGGCATTTATTAATATGGTCACCATTAGCAATTGCCTCTGCATAAGGTCGACAACCTGGGTAGCCGCATTGACCGCATTGTGTTTGCGGAAGCAAAGCTTCCACCTGATCGATAACAGGATTGCCCTCGACTTTAAATTTCTTTGAGGCGAAACCTAAAATAACTCCAAACACTAATGCCAATAAACTCAATACCGCTACAGCAATCAATATACTTGTCATACTAGTTAACCAGCCCCGCAAACCCCATAAATGCTAATGACATCAGTCCCGCGGTGATCATGGCTATTGCGCCGCCTTTAAATGGCACAGGAACATCCGCGGCCGCTAAGCGTTCACGCATGGCAGAAAATAAAATCAACACTAATGAAAAGCCGACAGCAGCGCCAAAACCATAAATAGCTGATTGAATAAAGTTATGGTCTTCATTTACATTGAGTAAGGCGACACCCAATACCGCACAGTTAGTGGTAATGAGCGGTAAATAAATTCCTAAGGCACGATGTAATGATGCACTGGTTTTTTGTACGACCATTTCAGTAAATTGGACTACAACGGCAATCACCAAAATAAAGCTCATGGTGCGTAAGTAACTAAGGTTGAAGGGTTGTAATAAAAACTCATTGGTGAGATAGCTTAAAATTGAAGCGAGCGTTAATACAAAAGTGGTTGCCATTGACATACCAATCGCAGACGCCAATTTGCTCGACACCCCCATAAAAGGGCATAGACCTAAGAATTTAACTAGGACGAAGTTATTAACCAGTACAGTGCCGATTAATAGAAAAAGGTACTCTGTCATTGCTACATTTTTTTGACCAATAGATCCTAGTATTATCTAAGGTTTAGCGTTGAGAAACAACGGATAAAAAATAAGGTTAAGCATAAAATGCTTAACCTTGGAATAAAACGCCCTATTTTACATTTAAGTAACCTAAAAATTACTGTTTTTTGACCAAAATTTCAGGTTTAGCAATGTAATATCCTTGCAAACCATCAACGAGTAATTTTTCTAAGGTTAGTTTCTCGTCTTGTTTTTCAACACCTGTAGCAATAACGCGAATACTAATACGCTTGGCAATGTCGACCATCATACGAACAAAGAACTTATTATTGTTATCTTGTTCAATATTATCGCTGTAGCTACTGTCTAGTTTTATAAAGTCAGGGCGAACTTCGCGGAAAAATTTAAACGAAGTAAATCCTAAACCAAAACGCTCAATAGCGACTTTAGCGCCGACTTTATGCATTTCACTGACAAATTGATGGCTCGAGATTAAATTGGCTTGCATGCCTGATTCATTGAGTTCAAATATTATACGAGATGCAATTTGACGGTGTTTGGTTAATAAGTCTTTTAACCATGTCGTAAATCCATCTTGCAGGGCAGATAACGCACTAATGTTGACTCCCATATTGCCGACAATACTTGGGTTTTCACTTAATACTTTAATAGTTTGGATCACTATCATTTTATCAAGTTCGACATTTAAGCCGTAACGCTCAGCCATTGCTATCACAGTAGTGGTAGGAAGATACTTACCTTCGGCATTATAAAAACGAGCTAACAGTTCACGATAGACGTCAGTTTGATTATTACAAGGCTGAATAGGCTGCTGATAAAAGTTAATACTGCGGCGGTTAATTAAATCATCAATAGTGATTTTCCAATGATCATCACCTAACTTTTCATCACCTGACAGCTTCTCGAGTTGATAATATCGATTAGGTCCTAAAGTTTGCGCGATGCTCACCGCTGTGTCCGCTAATGCCATTAACGTTAAAGGTTCACATCCTTCTTTAAAAGGCACCATGCCTGCATGAGCAATTGAATCACTTCGGGTGCTTTGAGCATACTCATCGAGGTGGCGTTTTAGTTGTTCTAAATATTTTTCACCTTCTTTGAGCGTTAAGCCATCAATAAAGACCGCAAAGTCACCACTAGAGACTCTAAAGCATTCATTAACCCCTAATGATGACACCGCTTTACGGATGCAGTTAGCCAGTTTAGCTAAGTAATCGTCTCCTGCTGCTCGGCCATGTAGTTGATTAATGTTAGCCAGTTCTGCTGCTTTCACCATGATCAACACACCATACTGCTGTTTTGTTGATTGGCTTAAGTCTTCTAAAAATTGAGTAAAACGTTGGCGGGTAGAAAAACCACTAACTGGATCTTGATAAGCGGCTTTAGTCAGTAGTTCGTTTTCTTTTCTTACTCGGTCAAGACTCAGTTTTAAATGGTTACGACAAGTTTCAAGGGCATTACCCAATGGGCGTAATACACCCGGGAAACGTGAACTTTCTAACGCTAAAAAAGATAAATCAGGAATATGTGTGATGTAGTCTGCTGCATACCGAATGCGTTTTTTATGCAATTGTACTAATGCGGCAAACAACAGCATTAATAGAATATACGCACCAATTAATAATGTGGCAGTTTGTTCAAGATCAGCAATATTAGCTGATAAAACGCTTGATGTGTCTAAACGAACTTGAAGTCTTGCTTGTGGAAATGATTGAATATGACCGAGTTCAATATTGAAAATTTTGCTAGCAAAGTCATCACTTGGACGTTGTAAACTGCCATGAGTGAAGTTTAGATTGCTGTCTGTATTATGAATAAATTGAAAAAATTGGAACGTAAACGTACTCGACATTTGCTGATATAGGGCTTCGCCGTCACCATCCCAATTACGATATGTTTGCACATATTGTAAATAACTTGCACGTGCAATTTCACCTTGTTCTTGAACTTCATTATTTTCAACCGTGTAAATACGGAAAACCAATAGGCCGAAAACAATTAACAGAACCAGCTGAAAGGATTTTGATAAGCCCATAAAACATCCATTCCTTACGAGTTGTCAATATATCCCATTTAAACCAGAGAATGTCGTCAGTGACAGTGTCGTCTGGATGGGCATAATGAGTAATGTATTGTCACATTAGTGTATATAATAACCAATTATATGATAACAGGTGTAATATTAAATTATTATTAACCTAAAGCATTATAATGACAGGAAATTTATTTAAAATTAAACCGTAAAATGACAGTAGAGAAACAATCTGTGAGGCCAATTTTCAATTAATGAAAAATACAGCACAAAATAAGAGGTTAAATTAACAGATGAGGGAAGGTGCTTTTTTTAAGAAGGGTAAATGATAATAATGGCTCCCCAGACTGGACTCGAACCAGTGACATACGGATTAACAGTCCGCCGTTCTACCAACTGAACTACTGGGGAAGTGTATTATTACTATTCATATTTTTTGAAATGGCTCCCCAGACTGGACTTGAACCAGTGACATACGGATTAACAGTCCGCCGTTCTACCGACTGAACTACTGGGGAATTGTTATTTCAAATATGTTATCTCGATGGCTCCCCAGACTGGACTTGAACCAGTGACATACGGATTAACAGTCCGCCGTTCTACCGACTGAACTACTGGGGAAACGAAATCGATAACATTAAACGTTGGCTCCCCAGACTGGACTTGAACCAGTGACATACGGATTAACAGTCCGCCGTTCTACCGACTGAACTACTGGGGAATTACGCTTACGTTCTTAACTCACTTTACTAAATTGGCTCCCCAGACTGGACTCGAACCAGTGACATACGGATTAACAGTCCGCCGTTCTACCAACTGAACTACTGGGGAAACGTTTTTAGCAATGTATTGCTGAGAACGGAGCGCATAGTAAAACGCTCTGGTAACTGAGTCAACTCGAGTTATAAAAAAAAACGCATTTATGTGACTAATTGGTTACCAAATACACATCGTGCACGACTTTTGGGCATTTATGTCGATTTTTGAACAATGAATAGAAATTAAATACTTAGATAAAAACTATTCAGTGTCCGTTGATGTCGCGTTCACTAAACAGAGAGTGGAACATATAGCACCGTTTCAAACTTAACGCTTAAAATTAAAGATTAAATTTGCAGTTTTAATCGCCGTTGTAACAACTCTTGCGATTTAGGTTTTTAGATCCCCCCGATGAACAAGCATAAAAGCGAGCTCGACGGTTTAATGATATTCGTAAGCACACATAGAGTAAGCCATGCACTACTGCTTTCTTTAGCACTATGATGAGGATATATGGTTTGGAGCTTTCTTTTTTAACGTATTATTCTTAGACGTATTAAGGCTTCTAGCATAGTGGCTAGAGCAAAGCATACATTACTGCTCTTGTTTGAGGTATTAGGTGAACTTTTTATAATGAACAAGATCAACATTGTGAGGGATAACGATATCCGTTAATGAAAATGAAGCTCTAATCGTCGTGATATATAGTGCTCGGGATCAAAGCGTTTGAATACACTTTACTTGAAATAACTGCTAACAACTCATGATCCGATTGTCTTGTTGTTTCGTATTACTTATCAAATGTAATTTAATTTCATCAAAACATTCTTACGCTTTTGTGAATCCTGTCATCGCGCTATCCCGCACCCACATTGGTATTTTGTGAGTTATCCACTAAATCTGTGGATAAACTTGTGGACTTCTACTGTAAACGGCCTTGAATCCCTTGCTGAGTATGGTTTGGGGTTAAAATGCACTTATTCATTAGCGATAAATTAACTTGTTTAAATTCAGATAAATACAAAAATCAACTGTTTTGTTTTTTCACTGTTCTGTGTATTGCAAAATTGTAATCAGTTTGCATTGTTGATTGTGTATTAAATTGTAATTTAGTTTAGTTTTTCACCGATTTATATGCTGTTTTTAGTAAGAAAGCGCTCTTGTCTATAACTTTCACAAAAGGATCGTAATGTTGTCATCATTAATTTAGCTATGGAAATAAACGATCGTAATCGTCCAGCTTATATGGGTTTGCTTAGGCATGGTTTGTTGTGTACGAACGGCTAATTTGATTGTTCATCGTTAAACACAACATGATTTAATGCATCGAATTGTTAAAACCTTTTAGTGGCGGCGACTATCTGTAAACGCTCAGCGATGACTGATCACTTTCGTTACCGTTTATTCATTCAAGCTGCTAATAATGGGTTCAATCTAATTGATATCGCTTCCTTAACATAAGATCGTTGCTATTGCTTAGTTTGCTGTGTCAGTTGACATAAATGAGTTGATTGAAGTTTGCCATCTATCGATATTTACAGTCGCAAATTATTAGCATTTAGGTATATCATGAACAGTTCAATTAATAAGGAATTCACGCAGTGTCAGAGTCAGTTTTTACCTTAGAGTCCAAATTTGAGCCGGCGGGCGATCAACCCACAGCAATCAATCAATTAGTCGAGGGTCTACACTCAGGCATTGCCAGCCAAACCTTATTAGGTGTGACCGGTTCTGGTAAAACATACACTATAGCGAATGTAATTAAGCAAATGGGCCGTCCTACCATCATTATGGCGCCGAATAAAACTCTCGCAGCACAGCTTTATGGAGAAATGAAAGAGTTTTTTCCTCACAATGCGGTCGAGTATTTTGTGTCTTACTACGACTATTATCAACCCGAAGCGTATGTACCTGCTTCAAATACCTTTATTGAAAAAGATGCATCGGTTAACGCTCACATAGAGCAAATGCGTTTATCGGCGACGAAAGCATTATTAGAACGCAAAGATGTGGTGCTTATTGCATCTGTGTCTGCGATTTATGGTCTGGGTGATCCTGAATCATACATGAAAATGCTACTGCATCTTCGTCAGGGTGATTTTATGGGGCAGCGTGACATTCTTATTCGACTCAGTGAATTACAATACAAGCGCAATGATATTGAGCTGCAGCGTGGCACTTATCGTGTCCGTGGTGAAGTGATTGACATATTCCCAGCAGAATCTGAACGTGAAGCTATCCGTGTTGAATTGTTTGACGATGAAATAGAACGTTTAAGCGAGTTTGATCCGCTGACAGGGCAAATTAATAAGCGCATTGTTCGAACCACTATTTACCCTAAAACGCACTATGTTACGCCACGTGAAAAAATCTTAGCGGCAACAGAAGAAATTAAAGAAGAATTACGAGATCGCCGCCAATTTTTGCTCGACAACAACAAACTAATAGAAGCGCAACGGATCACCGAAAGAGTGCAATATGACGTCGAAATGATGGTTGAATTAGGCTATTGCTCAGGTATCGAAAACTATTCGCGCTATTTATCTGGGCGAGGTACAGGAGAAGGCCCACCAACACTTCTTGATTATCTACCTGCTGACGGTTTGCTGATTATTGACGAGTCGCATGTGACAGTACCGCAAATTGGTGCCATGTACAAAGGCGACCGTAGCCGTAAAATGAATCTAGTCGAATACGGATTTAGATTACCCTCAGCACTGGACAACCGGCCATTAATGTTTGAAGAATTCGAGCGTCTAATGCCACAAACTATTTTTGTCTCGGCAACACCAAGCCAATATGAGCTCGATAAAAGCGAGGGTGAAATTGCCGAACAGGTCGTTCGTCCAACCGGGTTACTCGATCCAATACTTGAAGTTCGTCCAGTTGGCATCCAAGTAGATGACTTATTATCAGAAATTCATAAACGCGTTGCGGTTAACGAGAGAGTATTAGTCACAACGTTAACCAAGCGTATGTCAGAAGACTTAACTGAATACCTCGACGAACATGGCGTTAAAGTACGTTACCTACACTCAGATATTGATACGGTTGAGCGAATTGAAATTATTCGAGATCTTCGTTTAGGCCATTTTGATGTATTAGTCGGGATTAACTTATTACGTGAAGGATTAGATTTACCTGAAGTGTCATTAGTGTGTATTCTCGATGCAGATAAAGAAGGTTTTTTACGCTCGGAACGTTCACTTATTCAGACTATTGGCCGTGCTGCGCGTAACGTCAACGGGAAAGTGATTCTCTATGCAGACAGAATTACCAATTCAATGGCAAAAGCTATGGGTGAAACTGAACGCCGTCGTGAAAAGCAGCATCAGCATAATGTAAAACTGGGTATTGTACCTCGCGGTGTAGTGAAGAGTATTACCGATGTGATGGATGTTGGTGATCCTAAAAAAGCAAAAGGCCAGCATAAGCAACAAGGTAAGTATGCACAAGTAGCAGACAATCGTGCTACATACACAAGTGTTGCAGATTTGAGTCATCAAATCGACGCACTTGAAAAACAAATGCATGAATTTGCCAGAAACCTAGAATTTGAACAAGCCGCTGCCCTGCGCGATGAAGTAAAACAACTTCGTGAACAAATTATTTTAAACAGTTAATTTATCTTAGTAGACTACACTTACTTTAACGTTTTAATTGAATTGCTTGTTACGCATAAATGCGGAAACGACTAATAATGAGCCGGTATAAATATGAAATCAGACGATATAAATTGCGACAAAGTAGTGTGTAATCATTGTATCGATGATAACGAGCTTGGCTTTGATTTTACCATGGCTTTCCAACCGATTATTAATTGTCAAACCATGGATGTATTTGGTTATGAAGCCTTAGTGCGCGGCGTTAATAACGAATCCGCTTATTCTATTATCTCTAAGGTGAATGACAATAATCGTTATTTGTTTGATCAACTTTGTCGTATTAAAGCAATAGCTTTAGCTGCTAAGTTGGGTATCGATTCAATGCTGAGCATTAACTTTTTACCTAATGCGATTTATAAGCCAGAACGCTGTATTCGTACCACTCTTGAAGCGGCTAAAAAATATCAGTTTCCCACTGAACGCATTATGTTTGAGTTTACTGAAGTGGAAAAAATCGAAGATAGCGACCATATTAAAAAAATCGTTAATTATTATAAAGCGTTAGGGTTTAAAACTGCTACTGATGACTTTGGTTCTGGTTTTTCGGGGTTGAATTTATTAGCCGACTTTCAAACTGATATTATTAAACTTGATATGGGGCTTATCCGCAATATTCATTTAAATACCACACGTCAGGTCATCATCAGTCACTGTTTGAATATGATGAAAGAACTCAATATCACAGTTTTAGCTGAAGGGATTGAAACTATGGGGGAGTATCTTTGGTTAAAAAATGCCGGTATCGAACTGATGCAAGGTTATCTTTTTGCTAAACCTGGTTTTGAATCTTTGCCAGAAATAGATTTTGAATTACTTAAGGCCTAATTAGATGAAAAAAACGCGCCGTAAATGCGCGTTTTCACATCAATTCACTATAACTCTAGGATATTAGAAGTTTGCAGAACGTGGTGCACGTGGGAATGGAATAACATCACGGATGTTGTTCACGCCGGTAACATATGATACCAAACGTTCAAAACCTAAACCAAACCCTGAGTGAGGCACAGTGCCATAACGACGCAAGTCTCGGTACCACCAGTAATCTTCCTGGCTTAATTCCATTTCAGCTAAACGTGCATCTAACACATCTAAACGCTCTTCGCGCTGCGCTCCACCAATGATCTCACCGATGCCAGGGGCTAACACGTCCATTGCAGCAACTGTCTTACCATCATCATTTAAACGCATGTAGAACGCTTTAATGTCTTTCGGGTAGTTTTTCACTACAACAGGTGCTTTAAAGTGTTCTTCAGCTAAATAACGCTCATGCTCTGATTGTAAATCAATACCCCATTCAACTGGGAATTCGAACGTCTTACCACAGTTTTTAAGGATTTCTACTGCATCAGTATAATCAACTTGTGCGAAGTCACTGCTCACGAAAGCCTGCAAACGCTCAATTACCGTTTTATCAACACGCTCGTTGAAGAAGCTTAAATCATCCATACGCTCTTCAAGCACTGCATTAAACGCAAACTTAAGCATTTTTTCTGCGAGCTCTGCTGCATCATCTAATGTAGCGAAAGCCACTTCAGGTTCAACCATCCAAAACTCTGCAAGGTGACGAGTCGTGTTTGAGTTTTCAGCACGGAAGGTTGGTCCGAAAGTGTAGACTTTAGACAAAGCGCAAGCATAAGTTTCTGCGTTTAACTGACCAGATACAGTTAAAAATGACTCTTTACCGAAAAAGTCTTTGTCATAATCCACTTTACCAGCATCTGTACGAGGTAAGTTTTCCATATCTAATGTAGATACCCGGAACATTTCACCCGCACCTTCACAGTCAGAGGCGGTGATTAATGGCGTTGATACCCAAATAAAACCTTCCTGATGGTAAAAACGGTGAATAGCTTGTGATAAACAGTTACGTACACGCGCCACCGCACCAATAATATTGGTACGTGGACGTAAATGAGCAAGTTCACGTAAATGCTCAATTGAGTGTCGTTTAGCGGCCATAGGATAAGTATCTGGGTCATCAACAAATCCAGTGACTTCAACGTCAGAGACTTGCAATTCAAATGCTTGACCAGCACCAGGAGACGCGACGATTTCACCGGTCATTACCACAGAACAGCCGGCAGTCAATTTCAATACATCGTCATTGTAATTGGCTAGGCTATTTGGCACGACACCTTGTATTGGGTCGAAACATGAACCGTCATAAACGGCCAAGAAAGAGATACCAGCTTTAGAATCACGGCGAGTTCTTACCCAGCCACGTACAGTGACTTGCGAACCGATTGCGTGTTCACCTTTAAATACAGAAGCGACAGATGTAATGCTCATTGTTGCTTAATTCTCCAACGTATCGAATTATGAATATAAATTTGGGTTTATCTTACCTTGCTGGTGGCTTTTCTCAAGCTTAAAACGCTATTCTATAATGATTATTGTGTTACTTTTGACTAAGTCGGTTAAATATTTGGCAAATGAGCGAGTTAAGTCAAAGCCGATTATCGTTATCGCTCTTACCTTCATCAATTATCAGTGTGAATGTTAATCGTAAAGTATGAGTGTGCCATATTGTGTAAACCAAGGATTAGGACATGTCTCGATTAGGTATTTTGCAAGTCGTGTTGACCGTATTATCGCTTTTAGGTTGGAGCTTGGCCATTTATGCGCTAATTGTTTATGGTGAGGCAAGGCCTGATCGTGCCGTGGGGTATTTTTTGAGTAAAGGCGTGTCAGTGCGTCTCTATTGGGACCCTGATCTGACGATTAAATTAGAGTATTTAATTTGGTGTTGTGCTGGTGTGAGCTTTTTAAACTTGCTCGTTAATTTTTATGCTAAAACCACCACGAGGATTGGCTTTTGGGTCAATATACCTTTACTTCTTGTGGTGTCGTTATCTGCTGGACTATACATTCGCTACGTTATTTAACTCATCCAATTAATCTAATGTGACATGGCGGCATAATAAATCAATTATTGCTGCCGTTACCCCCCAAATAAAGCGGTCTTCAAACGGCATGAAATGAACGTGATAGCGTTTTCCATGTCGATAATGAAATACCTCATGTCGATTATCTCTGTTGATAAAAAAGCTTAATGGCACGGTAAAACAGTCTGCAACTTCGCCCGGATCAATGATTAACTCGAAGGGTTGCTTTACAAAACCCACAACTGGCGTTATCTCAAACCCTGTAAATGTTTTATGTGGCGGAAATAAGCCTAAAACCTCAACGTTTTCTGCGCTTAAGCCTATTTCTTCTTGGGCTTCGCGCAATGCCGTGTCGATGGCATTTAAGTCGGTAGGCTCAACTTTGCCACCAGGGAAACTAATTTGTCCTGGATGATGACGTAAATGCATTGCCCGTTGGGTTAATACAATTTGCAGTTGATGATCTATTTCAATAATTGGAATTAACACGGCCGCCTGGCGACCCAAATACGATGTCGGTGCAGATGCAATGGCTGCACTTAATTGATGTAAACGATAACGCATTTGAAATTCATGTTTATTCATTAGTCTATTATATCTCTTAACTCACCTGTTGATGATCTCATTTCATCATAACAGGACAGCGTGATGACAAAAAGCGCCACAACATGTTCAACACACAGCCAAACCTTCTAATGAACAGGCTATTAAATTAACATTTCATTTCTCAAACAATATGCTGCACCATTTTATCCAAACGTGAGCTTTTTATGCTTAAATATTGCACCGTTTTAGCTAGCTCCGCGCTTTTTTAGTGCAGTCAAATATTTTAATACAACTGTATTAAATGTCTGTTTTAATATGTATTTTTGTTAAGTAAGCCTATGATTGCAAAGGGTTTGATCTTGTCATGTTATTGCCTTTTATTTGTAATCAATTTGTGATGATTAACTGGCATGGTATCTGCTGGAATTCATACAGTTAATAATCGCGAGGGATGACAAATATGGGACTTGAGAAGTTGCTATATTTGCAAGGCGTTGGAGCAGAGTTTATCGATTGTTTCGGTGAGCTTGTGCACATTCCTGCTATGGACAGGCAGGGCATATTAACCACGATGTTATTACCTACATCGTTTAATCAACATCATTGTGATCCATCTGAATATGCAAGTTTGATTACTGATACTAAAGTAGCTAAACGTATTGAGCATCTTGATGTTGAACCTTGGTTGTTACCTTTACACCGCTTTCAATGGTGTGAGATAGATAAACCGCACATAGATGTACAATTACCAGACAATTATCTGTACGCATTTAAAATAACCGTATTTGGCGAAGGTATCGATACCTTATCCGTGACAGTAAAATGTCAAGATTGCAGCATTGTTGGCGAGTACCATATCGACGGCCAACGTTATTGCCAATACCGCTTATTGCTCGACAAACCTAATTTACAGTTAGGCTATCACCACATTAGTCTGTCTTTTATTGGCGATTCATGTCGCGCAAATACCTTATATGGCCAAATCATGATTGCGCCACGCATGGCGTATCAAGGGCGTATCAACTCCCCAACAGCAGTTCAAAAGCAACCATGGGGTCTTAATGCTCAATTGTATGCACTGCGAAATGATTCGCAGTGGGGGATCGGAGATTTTGGCAATTTAGCAGAGCTTATAGATTATGCGTCTCACGCCAGTGCTGATTTTATTTTGCTCAATCCATTGCATGCACTCGATATTAGCCAGCCAGAAAATCCTAGTCCTTATAGTCCAACGGATCGCCGTCGATTAAATCCGTTATATATTCAAATTGAAGCCGTTTATGAATACAAAGAGGTTCAAGCAGAATTAACCTCTCAGCAGTGGCAACAAAAAAGACAAGCTATAAATCAAGCACAACTGATTAATTATGATGAAGTACAAAGCTTGAAATACGCCGCATTCGAAAAGTTGTATCAAATTTTTTGTCAGCAACACGTTAAGCCTGAGAGTACTAGATATAGGGCTTATTTGGCTTTTGTTGAACAAGATAAAAGTGCATTAATGCAATTTGTCGAAAAAGAAATTAATTTGGCATCTAAATATTTCAATCAAAATGCTGGTTTTTATTTGTACCTACAATTTGTCGCCCATGAACAACTCGAGGCGTGTCAGCTAAACGCTAAACAGTGCGGTATGAGTATTGGTCTCATTCGGGACTTAGCCGTTGGTGCTGTTAGTCATGGCGCCGAAATCAGTGCGAATTTAGGATTGTTTTGTGATAACGCCAGTATCGGCGCACCGCCAGACCCTTTTGCTGAACAAGGTCAAAATTGGGGCTTAACGCCGTTTGATCCTGTGAAATTAAAGCAGCACGATTTCAGTCATTTTATCCAATTAGTTCGCAGTAATATGCAAAGCTGTGGTGCACTTCGCATAGATCATGTCATGGGCTTATTAAGGCTTTGGTGGTGGCCGCTTAATCGTGATCTAGGTCAGGGCGGTTACGTTTATTATCCGCTTGAGACTTTACTTGCCATCGTTTGTCTTGAAAGCCAACGTGCTCGTTGCATAGTGATTGGTGAAGATCTTGGGATTGTCCCGCCCGAGATTGTGTCTCGGTTGCAACATGCAGGTATTTTTTCGAATGAACTGTTTTATTTTTGTAAAGACCACAATGGTTTTAAATCACCTAAAGATTATAAACATCAAAGCTTAATGATGTTAGCTAACCACGACGTACCCACGATAACGGCTTGGTGGACAGGTGATGATCTTAAACTCAGGCGTAAACTTGAATTAATCGATAACGACAATAAATTGCAGCAATTGCTAGCAACACGGCATGCAGAAAAGCAACAGCTTATCGATTTGCTGATCCGCGAAGGGGCGTTGGAACCCACAGAAAGTAGCGAGCTTGATCAGTTAGATTTTGACAAGGTTATTCTGGCCTGGATCAGTGTGGCAGCAAAAGGTAATGCACAGTTATTTAGCGTGCAACTAAGTGATTTAGTTGCAGATAAGCATGGTGTGAATATTCCTGGTACTTGGAAAGAGTTCCCAAATTGGCAACGACGTTTGCCATTAAGCATTCAGCAAATGTCACAAAGTAATAAAGTGCAGCAAAGATTGAGTGCCATTAAACAAGCAAGACAAGCCAGCAACCCTGCATTTGCTGCCAATGTGTCTTTATCCACTAACTCAGAACAATAACTCTGTACAAAAATGGATCAATGTATATGACTGAAGCCACAGCATATTTTCAGTACGGTAGCGATACCGCCTTAGTTAATGGTGAATACACCGATGTGTTTTCATTACTTGGTATGCACCCAAGTTCTGACGGTAAAGGGTTAATCGTTCGTTGCCTAATACCGGGAGCTTTAGCCATTGACGTGATTAGCACCAAAGATGGCCGTAAAGTTGCCAGTCTTGAGCAAGTCGACGAGCAAGGGTTATTCGCTGGCAAAATGGGCCGCAGAGTGAAACCTTTTGCCTACGAGTTGAGGGTCCAATATCCACTATGTGAGCAGATACTTAACGATCCGTATCAATATGACAGTTTGTTAAATTCACAAGATGTCTTTCTATTCAATGAAGGCAGTCAATTACAAAGCTACCGTTTTCAAGGTGCCAACTGGCGCCAACACCAGGGCATAAAAGGCATTCACTTTTGTGTTTGGGCACCAAATGCTAAAAAAGTAGCATTAATTGGTGACTTTAATCTGTGGGATGCTAAGCGCCACATTATGCGGTTTCATCCTGCTAGCGGATTATGGGATATTTTTCTTGTAGATGTTGAACCTGAGCAGCATTACAAGTTTGCCATTACCGATGCTTATGGGAATACCGTGGTTAAATCTGATCCTTACGCTGTGTCCATGCAACCTTCACCGCATAATGCGTCAAAAATTCCAACGTCAATGCAATATGAATGGCAAGATGCTGAATGGCTAATTGACAGAAGCCAGCAAGATAACCATCAACAACCTATGTCAATTTATGAAGTGCACTTAGCGTCTTGGCGCCGTGCAGGAGTTGATGGTCAAAACTACACAGATTATCCGCAATTAATTAATCAGTTGGTACCTTATGTGAAAGAGATGGGTTTTACCCATTTGCAATTAATGCCCATAAGCGAATTTCCATTTGATGGCTCATGGGGTTACCAGCCAGTTGGTTTATACGCACCCACTTATCGTTTTGGTGATGCTAACGGGCTTAAAGCCTTTATTGATGCATGCCACCAGCAGGATATCGCTGTTTTACTGGATTGGGTGCCGGCACATTTTCCACGAGATCCACATGGCTTAGTCCGTTTTGATGGCAGCTATTTATATGAACACCAGGATCCTCGTAAAGGCGAACACCCAGATTGGGACACGTTAATATATAACTATGGTCGCGCTGAAGTTCGCAGTTTTTTGTACAGTAACGCCCATTATTGGCTCGATGAATTTCATTTTGATGGTTTGCGATTAGATGCTGTGTCATCAATGTTGTACCTCGACTACAGCCGTAAAGCTGATCAATGGGTGCCGAATGAATTCGGGGGCCGCGAAAACCTGCAAGCTATACAATTTTTACAAGAATTAAATGCTCGCATGTATCAATGTTTTCCTGGCATCAACATGATTGCTGAAGAATCAACAGCGTGGCCAGGAGTCACCCAGCCCACTGATCACAATGGCTTGGGTTTTGGTTTTAAATGGAACATGGGGTGGATGAATGACACCTTACGTTACATCGGCTGTGACCCTCTTTACCGGCGTTTTCACCATGGTGAGCTTACCTTTAGCTTGGTGTATGCCTTTACCGAACAATTTATCTTGTCGCTCAGCCATGATGAAGTTGTGCACGGTAAAGGGTCTTTGCTGCATAAAATCCCCGGAGACGATTGGCAAAAATTTGCTACTTTGCGCGCTTATTTAGGGTTTATGTGGTCACATCCAGGAAAGAAACTATTGTTTATGGGGAATGAGTTTGCGCAACGAAATGAGTGGAATCATAACCAAAGTCTAGATTGGCATTTACTTGAATTTGCCCCGCATCAAGGGATACAAGATTGGGTGCGCGATCTTAATCACTGCTATTTACAAACGCCAGCCTTATACGAATGCGATCATCAAAGTGAAGGTTTTGCCTGGCTAGATTGTAATAACGCCGACAACAATATTTTAGTGTACTGCCGCTATGCCAAGAACGCGGAACAGCACGCGATCATTGTGGTCAACATGTCACCGCAAGTGCATCACGGTTTCCGTGTTGGCGTGCCAAGTACTGATAACTATCAAGAAGTGCTTAACAGCGATCATGCGCATTATGGTGGTAGTCATGTCATTAATGAAGGTCCATGTATCGCGCAGTCTACTGCATGGCAAGGGATGGAAAATAGTATCGTGATTACTGTGCCGCCATTAGGTTGTACGGTATTGCTGCCTGAGTCTTTAAGTCATAGCGAATAAAACATGAATATGAATTACTTCGGTTTATCACTATACAGGGGTGTGTTATGCAAATGACCAGTGGTTACCCTTATCCATTAGGGGCAACAATTGATAATGACGGGGTGAATTTCTCGTTATTTTCTGCCCATGCAACTAAAGTGGTTCTGTGCTTATTTGATCCTAGCGGCCAAGTTGAAGTTGCACAATATATTATGCGCGACACAACCCGGCAAATTTGGCATTGCCACCTTGATGGTGCCCAAGCCGGATTATTATATGGATACCGTGTTTTTGGCCCTTATCAACCTGAATTAGGTCACCGTTTTAATCATCATAAATTACTGTTAGATCCTTACGCGAAAAAACTAGTGGGTGAGGTTATTCAACATCCTGCTTTGTATGGATACGATGTTGGTGACAGTACAGAAGATTTGTCATTTGATACCCAAGACAGCGCAGCCTATATGCCTAAATGTCAGGTGATTAGCTGCGATTTTGTCGCCGATATTCCTATAGCGCCTTTGGCAAATTCATTACATAAAAGTGTGTTATTTGAAACTCATGTCAAAGGGTTTACCAAGCAACATCCTCTTATAGATACCGCAGAGCAGGGTACTTTTGCAGGCCTAGCGAGCCAGCCTGTGATTGATTATCTACAAAACCTTGGCGTCACGTGTGTTGAACTATTGCCCGTACATGGTTTTTTTGACGAACCGTTTTTAACCGAAAAACACCTAAACAATTACTGGGGCTACAACAGTATAGCTTTTATGGCGCCGCACAG
Organism: Shewanella ulleungensis; assembly: GCF_014648315.1. Taxonomy (GTDB): domain Bacteria; phylum Pseudomonadota; class Gammaproteobacteria; order Enterobacterales; family Shewanellaceae; genus Shewanella; species Shewanella ulleungensis. The sequence goes on from NZ_BMQW01000001.1 coordinate 318,939, forward strand.
CGGTTATATTGCAGATGCAAAGGGAGATATCGCAGAGTTTAGACACATGGTGTCATGTTTACATCAAGCTGGAATTGAAGTCATTTTGGATGTGGTTTTTAATCACACAGCCGAGGGGAATCATCTTGGTCCAACTTATAGTTTCCGTGGCATCGATAACGCGAGTTATTACCGATTATTGCCAAGCGATAATCGCTTCAACATTAATGATACGGGTTGTGGCAATACGTTTAATTTAAATCATCCACAAGTGTTGATGCTAGTGATGGATTCATTGCGCTATTGGGTAGAGATAATGGGCGTTGATGGCTTTCGATTCGATTTAGCCAGTTGTCTAGGCCGCGAGGTTTACGGTTTTGACCCCGGCAGTGGATTTTTTGATGCTATTACTCAAGACCCTGTATTGTGCAAAGTAAAATTAATTGCTGAACCTTGGGATATTGGCCCTGGCGGGTATCAACTAGGGAATTATCCCGTAGCCTTTAGCGAATGGAATGACAGATACCGCGATGCCATGCGTCGTTTTTGGCGTGGAGATAGCGGCTTACTTCCTGAGTTTGCTAAACGTTTTCATGGATCTAGTGACTTTTTTGAACACAATGGTCGTGGTCCTTCCGCCAGCATCAATTTTATCACCAGCCATGATGGGTTTACCTTGCACGATCTTGTCAGTTACCGCGACAGACACAATCAAGTTAATGGCGAAGATAATCGTGACGGCCACCAAGAAAACTGTAGTGACAATTACGGTGTCGAAGGGGAAACCGCTGACGAGGTGATTAATGCCACTCGCGATCGCCAAAAGCGCAATTTGCTTACCTGTTTACTGTTATCCCAAGGGGTACCTATGTTGCTTGCCGGTGACGAATCAGGCCAAAGCCAACAAGGTAATAATAATGCCTATTGCCAAGACAATCCCATAGGTTGGTTTGATTGGGACAATATAGATTGGTCATTAGTTAACTTTACATCGCAATTAATCAGTTTACGCAAACGCTTTCCGATGTTGTGCCACCAAGCTTTTATTCATAAGCCTGAAGCGCTTTTCGACAATGGTTTAGCTTGGTTTAATCGTCAAGGCGAAGCAATGACTAAATCACATTGGTGCGAGCATCACACCCGAACGTTAAGTGTCATTGTGACCGGCAATTTAGGCCATGCCGATGTGGGTGCCGTGCCTGAAAGCACAGAAGCATTATTATTGCTGATTAACGTTGATGACCAAGCACATACATTTACTTTTCCGCAATTTTCGCACTTAAAACATTGGCACTGTTTACTGCACACCCAAACCTCGGAACCTGAGGTTGATGACAGTCAGCAAGTGTTGTTAATGGATCGCAGTTTAATGTTATTTCATACCGAATTTACCAAGGAGTGATGGATGACCACAGCTAAAGAAAGCGCCAGCGTTAAAAAAGCCCCGACAACACGCAAAAAGCCAACTAAGTCAACAAAGGTGGCTACTCCCGTTAAGGCTCAGGCTACCGAAGCAGCTGAACCTTGTGAGCCATGTGACACATTAGGAGCTTCACTTGCTCGTCATATTCGCTATGGCTTATGTCGCGATGAACATGAAAAAGATGAATTATTCACCGCTGTGGCAGAAAGTGTCAAAGAACAGATGCTGGATAATTGGCGTGAAACTCGGATTAAAGACAATCAATACGAGCAAAAGCAGGTGGCTTATTTGTCGTTAGAGTTTTTAATGGGCCGTGCGTTAGGCAATGCTTTACTGAGTTTAGATCTCACTGACGAAGCCCAAAAAGTGCTTACCGATTACGCCACAACATTAGAGGATCTTGAACAAGTAGAACAAGATGCTGGTTTAGGTAATGGTGGCCTTGGGCGTTTAGCTGCGTGTTTCTTAGACAGTTGCGCATGCCTTGATTTACCGGTGACTGGATATGGGATCCGTTATCAATATGGCATGTTTGTTCAGAAAATTATTGATGGATACCAAGTTGAACGTCCGGATCGTTGGTTACGTCACGGCAACCCTTGGGAAGTGCGCATTGCAAATCGTATTGTAACCGTGCCTTTTTTTGGTCATACAGAAACGTATGTAGACAAAGACGGCCGCCGTCATCATATATGGACTAACACGCAAAATGTGTTAGCTGTACCTTATGATATGCCTATTCCTGGTTTTAACAATGGCCGAATTAACACCTTACGTTTATGGAAAGCTGAAGCCAACGACGAGTTTGATTTAGCTGAGTTTAATGACGGTGATTATGCTGAAGCTGTAGCGACAAAAAACCTGGCAGAACAAATTACCATGGTTTTATACCCCAATGATGCCAGTGTTAACGGCAAAGAGCTCAGATTAAGACAACAGTACTTTCTATCGTCTGCCAGCTTACAGGATTTATTAACTCGTTATGTCGCTAAACACGGCGAAGATTTTAGTGAGTTTAGCAGCCGCAATGTTTTGCAATTAAATGACACGCATCCAAGTATTGCAGTACCAGAGCTAATGCGCCTGTTGATGGATAAATATGGTTTAGGCTGGGATAAGGCATGGGAGATCACTAGTCAATCTATGGCTTACACCAACCATACGTTATTGCCAGAGGCATTAGAGCGATGGTCCGTTGCCATGATGAAAAATATGCTCCCGCGTATTGTAGAGATCATTTTTGAAATCAATGCCAGATACCTTGAGTTAGTTGCACATCATTGGCCAGGTGACATCAAAAAGTTAGCTGATATGTCCATCATCGAAGAGGGTCCAGAGCAACAGATTAGAATGGCCTACTTGGCGATAGTGGCCAGCTTTTCCGTAAATGGTGTTGCGGGTTTACACACTGAATTACTCAAACAGGGTTTGTTTAGTGAATTTTATCAATTATGGCCACACAAGTTTAATAACAAAACCAACGGCGTTACGCCAAGGCGCTGGCTAGCATATTGCAACCCCAAATTAGCATCATTAATTACTCGTCGTTTGGGCGATGAGTGGATAACCGATTTAACTCGCCTTGCAGCTCTCAATGCCTTTACCAGTGACAAGGCATTTGTCGAAGAATGGGCCGAGATTAAATTAGCCAACAAACAAGCATTAAGTGAATTTGTAGCACAACAATGCGGTGTCACATTTGACCCGAAAATGATGTTTGATGTCCAAGTTAAGCGTATTCACGAATACAAGCGTCAGCTGCTCAATATTTTGCATGTTATTCATTTATATCGCCGTATATTAAATGGCGACACAGAAGGGATGGCACCGCGCTGTGTATTAATTGGTGGCAAAGCGGCTCCTGGTTATGCCATGGCAAAACAAATCATTAAGCTAGCCAATAATGTTGCTCACATGGTCAATTCTGACCCTCTTGTTTCGCCTTACCTTCGAATGGCATTTCTACCAAACTATAACGTGAGTGCGATGGAGAAAATCTGTCCAGGTACCGATTTGTCTGAACAAATATCAACCGCAGGTAAAGAGGCTTCTGGCACCGGAAACATGAAGTTCATGATGAATGGCGCGTTAACTATTGGCACCTTAGATGGTGCCAATATTGAAATGTTAGAAGAGGTAGGCAAAGAAAACTTCTTCTTGTTCGGCTTAAATGCGCATGAAGTCAGTCAAGCTAAAGCCCATTATCAACCACAAGAGATTATCGCGAGTTCACCGGCTCTAAATGGAGTAATGAATATGCTCAAAAGTGGTCATTTCAATTTAGTCGAGCCCGGAATATTTGATCACATCATTGCTTCAATTGTCGATCCTTACGATCAATGGATGACCGCCGCAGATTTCGACAGCTATCGTATTGCCCAAGAAAACGTCTCAGCAACCTACTTAGACCAAAATAAATGGCAAAAAGTCAGTATTAGAAATAGTGCCGCCAGTGGTCGCTTTTCGAGCGATAACACCATATCGGGTTATCGCGATGATATTTGGATGAAAAAGTAACACCAATGTGATGGCAACATCGCTACGTTGTACCGTAAGGCGTGGATATATGCTTATTAATCGTGGCTCTTAATTAAGAGCCGAATGGAGTCTGCTTATGAGTAATGTTCGTTATATTAGTAATTTAACTCGTGATACCTATGCACTTATTTTAGCGGGTGGTCGTGGGTCTCGTTTATATGAGTTAACCGATTGGCGTGCTAAACCAGCGCTATATTTTGGCGGTAAGTTTCGTATTATCGATTTCCCGCTGTCTAACTGTATTAACTCCGGTATTCGTCGTGTGGGTGTGGTGACCCAATATAAATCGCATTCGCTTATTCGGCATGTTACTCGTGGCTGGGGCCATTTTAAAAAGGAGTTGGGCGAATCTGTTGAGATTTTACCTGCATCACAACAAACTTCGGGTAATTGGTATCAGGGTACGGCCGATGCCGTATTTCAAAATATCGATATTATTCGACATGAAATCCCAAAATACGTGATGATTTTGTCAGGTGACCATGTGTACCGTATGGATTATGCAGGCTTATTGGCATCGCATGCCGAATCAGGTGCTGATATGACGGTATGCTGTTTAGAAACGCCGATCGCAGAAGCTGCTGGGGCTTTTGGGGTAATGGAAGTCGATGAAAATATGCGTGTTATTGGTTTTGAAGAAAAACCAGCCAATCCAAAGCCAACACCAACAGATCCAGAAAAATGTTTAGCATCAATGGGTAACTATGTCTTTAATACTAAATTTCTATTTGACCAGTTGAAGAAGGACGCTAAAAACGAAAATTCAGATCGTGACTTTGGTAAAGACATTATTCCGGCAATCATTGAACAATTTAATGTGTATGCTTATCCTTTTACCAGTGCTGTGCCAGATGAGCCAGCATACTGGCGTGATGTAGGAACATTAGATTCATTTTTTCAAGCCAACATGGAGCTATTGTCTCCTACACCACAACTTAATTTGTATGATGCAAAATGGCCAATCTGGACTTATCAAGAACAGTTACCTCCCGCTAAGTTTGTCTTTGATGATGAAGATCGTCGTGGTATGGCAGTGGATTCTATTGTATCTGGCGGTTGTATTATTTCAGGCGCGAAAGTGAAACGCAGCGTGTTATTTGATGAAGTACGCGTATGTTCATATTCGTCGGTAAAAGATTCAGTGTTGTTGCCCGATGTGGTGGTGTTAAAAAACTGCAAAATACAAAATGCAATTATTGACCGAGGCTGCATTATTCCAGACGGTATGGTTATCGGTTATAACCAGGAGCACGATCGCGCCCGTGGATTTAGAGTCTCAGAAAAAGGGATAACCTTGGTGACACGTAAAATGTTAGGTTTAGCCGTAGGTTATGAATAAGGATCCATTAATGACCCAAGAAAATGTAAACCGCGTTTTGCTGGTTGCAGCAGAGAACGATGCATTACAAGGGGCGAAAGTTGGCGGTATGGCGGACGTGATCCGTGACTTACCGCCAGCATTGGCGCAATGTGGCGTGATTGCAGACGTGGCAATGCCAAATTATGGTTTTTTGGCCGCTCACTACCATGCTAAACATTATGCCAACATCACCCTTAATTTTGCTGGGGCAACCCATTATGTCAAAGTATTTTGTATGCCAAGACCAACCAGCAAAAGTGATGTGTTAGCTATTAATGGCGTGTCAGACACCAATATGTTGCCTGAACAGATGCAATCTAATCCTTCTATGGTGTATCTATTTGACCATCCATTATTTAATCATCATGGGCAAGTTTATTGTAATGGCGCCCATGACAGACCTTTTGCCGATGATGCTACTAAGTTCGCCTTATTTTCATTGAGTGTGGCTACGTGTTTAATTGACCATATTCTTCCGCGTTATACGGTACTGCATTTACATGATTGGCATGCGGCAATGGTGGCAATGTTAAGGCAATGCGTTGATGATTTTAGTAGTCTCAAAGAGTTAACATGTGTGTATACCATCCACAATTTAGCACTGCAGGGTATTAGGCCGTTTAATGGCGATGAGTCATCTTTTGCTGCTTGGTTCCCGCAATTTGTTAATCAGCTTAAACCAATAGCAAAGTTGAGTATATTTGATCCGCGCTATGGCAATTGTATTAACCCAATGCGAATGGGAATTGTGTTGAGTGACAGAGTACATTTGGTGTCACCCACTTATGCTCAAGAAGTTTTATTGCCATCTGATCATGCAAAAGGCTTTTTTGGGGGGGAGGGGCTCGAAGCCGATTTATTAGCAAAAGCTGAGCAACAAAAGTTAATTGGTATTATTAATGGCTGCATGTACAGCGATATCGAACAAGCAGAGCAAGCAGGTATTGAACGCTATGCAGCATTCCTTGTTATGGCGCAAAATGCACTGCTTAAATGGCAAGCAAAAGTATCTGAGGTGAGCGCTATAGACAGCATAGCTCTTTGTCGATTATCACAACTTAATACTCGTTTATTAACTCTTTCTTTAGCTAATACAATGAACAGTGATAATGCCAAAACGCCATTTTTACTAACATCTGTAGGGCGCTTAACTGAACAAAAAGTGCTGATTTTATTACAACCGTGTGTCGATGTGCACGGACATCAACAGGTGTCGACCGTGCTTGATGCATTACTAGATACACTCAAATCGGAGCAGCCAGATGGTGTCTTAATGCTACTTGGCAGTGGTGATCTGCATATTGCCAGACAGCTTCAAGGCGTAGCTGCAAGACACGATAATTTGGTGTTTATGCATGGTTATGATGAAGCATTATCCGAGGAGCTTTATCGTATAGGCGATTTGTTTTTAATGCCCAGTTCCTTTGAACCTTGTGGTATTAGCCAAATGCTGGCCATGCGCGCGGGACAACCTTGTTTGGTACACGCTGTAGGTGGGTTAAAAGACACTATTATTGATAATGTCAGTGGTTGGTCATTTTCCGGAGCCTCTTTGTCTGAACAAGGCACTGCATTGGTAGCACGCTTTAAACAAATATTGGCACTTTATCAAACTGAGCAATGGCAACACGTTGCGCAAAATGCATCAAAGCAACGTTTTACCTGGGACAATGTTGCTAAAGAATATAAAGATAAACTTTATTGTTAAACAAGCATTGGCCAGATAATGGTATCTAACTAGAAATTAAAAAAGCATCGAATAATATTCGATGCTTTTTTATATTTAGTGTGTTGTCCTAACTGTATTTATACATATTGGGAGATTAAAAACGGACTTAGTAAGTGTAACGTAGATCTAAGTAGTAGTATCCGCCGTTAAAACCAAATGGTGTATTCGTCAGTGGGTAAACAAAAATACCATTGAAATTATTATCTTCAGGACGTTTCTCTGGGTAGGTATCAAACAGATTTTGAACCCCTAGCGTAACTGCTAGTGAATCAGTCGCTTGATAACGCGTACTTAAATCGGTTGTCCATTTGGCATCGTATTCCACTTCACTTGAAGAATAACCTACAGTGTAATCACCAAAGTAGCTGAAACGTAAGTTAGTCGTAAAGTCATCGTAATGATGAGTGAAACCAATGTTGCCAGAATGTTTAGAGGTCGCTTCGGTCATACGAATTTCTTCAATACGATCAAATAACTCACTTTCTAAGCCATCGAGAATAGTTGGCAAGTTAACTGACTTAATCTCAGTCTCTTTGTATGAGTAAGCAAGATTAGCCGACACATCACCAAACTGACCTAGGTCAAATTGTTGCGTCATGACCAAATCAACACCCTGGGTTTCAGTATCAACTGCGTTCATAAAGAAACGCGCCGATTCTGCATTGGTGCCCGCAAGCGCTGCAGCGATAACAGGTGAGCTTTCTTGATCGACAGAGCCAGATAAAATAATACGGTCATCAACATTAATTTGATAAGCATCTAATGTGGCTGTAAAGCCATTATCACCGTTATAAACAAAACCTGCACTGTAAGAGTGAGAGATTTCGGCTTTAAGATCAGGGATATCTAACGCTTCTTTAATTGCCGATAACTGGTTGAAAGTACCTGACTCTCTAGGAACAAACTCGCCAGTGACTGGATCTGGGTCAAAAAAGGTCGACACATTGGTAAAGTACAATTGTTGCACGCTTGGTGCACGGAAACCTGTATCTGTGGTTAAACGAAATGCTAACTTATCGGTCAAATCATAACGTCCCGACAATTTCCAGCTGGTGTTATTACCAAAATCTGAATAATCTTCATAACGTATCGCCGCAGCCCAATAGAAATCTGTGGTTAATTGGTTTTCAAGTTCTATGTATAAACCTACGTTAGTGCGGTCTTCATCGACTTCAGACTCTTTGGTAAATCCACCAAAACCTTGGCTACCACCGGCTTTATTTTCGTAGTCACCTAGGATATATGACTCTTCTTGACCCGCTTCAATTTCATAGCCGCTTTCACGAAATGTTACACCAGTAGCGACCATGATTTCTGAGTCATTATAAAAATCATAATAGCTTGAGGCATCTAACGTTAGATTTAACTCGCTGTTAGACAGAGTGCCAGCATAAAAATCGGTAGGGCTTGTTGGGCCTAAAGAAGCATTGATGGTGTTTTCGACGTTATATTCAAAGCTGTTACTTCCGTAACCGGCAGATGCATCAATAGTCCATTTTCCTATTTCAAAGTCGTAACCTAATAAGAAAGAAAAATCGATAATTTCTGGGCTTATTAGCGGTAAATAACCATCTGGATAAACTTCAATGATATTACGCGAATCTAACGCACGGCGATAAAACGCTCCAGAGGTAGATGTACGTTTGCTTATACCGCCAAATGCATACACTTTACTGGTGTCTGTTATGGCTTGTTCAGCATTAACAAATAAGCCGTAGTTATCATAATCGCTGTCACCAACATGGTGGTTTAAGCGATCAAACGTTTCTTCACGTGGATCTAAGCTGCCATCAGCCAAAGTAGGGTATTGTTGACGAGAATCTAAACCTGCGCGGTTGGTTGAATTCTTTTGATGTGCTTCTAACGATACGTTAACAAACCCGTCATCGCTAATGCTAAATCCTTGGTTAACGCCTACACGGACTTGCTCACCGTCACCTTCATAGGTTTGGCCTATTTGGGTTGAAATACTGCCGCCTTCATCGCTGTCTTTAAGTACAACGTTAATCACACCAGCAATGGCATCTGAGCCATAAAGTGCTGAAGCACCATCACGCAAAATTTCAATGCGTTTAATTGCAGTCATTGGGATTGCATTTAAGTCAACGTTTGAAGAACCTTTCCCAACAGTGCCTGATAAATGAACTAACGCAGAGCCGTGACGACGTTTACCATTTACCAACACTAAGGTGTGGTCTGGTGACATGCCGCGTAAACTCGCTGGACGGACCGCATCGCTGCCGTCAGTAATTGATGAAAAAGGAAAACTGTAACTAGGGGCTGCAAATTGAAGCGCTTTTGCTGTTTCGGTTATCCCGGTAGCTTCAAGTTGCTCAGAGGTAATAATATCAACAGGTGTTGGGCTATCAGTGGCTGTACGTAGGGCAATACGTGAACCAATTACCTGAATACGCTCAAGATTTAGACCTTCCTCTTCAGCCATAGCTGCTGGGGCTGAAATACTGGCGATGACCGCCAAAGATACGAGACTTTTATACATTAGCAATCCTGCGATAACATTAATAGAAATTATGTAACATTATAGATCAGTTTCGCTGGAGTTTAGATCTGTTTAATATATGGTTAGTTAGTTTAATACGGCATATGTAATGACACACAGGTATAGTGAAATATTCTAATGTAAACAGTTTGTTGATTTACCTTTTCAAACAAATAAAAACACCAGTTAAATGTAACAGGTGTTTTTATTGGTAGTAGTGTTGTTTTTAAAATAACTTAGCTTAGCTAGGTAAACTTGCCTGATGGGCTTTAATGAATTTATCCATAGCAACTTCAGCCCGTTGCTGTGCAGTGGCCCAAGTGTCACTCGCTGTCATGGTTTCAACCACTTCGTAATAGCACTTAATTTTCGGTTCTGTGCCTGAGGGTCTAACAATGACGCGAGCACCATTTTCTAAGCAGTAAATTAGTACATCGCTTTTAGGTAAATCAATAACCACGGTTGAGCCATCGGCAAATGTGCGCAGAGATTGACTCAAATCGTCGCTTGACGTAACGGTAAAGCCGGCAATACTTGCTGGTGGTTTCTGGCGTAAATGTTCACCAATGTTTGGCGTATCAGGCTTTAAGGCAATGCTCACTTGTGCATTAAGGTGAAACCCATGCTGACGATAAATTTGTGCCAATTTATCCCACACAGTTTGATTTTTTGTTGTTAATTCTGCACACAGTTGCGCAAAAGCAACTAACGCAGATAAACCATCTTTATCCCACACCATACTCCCTACGGTATAACCAAGCGCTTCTTCATAGGCAAATAAAAACTGATTATCGGCTTGGCACTTATTGATCCCTACATTCATCAACCATTTAAAACCGGTGAGGGTGGTGTAACACGTCGCCTGCATCGATTGTGCGACTTTAGACAATAAACTCGACGACACGATGGTGGTGCCCACTAGGCGTTGGTGGGCTGGGGCGTGTGATAATAAATACTCGCCAAACAATACGCCAACTTGATCGCCAGTAAGCATCTTATAGTCGTTTTCAGCGGTTCGCATAGCCACCGCAAAACGGTCGGCATCAGGATCGTTGGCGCACGCAAGCATGGCTTGATGCTTTTTAGCTTCTGCAATCACCAAATCCATTGCACCTTTTTCTTCAGGATTGGGGAAGTTGACCGTAGGGAAATCACCATCAGGTTCACGTTGTGCTGCGACAGAATAGACTTGGATAAATCCAGCATCCTTTAATACCGTTTCAGCCATGTCAGCACCAACCCCATGCATGGCTGTATACGCCAAACTTACAAGCTGAGGATTAACATGTTGTTGTAATACACTCGCGTTACGAATGCCTTCACGATAGGTTTGATAAAAATCATCTTCAAGCCAAATCAGCTTGGCTTGTTTTTGGGCGTCATCAAGAGAGATAAACGGTATGTTTTGGGTGGCGGCATGCTGTATTTGTGCCGCTATACCTGAGTCGTGAGGCGGAATAATTTGTGCGCCATTTTCCCAATACACTTTATAGCCGTTATATTGTGGCGGGTTGTGGCTCGCGGTCACCACAATGCCAGCAGCAGCGTTAAAGTGTTTTACGCCAAATGCCACTAACGGTGTCGCAGCAACCTGAGTCGTTAACCGAACAGTTATGCCCATCGCAGTAAGTACACTTGCAGCATCGTGAGCAAATGTATATGAATCATGGCGACCATCATAACCAATAATGACTCCTCGGCTGCTTGCATCATTAATTTGTGCCAATAAATAGGCACCTAAACCGGCTGTAGTTTGTCTGACAACGAGGCGATTCATTCCCATAGGGCCTGGGCCCACTTCACCACGAAGCCCAGCGGTGCCAAAGGCCAAACGACCTGAAAACATGTTCGTTAATGTCGCCTCATCTTGATTGTCGAGTAAAGCCTGTAATTGAGCTTTAGTGCTAGGATCCGGGTCTTGTTGTAACCAGTGTTGAATTTGATGTTGTAAGTGGGTATTCATGATCAACCTCATTGATAATCATTTTCAATTGCTACATTAACAGTAGAAAAATAACAGCCTAAGAACAAGTAAAATCGTTTCGCTTACCGGGTAAATAACCAAATTAATACATATTAGTAACTTATCAAAGTCATAAGAATAGGATTGTGCAGGAAAAAATTCACATAAAAAAACGCGTATTACTGAGTAATACGCGTTTGTTAGCACAAGGGTTTATTTAAATGCATTTTATTAAAATAGACTTTGTTTACATCTATTTATTAGCATTTAGGCTAACACTTACGCTTTTGGAAAATTCTGTGGGAAGAAAGCACGTTTTGCTTCTTCGTCAAATTCACCTTTAAATGCAATCTCTTTACCAAAATTACGAGCTATTTCAATTGCTGGGCGCTCACTTACGTGATTAAACCAACGTTGTAAATTTGGATATGGCGCTAAACCTTCTTCACCTAGCACGACTGTTGCTTTGTCAATCCAGCCCCATGCTGAAACATCCGCAATAGTGTAATCATCACCGACTATGTATTGACGGTCTGCTAAGTGGGCATCTATTACTTCGTAATGGCGTTGTGCTTCACGTAAATATCGGTTAGTTGCATATGCTATTTTCTCTGGAGCATGATGTCTAAAATGAACCGATTGACCTGAAAAAGGACCAAGACCAGTAGCAATAAACATTAGCCATGACAATAACTCGCCACGGTCTTCCGTTTTACCTAATAACTGACCAGACTTATCTGCGAGATATAATAAAATCGCATTTGAGTCGAATACTCGTACGCCATTATCATCAATCGCTGGGGTTTTAGCATTAGGATTAATCGCTTTAAATTCAGCAGTGTGTTGCTCACCTTTAAGAGTATCTACAGGTACAAGCTCAAACGGTAAGCCTGTTTCAGCAAGGAATAGAGCGACTTTCATTGGGTTAGGGCCAGGGTGAAAATAAAACTTAAGCATGTGAGCTCCTTTTTTCAGTTCAGGCATACATTGAAACAGGTTTTGAGTGAATGCTCAAGATGTTTTTGAGCGATTGGTCAAAAACTATCGCAAGGCCTAATTAAGGCTCCACATTTAAAGCAGAACTCCCAATTTATAAGGGGCTTTGAATCACGCTTATTTGGTCTAAAAGTATAAATCTCTGTCATTAAAGGCGCTTTATTTCACACTAACTTGTGATAGCAACGCTAGAATTTTTTGTTGTCCAAATGTTTGGGCAAATTGCTCTGCTGTTTGTCCTGCTTTATTTTGATGATCATTGTCGCAATCGAGTGAAACTAAGGTTTTGGCAATACTAAACTCACCTCTAAATATAGCCGCCATCAGTGCCGTATTACCTCGATTATCTTCTAAACAAGCATTGGCACCGAGCGATAGTAAGGCTGTAACACTACCTTTATTACCGTGATACGTTGCTATCATTAGTGCGGTGTAACCTTTTTCATTGTAACTATCGATTGGCACACCAGCATTAACAAATTTCTTAATGATTTCAGTATCATCAGTTCGGGCTGCGGCAAAGTAATAGGCTAGTAAGTCATTATATTGTTGTTGTGCGATTGAGTGGCCAGTGTCTTTGCTTATCGCTGTACTGGTGTCTTTTTCGAACGCTTGGATAGTAAGGCTTAGCGTGATCAGAACTAAAAATAAAAGAGTGCGCATAGTAATTCAATTCCATAATTCAATTGAGTGTTGATAATCGTCTATATAAGCCCAGTTACGTATAACGTTGGAGATAGTCGTTATGTCAGCTGAGCTAGACTTTATCTAACCTTTGCAACAACACGACATATCTCAAACGTTAAGATGGTTATCCTCTATGATCTATAGGTCATTAAAGCTTATTGGCAATTTGTTTGACTAACGCTATATCACCACCAACCGCTTTAGTTAATCGAGTACCATAATCAACATCAGCCTTGTAAAAGTGGCTTAACATTTTGTGTTTAACATCATTGTTTTGCACTTTTGATAAGTCACCAGCTAAATTATTAATTAAGTTAGTTCGTTCTTGTTCAGTGAAACCACGATACAGCACACCGGCCTGTTCAAAATTCTGCTGCTTTTTAATTGCAGCTTGTTGTACATAGCCTTTAAGTTCAGTTTGGCTTCTACGCGCGATTGGATTCTCAACAACATTTTCATGACTTGGTTGATAATTGACATTACTTGTTGTGCTGCCGTAATTCATCGAACCGTCTTGGTTGTAGTTAACAACATCCACTTTAGTACGGTTAATTGGAAGTTGTTGATGGTTAGCTCCTAAGCGATACATCTGAGTATCGGCATAGGAAAATACACGTCCTTGAAGTAGCTTATCTTCAGACGGTTCAATACCGGGAATAATATTGGCTGGTGCCATTGCAACTTGTTCTGTTTCTTGAAAAAAGTTAGTTGGCATGCGGTTCAAGGTCATTGTACCGACTTTAGTTTCTTTTACGCCTAACCACATTTTAGTGGCGTCAAGTGGGTTATAGTCAAAGTCATCTAGCTCAGAAGGATCCAGAACCTTGATAAATAAATCCCATTTAGGGAAATTACCTTTGTTAATTTCGGCATATAAGTCACGTGTTAAATGTTGAAAATCTTGGCTTTGAACTTGTGCAACCTCTTTAGAGTCTAAGTTATCAATACCTTGCTGACTAACCCAATGGAACTTAACGTATTTAACATCACCAGATTGATTAATCATCTTATATGCATGCACACCCCAACCGTCCATTTTTCGAAGACTTGCAGGTGTACCATAATCACTATAAACCCAAGTTAGCATGTGAGTTGAACCAGGCTCATAAGAGAAAAAATCAAAAAAACGATTAGGGTCTTGAATATTATCAACAGGGGATGGTTTTAAAGAATGCACCATGTCTGGAAATTTGATTGCGTCACGAATAAAGAAAACGGGTAAATTATTACCCACCAAATCCCAGTTACCCTGGTCTGTATAGAATTTGGTAGCAAAACCTCGAGGGTCACGCAGCGTTTCAGGGCTTCCTTTAGAATGGATTACAGACGAGAAGCGCACAAATACTTCTGTTTCTTTACCTGCTTGTGCAAACGGTGCTGCAATGGTTAAGTCTTCTAACGCTTTAGAAGCAACAAATACACCATGGGCACCCGTTCCACGTGCATGAACAACTCGTTCAGGAATACGTTCACGAGCAAAACGCTGTAGTTTTTGGATTAAATGTACATCTTCTAATAAGACACTGCCGCTTTCGCCAGCTGTTATTGAATTTTGATTGTCACCTACAGCTGCACCATTGTCTTTTGTCAATGTTGTTGCCGCAGACGCGGGGAGTGCAATCGTTAATGCAAGTGCACTTAGGCTTAGCTTTAGGTGATTAGATGGTAGATTCATTATGACCTCATTTGTTTTGATTTTGCCGTTTTAAGTGGCTGTTTTTGTGCAAATGAGTGTATGGACTTTCTAAAAATAGGTAAAACCGATTAATTAGATGGTGCTAAACTTATAAACAGATTAAAGATAATGTCTCTGGTACGAGTTCATTATCACTCTGAATGTAGCCTTTAACTTTGTTAAACGCAGATGGTTAACCTAAATAGTCAGTTTTTATTGAATACTTGGCTAGATAGTTAAGTCACGTAATGTGCAGTTTACTTAACATGATGGTAGGTATGTAAGTTGATAGAAAACGTTGAAGATCAATTGATTGAATTTATTAAAATAGAAATGCAACAAGATTTAGCCCATGATATTAATCATGTGTTTAGGGTGGTTAATATCGCGAAAGAATTATGTTTATGCGAAGGTGCCAACATGGAGATTTTGTTACCTGCCGCGTATTTACACGATTGTTTTTCATTTGCTAAAAATCATCCAGATCGCGCTCAAAGCTCACTTTATGCTGCAGATAAAGCCATTACTTTTTTAGCCAGTATATATTATCCCGTAGCGCTACTACCTGCTATTCACCATGCAATAGTTGCTCACAGTTACAGTGCCAATGTTGAGCCCAAAAGTGTAGAAGCCCAAATCGTGCAAGATGCCGACAGGCTAGATGCTCTAGGTGCTATTGGTATAGCAAGATGTATACAAGTGAGCACTCGTCTTGGCGTAAACCTGTATTGCAATGACGACCCATTGTGTCAATTTAGACAACCTGATGATACTCAGTACGCCCTTGATCATTTTAAGACAAAGTTATTTAATTTGGCCGAAAGCATGCACACCCAATCGGCAAAAATTGAAGCTAAAAAACGAACCGAATTTATGAAAATTTATCTGGCCCAATTAAACAACGAAATATAACGTTCGTATTGAGTTTATTCGAGTTACTTTGCATTTAAACTCGCTAATAACGGCAAAATTTTACTGACTTTATCAAAACTCTCTTGGTATTCAGCTTTTACATTTGAATCTGCGACTATTCCGCCACCGGCCCAACAATAAATGTTGTTTTGCTCTGTAACTAACGTGCGAATAGTAATGCTAGTGTCCATGTTTCCGTCTTGGCTGATGTAACCAATACTGCCGCAATACTGATTTCGTCTTGATGGCTCTAACTCTTCAATAATTTGCATTGCGCGTATTTTAGGGGCACCGGTAATTGAGCCACCAGGAAAGGCAGCTTGCAGTAAATCAAAAGCATTATGATCGGCTGCCAGTGTGGCTGTAACCGTACTGACTAAATGATGCACCGCAGGGAAGCTTTCAATCGCAAATAAGGTCGGTACTTTTACACTACCTGGCGCAGCTACTCTGCCTATGTCATTACGCAGCAGATCGACAATCATGACGTTTTCAGCTCGATCTTTTTCCGATGTGCTCAATTTATTGGCTGCAAGTTGATCAAGTACGGGATCTGCACTGCGCGGCAAAGTGCCTTTAATGGGTTTTGTTTCAATATGATTATGCTGTAATTGTATAAAGCGTTCAGGTGAAATTGATAATACACAATGCTCGGGAAAGCGCATAAACGCAGAAAAGGGTGCTTGGTTGGCACGAGACAATGCACAATAAGCTTGCCATTCGTCACCTTGATATTGTGCTTCAAATCGCTGGGTTAAATTGATTTGGTAACAATCACCACTGAGTAAATACTGCTGCACCTGGTCAAATTTTTGTTGGTATTGATGCTCCGTTATCTGGTTTTGCCATGTCGAGGTTAAGATAAAATCATGTGGAGCTTTCTTAGGTTTATGTGTGTTTTCGAGTGACGATTTTATTTTTGATTGAATTAAATTCAATTCAACTTCCAGTGCGGTTTTACCATTAAAATGATATGCAAACCAAGAGCTTTTGGCATAACTGTACAGTAAGCAGAAATCATAAAAACCGATATTCATCTCTTTTAGATGAATATCCTTATTGGCTTTTTGCGGCAGCTTTTCAATGCTACGGCCTAAGTCATAACCCCATGCACCGACAGCTCCTACACTAAAGGGGTGCTCACATGCTTGCTGATATGGATACAGTAAATTATGGATATGGGCCAGGGTTTCAATGGGCGTCAATGCATCAGGATAGGTAATGTCGAGCTGCTTAATATTACTGTCTATTGCAGTAAACTGACACCGACCTTCGTCGCTGGTCAAGGTTGCTATAGGGTTAATGGCAATGATATCGAGCTTAGCATCAGGATGGTCGGCATTGGCTGAGTCGAGTAACATCGCCCACGGCTGATAGCAAAACAATGCGAATAACTGTTTAGTATCTATTTTCCAGTCCAGTTTTTGTCCGTAAAGTGCGTTTTTTGCTCGCGCAAACATCGATGACCCTTATCTAAAATGTGATGTAGCCCAAAAAGGATGGAAAGAGTATCATATTGGTCTAAATAGTTAACCTCAGTTTGGTAAGGGTTTAATTAGTCGCACTTAGTTTGATTAATAAATAGATAATTACTAATAATTTGTGGTTAAAGATAATAATGTTAGGCCGCAATGGCTGCTGGAGCGCCCAATATGTCGAGCAATACCCCTACAAGTACTTCTTCTCATCCTGTTGTGATTAAACAGGCTGACTTTATTGAAAGTATCGCTGATTCTCTGCAATACATTTCTTACTACCATCCAAAAGATTTTGTTGATGCAATGTTTAATGCTTACAAGCGTGAACAAAGCGCTGCGGCTAAGGATGCTATTGCGCAAATCTTGATTAACTCGCGTATGTCAGCAGAAGGTAAGCGTCCACTGTGTCAAGACACCGGTATTGTGACCACATTCGTTAAAATTGGTATGTCTGTACAGTGGGATAAAACAGACATGACGGTACAAGAAATGGTTGATGAAGGTGTTCGCCGTGCTTATACCAATCCAGACAACCCATTGCGTGCATCAATTGTTGCCGATCCTGCTGGTACCCGTAAAAATACTAAAGACAATACCCCATCTGTAGTGCACATTGACATGGTTGCAGGCAACCAAGTTGAAGTGATGATTGCTGCCAAAGGTGGCGGATCAGAAAATAAATCTAAAATGGCAATGTTAAACCCGTCAGATGACATTGCTGCCTGGGTTGAAAAAACGTTACCGACTATGGGGGCGGGCTGGTGTCCACCAGGCATGCTCGGCATAGGTATTGGCGGCACGGCAGAAAAAGCAGCAGTTATGGCAAAAGAGTCATTAATGGATCCTGTCGATATCCATGAGTTAATGGCACGTGGCGCAGAAACAACTGAAGAAAAATTACGTTTAGATATTTTTGAACGTGCTAATAACCTAGGCATAGGCGCCCAAGGTTTAGGTGGTTTAACAACTGTGTTAGACATTAAAATCAAATCAGCGCCAACTCATGCAGCCTCTAAACCTGTAGTGATGATCCCTAATTGCGCCGCAACTCGTCACGTGCATTTCCATTTAGATGGAACAGGTCCAGTTGATTTAACACCACCATCATTATCTGATTGGCCTGAAATCACTCGCGAAGCGGGTGAGAACACGCACAGAGTTAACCTTGATAACATTACACAAGCCGAAATCGAAACCTGGAAGAGCGGTGATACCTTATTACTTAACGGTAAAATGTTAACCGGCCGTGATGCTGCGCATAAACGTATTCAATCGCTGTTAGATTCTGGTGAAGGTTTACCTGAGGGGGTCGACTTTACCGGTAAGTTTATTTACTACGTTGGTCCGGTTGATCCAGTACGTGAAGAAGTGGTTGGCCCTGCAGGTCCAACAACGGCAACCCGTATGGATAAATTCACCGATATGATGTTAGACAAAACCGGTTTAATGGGCATGATTGGTAAATCTGAGCGTGGCCCAGAAACTGTAGCGTCAATTAAAAAACACAAAGCGGTGTATTTAATGGCTGTAGGTGGCGCGGCTTACTTAGTGTCTAAAGCCATTAAGAAAGCCCGTGTTGTCGCATTTGAAGACTTGGGAATGGAAGCCATTTACGAGTTTGATGTACAAGATATGCCAGTGACCGTTGCTGTAGACTCAAATGGCGTAAATGCTCACGAGACTGGCCCAGCGATATGGAAAGTGAATATTGCTAATAGCAAAGCTAAGTAAGCAATATTAAGCAAGTTACTATAAAGCATCGACAGGCTTGTTAAACAACAAGATGCCAATGTGATAAGACGCTCAGGTTTACAGCTTTTTACAAAAGGCCTGTTGCTTGAGCGTTTTGCTTTCGATAGTCTGCAATACATATTGATATGTTGAGCCTTAATCAGGTCCAACCTTATTTCTACCTAAAACAACTGAGACTCTATAACAATGAAAAAGTCCTCTGTATTATTTGCACTGGTTGCCGCCGGAATGGCAACGTCAGCGCTGGCTGCTGAGCCCACACCTTTTAATGTACAGCAATTGGTCAATTTAAATAAAGTCCATTCAGCTGCCGTGTCAAACGATGGTAAAAACCTTGTTTATGGCGTTAAAGTCGTTGATGAGAAAGGTGAGGCGAGTTCAGATCTATACTTACTCGATTTAAGCAATAAAAATGCAAAACCTAAGCAGTTAACTGCTGCCACGGGTACTGAACATGATGTGAGTTTTTCTGCTGATGGTCAGTCTATTTATTTTATTGCCAGCCGCACCGGCAGCAGTCAGTTATTTCAGTTAGCCCTCAATGGTGGTGAAGCCATCGCGGTAACTGATTTGCCTTTAGACGTGAATGGCTACAAATTGTCACAAGATGGCAAACAAGTGGTCATGACTATGCGTGTCTTTCCAGAGTGTAAAGACTTGGCGTGTTCTAAAGACAAATTTACTGCAATAGATGAGAGCAAAACTTCTGGCCGCGAATATAAGCAATTAATGGTTCGTCATTGGGATACCTGGGAAGACCATGCCCGTAACCATTTATTTGTGGCGCAATTAAACGGTAAAAAAATCACTGAACCGACAAATATTACCGCTAACCGCGACACTGAAACGCCTCCTAAGCCGTTCTCTGGTATGGAAGAAGTGACCTTTACACCAGATGGTAAGTATGTGGTTTATAGTGCAAAAGCGCCTAGTCGCGATCAAGCTTGGACAACGAACTATGATTTATGGCAAGTACCAGTAGCAGGTGGCGAGACGGTTAATTTAACAGAAGCTAATACCGCATGGGACTCACAGCCAACGTTTTCTGCCGATGGTCGTTATTTAGCGTACTTAGCCATGACCAAGCCCGGTTATGAAGCAGACCGCTACCGCATCATGTTACGTGACAACGTGACGGGCCAGGAAAAAGAAGTCGCACCACTGTGGGACCGCAGTGCAAGTTCGCTAAACTTCAGTGCTGATGGACGTACTTTATATGTCACTGCACAAGATGTTGGTCAGGTTACTATTTTTGAAGTAAACACCCAGTTTGGTGATGTGCGTCCTATTTATAATCAAGGCAGCAATAGCTTAATTGCGGTTACTAACAACAAATTGATTTTTCAAAAGTCATCACTGGTTGAACCAGGTGATTTATATAGTGTGACTGCAGAAGGTGAGCAACTCACTAAGCTAACTGATGTTAACAAAGAAAAACTGGCTAACATCACATTTGGTGAGTTTGAACAATTCAACTTTAAAGGTTGGAATGACGAAACCGTTCATGGTTATTGGATTAAACCGGCTAACTATGAAGAAGGTAAAAAATACCCCATCGCCTATTTAGTGCATGGCGGCCCACAAGGATCATTTGGAAACGGATTCAGTGGTCGTTGGAATGCCCAACTTTGGGCTGGTGCTGGTTATGGCGTGGTAATGGTCGACTTCCACGGTTCTACCGGTTATGGCCAAGCTTTTACTGACTCAATCGGCAAAGATTGGGGTGGTAAGCCACTAGAAGATCTTAAAAAGGGCATGGCTGCAGTTACTGCACAACAACCCTGGTTAGATGCTAATAATGCATGTGCATTAGGGGGGTCATACGGTGGGTACATGATGAACTGGTTCCAAGGCCAATGGAACGATGGTTTTAAGTGTCTTGTTAACCATGCAGGTCTATTTGACATGCGCTCAATGTACTATGTAACAGAAGAGCTATGGTTCCCGGAATACGAATTTGGCGGTTCGTACGATAAAAACAAAGAATTGTTTGAGAAGTTTAACCCAGTTAATTATGTTGAAAACTGGAAAACGCCAATGTTAGTCATCCATGGTGAAAAAGATTACCGCGTACCTTATGGTCAAGGCCTCGCGGCATACACTTACATGCAACGTAATGGCATTCCATCTGAGTTGTTAGTATTCCCTGATGAAAACCACTGGATTTTAAACCAGGATAACCTACAACAATGGTACAAAAATGTACTCGGTTGGATGGATCGTTGGACTGCAAAATAGTTATTGCAAAGAACTGATGTGATACCGTTAATATCACTTAACGGTATGATTCGATTTAAAAGAGATGCCAACTTCGGTGGCATCTCTTTTTTATGCCAATAATATAGTAACGTTAGAATTTTTCATCTTGATGCTTTTGTGTTCAACCCTGTTCTTTGTCGTTTTTAATACATATCTTTAGTTCATATAGCAGTCAAAATCATAGTTTGGATAAATATTCATCGGTATTGATGGTTTTAAGGCATAAAAACTCAGCGCACAGGTTCAAAGTGTAATAAAATTACTACAATGATAAAATTTCATAGCGTTTAATTAATTTATCAATGTGTTAATTCTACGTTCGCATTAGCTTTTTTATGGCAAAGTGGCGTGCAAATAGCAAAAAATCTCATTATGTAAATCAAACTGTTTCGGCTACATTAGCGCGCTCAGAATCGAGCTTCAAAACAGGTTGTATCAAGAGGGTTCAGTTAGTGGATTTTATGCTTTATATCAAGTTCTTTTTAGGGCTGTTAGCGATTATCAATCCGGTAGGGTTATTGCCTGTATTTGTAAGTTTGACGAGTCATCAAACGGAAGTTGAACGCCAACATACCAATCGTGTAGCAAACTTTGCTGTAGTGGTCATTTTATTGGTGACTATGATTGCCGGACAACATATTTTGAGTATGTTCAGTATTTCATTGTCTGCATTTCGTATCGCTGGTGGTAGCTTGATTTGTATTATTGCGATGTCGATGTTGCAAGGTAAAATCAGTGAGGTAAAACGTAACCAAGAAGAAGATCGAGAGTCTTCTGGTATGGAGTCTGTTGCGGTAGTGCCATTAGCGTTACCATTAATGGCCGGTCCTGGCGCGATTAGTTCTGTTATTGTATTTGCGGCTGAGCATAACCAAATGGTTAATTTCATTGGCATGTTTCTAACTATTTTAACCTTAGGCATTGTAAGCTGGGCATTATTTCGCATGGCGCCGGTGTTATTTAAGTTTTTAGGTAAAACCGGTATTAACGTCATCACCCGTTTAATGGGGCTGCTGATGTTGTCATTAGGCATTGAAGTGATTTCAGCAGGCGTGAAAGGCTTGTTTCCAACCTTGGTTGGTTAGATTTTACTTAAGTTGCCGAGCATTTGTGCAAACGCTTGATAGTGGGGTGATTTAGCTTGACCCGCTATCGGCATTTGCGTAAAGTACGCCACGATTAACATCGCAGCTTATTGATTGACGTTAAAAGCAACAACAGTGTGATGCTTAACTCAATACACAGTGTTAATGATTAAATTTATAACGCGTGTTTTGTGTAAATGTAACAAATAAATGGATTTGAATATGTCATGTATTTGAATCCGACAAATTGGTGAGCTGGCTGAGTGGCTGAAGGCGCACGCCTGGAAAGTGTGTTTAGGTTAATCCCTAACGAGAGTTCGAATCTCTCGCTCACCGCCATATATGAAAAAAGACGTCTTCGGACGTCTTTTTTCATTTCTAATAAGGGAATGTCACTCAAGTGTATTGACTGTTGAGTGGATGCTATACTGATCCCACGCTTTTTTCTGTCCTATTATAGAGTACTCATTTCATGCCATTTTCGACACTTGGATTACGCGACACTATTGTCAAAGCCTTAGCTGAAGTGGGTTATAGCAACCCAACGCCAATTCAACAACAAACCATACCGGTTATTTTACAAGGCAAAAACCTTCTTGCCGCTGCGCAAACCGGTACCGGTAAAACGGCTAGTTTTGTGTTGCCAATATTAGAACGTTTAGCCGACACGCAAACTGACCGCAAAAAACGCATCCGAGCACTTATTTTAACGCCTACCCGTGAGCTTGCTGTACAGATCCAAAGTAACATTGTGGCCTATGCTAAGCATGTGGGTGTGAGCTCGTTTGTGATTTACGGCGGCGTTGATGAAAAGCCGCAAAAACAAGCTTTACTTGATGGTGTTGATATTTTAGTGGCAACCCCAGGGCGTTTACTTGATTTATATACACAGCGTGCCGTGCACTTTGACGAGTTAGAAGTATTAGTGCTTGACGAAGCTGACCGCATGTTAGACATGGGCTTTATTGAAGACATTAATAAAATTATCGATAAACTTCCATCAGAGCGCCAAAGTTTATTGTTTTCTGCAACGTTGTCGAACCAAGTTCGTGCACTGGCGAAAACCGCGATTCATCGCCCAGTTGAAATATCAGTTATTGCAGATAAAAACTCAGCGCCAAAAATATCACAATGGTTAACCACGGTTGATAAAGACAAAAAGTCAGCATTATTAAGTCATTTGATTAAAACCGAGACCTGGGACCAAGCGCTAATTTTCATTGAAACCAAACAAGGTGCAGCGAAATTAGTTAGCCAGTTAGAAAAACGCGACATCGAAGCTGAATGCATTCACAGTGGCCGAAGCCAGCCAGTACGTGAACAAATTTTAGCCGACTTTAAGTCGGGTAAAATTAAATACCTTGTGGCAACGGGAATAGCGTCTCGCGGTATCGACATTGACGATTTATCACGGGTTATTAACTACGACTTACCGTATCCTGCTGATGATTATATTCACCGTATCGGCCGTACAGGACGAGCTGGTGCCGCTGGTGAAGCGATATCGTTTGTATCCAAAGATGATTTTAAAAACTTATGCATGATTGAAAGCCGTCTAGGTCACTTGCTTGAGCGTAAAGTCATTGACGGATTTGAGCCTAATAAGCCTGTGCCAGAATCGATTTTAAATCACATGCCTAAAAGTCGTCAAAATAAACCTAAAACGCAGGATGAAAGACCGACATTAAGTTTAGGTAAATCTAAAAGTGACAACACAGACTTTAGAAAATCCAAAACCCAGAAAACACCTGTTAAGAAAGGGCCAAAACCTAATCCTTGGAATTTATAAGTTTATTGCTTATTACAAATTGTCTAAACGTCTGCAGGCTTAGCGCTTATATATTAAGCGCTTTATCCAAATCACAACAACAGCTAACGAATCGCTTTTTTGAAGAAGGCAAGGGCAGTTATCTGCCAGTAATACATGTAGTGCTGGCAGATAATCTTCAAAGCACATTTTTTGTTAGGTTAAGTTTCACCATCTAAGTTAGTGGTAACGTGATAGGAAAATCGATTTCAAGCCAGCGAGTTTGACTGAGAAATCAAATTTGGCTTTGTCGCTCATGGTTGATATTTCGTCAAACACGGTTGGAGTGTCAAAAGGGGAAAAGATTTCAACAACGTTACATCATGCACTCGCTTGATGGTCATAAACATTGCACCTACCACAACAATACGTACGACATTATCGATAATGACTTCATCGATGCAGCACTGCATATCATCGTGCTCCGGTATAGTATGCACATCAACATTATGATCTTCATCCCTATGTTGCATGATTTTTTTTCTTATCTCTGTGATAGCCTTTTTTTAACCGTTTAGGAGCAGTCTAATGTGGCCCGATTGCATGTTGCCTCCACTGATAGGTACACACAATATGGTAGACAATAAAATAATGAGTGAATGACTAAAAGCGTCAGGATATAAGTGTAATTTTATGTCACAAAAGATGTCTAGTTGCTGCAAATAGTAAACGAACATGGTTAACTATATACATTGTAAAAATCATTTTTAAGCTTCAACGTTAACTCGATTGCTAACGTTAATACACAACGATTAAATACCAACCAAAAAATACAAAAACGATAAATTTAGGGATATAAAATGAATAAAGCATTATTGCCTTTGGCTGTCTCTTTTGCACTAGCAAGTTTGCTAGGCTGTAGCGACAATCAAACGAGTGTAGCAACAGAACAAACCACAGCACCAAAAGACGTTACAACACCAGTCGCAGCGGTAAAATTAAACTTTAATGATTATTCACAGCAGTTTATTGATGAGCTTTGGACCCTGTCGCCGACATGGGCGCTTTACAGTGGTAAACACGTTAATGATGGTTACCTCGAAATCCCAAATCAACAGAGCCGTGACAATACATTAGCCTTCGTTGATAAACAGCAAACAGCACTTGCACAATTTGACCCTCTGACTTTAACGGCGAATCAACAGATTGATTATAAATTGCTGGTTAATTTAGTCGAGTCGATGAAATGGGATGTACAACGTTTTAAAAGCTGGCAATGGGATCCGTCTAATTACAATGTGTCAGGTGGCTTTGCCCAAATCATTAACGAAGATTTTGCACCTCTTGATGAACGTTTAATATCAGTAATTGCCCGATTAGAAAATGTACCAGCATACTATGAAGCAGCAAGATCCAACATTAGCGATCCAACACTTGAACACACGCAATTAGCCATCATGCAAAACCAAGGTGCATTTTCAGTATTGTCAGATGCGCTCGTTAAACAAGTGGCAGGCTCAGGTCTAACGGCTGAACAAAAATCATTGTTTACCACGCGCTTTAACGCGGCGACTGCTGCAATAACACAGCACATTGAATGGTTAACTGCACTTGAAGTCAAACTGACTAAAGACGGTGCGCGTGATTTCCGAATTGGTGAAACCTTATACGAAGAAAAATTTGCCTTTGATATTCAGTCAGGCATGACAGCAAAACAGCTATACGACAAAGCGGTTGCAGATAAAAATCAAATCCAGCAAGAAATGGCCAAAATCACCACGAAAATTTGGTCTAAATATATCGAAACGCCACAACCTGCAGATGACAAATTAGCCATTCGTCAATTAATCGATGTGTTATCGGCTAAACATGTTAAACGCGAAGACTTTGTAGAGGAAGTGCGTAAACAAATCCCTGAGCTGATTAAGTTTGTTAACGACAAGCAGTTAGTTACCCTTGATCCTAAAAAGCCGTTAATTGTGCGTGAAACACCAGAGTACATGCGCGGTTTTGCTGGGGCGTCAATCAGTGCACCAGGGCCTTACGACCAAGGCGGAAATACTTACTACAATGTCTCGCCGTTGGATGGCATGAGTGATGAATCGGCTGAAAGCTATTTACGTGAATACAATCACTGGATTTTACAGGTGCTTAATATTCATGAGGCTATTCCTGGCCATTACACTCAGCTCGTGTATTCAAACCAATCTCCAAGCCTTGTAAAAAGTTTATTTGGTAACGGGGCGATGATAGAAGGTTGGGCTGTATACACTGAGCGCATGATGCTAGAAGAGGGGTATGGCGATTTTGAACCTGAAATGTGGTTGATGTATTACAAGTGGAATCTACGTGTTATTTGCAACACAATTCTTGATTACAGCATCCAAGTGAATGGTATGGGCGAACAAGACGTGATTAATTTACTTGAAAACGAAGCGTTCCAACAACGCGCTGAAGCTGAAGGTAAATGGCGCCGTGCAACATTAAGTCAGGTACAGTTAACGAGCTACTATGCCGGCTATCGAGAAATTTATGATTTCCGTGAGCAACAAAAAGCCAAGTTAGGCGATGATTTTGACTTAAAAGAGTTCCATGAAACATTTTTAAGTTATGGCAGTGCGCCAGTGAAGTTTATTAAGCAACTAATGACCGAAAAATAACCATCAGGGTTGTCACTAGTATTAACAAAATGGTCTGAATATTCAGGCCATTTTTTATTCTTGAATAAAAGAATGACTATAATTGTGACACAGGAATATAGTCAGTTGTTAACTATTGTGATAATCTAAATAGAAATCGTTATCATTAAGTGGTTGGGCATGAAACACATTCTATTAATTGACTTACATTCTGCAGCTCATGAGTTATTTCATCAACTTACAGCTCAAGGGTACTATGTTCATCAAGTCGATAATGCCTTCGACGCGCTGATCAAAATGGAAACAATAGCCTTAGAAGCCATACTACTTGATTTTGCTGTCCCTAAAATGGATTCATTTTGGTTATTGGTGGCGCGACAAGCCCCGACACCTATCATTGTCATTGCTGATGAAAACAATGAGCTTGAACGCATAAATGCCCTTGAGTTAGGCGCGGATGATTATTTAAGCCAACCCGTGAATGTCCGAGAGTTACAACTTCGCCTTAATGTGCTCAAACGTCGTTCGCAACCTGCAATTAATGAAGTCCAACTTGATCACATTAGCTTTGAAGACGAGACCTATACAGTCAAATTAGTAGATAAATCTTTAGTATTAACGCAAACCGAATATCGCTTGTTTAAGTATTTATTTGAGCATCAAGGTAAAGTAGTCACAAAAGCTGAACTACAAGAACGTGTATTACACAAAGAACATGGCAGGTTTGATCGTAATTTAGACATGCACATCAGTAATACCAGGCGTAAGTTAGTCAAAGGTAATTTGCCAAGAGAAATGATCAATACTGTTCGCGGTCAAGGGTACTGCTTTAGTTTTTAAAAGGTTCACACCAATAGCCGCATTTGATAAGCTATGGCGCATAAAATAAGGCATCGAAATGCCTAAATAACCTGAACGCGGAATAATAAACGCCTTTCAAACAGCCTTTGCTCTGCTAACTACGTTGAATCGACTCACAATGGACAAGCTATTGATGCGTCAATTCGTCTTATTAGCATAACAAAAGACAAGCTTGAAAGTTATGTTGGTTAACATGCTGATTTTAAATAGCAGAAGTCATCCTTTATTCCGAGTACAGGTTAAATAAAAGCGTAAGCAAATTAAAGGAAATTCCAATGCGGATCAGTGCAAATTTTGACGGTGGCAATATTAATGTCATCAATATCGACAAACACGATGACATTCAACTAGCAATTCGTCCTGACTCTGGTGATGAATTCTATCAATGGTTTAATTTCCGTTTAGAAGGTGAAGTTGGTCAAACTTACACCTTAAATATCCTTAACGCAGGTACCGCATCTTACCCAAAAGGTTGGGAAGATTATCAAGCCGTGGCCAGCTACGACCGTCAAACCTGGTTTAGACTGCCAACTCAATATGAAAATGGCGTACTGACCATACAAGCAGAGCTAGATTGTGAAGCAATGCAAATTGCATACTTTGCACCATACAGCTACGAACGCCACCTAGACTTAATTAGTGAAGCGCAATTACATCCATCAGTGAGTCTTGAACATTTAGGGTTAACCTTAGATGGCCGTGATATGACTCTGCTTAAAATTGGTGATGGTGACACCGACAAGAAAAATATTTGGATTACGGCACGTCAGCATCCTGGTGAAACTATGGCCGAATGGCTAGTGGAAGGTTTATTAAACCGTTTGTTAGACGGTGATTGCCCAACGTCTAAAGCCCTATTAGACAAAGCAAATTTCTATATTGTACCGAATATGAATCCAGATGGTAGCGCGCGTGGCCATTTGCGTACCAATGCTGTTGGCACCAATTTAAACCGTGAATGGCAAACACCTAGCTTAGAAAAAAGCCCAGAAGTGTATTATGTTGTGAACAAAATGCAGCAAACTGGCGTAGATCTATTTTACGATGTGCATGGTGACGAAGGTTTGCCATATGTATTTTTGGCTGGTTGTGAAGGTGTGCCAAATTACAATGATAAAATGGCCGCATTACAACAACAGTTTGTCAGTGCATTAACTATTGCCAGTGCGGATTTCCAAACTGAATTTGGTTATGACAAAGATGAGCCAGGTAAAGCTAATTTAACCGTTGGCTCCAACTGGGTTGCGAATACATTCTCATGCTTATCTAATACATTAGAAATGCCTTTTAAAGACAATGCAAACCTTGCAGATCCATTTGTTGGTTGGTCTCCAGAGCGCAGTATTTATTTAGGTGAAGCTTCATTGATAGCCATGCTTACTGTGGTTGATAGCTTATAATTTTTAATTTGAACTCAGCAGGAACGGTATAACATGGCGCTAGTTGCTTGCCCTAAATGTCAGAAACGTATTTCCAGTCAAGCTAAACAATGCACACATTGTAAAACTGACTTGTCTGGTAACACGCAATCTTTGTCTGTTATTAGTCATATAGAGCGTTCAAACAGTTTAATGAACCAAAGTTTTATCTATTTGACCTTGTTTATTGCAGGTGTAGTGGTGTGGTTTTGGGGCGGCGAACCTGCTCAAGGTGTCACCTTATACATAGCAGTGGCAAGCTTTGTTGCAGGATTTACAGGGTACTTGATCACTCGGATCAGAATTGTGTTACATAAACGGAAATCAGTATGAACGATATCAATAAAGTCATCGATGAAATGCCAGATGAAGTGTACCAGCGTTTATTGTCTGCCACTGAATTAGGCAAGTGGGAAGACGGTACTGTGTTGACCGAGCAGCAGCGCGAATCAACCTTGCAAGTAGTGATGATGTATCAAGCGCGTAAGTTGAATCAAACAGAGCACTTTACCATTGCATCAGGTGGTAACATTAATGAATTGTCTAAAACTGAATTGAAAAAGCAGTTTAAAGGCGAAGCAATTGCTGAGTTTAAAGAAGCAGACCTTTAATCTATTCATTGATAGAATCTGATTCATTATGTGTAAACATTAATTATACTATTTGAGTGAATTTAATTGATAAAAATGCGAACCATTAGGTTCGCATTTTTATTTGTTTAAGCACTGAAAATAAAGTATTTATTTTTAATACTCGGTCAGTTCACCAATAAGATTTTGTTGCATACGTTGCTTTATTTGATTTGGTGTCAAACCAATTGATAGCAAATAATGCAATTTTGCGAGTGCCGCTTCAATCGTCATATCTGATCCGCTAATTACCCCAGCTTGTGCTAGTGCATTACCCGTCGCATAACCGCCCATATTCACTTTACCCTGAAAACATTGAGTTAGGTTAACTAATACAATGCCGCGCTCATCAGCCTGTTTTAGCGTCTCTAACAGTTGTTTATCTTGTGGAGCATTACCAACACCAAAGGTGAGCAAGATTAAAGCTTTAACGGGTTGCTGCAAAATGTTGATAAAGATTTCGGTTGAAATACCAGGGTATAAGGTCACCACACCTACTGGTTGCGGGCTAATGGTTACCACCTCTAGAGGTTGCTCAGTTGGCGCACTGATTTTACCTGCTTTAAGATTAATTTTTATGCCTGCTTCTAACAATATTGGAAAATTAGGCGATGCAAAGGCATCAAAACCATCGGCATGTGCCTTAGTTGAGCGGTTACCACGGAATAATTTATTATTAAAAAATAAGCATACTTCGGCCACTGGGTAATTAGCGGCAATGTATAACGAATTTAACAAGTTAGTTTGTCCGTCTGAGCGTAATTGAGCTAATGGAATTTGTGAGCCCGTCACAATCACTGGCTTGGACAAACCTTGTAACATAAAGGACAGGGCAGATGCGGTATATGCCATGGTGTCTGTACCATGCAAAATCACAAAGCCATCGTAATCATCGTAGTTGGCCTGAATATCATTGGCAATCATTTGCCAATCTGGTGGCGCCATGTTTGACGAGTCGATTAACGGGCAGTATTCATGGATAACAAAATTAGGCATTTCATCATGATAAAACTCAGGCATAGATTGAACACAATCTGTTAAAAAGCCGGCAACTGGGACGAAACCATTCGCGGTTTTTTGCATGCCAATAGTACCGCCAGTATAAGCAACATAAATCGAGCGTTTTGTCATGAAATTTTGACTCAAATAAAGTAACCATTGAAGATATCGCAAATTATACAAGTTTATTTAACGATCCCCAATAAAAAAGCCTGCAAAGCAGGCTTTTTTTGAATAATCTTCATCTTATGCAGCTCGATGGCTTTGCAAAAGGTGTTTAGTGGCGATTAATAGCTACATTGTTCACAATATAGGTAAGTATTATTGGGGTCATCAAATTTTGAAAACTCTTCATATACACCAGCCCATTGCTTAACCATTTTCTCAATCATGGTCGTTTTACCAAAACTGTCTGGCATATATGATGCTGATGCGCCAAGGACTTGCTGCATTAACTGTTGTTCTGCAGATAATTCTTGTTCAATCAGCTTCACATCAAATTTATCCATTTTGGCTAATTCAGCGGCTTTAGCTAATGCCACTTCCATATCACCAAGTTCATCAACTAAGCCCAGTGTCAGTGCTCGTTTTCCTGTCCAAACGCGGCCTTGAGCAATGCTATCAACCTGTTCTACAGTCATATGTCGCTCTTGTGCTACTAACGAGATAAACTCCTGATAACCGCGTTCAATATGACGTTGAATCACAGCCGCAACTTGAGGGCTTAGTTCTCGTGCTGGAGATAAACCTGCCCAGTCAGATGTTGCAACACCATCTGATGTCACACCAATATGAGTCAGTGCTTTCTCAAATGTTGCAAACATACCAAAAATGCCAATCGAACCAGTTAGGGTGGTTGGCGTTGCGATAATATAGTCTGCACTGGCCGAAATCCAATAGCCGCCAGATGCAGCTAAACTGCCCATGCTAACCACTACAGGTTTGCCTGCAGCTTTTAGCGCTAACACTTCTTGGCGAATTTGTTCTGACGCAAAAGCGCTGCCACCAGGGCTGTCTACACGTAATACGACCGCTTTCACCTTGTTGTCAAAACGTGCTTTTGTTAAC
Source organism: Shewanella ulleungensis (assembly GCF_014648315.1). Lineage (GTDB taxonomy): Bacteria > Pseudomonadota > Gammaproteobacteria > Enterobacterales > Shewanellaceae > Shewanella > Shewanella ulleungensis. Next base: position 350,636 of record NZ_BMQW01000001.1, read on the forward strand.
AGCTCAGAGGTACTTTCGCCACCAATTTGACCCGCTGGTTGTTTACCGTTAAGGATATTCCCTTTAGCGACAATCACCGCGACAGAATCGTTTTCTATAAACTGTGGTACGGGAGCGGTTACACTGCGATAGTCATTAAAACTAATTTGACGATAGTTTTTCCCTTCTTTATCAACGCCCACACGTTGCATCATGGCTAAACGAAATGCATCAGCAGAGACTAATTCGTCAACCCATTTCATGTTAATCGCCATCTGCGCACTGTCGCCATCGGCTTTTTCTAGTTGCTCAAGGTAAGCATCAGTACTCAGCACCAATTGATCGGGCGCAATTTGACGGTTACTGGCAACAATGCTTGAGTAGCTTTGCCAAATGTCACCGAGTAATACCTTACTGGCTTCCTTGTCTGCTTCAGACATGTCATCACGAATAAATGGTTCAACAGCAGATTTAAATGTGCCAACACGGAATACATGAGTAGTTATGTTCAGTTTTTCTAATGCTGCTTTGTAATACAGGCGGTAACGACTTAAGCCATCAAGTGACACCATACCTTTGGTGTTCAAATAAATTTTGTCTGCAAAGCTGGCTAAAAAATACTGGTCTTGATCGTACCCATTAGCCATAGCAATAACTGACTTATTAGCTGCTTTAAACTCAGTAAGCGCCTCACCGATGGCTGTCATCTTACTGATCCCAGCACTTTGTAAGTTGGCTAAATCAAGTACGATACTGGTAATGCGATTATCTTCAGTCGCGTTGTTAATTGTATAAAGTATGTCTGCCAATAATATTTCACCGCTTGGGTCATTATCTTGCCCCTGGGTTAATGCGGCTTCAAATGGGTCAACATAATGTTTTTGATCAACAATACTGCCAGATAAGTTAAGGATTAAAGCGGATTGATCTTCAACCACGACTTCATCTTCACTGCTGAGCACCGCCACAAATATGATGGCTAATACACCAAAAAATATAAAGTTAATAATAAGCTTACGAATGGTGTTTACCGTATTCCACAACAGTAAAAACATCCTTTTTAAAAACGAGGGTTTAGCGGACATTAGCCACTCCTTTATCAGTCTAATGCAGTCATCCTAACTGAAAATCAATGAAAATGTGAAACTCAATTGTAAAGGTTTTTAACAAACGACTGTTTAAATGATTGAGCAATTCAAATTGTCGTTGTATGCTGGTTTAAATCACTTGTTTAAAAAGGATGTTTGAATGTCGTTTCCACACTTACTAGAACCTTTAGATCTAGGCTTTACACAGCTGAAAAATCGCGTGTTAATGGGCTCAATGCACACAGGCTTAGAAGAAGAAAAAGGCGGATTTGAGAAACTGGCAGCGTTTTATAAAGAACGTGCTGAAGGCGGTGTTGGTTTAATCGTCACAGGTGGTATAGCACCTAATTTACGAGGGCGTTTAGCGCCTAATGCTTGTCAGTTAAGCTTTTCGTGGCAAGTCAGTAAACACAAAATTGTGACAGATGCCGTACACGACGGTGGCGGAAAAATTTGTATGCAAATTTTGCATGCTGGCCGTTACAGTTATCATCCATTTAGCTTAGCTCCAAGTAAAATCAAATCACCAATCACTCCGTTTACGCCCTCGGCCATGTCAAGCCGCCAAGTACGCAGTACCATTAAAGATTATGCAACCAGTGCTGCATTAGCAAAAAAAGCAGGCTATGACGGTGTTGAAGTCATGGGTTCAGAAGGTTATTTGATTAACCAATTTATTAGTTCTCGCACGAATAAGCGCAGTGATGAGTGGGGCGGTAGCTTTGATAACCGCGCTCAATTTCCGATAAAAATTGTTAATGCTATTCGTGAAAAAGTCGGTAAAGACTTTATTATTGTGTTCCGTCTGTCGATGCTCGACCTAGTTGATAACGGCTCAACATGGGATGAAGTTGTACAATTAGCCAAGTGGTTAGAGCAAGCCGGTGTCAGCATTATTAATACCGGAATTGGCTGGCATGAAGCGCGCGTACCGACCATCGCGACAAGCGTACCTCGTGGTGCATTTGCTTGGGTTACAGAAAGACTTAAAAAAGAAGTCAAGGTGCCATTAATTGCAACAAACCGAATTAACACCCCTGAAATTGGTGAATCAATCATTGCATCAGGTCAAGCAGACATGGTGTCAATGGCGCGTCCTTTCCTAGCTGATGCTGAATTTGTTAATAAAGCTGCAGCGAATACCCCAGAACTCATCAATACTTGTATTGGTTGTAACCAAGCTTGCTTAGATCACACGTTTTCTATGAAGCGAGCCACGTGTTTAGTTAATCCACGTGCATGTTACGAAACCGAAATCAACTTTACGCCGACTACCAATAAAAAGCGTATTGCAGTCATGGGCGCCGGTCCTGCAGGGATGGCTTTTTCAGTCTACGCAGCCAGTCGTGGCCATGATGTGGTGTTGTTTGAGGCTAAATCAGAAGTAGGCGGACAGTTTAATCTAGCACGTAAAATCCCGGGTAAAGAAGAGTTTAACGAAACCATTCGTTACTTTATTAATCAAATTAAATTACACAAGATTGATTTGCGCTTAAACACTAAACTCGATGCTTCGGTACTTGCGACTGAAAAATTTGATGAAGTGGTTATTTCATCTGGTGTGGTGCCGCGTGCACTAAAATTACCTGGCTTTGATAATCCTAAAGTGGTTGATTATCAACAAGTGCTTAATGGTCAAGTCGAGATTGGTCAAACCGTCGCGCTTATTGGTGCAGGCGGTATTGGTTTTGATATGGCGCACTTTTTATGCGAACGCGAGTCGACAAGTTTACAAACTGACAAGTGGTTACAGCAGTGGGGCATTGATAAAACCTATCAACATGCTGGCGGATTAACTGAAGAAGCTGAACATCACCCAGGTCGTGATGTGTATTTGCTGCAACGAAAAACCACAAAAATGGGTAAAGGTTTGGGTAAAACTACCGGTTGGATCCATCGCAGTGTGTTAAAGCAGCATGACGTTAAAATGAAAACCGGTGTGAGTTATGAAAAGTTTGATGAGCAAGGTCTTCACATCAAAGTCGGCGAGCAGACTGAAATTCTTGCCGTTGATAACGTTGTATTATGTGCTGGCCAAGAGTCTAACACGACCTTAGTTGATGAAATGAAAGCTACCGGTTTGCCTGTTCATCTTATTGGCGGTGTGGATGTGGCAGCAGAGCTTGATGCTAAACGTGCTATCCGTCAGGGTGCCGAGTTGGCCATGGTGATTTAAGCTCAGTTAACGCTTTTAGGCATTAACCAACAAAAAACCTAGCAATCATTGCTAGGTTTTTTATTGGTTTGAAAATACCCGTCGTGCTTAGTACAGGTTATTTTTCACTGTTTAGCACAGCATCGATATCCGCAGCACTGTGACGCTCAGCTAAGCTTTCGTTTGCTTCGCCCCAAGACTTGTTAATGATACGGCCACGTTGCACGCCAGGACGCTGTAATACTTGATTAGCCCATCGGACAACATTTTTATAGCTAGCTACATCTAAAAACTCAGCTGCACTATATAAGTTACCCAATACTAAATTGCCATACCATGGCCAAATAGCCATGTCGGCAACGGTAAAGTCTTCACCCGCAATAAAGGTGTTATTAGCTAATTGCTTATCTAATACATCTAACTGGCGTTTAGCTTCCATCGCAAAGCGATTGATTGGGTATTCTTGCTTTTCATCGGCGTAAGCATAGAAATGACCAAAACCACCGCCAAGAAATGGTGCTGAGCCTTGTGCCCAGAATAGCCAGTTAAAGGTTTGCGTTCTTGCAGGGCCTGATTTAGGCAAGAAATGACCAAATTTTTCAGCTAAATGCACTAAAATTGATGCTGATTCGAATACATTGATATCTTCAGCACCTGATTTATCCACTAGTGCAGGAATTTTAGAATTTGGGTTAACCCCAACAAAGCCAGATGAAAACTGATCTAATTCACTGATATTAATTAAATACGCATCGTATTCAGCTTCTTTTACGCCAAGCGCTAATAGCTCTTCAAGCATAATAGTGACTTTTTGGCCATTAGGTGTACCTAGTGAATATAACTGTAATGCATGCTCACCTACAGGCAGAGCTCTTTCAAATCGAGCACCAGAAACCGGGCTGTTAATATTGGCCCATTTGTTTGCTGTGCTGGCTTCGTTAACCCATACTTTAGGCGGAACATATTGATTACTCATAAAATATCCTTAAATTCGATAATGTAGTAACGCTATTCATTAAATATGAAAACGATAACAATGTGTCGTAAACAAACGTTATGCAAACAATCGGTTGCAAACAATCGGTTGCAAACGGTAATTAACTACTAAGTATTTAATAGTGTTGCTAATTCAATCAAATCACTCACGATCAAATCAGGTTGAATTTCCCACGGGTCAAATAATTTACTCGGACTTCGTTTGACCCATACAGCCTTTAAACCTGCAGATTTAGCGCCAATAACATCCCAAGGATTACTCGATACCATCATGCAAGAATTTATATCAGCCTGCAGGCGTTCGACTAAGTATTGATATACATCAGGATTGGGTTTGTAGGTCTGTAAATCATCAACACTAACAACTTGCTGTAAGTGTGGCAAAATATGCGAATTTGCCATCAACTTGCGTACAGACAATTCAGGTCCATTTGAAAATGCCGCTAGATGGTGTCCATGCTGTACGAGCTTTTTAAGCCCTGGGATAACATCATCGAAAGCATTTAACTCGGCAAACCGTGCCATTAACTGCTGTTGCTCTGCAGGGGACAATGATATTTGATAAACATTTAAACAATATTGTAGCGCCTGATGTGTACACACCGTAAAGTCAGCATATTGCTGCATTAACCCGCGCCTAAATGCATATTCTACTTTCTTATCGTGCCATAATTGACCAAATTCAGAGGCTCTATCACCAATAAGATTCTCAAGGTGTTGTCCCATGTCAACTGGGTCGACTAGAGTGCCATACACATCAAAACCAATAGAATATTTCATCGTATTTCCAATATTTATTAAGTTAGCAATAACCTTTTAAACGATGTAAAGACTATAAACTAACTGTAACGACTGTTCAATAACTATTTTGAGCGTTCATTCAAATATGTTTTTACAGTGTCATAAAATGATATCTGCATTGCAACTTTATCAGACATCGACTGCGCGTTATCATATTGTAATCGAGAGAAATATGATTGAGATAAACGAGGTTGATAAAATGGAATGTCCAAGCTGTAACAGTCAATTTGCCAGAAGAGCATTAAAAGTAGTCCGCAAAGGCGATAATGGTGTCGAAGCGCAATGCCCTAAATGCAGCACCTGGCTGATGTTCGAACCTAAAATGATGCGAATTAAAAATATTGGCATGTTGACTTTATTGGTGTTTAGCGTAACTAATTTCTTTCTTGAGAACAGCGATTATCGTTTAATTTGTTCATTTGCCGCTTTTACTGGTGCATGTATTGCATTATTTGGCGCGTTTAAAGGCAAAATGATTGCCGTTGAATCTAGTGACAATAAGGAACCAGCATGAAGACTATCGTAATCACCGGTGCAAATCGCGGGATAGGTTTATCACTTGCGACATTATATGCGCAGCAAAATCAGATTGTTTATGCCCTTTGTCGTCAAACATCTGTTGAACTTGCAGCCTTAGGTGACAATGTAAAAGTAATAGAAGGCGTTGATGTAGCCCAAGACTCGGGTATAGACATCATGCAAACGAGTTTACGTGGGATAAAGATTGACTTGTTAATTTGTAATGCTGGTATTTTACGTGACGAAAAACTTGACCACCTTAATCTGGACACCATAAGACAACAATTTGAAGTCAACGCGCTGTCACCATTGCGTGTGGTGTCTTGTTTACAATATCAATTAGTCGATGGTGCTAAGGTCGCTATGATCACTTCACGTATGGGCTCAATTACTGACAATACGTCAGGAGGGCGTTACGGTTACAGAATGTCTAAAGCGGCACTAAATGCAGCGTCAATGTCTCTGAGTCATGATTTATCACCAAGACAGATTTCTGTGGGTATATATCATCCCGGTTATGTGCAAACAGACATGGTTAATCATGGAGGGGATATTTCTGCTATTGAATCAGCGTCTCGATTAGTCGGGTTAATTGATGAGCTTTCGATGAAGACGTCAGGCGTGTTCAAGCATTCAAATGGCCAAGATTTACCTTGGTAAATTATTATGTATCAAAAAGATGCGAGCAGTTAGCTCGCTTCTTTTTTTATAAAACGAAATAATCCTGTTTACTGCGCCGCTTCGGCTTGGATTTGACCTACGAGTAATACTGGTGCAGCATCTATTTCATCAGCGTCCATCATTGATGCTATTCGTTCTACAGCAGACAATAATTGACTTTGTTCCCATTCTTCAAGATTTTGATAATGTTTAATAAAATGCTCTTGAAGAGGTTTTGGTGAGCTGCTAAGTAATTCATTACCTGCATCGCTCAAAGATAAATGCACTTTACGTTTGTCGGTTTCGCTACGCGTACGGATCACCAGATTTCGGCTTTCTAATCGATCTATAATTGTGGTGACTGTTGCGGCGCTTAAATTAATTTCTTGAGCAATTTGCTTTGCTAATGGTGCATCAAGCTCATGGATTTTTTTCATCACCATAAGTTGCGGTCCAGTTAAACCAGACAGTTTATTCAATTGACGCGAATGTAAATCGATAGCTCTGATCACTCGGCGTAATGAAATTAATAATTGTTCGTACTTTTCCATAATGTCCTCTAGACCAAAGAGTTAGCAATTTTGCCCGCACCTTAACAGATATAAGGTTATTACTCATGTGTAAAATCAAAAAAAAGCAGAATAACAGCGAGCCGTTATTCTGCTTATGTCGCTTAAATCAAATTACAGGTTAAATGTGCGCGAGACTGAAAGTACCGCACGAGTATCACTTAAATCTGTATCCATGCTGGTATCTTCAACCGCAACGTTAAAGTCAAAACCTTCCCAGCTAGTCATGTACTCAGCACGGTAGTGGTTATATGACTTGTCGCCATCCCATGACCACTTGTTTTTATCATTTGATGTTGAGCGGTCAAAGCTGACACGAATGTCATGGCCTTCGGCTATGGTAAACGTGTGAGCAACCATAGCAATGTAATGGCCCGCATCTAAACCAAAGTAATCCCATGAGAACCAGAAGTTTAATTCACTTTGACCTAGTGATGAGGTATAGCCAAATTTAGTGTAGATTTCTGGGTAGTAATAGTCATCAGATGCATCATCACCGTGGTAAGTGTAATACGCAATACCAGCGTCTAGTGACACACGGTCATTGAGCTCAAAATATTTACCCGCATAGAAATCAAGTTCTAGCCAAGTGTCTTCGCCGCTGCCAAAGTCAACATTTGATGCCCATGCACCGACATACCAACCGTCATCCATTGCGTAATCAAGGCTAGCTTGAAGTGCAGGGTCGTTGTCTGTTTGGCTTACACCATTAAAGGTGTAATCCGATGTTGCGTTAATTGTAGTGCTTAAATCGCCTGCCATTACTGATGTCGGAAGGGCAAATAGACTTAATAGCGCAAGTGTTTTCATTTTGGTGTTCATTATCATTCCTTGGGTATTATTATTAATTAATCCAATAACTCGATTTTTGTAAAATCAATTTTGTTCGCTTTTGGTGAGCGTTCAATGTCTGCCACTTTAGATAAGTGGCCTTTTAAAATAAAGAAGAAACAACTTAATATAAGGGCAATAGCTAATGCTCCAACCCATTGAATTTCTAAGAAGTCTAACTTAAACAATAAGGTAAGTCCGCTTAGTAGGACAACATTACCTATGATGTATGGTACTTTACCAAAACGCTCTACAGTTAGGTTTAAATTATCAGTGTACAACCGCACTAGCGAGTCTAATGAGTTAATCACAAAGGTAACACCAACAATAACCATTGCCAGGTTATAGAACCCAGATGTGTCGATACCATTTGCGCTGTAGTAATAAAGTACAGTAAACCAGATTGCGATTGGAATTGACGGGAATATCATCATCGCCAGTAGTACTTGATAGGTTTTCATACCGCCAACAAAACGTGCGGTAAATTGACCAATCATAATGCTCCAAGCAAACCACCAAAATAGGTAGAACTCATGGTAATCGTTCATTGGTAATACAAACTCATGCATATTTGAGAAGTAGCCACCGATCAAAGCAAAAGTAGTAAAGAACTCGCCTACACTTGAGTCGTCAGACAAAAACGCTCCAGACCACATTAGCGCGATTAAGCCAAAGAACAACCATGTACTGCCTAAACTTAAGTAACGTACATATTTAATGCTGGTGCTTGAGTATACTGCAGCGGCAATCACCATAAATACAATTAAATAGAATGTGCTAACGACCGATTCACCATCACCTAAGTTAGGTAAATACCAAGGGAGGTTAGTGAGTAGTAAGTATGCCGTAAATGCACATGTACCAATAATAACTAAGTTATTGATAAATTTAATTAACGGAATTTCGAAGTACTTCACTCTAGGTTCAATAACACAGAAATAGAAACAGGTTAAAAAGTAAAATGCCCAAATTAAACAAGCCCAAAAACCGAACTCTATGGCCAGAGGGTTGGTAAAACCATATTCTGGGCTAGCTGCTAAATCTGCATATCCGGCAAATTCAGTCAGTGGGAACATAATCAGCCCCACATCTAAGCCAGAAGTAAAAAGAATTGCAATAAAAGTAAACTTACGTACAGGTGTAACACCAATACATTGCATATTACCCCAGCGATAAATCACAAATGCAATAGCGGCGAATGTAAATAAAATACCTATTGATAACCAGGTTGTCATTACTTAACTCCTGATTTAATTGTGTGTGCAAACATGGTGTTGGCTCCTTGTTGTATGTTTTATATTGCGCCATAGAACAATGTTTAAAGGCTGTTATGCCCTCAAGCCTTAAGTATCGTTGTCGATAGTTAAACCCTGATAGATTGAACATAGCTAAATTGGTCATTTACAAAATTGCAGGTTGACCAATGACCTTTTACTTAAATTTACTGTGTTAACTCACCGTTCTTTTAGGAGCGGTTAGGCGTTGTTCAGATTGCCAATTGTTAGCGATAGTCACTTTGGCAAAGCTTGGTGTGAGCATGGGTTTGTTTAAAATGATGTCGGCTGCACGCTCTGCGACCATAATGGTTGGTGAGTTTAAGTTACCGTTTGGAATTGTCGGGAAAATAGACGAGTCAACTATTCTTAAGCCCTTAATTCCATGTACTTTAGTGTCTGAATCGACAACCGCCATTGCATCTTCACCCATTTTGCATGAGCAAGAAGGGTGGTAGGCACTTTCAACTGAGCTACGTACAAACGCATCGATTTGCTCGTCGGTTAGTATGGCTAAGCCTGGTTGAATTTCTTCACCACGGTATTCATCTAATGCAGGTTGATTAATAATCTCGCGGGTTAAACGTACGCAAGCTCTAAAGCCTTCTATATCATCTTGATGCGATAAATAATTAAACTGAATTTGTGGCGCAACCTTGGCATCTTTTGACACTACGGTTACCGCACCACGGCTTTTTGGCTTGTTGTGGCCAATGTGAACTTGAAATCCGTGACCAGCAAAAGCTTCTTTACCGTCATAACGCATTGCTGCAGGTAAGAAGTGATATTGCAAATCTGGCCATTCTAGGCCGGGTTTTGAGCGAATAAAGCCACAAGATTCAAAATGGTTTGTCGCGCCTAAGCCTGATTTATTTAAAATCCAGCGTGTACCAATAAATAACTTATTAAGAGGGTCTAACTTGCCGTTAAGTGAAATAGGCTTTAAACACTTAAACTGGAAGTAAAACTCTAAATGATCTTGCAAGTTTTGACCGACGCCAGGTAAGTGGTGCACAGTTTCAATTCCTGCTTCTGCTAAAATTTGTTTATCGCCAATACCCGACAATTGTAAAATGTGTGGCGATCCAATAGAGCCTGCTGACAACAGCACTTCTTTATTGCAGTGCACATCGATCATTTCGCCCTTACGTTCATAACGCACACCAACAGCAGTTTTGCCTTGCATAATAACGTTATGCACTAACGCATGAGTAATCACGGTTAAATTATCACGCTTCATCGCCGGGCGAAGGTAGGCATTTGCGGTAGACCAACGAACGCCGTTTTTAACCGTCATGTGCATTGGGCCAAAGCCTTCTTGTTGGCTGGCATTATAATCTGCGGTAGCCAGGTAGCCGGCATCGACACCCGCATCAACAAAAGCTTGATACAAGGGATTTTTCATTTCATTACCGTTATTGACAGCAAGAGGGCCTTTGTCGCCACGATAAACATTACCGCCAAAAGACCACGTTTCTGCTTTTTTGAAATACGGTAAACAATGGGCGTAGTTCCAATCTTTTGCACCATGTTGTTGCCACTCGTCAAAATCACGAGCATGACCGCGAACATACACCATGCCGTTAATTGACGATGATCCGCCTAACACTTTACCGCGAGGACAGTGCATGCGACGGTTATCTAGGTGAGGCTCTGCTTGCGTTTCAAACTGCCATGCATATTTTTTAGTATTCATTGGAATAGAAAGGGCGGTTGGCATTTGGATAAAAATACTTTTATCGCTGCCGCCGGTTTCTAAAATTAATACTTTATTGTCTGGGTTTTCGGTTAAGCGGTTGGCCAGTACACAACCTGCACTACCTGCACCGACAATAATATAATCGTATTGATGGGATATTTGCTTAGACATTATTTGGGTCACTCCTAAAATGGGCTTTCAAGTGACTGCATACCCACGTAAACAGCTTTAATTTGTGTATATGCTTTTAATGTTTCTGAGCCATTCTCACGGCCAATACCAGACATTTTATAACCACCCACTGGCATTTCTGCCGGCGATGCGCCATAAGCATTAATCCAACAAATACCCGCTTGCATTTGGTGAATAACGCGGTGAGCACGAGTAATGTCTTGGGTAAATACGCCAGCGGCTAAACCTAAGTGAGTATTATTGGCTCGCTGAATCACTTCTTGTTCATTATCAAAGGTAAACACTGACATCACCGGTCCAAAAATCTCTTCTTTGGCAATGGTCATGTCATCAGTGCAATCGGTAAATATGGTGGGAGCAACAAAAAATCCGTGTGGTGCATTTGCAGGGCTTAAAGTCATACCACCAGTTAATAAGGTTGCGCCTTCTTTTTTACCAATCGCGATATACTCAAGCACTTTTTGTTGATGAGCGCGTGAGATCAACGCGCCAAAATTGGTTTCGGCATCCATTGGATCGCCGCAAACAATATTATTTTCAGTGCGTTGCTTTAATCGTTCAATAAATTGTGGATACAGGTCTTTTTGAACAAATACACGTGTGCCATTGGTACACACTTCACCTTGGGTGTAAAAATTAGCCAGCATGGCTGCTGATACTGCATTTTCAATATCGGCATCATTGAAGATGATTAACGGTGATTTTCCGCCAAGCTCCATAGTGACTTCTTTTAATGTTTTAGAGGCAGCGGCCATCACTTTGGTCCCTGTACCGACTTCGCCAGTAAATGATACTTTGGCGATATCGTCATGAGTGGTTAACCACGCCCCCACACGGCCGTCACCTTGAACTACGTTAAATACGCCATCGGGTACGCCTGCTTGAGTGAATATTTCGGCTAAACGCATTGCGCCACGTGGCGTTTCTTCTGAAGGCTTAAAAATCATCACATTGCCACATGCCAATGCTGGAGCTGCTTTCCAACAAGCAATTTGTAATGGATAGTTCCAAGCACCAATCCCAGCACAAATGCCCAAAGGCTCACGGCGGGTATAATAGAAGTCATTACCAACAGGTTGTTGATTGCCTTCGAGACTTGGTGCCAAGCCTGCAAAAAACTCAATTGAGTCTGCACCGGTCACCACATCAACAACAGAGGCTTCTTGCCAAGGTTTACCGGTATCAAGTACTTCACCCGCTGCAAGCTCATCGTTGTGTTCACGTAAAAGTGCGACAGCTTTTAATAAAATGCGGCTTCGTTCCATAGGGGTCATTTTTGACCATACAGCAAAACCGGCTTCTGCACTTTCGATTGCCGCTTGTTGTACTGACTCAGTTGCAACTTCAACTAAGTAACTCACGCTACCAGTGGCAGGGTTGATGACTTCGAAGGTTTCTCCGCTGTCATTAGATATGTATTTACCGTGAACATAATTTTGATAGGTAATTAACGCTGACATTCAATTTCTCCGTGTTGCACGATCACAGCCTCGATAAAGGCTTTAGATAAAATTTGGGCTTGCTTAAAATCTTCAGCAGGGCTGTGACTTAATGCACTGCGTAACCAAAATCCGTCAATAATTGCCGCGGTTTGTTTGGCAGCATTAATGGCGTCTGTTTTGGGTAATAATTGTTTAAATGAAAAAAGCAGGTTGCTATAAAGGCGTTGGTTATTGATGTATTGCAATCTGGCTAATCCGGGATCGTGCATCGCTTGAGACCAGAAGCTTAACCATGTTTTTGTTGCCGCACTTGAACGTTGAAGTTCTGTAAAGTTCGCTTCAACAATCATCGATAACCTTGCCATTGGCGTTAATGTTTTGCCTGACGTTTTTGCCAGTAATGCTTGCTTTAATTCTTCTAATAAGAATTTCTGCGTGGCTTCAATTAACCCCTGTTTACCACCAAAATAGTGGCTGATGATCCCTGATGACATGCCCGCTAAACCACTGATCGTATTAATTGTGGTGTGTTGTAATCCATGACGTTCGACTGACATTAACGTGGCATCAATGAGCTGTTGTTGTCTGACGTTTTTCATTGCAGGTCTTGGCATTAGTGACATCCTTATATCGTTGAAACGTTATTAATTGAACGTTCAATTAATAACAATACTAATGATTAGACCTCTAACTATCAAGTGATTATTTGATTTAGATCACAAACGCACAGCCGTTTTGTTGTTAGGTAAGGGTTGTTGCTTATTTAAGTTGTTGCTAATTATAGGGTTTATTTTATTGTCACGATGTTGGCTTAATATTTAGATATTTAATGATTGTTGCAGCTGTAATTGATTTATGTTCAATCAATCCAACACCATGCTAGTTAGATTATTCACATACTGTGTTTATTGTTTGCGATAAGCACTTGCTATAAAGACTGCATCGAGCAGTTTAAATACGCTAATACGCTAATACGCTAATACGTTGATTGAATGTTGTTAGTTTTTCTGTGGCGGTTTGCTACTAACGATTGCAGAAGGAAGTGAAGTATAAAATCAGTGCTTTTAGTCAGTGGGATCAATTAAGGCAATTTCTCATAACTAATAACGTCAAATCTAAATAAAGCGAAAGCCGGATGTCACAAGGATTGAATACAGACAGTGTGAAGTAACAGTAAAAATAGCAATAAAGTATTTGGCATATGCTATAAATAAGTATATAAGTAGCATATGCCAATTACTACAGAGTGTAATTTACAAGCATTGAGTAACTGGTACCCAAAATATTTTAATTATCGCAGAGAAATATCTGCAAGAGAGGACACCATGATTACTGCCATACCAATGAAAGATGAACATATTGCCAGTCATTTTAGTAAAGCAGACAGTGTGCTGATGATTAATGAACAAGCTGAGGTTGTGGCGAGTTTCATTAACCCAGCTTTAACCTCTGGTTGTGATGGCAAACGAAAGTTAGTTGAGCTAATACAAGCTCATGGTGCTAATAGAGTGATTGTTAGGAATATTGGCCAACAATTGTTGTCCAAGTTACTTAATCAACAACTAGAAGTCTTTCATGCCAAAAACGGCCGTACAGAGATTGCTTATTTTGCCAACGAACATTTAGCTGAATGTGAGCCATATCTTGAAGCATCGCAGGGCCGACCTTCAACGAATCATATCGCTAAACAGGGAAAAGGAGGGTGTTGCGATCATCATCACGGTGAAAGTGGTTGCCATGGTGGACATTGTGACTCCCATGAACATGGCGACAGCGATATTGAATTAAGCGAAACAGTGCATATCAAGCGCTGTTGCCAGAAGAAACATTCATTCTTGCATCACAATTGATCGCGTTAGTATCACTTATCATTAAGCTTTAAACCGTAGCGCTGTAATTTACGATATAAGGTTCGCACACTCACATTGAGTACAATGGCTAATTCAGCTGGCGAACCTGTAAATTGTTGGCACACTTGTGCTAAGTATTCTGATTCAATCTCATCCAAACTCATCATTTTAGTCTCAATGAGATTAGCGGTATTAGCCTCAAAGTCTGTTGTGGATTGAGTTGCTGTCTTGCTGGTGGTTGCATTGACGCTTTCAGGTAAATCACTACTATGAATCAAATCTTCATTAGCGATTAACGCTGACTGCTCGATTATATTTTTAAGTTCGCGAATATTGCCTGGAAAAGTGTAATGACTCAGTAGCTGTAATGCATTTGCAGAAAACTTTTTATGTTTATAGTCTGACAGTTTAATAAAATGATTGATCAGGGTTGGGATGTCATCTTGTCGTTCACGGAGAGAGGGTAGGTATATTGGGAAACCAGCAATGCGATAATATAAATCTCGTCTAAATTCACCTTTATCTACCAATTCAAGTAGGTTTTTATGACTCGCACTGACTAATCTGAAGTCAGAACGTTTTTGCTTTAATCCACCCACAGCACGATAGCATTGTGTTTCGAGTAACCTCAATAACTTAACTTGCATGTTCATTGGAACATCGCCAATTTCATCAAAAAAAACAGTACCACCATGGGCGATTTCAATCAGACCTTTCTTACTGGTTGTCGCACCAGTAAAAGCACCTTTCTCAAAACCAAATAACTCACTTTCAAATAAATTTTCACTCAGTCCGGTACATTCTATGACCACAAACGGTTTGTCGCTTCTATTACTCGCTTGATGCACGGCTTTTGCAACTAACTCTTTGCCGGAACCGGTTTCACCTTGCAACAGCACCGCAATATTGGACTGTGAAGCTCGATTGATTTTATTGAGCATTTGTTTAAATGGAACAGATTGACCCACCATGGCATCTTTTTTAGATTCTGTTGACGCATAGTCAATGGAATCTAATATCTCAAGAAACCCCATTATTATCCCGTTATCATCTTTAATCGGTTTCATTAAAATGTCGCAATAGGATTTTCCTTGAGCAGTGCTATGGATGTGCACTGCGTTGGCAGCCCTTGCAGTATTTTGACATTGCTGCAAAGGGCATTCTTCGCCATGTTTGTCGCAGGGTTCATTGCTATGGTGGGATATTTCATGGCAGCGACTTTTACCCAATGTCACTTGGGTGTCGTAAGTTTCTATATAGGCTTGGTTTACAGCATGAATGATATAGTCGGGGGTGATAAATATTGCCGGCTTATCTATCGCGTTGATCATCGATTGTACTACGGTGGTATTTTTCATTGTGATCACTTCTGTAAATACTGCGCTAACAGTAACTGTCATAATTAACACCAAAAATGACAGTGTGTGTCAATTTTGTCAATACAATTACCTATCATCATTTACTAAGTTATTACAATCTATTTTAAATCATTAATAAATAAGTACATTTAAATTTTTTGTGATGTGGCACAACCTTTGTATACAGATCTTTAACATAGTTAAGACCACGTTGGCCAAAAAGAGTGAAAGGATAAACATTAATGAAAACAACAAAGACTTCTACCAGTACATTCGTTAAAGCAATGACCATAAGCAGCATAACATTATTGGCATCTATCAGTTCAATATCGCATGCAGAGCTGTTAACTGAACAACAACTTCAACAAGAAGCAAATCAAAAAATTGCTCAATTTAGTCAAGCATTAAAAGGGCAATTACAAGCTGCTATTAAGCAAGGCGGACTTCCTGCTGGCGTGTCTGTGTGCAAGTCTGTCGCCCCCAGTATTGCAGCTGAAAATTCTAAAGACGGCTGGACAATCGAACGCACTAGTTTACGCGTGCGTAATAGCGATAATGTCCCTGATGCATGGGAGTTAACCCAGTTAAACCAATTTGAACAAACAAAGGCTGCAGGTACCCAAGCGGCAGATACGCCGATGATAGCTAGCCAATACCAGGTTAACGGCGACACGACCGAGTTTCGTTATATGAAAGCGATTCCAACTCAAGAACTGTGTTTAGGTTGTCATGGCAGTAACATTACTCCTGAGCTAAGTACGCTAATTAATCAAGCTTATCCAGATGATAAGCCATCAACTTCGAAGTAGGTGATATACGCGGTGCGTTTTCATTACACAAGGTGATTAACAGTACAGAACAATTGAAAACCATGACTGGCAAACCTTAAGGTGATTGTTCGCAGGTTAAGTCGCTGATGTGTTCAACATCCGTTTAGCCTGCATCATTTAGCAATGTTACATAATGAGTTTATTCTGCGGTTATGGGGTATTTGTTGCGACCTTTGCCGCAGTTTATTCTTTTGTTTTAAGTTAATATCTTATTGTCGTTATTAAGCCCCCTTGGTATGTCAATCTAGTCGTCTAGTTTGACTGAACTGAGGTTTTATCTAACAAATATGCAGTATATTTTGTTGGGAGTTACTTTTTCATGAGTAAAATCCGCATCGATCCCTTTTATCACCAGAGCAGTCAATCGGTAAGCTATGTAGTGACTGATCTTGCTTCGCGTCAAAGTGCCATTATCGATCCCGTGTTAGATTTTGATATTGCATCGGGTAAAATAACGACTGAGTTAGCCGACAGTATTATTGACCATTTAGATCAAAATGACTTTGAACTTGAATGGATTTTAGAAACCCATGCGCATTGTGATCACATTTCTGCAGCGTGTTATATTAAACAAAAACGTGGCGGTGCGACTGGTATTGGTGAACACATTACCAAAGTGCAACATATGTTTAAGCGCATCCTTAATTTAGATGACAGCTTTCACTGTAATGGTGAGCAATTTGATCATTTATTTGCTGACGAAGAACTCATTAAACTCGGACATATTGATGTGCACGTGATGCACACTCCAGGTCATACTCCTGCGTGTGTTAGTTATCTTATTGAAGATGCTGTATTCGTGGGAGATGTCATTTCTTCTCCCGAAATAGGCACTGTGAATGTTGATTTTCCGAATAATAGTACAGCGACCTTATACCACTCTATTCAAAAAATATTATCCTTACCTAACTGCACACGTGTGTATATAGGGCATCATCCACAATCAATTTTGACTCAAGATAAGGTAATTGAAACATCGATTCTTGCACAAAAGCGCACTAATCGAATTGTCGGTGGTAAAGTTAGTTTGGATGAGTTTGTGCAATTACATCAACAACAACACTGCAATGAGTCTATGCCGCCATTATTATTACCGGCAATTCAACTTAATATCAGGGCAGGGAATTTACCACCTCCAGAAGGTGAAGATAATTACTTTCTTAAAATCCCTCTAAATCAATGGTAAAAATGAGCCATTAATGGCTCATTTTTAGTTCTTCACGTGATTCACTCCCTTGCTCAACACATTTTAACCTATAAGTTCAACAGAGGTTATATTATGGCATTTCTTTATGCGGGATAACGGGAAAGCCATCTTGCTGCCATTGAATCATGCCACCAGCCACTGAATATGGCTTAGTAAATCCCATATTTAGTAATGACGCAGCAGCTAATGCAGAACGTCCTCCGGTACGGCAAATAAGATAGATTTCTTTATCTGCTAATTCATTTAATGCCAATTGCCACTCACAATGGTGGCTAACAGAGGGATGTTCATGGATTTTCATTTCCAACACTCCCCGAGGTAAATTAACCGCCCCTTCAATATGGCCAGTTAAAAACTCTTCATGTTCTCGAACATCGATGATGATGACTTCTGGGGTTAACATTGCTGTAAGTAATTGTTGTGTGTTGACTTCAACAATTTTTGTTTTAATTTCACTAATATATTCTTGTGCTGTTTTCATGGGAGCCTCGTGATACTAAATAATTGATTGTGTTGTAATAAACAATGCCATTACCACTAAAAATACCGCGAATACTTTTTGTAATGTGGCTTTAGGGAGGTATTGAGTGAGCTTCTGTCCGGCTAAACTGCCGACAAATCCGCCAGCAATCATGATGGCAATAACAGGCCAGTCGAATTGCAGCCCTTTAGCAGACAACAAGCTGTAATATTTAATGAACCCCATTGAAGAGTTCATGGTGATAATAAGCAGACTGGTTCCTACTGCTAACGACATTTCAATGCCGCCGAGTAATACCAAAGCGGGGATAATTAAAAAACCGCCACCGACACCAACAAACCCTGTTACTACACCAACAACGAGTCCTTGCAATAACACGGTAATTAGATTCAGTTTGCCTTTAGTTAACATTGCACTTTGTTTACGCCACATCATGACCGCGCCGACAAGCATTAAGCCGACAAACACACTCAGTTGGACTTGGCTGGTAAAATAGGTGCTTATCCAAGCGCCTAGGTACGTGCCTGCCATACCGGGAAAACCAAACAATAATACATGGGGCCAAGACACCTGTTTTTGTTTAATAAATCCGATACTACTCACCGCGCTAATGGCAGCAACAATACATAGAGACGATGCTATTGCTAATTCTGGTTGCATACCGACAAGGTAAAGCAACACAGGTACGGTAAGTATTGACCCACCTGATCCCAGCATGCTCAGAACAATGCCAATAACTAACGCACCTAAAACGGCTTGTATCATATTGATAACCTAAGTTTTAAAGTAAGTTTTAAAGTAAGTTTATTGGCACTTTTAAGTACACGGTGCCATTGTTTTCTGGCGCGGGCATGTTACCAGCACGAATGTTGACTTGAATGGACGGTAATATCAGTCTTGGCATAGGTAAAGTTGCATCGCGCGTTTGGCGTAATTCAACAAATTTATCTTTGCTAATATCGGTATTAACATGAATATTTTGTGCTTTTTGTAAGCCAACTTGAGTCTTGAATTGATGGCCTCGACCTTCAGTAGGATAATCATGACAAACATAAATATCAGTGGTATCTGGCAAGCCAAACAGTGACTGAATTGAGTCATATAACGTATTAGCGTCGCCTCCAGGGAAATCGCAACGGGCTGTGCCTACATCTGGCATAAATATGGTGTCGCCAACAAAGGCTGCTTGTTCATTAATAATGTAAGCTAAATCAGCAGGTGTATGACCCGGAGTGTGCATGACACGTATGGTCATATTACCGACGTGTAACAGTTCGTCATGTCTAAATAACCGATCAAACTGACTACCATCAGGTAAGAAATCACGCTCTAAGTTAAACACTTTTTTAAATGTTTGCTGCACTTGGGTAATGTGTTCACCAATACCAATTTGTCCGCCAATTTGATCGCGAATGTAGCTTGCCGCAGACAAATGATCAGCATGGGCGTGAGTCTCAAGTATCCATTTTACTGTTAATTCTTGGCGTTCAATCCAGTGCAGAACACGTTTAGCACTGCGGGTGTCTGTGCGACCAGACTTATAATCGAAGTCCAAAACTGGGTCGATAATGACCGCAAATCTGGTAACATTATCTGCAACGACATAGGTGAATGTTTCGCTGTCGTCATCTAAAAATTCATGTACGCTAAATGTTGAGTTCATTATCAACCTCCTATAAAAGAGCACAGGATTGGGGGAGTATCCTGTGCAATGATGGATTAAAGAGACTTCTTGCTGAAGTACCAGTCAACGTAATCATATCCTTGCTCTAAACGAGCTTTAGCATCGGCTGTTGTTGCTGGTGGTGGAACAATGACATCGTCACCAGGTTGCCAGTTTTCTGGCGTTGCAACCGCATTTGCATCACTAGTTTGTAAGGCTTTTACTAAGCGTACAAATTCATCTACAGAGCGGCCATTGCTCATTGGGTAGTAAACCATGGCGCGCATAACACCTTCAGGATCGATAATAAATGTGGCTCTAACTGCTGCGGTATCACTGGCACCAGGTTGGATCATGCCGTAAGCTTTAGCGACTTCCATTGATAAGTCAGAAATGATTGGGAACGTAATTTCAACACCAAAGTTTTCTTCTATGTTACGTACCCAAGCAATGTGAGAGTGAATACTGTCAATTGAAAGGCCTAATAATTCAGTATTCAATTGAGCAAATTCTTCAGCACGTTGAGCAAAGCCCATAAACTCTGTGGTACACACTGGGGTAAAGTCAGCAGGGTGCGAAAATAACACTAACCATTTGCCTTTATAATCATTCAGCGAGCGCATACCGTGAGTTGTTTTGGTATTGAATGCAGGTGCAGGGCGGTTAAGTTGTGGAAAAGATACGATTGATTCAGTCATGTTATTACTCCAAATAATTTTAGTTAAGGATGTTTAAATCTGAAAACTAGATTAGAAACATACTTTGTAATAGCAATGGCTGGGCCAACTTTGTTTTTTTCGCTAAACGATTTAAATTATTTCCTAATTAATTGTTTTATAAGTGTAATATCTGGCTGTTTTTTATTGGTGTCATTGGCGACGCTTTATGTTAGCAATGACTAATGCAAATAGATTGTCATA
Organism: Shewanella ulleungensis; assembly: GCF_014648315.1. GTDB lineage: Bacteria > Pseudomonadota > Gammaproteobacteria > Enterobacterales > Shewanellaceae > Shewanella > Shewanella ulleungensis. The sequence continues at coordinate 371,150 of NZ_BMQW01000001.1, forward strand.
TATGGCAGTATCTACATTGTTTGACTGTCACATATGTCATCAAATTGTTTTTTATTCATCAATTATATAAACTTTACAGAGATGAACCGCAAAGTGGTGACTTAATCATAGAAGTTCAGCGGCATTTAACTCATGACAATTATATGCAGCACAAAGGAGCTGTACTCGATGCAACTATGATGTTCTGGTGTGTGTTTTCACGCTACTGGAATGGATTGTTTTGTGTATGGAAAGTGCCAGTGAGCAATCTTATGTGGCATATCTAATTTTCTGCGACCGATAAATCTGTCGTTTAGCGCTAATGTTTTATTTATATCGATTGAAATCGATCAGGTGAGTACATCAAGCATCGCTATCGCCAAAGTAATGAAAACAAGTTATGTTGCTTATTCAAAAATAAGTAACAATGTCTCTACTTCTACTTTTTAGAGTGAGGTGATATGGAAATCAAAGTCGATGTATATTCTAATAAGATGGTATTAAGTTCTGAAGGGCGCAGTATGACTTTTTACGCTAAAGAGCCTTTTACAACAACGAGACTGCTTATCGGTAAATTCTTTGTGGCAGAAAGTTTTCTTAAAAATGCGCTTAAAGAATTTGGTGCTATCAGTTTTTTCAAACGTGCCCCCAAAATAACTATTCAACCACATGAGTTCCTTGAAGGTGGTTTATCAGACATTGAAGATCGTGTACTCAGGGAAATTGCCTTAGGTGCGGGCGCAAGAGAAGCTCATGTCGTTGTGTAATAAACGTTTAATCATGTTTAAAAAATAGGTGGCAATGTTGCTACACAAACAGTTGAACGCATAATGTCGCCACTGTTTTTGATCCTTGTATTGTAAGGAGTGTTTGGTGAAAAAAATTGAAATTGGCTTAGGGGCGTTATTAATATTGCTAATCAGTGCATGTTCATCTACCGACAAACCCGAACTAAAAGAAGTGATGCAAGTTGAACAACAAAACCCTTTGAAGGTAAAGGATGCTCTAATTGCCACTTTGGTTAACGCGCCAAAACCACAAGTAGGGATGCTACAAGAAGACGTTAAAAATGCTTTATCATCACATTCAGCTTTAATACTTCAGCAAAGTGAAACTCTTATTGTTGCACGGTTTAATACTAAAGATTCACAACTCGAATCGATATACGAATATTGTGACTTGGAATATCATTTTTCGTCGTTAAAGTTTGTACTTGGCCCTTATATTACAGGGGATTGTAGTTCAATCGTGATTGAAGCAACTAAAGTGGATTAAAATATCATCGGGTAGCTGAAGGTATTAGCGGTATAAGCCCCCAGCCACACTAACCCCTGCATGTTACTCTGCAAACGGCGGTTTACTCCTTATCAAGGTTCAGGTGAGCTTCTTTATTCTAGGCTATCTCGCCATGTGGAAAGCGCGTTAATGTGGCTTGGGTAAATACCACAACATCCACCAATAATGCTTGCTCCTAATTGATGCCAGCACTTGGCAAATTCCAGGTATTCGTCTTCAGAAACATGACGTAACGTTTGCAAGGTACCATTGGCTTGATGGCCAGATTTTATGGGTGTAAAACTATTTGCAAAGACACCAATAGCAAGCGTTTTATTTTGTTGCGCGAATACCTGCACCACATCCTTAATGGCTTGCTCAATAACCTCAGGTATCGAACAGTTAAACAAGATACCTGTAGCATTCGTTGCCAACAATACCGCAACAGCATCGGTGAGCAATTCCCCAGAACGTAGCCGAATCGGCTGGTCAACTTCATCAATCAGAGTATAAGCGAAATAACAGGGCTTATCGGTATTGGCTAGCACCTTAGCAATGACCTCTGCTTCAGCAATACTGGCAATCGTTTCAGCAAGCCAGATATCTGCCTGCTTATCCTGAGCATTAAACAAGGTAGAACAGAACTCTAATGCCCGCTCGGCCTCAAATAACTCTGGACGATAAGAACCGAAGACTGGTGGTATTGAGCCAGCAACAAGCACCTGTCGTTGAGACTGAGTGACAACCTCACGTGCAATATCTGCCGCTTTTTCAGCAAGTTTTGCACCTTGCTCTGCATACAGCGCTTCACCTAAATGAAAAGGGACACAGGCATAGCTATTGATCGTAATAATCTGTGCTCCAGCGTCGATAAAGCTTTGATGAGCTTGCGCTACGAATTGTGGCGACTCAATTAATGCCTGCGCACTCCAGAGTGGCTGAGAAAAAGGCGCGCCGATACGTTTGAGCTCACGCCCCATACCGCCGTCTAAAATTGTTAGTGTTGTCATAATTGATTTCCGAACGACTAAATATCTACCCGTGTAATGGACTAATAAAACTAGAATGGCGCGTAAGTGCCCCATACATTAGGGATAGGCAGCGCAAAACAGCGTTCTTAGCCCTAAGTATATTCTTTTAACATGAGAAGGTGATAAAAAAGCCAGTCAGTTAACTGACTGGCATTTTTTGTGTCGGATGCTTATTGCATCAAAACTGATTAGCGTACGGTTTAGGAATTAAATGTAAATCCTAACTCCTAATCTGTAATCAGTAAAACTACCAAATACGCACGCGTTGATCTTCAGGTAAATACAACTTGTCACCTGGTTTAACGTCAAATGCTTTGTACCATGCATCGTGGTTACGTGGTGCTAATGCACGGTAACGACCAGGGGCATGGGTGCCTGCACGTAATTGGCTTAACATGCTTTGCTCAGTGCGTTTTTCTTTCCACACTTGTGCCCAAGCCATAAAGAAGCGTTGATCGCCTGTGGTACCGTCAATAATAGGGGCTTCTTTACCGTTAAGGCTTAACTTGTAAGCATGGTATGCCATAGACAAACCACCCACGTCGCCAATGTTTTCGCCTAGGCTGTTACGGCCATTAACAAAGTTTTCTGGAAGAGGTTCGTATTGGCTGTACTGCTGAGCTAGCATATCTGCTTTAGCTTCAAAGGCTGCACGATCTGCGTCTGTCCACCAATTGCGTTGAATACCGTGAGCATCTGATTTAGAGCCTTGATCATCAAATCCGTGGCCCATTTCATGGCCAATGACCGCACCAATACTACCGTAGTTTACCGCTGCATCAGCATTTGGATCAAAAAATGGAGGCTGTAAAATCGCGGCAGGGAATACAATTTCGTTAAACGAGCTGTTGTAATACGCATTAACAAACTGTGGTGTCATGCCCCAACGATTACGGTCAGTTTTCTTAAGTTCGTTTGCAACGCTATCATCTTGAAAATACTGACGTAGCTGGGCAATGTTAGCCACTAAGTCATCTTTTTTTAACGATAATCCATCGTATTTTTGCCATACATCTGGGTAACCAATTTTTGGTGTAAATGCTGCCAGTTTAGCGTGTGCGTTGACTTTAGTTTCTTCGCCCATCCAATCTAAGCCATCAATACGCTGGCCCAAAGCTGTGCGTAGGTTTTCAACTAACTCAGCCATTTGATGTTTAGATGACTCAGGGAAATAGCGTTCTACGTATACTTTACCGATAGCAAAACCTAATGACTGGGTACCAGACATTTGTTCAACAGCGCGCTTCCAACGTGGACGAGGTTCTTCTTGGCCGTTTAATGTTTTACCAAAAAAAGCAAAGTTCTGATTAAAGATGTCTTCAGACAATAATTCTGCGTTGTTAGTGATGGTGTGGAATGTGAGGTAATCTTTCCACACGGCAAGGTCGCTATTATTGACTAAACCGATCATGGCGTTAACCGGTTCTGGTTGCGAAATGTTTAACTGTGGTACTTGATAACCCGTTTGCTCAAAAAACAGATCCCAATTAAAACCAGGGTATGTTTTGGCTAAATCGCTGCGGCTGATTTGGTTTAAGGTTAGGTCGCGATCACGACGCTTTTCTCGTGGCCATTGACCTTCAGCAATTTGGGTTTCTAGGGCTAAAATGGCTTTAGCACGTTGTTGACCATCTTTAATGCCTGCATAAGTAAGCATAGTCGCAATGTGTTCAACATAAGCATCACGAATAGTACTAAAACGTTCGCTGTCTTCTAAATAATATGAACGGTCAGGTAACCCTAGGCCACCAGCTCCGATAGTCATTTCATATTGGTCTGGGTCTAAACGGTTAAACCACATACCGCCGCCAATAGGAGACGATGCACCAGTGAGCCATGCTTGACCAAATACTTTTGTTAAATCATCAGTATTCTTTATGTCGTTAATTTGATCTAACGTTGGTTGAATAGCCGTGATACCAAGCTTATTAATGGTGTCAGTGTCCATGTAGGCATGATAAAAGTCTGCAATGAGTTGCTCGTCTGCGGTGAGTTCAGTGCGGCTTGCAATATCATCGATGATTGCTTTAACTTGTTCTTCACTGCGCTCTGCTAAAACACTAAATGCACCATAACGAGTTTTATCTGCTGGCATTTCAAAGTTATCGTACCAAGTACCACTGGTGTACATAAAGAAATCATCACCTGGTTTAATGGCTTCATTACGTGCGGATAAATCAATACCAAAAGTACCTAACTCTGCTTTAGCTACAACAGGTTGTGCCGCTGGTGTACTTGCTTTTGCAGGAGGTGTTGGTTGTTCGCCGCCACAGGCTGTCAAAAGCGCTGCTGTTAATGCGATAGAAATTAAGGACTTTTTCATTGTAATGGTATTTCCTTTTATATTTTTAATATGTTGTTTGCAGAACCATAATCTAAGAATGACAAAAAATGTCAATGTCAAAATTGTGAGTAAATATAAGCAAAACTTTATGAAAATAAGCTTAAAGGCAAGTTTAACGCCTAGTTAATACCCTCAGTAAGACAATGCGGCGAGCCTTAACCTGACTGATTTAGTTAAAAACATTGGGGAGAATTAGACTTTAAGACACATCTATATTGGCATTGTTGGACAAAAAAGGACTGAATTTTGCGAGCTCCGCTGCATTATGTACTTCGAGCTTTTTGATGATTTTTGCTCTATGAACTTCAATGGTACGAAGCGAGACATAAAGTGTATCGGCCATCTGTTTATTGGTTTTACCTGCAATAAGTAACTGCAAAACCTGATTTTCTCTTTCAGTTAATGTGCTATATCGTTGTTGTAGCTGTATTGTTTCGTATTCATGACCACTGATAAGTAGGGCTTTTTCAATTGCTTGTACTAACTCTTTGCCTTTTACTGGTTTTTGAAAAAAATCACAGGCTCCTTGCCTAAATGCATTAACCGCCATTGGTAGATCGCCATGACCTGTGAGGAATATTATTCCAATAGGACTTTTAGCATTAACCAGTGTTTGTTGTAATTGTTGTCCTGTAATGTCTGGCATATTACTGTCGACAATTAAGCAGGCTGCAAGTGATGTATCTATGTTTTTTAAAAAGTGTTCTGCACTATCAAAAATCTGTAAATCATAACCGTATTGCAATAGCATAAATTGCATTGAGTCGAGTATCGCTAAGTCGTCATCGACCATATAAAGACGCTGTGTATTGGGCATATTAGTCACTTGAATAGTATGTTACTTCTTAGTGTAATCATTACTCACTTTTGAGCAAATTGTTACTTAGGATTTGTGCGACATGCAACTTTATTTGCTTAAATAGTCATTTAGAATACCTTAACTTGCTGCAAATGATGGGCCTCTAATGCGTTTATATATAACATTGTTTTTGACCTTGTTTCTGCCATTAGTTGGGTGCAGTTTACATGTCTATGCAAGCCCAACACCGAATGAACATTCAAATAAGGTAATAACATTAAACGATAGCGACACAGTGCATTATCGTGTGGCTGTGTTGGCAAATTATGGCGTGACAAAAAGTATACAGCGTTGGCAGCCTTTGATGGATTACTTAACTTCAACTGTACCCTCAGCCAGTTTTGAAGTTGTACCGCTTGATTTTACTCAAATGAATGAACAGTTAATTAACGGTCAAGTACAGTTTGTTGTCACCAATCCGGGCCATTATTTTAATATGAGTGGTGACTTTCCAATTTCATGGTTAGCCACAATGAAAAGTAATCAACATGGCGGTAATACTTTTGCTATTGGTGCCACAATTATCGTTAGGCAAGATAGTGACTTATATACATTAGAAGATTTAGCCGGGCATAGTGTTGTTGCAAGCGATCCCAATGCTTTGGGGGGGTATCAAGCTGCCATGGGGTTAATAAACTCGATGGAATATTCTACTGATGACTTTTTTACCAAGGTTTCCTTTCTTGGATTTCCTTTAGAGCCTTTAATCTATCAAGTTCGCGATCATAATGCAGACATTGCGATTACGCCTTTTTGTACCTTCGAGCAGATGGTTGAGCAAGGGTATATCAACGCCGCTGATTTTAGAGTAATCAATGACATCACACCTGACGGTTATGATTGCGCTGTGAGTACCCATTTGTATCCTAATTGGTCTTTTGCCTCATCAGATACGGTCCCATTAACGGTTAGAACTAACATCACCCGTGCATTATTTTCTATTAGTGAGTCTGATCCTATTTCGGTCATTGGTCAAAATAGTGGTTGGGCGGCGCCAATAAGCCAATTTGAAGTCATCAAGTTATTTAAAGCGTTAGATCTACACTCTCGTAAAGAGCCTCTATATTTACAGCTTTGGCAATGGATTAAGATAAATCAGCAGTGGGGGTTTGGTCTTATTGGTTTATTTATAATGGCCACCATTTATCATTTATGGCTCGAGTACCGTTTTATAAGAAAAAGTGAGAATTTACTGGCCGCAGAACGTCAGTTAAAAGCCAAAGCGTTACAACTTGAACGATTACAAAGCGCGGCTATATTGGGCGAAATAGGTGCAGGTTTAGCTCATGAACTAAATCAACCTATTGCTGCAATCACGCAATACAGCGAAGGAGGGATGTTAGAACAGGCGAAACATTATGGTGAAGACTCTGTTCAATATCAGCTGCTCGGTAAAATATTGCGGCAATCAAATCGAGCCGGTGAAATTGTGCATCGGATAAGAAGTTTACTACAACGTAAAGATACTCAAAGTACAGACTTTGATGTTTGTGAACAAATTAACTTGTGCCTAGAGTTATTAACTCATGAGTTTTTAAGTCAAAAAATTGTGGTAGAAAGCCGACTAAACAGCAGTGAACTGCTGTTAAAAGGCGATAAAGTGGGTTTTTGCCAAGTTGTTATTAACGTATTAAAGAATGCGATTGATGCTCTTGCGGAAACAAACCCATTACAGCATGGATTAAAGAAAATTTTAATTGAGTTAAGAGTCGTCAATGGCCATTTACAGTTGAAAATCTATGATAATGGCATTGGCCTTACGTGTTCCAACGAAGATTTTAAAACAACCTTTTTCTCTACCAAAGAAAATGGCTTAGGGCTTGGTTTGGCTATTTGTAATGACGTCATTATGAAATTTGGTGGCCAAATCAGTTTAGCAAAATGCGAAAATGACCCAAGCGCCCCATGGCAAACAGGCTGTCGGGTATTAATCGATATTCCCTTTAACATTCCCCAAGAGTCCTATCTTAGCGATCCTAAATACATTTAACTTGATGTTTTGAGTGTTTAAACCGTGATGCCTATCAAATGATTATGTGCAATGTGGTTTACCACAATACCCGTAACAATATTAAGGGTTAACAATGTACTTAGCGATGGAGCTTAGTGTGATGTTTAATCCTTAAGCCCCGTTAAATCAAAGTTAACCGTAATAACGTTAAGCTTCGCCAAGGTGAAGGGGGCAATTATGATTCAGTTAAATCGGCGTCATTTTTTAAAGGGAGCAGGGGCCAGTGGTGCGACTTGTGCGCTGGCAAGTTTATTACCTGGTTCGCTAGCCGCAATAGAGAAACAACCTCTTAAAGGGATTGCTTCTGAAGTGGCCAGTATTTGCGAAATGTGCTCGACACGCTGTCCAATTAAGGCACGTATTGTCGATGGCAAAAATGTGTTTATTAGCGGTAATAAAGAAGCTAAATCTTTTGGCGGTAAAGTTTGTGCTCGTGGTGGTGCAGGCCATAGCTTGTTATACGATCCACAACGAATTGTTAAACCGCTTAAACGTGCGGGTGAACGTGGTGAAGGTAAATGGACCGAAATTAGTTGGGATGATGCTTATCAATTTATCGCCGACAAACTCAATACCATTAAACAGCAACATGGTGCAGAAAGTGTCGCGTTTTCTTCTAAATCAGGTTCATTGGACGGTCATGTATTTCACTTAGCTGCAGCATTTGGTACGCCAAACACCTTCACGCATGCTTCAACGTGTCCTGGCGCTTATGAAGTAGCGGCTAAAGCCATGTTTGGCACAAAGATGAAGCGCGACCTAGGCAATTCTGAATACATCATAAACTTTGGTCACAATATCTATGAAGGCATCAACATGTCTGAAACCAGAGGCATGATGCAAGCTCAAATGGATAAAGGAGCAAAATTAGTTGTATTTGAACCTCGTTTTTCTGTTGTCGCTGACAAAGCCGATGAATGGCACGCTATTCGCCCTGGGACTGATGTGTCAGTTGCATTGGCATTATGCCATGTACTGATTTATGACAATTTGTATGACAGTAAATTTGTTGAACAATTTGTTGTCGGTTTTGATGAGTTTGCAGCTGAAGTTAAACAATATACCCCAGAGTGGGCTGAAAGTGTTTCTGATGTTTCTGCGACTGCCATTCGACGTATTGCGCACGAATACGCTAGTCATGCACCACATGCCGTTGTTGATTTTGGTCATCGGGCGACTTTTACCCCAGAAGAATTTGACATGCGCCGTGCAATTTATGCTGCCAATATTTTAATTGGTAACATAGAGCGCAAAGGTGGCATATACATGGGCCAAAAAGCCTCTGGATACAACAAATTTGCCGGTGAAGCAGTAGCCCCTGAATTATCGACACCGGGTGTTGAAGGCATGCCTAAAATTTCTGCGATGCGGATTGATCAGGTCGAAAAACAATACAAATTAATGTGGTCTTCAGGTGGTGTGTATCAGACCATCATCGATGCAACTCTAGAGGCTAAACCATATCAGCTCAAAGCCTGGATTATGAGTCGTACTAACCCCATGCAAACGCTAACAGACAGAGCTAAAGTCGAAAAAACGCTTAAAGCAATGGAGTTAGTTGTGTGCTGCGATTTGTACATCAGTGAAACAGCAGCGTATGCCGACATTATTTTACCTGAGTCGACCTATCTTGAACGTGATGAGGAAATTGCTGATAAGTCGGGTAAAAACCCTGCTTATTATGTGCGTCAACGTGCGGTGGAAACCATTGGTAATACCCGTCCAAGCTGGCAAATCTTTAAAGAACTAGGCCATGCGCTAGGGCTTGAGAAGTTTTACCCATGGGAAAATATCGAAACGTTACAACTCATGCAGGTTAATCGTGATCATAGCCTATTAGCACACATCAAAAAAATGGGTTATGTCAGTTATGGCAAGCCATTGATGCTACGTGAACCGAGTATGGTTGCAGAATTTATTAACTCATATCCTAATGCTAGACATGCTGATCATGATGGCAGTTATGCATCGGCCATGACATTTAAAACGCCGAGTGGAAAAATAGAGTTAACTTCTGCGCAAGTTGAAGAGATGGCTCCAGGAAGAGGTGTAATTAAGCATCGCCCTGTGCAACTTAAGCAAGCCGACGAATTGTATTTTATTCAAGGCAAAGTGGCCGTTCATACCAACGGTGCAACTCATAACATTCCTTTATTGGCTAACTTGATGTCTGACAATGCTATTTGGATCCATCCAATTACGGCAGGTCGTTTAAATATCCACAGTGGTGATGCCATTCAATTAACCAGCAGCGTTGGTAGTGAAGAAGGGACCGCGTTAGTCACTCCCGGTATTCGTCAGGACACAGTATTTGCCTATATGGGCTTTGGCTCTAAAAACAAAGAGTTGGTTCGTGCAACCGGAAAAGGTATTCATTGCGGCAATTTATTACCTAATGCGAGTGCGCCAGTTTGTGGCATGACTATACATACTACCGGCGTGAAGTTGGCAAAAATTTAGCCGTAACTAATTGATTTGGAGTCTCCTATGAATAAACGATATGTCATGGTGCATGACGAAAACAAATGCATCGGCTGCCAAGCATGTAATGTAGCCTGTCGTAGTGAAAATGATGTACCAGAAGGGGTAACCCGTCTGCAAGTTCGAGTTGAGGGGCCATTTGGTGAAGCGCCAAATCTTCACTTTAAATATCATCGAGTGTCATGTCAGCAATGTGAAGATGCGCCATGTGTCACTGTGTGCCCTACAGGTGCGGCATACATAGATGAAAATGGCTTAGTGTCTATCCATAACGATAAGTGTATCGGTTGTATGTATTGTGTCGCGGCGTGTCCTTACAAAGTCCGCTTCATTAATCCCATCACTAAAGCGGCTGATAAGTGTAATTTCTGTAAAGACACACGTTTAGCACGAGGTGAGCAACCTGCATGTGTGACGGTATGTCCAACCGACGCATTATATTTTGGCGATGCTAACGACAGTAATAGCGACGTCGCCAAGTTACTCAATACTAAAGTGACCTATCAAGATAAAACCCATTTAGGCACTAAACCTAGGGTTTACCGTGTTCCTACTAAACGTGGAGGGATTCAATCATGAACAATATATGGGGCGATATGGCGCAATATGATCCTGTGGTGTGGAACTGGATTATTGCCATTTACTTATTTATGGCCGGATTGTCGGCAGGTAGCGTATTGATTGGTATCGGTATGCGTTGGTATAGCAAAGACAAACACATAGAGAGTCCAATATTAAAAGCGTCTGCGATTATTGGTCCTGTAGCCATTAGCTTAGGCCTTGCATGCTTGGTATTTGACTTAACCAAACCATTCCATTTTTGGTTGATTTTAATTAATTACAACTTTGATTCTGTTATGGCCATTGGTGTTGCCGCGTTATTAGCATATTCACCTTTGGGTATCGCATATTCGATAATTGTACTGCGTGATGAACTTCCTAAATGGAAATTGGGTTTCTTAGTGCCTATTAGTCATCTATTAATGCCATTTCGTAAAGTCATTGAAATACTGTTGTTTGCGCTCGCGGTTGGAGTAGGAGCCTACACTGGCTTTCTTATCTCTGCGATGAATGCATATCCGCTGTTAAATACGGCAATATTACCTGCCTTGTTTTTAGCATCAGGTTTGTCTGCTGGTGCTGCAGGTAACTTAATTGTGGCATTAACTTGTTTTAACAGTACTTCACATGACGATGATGTAATGAAATTACATGGATTGGATCTGCCTGTCATTATTACTGAGATGATGTTTTTAGTGATGCTGTTTACATCTTTGTATTTTACCGGTGGCGCAGCAGTAGACGCTTTAGCATCTTTAACTCAAGATATTTGGGCGAGTGTATTTTGGTATGGCGTGGTTGGGATTGGTTTTTGTATTCCGATCCTATCAATGTTCCTGCCATCAAAAGCACGTCATACAAAGGCAATGATGTTAACCGTAGCGTGTTGTAGCTTAACGGGAGTGCTTGCACTGCGTCATTTTATTATATATGCAGGTCAAAGCTATATTAGTTAACGGATGTGATTTAACTGATATGAGTTAATCGAGATAAGTTAATCATCAAAAAAGTCTTTCTCTGACCAGAGGAAGACTTTTTTATTGCAAACTGTAATTGACCTGAGCTCGTGATAAGTGATTAATTTATGCTATTTAAAATCAACATTTCCCCCCTCACTTTCAAGCTTGTCATTTTATGCCAACAAGACGAATTGACGCGTCAATAGTAAGTCGATTAAACGCAGGTAGTATGGCAAAGGACTGTTTAAAAGGCGTTTATTATCCTGAACTCAGGTTAATTAATATGAAACTTGAATTTTTGCATATGCTGGTGGTACGTGAACTTAGCAACCAGAAGCTTTAAAGATTAACGGTTCTTCGTTTAAGACCATGACCTAATTTGTAGAGGTTTTGCTCTGATTGAACACATAATTAATGGAAATGGTATTACTCTTTTTAGTGAGTTTTGGGCATAAAAAAGCCTTATATGACATAAGGCTTTAGGTTTAAACAGTAAGGTTACTGTTTATGCATTTTGTATCTCAGCTTTTTTAACAGTTCCATTGCCAGATCTTGCTGCATATACCAGTAATACACCAACAATTAACACAATCGAACCACAAAGTAAGAACATTAATCGACCTGTAGGTTCATTAGGGATTAACGCCATAATCAATACACCAAAACCTGCGACTGTGATGAGATTTCCGAGCATTGAACGTTGCTTTGTATCTAGTGTTTGCTGATCTTCGCTGTCTGCAATTACTGGGGTGTTCCAGTTTATAAAGAGTTGATCGACTTCTTTTTCGCGTTCTGGTGACAATCCTTTATAGAACAACATGGTTAAGAAGAAGAAACCGCCAGTAAAGATAACGTGTGCGGCTAAGCTCAAGCCGATTTTTAAGTCAGACCATTCACGCTCTGTTAATGGAATATCTAAACCGAATAACGTTTCAAATTGACCCGCTGTTAGTGCAATACCAAAGAAATAGGAGACAAAGCCACCGATTATCAATGTTGTCCAACCTGCCCAGTCTGGTGTTTTACGGATCCACATACCTAGCAATACCGGAATCAACATTGGGAAGCCAATTAATGCACCCACGTTTAGTACAATATCGAACAAGCTTAAATGACTGAGTGAGTTAATAAATAACCCAATTAAAATCATGATAACGCCCATTATAACGGTGGTGATTTTACTGACGGTCACTAATTCTTTTTGTGAGGCATGTTCACGTAAAATAGGAGAGTAGAAATTACATACAAAGATACCCGCATTACGGTTTAGGCCAGAGTCCATCGATGACATGGTTGCAGCAAACATTGCCGACATTAACAAACCCACCATACCCGCAGGCATGACTTCTTGCACAAAGGCTAAATAAGCTGCATCGCCAGCTTTGTCGCCCATAAAGGCATACTGCAATGCAAAATCAGGCATAAACGCGCTTACATACCAAGGTGGTAAGAACCAAATGAGTGGGCCAACTACCATTAAAATACAGGCTAGGGCAGCGGCTTTTTTGGCATTTTCACTGTCTTTAGCACATAAATAACGATAGGCATTAATGCTGTTGTTCATCACGCCAAATTGCTTAACAAAGATAAATACAACCCACAGTACAAATACGCTGACATAATTTAAGTCATTACCCAGCATAAAGTTACCGTTGAACTTGTCTATGATGTTTCCTATCCCGCCGCCATAAAAATAGGCTGCTATAGCACAAGTAATGGTCACGGCCATAATCACAATCATTTGCATAAAGTCTGAGGCAACAACGGCCCATGAACCACCAGTGACCGACATAACAACAAGTACGGCACCTGTAACAATGATGGTCGTTTCCATTGGAATATCAAAAACGGCTGATACAAAAATCGCTAAACCATTTAGCCAGATACCAGCAGAAATGAGTGAATCGGGCATGCCCGCCCAAGTGAAAAACTGCTCTGATGTTTTACCAAATCGTTGGCGTATTGCTTCAATCGCTGTGACGACTCTGAGCTGTCTAAATTTAGGTGCAAAGTAGAGGTAATTCATTAAATAACCAAAGGCGTTGGCTAGAAATAAAATCACCACAACAAACCCGTCTGAAAAAGCACGTCCTGCGGCTCCGGTAAATGTCCATGCACTGAATTGAGTCATGAAAGCGGTGGCCCCAACCATCCACCATAACATCTTCCCACCACCTCTAAAGTAATCGCTAGTGGATGTGGTGAACTTTCTGAACATCCAGCCAATCGCAATTAAGAAGAAAAAATAGGCAAGGACGACAAGCATATCAATAGTCATGATTTAGCCTCGATATATAAAAACTCTAATTTTTGTGTGTTAACAATGTTAACCGCGAAAAAAATGACCATAGGTTATATGGTCATATTATATTTATTCTGATTTATTAATATGTGCTACTGCGACACGTACTAAGCGGCCAATTTCATCCCATTGTCCAGAGTCAATTAGCTTGGTTGGTACCATCCAGGTTCCGCCGCAAGCGAGTACTGCTGGTATATCAAGATAAGAATCGATATTGGCTAAGTTGACTCCTCCTGTGGGCATAAACTTAACCGGATACACAGCTGTTAACGCTTTAAGCATGTTAACGCCACCAGAAGCCTCAGCAGGGAAAAACTTCAATGTTCTTAGTCCCATCTCCATGGCTTGTTCAACTAAACTCGGGTTATTCACACCAGGAACAATTGGCACACCTTTATCAAGACAATGTTGTACCACTCGCGGATTAAAGCCAGGACTGACAATAAAATCAACACCTGCCTCAATGGCTTGATCTGCCTGTTCAGTGGTTAAAATTGTACCCGCACCAATAAACATAAAAGGAAATGCTTTTCGCATTGCTTTAATGGCATCGGCTGCGCATTCTGTTCTAAAGGTCACTTCAGCACTTGGCATGCCATTATCAATTAGTGCTCTAGCTAACGGCACTGCATCGTCAGTACTATTAATGGCAATAACGGGGATTAGTTTATGTTTTGCTAATAAATCGTTCATAAAAATCATGGTATTCTCTAGGTCATTTATAATTGGATTTCTGGCATGGCTACCACAGGAATAATGGCACCAGGATATTGAATCACCGTACTTGCCATAATGTGTCCAGCAGATGCTGCTTGCGTTGCGCTACCATGACTAAGTCGTTTAGCTAAAAAGCCAGCATTAAAAGAATCACCTGCAGCAGTTGTATCAATAATGTTTGAAACTAAGGTTGCTGCAACATAATTTGTTTCATTATTTTCAATGACGATGCAATCTTCAGCACCTCTTTTAATGATGAGTTCTTTTACGCCTAGCGCTTGAGTACGGTCTATGCATTGTTGAACATCAGTGTCTTCATACAATTGGACTTCGTCATCGAAGGTCAATAATGCGATGTCTGTTAATGCCAATACTTTTTGGTATTCGGCCATGGTGTGTGCTTTATTTAGCCACAGTCTAGGGCGATAGTTATTATCGAAAATAACCTTACCACCCCGACGTTTAAATTCTTTAAGTAATGAAAATAATTTGGCTCTACCTGAATCAGTTAAAATTGCTAGGGTAATACCAGTGATTAAAAGGTAATCATACGTGAGCAGTTGTTCTGCAAGATGTTCTGATTCAGGCTGGTCAAACAGATATTTAGCTGCTGAGTCATTACGCCAATAGTGGAAGCTGCGTTCGCCAGTGTCGTCAGTTTCAATGTAGTACAGCCCAGGATTTTTATGCGCCAGCTGTAGCACTAAGCTGGTATCTATTCCTTCTGCTTGCCATGCTGTTAACATTTGCTCACTGAATGAGTCGTAACCCAATGCCGTTACATAGCTCGTTGTGATTGATTTAGATTTTGTTAAACGAGCTAGGTATAAAGCGGTATTGAGTGTGTCACCGCCAAAGGCTTGCTTTAAACCGCTTAACTTTTTTTGTAGCTCAACCATACATTCGCCAATAATTGCAATTTTCAATGGTTTCATGCTGTTACCTTATAATGAGTATGTATTACTTTAAAAAATCTTCACGTGCAGGAGAAAACATATCAAGCAAAATACTGTCTTGTTCTAATGCGACAGCACCGTGCATAAGATGTTTACGAGCAATATAGGCATCGCCAGCTTTAAGCACTTGTTTTTTGCCATCGACTTCGGCTTCAAAGCTGCCACTAATTACATAACCAATTTGATCGTGAATTTCGTGTGCATGCACATAACCAATGGCACCTTTATCAAAATTCAAATGAACAGCCATTAGTTCATCAGTGTAACCGACGATTTTACGCTTAATACCATCGCCTAACTCTTCCCAAGGGTGGTCATCAGCTTTAAAAAAAGGATTCATTTTAGTTCTCCTAACCGCTTTAAATGTGGACTTCATTATACAAATAATAAACATTAAATACATATTGTAATACAATAAGATCTTACCAATGTGATCTAAATCGGTAATATAGAAATAAAACCAATACTATACATATGGTTACAGCAAAGATTATTTTCAAAAAAGTTTATGCGAATTAAAATTTTAAGCTATTTTAAGCGTAAATGTGACAAAAAGCATTGTTAAGATATCAAATTGTATGACAATATTGTCATACAGATTTTGTATTCACCGAAGAATAGATATTAGCCAAAAGGTAAACACTATGACCACAACAACGCCCATTTTACTTACGCATGCAGAAATTGCTGATTTACGTAAAGAGTTTGGACGCACAAGTTTGATGGGAAAAACAATCGATGCCCATATAAATGAACTGCAAGATTTTATGCGTTTACCAATAGATGTGCCTGGGCACGGTGAAGCCGGTGGCTATGAACACAACCGCCACAAACAAAATTACACCTTTATGAATTTAGCAGGGCGGTTGTTCTTGATTACGGAACAACAGCAGTATGCAGACTTTGTCATCGCGCTATTAGAAGAATACGCAGACAAGTATTTAACGTTCGATTTTCATGTACAAAAGAATACCAATCCTACCGGACGTTTATTTCACCAAATTTTAAATGAACATTGCTGGTTACTATACACAAGCCTTGCTTATTCATGCGTCGCTGCAGTAATGAGCGATGCACAGCGAACTCGAATTGAAAGCCGTATCTTTGAACCTATGTTAGAGATGTTTACGGTTAAATATGCCCATGATTTTGACCGTATCCATAATCACGGCATTTGGGCTGTTGCCGCTGTCGGAATATGTGGATTAGCCATTGGCAAACGTGAATACCTAGACATGGCAGTATATGGAATAGATCGAAATGATAGTGGTGGATTTCTTGCGCAGATTTCGCAATTATTTGCTCCATCAGGATATTACATGGAAGGCCCTTATTATCATCGCTATGCAATACGGCCAACCTGTTTATTTGCTGAAGTTTTGCAGCGCCATATGCCTGAAGTAGACATATACAATTATAAAAGCAAAGTGATTGGTAATACCGTAAACGCCTTATTATCTACAGCCTATCCTAATGGTCAATTCCCTGCATTGAATGACGCATCACGTACGATGTCGATTACTGATATGGGTGTACAGGTGGCTGTGAGTGTTTATAGCAAACATTATGGCGTAGACGACAATTTATTGGGCATGGCTAAGATTCAAAACAGAGTGTGGATGCATCCATGTGGATTAGTATTGTCTCGTGCCCTTGAGAAAGCTGAAGAAAAAGCTGTCATTGGTATGCCATTTTGGCCAAGCGTTGAATTAAATGAAGGCCCAGACGGCACTCATGGTGCTCAAGGCTTTATCCGCATGCAAGATAAAAAAGGTGATGTGTCTCAGTTAGTCATGAACTACGGCCAGCACGGTATGGGACACGGGAACTTTGACACATTAGGGATCAGTTTCTTTAATCGTGGCCAAGAAGTGTTACGCGAATACGGTTTTGCCCGCTGGGTAAACGTAGAGCCAAAGTTTGGCGGCCGCTACCTTGATGAAAACAAATCTTATGCGCGCCAAACGATTGCTCATAATGCTGTTACCGTCGATGAAAAGTGTCAAAATGATTTTAACGTATCCCGAGCAGACAGCGTGCACGGTTTGCCGCATTTCTTTAGCGTACAAAGTGATGTGATTAGTGGTATGAGCGCTTTTGCTAATCAACATTATGATGGATTGTCGATGCAGCGCAGCGTGTTTATGTTGGCGTTAGATGAGCTTGAATCTCCATTGTTAATTGATTTATACCGTTTAGTTGGTGAGGATGAGCATCAATACGACTATTCACATCAGTATGAAGGTCAAATTATCCGTACAAATTTTGATTACCAGAGCCACCAAGAAGTGTCGACCTTAGGTACTGATAATGGATATCAACATCTTTGGAATTTAGCCAGCGGTAAGCCTACCGATACAGGACTTGTGAGCTGGTTACAAAATAATACTTACTATACATGGCTTGGTACGAGCAGTAATGATTCATGTGAAGTGTACTTTACACGTACAGGTGCAAATGATCCCAGTTTCAATTTGCGCAGTGAACCTGCTTTTATATATCGAACGCACGGTAAAACAAGCCTGCTGGCTTCTGTGGTTGAAACCCATGGATACTTTAACGAAGAATTTGAACAGTCGGTAAATGCCCGCGGCAAAGTCAGCAATATCAAGGTGATTGGCCACAATGAATCTGCATCAGTGGTTGAGATTACCACAGCGGATTCTATTGTGACGTTAATGGTAAGTAACCAAGTAACGGCACAAACAAGCGAACATAGCGTGACCTTTAATCAAAAAACATATCAATTTAACGGCCATTATGCTGTCGAAATTACTGCAGTGAAGCAGGAGAAATAACATGAGTTACCAACCCTTATTATTAAACTTTGACGAAGCAGCACAACTAAGACAGTCGTTAAATACAGATACACTTTTAGGCAAAGCCTTAACGCGTGACATTGCTCAAACAGACGACTATATGACAACCGTAGGCATTGAAGTACCCGGTCACGGTGAAGGTGGTGGTTATGAACATAATCGTCATAAACAAAATTATATCCATATGGATTTAGCGGGGCGGTTATTTTTAATCACCGAAGATGATAAGTACCGCAATTACATTGTTGATATGTTATCGGCTTATGCCACTGTGTACCCAACTTTAGAAAGTAATGTTAGTCGTGACAGTAATCCTCCTGGAAAACTGTTTCATCAAACATTAAATGAAAATATGTGGATGCTTTATGCATCTTGCGCTTATAGCTGCATTTATCACACCTTAGATGAAACTCAAAAACACCATATTGAAGACAACTTACTTAAACAAATGATTGATATGTTTGTTGTTACCTATGCGCATGATTTTGACATTATTCATAATCATGGTTTATGGGCTGTTGCTGCTGTCGGTATTTGTGGTTACGCGATAAACGATCAAGCATCTGTTGATAAAGCACTGTATGGACTTAAGTTAGATAAAGTCAGTGGTGGATTTTTGGCTCAATTAGATCAATTGTTTTCACCTGATGGATATTACATGGAAGGGCCGTATTACCATCGTTTCTCGTTACGGCCTATTTACTTGTTTGCTGAAGCCATTGAACGTCGTCAACCCGAAATAGGGATTTATCAATTTAACGACTCAGTGATTAAAACTACATCATATGCGGTAATGTCGACTGCGTTTCCTGATGGCACGTTACCAGCGCTAAATGATTCATCTAAAACCATCAGTATTAATGATGAAGGTGTGATAATGGCGACGAGTGTGTGTTATCACCGTTATGAGCAGAATGACACCTTATTAAGTATGGCTAATCACCAGCAAGATGTATGGGTACACATTTCTGGATTAACCTTGTCTAACGCGGTTAAAGACACCGATAACATTAAACCATTTAGCTGGGGCAGTTTGTTTGTCACTGACGGCCCTGAAGGTGAAAAGGGTGGCGTTGGTATTTTGCGTCATCGTGATGCAAAAAATGACGATACCATGGCACTGATCTGGTTTGGTCAACATGGTAGCGACCATCAATATCATTCAGCACTTGATCATGGTCATTATGACGGTTTGCACTTAAGTGTCTTTAATCGTGGGCAAGAAGTGTTACACGATTATGGTTTTGGTCGTTGGGTCAACGTAGAACCTAAATTTGGCGGTCGTTATATCCCAGAGAATAAATCATATTGTAAGCAAACTGTTGCTCACAATACGGTCACCGTAGATCAAAAAACACAAAACAATTTTGATACAGCCCGAGCTGAATCAAAATTCGGTCAAAAACATTTCTTTAAGGCTGACGATTCAAGTTTACAAGGAATGAGCGGTCGTATTACCGATTATTATGATGGTACAGACATGCAGCGCAGTATTATTGTTGCTGACATTGCAGAGTTTGAAAAACCACTGGTTATTGATGTTTATCGTATTTTAGCCGATAAGCCCCACCAATATGATTTACCTGTGCATCACTCAGGACAAATTATTCGTACCGATTTTGATTACCAAACGATGTCCACGTTAAAACCACTGGGTGCTGACAATGGTTATCAACACTTATGGCATGTAGCATCTGGAAACGTGAGTGGTAGCAGTTTAGTCAGTTGGTTGCATGGCAATAGCTATTACAGTTTAGTGTCGAGCGCTACACCAGAGAGTAAAGTTATATTTGCCCGCACAGGTGCAAACGACCCTGACTTTAACTTGCGCAGTGAGCCAGCCTTTATTTTACGTCAGTCAGGACAAAACCATGTATTTGCGTCTGTCTTAGAAACTCATGGCTATTTTAATGAATCGATTGAGGCATCTGTTGGTGCTCGTGGATTGGTTAATGCTGTTGAAGTGCTGGGTTATAGTGACAGTGCAACAGTGATTAATATCAGCACAACTAGTGGTAACCACTATGCGGTCGCTATTTGTAATCTTACTGGTGAAGCAATAGATGGCAAGCACAGCGTTGAGTTTAATGGAAAAAGTTACCAATGGCAGGGCGCATTTGCCGTATTGTAATGGATACAGCCATCTTGATGTGTTGATGACGTAGACTTAACAGGTTGAGCAAAAAAGGTTGAACAGTAATGTTCAACCTTTTTATTTAGCCCTTCAAATAATCGCTTAGTTTCAGCTTTTTACTTGAAATTTTAGTAGTAATAAGTGCAAAGATCTGTTTGATCACCATTTATCTGAGGTGACTTTATGTTATTGCTTTAATGACAAACGATAAAAACTAACTTGAGTATAATCTCCCGCTTCAACGCCATCGTTGTTACATGCAGTGCCCCAAATAGGGTGTTCTTTACCTTGATTACACTGGTTATAAGCACCTGCTTTAAAATACATAGTGTCGTTTGCAAAACCAACATCTTTAGGGTGCCCAGGTAAACCTTTACTGAGATCGGTCGTAAACGTTTTTGTTTGTGAAAAACGGGTGCCTGGATGCTTAATGAATGTCAATGTCATGATGTTTTGTTCAACATGAATATCATAGCTAAATAGTTCGCCTAACTTTATACCATCTTTGGGCGCAAGGTCTTTAGCCGTTAAATTGGTTTCTCCCCATATGAGGTGAGGCACATCATAACGTTGTGACACATCTTTTGGCGTTACTTCATAATTCCAAAAAAGAGAACCCGTGTCATGAGCGGGTAACTTTCGGTAATAAATCTTTAATGGTTCTGTTTTTGCGCCATGAATTTGCCCCACAACAACAGAATGTGAAGGAAATTTACTGTCATCACCATTAGTGCTAACCCAATCAACTGCAACAGTGGCAGATAACTGTCCACCTATTGCACCGTATTTAGCTCGTTGTGGATTGGCTGCTATCGCAAAATTATTACTGGGATCAGACGGCGTGACATTGTCATTACTCGATAACATAGCACGTAATTCTGACCGGGCATTTTTACTGTTTGCCGTTGTTGGCGCTGTATTTGGGGATTTCATTACCATCGCACCTGTAAGTGGATCGGTATAGAACCAAAAATAATCGGTGAACGGTCTTGCTACATCATTTAATTGAGTTGCATTTATCTCCATAACATCACCGAGACGGGAAGGTCGATGATCTGGAACCGGTAAATTAATCTTCCATTTCGTTAAATCAAAGTTTTGACTAGGAGCTTTTTGTTGGCTGAGTGTGGCACTTAACTGAGACTTATACTGTGCTAGTTCATTTTCCAAATCTGCGGCGTTAGCCAGTGGCAATAGGGTTAAGCCAATAATACTGATTGATGTAAGTTTACCGTAAGTTAATCGTCTCATTTAAGACCTCTTTATAAGATTTAATTTATTAAAAATACTCTTATTAGTAATACAAATAAAGAGGGTGATAGGACATAAAACATAAATAAAGATACCAATGAATCTTTTAATGTCGATTAAATACCTCAAATACATAGACAGAGTTAATTGGCCATCATAAACCTAAAATGATAGTAATTTAAAATTAGTGATTATTTGCAATTGTTTACGACATTGTTTTGGCAGTGTGATATGAGTTGTTGTTACCAAATGACGCTTAGCCAGTTTAGAAATTAGACACAGCTTTAGTCACAGGAATTAAATAAGATCCGAGTCACTAAATTGACTTATTGTAGTACAAATTGGGTGTGTGAAAATTTATACTTATTAGCAATAGAAACTACAGAAGGTACAAAAATGGAACTCAATACAATTATCGTCGGGATCTATTTTCTATTCCTAATCGCAATCGGTTGGATGTTTAGAACGTTTACAACAAATACCAGTGACTACTTCCGTGGCGGAGGAAGCATGTTGTGGTGGATGGTAGGTGCAACTGCATTTATGACGCAATTTAGTGCATGGACATTTACCGGAGCCGCAGGCAAAGCTTACACAGATGGTTTTGCTGTGGCTTTTTTATTTTTAGCCAATGCCTTTGGCTATTTGATGAATTATGTCTATTTTGCCCCCAAATTCCGTCAATTGCGGGTAGTTACCGTTATTGAAGCGATAAGAATGCGTTTTGGTAACACAAACGAACAAGTATTTACTTGGACGGGGATGCCAAACAGTGTGGTTTCTGCTGGTATTTGGTTAAACGGTTTAGCCATTATTGCATCAAGCATATTTGGTTTTGATATGACCACCACGATTGTGCTAACGGGTTTAGTGGTACTTGCTATGTCGGTAACAGGTGGTTCATGGGCGGTTATTGCATCAGACTTTATGCAAATGGTGATCATTATTGCTGTGACATTAACCTGTGCAATATCAGCGATGGTTTATGGCGGTGGCCCTGTTAATATCGTTGAAAACTTCCCTACAGAGTCGTTCATTACAGGAGGTGATTTAAATTATTTGAGCATTTTTACCCTTTGGGCTGTGTTTATTTTTATCAAGCAGTTCAGTATTACCAACAACATGCTTAATTCTTATCGCTATCTAGCTGCTAAAGACTCTAATAATGCACGTAAAGCGGCATTGTTGGCCTGTATTTTAATGACCATAGGACCTGTTATTTGGTTTATGCCAAGTTGGTTTATTGCAGGGCAAGGCATTGATTTAGCCGCTGCATATCCAGAAGCAGGCAGTAAAGCGGCTGACTTTGCTTATTTATATTTTGTAGAAAACTACATGCCTGTTGGCATGGTTGGTTTGTTAATTGCTGCAATGTTTGCCGCAACGATGTCATCAATGGACTCTGGGTTAAATCGTAACTCGGGTATCTTTGTTAAAAACTTCTACGAACCCATTTTACGTCCTAACGCATCAGAAAAAGAATTAGTAACCGTATCTAAACTTACCTCAACGGCTTTTGGTATCGCAATTATATTGGTTGCATTGTTTATTAATTCGCTAAAAGGATTGAGTTTATTTGACACCATGATGTATGTGGGTGCCTTACTGAGTTTTCCTATGACGATACCTGCTTTTTGTGGCTTTTTTATCAAGAAAACACCTGACTGGGCAGCATGGGGCACTTTAATTATGGGGGCATGTGTATCCATTGTGGTGGGGCTAATTATTACACCAGAAATGATTGAAAACTTCTTTGCATTAGACAATCAATTAACCACCCGTGAGTGGGCCGATCTAAAAGTCGCTATTGGTTTGATTAGCCATATTGTGTTAACCGGCGGATTCTTTGTGATGTCTACACTCTTTTATAAGCCCTTGTCAGACGACCGCCAACGCAACGTAGATGCCTTTTTTGACAACCTAGCGACTCCATTGGTATCTGAAGGTGAGGCACAGAAAAAACTGGATAATAAACAACGTAAAATGCTCGGTACATTAATTGCGTCAGTGGGCATTGCGATCATGGCCATGTTTGCACTACCTAATCCATTTTGGGGCCGAATGACGTTTGTATTGTGCGGCGTCATTGTATTGGCTGTTGGCTTATTATTGGTTAAAGCGGTTGATGACAACATTGAAGCTAAAGCCGCTTAATACATGATGGCATGTAAATAACGTTAAGGTAAGTAATATGACAGTATTTAAAAAAGTCTCATTAGCAGCATGTATTCTTACAGTATTGAGTTCACCATTAATGGCCAGTGATTTTGTTTTTTTGGACCCACAAACATTAGCGTCAAATAGAACGATATTGCACTCAGCAGATGCAACGACATCAATGAAACGCAGTTACCAATTGCTGCTTGAAGAAGCTGATTTAGCCATAAAGTCGGGCCCTTTTAGCGTAACAGATAAAGGTATGACGCCGCCCAGTGGTGATACACATGACTACATGAGTATTAGTCCATATTGGTGGCCAGATAATAGTAAAGCAGATGGTTTACCCTGGATTCGTCATGATGGGAAAACTAATCCTGCGTCAAAAACTGATGAGACAGACTCAAAACGGATCGGCAATTTTACTCGCAGCGTAAGGGCAATCGCGCTAGCCTATTACTTTAGCCAAGATGAAAAATATGCACAGCAAGGTATTCAACTCATTCGAACTTGGTTTATTAATGAATCAACTAAAATGAACCCTAATGTCAAATTTGGACAAGGTGTACCTGGTGTTGCAGATGGTCGACGTAGCGGCATTATTGACACCAGAACATTAGCCGAACGTTTGCTTGATGCTATTGCGATATTATCAACATCATCCCAGTGGACTACTGCTGACGAGTTAGCCATAAATCAATGGTACTGTGAATATCTTGACTGGATGATTATAGATGATTTAAGTGGAGGCCCGAAAGGCGAAGCATATTCAGTGAATAACCACGGTACCTGGTATGACTATCAATTAGCGGGTATTTCATATTTTTTAGGTAATAAACCACTTGCCAAGCAAATGGTGCAAAAAGGTAAAATGCGCATAGATTCACAATTTGAAGCAGATGGCTCACAACCCCATGAAATTGAACGAACTCGCGCTTATCATTACCATTATTTCAGTTTGGATCCTTTAGTTGGTCTTGCTCAGTTAGGAGAAAAGTTGGGGATCGACTTGTGGCACTACACAAATCAACAAGGTGGCTCATTAATCAAAGGTATTGAGTTTATGGCTCAGTACCATGATCCTGTGGTTAAATGGCCATACAGCCAAAAAGATAAACGAAGACGTGTTGAACGTATGACACCACTTTATCTTAAAGCGGGAATTGCATTAGATAAACCAGAATGGATAAGCTTAGCCACGGATACTGACTTTAGCGGGTTTAATGTGAAGCAAGACTTATCCGAAGTATGGGCACAACGTGATATTGAATTATTGTATTTAAAGCAGTAGCTCGCGCTAATCAGTAAACCGTATTTTTGTTTGTTGGGTTAACTTTTTACACTTTGGTGTATGAAAAGTTAACCCTTTTTTATGCTTATTGCGTGTTGATGTCATAAGGTAATCACTTTATCGGCTGTCGATATTATGTTTGACGGTTAAGTAAATTAGGGCCGTTTGATGACTAATTTATTATGGTGGCCGTGGTTAATCACTCATTATGGCTAACGCATGTTTGTACTTAAAATTGAAGATAAGGAAAATTATGTCTAGTGAAATCATTAAGTCTTCATTTACTGCTGTACAAATTGGTGTTGCAAGATCTGATGGAAAATTACACTTAACTCAATCAACTATTATTTTTGAACCCTTTAATAAAGCACAAGGTTTAGGTCCTTACACTCTAATACGAGATGATATTGATTCTGTTACCAGGTGTATGGGAAAGGGGGGCGGTATTATGCCTGTCACGGCTGATGCGATTCGAATTACTCTCAAAAGCAAACAGGTTTATGAGTTTATTATAGCCGAACCTAATCAATGGATTGCAGCTTTAAGTCGACCGTTGAATTAGCCTGATTTTATGATGTGATACATTATAAAAATGAGTGTTAACTCACTAATGATGTTATATAAAAACCGCCATTGACGGGTCAATGGCGGTTTGATTAATGACAGTAAATCGGGGGGGGATGAAACACTAGTTTATTGGTGGTTAGCCATTTAAAACTTGGTTTCTTCGACTGAATATTTCAAGTTATAAAAGTGTGCTTCACTTTGACCATTTTCAAATTGATTATACACACCGGCTTTAAAATAACTGCGCATGTGTGTCCAATAATCAAGTTTGTGGTCAACCACATTGTCACCGTTAAAGTCGATGATTAATCTTTGATCGCCTACAGCAATGTCGAAATGCACCGGATTTAGGGGATCATGTTCGCCTAAATCATAACGAGTGTAAGCTTTTTTACAGATTTGCTTTTCACGGTTACCAAATTCTTTTGAGCAATTTACGGCATTGTTTTTAACAATGGCCCAATAGTGATTGTTAATACCACGACGTTCACCTTCCCATACAATTCGAACGAGTGGGTGAGGGATGTAACCGGCTCCGTGTTTTCCATCATCATGAGTGCCTTTGTTATGCACTTGCAAAAAAGTCATTTCATCACGTTCAGGATCACTGTTTTTAATGGCATTCATTGGGTCAATCAGCATTAAATCAGCGCTTAACTTATATATCTTATCTGGATTATCTGTTTTGAAATTTTCAAGGATGCGTAATTCATTACGCAACTTATAGCCTTGCATTTTGAACACAAGAGCTTCTGAACCTTTATCTACGTAAAAGTTCTCGTCCATTACGCCTGTAAAATTACTGTCTGAAGCCACTTCATTTTTACTGCCTTCTTTGGCATTCGGTGTCGATATTTGTAATTTTGAAGCACTTAAAATAGAGTCAAATTTAGCGTAATCGGCAGGTACACCACGTTGACCATTGCTTGGCATAACCTTGATTGGTTCATAGGTGCTCATGCAACCTGCAAGTAGTACAGATGACACCATTAACATGGTCGTCGAAAGCTTTAGATTCATACTATTTCCTTTACCGCTAACGTTGTTTTAGTCCAAAAGCATTAGGGTGAAATGTTGGTGAGAAGGGGAGATTCTATTTTGATACGATAAGTTATCAGCCGACATTGACATGTTTGTCTATGTCGGCTGGCTTATTATCTAGAATCGGTATTTGTATCCCACTTCCATGGCATTATCATGCTTACCGTACCAGTCGTACCCACCATTTCGCTCTTCTGTATGGCTAGGTTTGTTAAGCTTTTGCTTTAACTTGAACTTGGCATAGAATGCATGTTCGCGCGCTTCAGGCATACGATACTCAGCGCTAAATTCGTGTTCCCAAGCAGTTTGCTTGTTGTTATCGAAAATGTGTTGTTCAACACCAGAGCTGTTTAGATTTGAAGATAACTTTTGTAATAGGATTGCATCCCATACAAAGGTAAATGCATCCCAACGATACGTTAACCAAAAGTCATAACGCATTTCTTTATTGATATCGTCTCTCTCACCTTCACCAATACGAATTCTGTCAAGGTTGGTTGAATATCTTGCTCGAAATTTTGTACTGATGTTTTTAGTGATCCGATAGCCATAATATGCGCCAACACGTATGTTCTTCGAGTCTTCTTTAATTTGATAATCTAGAACCGGACCTGCTTGGTGTTTTTTATTACCCCAAGTGTATTTATAGTCCGTTTTAAAGTTCATTTCATATTGTTCAGGTGCATAACCCGCGTCTGTTTCAGGTACGCTGCGATCATATAACCACACTTGTTCGATACCAAATTGAAAACCATTACGCATACGATGTGCAAACTCAACCTTTGGCTTATCGGTACGCCCCTCTAAAAGTTTATGTTCCCATTTTACGGCGATGGTACTTGATCCTGGTCTTACATCATCTGAGTCATCAGCTACTGCATTAAAGGCGAGTAACCCTAAAACACCTGCACCCACTGCAACATATTTATTCATTTTTTATATCCTAATTTTGTCATAAATACCTCTTTGCAAACTTGTATTTAGTGTGAAGTAGCAAAGAGGATTACAATGTTTAATTACTGGTTAAACGTGTTGCCAGGGAACAGGTTTGTGCTCTCGCTTTCTAGGCGGGCAAAAATAGCCGCATCGCGTGCACCACTGCTACCAACACTGTTTACAATGTCAAATGTGTAACCGCTGAAGCTATTGTTGCTCACGGTGACATTGCAGTTATTTTCATTGTCGGCATCTTTAATTGCGCCACTGCTTGAATCGCCAATTTTGATTGCTGCAGTTTCCTTAGAGTCTGCACCAGCAATTGAAAATGCATTGCCGTCAATTAGGGTGCCCATTTTTCCTTTAGATGAGCTACAAGTAAGCTTCACTAAGTCGTTTTGCAAACCTGAATCTTGAGTGGTGAAGCTGCTGTTTGTCAGGTTCATAAACCCGTAAGAACGGATCCAAGCTCCTTTGTTTTCGATTTGATCTTGAGATGTGATATTGGTGGTGTCGAATGTTAGGCCCGTTAATAGGATAGGCATTTCATCTTCGCCGACTTTTTGGATGTTGATTACGGCTTCTTTTGCATCATCAGTTGTTCCGCAAAGTGCAATAGCGTCGTTAGAGAAGATAATGTTAGAAATTTCAGCACCAGCAGCGCCATCAATGATGTCGATACAAGTACTACCAGAAATCGTAGCACCGTCTTGTCCAACTAACTTAATCGCTTTATCAATGGTGATCACACCAGATGAATAATCATAAGTCTCACCAGCACCTAAGGTGATTGTTGTGCCAACTTCTGCTGCAGCAATCGCGGCATTCACCTCAGCGACAGTGAATGGCATTACCGTTTCTTCTGTTGCTGTGCTTTCTAAAATATTGTCAGACTCTGTTGTGTCACCAAAGACATCATAAAGTGCAGTTGAATTATCTTCTGTTACGCTGATTAAGGCACTGAAGTTTGTGAACGTGTTGTCTGTAAAAGTCGTCGCACAGTTTTTGTTTTCTTGGCCTAAGTTACTTGGCACACCTATGGTTGCAGCTTTGGTCATGCCTGATGCATTTAATTCTGCTAATGCAAATGTATTGCTAGAGAATATTGAGCCGCGTGGGTCAGTATTACTGCCGCCGCGCGCCGCTGAACTGCCACAGTTTAAATATAAAATGTTTTGAGCATCTGCTGATTTATTTGCAAAAGTGGTATTTGAAATATCCACTAAACCGCGCGAATATACCCAAGCATCACTTGATCCTGTCGGTTCTATAAACCCAGCACCATCAAAATTAAGTTTGTCTAAGGTGACACCTAATTTATCTTTACCAACTTTACCGATGTTAATAATCGAGTTAGATGCACTACCAGAAGGGTCGCCACAAACATCTACAGTGATGTTTTTGAATGAAATGTTTGATATTTCTGTACCAACAGCTGCATCCAACACATCTATACACGTAGAACCTGTGAATAGTGCGCCATCTTCGCCAACTAATTTAATGGCTTTATCAATGGTGATAGTACCTGCGGAGAAGTCATATTCGTCACCGGCACCCACCGTAATCGTGCTGCCTGCGGTTGCCGCTAAAATGGCAGCATTCAATTCAGCAATATTTTTAGGGTTGCTAACACCGGCATCAGGAGGCGTGGTAGTGTCATCAATATCATTAATTAAGGTATTTTCTGTTTGAACAGTGTCACCAAATACATCATATAATGCTGTTGAAGCATCGCTTGTTTCGCTGATTAAATAAGTAAAGTTTTCAAAAGTATTATCGGTAAATGTGGTTGCACAGTTTTTATTATCTTGGCCTAAATTACTTGGCACACCAATGGTTGCCGCTTTAACTACACCGGCTGAATTTAATGCTGCTAAAGAGAATGTATTTCCCGTAAAGGTTGAGCCACGTGGGTCATCATTACTGCCACCACGAGAAGTAGAGCTGCCACAGTTTAAATATAAAATACTTTGAGCGTTTTCTGATTTGTTCGTGAACGTGCTGTCTGATAGATCAACTAAACCACGTGAATAAACCCATGCATCACTAGAACCGGTTGGTTCTGTAAATGATGAACCGTCAAATGTTAGGTTATCTAACAATACTGCTGTTTTGTCTTTACCGACTTTGCCAATATTGATAATTGAGTTTGAAGTACTTTCGCCACTTCCACAAGAATCCATAGTGATGTTTTCAAAGGCAATATTTGATATACGCACTTGATTACCGTCGTTTAACACTTCTACTGCTTCAGTGGGTATGTCAATGCAAACAGCGCCTGATAAGACGGCTTGCTCTGTGACTGTTTCGCCATCAGCTGAAATAATATTTCCTTCAGCATCTGCAGACAGTAGGGTAATCGCTTTGTTGAGAACAATTGTGCCGATATTTGAAAAGTCGCCAACAGTACTTAAACCAATAAAATCACCGGTCTGGGCACTATCGATTGCCGCAAGAAGTTCAGCTGTTGTGGTAACAATAGTGCTGGCAACTTCTGGCGTTGGTTCTGGTGTTATTTCTGAACCAGTATCTGTTGTTGATGGTTCATCGTAAAAATCACAACCGCTTAAAGCACCAGCAGATAATGCAATGCATATTAAGCTAGCAAGTGTAGTTTTTTTCATAGTGACATCTCTCTTTTAATAGCCCCATTTCTGGGGCTAAACTGTAAATATGGTCTTAAACTGATTGAATTACTTTTGAATGCGGTAGGTTGCCCCGGTATCATTCACCGTTAGAACCGTTAATCCTCGGGCTCCACCAGAATAATTAGTGGCTTCGAGTAATCCATTTTCACCGCGAACCAATTCAGGTTTTACGTCGGTAATAATGCCAGGCGTAGTAGGAAGTGTGGTTTCAGCCACTTCGCCGTAATACAGTTCATTTTCGTAAGTTGGATTAACTAAAGGTGCGTTACCGTCGTCACCTTTAACTGCTAGGGTTTTCTTTAACTCGGCAAATGAAAGGTTGTTACGGAAAGTAATATCAGTACCGGCATAAACCGTTGATACTTTTGAGTTATCGTATTGGCTTACACTGTGCACTTTTGATGAATAAAGAATGTTTTGACGAGAGTCGATAATCGAATTATTTTCAACTAATACCTTATAAGGTGTAGCTTGTTTATTAAGGCCTTTGCCCTTAACACCACCACCTAATTTTTCACCATTTTTAACGTCAGTAATGCCTGTGTTAACTGCGATACCACCGCGAACATTGCCTGTGCCCATTACACGTTCAATGTAATTGTTACGAATGACATGGCCTTCATCATAAAAACGTATGCCACCGGTATAGCGCTTGGCATTACCAATAATCACGTTATTTTCAACCGTGTTATTTTTTCCGTGACGTAATGAAATCATTGAAGCAGAGTCAACGATGGTATTGCCCCTTAGGACGTTTTCACCTGATTTAAAGGTGATCAATTCTGTCTCGCCATCACATTGGAGGAACAGATTGCCTTCTACGAGTGTTTTTGAAGGGTAAATAGAACTTTTTGAGTCACCAACACGAATCGCTTCCCAACTGTTTGAGTTGTAACGTTCGGCGGCTTTGAAATCGAATTCGTAATGCTGGTTACTTTTTTGATTAAAAAATAAATTGCCCTTAATGACATGGTTGTCTGGCGTTTTATCACCTTTAGCTTTTTGCACACCAATCAATGTCCCACGCTTGTGTTTACCTTCAAACGTATTGTTAATTAGTTGGTTATTTTTACCGTATAAAGAAACCCAAAGATATTTTGGGTATTCGTCGCGGTCGCCCATTGGCTCATATTCATAACCGTCGTTAAAAAAATAGAACGTAGTATTGGTGACAAGGTTGTCGCTGCCACGAAATACAATACCGCCCATACGTTCAGCAGGACCACCTTCGGTAAACACCACACCATCTAAAATGATGTTATTTCCGCGTAAGTTGATTTGTACGGCACCAGTTAACCATGTTTTACCGGGTTCAGTGGCCTTAATGGTGACGTTATTGGCGGTAATATCAATTTTTCCCAAGTTGGCAAATTTGCCAGGTGCGATGTCTAATGTGTCACCGTCTTTTAAGTTGAGCAGTTGGGTTTTTAGTATTTGGGCATCTGCAGTAGTCAGTGTGTTACTGCTAACAAGCGGTTTAGAGTTGGTTTCTAATGCTGCGGTATTAACAACTGGATTGTTAGGTACCTCATTTGACGTATCAGTCGAAACACAGCCGCCTAATAAGCTTAAGGCGATTGCTCCTGCTAATAATGTCTTTTTCATGTCTTACCCCTATTTGTATTATAATAAGCTCTGAAATCATTCTCGCTTTTTGTTGAGTATATTTCTGTGATGAGAAACAAACTTTTACTTAATCGTAGTGATATATGTACCAAAAAGTAACAAAATTTACATAACAGTTTATAAATGTTCATTTAAATCATCTTTGCTGTTTGATTTTAAACCTGTATGCAATAACATTTACACGATACTTTGACCCTTGTCACAGAGATTGTTGTTTGAAAAACACAGCCTTTACCTTATCTTATTGTAATACTAATAAGGAGGATTTATGAGTGCATTAAAAAGAAAGGTGCTAGTGTTTTCTGCATTGCTGGCTTTGTCTGCATGCGGTGGTTCAAGTTCCAACGAGCAAGATGTGGTTGGAACACTACCTATTAATGGAGGGGGAGATCTTATTGATGACTGCGTCGAGTGTGGTTGGAATATCAATCAATGGAAATTAACATTACCTGTAAGCCAGGATGATTATTATGGTACGGGTGGAAGCAGCGCTGCTGAATTGATCCCAGCAGATTGCTCTAGTAAAGAGAAACTCTCAAATGAGACTTCGCTTGAGTATTTCTGGCGGGAAACGTCACCTGATGTATTAAGTTTTAAAGTGAATTTAGATGAAATAGGTGCGACGACGACTAACTCGAGTTATGTTCGGTCTGAATTGCGCGAGTTATATCATTTTGAAACTGAAAATCGTTGCAGTTCAAGTAATCAAAATTGGTTCATCACTGGCGAGCACAAACTCGAATCAACCCTAATAATTGAACAATATCCTACCATTACGGGACTGGCGCCTAAGGTTGTACTTGGTCAAGTTCATGGTTATGAGATAAAGCAGGCGTTAGTGAAACTGTTATGGGAAGGTGACGATAAACCGGTAAGAGTCATTTTGAATGATTCATTTGCGGGCAATAATCAAACATGTGATGATTGTCAGCCATTTAGCATTGATTTGGGCGTAGCAAAAGCATATCAGCAATGGCAATACACGATCAGCGTAGACTTACAAGGTATTGAATTACAAACAACGATTGATAGCGAAGTTACAATTAAAACGCTTAAATGGGGAGAGCCAGTTTTAGCTAACGATGGTCACTATTATACGTTGTCAAAAAACTGGTTGAATGCGAGCTATTATTTTAAGGCTGGGATATACCCACAAATTAATGTGAACACTGCATATGATAACCAGGTATTTGAAGTGGGCTTCAGTAAGATTCTCGTAACACATCAATAAA
The DNA here is from genome assembly GCF_014648315.1 of Shewanella ulleungensis. GTDB lineage: Bacteria > Pseudomonadota > Gammaproteobacteria > Enterobacterales > Shewanellaceae > Shewanella > Shewanella ulleungensis. The sequence goes on from NZ_BMQW01000001.1 coordinate 404,327, forward strand.
CTAGGGGCAGTGTGCCAATTTAACCTGTCGCGTATGCCCTTGTTTTATCGTTTCGCTATTGACTCATTTTGTACAGTTGCCCAAAGCGCATTTTATTATGGGGTTGTAATTTTTTTTGTTGTGCTAAAAAAAGCTCAGCAGTAGAAACCGCATCAGCTAATGCATTGTGGCTATTATATTCTGGTAAGTTATAACGTTCTCTTGTGGTTGCAAGTGTCAAATCTATGTCAGGATTATTAACTGACATTGCCATGTGTTTTTCGATACTGAGCGTGTCGATCCATAACAATGGTAGGGCAGTTAACTGAAAATTACGTTTCATGTATTTTTGTAGAAATTGCGCTTCGACGATACAACCGTGTGCAACAAGAATTTTTCCTTTTGATGCATTAAACAGTGCTTTAATGGCATCATGAATCGATTCACCTTCATTGAGCATTTGTGGCGTAATATGATTGATAACTGCAGTAACAGGTTTAATTTGCGACTTTGAATTAATATAGTGATGTTTACAAGATGCCAGATCGATTTGTGAATTAATAATCTCAACCCAACCAATCGATAAAATTAAATCATTTTCAACATCTAAGCCTGTTGTTTCAAAATCGAGCACTAAATAATCAAACGACTCAGCAGTATCGATAAGGGCAGGTACTGTTTGCAGTAAATTATCGCTAATAAATTCTGGTACATTTTTATCTGCTAAAAACTGCTCACGCTCACGCATTATTCTCATTAAGGGGTGAAAGTAATGAATAAATGACTTCATTAACGACTCCCAAACCTGACTTTTGCTGCTTCTTGTAAGTCAGCGATAATTCTAAATGCATCTTTTAAATGTTTGCGTTCAAAGCTTCCAAAATGATCTGGGTTAATATTGTTATTAGGCTCTTCACCTTGTTTTAATGCGACTAATTGGTGATTAAATCTAAAAGATAATATGAATTTATAAGCGCCCAATATATTTTTAAATGAATCATCACTGAGCACACCTTTTTCATTAGCAGCTTTAAAACGCTCATCTGTGGCAGATAAGTCACACTCAACTGCGAGGCCATAGATACGGGCAAGATCAATAATTAAGTTAATGGCGTATTTTTTAACGTCGAGCGTTTTTTTATTTTCACCTGACTTTTCTAGCACTAGTTTATTAAAAATTCCTAATGGCGGATTAGTGTTAACAGCATCTTTGACTAAGCTACTTAAAAATTCGCGGTTATTTTTAATGTTACTGTGAAGTTCATTCCGTAACTCTGTTTCGTAATCAGCATTGCCATAGATAGTACGTATTTCAAGAAAGACACTGATATTGAGTAAACATTCATATTCAGGGTTAGCGACCCATTTTTTGTAATAGGCTTTCCATATTGACACTGTTTGGCACCATTTAGGTGTCGAAGCCATATAGTTTCCTGAACACAATGAGTAATGACAACGGTCTAAACCATGAGTGACGAGATTGGCTAAATGTTTAAAGTAGATTTTATCGTTGTCTGTTGCACTGTCTGCTAACACTATTGCGTTATCTTGATCAGACAGCATATGTACTTCATTTCGGGCATGTGAGCCAGCAACTATCCATGAAAATTCACAAGGTGGTGGGCCTAACTTGTCGATAGCAATTTGAATTAAGCGACGATTATAAGCATCCATAATCATGGTCATGACTTTGCCAATGGTTTCAGGGGCGACTTTTCCCTCAACCAGGGCTTCAAATATAGCTTGGCGTTCAGGTGTGAAGCTTGCTAATACCGAAGTGCTTCCAGCATATTTGATTTTATCAATTAAGAATATTGCCTGCATACGGTGATTTTGGACCAGGTGTGTAGTAGTTAATAAGCCTATGACTTTATTATCTTTCACAACAGGTAAGTTACGAATATTGTACTGCATCATCAATGATGCTGCATGCAAAACCAAATCGTCTGGTTTGATAATGTGGGGTGACGCTGTCATCACATCTTCAATGGGCTGGTCAACAGATACACCATCTGCAATCACGCGCTTAGTCATATCGCGGTCTGTAATTAAGCCGACGATGTTGTTGTCTTTATAAATCACCGCACAAGATGTTCGTAGCACATTACGCATTTCGTGAGCTACTTTACGAATACTCATATCTGCGGTGACTATCGCGATTCGACCTGTAGCAATATCGCCGACACGACGTAAAAATAAGCCTTTTTCTTTGTTTGACCACACAACATCTAAAGCTGATTTCAGCCTTACTTGAGCTTGTGAGGCAAAATGCTCTGCTACATGTGGAGAATGTTTAAATAAGGTTTGCAATGCTGAATGAGGAATTAAGTAGAGCAGGGTATTTTCAATTGCAGTAGCGTAATAACCTTCGTTATCATTGACATCAGAATTTAGAAATGTGAAGCCAAAAAGGTCTTCTGGACCTAATCTAGCTCTAAGTACACCATCTGTTTTGCGTTGTTCCATCGAGCCTGTTCGAACGATATACAGTGATTTTTCTTTGTCATCTTCATCAAGGTCTACTTTTTCGCCTTTGCCCAAGTAGCTTATTTTAACATGAGCACATAATTCTCTTAATTCGGCTTTATCAATTTTGTCGAAAGGGTCTATCTGACTGATAAAAGTCATAATATTCGGCAGTAAAGATTGTGGCATGATAAAGACCTCTAACGCGCTATTTTATTTATAAACATTCACCAGTCATGATAAAAGCTGATGTAAAAATCAGTAATTATGACAGTTTGAGTCTATTAAGAAAGAGTATTGGTTTGCGCGCATGACTCCAACACTGCTGGAATTAGGTTTTGTATTAGGCTACGTGATTTTAGGTTATATACTAATCAATAACACACATCGATATATAATCGGCCGATGTGAGTTATTGATTTAATAATACGATAGCTAAATACACAGTTAACTAAACAGGATATTTGTCTTTAACTGTTAGTAAATGAGCGGCCGATGCTGCGCGAGCTTTGTCACTGTTACCTGCCATAATGGCACTGTATATTTTTCTGTGTTCTTCAATACAAGTGCTACCATCTTCAGAAGTATGATGGATAAAGTTTGCAAACATAGTCGTTAAAATATTGCCAAATGGCAGATAAAATACATTACCCGTAGCGTTAAAGATTAAGCTATGAAATTGAGTGTCAACTGTGGTCCATTGTTCTTGGTCAAATACATCAGCTTTAGCTATATCGCACATTTTATCGAATATTTCTGATAGCTTCATGCGTTGTTCAATGGTGGCATGGCGAGCGGCAAGGGCGCATGCTTCAGGCTCAATTGCTCCGCGTAATCCAAGAAATTGAGAACAGAATTCGTCATTATCAGAAATGCCGTCCATCCACTCAATTAATTGAGAGTCTAAGAAGTTCCAGTAAGCTCGTTCAACCACTTTTGTGCCAACTTTAGGTCTAGACTTAAGTAAACCCTTTGAAGTCAGAAGTTTAACTGCTTCCCTCAATGCGGTTCGGCTTACACCAAATTGTTCGCAGAGATCTAATTCGCTGGGTATTACCGAATTTTGAGCGAGCTCTCCAGACAATATCTTTCTCGCTATTTCGCGAGCGACTTGTACATGCAAACTGCGCTTTGAGCCAGCAATTGAATCAAAATCACCGATCATAATCATCTCTACTTGTTGATATATACTATTTAAGTACAACTATACACCTAAAAAATCACTATACAAACGAGCAATCTTTTAAATGTGACATATGTACTTTGCGTTTAATTTTGTTGTTCAAATTTGTCGACGTATTATTGAGCTGACTTATCACTGCTACCGATTGTTATTGTCTCACATCAAGTCTGGCTATAGGTTTAAGCACACTGTAAATCGCTGCAAAAATCATTAAAATGAATACACTTTTTGATGTCTGTTAAAGTTGATGTTGTTTTAATTGCATCTAAATTTGGTAGTAAACTAAAATAGATCTGTTAATTTTTGCTGATTAGATTAATGTAATTGTATTACTTAATGCTCAATGTTGTTAACCGTCAGTAGTTGACTAACTCAAGCAACAATCACAATGACAGATTATAGTCAGTTCATCAATACTGGGATAACTTATTATGGTCTTCATTTGTAATTGATTTGCAACATAATTTTAATTGCTTAGACTTTTTTGCTCAAGGACGTACTGTGTTCTTATCATCGGCATCTAATGCCTATATCAAACGAAATATCTCTTTAGGCTGGCCTTTAGCATTAAATGCGTTGTTAATGCAGTCAATGTTGATGATTGATACTTTATTAGTCAGTCCTTTGGGCGAAGTGTCATTAGCGGCAATGGGTATTGCCACGACTATAGTGTCATTTATTTTGGGTATTCAAATGGCGCTGGCCAATGGAACTCAACTAGTGATGAGCCGTGCAGTAGGTTCTGCTAACCAGACCAAACTGGCAAATTCATATTGGTCTGGAATGTTGATTAACCTGATTGTGGCGATTGTTTTCTGGCTATTACTTTCATGGTTAGACCAAGATTTAATTTATTGGCTTACTGACAATAAAACCTTATATGTTGAGATTGGCCAATACCTTGGTTATGCAAAATATTTAGTCTTATTTACTGCTATTACTCAAGTTATCACGGCTATGTTTAATGCGTTAGGCCGCAGTAAACTGCCATTTAAAAGTTATTTGATTGAATTACCAATTAATGCTTTTGCATCTTATTTCTTAATCCATGGTGTCAGTGATTGGCAAGGCCTCGGAGTTGTCGGTGCGGCAATAGGCAGTGTGATTGCGATTAGCTTACGAATGATATTTTTAACTGTATGTTTAAAGTATCAACAAGATCTGGACCTTTCTTTTAACAGTAAAATGGCATTGTTCATAAACAACATTAAATTGCATTTCATTGAGATATTTCCAGTTGCAGCTAATGTCACCATGTTATCGATTGGAGCAACAATTTATCAGCTATTGTATTCACAACTTTCTATTAATGCTTATGCCGCCATTACAGTCTTAATGCCATGGATAAGAGGTGGAACTCAATTTATAACCTCGTGGGCGCATGCATCAGCTATTACTATTAGCCAAGCCATTGGTTCAACAAAATTAGAAAACCTAACTGCAGATGTTGATATTAGTATCAAGATGGCGGTGGTTTTGTCGGTATTATCTTGTGGATTATTTTGGGCGTTAAGTTTTGTTATTGGTGATATATATCCGGGGTTAAATCACGAAACGTACCTAGCATTAGCGTCAATTGCTCCTTTGTATATACTACTGCCGTTTATTCGTGGATATAACACAGTACATGGTCATATTCTGCGGGCTTTGGGTAAAACGACAGCGGTATTTAAAATCAATTTTACTGGCCAATGGTTAATTTCAATTCCGCTTTGTGCCCTGTTAATCTTGTATTTTGATGCCTCCATCTTCTGGGCTTTTGCTGTTATGCCATTTGAGGAAGCCGTTAAAGCATTTCCTTTTAGGTATTTGGCAAGAAAGACGTTAAAAGAATTTGACCACAACCAAGCCCAAAAGCTGATTTAATGGTTATGGCTACTATTAAGCACGAAGAGTTGAAACAATTGATTTCAATAGCGAGGTTTTGAAATCTCAATTACAATGAACGACTTTTGCTCAATTTTACTTACGCATTAATCAATAAAAAACACGGCGTAATATCTGAGGAATACCTTTAATTGAAAACATCACTTTTCCTTATTTCTACGGGATTTATGCTGTTATGTGGTTGCCAATCGTCAACCGTAACCGATATAGAAACACATAAAAGCGTTAACAAAACTAAAAAGTCGACTGAATATAACATTCCAAAATCGTTGGTACGTCGACAATATAAAGAGTCTGGTGATGTATGGGAACGTATTCGTTTTTCAATGGATATGCCAATACCTGACCAGTACTTAGTGAACCGATACCGCCAATGGTACATTGATAACCCTCAACACCTCGAGCGAATTTCACAACGCGCTCGTCCTTTTTTATATTTAATCGTGCAAGAGTTTGAGCATCGTGATTTACCGATTGAACTGGCATTATTACCGATCGTTGAAAGTTCTTTTAATCCTCTCGCGTACTCAAGTGCTGATGCTTCAGGCTTATGGCAGTTTACTTCGCCTATGGCGATTCACTTTGGTTTAGATATGAATTGGTGGTATGACGGTCGCAAAGATGTGCCTGCAGCAACCACCGCAGCGCTTGATATGTTGGAGTATCTGTATAAAAAAACCGATAACTGGTTGTATGCACTTGCCGCATATAATGCTGGTGAAGGTCGGCTCAGAGAAGCAATAAAATATAATGAGGCTAGGGGACTTGACACTGACTTTTGGTCACTAAAATTACCCACTGAAACGAGGCAATACGTGCCGCAACTTCTAGCCATTGCTGATGTGGTTAAGAATGCTAAAAGCTACGGCATAAGCCTAAACCCCATTCCCAATAAGCCCTTGGTTGAAGTGATTGATGTTGGTAGCCAAATCGATTTAGCTGTCGCGGCGAAGCTGGCTAAAATACCTGTTACACGCTTACAAAAGTTAAATCCTGGTTTTAACCGCTGGGCCACATCACCACAAGGGCCGCATCAGTTAGTGGTACCTGTGAGTAAAGCTCATAAGTTCAAGCAAGCGTTAGCCAATACTGATGTGAACGAACGGGTAAAATGGTACAAATATCAAATTCAAAACGGTGACAATATTACGGTCATCGCACAGCGTCATCAAACCAATGTCGATAAAATCAAAGCCATGAATGATATTGATGGTGATAAAATTATAGCGGGTCAATTCTTGTATATGCCACACACGGCATCTCAGGTGATTTTAGATGTTGAATTAGCGGCCTCTCAATCTGCGGCGAAGAAAATAATTCACAAACAGAGTGACAATACACTCGTTCAACCGCAGCTAATCACTGCTGCTTCCAGTGCCACTCCCCAAGCTGGGCATACAGTTCAATACGGGGATACCTTATGGAGTATCGCTAGAGTTTATAAGGTAAGTGTTGAGCAAATTATCAGTTGGAATAATATGACTGATAGAGACAAGCTCACAGTAGGTAAAACACTCAAGTTTTATCAAAACGTACAAAATAAAAGCCAGCAAATGCGCCTATAATGAGGGCTACAATCTAAGTTGCGAATGGCTATCGCGACTTAGGTTGTTTGCTTTACGATATCTTACTGAGTTCACAGTTCTGACATTTCAACAGTATATTTAAACGATATTTTCTTTTAAAAGAATAAAAATCATACCTTACGGCATACTTTTATTATTTGTTAGTGTAAATTAATTGTATAAATGTATAAGTTTGTTCATAAATTTTTACATGACAGTTAATTTTATGAGGGTGTCGCTGCAATGTTGAAAATCAATGTGTTTCCTTACACGACGTTAGCGGTTTTATGTGCCAGTTCAACTGTAATGGCTCAAGAATCCAATTCACTAGACCTTAGTTTACAAGAATTGATGAATGTAGAAGTTACATCGGTTTCAAAGCAAAAGCAGCCTTTATCTAATTCTCCCGCCGCCATTTATGTGTTAACCAACGATGCTATCCGCCATTCTGGTGCAACCTCCATTCCTCAAGCTCTTCGCGACGTACCAGGCCTACATGTGGCTCAAATTGACGCTCAAAAGTGGGCTGTTAGTAGCCGTGGTTTTAATGGACGTTATAACAATAAGCTTTTAGTCATGATGGACGGCCGCACGCTTTATTCCCCTGCGTTTTCTGGGGTGTATTGGGAAGTACAAGATACGTTAATGGCCGATATTGAACGTATTGAAGTTATTCGTGGTCCCAGTGCAGCATTGTGGGGTGCTAATGCCGTAAATGGTGTTATTAACATTATCACTAAACACAGTGCAGATACGTTAGGCGGCTATGCAGAACTCGGTGCGGGTGATTATGAACAAGGCTTTATCGGCGCAAGATATGGCACTAAGCTATCAGATAATGCTAGCTCCAGAATGTATATTAAAGGTAATAGTCGCGATTCATTAGAGCATAATGCAAAAGATCTCGACAGTTCACTTGTTGATGCCGCATCTACTGTTGATAAAAGTAATGATTGGCACCATTTACAATTTGGCGGCAGGGTTGATATCCAACTTGAAAACGACACTAGCTTGACGTTAAGCAGTGACTATTACACCAGCAAAATGAATCAAGCATCAAATATAGCTTCAATGGATGCACCACAATATAGAGTGTTTTATTCAGAGGAGGTAGAGACTGAAGGGTTCAATTTATTATCGCGTTACACTAAAGCGTTATCGGCAACCTCAGAATATACTCTACAAACTTATTACGATTTTGCTGACAGAGAAGAAGAGCTCTATCATCTTCGCACCAATACTGTTGATATTGATTTTCAGCATCAGCTTATCGTAGCTCAAGATCATAATATCGTTTGGGGCTTAGGTTATCGATACATAAGCGATGATTTAACTTCAATGCCAATATTAACCAGTTCAGAACCCGATTCAACACAAACACATTTATGGAGTACATTTGTTAGTGATGAAATTGCCTTAGTGGATGATGCACTTTGGTTAACCTTAGCGTCACGTTTTGAACACAATGATTATACTGGGTTTGAAATTCAACCCAATGTTCGTTTGATGTGGCAAGTTGATACAAAGAATAGCTTATGGACTTCAATTGCCCGCGCGGTTAGAACTCCGTCTCGAGTTGAAAATAACTTATCTGTGAATGCGCTAAACATTGCTCCATCGGATGTATCACCTCTTGTTAAATTGTTTGTTGTGGGCAGTGATGACTACCAATCAGAAGAAATCGTGTCCTATGAAGTGGGTTACCGTTTTGTACCCGCGAAAAAATGGTCTTTTGACACAACGTTTTTCTATAACGTTTACGATAAGTTACGCAGTACATCTGATGGCACAACCGACCTTAGTACTTTCCCTAATTACATTTCACAATACACTGTTTTTGAAAATCAATACGATGGTTACAACTATGGTGCCGAGCTGTCGTCGATGTGGGCGGTGACCGATTTGCTGCAGTTACGTATTAACTATAGCTATATTCAAAACGAGTTTGGGGATATTTTGGGGCAAAATACCCAGGCGCCACAAAACATGTTTTCAGCCATGGTTGATTGGAATATGACCGACAATATTGATGTGAATCTGGTATGGCGTATCATTGATAATACCGAGTTACTCAGTGGCAACGGCACTAGCTTTAAATCTATTGAGGGCTATAAGGGGGTTGATATTGGTGTTAGCTGGGCTGTAACTCCAGATTTGATGTTATCTGCACATGGTAAAGATTTATTTTACTCATCTCACCTTGAATATGAAGCAGAGAGTATTTTGCTGCCTTATCAGGTAGGCCCAAGTTATTTTGTTAAAGCTAGCTTGAGTTTTTAAGCGTTATTTATGAGAAATGATAATATTTATCGACAGATACTTTATTCATTGATGGCGATACTTGCTCTATTTTCTAGTTCAGCAATCGCCGAGGATTCGTTTGACTTAAAAACGGCATTTACTTATAACTTTGCAAAATTTACTCAATGGCCTCAAACGCGTATTGAACAACCTTCTGCATGGAAAATATGCTTTTTTGGCAACCAATATCGAGACAGTTTCATCGCACTCGAGAATAAAAAAATTGCTAAACAAAACATTTCCGCTATCCAATTATCAGACACTAGCCAAATAGATCAATGTGATGTCATATTTATCGATTCTGCATCGCGTGAGCTAACGCGGCGTATATTTTTGGCAGTTGACAGTAAATCAATTTTAACTGTATCGGATATTTCTGGTTTTGCCGCACAAGGTGGAATGATTGAAATTGTAGAGCAAGATAAACGATTGTTTTTCAAAGTTAATATTCAGGCTTTAGAGCAATCTGGATTAAATATAAGTTCACAAGTGTTAAAGTTAGCGCTTGAGGTAAAACGATGAGTATAGTCAATTTTTCTTCAATTAGAACCAAGCTCATTTGTTCAATGCTTGCTATTGCGGTCATCGTAATCGTTATTATTTCTACCGCGCTAATTAGCCAACAATTTGCCATAACTAAGCTAAAAGCAGCGCAAAACTTAACCGTGTTGAGTGATATAGTGGCAAGCAACAGTTTATCTGCGGTGATATTTAATGACCCCAATTCTGCCGAAAAAACCTTGTCTGCTTTAGTTGCTCAGCCCGATATTATTAATGCCGTCATATATGACCCTGTCGGTACTATTTTTGCTGTGTACTCTGGTAATAAAGAAAATCAATTAAACATACATGCAGAGCAATTTTTAGACATAGTATCAAGTAAGAAAAAACAAATTTCGTTTAGTCATGACGCAGTACATTCATATACACCAATATTATCAGAAGGTGAGTTTGTTGGCATGCTCCACATAACCGACAATATGAATACATTATCAAAGCAGCTAGATGACTACTTATTGTTAGTGGTTTCTGCCAGTGTGTCGGCATTTTTTGCCAGTTTATTGGTTATGTTTTGGTTACAGTCGTTATTTACTAAGCCGATGAATACGCTTTTAGGTGTGATTGAACAAATTTCAAATAACAAAGATTACAGCCAACGTGTCAGCATTCAATCTCATGACGAGTTCTCACAACTTGCTGATAGTTTCAACGTTATGATTGCCGAGGTTGATACTCGAGGTCGCCAACTTGAAACGATAAATCGAGAACTTGAACATCGTGTTACTGAACGTACATTTGAGTTACAACAAACGTTAGAAATAGCTAAAAATGCTAACCTTGCTAAATCCGAATTTTTGGCTGTGATGAGTCATGAAATCCGGACCCCGCTTAATGGGATTATTGGTTTTTCAGATTTGCTTAAATCCTATGAGCTAAATAAAGATGTCACTAACACCGTTGAAATGATTAATGATTCTGCGCAAACCCTATTGGTGTTATTGAATGAGGTGTTGGACTTTTCAAAAATTGATGCCAATAAAATGGATTTAGACATCCGTGAGTTTAATTTGCCAGATTTAGTTAACTCTACCTGTCAATCTCATCACGTTGTTGCACAAAAGAAAAATTTAACTTTTTCTATTAATATTGAACCATTAATGCAATTGAACTATTTAGGTGACTCTGTACGGATCCGGCAGATTATTAACAATTTTATTTCTAATGCGATTAAGTTTACTAGACAGGGTGGAATTACTATTAAAGTCAGTGAGCATATTGAGGGCTCAGATACGGTTATTAAATTTACTGTTATTGATACAGGCATAGGGATTTCTGACAATAAACTTGAATCAATTTTCACTCCATTTACTCAAGCTGATAACTCTATTACCCGCGAATTTGGTGGAACAGGTTTAGGCTTAGCCATATGCCAGCAACTTATTATATTGATGAATGGCCGTTATGGTGTTGAAAGTAAAGTCAATGAAGGCAGTACCTTTTGGTTTAGCATTCCACTAGTTGCTGTCGATAGTTCATCGGAGCCTGTGAGCGAACTAATTAATAACAATAACATCAGTGAATCTGTATATCGTAAAACGCATGTTTTAGTTGCTGAAGATAACGTCGTCAATCAATTAGTAGTTAAGAGCTTGCTTGCGTCTTTAGGCCATGAATGTGAAATTGTAGATAATGGCGAAGAGGCGATTAAAAGGGCGAGTGAGAAAAAGTTTGATGTGATTTTTATGGATTATCATATGCCAGTAGCCGATGGGATAGCGGCAACTGAAGCCATCACTAATCAAGGCCCTGATGGGGTAAACTTTACGACTCCCATAATAGCGCTTACCGCTGATATTCAGCCTAATGTAAAACGTCAGTTTCGGGCCGCTGGGGCAAAAGATACTTTACTTAAGCCTTTTACTAGGCAAACCCTCAACGAATGCTTAAATAAATGGGTATTTGACTCTGTAGATTCATTATCACAAAACGACAAATCAAATGATGATGAATACCAAATCTTTGTTGACGGTCCGCTTAATGACATTAAGCAAATATCTCCTGATGATTCAACTGAACTGGTGAAAACCATTGTTGATATTTACATTAACAGCACCCCTAATTTGATTAATGATATTGCTCAGGGTTTAGCGGATCAAAACGCAGATCAAGTTTTTAAAGCTGCTCATTCGTTAAAGTCTAGTTCTGCGAATTTAGGTGCAAGCAAAATGCAACGTTTAGCCAGTCAAATTGAGCAATTTGCACGCAATGTTAAATTAGATGAGGCCCAACCTTTAGCAGGAACACTTCAAACAGTATTTGAACAAACTCAACAAGCATTAATGCACAAAGTCGAGGAGCTTGGTCAATGACGAACAATGTTATACATGATGTCATTTTGATTGTTGATGACGACCCCGTCATTCGCATGCTTATGCGTCGTGCATTGAACCCGTCAATGACTCATATTCTTGAAGCAAGTAGTGGCGAGGAAGCTATTGAGTTATTCAGTTTGCATTGCCCAGACCTTATTCTGCTTGATGTCTCTATGGATAATATGGATGGCTTTGAATGCTGCTCTGTTATTCGTAAGATGCCAGAAGGGGAGAACGTTGCTATTATTATGGTAACGGCTTTAGACCAACCGGAAGACATTAAAAAAGCCTTCGATGTCGGTGCCACCGATTTTATGACTAAACCGGTAAAATGGCCTTTGTTAAACCATCGGATCCACTATGTCCTTAAAGCCAATAAAACCATTAAAGAACTGACAAAAAGTAAAAATAGACTGGCCAGGGCACAAAGCATTGCCCACTTAGGGTCGTGGGAATGGGATTTTAAAAATCAAACACTTGATTGTTCTGATGAAGTATATCGCATGATCGGTATGCAACCTCAAGAACGCGAACTCAATTTTGCTAATTTAATTGAAATTATTCACCCAGACGATCGTGAGTTTCTGACTCACACGCTCAAAAATGCATTAAAGAACAAAGAATCCTATGATATTGAATATCGGATATTGAACGGTAATGGTGACATTATAACTTTACATGACAGAACTGATATCACTGATGATTTCGGTGGTCAGCGTTTAAACGGCACGTTACATGATATTTCTAGCCGGAAAAAGTCTGAGCAAGAAATTGCTTATTATGCCTATTTCGATACGTTAACCGATTTACCGAATAGACGTAAATTTTTGGTTCAATTAGATTCTGCTATCGCATTAGCAAAGCGTCACGGAACAAAATTAGCATTATTATTTATCGATTTAGATCATTTTAAACGCATTAATGACACATTAGGCCACAAAGCCGGTGATGAATTACTTTGTGAAGCGGCAAGACGTATTAAAACGTCGATACGAGCTACTGATGAAATGAGTAGTGGTAATACTCATGTCGACTTTGACAATGAACATATTGCACGCTTGGGCGGCGATGAATTTACCTTATTGTTAACTGAACTTAATACATTTGATAGTGTAGCCATTATTGCTCAGCGGATTATAGATGAGTTATGTAAACCTTATTTTATCATGGGAAAACAGACTTATATTTCTGCCAGTGTAGGTATTTCATTTTATCCAGATGATGGCCTTACTGGCGATATATTGCTGCAACACGCAGATACCGCCATGTATGAAGTTAAAAATAACGGTAAAAATGGTTATCAACTTTTTTCTCATGACATGCACAAGACATTAATGGACAGGTTGCAACTGGAAGCTGAACTGAGAGAAGCGATTACCTTAGGGGATCAACTCAAATTGCATTACCAACCTCAAGTTAGCTCAACCAACGATAACGTTGTCGGTTATGAGGCTTTATTACGTTGGAATCATCCCACTAAAGGCATGTTGTCGCCTTTTGATTTTATGGCCATGGCTGAAAGTAGCGGATTAATTATCCAGATAGGTGAGTGGGCTTTAATTGAAGCCTGTAAAAAAGCCAAGAAAATCCATGTTGCGGACAGCAATTTTACTCGAATGGCAGTGAATTTATCTGCGCTACAATTTAATCACGCCAACATTGTCGACCATGTTAAAAACGCACTGTTGCTAACATCGCTTCCAGCTCATTTACTTGAACTTGAAATAACTGAATCTGCCATTATTAGTAACGTTGAAGATGCCATAGCATTATTGTTTAAACTCAAGGAACTTGGAGTGCAATTGGCTATTGATGACTTTGGTACTGGATACTCGTCACTCAACTATTTAAAGAACTTTCCAATTGATACCTTAAAAATTGATAAATCGTTTATCGATGGCATCGTTCATAATCAAAAAGATGCAGCCATAGCACGCACCATAGTCCAACTCGCACTGAACTTAGGCTTAGGCACAATAGCCGAAGGGGTAGAACACGTAGAGCAGTATGAATTATTAAAAGAGATGGGATGTAACGATTTACAAGGATATTTGTATGGCAAACCAGTCTCACTAGAGCGGTTTTAATGATTAAAGCTTAAGAAGTGTTCGTATCTTGTCCTAGTACTTTTCTCTCTACACTTATTACGACTTAACTGATAAGTCGTTGTCATACTCTTTCGTATAATTTCAATGTAGAAAATTGAGCGTACAAACTTGTTTTGAATCAAATGGATGTTGAATTAAATTTTGTTGGATGGATAAGGAATAAAATTATAACGTGGAATTAAAGCGAGAAATGGTACACCCGAGTGGACTCGAACCACCGACCCCTACCATGTCAAGGTAGTGCTCTAACCAGCTGAGCTACGGGTGTATTGTTTACTTTTTAATAAAATCTCAATGTTTAAACTCTTTGAGAAGAGTGGTACACCCGAGTGGACTCGAACCACCGACCCCTACCATGTCAAGACGTTAAAAATATTATTTCTTGAATTCCCTCAGTGCTACACCTTTCGCCTGCATCCCTTAACTAATATGAGTTTTCCAAATAAACGGGCATCTCATTTTCGATAATTTAAGCGAATATTTGTATTTCTTGCGCTTGAATTAGGCACGATCTAGGCACAATATAGAAATGTCGAAATTGACCACTATTTTGTCATTTAGGGGGATTGATGAACGTACATGCTGAGCATTTCAATAAGAGTTTAGATAAGTTGCTAGTCGACGTTAAACTCGAGATGGTTGCATTTAATCAAATTCAACTTGAGCGTTCGCTTAAAACCTTCTGTGAATCGTTTAATCTTCTTAGTACTCTAAAACCAAGCTCCGATGATAGCGTCGAATCCCCCGCATCAATATTGCTCGACTCATATCAAGCACCCTTGTTAGCAAGTAAAACTGAGGCAGGTTATTATCGTTTAATTTCTGGATTATTGACCTATCAAAAGCTGTGTAAAATATATGCTGGTGATGCCAAAGCTCTAGTACCTTGTATTGTATTACCTCGGCGTCCTAATAAAGATATACTTCATTTATTAATGCTCAATGATATTGTAAGGCCTTTATTAAAACAGTTTGTTAACGTCTCAGGAGATTCAATTACTCAATCTTTATCTGCATGGTTTATCACCGATGAACACCCGTCAGTGTTTAATTCCCCACAATGGCAGTCGTTGTTTCCAATGATAAAAACTAAAACGCAATTATGCGAGTGGTTACATATCAGCACTAAAGTGGTTAAATTAAGATGAAAAGTCTTAAGCAATATCTAGTTGAACATATTTGTCGGTATGGTGAACTCAACATGCCGCATATTGGTAAAGATGAGATCAGTGAAGATTTAGATGATTTTGTTGATCGTATTTTTGCCCCAGAGTCACTTGGAGGCCTTAAACAAGTTATTAAATTGATCGCCCGCGTTAGAAATATATCCTTTCACTCAGCACAATCGATAATGAAAGAGTTAAATTTAGCAATGTATATTTTTGATGCATTGCACAAGTATAGTTTTGATATCGAAGACCGTTATATCAGCAATGAATATCATCGGACCAAGTATCAAAAAGGGTGGTGCAGTGAATATCCCTTTTATGTTGTATTGCTTAAATCTTATGAGTACAACCTGACGATAAAATCATGCGAATTATTTGCTACATTCATCAATCACTATTACTCAGTTTTAGATACCCTCAGAGACAAAGACTTGGCCAGGGAATCTTCAACCCGGGAAGAAGATGCCTGTTCTAATTTCAGGCTTTTCATGAGAACCAATGTTGCTGAACTGAATTTTGTACGCGAGACAATTCCCAATACAACAGGCGATTCACCAGCGGCCATTGCCCACCAACTGGATCAATATCTTACTAGTAAAGAAACATGGCCATATCTACCACATAAAAATTATCTTCGAATACTGTGTCATTTCTTTTCCAACGATTGGAAACCAGCAAAACATATCACACGAAGAAGACCTGCAATTGATAGAGTACCTAAACGTTATGCAGATCCAATAGCCATTCCGATTGTTGGAGCTCACAATGATATTTTCGCATTAATTCCAGATGAACCATTAATACCAAACAGTGAAGGTTTAAATGATGATGATCAATTTGCTGCTCAGACATTTGTAATTAATAACCGTGACGTTGATACAAAACGTGATAAAACAGAATTACTCGACACAGCTATTCCTTTCAATAAGCACGTACAAAACCGAACTGCTATTGATGTCACTGCAAGTGTTCGACGCTCTCATAATATGGGCATACAAAATACACAATTATTAATGCCTGAAGAGCTTAATTTCCTCATTGAAAAATTAATCCTGATGGGGCATAGACCAGGCAACCGCGAAATGGCAATAGTGATTTGGCTAATGTTGTTGCTAAGCAAATCTATAGAAGAAATACAAAGCTTAGTCGTGTTTACTGACTTATCTAAAAAACAGCAGGGCTTGTATATCGATGAACTTGGGCAAGGGTGGTGGTTTTTCTATGTAAGCCATTCAGCAAAAGCTAAGCTGGATAACGAAGGGCTAAGGGAAGTTAAAGAGGAGGTTTTCACGCCATGCCCCGAGTTTTTACAAAAACTCATAGTTGAAAATCGGCAGACTCAGTTAACCGGACCTATCCTTAAGGAAAAAGATTCAAAAATAATTACGAGTTCACTCGTTCGAAAACTAAAAAAGCTATCAGATCGACATGCTTCAGCCCGCGTAAGTGTCCGACGATTGGTTAACTTTGTTAGTTATTATTTAAATTCAACTGATGTTATCGATCCTATTTTTATCGACTATAGCTATGCAGTACATATGTACACGACTCGTGTTGCGAGAAGTTACGCGAATGTCAGGGATGATTTTAGAACCGAGAAACTCTGCAAATTATGGCAAAATGTTGAACAAGATATTCAACGGTACTCGGGTAAACCACTACCGTTTTCATTATTTGAACTTCGACATTTTGATCAAACTAATCCTTTTATGGGCTCATCGTTCACACCGACAAATGATGCTATATCAACCTTAATTAACTCGTTAACAAAGCGAGTCTCGGCCTCTATACCTGGTTTTCAACATCGGTTATTAGATATGATTGATTATCATAATGCATTTACCGCTTACACAGCTTGGATGCTGCTATTTGGAACGGGTTATAGAGCAGCTTGGAATCCGTTACCGACATTTGCCTTATTTTTACCGTCATTAAATTTAATGGGGATAAGTGATAAAGACGATTCAGACTTTAGTCATTCTCGTATCGTCGCAGTGCCCAATGTTTTAGTATCTCAATTGAAAGAATATAAACGTCACTTAGGGTGCTTACGTTCATTGTTGCGTGTGTTACTGCCAAAGATGTGCAGTACGATTGACAACATAGTTGACGTTCAGCAAAACGTGTTGAACTTTAATCATACTCAGGCAACACAATGGTACAAAGTCATCCGTAATTCACGTAAACAACAAGGTCCTTTCTTTTTTTTACATAGACAAGGCAATAGTGTTGTAGCGACAAATTTATCACCATCAGAGCTTGTTAACTATTGTAAAAACACAATACAGCTGCCTGCTAATGCTGGACGACATTGGTTGAAATCTCATTTACTAGAGAAAAATATTTGTCCTGAGTTAATCAATTTCCAAATGGGTCATTGGCAAGCCGGAGAAGTGCCATTAGGTCATTATTCAGCTTTAAGCCATGTTGAAGCCATCAATGAAATAGTCCCTGTGCTTGATGAGTTATTTGAGGAGGTTGGATGGAAATCATTAAAGTCCGTCATTTCATAAGAAACCTCAATGAAAGTGGAAAATTACACCCTTTATATCGAGAGGTGTTTGATGCTTTCGTTGAACAAAATGAACATGCATTTGAAGACTATAATCAAAGCAAAGTTGATGATGTTCAAGGCAAAGAGAAAGTTGAAGAGGATTTTTATCAATCTTATAAAAACTTACTTGGGCATTTAAAAAAAAGATTTATTCAATCAGAAACAAAAATTTTACCTGAAGAACTAGAGGCGTTAATTGCGCAACTAAAACCAGCGGTGTTGAGTAAGCAAACGCAATTATTGATTTTGCAATCAATACTCAATTATGCCAAAAAACACCATGGTATAGATTCACCCAACATACCGTCTATTGTTACTCTTAAACGAGATAAACCTATTATATCGCCGGTTGAGCTCGTCAAGCTGCCAATTGTTGATATGCTTTACTCACAACTCGATAAAGAATTAATTAGCCCAAATAGAGCTCTATCTAATAACGAAAAACTAGGGCGAGCAGCACTGTTAGTTTATTTAACAGTGAATGTGAGCAAGACTCAGGAGCTTCTTTCGATCCTTGAGCATCCTCAGGATGTGTTTTACGTCGGCGGGATTTGTTATTGGCAAAAACAACAGACAACAGATCAATCACGATACATATTGAGTGATGTTGCGGTAATGGCATTACAACAATGGGCTAACGTCAAACAAAGTACATCAAAGATCCAAGCGTGTATCGTAAAGTATTTAAACAGGGCATCTGAATTTGATTGGTCAGATCTATCAATGCTTAGATTACGTACGCTTAGAAAAATTCACAACATACTGCACTTAGGACCAGTACAGTATCAAATGTATTTTTTACCCAGTGTGAGCCAAGCGCTACCAGAGCATGCTTTTATGCGAATATTAACAAATAAAGCATGCTTACATTCGATGCCACATTTGTTAGGGGTAAGTGATCAAGGCACAAACGAATTTAAGCAATGGCGACATGTGGCGAACAAAAACCATTGCTTTATCGCTATTGATACTACATTAAAACAACTAGATGACATTTATTCGGATTTAATCAAAGAAGCATCAAGATCAGCATGTTTAGATACTTTGAGTAAAAAGCTTAAGGCATTAGATGTAACCGCCAATCCTTATCTCTGGCTGCTATGCTCTTGGTTATTTTCACTGTTAAAAAATGGAGGTACCTACAAGCGCCGATTAAAGTTGGCCACTGCAGTGGATTATGTCAGAAGTTTGAGCAAGCCGTTTCTCGCCGTATTTAGTACATGCGATATAGAGTTATTATCGGGTGAAGATTGGGCTGATAAGCTCAATGAATCAGCAGAAATGTTTACCTCAGCACAACGAAAAAAGTATGTGTATTATTTCGCACAGTTTTTAGTCGAAACAAATTTAGTTCGAGATCTCTGCCTATCCGATATTGATGTTATTGGTAGTTCTAGTGAAGTTGACGCGAATTTAATTTCACCAAGTCATATTGATGAAGTCATGGAATATCTCACAGATCATGTTCAAGATGATCTTGTTTATCAATATGCTTATTTTTTGTTATGTTTTTGCTTTTACAGCGGCTTGCGAAGAAATGAAGCTGCAAAATTAACCTGGGCTGACTTTTCATTTGCAGTCAATACGCCAGCCAAAGATGCATTTGACTATGTGCAGCTTTCGGTTAGACCCAATCAGCATCGCACGCTCAAAACGACTTCTGCTCGTCGTGAGTTACCATTAGATGCGCTTTGGCCAAAGACAGCCATAGAAAAGTTACGGGTGCGATATCAAATACAGCAACACTCAGGTGCAAACAAAAAGGCGCTATTGTTTGACGATGCAACTCGAGTTAATCAGGCTTATGAGTTAATAACAGATTTAATCCGTCACTTTACTCAAGACTACACTTTACGAATTCATCATCTTCGTCATAGTTTTGCTAATTGGTCTTGGTGCCGCTTAAATCCAAGAACCATAAAGCAGGGGCGTGTACAACTAACGATGTTCGGTCATCAAATATTTGATGATGATTATCTACAACGGTTACAAACTCGATTACGCTATAATATGAATAGCCGTAAAAAAATGTTCATTTTGGCTCATTTGATGGGACATAAAGATGTTCAATCAACGTTAAATAGCTATTTACACCTTAAAGATATTTTGTACTACCTAGACTTAAAGCCTTACTTTACGTTAACTAAGTATTTTACTTCAGAATGTGTTGGGCGAGTATCTTGGCTAGAACCTGAGCCCGGCTTAAGTTTGGCTGAAAGATTAAACTATTACACTCGAGATACAGAAGCGAAATTAGCGATAAAGCCTGCACCATTAACGTCATCCTTGTCGGTTCCAACATTTTCAACGTATGTCCAAGAAATAAAACCCAATATTGAGATAAGCAGCATGACTTGGGCTCGCGCACTGAACGCCTTGAAAGTCAGCTCGGTTATAGAGTCTTCTCAATATTACAATCTTCCACTCGAAGAATTACAGCAACTGCTTAATAATGCAGAGCAAATACATCAACATTACCCGCGCATAGGTAGGCGACTTCCATTGATCCCAGCCTTTCCAAGATTACATAATGCCGACTATGTTGCCAAAGCTGATGCAACTGTCGCTAAATCCAGTAAAGTATTTATGTATCTTTGCGACAAATTCGACAAGAGTATTGGTGTTGAACCATTAACCTTATCTAATGTGAGGCTGAGCATGGAAATATTAAAATACGCCGTACCAGGAAAGGATTATGCTTTAAGGTGTCCCGACTCAACAGTGTCAAGAATATTTATTCGCTTTTGTCAGTTACTGGACTTAAAAGATAGGCATTTAAAGTTCAGGTTTCATCGTGCGGATTTGACGAAAGAGCAGTCACAGTGTATTGAAAATCGATGGAAAAAAACTATCACAGATTACGGATTTGATGTAAATAATTTTGTAGTAGCAAGTGAAAGTGAAGGGCGCTTTTTAGGTAAACATGACGGTAATGGTTTTTTAGTAATCGCATTGGTCAACAATAGATATAAGCAGGCACAACGCCATCAAAGCATATTTAGCTTTTTGCACTTTTTGCTCATTTTGAGTTACCAAGCAAAATAAATGCAACTTCTTCATTACTGTGAACTAAAATAATATTTAAGATCATAGGTATATGATTTTAGTGCTTGCGAGTCCTATTTTTGAAGATACTGCACCTGATAAAAGTTACCAAAAAATCTGCAATATCATTAATTAGAGCAAAGTGATCGAAATCAAAATTTTTATAGATTTTATCGAATGAATTTGTAACATTTGTCGTGGTTTGAATGGTTATTTGATTAAGCGTGATTTTTTAGGTCATTAGATATCAGCCGAACGAGTCTGAACTAATACAGGTGATTTTACAAATATCACTAATATGATCATACTGTTGATATGTAAGACTAAGTTAGACAGCACATATAAGGTGGGTAAATGAACTACTTTGCAGAGGATCCCTTCTAGGTAATGTAAACCTGGAGGGTAAATGAAAAAACTAAAACATCAGTACCGAAAACGTATTAAAAGCCAGTGTCAATATTTTTGGGGTTATTATCCCAGCGTACGCAGTGGAGCCCACAAGCACTTTTCAACAAAACAGGAAAAGGGTTATTACTTCCTTCATATGATTGAGTGCAAAGGTTACCCGATCAAGTTACGAGCAGCTCGTGGAAGATCGTTGGCTAACCCATGGGATGACTATCCAGCGTATGTGTATGACCTAGCAAAAAGTTGGAAGCATAATTCCAAACGACGTTATCAGTACTACAAGTAAATCTCACGATGATAAAGCTCCTTCTTTGAGGAGCTTTTCTTTTTTGGATGTTACAAAAGCGTCGAACCACTAATTTTATTGTAAGCGTCCGGGCAATTACACCTATCTTTTAACATTCCAAGGTAACAGGCTGTCAATATCAACAGATCCTAAGCAGTTTAATTTAAATCGGAGTCGGGCGATAAACTTGTTGTTAAATGGATGTAAATGTTGGATGTTAAGCATCTCTTAACTACACTGAGAACGAAAAAACAACAAGAGTAAAGGGAGTTCAATATGATTTACGAATGGGTCGATTTTTTCCTGAAAATAATCTGGTTGTCGTCGTTTGCCGCTGTTTTAACTTTGTTATCTAAACCCAAAGGCGCTCGATTTTTTTTATTGGTTGTGGGTCTTATTTGCATGGCAATGTTGGAACTTATTTATGCCAATAGTGATGTTGACACCTTATATTACGACAATCCGGTGTGGATTTTCTCACTGATTGTTGGCAATTGCACTTTGTTGCTTGCTGGCTTGTTGTCGCTGTTTTATCTGAAAAGCCATTTCTCTGGAATTGGCAGTAAAGATACGGGCAGTATTAAAGAAGCGCTTTCAGTCATTCCTGTGACCGCTGATAATCCGGCAGAAGCGCTAAATTCGGCGAGACAAGCATTGTATCTGGAGGTCGAGACAATTTTAGTGCAGCTCAAACTACCAGACTCTACCAATATCCAATTATTACAATCTCAAAACTATTCAGCGGTAACCTTTGTCAGCTTGTCGATGTTTCAACCGGCTTTTCCCGACGGCGCCTTGGCTAATAAACTTGGAACTCAGTCGTTGGTTTTGATTCGCCTGGATGCACATCCGTTTATGCGTTTTCCGATAACCTATTCTATCCGTGTAGAGTCGTCATATAAGTTGCAGGAATTTTCCGATGTATATCAAATTAGCCTAGAGCAACTGTCACGTTTGATCACGCAGTTACTGCAAGGGGAACGTTGGCACTTTAAACCAAAGCGCTTGAAGCAAGCCCCCATACAAGTTTGGCGTCCGGCTAATAACCCCCGCGATTACAAGCAGTGGCGTGGTGTGGATATCGTCATGATGGTGATACCACCATTACTGATTTTTCCGTTGCTGCGCAGGATATTTTTTGGCAAAGCCAAGCGGTTGAAACTGACTACAGGTAAACCCTCAATTGAGCCTAGACAGTTATTACAACTTGATTCTTGGCAGGTGGCGATTAAGGGATTGCAGGCTTATGCAGAACAACTTGAAACCGAGTTTGTTAACGCTATGCAGGCCAATACTAGTCAGTTCGGCAAATTAAACGAAGAGCTTATTTGGTATTGGGATGTTGACGGTAAAGTTGAGCGCAAACAATATGTGTTCAGTATTGGCAGGGCGTTGGTGTTTATTAAAATCTATGCGTACGGTGATGATTTGTATATCGGCTGGGATGCACATGTCAATGCCGGCAGCTGGGCAGAGAAAAATATTGGTGCAGGCTATGCTCATCACGATGGCACTCGCTTGGATGTGTACAGTATTGAATCTGAATGGCATCAGCCGAACGAATTCGATATCAGCGATGCAAATTTTGCGTTGGAGACTGTGCATGCCACTTTGGTAAAGCTAACTAAGCGATTGATTAAAGAGCGCGATGTGGATCAGGATATTGACTTCACCATTGTGCGAGAGTCCAGATCTGGTGTGTTGAATTCGCAGCAAAAACCTGCCAGTAACGAGAAAAAGAAACGCTTTATGAGAACAGGCTAACCGATGTCGCAAATGCCATACAGGGCTAGTTATCAGCTGGCTCACCAAAATATTGTACAAAGCCTCTATTTGCACAAATCAGTGCGCAGTGCGGCTGGTTTAGCTTGGCTGAAAGACATACTGCATCAACTTGCCCATTCAGCCATTGAGGCATTTTCGCTTAGACTGGTTTGTAAGCCTGAAGAGGTCAAAATCGGTCTGTATCTGAATGCAAGTGATGAGCAGCAAGCCGAACTGGATCGTTTTCACTTTTCCAGCTTGGTTTGTAACCGGGCGCTGGCTGATTTTTCTGTTAATAGCAAAGCGGCGTTTGATGCATTTCATGAAATGGCGTGTGGCGATGAAGTTTTGCGGCTTGAAAACCTCCATTCTCTGGCTAATGACGTCACGATTCCAACCCAATTGCACTTATTTGAGTTGCTGAATTTACTGTTTAATCCTGATTTTCCCGGGTTGTCAGATCTTACTATTCAGTTCAATCTTTTAGCGGTTACAGCGCCAACAGAAGTTGAGCGTACCGCGAGGAAACTCATGGTGAAACTGGATTTTGAGAGCAATATACCAGCCAACACTAAAACACATATCAAAAACAACCTAGCTCAAAGCTTAAATGCGGGGTATGAGCTTGATACCTTACTGAATTTTTCCGCTGGTAAGCAAGAGCAATTACAGCAAATTATTGATGATTTTCAGTATCAAGCCCTAAAGCCTTTCGGTATAAAAACCGTACCAGTGCAAGCTGATGAGTTGGCTGAAGATCTCTTTTATTCTGCATTACCGCTTTCAATGCTGGATGAAACAGACTCATTAACTCGTATTGCCCGTTTATTTGACCTGCGTGCAGCACTTAAAGCATTAACTCTGGTTTCAGTGCCAGCGTCCACACTGAAAGCTAGGGTAGATCAAACTGGGGCGTTTGATGTGTTTATCAGCTACTCATCAAAGAATTTTAATCAGGCATTGGCGGTATGCCACGGGTTGGAAAGCGAAGGCATTCGCTGTTGGATGGCGCCGCGTGATATTGGTCCCGGTGAATCGTATGCCGCAGCCATTGTTAAAGGGATTGTCGCCTGTAAAGCGTTCGTGCTGGTGTTTTCCGATGCATCTAACGCGTCCCAGCATGTGCTGCGCGAGGTTGAACGTGCAGTCAATGCCAATAAACTGATAGTGCCTTTCAAAATAGAGCCGACCGAACTCGAAGCGGATTTGGCGTATTTTATCAGTATTTGCCACTGGCTTGACGCGGTAACACCTCCGTTAAGCTCACATATTGCCAATTTGGTGGCAACGCTTAAAAAGCAGCTAAGTTAAATGAAAAGTAAAGCACAGAGCTACTTTTCGTCTGTACTTGCAGTGAGCCAACGTGCTGGTTTGTTATCGCACAGCTTGAGATTATCAGCGACATGAACGCTGACTGCGTTATGTTGCATCAGTTGCAGATCTGGCTATTTCGCTGGTTAAGGATGCCCGCTATGCTGCACCTTTACATCGGCTGGTATTGAGCCATTTAGATCCGGAGCAGGCAAATGTCATTGATACGCAATCAGGCAATATTATTGCACCGCTAAGCGGCCATGTAACCGGCATTAGCGCGTACTGATAACGCTTATTTTGCAACAACGGACTTAGATGGCCGTATTCCGCTGTGGGATAGCATTAGCCTTAAACGCATTGGCAGTTGGCAAGATGGCATGGAACCAATAACCGAGTTGCATTTTGTTCGGGATAGCTGGCTTATTTCGCTCAGGCAAAGTGGCGAAGTATCGCTGTGGCAGTGGCCTGGTCAAAGTTTGATTAATCGGTTTCAACCTTCGGTGACAGGCGATCTACGGAGCACTGAAGTTGATGGCAGCACACTTATCACCGTTGATAAACGTGGCACGATAAATCGTTATCAGTTGTTTTAAAACGGCACGCTTTTTAGAAGGATCTGGTTGCAGTGAATGACTCAGTAAAAAACAATAATAATGTCAAATTACCAGCAGAGCAGGCTGCCAATCCTGTCTGGCTTGCGCCATTATTAAATTTACTTAAGATAACCGCACACGACACTGCTGAAGAATGCTATCAGAAGGCAGACGAGGTAGCGAACCGCCTGGCACCTCATACCCGGCGACTATTTAACTTTATTTTAGTGTTTCAGGGGCTGGCAGTGCTGGCACCTTCCCTGTGGCTTATTGTGTTGCGTGAACAGTTTAGTGTGTCCTTTGCCGCCTTTAGCGTAGTGTTTTGTGCAGTGGGTTTACTGGTAATTAGTTGGTGGATGCGTTGGCGTGGTATGCAGCATATGTGGGTTAGGGCCCGACTGGTTGCAGAGCTGGCGCGCTCACGCATGGCAACAGAGCAGATTGACTCTGGCCTTACTGCGTCGGCTCTGCGCCGCTCGCCAAGCCTTCAAGCCGTAGCCAATGCTCTGCCAGGCGCAGCGAATAAGCCTCTCAGTGCGGAAAATACTGATTTTAACGATGCGAAGCTGCACTATATGGCTGAACGGCTGGATAATCAGTTGCAGTATTATCAACATAAACGGCACGATGCGTTACTGCGACGCCAGCGCTTAAGTAAAATTGTTACGTTATCGCTGGATGCTGCATTATTTCTTGCAGTGGCTGGCGTGGCTATTTCATTGCGTGATGAGGCGATGATCTGGCTTAACTGGTCTTATTCTGACTATGTACTGGGCTTTGTCGGCACTTTGCTGCCTTTATTGGCCGTATTGGCGCAGATGCGTGGTGCTCAGCTTGAGTTAAACCGGAGAATAGGCACCTTTGCTCAACAAATTGAGTTGCTAAGTGCTGCTAAATCTCAGCTAAAAGACGCAAACCAGCTTATACAGCTAAATAATATCGTAAGTGATGTTGAAGCATCGTTATTATCTGAAGTGATGGAGTGGTTTTATCAGGCTGAACACAACGAACCTTACTACCGGGCAAACAAAGATAAGGCAGAGTTAAAGGAGTGGCGCGCTGCAGCAGTGTTGCGGCACAGCAAGCTGGCGCGTGCCCTTAGCGCATTGGAATACAGCGCAGGATTTATTGGTAAAGTGGTGCTTGGGAGGGGGGTGGTTATTGCGCTGTCTATGGTGCTGACTACTGCATTTATTCAATATCAGCGAGCACCCGAAGACCCTACAATTCAGTCAGTGTTGCGTCAGCAAGATGGCCAGTTACTCAATGCCCGTAAGCTAGACGATAGTTATACATTGTGGCTACCAGGGCAGAAGGCAGCAAGTAATGGCACCGTGGTGCTGGTACATGGTTTACATGATGGTGTTGATATTAGCCGCAGTAATAATCACTGGATGACCAGACTGGAGCAGGCCATATTGCAGCGCACAGCGTCGCTGTCGCCCGAAATTATCTTGGTGGATTGGCGAGAGGCAGCTAAGCCGTCTGGCAACCCGTTTAGTGCGCTTGATACGATGGCGTTAAGCGTCATGGGTATGCCGAAATCTGCTCAGGATATGCTGAATGACTTATCGATGATCCGTCCGCAGGGTGAGCGTATCGGCGAACTGGTAGGTTTTAAACTAGCCCGGGCGATTCGCAGTGGAGATATCGCTCGTGACAAGCCACTGCATTTAATTGGCCACAGTGCAGGCGGTTTTGTTGTGTTACACGCAGCACTTGTGCTCAGTGAACTTGGGTTGGCGCCAGAGCCTATGCAGGTAACTATGCTGGATACGCCGTTTCCATTGGCGGCCGACCTTGCTAAAGCTGCGTCATACTTCCCGATTGATTTTTATGTCACTTCATCGCTAGCGCAGGGGGTTCCTGCCGACCAATTTGTGATTGGCTTTAAGCGTTTTGATATTACTCCACCACCAGAGATAGATCCTTATACTGGCGCCCATAGTTATGCCCATAGCTGGTTTATTCAGTCGGTATCAGATAAGGGTAATGCCGAGGGATTTTCCCGCTCACCCTTAATTAATTGAATAGTAGGTTCATAGAAAGTGTTTTAAATAAAATCAAAAGCTTAACTTTATATACTCCTATATCTTTAGCGACGCCGCGTGATTTTATTGATTATACTTTTAGCTGTGTACAAAGCCAATCTGTCACTTACCTAACACTGATGTGATGAGCTAGACGGTTACAGATCACAAATGAAGAACATCTTCATTTCCTGAAGATCATACATATGTACAACTCGCAAGTATAAATCTAGTCCAAGACAACTAATTTAAATTTTAAGTTAACTCATTGATTACTTCTTCAAGTAAAGTACAGTCCTCACCACGAGTAATTAGCGCATCGCGCAGTTTTTTAATATTGTTAGCGGTGGTTTCATAACACCATTTTTCAACATTATTGATGGCGAGTAAATTATTCAATGCAGCGTCGATCGCTATTTGGTTATTGTCCAATACCGCCAACTCTAATATTGTGGCTCTTTCCCAGTAGCCGGGTTCCCGATCAGAAATACTTCGCTCTAATGCATAGCTCACGATTGGTTGTAGTTTTTTCATTTCAACTAAATGTTCATCCTCACCGGATAAATACATTAATGTTAAAGCATTTATTCCGGGATAATAATCACGCCAATCTGACTCAAAGCCTTTTTTATAAGTTTCGATTGCCTTGTTAAGTGCAACGCGCGCTTTGCGTCCACCATCTTTTTCAATATCACTCCAAAGATCTTTATAAATTCTTCCAAGTAAACCTAATGTTTCTGATGAATTACCTTGCTCGTGTAAAACTGACTCTAATATATCTATTGCGCTCTCCCTGTCACCAGGCTGTGCGTCTGTAGTTCCAGCTCTTCGATTAAGTGCAAACGCATATTGCTCACGTAACATGATCTGACGTTTAAATGGTGCAGGAAAGTCTTCAAATAGATTTATCATCGATTGCCAAGCACTAAATGCACGATAAGAGAGAAACAAGTCGATAGCGGAACCAACATCTACCCAGCCATCCTTTTTAAACTCAATTTCAAGAGATTGTAATTTTGCGATCCCTTGTTCAGCTCTCATTGAGCGTGCGCTTATCAATGTAGAACGTCTATCCTCTTGAAGGACTGCTCTTTCTCTAAAAACATCGGTTTTAAGATGGCTAATTTCACTAGGCGTCCAATCCTCAATTAACTGAAAAACGGGACTATCCGGATTTTGTCCTAGACGATGCTCTTCAATCAATACTAATAACTTTTGCGTTAACGTGTTCTTTAAATGTTCAGCTTGAATGTCCCCAAATAAGTTTTTTTCACCAATATCATAAGGAATACCACGAATAAAATTAAGGTCGAAGGGGATGGGTTGAGTGTTGGCGAAAATCGCTAATGTGGTATTAGACCGTCCAGCATGTCTGACACCAAGTTCGTAAAATACATTAGCGTTAGCGGTCGTTAAATCGGCAATGGCGTATTCACATAATAATAACCTCTCGAACATAGCTTTATGGATAATCCCGATGCCTTTCTCTTGATCGGCTCTAATTGGTGAAAGACCGCATCTCTCAATGGCCGGTTTGATCGCATTGTGATAGATTTTATCGAAGTCAATTGGAGGCCCGCCTGTGGCATCAGGCTTTTGACCGAATGGCATTAAGACAAAACAAAGGGGTTTATTGCAAATTTCAGAAGCCATGGAGATGGTCACAGTAGTACTAAAATAGTAAACAGATAATAGCAGAGCTCATGTTTATTTCAAATGTAGTGTCGTTCGCTAAAAACAATATAAGAACTAAAATAAAACCTATTCAGACAGCTATAAAAACACCCAACATTATGTCTAATTCTCTGTTCATGATCCTAGTTCATCCAGCGAGTTACCCCTTAGCTTGGGGGGGGGGGTAACACAAAGCAACTGCATAATTTACCTGGTTATTTGAAGTGAGACAAACTGAAGTGACAGGAATTTTGAATTACAAAAGTCGCGTTAAGCCGGTTAATGCCACACATCAACAATATCGGTCGCGAGCTGCAGTTGAGTTAGTTCAGGTGGCCAGAAGTCGGCTTTTGCCTGGCCACATTGGGCGCCGTCCAGGCCGCTGGATAAGTTGGCAAAGTAACGCCACTGGCCGTTAGCAAGCGTAATAAACGTTGGGCCACCGCTATCACCATAGCAGGCCGCTTTACCCTCACTGCCAATGGCCGCCCGCAGCCCATGCTGGCCTTGCCAGATACCATGCAGTGGTAATGACACTTTGTACTTTGCGCCTGCGAGTAGCCTGAGTGTTTTCTTCAATTCAAATCTGCTCATCGATTCTGCAAGGTGTTTGGGATCTTCACGCAATCCAAAGCCTACCTGCACAGCGTTAAGTGCTGGAGCATGTTCGGCAATAAAATGCTGTTTTAACTCACTAAGTTCTTTGTCACTTAATAGCTGAATAAGCTCAATATCATTAAAGTCACGGTTAAGCGTAATAATAGTGCGGTCAGAGTAGGGCAGACGTACAGGCTTTAATTTAGCATCGCTTAAATAATACTGAGCCAGTTGCAGATTCAGTTGTTGCCAGCTTGGGTCTACCGCGATATTTTGAATAACCTGTTCAACGACAACACCATCAATCTCAAGTTTCATTGACGCATTCATATCCTGGCTTAACTGGTGTAAATAGGTTCTGATATTTTGCTGCACAGTCCAGTTGTCTTTACTTTTCAACCACTGGCGCAGGGTAGTGTAGTGTGGCAGGTTAGGATTGTTTAAGTAATAAATACAATGGCCAGCGGTAACAAGGGTATTGGGAGTAACAAAGGTTGCGGTACAAAAAGCTTTGTTATTATTATCCAATAAGGCCACTACATTACGAAACTCGCTTTGGGCAACTGCAGCGCCCCCAATGATATACTTGCTGTTTTTACCCTTGGCGCCGAAATGGTATTTTTTGATATTCACAAGACGCTGCGTAAAAGGGTCAATTAAACCCGGTTCTGAGGGCGTCGAGGGCTTGATGTGTGCCGAAGTAATGCTGCTAAATAGCAGTATGACAACGGCAAAAGCGGAAGCAGTGTAGCGAAAATGCATCTACGCTAACCAAACTAATTCGTATACAGGCTATATTCGTTATAAACGGTACCCAGATTTTTTACTCTCACTGTGAATTTTCCCGTCCAACGTGGTGTCCACTTACAGTATTCATCATCACCAGACCTTGTACTACGACAAGTAAGGTTGTCATTTTCATCGTAAATATATAAATCAAGGTCAGTGTCGCCGTCTCCGGAAATAGCAATTTCTGCCAACTCATCACCTCTGAAAGTTAGGCTATAAGTGTCTGTATCGCTAGCTCTAACCTGATCAATATGGTGGGCAGGCCCGCCAACTCGCCCTTTAACTGCAGCCGTGCTCTCTTTTTGGGTCTTGGCAATAAGTGATTCTATAAAGCTGTCCCCATTAGCACACACTTTTGCTTGTTCAAACAGCGATATCGCGGGTGCTTTGGTTGCTTTCGCAGCAGGGACTTCGCTGGAAGTTGCCGTGCTTTTTTCATAGTCTGCATCAGTTTTAGGGATTTCAGCATCCAGCTTGGCTGCGGCCAGCATAAGTAACGCATCTTTATTTTCTCGCGCTAGCGCCGCCATCTGACTTGCCAAATGGGCTTTTGCAATCAAACTATTACTCTTGGTTTCAACGGCTACACTGTTGGCAGCTTTTTCGTCTGCCGCTTGTACAGAGACTGACAATAGTACCGCAACACACGAAAGGCTTGTCGTTAATTTCATTATCTATTCCTTGAAGTTAAATATTTTCTGATGCCGCAATTTAATCTAGACCAAATGCGCCAGTTCGCCAATTTTTTCTTTAATATCGGCGTGGTTATTCCAGATGAACTAAGGGTATTATTTGTTTTTTCTATATTCTTGTTTTCTTGCATTCAAATCCATTTCAATAACGCTAGATAATAATTAATCTGATTCTGTTTTTTTTAAGGTAACCGTCATTTGCAGTGCTTGCAAACGTTGCTTGGCTTCTGCATTGCCAGCATTTAAAGCCTTTTCAAACCAATACTTTGCTTTACTAAAGTCGAAATCCCGGTAGGCGTAATTACCAAGCTGGATCATGGCTTTGGTGTCATTGTTGTTAGCTTGTTGCATGAGGTAGATGGGATGATGTTTTGGCCACATAGGCGGTTTGCTTTTTGATGCGTCAAATAGGTTCTGTTGGTTATTGATGTTATCAAAAACAATACTGATACCTTTAAGTTGCATATTATTGACAGATGCTAGGCTATCAATTTTTGATTTTATGGATGTCTTATTGGAATAATCCTGAAGATGACTCACATCCCATAGCTTCAGGGTGTTACCCCTAGAGCCAGAGACTAGGGTCTGACCATTGGGGCTAAAGGCGACACTGGTTACTTCACCTGTATGCCCTTCAAGGGTGTTTTTAAGCGCACCGCTGGTCACATTCCACATCCAACTGTTGCTGTTGCCAGGCAAATAGCCCTGCGCCTATGGCCATAATCGCCAGAGCAGCTACCCCAGCCAGCCACTGGCGCAGACGTTTGGCTTTTTGCTGTTGCAGGGCGAGTTGATAGGCTTTATCGCGCTGGGTTAACTCGCCTAGTGGCACCCCTAAAATACCGGCAATGATTTTTAGCAGCATTAGTTGCTGCTGTTGCTGATACGCGCTGATTTTTTTGTCTATCTCAGCGTTATCTGATTGAGAATTGCTTTTTAAATGCTGTCGGTAAGCGCCGGGGCTGGTCCAGCCTTGTTCGGGTTTGCCGTTATTGTTAATTCTGAAATCGGCTGCTATGGGCTCGGCATGCTTATCGGTCTGGTTGCCTTTGCTGTCAAATTCAAACTGTAGCGGGATGGGGAAGCACTCGTCACTCTGACTAAAGCCGGCCTGTTGTTTACCCTTATCCCAACTTGCATTGGGTTCACCGTCAATTAAGGCAGCGATAATGCGCTCTGATTGGCCGAGCTTTTTAAAATAGGAAATTTCATCAGCAACATACGTTGAGGCAACGGCTCTGGGCGAGCACAGTACAATCAGTAATTGTGAGTCTTCCAGGGCTTTAACAATAGAGTGGCCTAAATCAGCATGGGCAGGCAGTTCTTCTTCGTCACGAAATATCGGATAAATGCGCGGTGGTATTACATCGCCGCGCGCATTTTGTTTGCCGGCTAAATCGGCAGGTACTTCATAGGTTTCCAGTGCCTAATGCAACCAGGTGGCCCACTGCCGGCCTTGTTCTTTATTATCGGCGTGGCGATAAGAAATAAAGGCGTAGTATTTCTTTGAATTATCATCCCTGTCAGTCATCTACTGTGTTACTTAGCACAATGCAGCGTTATCAACAATATAGCCTTGTTACTTTCTAAAGCGCTAATAATAATTATTTTTTAACAACGGCCTTCTAGCAAAAAACAAGTCTAGACCAAAAAGTGCAGCCTTACTATTTGCCAATGTAAAGGAATCGGTTCTCACTTTATATGAACTGCAGTATGGTTATACGATGATAAGTTTATCTGAGACACAATATGGCAACGGAGTTGCAGCATTTTGGCTTGCGCTTGCATGGGCAGTTAGAGCATGAGAATGTGTTTGAGCTTATGGTAGACCATGAGCCGTACCTGCCTGTTTTACGCGATTATGAAGCGCCGTTCGCTGGCAGGATAGCAGGCGCTTATCAACCAGGGTTGAGTTTGGCGTCGCTAACAAATAACCGCGGCTCCGTTGTCCCTTTTGTTTGCACCTGCATTGAGCCAACGTGTTGGTTTATTACGGTGAAGGTAGAGGTTATCATGGACATTAATGCCGACTATGTTATTTGGCATCGTTGGAGTAACCCTTATCGGGCAGACAAAAACAAAGCCGCTGAAGGCGGGTTTTGGGATTACTCAGCCCTGCCACCGTTAGTATTTGATTATGCACAATACCAGGCTGAAATTGCTCGAGTTAATTCAGAGCAGTAGATACTAAATTGCGCCATTGACGTTTCATGGTAATAATGGATGCAGTTGAAAGGTTTTTCGCTGTTTAGGAGTTTCTGTTGGATAAAACACATCACACTCATGTAACTGATATTCCACTGTGTTTTCGGGTTGGGGTGACCGGGCATCGTGATGCTGCATTGGCGGCAGTAGACCGTGCGGCGCTTGAAAAAGTGGTGGCTGAAGTGCTGGCACAGTTAGCACAGAACGCCAACCAGGTATTGCAACAACAGTCAGCCGTTTATAGCGGTGGTGCCGCTCAATTACAGCTTATTTCTGCCCTGGCAGAAGGCACAGACCGATTAGTGGCGCAACAAGCCCTGCAGGCGGGATGGACACTACATGCCTTGCTGCCATTTTCAGCAGCAAATTACCAGTTGGATTTTGAGACAGATGCGTCGAAACAAGCCTTTAGCGGATTACTTGACGCTGTCCATGCCGTAACTGATTTAGCCATTGATCGTACTACTGCCCAACTTACCGGCTATGAGGCCGTAGGCAAATTATTAGCCAGAAATACCGATGTCCTTATTGCGCTGTGGGACGGTGAACCGGCCCGCGGCCCCGGCGGTACGGCGAGCGTGGTTGAGATGGCGCTGCAGGAAGGGGTGCCGGTGGTATGGGTTGGCTTAACTGCAGAACTTCAGGTGCGTTGCATCGCACCTGGCAATGGAGTGGTGAATCAGATTTCATGGCAAAGCTGGTTAGCTGACTTCGTTGAAAACACCCTGACACCTCCGCAACAGGATAGTGACAGACTGGAACAGCAGGAACTCGCGCAGTTTATGGCAACCAGCCCTGGCAGAGTTAAAAAGGGCTGGTTATACCCATTTTTCCAGTGGTGTTTTACCGGCCGCAAACCAGGAAAAAGTGACTTTGTGCAGGCGAAGCAAGAGGACGTTTGCGCACAGCAGTGGCACGCGTTTAATGAGGGTACGTCAGAGGCTATGCCGGATGTTCAGGCCAGCGCCGCTATCCATCAACATTATATTAAAGCCGATTTACTGGCATCAATGTTTGCACAGCAATATCGTGCGGCCAGTATACTTAATTATGTGCTTGCATCTATGGCGGTATTAATGGCCTTATTGGGCTTGTTATTAAAAGATCTGAAATTAGTGTGGATCCTTTTAGAGCTGAGCATAATTTTGGGCATGCTGGGTAATACCTACATTGGTAAACGTCATCGCTGGCACCAGAAATGGCTGGACTATCGCTTACTGGCAGAGCAGCTGCGAGTTGCGCGCTATTTTGCGTTAATTGGCGCTAACAGCCTAAAACAACATCGCTGGCTATCGTCATTTCATCAGGCGCAGCATGTGTCCTGGGTAAACTGGTATTTAACGGCAGTGATCCGATCGGTAAATTTGCCGGCAGGGCAGCTAGGTAATGCGTGTACCGAACGTTTCAGTGAAGGGTTAACCACACAGTTAAACGATCAAATTGCTTATCATCATCATACCGCGGCGCAGGCGCACAAAGCCGAACACCGGCTGCATATTCTGGGAGAAGTGTGTCTGTACGGTACTTTGCTGGCCTGTTTAGGCTACCTCGGTGTAGCCGTATTTTCTGAAACGGTTAATTACAGCGTGGCAACCTGGGTGACCTTTATTACCGCATTGCTGCCAGCTTTTGGCGCATCCAGTTATGGTTTACGCGCTCATGGCGATTATGAGGGCATTGCCCATCGCAGCGAGTTAACTGCGACGCAGTTAAGCGATATCGCCGGGCGACTGGAGCAGACTGAGCATGACTTAGCCAGCTTGC
This sequence comes from Shewanella ulleungensis, assembly GCF_014648315.1. Classification (GTDB taxonomy): domain Bacteria; phylum Pseudomonadota; class Gammaproteobacteria; order Enterobacterales; family Shewanellaceae; genus Shewanella; species Shewanella ulleungensis. Next base: position 439,573 of record NZ_BMQW01000001.1, read on the forward strand.
TTACCCTGTCAGAACTGGTACGGCAGGTTAAAAGCGCCGAATTGCGAGACTGGCGCGTTACCTTTGAGCGTAAGTTGTTGGCTATTCCGGGGTAGCGCAACGCTAAGTATATTGGCGAACTGGTTTCGCTAAGTGTAACTTATTAAATAATAATTATTAATTATAGCCAGATTGGGAGGTTTGTTTATGTTACGTGAATATCTGGCATTTATTTCTTACCGCCATGCCGATAACAAAGAGCAGGGCCGCCAATGGGCAACCTGGCTTCATCAAACTCTGGAAACCTACGAGGTGCCTGAAGACCTTGTTGGAAAAACGAACAGCCGTGGTGAAGTAATACCTGAACGGATTTATCCGATTTTTCGCGATGAAGAAGAGCTTCCTGCCGATTCTGATCTTGAAAATTCAATTACTAATGCCTTAAAACAGTCGCGGCTGCTTATCGTACTGTGCTCACCCAATGCTGTTGCTTCTACTTATGTAGCAGACGAGATTCGATACTTTAAAAAACTGGGACACTCCGATCGTATCATAGCTGCGATGATTGATGGTGAGCCAAATGCCAGCTGGGATCTGGGAAAGCAATCAGCTGGTATCATTCCACTCGCTGAGTGCTTCCCTGTACCGTTGCAATTTATAGTTGATGAACACGGTGAGCTTACTGCGAACCGGGCAGAGCCAATAGCAGCGGATTTCAGGATAAATATCAATAATAAAATTCATCAGGGCTGGTGCAATATAGAAGCATTTAGCCAGCAATTAAAGGAACTTGGTTATGACAATGTTGCGATAAAACAACAGGTATCTGATTACCGTGAACAGCAGAAGTTGATGGTTCTGAAAATTGTTGCCGGAATACTGGGTGTGCCATTGGGGGAATTAACCCAACGCGACAAAGCTTATCAGCTGGAGTTAGCAAAAAAGAAAACCAAACGATTGACGCAGTGGTTATCTGGAGTTGTATTATTGGCAGTTTTAGCATTGAGCGCTGGTTTTGTCGCATTGACCCAAAAAAAATTGGCCATTGAAAACGAAAACCTAGCTCAGCAACAAGCTGAATTGGCTAAAATAAATGAAACTAAAGCTGTGCAAGAAAGAGACGCATCGTTAATAAATCAAAGTCGCTTTCTGCTCGAACAATCTCGATTGGCAAATGATGCAGGTAAACATGATCTTGCCTTACTCTTAGGTTTAAATGCCATTCCTGGCTTATATGGCGGAGATAGGCCAATGCCCCGATCTGTTAGTGAGATTAGGCGGGCGTTACATGCTGGAAACCAACAACTCTCTGTCAATATCAGTGAAGACATTTTAACTGTTGGGTTTAATCGCGCAGCGAGCCATGTTTATGTTGTCACTAAAAGTTCGGCCCTGCAGCTATACAGTATTGATTCTGGTAAATTAGAGCAAACCTATGAAGTAGATGGAATTATAACCTCAGCGGCATTCAGCTCTGATGATAAGTTTTTAGCAATTGCTAATGGTCAAGGTGCTGTAACAATATTTAACACCACAGACAAAACTATTACGCAAACGCTGCAATTAGGAATGGGAGGGAAACTATTGGAGTTCTCCTCAGATAACGCGACACTGTTTGCTGCTGATCAAAATAGTTATCTATATAATTGGGACATTATTTCAGGTAATCAGATTTTTAAAATACTAACAGACATTGACTTCTTAGGTTTCTTATATGTTAGTAATAATAATAAATTGATTCTTGCTCAACATGACTTCAGTTTTGGCTTTTCTGTTTTCAATACAGATACCGGAGCCTTATTACACAAAATTCCGGGTGAAATGGGATATATTCCTGACTCTCGGCGGCCTTTTTTTACGTCACAAAATAACTTGGCGATATACTACAACGACAAAGGTACGTTTATTTATGACCTTGAAAAAGGCGAGTCAAAAGCATTCAGCTCGCAAATCCATACTTTGCTAGGCTACGATGGGGAATTCGCAATTACTCTTCCAGCAAACCGTCAAATACAGGGTACTGCTGATGAAATACATCAAATAGAGTCATACCGTAACAATCCATTTTTATTGAATCTTACGGAAAAAACCGGTTTCCCGTTAAAACATTTTGGTGAAGTCGATGATGTGTACTTTACACCGGATGGTCGCTATGTGATTACGAAATCATACAAAACCTTGCGTTTTTGGTTGAAAGACTCTGCTGTACTAAGCCATGAAATTCAATTGCCCGCGACTCCAGATTCCGTAGTAGTATCGTCTGATAGTCAGCATATTGTTGCTCATTTTGAAAAAGATGACGCTGTTGCTATTTGGAAAATAGAACCCGTCCATCAGCAAACACTATTTAACCGTACTTACAGTGATTACGGCGTTGAGTTGAGCCCACAAGGTACATACGCATACTTACCGGCACCTGGCGAAGGTGAGAAATCTATGATTGTAAACACCAGCACGATGGAGGAGGTTGCAGTTCTAAATGACTGGTGTAATTCACCGTATGCAATTGTGTTTTCCAATGATGATAAAAGGTTGTTTTTTCGCTGCCGTAATCAAGAAAAAATTGGTCATATATTAGATTTGGCAACTGTCAAAGAGATTGATGTTGCGCCTTTGAGTGACGAACTCGCTTACGCCTTTGTTTTCTTCTCTCCTGATGGCAACTCTTTAGTTTTTAAGTTTAACTCATATCATGATCATGATTTGGCGTTGCTAAACGTTGGCAGCAAACAAAATAAGCCGATTATGCTCAACCTGGATTTTAATCGGGATAGATTTGCTATTTCATTTAGCCATGATGGCGGTATCGTGGTTGCGCAATATTTGAAGAATAGACTGGTCTTTATTGATGCAAAAACCGGCACTGTAATAAATGATTTCAGTTCAACAGAAGATATAGAGTTATTTGCAATAAATCGTGATAATGAGAGCTTTTTTGTGCATTACAGTAACAATACAACATTGAAACTCAGTATGGCGGATAACCGTCAACTGGTGGCATTTGAAAATGAGGAAAATCTTGGCAACCTGATTGCTTTACCAAACGAACAGGTTGCGCTTATATCAAAGACTGGCGATATTGCGGTGTGGTCTGGACTCAGTGGCGATTTTATAGAGCGTATTGTTGTTGATGGAATTAGTGATAAATATCACCTCTCTGTTGACGCGAAGTTTTTGTATAAAGAAGGTGAAGATATTGCTATTTCAGTGCAGGATTTGGGTATTTTTTATCAAGGTCAAGAAGCCTCAACACAAAACATATTTATAGACAGCGAACAAGATCAGATTGTTTTATTAAACGGTAAAGGAATTAAACGTTTACCTGCATTCAGTAATAATTTTACTGAACAGGCAATGGCAGGGTTAGCATTCTCGAAGAAATGTCTAAGTGATCAAGAACGTGAGAGTTTTTTCTTAGCCAGACTGACGAAAGAGCAGAAGTTAGCAAGGGACTGTATTGATAAGATCAATACAGCACAGCCTTAGCTAGCTTATTAAGTGTATTGCTTGGTGTTATATAGCTAAAGTGTATGATGAGCTGTTTAGCCGCCACCCTTAGTTTTCCGATAGGGTGAGCATTGGCTGCAAACAAGCTTTGATAATGCTGCAACGCCAGCTCCTGCTGACCAGTGATATAAAGTGCTTCACCAATGGTCGCCAGCTCCCAGAAGTTAAAACTGAAATTATTAAGCCGCTGTTTCTGCTCGATAATATGTTTCTTATGCTGAAATTGCTTCACGATACTTAATGCAATGTCGCGTGCTTTATCGGTATGTCCCTGCCACAGGTTAATAGCTGCAGCGTTGATCCCCAAGTAAGTGTTGCGTTGTTTGGACTGTTGCCAGCCTTTATCATACATACGACAGGCACGTTTTAATGCCTCGGTATTGGCCGGATTTTTTTGCCAGGTTTTTTTTAACACGCCGGCATAAATACCAATAGTTTCATCATCATTTGATAAGGATTTATATAGGCTGCTTAATTGCTCTGTGGCTTCATCAATCATGCCTTTTCGGCTGAAGTACAGGCCGTTGAGCTGAAGTAAGCGCAAATCTTCTGGGTGATGTACCAAAGTAGTGTGAAGCGCCGAGCCTGCGGTATCGAGCTGGTCTTTGTTAATCAGACTCTCAATTAAAATGGAGCTGAAAACGGGGGATTGCTGAACCAGTGGATGCAACAACAACACCTGTTCATTAACCTGCGTATTAGCCATTTGCTGACTAATGTCATCAACCAGTTGGTGTATTACATTGTTTTGCTGTTTATTAGTGCGGTATTGCTTCAGACATAAGCCCAGCGGAAATTTTGAAAAGTACCAGCCAAGCCAGGAATCGAGCAACGCGACCGCGATGTCGCTGTCCTGTGCTTCAACTTTGCCTAATAAATGGCGTACCTGGTTCGCTTGCCTGCGCAAGGCATGAGCCCAATGCAAGGTGGCAAAGTCAAAAATATGGAAGTCGTTAAGATATTCCAGATTCGCAAATACATTAGTTTTAGACTGTTCACCGAACAGACTGACGCCTTCAGCGGATAATGCTTCGAGGATCCTGCCTGCATAAAAAACAACAGCCTCTGTGGCGCCTGCATCATATACTGCCTGCAAATTTATTAAGTCGTTTTGCAGCGCCAGATGCTCTGTGCTGTAATGCACGATGTCTGGTTGATACAGATTAATTAACTGTATGGCATCTGCTGTTTCGGTCATATTACGGCTACTTCCATTTTTTTTTCATTGAGCCGAACATTACTACAAAGCCTACAATGATCAGCACCAGCGTTCCCCAGAATACTCCACGCATAACGATAGGGATCGGAGGGTTGGCAAAAAACAACTCATGCAGATTCAGACCGGTTAGATCGGTCAGCAGCACCAGCGCAGCGAATAATGAGCCTACTATTTTCACATTATTCAGTGAGCGCTGGTTTTTCTCCTCAAGATGCAGGGTGATAAATGCCTCTATTTCCTGGACGTCGGTACTGAGTTCTTTCAAAATGATGTCGACGTTAAAAATAGTACGTAATCGCTGAAAAAAATCGTTGTGCAGGGTCAGGCTGCTAACGTACGAAAAGCGATTGTTTAACCTGTAGTTATACAAACGGGTGCGGTACAGACGCAGCTCCTCTAATTCATGTTCAGTTGGGTGTTGCAAGTCAATGTCAATGTTACTGCCCTGGGTCATAGCGTGTAAAAAAACTAATTCAGAATAGACCAGCATAACAATAGGCTCATACGCCATCCGACAGGCGGTTTCTGAAAATTGTTTTATCGCCTCAGGGCTATCCTTGCTTACTCTGATCAGCGTACAACATCCTTCAATCGCAAAATGATGAACTATATTGTCAAAAAAGCGGTATTCGCCACCCTCAAATTGTCCGGTAGATGGAATATAGGCATCGGTATATTTACGCGCCAGCCTGAATGCCTGCTGCCGAAAACTGTCATCGTCTGTACTGTCGTCTAATTCGGCAACGGTATAAGTGTAGGTGTTCTCCCAATGCAGTGGTGTTAGCGATGCCGCCACACTGTCATCATTTAATGGTGGTAATATGGTTTTTACTAACCCAGCTAAGCCTAATACAGCAGGCCCGCTATCTTCTGACTGGCTTTGCCAATGCAGCTGCAAGGTTTGTTTGTTTTGTTTGTTTCGTGCCAGATGATAATTCAATTCTTGAATTTCTAGCGCTGACTGAATTTCATATTGTGGTTTATTGCCCGGACTCTGATAGGCTACTTCAATAACACAAACACCTATACTGGTATTAAATATGACACAGCACGCTTCATTAATTTTTACCGGCCAACTTCGCGTCCTATCAAGCGGGGAACTCAGCTGTTGTTCAGCAAGACGCTTAACTGAAGAGTTCGGCAGGCTGACACTAAGTCCAGCACCTTGTTGTCCAGGCTTACCACCATTCAGCCAGCTTATACCTTCATTGCTGAGCTGCATACATATAGGCAACTTAGCATTGTTATGATCTGTGCTGAGTTTACGTCCATTAAAAATTTTACTCAGATGATCGTCAAAGCGAGGGTCTGTCTTATAACGGGCGGTTTGCCAAAGTGCCGAAGTATCAAATTGGCTGAATTTTTCTGTTTGCGTTACTGGCAATGCCAGCTCAACAGCAACTTCATTTAATGTTAGTGATTGAATTATGTTTAACACAGCATTCTGATTTGTGAAATCAGTGTGTTGTTCAAGACTAAACGGGAAATAAAATCTGACCCAATGCTTCATAACGATCCTGTTTTTTTTGGTTTTGAAACGCTTATTTATTCATCGTATAACAAACCGCTGCTATTTCAAATTCTATTCATATTGAGAGGAAAATAATATTACGCCAGGTTATTAACTAGGCTAAAGTGTAGAGTGTTATTTTAGCACTTCCTATATTTAATCAGCTAAATCAATAAGAGAGACTGTAATGGCACTAAAAATAGTAAATAAAGTTGGCCCGATGCAGCAGCAGAATTACCTATTTAGTCAAAGTGTCAAAGAAATCGCCATAGGGCGTGACGCATCTCAGTGTCAGGTATTGTACCCGGCAGACTTTGTAACTATTGGGCGGAAACATCTAGTGATTGTTGAGGATGTAGGTCGTTATGAGGTAAGAGTTAATAAAGATAACCCGGTTTTTATCAACGGTAAGCTGGCGGTTGATGATCAGGAGTTGCCGGCAGAGTGTACGATTAATCTGGGTGTAAAAGATGGCCCGGCATTCAACATTAATACCATTCAAGACGACACTTTACCAGATACGGTAATTTATAAAGAAGGTGTTGAGGTACATGAAAAAGTGACAACGACTAAAAAGCTATTGGCGATGGCATTGGTGCTTATTGTGGCCCTTAGCGGATATTTTGGTTATAGCAACTGGCAGTTTAAACGTGACTTGGCCAATACCGAACAGCAAATGGGCGATTTCATTGGTGAAATTTACCAGGAAATTGAAGATGATATCGGCGTAAAAGCCAGTCAGGCGATTAATTCTGTGTATCTGGTGCTGATGAAAAGTGTGGACGGAGGAGAAAGTCCTATTGGTACCGCCTGGGTTGTTGCGCCTGGCAAATTGGCTACTAATGCACATGTGGCGGTGGTGTTTGACGACTTGGAAGAAGGAGTGCAGCTGATCGTCCGCTCACCTGGTGATAAACAAGACGTGGTGGTTGACTCTGTGAGTATTCACCCTGGCTACGATACATTTACTGAAGCGTGGGAAATTGCCAGCCCACAAGTCTATTCGGCAAATGGAGAACTGTCGCCGATGGAGTTTGTGCCGGGTTACGACGTAGCATTACTTAATGTTAAAGCTACGCTGGCCGCGCCACTTAAACTGGCCACAGCAGACACTTTGGAAAATCTTAAAGCGGGAATGGAAGTGGCATTTGTTGGTTATCCAATGGAAAATCTGAGTCAGATGGATGTGAAATCGCCAACACCTACTATCCAGGTCGCCAATATTACATCGATTGTCGATTTTTTCCGGGGTAGTGGCGTTGAAATGGCTCCACAAATGATAATGCACTCCTTACCCGCCACCGGCGGCGCCAGCGGCTCACCGATTATTAACCGCAAAGGTGAGGTGGTCGCCTTGCTAAATGCCGGCAATGTGGTTTTAGTTGAGGACTTATTTGGCAATGAAGTTCGACTTTCCCATGGTGCTGACGTTAATTTTGCTCAGCGTTCAGATTTGTTGTTACCGTTGTTGCAGCCAGATTTGCCATTCGATTTAACTGCAGAACAACGGCTTTGGCAGCGTGGCTTTGAACGTTTTGTTGATAAAGCTCAGGCCGCAGCTATGCAACTTGATTATATTCAAGCGGCTTACGTTGAATCCTGGAAAGAAAGCTTGTCGCGTAGTGATGATCCTTCCATTCTTTCTGCTGCGGAATTTACCGTAACCTCCCAAACCACTTTTGAAGGTTATCCGGCGGTAAAATATGAGTATAAAGCGGAAAGTGACGCTATTGTCGCGGTAAATGCAATATCTACAATAGGTGCTGATATTGATATGTTTGTCGCAAAAGTTAAAGGCGGGCGTCTTGCACTTATCAGCAAAGACACCTCATCAACATTCCATCCTTTTGCTGCGTTCCATGTTCAAAAAGGGGAGGTTTTTCTAATTGTCGTTGTAGATGGTTCTGCAAATGAAGAGTACAGCAGCACTGGAAAAATCTGGTTCTATCAATACCTAAAGTAAACCCAACAAGACACACCCTGGCTTGGTGTCGGGGTGTGTGGTTAAGGAACAATCTAACGTGCTGTCCTTCTATCACAAACTTACTGATATATCGTTGGATGCTTTGCCACAAAATGATCGCACGGCGGCGTTTAAATGGGCATTAAGTCATCTTCATCTTAAGGCCGAAGCACTTACTCGGCTTACGTTACTGAGTGAACAAGACGATATACTGTGCGATGCTGCTTTGTGTGAAGCATGTCTGCTGGATCCGGCATTTCATCACACCAAAGCTAAGTCGTTACTTGGTCTTAAACGCATAGTACAGCAGCAGGCTGCTAACTTACTTAGCGCGCGCGCTGCGCATGCTCTCGCTCTGCTTTATAGCTGGCAAAGTGCCCTCGAAGACGCCTTTCCCTATGCGCTGCAGGCGATGGAGCAGTATCAGAGAGCATACCAATTGAACGGCCAGGCTTTTGTCGCTGATACCTTAGGTATGTTATGCCAACGTAGCGGGAGTATCGAACGTGCGCTGTTATATTTTACCCGGTCACTAACACTCAAGCAGCGTATAAACGATACCCAGGGCCTGGCGCTAACGCTGGGTAATTTAGCCCGGTTATGTTTTCAGCTTGGCCGGTTTGATCAGGCGAGAGGATTTTTATGGGATGACATTAACTTACTAGCCGAACATGACACCGCTCAGCTTGCTGTGCTCTATAACCTTATGGCGCGTATTGAGTTGGCTGATGATCATACCGATGAAGCTATAGACTGGTTAACTCGTGCTATCGCAATGGATGAGCATAACTCCTCTCATTTGTTTTTTTGTTATAAAGACCTGACGCTGACCTATATTGCCCGTGGTGAAAGACATACGGCAGAGAGTTGGTTGGCAAAAGCCAGCAGCATTCAACCGAGAACAAGTGCTTACCATTCACTCAGTTTACAGTTAATTCGTGCATATTTATTACAACCCAGCTGTGCAGACACTGAGTCATTTTATCAAGAGGCTTTTGCGAAGCTTTCCGAGCATGATATGCCCGAAATTGAGATTGAGCTAAGAATAATTCGTGCCGAGCAGGCCTACACTCAGCAGAATTTCAGTGAAGCGCGTGATCAATTATTGCTGGCGAAAAAGCGCACAGTTGCATCCAGTCAACTCAGGTTTCTAGGGCGGATTTTTAGAAACATGATGGAGTGGGACTTAACTGAATCATTGCCAGAAGAAGTGGCAAGTGTTATTACCCCAGATCTTAAGCAGAACCCGGATTATATTCTTAGAAAAAGCCTTGGTGAGGGCGGTTTTGGCGTGGTTTCAATGGCTTGGGATACGCATCGTGAGAAAAACGTAGCAATTAAGCAGTTCAAAGGTTCAATGCAGCTAAGTGTGATAGAGCAGCGACAACTGTGGGCTCAGGCCCGCCGTGAGTTTGAAACCGCAGCATCAATCAAAAGCATTATGATTGCCAGACCTTTAGCTATTGGTCACGATAATGTTGGTGTACCCTATGTGGTTCATGAATTTATCGAAGGACAAAAACTCAGCGAGTTTATGCAGAGTGTCAAAGACCCTGATACTATTCAGTATTACATCAGACAAATTGCCATAGCGCTGGAGTTCATTCACGCTGCCAATATTATTCATCGCGACATCAAACCTGACAATATTATAATCAGAAGCAACGGTGTGCCGGTGATAATAGATTTAGGTATCGCCTTGTTAAAAGGTAAACATACTGAGGACAGTATAGCAGGCACTCCCAATTACATGCCACCTGAACAAACACGCCATACAAGGTTAGATTTCAGTGCAGATTTATACGCTTTGGGTTGCATTTGGTACCACTGGTTATCTGGCAAACGACCGACCGTCGCTTCCGACAGGAACTCCAGCAGTTTATTTCAACGTGCCAAGCGTAAGTTAACCGGGCTCAAACCGGGTATTGTTATTAACGAAGAATATTTGCCTTTAAAAAACAAGGGAACATTAAAACGCATGTTAGCAATTGAACCATCACAGCGTTTTGCATCAGTTCAGGAACTACTGCATTCCTTTGATATTAGTAGCGAGTCTGCTTAATTATAATCTTCTGCTACTTTGCCAAAGATCAGTCATTGTGTTTTTCATTTCGGAATGAATACAGCACATATCATCGACAGGACAAAATTTATTCACTAAACTAATCATACGCTTTCCGCATGACTAAATCTTTTTTGGTCGAACGAACTCATGATAAAGAGGGCTTTTATTTCAATTCTTATTCCGAGTTCAAGTTAAATAATCAATCTCAATGGAATGAATTTTATGCCGAAAGTTAGTAAGACAAATAATCAGCCAAGCCACTATTGGGCATTTATCAGTTATAGCCATAAGGATAAAAAATGGGCTGATTGGATACACCGAGCACTTGAAACTTACAAGATTCCTAAGGCGTATGTAGGCACTCAAACAGCAGTAGGCGAGATCCCAAACAGACTCTTCCCTGTGTTCAGAGACAGGGAAGAGTTACCAACTTCATCTGACCTCAGTTCCAACATCAATTCAGCCCTCGACTCCAGTAAATGCTTAATTGTTATTTGCTCACCTAACTCTGCAAAATCTCATTGGGTTAACGAGGAAATTCTTGAGTTCAAACGTCGTGGAAAATCTAATCGAATTTTAAGTATTATCATTGAGGGTGAACCAAACACTGGCTTGGTTGATGGTGTAAATGCAGAATGTTTCCCTCAGGCGCTGCGTTTTATTATGGAAAGTGACGGGCAATTAACCGATAAATCTGCAGAACCTATCGCCGCCGACCTTCGTAAAAATAAAGACGGTTTGATCAATGCCAAATTAAAATTAATCGCTGGGATCATCGGCCTGCCATTTGATGCTCTCCGCCAGCGCGACCAGCGCCGGCGACAAAAACAATTAGCGATAATAGGCCTAGCTGTGGCAGTGGGTTTAAGTGTATTTACCTGGCTGACGGCGCAATGGCTTTTCCAGCGACACGAGAAACTGGAGTCACAATCACAGTCATTAACTAGATCCAGCTATTACAATCTCATCAACAACAATATTGCTTTGGGCACAGCGCAACTGCATGCCGCTACAAACGGGAAATTCGCAAGCTTCACCCCGCAAAATCCGCTAGATTATTTTTGGTTAAACCGCTTGCGACCTCTTGAGGAAATATTAACTGGGCTGCCTCAGCAGTCGATAGTCTACTGGCAAAATAAAGCCTATTTTCATAGTCATGAGGAAAAACTCCTAGCACTGCCTAATCAGGATATTATCAGTTGGACGATTACCCCTAAATCTCAGTACTTGTTTGTTATCACTGAATCTTCCGCCACAGAATGGCTTGTGAGTAGCTACACAACAGATACACTCCAACCTATAGGCAACTACAGCATTGAAAAATTAGAGCGTACGGATGCAGTACTAACCACCGTGCCCAAAAGTGATCTGGCGCTACTGCAAACCACAAATGACACCAGCTATCTGGGTGGCACTATGGCTCTGCTAATAGCATTACAAACAAATAGCCATAGCGAACTAGTGGCAACCAGAGCGGGCTACATTAATACCTATATAAGCAATGATTGTGATTCCTTATTACTGGAAAGCGAACAGGGAACGTTAACCCAATTAAATTTGCAAAGGCTCGATAGTAAAACAAACTACCTTTATTTTAATGACCCCAATTATAAAAAAGATTGGCAGACAAGTTTTAACCAGCAACTCAGCCAGCAGGGATTCATTTTTACCAAAGAGAAAGACCTAGAAACAGGCGAGCCTTATATTATTAAACTTAACCAAAACCACAGCGTTCAGGGAACATGGGATTTTGCTGGGAACTTGCTTGAATATGTGAAATACCTTTGCCCACTGACAAGTCGCGGCGAAAGCAATTACGTCTCTTTGGCAGACGAAATTGAGACAGATGGAAACAAGAAACCAGCCCAGTCCTTTAGATTGGAGTTTCCATCAGTTATCTCTGAGGTAGATATGTGGCTCAGCACCTTGAAACCATTAACGAATCCCGCACCTGTCGAGTTACTGGAAAAATTGTCTGAAGGCTTTGATTCAGGTACTGACTCCCAAGAAACGCTTGATGGTATGCTTAGCCAACTCTGGGAAGCTGCTAAGCAAAACCAGTGGGAAGTTAATAGCTGGCCAGAAATAGATGAATATCAGACAACTCGTCGCCTGCTACTTAGAGCTTTTCTGAATCAGGGGGGAATACCCGATGTGCATGCCAACACACTTATGAGCGCCGTCGATTTTGAGTTTGTGCAAAAAGACCAGCGGTTATACGTGTTAGCGAGTTATCACGCTGGCAATACGGACTTCCGCGGCAAGCTAGTTTGTTCTGTTAACCTGCAAGGTATCCCGAAATCGCAGTGCTTTGATACTACAATACCGCAAGCCGACTTTATTTCTTCTAAGCCTAGTTTAAACAAAAATATTTTGCTTTATTCATCGCTTAAAATGATGGGCAGCCAGAGTTTTGAAGTTCTGGACCTAAAATTTAACTCTTTGGTAACACCAGAACAAACGCCAAGCGGCACTGTAAACACGGAAAATATTGCCATCAATAACGCACAAACGCGTCTTACTGCAATTACAGAGGACTCCGTTTGGAGTTACAGCCGCTCAAATTCGGGTGATTTCTTTAAGTTGGAGAAAGTAATTCCTCTCGTTAGTAAATTAGATGACATTCAAGCGGAAAACTGGGAGGAAAATAGTCAAGATTCGGCCATAGGAGGCAAAAAGGCAATTATTACTGAGGATGCTCAGATAATATTGGCTGACAGTCTTGGTAGCTTTCAAAAAATTGACCTCAATACAGGGATTTCACAATGGCAGATAATGTTAAATACCGACTCGCCAATCACAAACCAATTACATTTCTTCACGGATGAAACGCAGCACTTTTTGGTCGCCTACTGGCAACAAGGCCTGCAAATGTTTGATTTGAAGTCAGGGCTGCCTCTAAGCTCTCCAGTCACATTTTCTGCACTGGACGGATTTACTGAAAATAATACGGATGCCTCAGTTAACAATGATACAAAAATGATATCGATTGTCATGTCAACTACTGGTGAAGTGCAATTTGTCAAAGGAGATAAGTTATGGATTCGACCAACTCCAAAACTAAATAGAAGCAGTGACATTATCCACCTAACTGGCCGTATGGGGGATTATGCTGAACAAGGGCTAACAGAATTGCCTACCACGTCAGCTGATAAAGCGGACAAATAAATAACTATCGAGTGTGATTAAAAACCAGAATAGTGGTTTAGGTAAAACCTAACCACTTGTTCATTGACTATATCTAGCATGAACAAACCTTTCTTATATAGGCAAGCCCATAACTTAAATAATCATTTGAGAGTCTGGATTGTTTTGATGCAGCAACTTGCATAGTACAAATCAAGTATATTTTATATACGATAAAATGTTCTATGAAACGGTATAAATAAAAGGCTACGGCAAAAACAAATTCATATATCATCATTTGTATTAATTGACAATGAGATGGTCACTTCCACAACCGGTAAAGGCGTCCATAACTTCCAAGCTTTAGTAGATTAATTCACGCTGACAATATTGGCAAAGCTGATGCTGTTGCCGCCTAATACTGTGTTGGCTTTAGTAATCCTTACAGCAAATTCAATAAAAATACTGGGGTTGAACTGTTAAGTTAGTTTACTTAGGTTGAGCATGGAAATATTGAATTACCTCGCACCCGGAGAGGAATTCCTAGTAGAGAAGATGCTTTCCTAATGTTTTTCATGTAGGTGCGAGCACACCACTAATATTTTTGAGACGTTACAACAAAAGCAATAACCTCTTCTTAATCTTCCAAGCTAAACGAACAAATCACCTTCATCATAGAAACTTAACTAATATAATTAGATAGATATAATGACTGGCGCATGCTGGTCTTATTTTTGAAGAGGTTCCTTCTGCGAAAAAAACATTAAAGATCTAGCAATAAAAATTAGATCGCATAAAATAACTGTACAAATGTACAGTGGTTATAAATATGCGCATTATCCCTATTCATGCAAGTGCTGGTATTACTGGGTTTGAATCTCCAGCCTCAGAATATTTACAGTTAGCATTAAGTCTTGATGAGCTACTTATAGAGCATCCTAGTGCCACATTCATTGGTGTGGCCACTGGTGATTCGATGCAAGGTGTGGGAATTTTCTATGGTGATTTATTGATAGTGGACAGGCATGAAACGGTTCGAGATGGTGATGTTATAGTGGCTAATTTCAATGGTGAGTTTGTATGCAAAATCCTTGATAAACCTCGCAGACAGCTACTGTCATCCAATGAAAATCATCAGCCTCAACCCATCAATGATTATGACTCTTTCAGTATTGAAGGCGTGGTTATTCGCTCAATACGGTGCCATCGACAAAGCCCGTTACTGGCTGGTAAGTAAGGAGAGTGAAACATGTTTGCTTTGGTGGATGCGAACTCATTTTATTGCAGTGCAGAGCAAGTATTTAGGCCTGATTGGCGTGGTAAACCCATTATTGTATTAAGTAACAATGATGGTTGTATTGTGGCTGCAAATCGGCAAGCCAAAGAACTTGGCATACCTAAATTTTCTCCTTATTTTAAAGTAAAAGGCATGTGTCAGCGCTTAGGAGTGATAGCTTGCTCAAGCAACTATGAACTTTATGCTGATTTATCCTTAAAAATGATGAACATCATTGGCCGTTTTGCGCCAGAGCAACATATTTATTCCATTGATGAAAGCTTTCTGTCATTTAAAAAATGCTATCCAGCAATTAAATGCTTGCGAAGTCAAGGTCAGCTCATTAGGCGCGCTGTTTGGAAAGAAACTCGATTACCCGTGTGTGTGGGGATGGGGCCAACTTTAACGTTGGCAAAAGCAGCTAATCACGCAGCCAAAAAATTACCTGGCTATCAAGGTGTATGTGTCATTGACAATGAAGATGAGCGATTGGCTATTTTACGTGCCATGAATGTCAATGATGTATGGGGCATTGGTCGTCGTATTAGTCAAAAATTAGCATTGATGGATATAAAAAACGCATTAGAGCTTGCCAATATTCCTCCAGGCTTAGCCCGCAAACAATTTAGTATTGAAATAGAGCGAACTGTACGTGAATTAAATGGACTGGCTTGTAAACAATGGGATGAGGCAAGAGCAGATAAACTGCAAATATTCTCTACTCGTAGCGTTGGTGAGCGAATTATTGATTACGATTCTTTGTTGCAAGCATTGAGTAAACATATTGGTATTGCTGCTGCAAAAGCCAGACGACAAGGATCACACTGTAAAACCATGATGATGTTTGCGAGTAATTCACCCTATGATGAGCATCCTGCAAACTTTAAAGTGTTGGTGTCTTTTCCTTGCCCAACAAATTGTACAAAAGAGTTAACCCAGGCAATGAGCATGGCGGCACCAAGACTTTTTAGGCCAGGAGTGAGATATTACCGAATGGGGATAGGGCTGCTTGATTTAAGCGCTCAAAAACACACTCAACTCGACATGTTTAATTCATCTAAAGCCAATCCAGAATTGATGCAAACTCTAGACGGCATTAACCAGCGTTATGGTGCGGATACTTTATTTTTAGCCGCTCAAGGGATAGAACAAAAATGGTCGATGCGACGTGATTTACTCACGCCACAGTACACGACAAATTGGAAAAGTTTACCTGCGATAAAGTGCTAGATAACCACAGAACAATACATCAAATTAAATATGTAAGACCTGGTTGAATTTACCATAAGCTTGTGACATGTTATCAAATAGGTGCTGAATGTTTAGTCCTATCGTTACAAGCTTAATGGGCCCATCCATGTCAATGAGGTAAATGATGATGTCAGAATTGTTGAGTTACGATCTCGCCCTGATTTCAATAGGCATTGTCATCATTGGTGGTTTTGCTCTAGGCCTTTATCATATCGTCACGTTTAATTCCTTTAAGGCCAGACAAGCCGAAAATAAAATAGAAAACTCCATAAAATAAGCTTTAAGTCATCATATAAGCGTTCGCTGTGTAGTCTACTAGCTAATAGTGGCTTGATGTAAAGCTCACAAATTTATCAATGTCACAGCGGAATGCTCGTTATTTTCAATCCACTCATTAAGTTCCTTGATTTAGCTAGCGGTATTGAGTCTATACATCACGTTGCCATTTACTTTAGTAAAGTAATAATGTGACGGTAAAGCGTCAAATTGAATTTTGGCATAGTTAGATTCGGCAGAGCTTCGATCCGCTTGTTTTAATACATGTTCAATTGGGTAGTGAGTCTTGTGTCCGTATGGTTTCCCGGCTAAAAGCTCGGTTAACATCGAAAATAGACGGCTGTTACGACTCCCTAATTCACCTAGCGGTTTAGCTAATAAGGCAAATGTATAGCTCTCATGGGGGCCTGAACAATATTTTTCATTGTTCATGTTGAGTGCAGGGTAGATTTTACCAATATCATGAAATAACGCCGCAACTAGGCCTGTTTGGCACTCTATGTCTGAATGACCTAGATGTTTAGCATTTTGATAAGTCATTTCAGCAACCTCAATACTATGCTCAAATAGGCCACCAAGATAGCAATGATGATGCTTAAAACTGGCTTCAGAGCGCATGAATAGCTTAAGTACTTCTTCATTATTGAGGATAAAAAACACGAAAGGCAGTAGCTCCTTAACCGACACAAAACTGAGCAGTTTCAAAAATCGACCGACCAACCCTTCATTCTTATTGTGAGAAAAATTCACCATTTTGATAAATTGCCCTTCAGTGCATTGAATGTGCACATGCTTGACAGCACAAACCACAGTATTACCTTGATAGTCGTGTGCTATTACCATTTGTGCCAGACCATGAGTAAACTGACAGTTTCTGGCGGTTTCTGCTGTCATGATTGCGTTAACCACGTTATTGGATGAAATAAATTCACAGTTTGCAGTAGGTAGATGTGCACCAAACTTAATATTTTTAACCCAGACAAATATTGGTTTATTCATCAACATTCTCCAACATGGTATTAAAATTAACTTGTTCAATAAGACGATCAAATGCACTTCCATCTTGTCTTGTGGCGTTGGGTACATAGCGGCTATAGACTTCAAATAACATTTTGGTCGTGCTATGCCCCATTTGTTTTGCAATCCATTCTGGGTTTTCTCCTGCGGCTAACCATAAGGTCGCGCATGTATGCCTAGTTTGGTATGGTCGACGTTTTTTTAAGCACATTTCATTCAATGCAGGATACCAAACACGTTTTGTTACGTTGCGATGATCAAGAGGGTTGCCATTGGCATTACAAAATACATAATCCTTATTGCCAGTGACTTTCCGCTGTCTTTTAAGTGCATCCACAACAGGTTGAGACAATTGAATACTACGATAAGACGCCGATGTTTTAGGTGTTTCAACATTTCCGTCAACCAGCGTTTCCTGGATCAAAATTTCGTTTCGGTCCAAATTAACAAATTGCCATTTAAGTCCATCGATTTCAGCCGTTCTCATTGCGGTAAAAAATCTCACAATGTAATAGTCTTTAAAGTCATCACGAACTCTAGACAAGAAAAACTGCACTTCTGCCAGTGAAAACGGTTCAATGGCTGTTTTATCAATTTTTAACGGTTTGATATTGATAAACGGAGTAGGGAAGTCAAAGCGCATTGCAGCTTCATTTAAAATGCCACGCAAAGGTGTCATCACATGATTGATCCAATCATTACTTAAAGCTCCTTTTACTCCAGATCTCCGCGATTCCGAGATAGATGCTCTGAATTTTATCAAACTAGGTCTTGTTATTTCGTTAAGTCTGATAGGACCGAAAACAGGTAGTAAATAACTTTCAATAATCATCTGCACATTCTTGTAATGGCTTTTTTTCCACTGGATCTTATTTTCAGCAACCCATTCACCAATAAACTCTTCAAAAGATGGAATATTTGACATGATTTGTGTGGATAATGGTTCAACATTTTCAGCCAAATGATGTTGTACTTTAAGATCAATCTCTGAAAATAGTTGGCATCGTGTACTTGATGGAAAATACGATTTGAACACAAAGCGATTAAGGCGGATTTCAGCTTCTATAGTGTTCATAATGCTGTTCAATTTAGAACGGTTTATGCGATTATCAATTAATACCGTTTGTTCTCTGCATCTTATCCCTTGGTAGGTAAAATCAAAAAACAACTTACCATCTCTAGCCCTAATATTACCCATGACAAACACCTCCACGAGCCATAGGAACAACTAGCCGACGTTGTTGTTTTTTAAATAACTCACGCTCAACTTCTTCCCAGATGTAGAAAATCTTTCTGCCACCAAATGGCTTGATGTAATGGACGCCCTCAAAGAACACATTATCTTTCAACGTATGGTTGATATATGCAGCACTAAACTTTATTCTTTGAGAAAGTTCTTTCGCATTAAGTAATGTTTGCTTCATAAAAACCTCGACTTGTTCCTGGTTTGAATCATTTGTTCTTGATGGGAACATTAAAGCACTTAATAATTGTTCTTTCAAGGAACATTTTGAGATGTTTTAGCTCATTTAAGGATGAAATACAGTGATTAGGTTTAAAATCAAAGAGTTAATAGCGGAAAAAGAATTTAAAGAAAGAAGAAAAATTACTTTGCAGGAGATTGCTGACTCGGCAGGAGTCAACAGAACAGCACTATCTAAGATGATGAACCCAAGTTATCAATATTCAACCACGACAAAAGCCATCGATTCGTTATGTCAGTACTTTGGATGTCGAGTAGATGATGTAATTGAGTATGTTGGTGAATAAGCAACTAGCTTGTGTCACTTTTTAATAATAAGGATAGGGCCGTCAGAGTTATGGGTACTGCAGGGTGAGATCGTGAACGTTTTTTGAACTGATAATGTTGACATACAATCTGTTTGACGCCTTGGCTTAGCTGTGACCTTATACTCTCCTTTAGGAGGGTAAATTATGTGCCTTGAAGCCTTCACAACCTTTTTCAGCGAGCTTACCGACACTCGTCAATCGGCTAAAATCACTTATCCTCTCGAAGATATTTTATTTGTTATTCTCTGTGGTGTATCGCTGGAGCAGAGTGCTGGAGCGAGATCCGTGATTACGCTGATGGTCATCTTGATTGGTTTAACAGCATGGGTATTTAAGTGATGGTGTCCCTGTCGATGACACCATCGCGAGGACTATCTCACGCATTGACCCCGAGCAATTTAGGCTGTGTTTCATAAAGTGATGCAAGCCGTGCATGAAATAACGCAAGGTCAACTTATCGCGATAGACGGCAAGACATTGAGAGGCTCATATCAACGTGGAAACCGACAATCAACAATTCATATGGTGAATGCGTTTGCATGTAAAACAAACTCGTTCTTGGGCAAGTCAAGAACCCTGAAAAGTCTAATGAAATTAATGCAATATAAAAGCTAATAAAGCTTCTGGATATTGAAGGTGCTTTGGTTTCGATTGATGCCATGGGCTGCCAAGTTAACATTGTCGAGCAAGGTGGCGATTACTTATTTACGCTAAAAGTAATCAGGGCAATCTACATAAAGCAGTAGAAACAGCATTTTCTGAGACACGTAAAGCCCCGCTAGGCGACTTAAGCGTTGAACAACAACATGTTCGTATCGAAGCGCGAGTTTACCATGTCTTAAGTGCCAAACAGTTTACAGAAGAATTCCCACAATGGCCTCAATTACAAACACTTGGTTTGGAAAGTTATAATCCGTTTCAAGACCAGAGCGGGGAACCGATACATATAACCCTATTCGACCATCAGCTTAGCATACTCTAATTTTGAAGAGGGCTGATATGGACTGCGCTTGTTCTGATCATGTTTAATACTTATAAGATTTTGTATATTTTAAGATGAAAATCACTCCAGTTTCATTAGATCATTACACCATGTCATCTCCAATTTTTAATGCTGCTTGTTAAGGAGTATGGCGCTCTTACCGCCGTCGCTGAACCTTCATAATCGCCCTTACGATCAATTGAATATCTGCCTAATTAGCATCAATTTTAATAATATTGTATAAATCTTTTTATGTTCAAATAATTTGAACTAACAGGTCAGTTTATTCCGATTTTTAATTCAATCAAGTATCAATATACTTCTTATCAACCAGTGAGAAGGGCTTGCTGCGAAATAAATAATGTTTAAATTTATTGAGGATAGATACCATGAAAGCACTTGTTAAACGCATCACAAACTCTACTGCAGGTTTTAGCACTTTGGCATTACGCTTACCTGTTGGGATTATTTTTATAGCTCATGGCGGGCAAAAACTGTTTGGTTGGTTTGGCGGTTATGGCCTTGAAGCCACAGGTCAGTGGATGGCATCGATTGGGATTGAACCAGGTTTGTTAATGGCTTTCTTAGCCGGTAGCGCTGAATTAGTTGGTGGATTGTTCATTCTATTAGGTTTATTGACTCGCCCAACATCTGTTGTATTAGCATTCACTATGATTATCGCCATTGCAAGCGTACATATCAGTAACGGTTTATTTATGGCAAACAACGGTTATGAATTTGCGTTAGCACTATTAGCTGCCAGCGTGTCACTTGCACTATCAGGTTCAGGCAAAGTCGCACTAGATAAAGCAATTGTAAACAAATTATCTTAATTTTCCGTACTGATCACTTATTCATTTGAACGATAGGAGCAACATTATGATTAACTTACGTCATGCAAGCGAGCGAGGAATAGCCAACTTTGGTTGGTTAGACAGTAAACACAGTTTTTCATTTGGCAGCTACTATGATCCACAACATATGGGCTTTTCAGCACTGCGAGTGATCAATGATGACAGTGTCGCTCCCGGTGCTGGATTTGCTACACACGGCCATCGTGACATGGAAATTATCAGCTACGTACTTAAAGGTTCTATCTCTCATAAAGACAGTGAAGGCAATATTGAAGTATTGCCTGCGGGAGAGTTTCAATTAATGTCAGCAGGTAGTGGAATTAGTCACAGTGAGTACAATGCATCTGCTACAGAACCACTGAAGTTTTTACAAATTTGGATCCAGCCAAATACCTTAGATAATGTACCTGAATACCAACAAAAAAACTTTGGCCAGCAAGTGGGTTTAACTACGATAGCTACTCCAACGGGTGAAAACGGTACACTGCAACTAAAACAAAATGCGACATTATCACAACTGATTTTGGCACCTCAATCTGAAATAACCTATAAGATTGCTGATAACCGCAAAGTGTATGTTCATCAGGTCTCTGGCGAGCTCTGCATTGAAGATAAACAGCTAAAAATAGGTGACGGAGCTAAACTCACCGATATGACAACAGTGACCTTTGTTAATCCATCAGACACTCGGTCAACGGCTTTGATTTTTAATTTGCCTTAAATTTACTAAATCACAGCCTGCGTTAGCCTGTCTGCGCAGGCTAAAAGATTTAAATATAACAGGGCTAAGTAAATATATGTATTCCCCTAAATATCCCAGTTTTGAAATATCAAACCAACTAACATAAACTTCAATTTAGATAGCTAATATTACTATTCTACATATAAGCACCTCAGCTCATGCTAAGATCGTTAACGCTTTTTAGTCCATCAAAGACACTTTTTGACGTTAACATTTAGCAATGATCAGATACTCCCTTTTCGCGAGCTCGCCATACACATTGACCACTTCAAAGTATCTTTTCAAACCATAACTTACTTACACTTTTTTGCTAAAGTGATTTCTTATCTTCTTGATATTCTGTTTGGTTCTCTATGTGCTGTAATCGCTGGTGCTAAAGGCTGGTTTGATATTACATACTTGGACATTATGATTGTTAAAAACAACCTATTCATAAGTAGCATTCCTACTGGTGACAATAGCTCGTATCATATCAATAATTAAATCAGAACAATTTCATCAGTGCTTTATAAGCTGGAAGGTCATCGATACACACTCTTACCGAAGGTGATTACTATCGATGGAAAAGGTGAAATCTATAAATAGAATAAAAAGACAATGAGATAACCACCATTCTTGAGTTGATTTAGATGTTAGATATAAATGCGGCATTTGCGACTATCGATGCGATGGTTTGTCGAACGAAGATAGCCAAAACCATTGTGGACAAGTCGGTGAGTATCTGTTTGTAGTTAAAAACAAACAGAGAGACTGCGCGAAATAATAATGAAAAATCTTCTATCTACCGCGAGTCAACGATACAGATCTATCCGCAATTGAAAGCGGTCATGTGCTAACAGTGTTTCGTCAGTTTTATTATCATGACAGTGCAAACTTAGCCTGTGACTTTTCAAAGTGAAAAGGACTAAGAATATCGTTGTGGTTGAAAGTTGCCGCTTTGAAAAAGGAAAAATAATCGAGATTGAGAACCGTTATTTCTTCAGTTCTAAGAAGCTATGGTAGCTGCTCGAGAACATTGGAGCATGTTAAATCGACAATGTTCACAGGACGAAGATATGCCTCACCTTCGTTATATGCGTTTGGATATGTTATGAGTTGAGTCGACAAAGATAAGCATTTTGGAAAACATAAACAATACATGATGAATACATTAATGTTTTGGACAGTATTAAAGGCAGGCTATAGTACTTAATTGAAATCTAATTAGGCAGCTAATAATTTAATTAATTTTTAGCTGCCAAATTCATAGTTTGTTGTACTATCAGTAAATAGATTCTAAAAATATTACGATTATTTTAAACTGTAATCAGAAAATCAATTCTATTCATAGCCTGTTTAATTGCTTCTGCTTTTGGCTCTTCACCTAAGTTTAGACCTTCTGCATAGACAAAATTCAGTTGCTTTAAGCCAAGCAGGTTTAAAAATTGAGTCACGAAAGGAGTCTGGAAGTCGACACCATTGGCATTATAGACACCGCCACGAGCGGCCATGATGTAAACGGGCTTGTCGTTTAATAAACCAACTGGACCTGTTTCTGTGTATTTAAAGCTGACACCTGCACGGGCTAAATGGTCAAACCAAGATTTTAGTTGGCTAGGAATACTGAAGTTGTACATAGGTACAGCTAATACAACCACATCGGCATCTGACAGCTCTTTCAGTAGTAAGTCTGCCTGATCAAGGATAATTTGTTGTTCAGTTGTTCGATCTGTAGGCTGGCTAAATAAAGCTGCTACACGGGTTTGATCTAAGTGTGGAATAGTATCTTTACTTAGGTCGCGAGTGACCACCTGCGTGCCAGCATATTTTTTGCTGTATTGGCTAACAAAGTGATCTACAAGTAAAGTGGATTGTCCACCTTCACCAAATAAACTGCTTTTAACAACAAGTAAGTTTTTCATTATTATTTCCTTTTTGGGTTGATTGAACTGATTTGTTTTATGTCACACATTTTAATAGATAAATTTGTTAATACTTACCAAGTGATTTAAGTCTTCTTCAAGTATTGGACTTAAATATGGTTGTATTTAAATCTCAGATTTTCTGTAAACAGTCTTGATTAAGTTATTGATTAACGGGCGACCAACTCGGAATAGCTTCTTCTAATGGGACATGCAGAGATTTGAATGCGCTTGGATCTGCATATTTGACTTTACCATCGACTACCGTTAATTCAGCTTTAGTTTGCAATAACTGACCTTCTTTAACCTTTAAAATATCTTGGTTTAAGATAGCAAAATCGGCATACATTCCCGGCTTAATTTGGCCTTTTAATTGTTCCTCACCAGAGAAGTAAGCACTCCCTAGAGTAAATACCTGTAATGCCTGAATGCGATCTAATGTATTGCTTTTATCATATAAACTTAACCCACCGACCGTTTTACCCGATACAGCCCAGTAGTAGGTTGCCCATGGGTTAAAACTGCCCACACGAGTACCATCGGTACCAAAACCGACAGGAATACCCATAGCTAACATTTTTTTCATTGGTGGGGTTCTCTTTGCTTGTTTGGCACCATAACGTTCAACAAAGTCTTCGCCAGCAAAAGCCATTCGGCCTTGCAAGGCAATACCACCGCCGAGTTGTTTTATTCGAACGAGATTTTTATCGGATACCGTTTCGGCGTGATCAATAAACCAACGGACTTTATCAAGCGGTTGAGTGCGGTTTATTTTTTCAAATACATTTAACATACGTTCAATAGATTCATCATAAGTCGCGTGTATTCTGAATGGCCAACCTTGCAATAAATGTAAACGCACCACTTTTTCTAACTCTTGATCCGCTTCGGGGGCAAGTTCTGGTCTGGCGGATTTAAAATTTTCGTAGTCAGAGGCTTTCCATGCAAGTAGCTCTCCACCACCTTCAATAACATAGCCATTATCCATGTGTAAGTGTAGGTTTTGGTTGCTCTTGTAATTGTTCATCCACTGACTGAAACTTTCTAATTCTTTACCAGGAGTTTGCGGAAATAAATAACTTGATATCCGTATTGGTAGTTCACCCGATACCGCTAATGTTGTTGATGCTTGATAGTCTTCGGGGAAGAAATGGCCACCGCCGCCAGCATCGATAACACTGGTGATCCCAAAGCTTAATAGTTTTTTTAAATACTGTTTGCTTGAATTCATTTGCTCTTGCTGAGACAGCTGCGGCAGTGCACCAATGGTTTTATATAAAATCATCGGATTTGGATCTGCAAATAAACGGCCTGTGAGTTCACCTTGCTCATCTTTTTCATAGAAACTGCCTTTAGGTGGGACGGTATCTTTAGTGATCCCAAGTACTTCCATAGCTTTTTGGTTTAACACACCACCTGAATATAAGTGTAAAATAAATACTGGAGTATTAGGTGCTGCAGCAGTTAACTCTACCGATGTTGGCATACGTTTTTCTTTAAATTGATAGGGGCTCCAGCCTCCAACGACTCTCACCCACTGTCCTTCTGGAGTGACTTTGGCATTTTGCTTGATCAATTCTAACCCGTCGGAAAGTGAATTAATTCCTTCCCAACGGGTTTCAAGGTTATAAAAACGTCCGCCACGTACCGCATGTAAATGTGAGTCATTAAGTCCAGGTATAACTCTTCGGCCTCCTGCATTGATAATAATAGTTGTATCAATTTTGTTTTTCAGCAGTGAGTCTTTGTCATTGGTGAGCTCTTCAAAAAGACCACCTGTGACCGAAAATGCGCTATATTGTTTACCATCATAGGTATCGATTTTAGCGTTATAAACGATCAAGTCAGCGGCGCAAATGTTCAGTGCGACACTTGCTCCAATCAATGTAGCAAGTATATTTTTTATTAATACCATGATGATGCCCTTAATTGAAATAACGGTCTATTTATCAAAAATTGAGAAGTCGTCATTTCCTTAAACATATTGAAGCGACTACAACAATGCTTGTTTGGCTAGATTGAATGACTAACACTCCACCGCTTTAAACTTTCTTTAAAAATTAAATAATCCATTAATGATATTAAATAAAACCAACATTCGTTATTATACATACATATACCGTTATCTAACTGGCAGGCCTAAACCTCTTCAGCAATTCTTTATATGTGGATATTTTAATTTTCAAGCCGTTTGTAATATTCAAAAAGGATCACAATTAATATTTATAGGGCTATCTGATTACCCCCTAAATATTTACGTATAAACCAGACACATTGCAGAAAGTATCCTATGGATGACTGGTGTCCATTTGAGCATCTCTATGTTCAAACAACTGTCAGTACCAAAACTAGATAGTCGCTCGACAGGGGAATCGCTTTTGCTCCTAATTGAGCCTTATCCAAAAATTGTACGGTGTTGAGACACGCATTAAAGATAAAAGTACTGATGAAAAGTATATTGCTAGGCAAGTGGTTAGCCAGCCTGTTCTTAGCAAGCTAAAAGCATGGCTTGAACAAAAACAGCCAAATTTAGTGGGTAATACCAAACTGATAGAGGCAGCTAATTACCTAACTAATCAATCGCACAAACTCATTCGCTATGTGGGTTATGGACAACTCAGTATCGATAACAATAGAGATGAATCTGTAGTAAAACCGTTTGTGATTGGTCGAAAGAATTGGTTATTTAGCCAAACAGTTAACGGTGCACATGCCAGTGCCACCCTTTACAGTATTGTGGAAACCGCCTAAATAAATAGTCAAATCTCATTTATTACATTATGGTTTGCCTTGATGAACTGTGTAAACCAGAACCCACTATCGATAGCTTGTTACCCTGGAATTTTAAACAGGAGGTGTGGTTCGCTAGGAGCTCACATTACTTTTAATTAATGCAATTGGTATAAGTCCATCTAAATGGACATTGAAGAAAACGACTTCGCCGCTTACACACGGTTTGATTCGAAGTGGAAAGCCTCTCGGCAACAACGGTGGTACTTCGCTCTTTCGCGCACTCTAGAATGTTCGAGCTCGAAAAGCTGTGCTTGCGGCGACGAGTCCAGGACTCTAGCTGATCAATTTCATCGTCATTTAATATCAATTCAGCTCGGACGGCCAGCCGGAGTAGGCTCCATGAAGAAAATGACACAGCCAATACAAGACCACCTATTATTTACTGAATTTCTGACTCAGGATATTATTATCTTCTTATAAGCTAGTGAATGCGTGAGACACGCGGTTTTGGTGTGCAATTATATTTTAATTGCGGACTTAAAAACGTTTTGTAACCATTCGGTAAATATCCGCACTCTTGCTGAATGACTTCGATGTGGAGGATACAAAATATGAACCGGCGATGAAGGGGGGGGATACTCATCTAATAAGGTAACGAGTCTCCCTTCAACTAAATCTTGCTCAATATGATAGCGAGGCACTTGAATAATCCCCAGCCCCAACCGGCAAGCTGCAACCAACGTTTCGGCTGAATTGACTTTCATCGATGATTTTAACGTTTTTGAAACGACTTTTCGGCCAACCGTGAACTCCATTGGTAACGGTTCATTAACGCTTGAGGATTGAAAAGCGACCGTCTGATGATAGACGAGTTCCTCTACATTTTCTGGGTTGCCGAATTGCGCTAGGTATCCCGGTGCGGCTACGGTGATTTCTTCCAATTGTGCAATTTGTTTAGCCACCAAATATTCCGATTTAGGTGTGCCGACCCTGAGAACACAATCGATACCCTCACTGATCAGGTCAACCAATTTATCACCTTCGCTGAGATAAAGCTGAATATCAGGATAGGCCGTTAGAAATTCAGGAAGGCGGGGAAGGACAAAATGCCTCCCAAGGGTGCCATGAACGTCTACTCGTAAGCTTCCTTTGGGTTGAAGTCCTGAAAAGTAATTTTCCATATCTTCAAAATCAGCCAATAAGGAAAGACAACGCTGATAGTACGCTTCTCCATCAAGTGTGGGTGTGACTTGACGTGTTGTTCGTTCCAGTAGTCTCACCGAAAGATGCTTTTCTATTTGTTTGATGACATCTGTCACCGTGGAGCGTGGCAGACTTAAATCTTCGGCTGCCTGAGAAAAACTTCGCCTTTCATAGACGCGTGTAAAAACACGCATACTCTCTATTCGATCCATATTGTTTGTGATTATCGGATTATGATAACGGATTTTAGTTGATTATCCGAAATATGCAAAGTGCTAAGCTTATCCTCAATCTTAATACTTGGTTAATATAGGCGGCTAATATGAATGAACAAGACAAGAAAATCGCTATTGTTACTGGCGCATCACGAGGTATTGGCGCTGAAATCGCCAGGCGTCTGAGTAAGGATGGTTTTACCGTTGTGGTGAATTACTCGGGTAGTGAAGCTGCGGCACAAACAGTGGTTAGCGAAATACTGGCACAAGGTGGTAGCGCTCTCGCTGTGAAAGCAGATGTCTCGAACTCAACAGAGGTAAGCGCCTTGTTTGATAAGGTGGAAGCGAGCTATGGTGGAGCCGATATTTTAGTCAATACCGCTGGTGTTATGGAGTTGGCGCCCTTGGTAAACGTTGAGGATCACAGCATCGAACGTCAAATCGATATCAACCTAAAAGGCACTATTTACGCTTTAAGAGAAGCGTCTGCTCGTCTACGTGACGGTGGTCGCATCATCAACTTCTCTACCACTGTTGTGGGTTTGAAGCTGGAAAACTACGGTGTGTACGCGGCGACTAAAGCTGCGGTTGAGACATTGACAGGAATTATGGCAAAAGAAATGCGTGGCCGTAAAATTAATGTGAACTCAGTGGCTCCTGGCCCAACGGCAACGGAGTTATTCCTTAAAGGCAAGCCAGATGAGTTAATTGAGCGTATGGCAAAAATGAACCCTTTAGAAAGATTGGGCAAACCGGAAGATATTGCGTCTGTTGTGGCTTTCCTTGCTGGTCCTGATAGTGGTTGGATCAATGGTCAAGTGCTGCGTGCGAATGGTGGCTTAATTTAATGTCACTTGATTATCAACTCCACACGAGGGCATTACTATGTCACAGAAAGTTATTTTTATCACGGGTGCATCAAGTGGCTTGGGTCATTTAACAACTCTTAGGGCATAAATGGAACCATAAACGCGTGTACCGTGTTTATTGTGTTTTAAAGCTTAACTTACGGCGTAAAGGGAAAAAGCGCTTACCTTCTCGAAAGCCAGAGCCGCTGGCTGTTCTAGCCAAAGTTAATGAGACGCCTCTGAGTTCTGATGATGAGTATCGTGCAGCATTAATTCTATCTATTCTTGAAAATGACATGCAACAACACCCCGAAAAACTACAGCCGCTTACAGCAAGTATGCGAAGAAGTGCTGAAAGTTTAGTTGAAAGTGTAGAAATTGATTTTGGTGCTCAGTTATTAGACGAAGATGAATAAACTTGTCTAAAACTAATCCGATTGTTGGGTTGAATGGAAACATGTGGTTCCAGCCGAGAGCTTTGGTCGTGCTTTTAGTGAATGGCGTGATGGTCATAACGAATGTGTAAATAACAAAGGAAAGCCGTTTAAGGGAAGAAAATGTGCTGAGAAGATGAATAAGGAGTATCGATATATGCAGGCTGATATGCACAATCTTTTTCCTGCTATTGGTGCTGTCAATGTACTACGTAGTAACTACAACTTTACTATGCTGCCTGCTGCAAAGTCTGATTTTGGTAGTTCCGACATGCGTATAGATGCTCGCAAGGCACAGCCTCCTATAGCAGCTAGTGGCACTATTGCTGGAACATACATGCATATGGAATAGACTTATCCTAAATACAAAATGAGTAAGCAACAAAGTCAATTAATGCAAGTTTGGGACAAACAAGATCCTGTTACTCGATGGGAATGTAAACGTTCTAAACGTATTGAAAGCTTCAAGGCAATGCAAATAAGATTGTAGATAGTCGCTGTGAATCTATTCAATAGTGAATTACCTGTTAAGTAGACTGCTGTATTTCATCTTATTGCAGTGCTTATACAGACTGGACACAGATAGATATGTTCTCGTTATAAATTGATACAAACGTGACTAAATATGCAGTGTTTACAGCATATTCTACGTTTTATGTCTTTCTCTCACGATTACATGCAGAACGAGCTAATAAAGCGCTAGAACTCGTAAAAAGTTCACTTTAATACATATTAAAGTGAACTTTTATTTGAAGATGAATATTTAAGACTTAATTGAAAGCTTCTATTAGGTGAAAGTTAATCAAATTGTTCTAGGAATCGTTCTTGTGCTTCTATACTCGCTTCTATTAATAGAGTTAGAGAATGAGTCATGGCAGGATGTTTACTTAAACAACAATTTTCTTTTATTTTATCTGTCAGGTGTAGAATAAACTCAATAGGGCTATCTGAAACACATACATCACTTATTAGCTTTTGTTTATTCTCCGTAAGTTGAATTATAAGGGTAAGGTTAGTTTCAATATTTTTATTAACAGAAAGTTCCAAAAGTGCTGCATATATTGTTATACGCCTAACATAGTTAATTTCAATAGAAGTATCAGAATAACGTATCCATAGTGGGTTATTGATCAAGTTGATCCAGCCCTGTATTTCATTATTCAGATAATCAAAGTGTTCATTGATTTTGATTATCTTGGAAAGATGATATTCATTTTCATGCTGTTCTTGTGAAAAAAAGTCTGCATCAAAAAGATCTTTTATTTCCTCTGATACGTAGGGGGTTAAATTGGTAAAATGGTTGCTTATTTTGTTTAGTAATGGACTTATCCGAGCATAAAATATGGTCACTTTTGACTGAAAGTTGTCTATTTTTGCTTGTTCGTATTGAGCGGAAATCAGTGTATTCATCAGTTCAAAATAAGAATCATCACCAATATATTTACAATAAAAGTATTCAACGAAAGGCAAAGAAAAAAACTCCAGAGTTCCCTTTTTATAAACATTAAAATCGTAATGTATGTTGCTTGCTCTCTTTTTTAGTTCCGCAATCACAACATCAGTTGAATAAAGTGACATCAAGGATAACAAATATAAATCATGCTTTGGGTTCATATGGCTATAGCCATATAGAAAGCAGTATCCATTTTCATCTATACTTAAAAAAGACTCAATTATTTCATTTATGGATGTTTTTCTTTCCTCATAGTCCTTGCTAGAAATGTTCTCTAAAAGAATAAAAAATAATTTTGCTCGACTGAATTCTATATCTGAAAATCTAGAATTATTAAGATTTGGTACATAATTTTTGTTACCATTAAGCGGACGATAATCATGTTGTGGCCAATTCAAAAGCCCATCAATTGCATTTTCAATTAGTAATGAATGCAACTGTGAAACATCCTCTTGGGTTAGGTCTATAGAGTCATTTAGCCAGTGCTCTTCTGAGCTAATTGGATTTAAGATATATCCTCCATAGTCATTTTGAGCATGTAACGAATGTAAAGTTTTCTTACTTCGAACCAATTTTTTGTGATAAATCAATGCGAGAGTTGCTTGAGCAATGCCATTTTTAGTATTTAATTCAATAGCTCTGTCAAATTCTACAATTGCCTCATCGATTTCACCTATGAGAAACAACTTTTCACCCAAGCGTTGATATGTTGTGTTGTCCGCTTGCTGATTATCAATGTCCTCTTGCAAGGAAATAATGTCACTCCAAATGCCTATCGAATACCTGTCTTTTAAATCAGATAGTGGATACTGATTTGGTACAGCGTTAATCATTTCTCGAAGAGATTGCTTTTCAATATCAATTGATGAATCTATGAGTACAGCAGATGCAAACATAGGTATCTCAGTTAAACTTCTTTGCGTTTTCGCTAGGTTGCGTTCAAACTTCTGTTTTTGTTCAATCAATGAGTCCTTCAGTGCGCTACGATTCTTAGGGCTTTTTAGTATCCTGAGCGGCGTATATGAATTTTTCTCTCCTGTCTTTGCTTTACCAAATACAGAATGAAAAGGCATTAAAATCGCTAGATTGTCGACGAAGATTTTGCTTTCACTGGTAACGCAAAACTTTTCAGGACGCCCGTCAGCCCTAGTAAACGTATTAATTTCTTCAGTAATATATTTATTGAAATCTTCTTTTTCTTTAATAATGTCACGAATCTTATTAGCCAAAATCGCGTAGTCTCGATACCCTAGGTTTTTAACCATATCGGTTAGGGCAATGCTTTGTATTTTTTTTGACACTAAAATTCCCTCATACTCATAAAAATAATTATGATTAACAACCTGTTATCCATTTACTTTCTTTAATCTTTTGATTTGTTTTATATAGCACTCGTGGTTGCAGACGAATGATGAGCTATTCGTAGATAAAATTAGTCGATAACCCCGAGATAATTTGACTGAGTAATAGTGTTTTAAAATACGAATTTTTCGCTTGTTATCACCTATTATGCCATGTTGAATTATACTCTTTGCTTTATCTGTTATGTGATTAGGTGAAAATCCTATAATTGTTAGTTGTTTCATTTTTTCTCCAAAGATTAAGTAAACAAATTGATTTTCAACCTTACCAATTTGGTAGCATAGAGTTTAATTCTGAAGTTATTATTCATTTACGTAGCATATAGGTATACGATTATTCACATGTAAGATCATAAAATGCTAAAAAGCGTTTTAGAGCATTGGATAATAATTAATATAAATTGCTGGTTATACAAGGAGGTAAGTACATGGCACGTATATACGACTCGGAAAAAAATTCATATTTCATGCTTCAGGTATGTATCCGCGAACCAAAGAAGAAGTGGTAGCTATGGGACTTGCGGGAAATCGTAACGAAGAAATGCGAGGAATGACTATTGCTGCTTTTCGGATCTCTCAAAATGAATCAGACATTGATGATAGGTTTATGAATGGTAAGTTGCTTTCCTTCCTTGTAAGTGATTCAGCAATCAAGCATTGGAAAAGCGAGGGGCGACTTGCTGATGGGGAAAATGGTATATACCTAACGGTAGAAGGGTTATCAGAGTGTACAAAAAGTCTAAAGGGGGAAACTCGTGGTTATAATGTTTCCGAAAAAAAAGTCGATGAATGGGTTCAGAGAATGCTCTCTGGTGATCGAGTCACGACCGAAACTTATGAGATACATCAAAGCAGTGCCGTTCAAGGTAGATTTCCAAAAAGAGAAATAGATCAGTATGTTTTAGCGTGCATTTTAAGCAGAAGAGGCCAATCTACTTTTAGGACTGAACTTCTTCATGCATATGATGTAAAATGTGCAATCACTAAGTGTTCAACTGAGGCAGCACTTGAAGCTGCTCACATTATTCCTCACTCATTGGAACAATCGTACAGCATAAATAATGGTATTTTGTTGCGTGCAGATATCCATACTTTATTTGATTTATTTTTTATCTCAATAAATCCTGAAACAGGCAAAGTGGTTATCGCACCAGAATGTAATCCATCATATAAGCAATATGAAGGATGCTCTGTATCTTTTCCCTCAAAATTATGTGATTCCCCAGATCCTTCATCACTAATGATTCACTACAAAGAGTGTATTAGAAGACATGATCACAGTAAATAAATATTTCAGCAACCCATTATTATTTGTATTAAAGGTTGTTCTGGTCTGTAAAAATTGACCAGCTTGATAGAAACTCTATGCTAAAGTTGCACTTTAATAACTATTAAAGAGTACTTTTAGAGCTGAAGCGATAAGATTACACATCATTATGATGAACTCTATCAATATCAGTTTAAGCTGCTGATGGTAAATAAAAAGTGTTTATAAGTCTCAGGCCTTCCCACCTCTATATTGGAACGACTCTATAATCGTGACCAATTTAATTTGACCACTACAACGACTAGTCGTTAAATATGTTTGCGCAACTCTCGGGAATGCGAATGCAGGCTTTTGGGATGGTGATTCGTTTGCCGTTATTACAGATACATTGGTTTATAACGGCTGCTTTCGAACCCAACAAAAAATGGTATCTGGGGCTAGCTCGATAAAGGTAGCACTGGGTGAGTTACCAGTAGATCATCTAGGCTTAAGCCGAGCTCAGCAGCTGGGCTTTCAAAGCCAGGCATACAGCAAGCTCTGATTGGCTATGATGACGCTTTAGCAAACTCTTGCGCCCTAGCGATCACAACTTAGGTGCGAAGTACAGTCACTGACTTTCGGCTTGGATACCGCTTGTTATGCAGGGGGTTGCCATCAGCATCAAACACATTGCTAATGGTAAAAGATGATCCTGATGGGCGAGAAATGATGAGTATAAAACCTCCTTGTTGAAAGAAACCTAGCAAGAGAAGTATAGACCTAAAATGCAGTTATGAATTCGGGGGAAAGTAGCGCCTGTACCGATCAGTACTAACACAAATCTGCCCCAAAACGATTTTGAACGCAACTTATTGAACCGTTAAGTTTTGCTAAGCTGACCTAATTTTAGTAATGACACAAAGTGTACTCTATTGCAGTTACAGTTCAATTCAAGAGAGATATAATGGGAAAGGCAAAAGAGGGTGACGATGAGTTTATCCATAATATAGCAGTGTTATCAAGGTCCGTGGTGTAATGGCACCAGCTTGTCTTTGCCCCTTTAACATCGCGTATATGAACCAGCATTATCGCAGCATCAATATCACCAACTTGAAAGAGAAGCCTTCAAAGAGGCGTAACGCCATACTTCCTATAAAAGTTATTTTTTGCATAAGCTATATATTGAAAATTACACTTGAGAGGGTTGAGCTTCAAAAGCATTATTGTTAAGTTATCGAAATGAAATATATTCCAACTCTTACATTCTTCTTCTGGTGGCGCTCTAATTAGAGCGGCACAGAATTCTTACATTCTTAAGCTGCTGGAAGGTAGCTAAGACGGTAATTTCTTTAGTATCTCCAGTAGTGATTTATTTTAACTAGGAGATATACCCGTGAACTCAAAGCAAGATTCAGATAAGCCAGAAATTATTTTAACAGGCGATAGAGCTACAGGCCCATTGCATTTAGGTCATTATGTCGGTTCTTTAAAGCAGCGTGTAGCTTTACAGGCAATTCATGAACAAACTATTCTTGTTGCTGATATGCAAGGTCTTACTGATAATGCTCATAATCCGAAAAAAGTATCATCCAATATTCTAAATGTCGTTGCAGATTATCTAGCAGTCGGCATCAACCCTTCTATAACAACGATTTGCCTTCAATCAAAACTACCCGCCCTTGCTGAATTAACTATGTATTACAGCAATCTTGTATCAATCAGTCGCTTAGAGCGAAATCCAACTGTTAAAAGTGAGATTCAACACAAAGGGTTTGAACGTTCGATTCCTGCTGGTTTTTTAACATACCCAATATCTCAAGCTGCTGATATAACGGGTTTTAGCGCAACATTAGTTCCTGTTGGGGATGATCAATTACCAATGCTCGAACAAACTAATGAGATAGTGAGAAAAGTTAACTCACTAGCAGGACGTATTGTTTTGAATGAATGTCGACCCTTATTAAGTAATGCATCACGTTTACCAAGTACTGATGGGAAAAATAAGATGTCTAAGTCGATAGGCAACGCCATTAATCTTGGGGCTACCGAAAAAGAGATCTCCGCAGCGGTAAAATCTATGTATACCGACCCTAATCACCTAAGGGTTGAAGAACCTGGCAATGTCGAAGGAAATATTGTTTTTACTTATCTTGATGCTTTTCATCCAGATGAAAACTATATCAGCCAACTAAAAGAGCACTATCAACGGGGAGGGCTTGGTGATGGTACAACTAAAAAAATATTGGAAGAATGTTTACAGGAGATGCTCCGACCAATAAGAGTGAGAAGATCTGAGTTTTTAAGTGATAAGGCTCAACTAATTGATATTTTAATAAAAGGAAGTCAAGTATCTAGAGATAAAACAGAAAAAGTACTTTTTGATGTTAAAGATATCTTTGGACTTAATCTTTTTTGAATAACTTGTTTTCAACAGCTAGCTTCTAGACAAATAATTGGCAGAAGGCCTCGAAGCTGTTGTGCGTTCATACTAAAGTTTGATCATTTATATTATAGTTTGATGTTTTTTTGGACTTTTGGTGAGGAAACGGGTTAATGCCCCATTTCTATTTAGAGTTAATACTCATTCACAGACCTAGTACTAATTCCATTTAATTCTGACTGTTTAAAAACTTATAGCCGAGAGGAAGTCGTTCTTTGAAAGTATTAATAAAGACCGATGAGCTACCATTGGAATGGTAGCTCAATCGATCATAACTAAATTGAAATGGTACTAGTAATCCGTGTTTGACCAAAATATCTTAATGAATCAATATGTACCTAGTTGATTTATTGTAAAATTGGTCTGCATCTACTGATTTGACCGCTATCTTAACCTCGATAGTAGTGTTTCATTCTTAAATGCAACTACGACCTTCTAAGGACAGAGTATGCTCAGTGAAATCCAAATCAATACACCAGTTGCTACTTATCTGAGAGAAGCAAGACTCAGTGATCTTCGTCGTATTAATTATATATTTGGTGCGAACGGAACAGGCAAGACCACAATCAGTCGTGTCATTGCTCAAGTTGAAGGGCATAAGCATTGCCCATTAACATGGCAAGGTGGGGTAGAACTAAAATGCATGGTATATAACCGAGATTTCGTTGAACAGAATTTTAACCAAGACAACCCCCTTCAAGGCGTTTTTACCTTGGGTGAGAATCAAGTGGAAGCTGAGCGTGAGATCGCAGACCTGCAACCCGAAATAGAAAAAGTGAATGGTCAAATATCAAGCCTTAAAAATCAATTGAATGGTGAGGGTGGTCAATACGGTAAGTGCAAAGAGTTGATAGACCTTAAACCAGTGCTTAGGGATAAATGCTGGAAGCAAAAACAATTGCATGATGAATATTTTCAGGAAGCTTTTGCTGGTGCCAGAAATAATGCTGAACGATTCAAAGACAAGGTTTTGGCTGAACAAGAATCGAACACGGCTGAATTGTATTCGTTGGATACACTAAAAGTAAGAGCTGAAACGGTTTTTTCAAACAATATTGAGCGAACTACGCAACTGGAACAAATCTCAGCCGATTCTCTTGTAGCTATGGAGGGAGATGCTTTACTGCAAAAAGTGATCGTTGGTAATCAGGATGTTGATATAGCAGCTCTCATTGAACGCTTGGGAAATAGTGATTGGGTAAAACAAGGGCGTCAATATCATGGACAACAGCCGGATATATGCCCCTTCTGTCAGCAATCTACGGATAAGGAATTTGCAGATAACCTAGCGGCATTTTTTAGCGAAGCCTACGACAAAGATATAGAATCGTTGAAGTTGTTACAGTCAAGCTATCAGACCGCAAGTGACAAACTACTCGTCATTATCCAGAACAGTGTGATGATTAATAACCAATTTTTGGAAAGTGGGTTATTCAACGCGGAAGTACAGGTGCTTACTGAAAGGTTAAAAAGTAACCGATTCAAGTTAGATAAAAAGATTGATGAACCTAGCAAAAAAATTGAATTGGAGTCAATTGAGCCGTTGTTAAAACAGTTAAATAGCTTAGTGATTTCAGCCAATGACGCAACTAAAGAACACAACCAAACTGTGGAAAATATAGCCGCGGAGAAACGAAATTTGATTGCTCAGGTTTGGTGCTATGTACTGAATGAGTTAGCTGATGATTTACAAGAATATGAACAGAAAAAATCTAACCTAACGCGAGTTATCGAAGGTATGCAGCAGAGTCTTGTTGATAAAAATAACCAGCTTCGTAGATTCACGGAACAGGTCAAGGAACTTGAAAAAAAGACCACATCTATTCAACCAACTATTACAGCTATCAATGATCTATTAAAGAAATTCGGGTTTAACTCCTTCACTATAGGTGAAGCTAATGAAGGCCGCCATTATAAGATTATCCGCGAAAATGGAGATGATGCCAGCAAATCACTGAGTGAAGGCGAAAAAACGTTTATCACCTTTTTGTACTTTTACTATCTCATCAAAGGAGCCCAGACACCTTCTGGTATAACTATGAATCGGGTAGTTGTGTTTGACGACCCGATATCGTCGTTAGATAGTGATATTCTCTACATCGTTAGTAGCTTGATTAGGGGCGTTATGGAAGAGACAAGAAGCCAGAGTTCACAGATCAAGCAGGTATTTATGCTGACTCATAATGTCTATTTTCATAAAGAGATCAGCTTTAACAGAAAAAGACCTGCTGATGGCGCACTTAACGAAGAGAGTTTTTGGTTGGTAAAGAAGCTAGAATATGGATCAGCTGTTGAACGATGTGAGACTAACCCAATTCGATCTGCCTATGAACTGCTGTGGGAGGATGTGAAGTCAGAAAATATTACCAGCGTCAGCCTGCAAAATACATTACGCCGCATATTGGAAAACTACTTCACAATGTGGGGCGGTATGGGAAAAGATGAAATTTGTGCACTCTTTGACGGGCGTGATAAGTTGATTTGTCAGTCTCTGTTTTCATGGGTCAATGATGGATCTCATTCTATTCATGACGACCTTTATGTCAATCATGGTGAGCGAAGCAATAAGGCATATCTTCGCGTTTTTCAAAGCATATTCAACAAAGCAGAACAAGCAGGTCACTACAACATGATGATGGGGATAAGGTGATGTTTAATTGCTGCTCAAATGAAACCGTCCAACACCGAGCTAGTTGAATTGACTAGTAAATAAGATTTGTTCCTTTTGCGTTAGCAAAAGTAAATTAGGCAACTCTCACTGCGAGAGTTCTCGACAGGTTTGATCTTAAAAAAACAATGGTTTATGTGTTTTTTTGCGATGAGTAGATGCATGAAAAATCCCAAAGTAGTGGGGTATTCCCCCACTTTTGGCTCTAATGAATTGTTAAGTTTCGTCTAGAAGGATGAGTATGATTCGAGTAAAAAAACCTCAAAATTTGTCTCTTATAAATGCATTAAATTTCTGTAATCGTTTATGGGATTTAGATCACTCCGATGAATACGAATTTGATTTTGTTAATCTTGGGTTAGTAGAACCATTTACAATGGCATATGTAGCTAATGAATTAAAACGATTTAGGGAGACCAAACCTGAAAGTAAGTTTAAGGCTTTAAATCATCAAAATAAATCATTCGTATAGACACAAGTAAAATATATTCGTATAGCGAAATGCTTACCCAATATCGAGACGAAGGTTATCAGGCCGCTAAGAGGTTTTCAGGTAAAGATGCAATTGAACCATCTATAGCATCCACTATGCTAGCTAGGGACTTCAAAGAAAATTAGCACATATGAGCTTTTTTCAGGTCAATAGGCAATAGCATTTTTTGCTGCGTCAGTACCTAATTATCTCGCACACCAAAGCCGTCTACTTCGTTTCCCCCTATCTAAAGTTATTCGAAGATGACGAATTAGACTGAACACTTACAAACCTATAAGCAACGAGTTGCTTTAAAAAAAGATGAGAAAGCCTAATATGAACTCTACTAAAGACACTTATATCACGCTCGCAACATTTTTGGCCTTCGTTATTGCTTTCTACTTCCTAGGGTTTTGGCTGATATTTAGAATGGGACAAGCAACGCCCCTTATGTTGTCAGTAGGCGCTGCTACGATTTTAACTTGTTTAGTTAGAAAGAAGAGCTTATCTGAACTAGGTTGGAAATGGGGAAGTTGGAAAGTGCAATGGAAAAGCTATCTGATACCTTTTGCTATTGCGTCAGTGGCTTATTTACTTATTTGGTCTTTTGGGGGCGGTGACTTATACAACAGTGAATTCTTAGCGGACAAAAAGCAAAGCTATAACTTAAGCGAATGGAATGATTTAAGTATATTTCTTTTTCATTTGTTTTTAGTCGCGTGTATCAGCTTCATAATGTCAATTCCGTCTATTTTAGGAGAAGAAATTGGATGGAGAGGGCTATTAGTTCCTGAGCTTTCTAAAATCACATCATTTACTGGGGTCGTGTTAGTGAGTGGCATACTCTGGTCTGCGTTTCATTGGCCGTTGATCTTTTTAGGATTGTATGGGAATAGCGATACATCGATTTACTATCAACTATTTTTCTTTACGTTATTCATTACTTCGACCGGAACTATCATGGCTTATATCCGGTTAAAAACAGACAGTGTCTGGACAGCCGTTATGTACCATGGGGCTTCTAATATATTTATTCAAAAAGTATTTACGCCTATTACCATTACAAACGAAAACTCAAGTTATTACATTGATGAATTCGGAGCGGTATTAGCGTTGGTAGCCACAGTTGTCGCGTTTGCCTATTGGAGGAAAGGTGTAAAGGAGTTTTCTTCATTAGCCCAAAAAACCTAAAACCCTGTTGAGGGATATAAGCAGCAAAAGCATCAATTAAATAAACTCAAAATATTATTCGGTTTTTTCTTTAAACTCCAGTTATATTCAATAATACACGAGCCACAACAGGGTTTACGGGTAATACAGGTGTAACGGCCGTGCAGAATTAGCCAATGGTGCACATCCACTTTAAATTCCGCTGGGACGACTTTTAATAGTTTTTGTTCAACCTGATCGACATTCTTACCCATTGCGAACTTGGTACGGTTAGATACCCGATAAATATGGGTGTCCACCGCAATGGAAGGCCAGCCAAAGGATAATAAAACTAGATGTAAGCGCGTTAACTCATAAACATTCTAAATCAACACAAAAATAACGATGACAGATTGTGACCTCCTGTGACAAGATAACCTGATAAAATGTCAGGTTTCTTTGACATTGCCACTGAGTAAATGTAAGGTATGCTTGATACAATGTAGTTTGGTCATGGCACTCGAAAATCCAGTTGAATTTAATTTAAAGTTAAATAGAGAATTAATATGAGTAATGTATTGGAGAAAAATGAAAAGAAATTCACAGTAAAATTTCTTTTATGTATAGCAATGTTTTTAGGTGTTCTTGCTCTATCTGTAGTGTTAAATGAAAATAATGATCTATCTACAATTAGCAAAGGGCTTCTCGCCATGTTGCCTGTGGTTCCTATCATTTTTTTATTATATGTAGTGGTAAACCAATATCGGTCGTTTGATGAATATATTCAAAGAGTGATGGGAGAGAGTTTACTTTGGGCAGTAGGAGTCGTTGGGTGTATAGCTATGGCTTACGGTTTATTAGGTGAAATGGTTGATGTCCCAACCCTTAACCCGGCCTTTATGTTGCCAGCCATCGCAGTAGTCTTTGGTATAGCGCAATATATCCAACTGAAAGGTGAAACCTATGAAGAGTAGGTTAAGGGTTCTCCGAGCAGAGAATGGTTGGTCTCAAGCGACTTTAGCTGAAAAGTTAGAAGTATCTCGACAAGCGGTTAACGCAATAGAAACAGGTAAGCATGATCCTTCGTTAACCCTTGCCTTTTCAATTGCTGAAGTTTTTGGAAAAAGAATTGAAGAAATTTTTTTCCCTAACGAGCTGTAAATTAAATTTTATTATCTGTACAGAGTTTTTCGCTTAGTTTTTCCACTAAGCGACGTGTTATTCTGTTTGTAGTGGATTACTTAAACTGGCCACTTGCTTGTAGGTGATACTCGTACTTTGTCATAGCTGAGGTTATCCGAAATATGGAAACTTTAAGAATTTCGTAACTCGTTTTTGTCCAGAAATAAGTTAGAACATCTAAGTCAGTGGTCAGTATTTATTGACCACGACAGTAATATATAAAATTGTTAGTTAGTCGAACATTGAGGTATCCTAAAACTCTTAGTTGTAACCATTAAACCATTGTAGAAATTCTGTTGCGTAAAGAGGTTTAGAATACAAGTATCCTTGAGCTTCATCACATTGATTTGCTGATAAAATACTCGCCGAAGCACAGTCTTCAACACCTTCTGCAATGGCTTTGAGGTTAAAGCTATGTGCTAGGGCGATTATTGATTGGACTATTGCTTTATCATTAGGATTATTTGCTATGCCTTTAACAAAAGATTGATCTATTTTTAGTTTATCAACAGCGAAGCGTTTCAAGTAGGCCATATTTGAGTAGCCTGTTCCAAAATCATCTATTGAGAACTTGATTCCCAGAGTTTTGAGTTGAGCCATGATTTTCATTACTCGCTCGGAGTCTTGTAGTAACATCGATTCGGTGAGTTCTAGTTCTAGTTCATGGGCGGGTAAACCAGAGGATTCCAAAGCTTGGCGAACTTCAGCTACAAGATCTCCTTGTCTAAATTGAACTGCAGAACAATTCACTGCTACAACTAGGTTAGCTACTCCTTGTTGCTTCCATTGCATAGCTTGTTTACATACTTCCTGTAACAGCCAATTACTGATGGGAATGATCATGCCATTCGACTCAGCCGCTGGAATAAACTCTGCCGGTGAGATTAATCCTTCTTTTGGATGGTTCCAGCGTAATAAAGCTTCTACTCCTATTAGTTTACCAGTCTTCAAATCTAATTGTGGTTGATATTGAATAAAAAGCTGATTTTTACTTATAGCTTCTCGCAACTCAGTTTGGATCATCAATAATCTTAACCCCTGTTTCCCCATGCTGTTATGATAGAATCGATAAGTATTTCGGCCATCTTCTTTAGCTTTATATAACGCCATATCAGAAGCTTTTAGCAAGGATTCAAAATCTGTACCATGTTGTATATATGTAGATATTCCAATCGAAGATGTTACTGAAATCTGCTGGCTTTCAAGTTGTATAGGTTGTTGGATTTCAGCTATCATGTCAGATAGTAGTCTTTTTAACTGCTTATGACTGCAACTAACGAGCATTAGATATTCATCACCACCTAAACGTGAGAGAATACAACTTTTAGTTTTAAATGATAATAATCTCTTTGCTATAACATGTAGAACAGAATCTCCAGCATAATGTCCTAATGAATCATTAATCGTTTTGAAATGGTCTAAATCTAAATATAGTAAAAAAACATTTTCTCCCTTTTTATCTGCAATTAACTGATCAAAGTTATCTCTCAATAACCAGCGATTTGGGAGCCCGGTTAAAGCATCATGATAAGCCATGTAACGAATTTGCTTTTCCTGATATTTCCGTTCGGAAATATCTTGCAAGGTAACAACCGCTCCAATTAGTTTTTTATTTTTAACATTGGGGTAAGCCCTAATTTCTACAGGTGTTTTTTTATTTAAAGTATCTGTAATGAAATTATCTTCACAATGAAAGTTTAAATTTTTACGAATATGGCATAGTAACTTACTTAGTATATCGGTTTGGGAACCATTCACGTCAATAAAATGGATGTTCAAAGGATTGGATGTAAGATCTATATTATTGTCACAACCTAATAATTGGGCACAGCTTTTATTATGAAAGGTACATTCACCCCTTAAATTAACACCAAAAATAGGGTGTCCAACAGAGTTGAGTAATAATCTGATATATTCTTCTTTTGATTCATATGCTTCTGTTGAGCATTTTCCATCATAGAATAAGTTGCTTAATCTATGTATAAGGATAAAAATAATACAAATGAAAAAACACAAAACACCCGTTAATTGTGAATTTAAATACCATTCAGCCATGAGATCTTTAGTGGCAAAACCAGTCACTAACACAAGAGGATATAGACCCACTCTTTTATATCCATATAGCCGTGATTCCCTATTTTCTTCAGAGAACATAAATTGCACTCCTTCATTAGACCCTTCTTCTAACTGTTTATCTATAACGTCTGGTTCAAAGTATGATGGTAAAGTGCTCAGTTGTGGTTGTTGTACGATCATTGCCGATGGATTAATAAGTCTTAAAGCAAGAACGCCAGCGTTACCTAGTTCCACCTCAGAAAACAGTATTTGAATAGTCTTCAATGATACAGATGTAGAAATCCAACCTTTATGCTCACTTTTTGAATTGAACAATGGAACAGCTAGTACTAGTATATTATCTTTAGTACTTTTAAAGATAATTTCGTTTAGTCTCATCTTGTCAACCGACTTGGCAATTAATGGAGCATCATATTTATCTATTATCTTGATTCTTGAAAGTTTATCGAAATGTTTTTTCAAATCCTCAATGTTTTTTTCGATGTTTTCTTTTTCTTTTGGTAAATCATCTATCAGATAAGGGT
The DNA here is from genome assembly GCF_014648315.1 of Shewanella ulleungensis. Classification (GTDB taxonomy): domain Bacteria; phylum Pseudomonadota; class Gammaproteobacteria; order Enterobacterales; family Shewanellaceae; genus Shewanella; species Shewanella ulleungensis. The sequence continues at coordinate 483,036 of NZ_BMQW01000001.1, forward strand.
CAATCATTAGAGATAGAGTGTTTAATTGATTTTGTATTGGCTTCAATAGTTCATAATTTAATCTTGATTCTAAAGTTAAATTAATGCTTTGCAAATTAGTGCTTGCCTGTTGATATTTTTGGATGTATGTAATGGCTATGTAAATGCTGAATAAGAGAGTTACGCTAAAACATAAGATTATATCTACTATTACTGGATTAAGTTTTAAATTTACAAGATAACTTTTCACTTTCATTTTTTTATCCTTCGGTTTTAATTCGGTTTCAATCGGTAATGTATCCAGTTGACTTTATTTTTTATTATTATTGAGAACTGTCTCCATACAAAATTCTTAGTCAGGTTTTCTTGATTAACTGTATTTGATTTTTGTTTTAATTTTCAGGTTGTTATTAGTTACTTTCTATATTTCTTACTCATTTTTTTCATTCTCATAGCCAAAATGCTGGTTCGTTTCTTTCTTTACACTTTATTTCTTGTCTAAAATACTCGTGGGGAATAGGTTCCATAATGTGTAAGGCTTTTCCGATTTTTAATGCAACACAAACTGCTAAAGCCTGGACTAATAAAATACTTGCAAGTAAAGCCAGTCCAGAAGATATAACTGAAGCTAATAAATACATTATGTCTAGTATCATAATTAATAATATTGTCTAGTTAGAATTACTAATTACTAATTACTAATTACTAATCGTCTTTTTTGATTGTTTTTCAGATAACTTAGAAGTGCCTTCTAAACTTAGAACCAAAAATCAGATAATGTGATTATACTTTTTCCTTAATAGCGAGTTACTTTTAAATAAATTATTCAGCTAATACAAGATACAATATTGCCCCCAAATGTTCTTTTCTAGATCATACTATTAAATAATTTTTGAGTATAACCCACCTAATACTTAACTTGAAACCCGCAAGTTCACGTTAGATAACAATGGTATTCTAGGTTACTTTATCGAGCGCATTAATAATAATGGATAAGCAAAATGGCTTACTTATAAACTCTATTGCTCCCATGTTTAACGCCTTATTTTTAAGACAATCTTCATAAAATGCAGATAATAAAATAACGGGTACAGCAGGTTTACGCTGCTGTAGTATCGAAAGAAGCTCAAATCCATTAATTCCAGGCATTTGTACATCGGAAATAACACAGAACACTTCATCCAATTGGTCTGAATTAAGTAGTTTTTCCGCGCTATAAAAAATTCCGACCTTGAATCCTAAAGAACGAATACAACTATCTAATGCATTTCTAACAGCATCGTCGTCGTCAAGTATAAAGATTAGTTGTGATTTCATTCTATAACCCCACTAACATCATAGTTAGCTAATTTATTATCATAGTTACTTTACTCATGATATTACTAAATTGAAATTAGCTATTATTAAACAGTAAATAATATGGTTTTGATCTTTTCTTAATGCTGCGACTATAGCTTTGAATATATTTTTTTCTCTAATCGTTTTTGCTAGGGAATCTATAAAGCCATATTTTATTGCTTTAACATACATTGGAATTTCTCTGTAAACAGTAATAAAAAAATCAGTATTGTAATACCTTGTTCCAGATATTGATGATGAAACTCAAGATCATTAATAAACTGTAAAATTACATCTAATTCTAGACAACTTGCATAACTAGGCATTTGATATTGCTGACACTTATCAGTGTAGGAAAATACATCAGAGTTCAACCCACCTGTTCGTAACAGACTACTTAATGATGAACATATTTGAGGTACATTGTTTAATACATACACAATTGATGATATAGACCTCTGGCCAATGATAATGTTCATTGGACTACCTGTGTATGAAGTATAGGTAACTGTAAGTAAAAAATTGTTTCGTCTTTTGTTGCATCATCGGTCCACAATAGACCATCGTGAGCTTCTGCTATGCTACGACTAATCGATAGCCCCATGCCCATACCTTCATTCTTAGTGCTATAAAACGCGTCAAATATTAAAGGCAATTCTGATTCATCAATACCTTTCCCTGAATCTTTTACTTGAATAACCCAATGTGATTGATGTCGTTTTAGATCAACACTTAAGTAGCGTTGTTTTGTCTCGATACTCTCCATAGCTTGAATTCCATTAACCAATAGATTAATTAAAATTTGTTGTAATTGAATTTTGTCTCCATAAACCAATGCTTCTGTTTCATCTGGTACATTTAAGCTTGTTTGTACAGAGTGACGTTGAAATTCCTTTTCTAGTAATAACATTGTTTCTGATATCACTTCACGTAAGTCCAAATTGGATAGAGTTACAGAGCCTTTTCTCGACAACATTCTAATTCTTTTGATAATTTCTGCTGCTCTTCGGGCTTCATTGACTATAGCATTTATGCATAAACGACTTTCCGCCAGTACAGGATCAAGCCTGTTCATCCAACGTAAAGATGCTTCAGCATTCATACTGATGGATGCTAAAGGTTGATTAATCTCATGGGCTAATGATGCTGACATTTGACCTAAGGTACTGAGTCTGTTTGCTTGTTCTAATGTTGTCTGCAGAGTACTAAGTTGCTCGTCTAATTTTCGACTGGCTGTCAGGTCATTGTTGCTAATTAATATTGAATAACCACGTTGTTGTACGTCTAATGCTAATGACCAGCGGCTTGAGACTACAACTTTTGAACCTGATTGATGACGTTCAATCAACTCACCTTCATAATGGCCAGAGTTGATTAAGTTTTTCATTGCCGAAGTCGGAGTGCCGATTAATTCAGTGATCTGTTTACCTATGGCTTGCTCCGGTTGCCAACCATATAACTGATAGGCACCTTGATTCCAACTTGTGATAATTCCATTCATATCACAAGTTAAAATTGCATCATGGGTTTGTGATAACAAATATACTTGTTGTTGTAGTAATTTTTTTACATTTTTACTTTTTAGAGCTAATAATGTTGTGATAGAAATTGCTGCTAAGCTTACTAAACACCTAGCTAGATCGGATATCTCCATCTCAAGACCGTGATTGATAAAAAATGCGGTTATAGTTAGTGTAATACAAACTAAGCTCACTAGAATCACCCCGCGTCTAGAGAAAATCTCAACGGCGAGTAAAACAACTATCACGTAAAGTACAGCAACAGCGATTTTCAGGGATATTATATTATCCACAATAAAAATTGATATGGTAATCACGCCAGAAAATACGTACTTAAACACACTAATGGAACTAGGTTTTAACTGCATTAAAATTTCTTCCTCAAATCTCTATATCCTTTTGAAGATCTGTTGATGATCTGACTCTTAAGGTGAGTGCTTAAGTTGCAGTTGCAAGGATTCTCTTAAGCAATGATCTTAGATATAAGTGTTTCAGCCGTTAAGTATTGGGCTAAATATATGACCCACTAACTATTATCGATATTGTGTATTTCTGACAGTATACGAAGGTATAGATTAAGGTCGTTTCAATATTTTGGCTGATAGTATAGGTCGTGAAATTTGAGTGGTTGATACAATATTTCTAATTGAATGTATTGTTTGAAATTTGATCAGCTTATTCTATTCAGACAAAATTGAATCTTTTATTAAGTTGTATTCGGATAATTAAATTTAAATTAACAATAAACTTCAACAACTTGTCGAATATAGTTAACTTTATCTTCCTCATTTTCAATAAAATCTGAAATAGCGTTGCTATAACTAGTCAACAATAGCTAATAGTAAAGTTGATAGACTGTTTCTTGAACTAATTTCTTTCGTAGTAACTTAGGTTTTTTTAGTTAAATACCTATACCAATATATAGCTGTGGTCTTATGTTTTCTTAGATAAAGTGTTAATGAATTAAATGATATTTTATGTTTTAAATAGAAAGTTTATCCGAAATATTTAATCTATTATTTCGAATGAATTGTATCATTTATACTTATTTTCGTTCTATAGAACTAAACGTAAACTGTTAGCTGTTATATGAACTGTGTTGTTTAAGTGCAACGCAACATACTGAAAAAAATCAAATTAATTAGGATAAATCAATATGAGTATTTTAAAGAACACTTATAGAAAGACTGCGTTAGCTATTTGCTTTAGTAGTGCATTATTTACTGGCACAAGTATGGCAACTGATCTATACGGTGTTGAAACTAATACCGTACAATTTTTAAATGCATTAGCTGCAGGTAAAGGGCAGCCACTAGAAACGCTTAGTCCAGCAGATGCAAGAGCGGTATTAATTGGAGCTCAAGCTGGAGCAAAACTACCTCCTGCAACAGTGTCTGAAAAAGTGATTAAAGTGAACGGTGAAAAGATTAAACTCGTTATTGTTAAGCCAGAACATAGCGGTAAAAATTTACCTGCATTTATGTTCTTTCACGGTGGTGGTTGGGTGTTAGGTGATTATCCAACTCATGAACGTTTAATCCGCGATTTAGTTCAACGTTCTGGTGCCGCAGCCATTTATGTTGATTATACGCCGTCTCCAGAATCACATTATCCTATAGCGATTAATCAAGCTTATGCAGCTACAAAATGGGTTGCTGATCATGGAAAAGAAATTGGTGTTAATGGTAAGAAATTGGCGGTAGCAGGTAATAGTGTTGGTGGTAATATGGCTGCTGTTGTTGCATTAAAAGCAAAAGAAGCAGGTACACCAGAACTTAAATTTCAATTGTTATTATGGCCAGTAACCAATGCAAACTTAGAGAATACATCCTACAATCAATTTTCAAATGGTTATTTTTTAACTAAAAATATGATGCAGTGGTTCTGGGATAGCTACACCACAGATCAAGCTGCACGTAATGATATTCATGTGTCTCCATTACGTGCAACACTCAATCAACTAAAAGGCTTACCACCAACATTGATCCAAACGGCTGAGTTTGACGTTTTACGTGATGAAGGTGAAGCCTATGCACACAAGCTTAATGCTGCTGGAGTGCCTGTTATATCAAGTCGTTATAATGGGATGATTCACGACTTTGGTTTGTTAAATGTATTAAGCGATACACCTGCGACTCAAGCGGCACTTGATCAGGCTTCAAGCGAGCTTAAAAAATATCTTAAGTAAACGTAATTATATAAATTGCGAAAATCTTAGTGGTAATCCAACTCATTGGTTACCACTTTACTATTGCGAATAAATAATGGATATAAGCTCATGAGTATCGAAACTGAAGTAATTGAGTCAGAATGTGATATTGAGAAGGGTTGTGATGCCATTCAATTAATTATTAAACCTCGCGCAAAAGATTTAGGAGAGTTTTCTGTTCGCCGTACTTTACCCACGAAGGAACGTAAAACAGTTGGTCCTTGGATTTTCTTTGATCACATGGGACCATCCACCTTTTCTGCTGGGACAGGTATTAATGTGCGACCGCATCCACATATTAATCTGGCTACGGTTACTTATTTATTCGAAGGTGAAATCTTACATCGAGATTCTTTAGGCAGTTACGCCGTGATCACACCTGGAGATATTAATTTAATGGTGGCTGGCCGCGGAATCGTTCATTCAGAACGTGAACGCGATGAAGTAAAAAACTCTGAACATAACTTACATGGCTTACAGCTCTGGTTAGCATTACCTGAAGAATATGAAGAGATTGATCCAGCATTTTATCATTATCCATCTGTAACTATTCCCTCGACTACTGTCGATGGCGTATCGCTAAGAGTTCTTATGGGCAGCGCTTACGGCTTAACTTCACCAGTACTGACCTATGCTGAAACCTTGTATGTTGAAGCACATATGCAAATGGGGCAGAAGCTTGAATTAGTGAACAGTGAAGAACGTGCTATCTATGTTGCCAAGGGTGAATTAAAGATTCGGGATACTGTGATTCCTGAGTTTGCGATGGTGATTTTATCGTCTGAAGACGGGGTGGTAATTGAAGCTATTGCAGAGTCTCGAATTGCTCTTATTGGCGGTGAGAAAATGAGTAAGCGCTTTATGGAATGGAATTTTATTTCCAGCCGTAAAGATCGAGTTGAGCAAGCCAAAAAAGAATGGTTGGCGGGTGATTTTCCTCCTGTTGTGGATGATGACCAAGAATTTATCCCCTTACCCAAATAAAGGTAACGATAAAAATTTTGCAAAATATCAATTTTTGTATTTAGGAACTTTATGAGCATTAATTTACAAAAAGATGAAACAGGCACTTATCGACAAGTGATTCGTATTCATCAACATACCTTATTTACCGATGTCGCTGCTAGTTTTGGTGGTGAGGATTCGGCACCTGATCCACATGATTTATATGACGCATCATTGGCCGCCTGTAAAGCTATTACGTTATTGATGTTTGCCAAGCGAAAGCAGATCCCATTAGATAGCGTGGATGTTGAAATCGAGCGTGATAATAGTCGTGAGGCTAAAGGTGTATATGTACTAAATGTACATTTAATCTTTAATGGTAAGTTGACGCACGAAAATCATAAACAGTTGAGTGATGTGGCAGATAAATGTCCTATTCACAAGCTGATGACTTCGACACTTAATGAAGTGCACTCAACGTACAAATAAAGTTGGTGCAGTATTGGTTAAATAGAGGGATTTATGGCGGAACAAAATGCGGTTAATTCAGACAATCATTCTGAAGTCAGTGGTGTATCCATAATAATTCGGCATAAAGTGCGGTTAGAGTACCGGGCTCGGTATGAGGAGTGGCTAACACGAATTATTTCCGCAGCGGCTAAATTTCCTGGGCATAATGGCGTGCATATTTTGCGACCATTGCCGGATAAGGAGGAGTTTGAAATTTCGGTACGGTTTGCCTGCGAGGCCTTAGCTTATAATTGGCTTCAATCCATGGAACGCAAAGCATTGCTTGAACAAATTAGTAGCCTTTTTCAAGGTGAAGAGCAGTTAGAAATTTATAACGGGATTGATTTTTGGTTTACTCAGCCATCAGTTCAAACCAAGGTTGCAACTCGGTGGAAGCAATGGTTAATTACAACTGCGATTATTTGGCCCTTAACTATGTTGATACCGGTATTGCTTAAGTTGGTCTATAAATATCTTTCCTTAGATATTTATTGGGTAATACAACAAGGCATTGCAGTGTCGATTATTGTCGCCTTAGTTGTATATATCATTATGCCGAGAGTTGTTAAAGTTGTTGCAAGTTGGTTATTTAGTGGGTGAACTTTAATGTGAATCGCTTTATATTAGAAGATCTCTGGTTATGCAAAAATTTTGCATTCAATATTAGTCTACTAAATCAATGCAATTCATCTATTTCCTCTTTCATGATGCAACCACTTTAGCCATGAAAATATATAATGATAGGATTTTACATGCTGAGAGTTTCTTTAGAGCAATGGAGAATGTTTAAGCTAGTTGCAGAGTATGGTGGTTTTAACCAAGCATCACAGGCTATTTATAAAAGTCAATCGAGCATTCATAACGCAGTTCATAAATTAGAAGATACACTTAATATTAAGGTTTTTCGCATTGAAGGGCGCAAAACGTTATTGACTCCTGCAGGTGAAATGCTATTACGCCGAGCTAACTATTTACTGGAAGAGGCATCGCGAGTTGAAGCTATTGGACAAACATTAGCCGATGGTGTTGAAACCAGTTTACGGATTGCTGTAGATGAAATTTTCCCACAGCAGATTCTATTCCAAGCGCTAGAAAATACTTCTGCCTTGTATCCGATGCTGCGTATTGAACTGATAGAATCTATTTTAACCGGCGCGAAAGAGCATTTAGAAAATCATGAAGTAGATATTGCTGTTTCGCCGATAGTGATCAAAGATCTTTTTAGTGAAGAACTCTGTCAAATTGAATTTTTAGCCGTTGCTAGCCCCTATCATCCTTTATTTGAAATTGACCGCGATTTGACTGTCGAAGACTTGAAAAGTTATCGACAAATTGTGGTCAGAGACTCTGCTAGTTCAAAACGAAATGATGAAGGTTGGTTGGGGGCTAATCAGCGTTGGACAGTGAGTCACATGAACACATCTATGCAATTAATAAAACAAGGCTTAGGTTTTGCTTGGTTACCAAGCAGTTCTATTGTAGATGCATTGGAGAAGCATGAACTGAAACAACTGCCGTTAGCCATAGGTGTGTCGCGTAAAGTAAATTTGCATTTGTTATTTTTAGATGGTGATAAACTAGGGCCTGCAGCTCGAACATTTATTGGTGAGTTACGACATTTGTCACTCAATTTACCGGTTTCAGACCGTTTATAATTAAAGCAAGATAATCCACTTAGATTTTGGATTATCTTAGGTTATGCCTATCAGTAATGATAATGAAGCATAGATTCGAAAAAAGTTGTAGCATTTAAGTTGAATTGACTGTTGGGTGATACATAGCTACTGACCAGCTCTATTGAGACATTTTGTGACAAACTATATTGAATACTAAAATCTAAAGTGTCAGCTAATCGACTGCCTCTTGTCGGATCTGCTGCTATCATTAATGAGTGTCCTGGACTGTAAATATTTCCCTGTTTGTTGACTCTGTATAAGCGTTTCAAGGACGAGTGCAACGTGAGTTTCGGTGACCATTGATATTGTAAATCAATGCCAACATGCTTGATATTCGTGGTGGAAAAAATACCCGCTTCAGAATAGTAGGGGGCTTTTGCAAACAGTGGCTGAAAAGCTTTGAGCTCTAGAGCATCTTGGCCAGCATCGTCGCTTGAAGCGTAGCTAGTCGTGCCGGTAAAAATAAAGTCGGCAAAAGTGTGACTAAGTTTGAGTTGACAAAACCATGCAGATATTCTTTTTCCCTGATTGTTACCTAATTGATGGATTATATGAAAAAAAGTCTCATTGCGATCTTGAATGTATCGATATTTTCCTTCTAAGGCATAGCGAGTTTCATTATTATCGTCACGAGTATCTCGATAACGCATGGCATGTAACATCAGTTGTTGCTGCTGTAAAATAACGCCACTAATAGCAAGATTGGAATTAGTATTGTCATCAAAAGTATGAGCTTTATCGTTTACACTATAACCATGAAACAGCGACAGTTTGTTTGTTTCATCGAATTGATGTTCGAGTTGCATCCCATCAAAGCGTCTTCGTACATTAGTTCCTTCACGTTTCCCTAATTGTCGCTGTTCGTCAACGGACCAGACTTGCCTTCCTAGCATGATATGGGTATTGTCAAAATCACGGCTTAAAATTAGTCGATGGATATCTGCGCTGTTACGTTCTACCGAACTAGGTTCATTATTATAGCTTGAATCATATGCAGTAATGCCTTCGGCGAGTAATGAGGTAGAATCTTCCAACTGCCATTGTTCGCGTAATAACAGACGATTCAATAAAGCGTGATGGTCAGTATCACCAAGTTCTTGCTGGTAAATGTCTTGATGTCTTAGTCTTCCTTCAAGCTCTATACTGTTTGCTGTTGTACTTGTTATGGATATTAAACCGAACAAAAAACAGCGATTAATGGGAGGGAACATAGGTTAACTCCAATGAAAAGGCCACCGCTGTGGCCTTTAATTAGGGGGGCTGAACGTGCAATCTCGCTTTGACTAATACTTTATGTTGGATTAGATATCCTTTAAAAAGTGTTATCTAACGAGCGATGAAGTCTAGTAAGTCTATGTTTAACTTGTCTTTATCAGTGTAAGGTATTCCGTGAGAACCACCTTTGTAAATGAGCAGTGTTGCGTCTTTCACAAGTTTTGCTGCAGTTATCGCGGTTATCTCAATTGGGACTATTTGATCGTCATCGCCATGCACAATTAAGGTTGGTACATCAATTAGTGTTAAATCTTCAGTAAAATCTGTTTCTGAAAATTGCTTAATACACTCATAAGCACCGATCAAACCACACTGCATACTCTGGAACCAGAATCCATCTTGGAATCCTGGGCAAACAGTCACACCTTCGCGATTAAAACCAAAGAATGGTACTGTCAAATCTTTAAAAAATTGTGAGCGGTCGCCAAGTACGCCTGCACGAATACCATCAAACACATCCATTGGAACACCATTTGGATTGGTAGCAGATTTAAGCATAGTTGGTGGAACCGCGCCGACTAGGACGGCTTTAGTTACACGTGTTGACCCATGACGCTTAAGGTAACGAGTGACTTCACCACCACCTGTTGAATGACCAACTAGTACAGCATTTGTGAGATCTAGGTGTTCAATTAGTTCAGCTAAATCATCTGCATAAGTGTCCATATCATTACCGAATGATGGTTGACTTGAACGCCCGTGACCACGACGATCATGGGCGATGCAACGGTAGCCGTTATTGGCTAGAAATAACATTTGTCCTTCCCATGCATCGGCACTCAGTGGCCACCCATGGCTGAACACGATTGGCTGACCTTTTCCCCAATCTTTATAATAAATGTGTGTACCGTCTTTTGTCGTAATGCTGCTCATTTTATTTTCCTTAAATGTATAATATTGAGGAGTTTTCCTCGTTTTTGTTAGGACATCCAATGACGATATTTTCCGTATCACATTGTATGACGTGTATCATTGACTTTGTTTATGTATTGGAGATCAATTTTAGTGCTGCGGCAATGCCTGCACCATATGCGGGATCAGCCTTATTGCAATTATCAATATGACGTTGCTTAACCATGGTGGATGCACCTGATATTGCACGAGCGGTATTTTCAAATAGTATTTTCTGTTTTTGTGCACTCATAAGGCGGAATAGAGCACCAGGTTGTGAGTAATAATCCTCATCGTTCCGATGATCCCAGTGTCCAGCACTGCCCGACGCTACTAAATGAGGTTCTTCAAATTCAGGCTGCTGTTGCCATTCCCCTTGGCTATTAGGCTCATAACCAATGGTGCTACCTAGATTGCCATCGGTACGCATAGCCCCATCGCGGTGATAGCTATGGAAAGGGCATTTAGGCGCGTTAACTGGAATATGATGATGATTAACCCCTAAACGATAACGTTGAGCATCACCGTAAGAAAATAATCGAGACTGCAGCATTTTATCGGGTGAAAAACTGATACCAGGTACGGCATTGGCTGGTGAAAAGGCGGCTTGTTCCACCTCTGCAAAATAGTTTTCAGGGTTGCGATTTAAAACCATTTCCCCCACATCCATTAATGGGTAATCTAAATGGGGCCATATTTTTGTTAGATCAAATGGGTTAAAAGAGCATTCTTGAGCTTGTTCTTCGCTCATAATTTGAATCGATAATTTCCAACGTGGAAAATCACCATTTTCTATGCTAGTAAATAAATCACGTTGATGGCTTTCGCGATCTTTACCTATCATCGCTTGGGCTTCTTGATCGCTCAGGTTTTCAATACCTTGCTGCGAAGTAAAATGGAACTTTACCCAGAAACGTTGGTTGTCGCTGTTAATTAAACTATAGGTATGGCTACCAAAACCATGCATATGACGGTAGGTACGGGGAATACCACGATCGCTCATGACTATAGTAATTTGATGCAGTGCTTCGGGTAATAGAGTCCACCAGTCCCAATTGCTTTCAGCATTATGCATATTGGTTTTAGGGTCACGTTTAACGACATGGTTAAGATCAGTAAATTTAAGCGGATCACGAATGAAAAAGACTGGGGTATTGTTACCAACTAAATCCCAATTTCCTTCTTCGGTATAGAATTTAATGGCAAATCCACGAATATCTCGTTCAGCATCTGCAGCACCACGTTCTCCAGCAACGGTAGAGAAACGTACAAATACTTCAGTTTTTTTGCCTATTTCAGCAAAGATTTTAGCTTTGCTGAAGTGGGATATATCATGAGTAACGGTAAATGAACCATAAACTCCAGAACCTTTTGCATGCATACGTCGTTCAGGTATCACTTCACGGGCAAAGTGAGCCAGTTTTTCCAAGTGCCAAATATCTTGCAATAGAACAGGACCGAGCGGTCCTGCAGTTTGTGTATTTTGATTATCAACAACGGGAGCTCCCGCTGCTGTGGTTAATTTATTCACGCGAATATCCTTGAGGTGCCATTAGGGTTCATGACAGCTTAAGAAAGCAGGCGATGAAAAAATATTATCTATAGGTATAGGGAGTAATAAACTCAGTACTACTGTGAGTGATCGCTTGAGATTTCTATCAGGGACAATCAAGTTATTTTTTAATGCGGATGGCCATTTTATCTTGTTCTTGCTGAAATAATGTTTAATCGTTCGCTAATACGTACTAATTCCGGTAAAGATTTTGTGAACATTTTTTGCATTATTTTTTGTTTATGAACCTTAATTGTAATTTCACTTACATGCAGTTCTGAGGCAATCTGTTTAATTAATAAACCGCTAATAATAAACTCAAGTACATTCTTTTCTCTAGGCGTAAGTGACTGATAACGTGACGTAAAGTCGGCAATCTCAATTCGCTGTTGTATATTATTTCTGTCCCACTTTAATGCTTTATCTACGGCAATTAACAAAGCGTCAGGATTTACAGGTTTAGTCAAAAACTCTTGAGCTCCTAGTTTCATGGCTTCAACGCTGAGTGGAATTGATCCATAACCAGTTAAAAAAATCACTGGGATAGTAATATTATTTTGACTCAGCTTTTCGGCAACATCTAAGCCACTCGCATCGGGCATCTGCATATCCAGAATTAAACATACTGGTGTTTTAGGTAAGTCTGTATCGAGAAATGCCTGCGCAGTAGCGAACTCTTGTACTTGGTAACCAACTGAGCTAAGTAAATTATGCAATGATTTTCTAACACTTTCTTCGTCATCAACAATGAATACTAACCCATTTATCAAGGCTTTCTCGTTGTGCGAATTATTATAAATAGACATAGTTAATCCTTTATTAAGGGTAGGGTAATTGAAAAAGTACTACCCACTTTGTTACTTGATGTTGCAGATATTTTTCCTTGATGTATTTTTATAATAGACTGACAAATAGCCAATCCCATCCCCATTCCATTTTTTTTAGTCGTATAAAAAGCATCAAACAAATGCTGGCTTACCTCTTTGTCTATTCCTGGTCCAGTATCGTTAAATTCGATTACAATATTTGTATCATCAGGATTACTTATATAGACGTTTAATAATCTGCGACGATCATATACTTCGCTCATTGCTTCAATGCCATTCATGAGTATGTTTAACATGACCTGCTGCAATTGTATTGAGTCGCCTTGTATATCGAGTTTATGTGCTTTAATGTGTAATTTGATAGTGACATTTTTATGAACGGCTTCACTACGAACAATAGTCAATACATGTTCAACAATATTATATAAGTTTACTCTGGTAAAAGATGGCTTAACATTACGGGTTAAATTACGGATATTCTCTACTATTTGTCCTGCTCGTTGACCTTCATTGGCAATGGCCTGCATGCTTATCATTGCTTCATCTAAATTCGGTTTTTCCCTTTTTAACCAGCGTAATCCTGCTGCTGCATTTGACACAATAGACATTAAAGGTTGATTGATTTCATGAGCAATAGACGAGGTCAGTTGTCCTACAGTGTTTATCCTCGATACTCTTGCTAAGTCTTCTTGTGCTATGCGCAAGGCATCCTCTGCTGCACGTCGTGAAGTTATATCACTGACTGTGCCGACATAATCAACCACACTATCTTTTCCGATAACAGGGCATCCTTGTCCATTGAGGTACAAGCTACTGCCATCTCTTAGAATAATTCGGTGATCGACGTCAAATGTCTTTTGGTCAGTAACGGCTTTGGTTATTTTCTCCATCACGCTTTGATGATCTTCTGGATGAAAAAAAGCGGCAATTGACTGAAATGTTCTTTGATTATTTTTAGAATCAATTCCAAATATGCGACACATTTCAACAGAACAAGTGACGATATTTGAAGCTAAATTCCAGTGCCAACTTCCCGTTTTACATATTTTCTCGCCTAAATTAAGAGACGTTCTAGTTACTAAGTTTTCTCTCTCAATTTCAGAGTGTTTAGATACTGATTCACTGAAGTTTTTTCTAAGTTGGGCTGTATCTAAGGATAATGCCGCTTTGGCTGCGAGAAATTTTAAGGCTTTTGTATAATCTTCGTTCATGTTTATATCCTGAGGACGAAACTCAAGATATAAAACTCCTAGTTGTTTATTATGAGCAATCAGAGGTAAGCATAATATTGAACGTTCGTAGTTACCTTGCCAATATGAATCTAGTTCATACGGTGATTCTAATATTTGTTCAACATAAATCATTTTTTTTGTTCTAATACATGAGCTTATTAAACTTTTTGGGATGTCGAAAGGACTAACGACTGCGCCTATAGTGACGACCGATAATCCCTGAGAAGTGGTATTGACAAGTGTTTCCATTATCAGTCTTTGTCCACATATACTTATCAATACTCCTTTTCTTGCGGTTGCTTGTTCTACAATAATAGTGAGCAATTGTTGAAGTATTTCTTCATCGTCACCAAATTCGGTCATGCTTCTAGTCGCTTTGAGTGCCGCAGATTGGTATCGAGCGCTTGTGTTCAAGCTTGGTAGTAGTACACCTTGTTCATTATGAATATTAACAATATTAAGTAGTGAATAACTAGAACATAACTGCTGTACTTTACTCTGCGCCCCCCAAGACCCAAAACACTGTATCGCCCGCTCAATGTGGGCAGTGGCTGCCGTAACTTGACCATGTTGAAGTGCTATTTTTCCTGCTAATTCATGTGCGATAGCACGGTACTGAATAAAATCTTGGTCAGGATAAATGGATATAGCTTCCTCGAATTTAGACATAGCTAAAAAAGGATTATTATCAAATTTAGCTATTTCACCCTCTAAAATTAAAGCTTTATCAGTGAAGTTTTGTGGATTGTTTTTTACCCATGTTGTAATTTTATGGTAATGCACCATTAGTTGTTTTCGGGCTATTTCTTTTTCTTGTTCACAATAGGTAGTGGCGGTAATCGTTAAAGCACTAAAAAAGTGATAATCCAATAAATGAATATGAGCTGGTGCTGACCAAGCATAATAGCCAGCTGTAATTAAACTGACTGACGCATCTTTGATTTCATCAGCTAAATAATGGGTTATTCCTTTATACAACCAAAACCAAAAAATCAATGTCGACATTCTGTCGGCAATATTACCATCAGTACTGTATCCGACCGCGGCAAAAAAATCATGACCGCTTAAACTATCATTAGTGTTGTGATGTAAATTCTCAATAAAAGCTCGTTGGACCAACATGATGACTTTAACGTCTTCAAACCCAGATTTCTGGCTAAATTTGAGCCCACGTTCAATTTCTTGTAGCACCTTATTAAGTGGCGTGCCTAATGTAAATAAGTTCGCCACTTGGTGGCAACATTCAAAACAGGCTGTTGCAACATCGCCATGACCTATTGCTGCAGAAAACCCAGAATTAACGCATTCGATAGAATAAGGCAATGGCTTTATCCATACACTTACTTGATCTAATGTTAATAAAACTTTCCCTTCATAATCATGGAAATGATGTTTGAGAACCAAAATTCTGGCTAATTGGCAAAATTTGAACCCCATTTTATATTGCTCATAGCGCTCTGCTATTAAAACGCCATACCAACCAAGTGCAGCAGCTGAAGCTCCTGATATCCCATGGTCCAATGTGATTTCGAGCATTAGAGTCAATTGCATAAAATGTAAATTGGTACTGGTGAAGCTAGCGGGGGCTGATAATGCGCTTAGTAGTGATAATAATGCTTCCACTTCCTTATTATCTAATTGAGTTAAATTAGTTAAAGTATTCGATGGTGTTGTACCTAGACGAAGCATTAAGTGATTATAAGCCATATCACATTCTATATTTGTTGGATTAGGGCTAATATGAATGTTCGCCGCTTTCAGTCCTTCAATGGCCGTATTAACGGCAGCAATATAGTTAGATTGACGCAATAATAGCTCAACGTTTAAACGGTAAGCTTCAGTTTTTTGTATTGATTCGGTTTTGGCGTCAATAATGCCTAATAGTAGCCTTTGGGCATGATCAAAATTACCTGATAGCAGCTCGCAGTCTGCTTGTTCAAACATAATATCGGCTTGTAATCGTTTATGTTTTTCAGTATTTAGAGGTAATAATTGATAAGTAAAAACCAAGATGCTTCGAGCAAGCTTTAATGAATGTGAATTCTTGGCGTTTCTTGCGACTTCTAATGCTAGTGGTATTAAATATAAGCGTTCGTTAATATCGGTCAGTAAAATTTCTGCGTGTGATATATGTTCGATACCATGAAATTGAGCATCTAGATCCTTAGTGCTTGTGGCTTGTTCTATTAAACGTCTACCTATCTGTAAGTGAAGTTGCATTTTCTCCGACGGGTTTGCTAAATTTTTTATGGTTGTATGTACTAAGTCGTGAAAAAATGCAAAACCGTTTTTCGTTTTGTGCAGAATACCAATGTTTACAGCAGGCAAAATATTGCTCTCTAATTCCTCATAATTACTAACAAATAATGCTTCTATTAATGCTGTTTCGATACTTCGGCCCACAATTGACATGTTAATCAACAATTGTTGTGTTTTTTTCGGGAGCGTTTTAAATTGTTGAGTGATATCTAACGCGACATTGTCGGTATAAGAAAACGACTGAATAGCGTCATGCTGACATATCCAAACAGAATTAATAGGATCGAATCTTATTAGTTCTTGATTAAATAATGTATTAATCAAAGACTTAACAAAAAATGGACAGCCATTAGTTTTCAGAAGAATCAATTCAGCTAGTTGTATTATATTTGTTTGGTTAGTTTTGAAAGCACTGACTAATATCTTCCTGATAGAAGACACATCTAAAGGCTTCAAGTGAAGTATGGTAGTTTGACCGTCGTGCTGTATTGTGTTCAGAGGTATTTTATTTGTATGACGCTGAGTTGCAACTAACAGAAATGGCAATGAAAATTGTTGACCTAATAGTGTATTGATTAAGCTTATACTTATGTGGTCTAACCAATGAATATCATCTAAAATTAGTACGAATGGTCTTGTCGTTGTTGAAAATATGCCAATGATACTTCGCATAGAAGCTTCTATTTGATTGGGTATATTTAAGCTAATAGGAGCATTTTCTGGAGTGTGGTGACCAACATTCTCAATTAGTTTTTTTAGTTCAGGAAAGAGCTTTCGCGCCTCATCGGTTATCAAATGATGAGATGATTTAATATGTTGTTGCCAGAATTCTCGATCTTCTTGATTCCCCTGTAATATTTGAGCCAGAGCATACCTAAACGCACTAATTAATACGCTGTAAGGAGCTTGTTTATAGCGTTCCGCTTGGCTATAGGCTATACAACTACCATTGAATGCTATATCACTCATAAAGCGTTCCAACAACTTTGACTTCCCGATCCCAGCATGACCTTGAACAAATACCAGCGTTGGTGTTTGTTCAAGGCGAGAATGCTCAAGTGCAGCATGCATTGCTGCCAGTTCTTGCTCTCTTTGATGAAGTGTATCTGAAAGCTCTAGTCCAGTTGAGTGATAGTGTTCTCCTAAAGGAAAAGAAGGTATATTACCTACTTCATGCCAATTTTTACTGCAGAATAATAAATCAGATTCCAACAAATCAGCTGATTGGTAACGTTTTTCTGGAGACTTTTCAAGTAATTTCAATACCAATTTAGATAACCAAATAGGAATGTTGAAATTGATAACATGAGGAGGTTTAGGCTCACTGACTCGTTGGCAATGAAGCCATTCATGAATAGATGCTGAATCAGGTAATCCGATAGGTAAGCAACCGCTAAGTAACTCGTATAAAATAATACCAATAGAATATAGATCGCTACGATGA
Organism: Shewanella ulleungensis; assembly: GCF_014648315.1. Classification (GTDB taxonomy): domain Bacteria; phylum Pseudomonadota; class Gammaproteobacteria; order Enterobacterales; family Shewanellaceae; genus Shewanella; species Shewanella ulleungensis. The sequence goes on from NZ_BMQW01000001.1 coordinate 500,693, forward strand.
TCTATCTGATGTTCTGAAAACTCGGAGTGTTCAGGAGAAATATAGGCCAATGTGCTTTTGAAAAATGGCATAGGGTCTGAATTCTGAATATCTTCAATTTTTTGTGCGAAACCAAAGTTACTTAAATATATGCAACCGTCATCGTCGATTAAAAAATTGCTAGGTTTGATATCTTTATGTATCAAACCGCTATGATGAAAGTGTTTTAACGTCGCTACTAATTTTAATGCAATAGGGAAAAATTGCTTAAGTTCTAGTTGACCATTTATCCGCCAACTTGAGGGGACAGCTGTGTAATTTTTGTAAATTAAGGTAGTTAATCCATCTACTATAACTAGCTGTGATGGTTTAATTCCCCACAGCGGGCTGATTTTGTCTTTTAAAACAAACTCATTATGTAGCCTTAGTGCTGTTGTTTGTTCAAGATCTATTGAGTTTGCTTTAGCCACGATGATGTTTTGCTCTTTACTTTGTAAGCAAATAGCACGGAAGTAGCTTATATCACAATCCTGTCTTAGTAGCTCAAAGTGATAAGAGCTTATGTCCAGTGTCGCCACAACAATTTATCCTATGAGGTTCTTAGCTGATTACTTTCTTAAAAATTAAGTATTATCCTGCTAATATATCTTTAACCTTTCTTAGTAATAACTCTACATTTATTGGTTTAGATAGAAACAGTATGCCGCCTTTTTTGACTAAGCTTTCAGACATTTCAGGTTCTGCATTACCTGAAATAAAAACTGTTGGGATCTTAATGTTTGCTTCTAGTAATAGCTCAAATAACGTTACCCCAGACATCTCAGTTAATTTTAAATCAAGCACCATAAACTTAATATTGTTAATTTTTTCCGAACTCAAAAAGGATTCTGCTGATGAAAATAACACTGTTTCATAACCCTCAGAGCGCAATAAACTGCTTAAGCCATTTCGAATCGATTGTTCATCATCAATAATAGCAATTAGGTTTTCCCTTGAAACATTACTATGCATTAATTTATTTCTCCAATCGTTATCTTACCCAGTTTAATGATGTAGAGTAATTATAAGATAAACGGTGCTTATTACATATCTTTACTTTTATTGGCTGAATCTTGCTTTCGTTGAGTTACGAGTATTTCTGGTGCGCCAGTTATTTTAGGAACACACTCATTTTTAAACCAGCGCATAGTTAGAGGTTCACCAGCAAGAATAAGTTTAACTGTTGGAACAACTTGTTCTCCAATCAACATACCCAGTAGACCTAATAATGCGATCGCTGGAGGTGCTGGTGAACGTACCTGGATTAATGCATAAATAATCCCAACCAATAATCCGGCACCTAACGATAATAAATAGATTTTCATATTGACCTCCATGTGTAAGTGGAACAACCTATTGACACAGATGTCACCCGATTAAGAAATAGGCACACTTGGTCTATAGGTTGTAATGTACTTTAACGTTGCTTGCTATCACATATTTTGATTAAGATATTATTTAGCTGGCACAGGAGCGATTATTTCATAATCATTCATGACACGTTGTGGTGCTTTGTGGACCATTGAGTAGGCATAATCAACCCCCATACCGTAAGCACCAGAATGAGCTCGAACGAGTTCCATCACTGCATCATAGGTTTCTTTATGAGCCCAATCCCTTTGCCATTCGAGTAATACTTGTTGCCAAGTCATTGGTATTACACCAGCTTGTATCATGCGTTGCATTGCATAATCATGCGCTTCTTTGGATGTACCTCCTGAGGCATCAGCTACCATGTAAATCTCGTAGTCGCCTTCGGCCATTGCAGATAGTGCAAAAGTATTATTACAAACTTCAGTCCATAATCCAGATACCACGATTTTTTTCTTACCATTTTTTGCTAACGCATCACGGACCTTTTGGTCATCCCAAGAGTTCATTGATGAGCGTTCAAGTGTAGCTTGACCTGGAAATACATCGAGTAATTCAGGATATGTATAACCTGAAAAACTTTCGGTTTCTACCGTGGTAATAGTGGTTGGGATGTTAAATATTTTCGCTGCTTTAGCTAAACCCACAACATTGTTTTTTAATGTTTGTCTGTCGATTGATTGCACACCAAAAGCCATTTGTGGCTGTTGATCAATAAAGATAACTTGACAATTATGCGGTGTCAGCACATCTAAGTTTGACATAAGTAAATTCCTCTTACACGCGTTAAATTATATGGGGTAAACATCTTATTGAGCTATTACTTGATTTAGCTTCTTCTAAATCATAAGCACCTATCTGAGTGATAACTACTATCTATTTGTATAGCTAGACGCATGGTTGGTTTATTCGCACACTGAATAACATCAACCCTTTAATGGTTAGGCCTTATGGCTAGGAGTGTAAGTGATGGATATATCTTCAAAGAATGATCTTATTTTGGTTAACGGTCGTTTTCACACGATGGACAAAGACCACCCTCATGCCAGTGCAGTATTGATCCGTGATGGGAAATTTAATGATGTTGGCAGTAATGAAGATATCCTTCGTCACAGAACGTCAGACAGTCGTGTAATTGATCTCAATAAAAGTACTGTTATCCCTGGATTAAACGATTCTCACTTACACCTTATTCGTGGTGGTTTGAATTACAACCTAGAATTGCGTTGGGAAGGTGTACCATCAGTTGCTGATGCATTACGCATGCTGCGCACTCAAGCCGAGCGCACACCTCATCCACAATGGGTACGTGTAGTGGGTGGGTGGACTGAATTCCAGTTCGCTGAAAAGCGAATGCCAACAATTGAAGAAATTAATCATGCTGCACCAGATACTCCAGTATTTATTTTGCACCTTTACGATAGAGCGATTCTTAATCGTGCTGCATTGAAGGTTGTTGGCTATACCAAAGATACGCCGAATCCTCCTGGTGGAGAAATTCAGCGAGATAGTAATGGCAATCCTACGGGGATGTTGATTGCGCGACCTAACGCAATGATTTTATATTCGACATTAGCTAAAGGACCTAGTTTACCGCTTGAGTATCAAGTGAATTCAACTCGCCAATTTATGCGTGAATTAAACCGTTTGGGTGTAACTAGTGCCATTGATGCTGGCGGTGGGTTTCAAAATTACCCTGAAGATTACCAAGTGGTTGACCAGTTGGCGAAAGATGGCCAATTGACGATTCGTATTGCTTATAACTTATTCACTCAAAATAAAGGTGCTGAGTTAGAAGATTTTAAAAAATGGACCGATATGGTGTCACCAGGTGATGGTAGTGACTTTTATCGTCATAATGGTGCTGGTGAAATGTTGGTATTTTCAGCTGCAGACTTCGAAGATTTTGTTGAACCACGACCAGATCTTGCTCATGGAATGGAAGATGAGTTAGAAAAAGTGGTGCGTCATTTGGTGCAAAATCGTTGGCCATTTAGATTACACGCAACTTACGATGAATCGATAAGTCGTATGTTGGATGTGTTTGAAAAAGTGAATCGGGACACACCTTTTAATGGTCTTCGTTGGTTATTTGACCATGCAGAAACGATTTCTGTGAAAAATATGGAACGGGTTAAAGCACTTGATGGTGGGTTGGCAATTCAGCATCGTATGGCGTTCCAAGGTGAATATTTTGTTGAGCGTTATGGTGCAAAAGCAGCTGAACAAACACCTCCTGTTGCGAAGATGCTAGAGATGGGATTACCTGTCGGTGGTGGTACTGATGCGACTCGTGTAGCCAGTCATAACCCTTGGACTGCATTATATTGGTTGGTATCAGGTAAAACAGTTGGTGGTTTACAACTGTATCAAGACAATGCCCGTTTACCGCGTGATACTGCAATAGAATTATGGACCGCTGGTAGCTCTTGGTTTTCGGGTGAAGATCATAAAAAAGGTCGAATAAAAAAAGGTCAATTTGCTGATCTTGCCGTTATTAGTGCCGATTTCTTTAGTGTGCCAGAAGAAGAAATTAAGTCTATTGAATCAGTGATGACCATTGTTGATGGTAAAATTGTTTATGGCAGTGAAGGGTTTTCTTCATACAGCCCACCATCAATTCCAGTTGTACCAGAATGGTCTCCGGTGAAATTGGTTCCTGGCCATACAAGAGTACATCCTATGGCGATGCATCATGTATGTGGGGGGGCTTGTGGGGTCCATGGGCATAGTCATGATAATGCTCGTCAGTCTTCAATGCCTATATCAGATCATGGTGCATTTTGGGGCGTGTTAGGTTGCAGTTGTTTTGCATTCTAACAAAGGGGATTTAGCATGAAATTAACGCCTCCTTATTTTTTGCAGAGGCCTGATTTGGGCCTATTGTTTTTGCGCGTTTTTGGTTCTTTACTGGTGATCTATGTACATGGATTGCCTAAGATTTTGCATTGGGGAACTGAGTTGCAAGTTATTGATGACCCACTCCACTTAGGGCGTTCAATCACCTTGTTGTGTGCCATATTTGCAGAGGTTGTTTGCCCGATTGCCATTACTTTTGGCGTGTATACTCGTTTAGCGTGTTTACCCTTAATTTTTCTACTGTTGGTCTCTATGCTAGGCGTACATTCGGATTGGTCTATTGAGCAAGGACAATTTGGTTGGTTATTACTGGTCTTGTTTGGCACCATTGCGCTGTGTGGTCCAGGGCATTTTGCATTCAACACAAATCCCAAGAGAAGAATATGACGCCAAAAACAAAAATTTTACTTGAAAGTACAGGCTTAGGTTTTTTGGCCGGTTATGTCGATACGCTGGGATTTGTGGCACTATTTGGGTTATTTACCGCTCATGTTACTGGTAACTTTGTGTTAATTGGTGCCAGTCTCACGCGTGAATCTAACAGTGGCTTACTTATTAAATTTATGGCTTTTCCTGCCTTTGTTATTGGGATTGCCATTGTCCGTTTATTAGTGATGAAATGTAGTTCTCATTCCAATAAAACTCACGTGACCCAAATTGCAATTGCTATACAGATCTTTTTGCTTACTTCATTCATGGCTACAGGGGTCCATGCATCGCCTATTGGTAATGAACAAACACCATTCTTAATATTTTGTGGGATGCTGGGAGCTGCAGCTATGGGAGTTCACAGTGCGTATACTCGATTGTTGATGACACATTTACCGCCGACTTCAATGATGACGGGTAACGTGACTCAAATTGTATTAGACATATTAGAACTGCTCTTAGGCAAAGGCGATGTTAATACTCGTAAGCGTATTGGCAAGTTCTTTTGGCCTGTCGCGGCATTTGCTATTGGTGCCATGGGTGCGGCAATGGGTTATATCCAATTTGGTTTTTGGGCGTTATTGTTACCGATCTCGATTTTGTTTGGATTATTATTTATTGAGCAATCTGACACTGCTAGCACTCAAGAATAGTTTTCTTTATTAATAGAGATATTGCCAATGTCTGACTAGATTACTATTTTCATTATTATAAGTTTGAATAAAATATCTTGAACATCTGTTAAACGTGGCTTTGATTAAAGCAAATTAAAGATTTAATTTCATCATAAAATTAATCTTTTATAAGTTATTAGTCATATTGTTATGAATAGTTATCATCGTTTCATTTATATATTTTTCACTCTTTATTGATGTTATCGATATTAAATATCGTTTTTAATACTAATTTTAAGCATATTTTTGAAAAATCTGGAGGTATAAGTGGGCATAATTGGTCGACTGTTAGTTATCTGTGCTGCTTTACTATTTTTTAGTGGCTGTGCTAGCAACTCAACACCGGGTGACCCATTCGAATCTGCTAATCGAAAAAGCTGGGATTTTAATTACAAGATCATGGATAAGCATGTATTAAAACCCGCAGCAAAAGGTTATGAAAAAATCCCTCAGCCTGTTCGAAAAGGTGTGTCTAATCTGCTATCGAATTTAAGCGAGCCTCTTTACGCGGTAAATAACCTCCTGCAGTGGAAAGTCACCGACAGTGGCAGTAGTGTTTTACGTTTTGTGGTCAACTCAACAATTGGTCTAGTGGGTATTTTTGATCCTGCTACCGATATGGGGTTACTACAGAAACAAGAGACCTTTGCACAAACCTTTGGTGCTTGGGGGGTCGGTAATGGGCCTTTTGTTATGTGGCCTGTTTATGGTACCAGTACTGCGCGTAATACGGTGGGGGATTTTGTCGATGTTTTTGTCTATCCTTTGTCACTGCTTACGTTTGAACAACGATTAGGTAAATTTACGCTTGAAGGTTTAGATAGCCGGATTGAATTTCAGCAATATGAGCCCATGTTAAATGGTTCGTTAGATCCATATGGTTATGTAAAAGATGTCTATCTGCAAAGAGATGCATACTTGGTCAGTGACGGTAAAGTAAAGAAAACTGAAGCTGATACCTTTGATAAAGAGTTCGATAATGAACTACTCGATGATGAACTCTTAGATGACGAACTCATAGACGCTGAGCAGCTAGATGATCACACTCTAAACGATCAATCATTAGAGGCTAAACCATTAAGTGATAAAAAAGTGATACCCGAAAATAGACAATAAAACTGATATCAAGAGAACGGACTAGCCAATGTCAAACATCAAAACGTTTTCATCGTGTACAAGTGAATTAAAAAATATTCGCGGATTTGTGGTAGATGCATGCCGCGAGTTTCCTTTTAGCGAAGATAAAGTCAATGAAATCGTATTAGCGGTCGATGAAGCTTGTGCCAATGTTATTCGTCATGGTTATCACATGTCGAGCAAAGGCTGTTTAGAAGTAGAGATAAGCAGTGGTGATGATCATGCGCTATTTGTGATAAAAGATGTATGTTCGCAGATTACAGGCAAGCAATTAACACCTCCTGAAAACGATTTATGTGAGCCCGGTGGACTAGGCCTTTGCCTCATTTATCATGTGGCTGAAACGGTAAGGTTAATACCCCATAATGGCAAAGGTAATTGGCTAGAACTGATGATGAAATTTGGGTGACAAGACATGAATATTGAAATTGAAAAATATAATAATTACCAAGTGATTAAACTTTATGGCGAAGTTGATTTGAGTAACTCACGTAGCATTAAACTCGACATTATAAAATTAATCAAAAGTAAAAATAACATTATCGTCGATTTTACTCATCTGCAATATATCGACAGCTCTGGCATGGCGTCATTGGTAGAGGCGTTTAACGAAGCCAAAGAAAACGATACTGAATTTCATATTGTGGGAGCCAATGGTTCACCGCTTCAGGTACTGCAATTAACCCGTTTAAACACAGTGTTTAACCTAGCTGATTCAGTAGAAGTTGTGGGTAACAATGGTTAAACCTATCATTACTGTAGAGCATTTATTTGCCCAATATGGCGACACTCAAGTTCTTAAAGATGTCAATTTAGAGGTCAACACCGGAGAAATTCTGGTGGTGATGGGGGGTTCTGGCTCAGGTAAAAGTACCTTACTCAACCATATGCTTGGGCTTAAAACGCCAACGTCAGGCACCATCATGATTGATGATGTTAATATTTTTAATGCTAAAAATAAGCAATTACGCAACTTGCGTAAAAAAATGGGTGTGGCTTTCCAAGGTGGCGCGCTGCTAAGTTCGTTGAATGTGGCAGACAATGTCAGGCTACCCTTAGAGCATAATACGTCGTTGGATACCCAAACCATTGATATTATGGTGCGGATGAAGCTTGAAGTAATGAATATGGCTGACACGGGTCATCTCATGCCCTCTGAACTATCAGGCGGTATGCTAAAGCGAGCTGGTTTAGCTAGGGCCGTGATTATGGACCCTAAGCTACTGTTTTTTGATGAACCTTCGGCAGGGCTCGATCCTACTACCGCAGTTGAATTGGATGAGCTTATTTTAACCCTTAGAGATGCCATGAACATGACTATAGTCGTGGTGACTCATGAGCTTGAAAGCGTATTTAAAATTGCCGATAGAGTTGTGGTTTTATTTGGCGGTGAAGTGGTGGCTAACGGCACGGTTGATGATATTAAAAACTCACCAGATGAACGAATTCATAACATGATTAATCGTCAACCTAACACCCACAGAGATGATGGTGAGGTTTACTTTAATCGGTTATTAAATAAGGACAAAGATTAATGGCAACCTTATTTAATTCGATCAGTAAATTAGGTGCAGCGACTCGAAAAAATATTGATGGTTTAGGCTTAGCGACATTATTTTTATTACGAATTGTTAGCAGCTTATTCACTGGGCTGGTGTCATTTAAGCAAGTGATTAAGCAAATATATTTTATTGGTAATCGGTCTTTAATTGTCATTGTTGTGGCCGCATTATTTACCGGTATGGTAGTGGCTTTGCAGTTTTACGATACCTTAGTGCGATTCGGCTCGGTAGATTTATTGGGTTCGGCGGTTGCCTTGAGCCTGATTAAAGAATTAGGCCCGGTGATGACTGCATTAATGGTGATTGCGCGAGTAGGCTCTGCCACGTGTTCCGAAATTGGCATTATGCGTAACGAACAACAATTTGATGCGCTGGATTGCATGGCAATTAACAGTTATCGCTATGTCATGTTACCACGACTACTGGCTGCATTGATTTGTGTACCTATTTTAACGGCTTTGTTTGATTTGGTGGGGATTGGTGGTGGTTATATTGTTGGTATCCACATCCAAGGCGAAAGCCCTGGTGCATATATTCAAGGGATATTAGATACGATTAGCTTTAAAGATGTGCTGGTTGGTCAAATAAAGTCGATGGTATTTGGGTTGTTTATTATGTGGATACCTTTATATTACGGCTTTTATTTACACCTAAACCCAAAAAATATGGGCGCAGAAGGCGTCAGTAATTGCACCACTCAGGCAGTGGTAATGAGTGCAATTATAATGTTGTTTAGTGACTACATCGTTAGCTCATTAGCGCTATAACTAGAGGTAACAATGAAAAATAATTACGTCAATTTTCTCGTCGGCCTGTTTGTTTTATTCGGGATTGGAGCCTTGGTATTTATGTCTGTTACCATTGGTGGTGTATCGGTTACCAATAGTGGTAAATATACCTTAGTGGCTAAATTTGAAAATTCTTCAGGTTTAAAAGAAGGTGCTTTTGTTGAAATGTCTGGGGTACGCGTTGGATTAATTCAATCAATTACTTACGACCCTAAAGCGTATGAGTCTGTGGTTAAAGTGTCATTAGATAATACGATTACGGTACCTGATGACTCGGTCGCCTCTATTCGGACATCCGGCATTATCGGTGACAGATTTCTTAAAATCTCTAGCGGTGGTTCAGATATCAATATGGAAGATGGTGATGAGTTTATTGATACAGAATCATCTATCAGTATAGAAGAGTTAATTAGCAAGTATATGTTTAGTCAGGATAAATAATGAAATCGATAATTTTTTTACTCATGATATTAGTGATGCCGTCTTTAGCTTTAGCGGCACAAGAACCGACAGAACGCGTTAAATTGGGCGTGGCAGATATCATTGGTATTGCATCAGATAGCGCATTGTCAGTTGAACAGAAAAAACAATCACTCAGTGATGTGATTGAAAAGCATGTAGATATACAAGCCTCGGCACAACGCGTATTAGGTAAGTACTGGAGACAGGCTAGCGATACTGAAAAACGTCAATTTATGGTGTTATTAAAAGGGGTGTTAGTCGATACTTATATCGTATTGTTAGAACAATATGATAATCAAACGGTTGATTACACTAGCGAAACCATTAAGAAAAAGGTTTATGCATCGGTAGATACTGAAATTCATACCAAAGAAAATATCATTCCGGTTTCTTATCAGCTTTATCAACGAAATAATGAATGGAAAATTTACGATTTTGTTGCTGAAGGTTTATCGATGATTCGTACCTTTAGTAACGACTATAAAAGTACATTGAAAAAAAGCGGTGTCAGTGGTTTAAATGAAGCCTTAGCCACTAAATTAGCCCAAAAGTAAGTTTAATCTTGAGTATTGATAAAGCGCTAGATAACAGTATTATTGATGAAACTCTATGGTTTGAAACTAATTTGGTGGAAATTCTAGAGGGTTTTAAATTTTATCTTATTAAGAAAAACGGTCAAATTAGCTGTAATTCCCCATATTTGTCTGATTATCATAGTTGTGAACTTTATAGTCATTTTCAAAAATTGTCACAGCAAGATAACGCTGCTGATATCTTGGAGCTTAATGATGATGGTAATATTAGTTTGGGGCTGACCTTAGGTCATGAGTCGAATTTATTTGAGTGTATTATCTTATGCGATTTAGATCTTCAATTTGATTTACAACATATTACGACATTGTATTTTAAAATGTTGTACGAATTAAAATGTTTCCAGTTAAATGAAATCACTTCACAGCTTAATACTGCTAAAATTTGGATCCGTAATGAAATAGATGAAATATCGCGCTTACAACAACTTATGCTGCCAGACAAAGCTATCGACTTAAGTTCTGTGGTAATGGCTTATACATACAAAGCAATGATTGGGGCAGGTGGTGATTATTTAGACATTGTCGACCTAGGGAAAAATCGTCCAGGTATTAAAGGCGATGTCGGAATGATTATTGCCGATGTGTCAGGACATGGTCCCGCTGTCGCAGTAGAAACCGCCATGATAGATGCTATTTTACGCACCTTTGATGCTAAAGATTTAAGTCATACCTCTTCTGAAGTGCTTAAATATATCAATCAACATTTTTTTACCAAAAAAACTCGAGGTTGTTTTTTAACGGCAACAGTTTTTCGTTACAACTATACTGATAAAGAGCTTATTTACGCTAATGCTGGCCATCCCCATGCATATTTGAAAAAAGCCAACAGACTTGTTGCCCTTGATCAGGGGGGGATCCCTATTGGAGTGCTGCGCGAGCAAAATTGGAATACTTACAGAGTAAAAGTTGATGTTGGTGATATTTTGTTTGTGTACACCGATGTAGTTATCGAAACTCAAAATGCCCAAAAAGAGTTATATGGTTTTGAACGTCTCGAAAAGGCCATTATCGCGTCACCGGATCAACCCCAGGCTATGTTGGATCACCTTGAGCAGCAAATGAAGCTGTTTTGTGGCTATTCTGAGTTTCAGGATGATTTGACCATGTGTGCTATCCAGTTTATTTAATTATTTATGACTAACGAAATAACAAATCGATAATACTTATTCTAGCAATCAAAAGTATTACTTTCAGTTGACTACTCTGTTGGAGGCATGAAAACAGCAAAACTGATGGAAGAAGCTATCGTTTAAGAGCTTGAAAGAAATAAAAATCAACAATAACTATCTGATGATTCGATTAATGAAAATTCTATATACCTACCATTGCAACTAATTAAAAATGGATTATTTAATTAGTTGAAGAAGTTTACTTTTAATAAACTCAATTGCTTGTTCGCTTTGAAAAGAGTTATGGGTGCTAGGAACGATAATATCCTCCTTAGCTTGATCTATATGGGCACTGTTATAGTTAACGACGCCATCGCTGATGTTTGAGCAGTCACTATCTGACAAACAATGTAAATCATTTTCAGTGCCAATAATGGAATAAGCTTCACCAGCAATAGGCAATTCATTAAGTGCATTCATTAGTGGGTGTCCAGGCCTAAGCACTTGAATGCTATTCGGTCCTTCCATAAAAGGTTGCATCGCTTTAGTCATTTTTTCTAAGCCAATTTTCGAAGTAAAGTTTTGAAACAATCCTAGAAAAGATTGTGGCAAATTTACTAATGCTGAGCTGAAGTAGCCAATAGTCGAGGTCGCAACTTCAGAGCCTCGATGTGGTGTATCGAGAAAAAATACCGTGTTATGTTTAAATATCGGTTTAAAAATAAAAATATTTTCTAAGTCTCTATCAGGTTTTTCTTCAAACATTTCAGGCCTATCAATAAAGGCTGCATCCCATAATGCATATTCAGAGTCAGTGGTTAGTACATTTGTGACAATACCCCCCATACTATGGCCAATAAATACCGCATCATCGGTAAAATTAGGCTGGTTAATTGAGCTTAATAAGTCATCGATACTTTGCTTTAATTTCATAGAGGTAAAAAATGGCGGTGGACCGGATGGATAATATAAATGCCAGATTTGGAAGTGATTGCTAAGCTGCTGATCGTTTAACAACACCATGGTTAAATAGCGCCATATTATAGGATCAGAATTTAACCCGTGGATCATAATAATTGGAATTTTAGTTGTCGATATCGGTTCTACGGCGAACACGCCTCGACGAAATTCAGCTTTAGCGGCGTGTATTACGCCTATAACACTAAAGTTATCAATATCGGCTTTTTGAAGTAGCGATAAGTAAGCTGCTGCTGGAGAATACTTTTGCTGATATTGATTGTTACCTTTAGTTATATCTGTCGCACTACTGAGTTCTGCTGCATGCAGTTTCAAGACGTACTTACCGTTATGCACGGTAAGTGAGTCAAACTGAAAATTAACACTTCGGAAGATGCCTTCAGACGGATAAAACTTATCCTGACCTTTTTTAGTGTTGTCACGCTCTCTAATCGCAAGCACGCCCAATTCACCAAATTCAGTCACTTTTAATCGCGGTTCTAATATATTAAAGGCAGAGGTAAGCACCAATCTATGTTTCTGTTTAGCTAGGTTTAGACCATTGACTTTGACCACAAGGTTGTCGAGCGTACGCTGTTGTAGGACTAAATTGACAAGCTGTTGTAGGGAATGATTATAAAGTTCGACGGCTTGATTTTTCTCTTGTGTCGATAAATTATTTCTCGTTAATAATGTGTTGGCGCAACTGAGAGCGATAATACTATTGTTTATAAAAGCAAACTGCTGGCATTGCTTTGCTACGTCTGCATTATCAAGATTATTCCAAGTGGGGAGTGAAGACACATTAAGATCCATTGTGGTCACAGGTGTGTCAATGAGCTTAAAATAGTTATTGCTGGCACAGCCCTGTAAAAACAAAATTAACAGGAGTGATAAAAAATTCAGCTTGAGGTGATATCTGATTTCCACTCAATTTCTCTATTAAATTAGTATGTACCATAGTTATATCATTCATCATAAACAGCTGACTAAATGTTGCAACAAATTATTCTGCTAGTTAATGAAAACTATTAAAATAATGAAACTTTGAGAATAACTCAATATATTATCCGTGATTTGCCAAAGTACTAATAGGTATTAAGTTGTCAGTTAATAAGTTCAAATCTATAGTTTATCCGTGGAATAATTTGACAGAAAGTTGGCAGAAGATGAGGCAAGAGGAGTTGGAGGTTAGTTCCGATAAAAGGTGGTCATACTGTATAGTATGACCATCTTGATGTTTATGGTAACTCGAATACCAAGGCTTTAATAGGCTCATCACTTAATGATGAAAATGACAGTAATTTTTCGTCGCTTATTTTTAGGCCGTCACCACTCTTTATTTCAACACCATTTACCGCTAATTCTCCCGAGATTAAGTGTACATACTGCCTAGCGGATGTGCTTTTAAGCTCAGCATGTTTAGTGTCTTTTAAGATCAATTGATACAAGTTGGCATTTTGCTTAATTTGTAAAGTATCACCGACTCCATCGCGGCTGATCACATGGGTTAGACCTTCATCTTGCCCAAAGTTTTTCTGTTGATAGTTAGGCATTTGACCTTTTATGCTAGGCTCAATCCATATTTGTAAAAAAGATAATTTTCTATCTTTACTGTGGTTGTACTCACTATGAGTAATACCACTACCTGCCGACATTAGTTGAAACTCACCTACGGGTAGAGTCTTAATATTTCCCTGACTATCTTTATGAGCTAGATCGCCCTCAAGAACATAGCTGATAATTTCCATATCTCTATGACCGTGATTTCCAAAGCCCATTCCAGGTTCAACAGTATCATCGTTAATTACTCTTAAAGCTGAAAAACCCATGTGTTCAGGATCGTAATAATTAGCAAATGAAAAAGTATGAAAGCTTTTTAACCAGCCATGATTTGCGGCACCACGATCTGAAGCTTTGCGTATCGTTAACATAAATGTTTCTCCTCATAATTTATAAACAAATTATAAGTTCTTTATTTCGCATTAAAATTAGTATAATAAGCGTCTAACATTCTAAAAATAAGAATGGTCTTTGTTTTCCTTAAAATCCCGAATGTTAACCCCACATACGAATAAAATATCAGCTTTTGTCATTAAGAAAACGAAAGTTGTATGGCTGAATCTTCTTATCACACCTAAAGTTTTGAATATCGTATTAACTAATAAAACTAAAATTACCGTAATGCTTTATCGTACTAATTAAAATTTTATAGATTAACTAATAAGTTATTACTTTATTAAAATGAGAGTAGGGGCCTAGGTATGTTTCAGCTAATCATGTTTAATTGTAATAGGCTGATACAGCTTTCATAAGTCTTTAATGTCCGTGCTTAATGAAATTGAAAAGCGTGCTGAGAAGGTGTTGGTTTTTGCTGAAACAAAAGCCGTTCAAGGATATGTTTGTGCATTGGTGACTAGTTTATTTAGGGTTCACGTTGATATTATTAACGGTGATACAAAAGCTGTAGCAACTAAGACCGAAACTAAAACCCAGAAAGCGATTATTGATCGTTTTCAAACATTACCAGGCTTTGGTGTTATTGTAATGTCTCCTGTTGCTGCAGGTGTGGGGCTCACTGTTGTTAGGGCCAATAAAGTTGTCCATCTTGAACGACACTGGAATCCGGCAAAAGAAGCTCAGGCGACTGATAGAGTTTACCGGATAGGACAAACGAGGAATGTGAATGTTTATATTCCAATGGCGCTTCATCCCAACTTGCGTTCTTTTGATCAACATTTAAATGGCTTATTGGCAAACAAAGTTGATTTAAGTGATGCTGTTGTAGCAAATCCGAGTATTGAGCCAAATGAGCTTGCCCAGTTTTTCTGATATTCATTTTCATATAACAAGACTACTGGGTCAAATGTAAGGGATCTCGTGAGTGGGCTCATTAGCACATCTAATGTGAGATATAATTTAACTAACATTGTTTGTTGTTAATGTTCAAGCTTTAAGTTTACTAATGTTTAAGTCGTGCGAATAATTTAGGTTTTTTCATAATCTATTTTTGTAATACTTTTCTTCTGAATCTTCACATTATCGTGTCTGCGGTTCAATATGTTTAAAACCTATTTTTTAAACCAATGCACTACCAGAACTCTCATCGCAACCGGATGCAGAAAAACCATGTTACCTCACATTTCGGAGGGGGACACTGTACCGAAGAATCCCCTGATGATTTTTATAAAATCATCAATTTAAGTAAGCTGGATGCATATATGTCATATAATCAAATGGTTTCACAAAGAATCAACTGACACAATAGCACCAAACAATCAGCTGTAGTGCCATTTAAGCTAGTGGTCAGCTTAAGAATGTCAAAATTCATCTTGTGCCAACTTGTTTGGCACGAAATGGGCACAAAATGATAAAAACGCATTTTTTTGAGGTTAAAGTGACAAATTTTGATTGCGTGATTAACGCATCACTAAGCGGTTAACAGGGAGAGGGGGTATTTAAATATATTTGAAAAACTCAGGATTTAGGGGCAAAAAAGTTTCTTCAGGCACAGAGTTAAAGAATTGAAATTTAGTTAAGGTATTGTATTAAATACAAGAATGGTACACCCGAGTGGACTCGAACCACCGACCCCTACCATGTCAAGGTAGTGCTCTAACCAGCTGAGCTACGGGTGTATTGTTTGAAATTGACTGATTAAACTCTGTCAGAAGAGTGGTACACCCGAGTGGACTCGAACCACCGACCCCTACCATGTCAAGGTAGTGCTCTAACCAGCTGAGCTACGGGTGTATTGTTTACTTTTTAATAGAATCTCAATGTTTAGACTCTTTGAAAAGAGTGGTACACCCGAGTGGACTGCTTTTTACATCGAGAATACCAACCCTACCACAGCTTATCAAATGAGTAGGTAGTGCTACTCTTTTTTACCAGCTGAGCTACGGGTGTGTCGTTTAAAGAAAACATTAAAAGCGTTTTGCTTCAAAGCGGTCGCTATAGTAAGTGGGATAGCCTACCGCTTGCAAGTAAAAAAATCATTTTTATGACTAAATGGTGATTTGCTGTGCAACTTGATTCAAGGTTAAGCAATGAAACTGTTTAAACCTTAAAATATGCAACTCAAATTATCCAATTTGTTTAAACTCAAATCCTTTCTTCTGGATGTACTTTAAGCGTATTGCAAATAATATTGCTGCAACGGTTAACCCAGCTATTAAGCCAATCCAAAATCCGTGTGCTCCAATGGGGTCAATAATTAAATTGGTGTAGCCTAAAACGTATCCAGTAGTCATACCAATAAACCAATATGAAAACAGCGTAATGTAAAATGCACTGCGGGTGTCTTTATATCCGCGTAATGCACCTGCAGCAACAACCTGGACTGAATCTGATATTTGATAAAAAGCCGCTAACATCATTAAGCTGCCTGCCAATGCAACTACTTCTGGGTTGTCGTTATACAGAAGAGCAATTTCATGTCTAAAGGTAACAGTTAATAGTGCCGTACAAACTGCTAATACCAAAGAGAGGCCTAATCCTACTCTCGCAACTAACGCTGCTATTTCTGGTTGATTGCGGCCAAGGTAATAACCAATACGGATAGAAACCGCAATACCAATAGATAATGGCAACATAAATACAATTGATGAAAAGTTTAGGGCAATTTGATGGCTAGCAACAACATTTGCCCCTAAAGGCGCAAGAAAGAGAGCAATAACGGCAAATAGACTGACTTCAAAAAACAAGGCCATTGCGATTGGCATACCTAATTTTGTCATTGACCACATGCTGGCTAAATGCGGACGGTAAAACTGCTTAAAGGGTTCAAGCTCTTTAAAAGTCTTATCGACTAACATGTAAATTATCATCGCGACTAACATTGCCCAAAACACTAATGCCGTTGCTACGCCACATCCCGCGCCGCCCATTGCTGGTATACCGAAGCCACCATAGATAAAAATATAGTTTGCTGGAATGTTCACAGCTAAGCCAATAAATCCAATTACCATTGTAGGCATCGTATAAGAGATACCTTCACTACAACCGCGTAAGACTTGATATAATACAAAAGCAGGAGCGCCCCATAAAATTGCATCGATGTAACCTACGGTTAATATTTTTAATTGTGGTTCTAAATTCATCAAATCAAGTAAATAGGTTGAAGACGCCAGAAAGAACATCACGCCAATCCCACCAATTATGGCAATATATCCAGCCTGAAATATTAATGATGGGATCACTTGTTGATTATTAGCACCATGGTGTTGGGAAAACACTGGTGTGAAGGACATTAATAAACCTTGAACAAATAAAATTGCAGGCAGCCATAAACTGGTGCCTACAGCCACCGCAGCCATATCGACAGCACTGACGCGTCCAGCCATCACTGTGTCGATAAATCCCATCATGGTTTGTGTGACTTGGGCAATAAGTACCGGAAGCGCTAATTTTATTAAGCGCTGAATTTGAAAACCTGTATTATTCATTAAAAAGCCTATTACGGAACGAGAAAATATGTTTACTGGTATAGTTCAAGCCACTTGCGAAGTGGTATCAATACAAAAATCCGCTGGGCTTAAAACCTTTGAAGTCCTTATGACACCTGAGTTAATACAGGGATTAGTGACTGGCGCAAGTGTTGCTAATAACGGGGTTTGCCTAACGGTAACCAAGATCCTAAATGATAAGGTGTTTTTTGATGTAATGGAAGAAACATTAGCCCTGACTAACTTAGGTAATATCAGTGTCGGGGATAAAGTTAATATTGAACGTTCGTTGAAGTTTGGCACTGAAATTGGTGGCCATATTTTGTCTGGCCATGTACATACTCAAGCCGTTGTTTGTGGTGTTAGTGATACTGCGGAACATTATAATATTGAACTTCATGTAGATTCGAAATGGATGAACTATATTTTTTATAAAGGTTTCGTAGGTATTAATGGGTGTAGCTTAACGGTTGGTAAAGTGAGTGATAGTGGTTTTATGTTACATCTGATACCCGAAACTTTGAAATTGACTAATCTCAGCCAATATCAGCCTGGCGATAAGATCAATATCGAAATTGACAGTCAAACACAGGTGATTGTTGATACTGTCGAGCGGATACTTGCTAAAAAGCAACTGCTCAACAGTTGATTAATCGCTAATGCCTTTTAAAAAGTGTAAATGCGACGCTGTTATTGTTTATATAATAGCGTTACATCTCTTTAGCAAAACACAAAGGCTAATGCTTAATATATTTGTTCATCATCTGAATCTACATGAAGCTCAATCATACGTCGGTTATCATCTAAATGCATACGGATATGAATAGGGTTACAGCAGATACGGCAATCATCGTAATACTCTTGATCTCCAGCACTTGCATCAATTGTGACATGTTGATGATGACCGCAATGCGGGCAACAAATTGCGCGTGATAATAATCTCATTGTAAAACCTCCCACAAATGTTGTTATAAACAGTATAGTGGGCTTGAGGTATTATGATTCATTCATTTGGTTGATTTTTGTTCTGATGAAAAATATCGATGTAATTCGATTTTTATTTATTATTTATATATTAAACTATTTTTAATCAACGCTTTAGGTTGTGAGTAAATATCACTCAAAATCTGAATGTGTAATGTTGACTAAATTGATATTAATAGCATGGCGTCTAATTTGTTGTAACGGTTTAAAAATATTTTCATCGGTCATCATGTCAAGAGTTCTATAATCTATTCAGTTACCAAATTAATTTGTTTAAAAGCATAAATATTGTCGCAATTGAGCCTCGTAAGGTTGCGTCGTAAACGGCTTATCACATAGAATAACGTGCTACGTTTCTGGGTAACTAAGACTCCTGTACTGTCTTGATTTCATTAGCGTGTCTCTCGTTCCAAAAGAACATACTTAATTACCATGTGGCCCTACGTGTGGGTCACCACTGGACAAGGACTTTTCATGCCTATTATTACATTGCCTGATGGCAGCAAACGTGAGTTTGCCAATCCTGTATCAACTCTTGATGTTGCATTAGACATCGGCCCTGGTTTAGCTAAAGCGTGTATTGCTGGCCGAGTTAACGGTGAGCTTAAAGACGCAACAGACTTGATAACAGCAGATTCAGAACTCGCTATCATTACGGCTAAAGACGACGAGGGTGTTGAAATCCTTCGCCATTCTTGTGCGCATTTATTAGGTCACGCAATCAAACAAATGTGGCCTGAAACAAAAATGGCTATCGGCCCAGTTATCGATAACGGTTTTTATTACGACATCGATTTGGACCACAAGTTAACGCAAGACGATATTGAAGCACTTGAAAAGCGAATGCTTGCGCTAGCTAAAACCAATTACGATGTGGTTAAAAAAGTTGTGTCTTGGCAAGAAGCTCGTGACGCTTTTAGCGAACGTAGTGAAGAATACAAAATTGCTATTTTAGA
Source organism: Shewanella ulleungensis (assembly GCF_014648315.1). Lineage (GTDB taxonomy): Bacteria > Pseudomonadota > Gammaproteobacteria > Enterobacterales > Shewanellaceae > Shewanella > Shewanella ulleungensis. The sequence continues at coordinate 520,039 of NZ_BMQW01000001.1, forward strand.
CGAAAATATCAGTAAAGACGCAACTCCTGCACTTTATCACCACGAAGAATATGTTGATATGTGTCGTGGTCCGCACGTGCCAAACATGCGCTTTTGTCAAAACTTTAAGTTAATGAGTGTCGCTGGTGCGTACTGGCGTGGCAACTCAGATAACAAAATGCTACAGCGTGTATATGGAACAGCATGGGCAGACAAGAAAGCCCTTAAAACTCACTTGGTGCGTTTAGAAGAAGCAGCCAAACGTGACCACCGTAAAATTGGTAAACAGTTAGACTTGTACCATATGCAAGAAGAAGCACCTGGAATGGTGTTTTGGCATAATGATGGTTGGAGCATATTCCTAGAGCTTGAAAAGTTTATTCGTCAAAAATTAGGACAGTACACTTACCAAGAAGTAAAAGGCCCATTAATGATGGACCGTTCTCTATGGGAACGGTCAGGTCATTGGGATAAATACTCTGAAGCTATGTTCACCACGAGCAGTGAAAGTCGCGAATACGCGATTAAACCAATGAACTGTCCTGGTCACGTACAGATTTTCAATCAAGGCTTAAAATCTTACCGAGATTTGCCATTGCGTATGGCTGAGTTTGGTTGTTGTCATCGTAACGAACCATCTGGTTCATTACACGGCTTAATGCGCGTTCGCGGGTTTACTCAAGACGATGCACACGTATTCTGTACCGATGAGCAAGTACAGCAAGAAGTCAGTGCTTGTATCCAAATGGTATATGACACATATGCAACCTTCGGTTTTGAAAACATTGTCGTAAAACTGTCAACTCGCCCAGAAAAGCGTATTGGTGATGACGCGATGTGGGATCGTGCTGAAGAAGCTCTAAAGCAAGCATTAGCCGCAAATAATATAGAATATGAAATATTACCGGGCGAAGGCGCGTTTTATGGCCCAAAAATCGAATTTACCTTACATGATTGTTTAGATCGTGCATGGCAATGTGGTACAGTACAGCTTGATTACGCATTACCGACTCGTTTAGGTGCTACTTATGTCGCTGAAGACAACAGTCGCCAGACTCCGGTAATGATCCATCGTGCTATTTTAGGCTCTTTAGAACGCTTCTTAGGTATATTGATAGAAGAATACGCTGGTAAATTCCCAACTTGGCTTGCTCCAATGCAAGTAGTTGTAATGAATATTACTGATAAACAAGCTGATTATGTTGAAGAAATTGTTAAATTCTTCAAAGAACAGGGTATTCGAGCATCTTTTGACTTGAGGAATGAGAAAATAGGCTTTAAAATACGCGAACACACACTTAGACGTGTGCCTTATTTGTTGGTCGTTGGTGATCAAGAAATGGAAAATAAGGAAGTCGCGGTGCGTACACGTGACGGTATTGATTTAGGCAAGTTAAAATTAGAAGATTTCGCCTCTATAATACGTCAACAAATTTCGCTCCGTAGTCTCAAATTGTTGGAGGAATAGGTCATAAAGATCAAAAGAACAGCAGGGCGACAGCCAGCCCCTAATAGAATCAATGAAGAAATCACTGGTGTTCCTGAAGTCCGTTTATCGGATTTAGAAGGTGAAGCAATTGGTATCGTTAGCATTAAAGAAGCTCAGAGTATTGCAGATGAAGCAGGTGTTGATCTCGTAGAGATTAGCCCTAATGCTGAGCCTCCGGTCTGTCGCATAATGGACTACGGTAAGTTCCTTTTTGATAAAGCGAAAGCTCAAAAAGAACAAAAAAAGAAGCAAAAACAGGTCCAGGTGAAGGAAATTAAATTCCGTCCCGGCACTGATGAAAACGACTATCAGGTAAAACTACGCAACCTGATTCGTTTTCTAGAAGATGGTGACAAAGCGAAAATTACGCTGCGTTTCCGTGGTCGCGAAATGGCACACCAAAACCTAGGTATGGATCTTTTGAACCGTATCAAGGCTGATTTGGAAGAGTATGCGGTTGTCGAATCTTTCCCGAAAATGGAAGGTCGTCAAGCAATTATGGTGCTAGCACCTAAAAAGAAATAGTAGGGCAACCTAAAGTAGCAAAAGTCTCTTGAGGCTTTTGCTCGCCTTACGTTTATTAACGTCCCAATGCGGAGTTTTAGAAATGCCTAAAATGAAAACAGACAAGGGTGTAGCGAAGCGTTTTAAGAAAACCGCTAATGGTTTCAAGCGCAAGCAAGCACACTTACGTCACATTTTGACCAAGAAGAGCACTAAGCGTAAGCGTCACTTACGTGCTAAATGTTTAGTTGCTAAGTCTGATGTGCCAGCAATTGCACGTCAACTACCATACGCTTAATTAAAGGAGAGATAAACAATGCCTAGAGTTAAGCGTGGTGTAACCGCTCGTGCTCGTCACAAAAAAGTACTTAAACTAGCTAAAGGTTATTATGGCGCTCGTAGCCGTACTTACCGTGTTGCTGTTCAAGCAGTAACTAAAGCTGGTCAATATGCTTACCGTGACCGTCGTCAGAAAAAACGTCAATTCCGTCAATTATGGATTGCACGTATTAATGCGGCTTCACGTCAAAATGGTCTGTCTTACAGCCGTTTCATTAACGGCTTGAAAAAGGCGTCTATCGAAATCGATCGTAAGATTTTGGCTGACATCGCTGTTTTCGACAAAGTTGTATTCGCAACTTTAGTTGAAAAAGCAAAAGAAGCATTAACTAAGTAATTAGTGAAACGCTTTGGAAAAAGGAACCTTCGGGTTCCTTTTTTTATGCCTTTAGATTTAATACCAATTTCACTAATAATCTGGTCAGTCAGCGAGAGTTCTGTGTCTTCTAGGCAAGTAATGGAATTGTAGGCATAGTTGCACTCGGCAACTGCTCCTGCGTTGCTCTACCTCCTGCGTCCATGCAGTCTTACGTCAAAATGCTATTAAGCAGTATAGAAAACACAGAAACTCGCCTTCAGGAGACGCTTAGACTGTCCATTTATTTGTTGCATTGCCTTAATTATTTCAACCATGCGCCTCAAACTGGACAGTATGAGTGACTCTGATTGGTCACATAATTAATGGAAAATGTCTTTAGTATTATTGGTTTTAAATAGTTAAATTGTCTAAATACAGATTGTAGATAGACACGGATTAACAAAAAGCATGTATAAAGGACATTATAAACTTAGTAGGTTTGTTCAGTTACCATAACACGATGCAGTTAGTAAATTTGCCATTGCTACCATTTATCAAAACAATATCGTTAAAGCCGTTTTCTTAAAGTAATATAAGTCAACAGAGACATGCCTATCATAAATTACCGTGTAGAACATAAATGTACTTAACATCTCGCTTCAATTATTTAAATTCCATAGCGTTTGCTGATTAAATTAAAGTAGTATCAAAATTTGTGATGTAATTTTAGTGATTATGTAATTTTGTCTCAACAATCAAAAATCTCACTACTCAGCTTGTCGATACAATGGTATAACTAAACAAAATTCGTCTCTTCCCTCACTTAGGATAGTTGTAATGATCTTTTCTGAAGTAACGCTTGCTCCAGCGGACCCAATTTTAGGCTTAACAGATGCTTTTAAAGCCGATACTCGTGCACATAAAGTCAATTTAGGTGTTGGTATTTATAAGGATGAGGCAGGGCAAACCCCTGTATTGAAATCTGTAAAAAAAGCAGAAGCTATTTTACTAGAAACAGAACTGACCAAAAACTATTTAGGTATTGAGGGCGTACAAGCTTACAACCAGGTGGTTCAAGGTTTATTGTTCGGTTCAAATAGCCAAATTATTAATGATAAGCGTGCAGTAACAGCTCAGGCACCAGGTGGTACAGGTGCATTGCGTATTGCTGCCGAGTTTTTAGTGCGCAATACTAAATCAACGACTATTTGGGTGAGTAATCCTACATGGGCCAACCATCAAAATATTTTTGAAACTGCTGGCTTAACTGTCAAAGAATATCGTTATTATAAAGCTGAAACTCACGATATGGATTTCGATGCGATGCTAGTCGATCTTAATCAAGCTAAAGCGGGTGATGTAGTGTTATTGCATGGTTGTTGCCATAACCCAACCGGTATTGATTTGTCTCTATCACAATGGAGTCAAGTTGCACAAGTTTGTTTAGACAAGCAATTGTTGCCGTTATTTGATTTTGCATATCAAGGATTCGGTGCAGGAATTGAAGAGGATGCGCAAGGTCTTCGAATTGTAGCTGCTGTTGTACCTGAGTTGCTTATTGCCAATTCATTTTCAAAAAACTTCGGTTTATATAATGAACGTATTGGTGCTGTAACGGTTGTAGCAGAAGATGAAGGTGCGGCGATTAATAGCTTTAGCCAAATTAAAAAAACAATTCGTGCAAATTATTCAAATCCTCCTGCTCATGGCGGATTAATTGTCAGCACTATTTTAGCAAACGCAGAATTACGTCAAGAATGGGAAGCTGAGTTAACTGAAATGCGTGAACGTATTGCAGAAATGCGTACTTTATTCGTTGACAGTTTACAAGCTGAGGGCGTAGAACAAGATTTTAGCTTTATTTCACGTCAAAATGGTATGTTCAGTTTCTCAGGTTTAAATAAGCAACAAGTTGCTCGTTTAAAAGATGAATTTGCCATTTACATTGTTGGTTCTGGTCGAATTAGTGTTGCAGGCTTAACTAAAAACAATATGCCGGCGGTATGTAAGGCTATTGCACAAGTGCTATAAAGAGCCATAAATAATTAAGGCTGCTTATGGCAGCCTTTTTTATTTTTTGATTTTTTGTGATCTGTCGGTGTGTTCAAAGGGATCAGATTATATTTAGCTCAGGGAGCTGCAGTTGTGCTAAATGAAATTGGCACACTTGTTCAATTGCTTCGGCTAAAGCCTGTTTATCATGAAGACCTGAGTGGTGCTTACTGACTAAATTAAATTGATTAAAACGCACCTCATTACAATAATGGCTAGCCAATTTCTGTTCATTTCCATGTTGAATAACATCCAAAATTACATTTTTACCGATAATCTGGTTTAACCAAACAATTTTATCCTCAATACTAAAGGTACTTGCAGGAGAATATTCAGCGGTCAAGTTATCGATAAGCATCACATGCGCATTTGAGTTTCTAATACTTTCGGCAATTTCAGGAATGAGTAATGGAGGTAAAATGCTTGTTAAAAAACTACCGGGTCCTAAAATAATTAACTGTGATTTTTCAATGGCTAAACAAGCTTCAGATGTAGCTTGTACTTGTGGCTCTAACGATAAAGCGATTGGCGCCTCGGTCATACCATCAACGTTTAATTCGCCAAACACTTTTGCTCCGCAATGGCTTAGAGCAACCAAATGAGTAGATGCTTCGGACATTGGAATAATTTGCGTTTCAATTTTTAATATTCCGCGAATTAAATTAACCGCATCGAGTGGGCGTACGCATAATTGGTCAAGTGCGTGTAACACGACATTACCTAAATTATGCCCAGCTAACTCATTGTCGCCAGTAAAACGGTGGTCAAATAACATTGAGCCTAGAGAAGGGCGATGAGCTAAGTGTGATAAACAATTACGTAAATCACCCCAAGCAATAGTTTGTTGGTCTTGCCTTAACCTTCCTGTTGAGCCGCCATTATCTGTGGTGGCGACAATACCGCTTAATTTAGGACCTAAAAATGCCAGTGCAGCAAGTATTCTGCCAAGCCCATGACCGCCACCGATAGCGACGACATGATCAATATTCAGTAATTGATGATTCAACATAGCGTTGTTCTCAAATCCTTGAGTGTTGATTATTACACGGAGAATGATAATGATGAAGGCGCGCCGCAAGATATTGCTTTGATTCTAACCGCTTAATGACATTAACGTGTAATTAATTTTAAGCTTTCGTGATCATCGAGTTATGATGGCTTCGAAGTAACAATGAAAAAAGTGCCTTTGATGATTCATCATGGTTTTAAGGTTATAATTACGCAGTTTTAAACAATACAAATAAGGCAGGTACGTTTGAAGTTAGGCAGTATTAGTCAAATGACATTTGCATTAGGTATAGCTGTTATTGCATTGTTAACCATAAGAGTGCTTGTTATTCCGCAATCAACGCCTTCTTCACCGCGTTCTGCTTTGGGGCAATTGCATAATATTGATTTAGGCAAAATGCCTGATTTTTCAAAAATTGAAGATATAGCAATCAAAAAACAAACATTTTTTGATTACTTACGCCCAGCCATTGAAGCCCAAAACCAAATAATTATCCATGAGCGTCAATTTTTACTCGCAATGATTGAGCAAATTGATAATGGCATAGGTTTACGCGAGGTTGATGCTGAACGTTTACAATCTATAATTGATAAATATCAGTACGATGTTAAATCATTTACTCGCAACACATTATCTCCGTTGCTCAAACGAATTGATATTATTCCTGTCAATATGGTGTTGGTGCAGGCGGCTAACGAAAGTGGTTGGGGCAGCTCACGCTTTGCGGTTGAAGGCTTCAATTTTTTTGGCCAATGGTGTTTCTCACCTGGTTGTGGACTTGTGCCTTCAGCGCGAGATAATGGCAAAAACCATGAAGTTGCCGTATTTGATTCGCCAAAAGATTCAATCATTGCTTATATGGTGAACCTAAACACTAATCAAGCCTATCGACTATTTCGTTCTATACGTGCTGACCTACGCTCACAAAACATAAAACCGACAGCCGAAAAGCTCGTGTTTGGACTAATCAATTATTCTGAACGTAAGGATGAATATATCGATGAGCTGCTTGAAATGCTTAAACATAACAAATCATTTTTAACAGGAAACCAAGCCAATGCTTAACCGTTCGCTACGTCATGGATTATTGATATTATCGACCACCGTTGTTGCCAGTAGCAGCGTAGCTGAAACTGTTTCATTAGAGTATGTTGGCTTTTATGATCGTTTAAAGCAAGTTAACAAACAAAATTACCAACTTGTTGAGTTGGCTTTTAGTGTTCCGGTTACCACAGATTGCACGATTACCTCTGGTAGTATCACAACCGAAAACGAAACATATCCTTTAACGTATACAGACCAACAGCGTTTATTTATTCCGTATGATGCACAATTGAAATCAGATAGAGGTTTGGTGAATATCGAAGTAGCAGGTAATGCAAGCAAGTGTGCTATTGCAATGCAAGTACGTGCCCGCTCAACTCAACAACAATATACGCAAGCAGAATTACTTGCACTCAATACCGATATGAATCGTTTGCTCGATGGCTTACAAGGTTTTCCAATGAAGTATTTTCGCAAACCAATTGATGGTATCACGTTTGAATTTTTAACTGCTGATACAACAATCACTATCGATGATGCGCAACAATTGTTGAATGGCAAATTTACACTTACTCTTGATCAAATGAATCATTTAAAACAGATTTCATTTAGCGAGAAGCCAAATGTGGTTAGCCCTTACGTTAACAATCAATAAGTCATTATAAAATGAGTAACAATCAGTAGTGCTTAGTGTAAAAGTGCTTTTGATTTAAAATAAAAAAAGGCGTTGATATTAATCAGCGCCTTTTGTTTATGTAATCTATATAGGTAAAGATTTTAATAAAAAAATTACGGTTTAAACGTTGCTACAATATCAATTCGATTACTGACATCTAAATTAATATGGCCATTGTTACTGATGTCTACAAAATCAAAAGCTGGTAAATCGGCATCAGCTACATCGCCTTTATTTTCTGCGTTTGGATTTCGTTTAAGCGACACAAAATCAAATTGTTCACGGTCGACGCCTTGAGAAGGGGCAGTATTTTGCATCGCGGTAAATATAGTTTCAATGCGACCGGGTGATTGTTTATCCCAAAGTTTTAGCATGTTTTTAATTTCGCCACGCTTTAGGTTTTCTTGAGATCCACACAAGTTACACGGAATAATAGGAAACTCTTTGAGATCAGAATACGCCTCAATATCTTTTTCACGGCAGTATGCTAATGGACGAATGACCATGTTAGCGCCGTCATCAGATAATAATTTAGGTGGCATCGCTTTGAGTTTTCCACCATAAAACATATTCAAAAATAAGGTTTCGATAATGTCATCACGGTGATGGCCTAAAGCAATTTTGGTTGCACCGATATGTTGCGCAAAACCATATAAGGTCCCACGACGTAAACGTGAGCACAATGCACAAGTCGTTTTACCTTCAGGCACTTTCTCTTTAACGATAGAGTAAGTGTCTTTTTCAAGAATGTGGTATGGCACACCAATTTTGTCTAGATATGCAGGCAGGATATGCTCAGGGAAACCAGGTTGTTTTTGGTCTAGATTTACCGCAACAATTTCAAACTTGATAGGGGCACGTTGCTGAAGATTTAATAAAATATCTAACATGGTGTAGCTGTCTTTACCGCCAGACAAACAACACATAACACGATCACCATCTTCGATCATATTGTAATCTGCAATCGCAGAGCCGACTTCACGGCGCAAACGTTTTTGCAGTTTATTCATACGAGTAATATTTTTTTTTGCGATTGTATCGACTTCAACTTCAGACATAAAAATGCGCCCAGTAACCAAGTGTTTCAGGGCGCGTATTATTCCAGTAAACGAGGGCAGGGTAAAGGTTTTCGCTTACTCTTAATCGACTAATCTTCTAAAGGAGATTTATATCCATCAGGTTTAATCGCTAATAAGTCACAATTAATGCTATCGATAACATGTTCAGCAGTATTACCAATTAATGCAGCAGAAAATCCTGTGCGGCCTACTGTACCCAAAACTACTAATTCGGCATCTAATTTAGCAGCTAGCTCAGGAATGACGTCTTCTGGCAAGCCTTCCTCTACATGGCAATTTTCAAGCGGAATATTATAAGCTTGTGCAAGGTATTGCACTCTTTGTTCGTGCTGCATTCTTACGGTGTTGTTATAAATATTGGCATCGAAGTCTGGTAACTCGATAGCCAAATTCACAGGCGTACCTGGATAACCGTTCACAAGGTGAACACTGGCTGAGAACTTTTTCGCTAAATCTAGTGCATGATTAATGATTTTACCATTAAGACTTTGATGATCATCATCTTCGGATACAACATTGACTGCACAAACTATTTTACCTTGCACTGGCCAATCATGTTCTTTCACCATCAACACTGGTACTGGTGATTTGCGCATTAAATGCCAGTCAGTAGGAGTAAAGATCACAGCTTTAAGTTTATCGTGTTGATGGGTACTTTTTACAATAAGATCATAAGCACCTTTCATTGCGTAATTAATTACACTTTCAAAAGGGCGGTTGTGCCAAACTACTTCAGTATTAATGGTCAGTTTTTTACTGCTAAAACCGCTAATTGCATTTTCTAACCAAGCCACACGTTGGTCAATAACACCTTGGCGCATCGCTTCACGCTCTTGGCTAGACAAAATAGAGGTCATTTCGTATGAAAAATCGAAGATAGATAAAAATGCAGTGATTACAGCATCACTTTTACTCGCGAGTTCGACTGCGCGAGCTAATGCTGGTTGATGATCAGTTGTAGGATTAATCACCACTAAAATCTTTTTATAATCCTTCATAAAACCTCCAAAGCTGTTGAATTTTGTTTTTATATTAACTGCTTATAGTATTACCGTTTACTAATAAATAAACCTTGAGGTAGATCATACTAATTAGCTTTAAGTTGCTATGCGTGCATTACCTGCTAATTTTGCTAGTTCAACATGGTCAACAATACTGATGTATTTACCATTAACTTCAATTAACCCAGACTTTTGAAAGCGCCCCAATAAACGGCTAATGGTTTCAACTGTGAGTCCGAGGTAATTACCGATATCACCTCGAGTCATGGTTAATCTAAATTCTTTAGAAGAAAATCCGCGGTTACCAAAACGTTTTGATAAATTATTAATAAATGCAGCTAAGCGCTCTTCCGCATTTTTCTTGGACAGTAATAAAATCATTTCCTGATCAGTCATTATTTCACTACTCATTAAACGCATTATTTGTTGTCGAAGTTTTGGTACGGAGCCGGCGAGTGTATCAAGGGTATCGTAAGGGATTTCACACACCATTGACGTTTCTAATGCTTGTGCAAAACTTTGATGCTGTTGAGCATGAATACCATCAAAACCAATCACATCACCAGCAAGATGAAAGCCGGTAATTTGTTCATCACCTTGTTCGGTTATTGTGTAACTTTTAATAGTCCCAGAGCGAATGGCATACAAAGATTTGAGGCCGTCCCCAGATTTAAAAATAAGGTCGCCTTTTTGAATAGGCTTTTTACGTTCAATGATGTTATCTAGTTTGTCTAATTCATCATTATTGAGAGTAAAAGGGATGCATAAGGCTTCCATACTGCAGTCGTGGCAATGAATTGCGGATCCGCTAGTTGATGGTCGACGAGCTTTGATTATTTCTGAAGTCATACCCATTCTCAGTTTGTATAAACTTTACTATGTTAAACCAAATTAACGTTACTAACTAGCTTAGCTGACTAAAAGCAATGTAGAGTGTTTGTAAACCAAATAACACTAACAATAAACCACTCAATAATCTAACAGCACGCTTTTGTACCCATTGCGCTAAGGTTTTTGCTGCCATTCCTGCAGCAAATAATGCAGGTAAAGTCCCTAAACCAAATGCCAACATAATCAAAGCACCTTGCAGTGCACTGCCTGAAGCAACAGACCAAGTTAGTGTGCTATAAACTAACCCACACGGTAGCCATCCCCATACCATACCAGCAAGTAAAGCCTGGTGCGGATGTTTAATGGGTAAAACTTTGCGGGTTAATGGTTGTAAATAGCGCCACAATACTTTGCCTACTTTCTCTATATGTACAATACCGAACCAAATTTGTGCAATGTATAAACCGGTTAGTATCATCATAAAACCAGCAAAAATTCGTAAACAAAGTAAATAAATATCGGCATCAAATAATTGTCCTAATGCCGATGCACTACCACCCACTAAAGCCCCCGCAAGGGTATAACTGGTAATTCTTCCTAAGTTGTAGCTCAATAAAAAGCGCAGTTGGTTAGCTAATCTACTTTGGCCATTATTGGGTATATTGGTAGAAAATGCGCCAATTAAGCCTCCACACATACCAAAACAGTGTGCAGCACCCATTAAGCCAACTATAAACGCGCCACCGACATTATATTCAATCACGCTTATTTCTCTGTTTTATTGGCGATATTGTCATTTTGTTGTGGTTTTTTTGCTTCATCATCAAATAATATAGACACACTTTGTCTGTCTAAATCATCGAACTGTTCAGACTTAACCGCCCAAAAGAAGATGGCAACTGCAATCAATACAAACAACATTGCTATAGGGATTAGTACGTAGATGATACTCATAGTTTTATCCTAAGAAGCCTTAAACTGTTACTCACAACAATCAGTGAGCTGACAGACATACCAATTGCAGCAATATAAGGAGCAACATGCCCAGTCACTGCCAATGGCAAAATAATAACGTTATAAGCAAATGCCCATAATAAATTTTGATGTATGATGCGCTGGGCTTGTTTAGCTACATTAATCGCATCATTGAAGCGTGACAAGTGGTCTCCTAGTAAAATGAGATCAGCACTGTTTTTAGCAATTGCACTGCCGCTCCCCATAGCGACCGACAAATTTGCACCCGCTAACACAGGTGCGTCATTTATCCCATCGCCAAACATTGCCACTTTTTTGGTTTGTTGCAATTGGTTAATGAATTGTAACTTTCCCTGAGGCGACAAGCCTGCGTGAACATCAGTAATACCAAGCTTTTGTGCTAGATATTCAACATGACCAGAACTATCACCACTGGCAATACTTAAGCCAATTTTTGATTGTGCGAGTCGATTAACCGTTTGCTTACTGTCTATTCGTAGTTGATCAAGCATTTCAATTTGGGCAACCAGTTGATTGTCTATCGACAAATAAATTAGTTGAGCGTGTTGAATGTCCTGCTCTTGTTTCAATGCTTCAGTGTATGACAATACGAATGCAAGTTTGCCAATTTTCACTGATTGATTATCAACAGTTGCTGCGATACCCAAGCCAACATGATGTTCAACATCAACGACCTGATGAATGTTCTTAACGTAAGGCTTAAAAGCATTTGCAATAGGATGTAATGAACCTTGTTCAATTGCTGCAGCAATTGCCAATACTTGATCTTGCGAATAGTTTTTCTCTAATTTGACTTCACCAATCGACAATTGACCACAGGTTAATGTCCCTGTTTTATCAAACACGACATGATCAATTTGGGTTAGTTTTTCAAATACTCCCGCTTTGCGGGTAATGATGCCTAATTGTGTAAAAATGGCAGTAGCGCAGGTAACCGCGGTTGGCGTGGCTAGGGCGAGGGCGCAAGGGCATGTTGCCACAAGTACCGATAAGGTGACCCAAAATGCATCCTCAGGCGAAATAAAAGACCAAACAATATAGGTGATGAGTGCAATAGATAAAATAGTGGCTGAAAAATACCTCGCTAACCTGTCTGCAATTAAGGCAATAGCGGGTTTGTTATTTGATGCCATTTCTTGTAAACGTATAATTTCAGCCACTAATTGATCTTGACCTAATGCATTAACTTTAATGTGAAGCGGTTGCTCAACATTAATAGTGCCAGCATAAACATGATCCTCTAGCTGTTTAGTTATAGGCATTTGCTCACCTGTGAGCATGGCTTCATTGACACTTGATTTACCCGACACAACAACAGCATCTGCAGCAATAACTTCACCAGGTTTAACTAAAATAACATCGTTTATTCGTAATTTTTTTGCTGCAATCTCAACCGTTTGTCCGTCTTTAACTAAATGAGCGGTTAAGGGTATCAGTTTATGTAAATTACTCGAACTCACCGAAGCACGCTGTCTTGCCGTTTGTTCAAAGTAGCGACCGAGCAATAAAAAGAAAGTGAACATAGACACGGATTCAAAATATACCTCACCGTTGCCTTGAATCGTCGCAACACAACTGGCAATAAATGCACCGCCAATGGCAATAGAGACAGAAACATCCATATTGAGTTTGCCACTTAACAAACTGCGTAAGGCACTAAAATAAAACGGTTGGGCAGAATACAACACGACAGGAGCGGCAAAAATTAAACTGACCCAACGGAAATAATCTCTAAATTCAACGTCTAAATCAGTAAAGTAACCCGTGTACAAGGCTAGGGCAAACATCATGACTTGCATGGTAGCAAAGCCAGCTAAACCGAGTCTTAACAAAAACTTTCGGCTATCAGCTTTAGATTGCTTTTCTTGTTCGTCTACCTGATAAGGTGCAGCTTGATAACCAATTTGACTAATGAGTTGTAATATTTCACTTAACTTTATAGTGTTATTATCCCAACTGACCATAGCCCGTTGTGTGGTTGAATTAACCAGTACATTTGTTATCCCGTTAATTGGCTTGAGTTTGTGTTCAATTAACCAGGCGCAGGCAGCACAGGTTATTCCATCAATTGATAATGAGGTAGAGTCGATTTCACCTTGTTTATGGACAAAGTCTTGCTGAACTTCAGGGAGATCGTAAGCGCTATATTGAGTTAATTGCTCTGGTACTAATGCGGTTTGGCGGTTACCTGGCTCACTTCGGAACTGATAATAGCTCGTTAATCCTGCATCAATAATAGCTTGAGACACAGCCTGGCAGCCAGGGCAACACATAGGTTGTGCTTGCCCGTTGATTATGGTGGTAAATTGCTCGCCAGTGAGAACGGGTTCATTACAATGGAAACAAGAGGTCATAAATTAATTAAGCCAATATTCAACGTCATCTTTAATTTCGATACGTTGTTGAATTCGCCATTTTGCATCAAAACCTTCAATACGTACTTCCCAGGGGCCTTTGATTGCAGCATCTAAAGGAATGCGATAAACATAGTTAGCATCAGCAGTCGCATTTAAACTGAAATCGTTCGCTTCAATCGTTGGGTGATAAAAACGGACATTTAACGCTGCACGATATTCAGGACCACCTTGTTGAGTGATTTGTAACTCTTGGTCGGTGACTTTAACTAAAAACTTCATGCCTATTTGCTGCGCATATTTTATCTTGCGCAAGTCCATGTTAATGCCTTTGCCTTCTTTATAATATTCTTCAGCGACCAAAGAGTCAGAATTATCTAACGCAATTTTTAAAGTGGTTAAGCTGGCAATAACGGCACACATTGGTAAAACGATTAAAAACCAAGGCCAAAATTGTTTATACCAAGGGGGTTGATTCGACATGATACATCCTAAATATATTGTAAAAATTTACCGCACTATTTTAACGCGTAACAGCTTAATAATCACTTAAAAAAAAGGCCTCGATTACCTCGAGGCCTTATATTTAGCTAATGATAACTATTTGTTTGATAAGCTATAAACATAAGCAGCAATAACGTGAACTTTCTCTTCACCGAGAATGTCTTTCCATGCTGGCATAACACCGGCACGACCGTTAATGATTGACTCTTCAATATAGCCACGGCTTCCGCCATATAACCAAACATTGTCAGTTAGGTTAGGGGCACCCATGAACTTGTTGCCTTTAGCATCCATACCATGACACGCAAAACAACCTTTCATGAACGAACCTTGACCTTGAGCAGCAAGTGCTTCGTCGTGCTCACCACCAGACAGTTTGATCACATATTCAGCTAGACCTTTAATCTCGCTGTCTTCGATAGGTAAACCACCTTTAGGCGGCATCATACCGTTACGACCATTCATTAACGTGGTTTTGATAGTGGCTAAATCGCCACCATATAACCAATCGTCGTCTGTAAGGTTAGGGAAGCCTTTTGAACCACGTGCGTCAGAACCATGACATTGAGCGCAGTTTTGTAAAAATAAACGACCACCCACTTTCAATGCTTCTTCATCTTTAACTAACTCTTCTAACGGAGTCGCTAAATACGCAGCAAAGATAGGACCATATTTTTCATCAGCATGAGCCACTTCACGGTCATACTGTGATAAACGGTTTTCTGCTTTTGCGGCTTCAAGTGCTGCTGCTGAATCGGCTTTTAGACCTAGTTCAGTTCCAATACTTTGGTTAGAACTTGTCCAACCAAATAGGCCTTTGTAGTTACCAAGGCCAGGGTATAGAGCTAAATAGATCACACCGAATACGATAGTCAGATAGAACATATAAGCCCACCACTTTGGCAGCGGGTTGTTAAGTTCTTCAATGCCATCAAACTCGTGGCCCATTGATTTGCCTTCTTCTACACCAGTGTAATTATTATTCACTAGCTTAAGCAGAATAAAACAACCAACAATGACCACAATAGTCAGTACAGAAATCCAAATGCTCCAGAAGTTACTCATAATCATTACTTCTGCTCTCCTGAGTCTTTAGACATTTTAGCCAGTTCATCTTCTGAAAATACTAAGTTAGCCGCTTCGTCAAATTTTGACTTACTATGCTTACTGTATGCCCAGTAGAAGATCCCGACAAACGTCACCATTACAATAATGGTTAAAATGCCTTGAAAAGTACCGTAATCCATCATTGCCTCCTACTTGAGTGCGTGACCCAAAGATTGCAAATAAGCGATTAGTGCTTGTAGTTCAGTTTTGCCTTCAACCGCTTTTTGAGCGCCAGCAATTTCTTCGTCAGTGTACAGATCATTACCTTTATAACCGCCTTTATGCAGGTTACGTAAAATAGTCATCTTATCACCGGTTAATTTGCCGTCGAGCGTGTTTTCAGCTAACCACGGGAAAGCAGGCATGTTCGACTGAGGAACAACGTCACGTGGATTGATTAAATGCACTTCATGCCATCTATCACTGTAACGACCACCAAC
The DNA here is from genome assembly GCF_014648315.1 of Shewanella ulleungensis. GTDB lineage: Bacteria > Pseudomonadota > Gammaproteobacteria > Enterobacterales > Shewanellaceae > Shewanella > Shewanella ulleungensis. The sequence goes on from NZ_BMQW01000001.1 coordinate 535,741, forward strand.
ACGGGCTAAATCAGGACCTGTACGCTTAGAACCCCATTGGAAAGGGTGATCCCAAACGGATTCCCCTGCAACTGAATAGTGACCGTAACGTTCAGTTTCTGCACGTAAAGGACGGATCATCTGGCTGTGACAGTTGTAACAACCCTCACGAACATAAATATCACGACCTTCAATCTGCAGTGCAGTATAAGGAATTAACCCTTCAACCGCTTCAGTAGTATCTTTCTGAAAAATTAGCGGCGTAATTTGCACTAAACCACCAAAACTAATAGCGATTACAGTGAAAATGGCTAGCAGGCCCACATTCTTTTCAATTAATTCATGATTAAATTTCATCGAATCTGCTCCTTAAGCTTCTGCTAACGCAGGTAGTGAATCTTTAGGCGCTTTAACAGTGCGAAGCACGTTGTAAGCCATAATCAACATACCAGTTAAGAAGAAACAACCACCAAGAAAGCGTACAAAGTAGAATGGGTATGAAGCTTCTAAACTCTCAACGAAACTGTACGTTAACGTACCGTCAGAGTTTACTGCGCGCCACATAAGACCTTGCATAACACCAGAAATCCACATACTTACGATATATAACACAGTACCGATAGTCGCTAACCAGAAATGGACGTTTACAAGCGAAGTGCTATACATACGGCCTTGATTAAACAATACAGGAACTAAATGATATAACGAACCAATAGACACCATTGCAACCCAGCCTAGCGCGCCAGAGTGAACGTGACCAACGGTCCAGTCAGTGTAATGTGATAACGCATTTACTGTTTTAATTGCCATCATTGGGCCTTCAAAGGTAGACATACCATAGAAAGACAATGAAACAACTAAGAAACGTAATACTGGGTCTGTACGTAGCTTATGCCAAGCACCAGACAGGGTCATAATGCCGTTAATCATACCGCCCCAAGAAGGAGCAAATAAGATTAATGACATCACCATACCTAATGACTGAGTCCAGTCAGGAAGGGCAGTGTAATGTAAGTGGTGAGGACCGGCCCAAATGTATAACGCAATCAATGCCCAAAAGTGAACAATGGATAAACGGTATGAATACACCGGACGACCAGCTTGCTTAGGTACGAAGTAATACATCATCCCCAAGAAACCAGCAGTAAGTAAGAAGCCTACCGCATTATGACCATACCACCACTGAACCATTGCATCGACAGCGCCAGAGTACAATGAGTAAGACTTAAATAGACTTACAGGCACTGCCATTGAGTTAACAATGTGCAATACAGCAACAGTGATAATAAAGGCACCAAAGAACCAGTTAGCCACATAAATATGAGACGTAGTTCGTTTAGCTATTGTGCCAAAAAATACAATTGCATAGCAGACCCAAATAACGGTAATGGCAATATCAATTGGCCATTCTAATTCGGCATACTCTTTACCTTGAGTGAACCCCATAGGTAGAGTAATTGCTGCAGCAATAATAACAGCTTGCCAACCCCAGAAAGTAAATGCAGCCAATTTAGGCGCAAATAAACGGATTTGACAAGTACGTTGCACAACATAGTAGGATGTAGCGAAAAGAGCTGATGTTCCGAACGCAAAAATCACCGCATTGGTATGTAAAGGTCGTAAACGACTAAACGTTAACCACGGTGTTTCAAAGTTCAGTTGTGGCCAGATTAACTGAGCCGCAATCAATACACCCACTGCCATACCAACGATTCCCCACAAAACTGTGGTTAGTGCGAATTGGCGGACAATAGTGTAGTTGTAATCAGCGCCTGTAGACTGGGAATGGTTCATCATAATGCTTCCACGGCTTATTACTTATACTTTTAATATTTAGTAAAGCGAACTTTACCTGTTAAGTTGACAAATGGTTACAAAACTACCCAGTGATGGCTATTTTTACAGCTATTTGTCAATGTGTTACCTCATGTTTATTGTCTCTATCACGAGGCGGTGTAATGATACTTGAGCTGAGTCAAAAAAGATACTTCACAACATGCATCAAAGTTGATCTAGATCAAGGTCTACAAGATAATGTTATCAATTAAAGAGTAAAGGTTAATCCTCGTGCATATAATAATCAAATCAGCGGTACTAGTAATTTCTTCAATGTTTTTAGTAGCATGTGATAATACAAAAAATATCAGCGAAAATACTTTTCCGAAAGATCTCACATTATGTCAATTTTCCACAGGAGAATGTTACAAAAACGTTGCAGATATAAGCGTCGGCTTAATGATCGATCCTGTACATACTCCGAGTGAAAAACCATTAAATATTACGCTCAAATCAACACAAGCGATCACTAATATTTCAATGCGAATAGAAGGGCGTGACATGTTTATGGGTGTTATACCTGTTTCATTATCTTCTGTAACAGACAATGAGTCGCAGGGAACACTTATTTTTGGGTCATGCAGTAGTAACTATATGGTATGGCGTGCATTCGTTACGTTTGATTATCAGAATCAACAGCGCACACTTATGTATGATTTTCTGGCCGATAACCCAAATCCGTAATGTGGTCATGTTTATATAGTCATTGAGTGTAAATATTCAATGAAAAGGCTAATAGAGTAGGGACGCTTCAAATAATAAAAAGACTGAATAACGGCTCACAACACCGATAAATCAAATAATTTTGCATTTATCGGTTTACCAAATAAGTGTAATACGAGTGTATAAGTACATCACAGGTTACAATTTTCACATCCATAAATAGGCTAACTTCCTGAAGAGGCAAAGTCACTTTATACATAATTAGCAGGATTAGCAGGATTAGAAGGTCTTATAGACTGATATAGTGCACAAAAGGATAATCAAAGTCAATAATCTAATTGATAATCATTCTCAACAATGTATTATAAAATATATGATGTGAAGATGAGGAGGCGATATGGCCAAGGTCAATGTAGCGATTGATAGCAACAAAGTAGCACAACTGATTAAAGCAGGGCATCTATGCGCCGCAGATTTACAGTGTTTAGATCGTCAAAGTAAGCAAACCTTATGGCAATTATGCCTGTGGAGTTGCCAAAAGCGTATTGGGTGTCAAAAATCTCAATGCCATCAACACTGTCAATTATCCATGGGTTCTGGGTCTACAGAAAAAACTATTTATGATAAAAACATAAACCTACAAAGCATAAATATTAGTTAATTGATTTATTTGTTCGCATCCATTGATGCCGATAAATAACGTTATCGGCATCAAGCATAATTAGCTATAATAGTCATATAATCAATAACCTAATATCAAATGCATATATTATGACAACCGAGCCGTTACCACCAGTATTGCCTCTTTTCGACGCCGCTGATTATGTATTACAAGGTAATGCATTTGTTAATCATTACATCACTCGTATTTCAATCGATAAAGTAACTGATGCAGGGCTCATTATTGAACATTGTGCTGATTGGTTATTTGAACAAAAACAGTCAGAAAACAACTATAAAGCATACCGCAGCGAACTCACTACATATTTACATTGGTGTTTCGATGTCGTGTCATTGTCACCAATCGCTGTAACACGTAAAGACATTGCTAAATACATCGATTACTGTCAATCACCACCAAACAACTTAATTGGCTACTTTAACGTGGCACAATTTAAGGTAGATAAAGCCAGCGGTGAGCGGATCCCTAATGTGCAATGGAGGCCATTCATTGGTAAAAAGCAACTTGGAAAATGCCTTCCATATCAATTAAGCGATAATGCACTAAAGACTAAAATAGCAATATTATCATCTTTTTATGGCTACTTAATTAGCGAAGAATACACCGAGCGTAATCCAGCACAGTTATGGCTTAAGCACAGTCGATTTGCCATTAAGCGGAAATTTGCCCTGGACGAAGACAACAATCACCATGCCTTTACTGAGTTACAATGGTCATATGTGATTAGCACCGTAGAACAATTAGCGAACAAGCAACCACAACAACATCAGCGAAGTTTATTTCTAATCACACTATTATATAGCTGCTATTTACGTATCTCTGAAATTAGTGCACGCGCAGGTTATGCACCGATAATGAGTCAGTTCAGACAAGACCCACATTCAAGCATTTGGTATTTTCACGTGCCATTTTCTAAAAGCGGAAAAGCACGCAACATTGCAATTTCTAAAGTACTTCTTAAGAGCTTAATTCAATACAGGCGATATTTAGGCTTAACAGATTTACCCAATATTGACGATCAACATCCTATCTTTATCAGGCATAAAGCTGCTGCACATGGCCGCGAATCTGGAAGCGTCAATGCCAATCTAGGCATAAGACACATACGAGATGAAATAGATAAGTTAATCAATCTAGCTGCAGACAAAGCTGCAGAAGATGGGTTCGATTACGATAGTCAATTAATGCGTAAACTTACAGCACACAACATTCGCCACACAGGTATTACGCACGACATCAACATTAATCAACGTCCGTTGTCTCATGTACAAGCTGATGCAGGACATGAAAGTATCGACACAACTTCACAGTATTTGCACACAACACAAACTGAGCGACACCAAAGTGCAGCAAATAAACCATTAAATCATCTTGCTGAGATTACATAATTGCCACTAGATAGTAGTCAAATTTCAAAGCAGACAATGTCAGCACGATCTCAAACATGATGTTAATGCTATTGATAAAGGTTTTAAGGTCATGGGACGCAGCACAATTGAATATTCTAGTTGTTTAACATAACAGCAAATCTATGACTATATGATGTGCACACAAATATACGCACAATGTATATTATGTTAAATAGGGTATTTATGTTTTGTAGGGTCTGCATCTTGTGTGTGGCTTCTCATACCAAATGAGTTTTGTCTCACTTCGTGGATCTGGCCTTTTAGTATCTAGAATCAGATGGTTATATCGAAACAAACGATTTATTTGCACAGCTATGGTGCAATATTTTATTCAGAGCGCTTTTTGTTGTCAGTTTATACCACCTGACTTTTTCAAATCCTGTGGTATGTTTTTGGTTTGATTGCTAGTCATAACTGTTCATTTGAAATGGTCATGTTGAAATTGTTCAGACACACTTCGCTTATTTCCAAAGCCAGAATCCATTAATCCAAGTTGTTGGTACTTTGCCTTAACATTGCCTTCATGCTCTCGCGGCATATCAATGTCAAAATATTCAACTTCATTATTACATTTGTTGATAATGATTTTTTATAACCTAGCCGCTATCTTTTAGCATCAGGCTGAATCGATGTGATTCTTTTGGTCTTTTAGTACTTTTAGACGCTTCATTAACTAACACCAATATCTGTTTTCTTAATGAGTATCTGCTTATCAACAATGCTGTATAGATTAGTTTTTGATAATCGGTTAACAGTCTTTGTATCGTCCTACATTCTCTGCAATTTAAAAATGTGACCTACCCTAGTAATTTGACGCTAGACTCACTATTAGATAGAGAAATAAGATTATAATTAAAAAAGTTTTATTAAATATTTATCATTCATAACCTTAAAATGGAGAAGTACATGAAAATAAGTGCAAGAAATCAATTAAAAGGAACGGTTAAGTCTATCCAAACTGGTGCTGTTAACTCTGAAGTGACTATCGAATTATCTGGTGGTGAGCAAATCGCATCGATTATCACTAACGAAGCGGTAAAATCATTAGATTTGAAAGTGGGCTCTACTGCATACGCCATTGTCAAAGCATCAAGTGTAATGCTTGCTGTTGATTAATCGTTAGAATCAATATTGATTAGCGCTAGATAATTGTTGATGCGCTTTTTTGAAGAAGTCCTTATGTTTTATTATGTTAAATACAGGTAAACATTGGACTTTTGATTCAATTTCAAAAGTTTAATCACGAATAAATTGTACATTCTTCTTGCCCCTCGCCCCTAACTGTCAGGCTTCAGTAAGCCATAAAAATTGTTACTTAGTCGCACTCATATTTTGAGTTTTAACAATAAAAACAACTCCCATATCATAGAGAAAACAAACCCAACAGCGTAAACTGTTATTCCAGTTTTGAACAAAGAGAGCCAGACTTGTGATGAAATTCTCTGTTGATACACACGCCCATACCATCGCTTCGACCCATGCATACAGTACCGTACACGATTATTTTGCTGTAGCTAAAAGCAAAGGAATGAAATTATTTGCAATAACCGATCATGGGCCAGACATGGCTGACGCGCCCCACTTTTGGCATTTTGTGAATATGCGCGTATTGCCGAGAATTGTTGATGGTGTCGGTATGTTACGTGGCATTGAAGCAAATATAAAAAATGAGTTAGGTGAAATTGATTTTTACGGTAACTATTTACAAGAACTCGATATCGTATTGGCTGGATTTCATGAACCGGTATTTCCGCCGTCAACACAAGAAATACATACTCAAGCGCTGATTAATTGTATCGAAAGTGGCCACGTGGATATTATTACTCATCCAGGTAATCCCAAATACCCTATCGACATTCATCGGGTGGCACAAATAGCGGCTAAACATAATGTTGCGCTTGAAATTAATAACTCGTCATTTTTAACTTCACGTAATGGCAGTCTACCTAATTGCACAGACATTGCGAGAGCGGTTAAAAATGCAGGCGGATTATTGGTAATGGGCTCTGACTCTCACGTTGCGTTTAGCTTAGGCGACTTTGATAAATCGATTGAAGTCATTGAGTCGGTAGATTTTCCCCTTGAGCGCTTATTAAATCGCAGCCCTGCAGCATTGTTATCTTTTTTAGCTTCAAGAGGCCACACTACCTTAGATGAATATAGCGTGTTAATTGATTAACGACATGATAGATCCATTCAATAACCTTTGGCGTAATAATAACTATATAACGATTCGATGACCTGTATTAACAGGTTACGACAACATCTGTTTGAATAAGCCACTATCCTAAGGTTTCAGAATGCATTTTACTAAAGACCGTATTGACGCACTAGAGACACGTACTCGTGCACATTTTATTAATTCATTGTCGGGATTTAAAAGTGCCAATCTAATCGGTACGCAAGACATTCAGGGCAATACCAATTTATCGATAGTGAGTTCGGTTATTCATTTGGGGGCTAATCCTCCACTTGTTGGCATGATTATAAGGCCTCATAGTGTAGCTCGACACACCTTTGAAAATATTCTACAAACTGGCTTTTACACTATTAACCAGGTTAATCAGTCTATATATACTCAAGCGCATCAAACATCGGCTCGGTATGACAGAGATGAATCAGAGTTTGATGCTACTGGATTAACGGCAGAATACCTTATGGATTTTAAAGCTCCATTTGTAAAAGAAAGTCGTCTTAAATATTCAGTTAAACTAGCAGAGCATCAACATTTAGCCATTAATGGTACTGAATTTGTGATTGGTGAAATCGTTGATGTCTATGTTGTAGATATTGCAGTTGAAGCGGATGGGTTTATCGATTTAGACATCATTGAAACCGTTGCAATCACAGGTCTTGATAGTTATCACACAACGGCTAAGTTAGCGCGTTTACCTTATGCTAAAAAATAGTGCCAATTGGGTTATTCTAAGTAAACAATCCCATCCAAATTAGATTTGAATGGGATTGTTATTACCAATATTTATGAAAATATCAAAGCAATTATTAGATCTATTACTTGATACTTTTTATTTAGTACTTGCCTAAGGCTGTGGTGTTAAAAAGCGTGCTTTTACCGCTTCTGCCATTAAGTTTGGTGGAATTAAGCCTTGTTCTAATACAAAGTTATTAAAGGCTAAACGGTCGAACTTGTCACCTAAGCCTAATTCAACATCTGCTCTGATTTCAAGCAGTCTAGACAAGCCATAGAAATAACTCCCAGCCTGCCCCGGCATACGCATGGTGTAACGGTCGACTTCTTGTTTTACTGCCGCTTTTGAAAAAACCACATCATTACTGAGTAGATTATAAGCTTGCTCTTTGGTAGTTAACCCTAGGTTTAACATTGGGTCTAACATGGCCCTGGCATTACGTAATAGGCGATGTTGTAGTGCAATTAACTGGCCTTCAATAGGCAAATACGGCAGCATTTCGGCTTCTGCATACAAGGCCCAACCTTCAACGTTTACACTATTAAACGCATAATATACTCGTGCTAATGACACACCTTGCTCCAGCATGACAGCAAATTGCAATTCATGACCTGGTCGGCCTTCGTGAGCACTTAATGTGTAAGCTACGGCATCAAAATTAAAGTCGTCATAAGCAGCGTCGCCGCTCAACGCAGGGTTGCCAGTGGTTAATACAAATTGACCTTGCTCGCCTGTGTTACCAATAAACGGTGGTGGCAACATATGAGGTGCTGGGCTGCCAGCCGCTTCAGCATCGCTTGCAAGACGCATTATCATATTACGTTTAGGTAAATCGACAACCTCTTTCGCAGTAATAATGCCTTCAAGTTTGGTGTTAATTTCACGGTAATGATTTTCAATTTTATCATTAGATAATGATTGTTTTTTTAGTGCTCTTATCACATCGCGATAATCACTCGATGGCATATCAAACTTAGCGGCCACTAACGGAGCTAGAGCTTGCATATTTGCTTTAGTGATCATGTAACTTGCTTTTGCTCGTTCAATTAACAAGTTAGGATCGATATCTATCCCAGCGCTTTTTAGCTTTAACGCATAAATTTCTGCCGGTAGTTTATAGTCATTACGAGCATGAGGAATAACCGTTTTTTCGGCCCATTGACGGTAATCAGTAATTTGTTTTTGTAATAGTGCAAGGTTGTCGTTTGCTTGGCTGAACTTATTTTTATCAAATAGCTGTTGTAGACCTTGTAGTAAAGTATCTGTTCTGGTTAATGCTTGTTCAACTTCTTCTTTAGTCGGGCCGAGTAAGGATTTATTACTTAACGCCGTTTCAAATAACGTTTTAGCTTGTTCCGTTAATGCGACTTGGCCGTTTTTACCGACATAACAAGCCAAACGCGTCATCGCAGCCTGTTTACGACTGTCAGCCATTTGCTCATCAAGTAATGCCGAAACACCTCTAAAGATAATTAACGGGACATCAACCCAAGGTAACATGTATTTATCGTCTAACTGCCCTGCCATAATAGTCTGGTCAATATCATCGATAATAATATTAAGATCTTGGCGAACAGGCAAAAGGGTTTCTGTTTCAAGTGCTTTTAATAAGGTTTTCTTACTGCTATTAAGCGTTTGAATGTACTTGTCTTGTTGTGCTTTCGTGATGCTACTACACAAGTTGTCGGCTTCTGTTATACCAATAGAGCTCGCCATTTCAGGTTGGAATTGGCTAGTGATTTTAATTTGTTTATTGGTGTATGCATTACTGACATCAACCCAGGATCCCGCTGATGATGAGAACGGAATAAGAGCAAGTAGTGGAATCACAGACGTAAAAATTTTGCCTGACATCGGCTTAATCCTTTTTTTATTATGAAGTCATTACTATAACCGAATAAGGTTCTAAAGTGATGGGCACCGAATTAACTAATCTGTAACGAATAGTGATCATCAACCATTATCGATAACCCCATTTTAGTTAACGTCGTGATGATAAAAACACTCAATATGAACGACTAAAGCCCAAACAATAAAAAAGCCGCAGCGATTAACGCTGCGGCTTGTTCTATCGAGAATATCATCAATTTTAACAAATTTTATGATTGCTCAATTTAAAAAGCAAAATCTTCACTGTCTAGTGCCATCATCGAATCTACACCATTGGCAATACACGCAGCATGACCTTTTGCTCTAGGTAACATGCGCTGCATATAAAATTGTGCTGTTTTGATTTTAGCTTCATAGAAAGCGGTTTCTGTGGTGCCAGCTGCCAGTTTATCTTGCGCAACTTTAGCCATTTTTGCCCAGAAGAATGCAAGCGTTACATAACCTGCATACATCAGGTAATCAACAGAAGCACCACCGATTTCATCAGGGTTCTTCATCGCTTTGCCACCAATTAATACGGTCAGTTCATGCCACTCTTTTGCATAAGCCATGATAGGTTTAATAAATTCGGCCATGGCTGGATTGTCCATGTTATGTTGGCAAAATACCGTAACATCTTTAGAGAATGGCTTTAACACCTCACCTTGAGTACCAATAATTTTACGGGCTAATAAATCGAGTGCCTGGATACCGGTTGTACCTTCGTATAAACAACTGATTTTTGTGTCACGCATCAGCTGCTCCATGCCCCACTCTTTAATAAAACCATGACCCCCAAATATTTGCACGCCGTGGCTGGTACATTCAAAACCAAGTTCTGATAAGAATGCCTTTGCAATTGGTGTCAGTAAGGCTAATTTAGTTTCTGCATCAGCTTTAATGGCTTCATCTTTTTCTGCATGACCAATATCAACCAATTGTGCTAAATATGAAATTAACGCACGACCACCTTCTGCAATCGATTTTTGAGTTAATAACATTCTGCGGACATCTGGATGAACAATAATCGGATCGGCAGGCCCATTAGGATTTTTAACTCCACTGATAGAACGCATTTGTAGGCGATCTTTCGCGTAAGCTAACGCACCCTGGAAAGACGCTTCAGCAGCTGCAACACCTTCACTTGCCACCCCAATTCGAGCCGCATTCATAAAGGTAAACATGCATTTCAGGCCACGATTAGGCTCACCAATAAGATGACCTGTCGCGCCATCAAAGTTGATCACACACGTTGCGTTACCATTAATGCCCATTTTATGTTCAATAGATCCGCAGTTCACGCCGTTACGGTCTGAAATTGTGCCATCTGCATTAACGTTAAACTTAGGTACAATAAACAATGAAATACCTTTATTGCCTTCTGGCGCACCCGGGATACGGGCAATAACGATATGCACAATGTTGTCAGATAAATCGTGTTCACCTGCCGAAATAAAGATTTTAGTGCCGCTTAACGAATAAGTGCCATCGGCTTGTAATTCCGCTTTGGTGCGCAACATACCTAAGTCTGTACCACAATGTGGCTCTGTTAAACACATAGTGCCGGTCCAGTTACCTTCAACCAGTTTTGGCATAAATTGTTGTTTTTGAGCTTCTGTTCCATGGGCTTCAATAGTGGCTAGCGCGCCATGACTTAGGCCTGGATACATAGCAAAACTGTGGTTAGCACTTGAAAACATCTCAGCGATGCTAATATTTAATGAATGCGGTAAGCCTTGACCACCAAACTCTTCAGATTGCGAGAGCGTCGGCCATCCACCTTCAACGTACTGTGCATAGGCTTGTTTAAATCCATCAGGTGTCGTTACCACCCCATCTTTCCATGTACATCCTTGTTGATCGCCAATTTGATTTAACGGCGCAACAACCTCTTCTGTTAATTTTGCAGCTTCAGCAATAATAGCATCAACCATATCCAGACTGGCATCTTGATAACCTAAGTGCTGATAATGTGCTTCGCACTCGAGCAATTCTTGCATAACAAATTTAACATCACGGATGGGGGCTTTGTACTCAGGCATTGTTGCTCTCCAAGTTGGTATCTGAACATTAATGGATTAGGAATGAGTAGATGCATTAATAGCATCGACTAAAGATAGCTTATCTCTGATGCTAAATTAACTTTGAGTATTATCCAAATGCATAATAATTATATGTATACATTCGCCTTAGTTATAGTTCTGGGTGAGTTTCGTTAATAAATATTCGTGATGTCACCTGTTATGAACAGCAACTTATAACACTTAAACAGCTAAATTTGAGTAAAAACACTAGTTTACTGACGTATTATTCATTATATGAATAGTTGCTTATTAAAATAATTGATTTGTTTAATGTTGAAACACGCCCTAGCATGATTTGGCGGTTAATTGTTCACTATAAGTGGTAATTTCGTATTTTCAGGATAAGTTTTCGAATAGAAAAACGATGTGCTGATGATTTCCCTTGTTGTTATTGAATAAAGCTGTTTTACAAAGATCGATAATTACACATTACAAACAAGAACGCTTAAGCGTCGTATATATCTTTGGTAATTCAACGTGTTAGTTAGCTTGTTTAATAGCAATTAGTTTTTATCTGGGGAAAAATAAATGCATAATAAATCACAGATTTTTAAGTACTCTGTCCTTTCGTTGGCTGTGTTGGGTGTACTCAGTTCAACTGCTTATGCGGAAGATGAGAAGCCGCTTAAGAAAGATGATGACATGGAACGAATTGTCGTCACCGCCTCAAAAAGAGCTAAAGGTTTACAAGAGTCACCAGTGGCAATTACTGTGGTCAGCAGCAAAGCCATTGAGCAGGCTAAAGTCATGGATATTGATGACTTACAAACCTTAGTTCCTACCTTACGTGTCACACCTTTACAACGTTCAACTAATACTAACTTTGCCATTCGTGGCTTTGGTAATGGTACCAATAACACTGGTATTGAGCCGTCTGTTGGAGTGTTTATTGATGGTGTTTATCGATCACGCGCAGCAGCCCAAATTGGTGACTTACCGAGACTGCAACAAATTGAAGTATTAAGTGGGCCGCAAAGTACCTTATTTGGTAAAAATGCTTCTGCAGGCGTAATAAGTGTGAGTACGCGTGAGCCGGCCTATTATCAGGAAGGTAAAATTGAAGCTGGTATTGGCAATTTTAATCAACGAGTAATGAAAGGATATTACACCAATGGCATCACAGATAATTTAGCCTTTAGTGTTTCGGGTGGCTTTAATACCCGAGATGGCTATACCGAATCTGTTACTGGGTTAGATGATATTAACGATAAAGATCGCTGGAATGTTCGTGGACAAGCACTGTACGAACCAACTGAAGATGTAAAACTGCGTTTAATTGCTGATTACAGCAAAATTAACGAAGCATGTTGTACAGTAGAAAACTCTATTAACGGCCCAACTACAGCGGCTGTTCGTGCTTTAGGTGGCGTGGATTTAGACGAAAGCAGTTCATTTGCCTATAAATCGGCTCTCAACTCAGACCCTATTAATAATGTTAAAGACGGCGGCGTGTCATTACAACTTGACGTGGATTTTGACGGTTATTCATTCACCTCAATCAGTGCGTTACGTAACAACGAATCTGATTTTATGAATGATGTGGATTACACCAGCTTGGATATTCTAAATGAAGGTGGCTATACCGATATTGATACTATGACTCAGGAATTTCGCATAGCATCAACGGATGAACGTCAACTAGAGTGGATGTTTGGTGCGTTCATATTTCATGAAGAAGTCACAACAGGTGACACTTTATATTACGGCAATGACATGAGAAATTACTTTGATGTGCTCATGTCAGCAGGTGGAGCACCTGGTTTGCTCTCTGGTGTAGAAGGTGTTTATGGCCTTGACCCTGGTACCTTTTTCTCAGGTAACACTGCAGTAAGTTCAGAATTTAAACAAGACAATGATGCTTATTCATTATTTGCTAGTTTTGATTACCATATTACCGATCAATTTACGGCAATATTTGGAGCCAGTTATACTAATGATCAAAAAGAAATTACCATTTCACAAAATCATAATGACGTTCTTTCTGCACTTGATTTAGCAACTGTACCGACATTATTTGGTGTCCCTATTAGCAACATTCCACAACTTGCTCCAGCAGTTCCTGTATTAGAAGGCCTACAATTTTTACCACCGATGTTAGGCTTACCTAATGCGGCAGAGAATAATAAGTCTGATGACAGTAAAGCAACTTGGTCTATGCGTTTGTCTTATGAAATCAATGACAATATAAACGTGTTCGCCACAGCAGCAACCGGCTTTAAAGCAACATCGTGGAATTTATCGCGTTATTCAAGTCCCTTTGCGTCAGACCAAGCAGCAATCGATACCGCTGGTTTAGCATTGCCGAATCAAGTTTATGGTGGACGATATGCTTCTCCAGAAGAAGCGATGGTTTACGAGATTGGTATTAAAACTCAATTTGAAAACGGATCGTTCAACGCAACGATATTTGATCAAACCATTGAAGGTTTCCAATCCTCAATCTTTATCGGCACCGGCTATGTATTGGCTAATGCAGGTAAGCAAAGCACTAAAGGTGTTGAGTTTGATTCAAATTACAATTTAACCGAAGACCTATCATTTACATTAGCAGGTACTTTCCTCGATCCAATTTATGACTCGTTTGTTGGTGCATCAGGTTTAGATGGACCAGTTGATCTGTCTGGTGAAAAACCAGCGGGTATACATGAAGTGAGTATTACTGCTGGAATTGTATATAACTTTGAAGTGTTTAACGGTGCTGATGGTTACGTTCGTACCGATTACCTATTTGAAAGCGATGTCAAAGTTGCCGAAAATACCCCTGAATCTCTATCGCGTGAAGTGAATACCTTTAATGCCAGCACAGGCTTAGCCTTCGATAACGGCCTAAGTTTGCAACTTTGGGTGCGTAATTTAACCAATGATGAGTATCTATTGTCGGCTTTTCCACCACCAATTCAGGCGGGTAGCTTTAATGGATATCCTAATCAACCACGTACTTTTGGCGCGAATATTTCGTACCAATTTTAAATAACCTTCAGTCTGTAACGTCAGTGAATATATTGCCGGCGTTACAGACTTTTTCGGTAAGAAACTCATTTATACCTAATTAACAGGTATCGCTTTAATGATTAATAACAATAAGAGTTGTCACTATGTCTATAGAATCTATTTTAAAAAACCGTTATTCAGTTCGTGCATTTCAAGACAAGCCTGTGCCTGAAAATGTCTTAAAACAAATCTTCTCTAGTGCACAGCTTTCTCCATCAAATTGTAACGTACAGCCATGGCAATCGTGCGTGGTGTCTGGCGTAACTAAAGATAAATTAAAAGCTAAATTTATCGAAACCTTAATGAGTGGTGCTTCACCCAACCCTGACTTTAACTGGTTGCCACAATATCAAGGTGTGCACCGTGATCGTCAATTTGGTTCAGCTAATGCGCTGTACAGCTCCGTAGGCATCGCTCGAGAAGACAAAAAAGCACGTCAAATGGCCATGGTGCGAAACTGGCAATTTTTTGATGCCCCTCATGCGGTGTTTTTTACCATGGATAAGTATTTAGACATTATGGGTGCTGTCGATTTAGGCATCTATGCGCAAACGTTATCGTTAGTTATGGCTGAACATGGTGTATCAAATTGTATGCAAGGCGCGCTTGGGCAATTCCCTGATCCCGTTCGTGAAATTTTAGGCCTACCTGAAGAGCGCGGTATTTTATTTGGCATGTCGTTTGGTTACGCCGATGACACTGCTCTGGTCAATAATACTCGTACCGAGCGGGAAGCACTTGACACTGCCGTAGCTTTTTTCAAATAAGCTGCATTCTTTTTGATCTGACTTGACTCACTATATTCAATATGGAGATGGCATATGCCTCTTACGCATCATTACACCGTCGTCGATGGTGTTAACATTCATTATGTTGAGTCAGGCAATCATGCAGCACAAAAGCCAATTGAAACCTTAGTTTTTTTACATGGATTTCCTGAATATTGGGGAACATGGCTTAAACAACTTGATTTTTTTGCCTGTAATTATCGAGTTATCGCGCCAGATTTACCAGGATATAACCTCAGCGACAAACCTACGGATACCGGTTTTTATACTGTCCCGAACCTGATCCGCTTTATGAGCAAATTCATTGCCGCAGTTAGCCCAAACCAACCCGTAACCTTGATTGCCCACGATTGGGGTGGCGCCATTGCCTGGCCGTTAGCCGCATTTAATGCCTCGTTGTTATCACGCTTGGTGATATTAAATGCAGCGCATCCGAGTACCTTTACCCGCGAGATGATCAATAACTCAAATCAGCGCAGTAAAAGTGCTTATATTCATCAACTTATTGAGCCTGAAGCGGAAAGCCTATTAACACAAGATGATTATCATTACTTGGTCGATAAGATTATGCAAAGCCAGCAACCGGCTATTTTCACCCATGAGGTGTTAGACGCATATCGGCAAGTATGGCGACAACCTGGCGCAATAAATGGCATGTTGCAATATTATCGTGCCATGCCACAACTGGCGCGTAATGACGCCAAAATGGATACCAATGATGACATCACCGTCTCATCCAACAGCCAGGTCAAACATACATCAGCACTTAAAATACCCAATATTCGCATTAATCTCCCCACGCTTGTGCTGTGGGGCGAGCAAGATTTGGCATTTGTGAATGAAAACCTCGATGACTTAATTCAATACGTGCCTAATTGTACGATTAAACGTTTTGCTCATACCAGTCACTGGATCCAACATGAAAGACCCAACGAAGTGAACAATGCAATAAGTGATTTTTTAACTTCAAAAAAATAATAAAGGTAATTTATGACGGCAATTGTAATAACACAACATCATGCCCAGGTATTTGAAGTCGGCAAAGATGATCTTCATACCACGCGGGTTATTGATATTGATATTTCTAAACCAATGGCACACAACGAAGTGTTATTGCGAGTCGATAAATTCGCCCTAACCGCAAATAATATCAGTTACGGAATTGCCGGAGACACTTTAGGATATTGGCGTTTTTTTCCATCAAATGATCCTCAACATTGGGGACGCTTGCCAGTAATGGGCTATGCCGAAGTAATAAAATCTAAAAACGACCAAATATTAGTTGGCGAACGAGTCTGGGGATTTATGCCCATGGCAACTCACCTAATTATCGTTGCAGGTAATGTAACTCAACATGGTTTTAGTGATGTTAATCCTTGTAGAGAAGGATTATCTCCAATTTACAATTATTTTGATCGCGTTGGTGCCAATCCTTTTTATCGTGAACAAAACGAAGATTACGATATTTTACTACGCGGATTATTTACCACATCCTGGTTGGTCGACGACTTTATGTTCGACAACCATTATTTTGATGCCAAGCAATATCTCATAACCAGTGCATCAAGCAAAACCAGCATTGCCCTTGCCTACTGCATCAAGCAACGCGGAGATCGCCCTGCCATAGGTATCACCTCAGAGGTTAATAAAGCATTTGTAGAGTCACTTGGCTGTTACGACAAGGTCATTAGTTATCAACAAATATGCGAGCTAGACTCCGCAATACCCTCAATATTAGTTGACATGGCCGGAGGCAAAACAACATTAGCGTCTATTCACCACCACTTAGGCTCACGACTCACCTACTCTTGCCGCATTGGCGCAACGCACCATAATGATATAGACATCACTCAAGCGGGCGTAGAATCTCATCTTCCTGGCGCGTCTCCGACGTTCTTTTTTGCACCGACACAACTAAAAAAACGCAGCAAAGATTGGGGAACAACTGAAACGATGAAACAGATGAATATTGCTTTACTCAGATATATCGATTTTTGTAAGAGCAACATCAAGACTAAGCACATACATGGCCTCAATCAGGTTAACGATGATTTCCAAGCTGTTTTAACCGGTTGTGCCGATGCTTCTGTGGGGTTAATCGTCAACCCAAACAGCGTGAGTAATTAGCCAGTTTACTACTGGCACAGCAGCTAACTTAAGACTTAATGAGCAAAGTACACAATAAAATTGAGTCATTGAATTAAAACGGATGTTTCCCCTAACTATTACTTAGCTTTTATGTTCATTAGCTAAGATTTTTCGTTTTTACTAGAGGTTATTATGGACAATATGCAACTGATAACATTGGTCAACACACAGGTAATACCTATTTGTATCTTCTTGATCATGATGGGAATGGGGTTATCGCTGGTGGTCAATGATTTTAAACGAGTCATAAAATATCCTAAAGCAGTGGCTATTGGGTTAACCAATCAATTATTACTGCTTCCTATCATCGGGTTTGCGTTAGCCAGCATTATGCCATTAGAACCTGAATATGCAGTTGGGGTTATGTTACTCGTGTTATGTCCTGGCGGTACCACTTCAAATATGTTTTCACATTTAGCCAAGGCAGATGTCGCCCTGTCTGTCACCATGACGGCCGTTGCCAGTTTACTTACCGTATTTACTATTCCTGTGGTGCTCAATTACTCACTAATTCACTTTATGGGTGAAGGCAGTGAATTTCAGTTACCCATTATGGCCACCATGATTAGTCTGATGAAGCTCACTATTGTGCCTATTGCTGTGGGGATGTTAATCAGGCGATATGCTCCAAAAGTAGCAGAAAGCACACAAGTGCATGTATCGCGTTTCGGAATTTTATTTTTAACCTTACTGATTATCTTTCTGACTTATATTCAACAAGATATTGTTATTCCTGCACTGATTGCTGCCGGCCCAGTATCTATTATCCTTAATATTTCAACCATGTTATTGGGTTATTACACCAGTAAATGGTTTGGGCTTAATTTTGCTCAGCGTACATCCATTACCATTGAAGTTGGACTACAAAACAGTACGTTATCAATGTTTATGGCGTTAACATTACTCGCCAATTATAAAATGTCATTCACGCCCGCTATTTACACACTTACCATGCTATTTACGGCGAGCATTTTAGTCGGTATGTTAAATACAAAATACATTAAAGCTAAACAGCTAAGGGCTTCTATAGCCGAAAGCTAGATTCAAGCTTATGAAATATAATAATAAAATAACAATGACTTAAATAAAATATTAGGTGAAATATGCAATTAGTTAACGTAACAATTGAAAATGACGTTCATATCATCAGTTTAAATAATGGCAAAGTGAATGCCATATCGCCTGAAGTGATTGAACAAATAAACAATGCTTTAGATAAAGCAGAGCAACAAGCTGCCGTGGTGATACTTACGGGGCAAGCGGGAATATTTTCTGGTGGGTTTGATTTAAAAACTATGAAGCAAAGCTCTGAAGCTGCTATTGCACTGGTCACAGCCGGTTCAACTTTGTCACGCAGAATACTGGCTTTCCCAACCCCTATTATTGGTGTATGTAGCGGTCATGCCATTGCCAAAGGCGCATTTTTAATGCTCAGTTGTGATTATCGTATAGGTTGTGCTGGTGAGTTTAAAATTGGTTTAAATGAAGTAGCCATTGGCATGACAATGCATCAGGCCGGTATTGAAATTGCGCGTAATCGTATTCCGACACACTACCTGACTCGTGCTGTTATCAATGCTGAATTATTTAGTCCTAACGCGGCAATTGAAGCAGGATTCTTAGATAAAGTGGTTGAGGCTGAACAATTAATGAATACGGCCATGATGGTTGCTAAACACATGCAAACACTCAATATGGCAGCCCATCAGGGGACTAAGCTCAAAATGCGACAAGCAATTTTGTCATCGCTTGACGCCGCAATCATTGAAGATCAAAAAATTACCTTAACATTGTAACCATCATTTTGGTGCAATAAATAAAGATAACAATAACTATAAATATAAATATAAGGACATAATGATGACTTCACCAAAAAACTACCAAACCTTGAGCGTCGAGATAAACAACAAAGTAGCGCACATTATATTAAATCGACCTGACGAGCTGAATTCAATGAATGTCGATTTTTGGCACGAATTCCCCAGCGTAATCCACGATATTAACAATCAGTCGGCAGCAAGAGCTATTGTGATTTCATCTACGGGCAAGCACTTTTCAGCAGGAATGGATTTAGCGGTTTTTAGTGCTAATAACAATACAGATAATATTGAGTTAGGTCGTAAACATGAGCAATTACGCCGTTTAGTGCTTAAACTGCAAGACTGCTTCTCGGTATTAGAATCGGTGCGTATGCCAGTACTAATGGCTATTCAAGGCGGTTGTATTGGTGGCGCTGTAGATATGGTTACAGCAGCTGATTGTCGTTATTGCACTAGTGATGCATTTTTTAGTATCGAAGAAACCAAACTCGGCATGACCGCAGATGTTGGCACATTACAACGTTTGCCTAAATTAATTTCTATCGGTTTAGTTAAAGAGCTTGCTTATACAGGTCGCAGAATGCCCGCTGCTGAAGCTAAACAAGCGGGTTTAGTTAATCAAGTCTTTGACGATCACGCTTCAATGCTAACAGCAGTAATTGCCATAGCAGAAGAGATAGCGTCTCGTTCACCACTTGCAGTAGCAGGCTGTAAAGAGATGATTAACTATGCTCGCGATCACAGTGTCGCCGACAGTTTAAATTACATGTCGGTATGGCAAAGCGGCATGTTCCAACCCCAAAACGATATGATGGAAATATTCAAAGCCAAAGCGCAAAATCGTGCGCCTGAATTTGAAGAGTTAACGCAAATAGACCCATTAAAAATATTCTAAGCATTGGGTAAACCTGCGCTATTTACGATTAACTTAGCTTATGAGTGAATTAAGTTAATCACAAATAGCGCTAACCCTTTAGAGCAAACTATGAAAAAACCATTAATTAACCTTGTGCATGCCAACGGTTTCCCCGCGGGCAGCTATAAAACGTTCCTACAAGAATTTGATAACGACTTTAGAACCATAGCCCACAACCAGTTTGGTCATAATGTACTTTACCCAATACACAATAACTGGCAACACCTAGTCACGGAACTTATTGAATTTATTAAGAAGCAAGATGAAAAGGTCATTTGTGTTGGGCATTCATTCGGCGGTGTTATATCGTTTATTGCTGCCTGCCAACATCCTGAGCTTTTTCGAGGTTTAGTGATGCTCGATCCACCTGTCGTCACGGGCGCTTTCTCACATTTGCTGAGTTTTATTAAGCGAACACCTTATATCGATAAGCTATCTCCAGCAGGTAAAGCGAAAACACGCCAAAATCACTGGCCAGAAAACACTAACTTGGTTGATTATTTTTCACAGAAAACATTATTTAAAAATTTCGACCCACGTTGCTTACAAGACTATGCCTCCTCAAGTGTGGTGCTACGCAATAAACGGTTAGAGCTGAACTTCTCTCCTGCCGTCGAAGCCGACATTTTCAGGCATTTACCGACCAACCTTGTTAAGTACAAAAACAAACTGACCGTGCCAGCAAAACTGATATACGGTGAAAAGACTCAGATATTCCCGATAAAACATTTTGTTCGATTTGCAAAGCTGAATGACATTGAGTTAATGACACTCCCGAATGGCGGACACATGTTTCCATTAGAACAACCAGAAAATACCGCCAATATGGTCAAGCAAATCATTAAAGACTGGTAATGATGACCTTAGTACTGGCTCAAAAAGAGCTAACAATAAATCTACATTAGAGGCACTTATATGATGAAACCAATTAGTTTATGTTCAACCTTAATCATAGCTATGGGTGTCTCTTATCCATCATTTGCATTACCACTGGATAAGATCAAATTACCAGCAGGGTTTACCATCGATGTGTATGCCGAAAACGTGGAAAATGCACGCCAGATGGCACTTGGTGACAACGGAACTGTTTTTGTCGGCAGTCGTAAAGCAGGCAATGTTTATGCGCTTATAGACAGTGATAATGATTTTAAAGCTGACAAGAAAATCATTATTGCAACAAATCTATTTATGCCATCCGGTCTTGCTTACTATAATGGCAATTTGTATGTCGCTGAGGTCGATAAAATCTGGCGTTATCTAGATATTGAGCAATCATTACCCAAGATCCCTAAACCAGAATTAGTGTACGACAAACTGCCAAATAAACCACACCATGGCTGGAAATTTATCGCTTTTGGCCCAGATGAAAAGCTGTACATTCCCGTTGGCGCGCCCTGTAATGTGTGTGAAAGTGAAAAGCCCTTTGCCAGTATTTTACAATTAGACATTGAAACAAAACAAACCACTGTTGTTGCTCAAGGTGTACGCAATAGTGTCGGATTTGATTTTCACCCAACGTCTGGTGAATTATGGTTTACCGACAACGGCCGCGACATGATGGGCGATGATTTACCCGATGATGAACTTAATCACGTCACTCAAACTGGGCAACACTTTGGTTTTCCCTTTATTCACAACACAGAAATTACCGATCCAGATTTTACTAACCCCACCATTGCCAAACTCAACACGCCTCCAGTTTTAGCTTTGGGTGCACATGTTGCCGCATTAGGCATGGAGTTTTATCAAGGTAGTCAATTCCCCGCGGCTTATAAGCAATCAATCTTAATTGCCCAACACGGCTCGTGGAACCGCACAAACAAAGTGGGTTATCGTATTATGCAGGTGGCACTTGAGGGGAATAAGGTTATTGACTATAAGCCGTTTGCTACGGGTTGGCTTGAAGGCGAACAAAGCTGGGGCCGACCTGTTGATGTGATGACCCTGGCAGATGGCTCAATCTTGGTATCAGATGACTTTGCCAATGCCGTGTATCGGATTAGTTATACCAAACAATAAAAGCCATGGGTTAAGCTTTAACTCTACGACCATGTTAACGTTTAATAATTTTTCAGAGAATGTGTGTCTTTTTTGATAATGAATTTTGATTAGTATCAAAGTCACTATTATACAAAACTTGTTAACCCCCTCTTCTCGTCGTCACAACTCTCACGTCATCCCGGTAATGCTTTTGAGCCGGGATCCGGGTATTATTTTTGTATTGTACTTTATGGCCTGCGGCCACTAACGTCGTGGCGCTTCGCCCACAGCCTAAAGTCAGAGTTGAATTTAGGCATTTCTAAAGTTTTTAACCTATCTCATTATTTATATTCATTCTTTTATGGGGACTCGTCAGACTCTGACCGACTAAATTCTGACTAATTTTTCACAGACAGTGCGCTGGCTGAAACTCTATCAACAGGCTTACCATGGCATTTACTCACCGACACGCGCAAGTATGTCCCTATAAGCTCTGCCGACCCGTCCATGGGTCGGACGGTTTTATTTAATAAAAGTTTACCCTGACCCGACTAAATTTTGACCCAACAAAAAATTTAAATTTATAACCATTCCAAATCATGGCTGCTGACTCATTTATGGACAAAAGCTTGTTAGAGTTAAAGCACTGGAAGTGATAATTGCCATTAGGGAAAGTATGGCAATCTAATATATAGTGATGTATCAAACATCGGTTCAACTTTGCTGCCACTCCTTAACAATTGCATCCCAATCAGCATTTCGCTCAACAGCATTCCCGTCTTCATCTTTTCTTGTCCAGACATCCCAGAAGTCAGGATCGTCTGAATGAGGTTGCTGCTCTTTTGTTAAACTCTTCATTTTAACCAAAACAGGAAGCTCTGATGCCCACCCCATAAGTATTGCATGTTGAGATGGCAGAGAAGGCAATTCACGAAGCAGTCCGCGCAAATTATCTGGTACCATTTTATGCACTTGATCTTGATCTCTATCGTTACTAATTCGATGCAGAAGAAATGTATTACATTGAGATAAAACTGTAGGTGATAGCTCCGAAGGTCGTTGAGAAGAAATAACCATACCAAGACCGAATTTCCTTCCTTCACGTGCAATCTTCTCAAATACTTGGCAACAAACAGCTGCTACATCCTGATTTTCAGAGTCATCACGATATCGTTTAATGAACGTATGCGCCTCTTCAGCTACGAGTACAGTTGGTAGGGTTTGATTATTTAGCCGCCTATAACGTTGCAATGATTCAAAGATGATTCTTGAAATAACAGCAGTTACAAGGTGAGTAATTTCATTTGGTACTAGAGAAAGATCTATAATTGAAACACAACTATCATCCTCACCTGCTCCATCCTTACCTATATAATTTTCTAACCACCCAGCTAAATCAACTCTCTGTTCTGCATCATTGGTGATAGGTTTCATTCTTGTATCAGAGAGCATGGTGCGTATTCGAGCAACTAAATACTCTACATACTGCTCACTACCATTTTCTTGAGCTAAAGCCTCTAAATAAGCAACAAGGTTATTGCCTTCAAATGGCAGTGGAATATCTTCGCTTTTCGGTAACAATGAATTTTCGTTACCGCCAAAGGCTATATAACAAGAGTTTATTGAATTGATTAAATCTTCAACTTCACTAACATCAGACTGTATTGTAGGGTATTTTATTTGATCCGTTGGTGTTCGACTAACTACGTAGTTAGTCATTTTTAAAATAGGCTGATTTAATCCAGTATCAAGCGTTTTATCACGGTAGTATTCTAAACTTACTTTCCACTTTATTATCGACTCCAAAAAACCTTTTGCAGGTCCATATTGACCAAAAGGTTTCCCTGCACTTTTATCATGTTTTAAAGTTACTAAGACATTACCTAAAAATCGTTTTATCTCAATATTTGAATCTGTTTCAAGTTTAAAGTCTTCATTTCGCATTGCTCTCAAAGAGCGCTTTAGTAAAGGTAATTGTGCTTTAGGGCTCGCTTGTGTGAAGGACGCCCACTCAGCACTATTCCAAAACCACGAAGGTACTTGTAGTTGGTTTTCACCTTCATTAGCTTCAACTTTAAAAACACGACCTTTGAATTTAGTATCTGGACCTAAAGCACGGGTGTATTCACCATTTGGATCAAGCACAATAAACCGAGCATTTGGTCTGGCTTCCGATTCCATAGCTGCTTCTAACGACCATTGAATGAGACCTGCCACTGAACAAGATTTTCCACTACCGGTATTCCCTAGTACAGCAATATGTCGCCCAAATAATCGATCAGGATCTACAGCAACATTAGCGTTATTTGCAAGCGGACTTTGCCCTATGATAACTCTACGATTATTACCAGATTCAACAATAGATCTAAGCTGTAAATCTGTTGGTAGCAAAATAGCAGAACCAATTGAAGGAAATGATTCTGAACCTCGTTGAAACCTAAAGGAATCATCACCTTTTTTTGAAACTCGCTTGAGAGTTCCGACTGGATTTAAACTGATTTTTTTCTGTGGAAAAGGTAAATTAACTAAACCAAAATCCTGGATATCCCTTTGCTTGGGGTAAGGTGAGCGCTCAACGGCAAGCCACTCAATTTGTCCAACCAAATAACCATTATCACAAGACACTAAAACATAACTGTTTACTCTAGGGAAGTTTCTTGGCGTTCCTGCATTTAGGGCTACAGAATCAGGCGAATCGATATCAAGGACGGCTCTGATTTCATTTGGAGAAACAAAATCTACTGTACCTACTCTTAATTGTTCTCCCTGCTCAATGGGTAATGAACTCATTCTTCACCGCCCATTTTGGCTTGAATTGCTGTGGGATATAAACCTCTCGATTTCAAAAGTTCAGCCATACGAATAGAGCTACGATCTATTGCAGCCTTTGGAAGGTAGTAATCAACTAATGTTTTTAGATCTCCAAAATGATCACCAAGTAATAAAGATATTTGAGCCTGACGCCCACTATCTTTTATAAAACTCATGATTCTTCCGAGTGGATCACCATAAGCAATAATAACAATATGTGTTGAGGGTATTGTTAGCATATCAGTAATAACTCGATTTATATGTTCATCACCAAAACTATAGCCATAAGTTACAAGGGTGCTATTTGGGCGGCATGTTGCTGATGCTAAATCTCTAAACAACTCGACATAGGGGTATTCTGATGTTTCACGATCTTTGACTGAATTTGGATAAATCATCAACTGTTGGTAGTTAGCTGTACCAGCACCTTCAACTTGTAAAAATGGCTCGACAGAAGCCGCTCCAAAAGGTAGCCCAAAACGCCTTATAGCCCCCTCGTTTGCATACCAGTCTAATGAACCGTGAAGTTTAGTAAAACGAGCTACACCTTCTAAATATCTAGGTTCACCACGTATACCCGGTGGGTTGTAATGATAATCAACCTCTAATCGTGATGATCTAAAGATTGGCGCAATACTTCCGACAAACCGATCAACTAATCTAAGGCCTGCTAATTCAGCACCAGTTTCAATTATCCGATCATAATTAGTTGTGAATATATGTAACCTATCTCGTGTCGCAGTTCTGCTTGAAAAACTCATTAGGAAATTAACTAAGTAATTAAATGTTTCCGTTTTTTGCTTATTTTCTGCATCTCGGATTGATTTTTCTCCGTTGCTAACCGATTCAGCAAACAACTGTAAACATCGTGAAAGCTCTTCTCTTAACAGGTTTAACTCACTCGGGAAATATCTATATGGCGGATTTGGCGCTGGCGGAGGAGGAATTGGGGTAGGATTTAACGCTATAAGAATTTCCAACCCTTTGATTAATTCATTAATCGAACGAATTTGGTCTTCAATATTCCCCTTATTTCTGCCAGCAGCCTTTGCTGTTTTTTCTACATAAGCATCGATTTCAAATTTACAAACCTTTAGATCGTCTATCCACCCCATGCCTTGTGGCTTTTGCCCTGTTGCCGACTCTTGTATCGCAGAACTAAGTCCTGCACCGATAAGTAAATTAAGGTGCTCTGACTGAAAGAGTGCAGTTAGCCAAGGCTCTATTCTTGAGCGTAAAAAGTCTGGAGTAATTTCATTGTCAGTTTTGGCCCAGACACAGTCGCCCACGACTTTAAAAGCGTCATAGTCACCGTGTGCATCCAACTGGACTGGAGATTGGTCATCGCCTAACTTAAGATATTGAGACAATTTATGTACATCCTTATTGTTTGATGACACCTGAATAGCAGCTCAACAAACGGCTGCCAAAAATTAACTTTCAGTAACTATGACACGCTAATACATTGAAATAAAGCGACAAAGTTAAAATCACTCTTAGAAAAGTTGAATAAGTCGCTCGTAAAACTGAGCAAGTTGATGAAGAGGTATCTACAACAAATCATTAAATCACATCAGACTGCACAATAGATTAAAAAATATATGGCTATATTCACGGTTCTTCGGTTGCCTAACGTCTCTCACTAACGCGGAATGGGGCAGAAGTATGTTAGCCCTAACCATTGCTATGATAAATCCCACACATTACACATGACATACAGCTATTTCATTCAATAGCTGTAGATTTAATACCACTAACTATTTGCTCAACAACCAAATTAGCCCATGCTGAATAAATGGGTGCGCCAGGGTGAAAACCATCACTGGCCATCACTTGTCGCATAAAATCTAGCATAGTGATGTCGGGTTGCGGGTTATCTAATGGCAATTTAATTAATTTGAAATCTGTAGATTGGTCGACTTGTTGATTTAACTTAATAAGTAATTGCTGTAACTGGCGATTAAATTGATTAGCGCGCTGACCTAAACTCCAACGCAGTGGATGAGGCAATGCAGGAAATAACCCCAAAGGCGGTAACGCCGTGACCAATATCAATTTGGGTGTGTATCGCTTTGTAATCAGATCAAATAATGCTTTTTGTTGCAGCAACCACTTGTCGCAACTGATCGATGAGGTAATGTCATTCACCCCTAATGATGTCACGATGACATCATAATGCGTTTGCCCGAGTATGGGATGTGCATTATCAATCTGCTCTTGTAAGGCTTGTAAAGTGGTCGATGTAGTCGAGCCTGTTTTAGCAAACAAGCCATAACTAAACTCGAGTTGAGGACTTAACTGCTCAATAACCTGCCCTAATAATGCATGCTGTTGAAATGCCACTCCAACGCCAGCCGCCGCTGAGTCACCTAAAATTAATAAGCTCAGAGTAGGATTAACGCCAGTTTGCCCTACTCGTTCGCCTTCAGGTTCAGGCAGCCTTGGCGTAGTACGACGAACATTAAGCCCCTGAAACACCAACAACGGGGCTAAAATGAGTGACAATCCCTGATACAACATTGTTTATCCTTAATATCAATATCGACTGTTAACGATTATCAGCAATAAAATTCACGACAACATCCGCTAATACTTCGCCTTTATCCTCTTGTAAAAAGTGCCCTGCAGCGACGATAGTGGTGTGTTTTTGCCCTTTTGTTCCAGGAATGAGCTTTTGCATCAAGGCATCACCACCCGCAGTAATCGGGTCTGAATCACTAAAAGCGGTTAAAAACGGCTTTTGCCATTGAGATAACACTTTCCAGGCTGCACGGTTTTTATCTGATGCCGGATCATCTGGGGTAATAGGCACAAGTAACGGAAATTGACGCGCGCCCTCTTTGTAACGTTCATCTGGAAACGGTGCATCATAAGCGGCAATAATCTCTGCAGATAGTGCTGATACACATGTGCTATTGATTAAGCCACCCGTTGGAAATATTTCAACGTCTTGTGAGAATTGACGCCATTTGGTGAAAGCTTCTCCTGGCGGATGATCACCTGTTGGCAACATGGTATTGGCTGCAACAATTCGTGCAAATCGATCACTATTTTCGGCGGCTAGGCGTAAACCAATTAAGCCTCCCCAATCTTGACAAACTAATGTTATGTCGTTGAGGTTGAGTTGTAGTAACAATGATTTTATCCAGTCAACATGCCGTTGATAGGTATAGTCTGAGCGTTTTGTCGGTTTGTCTGAACGGCCAAAACCGATTAAATCAGGCACGATGACCCTATGCCCTGCCTTCACTAAGATTGGGATCATTTTACGATACAAAAAACTCCATGTTGGCTCGCCATGTAATAAAAGGATTGGCGCTGCATCTGTCGGTCCTTCGTCAACATAATGCAGTCTTAACTCACCGCCTTCTGTATCATCAACAGTCAAATAATTGGGGCTGAAATAGTAATGAGGTAAATGAGTAAAACAGCTATCATCGGTGCGTAAAAAATCCATATTGCTTCCTTTCCATATTGTTTTCAATAATAGCGCTGACATCACATTCTACCCAGCGCCGTATAAAACACTCAATAACACTTCTTTTTAGCTAAGATCTTTTATCGCCCGGCCAATACCATCCACAGTCAGTGGATACATTTTATCGTTAACCAGCTTTTGAATAATCGAAATAGAATGATGAACTTGCCAGTAGTGTTCAGGCTGTGGATTAAGCCAGGCAACTTTATTAAAATGCCCTATCAGGCGGTTCATATACTCAATGCCAGGTTTTTCATTCCAATGTTCAACACTGCCACCCTTTGCGATAATCTCGTAAGGCCCCATGGTGGCGTCGCCAACAAAAATAACTTTGTAGTCAGATGAAAACGTCCGTAATATTTCTTCTAGGTCGATGGTTTTATCAAAGCGACGATTATTGTCTTGCCAGACTTTTTCGTATAAACAATTGTGAAAATAAAAAAAGCGTAAATGCTTAAACTCACTGTGCGCAGCTGAAAATAGCTCTTCACAAGTGTGTATGTAATCATCCATTGAGCCGCCAATATCGAAGAACATCAGCACTTTTACTGCGTTATGACGTTCAGGCTCCATATGCACATCAAGTAAGCCACCATTTTGAGCGGTAGAACGAATAGTCGTATTGATATCAAGCTTTTCACTG
Organism: Shewanella ulleungensis; assembly: GCF_014648315.1. GTDB lineage: Bacteria > Pseudomonadota > Gammaproteobacteria > Enterobacterales > Shewanellaceae > Shewanella > Shewanella ulleungensis. The sequence goes on from NZ_BMQW01000001.1 coordinate 564,768, forward strand.
GCCCCAGTTCGAGCAAATTTACGTAATTTTTTTAATGCTAATTTGATATTGCGAGTGCCGAGTTCACGGTCTTGATCAAAGTTTTTAAACTCGCGTTTATCCCATACTTTAACTGCACTATTATTGCGATTTTTATCCTGGCCAACTCGAATACCTTCAGGATTGTAACCATAGGCGCCAAACGGAGATGTTCCACCCGTACCAACCCACTTATTACCGCCCGCATGACGCTTTTTTTGTTCTTCTAGGCGCTCTTTAAGCGTTTTCATTAAGGCTTCAAGACCACCAAGCGCCTTGAGTTGATCTTTTTCTTCTTGGCTTAAGTTTTTTTCAAACTCTTTACGTAGCCAATCTTCAGGTAAAATATGATCGAAAATATCAATGCTTTCTATACCGTTAAAGTATTCAGCAAAAGCATTGTCGTACTTGTCGTAATGGATCTCGTCTTTAACCATGACAATTTTGGCTAGGTTATAAAACGCTTCAACATCCGCAAACACCACCCCTTTTTTAAGCAAGGCGATTAGATCGAGTAGTTCACGTAAACTACACGGCACTTTGTGCTTTTTTAAGGTTAGGAAAAAATCAATAAACACGGCGTTACTACCTGTTTCTACGGCTCATAAAGGCCAGTTTTTCAATCAATGATACGTCTTGTTCATTTTTTAACAGTGCACCAAACAGTGGAATAATGTCCGATTGCTTATCAAGCAAGGTTTGCTGCGAAATATCATCCGAAATTAATAACTTTAACCAATCAATTAGCTCTGATGTTGAAGGTTTTTTCTTAATACCATTTACTTCGCGTAAATCAAAAAACACGTCTAATGCCTGACTTAACAGGGCTTGCTTTACGTCAGGATGATGTACATCGATAATCTTTTCCATTTCCGCTTTGGTTGGGAATTTAATGTAATGGAAAAAACAGCGTCTTAAAAAGGCATCTGGCAGCTCTTTTTCATTATTTGAGGTAATGATAATAATTGGACGTTGCTTGGCTTTGATCACTTGTTGAGTTTCATAAACATAAAACTCCATTTTATCGAGTTCTTGCAGTAAATCGTTTGGAAACTCAATGTCGGCTTTATCTATTTCATCAATCAGCAAAATCGGACGTTGTTGTTCTTCAAATGCCTGCCACAGCTTACCTTTAACGATATAGTTACCAATATCATGCACTTTGGCATCGCCTAATTGACTGTCGCGTAGACGCGATACAGCATCATACTCGTAAAGTCCTTGCTGAGCTTTAGTGGTTGATTTAATGTGCCATTGATACAGTTTACAATTAAGCGAACGTGCTAACTCTTCAGCTAACTGAGTTTTACCTGTACCTGGTTCACCTTTAATTAATAACGGTTTTTCGAGTGCGATAGCTGCATTTACGGCTAAAGTAAGATCGTTAGATGCAATATAGTTTTCTGTACTTGTAAACATGGTTAACCTTTTATTTTGTTTGTTTTTTAGTGGGTAAAGCTTAAGCCACTTTAATTGCTACCGGCGTTCCATTAAATGCCGCATTACCTGTGAGCATATCAACTCTAGCTGCATCCGTTAAATCATTAATGCTAACACCCGGTTGTGTTGCGGCAATAGACATATTGGTACCTTGTTGATTATGTCCCCACCCTTGCGGCATGGTAACAACACCTTGCTGGATATCATCTGTAATAGTCGCTTCTATTTTAATCTCACCCACTGCAGAAGTGACTGTCACCAATTGCCCTTGTTCAATTCCTAGGTTTATAGCGTCTAAAGAATTGACTTCTAAAGTACAAGGGTTTTTACCTTTAATTAACCGTTCTGAATTTTGTGTCCAGGTATTATGGCTTTTCACTAAACGACGGCTGATTAAATCAAATGGGAATTGATTATCACGTTTAGTTTGATTCATGACAGCCTGTAATCGAGGTAAATCGTCTTGATAAACAGTTGGAAATAAATCAATGTTGCCGTTAGTCGTTTTAATCCGCTCAGATAAACACGGCAGAAGCGGACCAATATCGATACCATGTGGATTATCAATTAACTTTTGTAAACTCATACCTTGCTGACCATATGGGCCTTTTTTAAGCTCCATATCCAGTATCAGTTCTGGTGTAACGTGTTGCATTGGGTCATCGGCAGGCAGGTTGAGCATCCGCGCTGAAATCTCTTTTAATATTTGCCAGTCGCTGAGCTGATCAGTTTGTTTTTCAAATAGCGGCGGCGAGTATTTAACCGTGTTTCTGACGGAGAAAGAGTTAAAGAAAATGTCAAAGTGTGAGTTCTCGACTCCCGTAGTACCTGGTAAAATAATGTCCGCATATTTGGTGGTTTCATTAAGGTAGATATCAATTGATACCATGTAATCTAACTCACTAAATGCGTTTGCAAGTTTATGGCCGCTAGGGGCCGATAACACAGGATTACCTGCAACCGTAATCAAGCTTTTAATTTGCCCTTCTCCTGGCGTTTGGATCTCTTCCGCTAAGGTAGCAACCGGAAACTCACCATTAAAAAACGGTAACTTACGCACACGAGAGTGGTATTGACCAAACGAGGTTTTATGACCAGGTTTATGATTACGCAGTAAATCAAAGGCTGGTTGTGGAAACATCGCGCCACCTGCGCGATCAAAATTACCGGTAATAATGTTAAGCACGTTGGTGAGCCATAAACAAATACCACCAAAGGTTTGCGTTGAGGCACCCATGCGGCTATAGCAAACAGCAGAATCAGCGGCCAACATATCAGTTGATAAGGTACGGATTACCTTGGCATCAATACCAACTAAAGGTGCAACAATCTCAGGCGAATAGGCGTTTACCAGCTTTCTAATCTCATCTAACCCATCAACCTTGTCGCTTAGATGGCGTAAATTGACCTTGTTATGAGCAAATACACAATGTATCAATGCTAGTAGCAAAAAGGCATCTTTTTCAGGGCGAATAAACACATGTTGGTCGGCAATGTTTGCGGTACGGGTTTTGCGCGGGTCAACCACCACCACTTTACCGCCTCGCTTTTGAATGGCTTTTAAGCGTCCGATTACATTAGGGGCAGTCATCATGCTGCCATTAGACACTACAGGGTTGCCACCGATGATTAACATAAAATCAGTGCGGTCAATATCAGACACCGGGATTAACATCCCTGCACCAAACATAAAGTTAGCCGCCACATGATGCGGTAATTGATCAGCAGAAGCAGAACTAAAGCGATTAATGGTGCCAAGTGATTTCATAAACGGTTTAAGAAATAACGCATTGCCCAAGCTATGTGCGTTGGGATTACCTAAATACACCGCTAAGGCATTTTTGCCATGTTGCTGTTGAATATGTTTGAAATTCTCGACGATTTCTGTGAATGCATCATCCCAACTAATGGCTTGCCAACCAGACTCCGTGCGTTTAATGGGTGTTTTCAACCGATCTTTATCGGTATAAAAGTCTTCTAATGCAAGCGCTTTAGGGCAGTTATAGCCCTGACTAAATGGGTCTAGTTGATCACCTTTAATTGAAATAATTTGCTGGTCTTGATAGTTAATTTCCAAGCCACACATGGCTTCGCAAATATTGCAATTTCTATAATGGGTTTTGATTTCGCTCATATATATCGCCTGACTTGGAATAAATTGATGGAGTAGCGCTTAACATACCGTTGATGATTTAGGCTTAAGCGCTACGCATTGATGATGACTAAAGCTTTACGATAAGCTTGCCTTTATTGTCGCCGGTAAAGAACAAGTTCAACCCGCTAATGGCAGACTCAAGCCCGTCTAACACATGTGCGCGATGCTTGATTTGCCCTTTCATCACATACGGTGTCAGTTTTTGTAATAAGGCCGGCACATCACCAAAGTGGTCTGGCATAGTGAAACCTTGAATAATCAAACGCTTTTTAATGATTTGAATCCAATTAGGGCCTAAATCAGGTACTTCTTTAGGGTAATCGGCAATCATACCGCACACCACAATACGACCGTGGGCATTCATTTTGGAAAAGACATGATGCTGAATAGGGCCGCCAGTATTTTCAAAATATATATCAATACCTTTTGGCGCGAATTCAACTAATTTAGCTGCGATATCATCGGTTTTGTAATTAATGGCACCGTCAAAACCGAGCTCATTTACAATCCAATCGGCTTTTTCATCGCTACCCACAACACCAATAACCGTTAAGCCATCAGCTTTGGCCAACTGACCAACGATAGAACCCACAGAACCAGCAGCGCCGGAAACTACAATGGTTTCGCCTTTTTGTGGTTTACCTACACCATACAAACCTTGTGTTGCGGTTAACCCTGGTAAGGCAAATACCGATAACACGGCTTCATCAGGCAAAGGCGCAGTCACTTTGTTCAGTCCGGCGCCATTACTGAGTACATACTCTTGCCAGCCCATCATGCCCATGACACGGTCGCCGACTGCAAAATCAGGATGATGACTTTCAACGATTTCACCAATACCTGAGCTGCGCATTACCTCACCTAGTGCTACTGGTGGTATGTAACTCTCAGTATCAGCACTCATCCAGCCAAACATTGCAGGGTCTAATGACATATGATTTTGCTTCACTAAAAATTGTCCTTCACCTACATTTGGCATTGGCTTTTGGACTACTTCAAATAATTCAGGGCCAATTGGACCACCTTGAGGACGGGCGATGAGATTGATTGCGGTAAATGTGCTCATGTGTTTCTCTCTTTTTTCGATGATTATGTGGCCGTCAATGGCGCGATTGTTATCTTTAAATGTTGCTGCATATCTAAACTGACTCAGGATTTAATACTGCTACACGGTGACTCTGCATTCGCAATCTACACATGTTCTCAATCGTGTAGTTGATTGATATGTTTAATACTGTTGATATCTTGATTTCGATAAAAATGCTTAAAATGCAGTGCTAGCTTTTCACTTTCTACAAACACTTGTTGCCAATATTTAAGACGCTGTGCTGGTTTCATTTCAATAAAGTCACTGCGGTCGGGGATTTTTTGATACGGTAAGGACGCCACAAATTCTGCCGATGGGCACAATAAAACGGTTTTATCGTAGTGTTGCAGCCTCACCTTTCGTGACAGGTTTTTATCAAACCACCCCGCTTTTAAGGTTGAACTAAAATGCGGGTATAGGGTTAAGCCTTTATTTTGAATATCAAAATCAAAGTGATAATCAATAATGCCGCCATCACGATACATCCCCGGCGGGCAATCAGGAATGTCTTTAATACCTTGCATTACCATCGGGATAGAACCCGACGCCAACAAGGCACGTTTAATGTTCTGTTCAGATAAACTTACCGCTGTAGTTGGAATACTATCAGGGTCATTGATGACTAAATCACTTTGATTATGCTGAAATATAAACCGCTGATATTGGCTTTTTAATAAAGGTCGACTCATTGAGTTACGCACAAAACTATTTGCTAAACCAACGCCTTGTTTTAATTTACTTTCTGAAGCAACGAGCCCATTGCATTTTGCCACGATAAAATGTGCTTTGAAGACGGGATTATTGATAATTTCGTCAGCTCCGGTTGCGCCAAATAACACCTCAAGCAATTCGAACGCTTTAGTGGTGATTTCTAATGGTTGCGGTTTTTTATCATTAGAATATACGGTCTCGCTGTAGTTTTTTGCCAATCGTTCTATGGCTGCTACTGGATCGTTTTGTGCAAAACAAGCGGCACGAAATGCACCAGCACTTGAGCCAATTAGGTTTAATGGTTGTTGCCTTCCTTTAAAGAATTCGCCAAATAAATATTTGTCTAAGCCAAATAAGGTGAACCATTTGGGTCCACCACTGGCGCCTAAAAAAGAGCTGAATAGCTCAGGAGAAAATCCATCTTGTTGTATTGTTTTTAACGCCGAATCACCGGCATAAATTTCTAACATACTGTAATATTTCTTACTCTTATAATATTGAAAATAAACGCTTAAATACTAATAGCGTTATTTGATTTGCTCGTTATTGGAATAATTTAAGGAAGTCGAGCCAGCATGTTGTGGCTCAATATGGGTCTGTAATTATGTTTTTTTTAACACAAAAACAGACCATCTTGGATACGTTATGCCTTGCTGCGTAGGTCTTTACGCAACACTTTACCGACATTACTTTTTGGCAGTTCGTCCATAAATTCAACGATTTTAGGACGCTTATAGTTCGTTAGCATTTCAGCGCAGTGATCAAAGATATCTTGCTGAGTAAGAGTCGGGTCTTTACGCACAATATATACTTTCACGCGCTCGCCGGTGGCATCACAAGACACTCCAACGGCAGCAGCTTCAAGTACGCCTTCATGGGCAACAATAACTTCTTCAATTTCATTCGGAAATACATTAAATCCAGACACAATAATCATGTCTTTTTTACGGTCCACAATCCTAAAGAAACCATTTTCGTCCATGGTCGCGATATCACCGGTGGCTAACCAACCATCTTTTAGCACTTCATCAGTGGCTTTTTGACGATTGTAATAACCTTTCATGACTTGCGGTCCTTTTACCCACATTTCACCAGGCTCGCCTAAGGCAACATCTTCACCATCGGCGCCTACTAATCGAATATCGGTTGATGAGGCAGGAAGGCCAATAGAACCATTGTATTTTTCCTGGTTGTACGGACTCATGGTCACTAACGGCGCACACTCAGTTAAGCCATATCCTTCTAAAAGGCGGCTTTTGGTCACGCGCTCCCAATGTTCTGCCACTGGACGCTGTACAGACATACCACCGCCAAAGCCCATTTTTAATGCGCTAAAATCAAGCTGGTCAAAGCCTGGTGTGTGAAGCAGACCATTAAACAAGGTGTTTACACCGGTAATAACGGTAAATTTGTATTTAGCTAATTCTTTCACAAAACCAGGCATATCACGTGGGTTGGTGATCAGCAAATTGGTGCCACCAAATGGTAAGAATGCTAAGCAATTAGAAGTTAGTGCGTAGATATGGTACAGCGGCAATGCAGTGATCATAAATTCTTTGCCGATTTCATACACGTTTTTAGTGACGGCATTAGATTGCTCAAGGTTAGCTACCATATTACGGTGAGTTAACATTGCGCCTTTTGATGGGCCAGTTGTGCCACCGGTATATTGCAAAAATGCTAAGTCTTCGCCTGTAACCGTAACCGGAGTAAACTTAAGTTTGCTTCCTTTTGACATAGCATCATTAAATTTAACCGCGTTAGGCAAGTCAAACGCTGGTACCTGTTTTTTAACATGCTTAATTGCGCCGTTAATTAGCGCACCTTTGATCAGGCCGAGTCGATCGCCAACACTGGTGGTGACCACATGCTTAACATCGGTCTTATTGATAACGGCCTGCAGCACGTGGGCAAAGTTTTCTAAAATCAAAATACCTTTTGTACCAGAGTCTTTTAGTTGATGTTCTAGCTCACGAGCAGTGTATAAAGGGTTAACATTGACTACGGTTAACCCTGCAATCAATGCACCAAATAAAGCAATGGGATATTGCAATAGATTAGGGATCATAATGGCGAATTTGTCGCCTTTTACCAGGCCTAGATCATGCTGTAAATAGGCCGCAAAGTCAGTCGCTTGTTGCTCAAGCTGCTGATAGGTAATGCTAACATCCATATTAATGAACGCCGTATTACTCGCGTATAACTTGGTATACTTTAAAAATAATTCTGCTAAAGAGCTGTACTTATCTGGATCAATTTCAAATTCAACCCCAGGTGGATAACTCTTTTCAAGCCAAACTTTTTCCATAATACGGTCCCCTATTATTATGATAATAAAACCTAAAAAATCAGGTTATTTACAGCAATGATTTATTATTATGATGACACTTAACATCTACGCAAATTACAACACTTCAAATAATCCAGCAGCGCCTTGCCCGCCACCAATACACATACTGATGACAACGTATTTCACCCCACGACGCTTACCTTCAATAAGAGCGTGCATGACCATGCGTGTACCGCTCATGCCATATGGGTGCCCAATGGAAATCGCGCCACCATTTACATTTAACTTATCCGCAGGAATACCCAATTTATCTGCACAATAAATGACTTGTACCGCAAAGGCTTCATTGATTTCCCATAAACCAATGTCATCCATAGTTAAACCGTTGCGTTCTAGTAATTTAGGAATAGCATAAATGGGTCCTATGCCCATTTCGTCAGGCTCACAACCAGCAACAACCATACCGCGATAAACACCCAGTGGCTTAAGGCCGCGCTGCTCGGCGAGTTCTCGTTCCATCACCACTACTGCTGCAGCGCCATCAGATAATTGTGATGCATTACCACCGGTAATTGAGCCATTATCTTTTACCGCTTTTAAGGCGGCTAATCCTTCAATATTAGTAGACGGACGATTTCCTTCATCTTGAGTTAACGTAACAGTTTCCTTGGTAATGTCACCTGTGTTTTTATCCATCACCAACTTAGTACAGGTAACAGGCACTATTTCATCATCAAACTTACCGGCTGCTTGAGCTGCTGCTGTACGTTGCTGTGACGTTAGTGCATAGGCATCTTGGCGTTCTCGTGAAATATCATAACGACTTGCCACCACTTCTGCGGTATCAAGCATCGGCATATAAATCGCTGGACGATAGGCTTTTACACTAGGGTCTACAGCGCGACTCATATTCATTTTATCGTTTTGCACCAAGCTGATTGAATCACAACCGCCAGCGACAACCACTTTAGCACCGTCAACCACAATGTGGTTTGCGGCAATTGCAATTGACATTAAACCTGAAGAACATTGACGGTCAACCGTCATGCCTGCTACCGAGACAGGTAAATGAGCGGCCATAGCAACTTGACGCCCAAAGTTCATGCCTTGGTTGCCTTGAGTCAGTGCAGCACCAAAAATACAATCATCAATCTCATTAGGGTCAATACCCGCTCGCTCAACAGCAGCGTTAACCGCAACAGCAGACAATGTCGGTGCAGACAAATCATTAAAGGCCCCTCGGTAAGCTTTACCAATTGGCGTACGTGCAGCAGATACAATGACGGCTTCTCTCATGACAGCTTCCTTTTATTGTTATTGTTCAACGTTTGAGATTTATTGAAGAATAAAATATCACCGCAGCCCCCAGAGCCAGCGGTTAACACAGGTTATTCTTTTTGATCATTCACCAAAGACTTATACCTGTTGTGATTTCATGAACGTCATAGCCTTCATGATAAATTTTTCACCTTGCTGAGCACCAGAAACCAATGCCTTTTGATTATCTTGTGCCGTTAATTTACCCCAGTTATCGCGAACGGCTTCCGGGCTTTGTTTAGCCGTTGGAATAAAACATCCGTCAGTTTCAAAAATACTCGCACTTGAATATCCGCCGGCGCCAGCACATAAAATAAAGCGAGTAGGCGCGTCGTCATCACACAAGGTCAACATGCCTGCGGTGACGGCTTCGGGCGCAAAGGCTTTAACGATTTCTTCAGGCATTAAGTCTTCTGTCATGCGGGTACCCGCGGTAGGCGCCAATGCATTAATGTGAATATTATTTTTAGCACCTTCGAGCACTAAGGTATTCATTAAGCCAATTAGTGCCATTTTAGCTGCGCCATAATTAGCCTGACCAAAGTTGCCATACATTCCACTTGAAGAGGTTGTCATGACAATACGGCCATAATTTTGCTGTTTCATGATTTCCCACACAGCCTTAGTGCAGTTAACCGACCCCATAACGTGTACATCCATCACTACTTTAAAATCGTCTAAGGTCATTTTTGAAAATGATTTATCACGTAAAATGCCGGCATTGTTAATTAAAATATCAACGCGCCCCCACTTATCCATGGTTTGCTGTACCATGTCTTGCACTTCATCAAAGTTAGCCACGTTTGCACCGTGGCTAATGGCTTCACCGCCCATGGCTTCAATAAGGGCGACAACTTCTTGTGAGGCTGCAGATGAGGCACCACTGCCATCACGAGCACCGCCTAAATCATTAACAACCACTTTAGCACCGCGTCTTGCAAGCTCTAATGCATGTGAACGCCCTAACCCATTGCCCGCACCTGTTACTATCGCGACTTTTCCTGCAAAACTGATTGTCATACCAACACCTTTATTTTTGATTTCATCTAATATTGTTATTGTCGATGAGTTATAAATATCTGTTATTAAAGTTTAGTGATTATTGTTTTCTACTGAATATGAATGGCGCTACTTAACCATTTGAACCGATATCCACTCCGCGACTAAAGCCGGGGTATCAATACCTTCTATTTCAATGGTCACTTCGGTAGAAATACGATATTGCCCTGGTTTTTTTTCTTCAATAGACAGGGTTTTAGCATGCGCACGAATGCGACTATTTACGGTAACCGGCTGTAAGAATCTCACTTTGTCAAAACCTGCATTGAGTCCCATATAGAAACCATCAATAATCACGCTAAATTCTTCAGCAAAATGCGATAACATAGATAAGGATAAAAATCCGTGGGCGATAGTCGAGCCAAAAGGTGTCGCTTTTGCCTTTTCTTCATCGACGTGAATGAATTGATGATCTAGAGTACAGTCAGCAAATTGATTTATTTGCTGTTGATTGATTTGATGCCACTCAGTTGGCGCGGCTTGATGACCGATGTAATTAGCTATGTCGTTACGATTAATCACTGTTGGCATGTTCCCTTCCTCTTTTGCTTACGCAATACAATCCATGAATGAAATTTAAGCGATTACTCATGCTAATTGGGCTTTATGAATTAAACAAATGAATAGTTTTGATACTTAGATATTCTCGTGGCGAATAGGTTAAGGTGAATGATAGGTTTTACAGGCATAAAAAAAGCATTACACTAAATTGTAGTAATGCTTTGATTAATATATTTAAAATATCACGACTCTGGCTAAGTTTACTTAGCAGCAGTGTCGAGTTATATCTGTAATAGAATTAAAACCATTCACTCTGCATATCGAAACTGGTGCTGTCGGTATTAATCAAAATGTTTGACCATAAATAAATTTCTGGCAATTCGAAGCGATAGAAGTATTGTGCAGCTTGCAACTTACCTTGATAAAAATGTACATCAGTTTGATGTGGTTTTTCAGACAGCGCTTTTGTTGCCACAATACTTTGCTTTAACCACAACCACGCAATAATCACATGACCAAATAACTCAAGGTATTTAACCGAGTTAGCTAATGCCAAATCGATATTCTTGGTCGCCATCGCACTTAATACTGCTTCGGTCGTGGTCGTTAAAGTGTCAACCGCCTGGCTCAATTGGGTGGTGAACTCTTGCAAACTTGGATATGACTTGGCCTCTTCTATGGTTTTCATCATTTCATTTATTGTCGCTTTAAACCCCTCCATCTTATTCATTGGCACTTTACGGGTGATTAAATCCAAAGATTGGATCCCTGTGGTACCTTCATGAATTGGATTAAGACGATTATCGCGATAAAACATTTCAACAGGATGCTCATTAATATAACCGTGGCCGCCCATCACCTGAATAGCAAGTGAATTAGCTTTAGGGCCATATTCTGATGGCCAGGTTTTAATGATTGGTGTTAAGAAATCTAAAAGTGTATGCGCGTATTGTCGCTGTGCTTGCGTATCTGCAGTGTGTGAATCGTCACTTAATTGCGTACCATATAGTACTAAAGCCATAGACCCTTCGGCATAAGCTTTTTGTGCCAATAGCATGCGTTTAACATCAGCGTGTTCAATAATGTTGACCATTGGCGACAATGGGTCTTTGCATGATGGTAGCCTGCCTTGAGGACGGTTTTTAGCGTAATCTACAGAGTATTGATACCCTGCTACAGCGATGACAGCCGCACCAGTACCGACCATAATGCGGGCTTCGTTCATCATATGGAACATGTACTTAAGGCCACAATGTTCTTCACCAACGAGGTAACCCACTGAACCGTTTTGCTCACCAAAACTCAGTGCTGTTGAGGTTTGTGCGCGGCCACCCATTTTATGAAACAGCCCAGCTAATGCCACTTCGTTGTCGGCTCCAATAGAGCCGTCGTCATTGAGTAAAAACTTAGGCACGACAAACAGCGAAATACCTTTAACCCCTTTTGGCGCACCTTGAATACGTGCCAATACCAGATGAACAATGTTTTCACTTAAGTCGTGATCGCCACCCGAAATATAGATTTTACTGCCACTAATACGATAAGTACCATCATCTGCTTTTACCGCCTTAGTGATCAAATCGCCTAGCCCAGAACCACTTCCCGGTTCTGTCATTGCCATCGTGCCCATAAAGCGGCCTTCGCGCATGGGTTTCACCCAAGTATTGATAAGCTCTTCGCTACCATGTGCTTGCAACAAATTTGCATTGGCGGTGGTGAGCATGTTGTAACCCATACCCACGCCGCCAGCAACACTTAAAAACGCACCTGCGGCACTAGCTATGATGGGTGGTAGTTGCATGCCGCCTAAGTCGTAATCGGCAGTAGCCGAACCAATACCCGATTCAATGACCGCAGAGATTGCAGTTTTAAGTTCAGGCAGAATATGGACTTTTTTACCGTCAAAGGTCGGTTGGTCAGTATCTAGCTTTTGTCGAATAGGAAGAAAATGTTTTTCAGCAATCGTTTTAGCTGTGTTTATCACTTCATTAAACGTTTGACGGTCATGATCTTGGTAACGTTCACGGCTGGTTAACCCTTCACTGTCAAACAGTTCGTACAGCATAAACTCTAGATCGCGTTCATTCATTAATGTTGCTGGCATAATATTCTCTTCTTATCTTGTAAAAACTCAAACCAATGGCAATAGACAAATTAACCACAAGTTAGAATGCAGACACACCACCGGCGACTGCGATACATTGTCCTGTCATATAGGTGTTACCAGGCGACAACATCATTAGCATTACGGCGACGATTTCTTTAGGCTCACCTAAGCGGTTCATGGGAGTGCCGCGCGCCATTTTCTTTTGCTTTTCTTCATCCGCAAAATTGGTGACCATGGGCGTTAACGTAAAGAAGGGACAAATAGCATTAATACGGATGTTGTCACGGCCATATTCAACTGCACCAGTTTTGGTTAATCCAATGACCGCATGTTTTGCCATAGAATAAGCACTACCTCTTGCAGCACCACCCAATCCGGCCATCGAACTGACATTTAAGATTGCACCCTCACCTTGTTTAAGCATTTGCGTAATTTGATGGCGCATACCAAATTGAACACCTTTAACGTTAATGGCAAATTGGCTGTCTAAAATTGACTCATCAATCATGTGCAGTGGCATAAATTCATGGGCAATACCGGCATTGTTAACCCCAATATCAACGCGACCAAAATACTCAAGCGCGGTATCGACCATCGCTTTACAAGACTCATCTTTAGATACATCGCACTTCATCGCGACCACTTCAGCGCCTGTGGCAGCAATCTCATCGGCCACTTTATGTACCCCAGCTTCGTTAATGTCACTAATCACGAGCTTGGCACCACGTTTGGCCAACTCTTGTGAAAGTAATTTACCAAATCCTTGTGCTGCGCCGGTGATAACGGCAACCTTGCCGGTAAAATCTAATAATGGATCCATGCGAGTAACTCCTGTAATAGAGGGTCTTGTTGTATTATTTTTATGATTATTTGGCGCTGAGTATTACTTGTAATGCCATTTGTGCCAGAGGTTCAACAAATGAGCCGACTTTGTTAGCGTGTTCATTTGAGGCATTTCCCTGTGCTGCGCGTTTAGCAACACCTTGAGCAATAGCCGCTAAACGGAAAAAACTAAAGGCAAGGTAAAATGCCCAGTTATCAATGCGCTCAATACCCATTCTTTGACAATATTGCGCGACATATTCATCTTCAGTAGGAATACCTAAACTGGCACGATCAATATCTTTTAAACCATCGATGGTGCCCATGCCCGCAGGCATACGCAATTGCATACATTGGTATGCTAAATCAGCAAATGGGTGGCCTAATGTAGAGAGTTCCCAATCAAGCACCGCTATTACATGCGGACTGTCTTTAGCGAACATCATATTGTCTAAACGAAAATCACCATGCACTAAACATACTCTGCCATCATCATTTGGTATGTTTGCCTCAAGCCATTCAATAAGCTGGTGCATTGCCGGAATGGGTTGAAGTTCTGTCACGTTATATTGTGATACCCAACGGCCCAATTGACGTTCAAAATAATTACCGGCTTTGCCATAATCGCTTAAGCCAACGGCATCAACATCAACACGATGCAATGCTGCTAATACTCTATTCATCTCGGAGTACATGGCACCGCGGCGCTCATTTGAGTCAATGTCTGCTAATGATGCACTCCAATATACGGAACCATCGCAAAACTCCATCAGATAGAACATTGAACCAATAATGTTAATGTCTTCACATAGGTGATACACCTTGGCTACAGGCACATCGCTGTCTTTAAGTGCATTAAGAACACGGTATTCACGGTCTACAGCGTGAGCAGATTTTAATAACTTGCCTGGCGGTTGACGACGCAGTACGTACACCCCAGATTGTGCAGTGACTTTATAAGTAGGATTAGATTGACCACCTGAGAATTTCTCAAGTGTAACTGGCCCAATAAAGCCTTCGACATGTTGCTGTAAATAAGCACTAAGCTGCTCATTATCAATAGAAAATGTATGTGGCATTTAGCAATACTCTTATTGTTAGATTAATGTCACTGATAAACTAATGACTCAATATTCCAGCCATTATGTTAGATGAAATTAACAGGCCGACACGCCCCAGCAAATGCCGGCCTGTTAAGTGATTATTGTGTGATTTTTTTGACTAAATCACGACCCAGTTGCATCATGTGTACCTGATCCGGACCATCCGCTAACCTAAGTGTTCGCTGACCTGCCCACGCATGTGCTAGAAATGTATCCTGGCTGACACCCACAGCACCGTGGCATTGAATGGCACGGTCAATCACATCAAGTGACATACTAGGTGCAACAATTTTAATCATCGCAATTAAGTCTTTAGCGGCTTTATTGCCTTCTGTGTCCATTTTTTGCGCTGCTTTTAAGGTCATTAAACGCGCTTGTTCAATCTGGCAAGCAGATTTGGCAATATCTTCACGAACAGATTGTTGCTTAATCATTGGTTGTCCAAAAACGATTCGTTCGCTGACTCGTTTGCACATTAAATCTAATGCGCGCTGGGCAACACCCACTGAGCGCATACAATGATGGATGCGCCCAGGACCTAAACGACCTTGGGCAATTTCAAAGCCTTTACCTTCAGCAACAATAATATTACTTACTGGTACACGCACATCGGTAAAGATGACTTCAGCATGGCCTTCAGGAGAATCGTTATAGCCAAATACTTGCATTGGCCTAACCATATTGACGCCGGGGGTATTCATTGGCACAAGCACTTGAGATTGCTGAATATAACGGTTGGTATTTTCTGGGTCAGTTTTGCCCATAACAATCATTATTTCGCATTGTTTACGACACGCACCACTAATGTAAAACTTGCGGCCGTTAATGACATACTCGTCACCATCACGCACTATGCTTAACTCGATATTAGTTGCATCACTCGATGCGACATCGGGTTCTGTCATGGCAAATGCCGAACGAATCTTGCCTTCAAGCAGTGGCTCTAACCATTGCTTTTTTTGTGTTTCACTGCCGTATTTTGCTAACACTTCCATGTTGCCTGTGTCCGGTGCGGCGCAATTAAACACTTCTGATGCCCACATCACTTTTCCCATAATTTCGGCTAATGGTGCATATTCTAAATTGGTTAAACCGCCACTGTACTTACCATAAGCAACAGGCAAAAATAGATTCCATAAGCCTTGCGCTTTAGCTTTAGCTTTAAGCTCTTCCAATAACGGTGGTGTTGACCATGGGTCTTGGGCAACTTGTTGATGCATTTTATCTTCGTTTGGATAAACATGTTCATCCATAAACAGGCTGACTTGGTTGATTAACCCTTGAACTTTTTCACTGTATTCAAAATTCATATCATGTCCTTTTACTGAGTCTTAGTGCGTAATAAGTGACGCTAATGGTTAGCTAGCTAAGCGACATTAAAGACTTTTTGTTAAACGGCTTAATCTCATTAATCGCATTGGTTTTAATTTTATTCACCCATTGCGGATCAACCAATAACGCACGTCCAATACCGACTAAATCAAATTCATCGTTATTTAAACGCACTAATAATTCATCAATACCTGTTGGATTTGAGGTGCCAGACAAATCGGCATTCCCTTCGCCAATAAAATCATTGTCTAGGCCAACATTACCCACTGTAATCACGGGTTTTTGGGTCAGCTTTTTAGTCCAACCAGCAAGATTTAAATCAGAGTCTTCAAATTCTGGTATCCAAAAACGACGGGTACTCGCATGAAAAATATCAACCCCTGCATCACTTAGTAAGCCTAAAAAGATGGCTAACTCTTCAGGAGTTTTACAGAGTTTTGCACTGTAATCTTGCTGTTTCCACTGAGAAAAACGGAAAATAATAGTAAAGTCATCGCCCACTGCAGCACGGATTGCTTTAACGATTTCAACACCAAAACGGGTTCGGTTTTCAAGTGAGCCACCGTATTGGTCGTCACGTTGGTTAGTGCCTTCCCAGAAAAATTGATCCACTAAGTAGCCATGAGCACCATGTATTTCAATCGCATCAAAACCAATATTTTTTGCATCAAGTGCTGCTTGCGCAAATGAAGCAACCACTTCATCAATATCAGCTTGTGACATGGCAACCCCATTTGATGCGCCAGGTTTATATAAACCTGATGGACTGTAGGCAGGCATTTCTTTGTCTGGTCCTACTCCTGGTTTTCTAACCGCGCCAACATGCCAAAGCTGTGGGGCAATTTTGCCACCGGCTGCGTGCACTTCATCAACAACATGTTTCCAACCAGCTAAGGCTTGTTCACCAAAAATGGCCGGCACATTTTCATAACCGTTAGCCGCTTTATGTGAAATAAAAGTGCCTTCGGTAATAATTAAACCGACATCACCTTCAGCACGACGGCGGTAATAAGCGGCCACTTCTGCATTGGGGATATAGTTTGGCGAAAAGGCGCGGGTCATCGGCGCCATTACTGTTTTGTTTTTAAGCGATAACGATTTAGTTGAAAACGATTCAAATAGCTTGTTGATACTGGTATTTTGAGTGCTCGCCATCATAAATTCCTATGCGTGATATTCATTTTTAGTTTTTGTTTTAAAGAGTTAGCCAATCAAATAACCACCGTCGACATTAATCGCCGTACCCGTGGTATAACTTGATGCATTTGATGCAAGATACAAAACTGTACCTGCCATTTCGTCAGGCTGTGCCACACGTTTCATTGGTACGTGGTACATCATCTGCTTTAAAATGGCTGGGTTATCAACCAGTGCTGATGCAAATTTGGTGTCAGTGCCACCTGGAAGTAAAGCGTTAACTCGAATGTTAAATTGGGCACATTCTTTTGCGAAAGCTTGAGTCATGGATATCACCGCGGCTTTGGTGACTGAATAAATACCTTGATAATCACCAGGGATAACACCATTGACTGAAGCCACATTAACAATTGAACCGCCGCCACTGGCTTTCATTAATTTGGCGCCTTGAGTCGACATAAAAAAGTAACCGCGAATGTTTACATCAACCGTTTTTTGAAAAGCCGCTAAGTCGGTATCGATAATGTGGCCGAAATAAGGATTCGCAGCAGCATTATTAACTAGGATATCTAACTTGCCATGTTGCTGTGTAATTGCGGCAAAAATTGAGTCTATTTGATCTAACTCACCGATATGACATGCAATAGCTTGAGCACTGCCTCCTGCTTTTACTATTTCATCAACAACAGCTTGGCAGGCATCTAATTTACGGCTTGATACAATGACATGCGCTCCATATTGCGCTAACGTTTTAGCCACACTTTCACCAATACCGCGGCTAGCACCTGTTACTAATGCAACCTTCCCTGTTAAATCAAATAAATTAGCAGTATTCATTTTTTTTCCTTAGTGTATTGGTTTTTCCAACTGCATCAGTTTCGAAGCATTGAAATGTGGAAGAAAATTATCTAAAGGTAATCCACTCATCGCCCATTATTTCTAAGTGGCTGTAGTTATTAAAGTAATCGACACTTAACATGTTTTCAGAAAACAACAATTTAGTGACGCTGGTGTTTCTAGTTTGTTGGTTTATCGCCAGAGTTTGCTCATCACTTAGTTTCAATATGTGTTGCATTATTGTCGAAATAGTACCGCCAGATGTGAACACTAAAATATCTTTAGGTTGTTTTACAGGGTTTGTGTTGTCAGTGATTACGCGTTTTGTTGCCAACTCTTGTTCAATAATATTCTGTAATGCACGAATACAACGGCTTTTAAACTGCGGCCAACTTTCTTTATATTCCAAATCATGATTACCGCTCATCCAACGAGTTAATGCCTGATAAAATTCTTTATGGAGTACTTTATTGGGTTCGTCAAACTGTTGAAGCTTTGCATTTTTTTCCGCAAAGTGATGCCATTCGCCATTAAATTTTTGCAAAATATCAACATGGTCAAATTCATTAAAACCAGAGTGGATAACCATCGGCGTGGTATTGATTTCTAACCCCTTTGCAAAATGGCTTAGCGTTTGACCATGACGTAATAAATCACCGCAATAAAATTTGCTTGGCTGAACTCTTTTGCGCCAATAGTTTCCAAGCAAGCTAGCTTGCTCACAACCTTTGTCTGACAATTGATCATAATCAGTACTGCCAAAAGAAGCTTGTCCGTGTCTAATCAAATATATCGCAGCCATTAAGTGTCTCTAACGTTATAAAAATCATGACTTGAACAACAAGGTGTTAGGTACTGCTAATAATTGAAACCAGTTACACGCGCGTTGTCGTTTAGATCCTGCACATTCACTACAGTGATTGCTTACAACAATTGAGTTGAATTATTTACCAGATCCGAATCTACTTGACTATGCTAATCCCAAGTTCTAAATTGAACAAATGAATAGTTCTAATATCCTACTATTAACTATTTAAATAGTAGGATATTAAAAAATACATATTGGATAAGCACTGTATTGGGCTTAATTCAATGGAGTGAGTATGAAAATTGATTTGAATTTGTTTGTGGTTTTTGATGCTATTTATTGTGAAGGTAATATTACTAAAGCAGCATCAGTATTGAACCTATCGCAACCAGCAGTTAGCCACTCATTAGGAAAATTGCGCAATCATTTCGATGACCCCTTATTTATCCGCCAGGGTAACGAGATGCGTCCGACTCCTGTGGCAAAAAATGTGATTGATGATGTACGTGAAGCTCTACATCAATTACAAGTATGCCTAGTTCAATCAAGACAATTTGAACCGCTTACCTCACGTAAAAGTTTTTCATTGTCACTTCACGGCTCGTTAGAACCTTACTATTTGCCCATTCTACAAGAAAGCTTATCGTTAGAATCTCCTGCTATTCATCTCAACAGTAATAAACGTGTCAATCGCAGTGAATTAGAAAACAAATTAGCCAGTGGCGATATCGATTTAGCTATCGATGCATTGATCCCTGTGAGTAATAATATTCGCCACACTCAGCTTCAAAGCGATAAGTTGGTTGTCGTGGCCCGTAAACAGCACCCTGCACTAAGCACAACCCTTGATTTGGAGACCTACTTAACACTTGATCATGTATTGGTATCATCTCGTTCGACGGGACCTGGTTTAGAAGACTTTGAATTATCAAGAATGGGACATCATCGCCGTATTTCTTTACGTTGCCAACAAGCATTATCAGCATGTAAAGTCATATTAAACAATGATATGTTGTTAACATTACCTAAAACAGCTGCAATGATGTATAGCGAAATGTTAGATATTGCAATACATCCAATGCCAGTTGAATTGCCTGAAATTGGCATACATTTATATTGGCATGTGAATGTTGATAAAGAACCCGCAAATAAATGGTTAAGAAATAAAATGATTATTGCCGCGTCTAATTCCGTAAAACGATAATACGGAATAGTAAAAAAGACATCGCAATTGTGATGTCTTTTCGTTTTCATTAAAGCGATTAAATACAGTTATCGAGCGGTAATTTTTTAATCGATTTTGATACTTTTCGAACTTGGGATTGGTAATTTAATATTCAAAGCCACGCTCATTCTTATCAGCATTTTAACTGGACTGATTGGCTTACTGAGATAATCAACACCTCCTGCCTCGAACGCTTGAATTTCGAAAATAAGATCTTTGTAACCTGAGATAAAAATGACAGGAATATTAGCGAACTTTTTCTCTGATTTAATTTTTTTACAGAGATCGAACCCTGAAATATCTGGTAAATCAACGTCTAACAAAATAATATCAAAATCATGCAATTTAAGTAAGTTATAACCATCTTCAGCCGTTTCAGCAACAAAAACAGTCATGGTTGATTCGAGCATCGTCGTCATGACTTCAATTGACGAGCTCTCATCATCAATAATTAATACTTGAGCTAGCTTTTCTGTATTCATTAATAATCTCTATTGCACTGTTATTTTAATGGGTAAAAAAATGTCTTTTTTACTGTGCTTTTTAATATAATCAAGCATTTTAGCTTTCGATATGGCTTGCGAGTAATAATAACCTTGCGCAAAACCACAGTGTTGATCTTTCAAAAAAGAAACTTGTGATTCGGTCTCAACACCTTCGCATATAATCTTTAATTTGAGATTTTTTACCAAAGAGATAATGGTATTCAGTAAGGTTTGATCTTCAATATTCGCTGAATGTATGTCATCAATAAACGTTTTATCAATTTTGACGGTTTCAAATTTGAATTTTTTTAACGAGTAGATTGACGAATAACCGGTGCCAAAATCATCAAGCATTAATCTAAAACCACACTCGACTAGGCGAGCAATGTTAACAACCACAAACTGATTGTTTTCGAAAATCAATGTCTCGGTAATTTCAATTTTTAATAAGGGTACAAATTGCGGAAATCTCAGCGCAATCATTTCAAGTTGTTTAATAATGACTTCAGAAAGCAGCTGATACGATGATAAATTAATTGATATTGGGATCATTATACCATGAGATTCTAGCATCCTAAGTTGAGTAATCACCTGTTTTATCATAGTGACACCTAAACCTATCAACAATACATCTTGCTCAATAGAAGGCATAAAATAACTGGGTGGTAAAATCTCGTTGTTGTCATTACAGTAACGCGCCAATGCTTCAAACGAGACTAATTCGCCAGAGTCAACATCATGGATAGGCTGAAAATAAGGAATAATCTTTTTATCCGCTAATGCTTTTTCGACAATTTTAATGATTTTTTGATGTTTATCTTCGGTTTTTTTATGGTTTAAATCAAAGAAGGCAAAGTTATTGCGGCCATTTTGTTTAGCTATGTACATAGCACTATCAGCAGCCTTTAAAAGGTATTCTTGGTCTACAGCATCATCGGGATATACAGATACACCAATGCTACAAGTACAGGTGTAAAGTAATTCATGTAATGTATAAGGCTTAGATAACTCATTGATAGCTCTTAACGCAATATGTTCAAAACATTCAATATCTTCATCTGACTGAATCACGGCGACAAATTCATCACCACCGACTCGAGCAACTAAATCTTGTTTTTTAAAGCAACCAGTTAAACGTTCACTTACATGTTTAAGTAATAAATCACCGTAATCATGACCATACTCATCGTTTAAATATTTAAAACGATCTAAATCAATATAAAACACACACAATTTTTCACCGAGTCGTTGAGCAGAATCATACATGTCTTTGAATCTTTCATTAAAACTCATCCGATTAGATAAACCGGTTAAACTGTCGGTGTAAGCTGCTTTAGACAAAGATTGTTCAATAGATACCTGCTGTGTCACATCATCTAATATATGTAAATATTGCTTTTCTTTCGTTTCTTCATCAAAAATCACATTGATATGAACTTTGCAGCAGATGATCTCAGGCTCACCATTAGGGTACATTCTGATGCATTCTAAACGCTCACTGATGTCATCGCGTTCAGTGTCTAACGTCGAAAGTAGTTTTTGTAATTTAGTGTGTGAATCCGCGGTATATATCATACCGTCATTCTTACCCATTACCTCTTTAAATGAACGACTTAACAAATTAATAAAACTCGGGTTTACCGATACAATATTGTGTTGATGATCAGTAATGTATATCGCCTGAGTCGAGTACATATACACACTGCGATAAAGGTTAAAGTCTTTATTTAGAGAGTGATAACTGTCTAATGGGAAAAAACAAAAGTTGTACGTCTGGGTTTCATTCCCCAGGGAATCAATGTCTTTAACACTTTTTAAATTAGCCACAAAGTGCTTAACCGCACCATTACAAACAATTTTTAACTCTATGTAATCTTTATCTTTATTTGTTACCCAGGCAAGAAAGTTCGACACATTAGAATTGACTAAAGCCGTTAAGACGATTCTTTTTTCGCCCATAGGCGTCATCGTCAACGCACGGCCAAACATGTTTCTAGCAACATCATTAAAGCCAACTATCTCAAGCTTATGTGTTGTCGTAATACATGGGATACCAATTCCGTTATATCGCTCCAAAACCTCTCCTTAATATTTACACTAATCATCACTGACTTAAATAAATTGATGTTTAAATCTACATCCTTAAAATACGCATATATTTAATACTTGCGTATTTTATGTTGCATTATTCTGCAGCAAAGAGTGTCACTAACATTTTCTTTGGCAAACCGGTGGTATCGTCAAGTTCATACACGGTATGATTTGCATACACATTCATTAAATCATTACTGTCTTTCGGCTTAATAGCATATTTTCCTGGGATACATTCCCCCACGGTTGAGCGAGAGACTTTATCGACTATGCCTTTAAACGCAATCGCATCTTTAGTATTAAATAATGTAAATAACTTTTCATTAGCTAATGCGTTGATAACGACTTCTGAATACCCCAGTAGTTTTTGGAAAGCGGCATTAATGTATTCAATCTGAAGCTTGTCGATATCTAATACAAACGATGCCGTGAGGGTGTTGTTTAATAGATATGTAATGGTGTCTTTATAAACAACTTGTTCTTTTTCTTTCATTACCGAGCTAGTAATATCGCGTATAGTCCCCATTACTCGGGTGGCTTGCTTTAAATCATTGAAAGAAACAACAGCCTCTAACGACATTATTGTGATATTCCGATTTACATCCAGTGCTTCAAAAATAAAAGGTTGAGTTGCTTTATTGTGCAATAAATTGGTTAATTGTTCTTCTAGACGGCTTCGATATTCACCAGACGCTAAACCGATGAAAGCTTCATACGAAGGATGAAAAACATCTTTATCTAAACCAAAGAGTTCATAACAACCATTACTCCACTCGAGTTTACGAGTAGCGAGATCCCAAAACCATGAACCCATTTGAGCAGATTTTTCAGCTTCATATTGCAACGTATTGGAATGTTCTAAATCAATTTTGAGTCTATCTAATTCAATCCGTTGATGTTCGCGTTCTTCATAAGCCATGCGCAATTCAGCATAGGCCGTTTGTAATTCTTCGTTGGTAGATTGTAATTCTTCGTTCGTGGTTTCAAGCTCTTCGTTTGAACTTTGTAATTCTTCGTTTGAGCTTTGCAGTTCTTCATTCATGGACTGCATTTCCTCGTTAGAGGTCTCTAGCTCTTCAATAACATTTTGTAATTGTTCTTTTGTTTTTGCTAACAATCGTTGCTGCTCAAGCGCAATAGCTTGATTTGAAGTATCTTGCTTATCAGTAGTGAGCAACGGAATATTTTCAGGCTGTTCAATTTGCGAAAAAATTAGGGTTAAACTGCCTAGCGGCCCTTCTCTCTCAATCGTCATTAAAATCAACTTAACCCAAACATTCTCGCCATTTAACTTAAATGATTGGTAACCTGTATCTGCAATTTTTTGACCGTTTTGGATGTTATGAAACGCACTACGTAAATCGATTGATAACTGCGGATGTAGATTTTTAAAAATATTATTGGACGGTAAGCCTGTTGGACGAACCAACAATACATTATCACCTTGAGTAAAGATGATATCTTGGTTCTCATTTAATAATATTGCATTAGGTAGTACATACTCACGCAAGGTATCTACAATAATCTTTGTAAGTTCAGTATCCACTTTAGTGCGATTATGTTGTGAAGCGAGTAACGGCTTTAGCTCTTTCATATTGTTTGTTGATAAGCTTATACCTCGAGTCGTTTTACGCTCCGGTGGTAATTGTTTACCCACAAAAAGAGTTTCATAAATTTTACCAGTTTTAGACAGAGGCCTATATTGCTCTTGAAACACACCAATAGATTCAGACTGTCCAAGCATTAATAACCCTTTAGGATTTAACGCATAATGGAACATTGGCAATATTTGACGTTGAAGCTCTACGGTAAAATAAATCATCAAGTTTCGACAAGTAATCAAATCAAGACGTAAAAATGGTGGATCGTTGTTAACGTCATGAACTGAAAATATGACTTTTGATTTAATAGGCTTAATCAATTCATATTGTTCGCTATTGAGCAAAAAATATTTGTTTTTAATTGTGCGAGGAATAAAATTTAACGCGGTTTCAGGATAAACCCCTAGGCGAGCAAAATTAATCGAATTTTGATCAATATCAGTGGCAAAAATTTGAATCTTATATTCATCAATCTTGTCACCGAGGATCTCACTTAAAATAATCGCCAGCGTGTAGGGTTCTTCACCCGTTGAGCAAGCAACGCACCAAAACCGTAACGATTTATTAGACTTATTTTGAATGTAGTTAGCTAATTCGCGTTGTAAATTATCAAAAGCACGTGGATCTCTGAAAAATGACGTGACACCAATTAACATGTCGTTAAATAAGTAATTGATTTCCTCTTTATTATCTTGCAGATGCGCCAAATAGTCAGCGGAATGATGGATTTTTAAAGACGTCATACGACGTTCAATTCTGCGTAAAATAGTGTTTTCTTTATAAAGCGAAAAGTCGACATTACGGCGTGCTTTTAATTGCTTAATAATACCCTGATAGGTTTCACGCGGCATGGTGCCGTCATTATCAATACCGGTATTTCTGGGGAAATGAATTATATTCTTTAATTCATGTCCTATTTCAGTCGCTTGCAAAATAAGGTCAACGTGACCTGAGTTTATCGCGGAATTTGGCATACCATCATACTTAGCATCATGAGGGTCTTGTACAATACCAAAGCCATTTTCACCTTTAATGGCGCGTATACCTCGACTGCCATCGGTTCCGGTTCCCGATAACACAACACCAATAGCAAAATCATTTTTATGTTCAGCAATCGACTCAAATAACATATCAACAGATGGACGTGGCGTGTGCCTCACATCGGGATAACTTAATAATTTAATTCTGTCGTTTGCAGTGATTTCAATGTTTGAATTGGGTGGGCAAATGTACACTTTATTGGGTTCTATTGGTGCATTATCGATTGCCGTTACTACTGAAATCGTCGATTCTTTTTCGAGCAATTCTGTCATCATACTTTTATAAGAAGGTGACAAATGTTGCGCAACAACCAAAGCCATACCACTGTCAGTCGGCATATTGGACAAAAGCGATTGAAGCGCTTCAAGACCACCGGCACTGGCGCCGACACCGACCACGATTAATTTTGGTGGTTGATTATTGGTGCTAGTTTTTAAATCCGGTTTTTGCTCTTCTGACATTCAATAAACTCCATTTTTAATGTAGTACTTTCTTCGACATTGTACGTAAAGCAATATAATACAAAGAAATAAATAATATGTAATATGAAAAAGTTGTTATATCACTTTGGATATATAAAGCGGTGAAAGGTGTTTTATTACAAGTATAAGTTGATGATTAATATCATCAATACTGCTTTCACCCTTTTGCTCAAAATCGTCTATTGCCTTGATTAATCCTATCGCGCCGATATTAGCCGCGGCACTTTTTAACTTATGAAAAAACCTATGTTGTTC
Organism: Shewanella ulleungensis; assembly: GCF_014648315.1. GTDB lineage: Bacteria > Pseudomonadota > Gammaproteobacteria > Enterobacterales > Shewanellaceae > Shewanella > Shewanella ulleungensis. Next base: position 590,672 of record NZ_BMQW01000001.1, read on the forward strand.
TGATAAAGTCATCACTTGAGCCTGATTAGACGCAAGGGTCATAACATACGGTTTATAAACACGAACAAATGCGTTTAATACACGTAAATAAGCTGCCTCACCTACCCATTCGTACACTCCACCACGAAGGTCAAATGATGAGTGTTTTGCTAATTGTGCTATCGATTGCACTAATTGCTGATCATCTGAAACGTTGGCAGTTTGTTGGTGGTTTATTGTCGATGAATCAGCATGTGGCATCCAAGACGAGATAATGGCATTAATGAGATCATGGCTTTCTACTGGTTTGTGTAAAAAGGAATTAAACAAGGCTTTCACATCGGTAGAATCGATATCAAGTTCAGTATCGCCAGTTAAAGCAATAATGATAAGTGTTTCAGAAGGGAATTGTTGCCTAATTATCTGAGTAGCAGAAATGCCGTCGAGAATGGGCATTTGAATATCCATTAACACAATATCGTATTTTTTTTGTTGAATGAGCTCTATTGCCTTTTTTCCGTCGTCAACACAATCAAGGGATAAGCCGACATTTTGTAAAACTGCTTTTATTACAAATTGTTGAGTTAAGCTGTCATCGGCAAGTAAAATACTCGGACAGCCAAAACGTTCAATCACATTAGCTAACTCAACTTGAACATCGGCATTTTCATACTCAATCATATGTTGGCAAGGTATCGGTTAAACATGGTATATGGTCACATCCTATTAACTTTTTATTATAATAACATCATAAAACCATACTATATGATTATTATGTTAAAAATAACTGCAAAGTAAAAAATATAACGTTTTCTGATCGTGTTTAATAGAACCGAAATTAAAATATAAATATTCAGTATAAAATGAAAGAACGTTATTATCGCCCTTCCATTTTAGCTTCAGCTAGCTGATGTGTTTTTCAAAAAATGTGATGGTTCGTTGCCAGGCAAGGTCTGCATTTGCTTCATCAAACCGTGCGGTTGAATCATTATGAAAACCATGGTTAGCTTTCGGGTACATAAGCATTTGATATGGTGCTTTGATGGCTATTAAATCTTGCTCATATTCTGGCCATGTATCATTAACACGTTGATCAAGTTCTGCTAATTGTACTAATAGTGGTGCTTTAATATTTGCTCTAAGCTCTTTTGCAGCAGGAGTACCATAGAAAGGCACACCAGCTTGAATGAGATCAGGTTTTACTGCCGCAAGGTAATTAACTATATATCCACCAAAGCAAAATCCTACCGCGCCCACTTTACCGTTACTTTGTTTATGGGCTTTTATAAATTGAGTCGCGGCAACAAAATCTTGCTCTATTTTACTGCGGTCTAATCCACTTTGCATTTTACGACCATCGTCATCATTACCAGGATATCCACCCAACGGATACAGAGCGTCTGGAGCAAACGCAATAAACCCAGCTTTTGCTAATCGTCTGGCTACATCTTCAATATAAGGATTTAGTCCTCGGTTTTCATGAACAACCAAGACAACAGGTAATGGACCTTGCTTATTGAGTGGCTCGACTAAATAACCTCGACCTTTTCCATGACCAAGTGGCGAATCAAACTCTTCGTAAGTGGCTTTAATATCAGCATCATTAAAAGAGACTTGCTCTGCCAGTGCATAGTTTGGCAGTAAAGCCGATGTGAGCACACTCATCGAATAACCAAGCGCAACTAACGAGCCCAGTTTAGCGATAAAGGTTCTGCGGTCCATTCCGCCATGCGCATATGAGTCATACCAATCAAACGCTTCTTGCGGAATTGTGTTGAATTTATCTTGTTGCATAAGTTCCCTCTACTTTAGTTATGGTAAGTCGAACATAGTAAGTAAAACAATAACGTAAGTGTAATACGAAGATAAGATACTTTACGTTCAATACTGAAAACGATTTCGAGTTTGCGATGGATTCTCAGCAAATAATTGTGTGTAGTCTTTAGTGAACTGTCCATGATGCCAAAACCCCCAATTAGCTGCAATCACTGCAATGGGCTTATCTTGCAATGGTTTTTTAAGTTCTCGCCTGACGTTATTGAGGCGGGTTAAGCGTAAAAAGCGCAATGGATTAATGCCTAAAATTGACTCGAAACTGTATTGTAAGGTGCGCCGACTCACATGAGTATGCTCACACAACTGGGTGATGGTTATCGCCTGATGTGGATGTTGATGAATGTAGTCTTTTACTTTTTCTACAACGTCGAACCTATGATGATAACTTGGCGCAATATGTTGGTTGGCCTGGTTATCAACTAACAATGTTAGTACCAGGGTGCTGAGAATATCTTGTTGTAATTGAGTGCAAAGGCCTAACCCATTGTGACTAATAAGCTGTTCAATGGTTAATCTTGCTTGATTTAACACCGCTGGGATTACCACTTGACGTGCATTATCTTGCGTCATACTGTGTTTGAGTTTAATCCCTTGGATTTCTGCCATCGAAAAAAGCATGTCACGGTTAATCACTACACCATAAATAGTAAACTCTTCTGGAGTGATTAACTCAAAATCACAATCACTACCACGGCACATAAATTGATGAGACTCGACTTGTAGGCCATTTATTTTACTGTCTGAAGATAATGCAGGAATACCAAGCCATATCGAATCTGGAGCAATATTGCACTGCTGTCTGAGCGCTCGCAGAGTAAATTCTTTAAATAAATGTGAGTCTGGATAATTAATCCCTTCTATACATCCATAAAACTGACCATTACTGGTTTGATCATAAATTTGCTGCCATGACGTTAAATTATGAGCCTGCTCATCAACATCAGTCGTTTGCACTATGCACTTTTGTGGTGCGTCATGCTCGGTGTCGTGCTGCATTTGGACCTCCTCAACTTACACTTTACGGTTAACGCTTAACAAGATTTGACAAAAACCTAACAGTATCTAATTGAAAATAAACATCAAAATGACTTTTGCCAAAATTTGATAGTCAGTTGGTACGCTTTAAGCTGCACTAAACATCAAAGTAATTGGATCAATCATCATCCGAGCAAAAGCTATACCAAAACATAAAGCATTGAGGTTAAGAATGGGTCACGCTTATCGCTACACATTAGGTAGTCAAACTTATCAATTTGCCAACTTGGCTGAACTTATGGCGAAAGCCACGCCGCAGCGCTCTGGCGATCGTTTAGCGGGCGTGATTGCACACTCAGCTAAAGAGCGAGCTGTAGCCCAGATGACCTTGGCAGATTTACCATTAAAAACCTTTTTGAATGAAGCCATAATTCCTTACGAACAAGATGAAGTTACCAGATTGATCCTTGATGACCATGACAGTAATGCTTTTAGTCATATTAGCCACCTAACTGTTGGCGATTTTCGTAATTGGTTATTAAGCGATTATGTAACGCCAGAGATTCTGGCCACGGTGAAAATGGGGATTACCCCAGAGATGGCAGCAGCTGTGTGCAAGATTATGCGCAATCAAGATTTGATATTGGTTGCCAAGAAGTGTCATGTAACAAGCGCATTTCGAAATACTATCGGCTTACCGGGTCACCTCTCTACCCGCTTACAACCTAATCACCCTACGGATGATGTAAACGGTATTGCAGCCTCAATGTTAGACGGTTTGCTCTATGGCAATGGCGATGCCGTTATCGGTATTAATCCGGCTACCGATAACGTAGCGCAAGCTATTAAATTAATGAAATTAATGGATGATGTTATCCAAAAATATCAAATCCCGACTCAAAGCTGTGTTCTCACACATGTAACCAACACCATTGAATGTATTGAAGCCGGCGCACCGGTTGATTTAGTGTTTCAATCAATCGGCGGTACAGAAGCCACCAATAGCAGTTTTGGATTTAATTTAAATACCTTAGCCGAAGCTCAACAAGCTGCACTGAGCCTTAATCGTGGTTCTGTTGGCCAAAACGTCATGTATTTTGAAACTGGTCAAGGCAGTTCATTGTCAGCCAATGCTCACCATGGCTTAGATCAACAAACCTGTGAAGCGCGAGCTTATGCTGTTGCACGTAAGTTTAATCCATTACTAGTTAATACCGTGGTGGGATTTATCGGCCCTGAATACCTGTTTGATGGTAAAGAAATCACGCGCGCAGGATTAGAAGATCACTTTTGCGGTAAATTGCTCGGAGTGCCCATGGGTTGCGATGTGTGCTACACCAACCACGCTGAAGCAGACCAAAATGACATGGATAACCTGCTCACGTTACTCGGCGTCGCGGGATGTTCGTTTGTGATGGGGATTCCAGGTTCAGACGACATTATGCTCAATTATCAAACGACCTCTTTTCACGATGCCCTCTATGTTCGCCGCGTATTAGGCTCACGCCCATCGCCTGAGTTTGAGCAATGGTTAACTCGCATGAACATAATGCAAGATACGTCCAACACCATTTTATCAACCGCTTTACCCAGCGCGTTTGTCAAACCATTACGTGCGTTACAAGGGGGCTGCTAATGAAATCAACTTCATCACCTCAAACGCTCAAAACCACTATAAACTCAGACAAGTTAACAAACGGGGCAGTAATTGATAATCCATGGCGCGATTTACGCCAATTTACCGATGCACGAATTGGGCTTGGTCGTGCTGGAATCAGCTTGCCAACATCAGAATTACTGGCGTTTCAATTGTCGCACGCCGAAGCTCGTGATGCCGTTAACTTACCATTAGATATTAGTGCCTTAACCCAGCAGCTTAATGCGATCCCGTTACTAGCAAACGCTACACCGGCATTTGTTGTCGTCAGTCAGGCACATGATCGGGTGACCTATTTACAACGCCCAGATTTGGGCCGGAAACTAGCTGATGCGAGTCGTCTCTTATTAGTAAAACACCTCAATCAGGGCCAAGCTGCAACGCCACAATTTGATTTGGCCATTGTCGTCGTAGATGGCTTATCGTCTTTAGCCGTTCAAAGTCATGCAAAACCGTTTATTCATGCATTGTTAACTCGGCTCAACCAACAACAAAAAACACTTACCCTCGCCCCTATTACAATCGTTGAACAAGGCCGTGTAGCCATTGGTGACGATATTGGAGAAATATTTAACGCCCAAATAGTCATAGTGCTTATTGGCGAGCGCCCCGGCTTAAGTTCGCCAGATAGCCTTGGCTTATATATGACCTGGGCCCCTAAAACTGGGTTAACAGACGCTTATCGTAATTGTATTTCTAATATTCGTCCGGCGGGCCTCAGCTTCAATGAAGCCGCCAAAAAGGCTGAATACTTAATAAATGAAGCCAGAAAACGCCAACTTACAGGAGTAAACCTTAAAGATCGCACTCAAGATGATGTGATCGAAAATCAACAACAAACAACTAACTTTTTAACTGCAGAATAATAATACACCTGGAGAAAGATCATGTCAGATAACCAAGAGTATCTTGCCAAACGGCAATTAAAGGGCGGCACCGCAGGCTGGATTTTACTAGCTGGCTTAGGCGTGTCATATGTCATTTCAGGCGATTTCGCAGGTTGGAATTTCGGTATCGCCGAAGCTGGTTGGGGTGGCTTTGCCATTGCCGCTATCTTAATGGCAGTGATGTATTTAACGTTAGTCCTTTCATTGGCAGAAATGTCAGCGGCAATCCCCGCTGCGGGTGGCGGATACAGCTTTGCACGTCAAGCCATGGGACCTGCTGGTGGCTATTTGACGGGGTTAGCAGTATTAATTGAATACGCCCTAGCACCTGCTGCCATTGTTATTTTTATTGGTTCTGCGGTACAAGAACTGCTTGGCTTTAATGGCCCTTGGGTTTATGCGATGTTTTATTTAGTGTTTGTTGGCATCCACTTAGCGGGTGTTGGCGAGGCTCTAAAAGTGATGATGGTGATCAGTGGTTTAGCGGTACTGGCCATTATCGCCACGGCGGTGGTACTCGTGGCTAACTTTGATGCCAATAATTTATACGATGTTGCCGTTACCGATGCTGCGGGTGCCAGTGAGTTTTTACCATTAGGCTGGTACGGTGTGTGGGCAGCATTACCCTTTGCCATGTGGTTATTTTTGGCGGTTGAAGGTGTGCCTTTAGCTGCAGAAGAAGCTAAAAACCCAGCCAAAGATGTGCCTAAAGGCATTATTGGTGCAATGATATTCTTATTATTTACCGCTTTGATGGTTGTGGTATTAGTACCTGGCGTAGGCGGTGCTGCAGCAATGGGTGCAAGTGCAGTACCTTTAGTTGATGCCTTAAAAGTGACCGGCAATGAGAGCTTAGCCACCATAGTCAACATTCTCGGTTTAGCAGGCTTAGTCGCCTCATTTTTCTCGATTATTTATGGCTATAGTCGCCTAGTATTTGCGTTATCTCGTGCTGGTTATTTACCTCGCGCGTTATCGATTACCACCTCGCGTAAAGTCCCTGCTCGTGCGCTAATTGTCCCTGCAATATTTGGCTTTATTGCATCACTTAGCGGTGAAGGTGATTTAATGTTAGCGATGGCCGTTGTTGGCGCCACCGTGTCTTATGCATTAATGGCTTTAAGTCATATTTTACTGCGCATTAAACAACCTGAGTTAGCTCGCCCTTATAAAACACCTGGCGGCGTTGTCACCTCTGGCATTGCCTTGGTATTGTCATTAATTGCACTGACCGGCGTTTATGCATTTGATCCGCGTGCATTCTTGTTCACTGTGGGCTTGTTTGTGATTGGTGCGGCATATTACTTTGGCTACAGTTCAAAACGTCTGGTCGCTAAAAATGCTGAAGAAGAATTTGCTATGCTCGCAGCTGCAGAATCTGATCTTTCGATTGCAAACTAAATTTATGGCATAAATAAGCCCTGTTAATTCAGGGCTTATTATTAACTGATGAGATCGCTAGGCGTTATCATCTCAAGACTTACTTACCCCAAGGATTACTTGGGTCGGATGATACAGCTCGGCTTGGTTTAGATGAACTATCGCCATCACGGCGGTATGAATTCGATGATTGGCCTGCACGGTTATCATAACCAGAATTCTTTCTATTACCTTGTGGTTTACCTGAACCTCTTGGTCTGCCTGCATTACGGTTAGCTTCAAAGTTTTCTGCTGCTAGCTCGTGCATTCTTGCGATGGACTCAAAGGTTAACTCCATTGGCTTACGCGGCATAATACCTGCTGCAAAACCACGTTCACGCGGTTTAAGGTCAAACTGCTCACCCACGGCTTTAGGCATACGCTTATAGCGATAAAGGTAAAAATGTTCCACTTTCTCTCTGGCCCATTCGGTTTTTTTTAAAAACTTAAGGCAACCTTCAATAGATGGATTCAAGTTGAAACATTCAAGTTTTAATGCCGCGTATAAAATTTTCCAATCGTAACATTCAACCAGCTCAGTAATTAATGTCTCAAGCTTAAGTCCATGTAACGGATTGTTTTGTTGTTCTTCTACCATGGGTATTTCCAATTCTGTCTTGTCTGCCTATTTGGCACATAAAGATATTGTACCAACAAATCACGCTACGCCGCTAATTAAACAACGATGCAAACGAACTAATCTGTCTTGGAATCGTTCACTTGATCAAAATAACGCCGGCAGACTTCGTGGGCACTAATAGGTCTTGAGAAAAAATAACCTTGGGCAACATCACAACCATGTGCAACCAGATAATCAAGTTGTTCTTGTTGTTCAACACCTTCTGCGGTGACCTGCTTACCTAATGAATGTGCCATGCTGATCACTGCTTTCACCACAGCCTGATCTTCACTTGAATCAATCAAATTACGAATAAAGGATTGATCAATCTTTAATGTCGTTGCTGGCAATGATTTAAGGTAAGCCAACGATGAGTATCCAGTACCAAAATCATCAATAGCAACCTGAATATCTGCATTTTTAAGTTGTGTTAAAATGGCTATTGATTGCTCTGGGATAGCCATTAAAGCTGTTTCGGTAATTTCTAATTTAAGCCAACTTGGTTTTGCACCAAGCAGTTCGACTAACTCCAATAATTCTTCAGCAAATTTAATGTTCATTAAATCTAAAGCAGAGAAGTTTATCGATACTCTTTTAAAGTCATAGCCTTGTTGATCCCATATAACCAGTTGTTTACACACAGTGTTAAGGACCCAATGACTAAGTTCAAAAATCAAACCTGTGTCTTCTGCAATGGGAATAAATTCGGCGGGAGAAATAACGCCTATCTCTGGATGTTCCCAACGAACTAGAGACTCAAAACCAGCTAATTGAAAATCAGGTAAATCAATTAAAGCTTGGTAAACCATGAATAATTGCGGTTTATCATCTACGGTTAGCGACAGCGCCTTACGCAGTTCTTGCTCTAACATAAGCCGTTTTTTATTATAAGAAGCCATTTCTTTATTACAAAAAGCAACACATGCAGGAACTTTTTTCGCTTCGTACAAAGCCGAGTCAGCATGGCTTATTAACGCATCGGCATTAAGACCATCGTTTGGAAACAAGCTAATCCCAACACGACAGCCTAAAATGATGGTTTGCTCTAAAAACTCAAAATGGGGTTGAAACGCCTCAACTAGTTCAACAGCAATAATATTTGCTTCTGCCGCTGACTTGTTTGGTAATGAGATGCAAAACTTATCACCAGCAAAGCGCGATACGGTGTAAGAATCAGCGAGATGATTAACAATCCGCAAAGCCGATTGTGTTAAAATATAGTCACCTGCAGAATGACCAAAACTGTCGTTAATGACCTTAAAGCGAGTTAAATCTAGGAATAACAGAGCTAAAGGTTGCTGGTTTAAATGACAAATTTCAATTTCATCGTCGAGCAATATTTTGAAAAAATAACGGTTAACCAGTCCTGTTAATTCATCATAATGCGATAACTGATGCAGTTTATCTTGTTGCTCTTTTTTGGCGGTAATATCATGTGCGACACCTTCACAGCCGATACAATTGCCCTCATCGTCGTACATTGGCCGTTCAAGCACTTCAAAAATGTGCATGTTACCTTTTGTATCAATAATATCCATTTCAAATGGCGCTAAATGCTCACCATTCATAATACGTTGTACATAATCAGCAATAAGCACGTTCTTAGGACTATTAGATAAAAACTTATCGTAAAAGGCACCAAACCCCGTCACCGTATGGCCTAAAATATGAGTAACCGAAGGGCTAACATAATTGATATAACCTTTAGTATCATGCTGATAAAAAATATATTCATCCTGTAAAGACTCAACAATGCCCCGATAACGGTTTTCACTGTTACTCAGTTGTAAGGTTCTTTCTAAAACAAGTTCTTGAAGATTATCTTTTATGCTACTTAACTCCGTATTAGCCTCTGCAGTTTGCTTATTCGCCAGTCGCAACGCTCTATTATTCCGTCTAGTTTGAACAATCCAAATAATAAGCAATAAAATCAGCACACTGGCAATAACCGCTAACTCAATAAACTCTTTGTAATCTTTTGGCAGAGTAATGTTAGCCCCCCACGCTTCATTGATTGCCTTTCTTTCTATTAAGGTCACAGAATCGAGACCTTTTTGCATAATGCTTGCTAATACGGGTAAATCAGCCCTTACTGCAATAGACTCATTAGCATTATTTTTCTCATAAAAAGCCGCAACCTTTAAGTCTGAAAATGAATACTTAAATTGAAAATAATTTGCCGCAGCCAAAAAGCTAATCGCCGCATCGGCTTGACCAGCTTGAACGACTTCAAGGGCTTCACGCATGCTAGCAACATAATAAGGTGTAACAGTGGGAAATTCGGCAATGATTTTTTCAGCATAATGATAGCCTTGTACCAACGCGACTGTTTTACCAGCAATATCACTTCGATTATGAATAGAGAATTTGCTTTTTTTAGTGATAATAACTAATGATTTACAAATAATAGGCGTTGTAAAAAGCAGACGCTCAGCTCTATCAGGGGTATGAACCATCGTCAGCACAACATCAATTTGTTTGTTGTCGAGATTATTGAGGATATTCTGCCAGTGGTATTCATCGTCGATTACGAATGTAATATCGAGTTTTTTACCTATCAAATTGAGCGTATCAACTGCCATGCCGACAACATGTCCATGTTCATCGATAAAGCTATAGGGAGGAAAATAACCGTCTACCCCCACTTTAATGGGTTGATGTTGCGCTAACCATGTTAATTCTTGAGGAGTTAACACATGAACCATAGCATTTGGAACATCTGTGTCGGCAGAAGTGTTATCAATTGCAGAAGCCTGACCCACAAAACAGAATAGGTAAAGCAAACACAAACCAATATTTACAACAGCATTTGAGGTTATCTTTATCATTCAATCATTCCAGAACCGTACGTACACAAATGCGTTCGTTTATTAAAAATGGCACGTTGTAAAAATTCAAACAAGACATCAAACAAAACATTACTTTAAGCATGGTTTTTATTGTTGAATGATTATAGACACTTAACGGTGAAATATGAGCTTTAAATTAGCGAGCACTTATTTTAAATTGAATGTTGTGAACTAGTACACAAAAATGAGGTTAATACTGTCGAAAAATACCACACTTAAGACTGTTTTAGCCCACATTCACAGAAATCACACATGACAATAAGAATAAATACTCACCAAAAGTTACAAAATTCAATTATATTATGCTTTTTATGCAGTTAAACCACATTTAAATGCGAGCAAATTTAATAAATCACAAAGTATTTTGCACCATCAATAGAGTATTAGCGTAATCAATATAAGTAATAGGCAGATAATAAATCGACAATTGAACACTTCCCTGTATAATCCGCGACCTTATATATTACGTCCTATCAGTCTTATTTTCACAACGCTACGCCCTAGCCGCTTGTCGATAACAATGCTGTACCACTCAATGGAAACTTGTTTTGATTTCTACCGCTAATATTACTATGCAGTTTGGCCCAGAGCCGTTGTTTGAAAACATTTCGGCGCAATTTGGCCATGGCAATCGTTACGGCTTAATTGGCGCAAATGGCTGTGGTAAATCCACATTCATGAAAATCCTCAGTGGAGCCTTAGCCCCAACCTCTGGCAACGTATCTATCACTCCAGGCTTAAAAGTCGGTACATTGAGTCAAGACCAGTTCGCCTTTGAAAAATACAGCGTAGTTGATGCCGTAATCATGGGTGATGTACAGCTGTGGAAGGTAAAGCAAGAGCGTGATTTCATTTACAATAAAGCTGAAATGACCGATGAAGACGGTATGCGTGTTGGCGATCTTGAAAGCCAGTTTGCTGAAATGGACGGTTACACAGCAGAAAGTCGTGCTGGTGAAATTCTATTAGAGGCTGGTATAGAAGAGTCATTTCACTTCGGTTTAATGCAGCAAGTTGCACCAGGTTGGAAATTGCGTGTGTTATTAGCACAAGCCTTATTCGCCAACCCTGACATTTTGTTACTCGACGAACCCACAAACAACTTGGATATTCATACCATTAGTTGGTTAGCAGAAGAGCTTAACAAGCGTAAGTGCACCATGATCATCATTTCGCACGACAGACACTTCTTGAACTCTGTGTGTACTCACATGGCTGACATTGACTACGGCGAATTACGTATTTACCCAGGTAACTACGAGTACTTCCTTGAGCAATCAAGCCTTATTCGTGAGCAGTTATTAGCAGGTAACGCCAAGAAAAGTGCAGAAATTGACGAACTACAAGACTTCGTTAACCGCTTTGGTGCTAACGCCTCTAAAGCCAAACAAGCCAGTTCACGTGCCAAAAAAATGGATAAAATTAAGCTTGATGACGTTAAATCATCTAGCCGTATTACCCCATCAATTCGTTTTACTGAATCGAAAAAATTACACCGTCAGGCGCTCGTGCTTGAAGAGTTAGGCCATGGCTTTGAAGAAGTGTTATTTGAACACGGCGACCTCATCTTAGAGGCGGGTTCTAAATTGGCGATTATCGGTGAAAACGGCGTGGGTAAAACTACCCTATTACGTTGTTTAGTAAACGAACTTCAACATAATCACGGCCGTATTAAATGGTCAGAAAATGCCGCCATTGGTTATTGCCCGCAAGACAGCAGCGCCGACTTTGACAATGACATGACATTATTTGATTGGATGTCGTTGTGGCGTACTCCAAAGCATAACGATTTAATGGTGCGTGGCATGCTTGGGCGTTTACTTTTTACTGAAGATGACGCCAACAAAAAAGTGCGTAACTGTTCAGGTGGTGAGAAAAACCGCTTGTTATTCGGTAAGTTAATGATGATGGACATTAACGTGTTGGTAATGGATGAACCCACTAACCACATGGATATGGAAGCGATTGAAGCATTAAACCAAGCTTTGAAATTATTTGAAGGCACTTTAATATTTGTTAGTCACGACCGTGAGTTTGTATCATCACTTGCAACGCGAATCATTGATGTAAAAGACAAAAAGCTTATAAACTTCCAAGGTACTTTCGATGAATATCTTGCAAGCCAAGCAGAGTCAGCAGCAAAAATGTAATAATGATGTGTGCAAGTGATAACACTTACCCGCACACTTTAAAGGCTTCCGTTTATGTGGTGATACAACATAAATGGAAGCCTTTTCTATTTAAGCCATTTTATATTTCACTTACAGTGTAGTTAAGACACTGTGCGATGTCTTTATGGCTGTTACAATCGTAAATGCTAATGGACAAGCTTAAACACTTTATTAAATGTGTAAATCGCCAAATACTAAAGTAAAACAATAAATTAACTAAAAGTAGCGAAACTATCATGAAGAGAAAAATCGAATTACTGGCACCCGGTGGAGACGTCGATGCAATCAAAGCAGCAATAATAGCTGGCGCTAATGCCGTGTATTGTGGCTTAGATACCTTCAACGCCCGCAACCGAGCGTCTAACTTGTCGTTCGATGACTTGATTGGTGTAATCGCCCTGGCTCACCAATACCAATGTGAAGTCTTCTTAACCATGAATATCGTAATTCTGGAAAACGAAGTGCCTACGTTGGTTAAGCTACTTAATCAATTGGTTAATACCGGCATCGACGGCATCATAGTACAAGATTTAGGCTTATTTAACTTAGTTAGCAAACATTTTCCAACCTTAGCCATTCACGCATCGACTCAATTAACAACCCACAATGAAGGCCAAATTGGTTTCTTAGCCAAAATTGGCGCAACCAGAGTCAATTTATCGCGCGAGTTAAACCTGGGTGAAATTAAAAGTTTAACCACTCTGGCCCACGACCACGATGTATTAACAGAAGTGTTTGTCCACGGTGCATTGTGCATTGCCTTCTCTGGTCAGTGTTATTCAAGCTCAGTGAGTGTTGGTAACTCAGGTAACCGTGGGCGCTGTAGCCAGGCCTGTCGTGACGAATATGAAATCACCGCAGCGGGTAATAAGTTTCCGCTAAATTTAAAAGACAACTCAGCCTATTTCGATTTACCCGAGTTGGTCGATGCTGGCGTAGATTCATTAAAAATTGAAGGCCGTATTAAAGGCGCGCAATACGTCCACACAGTGGTAGACAGCTGGCGTAAACAGATTGATCAGTTTGTCGACACTGGCAAGTTGTTAGCCGACGATTCAAATTTATATAAAGTGTTTAACCGTGATTTTACCAACTCATTTTTAAAAGGTAATCTCACCAAAGACATGTTTATCGACAACCCGCGCGATAACAGCTTTAAACATGCTAACGACATCAGCAATGCGATATCTGTGGTACAAATCCAAGAAGCTCAACACACATTATCTACCGCTAAAGATGCCATTGTTGAATTAGTAGCAGAAAAAATTAACCACTTAAGCATCACAAAGCCGCCATTAACTCTCGCATTTGCGGGCAAAGCAGGCCAGACGCTATCGATTACTGTCACCACGCCAGCACAACATTTTGTAATAGAATCAGATACAAGGTTAACAACTGCAACTGAATCACAAATTGATCAAGCCGCCATTGAAAAACGCTTTAAAAGCTTAAAAGGCACGGGTTACCTGCTACAGCCCTTCAATTTTGATAACCTAGACGCCAATTTAACCCTGCCCTTTAGCCAACTCACCCAGCTAAAAAACCAATTGCTATTACGACTCACCCAGCGTGAATACATAGGCGCAGTCACACTGCCAAAGTTAGTTAAACACCCCAAAGTGACCGAGACACCTACGTTATCTTTACTGATCAGTGACGAGAAAGACGTTAACTTATGCGATGTAACCGATGCCGATGTCTATTTTAAGTTGCCAGAAAGCTTTAAGAAAAACGACAATAAATACATCGACATCTTTTTACGAAATCCACGACTAATTCCGTGGTTTCCAGCCGTATTGATCGGTAAAGACTATCTAGAATCTGTACGACTATTAGAGGTCGTTAAACCTGCACGTATCGTCAGTAATAATACTGGTGTGGCATTTAAAGCATTTGAAATGGGTATCGAATGGATTGCGGGGCCGTTCTTAAACACCACCAACTCATATGCCCTGATGACACTGCAAGAGCAATTAAATTGTGCTGGCGCGTTTATTTCTAACGAAATTAACCGTAACCAAATTAGACATATCGCCAGACCGGCAAACTTTAAACTGCTTTACAGTATCTATCACCCCATTTTAATGATGACCAGCCGCCAATGCTTTTTTCAACAAACGGTTGGCTGTAATAAGCCAAGTATTGAAGACGGCTGTATGCTCAAATGTGAAAAAGCCACCACGATTACAAACGTCAAAGGCATTTCCTTTGCAGTCGACAAACAAAAAGGGGGCTACCCGAGCATTTATAACCATGAGCAGTTTTTAAACATCGAAGCCGTTGAAGACTTATCTCACTTGTTTGACGAGTTCTTTATCGACTTGACTAACATTGGTTCAGGTTCAAAAGCAGAAATCGACAAAGTGCAACTGGTTACCCATTTTGAAAACGTACTGAAAGGTGTTTCAGAAGCTAAAATAGAACTTAATCAACTGGTGACAGTGTCAACTAACGCGCAGTACCAACAAGGTTTATAATATTGCTCGTATTAACCAAACTTATTGGCTCAGTCATAACTGATAGCAAGAATGCGCTGAGTCAATAACAATGTTGTAATCGTTTTAGTCAATTTAAGATTCAATCTAAAAAAAACTGTAAACAAATAGAAAGAAATAATCATATGAGAAATGACATAGAAATAGTCGATCTACTTCGTGAGCGCATTCCATCTTTTGAATGTAAACCCGGATGTCACGATTGTTGTGGGCCTGTCACTACATCATCTGCTGAAATGGCAAGGTTACCCGTTAAAACTGATGCTGAGCACGACGCTGCATTAGCTCAATGGAACTGTGTTCATTTAGGCCCAAATGGCTGCGAAGTTTATGAACAACGACCGCTCATTTGTCGATTGTTTGGCACTACCCCACGGATGCCATGTCCAGAAGATCGCGCGCCTGAAAAAATGATCGACACCAAAACAGAGCAACAGATACATCATTATATTGCCAACACTCGCCAAGTGCTGGTGTAGCATTAACAAAAGTTTGCACAGGCTTTTATCAATATCAAACCTATCTTTCATGACAGACGCTATATTACGTTAGAGCCAAAGCAATAAGAGAATACACCATGACTTTACCTGTGCTCTATTCATTACGAAACTGCCCCTATGCAATGCGGGCAAGGTTAGCGATTTATGCATCGGGTCAACAAGTACACATACGCGACTTAGTATTGAGCAACAAACCCGCAGAGCTACTTGCCGCATCACCCAAAGCCACCGTGCCAGTATTAGTCATCAAAGCCAATACAGTTTCTGAGCAATGTCAGGTTATTGATGAGAGCCTGGCGATAATGCAGTGGGCTTTTTCGCAAACCGACCCCAATGATTATCTACATAATCAATCAACCACTGCATTATCAGAAATGCTGGCACTCATTACCCAGTTTGATACTGAGTTTAAAGGGCTTCTTGAACAATACCGCTGTTCAAAGCGATATCATGAGCCTACGCTAACTCAAGACAGACAAGCTTGTGAACAATATCTTACTGAACTCGAGTCACGCTTAAGCCAACATCAATTTTTAATGTCAAACAAACCTAGCCTGCTCGACTTAGCCTTAGTGCCGTTTATTCGACAGTTTGCTCGGGTAGAGCGTCAATGGTACTTACAAGCCCCCTATCCTAAACTACGTCAATGGCTTAACCATTACCTTCAAAGCAAAATGTTTACTAAGGTAATGGCAAAATATCCATTGTGGATCGAGTTGAAACAAGATCATCTGTTTGGCAGCACTCATTAACCGGCACAAATGTTGACGCCTCTATAAGTAAATCCATATGCTAATAGCGCAATTTTCAACTAAATCGGCTCAATTTAGATTGGTAACACAATAAATCATCACTTAACGGCGATTATTTTATCGTTAAGCGTAATAAAAGATGTACAAAAACGCTTTACTGTCACTTACCTGTCACATTTAAAACAAATACCAGCTTATTCCATGACTTGATCGCACGATAGACTGCCCATATAACGGCAAAACCAAAATTGGCCTTACCAGAAATTAAAACAAGCATTACCAATTGTGGTGGTATGTTAAATTACTGTAATCGATTTTAAATCCCCATAAATCATTAGTACAGATACAAGATTCTGTTTTTGTTGCACAAGCAAATACTTACTCAATTAGAGTTATACCAGCTCCTAAAGCCCATGAACACTGGGATAAATAAGATATCAACCAATTGTTAGCTCTTGGTAATACAATGTTTTTATTTTGGTAAAGTAGATTGCAATTATTGGTAACGTGTTATATAAATGTTGTTGTTGAATAAAACAACAACAATTGGTAGGCCAACTGGTAATACCAACTATTTAGTTCTTTGGGGGGAATTATGAAGCTTAATAAAATAAGCGCTATGTTTAGTAGCTCAAAAAATAAAGCCAATAACATAACAATATTTGGCGCAACACTAACTGCAATATTAACTATGCCAG
Organism: Shewanella ulleungensis; assembly: GCF_014648315.1. Taxonomy (GTDB): domain Bacteria; phylum Pseudomonadota; class Gammaproteobacteria; order Enterobacterales; family Shewanellaceae; genus Shewanella; species Shewanella ulleungensis. Next base: position 607,509 of record NZ_BMQW01000001.1, read on the forward strand.
CAGTTTATGCCGCTGATGCAGAAGAAGTTGCAGCAGAACAAGTCGACACAAGTGAAATTGAAGTTATTGCTGTGCGCGGTATCTTTGGTAGCTTAAAAGCGGCTAACTTACTTAAACGTACTGATGCCCGTATCGTTGATGCAATCGTTGCAGAAGATATTGGTAAATTACCAGACAATAACATTGCAGAAGCTCTTCAGCGTATCACCGGTGTGTCAATTGAATCTGACTTTGGTGTTGGTGAGTCGGTCACTATTCGTGGCGTATCAGAAAACCTTATTTTATTAAATGGCCGCTCTACTGCCGGCCCAGGCCGTGGCGGTATTAGCCTAGATGACTTCCCTTCAAGCTTCTTAAAAACAGTTGAAGTAATTAAGTCGCCAACGCCTGAAATGATCGAAGGTGCTCTCGGCGGTACAGTTAATATGCAAACTGTACGTCCACTAGAACTTTCAGAGCCTCTAGTTGCTGTAACACTAGACGGTGAATACGCAGACAAAACAGAAAACGTAGCGCCTAACTTTACCGCAGCAATGGGTAATAACTGGGACTTAGGCGAAGCGGGTACTTTTGGTGCTTCTGTTAACGTGTCTTACCAAGACCGTGAACTTCGTCGCGACGAATACTTTAATAAAGTCGATCTACAAGACGACATTGATATCGATGGCGATGGTACTGTCGATGTATCAGGTGGACCTAACGGTAAATACCTACGTCGTACCGAAAGCACTGTTGAGCAAAAAATTGAACAACGTGAACGTACTGCTTACGGTTTATCATTACAATGGGCGCCAACTAACGAAGATTTAAACATCTACGTTGACATGAACGCGACTGAACTTGATGGTGGCCAGGCAGCCTACTCTATCCTTGACGTTGGCGGAAGCGTAGTACCAAGAAGCGATTCTTACTACGACGGCAACGGTCAATTGCATAACTACGATTTAACCGGTGTATTAACTATTCCAAAAACCTGGAGTGATTTTACCACCAACGAAACATCGTCACACGCAATTGGTGCAGAATGGAATATTACCGACAATATTGAATTGTTTGCTGAATATGCCATTTCAAAATCGGAAGAACGTCAAACTGCGTCAGAATTTAACTTACGCCCTATTGAACGTACTGATCCAACATTAAGTCTAGTGACACACACCAGTACTGGTAGCTCAACCAGCGGCGATGGTATTCCATCATACGTGTTTGCTGACACGGGCATGCTAACAAATCCAGACAACTTAGTTTTCCGTGAGTTTTTCCATAAAACTATTGATACTGATAACGAAGAGCAAGCATTACGTTTTGACTTTAAGATCAACGATATTGGTGTCGACTTTGTTACTGCTGTTAAAGCAGGTGTTCGTTTTACAGACCGCGACTACACGTCTAACCGTTTTGACCTTAAGCCAAACGGTAACACGCTTAAAGATGCATATAAAAATGCTAAAAATGCTGACGGTTTATACAGCCCTACATGGATTGATAACCCAATCATCAGTGACAGCTTTAAAACCATTAATATGAGTAACTCTTTCGACCAAACAGGCATTGCCGGTCAAAATGATTTACTTACTTACAATGTTTATGATGCTGAAAAACTACAAGATGCTGAAGCAACTTATGCATTAGTACAACAAATGTTAGCGGGCACCACCTATGCAATGGACGGTTCTTTAGCAGACAACATGGTTGAAGACACAAGTGCATATAAGTTTATTAACGAAAAAACCAGCGCTATCTACGCACAATTCCATTTAGACTTTGAAGACCTAACTGCAGTTGTTGGTGGTCGTTATATTCAAACTGAACTGGAATCAAGCATTGTTGATTCAATTGACACAAACGGCAATCGAATCCTAACCACGGGTAAAAATGACTACTCAGACTTTTTACCAAGCTTAAACGTGACGTATACCCTATCAGAAGAAACACTACTACGTTTTGCAGCTGCAAAAGTAATGCGTCGTGCTGACTTTGATGAGCTAAGCCCTGCACTATCAATTGATAACTCGTTAGTAACTGGTACTCAAGGTTCATATCAGTTAGAACCATACCGTGTTACTCAGTATGATTTTTCAGTTGAACATTACTTTGATGGCGGCGGAATCGTTTCAGCAGCTTTATTCTATAAAGATGTTCAATCATTCACTCAAAGCGACAGCAGCTGTTTAGCTGACTCTGGTACCATTACAGGTCAAAACACGACTCAGTGGAACAACATCTGTTTACTTGATACCGCTGGCCAAAGCCAAGGCGACATCGTTAACGCGACACAAGATCAAGGTTTAGCGTATGTTGATGCAGAAAAAGCAGCAGGTCGTACTGGTATCGTAATTGATACTGATGTGAATGGCGGTAGCGGTGAAGTTAGAGGTTTAGAGCTAGGTTATCAGCAGCAGTTTGACTTCTTACCAGGCATTTGGTCAGGTTTAGGCGTTAACGCTAACTATACTTATGCAGACAGTGAGCAACCAGATGGTAACCCATTGTTGAATATCTCTAAGCACACAACAAATACTCAAGTTTACTGGGAAGGCGAAGATCTTCAGTTACGTCTTGCATACAACTGGCGTGATCGTTATTTAGATGAGCAAACAACTAAACGTGTTCAAACTGTAGGTGCGTTAGGTTACAACGTATTTAACCAAAACGACCCTTCTGCTGACAGCTACGACCCTACTGTAGGTAATAGCTATCGCGAAGCCAGAGGACAGTTTGATTTCTCTGTGAGTTATGACATCAACGAAAGTTTCACTGTTGTAGCCAATGCGGTTAACCTAACAGGTGAACCAATTGAATACACAACTGAGCTAGGTTCTGTTTGGGCATATAGCGAAGCAGACCGTCGATACACCCTAGGCGTCCGCGCTAAGTTCTAATCGACAAACACTAAAAAGCCTATCAATCGATAGGCTTTTTACTTTATAGAATCAATACTAATGCCTTGTTGTCTTTCTTAAATCCAGTACTAAACCGACTCAATAATCACGTGTTTTACCTTAAATCATACCAATAAAAATTTTGGTATGTCCAATTGGCATAATTGGTTGACAATGTGGTTATAATTAACTAAAATTTTGTAATACAAGTTGATAATCAATTTACCGATTTTTGAACAACACAGACAACATGAAATACATTGCCAGTCTCATTAGTCAGGCATACAAATTTTATCGTAGATACGCATTCACCACTATATTTAGGAGTTAGATATGACAAAACCAGTCATCGGTTTCATCGGCCTAGGCCTTATGGGCGGCAACATGGTTGAGAACCTACAAAAAAGAGGTTACCAGCTAAATGTAATGGACCTTAATAAAGACGCTGTTGCGACCTGTGTTGCTCGTGGCGCTAAATCAGTCAGTTCAGCAAAAGAACTTGCCGCATCAAGTGACATTGTTATGTTGTGCTTAACCACATCAGCAGTCGTTGAAAAACTTGTATACGGTGACGATGGTATCTTAGCCGGTATCAAAGAAGGTTCTGTACTAATTGATTTTGGTACATCAATCCCATCTTCTACACGCAAAATTGGTGCAGATTTAGCAGCTAAAGGCGCAGGCATGATCGACGCCCCACTCGGCCGTACTCCTGCACATGCTAAAGATGGTCTATTAAACATCATGGCCGCTGGCGACATGGACACCTTTAATAAGGTAAAACCTGTGCTTGACGAGCAAGGTGAAAACGTATTCCACCTAGGTGCTTTAGGTGCCGGCCATACCACTAAGTTAATCAACAACTTTATGGGTATGACCACAGTATGTGCAATGTCTCAAGCGTTTGCAGTAGCAGAACTTGCCGGTGTTGACCGTGCGCAACTGTTCGACATCATGTCAGCAGGTCCATCTAACTCACCGTTTATGAAATTCTGTAAAAACTACGCAGTTGATGGTGTAAGTGACTTAGGTTTCTCAATTGCTAACGCCAACAAAGATTTAGGCTACTTCTTGAAAATGGTAGAAGATCTAGGCACAGAATCTAAAATTGCCGAAGGTTCATCTGCTAATTTACAAGCTGCATTCGACTCAGGTTTAGGTAACGGCAACGTACCTGAAATCTTTGACTACTTCTTAAAATTAGCTAAGTAAGTTTTCCCTATCGATGACAGATAAGTCATCAATACAATAAAGGTCTTCATAATGAAGACCTTTTTTATTTCCCAGATATCGATGATATCAACAACGCGCTGTCGATGACCTGGATTCATGTTACGTTACTGAATTTATCGACCGTAGACGCGCTAAAATAGTCTACCTTCAAGCTGACGCCCAATACCACATAACCCCAGAAGACCTCGATCATTGGCTTAACCGCTAACTTTACGCCCTATCATCATGGCCTAACCCGCCTTTGGTCTTAGTTTTTCTCTGATGTTAGAGCTGGCGCAAATGCAATTGACTTATTTTTGCATATTTCACAAAAATCATTTGCGATTAACGCTATAAATCAAATCAGTGTTATTTGTTACTCTGTGGTCAATTCTTTATGAGGGCTCACAAATGACAACATCTCTTTTCCAACCCATTCAACTGGGCGATATCACCCTAAAAAACCGTATTGTTATGCCACCAATGACCCGCTCTAGAGCTAGCCAACCTGGTGACGTTGCTAATGATTTAATGGCAACGTACTACGCACAACGCGCCACAGCAGGACTCATTATTTCAGAAGGCACCCAAATTTCAGCCATGGGGAAAGGTTATGCGTGGACTCCGGGCATTTATACCGCAGAGCAAATTCAAGGCTGGCGTAAAGTAACAGATGCCGTGCATGCCAAAGGCGGCACCATGTTTGCCCAGTTATGGCATGTTGGACGTGTTACCCACCCTGACAATATTGGCGGTGAGCAACCTATATCATCGTCGGCACTAAAAGCACAAAACGTAAAAGTGTTTATCGACAACAATACCGATGCACCCGGTTTTGTCGATGCCGCACAACCACGCGAAATGACCATAGATGATATTCAACAAGTCGTGGCACAATTTAAACAAGCTGCCATTAACGCAATAGAAGCAGGCTTTGACGGTATCGAACTGCATGCTGCCAATGGCTACCTTATTAACCAATTTATTGATTCAGAATCGAATCAACGTACCGACCAATACGGTGGCAGTTTACAAAATCGTTTACGCTTTCTTGATGAAGTGGTCGGTGCCATGGTCGACGCCATAGGCGCTAATCGTGTGGGTGTACGCCTCGCCCCGCTCACTACACTCAACGGCACGGTCGATGCTGACCCAATCAACACCTACACAGCCGCTGCGGCATTACTGAACAAACATCACATTGTGTATTTACATATTGCCGAAGTCGATTGGGACGATGCGCCTGATACTCCTGTCTCATTCAAGCAAGGTTTACGTGACGCATTTGACGGTGTGTTGATTTATGCTGGCCGTTACAATGGCGATAAAGCCCATCACGCCATTGACTCAGGCTTAGCCGACATGATTGGCTTTGGCCGTCCATTTGTTGCAAACCCAGACCTACCTGAACGCATAAAACAAGGTTACCCATTAGCCAAACACGTGCCCGAAACCCTCTTTGGTGGTGGCGAAGTAGGCTTAACAGATTACCCAACATACAAAGTACAAGACCACTTATTGTTTCAGCCTTTTAGCGGCTCATCACTTAATACCAACAACCGAATTGTCATGGCACCAATGACACGCTCACGCAGCTCACAGCCAGGTGATGTACCCAACCAAATCATGGCTGATTATTATCAACAACGCGCCAGTGCGGGATTAATTATTAGTGAAGGCACACCTATTTCTGCAGTGGGCCGTGGCTACTCAATGACCCCAGGCATTTACACCACAGCACAAGTTGAGGGCTGGAAACAGATCACACAAGCCGTACACGCCAAAGACGGTAAGATATTTGCTCAATTGTGGCATGTAGGTCGTCGCAGTCATTCAAGCATTTCAGGCCAACAACCTGTGGCAGCATCGGCGATAAAAATCCCCGACCAAGTGTTTGGCCCATTGCCAGAAGGTGGTTTTGGGATGATCGAAACCGAGCAACCTAAAGCCATGACTCAAGAAGATATCAACAATACCATTAACGATTTTGTGCAGACGGCTAAAAATGCCATAGAAGCCGGATTTGATGGTGTCGAAATTCATGCAGCACACGGCTACTTGTTTGACACTTTTTTACACTTAGAAAGCAATCAGCGCCAAGATCAATATGGTGGCAGTCAACAAAATAGAATGCGCTTTTTATTAGAAACGCTAACCGCAGTAGCTGATGCCATTGGCGGCAACAAAGTGGCCGTGCGACTATCACCGCATGTTATTGAAGGCTTTACAGAAGAAGATCCTGAAATTGTTGAGTTAACGCTAGCAGCATTGGCAAACATGGTGAAATTAGACTTAGCCTACGTGCACTTTTCTGAAAACATTTCACGTTACCTTGAAGTGCCAGAATCGTTTCGCCAACAAGTGCGTGAGGTTTACCCCAACCCAATCATGATCGCAGGCAAGTTAACCAAAGAGACAGCACAAGACTTGCTCGCCAAGCAGTATGCAGATTTAGTCGCATTTGCTACGCCTTATGTCACTAACCCAGATTTGGTTGAACGTTTCTATCATAACTGGCCATTAGCCGAATTTGATGCCGACGCACGCCTCACCTTATATGGTGGTGATGCTAAAGGCTACAGCGACTACCCGCAATACAAGGCGTAATAAGTCTTAACCTATACCACTAACGTTATGCTACAAGCCCAAAACCAACTCGGTTTTGGGCTTTTTTTAACTCGTTAACGTTAACAATCAAAATCTTCACAAAAAACACACCCTTTAAGCGCTAGTGAACGAGTTAAAAAATACAGCGTGGTAATCGTATTCATCAATGGTAACTAAGCAAGGTTATCGATACCGCCATGCAAAAGCGTTGCTGCTAAATCTAAACCGATCACACTCCATAACATTATCAACATATTGCGACCTCAATTAGCACAGCTATCTAGTCAACATAATCAATACACGCTATTGTTAGCCTAAATGCACACACATCAGGGATGTCGATTGTTTTCCTATAATATTAATGGCAAAGCCAGCCGCCATTTTACCTATGCTGACCTCATTAATTGTGGTGTTACCGCGCAACAACATCATATTGAAAACCTACCATTACAACCCGACACCTGGCGCGCACTTAGTTTACTGGCAACCCAGATACTTGACCCCATAGTCGACCAATTTGGTCCATTGTCACTCACCTACGGTTTTTGCTCTCCAGAACTTGCTCGTAAAATAGCCAAAAATCGTAATCCGCACATTGCGCCCAAATTAGATCAACATTGTTCACACGAGGTTAATCAAAATCAAAAACTCATTTGCGATCGCCTAGGTGCCGCCTGCGACTTTACCGTAATCGATAATCCAGCTGGCACAGCCGTTAATATGCAACAAGTCGCTGCATGGATTTGTGAAAACCTGAAATTCGACCGTCTCTACTACTACGGCAAAGACCGCCCGTTACACATCAGTATTGGCCCACAAATGAATCAGTTTTTACAAACCATGAAAACCAATGCCGATACCGGCCATCGCGTACCGTCTAAAAAAGGTCGAAGCGAAGTCGCTATCGCAGTGATTAGGCAAGTCGATTATTGATAACAACGTTGTGTTTTAAGTAACGAAATCACAAACTAAATACTTGAGAGCATTGTAGATTCTCGATAAACTCAAATTATGTTTTTTATAGGGTTAACCATGTCTACTATCGAGTTTTACAATCAACATTCCCAAGACTTTTTCAACTCAACTGTTAATGCCGATGTCAGTGAGTTATACCAACCCTTTTTAAATCACTTACCAGTCAATGCTCGAGTATTGGACGCTGGATGTGGTTCAGGTAGAGACAGTAAAGCCTTTATCCAATTAGGGTTCGATGTCACATCAATCGATGCCAGTGCTGAATTAGCCAAAGCAGCATCTGAATATATTGGTCAAAATGTTACCGTATGTACCTTCGATCAAATAGATCCAACACTGACATTTGATGGGATTTGGGCTTGCGCTTCTTTACTTCATGTTGATGCAAGTGCCCTACCCAACACGTTTGCTATTTTAGGCAGTACACTAGTAGCAAATGGCGTATTTTATTGCTCTTTTAAATATGGCAAACAAGAGCGAACCCATAACGGCCGTTTTTTCGCAGATGCAGATGAGTCTTTACTAAAACAATGGATTAAAGGCTCTGGTTTGCTGTGTAAACAAACTTGGATAACAACAGATGTTCGCCCTGGACGTGAAAACGAAAGTTGGCTTAATGCCATTCTCATTAAGGCTGTAAAGTAGAGAGTAAATATGAAGTTAGCAGAAGGACCTGTATTAACCAGCGGTGGTCAAGACGACCCACTTTTACCAAAGCTACTGCATTCAATTAACCGAGCATCACACATTGAAATATCGGTTTCGTTTATCCAGTTTTCTGGACTTAAGTTGCTATTTGATAGTTTAACGGAAGCATTAGAACGCGGCGCGGACATTGCTATTTTAACGTCAAATTACCTGTATATTACCGATCCTGTAGCTTTACGCGAATTGATGATTTTGCAATCTCTAGGCGCAAAAACCAAAATTTTTAATTGTGAAGGCCAACAAAGTTTTCACATGAAAGCCTATATCTTCGTACAAGAACATTCAGATTTATTAAAAACGGGTTGTGCGTATATCGGATCCAACAATATCAGTAAAACAGCACTCACTCATGCCTTTGAATGGTGCTTACGTTACGATTTAATAGAAAACCAAAACCCGACTGAATTTAATAATATCCGCCATCAATTTACGTATATATTTAATCACCCTCAAGCTATCGATCTTAATGACACGTACATAAACCAATATGCTGAGATCCGCAAAAAAGTTAAACCTCCGTTAGCAGTCGTTGGTGAAGCTGAACCTGAAGAATTAGTTCCGAATATTGCACAACAAGAAGCTTTATATGCTCTGGCACAAACACGACACGCATTACAATCAAAAGGATTAGTTGTTCTTGCAACAGGTATGGGCAAAACATGGTTAGCCGCATTTGATGTGCAACAATTTAATGCCCGCAAAGTGTTGTTTGTCGCTCATCGCGAAGAGATTTTATTGCAAGCAGAACGAACATTTAAGTCTTTATTACCAAAACTTGTGAGTGGTCATTTTAATGCAAAAACTAAAGTGTTGGATGCAGATATTGTATTTGCTTCAATTCAGACATTAGGTAAACAGGCAAACCTTAATCAAGTTAACCCTAATCACTTCGATTATGTGATTGTGGATGAATTTCATCATGCTGGTGCTAGCAGTTATCAATCTCTATTAAACCACTTTACGCCACAATTTTTATTAGGCTTAACAGCTACACCAGAGCGAACCGACCAAGCTGATATTTTGTCCCTGTGCGATAACAATTTAGTGTACGAAAAGAACATCGTTGGTGGTATTGAGTTAGGCATTTTGGTGCCATTTCGTTACCAAGGCATTAATGACGAAACCGTAGATTATCGTGATTTACCATGGCGAAATGGTAAGTTCGATCCTAAAACACTTGAATTCAAATTTGCCACTCAAAAACGGGCAAAACACATTTTTGGTCATTGGCAATCACATAAACAACAACGCACCTTGGCATTTTGTGTGTCTAAAGCACATGCAGACTTTATGGCTACATGGTTTACGACTCAAGGCATAAACGCAGTGTCTGTTCACAGTGACTCTCAAGTAAAACGTGGTGAGGCACTGAGCCTATTAGCCATGGGCAAAATTGAAGTTATTTTTTCGGTCGATTTATTCAATGAAGGTACTGATTTACCCTCAATTGACACTATTTTGATCTTGCGCCCCACAGAGTCAAAAATCTTATTTTTACAGCAGTTAGGCCGAGGTCTACGTACCTCACCCGACACTAATAAAACCTATGTATCTGTAATCGACTTCATCGGAAATCATATTAGCTTTTTAAATCGCCCAATGGCATTACTGCAAACAAGCGATGCCAAAAAGACATTAAAAGAGCTCGACGCGCCAAAGCTTCATCCAGACTGTGTTATTAATATCGATCCACAATTAATCGACTTTTGGCGACAACTAAAACTCGATTACACCAAAGCAGATGAACAATATCGATTACTCAGAGATAATTTAGGGCATCGACCAACAGCAACTGAGTTTTATAGAAGTGATTATGCTTGGAATAAAATGACCAAGCAGTTTGGTAGCTGGTTTGAACTGGTGTTAAACCAAGAACAAGATGAAAGCGAAAATAAGCAAATAGCTAACCTGGCAACTTATCTTACATTTCTCAGTCAAGGGATAGAAAAAGCCTCAATTAGCAAGTGTTTTAAAGCCATCTTACTGGAAGCATTTATAGAATTAGATGGTTTAAATCAACCACCCACAATTGAAGCTGTCTGTGTTAAAAGTTGGCACATATTTAAGCGTTATCCCAAGTTATGGGTTCAAGATGTTAAAGCCGACTTGCAATCCATCGATGCAAACTCACCTAAATGGAAAACCTATTGGCTGAACAATCCAATTACGTTTTTATGCAAACAAGATAAGGCCGATCCACAGCCGTGGTTTGTTGTAAAAAATGGCCAATTACAAGCCAATATTGAAATAAATAGCGCAGATATCTCTCTGCTATCAATGGCAATCCGAGAACTAACTGAATTACTGTTAGCGCGTTACAGCGAGCGTCAACAGTCCAAAGACCTTGCTATTAACAATGAAAAAGACAATGTGGTTTCATTCGCTAAAGCAGTTAATACCAAAGACACTGTACAACTGAATTTTTACCCGAATTTAAAAATTGCCTGTGGTCATTTTAAAACGGGTACTGATGATAATCATGACTTACTCAAACTAAACAACACATACAGTAAACTTGATCCCACGATTTACTTTATTGCTCCAGCCAGCGGTAACTCTATGAATGGTGGCAAGAATCCCATTAAAGATGGTGATTTATTATTACTTGAACGTGTTACCGCCATTAATGCAGGCTCAATAACAGGTAAAATCATGGCTATCGAAATACAGGATGACGCTGGCGACAATCAGTATTTACTGCGAAAAGTGAGTAAATTATCAAATGGTCAATACCAGCTTAATGCACATAATCTTGATTATGCCCCATTGATTGCCAATGACACTATGGTCACTTTTGCTCGATTAAAGCAGGTGTTGGTTGATGCTGACTTTGAGGAAGTAAATGCCTAATACGAACCAACAACGCGATCATAGTTGTTGGCTCGTTAGGCTGTGTAACTGTCTTTGATTATCACATTAAACTAGAACTCTGATTTACAATCTTAAAACTCAACAATCACCCTCACCTGATCGCGATATACACCTGGAAGTGGGAATCGGTCTTCGACTAGGGTTTCAACCAAAAATTGAAATGCCTGGTTATTACCAATCCCAATTCCTGCAACACTGGCTGATAAGTCTGGGCCGATTAAGGTATTGCCGTCGGTTGTGGTGATTTTATAGGCGATGGTATCGGTGTTAAATGCCATGTTCCTTTGACCGGCATTAAAGTTATCGCCGCCATCGACATAATATTGATAGCTCAGTTGTTTAGTGCAGTTGATGTCTAGCGGTAATATGGCACTGTGAGCGGCTCCGAGGTAAGACACTGTGCCCAGCGACACATCTGAGGTTTGTACGCTACAGCTTTCTGTCACGGTAAGTTGCACATTTATCATTACGGTTGCAGAGCCATTGTCGCGACCTAAGCAGATCCCTAATAAGCCAATTCCTGAACAATAATCCCATTGCCATAGTACTGAAATGGTGTCGCTATAGGTCCCCACACCTACATTCGCGGTTCCCGTAGACAGATAGATAGGGATAGTACCGTCGTCGCCAAATAAGCCCAGTAAATCCAAAAGGTTAAATGAGCCAAAGCTGACTGTTTCGTTAAGGGTAAACGGGTCTGTACGCTCTGGTGCGGTATAAAGTGTATAAGGTATTGCATCTCCATTAACAGCGGTCAATTGGAAATCTGCTCCCACTAACGTGGCATCAATTTCACTAAAATCTAATAAGTTAACAAAACCTGAACAACCAAAGTCTGAGCTAAACGACGTTTCTACAATACCGGTAGAAATTGATGCTGAGCTAAACGTGCCTAGATTTTGATTACTGTTACCACCCACAACACAGTCTGCGTAAACATGTTGGCATGTGAACACCATAACGGCTGTACAACACAGTTTGCTTATTATGTTCATACTGTTTCCCCTTTACTTTGCTGTGTAATAAAACGTGTGTGTGGTTGGTACATTAAATATCGTTGTGGCGGTGCTTGTTGTAACTTCGAGCCATGGTGTTTCAATTGATGGGGACTTGCGTAATACCATCGTCGTTGCTTGTATCTATTCGGCGCATTAGGCATGTATGCCATTGAGGCCATACTTGTTCTCAATGTGTTAACTGCATACCTGTTGCCCTTTGTAATCAACGCTTCGTTTATACGATTAATTTCCATAGTATTAATGGTTGCTTGAATAAACCATTGCTTGTTTGCGGCCTGTTTAGCGGCTTTGTGGATACTGGTATGAGTAGCGTTGATGCTTTGAGTAGCATCGATAGCGGTATCAACAGCGACCTGTTGCTCTATAATCCATTTGTTTGCATAACCTTGCTTGTTTTTATAAAACCACTTAGCTGTATCTTGAATAAATTGTTGTGCCTTTACGATTAAGGTATCGCTAAGGATTTGGCTGAACTCTGTAATAGCGGCTTTGTGTGTGGTTGACGCTATCGCTGGTGTTTGAGCGGTTAACGTTAACTGTGAGGCAACCTGTTGCACTGTAGCTGATATGTACTCCAGGTTTATGCTGTGCTGATGTTGCTCTATAACCAACGCTTGAGTGTTAATAGCCGCTTGGGTTTTCACTATCATTTCATTAACGGTCATCTCATTAACAGATGCGCCATTATCAGATGCCTCATTTTTGACTGATACCTGAGTATTTACTGCATACTCTGCACTCTGCGCGGCTTGAATGCCTGCCGTTACTTGAGTATCAACAGGAGTATCAAAGCTCACAGATGCCTGAGTGTTAACCTTTGCTTGCACGCTTTGAGCGTCGACATGAGTTTGTTCATCTGCATGGGTTGGCGTGTTTGTATGACTTGGCTGAACATCGATAGCAACCGTGTTGATGGCATCAAGCATTTCAGGCTTAGAGTCAGTCTGGGTTTCAGGCGATGTGACGTTAGCCATACTGTCAGGATGTTGGCATACCAATGGCCCAATGATGGCTTTTTGATGATTGATTTGGGTATAACTAAACTCAACTGAGCATTGTTTGTTATCCCACTGCAATACCATCTGATTTTGCGCCTGTAGTACTTGCGGATAAACTTCACCGTGATGCGCTACTGTTTGTGGTTGCTCATCACTGTTAATGATGGCACTGGCGCCAGCAGGAATAGGATTACCTTTGCTGTCGTTAACAATCACAATTGCAATGAACTGTTTAGGTTCACAGGTAATTGGGCCAATGACCGGTGTTTGCTCATCTGTTTTACGATATGTAAATTCAGCAGAACATTGTTGGTCTGCCCAGTTAAGGGTCACGATGTTTTGCGCCGTAAGCGATGATAATGACAACTGACCATTTTTACCGACAACTTGTGGTTCAAGTTGATCATTAATAATGGCTAAGGTTCCTGCGGGTACCGGTTGGCCTTGTTGATCGTTTATCATTATCAGTGCATTGGCTACTTCAGGCGCACATACCAATGGGCCAATAACAGGAATGTCATCTTCTTGTTTGCTGTAGGCAAACTCAAGCACACACTGCTTACCGTCCCATATAAGGGTTAAGGTGTTGTTGTCTTGTAGTTTTTCAAGATATAACTCACCATCCCAACCAACAAAGTATCCATTTTGCTGACCATTAAGGGTCGCTAATGCCCCAACAGGAATAGGCTGACCTTGCTCGTCGTTAACAATCACAATGGCCGCTTTGGTTTGATACAGTTCAAAATCGACATCTACACCGTGACTTTCTGCTGCCATCACTTGTATTTGATCGTTCACCACATTGGTGTCTAACGGTAATGATTTAGTGTTAATGCTGATATTGACTGGATTATATGATGCAAGGCCAGTCACCAGTAACATGCCGTCATCGTCAGACTCACCCACTTCCTGGTTTTCAATTAATACCGGCACATCTGCAATACCACCGGTTGATACCACAGCAAAAGTATCGGCGACGCGATTACCTAACAAGAAACGACTTTTAGACCAAATTAACGAGCCCGAGGCCTGACCCCAATGGCCACTTGAACCACCACGGTTGTAGTACCCACCAGTTAATTCAACTTTGTCACCTCTCCAGCTGCCGTTAGCTGAAAAGTCACTGGTGCCAACAACATTACTTACGTTACCTCTAAAACCACGGTTGCCATTGCGGGCAAATGAGGCAGAGGCAACGGTCCGGTCTTCACCTTTATTGTCACGTACATGGCTTACGCTAGCACGCGAACGAGTCCCAAATGGGATCGAGAAATTTAACCCAACACTCACATCGTCGCGATCCGGATCCCAGTTAACACTCGCTGAAATAGAGGCTGTGTCGATTGATTGATTATAAAAAGCAGATACCAGGCGACGGTCATCATCATCGAACTTGGTAATATCAAAATAGCCCACACCAACAGATACGCCATTATCAAATGAGTATGCTGCATTGGCTTGCACTTCACGTTCGATTTGCGACACAAATTGGGTTGAACCTGTGTCGCGGTAACCTTGTTGCTGTTGCTTAACTTGGGCTGAAAAACCCCAGTTATTGGCTTGAAAACGATAACCAGCAAGGCCTAACCAACCGCTGTTATTTTTGTCTTGCCCGTGGGCAGCAGCAAACGAAAATACCCCAAGATTACCTAGCGTAAAATCAGTTCCAAAACCGACGTTGTAAACATCTTTGCTCAGTTCGGCATGCGAAGATACCGACATGTAGTCGGTTAAGCCATAACGCACATCGGCAATGGCGGTTAGATTTGAGTCATAATCAAATGAATCAAGACCAAACCCTTGTCTTAATACCCCTAAGTTAAGGTCGTAGTCGTACACGCCTTGCTTAAGTAGATCTGGCGCAACATAAAATTGTAAATCTCGACTGACAGCCTGACCGTTAATGTCAGTGGTGACAATACTGGCACTGGCAAAACCATTTACAGTGGGCTCACTGTCTAAAATAAAGTTACCGGGTTCTACATTGCCAGAATACATTTTGTAATTATTTACAAACACTTCAACGTCTGACGGCAACACAGCACTACCGATAAATTCGGGATAAGGGTAACTGACATATTGTGGATCTAGCTCAAAACGACGCGACAGTTTAATCCCGCCCATTCGCACTTGACGAGCCCAGGGATTTCCGGCGCTAATCATGTCACCGACACGCCAGTAGCGCATATTTTCTTCGTCGTTATATTGCCAATAACTGTCGTAGCGGATCATACCTTCATCGACGGTACTGCTATCGCTTCCACCCAGTTCTTTACGGTAATTTGCTGTGGTTTCAAATACTCCCCAATCGCCAAATGCGCGCCATTGCTGCAGTAAATCGACTGTGGTTGTGCCAGACTGGTAATCACGATAATAAATATCGTAATTAACTAGCGCACCACTTGAACGAGTGATAGGAATAGACGTTCGTTTTTTACTGTTAATTACCTGGGCAGGAAACAAATCTATGTCTGCGGTAAGATAAAGACGTTGAGTTTCGTAGCTATAGTCACACGTTACGGCTTGTAAGTTACAATAATCAACACGCCCCTTTAAACCACTTGCATACTCAGCTAATGATGAACTGCCGAGAACGTCCTCGGAACTCCAAAAATGGTTTTGGATATGATTAAACTCAATAAGTTGGTTTACCTGAACGCCATTTAGATACACGTCCAAATATAAGGTTTCAGCAGATACTGCGCTGGTGTAGGTGCTTGCAGCGACTAAGATAACTTTTGTTAGATTTTTCATTGTTACCTCCCATCGTGGTTAATCTCCACATCGACACCATTGATTTCTGCGAATAGTTTCGACGAAGAGGTAAGCGCAACCGGCGACACAGCAAACGCGGCTTGACTGTTGGCTTGGACATAGCCAAGTAAGCCACCAAATACAACGCTCTCTTTATCGCTGCCGTTGGTATAACGGACTTTAGAGATTCTTGCGTGACCGTTTGCTTGGTTAGTAAAGCTCAACTGATTGGCGTTTTTGTTGTACGAATAAGTTAGAGCGCGATTCCAGATACTGGTTAATTGGTCAAAGTTTTCAGTGCGCGCAACTGACAAGTTTGGACCACCAATAAATAACGGCAAAGCATAGCGAACTTGCAGTAATAAACCCTGATCTGAGGTGTTTTGCATATCTGGAATTTCGTCTAAAAATACCCGATATAAACGTTCGTTGTTAATGTCACTTGCAGGGCCGGTGTTAACAATTCGCACGACTTGTTGTTTACCCGGTAAAATATTAAGTGATGACGGACTTACCACCACTTTGGGCTTATCTTGCTTGCTGTTGTGTGCGTCCCATTGACGCACACGCACTTGAATTTTCATTGCGGTATTGCTGTTGTTTTGCAATTTGAGTAGTGCTGCTTTTTCGCCAGGGGCAATATCAATATTCACAGGCGAAATCAATAATTCAGCCGCTGACAAGCTAACAGGGTTTATCGCTAATACGCTGGCTAATAAGAGCGGGGCTAAATGCTTCATGTTGTTTCTCCTTAGAAAATAAGTACAACCTCTACGCTGTCTTGGTAGTTCCCGGTTGAGGGAGTCACTGCTTGAGGCGAAATAGCGGCGTATATAGGCAGCCATTCAAATAAACCACTGGCGTTACCGCTGACAGCATTAGTGCTGTCCCATATTTGCGCACGTCCAGGGTCTTGAAATAATTGGTATGGCACTGTTTCTCCGGTAACATTATTGAGTAGCAAGCGATTGCTGCTGTCGGTGCCATTTAACCCGTTACCGAGTTCAATTCTGTAACTTAAATTAGGGGAGCATCTAAAGCCGATAGAACCACTTCCGGGTGTCGATGTTGCTTCTGCTCCGTAGGTTAAACTACTCAGTTCACCAAAATTAATCGCACCAAACGCAGTCGCTCCACTGCCGTTGTCTAACACACAGCCTTGTTCGATCTGTATGCTAATTTCGCTAATATCTTGAGCTTGTTCAGCGATGGCAATTAACGGGGTCAAACTGAGTAGTGCAATTAATGTTTTGGTCATCATTATTTCATCCTCGTTTGATGAAGAATGCGGCGTCATTTACTGAGAAAAATGACGCCATGCAGGTTGCTTACCACGAGATAGTCATTCGCACTGTATCTAAGTAGTTACCTGCCGCGGGTGTGGTTTGTCCTGCCAGTACACGACCATAAATAGTTAATGGCTGTACTGCGCCAGTACCGGTTAAGGCTTGTGACTGCGGGCCTTCACCCCAACGCACAGAGCGTGCAGCATCTTGATAAAGTTCATAGTCCACAAAATCTAAACCACCGCGTGAAACACGACGTTGTCCGGCCTGTGGGTTTGAACCATCATCAAGCGCCACGCTATACGCTAAGCTTGTATTACACGTCAGCTCGATACTGCCCGCTCCTGCCGCTCCTGCTGACTCAGCATCAATAAACAGGTCTAAGTTACTTTGTTCGCCAAAGTCGACTGAGCCAAATTTGTTAATACCCGCACCAGCATCTGCGGTACCGTTTACGGCACACCCTTCACCAATAACGAGTGATACATCGACATCACCACGTATTTCACTTGCAAATGATGGGCTCATAGCTACAGAAGAAGATAATAATGCTGCGATTGCGATATGTAGTTTTTTCATATGTCACCTCGGTGTTGTTTAAAATTAAGAGTTATTTGGAACTCGATTTAAATATTGCAGGTAGAATGCCAACTTTGATAAAAACTATAAGATACTGTTTAAATGGGATTATTTTAATTATCGGCTTGATTTTGTGCTTTAAGAGTCTGGCAGGTTTGCAAAATGCAATGCGATATTCGCATTTTGCAAATGATTAGCAATTTGCGATTGGTTGATTGTTTGATTGTTATACAGCGACAAACTAACCGCGCTACTTAGGTTTTCGAGTAGATGACGTAAATGGAGATATAAATACTGGTTTACTCGATGTAGTAGCATAGAAATGGCGTTAGTATTTGGATGGTTATGCAGAATAATTAACACTTGAATGGTGGTTTAAAGGTACTTGATGAGTAGTACGTGCGGCTTAAGATCGACAAGAACTAATGCAGTCCTCGTTTTAATGAGTTATTGGCATACTATTTATTATATCGATAGATATAATTCATCATATTACTAGATAACTATCTGTAAATATTGTAAAAATGATAATATCGCTAGAATCTATTCAATAAATTGCTGTTGAATAAACTCAAGTTCTTCATTAACTAATGGTGCAGGATTATCATCGTTAGAACTGGCTGCAATATCAAGATGCTTAATTCTGTGCTGCACATTACTTGGCTTAGATGCCTTAGACAAACAGAGTAATACATCTCGGCAAAACTCAAGCATGTGCTGTTCAGACACCTCTAATGGCCGACATGTACAAGCCAATAACGATTGGGTATCGCCCTTTAACTGGGTGAGTAATTGATTTGATTTATCTTCATTATGCGCCGCTATAACAGATAACGAAGCTAAGTACATTTGTTGTAATGTTTGCTCATGTAAATGCTGCATAACTTTTACCTCTATAATCCGCTGTTAACGCCTTCGCCGTCTGGCGCGACATAAATCCAGCTATCTTCGTTACTCACACTTGGCAAGTTAACCTTAAATGGCGGTGTAAAACGCTGTAATACATTTTGATTATCGTTAAATGGATCAACCACTTGCTCTGCACTGAGCAAATTAATATCGGCGACACAATTGAGTGTCCCTTGTTGTATTCCCAAACTTGCAAGTAAGTTTGAGACCAAAGGATTGTCGATTAAATTAACGTTTAGCAGATCAAAGGCGGTAGCTAATGCAATGTAAGTGACAGAGCTGGTGAGATCGTTGTTTTCGTCCAATCTAGTGCCAATAGGACAACATACCTCGCCTAACGTGACATCGACATTGGGCACTAAACCGGTTAACGATAACGTACTAAATACGGTGTTGATGAGCGGCTCAATGGCTGAACGATTTCGATCTAAGGTGTCCCCTTGCGCCTCAGTACCTGCAGGACATTGATCGCACACAGGGTTATCAATTGTGGGACCGATATTAATGATCGATGACCCCGACTCTACCCCCACCAGGCAACTCACATCGGCTTCGGCTTGCTCTACACTAAATGACTCGCATGGCATACCTGAGATCACTTTTTGCGATAAATAGCGTGACTCAATTTGGCTTATATTGACGGGGCACTGTTGCGGTGTTGAACGAAATAAATAACCGGTCACATTATTGTTTGAACGGCCTATCGCATAGTTAGGCCCACCTTGTAATGCATGAAAATAACTCACTGCACCTGTGCCATTGATACCGTCAACACCGACACTGTCTGAGGTTTCGTCGCTTGTGCCTTTAATGCAAGGGTTACCGGTGCAATTTGGCGCGTCGTAATATACAGGCTCTCTTGAGGTAAATCGGTCATCCCTTACGCCTAGCAGAGCCCTATAGTTTTGATGCGCTGGATCGGGCGCTAATGGTGCGACGCTATTATCTATAAACGGAATAATTGGTGTTTCATGTTCATTTAAACTGAGCATTTTACCTAATTTAACGCCATTACTGTCTGACACGGTTATGGTGCGGTCTTGCTGCGCGACTTGTTGTTTTACTAGGGCATTTCTGACTGCAGAGATCCCAACAAAACTGCCAATAATTAAAATAGTGGTAATTAAAATTAGCTCTATGGTTAATACAAACCCAGCTTGGCGATAATGAGTGGCTAAAGGTGCTTGATTCATGTTTGCCTGCCTTATATTAAGTCGCCTAATACGGTTAATAAGTCGATGAATTGAATCGCAGCAGGAAAAAATACCAAGACTAAAAACATTGGAAAACACACTAATAGCATTGGTAATAATAACTCTAACGATTTGCGGTTAATTTTGGCGTTCACAATCTGTTGGCGCTGTTGCTGTATTGAACTTAATTGCGACTGCAAACAATTGACCAGTGGCGAGCCGATTTTCAAACCAATATGAATAATGGCTGCAAGCTTGGTTAAGTTTTGCACTCCCGTTCGGCTAGCAAGATCTTCAAATGCCCTTTCGCGATCTCGGCCCGATTCGATTTCTAACGACAACAATAGTAATTCGTCAGCCAAGGGATGATCTTTGGCTAAGCCATACTCTGCAGATAATCTAAATGCTTGGCTTAATGCGGTTCCAGATTTTAAATACACTATGAGTAAACTGATAAAAAACTCTAATGAATGATTAATGCGCTGCTTTCTAACCTGGCGTTTAAGCAACAACCAAATATCGAGCCCTAAAAAGGCGCTTATCGTCATGCCCGCTTTAGCCCACAGGCTTAGCTCAGACATAAATTCAAACAGCATCATAATAGTGACAAACACTAAACTGATTTTAATCGACCAGTACAACATACGATTTCGCAGTACAGACAAACCCGCTTGGCGGATCAGCATGGCGGGATATATCCGCTCTAATGGCACTATTTCACTTATGGTGGTGATGTCTTTATCATCCACTCGAGTGTTATGAAAAAGATAGAATAACCAGGTGGTTGCGATTAACAGCAACCCTAAAATAATGTCTGCATACAGTGAAATATTCATACATTGGCCTTTAATACTTTACGTAACCAAAAGAATCCAACAATCTGTAGAAATAAAGCTGTGCTTAAAAAGTTAGCACCATTGGGATGCTCAAGTAATGGAGTAAACCATTGCTGTTCTTGTGAAATAAAAAGCGGGATTAGTGCATAAGGCATTAGCCCACAAAAAATAGCGGCGTAGCGCGTGGCTGACATTTGGCTATTAATATATTGATATTGCTCAATACGCTGGCGCATTAATTGACTCACGGCTTGGAGCATTGCACTAAAATCGCTACCTGTTTGATGTCTTGCGACTAATGCTTGAGCAAATAAACGGGTTCCCTCTGTGTTATAACGACTGACTAATCGATGTACTGCTTGGCTTGCATCGTAACCAGACGACAAACGAGTCACGACTTCGGTTAATTCACTCTTCAATACCCCTTTGGCTAAATTGGCAGCTGTCGAAATAGCTTGCAGTGGGGATAAACCTGCCTGCAACGATGAATGCATCGTATCCATGGCATCGACTAATTCCGTTTCCACTTTTTTTGTACGCCAGGTGACTAAATCATCAAGTAAAAAATAGCTACTCAACATAATGGCAAGCGCCATTATAATTGCGATACCTTGTTGCTTGGGAAAGGCATAATTGATGGCGACATAGGTGCAAACAGACAAGCTAATAATGCCCAATATCACGCTAATGGGGGCTAGGTTAATGTCTAACAAGCGCAATTTGTGCTGTAAGCCAGATGCATTTTTGCTCGATGTAGCAGACCAAGATTTTTTAAGATTACTGTCTTGCCACCATTCTTTGGCACAAATTATCATCACGATAATAAGCACTAATAGAATTAGCCATTCATACCAAGGCATATTCTGCTCCAGTGAACAGTTCGTTTAATGCCGTTACGTCATATCCTTTCGCCGCGATAGTTTCGCTTAAGTGACAATAATCAGCGCAACATAGATGTTCGCCCACGATGCGGTTACTGGCATGTTCGGTGTTGTGTTTAAACTCAAATAGCGGTCTAACCTGGGTGTTCAGTTCGGTTTGTACAACTTCACAGACACTAACCACTCGACGGCTACCATCGTTAAAACGTCTCACTTGCACGATAATCTGAATAGATGAGTTAATCATTTGGTCAATGGTGTCTCGGCTAATTGATGCCTCTTCCATTTGAGCCAGTGATCTCAGTCTATTAATCACATCTTTCGGGTTATTGGCATGCACTGTGGTTAAACTTCCATCGTGACCACAGTTCATGGCCTGAAGCATGTCGAACACTTCACCACCTCTTACCTCACCAACAATAATTCTATCGGCACGCATTCTTAATGCGGTTTTGACTAACGCTCGTAATGATACTTCGCCATGACCTTCACCATTTGTACTGCGGCTTTCTAGTGGGATAACGTGTGGGTGCTGTAACTGCAACTCAGCTGTTTCTTCTATGGTAATCACTCGTTCACGACGAGGAATGAAGCCAGAGATCACATTTAATAAGCTGGTTTTACCTGCACCTGCGCTGCCTGCTATGACAATATTAACGCCCGCAATAACCGCCTTTTCTAAAAACTGTAAAATATCTTCACTAATAAACCGGCTGTTTACGAGTGTTTCTGCACTGATTGTTTCGTGATGAAATCGACGGATTGATACTACTGCGCCAATGTTAGATAAAGGCGGTATAACCGCATGTAATCGACTGCCATCAGCAAGCATGGCATCGACCATAGGGTTATTGGCATCTAACTGACGGCCTTGCGCACTGACTATGCGTTCAAGGAATCGTCTTAAGTGTGATTCACTGTCGAAGGTATGCGGGGTTTGTTGTAATACCCCATGACGCTCTACCCAGATTGAAAAAGGACCATTAATTAAAATGTCAGTTACGCCATTATCGAGCATTAACTCAGAAATAGGACCTAACCCATGTAACTCTTCCATGACCTGTTGAATCAACAAACTTTTGTCTGCCGTATTCATGGGTTGTTGCTGTTGACCTGGTAGAGTTTCAATAAGCTCATGTAATTGCGTTTTGAGCTGTGCAGGCTGCTTTAAGTGAAGTGAGTCATCGTTTTCCATATCATCGATTAAACTGTTATGGAGCAGTTGCTTAAGACGACGCATTTCGTCGTTAGGCATCGACATCACATTGTGTGCTGTTGGAGTAAAAATGTTTTGGGCTGAATTAAACATACCTCACCTCCTACGGGTTGTATTAATACCGTTTATTCACGCGCTATGCTGACGGTTTTACGACGATTACCGCTATGAATAATCACCTCACGATGGGTTTTGGCCATTCCTAATAATGGTTGAGTGCCATTGGCAATGTCATAAGCGCTATGAAGCACAATAGTGACGATGTCGTTAGCTCCAATGCTTGCCAGTGGATATACATCAGCTGGTCTTACAGCCATAACGAGTGCTGTTTTACCCGACGTTGCTTTGGTATTTTGTGAATTAAGACTCTCTATTTTACTGCCGCTATTGGCGGTATTTTTGTTCTGTGGTTTGAGTAAACCAATTAATTGCACGTTACGAGCAACGGTTCGCACATTAGTACGACCTCTCACCAAAATATCAAACCTATCACCTTGGTTTAGCTTAGAAAATGGTAAGCCTGATGGCGGCTGGCTTAGGGTGAATAGCACTCGGCCCTCTGGCACGGCGTATGACAACGATTTGACCTTAGGAGTCGCTAATTCGTTGGCATAAATCGCTTCTCCGCTTTTTTTAGCGACATTGATGACTTTACCCAACAGTAGTTGTGGATTTTGAATGCTCTGTTCAATACCTTGTTGTTCAGTTTTCTTACGGACCAATGCCTCAGAGGTAATGACATCTCCTGCCTGTAAGTTTTGGGTTAATATCAATGCTGTTGTGGTGGTTAAACGATCGATTTGGCGAATACCTAATGCCGATGCCAACACGCCAGAGGTCACGAATAGTGCGATGGCTATCGTTGTACTACCTGTGAATTTGCGTTTCATGTTGCACCTCTTCGATGTGTTGTTAATCTAATTGAAGGCGCCGATTGCCTCGCGGTGAGACAACCGACCAAGACTAACGATTAATTATCTAAACTACCGTCTTCTACTGAAGGAGAAGCGCCTGCAGCACTAGGCGTATTTGAAATCGATACCGCAGCTTCACTAAAGTCGCTAGCAACAAAGGTAAATGTTGCACCGTCACCGGCATTAACATCCACGGCATCAATAAAGCCTGATCCACTGATTTCGGCAGTATTTTCTGCATTGATAATGCCGTCAAATGCGTAACTTTGATCTAACGAGCCAATGGCTTCAGCGACATCTTCAAGTTCTGCGGTAACAGAATCTCGCATTGTGGTTAGGCCGATAACTAAACCTGCTGCCATGACGGTTGATAATAAAATCAACTCTGAAGTCATAACAAAACCACCCTGCTTTTTGCTGTTTTTGATCATTGATTTAATTGATTTCATAATGTGTACCTCATGTTAGTTTCTGTCTTGTTCACATCACCCAGTTGGTTGATTGTGTTAGGAGTAGAGAATAGATTTCTCTTTGACTAAGAGACATGTCCCATTACTTATCTTTGCCTCTGTTTCAATAGTTGCGAAGTGCATGCCAATATCGACAACTTAGCTAGAATTTAAAATAATAGAATTTAAACAATAGCTTATGTAAATGTTGAATTGATTTAGTTGCCACAAGACAACATAAGCATTAAGCAATAGCAGATATGAACAGCACAATGATTTGCAAAATGCGAAACCTTGGATGCGGTTTGCAATATGCCGAGTTCCCAATAAAAAAGCTTCCATCTGGAAGCTTTTAGATTTTACACATCGTTTAAATTCGGCTGTAAGCGACTCGACATTCAGGATGATCACTTAAGTACAGTAAGCGAGATAAGCTCTGTCGATGATCAGGCATTGAATCTAAAGTATCTGCATAAAAGTGACAAGCCTGGGCCCAATGAGACTGAGCTTCATGTATTAACCCCAAGTGATAGCTGGTTCGCCAAACGGGGGCTCCTAACCTATCTGCGGTTGCGATAACCGCTTGCGCTTTTTTATAACGGCCCTCTAAATAATAGGTTGCGGCTAGTGTCGCGTGTAATTCTGGATGGTCAGGCTGTAATTGTACCTGGCGCTGCAAGACGGTTCTTGCAAGGGTAATGTTACCTTCTTGCATGGCAATTTGGCTGCGTAAAATAGCGACTTCAGACATTGGATTTTGTTGTGCTAATAGACGGTCTAACACCATTTGACTGTCTATTTTTTGGCCCACCTGGTGATACACAATGGCAGACGTAAAACCAATTTTTTGATGCTGTGGATAGCTCATCGATAACGCACCTAATTCGTTTGCCAGTCGTCCGCAGTCACTCACCGCAGCTTGATAACCTTGGCAATGAATACCGTATGATGCATTAACATTGTATTTTGACAATACGGCATCTAATTGCTCATCGGGTTGGTAAGCTTGTGTAGTGTTATTGATGTTGGTACAAGCACTGCTGGCTAATGTAAGCATACATAGGCCAGCAATATGTAAATAAGATAATGTTTTCATCAGTTAATCCTCTATTGTGATTAATATTGCATGCTTTGTAGCATTTCTGTTGAAGACTGGAATTGCCATAATGCTACGTCATGGCGCGGTTCGCGCACTAACGTTGGCGTAACAATAATAATCAGTTCACGTGCGGTGTCGGCTTCTTGCGATGATTCCGTTAATTTACCTAATAAAGGCACATCGTTTATGCCAGGCACAAAGTCACGTGAATCACTGATATCACGACTAACTAAACCACCTATGATTAATGGCTGACCATCACGTAAACGGGTACTCGTGGTTAGGTTTCTCACATTAAATGCGCTAGTTGTTAATGATGACCCTGTACTTGATGAAATTTGCTGAGTTAATAAGGTGTCTGGCGTTGAAATACTTGGGCTTAAATCCAGGGTTATCAAATCGTTTTCATCTACCATGGCTCGCACCCCAAGTTCGATTCCAAAAGACTTAAACTCTGTACCACTAAATATTCCTTGGCTATTGCCGCCAGTATCGCCACTGCTGATGCCATTAGGTGAAAATGATGTGGGTACAGGAACTTCACCACCGGCACGAAATACTGCTTTTTCGCCTGATAATACGGTTAAATTAGGACGCGAAAGTGTTCGTGATATGCCGTCTTTTTCAAGCAATGAAAACAACAAATCAAATGCCACCTCGCTGCCGCCAACCTGGAAGTTATTAATTAGGGCTCCGCCGAGCACCTGAAGTGCATTTTCAACCTGGCCTGAGCCTAATGCCTGGTTGGTTGCGCCTTCTAAACCAAAGTTACCGTCAGACTTATTGTATCCATTAGTGATTAATGAAAAATCTGGACGCCATTGAGTTAAGCTTCGACGATTCACTTCATACATTTGAATGGCCACTCTCACTTGCGGTAAATCGCGTACTTCGATGGTGGAAAGTAATCTGCCGTTGGCCATCGACAATAATTTTGCACGTGCAATATTCGATTTAACGTTATTGCCCGTAGAACTTGAAGTAGAGTTGCTGGTTGTTGAACCCGCTCTGCTACTTTGTTGGCCCGAGTTAATTAGTCCGCCAGACTCATTGGCAATTACGGTAATGTCATTACTGTCGTTATCGACTTTACCGGTAACAGTATTGACTCTATCGCCAGTGAATAGTCTTGCCGCTAGATTAAGCACTCTGACTAAATCAACCTGGGTTTCAACTTGGCCGCTAAGCAATAACGTGTCGGCCTGATCATTAGGCAAATCGCCTTTTTGAATACGGCTGACATTAACTGATTGCCCACCTAGTTGATTAATCGCCTTTTTGACTTTTTCAGCCATGTTCATCGGCAATAAATCTACTTGGATTAAATTGATGATGGCTGCATTACCTTTAGTTAATCCGGGAGATTTACGCTGTTGTAATGATGGTAAGCGAATATTTTGACTTAACCCAGCAAGCAGATCGTTTGATGATTTAACCACTAAACTGTTGTCGATTAGCTGATTATTGCCGGCATCTAGATAATGACGTGCAGCAGATTCTGCTGCCATTTTGTATTTAACAGTAGGCACACGACCACGTAATACTAACGCGGCTCTGTCGGGCGCTAACGTTAAGCGAACCTTGGGATGAATATCATGCAGCGCTTGACGTAACACGCTTAAGTCTTCTGTCACGCTAAATAGAAATGTTTCCGAGCTGTCATCGGTATACCACACAATAAGACTGGTTCGGCCCACTTTTTTAGCTAATGCCAGCACTTCGTTTTTGTCTAACACTTCAACCTGCATAATGGCATCTTGACCAATGGCGACTCTTGAAATGCTTTTTTTAAACACTAGACGGGAATGTGTCCATTGCACCATTTCACGAATTTTATCTGACTGACGTCCGTCTGCCGTTTCGATAAAATCCAGGCCATTGGTCGCTGATAATACCGGGCTACTCAATAGAAATAACCATATTGAGGTTGCACAAAGAAATTGTTTCATCGCTTACTCCTGTCATTTATCGCGTCATCTCAGACTGTACAATGATGAATGCAGGAAGCTAGCCAACAATATAAATTACTTATTAACAATTTAAAACAATAACTTAAACGCAATCAGTTTCGATTGCAAGATTGTCAACATCATGAAACACAAGTTGATTCGCATTTTGCAAAGCAATCTAGGAATATTGAGATCGAATTTATGAGTGAAATAATTTCACAACTAAGTGTTGGTGTTTAGGCTTACATTTAAAAAAATCACCTAAAGGTGATTTATTTAATACTGCGTCGATACAATGTTAAGTGCAGACAATTGAGGCTTGTTAAGATTCAGCCCAGCTTTTCATTTTGCGATAAATGGTCGATGCACTTATGCCAAGATACGCGGCAGCTAATGGGATATTGCCGTCGCACTGGCTTATCGCATCTTCAATCGCATTTTTTTCAACTATCCACAGTTGAATAATGTTATTAGGTGCAGTGCTTTGTGTCGGCATTGACCCTTGTGGTGTGACTAGCGTATTGCTAACTGCCGATGCTTTAGGTTGAGTCATTGGACTCTGAGGTGAATACTGATAGTGGTTGACGACACTGTGTCCAAAATTGTTCGGTAACATGTCTGATTGAACGCTTTGACCGTCATAGATCACCACAATGTTTTCTATCACATTTTGCAATTCACGAATGTTACCAGGCCAATCATATTGCATGAATATTTGCTTTACTTCGTTACTAAAGTTTTCAAATTTTTTATTATTTTCAGTCGTTTTAGAAGTTAAAATATGATTCGCTAATAATAAGATGTCTTCACCGCGATCGCGAAGCGGTGGCAGAACTACTGGGATAACATTAAGTCGGTAATATAGATCTTCACGAAAGCGTCCCTCACCAACTTCTTCTGCTGGATTACGGTTAGTTGCGCACACAATCCTCACATCGCTTTGCAATACTTCGCTACTACCGACCTTACAAAATGTACCCGTTTGTAAAAAACGTAATAACTTAGCTTGCAGGTTTAATTGCATTTCGCAAATTTCATCTAAAAACAACGTGCCACCATTAGCCACTTCAACCGCACCTTTACGATCGGTTAATGCCCCACTAAATGCACCTTTCACATGACCAAAAAACTCAGACTCGAATAATTCTGCAGGAATAGCAGCACAGTTAATGGCAATAAATGGACCTTGCTCACGGGCACTCGCCTGATGAAGCCCAAGGGCACACACCTCTTTACCTGTTCCACTTTCACCGGTGACAAACACACTGGCTTTGCTGCGCGCAGCGCTTTCAAGTAAACGAAACACGGTATGCATTGATAATGATTCACCAATAAAGTTTATCCTATCTAGCGCTGTAGCTTCTGGCTCAACTTCTACGGTTTTTAAATCTTGATTTTGCTGTTTAATTGCATTGGATACAGAGGTAATAAGGCGCTCTGAAGTAAAAGGTTTTTCAATAAAATCGTAACCACCAAGACGCATTGCATCAACGGCAACATCAATAGAACTATTAGAGGTAATAATAATAACTTTAGCCGCCACCTCTTGTTTATTAACATATTTAAGCACTTCTAAACCGCTAATGTCCGGTAAGCATACATCTTGTACTAATACTGCAGGCATCTTGGCTTTAATGGCAACTAACGCAGAATATCCATCGACGAAATGTTCAGTTTCAAAACCGGCATTTTTTAACTGGCTGCAATACAAAGCGCCACTTGATAAGCTGTCTTCTACAACATATACCAGTGGTTTTTGAGTTGTATTCATGGCCTACTCCCTACTCTGCTATCGAGTTTATGTGTGCTTTATATTCAGTTAATGTGTCGTTGATGATGTCTATTAACTGTTGAGTTTGCGCAATGTATGATTGGTTTGATTTCAGTTGATAAACCAAAGAGGCGCTGGCGGATAAACGTTCGGCACCATATAACGCGGCAGTATTTTTGAGAATATGAGTGGCATTGTTAATGTCTTGAAACTGTTGTTGTTCGACTGCAATGAATAACTTAGCATGCAACTGGGTTAACTCTTGTTCAAAAAGGCTCAATAAGTGCTGGTAAGTATCTGTTCCTAAGTCGGATTTCAACGTATTGAGTGTGCCTTGCTGCATGATTGGACATGCGGTAATTTCTGTTGCGTCGGACATTCGTCACCTCATGTTTGGCCATTGATTATGCATTTTTCTTCGTTATATCAATTATGTTGCTAACATAGATAACGCAAGAGTTAAGCCATAATGGAGCATGGTTTTTCAATTTAAATATCAAACACTTATCACTTACATTTTTATTGATAAAACATTCATATTAAGTAAAGTCGCATATTGATTTGCAATTTGCAAATCAATATGCGACTTCGGTAGCTTGTTTTACTCGTCGGGTATTGTTGATATCGATTAACTCCAAAGACTTAAGTTCTTTTCTAAGGTTTGCGGTTTTCCCAGTAAGTATCCTTGCACCACATCACAGCCTAGTTGACTCAGAATTTGCAGTTGGCTTTCTGTTTCTACCCCTTCGGCAACTATGTGCAACCCTAAACGTTGAGCCATGGCAATGACAGCGCTACATAAAGTGAAGTCATCATTGTTATCTGCGATGCCATTGACAAAGCTACGGTCGATTTTAAGACCATCAATATTAAATTTTCGCAGTAAACTGAGTGAAGCAAAACCAGTCCCAAAATCATCAAGCCATATTTGCACATCTTCTTGTTTAAAGGCGTTAAAGACTTTACAAATCGTTTGAGGATCGTGAATTAACGCCGTTTCTGTGAGCTCCAATTTAATGGCTGAAGGTGGGATGTTCAGTTCGATAATCAGTGACATAAGCTGCTCGTAAACATTAGTATGTAATAACTGCACAGGCGATACATTTAACGATAAACAAATGTTTTGCATACCCTGATTACGCATGCGTTTTAAATCTAATAAAGCTTGTTGGAATATCCAACTGCCTAGCTCTAAAATTTGACCGCTTTGTTCTGCACAAGGAATAAAATCACAGGGCGAAATGACCCCAAATGTGGGTGACTCACAACGAACTAGCGATTCGAAACCCACTACTTTACCACTTTGCACGGAAATGAGCGGTTGGTACACCATACTAAAACAATGCTGTTTGAGTGCCTCATCAATCACATCTGTGAGCTCATTCCAATTTGAATTACTCGCGTCTTCGTTTACAACTGTGTGCTTTTTGGCGTGCATATCTTGCTCCAAACAATAATTCTAAGTGTAATAGAGTAATAGCAAGACTTGAGCCAATAAGCTTATTAACTAAGACCATTTAAAGTGTTGATTTTAATGATTTAAATAGATTAGGGTTTAGTGGGCATTTAATAAAAAAAATCCTGTCAGGCAAGTTGCCAATCTACTTGCATTTTGCGAATCAAAATACAATGCAAACAGATGGCAACTATAGGTATTTAGACAAGATTTTAAGTAGGGTTATTTTATTTACAGGCTTAGAAATATAGTCGTCCATTCCAGCGTCTAAAAACCGTGTTCTGTCGCCTTCCATCGCATTAGCAGTAAAGGCAATGATGGGCGTTGCGCACGACAATGAATTAGCACGAATACATTTTGAAGCTGCTATGCCGTCCATATTAGGCATGTATATGTCCATTAAAATGATGTCATATTGCTGTTTTTGAGCAGCGTTTAGCGCTTCAATGCCATCACTAACAATATCGATATTGCAATTAAAGTTGGCAAACATGGCTTTCATGACTAACTGATTTGTCATGTCGTCGTCTGCTAACAATATTTTTAAATTTTTACCCTTGATATTCAAATTTTCAATTAATGCTTGCGAGCTGTATTCAATCGGCTTTGCCATTTGAAACGGTAAGTTAATAATTATTTGGGTGCCCAGCTGTTCTTCACTGTGGATAGTGAGCGTGCCGTGCATTAATTTAACTAAGTTATTACTGATGGCCAATCCTAAACCTGTGCCAGCATATTGCTTTTTCGCTGATGTATCGACCTGCGTAAACGGCTCTAAAATATGTGTTAACATCGATTTAGGGATGCCAATACCGGTGTCTGTAATCGCTATAACCACATTGACTTCCAGATCTGAGAGCATTTCAAAGGTCGCTGTTAAACTTACTTTACCTTTATTGGTGAATTTAATTGCATTCGAAAGTAAGTTCAGAACCAATTGACGAAGTCGTCCCTTATCACCCAGCAAACTTAACTCTGAATTTGGTAAATCAATATCGAGTGATAAACCACTTGATTTTGCATTAGTCGACATAAGACGACAAGCTGACTCTAAAGTCGCATTAAAATCGAAAGGCTCTGAGATAAGTATCAATTTACCTGCTTCGATTTTACTCACATCAAGTATGTCATTTAATATCTTTAGCAAACTGTTAGACGACTCGAGCATAGTAGAAAGATAAAATTGTTGCTCTGAAGTAAGCGTTTCATCATCTAACATGACATCGAGCAAGCCCATTATTCCATTAAGCGGGGTGCGAACTTCGTGACTGACATTTGCCAGAAACTTAGATTTAACTAAATTGGCTGTTTCGGCTTTTTGACGGGCCTCGATTAATGCTATCTCGTTACGTTTTATATCGGTGATATCAATATGGAACCCAACAATACCGCCATCGCGCATGGGTCTTTCTACCATTTTGATCCAACGGCCGTCGTTTAGTTCTATGATGCGCTCAGGTTGATTAAGGCGAATGTCATCAACGTCTAAAAACTCAGTGTCTTTAACTAAGCCCCTAACGGTTTCATTGAGTCTTAATTCGTTGTAGCTAGTTCCCTCACGAACAATATTTGCCAGCTGTGGATATAAAGAAATAAAGTTTTCGTTGTATACGGCGACTTTTTGTTGTTTATCAAAAATAATAAATCCATCACCAAGTGCTTCAATAGCGTCTCTAAATCGTCTTTCATTACGAATTTGATTTACCGATAAAATGTGCAACATTTTACTGAGATTGGCGGGTAATCGAAGTAAGAAATAAATCAATAAAGCTAACACTCCACCAGCAAAAACAAATATTGCATAATGCAAGCTAGAGTCGAGGGTAGCTTCACGCAGGCTAAGATCAGCAATAACACCTGCTTTGGCAGTAATATGTTGATTATCGGTAACATACGCTAACAACAAGCTTGAGATAAACGCTACGCTGCTGATGCTGAATGCCACAGCTTTACGGCCCCACATTGGTACTTTATTAGTAATTAAACTGATAATGCTCTGCATCAATGAGTTTTGTTTGTCTATTTCGATCTCAGCACGTTGCTGGGTAATAAGCCCTTCGACAATTTTGCCAAAGTCTTGTAAATGTTGCTTGTCACTGTAGCTGAATGCCCTGGGTTTTGAATCAATAATGCATAACGTACCTATTCGATGGCCACCAGCGGTTTGTAATGGGTAGCCGGCATAAAATCGTATGTTAGGTTCACCAGTAACCAGCGGATTATCGGCAAAGCGAGGATCACTTAACGTGTTTTCAACCACAAACACGTCGCTTGAATGAATGGCATGGCCGCAAAATGATTCGTCTCGGCCTGTTTCGCAGACATCGAGGCCTTGCTTTGATTTAAACCATTGACGCTCTTTATCTATCAAACTGATTAAACAAATAGGTACATTGAAATAGGCTTGAACAAAACGAGTCATGTGATCAAATTGTTCTTCTGGTGCGCTATCTAGCAAGTGTAAGTGCTGTAACGCTTGCAATCTGTTGGCCTCATCAATCGTATTTTTTGCAGGTTCCATATTTTATCCCTAAAGGTAGCCTTAGCTAATATGATCTATAAATCAGATAGTTGCTGTAATGTATATTGCAACTTGTCGAGTTTACTGCGCTTAGTGCTGTGACTAGGGTTTAAATATCGGTCGAGTACTTCGTATAACATGTCTCGATTAATCGGTTTTGCTAAATATTGGTTCATTCCAGCTTGAATAAATCGCTTTTTGTCTCCATGAATCGCGTTTGCTGTAACAGCCACTATAGGAGTTTGACTATAAGGTTCTCTGCTTGAGCGAATTTTTTCAGTGGCGGTTAAGCCATCCATTACCGGCATCTGAATATCCATTAAAATCAGATCTGTATTGTGTGTAGATAAGAAATCGATAGCTGCTTGACCGTGTTCAACACAAGATGTTTTACAGCCCACTTGAACCAATAATTGACTTAAAACGACTTGATTATTGATATTATCTTCGACTATCAATACATGTTTGTCGTTGTATTTAGTTATTAAACTAGATGGGAGTGCACTATTACACGCAGAAGTAATATTTAAATTCTCATCAGGATCATCTATTAGCTCCAGCGCCCAACTCAAGTGCGACAACTTAAAAGGGCCGTTAAGTAAAATCTCATGTTGATTGTCGTAAATAAAGCCACACTCTTTGCCCTGTAGATCTATTGAAAACAAGCACACTTTTCTTGGCATTTGTTGATTAGCCATGGCCAGATACTCCTGACAATGAGCTAACTGCTTTGGATCTGTTAGTAAAATGATGTCGACATTATTGGCAACCCGATGAGGTAAGTCTGTGTGTTTTGCAAACGACGAATACGTCAGTCCATAGTGTTGTAGCATGTTGCCAACGGCTGGATTTAAACTGTGATGCTGGCCCACTATCCAACAATGTGAATATTGACGATGCTTGATTATCTTAGCTGTTGAGTCGCAAATTTTAGGATCGACAAGTAAAGGAAACTCAACCGTAAATTGACTACCAACGTCTAAAATAGATTGCACACGTATTTCCCCGCCCATGGCCTCACAAATTTGTCGGCAAATCGCTAAACCTAAGCCGCTGCCACCATACTCGCGGGTTGATGAGGTGTCAGACTGCATAAATGCTTCAAACATATTATCGATTTTATCTTCTGCAATCCCAATGCCGGTGTCTTGCACGGATAACTGTAAAATCAGCTGATCTTCGCGTTCAAAATAATCAACCTTCACAACCACTTCGCCTTGGTGAGTAAATTTGACAGCATTGGCCAAAAGGTTAATTAATATTTGTCTTATCCGCGGCTTATCACCAATGATAGCCAATGGCACTTTCGGCATGATATCTAATATGATCGATAAACCCTTTTCTAAGGCCGTGCCCGACACGATGTCTATTGCTTCCTCAAGACAACGGTCTAATTTAAAGGGATCATGGGAGATATTGATTTTTCCGGCTTCAAAACGTGAATACGTGAGCACATCATCAAGAATACTTAATAACGCACCACTACTGGTTCTGATCATTTGGGTAAAACGACTTTGCTCGCGAGTCAGGCCGCTGTCTAATAAAATTTCTGCCGATCCAATAACCGCATTTAAGGGCGTACGGATTTCATGACTGATATTCGCCATAAAACGACTCTTGGCTTCTGATAATTGCTCCGCTTGATATTTGGCTTCTTTTAATGCGCTCAGTGCTGCTCTGCTCTGTGTAATATCGGTTTGAACGGCAATAAAATGGCTAATATTGCCGGTACTATCTATAACAGGGCTGGTATTAATATTTACCCAATACGGTTCGCCGTTACTGTTATAGTTAATGATGTCTGTTTGAAAACTTCTTCCTTCGCGTAATGCATCAGACATTTGCTTTATTGCTTGCGCATCGCTTTCTTTACCTTGTAACAAACATCCAGGCTTTTGCCCCATGATATTTTTAAGTGAATAGCCGGTCCTTTCTTCAAAGCTTTTATTGACCCATTCAATTCTTCCTTCACGGTCAGTTATCACCACTAGGTTTTGAGTATGACTGGCCACAAGTGATAAACGTCTGACGTAGTTTTGCTGATGCAGTAATTGCGCTTGAATGTCTTTATGTTGTTGGATTTCAAATAATGAACCGATATAACCGCCATCGCCATCCTGCACCAGTCTTAACTCAAACCAATGATGTTGACCATTTTGTAACTTGAGTTGTACTTCAATAATCGCTGGTTTAGTGTTGTTTTCCTGAGCAAGTTTACTAAGGCAGTTGTCGAGTAACGACCGTTGGGTAGATGAATGGATTATGGTGTACAAGTCCATGTTTTCTAATTCGTCACAGCTGTATCCTAAACGCGTTTGCCAGGCTGGATTAGTGAACGTCAGCGCTAAGCGATTATTACATTCAAAGATACACTCATCCAACAGCTCAAGTAATTTAGCTTGTCGTTTTTGAGCGTTTGAGAGTTTTTCAACAAGGGCGTACTGAATTTGCACTTGCAGTTCATCATTGGATTCGTCAGCCATGAAAGTTGCCTCGTACTTAACTTAAGTCTGTTGAATGACACACCGTTGCATACAGAGGAAACACCTCTTGGCAATAGAATGATTGCTCAAATGGTGTTCGGCTTGATGTGCAGTCATCTAATACTGTGACATTAAAACCAAGATCAATGGCAGAACGTCCTGTTGAGTCAATACAAATTGAGGTCACTGTCCCCGCTAATACCACATCTTCTACCCCAGCTTGACGTAACACTTCTGCTAAGGTGGTATTGGTAAATGCATTAAGACCACGCTTACCTGGAATAATTTTAATAAAATCGTCAAATTCATCGAGCTCTTGGATAACTTCGGCACCGTAAGAACCTTCTTTGAAAGCACCTACGTCACTAATCACTTTTAAAATCCCGACAGGATTGCTTAACTCACTGTAATCTTGTGTAAAAAAAATAGGCGTGTTTACAACGATAGCAAAATCATTTCCGTGTTTTCTTAGTAGCGTTAACGTGTTCTGAAGCACACCAGTAATTTTAGACGACTCTTCAATTACGCTGTGTAAAATGCCATCAGCAAAAAAGTAATCATTTTGAAAACCGATTAACACCAAAGCTTTTTTTGCTAGTTGCGTCATAATGCAATCTCCTTTGTTACACTCGTCCTTAGGTTTATGGTCAGCCTTGCCATTGAACTAGAAATTTCTCAAGAGCAAGTTTTGTCACTGGCTTTTCAAGATAATGGGTAATGCCTTTACTAAATAAATGTGCGATTTCATCAGGGTCTGTTAAACCTGTTAATGACACTTTTGGCGTTAATTGATTTTTTCCGTCTTGTTCTATCAGCGTTTGTGCTACGTCGCTGCCATTCAAACCAGGCATTCTTTCATCAAGAAATAGTAGGTCAAATGCATATTGCTGAGCGAGTGCCAGCGCAGCATTTCCATCACTTGCAGGCATAACATTACAGCCTAGCTTCTCTAACATGGCTTTAGTGGCAATTAAGCTTGGCATGCTGTCATCAGCAACTAGAATATTTAACGCAGCCTTATCCGTTTCTTTGTTAATCATATTAATGATGTCCGTGTCGTAAAATGGCCAATACAATGCATTTTTCTGGCCTTTGTCGTTGACTGAATTATCTGTAATATTACACAAGGTAAGTTGTGTAACCTTGTCGCTATCCATGGGAGAGTTGAGACTTTCTTCAGCACCGTCAAGTATCAGGATGTGTATTGCAGCATCTTGATTGCTATGGGTTAAATTAAGCGATGAATGGCTAATTAAAGAAGGTAAAATTGATTCAATTTTCGCTAACGATTGCACCATTATCATCGGTTCAGGTACGCAAACCGCTTGTGAATAAAACGCTTTTTCAGGTGTCGTGCATTTGGAAGCGATTTGCTCGCTGTCATCGGAATAAATTTCTAATTCCAAATGTTTATTTTTTTCCGAGACGATTAATACCAACTGATAATTTGCGCTAACAAGGGCTTGTTGAATGAGTTCACTTAATTGCTGGTGCATCAACGCGGGATCAGACTGATATACGGCACTGTAAAAACCCGTTTTATTGATTAAACAGGGTTGGATTGCTTTATCATGCTGAATGAGAACTTTGGCAAGCACGCATTGAATAAACTCAAGCATTTCGATTCTGACACCCATCCTTACCTCCGCGGCAATTTCTCCTGCGATTAACATAACCAGCTTGAGGCTATTTGCATTAACAATTAACCTTCATCATTTACTGTATAAAACAAAGCAATTACCACGCCACTCACCAAGAAAAACCTTAAGCCACTGATTTTAAGAATGTTATTATTTATCGCATTTTAACAAGCATAATAGGATGAATGTTTTTGCAGACTGAAACGCAATATGATTCGCAAAATGCGAATCATATTGCGAAGATGGTTAGCCGATGAGCAATACTATAGAGAAGAGCATCTTTTATGTGGCAACGTTAAGATGTGACTTGGAACTGTTAAGCTTTCAAAGTTGGTTTTGCACAGAGTGTTGTTTATCAAAGGCTATACCTAATGGTTCAAAATAACTCATTAACGCCTGGTATATTTGTAAACTGTGCACCGCATCAGGATATGCGCCATGTTTCGTTAAAGGCGAGTCGATAGTGCTGTTTACAAGATACGGATTAGATATGTCAGCATAATCTTGTGAATACATTTCAATACAAGCTTCAAAGGCGCGGGCCATCATTTCGGTAGGTTTGGCAAAATAGTGGCAACGTTGCATTTTATCAAGTGCAATAGCGCGGCGCACATAGTCGTGAGGCTCCTGCCCGTTAGCACTTAGAAACGTGACTTTAAACAAATTAGATAACTGCTGATTTAACGGATGATCAATTAAGGTTTTATCCGCCAGCCAATGGTCTGTTGCGCAAGTAAACTGGTTTGCAGCATTCATGTAACCGTCTGGGCTTAATAAACTGTCGTCGATAAACATTTTATCGGCAATGTAGTGATCGAACGCATGCCAAAATTCATGAGCTAATGCCCCTGCTCCGGCATTTTTGGCTAACGCTAACTCTTTATAGGCGGGTGAGTAATGTGCCTGTACGCCTTTTTGACCGCCTGAACCAAAGGCAAACCTGAGGCTACCGCGCAGGCCGATTAACTCAGGTGGCACACGGAGTATGTTGGCCAGGTCTGCCATTGAATCGAAAATCAAATTGGCTGCTAGTGCGGACTCTTGTTTATTGACCCATTTACCGACACGAATGTGGCGTAAGCCGAAAGTATCTTTAATCTCTAAAAAACTCACCGAGGCGCCATCACGATAATCTGGACCTATGCGTTCAAAATAACGCTGGTGGTTTAACAATGAATGATGTGACGCCAAGCCGTACCTCTTATAAACAAACTGAACCTCTTATTAAAAAACGAACTGACGCACTTTGCCTGGGTAGTTTACAACTAGAGCGCAATGCATATCTACAACATGAGGTGGTTATTATCTGAGTTAAGGAGTATTGATTTATTCACCTATACCCCAAAACCACGAGAAGAATACTTATTCATATTTATGCAAATTAAAAAGTATCAGCCCCGGTAATTTTTTAACTCTTATGCAAATAAGTGCATACCAAATCAAAAAGGTTGTGTCGTCATTGAGTATCCGGTCAATTTAATCTCATAACCTCTAGCTTTTACGACCACCAGCAAAATAGGATCGATATTATACCAATCAGCACAAGAATGTGATCATTCTTACTGGTTACAATCGCTTATAACGCCGTTAGAAATTTTAAAGTGAGAACAACTAGCTAGTTGCAATTTTTGCCTTATTCTTAGCGACTTTTCCTACGCAATCTCTGATCACTTATTTATCCTGATTGGTATTACGTGTATTTATGCTTGTGTTTATACAGACCTTGGCTATATGTTGTATTTAGTCGTCGTATATAACATTTTAAACCTATTAATTTAAACCAAATAATTTAAACCTAACATCTAATATGAGTTTCTAGTCTCTAGCTTTAACTCTAGTGGCCAGTTTTAGCATTTAGCTTACGCATAACAAATGGAGCATTGTATGATCAAAAATCTCACGCTGGCGATTACGCTGTTTTTTACATCTACTTCAGTATTTACCACTGCGTCAGTGTTTGCTGTCGACAGTTTGATTACTCATCAAAGTCAATTTTCGCCTAAAATCACAGCAGACAGATTTGAGTCGATTATTAAGGATAAGGGCTTTACGGTATTTGCGCGCATTGATCATCAAAAAAATGCTGAAGGTGTTGAGTTAAGTTTACCTGCAACTGAGGTGATAATTTTTGGTAACCCTAAGATTGGGACTCAATTAATGCAGTGTAATCAGCAGGTGGCTATCGATTTGCCGCAAAAAGTGCTCATTACTGAAGATGCGCACAACAAGGTTTGGTTGTCGTATAACAATCCGCAATACCTTAAGCAACGTCATGACATTAAAGGTTGTGATGCGGTGCTTGATAAAATCAGTACTGTGCTTGAATCGTTAAGCAAGGCAGCAACAACACAAAGTAAATCATAGCTATTCTTTATATTCGATTTCTGTAAACCAATATTCGTAAACCAATATCAGTAAATCAGCACAAATCCCAGTGGGCGTTACTGCACACTGGGATTTTTTATAGACCTAAACGCTTATTTTTGCTTACCCATTTAGCTTTATTAATCTCAGGATATTAATTGTTAAGCCACTTATTTCTGAACCACTCGCATCTACACCGCTAATGCTTAATTCACTTCTTTAATAGATTAAATTTTAATTCGTTAGGGGTAAGCGTACATAAAAACGAGCGCCCTGTTCCGTGCTTGAGTCATAACCAATGCTGCCGTGCATGGCTTCGGTGAGTTCTTTACACAGTGCTAACCCTAAACCTGTGCCCCCTTTAGCTTTAGAGCTACTGGCGTCTGCTTGTGAGAATTTTTCAAAAATTTTGCTCTTAAAATCTTCTGGGATCCCAGAGCCTTGATCTTGCACGGCTATTTCAATCTCGCTATCCATAAGTGTTGCAGACAAAGTAACGCTGCCAGCTTGCGGTGAGAATTTAACAGCATTAGAGAGAAAATTGGTCAAAACTTGCAATAAACGGTGTTCATCTACGTAAACACAAACATCATTTATCTGCGGGTCTTGTTGTAATACTAAGCTAATGTTGTGTAAGTCTGCATAAGGTTGATGATCGCTCAGCGCACGTTGTAACAGTGGCGCCACTTGCAGTGGTTTTATGTCAAACAACATCTTACCGGCAGCGAGCTTTTCTATATCGAGTAAATCATTAATTAATCGGCTGAGTTGCTTACAATTACTGCTGGCAATATCCATCAGCTTTTGAGCTTTTGCGGGTAAGGTGGCAATTTTACCTGACTGTAATAAGGTTAATGCCCCATTAATGGAAGTGAGCGGCGTACGCAGTTCATGACTCACTGTTGAGATAAAATCATCTTTTACTTTCTGTAATTTCATTCTATCGGTGATGTCTTGCAGTGACCCGACCATAATTAAATCTGGATTTTTGTCTTCTGCCACTATCAGCCCAAGCCCATGTACCCAGCGCACCTCGCCGCTGGGACGAATAATTCTGTGAATTACGTTATGAATACCCGTGACGAGTGCTTGTTGTTGGCTTTGTTCAACTCTATCGATATCGTCAGGATGAATAACACTTTTAAACATGCTATCGCTGGGTACAAAATCTTGCTCATCTAGGCCAAAAATTTGATAGACCATTGGCGACCACCACAAGGTGCCGAGTTTTAAAGAAGCATGCCAGTAGCCAATTTGAGCTTGCTCGCTGGCTAAATCAAGACTTTGCTGTGCAACATTGAGATCCTGGTTAAGCTCTTCAAGTTTAAGATAATAATCTTTGGTTTGAGTGATATCTTGAATGTATCCATGCCACAAGGTACTGCCATCAGGCATTCGTTCAGGCGTTGCACTGCCTGATAACCATTTAAACGAGTTATCTTTGCTCGTAACACGATATTCAAGCTCCCATACAGAAAGGTGCTCAATTGATTGTTCGATGCTTTCAACCAACGCGGGTAAGTCTTCGTGATAAATTTTAGCAAATGCATCGGAGGCATCGGTGAGTATGCTTTCTGGGGTGACACCGTATATATCTTCTATACCCGCACTGGCATAAGGAAATGCACTACGGCCGTCTGGCCACGATTGATACTGATACACAACACCAGGAAGCTGTTGAGTGAGTTTATATAACTCATCTCGACTTTGTTGTAACGCTAAATCATTTAATGTCTGTTCGGTGATGTCGGCATGCGTACCATACATCACGAGTGGTTTGCCATCTGCGGTATAAGAAACCACTTTGCCGCGATCATGAACCCACACATAATGGCCATCTTTATGTTTCATTCGGCATTTAAT
Organism: Shewanella ulleungensis; assembly: GCF_014648315.1. Taxonomy (GTDB): domain Bacteria; phylum Pseudomonadota; class Gammaproteobacteria; order Enterobacterales; family Shewanellaceae; genus Shewanella; species Shewanella ulleungensis. The sequence continues at coordinate 648,944 of NZ_BMQW01000001.1, forward strand.
GTCAAAAAAATCCGTTTTGCCATTTAGGTGGTTTTCTAATTGAGCATCTGAGTCGGTTAAATCATCGGGATGCAATAGGTTAAGCCAGGTTTCTACCGAAATGGGTTCAAGTTCTTCGAGTGTATAACCCATAATCTGAGCCCAACGCTTGTTAAGCACCGTTTCACCTGTTTGTACATTCCACTGCCATGTGCCTATTCGAGTACCCTCGAGTACAGAACGATACATTTGCTCGCTAGCAGCGAGTTTTTCGTGGGCGTGTTCTTGTAATCTGTCTTGAATTTCTTGTTCAATACTTTTGCCAAACTCAATGGCTATTTGACGTTCTTTGTCTGTAAATTTCCGAGGCTTACTGTCGATAAAACACAGTGTGCCGATGTTTTCAGCGTTACTGACGAGTGGCACACCTGCATAAAAACGGATATTAGGCGCGCTCACAACCAACGGGTTATCGGCAAAGCGGCTATCAGCCTTTGCGTCTGACACCTCAAATATCCCTTCACCTAAAATGGTATGACCACAAAATGAGATATCTCTGCTGGTTTCACATGCATCTAAACCTTGTTTAGACTTGAACCACTGTCGATGAGAGTCCACCAAAGACACTAATACGATTTCAGTGCCTAAACAAAGTTGAGCTAAATGGGTTAAACGATCAAAGCGTTGCTCAGATTCGGTATCTAATAATCCTGTTTGTTGCAATGCTTTGAGTCTTGATGGCTCTGTTTGAGGTACGAGTGGCGGTTGCATTTGTTACTCCGAATCAATAATGTCTGCTGCACGAAAATGAGCCTGATAAAGGGCTTGCAGTTCATCGCCTAGCGTCATTGCATTAAAAGGTTTTTCAATTACCGCTATGGCACCAGCATCTAGATATTCTTGTTTTTCTGACTCTTGAATGCGAGCAGTCATAAACACGACTGGAGTGTGTTGGCATTGTGGCTTTTTTCTAAGTTCATGCAGCGTTTGCAATCCATCCATACCAGGCATCATGGCATCTAATAGAATTAATTCGGGGGTGAAATGTGTTATTTGGCTAATGGCGTCATTGCCACCATCGCACGACACTAAATTAAAACCAGCGATATCAACGAGTGCCATTTCAACAATGACCCGGATAGATTCATCATCTTCTACATGTAAAATTTTATCTAACTGCATTCCGACTCCGATCAGGTTGGTTTAGCGGTCTATATTTGGCTTGATGTTAGGCTAGACTCTTACGAGCTTAACGATAACAACATCACTTCGCGGGTGGCTCTTGGTAAATAGCTCTTTGTAAATAGTGCTTCGCCAAAACCACGTCGCGGGAGGCTTCACGGCGACAAGTGGCCGAACCTAATACAATATCCCTTAATATTGTATTATTATTGGTGATGTAGCAAACTAAGCTATTGAATAAATTCATTGATTGTCGATTTATTCCGAAATAGAGCGTAAATAACGTACCGCATATCTGTCTAATGCTAGCACCTGTTGATTTATTATCTACTGAGAACTCTGTTATGAACGAGGAAAAATTGGGCGTTAATCCACAGCAGGTTGACGATTCCCCGAGTAAGATGACAAATGATCCTGATGCAGCATCGTTACCACAAACGCTTGAAGATTTGCTCAAGCCTTTTGCGGGAAATGAGTCGTTTTATCGCCGTTTGATTGGCATTTTTGAAAAAAACTTAGCCCAACAACTTGTCGACATTGACCGAATGATTTCTGAGCGCAACATCAAGGAATTAATTGTCCTGGTACATACGTTAAAAGGCACATCGGGTACTGTTAGATTGTCACCCCTTTACCGTGCTTTATATGACTGGGAACTCAAATTAACTCAATTTGATGTAAGCGATGTTGATCTTGCTAATCACCACTATGCTGATTTAGGGCAACACATTAGCACTATTGCTCATAGTGAATTAGCGCATATTCATTCCTTGTTAGCGACATCAATGGACAATGAGCCACAAATAAAAACAGGACTCAAAACTGCCCCATTGAACGAAACATTTTCATTAGCACAGTTAACAAGTGAGTTTGATGAGCTTAACGAGCATTTACGCCAAGGCAACCTCGATGCCATTGCACAATGCCAAGCCCTGCAAATAAAGTTAGCGGCTGACAAACGCTTTACTCAAGATTTAATTATGCTATGTGACTGCGTTGAAGAGTTAGATTTTGACAGTGCCCTTGCCCATTTATCTAAATTAGCGGCAAAGTTAGCATAATAGTGCCAACCAAAAGAGTTAGCGATTCGGGGAATTAAACGCCATCGCGGTATGCAATCCCCTTTTTATGCGCGTTTAAATACTTGAATCTTTTTACTCTCTAGATAATGCATCTACGGGATCGAGTTGTGCGGCATTACGCGCAGGTAAATAACCAAACACGATACCTATTAAGGTTGAACATGCAAACGCTGCAACAATCGATGAAGTTGAGTAAATCATTTGGAAACTCCCGCCGCTAAAGGCAAATATTTGGCCAATTAAATACGCAAGACCAATACCAAAGGCGCCACCACACAAACACACCAATACAGCTTCGATTAAAAACTGACGTAATATATCGCCTTGTCTCGCACCAACAGCCATTCGCACCCCAATTTCTCGAGTACGCTCGGTCACTGACACCAACATAATATTCATCACCCCTATTCCACCAACGATGAGAGAAATAACTGCAATAGCTGAAATTAATAGCGTCATGGTTTGAGTGGTTTTTTCGATACTTTGACGAATAGTGTCGGTATTAATGGTGAAAAAGTCTTCTGTGCCATGGCGCATTTTTAATAATGAAATAATACCCTGTTCTGCTGCACTACTTGGCGCAGATTGATTGATCCTCACCGTGATGTCATCGAGGTATTTTTGCCCCACCATACGAGCAGATAATGTCGTATAAGGTATCCACACTTCTAGTGAGTCGCTATTACCAAATGCGCTTTCTTTAGCTTGAGTTATGCCAATAATTCGCACAGGTAAATCGTCTAAAAATATCACTTCTCCAATGGCTGAACGATCTGGAAATAATGATTTACGAGTATTATTATCAATGACCACTTCTTGTGCCATTTCGGTTTCACTGGTTTCATCCCAGTACTGTCCTTGAGCGAGTTGGTATCCTCGGACTCTAAAATAATCAATACCAACGCCGTTAAAACTGGCTGAAACGGCTTGATTACCATAACGAATGGTACCTGAACTTTTTATTGAAGGTGTGACGCTGTCAACATAGGGCAACACTTTGAGTGCTTCGCTGTCTTGAGCTGTTAATGTCCGCACTTTGGCTGAACGTCTGTCGCCAAAACCGCTACCTGATCGGACATCAATAGTATTGGTTCCCATGGCACTGATATTTTCTAATACAGACTGTTGAGAGCCTTCTCCAAGCGCCACCACTGACACCACTGATGCAATACCAATAATAATACCGAGCATGGTTAAAAAGGTGCGCAACCGATGAGATAACATCGCAATTAAGGCCATTTTAAATGCTTCGATGTATCGGTCGTAATTTAACCATGTGGTGATAGGAGTCCTCTCTTGGGCTAACGTCTTTTGTGCTGTTGGCTGAGCATTTACCACATCACGGATAATGACTCCGTCTTTGAGTTCAATGATTCGATCTGCAAAATGGGCGACATCCATGTCATGGGTAACTAATATTATCGTATGGCCATCTTGATGAAGTTCTTGCAATAACTTCATCATTTCTTTACCACTATGGCTGTCAAGTGCGCCGGTTGGTTCATCGGCTAAGATAACGTCGCCGCCATTCATTAATGCACGTGCGACACTGACACGTTGTTGTTGTCCACCGCTAAGTTGGTTGGGTTTGTGATCTAGCCGATCTGATAACCCTAAACGGGACAATAAATTTTTTGCACGTTCGCTACGCTGTTTTTTATCTTTACCAGCATAAATTGCGGGCATTTCCACGTTACCGACAGCATCGAGATCGCCCAATAAGTGGTAACGCTGAAAAATAAAACCAAAATATTCACGGCGTAACGTCGCCAGTTGGTCTACATCCATGGTTGACGTATCTTGACCATTAATGAAATATTGGCCTTTAGACGGTTTGTCTAAACAGCCTAAAATATTCATTAACGTTGATTTTCCTGAGCCAGAAGCACCAACAATCGCCACCATTTCACCGCGTTTAATGTCGAGATCAATGTCGGTTAATACAGTGAGTTGTTGCTCGCCTGCGCTAAAGGATCGATAAACCCCTGAGATACTCAATAGAGAAGGTTCATTCATCGCCTAGAACCCCATTGGTGGACGGCGATTGCCTCGTTGGCTACTAAAGGTGTCTGATGACGGCGCCCCGAGTATAATTTGATCGCCTTCTTCCAGCCCTTCGCTAATTTCGGCATTCACTTTATTGTTGATGCCAACACTAACATTACGGTATTCAATTTTATCATTTACTAATACTGGCACACTAAAACTCGGTCTTGGCCCGGGGTTTCTTTGTAATATTTGCGAAGGAACCACTATGACATTTTTAGCTTGATTAAGAATAATCGATACTTGTGCCGTCATGCCAATACGTAAAATACCGTCAGGATTTTCGACGTCAAACAGGCCATTATAATATATGGCGTCGGTATCACTTGAGGTCATATTACTGTCGTCACCATCCATAATCGTCGGCCCAGGTTCTATGGCGCGTAAGGTGGCATTAAATCGTTTTTGTGGTTGACCTAAAATCGTAAAATACACCGCTTGACCAGGTTTGACCTTGATAACATCGGCTTCTGAAATTTGCGCTTTAACCGTCATTTGACTTAAGTCAGCTAACTCAACAATGGTTGGGGTTGATTGCGATGAGTTTACCGTTTGCCCTACTGTTACAGCGGTGTAGACCACCATGCCATCCATGGGGGCTTTAATAGTGGTATAACCAAGGTTGAGTTGTGCGCTTTCGACACTCAATTTAACCTGCTCTTGCTCAGCATTGAGCTGGTCAAGTTCAGCCTGATAAACCAGCAGTGTAGCCTGAGCAGTATCGAAGTCAGCTTTAGAGCTGGCTTTATCGGCTAACAAGGCTTTTTGACGGGTATACTCCTGCTGAGCTTGGTTGATTTGAGCTAGCTTAGCGCGGTATTGTGCTTCGTTACTAGTCAGTGAAGCCAGCGCTTCTTTTAGGCTGTTTTGTTGGGTTAAACTGTCGATTTGCGCAATAAGCTCACCTTGCTTAACTTGTTGGCCAAGCGTAACGGGTAAGTTAATAATTTGACCAGAAGCCTGAGCACCCACGCTCACTAATTTGTATGCTTGCAACATACCATTTGCCAGGACACTGTTTTCAATATCACCACGTTGAACTCGTTCGGTTGCGTAAGTCGGCTTTGGTGTATCGAAATGGGTTGCATATAAAATGCCACCAGCACTGATTAACACAATACTAATGATCACTATAAACCGTGTTTTTTTACTGGTTTTATTCATGTTTTATTGCACCCGCAAGAATCAAAATGACTGACATACGCTTTAGTTAAGTGCTTGATTAAATCAATATAGTTCGATGGTTAATGTATTGTTCGATAAACAATGCAATACACTGAGTTAAATAGATAATTAAGTGCGTATTCTAATAAGATGATTCTACATGTCGCGTTGTAAACCTATGTCAGCACAACGTAATTGAATGTAAATAGAGGCGTTTGCCATATCGACGGCTGCTGCTACAATGGCTGCGTTATTGGCCAATAAAGATCAATGTATTATGTCGCGTCCACCACTTCGCCAAGCTAAAACCATCGATAACGTATTTAACAGTGCGTATTGGCATCTCGGGCAACAAGATTTCACCATTAATGAAATCCGCAGCAAACTTGAGCGTAAAACCGATAATCAGCAGTGGATTGATACAGTATTAGCCAGATTGATTGAAGGCGGTTATCTCAAACAAGATGTTGATTTCGCGGTGCGCTATTGTGAACTGGCGTTTAGTAATGACATTGGTGCAGGCTCGATAAAACGTAAGTTACAACAGCGTGGCATTGCCATAGCAGACATAGAGAGCGCAATCGAACACGTAATGCATACACAAAATGTCGACCCATTGGAAATGGCAAGCGCGAGATTACAAAGTAAATTTGAACATTTTGATGCCACCAGCAAAGAAAAAGTCTATGCCCAAATGACCACCAAAGGATTTTCGCGATCTGAAATTGATCACGCCTTATCCCAACATCCACAGCGTGATACGTTGCGATCAAAATTGGCCATTAAAGCAGACAAAGCCGACTTGAGTAGAGAAATCATTAAGCTGTTCAATAAAGGCAAAGGTAAGACCCTCATTTTACAAGAACTCAAACAACGGCTGATTGATGTGACTGAGTTTGAAGACACTGTGTATCAACTTAGTTTATCTGATGACGTCGATTTTTATCAAAGCTGTAAAAATGAGCTGGATAAAAAACGCTATAACCTGGCTGATTACAAAGAAAAATCGAAAGCTTATGCTTATTTGTCACGTAAGGGATTTAGCAGTGATGAGATAAAAGAAGCCATGGTGATTGAGGATGAATAATCATTATTATTAAACCGCAACGGCTTTACCTCCCCCTTAAGATAATTCGATTGCAAACGATAACAAAAATATTTTATTAATCACTTTTCATCATTTCCAGTTCGTCCCTCTGCGTGTAGACAAACGCCTAAAAATGACAACGGGTATGTATGAATTAATCATACATACCCGCTGAATCCGCCTGGGTTATTTATTTGAGCGATTAACCTGAGTGATTAACTCGGCCTGATTGACATGACGGCTAGCCTTTAGGCTGAGCGTGAAAACGTTGTTGAAACGCTTCCATAAAGTCTTGTCTTATTTTGTAATCTAATTCTATCGCCCGCTCTGTTGGACAAAAAATCATAATATTGACGTTTTGTTCACCCGTCGCGCCACTGGTGACGTGAATATGCGGTTCGCTACCGGGTAAATCTACACCGGCATGTTTTTCAATCACGCCATTGTAACGGCGAGCGACTTCAATAAAGTCTTCACAATAAGCGTCAATTTTGTTGGTTAATTCAGGGAACAAAGGATACAAATTAACAAACTGTGCCACAGTAATAGTCATATGGTGATACACATAACGCTTCATAAAGTTATGATTTTTAACTGCATAAGTAAAAAACATACTGTTGGGTAATGTGGCTGTTTTACCCGTGAAATGGTATTGACCATTTTCTAAATCAATCTCTTGGATAACGGTTGCCATTAAATTATGTTCAATGACCTGACCGTATATATTGCCGACTTCAATCCAATCACCTATTACAAACGAACGTGAACTCGCGCGTTGTATTGAGCCGGTAAAACACAAAATAATTTCTTTCGATGCAATAACAAAAGCAATGGCAATGGCGGTTACCGATAAAGCAAACTTACTCACCTCTGCTTGCCAAAGCATGAACAATACCATGATGGTTAAAATGAAAATGCCGTTTTTGGTCCGTGACATCCATTTGCGTTGCACATCCGACAAAAAAGCAACATCGCCGCGTATTGTTGAAATGATGAACTGCTTAATCAATGAAATAAGCACAATGATTAATGCCGTGAACAATAATTTGTGCTCTAGAAGAAAATCAATGGCTAACGTTATTTTATCTATCAAACCGACTACCTATTTGTGCTTATTTTAAACGGATGTGATTGGACCGTTATCGATACAAGCCGACACTTTAGGGTTAATACCCCGAGAAGACAAGGTTAAAGCCGCAGAACTTAACATCGTGCAACCTTTCGAAGTTGCTTCCATGCAAATATTCACCATTGAACTGAGCTCACAAGAGTACGATCACATTATTCATTTTTTCTCATTGAGACAATTTGTCCATTTTCATTTTTGTTAACTTGATCAACATCATGAATTAGACGTAATTGCCATAATTATGTTAAGGGAATTTGTGACAATTTGATTTACATCAAAGATGATTTTTAACCGAGTTTTAATATTGATACTGATGGAATGCAACTATTTATTAGCCACGCGCTAAATTAAGCAGAAGGTATCAACATGGACACACATGCAGCCCTTTATAAGCAAGGCCAAGAACGCCTTGATTATTTACGCCAATTTGCCCAACGTCAGCCCAAGTCATTACAACAAAAAATGGCTGACATTGGGATATCTCGCCGAGACTTCATTAAGTGGACCGCATCGGTCACAGCAATGTTTGCCTTGCCCTTACCCTTTAGTAATTTGGTCGCTGAAGCTGCTGAATTAGCCGACAGAGTGCCGTTAATATGGCTGCACTTGGCTGAATGTACCGGTTGCTCAGAGTCGCTCATTCGTACGGACTCGCCTAACCTCGACAGCCTCATTTTCGATCATATCTCACTTGAGTATCACGAAACCCTAATGGCTGCCGCGGGCTGGCAAGCTGAAGAAAACCTCGAACACGCCCTAGAAACCTACAAAGGTCGTTACTTACTTGCCGTTGAAGGTGCAGTGCCTACCGCCAATAACGGCGCGTATTTAACCGTAGGCTGCAAAGGTCACACCGGGCTGCACATTGTCAAAGAAGCCGCTGAAAATGCTGCCGCCATTATTTCAGTCGGCACCTGCGCCGCGTTTGGTGGCGTACAAGCTGCTGCACCAAACCCAACTGGCGCAAAAGGTGTGCATGAGGTGGTCAATAAAACCGTGATTAACTTAGGGGGTTGTCCACCAAGCGAAAAGAACATCGTTGGCACATTAATGTACTTCATTATGTTTGGAAAATTACCCGCATTAGACATGTTTAACCGCCCTAAATGGGCCTATGGCGCACGTGTACATGACAATTGTGAGCGCCGTGGTCGCTTTGATGCCGGTGAGTTTGTTGAAGAGTTTGGTGATGAAGGCGCTAAAGAAGGTTATTGCTTATACAAAGTGGGTTGTAAAGGCCCTTATACCTATAACAACTGCCCGACAGAACGTTTTAATCATCACACGAGTTGGCCGGTATTAGCGGGTCATGGCTGTATGGGTTGTTCTGAACCGAATTTTTGGGATGACATGGCGGATTTTGAAAAACCGTTAGGACGTCAACTTTTACATGGCATTGATGCCACCGCTGACACTATTGGAGCGGTTATTTTAGGTGCGACCGTTGTTGGTATTGGCGCCCATGCAGTAGCTAGCGTATTTGCTAAGCCTTTGGAGGAATAATCATGAGTAAACGTGTCGTAATCGACCCTATCACCCGTATCGAAGGCCATTTACGCGTAGAAGTTGAAGTGGATGACAATAATGTCATCACTAAAGCCTGGTCATCATCCACTTTGTGGCGCGGTATTGAAGTGATATTAAAAGGTCGCACACCGATGGACGTCGGTTTAATTGTGCAACGTATTTGTGGCGTATGTACCTACTCGCATTATCGCTGTGGTACTGAAGCGGTTGAAAATGCCCTTGGGGTAAAAATTCCACTCAATGCTAAATACTTGCGTAGTTTAATGCAGTCATCTTTGTATATGCATGATCATATTGTGCATTTTTATCATTTACACGGATTAGATTGGGTTGATGTTGTATCGGCATTAAGCGCCGACCCAGCCTTAGCGGCTAAAGTGGCAATGAATTATTCTGATGCACCGATTGCTGCCGGTGAAGGCGAATTAAAGGCAGTACAAGCCAGAGTAAAAGGTTTAGTCGACACCGGTAAGCTTGGCCCCTTTGCCAATGCATACTGGGGTAATGGCACTTATCGCTTTAGCCCTGAACAAAACCTCATTGCATTATCGCATTACTTAAAAGCACTAGAAGTACAACGTGTGGCTGCTGAAATGTTAGCGATTTTTGGTGGCAAATCGCCACATCCACAATCGATTGTGGTCGGCGGTGTCACCTCAGTACGAGACATGTTGAGCCCTGCACGCTTACAAGAGTGGAAACAAAAACACGCAATTGTACAAGACTTTATTGAACGAGCTTATCAAGCTGACATTGTTATGGCAGCTGAAGCCTTTGGCACCGAAGCGAGTGTACTTGGCGGCGTGAATGTCAGCAGCTTCTTGTGTGGCGATGACTTTATTATGGCTGACGGTGAGTTCTTGTTTAATCAAGGGGTGATCATCAAAGGCGATTTAGCCAATGTAATGGACATAAACCCAGACATTATCCGCGAAGATGTAACGCACGCTTGGTATAAAGCTGACGGTCCGCAACATCCTTATGAAGGCACCACTATTCCTGATTACACAGGTTTTGTGGAGCGCGACACCGTTTATGGCAAATTACCGACGATTGATGGCGATGGCAAATATTCATGGGTTAAGTCGCCTCGTTATCAAGAAGAGCCTGTTGAAGTGGGTCCACTCGCCTGTTTATTAGTGAACTACGCACGTGGTAATCAAACCGTTGTTAATGCTGTTGATGGCTTACTGGCTCGCACAGGTTTGCCCTTAGATGCACTATTTACCACGCTTGGTCGCACCGCAGCGCGCATGTTGCAAACAGTGTTAGTCGGCCAAGCAAGTTTAACGACTTTTGATGCACTGTTGACCAATATTCAATCTGATGAATCTACCTATGTAAAACCCGAAATTGACTCTGACAAAGTTTATGAAGGTTATTCAATGATTGAAGCTCCGCGCGGCATGTTAAGTCATTGGATCCGCATTAAAGATGGCAAGGTCGAAAACTATCAAGCTGTAGTGCCGACCACCTGGAATGCAGGCCCAGTGGATGCTAATGGCAAAATGGGACCGTATGAAGCATCACTTATTGGCTTAAAACTCGAAGACCCAACCAAGCCACTTGAGGTGATCCGTATTATCCATTCGTTTGACCCTTGTATGGCGTGTTCTGTCCACGTGATGGATTACAAAAAACACACCTTAGGTCAATTTAAAATTGATCCAAATGGGTTTTAATTAAGGTGATGGATTAGGAGGGACAATAATATGGAACATATCGCAACCCACAACAGGAAGCTGATATTTACTCCGGCCATTCGCATATTTCATTGGCTTAGGGCCTTGGCTATTTTGGTGTTAGTGATCACTGGGTTTTATATCTCGTGGCCATTTTTAGTGGCCCCAGAAAGCTCTGATGTGTTGGTGCAAGGCTGGATACGTTTTGCACATATCGTATTTGGCTTTTTGCTCACTAGCATCACCTTAGTGCGCTTTTATTTGTATTTCTTTAGTCGTAACAATATTGAGCGTAAATCATTTAAAGATGTATTGAGTTTTAATAGCTGGATAGTGCAACTTAAATCCTACATATGGATGGGTAATCTGCATAAAGCAGGAGTATATGGCCCCTTGCAGTTTATGACCTATGTGGCGATTTCGTTTGTGGCGTTAATTGTTTGTATTACGGGCTTAGTGCTTTATGCCAATGTATATCACTTAGGTGTTGGTGGATTACTCGGCGGCGTATCAGACTGGCTAACAGCCTTGTGCGGTGGCTTAGCTAATTTACGGACTTTTCATCACTACTTAACATGGGCGTTTATCATCTTTGTGGTGATCCATGTGTATATGGCGGTGTGGTCTGGTATTCGCTTTAAGCATAATTCAGTCGATTCAATTGTGTCTGGTTATGACTATCACAAAGATCATAAATAAGGTGAATCTATTATTGTGAAGAAAATATTGCTGTTAGGTATAGGCAATGTATTGTACGCCGACGAGGGTGTCGGCGTACATTTTGTCAATTATATCAAAGATAAATATCAATTTAATCACTCACTATATCAACTGGACATTATCGATGGTGGCACACTAGCTCAAGGACTGATCCCGATAATCTGTCAATATGATCATTTGATTGTGGTTGATACTGTTAATAGCGTGGGCGTGGGCCCTGGCGAAGTTTACTTTTTTGATTTTGACCATGCACCAGCTGAAATAGACTGGCAAGGCAGTGCACACGAGGTTGAGATGCTACAAACCCTCAATATGATGGACATTGTTGGCGACAGGCCACACACTTTTGTACTAGGGGTCACACCAACAGTTATTGAACCTATGGTCTTAGGGCTTACCTCACACCTACTTAATGCAATCCCTACAATGGAAAAAGCGTTACTCGCGCACATGACATCTCTAGGTTTTATCTATGACTGTGTGGCTGATATTGCTATCGGCCAAGTAATCCCCGACGCCTATAAGCGAGGTTGCTATGTCGATGCATAACATTCGGTTTGATTTTATCTGTCAGCGCCCAGTGCCGTTATATAAGCACTTATGTAATGAATATCTACAACGTACTGAGCTGGCCATCTCCATTGGTATAGAGCATCAACAAAATAATGATACGATTTGTTATTTTATAGAGGCATGCGCGCAACAGGCTGAACTTGAAGCATTAGCTGATGATATCGCGAATGATTTTTTACTGTCGGTGTGGCTGCAAAAAACTGAAATTAAACGTATTAACCACAAAACTGGCCAAACTAAACCATTTGAGGTTAAACAACATCAAGGTTTACCGCTGTATTTTTGTCAGCACTGCCAGCCGCAACTAGGCGATAATCAACACCCTCATTTTGGCGACATTAACCTCGTTTGTGAACACTGCAAAGGCCATTATAAATTAAGCCGCGAGTTAAAATCGTTAACCCATTTAGACATTGCCGCAATGGCAAATAATTTACTGAGCGAAAAAACCTTGGCGTTACCTATGCTCGGTATCACTTTGGCTCTGTCGGCTGGCAATAAGCAAACACAGTATCGTAGACCACGTATATTAGTGTGTAACCCTAACTCGCTTAACAGTCAATTTTGCGTCACCGACAGCCAAGTGTTGGCGTTGTCCAGTATTGAAAAGCCTTTGTTGCGTGTCAGGCCTTGTAGCGATCACCCTAGCCTGCATGCACCTTTGTACGAGATCCAATTTGCTGAAAACCGATTATTGGTGATATTAACAGAAATGCTCCGTCAAAAAGGCGTGCACTGGCTATATGTTAACCAGGACGAAGTGGATAATACCAAGATGAATTTGCCTTTACGCTTGGCCAGTATCAGCCATTACTGGTTACCCATAACCACGTTAACTGACGGAAATATACCACTACCCAATAACTTAACCTGCTTACACGACGAAAATAATTACAAGACAAGTAAGTATAAGTTTTTGGTTAAAAGCACTAAACATCTGCTTGAATGGCATGTAGTAACTTTACCCAAACTATCTCAAGTGACAATATCTCAAACTCAACCTACAAAAACCATGTTGGACTCTGAACGTCACAGTCCTCTTGAACACGCCATTGATAAGGGCGAACCAGGTAAAGATATCAGTAACAGCTTATGTGCGTTATCTGCTGGTCTTTTACGGCATAATATTAACGAACATCATGCCAAAGCACTCTTTGTTAAAAATGCGGCGATATTGTATTTCAATAAACACCACCCAAGCCAAATTGTCACTGTGGATGGACACAGTGAGGCTGAGTTATTTTTTGAACTGCCTATGCTGCCGAGCACAGGCTACGAGGTGTGCCACAAGTTGTCGGACTCACCACAAAAGAATGTACTCGATAAATTTAAGCAATTACACCCGCGAGAATATAACCAATTACTGGATTTACAGCTCTCGCCAAGTGATGGTGCATTAAGTCAATTAATGGCCGTAGCGGCATTAATTATTGGCGCGGGCCCAAACCAGGACAAGCACAGTAAACAAATGTGCGTGAGCGCAATGGCCGATAAATTTATCGCGCTCGCGATGTCTTACCAAGGCAATAATGCCCCAAGAATTGATTTTCCGCTAACTAAAGGCATGGCACACCGTAGCCTCAACTGGTGTAAAACCTTAGGTTCATTAATGAGCTTTAAATTGGCTGGTGATGCTAATTTAGCCAAACTTGCCTTTGCATTTCATGATTCCTTTGCCGATTACTTAAGCCACTGGATTGAGCACGTCGATCAAAACATTGGCATTAAGCAGCTCGTGGTAGCAGGTAATGAATTTGCAAACCCGGTATTAGCCGAACGAGTACAACTGCGTATAGGTAAAAACTTTCCGCTGGTGGTCAATCCATTACTTGATCTTGATGGGGTTAATATTGCAATTGGTGGCCTATATCTCAAACAACGCCGCGGATAAACGCTAAAATAGCACTGTCTAATTTAACGGCTGAATATGAATGAAAACAGTGCGACAAGTGGTTATTTTGGTTAAAGGAATTGTACAAGGAGTCGGATTTCGCCCCTTTGTATATCGTATGGCCAACGAACTCAATTTACTCGGCACGGTTCTTAATAATCATCTTGGTGTGACCATTGAGTTACAAGGCAATGAAGCCAAAATAAACGCCTTTATTGAAACGTTACAACAGAGCCCACCGCCCCTTGCACGCATAGACTCCGTTGAGCAAGTACCCATATCTACATTGTCATCGTTTAATGAATTTAGCATTATTGAAAGCCAAGCTTTAACAGGCGAGCATGCCAATGTTGCTATATCAGCTGATAAAAGCATTTGTCAGGATTGCTTAGACGAGATACAAGACCCCAATAATAGGCACTATCAATATCCATTCACCAACTGCACCAATTGTGGTCCGCGCTACACCATTATCAAGGCATTACCTTACGACCGTTGCAATACGGCAATGTCGGGATTTGACATGTGCGAGCAATGCCGTAGCGCTTATACCAACCCACTAAATCGTCGCTATCATGCTCAACCCGTCAGTTGTCCGCAATGCGGACCACAGTTACAGTTAAGCGTGTTAAATCCAACATTCAGTCCATTAAATCATGACGATGCTTTAACCCAAACCGCTGAGCTGATTAAACGTGGCGCAATTGTGGCCATTAAGGGATTAGGCGGGTTTCATTTAGTCTGTGACGCAAGTAATGATGAAGCGGTACGCGAGCTGCGTAAACGTAAAAAGCGCCCCGCTAAGCCGTTAGCGATTATGGTCAAAGACCTCAGCCAGGCGCAAGAGTGTGTATATGGCAATGAGACTGAATGGACTGTGCTAAGCAGTGCAGAAAAGCCAATCACCTTGATGTACAAACAAAAACAAAATTCACTGGGCTTAAGTGAGCTGTTAGCGCCTGGAATTGATAGGCTCGGGGTATTTTTGCCCTATACGCCATTACACCATTTGTTGATGGATAAACTAGATAATCCAATAGTTGCAACTAGCGCAAATCGCAGTGGTGAACCCATAATTGGCAATAAAGACCAGATAGAACAACATTTAGCCCATGTTGTTGATGCTATTTTAGATCATAACCGAGCAATAATTAACGCTTGTGACGACAGCGTAGTACAGGTTATTAACCAGCAGTTACAAGTAATCCGTTTAGCTCGAGGCTACACGCCATTAACCATCAATATGTCTAAATCAGAAGCGATTCAAGCGGGTGCACATTCATTATTAGCCGTTGGCGCACAACAAAAAAACGCGGTCGCTTTTGGGGTTGATCATAGCCTGATGTTATCACCGCACATTGGCGACTTATTTAACCTTGAAGCACAACAATACTTTCATCAAAGTTTAGCGACGTTTAAGCGTTTATATGAGTTTAACCCAAGTCATATAATCCATGATAAACACCCGCAATATGCGCCAAGCCAATGGGCAATTAATTACCAACTGCAACATGATATGCCCGCCAAGCAATGTATTGGCATTCAGCATCATTATGCTCACGTGTTAGCTGTCATGGCGGTTCATCAACATACTGCACCTGTTTTTGGTGTTAGCTTTGACGGCACAGGCTTAGGAGACGATG
This sequence comes from Shewanella ulleungensis, assembly GCF_014648315.1. Taxonomy (GTDB): domain Bacteria; phylum Pseudomonadota; class Gammaproteobacteria; order Enterobacterales; family Shewanellaceae; genus Shewanella; species Shewanella ulleungensis. The sequence goes on from NZ_BMQW01000001.1 coordinate 664,649, forward strand.
GCGTGTTATGGGGCAGCGAAGTGATGCTAGCAGATATTAACGGCTTTACTACCCTAGCCCATTTCAGTGAGTTCAAATTAATCGGCGGTGAGCAAGCCATTAAACAGCCTGTGCGCATTTTGTTGGCACTGTTATTTGAACAATTATCGCTTGAGCAAGTGTTGGCATTACCCATTAAGGCAATCATTCGTTTAGGTGAACAAACTGTCATCAATTTGCACAGATTATGGCGTAACAACAGTCATTGTATTGCGTGTAGATCCGTTGGGCGATTATTTGATGCATTGGCTGTCGGGCTTAATTTACTTGAATATAATCAATATGAAGGCCAAGCAGGAATGATGATTGAGACGGCGGCTAATCAATATCATCATGGCGAGATACAACACGTTAATCTTAACCATGACCTCATGCTGAACCACAATGTAATAGCACAGATCTGCTTGCAAAAGATTCATTTACAACAAGCATCAGCCGCTCCTCAAACTCATGGAGCAAACATGCCTATTCAATGGAACAGTAGCGCGTTTATTACCGAATTAGTATTGGCGGTGCAGCAACCACCTAGTGAGTCAATATCATCGCAATTGAGTGAGCAAAATACTCAACAAGCCTGCGGGCAATTTATCGCGCAAATCGCGAAAAGCATCGACGAGTTAGCACAAGGTTATCGTGGTATTCCTCAAGTGTTTTGTGGTGGTGTGTTTCAAAATAAAGCCCTATTGAGTCAATCTCTTAATTACAGCTGCAACGCTAAGCACCCCGTATTAACTAGCCAACATGTACCCATTAATGATGGCGGTATTGCACTGGGCCAATTATGGTATGGCTTACATTTTTTTGCGCCTAAAACATCAATAAACTCAACAGATACAACGCTTACTTGAGCGCATTATTTTATTGCCAACGCTGTGGCGCGGATCACATTATTGTTCAGATACTGCGCTCGTTCTCTTTATTCTTATTAAAAGCTGACGTGTATCAAAGAATCGTTTTCTAAGTTGACCGACACTAGTTAACAGATAAGTCATGTTAGGGAAAAGTTATGTGCAAAGATTGCGGTTGTTCTATCACTCACGATCATGCTGATCATCAGCATACTCATGGCGGACATCATCACGGCCAGCTTCATAGTAATCCACAATTAAACGATAAGAAGACCTTGGCGGTTATTCATAAAATATTGGATAAAAATGACGTTGAAGCACAGCACAACCGTGATCATTTTAAATCCCACAATGTCACTGCATTTAATTTGATGAGTAGCCCGGGCAGTGGAAAAACGACACTACTCGAATGCTTACCTGAATACCTTGAACAAAAATACGCAGTTATTGAAGGCGATTTAGAAACCTCACGCGATGCCGATCGCTTAATCGCTAAAGGGATTAATGCCTACCAAATTCAAACCGGGTCAGCGTGTCACTTAGATGCCTTTATGGTTCACGGAGCATTGCATCACATTGATCTTGATCCCATCGATATTTGTTTTGTTGAGAACGTCGGCAATTTAGTCTGCCCAGCCAGTTATGATGTCGGCACACATAAAAATATCGTGTTGTTGTCGGTGCCTGAAGGCGACGATAAAATCGAAAAGTATCCAGTGATGTTTCGCCGTGCTGATGTGGTGGTCATTACCAAATCTGATCTCCTGCCATACTTTGATTTTAGTATTGAGCAAGCAAAGCAACAATTGCACAAACTCAACCCTAACGTAGAACTCTTTGTTCTATCCGTGAAAAATCCTGAATCAATGAAAATCTTTGCTCATTGGATTAACCATAATCTGGAGCATTAAACATGTGCTTATCAGTTCCTTCTAAAGTTGTTGAAATACATGATGATGCAAGCATCACTGTCGATACGCTAGGTGTTAGGCGTCGTGTAAGCAGCCATTTAATGGCTGAACCATTAGCATTAGGTGACTTCGTATTAATTCACATTGGCTTTGTGATGAATAAAATTGATGAGAAAGATGCACAGCTTAGTCTTGAGTTATACCAAGAGATTGTTGAAAAAATGCAAGTGGAGTCAATGTGATGATAACCCTTAATGACTTTTATCAAGGATTTCGAGATCCGAAAACTATTGGTCATTTGGCGGCGCTTATCAAACAAAATGCAGCGAAAACCACTGAACAAATTAACATAATGGAAGTGTGTGGCGGCCATACCCATACCATTATGAAATACGGTTTGTTGCAATTACTACCAGACAATATTCGCTTTATTCATGGTCCAGGCTGCCCTGTGTGTGTTATGCCCAAAGAGCGTATAGACCATGCAGCGGTGCTCGCTAGCCAGGATAATGTCATTTTAGTCACACTCGGCGATATGATCCGTGTGCCCGGCTCAATGGGCAGTTTGGCGCAATTTAGATCCGACGGCTGCGACATTAGGCCGATTTATGACCCACTCGATACGTTAGCCATTGCCCGAGATAACCCGGATAAAACCGTGATTTTTTTTGCTATTGGCTTTGAAACTTCAACACCAATGACAGCGGCATTAATAGCCCAAGCTGAAGCTCAGAATATTCCAAATCTGTTATTTCACATTAACCATGTGCTTGTGCCCCCTGCCATCAATGCAGTTATGGCCGACAGTCGTGCCCAGGTGAATGCCTTCATTGGCCCAGCACATGTAAGCGTCATCAGTGGTGCAAAAATCTATCAAGCGGCTGTCGATACCTACCACACACCAGTTGTCGTATCGGGTTTTGAGCCTGTGGATGTCATGGAGTCTATTTTACGCATCGTAAATCAAAAGGTCGCTGGCGAAGCCAAATTAGACAATCAATACAGCCGCTCAGTGACCTACGACGGTAACCTAGCCGCGCAACAACTGGTAGACACCTATTTTACTATTCGTGACAGCTTTCGCTGGCGTGGTTTAGGCCCAATACCTAAATCAGCACTGATCTTAAAGCCCGAATATCAACATCGAGATGCTGAGCGCATCTATGTAGATGTATTACCTACCACTGAAATTGATGATCATAAGGCATGTCAGTGCGGCGATATTTTACGGGGATTAGCTAATCCTAAAGACTGTAAAGTATTTGGCCGAGGCTGTACGCCGCAAACGCCTTTAGGCAGTTGTATGGTGAGTTCAGAAGGTGCTTGTAACGCATATTATCGCTATGGAGAGGTGCAACATGCCAACTAAAAAGACCGTGCAACTTAGTCATGGTGGTGGCGGTAAAGAAATGAATCAGTTAATCACCGATATATTCTTTAAAGCCTTTAATAATCCAATATTGGCCTCGCAAGAAGACGCTGCCAAGTTGAACATGTGTGGACATATTGCCTTTACGACAGACTCGTTCACCGTATCGCCGTTATTTTTTGCTGGTGGTGATATTGGAAAACTAGCCGTTGCTGGCACAGTAAATGATTTAGCCATGATGGCAGCGCAACCAGAATACTTAAGTTGCAGCTTTATTATTGAAGAAGGCTTTGCTATCGATGATCTCAAAACCATCGTTAATAGTATGGCTGAAGAGTTACATAAATCCGGTGCCAGAATTGTCTGCGGTGACACTAAAGTGGTGCCAAAAGGCTGTGCTGATGGTTTATTTATTAATACCTCAGGAGTCGGACGAATCCTTAATCCCGACATTTCAGCCCGTAATTTGCAAATAGGTGATGCCATTATTGTCTCTAGAGACATAGGCCGACATGGCGCGGCAATATTAATGGCCCGTGACGGCCTTACCCTTGAGTCTTCCCTATGCAGTGACTGCGATACCCTGTGGCCTATTGTTGAACAGCTATTAGCTGCAAACATAAAAATCCATGCCATGCGCGATGCCACTCGTGGAGGAATGTCGGCAGTATTAAACGAATGGGCGATTGCTTCTAATGTGGGTATTACTGTCGATGAAGCCTCCATTCCCGTATGCGATGAAGTAAAAGGCTTATGTGAGTTGTTTGGTTTCGAACCTTACGATTTAGCAAACGAAGGCACCTTTTTATTGTCTGTTCCCAAAGAGATAGCCGTCGGCGCAATTGAAGTGATGCAGCGTTACGGCCATTGTGAACAAGCAGCCATTATTGGTTATGTTACAGACAATCATGCTGGCAAAGTGATTCTAAATACTCCTTGGGGCAGCAGCCGTTATTTAGATTTACCCCAAGGTGAATTATTGCCAAGGATTTGTTAATGCACGAATACTCAATAGTGATGTCGTTAATGGATCAATGCGAAGCACTGGCTTTACAGCACAACGCCAAAGGCATTGAGCAAGTAGAACTTAAAATTGGCATATTGAGTGGTGTTGAACCAGCTTTGCTGGCCCAAGCTTTCGATACGTTCAAGCTAGAAACTGTATGCAATGACGCTAAGCTAATCATGAATATTCAGCCATTAGTACTGCAATGTCGTGATTGTGAGCAACAAACACAGGTTAACGAACGTACCATTATCTGCCCGGCTTGTGGTGGCAACAATACCTTAGTAATGGACGGTGAAGACATGATGCTGATGCAATTGATATTGGATACATAAATTCTGACTGGTGAGCGACTCACGCTACTTCAGAACAAAAAACGATAGAACACAATAACGACAAAAGTGAACACAATAAAAGGACCACACCATGAAATACTTATCACTTGCCTTTATCCTTGCCGCTACTCCATCTATTGCTATGGCACATGAGGGACATGGTGGTGTTGGACTGTTCCACCATTTAATGGATCTTGCACCCGCAATCGCTTTGGTTGCAATTGTGGCGTTTATATATTGGAAACGCAGCAAATAAATACCGCTATTAGCAACATTAAGAACGTCATAAATAAAAAAAGCCTTCCATTAGGAAGGCTTATTGTGTTGTCTATTATCAACAAACGTGGTTTAGAACATCTCTGCTGGCATGGCCATAATAGACTTATCACCTTGATTAACTTGTGATAAATGATATTGAGACTTAGTCAGTAGCTTATCCATGTAAAAATCAGCAACATACTGTTTTTGTGCTGCAAATGTCGTGTCTTCGTGGCTTGAGGATTTATCTGCCATTAACAACCAGAAGTAACCATAAAGTGCATAACCAAACGCGTCTAAGAAATCAACGGCACATGAGTTAACCAGTGCTGGTTGGGTTTTCTTATTGTCGTTGATGTAATTGGCTGTCACTAATAACTCAGCAAATACCTTACTCACGGTAGCTTTATGTTCAGCATTAGCCTGAGTTAACTCAACAAGGCTTGCATTCACTTCAGCAACAAATTCAGTCAATGTAGCCACATTGTCGTAAGTAATTTTGCGACCTAAAAAGTCAATGGCTTGAATACCATTGGTGCCTTCATAAATCTGTGCAATACGGGTATCACGCACAAACTGCTCTATACCGGTTTCACGTATATAACCATGACCACCAAACACTTGCTGGCCCATTATCGTACTATCTAAGCCACGATCGGTTAAGAACGCTTTCGAAACTGGTGTAAGTAAACCAACATAACGTGCGGCTTTGGCTTGTACTTCACCGCTGGCATACTTAGCTAAATCCAGTTGTTTGCCGGTATACACAGACAATGCACGGCCCGCTTCAGTCATGGCGCGTATAGTGAGTAGCATTCGACGCACATCACCATGGACAATAATAGGATCAGACACAGCGCCAGTTGCAGAACCTGCTGCTGCAACACCTTGTAAACGCTCTTTAGCATAATCGCTGGCCATTTGATAAGCAGCTTGACCGTTACCTAAGCCTTGTAAACCAATGGCTAAACGTTCGTAGTTCATCATAGTGAACATGCACACCAAACCACGATCTGGCTCACCAACTAAGAAACCTTTGGCATTATCATAATTCATGACACACGTTGCAGAGGCTTTAAGACCCATTTTGTGTTCAATTGAACCTACCGTAACACCGTTAGCTTCGCCTAAGCTACCATCAGCATTGACACTGATTTTTGGCACTAGGAATAACGAAATTCCTTTTGAGTTTGGTAATTTTGCCAAGACTAAGTGGATAACGTTTTCAGTTAAATCCTGGTCGCCGCCAGTAATGAAAATCTTGTTGCCGGTAATAGCATAGCTGCCGTCATCTAAAGGCTCTGCTTTAGTACGAATACCTTTTAAATCAGAACCCGCATGTGGTTCTGTCATGTCCATTGCGCCAGCCCATTGGCCAGAATATAAATTCGGTAAGTAAGTTTGCTTTAATTCATCGCTTGCGTGAGCATGAATACACAATGCAGCCCCTGCAGTAAGAGAATTATAAAGTGTGAAAGAGTTACATGTGCTGTAGCCCATTTCGTCAACCAATACACCTAACATTTTAGGCATACCCATACCGCCAAAGTCTGCTTCCCCGCATAAACCTACCCAACCGCCTTCGGCAAATTGGTTATAGGCTTCTTTAAAACCATCTGGCGTAATGATGTCATTGCCATTGTGAACAACGCCCTGCTCATCGCCATTGCGGTTTAAAGGTTGTAATAGATCACGGCTAATTTTGGCTGATTCATCTAAAATCGCCAATGCTGTATCCATGTCAACAGTCTCTGCCATTGCAGGAAGTTGTTCCCATGTTGCAGGCGCATCAAAAACCTGTTCTAACAAGAATTGCATGTCTTTTAATGGGGCTTGATATGGGTACATAAAGTTCTCTCAAACAAATAATTAAAACAGTTGTTTTAATTTATACTAAAGCGTAACAAAATGGAAAGGTTTTTTAACCAAAGTGTGACCTTTTAAGATTTCACTAAGTTTATCGACATAATGCCAGATCAATGGGTTACAATTGCTTACTTAGCAGTGTCATTCGCTTTAAGTGATGATGAACACGCAATGATGTCGATACGTTAAAAGTGAACTTGAAATAATGCCTTCTTCAGATAAGTCCGTCGCAACTAAACCCAATAATATTCAACCTTACCAAAATGTTACTATTATTGGTAATGGTCAAGGAGAGTGGCAACCTACTACAGAGGGTCACAACTTTGTGTTTAATGCTACCCAACATCAAGCACCAAATGTAATCAATATTTGCAACGGACCTTATGCTGAATCAAGCCATGCTTTTGTGGTTAACAACAGCCCTGATAATGATCAATTAGTGTCGTTACTCACTCAAGTCGCTGACACGCTAAACCAGCAACTTAATTGTTGGCCATCATCTGGTTTAGTGACCAGCTTTTTAATGACAATGGTGGCATCACAAGTATCTGTACAGCGTATGTCGTTAATGCCAAAATTAAGCCGTTCGTCATCTTTGCCTGCAGACGAACATTTACCTTGCATGGTTCATAATTGGCTTGGGGAACGTCGGCTAGCGTTAGGATTAACGTTAACGCATAACACCATCGTATGGCCGGAGTTATTAATCGATCAAGCGTCAATTCCTGCAGAACTTGATACACGAGTTGAACAGCCAGATATCAACCCATTTGAAGTATTATTAAGTGATTATGTACGTCGAAGTAAACTAGATAATCAGCCTGCATTTAGCTTGGCAACGGCGCAGTCTTTAGCATTACAAGTCACCACTGAGCGCCCTGTTCAAGTGGATTTACAATACGCCCTACTCGCTGCGTTGAGTAATTTACCCAGCGTGCATTGGTTATCGTATGCTACACAAGATGATTTAATTACAGCTGAAGCCTTGTTCTATAATGAATACCCGCAAACTCAAGCAAGTTATTGGTATTTAGTGGATTATCAGGCATCACAGTTTTTAGATAATATCCGCCATCATTTAGCGTATTGTCAGCAAGTCTTTGCGCTAACAGCAAAACCAACAACAGAAAACAAATAATAACAATTACTGATGAACGGGCATATAAATAAGATAACGAGCCATAAAAAAAGCCTCATTGAAGAGGCTTATACTGATAACCATTACCACATTAAATCATCAGGAATTGCGTAATCAGCATACGGATCGTTAGCATCACTGACTTGAGCAACAGCATCTTTGGCTGCTTTGTCCCACAAATATCCACACCATTGAGGCACGAGTAATTTGACCCGTTCTGCTAATTTGTGTGGCACTAGATAGCTTTTGTCTTCGTGGCGTACAATTCCTAGGGTTCCATTAAGCAATTCAGCTTGAATTTTATCCGTAATGTATAAGGAGTAAATTTTGTTTTCTAAGGTGTAGTTAAACTTAAGCTCAGCATCTTTTGGGATCTTGATGGCAAATTTAGAAAACTCAGTAATTAATCCGCGTACTTGACCTTTTTCAGACGCTTGTGCAAAGCGCTGTTCATTTAATGCTTTGTCTTTTTTCGCTTGTTCTAATTTTTGCTCGGCAATTTGTTGTTTAAGCTCTGAACTGCCATCATCGACTTTGGCTTTCTTATTACGACGTTGCTGGGTCTTTACATCTCGTACTTTTTGCTTGCTGGCAAGACCGGCTTTTAATAATTGATCTTGTAATGCATTTGCCATGATTTTCTACCTTTAAATAATGAAGTGTTACAGACCATGTTTCGCGGCAATATCGCCTAATTCAGTCATCGCAATACTGGCACCGCCTAATGACCAACCGCCATCAACTGGTAATACCACACCGGTAATGTACGATGCCATGTCGGATGCAAGAAATAATGCTGCGTTAGCAATGTCTTGGCCTTTGCCGTTACGCTTTAATGGCACACTGTCGGCAACACGTTGTTGTAATTTATCACTCGGCGCCAATCGGTTAAAGCCTTCTGTGTCGGAAATCGGACCTGGCACAATAGAATTAATACGAACGCCTTCTACGCCCCACTCAAGTGCTAATGTGCGAGTTAACATATCAACGCCCGCTTTAGCTGCACACACGTGCACCTGTAATGGCATGGCAATATACGCTTGTGGCGCCGAAATTTGAATAATACTCGCACCTGGGCGTGCCAATAATGGATAAGCTTGTTTAAGTACCTGAAAACTCCCAATCAAATCAATATCAATTACAGACTTAAAGCCATTGTTAGACAATTTAGCGGCGCTTGCCGGAAAATTACCTGCTGCACCACTGATTAATACATCGATTTGTCCAAATGCGTCAGCGATAGTGTTAAACCCAATGGTTAGCGCTTCGTTGTCACGCACATCAAAACTAACACCAACATGTTGTGCTTGAGGATTGGCTTGCTTAAGTTGTTCTACCGCAGCATTAACTTTATCGATGTTACGACTCGCAACAGCAACATTTGCTCCGGCTTTGGCAAAAGCAATAGCGACTTGCAGATTGATACCTGATGTACCACCCACTACAACCACATTCTTACCTGCGTAATCAAAACCCTTGTCAGTAAAACCTGTGTTATTTATCATCGTCATCCCTTATTGGTTTGTCTTGATTAAAATTACAACATTTATACTTGAAGCGATTGATGTATCGCTTTTAGCGCGGCTAATGGATCGGGGGCTTGTGTAATAGGACGGCCAATAACCAAATAATCCGAACCTGCTGCAATCGCTTGCGGTGGCGTCATGACCCGATGTTGATCGCCTGAATCACTGCCAGCTGGACGGATCCCAGGTGTGACTAGAGTAAAATCCTGACCGAACGATGATTTTAATAATTTAGCCTCTTGAGCTGAACACACTACACCATCAAGACCCGCTTGATGAGTCAGTTTAGCCAGACGCAGTACATGCTCAAATGCGGGCACATTAATGCCGAGCAAGGCTAAATCTTCATCCGACATAGACGTTAATACTGTAACAGCAATTAACAATGGTGCATCTTTACCAAACGGCACTAAGGCATTTTTCGCCGCTTGCATCATGGCTAATCCACCACTCGCATGCACGTTTGTCATCCACACACCTAAATCTGCTGCTGCGGCTACGGCTTTAGCTACAGTATTGGGAATATCGTGAAACTTTAAATCAAGGAATAAATCAAAATCACGGCTGTGAATGTCTTTGACTAATTGTGGGCCAAATAAGGTAAACATCTCTTTGCCGATTTTTAAACGACACATGGTTGGGTCGAGTTTATCAATGAAAGTCAGGGCATCGGCTTTATTGTCATAGTCGAGAGCAACTACAATGGGTTTATCAGTCATTTGGACTCCAGCGGCAATAGCATTTGTTAATTATTATAGTGAAGGGTTTTACTCACCGTCGAGGCCTTTAATGCGCTTTATACTGCCCCATTGCTTACAAGACGGGCAATGCCAATATAAACTGTGTGATGGAAATCCACAGGCAGTACAGCGGTAACTTGGACGGAATTTAATTTGTTGTTCTACAAGTTGCTCTAGCATCGATAAGCTTTGTTTCGCTTGGCCATCTTCAGCTTGTTTAATGTGTAACTTCATTAAATGCTGAAAGCCTTTCATCGTCGGATGGCGATATAAGTTATCGAGCATCATGGTCTCAGCACTTTGATGTTGATTAACACTGATTTTATGTTCAGCTAACGCCACGACTACACTGGCACCTGCACCATCGGCAATCGCTTTAGCTAATAGTTCGTGAAAACCATCAGGGTCTTGGGTATCTCGGTAAACTTGCTTTGCAATCGCCACCACATCGGCGAACAGATCAATATCAGCAGCTTTTAATTCAGATATTGCCTGCTTACATAAATCAAATTGGCCTGCATCGAGATAGATTTTGGCAAGCGTTAACCAGGCACGACCGCATTTATTGTCTTGTTTAATGGCTTGCTGCAGTTTTTTTATTTTATCGCCATCGTTGCTGGCTTCATCTGCAAGTTGGCAATAAAAATGGGCGGTAGTACATTTAAGGACTTGCTGACGTTTGCGCGGTAAACGCTTGGTGATATCAATGGCATTTTGCCATTCTTTGGTAACCTGATAAATCAATATAAGCTGGGTTTCAGCTTCTTCACTGTGATCATCTTGGCTAACCAGATTAAGAAATATTTCTTCTGCACGGTCGTAAAAACCCGCTGCCATGTAATCTTTGCCCAATTCCATCATCGCAATATCGCGCTGCTCATTAGTGAGGCTTGGACGGGCAATTAAATTTTGATGGATGCGGATGGAACGGTCAACTTCACCACGTTTACGAAACAAAGACCCTAAAGATAAATGGGTATCGATGGTTTCATCATCTACATCTAGCATGCTAATAAATAAGTCTACGGCTTTATCAGACTCATTAGACAGTAAGAAATTAAGCCCGGTAAAATAATCCCGACTTAATTTTTTACTTTGTTGGCTATCGCTATGGCGAATACTGCGTCGCCCCATATACCAACCGTATCCGGCGGCTATGGGCAACAACAGGAACAAGATTTCTAGCATACTAGACAGCTTGATCCTTTGGGGTTACGTCGATGTTTATTGCATCTACTGCAGTGAACTTTTTCAATGCTTTATTACTTTTACGTAACGCCAATTTGAGCTTAATGATGTGATAACTTGCAAATATCCAGCTCAGAATAAACCCGCTAAAAAACACGGTAGCAAGCACAACCGGTAAGCGATATTCACCTTCTGCGATAAAGTAACTCAACGTTACAACTTGTTCGTTTTTAGCTCCAAATAATAAAGCTAAAACAAATAGTAAACCAATTAGTACAATAACAATAAAAGATCTCACGCGATTCTCCATGTATACGCATCAATATAATGATTATCCAAGAAATTTACAGAGCTGACCAGCATTGACTGTGATTAGATACAAAAAAGCCTCCAAAAGGAGGCTTTTTTTAAAGCGTTAATCAAACATTAACAGCATCGACACGTTCGCGCAGTTCTTTGCCTGGCTTAAAGTGCGGTACATACTTGCCTTCCAAATCAACAGATGTGCCTGTTTTTGGGTTACGACCAGTACGAGGTGCACGATAGTGAAGAGAAAAACTACCAAAGCCACGGATTTCGATACGATCACCGCTTTCTAATGTTGTTGCCATTTGCTCCAACATCTCTTTGATTGCACTTTCCACTTCTTTCGCAGACAATTGCGACTGCCTAGTGGCGAGTTTTTCGATCAGTTCAGATTTTGTCATCTTAGCTATCCCATATTATCAAGCCAAACACAGTCGCCTAATGGGGACGAAGTCCCCATACAACAGACGATTTTCGATTACTTACGAGCCGCTTTGAAAGCTTCAGCCATCGCGCTGCTCATTACAACGTCATCTTGCTTGTTCAGAGTAGCAATCGCTTCTTTCTGTTCAGCTTCATCTTTCGCTTTGATAGATAAGCTGATAGAACGGTTCTTACGATCTACACCCATGAACTTAGCTTCGATTGCGTCACCTACTGAGTATACAGTAGATGCATCTTCGATGCGCTCTGCAGAGATGTCAGCTACACGGATGTAACCTTCAACAGTTTCTGCTAATTCAACTGTAACACCTTTAGCGTCAACAGCAGAAACAGTACCGTTAACTACGGTGCCTTTCTTCTTGTCAGCTAAGTATGCGTTGAATGGATCATCTTCAGTTTGCTTAACACCTAAGCTGATGCGCTCACGCTCTGGGTCTACAGATAGAACCACTGCGTGGATTTCGTCGCCTTTCTTGTATTCAGAAACTGCGTCTTCGCCAGTACCGTTCCAAGAAATGTCAGATAAGTGAACAAGACCATCGATTCCACCGTCAAGACCGATAAAGATACCGAAGTCAGTGATTGACTTGATCTTACCAGATACTTTGTCGCCTTTGTTAAACTTAGTAGCGAAGTCATCCCATGGGTTAACTTTACACTGTTTAAGGCCTAGAGAAATACGACGACGCTCTTCATCGATGTCTAGTACTAACACTTCAACTTCATCACCTAAGTTAACAACTTTAGATGGGTGAATGTTTTTGTTAGTCCAATCCATTTCAGAAACGTGTACTAAACCTTCAACGCCTTCTTCGATTTCTACGAAGCAGCCGTAGTCAGTAAGGTTAGTTACGCGACCAGTAAGCTTAGTGCTTTCTGGGTAACGCTTGCTGATTTCTAACCATGGATCTTCGCCAAGTTGCTTAAGACCTAGTGATACGCGAGTACGCTCACGGTCATACTTAAGAACTTTAACGTTGATTTCGTCACCAACATTAACGATTTCAGATGGGTGCTTAACACGTTTCCACGCCATATCAGTGATATGTAATAGACCGTCAACGCCACCTAAATCTACGAATGCACCGTAATCAGTAAGGTTCTTAACGATACCCTTAACTGCTTGGCCTTCTTGTAGATTTTCAAGAAGTGCATCACGCTCAGCACTGCTTTCAGATTCGATAACTGCACGACGAGAAACAACAACGTTGTTGCGCTTCTGGTCAAGCTTGATAACTTTGAATTCTAATTCTTTGTACTCTAAGTGAGCAGTGTCGCGAACTGGGCGCACGTCAACTAGAGAACCTGGTAAGAAGGCACGGATACCGTTTAATTCAACAGTGAAACCACCTTTAACTTTACCATTGATGATACCGATTACAGTTTCAGCATCTTCGTACGCTTTTTCTAGAACGATCCAAGCTTCATGACGCTTAGCTTTTTCGCGAGACAATTGAGTCTCACCGAAGCCATCTTCAACAGAGTCAAGGGCTACGTCAACTTCATCACCAACTTGAATTTCTAAAACGCCTTGTGCGTTTTTGAATTCGTCAGCGTTGATTGGGCTTTCTGACTTAAGACCAGCGTCTACAAGTACCATACCGTTTTCGATGGCAACAACTGTACCACGAACGATAGAACCTGGACGGAACTCAAGAGTTTGAAGGGATTGTTCAAATAGATCAGCAAAAGATTCAGTCATGTTTTAGGTTACTTTCATTAAATAAACCACCATCCATCCTAGATGTGGAGTCTAGTAATATTATTCGTATCATCCTTAACACGAATACCTACTGTGCGCGTTAATCGGGAATTCGACTAGGCTACAGTAATTTTTTGTTCAACATATTCAAGCACTTGCTTCAACACATCGTTAATGCCTATGCCGCTTGTATCAATAACAAGTGCATCTTTAGCGGGAACTAGCGGCGAGGCGGCGCGATTGATATCACGGTCATCTCGTTCAATAATTTCAGCTAAAAGGCGGTCGATTTTAACATCGAAGCCCTTGTCCTGCAACTGATTATAGCGTCTTTGCGCCCGTTCTTCAGCGGACGCAGTTAAAAATATTTTTACCGGTGCTTTGGAAAAAACTACCGTGCCCATATCACGACCATCGGCCACTAAACCAGGGGCGGCACTAAAAGCACGTTGACGGCGTAATAATGCTTCACGAACGCGTGGTAATGCGGCCACTTTTGATGCTGCATTGGAGCATTCTTGGGTGCGGATAGTCGTCGTGACGTCTTCACCTTCTAAAATCACTTTAATGGCATCTTGTTCTGTGCCAGTAAGAAACTGTACATCAAGGTGGGCTGCCAACAGTGTTAATGCCTCTTCATTTTCTAATTCAACATCATGATGTAAAGCCGCTAACGCTAAGACACGATAAATTGCACCACTGTCTAATAAATGCCAGCCTAAATGCTGTGCCAATAATTGGCATATCGTCCCTTTCCCAGCACCGCTAGGGCCATCAACTGTGATCACTGGAGACCGTTCAGACATAATTTCCTCCGAAAATAATCTATCTTCCCTGATAATAAAGGGGTTCGCCAAATTGAGCGCGCGCATTGTATAACAAATAAATGTTAATTACTGATGAATTTTCGATAATTAGAACTAGGGCGTGTTTATCTTTGTTTATTTTTTATGTTGAGAGCTAAAATGGATTTAGGCAAGGCGGATAATTGTGGGCATAGTTGCCCTACGTCGAGATTATCCAACGCGGCATAAAGCCATTTTAGCCTCAACCCTACGGGCAGTGGCTATTTTCCGGTCATACTGCCCACAAATTCACTTATTTAGCAGGCTAAACGGCGTTCATTTGCGATTATCTGACCGAAAAATAGCCGACTGCATAATTTATCAACAAAAATAAACACGCCCTAAGATCGCCCTTTTGTATTGTAAAAAAACACGAAAGGGCGACAGTTAATCTGAGGTATTAGGCTATTTTGCTAATCGAGAAAATTGGGCAAAATAGTCTGGGAACGTCTTTGACGTACAGTCTGGATCGTTAATGGTAATGCCACAATCAGCAAAGGCCATCATTGAAAAACACATCGCCATACGGTGATCATTATAGGTATCAATATCAGCGGTGTTGAGTTTAGCCGGCGGTGTAATGGTTATGTAGTCGTGACCTTCTTCCACAATAGCGCCTACTTTACGTAGCTCTGTTGCCATTGCCGCTAAACGGTCAGTTTCTTTAATTCGCCAATTATAAATATTAGTCAGTTTAGTGGTGCCTTTGGCAAATAATGCCGCAGTAGCAATAGTCATAGCGGCATCAGGAATATGGTTCATGTCCATTTCGATAGCACTTAGTACCGATTTTCTGGCGATAATGTAATCATCGCCCCACTCAATCTCTGCACCCATTTTAGCGAGTGCGTCAGCAAACTTTACATCACCTTGAATGCTTAAACGTCCAACGCCAGTGACTTTAACTTCGCCGCCTTGAATGGCACCCGCAGCTAAAAAGTAAGATGCAGACGACGCATCGCCTTCTACTAATACTTTACCTGGTGACACATACTGTTGACCGGCTTTAATTTCAAAACGTTGATATTGATGATTAATGACTTCAACACCAAACTGTTTCATTAGCGCAATAGTGATGTCGATATAAGGTTTTGAAACTAATTCGCCTTTGATTTTTATGTTAACGCTGTCTTTAGTCAGCGGTGCAACCATTAATAAAGCCGTTAAAAACTGACTTGATAGATCACCAGCAATTTCAACATCACCGCCATTAAGACCGGTAGCATTAATCGTTAATGGAGGAAAACCGTCATTTTTAAGATAAGTTACATCAGCACCTAATTGACGCAATGCATCAACTAAATCGCCGATTGGACGCTCTTCCATGCGAGGCTCACCGGTAAGGGTAAACTCGCCCTGACCCAGTGTTAATGCTGCACATAATGGGCGCATAGCGGTGCCTGCGTTACCTAAAAATAAACGCTGTGCTGCGGTAGATGATAATGGTCCACAGTTACCTTCTACGACACAAACGGTTTTATCGGCACTTAAACTGTACTGAATACCTAATTGCTTGAGCGATGCCAACATATATCGGATGTCATCTGAGTCAAGCAAATTAGTTAGAGTCGTGCTGCCTTTGGCAAGTGTGGCTAATAATAATGCACGATTAGAAATGCTTTTAGAGCCAGGAATATTAATTTCGCCGTTTATGCAGGTAATTGTATCAAGACGCAGTTGCTTCATTCGCTTTCTTCTTTTGCTACGGATTAACTTCAAGTTAATCTTGGTGGTAAACATCACTCAGTTATTGCCAGACAGCGTAAATCAAGTGGCACAAATTCATTTCAATAGGTAGATGCCATCGACGTTATACGATAGCGATTTTAAACTTACAAAGTACGGCTTATGCCAGTAATATCAAGTATAAATTCGATTATTTATGTCGACGACACTCACTATTTACGTTATATAAATACAAAACAATGTAATGGACCACCATTACAGCAGATAATCTCCCGATATGACAGTATTATTTGTCTGTTCATTTAACTTTCCAAATGAAAAAATCTCAAGGAGCAATTAATCATCTTAACCGACAATAATCACTTTAACTCTGTGTTTAAAGCACGTTATGCTTAGTATAAATAGCAAATACAAGGTTCTGTTAATGTTCGATACCCTAAAAGCCCTACCTGCTGATCCAATTTTGGGTCTTTTGACACAATACCGCGAAGACAATCACGCAAATAAAGTTGATTTAGGCGTTGGGGTTTATAAAGATCCTGTGGGTCATACACCTATTTTAGATTGTGTAAAAGCCGCTGAAAAAATTCGTTTAGACACCGAAACGACTAAGGTATACATAGGCCCAACCGGTTCTGCGCCATTCAACCAATTAATGGGTGAATTAGCTTTTGGTGCCAGCCACAGTGCGCTTATAGCCAACCGAATACGTACAGTATCAACCCCAGGTGGAACTGGTGCTTTGCGCGTTGCTGCTGACTTTATTAAACGCTGTAATCCTAATGCCGTTTTATGGGTAAGCGACCCTACCTGGGCTAACCACACAGGCTTATTTGAAGCTGCTGGTATAACGGTAAAAACCTACCCATATTATGATTATGACACCAAGAGCCTCAAGTTTGATCAAATGCTAGCAACCTTAAATGCAATTGGTAAAGATGATGTGGTGTTATTACACGCTTGTTGTCACAACCCTAGCGGCATGGATTTAACCACAGAGCAGTGGGATGAAGTGGTTAAGGTTACGGCTAAACAAGGATTTACACCACTGATAGACATGGCATATCAAGGCTTTGGTGATGGTGTTGATGAGGATGCTTACGGCGTTCGCCAAATGGCTGCTGCGGTAGACAGCATGATTTTATGCAGCTCATGTTCTAAAAACTTTGGCTTATACCGTGAACGTATTGGCGCTTGTTCAATTGTCGCTAAAGACAGTGCTACTGCGGATATCGCTCAATCGGTTTTACTCTATGTGATTCGTTGTATTTACTCTATGCCACCTGCACATGGCGCAGCCATTGTTGAAACCATTTTAGGCACCCCTGCCCTTAAACAGCAATGGTTAATCGAGCTCAAAGAAATGCGCGACCGGATTAACGGTAACCGTGAAATGCTCGTTAATCAGCTTATTGCTAACGGTGTAGATCGCGATTTTAGTTTCATTGCCCGTCAAAAAGGTATGTTCTCATTTTTAGGGGTTAACCCTGAACAAGTTGCGACACTTAAACAGCAATACAGTGTTTATATGGTCGGTTCAAGCCGCATTAGCATCGCCGGCATTAGCGAAGCAAACGTGGATTATCTTGCTAAATCAATTGCAGCGGTTATTAAATAACTACGCATAGCTTTTTGTTCCTACACGAAGGCCGACTCACTTGAGTCGGCCTTCTGTTATTACATTGTATATTGTCTCATTTGGTTAACTAAAATTTGGCCAACTATCAAAAGGCTGTTTTTCTAACACCATGTTGCCTTTTTCATCTTTAGAGATGTTTATCCACGCTTGCCAGTTTTCATAATCAATGTCTGGACAATCTAAACGATAATGACTACAACGACTTTCTGTACGCATAATGGATGCTTTGAGTTTCATCTCTGCGGTGATGATCATATTTTCAGTTTCGTGAGCTAAGCGCAGCGCATGTAAATCATCCGCCATTAACATAGGTACATGATGTTCGTTGAGCTCCTCTACATACGCTAACGCTGCTTGCATCATGCGGTCTTTTTTAATGTAAAGTACAAAATTAGGGATCATCACACCTTGTAACACCTGAGTCACCCATGCAGGACTATATCCACGTTTACGCTTTAATGGTGCCAAAATTTGCTGGTTAACTAAAGCCAGATATTGTTCAGATACGTCCATCTTACTCGCCATACCTAAACTCTCATTTGCCGCAGCAGCCCCTGCTATCGCACCTTGTACTGCAGAGCCAGCCAATGACGATCCTATTTGGGTATAAATGCCACCGGACATATAAGAACCTAGGGCATCACCTGCAGCATATAAACCTGGAATAGTCGATAAACCTTGGGCATTGATTGGCACAAGACCTTCAGATTTATGGATTGCCATCCCGGCACTCGAGCCGCCTACTTGTTCACCGCCCATACCCGGTGGACCAGAATGGCCTTTACTTGACACTAAACTACGTAGAAAACCTTCTTCTGGTGGTTTAGGTGGTGGACCTGATTGTTTAAATGCTTCTGGCACAAATGGCCCAGTAGGAAACGCTTCTAGCTTACTTACAACTTGTTGCTTAGGTATCTCTCCTGGGCGTTGAGGCCTTGGTGGCATCATCATAACGGGCGCGCCCTGAGTGTACGCTTGATAATTCATATCTACACCCAAGTGATGATTTATTTGCGCAGACGTAATTGACGGCTTCTCTTCAATTTGACCATGCCAATTATCGTAACTTGACCCAGAGTTTTTAGCCGAACCAGGATGACCATCATTCCATTCTTTACCGGTGACTTTTGCACCAATTTTATAAGCCATGATGGTGCCGTCATGGGTTAAGTCGCATACCGGAAATCCATTGGGTTTAAACCCTCCTGCGCCGGTGCATAACACCACGGTTTTTGCATGATAATGCACAATTTTTTGCGCATCTAAACTAAACCCTGATGCGCCAACAACACGGCCATCTTGTTTGAGTAGATGAGTGATCATTATGCGCTCTTCAATAGCGATGTTACGTTCAGTTAGTGGTTTCATAAAACTGTGGTGATAAAGTGGTGAATCAAAGAAGCCCCAAGCCTTTAATTCCTGTACTCGAGCATGAGAATGCTCTGCTAATTGACGAGTAAATACAGGATTGTTCGTTTGTATGGCTGACTCAGTTACTTTGGCAACGAACTCGTCAATACTGATCTTGGCATTGGTTTTGTCGTAACTAAAAATACCTTTTGCAAAAGGAGTTAACCCTGAGCTGCCCACACGACCTTTAGAAACCATAAGCACATTAGACCCAGCATCGTGAGCTTTAACTGCCGCAAACACACCGGCCATACCGCCACCAATGACCAATACATCAAGATGACGGTTTTCAATATTAAAATCATTACTGTCAATTTTAGGTTTGTTTTCTTGAGCGGGTGCATCAAACGAAATATTGGCTAATGCTGCGGCACCAGCAATTCCACCTGCAATACCAATAAACTGACGACGCGATAAGTTAGCTTTAGGATCCATCATTACCTCCAAGAAACCATAACAGGAATACTTTTATCAGGCGTTATTGTGATAGCCCCTACAGGGCAATACAGCCTACATAAATGACAGATTTGACAATCTTCCGGATAACGTATTTCTGCTTTATTTGTCAATTTATTCATATGGATAACATCAGTTGGGCAACTTTTAACGCAAGCCTCACAACCAATGCATCCTGAAATTTGTTTAATTGGCATGCTGCGCTCCTAAAAAGCAAGTTGTTCAAAATTGATTTGCGGCTGAGTAATGCCTAACTTGTGTAAATGTACTGTCGTTGCAGAAATCATCCCTTTTGGCCCACATAGATAAAACGTCCATTGTGATTCTTTTCCTGGTGTCATCGTGGCATTGATGAGCGTTTGATTTATCAATCCAGGGACAAGATAACCCGGTAAGGTTTCATCATGTACATTTAGCTGTTCACATATGAGCTGCACTTTAAAATCGGTCATTGTTTTTTCAAGCTCAATTAACTCATCGACATACACCATGCGTGCAGGGTTATGGTTAGCATAAAGAAGCCGAATAACTCGTGGGTCATGTTGCATTGCGAGTTGGCGCAACAGGCTTAGTATCGGCGCAATCCCAGCTCCGCCAGCTATTAAGGTAATGCCGCTGGCAAGTTGACTTTGATCTAACGTCATACTCCCGTATGGACCATCAACGTACACGGTTTGACCTGCAGTTAATTGATCAAGTGATGAGGTATAATCTCCAAGCTCTCTGATAATAAAGCCTAATTGACCTTGCTCTTTACCAGCCACAATTGAAAATGGGTGTTGCTCAAAGCTATATGGGTTACCCGTCGTATTGATCCACACAAATTGCCCAGGTTGATATGCCAAACGATTTGAGGTGATCGGCGCTATATTAACTTGCCAATCACACTCATTGATTTTTTCAACATAAGAGATGGCATAAGGGCGCTGCTTAATTAAATATGGTTTAATCAGATAGTTGTAAACAATTAACAACATAGAGACGGTATATAATAGCCACCAAATTACATTAAATTGTTGATAATACTGGCCATGACTTCCCACTGTGGTGATATGCAATGTCGCAAGTGTGGCGATAATACTAAACCCAATCACATGCAAAGCTCGCCAGGTTTCATATTGGATATTGAGCTTATCTTTAAAAACCGACATCAATACCCATACAACCATTGTTAACCAAGCCAGAAGTCCTGTTAGTAAATGGGGTGACGTGATTGAATTCACTAGGCTGACACTGAAGTCGTCAAACGACATCAGTGCTTTGGGCAGCAAGATGAGTATTGGGTGTAAGAAAAAGAATATGCCTAAATATTGTCCAAGCTGTTTGTGCTTGGTGATACCCCAGTCAATATTGGCAAACAAAGGTAATTGCTTGATCCGGCCCGCTAGCGGGAACTGCATAAAAAACACACTCATTGCAAGTAAGTTAAGTGCGCTCAATATACTGGTATAAAGACCTTCAATTTCCATACCTAACAGTTGTGCGATAACAACCGGCACGAGCACGACAGCGAGATAAGCCACTGCCAACTTGGTTCTTTTAGGTAATGATAATGGGTTAATACCGGCCTTAAAGGTAGGCGTTTTTGTTGCTGTTGGGGTGGTCATTATTTGTCTCCATGAGTATCAAAACACCATATAGAGACTATAAAACTTATGCGGTTAAAAAGGGGTTAACGAACACGTATTTAAGCGTAAAACTATGCAAAGTTAAGTGATAAAAAATCCATATTTCGCAACAAAAAAAGATCCACAAGGGATCTTTTTTGATTTAACGCCTCAATAGAGGCGTTAATAATGCTTACAACAATTAAGCGTGTTGAGTGGCAAACTGGTTCATAAAGTTAACCAGTTTTTGTACGCCAGCTAATGGCATTGCATTGTAAATGCTAGCACGCATGCCGCCGACAATACGATGTCCCTTTAAGGCCACTAAACCTGCCTGCTCTGCTTGTTTTAAAAACTCACCATCAAGAGCGTCATTGACCAATTGGAACGTCACGTTCATGCGTGAGCGATTATGTGGGGCGACACCATTTTTATAAAACGGATTTGAATCTATACAATCATACAATAAAGCCGCTTTTTGCTGATTGACCTCAGCCATCGCACTCACACCACCATTAGCTGCTAACCATGCAAAGACTTCTGAAGCTAAATACCATGCAAACGTTGGTGGTGTATTAAACATTGAGCCATGTTCAACAGCAACGCGATAATCCATGATTGACGATTGTGGTAATGCAGGTAACTTAAGCATGTCGTCACGTACAATCACAATTGATAAGCCTGATGGACCAATATTTTTTTGTGCACCAGCATAAATAAGGCCATATTTACTGACATCGATGTCGTGCGACATAATCGTTGATGACAGATCGGCAACAACTGGCCATGGGCTATCTAGTTCTTCAAAAATTTCAATCCCATCAACCGTTTCATTCGAGCAGTAATGCACGTAGCGGTAATCTTTGTCGATAGCATTGAGATCCGGTAAGTTAACTTGGTTTAATCCGTCAACTTTTTCAACAATATTGATACTATCAATTTGGCTTTCACCCACTAATTTGTGTGCTTCGGTAACTGCAGCTGATGACCACTGGCCACTAACTAAATACAGTGCTCGACCGTTATCACCTAAAAAGTTGTTCACCACATTTGAAAACTGAGCGCGGCCGCCACCGTGCATAAAAAGCACATGGTAGTTTTTAGGAATGTTCATTAACTGGCGCAAGGTCACTTCCGCTTGCTCAGTTAGCGCTATAAATTCTTTACTACGGTGACTGATTTCCATTACGGAAACGCCAAGGCCATTCCAATCAATTAATTCCTGTTGTGCTTTTTGCATCACAGCTTGAGGTAACATCGCAGGACCCGCACAGAAATTATAAATCGCGCTCACAGACAACTCCTTGACTCAGTTTATATTCATATCAATCAGATTAACTCTCTGAACTGCTCAGATAATTCATATGATTGATATCATCATGTTTAGCCGTTA
Organism: Shewanella ulleungensis; assembly: GCF_014648315.1. Taxonomy (GTDB): domain Bacteria; phylum Pseudomonadota; class Gammaproteobacteria; order Enterobacterales; family Shewanellaceae; genus Shewanella; species Shewanella ulleungensis. The sequence goes on from NZ_BMQW01000001.1 coordinate 687,361, forward strand.
ATACTAAGGACTTTATTTGCTGTTGAATAGGCCTTTATTTGCCTATTTTGATGAATAATTTTCCGCAAAATAAAACGAGCGCCATTAGGCGCCCGTTATTAATGTGATTTAGCTAACTGACAGGTTATTCCTGCTCGTCAGACTCTGCATCATCTTCTACTTCAGAACTTGCAGACTCAACCGTTTCACCTTCGGCAACTTCGCCGTCGATGATATCAGCAGGCACGATTACATTGCCTTCTTCATCTAGCAACTCTTCAGTTTGAATTTCTTCAATACGTTGCAAGCCAACGACTTTCTCGTCATCTGCAGTACGGATGATGGTCACACCTTGAGTATTACGACCAATAATTGATACGCCTTCAGCAGGCGTACGAACAAGTGTACCTTTATCACTAATAAGCATGATTTCGTCGAAATCACCGACTTGAACGGCACCAACAACCGAACCATTACGTTCGCTCACTTTAATCGATACAACACCTTTAGTGCCACGGCTCTTAGCAGGATATTCACTTAGTTCAGTACGCTTGCCATAACCGTTTTCAGTTACCGTTAAGATTGCGCCATCACCTTTAGGAACAATCAACGAAACCACTTTCTGGCCGTCTTCAAGCTTAATACCACGAACACCTGTTGCTGTACGGCCCATTGGACGCAATGCAATAACTTCTTCGCCAGTTTCAGCATCAATCTTCACTTCACCGGTTTCAGAGTCACGTGCTTTCTCGTTAAAGCGAACCACTTTACCTTCGTTAGAGAACAACATGATGTCGTCACTGCCTTCAGTGATATCAACACCTATCAGCTGATCGCCCTCTTTCAAATTAACGGCAATAATGCCGTTAGCACGTGGGTTGCTATAAGCTGTTAATGCTGTTTTCTTCACGGTACCGTGTGCAGTCGCCATGATGATAAATTTATCATCAGCGTATTCACGCACTGGCAAGATTGCAGTAATGCGTTCACCGTCAGACAGTGGTAATAAGTTAACAATTGGGCGACCACGAGCGGTACGGCTTGCAAGCGGTAATTGATACACTTTTAACCAATACATTTTACCAAAGTCAGAGAAGCACAAAATGGTATCATGAGTGTTAGCAACTAGTAGTTTTTCAACGAAATCTTCATCTTTTACTTTTGTCGCAGCTTTGCCTTTACCACCACGGCGCTGTGCTTGGTAATCAGACAATACTTGGTACTTGGCATAACCTAAGTGCGACAATGTCACCACAACGTCTTCTTCATTGATTAAGTCCTCAAGACTCATATCAATTTCATTAGCGTTGATAATAGTGCGACGTTCGTCACCGTATTGTTCAAGAATTTCTTCTAATTCTTCTTTAATGACTTCCATTAAACGTTCTGGACTGCGAAGAATTAATAATAATGCAGCGATAACAACTAATAACTCTTCGTATTCAGCTAAAATCTTGTCATGCTCTAAACCGGTTAAACGGTGTAAACGTAACTCAAGAATCGCTTGCGCTTGTTGTTCTGTAAGGTAGTACTTGCCGTCACGGATACCATATTCTGGCTCCAACCACTCTGGACGTGCAGCATCATCGCCTGCTTTTTCAAGCATGCCTTTTACATGGCCTAACTCCCAACCTTCAGCGACTAACTTAAGTTTAGCTTCAGCAGGTGTTGGTGATGCTTTAATTAACGCAATAATTGGGTCTATGTTAGCAAGAGCTATAGCAAGAGCTTCAAGGATATGGGCACGTTCACGCGCTTTGCGCAATTCAAACACGGTACGGCGCGTTACCACTTCACGACGGTGAAGAATAAAGCACTCTAGCATTTCTTTAAGGTTAAACAATTTAGGCTGACCATTCGTCAATGCCACCATGTTAATACCAAAAGAACACTGCATTTGTGTTTGAGCATATAAGTTGTTTAACACAACCTCGCCCACTTCACCGCGTTTGATTTCAATAACAATACGCATACCGTCTTTATCGGACTCGTCGCGTAGGCCACTGATGCCTTCAATTTTTTTGTCTTTAACTAGCTCGGCAATTTTTTCAATCAACCTGGCTTTGTTAACTTGATAAGGAATTTCATGAACAATAATGCGCTCACGGCCATTCTCTTCAGTTTCAACTTCGGCTTTTGAACGCATAACAGCACGTCCACGACCCGTGTTGTATGCATCAATAATACCTTTACGGCCATTGATAGATGCTGCTGTTGGGAAATCTGGGCCTGGAATGTATTCCATTAACTGTTCAATCGACAAGCTTGGCTCTTCGATTAATGCTAAACAGCCTTTAACCACTTCAGTTAAGTTATGTGGTGGAATATTAGTGGCCATACCAACCGCAATACCTGACGACCCATTAATTAACAGGTTAGGTACACGTGTAGGTAATACAGCTGGAATAAATTCAGTACCATCGTAGTTAGGTACGAAATCAACGGTTTCTTTTTCAAGGTCGGCAAGCAACGAGTGCGCCAACTTCTTCATGCGGATTTCGGTATAACGCATTGCCGCTGCAGAGTCACCGTCGACCGAACCAAAGTTTCCTTGTCCGTCAACTAGTGTGTAGCGAAGCGAGAAAGGCTGTGCCATACGTACAATTGTATCGTATACAGCGGTATCACCATGCGGGTGATACTTACCAATTACGTCACCAACGACACGAGCGGATTTTTTATATGGTTTGTTCCAATCGTTTTTTAATTCGCTCATTGCGAACAATACGCGACGGTGAACAGGTTTTAAACCGTCACGGACGTCAGGTAATGCACGACCTACAATTACACTCATGGCGTAATCAAGGTAAGAATTCTTAAGTTCGTCTTCGATATTAATTGGCGAAATAGATGATGCCAGATCAGTCATAAACTGCGCGTTCCCCTAAAGTTAGCTGACAATAAATCTTCCATATTATTATCTAGCTTAAAAACGTGATTTGGCATTCTAACACAGATATTTAATGTCGCCAGAGCAAACACCAGCCAAATGCCCTCTACTGTATAAAAATTATAAAAAAGCTAATATTTTCAGCCAGCTTAGTTTAATGATCTACTAATATATCGGCAATTTATGCTGACATAAAAGCCAAACTGCTGATGGTTTAAGCGCTTTGTATTATAAAAAATGTTCACACAAGTTCTAAACGGTGATTTTATAAGCAAAGCGAGGTCGCAAAAGCACAATGTTGACTACTATTCGTTAAGGTTATCGTTATAATAACCTCCATACATTATTAGACAGTTAGGTTAACTTATGTCAGACGCTGAACAATCAACAGCCAATGTTGATCCGCATGAGATCGCAAAATTTGAAGCCATGGCACAAACCTGGTGGGATCTTAATGGCGAGTTCAAGCCATTACATTTACTTAATCCACTGCGATTAAATTATATCGATCAGACCGCAGGTGGTGTGTTTGGTAAAAACGTATTAGATGTGGGATGCGGTGGTGGCATTTTATCTGAAAGCATGGCGCGTATTGGCGCTAACGTTGACGGTATCGACATGGGCACAGAACCATTAGAGATTGCCAAGTTACATGCTTTAGAAGCGGGTATGAATGTAAATTACCTTAAAACCACAGCAGAAGATCACCGTGATACTCATCGAGAATATTATGATGTAGTCACCTGCATGGAAATGCTTGAGCATGTACCAGACCCACAATCTGTGGTTCAAGCGTGCTGCGACATGGTCAAACCTAATGGTTTTGTATTTTTCTCAACCATTAACCGCAATATGATGTCTTATCTGCAAACCATTATTGGTGCCGAATACTTACTTAAAATGTTACCGATTGGTACTCATGACCATAGTAAGTTTATACGCCCTTCAGAGTTAATGGCACTTGTCGATAACACCGACTTACTATGCAAAGATGCATTAGGTATTACTTACAATCCGCTGTCTGGTGTTTTTAAGTACACTGATAGTGTTGATGTAAACTACATGGTAGCCACCCAGAAAGTCGATTAAATTAGCTCAGATAATTACGAACAAAAGGCCGATAACCCCATGTGTTATCGGCCTTTCCTCCCAACTCATCTTCGCGACAGTTCGGCGCTTTCACAAGGAATTATTAACGTGCATAAACAGGATATTAGCGGGGTCTTATTCGACCTTGATGGCACATTAGCAGATACCGCACCAGATTTAGTCCATGCACTCAATCTTAGTTTAGATGATGCAGGGTTTAGCGCTCAACCACTTGATAAAATGCGTCATGCTGCTTCGCACGGCAGTTTGTTCTTAGTTAAAACAGCAATACCCGATGCCGATGAAGAACAGCAAGTGCTTATTCAACAAGGTTTATTACAGCACTACGGCCGTATCAATGGTGATCACAGTCGTTTATTTGATAACTTGCCTGAACTACTCACGTTATTAGATCAACAAGGTATTCCGTATGGTGTAGTCACAAATAAACCTGCTCGCTTTGCTCGTCCACTTGTTGAAAAACTCGGTCTCACAAATCAACTAAAAGCAATGATAAGTGGCGACAGCACCCGCTATGCAAAACCCCATACTGCACCGATGTTATTAGCAGCCCAACAAATTGCCACGCCACCTGAGCGTATTTTGTATTTAGGTGATGCTGAGCGCGACTTAGTTGCTGCCCACAATGCCAATATGCTTGGCGGTATTGCACTTTGGGGTTACTTATCAGCGACAGATACACCAGATTTATGGCCATCAAAACACCAATTTTTACATGGCGCTTCACTTACTCAGTTTTTTACAGAATGATGCATTTGGCAATAATTGGCTTCTATTCAATCACAATTACGTTGTTAGTGAGTCAATTTGTTGAAGCCAACAAATTAGTTTTTTACGTGCCGATCAAATGCAGGTAAAGATCAATCTAAAAATGGACTTAATTTTTTGATCGCTGCTTATTTTAGCGATCAAATTTTTCTAATCTATCGCACAAAAAAACATCAAGCATGAAAAACACTATATAAATTTGGGCTCTAGGGTTAGCCGTTACTAACCCTGCTCTTTATCCTCAACTTATCCACAAGAAGTTAATGTAATTGAGGCTTGCAAATCTGCTCAAACCTCACTATCTTGTATCTCAGTTTATAAATAACACCATATCTTGTGTGTGGGTGACAATCAAAACACTACGCTGTGTTTGTAACAAAAGCGTAGATGCTTACTGAACGTACTGTTGATGTACATTGCCGTAAGTGCATTCAGGATGATTGTTTTAACATGGAACTGTTTTGTGATTTGTTCTGATCGAATAAAGTAACACAGCATCCAGAACGTGATCACATGATCAAATTTAGAACCAAGGCCTCTCTTCAATGAAAAGCAATATGACAGTCACTAAACGCAGTGGCGAACGTGAAACTATCGATTTAGATAAAATTCACCGCGTGATCACTTGGGCAGCCAAGGGATTAAAAAACGTCTCAGTATCTGAAGTTGAACTTCGATCTCACCTGCAGTTTTTTGACGGTATTCCAACTGAAGCCATTCATGAAACCATCATTAAAGCCGCAGCAGACTTAATCTCGCCAGAATCGCCAGATTACCAATTCTTAGCAGCTCGCTTAGCGGTATTTCATTTACGCAAAAAAGCCTTTGGTCAATTTGAACCGCCTAAGTTATATGACCATGTGACACGTTTAGTGGAAATGGGCAAATATGATATGCATATTTTGGCTGATTACACTCGTGAAGAAATTGAAACACTAGACACTTATATCGATCACTGGCGCGATATGAACTTCTCTTATGCTGCAGTTAAGCAATTAGAAGGTAAATATCTAGTGCAAAACCGTGTGACTCACGAAGTCTACGAAAGCGCTCAGTTCTTATATATTTTAGTGGCAGCGTGCCTATTTGCCCGTTACCCAAAAGAAATTCGTCTGAAGTACATCAGAGACTTTTATGACGCAACCTCATTGTTCAAAATTTCATTACCAACACCAATCATGTCTGGTGTGCGTACTCCAACACGCCAGTTCAGCTCGTGTGTATTAATTGAATGTGACGATAGCCTGGATTCAATCAACGCCACTGCATCGTCTATTGTTAAGTACGTAAGCCAACGTGCTGGTATTGGTATTAATGCAGGTCGTATCCGTGCGTTAGGCAGCCCAATTCGTGGCGGCGAAGCGTTCCATACTGGTTGTTTACCATTTTATAAGTATTTCCAAACTGCGGTTAAGTCTTGCTCTCAAGGCGGCGTTCGTGGTGGTGCAGCGACCCTTTTCTATCCGTTATGGCATTTAGAAGTCGAATCGCTACTGGTACTTAAAAATAACCGTGGTGTTGACGACAACCGTGTTCGTCATCTTGATTATGGTGTACAGCTAAACAAACTGATGTACCAACGTTTAATCAAAGGCGAATACATCAGCCTATTCAGTCCATCTGACGTACCGGGTCTTTACGATGCATTCTTTGAAGATCAAGCTGAGTTTGAACGTTTATATCTTCAGTATGAGCAAGACAGCAACGTACGTAAAAAACAAATTAAAGCCGTTGAACTGTTTTCATTGATGATGCAAGAACGTGCCTCTACTGGTCGTATCTATATTCAAAACGTGGATCACTGCAATACTCACAGCCCATTTGATTCTAAAGTCGCGCCAATTAAGCAATCTAACTTGTGTTTAGAAATTGCTTTACCAACTAAGCCACTGACAAACATCGATGATCCAGAAGGTGAAATCGCCTTGTGTACTCTGTCGGCGCTTAACTTAGGTGCGATTAAAGATTTATCTGAACTTGAGCCTCTAGCAGATCTTGCAGTGCGTGCTTTAGATAACTTGCTTGATTATCAAGATTACCCAATCAAAGCAGCACAAACGAGTTCAATGAACCGTCGCACCTTAGGTATTGGTGTGATTAACTTTGCTAACTACTTAGCCAAGAACGGTAAGAAATACTCAGACGGTTCAGCGAATAACCTGACCCACAAAACCTTTGAAGCCATTCAGTATTATTTGCTAAAAGCCTCAATGAACTTAGCTAAAGAACAAGGTGCATGTCCGTTATTTCACGAGACAACCTACTCGAAAGGTATTTTACCTATCGACACCTACAAGCGTGATTTAGATAAGATTTGTGACGAGCCATTACACATGGATTGGGAAACATTACGTAGCGACATTCAGCAATATGGTTTACGTAACTCAACCTTATCAGCATTAATGCCGTCTGAAACGTCATCACAAATATCCAATGCGACTAACGGTATTGAGCCTCCACGCGGATTAATTAGCGTTAAGGCCAGTAAAGACGGTCAATTAAAGCAAGTTGTGCCTGACTTTGATCTACTTAAAGACAAATACGAATTACTTTGGAACATGCCAAACAACGATGGTTACATCCAACTTGTTGGGTTAATGCAAAAGTTTGTTGATCAGGCTATTTCGGCTAACACGAACTACGATCCAAGCCGTTTTGAAGGCGGACGAGTACCAATGCAAACCTTATTGAAGGATTTGTTAAGTGTGTACAAGTTAGGCGTCAAGACTTTGTATTATCATAATACCCGTGACGGCGCTAAAGATCAGTTCGACGACTTGATTGCTGTAGAGGAAGAAGATGATGGCTGTGCAGGCGGTGCTTGCAAAATTTAATCATCTAATGGAATTATTGAGCGGGGGCCTTCCCCGCTTTTTGAAATGCGTTTTTCAGGACACCAAATAATGGCTTACTCAACTTTTTGTCAAACACCTAACGATTCAACTAAAGAACCGATGTTTTTTGGTCAATCCGTTAATGTGGCTCGCTACGATCAACAGAAATATGAAGTCTTCGAAAAGCTAATCGAAAAACAATTATCGTTTTTCTGGCGCCCAGAGGAAGTTGACGTTAGCCGTGATAAAATCGACTTTGGTGGTTTACCTGATCACGAAAAGCATATTTTCCTTTCAAACCTTAAATATCAAACCTTACTTGACTCTATACAAGGTCGTTCGCCTAACGTTGCATTTTTGCCGTTAGTGTCATTACCAGAGCTCGAAACTTGGATTGAAACCTGGTCGTTCTCAGAAACCATTCACTCACGCTCTTACACTCATATTATTCGTAATATCGTTAACAACCCGTCTGTGGTATTTGACGATATCGTCGAAAATGATCACATCTTAAAACGTGCCGGTGATATTGCTCGTTACTACGATGACTTAATTAAACTGACACAAGTACATAACTTGCACGGTTCGGGTACGCACGACATTAATGGTGAAAAAATTACTGTTAACTTGCGTATTCTTAAAAAGTCACTGTACTTATGCATGATGTCGGTTAACGCATTAGAAGCTATTCGCTTTTATGTGAGCTTTGCCTGTTCATTTGCTTTTGCAGAGCGCCGCTTAATGGAAGGTAACGCCAAAATTATCCGCTTAATTGCGCGTGATGAAGCCTTACACCTTAACAGCACTCAGCATATCCTTAGCTTAATGCAAGGCGGCAAAGATGACCCTGAAATGGCTGAGATTGCCGTAGAATGTCAGCAAGAAGCCTACGATTTGTTTGTAAAAGCCGCTGAGCAAGAAAAAGAATGGGCTAAATACCTGTTTAAAGACGGTTCAATGATCGGTCTAAACGAACAAATATTATGTCAGTATGTTGAGTTTATTACTAATCAACGTATGAAGTCAGTGCACTTACCACAACCATACGAAGAGTTGTCAAACCCACTTCCGTGGATGAAAAACTGGTTAGAAAGCGATGCTGTACAGGTGGCCCCACAAGAAGTTGAAGTGTCTTCATACCTTGTAGGACAAATTGATTCTTCTGTAGATGGCGATGAGTTTTTAGACTTTGACTTATAAGAAGTATTTCAAAAAAGCCCCTATAGTAAGCTTGAAAGGTCAGCCGGTGATTTTGTTTGACGGCAAACATTCAAGCTTACTAGAAGCGCTTGAGTCGAAAAAAGTAAAAGTATTTTCAGAGTGCCGTAATGGTTTTTGCGGCGCCTGTAAAACTACCGTGATTTCGGGTGAAGTGAGTTACCTTACCCAGCCATTAGCTGAGCTAAAAGCTGATGAATGCCTACCCTGCTGTTGTGTACCAGAAACCGACCTCAACCTTAAGCTGTCTTGCCAGGGTGTTTAGATAGTCGCAAAACGTCAATACAGTACCAATCATAGTCCTGCACCTGCACTCACCAAACTGGCGCACGAAGGCTAATCACTCACGTTTTTAAGTATCGACTTCCACAATCGTCAACGTTGAAGCAACGAAAGCCTTATATTCACCCTATTAAATGTTCACTGCAATGCTTAATAAAACCCGTTTACCGGATTGTATCTTAGTCACGCTATGTTCATAAAGATCAGGGCGAAACAAATACACGCGATTAAACAGATTTATAATGTATTTTTCACAGGTAAAGACTCCCCCAACCTGAGGCTGTTTAATCACAACATTGAACTTGTAGTATCGTCCTTGCTGCACAGGATCAACGTGTGTCATCACTCGATGATTCTCTTGATAAGTCACTAAATTAACGGAAAATACTCGACTACTGAATATCGTTTTGTTCACTACATTGGCCATAATAATCCTTATCAACTAAACAAAGGATATTGTACCTGTTATGCCTCAGAGGCTAACGCCAAAAGACCATTCAATTATGCATATGTTATTAAGTTTTCATCCACTCTCAATGTTCATGGTATAAAAAAACCATAAACGATTGTTAAATTACATCAGCGTTTTGGCCAGCGTATTATGGATAGCGTTAATTTCCATTAATGCAGCACTGCCATACCAGGGTACTAATTCCATTACCAAACTGCCTGCTTTAATCGCTGGATCGGTTGCAGTTAATTGTTGAGCCTGTTCAATGGTTTCTACATCGAAAATATAAATTCCACGGAGTTTGCCATCCGTTAAAAAAGGCCCGGCCAATACCAATTTACCCTCTTCGGCTAAACGTCCAATATTGGACATGTGTAAACGTTGTAGTTCATCAGCTTCAGCTTTAGAACGGTCTAGGTTAGGTCCTCGACTTAAAAACGCCATCACATAGCGTTTCATGCCATATTCATCCGCCCCTACTTTTTCTGCCCGAGATTGATCGTAAATTGGATTAATCTCAGTCTGGGCCATTAACGGAGCAGATAACATCGTAGAAAAGAGCAAAAAATGGGTTAACGTGCTGGTATAAACATTCATGGGTATTCCTATTTTCAAATCTCAGCAAGAGATGTGGTTATGTGTCGTTAATGATTACATCTAAATTGACCCGCTTATCAATCCGGGTAAAGCGTGACAAAAATATGGATAAAAACAATTTTGATGACATAAACTGCACAAAAATTTACCAGATGTTAGAACAAGATAAAAATAGTCTGCCAAGATATATCATCATAGTCGCAACTAAGGTATAACGGGCGCTATGAAAACCCCAATACGATTACAGCCACTGGTTAACGATGGTCTCGTTGATGAAGTGATAAGCCAACTGATGAGTGGCAAAGAAGCCACCGTCTATATGATCCGGTGTGGTGATGCCATTCGCTGCGCCAAAGTCTATAAAGAAGCGACCAAGCGCAGTTTTAAAAAGGCAGCGCAGTACCAAGAAGGACGTAAAACTAAAAATAGCCGCCGTGGTCGCGCGATGGAAAAAGGCTCGAAATATGGCCGCGAAGAACAAGAGAAAGCCTGGCAAAATGCAGAGGTAGATGCATTGTATCAATGCGCTGCAGCTGAAATCCGCGTGCCTGTGCCTTACGGTTGTTTCGACGGCGTATTATTGATGGAGTTAATCACAGATGCCAATGGCGATGTGGCGCCTCGTTTAAACGATGTTAACTTAACCCATGCGCAAGCTATGTCGCAACATCACACCATGATGGGCTATATAGTTCGCATGTTATGTGCAGGTATTGTGCATGGTGACTTGTCAGAATTTAATGTACTGGTAGATAGTAATGGCCCAGTCATTATTGACTTACCCCAAGCTGTTGATGCATCCGCTAATAACAATGCCAGAGCCATGTTATACCGTGATGTGAATAATATGACCGAATACTACGGTCAATTTGCCCCAGAGCTGCTACAAACCAAATACGCCAAAGAAATGTGGGCTCTATATGAGCAAGGTGAATTAGAGCCAGATACCGCACTCACAGGCTTGTTTGAAGACGACAATAACGCGGCTGATATAGATTCGGTACTTGAAGAAATTAACGCCGCCTATGAAGAAGCGCAGTTTAAACGCGAACGCCAACAGGCGATTGATAATGATCATTATGATGATTAAGCCGATATAACGAGGTGATACAATCATAAATCGTCACAAATAAGGCAACCTCGAGGTTGCCTTTTTACTTAAAGGCTCACGTATTCTTTTGTAAGGAGTCTTCATCGGCACCAAGTTCAGCGTTGGATTAGGTATTTTAAGCTGAGGCATCTAACTCATTTCTGGACAGAAATGTTTTTAGTATTTACCTAAACTAAATTAAGCTGCTAGGTATCGATACTCAAATGAAATCACTTCTATGACACGCGGTGAACCTATCCATGGGCGCTCTGCGAAAACATCCATGTTTTCGAAGGTCATAGCCGCGATTACATCCGCCGTAAGTTTATCTTCGATTCAACCTTGTTTGTAATTAAAAGATCTAACGCATTTCTGGACAATAATTAGCTTAATGGATAAGTCTTAAACTATTTTTATAAAAATTTACCCTGACCCAACTAAATTTACTGACCCAACTAAATTTAGAGTAAACGCATTTGTAACGGGCCACCTTATTGAGAGGCGACGCTTTAGAGCGTCTCACATATAGTGCCTTCGTTAACAAACTTGCTAATTGTTTTCTGTCTTTGTCGCCTTTTTCAGTCTAACGACAAAACCGAAATAAAATGAAACACATGCAATTAAAGATTGCCACACAACAGCAAAGTAAAACTTAACTGGGTTAGAGTTTGCCGATACATAATGAATACTTCCCGTATTTTGGTACTTATAACCGCCTTCTATCAACATATTAATAACAGTTATGGTAAAGACAATACAAAATAAGCGAGCAACAAATCGCATCTTATTATCAATTTTAATAGTCAAATCCTTACTAATATTTACTGACGATAACGAACGCTAACGACCCTGTAACAGAATCCATTTCAAAGCAGAAAACCAAGAAACAGTAATTAAAGTTTCTGCTGCTCGAACTTCTTTTCTGAAATCAAACGAAGCTTGGGCATTATCGCGTTAACCATCCAAGCCTCTGTTTTATGTTGATCAGGTGAATGTAGCAAGCCAGCAAATAGAAAAACAAATACAACAAAATGTGGCAGCACCTTTTTAGAGCTAAACTTGGAATGTTCAACCTTAAACAAGATCTTCAGCATCTCTACTGTTTTGTTAAACTCATCTCTCTTGCTCGAATACACCACTTAAATTAAACCTCTGTTAACCTGTCAGTTTTCACAACCCATTGCTTTAAAGCATTGAATATTAATAAAGTACCAATAACCATAGGCATAAAAACCCAAAAAAATTGCCCCCCCAAATTTGTACAAGTAACATAACTCGTTTTCATGGCTTTGGCGAGGGTTTGGTTAGATGCACTCAACTCACTAACTTTAATCAACATGGTAAAAATTAAAGTCAAATGAGTAGTTTACCTGTCATACGCCGAATTCGCCACAGCAGAGCAGCTTGATATCAATCAAGTATAAAATGACTTTTAATTTGATTGGGAATTATGACTCAAGCGCACAGCCAGCGCTGACAATTTGCAACGCCTTGTCGTCGTTTTCGATCCAAATGCTCGCTATATTCGGTTAAGGTGGTAATGCACCAACAGCACCTTTAAATAACAAAATGATGCCCCCTCATAATTTGTACATCACATATATAAATAATGGTACCGAGGCCAGACTGCTTTTTATAGAAAAAAAGGCACGCCTGATGTCCAACCAGAGCGCGACGGATTTTGCTTTTGACTTTAATCCTTAGCAATCAAACTCAAATCTCAGACGTAAAAAAGCCCCGACTAATGTCGAGGCTTTTTTACACCATACTTAACGTATGTAAAGGATGGTACCCGAGGCCGGACTTGCGCTTGCACGCCTGATTTTCAACCAGAGCGCGAGGGATTTTGCTTTTGACTTTAATCCTTAACAATAAAACTCAAATCTCAAACGTAAAAAATCCCCGACTAATGTCGAGGCTTTTTTACACCATACTTAACGTATGTAAAGGATGGTACCCGAGGCCGGACTTGAACCGGCACGCCTGATTTTCAACCAGAGCGCGAGGGATTTTGCTTTTGACTTTAATCCTTAACAATAAAACTCAAATCTCAAACGTAAAAAAGCCCCGACTAATGTCGAGGCTTTTTTACACCATACTTAACGTATGTAAAGGATGGTACCCGAGGCCGGACTTGAACCGGCACGCCTGATTTTCAACTAGAGCGCGAGGGATTTTGCTTTTGACTTTAATTCTTAACAATCAAACTCAAATTACAGACGTAAAAAAGCCCCGACTAATGTCGAGGCTTTTTTACACCATACTTACGCATGTGATTTCTTACTATAAATAATGGTACCCGAGGCCGGACTTGAACCGGCACGCTTATTCAGCGAGGGATTTTAAATCCCTTGTGTCTACCGATTCCACCACTCGGGCAAAGTGTTGTTTTAACCGTTACAATCAGTAACCATTAAACGCAATTCTGTGGAGGCGCGACCCGGAGTCGAACCGAGATCGACGGATTTGCAATCCGCAGCATAGCCATTCTGCCATCGCGCCATGCTACCAACTTCTAATCCATCGGATAAGATAAGAAATTGGAGCGACATATCGGGTTCGAACCGATGACCTATACCTTGGCAAGGTATCGCTCTACCAACTGAGCTAATGTCGCATTTTCAATCATTTCAATATTTGCTTAATAAAGCAAAACAACTTAAGGATGTTTCCCCTGACTGCGGAATGGCATTCTACCGATTTGATCTGGATAGTCAATCAATAAAGACAGGATTATTGCAACAAAATGACTGTTTGGTGCATAAATCATCATTGTGGTGATTATTTAGCAATTTGAATCAAATTATTACTACAAACAATCACATTTATATTATGTATTAACAGCGTGACTGAGCTTATCACTCTTCGACACAATGCTATCAAAGCAAAAAGCACCTCTTTTGAGGTGCTTTTAATCTATTCTCTATCAACAGAGTATAAATTACTTACCAAAGTTATACGTTAGGTAGTGATAATGTGGTTAATCCCAACATTTTTTGCATTACTCCGACAACCTGACAGCTATAGCCAAACTCGTTGTCATACCAAACATATAAAATAGCACGCTTACCTTCTGCAATCGTTGCTTGTGAATCAACAACACCAGCATAACGCGAACCCACTAGGTCACTCGATACAATTTCAGTAGAATCAGTGTAGTCAATTTGATTTTGTAAACCTGACTGAAGTGCCACATCTTTTAAGTATTCGTTTAATTCGTCACGGTTAGTTTCAGCATTCAAATTAACACTGATGATTGCCATTGAAACATTTGGTGTTGGAACACGAATCGCATTACCAGTTAACTTACCAGCGAGTACAGGAAGCGCTTTAGCTACGGCTTTAGCGGCACCCGTTTCGGTAATAACCATGTTTAATGGTGCACTACGGCCACGGCGATCTGCACTGTGGTAGTTATCGATTAAGTTTTGGTCATTAGTATATGAGTGGATAGTTTCAACATGACCATTCTCGATACCATATTTATCGTTAACCGCTTTTAATACGGGTGTAATCGCATTAGTGGTACAACTTGCAGCAGACACAATCATGTCTTCGTCTAAAATGTCATTTTCATTAACACCGTAAACAACGTTCTTGATTGCGCCTTTAGCAGGAGCTGTTAACAATACCTTAGTTGCGCCAGGACTTTTAAGGTGTAAACCTAATCCGTCTTCATCTTTCCAAATACCGGTATTATCAACAATTAATGCATTGCTAATGTCGTATTTAGTGTAATCAACCTCATCAGGTGAATTCGCATAGATAATTTGAATATACGTGCCGTTCGCGATGATGGCATTATTTTCTTCATCCACTTCAACTGAACCATTAAATGGTCCATGAACTGAATCGCGACGTAATAAACTTGCTCGTTTTTCAAGGTCACCTTTTTTACCGCCACGCAATACAATGGCACGTAAACGCATTTTGTTGCTTTTACCGGTACGTTCAATCAATAAACGAGCAAGTAAACGCCCGATACGACCAAAACCGTAAAGTACAACATCACGTGCAGGTGTATCATCGCCATGATTAATTGCAGGCGCTAATTCTTTTGCCATGTAAGCTTCAATACCGCTTGCATCCTTGTTGTCACGCCAGTAGTTTATCGCTAGTTTGCCGATATCGACTCTACAATGCTTCACTGCCAATTTGCTTAGTGCTTCAACAAATGGGAAACTTTCGCGAAGGCGTAACTTTTCACCAACATGACGACGTACTAAACGGTGTGACTTAATGATTTCGATGGTTGATGCGTTTAATAATGGCTTACCATATACCATTACTTCTACGCCTTGGTTACGATACAACTTACCGAGCAATGGTTGCATTGCTTCAGCCATTTCGAAACGTTCTTGCCAGCTTTGTAAATGTTTATCTGCGCTCATGTAGGGATCCTTTATCTCACTTTTCCAGTTTTTTAACAGAAAGGTTTGAGTAACAAAAAGAAAAGACCAATAATTAAGTTTATTGTATGGGCTCTGCCCTCTTGGTCGGCGACATTGTAATGAAATATAGCTGATTTCGCCAGTAACAAATTTTCGGTAAATATGTAATTTTATTAGACAATTTACCTCCTGGAGTTGGATTTGAGTCAAAATTTTGTATTAATTACATCATTTACAGTTTTTGGAGCATTTTTTGGTCTTTTTGGCTGCGATAATGACCGTAATAGCGACCTAATTTGTAAAAATAATCCTGAACTTTGTAGCGATTTACATAAAGATAGTTGGTGTCGATTTGAAAAAGGCGACCTAATTCGTCATCGTTACTTATTAAAACAACGTTCTGTACCTACAGGCAAAGAGTTGTATCAGCAACTTATCTATCTCGAAAAGTACAGCAAGTGCATCGAACTCGCCGCTGGTGTGCAACATAAACTCAATACTGACAGAACACGTGACCGTGAACGTGCATTTGCAGTGAGCACTCAAACTCTTGCAGAGCTGCAAGAATATACTCAACACAATAACGACCTCTATTTAGCCTACTATCGTTGGATACGCTTTAATGATCAGGCCGGTCTTGAGATTGTGGAGAAAGCTTTTAAACAAGGTGAGCTTAGCGATCCTGAAATAATAAGTCAGCTTGCTGCTCATTATGTCCGCTTTGCTCCAAACGATGCCAAAACCCTCTATCTTCATTTACTTGGTACTACAGATTCTGCATTAATCAATCCAGACTGGTTTTTAGCCTTGGCGTCTATCTATAAGCAGCAACAAGATAATGAAAAAGAATACCTGTTAACCCGGGCGTATTTGCTTTTGGGTCAAAACCAAGCAGATGAAGCTCAATTGTTGGCGATTATTAAAGGCGATAAACAATTAGCCCAATCATTAGATAGCCAAGCAACAGAATTAGTAGCCTCTGTAATGAGTGAACAATTTGCTAATAGCCCAAGTGAAATGCTGTTGAAATAGAGTCGATTTATGCTTAAAAACACACTTTAACCAAATGCACTCACAACATGCCAACTTACAAAACTGTGCTTAAATTATCTTCAAAACGTGCTAAATGTAAAAAAAATACAAAATAATCGCCCTATTTTGCCTATTTAGGGTGATTTAACTTGACCATTACGGTTAATTTGGTAATTTTACAACCAGGCGTTCGACATGCCACCAAATTATTATTATCACTTGAGGGATATGAGATGACTATCCGTGTTGCTATTAACGGCTATGGCCGTATCGGAAGAAATGTTCTACGTGCACTTTATGAAAGCGAAAAAGATTACCCAATCCAAATCGTAGCAGTAAACGATTTAGGTGATGCTTCAATCAACGCACACTTAACCAAGTACGATTCTGTACATGGTCGCTTTAATGCAAAAGTTGATCACGATGATGAAGCCATCTATGTTAATGGCGACAAAATCCTCACTTTCCAAGAACGTGACCCATCAAAGTTACCTTGGGCAGAATTAAACGTTGATGTCGTGTATGAATGTACTGGTATTTTCACATCTAAAGCTGCTGTACAACCGCATTTAGATGCTGGTGCGAAGAAAGTTATTATTTCTGCACCAGGCAAAAACGTAGATGCTACTGTTGTTTATGGTGTTAACCAAGATGTACTAACTGCGGACATGACAGTGATTTCAAATGCTTCATGTACTACTAACTGTTTAGCACCTGTTGCTAAGCCATTAAGTGATGCTGTAGGTATTGAGTCTGGCTTAATGACCACTATCCATGCATACACTAACGATCAACGTTTATCAGACGTATATCACACTGATTTACGTCGTGCTCGTGCTGCAGCAATGTCTATGATCCCAACTCAAACTGGTGCAGCTGCGGCAGTAGGGTTAGTGGTGCCTGAGCTACAAGGTAAATTTGACGGTTTAGCTGTACGTGTACCGACTGTAAACGTATCTTTAGTTGATTTAACATTCTTAGCATCACGTGACACGACTGTTGAAGAAATTAACCAAATCGTTGCAGATGCTGCTAAAGCATCACCGCTGAATCAAGTATTAGCAATCAACGAAGAGCCATTAGTGTCTATCGATTTCAACCACAACCCATTCTCATCTAACTTCGATGCAACACAAACACGTGTTAAAGGTCGTTTAGTGAAAGTAATGGCATGGTATGACAACGAATGGGGTTTCAGTAACCGCATGCTCGACAACACTGTTGCTCTAATGAACGCTAAGTAATCTACTTTGTAGATTAATCGTTATATTTAGATTAGAAGCCTCGCATTTATGCGGGGCTTTTTGTTAATTGCTGCAAATCAATTTAAACAATGCATCCTCCGCTCATCAGGGTTTTATGGCTCAGCACCTAGGGGCTGTTGAGCTTTCAAGGTTGTTTTTGCAGCGATTAGATGACTAGGCATCAATCCATTGCCTTGATTAAAACGTTTTTAACTCGGACAAAATTCAATCAGCAAAATCAACAGCCCCTACGCAAGTTAAAACTTAGACACAAAAAAACCGACAACATGTCGGCTCTTTTACAACGACTAAGTTAAACGTTGATTATGCATTGCCCTTCACTTTCATGTTTAATTCTTTGGCAAAATCAAGCATGCGAGTCAGTGGAATAAGCGCTTTAATGCGCAGTTCGTCGTCTACAAAGATTTCGTGATTGGTTTTGTCGCTATTGATCAGTGACTGTTCAATGGCCTGTAGCCCATTCATTGCCATCCATGGGCAGTGAGCACAGCTTTTACAGGTTGCTCCATTACCGCCAGTTGGCGCTTCGAGTAAGGTTTTACCTGGTGCAGCTTGTTGCATCTTGTAAAAAATACCACGATCAGTTGCCACGATAAATGTATCGTTTTCCATGGTCTGGGCAGCTTTAATCAATTGGCTTGTAGAACCTACAGCATCAGCAAGTTCAACAACGCTGGCAGGTGATTCAGGATGAACCAAAATGGCTGCTGTTGGGTGCTGCTTTTTCAACTCACGTAATGCTTTGGCTTGAAACTCATCATGCACAATACATTCGCCCTGCCACAGCAACATGTCTGCGCCAGTTTGTTTATTAATATACGAGCCTAAATGACGGTCAGGTGCCCAAATAATCTTTTTATCTTGGCTATCAAGGTGCTCAACAATCTCTAAAGCAATACTTGACGTCACAACCCAATCTGCACGGGCTTTTACGGCTGCTGACGTATTGGCGTAAACCACAACAGTGTGATCAGGATGAGCGTCACAAAATGCATTGAACGCCTCAATAGGACAACCTAAATCTAATGAACAGGTTGCTTCAAGTGTTGGCATTAAAATAGTTTTTTCTGGGCTTAAGATCTTAGCCGTTTCGCCCATAAACTTAACGCCAGCAACAATCAATTTTTTCGCAGGATGATCACGGCCGAAACGCGCCATTTCTAGCGAGTCAGATACACAACCGCCCGTCTCTTCTGCTAAAGCTTGAATTTCAGGATCAGTATAGTAATGGGCCACTAACACCGCATTTTGATCGATCAATAACTGTTTAATTCGTGCTTTATATTGTGCTTTCTCAGCGTCAGACAACACGGCAGGTTTTGGTGGAAACGGATACTCAATAGTTTCAATGTTAGGTGCCGACAGACTCATACAGGTTCCAATCGATTGACATAATCCGGAGATTATACGAAAAAGTGGTTAAAAACAAAAGGACGCTTTATGCGTCCTTTGGCTAACTTAGTCATTTTTTGACTATCGTATTACGATTGCAAGTTTAGCGCATGGCTAAAAGCATTTCTTGAGGCTGCTCTAAGTAGTGTTTCCAAAGATTACAGAAACGAGCAATAGTGCCGCCATCAATGACACGGTGATCGCCAGACCAACTCACTTGCATAATTTTACGCGCTTCCACTTCACCTTTAGCATTAAAGCGAGGCAATACTTGTAACTTACCTAAGGCAACAATGGCCACTTCAGGTTTGTTGATAATTGGCGTTGCAACCGTTCCACCTAAAGCACCAATATTTGATATTGAAATCGTACCGTCTTTTAAATCTGCAGGCGATACTCGGCCACTGCGCGCAGCAGTGGTTAAGCGAGTAATGTCGGCGGCAATGTCTAATATTGATTTGCTTTGCACATCTTTTATATTGGGTACCAATAAACCTACTTTTGAATCAACAGCCATACCAATGTTATGACGAGATTTATAGGTTAGCTCGGTGCAATCAGCATTAACTTGGCTATTCAGTATTGGGTACTCATTCATGGCAAGAGACATGGCCTTCATGAAGAAAGGCATCATGGTAAGCTTGACCTCATCTGTCGAGTAACGTTGTTTCATGCTTTCACGTAAGGCAACTAAATCTGTTAAATCAAACTCTTCACAATAGGTAAAGTGTGGAATAGTCGATACAGATTCAACCATCATCTTAGCCATCACCGCTTTAACGCCTTTAATAGGCTCAACGCGATCAACGCCAGACTGAGTAAAGGTCGCAACTTCTGTGGTACTAACACTGGAAGATACATGCGCTGAAGGCTCTATGGTAGACAAGGCTGCAGAATGATTAACACCGCCTTGTTGGTGGCGCTCTATATCTTCTTTATAAACGCGGCCGTTTTTACCACTGCCAATAACAAGTGCGATATTGATATCTAGTGCGCGAGCCATGCGGCGTACTGCTGGGCTTGCTAATGCTTTACCTTGCGCAACGGGTTCGCCAGAGGTAACCACACTTTGATTAACTGCTTGTTGAACAACTTGCTCTGGCGCTGACGTCATTGATGCTTCGTCAGCTTCTACTTCGATAGCAAATAAAGGCGAATGGACTTTGGCTAACTGGCCTTTACGATAATGCAACTTAACAATTTTACCCGCTTTCATTGCAGGTATTTGCACTAACGCTTTGTCGGTCATGACATCGGCTATAGGTTGGTCTTCGACCACCATATCGCCTTCTTCAACAAGCCAATCGACCAGCTCACATTCAACAATACCTTCGCCAATGTCAGGTAGTAAAAAATCTTCGACGTTTGATTGGCTCACTGCAGAGGTAATAGTTGAGCCAGTTTCAACGACAGGCTTCACTTCGGCTGTTGGTGATTGAGTATGCTCTGCATCATCATTATCCATTTCAACGGCATAGAGAGGTTGATGCACAATGGCAATGTCGCCTTTGGCATAATACAACTTGGTAATTTTTCCTGCATGCGGCGCAGGAATTTGCACTAACGCTTTGTCGGTCATCACATCGGCAATCGGTTGATCTTCAGTGACCATGTCACCTTCGTTCACTAACCAATCGACTAATTCGCATTCCACCACACCTTCACCGATGTCGGGTAAAATAAAATCTTTAATCATATCTTACTCCTAAAACGCCACTGTAGCCTTGATGGCTTCGAAGGTTTTCAATTCATCAGGCATGTATTCTTTTTCGTGAATTAACGGATACGGAGTATCTAATCCACACACTCGGCTGATTGGTGATTCAAGTGATAAGAAACATTCTTGTTGAATGGTTGCTGCAATTTCACCCGCAAAGCCACCCGTTAATGGCGCTTCGTGATTTATCAATAAACGACCCGTTTTAGTTACGGATTTAGCAACCGTTTCAACATCCCAGGGTGCTAAGGTACGTAAGTCGATAATTTCGCATGAAATACCTTCTTTTTCAGCACGTTCGCAGGCTTTTTCAACGATCTCCATCTGCGCGCCCCAAGCCAATACTGTGATATCGCGGCCTTGTTTAACTACTTGTGCTTTACCCAGTTCAATTTGGTAATCTCCGGCAGGCACTTCGCCCACTGAAGCACGATATAAACGTTTAGGCTCAAAGAAAATCACCGGGTTTGGATCGCGAATAGCAGCTAATAACAAGCCTTTGGCTTGCTCTGGATTACGTGGAATAACCACTTTTAAGCCCGGTGTTTGGGTGAAATAGGCTTCAGGCGATTGAGAGTGATAATGACCACCGGCAATTCCGCCACCGTAAGGCGTGCGGAAGGTTAAGCCACCTACATCAAATTGATTACCACTGCGGTATCTAAATTTTGCCGACTCATTGACGATTTGATCAAATGCCGGAAAAATATAATCAGCAAACTGAATTTCAGCAACCGCAGTCATGCCATAAGATGCTAGACCATTAGCAAAACCTGCAATACCTTGTTCAGTTAGCGGCGTGTTAAAACAACGATCACGACCAAACTGCTCTTGTAAACCAGAAGTCGCGCGAAAAACCCCACCGAAGTGGCCAACGTCTTCACCAAAAATCACCATGCGCTCGTCGGCTTTCATGGCAATTGATAACGCCTCATTGATGGCGTGTAACATATTCATTTGAGCCACGATTAGAGTCTCCCTGCGCTTTTAGGATAGGCTTTTGGATACTTATTAATATGCTCTTTCAACTCTTTAAGCTGCTTTCTTAGCGCTGGGGTTGGTTTATCAAGCACGTCTTCGATGATTTCATCCAATTTAGGGATAGGGAGTTTCTCAGCGACTTTTACTGCTGCTAACACTTCTTCTCGATATCGTTCAAATAACTTAGCTTCGTCAGCTTCGCTGGTCCAGCCTTTGTTAATCATCCATAATTTGAATCGTTTAACTGGATCATGTTGTTGCCATTTAGCTTCTTCTTCTTTCGAACGATAACCAGAAGGATCATCTGACGAAGAATGCGCACCTAAACGGTAAGTCATCGCCTCTATAAGTACTGGTGCATTATGTTCTATCGCATGGGCACGAGCTTGTTGCGTTGCTGCTAGTACTGCCAGCATGTCGTTACCGTCAACACGAATAGTGTGCATGCCATAACCTACACCACGGCTTGCAATACCGTTACCGGCAAACTGCTCTTCGGTAGGAGTAGAAATGGCATAACCATTGTTACGACAAAAGAAAATAACCGGTGCTTTGAGAACTGCAGCCATGTTTAATCCCGCGTGAAAATCACCTTCTGACGCAGCCCCTTCACCAAAGTAACAAATAGCCACATTACGTTTGCCTTGTAACTTCATACCATAAGCCACACCAGTTGCCTGCGGTATTTGAGTGGCAAGCGGCGAGGAAATAGTCTGGTAATTGAGCTCACGACTGCCGTAATGGATCGGCATTTGCCGCCCTTTACCTAAATCTTTTTCGTTACTGAACATTTGGTTCATAAATTGTTCAGTACTAAAACCGCGGTAACGCAATGAGGCATGCTCACGGTATTGAGCCAAAATGACGTCGTCTTTATCAAGTGCTGCAGTGCTGCCCACAATAGAGGCTTCTTCACCAGTACAGGTCATATAAAAACTAATTCGTCCTTGACGCTGCGCACCCAACATACGCTCGTCTAATACTCGAGTAAAAACACAAGTATCAAAGATTTTTTCAGCTAAAGTCTTGTCGATAACTGGCAATACCGCGTTTTCATACGTGGTACCATCGGCTTGCAAAATACGCAAAATGGGGATGTGCAATGACGCTTTGTCTAAGAAGCTGACACGGTGCACTGTTTCATTGGTCAGTGGTGCGTTGCTCATATTATGCTCTTGTTATTGTTGAGCCATGTTCAATATAAACATGGCACTATTTATACTATGCGAGTAGACATTACGTTAACGTAAACTACCTATCAATACTTACTCTCGCTGTAAACGCATTTTACTCACGATTGACATGTATATATTGCTTTACGACTATACCCAATCAACTTGAAGATGCATGTTTCAATGCTTCACCGTGTTTTCAATACTAGGCGCGTTAATGCAGAAATGTCAGTTCCTTAGAAATTAGCGTAACAATGCTCTTAATTTAAAAATCAGAGGAACACGGTTAAACACCCAAAGACAAATTTTAAATACATTTATGCTACACCATTGATTTTGAATGGGAACAACCATTACCCGCAATCAATGCCTTCCTTAACGCGTGTCAATTCTTGCTGAAATCGAGCTTGTTCAGCTTGATTAGGTATTTACAATTGACTCATTCGGCGCCGGCACTAAACATAGCACTGTGCGCTGTCCAATGGGTACATTTGCATTAGGAAATACTATCGCTTCTAACGGTTGCTCGACTGTGATTTGCTTCCCACCTTCTGTTGCTAATACCTCGCCTTGACTAAAGGCACTGAAGTTTTCTGCATCACCAGCGAAGCTAAATTCAAAATCATCAAAATGCTTGTTAATAGAGCGCGATACTTTATACAAGTTGACCTTGCTAGCGTCGAACTCAACAGGTGCTAACTCAGTTTCAGTAATCAACTTTTCAAGCATAGTATGAGTTTGTGCAAAACGACTCATGTCGTTTTGGCCAAATGGCATTACTTTACCGAGCTCAACAGTAAAGGCATCCGCTTTAAAGTGCTCTGAAGAGTAATAACTAAACGTCGTTGTAGGCTCATGATGAAACAACATAGTGTCGACGCCGCATGCAGCCAAAAACATAATTTGCTCACCGCTGTAAGCACGGCCTGGACGATACGGATAAATAGCAAATTTTTCGTGTTTAGACGATCTAATCGCAGTATGTAAATCATAATGAATGCGCTGACGGTCATTATTAGCAGTAAAGAAATCAGCGACATATTGCTCAAGATCTTTAGCACGATGACGTTCAGGATGTGTTAAGCCCTCACCTTTAGAATGTGCGCCGCTGAATAAGCGATTCATGTTCTCGTCAATAAAGCGAGTTTTATTCAAAATGGCGGCAGGGTTACCAATTAAAAACATCACCCGTTGCTTGGCAATAATACGTTGATTGAGCAAATCACTTATGAGCTGATTGCATATTTCAATCGGCGCTGTTTCGTTACCGTGTACAGCGCAAGACAACACAATATCTTTGCTGGCAGTGGTTGGCGTAAACACAATCACTCCAGTATCTAATACATCAACGCGGGTATGCTGACCTAACATAAAGTCATAAGCTGCAGGTATTTGAGTGGGGTTGGCTAAGGTGTAAGCTAAAAAATCGTTATTGTTGGTTAAGTCAGATAACACGATCAACTCCTTGTATCATTATTATATGGCGTGGTTAATAACATATTAATTATGGATTAACTTTTTGTGCCTATTGGCGCGGATTCTACCATAGGAGAACGCTAATTTAATGATGGCATATGTTAGATTTATTTATTAATCAAAGTTTGCTTGCAAAAACAGAAAATATTCAACACAATTACAGCCATCTAGACTTCTATAATTTGTTTTAAGGGTATGTGATGGCGTTAGCAACATTTGGTGCAGGTTGTTTTTGGGGTGTTGAGTATTTTTTCCGTGAAATTAACGGCGTCAGTAACGCAACGTGTGGCTACATGGGTGGTAAAGACAGTGCAACGACCTATAAAGAAGTGAAAACGGGTTCAACTGGGCATGCCGAAGTGGTTCAAGTTGAGTTTGATCCAGACGTCGTCAGTTACAACGACTTGTTAGACGCTTTTTGGAAAAACCACAACCCAACTATGCTGAATATGCAGGGCGGTGACATTGGCACGCAATATCGCAGTACGATTTTTTTCCATGATAAAGAGCAAAAAGCCCAAGCTGAAAGCTCAAAACTGGCATTAGCACGCAGCGGTAAATGGGGACAACGTCATATTGTGACTGAAATTGTACCGATACAAACATTCCACATTGCCGAGGAATACCATCAGAATTATTTAGAAAAAAATAATTTACCAACCTGTCATTTGGTTTACTAATTGATGCAAAGCTAAGCACCTTGCTAGACTTGTCAGCGAATCAAGCTGGTTAATAATCTCCATTATCCGGCTTGAACAATAATATTTACACAATAGATTAGCGCAATCGATTCCCTACCGTTAACTTCCCTTTACCCGCCGATATAAATTCCATACAATTCCATGCAAATTGCTTAAGGCATGTTATCGGAGAACAAAATCATGAGTGAAGCTCGTCACGTTAACCTACTAATTTTAGGTTCAGGCCCTGCCGGCTATACCGCTGCTGTTTATGCAGCGCGTGCTAATTTAAATCCTGTAATGATCACAGGCATGCAGCAAGGTGGTCAATTAACAACGACTACTGAAGTTGAAAACTGGCCTGGCGATGCAGAAGACTTAACCGGTCCAGCATTAATGGAACGTATGCAAAAGCATGCCGAGAAGTTTGATACTGAAATCATTTTCGATCACATCAATGAAGTGACGTTAACTGAACGCCCTTTCCGTTTAAAAGGCGACAATGGCGAATTTACCTGTGATGCATTAATTATTGCCACAGGTGCTTCAGCTAAATACTTAGGTCTTCCATCTGAAGAAGCATTTATGGGTCGCGGTGTGTCTGCCTGCGCTACATGTGACGGCTTCTTCTATCGTAACCAAAAGGTTGCGGTCATTGGTGGCGGTAACACTGCTGTTGAAGAAGCACTTTATTTAAGTAATATCGCATCTGAAGTTCACTTAATTCACCGTCGTGACAGCTTCCGTTCAGAAAAGATTTTAATTAACCGTTTGATGGACAAAGTGGCTAACGGCAACATCATTTTACATCTAGACCAAACACTTGAAGAAGTGACTGGTAATGATATGGGCGTAACAGGTCTTAAAAAGAAGAGTACTAAAGACGGCTCTGTTACCGATTTAGAGGTTGCTGGTGTATTTGTGGCCATTGGTCACAGCCCTAACACAGGTATCTTTGCTGGCCAGTTAGAAATGAACCACGGTTATTTAAAAGTAAACAGTGGTCTTCAAGGCAATGCAACACAAACCAGCATTGAAGGCGTTTATGCTTGTGGCGACGTAATGGACCAACATTACCGTCAAGCAATCACCTCTGCGGGTACCGGCTGTATGGCTGCATTAGATGCAGAGCGTTACTTAGACGCACAAAAGTAATCGATTGGATGTAATACAACAAAAGAGCAGCTCAGGCTGCTCTTTTTATTGCCTTAAAAACATCACACCGCTTTTTGATAAAACACTGCTTCAGTATCGCCTAAAGGATCGCGGTGAATACTTTTATGTTGAAACGTCATACCGAGTTTTTTCATAATCGCAATTGAGGCAAGATTGTCTTCTACAGCTATAGCACTCACATGAGTCACGTCATTAGGCTCACTGACAACATCCATAACCGCTTTGGCAGCTTCTGTAGCATAGCCTTTACCCCAACTGACATGCTTAAAACGCCAACCTAATTCCAAGTTATACGGTTGTGCTTGGGTGAAAAAGTGCATTGGTCTGACTAATATCCAGCCTAAATACTCGCCACTTAACCTGTGTTGATCATTGGCGTCACAATCGAGCGCATGGACTTTCCATAATCCCCACCCTCTTGACGGATTTAAATATTGAGCCAATCTAGGCAACATAACCGTATTAATCTGTTCTTGAGTTGTTTTAATCCCGCCTGTGAGAAAATGCATTACCCGTTCGTCTTGATCTAATTCAAATAATAACGCACCGTCATCAAGGGTCATTAATGAAAGTTGTAATCTAGGGGTATTGGGTATCTGCATGGCATTATTCCTATTTGTCATGACGTTTAACACAGTCCAAGTTTAGGATAACAGACTGTGATAACTTAAAAGCCAACCTTGGACTGAAACACAAGTTTACACATTGATACAACAAACAAGAAACATTTCGATTAACATATAAAGTAGAAAATAGATTAATTGCAGCCTATTGGGGATAACACTGCAAAAACAAATCATTTAAAGGGAAGCATTGTGGCGACTAAAAAACAGATTATTTTACCCATTATCGTATTAGGAATAGGCATTGCTGGCCTGGTTGGCCTTTCTGCTTTGAAAAAACCACCTGAAGAAAAACCAGAGGTTGATACGACCCCGTTAGTCTCTGTTGAAGTCATTAACTACCAACCCATGACCTTTGATGTCAACTCTTATGGTGTAGTGAATGCTAAATACATGACTGAAATTGTCGCCCAAGTCAGCGGTGAAATTATTTATTTAGATCCAAACTTTGTTAAAGGTGGCTTTGTTAAAAAAGGGGAAATATTGGCAAAAGTCGACCCAAGCGATTATCAATCAAGTTTGCTTGATGCTCAAGCCAACATTGCATCATCTCAAGCGTCATTAGTGCAAGAGCGTGCAAATGCAGAAGTCGCCATCCGTGAATGGGCAGATATCACCAACAGAGAACCAACTGACTTAAGTTTACGCAAACCACAATTAGCTCAAGAACTGGCCAAATTAAAAAGTGCTGAAGCCAGTTTAAACCGTGCAAAACGAGATTTAGAACGAACCATTATTCGTGCACCGTACGATGCGTTAATCGACGGACGTGAAATTGGCCTAGGTTCTTTTGTCAGTAAAGGCACTCCAATCGGCAAGGTACTCAATACAGATAAAGCTGAAGTCCGTTTGCCGATAGCCGACAAAGAAATGCAGTATTTGGCCGCTAAAGGCGTCAATGCCAATGTTAATCTATCGGGTCAGTTTGCCGGCAGTAAACAAGTCTGGTCAGGTAAAATTGTCCGCAGCGAAGGCGTCGTCGATAACAAGAGTCGCATGACCTATTTGATAGCAGAAATAAATGACCCTTACGGCTTAACCACGGATAAGAATGAATTACGTTACGGTACCTATGTCACTGCGCAAATTGAAGGTATACAAGTAGGGAATGTGGCCGTGGTGCCTCGCCACCTCGTTGTTAATGGTGCGGTAGCGATTATGGACGCAGATAGAACGTTAAAATATAAACCCGTGACTGTAATCCGCCAAGATGGCGCTAATGTGGTGATTACCGATGGTTTAGAATCAGGAATGCAATTGATTACCTCTGCATTGGATTATCCTACCGATGGAATGAAGGTCGCTCTGCCAGAAGACCGCGTTCTGCAAAAAGAACCCGTAGCAGAAGATGACACTGAACTTGCGATGGAAGAAGGTGAATAATAATCATGGCTGATACTCATAAAGGACTCATAGCTTGGTTTGCCCGCAATAGTGTTGCGGCAAACTTGCTAATGATCATCATTTTACTGGGCGGATTATTGACGGCCAGCACCATTAGAAAGCAATTTTTTCCAGAAGTTGAAATTAACTGGATTGAATTTAGCGCAGTTTACCCCGGTACTGCCCCACAAGAAGTAGAAGAAGGCATTACGATTAAGATTGAGCAAGCACTTGAAAGCGTTCAAGGCTTAAAGCGGGTAATCACCTACTCAAACCGGAATGTGGCACAAGGTTATTTTCAAGTTGAAGAGTCTTACGATCCATTAGTTGTCTTAGACGAGATCAAATCAGAAATTGATTCAATTTCAACCTTTCCAGCAGACATGGAACCACCAAAAGTAGAACGGATTAAGTTTCGCCAAGAAGTGATGTACTTAAGCTTGTATGGCGACATGTCTGAGCGGCAATTGAAAGATTTAGGCGATAAAGTTCATAATGAAATCATGCAACTGCCAAACGTGAATATCTCTGAGTATTACGGCGGGTTAGGTTATGAAATCAGTATTGAAGTCAGCAAAGATAAGCTGCGCGAATTTGGCCTCACTTTTAATGATGTCGCTCAAGCTGTTCAGGGCTATTCACGCAATATGTCTGCTGGGCAGATTAAAGCAGAAAACGGCTATATTAACTTGCGTGTTCAAAACCAAGCCTATGTCGGTTACGAATTTGAAGAGTTGCCACTGTTAACACTCGATGATGGTACCAAACTATCATTAGGCGACATCGCCGTCGTAAATGACGGCTTCCAAGAAGGGATACAATACTCTAAATTTAACGGTAAAAACTCAGTTACCTTCTTTATCGGCGCAGCTAAAAATCAAAGTATTACAGACGTTGCCGACGTTATCCGTACTTATGTTGATAAAAAGCAAAAATCATTACCACAAGGTGTAACACTTGAACCTTGGGTTGACATGACATATTACCTCGATGGCCGTCTGGACCTCATGCTAGACAGTATGAAAAGTGGTGCTGTACTGGTATTCCTAATGCTCGCGTTATTTTTACGCGTGCGCCTCGCCTTTTGGGTAATGATGGGATTACCGGTCTGCTTCTTGGGCACCCTGCTGTTTATGCCAATGGCTTTCATTGATGTCACCATTAACGTTATCAGTTTGTTCGCCTTTATTTTAGTGCTCGGTATTGTGGTTGATGATGCGATTGTCATGGGAGAAAGTGCCCACAGCGAATCAGAAGAGCATGGGCAGAGTGTTGAAAGTGTTATTAGAGGTGTCCAAAAAGTGGCCATGCCTGCCACCTTTGGTGTACTCACAACTATAGCCGCATTTTTACCTATCACCATGGGTGATGGTCCATCATCAGCCTTCGGCCAAGCAATTGGCTTTGTGGTCATTTTATGTTTGTTATTCTCGCTTGTTGAATCGAAATTGATTTTACCCGCGCATTTGGCTCACATGAAAAAACCCAAGGTAGTCAAGGCAGGTTCGAAGAACCCTCTTGACTGGTTGCGTAATGGCGTGAATTTTATTCAAGGCAAAATAGACCGAAACTTAACCAAATATATTGAGAATATTTATCGCCCTTCGTTAGAAATAGCGATTAAATACCGCTACGCAGTGATCATGGTATTTATCAGTTTAATTCTGGTGTGTGCCGGACTTTACGGTGGTGGATTAGTACGATTTATTGGCCAGCCAAAAATTCCACACGACTTCCCGCGAATTAAAATCGAAATGAATGTCGATGCATCAGAAAAAGCGACATTAGCAGCGGCATTGGCAATTGAAGAAACGCTTTATAAAGTGGATAAACAAGTCGAAGACGAATATGGCCAACGGATGATATCTGATATGCAGGTTGACCTACGTAGCCAAACTAGCGCAGAAGTGATGACCAAACTGGTGGATCCAGAATTACGTCCTATGGACACCTTCGCATTAGCTGAATTATGGCGCCAAGCCATGCCGCTCATCCCTGGAGTGAAGTCATTTACCATTCAGGACAGCCTAATGGGCGGCGGCCGAGAAGACGGTGACATTAGCTTTAGGCTAGAAGGTAATAACGAAGCCCAACTCGTTGCAGCCTCATTAGCATTAAAGCAAAAGCTTAACGGCCTAAAAGGCGTGAGCGATGTGAATGACAGCCGTCAATCAAGCGCGAAAGAAGTACAATTCCAGTTGAAACCTCTCGCGAGCGTACTTGGGTTAACCTTGGCGAATATAGCATCGCAAGTGGGTAACAGTTTTTACGGCTTAGAAGCACAGCGTATTATCCGTAACGGTGAAGAAATTAAAGTAATGCTGCGCTACCCCGAAGAACAGCGTAACTCGATTGCGTTAGTCCAAGACGTATTAATTAAAACCGCTGATGGTACAGAACTACCATTATCTGAAGTAGCTGACATTAAGGTGGTTCAAGGCGTAAACAGTATCCGACGTGAAAATGGTAGCCGTACCATTAATGTCTGGGCCTCTGTTGATGCAGAACAAGCAGAACCATTTAAACTGGCTAAAGATATCCGTGACAACTTCATTCCTGAATTGTTGGTAAAGTATCCGCAAGTTCGCAGTGAAGTATCAGGCAATATTCAAGAACAGCTTGATAGTGCAAACACGCAAGTGCGCGACTTCATCTTATCTATGTTAGTGATTTATAGTTTATTAGCCATTCCGTTGCGCTCGTATATTCAACCGGTAATGATTATGTCAGTGATCCCGTTTGGTGTAATTGGTTCTGTAATGGGTCATATCATCTTAGGGATCGACTTAAGTGCCCTATCGATGTTCGGAATTATTGCGGCGGCGGGCGTGGTAGTAAACGATTCGTTGGTGATGGTCGATTATGTCAATAACTCACGTAAAGCTGGCGTGCCAATGCGTTTAGCTGTGCTTAATGCTGGCTGTAAACGTTTTAGAGCGATTATGTTGACATCATTAACGACCTTTATTGGTTTAGTGCCTATCATGGCTGAAACCAGTATGCAGGCACAAATGGTTATTCCAATGGCTGTATCATTAGCATTTGGGGTGTTATTTGCCACCGTAGTTACCTTGTGTTTAATCCCGTGTTTATACATTGCTATAGAAGACTCTAAAGCGTTAATGGCACGTATTATTGGAATCTACTCTCCGAGCTCAAATAATGCGCCACTAGAAGAATCACAGCAAAGCTAAACTTTACTGCTTTTATATTCGTTAAGGGATCTTATTTAAGGTCCCTTTTTTATCTCAACAAATAAACATTGGTATTTGCGATAAATTAATGCGGATAACATATAGCAACTTCATCATTTTATTGAGAATATGCTAATCTGATTGTCATCGGTTGTAACCAAAGGACGCCACCATGAGCCAACGCAGTATTCACTCGTTATTTAAGCCCACTTCAGTTGCAGTGATTGGTGCGTCCAATGGGAATAAACGCGCCGGAAAAGGCGTCATGAAAAACCTTTTATCCAGTGGGTTTTCGGGGCCAATTATGCCGGTTACCCCTAAATACACTGCCGTAATGGGTGTCTTAGCTTATCCCAACATTGAAGCATTACCGATAAAACCTGACTTAGCCATTATCTGCACTAATGCCCAAAAAGTACCTAGTATTGTTGAACGATTAGCCCAATTTGGCTGTAAAGTCGCAATCATTATGGCTTCTGGCATGGCATCACAAACCGATGAGCACGGTAATAATTTACTCGCACTCACCAAACAATATGCTAAACGTTACGGTATGCGTTTACTCGGCCCCAACAGTTTAGGCATGATATTGCCATCTATTGGCTTAAATGCCAGTTTGGCTCATGTTGGCGCATTACCTGGTAAAATTGCCTTTGTGTCCCAATCGGCTGCAATTTGCACCACGGTTTTAGATTGGGCAAACAATAAAGGCATTGGGTTTTCCTCATTTATCTCTTTAGGTGATGCTACCGACATCGACTTTGATGAATTACTCGATTACTTAGGTCGAGACAGTAAAACCAGCGCAATTATGCTCTATATCGATTCAATCAATGAAAAACGACATTTCTTGTCAGCCGCTCGCGCTGCATCGCGCAACAAACCTATTTTTGTGATTAAATCTGGCCGCAGCCATGAAGGTGTAAAAGCTGCAATGCTCCACACAGGCGGTATTGGCGGTAACGATGCAGTCTATGAAGCAGCATTTCGACGTGCAGGTATGCTAAGAGTAAACGATTTAATTGAACTCTTTGCGGCTGTTGAAAGCCTTGCCCATTCAACCTCACTAAAAGGTGAGCGATTAGTTATTATGAGTAATGGTGGAGGCCCTGCGGTACTTGCCGCTGATGAATTAATTATTAAAGGCGGCAAGTTAGCACAACTATCTGACGACACCATAAACGAACTTAATAAAATTTTGCCCGACACCTGGTCAAGGCAAAACCCTATCGACATGATTGGCGATGCAGACCACCAGCGTTATGCCAAAACGTTAGATATTTTAATGAAGAGTAACGATGCCGACACCATTTTAGTATTGCATTCACCTTCAATATTGTCGGAAAGTGTAGAGATAGCCACTAGCCTAATCGATACCATTAGCCAACACCCAAATCGCCATAGATTAAATATTTTAACCAACTGGAGTGGGGAAGATTCTGCATACCTTGGACGGAAACGTTTTACTAAAGCAGGTATCCCAACTTATCGTACCCCTGAGGGGGCAGTGCGCGCCTTTATGCACATGGTTGAATACCGTCGCAACCAAAAACTGTTGCAAGAAGTACCATTATCAATTCCAGACAACATTCCGGCTGATCGTAATGTTGCCAAAACGCTGTTACAACAGGCCCTCGATCGCGGACAAACTGTGGTGGAGACACATCAAGCTGTCGATATTTTAAAAGCTTATGGCTTAAATACTATTGATACCTGGTTTGTCAGTGATGTAGATGAAGCCGTCAATGTAGCCAATAAAGCCGGCTATCCAGTAGCGTTAAAAGTTCAATCACCTGATTTACTTTATAAATCTGACGTACATGGTGTGGTATTGAATTTAACTTCAGATGAAGATGTCAGCCACGCAGCACACTCCATTATCGACAGGGTTCATCAAATTAACCCTAATGCCAAAATAGATGGCTTAATCATTCAAAAAATGGCATTAACTGCGGGCGCACAAGAGATTAGGGTATCGGTAATCAACGACCCGGTATTTGGCCCCGCCATTTGTTTAGGTGAAGGCGGCTCTGAATGGGATCCAACACGAGATGCGGCAGTAGCATTACCACCATTGAATATGGCGTTGGCACGTTACATGGTTATCCAAGCGCTTAAAACCAATAAATTGCGCGACAGACATTTACCACTCGGCCTTGATATGAACGCCTTGTGCCTAATGCTTACTCAAATATCGCACTTAATTATTGATTGCCCTGAGATTGCCGAAATAGATATTAACCCAGTGCTAGCTGCTGGAGAAAAAATCACTTTATTAGACGTTAATATGCGGTTGCATGATAGCCCACAAGACAATATCGGCCGCTTAGCCATTATGCCTTACCCTAAAGAGTTGGAACAAACCTCAACGCTTAAAAACGGCTTAACTGTAATGCTAAGGCCAATATTGCCCGAAGATGAGCCCAAACATTTGGAATTTGATAACTCGCTTAGCGATGAAGACAGATACAAACGCTACTTTGGTGTACGCTCACGCATGACCCATGAAGAAATGGCAGTATTGACTCAAATCGATTATGCACGCGAAATGGCCTTTATTGCCACAACCACCTCAACAGAAGGTAAAGAATTAACCTTAGGTGCCGTAAGAGCTTCTATTGATCCTGATAATACCGAAGCTGAGTTTGCCATGGCAGTTCGCAGCGATTATCAAGGGATTGGCTTAGGCAAGCTATTGTTAGAAAAGCTCATCTCTTACTATAAAAATAACAACACCTTATATTTAACCGGTTTCACTATGTTCGAAAACCGTAATATGGCTAGCTTGGCTAAATCATTAGGTTTTACTGTATCGTTTGATATGGAGGAGCATCTTATTAAAATGCACATGGATTTAGAAAACCAAGATAAACAAGTTGAGTCATAAAGCAAAAAGCCATCATCATAACTGATGGCTTTTTAGTTAACCTTAAATTACAGCTCTTAGGTTAGAGTGACTAAGTCATAGCTCCTAGGTCACACAGCTCCTAAGTCATCGTGCTTAGGCAAATTTAACGCAGTTACGCCCTGAAGCTTTGGCTTTATACAGTTGTTCGTCTGCACGGGCTAACAAGGTATCGACATCATCGCCAGTTTGCAGAGTAGCCACTCCGATTGACACCGTAATATGACCTAAATTCTGTTTCTTTTCTTTACCAATCGACAATTGTTTTAGCGAAATACGCTCGCGTATTTTCTCGGCGACATTAACTGCATCATGTAATTTGGCATTGGGTAACATCACCACAAACTCCTCACCGCCATAGCGCGCTACTAAGTCATCACCTTTTACCGTTTGTTTCATCGCTAAAGCCACATAAGCTAGCACTTTGTCACCAATTAGATGACCAAACGTATCGTTAAACAATTTGAAATGATCGATGTCAATCATCAACAAACTACAAACTGTTTGTGTATCGGTAAATTTAGTCATCTGTTCAGCAGCAAATAACTCGTATGCTCTACGGTTATTAAGCGATGTCAGTTCATCTGTCATTGCCACTTTACTTAAATTGTCCATCTCACTTTTAAGGTTGGCAATTTCATCTGACAAAGACACTAAAGTTGTCGACATATGACGATTATTAGCGATCACTTGCTCAACTTCTGCAGCAATACTCAACACAATTAAGCTCAGTTCGTCTGCATCAGGTTTTGTTTGTAACTTAGCGCCAAACTCACTTAGGTTAGAAGAGAAAGACTCTGTACCTTCACCAAGCTGTTGAATTTTATGTACCAAACTGTTGATCAATATTTGGGTTTCTATTTGGACGTTTTCGATAATTTCAGGCGAACGCTCTTCAATAAAGCGATTGTACAATCCTAAATTAACTTCTGGAGTAAACTTAACATCATTGGCGATAAGCCCATCGATAGCACGTTTTAAATTGAGGTTGGATTCGGAAAAATAATCAAACCAAATGGCATAGTTTTCCGGTGTTACTGGAATTGCCAACTCAGACATTTTAGGTAGCGCTAAACGCAATATGTGCGAGGTTTGTTCTAGGTTTTGATTATTATGCATCGAGAACGATACCTTATGATAAAAGCAATGTGTCAAAGGTTATCAGTATGTTATGTCATACTTATCAACTAAACTCAATTATTGTTGTTAATATTAGTTAAATAGTAAGCAATCTTTTATTTATAAATTTAGTGTAAAAATAACCCTTTTGATACCGCGTTACGTTTAGAGACATTCAGTACGTTAAGAAAGACACTATTACAGGCCACATCTATGGTCTTTGCCATTACAGGAGATCGGTTAACCATGAAAACAACAAAACACTTAACACTGCAGATATTTGGACTCAGTGCCTTAGTTGTCTGTGCATTTGCTGGTTATGCCATGCCAAAAGTGGAGCAACCACAGTTGCAAACGTTGGCGATTAAAACAAGTGTCATGGACAATAATAATTATGAGGCTCAAGTTGAAACCAAGATGTACCCTGCCCCAAATGAAAACATGGTGCAGCATATACTTACCCTGCCAAAGCTTAATGATGAGTCTCAATATTTAATCGAAATCCAAATTGGCCAGAATAAACTGGTTGATTGTAATAAGGTGCGCCTAATGGGCGAAATACATACATTATCATTAGATGGTTGGGGATATCCTTACTATCAAGTTGACAGCA
Organism: Shewanella ulleungensis; assembly: GCF_014648315.1. Classification (GTDB taxonomy): domain Bacteria; phylum Pseudomonadota; class Gammaproteobacteria; order Enterobacterales; family Shewanellaceae; genus Shewanella; species Shewanella ulleungensis. The sequence continues at coordinate 723,699 of NZ_BMQW01000001.1, forward strand.
TGATTCAAGCCCCAAGCACTAAAATGATGTGTACCGAAGCCAAAACAGCCCAATTTATTAGTCTTAATGACACCATAACTCAAGAATATGACAGCCGTTTAGCTAAAGTCTTTTATCTTCCAAAAGAAGCGCAATTACGTTATCGCATTTGGCGCGCGGCCAGTGAATTTAAGTTTAGTGGTCAATAATAGGCGCATTAATCATAGCCTATAAAAGAAATGGTAATTTATTGATAATAAAAAGTATTAATTTGATGTGACGTATTCACTAGAGGGATTGATAGAGTGTATTGATATAAAGAGTTGCTATAGAGAATTGATATCCAGCACGAGTTATCAGATATCGAAAATCTTGCCAACATACCAAACTCGCCAATATTAAACTCGCCATTGAAAACTCGCCATTGATGAACAAGCAGCAATCGCTCTATCATCAATGGCGCAGACAACCGGCGCTAATGACTGTATTGAAATTAACGATCACTAATAGCGTCGTACTCTCACGACTTGCATTATTTCAATTTCAAAACCGGCAACCACTTCTTTTGAGGGATAATAAATTAAATTGACCTTTTGCCCTTGCAAGCTCTTAAACCGTTTAGGTCGCTTATATTTAAACGGGACATCGCAATTTTCAATCATCAAGGTTTGCAATACCCAATCATTGGTTTCACGCTGAGTATGCGAGATTACAGTTACACCTTCAGTTTGCACTAAATTGGCGTGTTTCTTTAATAATGCTTCAGGAACGGGTTTCATGAATTCACCTTCTTAACAGCATCCAGAATATCTTGATATCGATAAGCACTAAAACGACCAAAGCCATCTAATTGTTTAACCTTCATACGGCTAAACCTTGGCATCACCATGCCAGCTAAAAACTTAGCCTGTGTTGCTATGGTCACAGTGGGTAACGATTTTGCTTGGGCCACTTGGTGTAGTGGCGTTAGCATTGCAGCAACGTTAGCCGTATCTGGTAATGGAGCCAACGTCTGTTTAGATAATACCGCAATTTCGCCTCGACAAACACTGCAATGCCCACATGTTTTCGGTGCAGCTTGATCATCAAAATATTGAGCTAACGCAGCACTTAAGCAAGTGTCGAGTTCAAAAAAAGCCACCAGCTTACCAATACGCACAATTTCTTTATGCTCATTTCCACCAAAGTATTGCGCTAATTGTTGCGTCAATTGCAGTCTTTGCGATTCGCTGCTTAAGGCCTGTTGCTTAACACTGTATACCTGAGTGATCTTTTTGGTTTCGAGAATAATTAAATTTTGATCAGCTAAATATTCTAGTGCGGCTACAACCCTTTGACGTTCGCAACCATATTGTTGGTACAAACTGTCAAAATCCAATTGTCCCCAGATTTTTTTAAACTGAGTATGCTCAAACACCTGGTTTAAAAACGCTTGGCGTTCTGCATTAAAGCGATTGAGGATTGCTTGCTTATCTTCAATAAAGCGATATTTAAAATCGGCAAAATAAGCAAAGCTTGGTTTAATGACATCCATCAGCTCTAATTGTACAAATAACGTTTTAAGCGGCAATGTACGAATATTACACGCTGTAGATAACGATAACTCTTGTACTTCCCAGCGACCTTGATCTGTTTCGCTAGCGATAATATCCAATAAGTTAGCAATACTTTCAGGCTCTGGAGTATCTCCGTAGACGAAGTTTTCAACCGTATTCAACCCATCAAGATTAGCTAAGGTTATACAGTGAGACACATTACCGTCTCTTCCTGCTCGGCCTATTTCTTGGCTGTAATTCTCAATCGATTTAGGTAGGTCATAATGCATCACAAAACGAATATCCGATTTATCGATACCCATGCCAAATGCAATGGTTGCCACAATAACCTGTACGTGATTATCCATAAATTGTTGCTGAATATCCTGGCGATCGTCTTGCTCCATACCGGCATGATATGCACGCGCATTGACACCTTGGCTAACTAAATATTGTGCAACCTCTTCTGCAGTTTGCTGCAAGGTGACATACACAATGCCTGCGCCGCAGTGGTTAGCAGCAGTAAAATGTTTAACATAGTGTGCTAGATGGTTATTTTTATCTTGTTGGCTTACAGCAACCACTGATAGATCAAGATTAGGTCGGTAAAAACCCGTTTGAATAATTTGCTGTGGCGAAAGCTCAAAGCGCAATGCCATATCATGCTTAACTTGCTCTGTGGCGGTCGCAGTTAATAACAAGGTTTGTGGGATGGAAAATGCAGCACAAAACTGCGGAATTTTTAAATAATCTGGACGGAAGTTATGCCCCCACTCTGAAATACAATGGGCTTCATCAACCACTAATAATGAAATAGCCACAGAGTGCAAAAATTGTCTAAAACGTTCGTTCTTAAAACGCTCAACCGACACCATTAAAATCCTTGTACGATTGTCGCGTACATCTCGCATGACTTGCTGGGTTTGCTCGTAAGTTAAGCTTGAGTCAATACTGGCGGCTGCAATACCTTTACTGGCTAAAAAAGCTAACTGGTCTTTCATTAAAGCCAGTAAAGGTGAAATAACTAAGGTCAGATTTGGTAACTGTTGTGCACAAAACTGATAACACAAAGACTTACCTGAACCGGTAGGAAATATTGCCAACGCTGAATGACCCGATAAAATCGTTTTTATTGCCGCTAGTTGTCCTGACCTGAATTGTTCAAAGCCAAATTGTTGTTGCAATAATTGGTGTAGATTTGCATCGTTTAGCGTTGATGTATCGCTAAGATGAATAGCGTCACTCGTTGACATAAATAATCCCTATGAAGGTGATTAAACCCAAAACTGCATAGGGTCAAAAAATAAAATGGTTAGCTTAAGCCTAAGACTAATTTGTTATTGCTACAGCATCTTTAAAGCACGCTTTTTAGTTGTTAATGCTTGGCTTAGTTACTGATATTAAAGAGTGTTACAGCTAAATGACGGTTTGTTGTTAAGGCACATGTTTACGTGCAATATATTGATTGATCAATTGGGTTAGTTTGTCTTCAAACCGCTCTTCTATAGTGTCGAGGTTTTGCTCAAACGATTGCACAAATTTAATCGCTTTGTCGCGAGGTAAAACTTTACCTGCAAGGCTATATTGGATTTCAACTAATGATTTATCAAAACGAGGTGAAATAAACCACTGGCAAACATCTGCATTGAGGTTCGCTAAGGTTCGTTCAGCGAGCTGGCAAAACGTTTCTATATGATCAACACCATCAGGGCCTAAACAACCGGGTTCTAAGCGAAATAAAATTAATAATTTTTGCGGACTGTATTGCCGAGTACTATTGAGCAAGTCTTCCATAATATGGTTAAATAATCCTTAAGCAATTGAGTTCGATTGTTGAGTGTTATGTTACTTGATCTTAACCACAATTTCATCGATATACCATCCTACCCATTGCATTTACTGCTATTTAGCATCCCGCAAAAACGATGAATATGCAAATACAGTATTGGTTTATTTATCACATTGCTTTTGCGTTAGGCTTGCAGCTAATGCATCGGTAAATGCCTCTATGTAATTAGCAATCGGTGTTAACGTTTCTTTTGCACGCCGATTACGACCAAGCAACGATGATTCGACAAATAAATCAAACCAAGCAGATAGTGCTGCGCCATTTTGTGGCTCTTGTGCAGCCGTTAATGCCAGTGAGGCCACTTCCGCCGTACCTAATTGAAAATCATGGCTACCTTTGCGTAGTGCATAAGTCGCTAACGTTTCAGGGGCAAATGACAACACCGGCATATGATGCAAATAAGGGCTTTTTCGATACATTTTAATCGCCTCACGCCAGCTACCATCAAGCATCACTAATAATGGTATTTTTACAGTACCATTTATTTGACGCAAATTGTCGGGCAAAATTTGATTTACGATAGCCTGCTGGTTTTCAATATATTGCTGAGGAAATACTAAATATGGCTGGTAGCGCTCATCCGCTAATAGAGCCAACATTTGTTGGTCGGTATCGGTCCGCGTCCATAAAAATGCGTGAGTGTCAGGGATTAGATCAGCAATAAGCCTTCCACTGTTAGTCGGTTTCAGCACTTCATCATTGTACATCAACAACATAAAACTAACCTGAGTCACCAAATATTGACGATGTTTACAGGTGCAAAATAATTCACCCAACAAGCACAATTCACAGCGAACAAGCTTTTTACCCCGCGCACCGAAGGGTTTGGTCGACAACGATTTTCGATAAGCATGTAAGCGATGAACCGCGTGGATAGGTGCTTTAGCTTTTGAATTAACAACTGGATTCATATAATGCTCTGGTGTGAAAAAACTTCACCACTCATTGGAGTGGTGAAGACAATTAGATAATAAGGCTATGCTGTAGCGAAGATTATAGAATACGGCGTAATAAAAAGTCAGCTTTTAAACGACGGATACGATTCATAACCTTTTTTACCGGTTTAGGGTATTTGTGTAAGGTATCAATCTGGCTGTAGTGAAAAAGTCTTTCGGTGTGCAACAAAATATGTTGCTGTTCAGCAACAAACGATTCTTTCCAGCTCCCCGACTCATCATGCAATAACAAGCCATTTTCTAAATCTAATGCCCACGCTCTAGGGTTAAGATTAGAACCTGTGATCAGGTGTTTGCGGTTATCAGCGCTGATGCCTTTTAAGTGAAAGCTGTTAATGCCATCTTTCCACAAATGAATGTTTAGCTGTCCGTTTTCGATTGCCCATTGCTGACGTTTAGCAAATTTACGCAACGATTGCTCATACATGTATGGCAGAGCGCCAATGGTCGAAAAATCTTGTTCTGGCGGAATATAAAAGTCATTAGCCGTTTTGTCGCCTACAACAATATCTATCTTTTTACCCTCGCGCAGATGTTTAGCTAAAGCTCGGCTTAAAATCGCTGGTGGGTTAAAATAAGGCGTACAAATAAACAAATGTTGTTTAGCGCCTTCAACTAACTTAATGACAGTGTCGTTTAGTAAATTGTTTTTACGCCCTAGCCCTAATAATGGTGTAACGCGATTTCCCACAGTAGTCGTTTTGTATTGATAATGCGCTTGAGACAGTCTGTGTTTAAAGCTTTTAATATCTTGTTTTTCTGGGTTGATTTCGTTTTCTAATGGTTGAGTCAACACACTAACAGCTGAATCATTGACGATATCTTGCTTGATCATATCTCGCATACTGCGCGCCAACTCGGCACATTCAATAAGGTGATAACGATCAAATCGATATTTGTCTTTTTGTTGCAGATAAATATTATTAATACTCGCGCCACTGTATATAACCGCGTCGTCAATAATAAAGCCCTTAAGGTGTAAAACCCCCATGAACTCACGCGATTTTACAGGCACGCCAATAATGTCAAATGGATGAGATGCTTCGGCCATCAAATTACGGTACATAATATAATTACCACTGTCGCCTTTATGACCAATTAAGCCACGACGTGCGCGATGATAATCAACTAATACTTTGATGTCTAAATCTGGTTGGCGCGCTTTAGCGGCTAACAACGCATGCAACACTTCACGTCCAGCTTCATCGTCTTCAACGTATAAAGCAGCAATGTAAATTGATGATGTTGCCGACGCAATTCTAGCTAATAATGCCTGTTTAAAATCTTGGGGGTTTAGTAACCAAGAAACAGCATCAGCTTTTAGCGCAATACCACCTAACTTATCCAGCAAGGCATCCTCCTTAAAATGAGCGCTCATCATAGCTGATGAGCAAAATAACAAACTTCACGGCCTATGGTTATGGTTATGTGGGCGGTGATATTTCTACACTGTGTGCGTTAATTAAATAAAGCAGTAGCAATTTCTCTGTGTGATATTATCTCTGTTTTATCTAACCACGATAAGACGTCTATCATAAGCTAAAGCGCGGTTTATTTTCAGTCTCATTGGCCGTAATAGCGACATAACACAAGTAAAATATGTTTTTGCCGCGTAATTTAGCTGATAGAAATTACCGACTAACAAGGTGATGAGCAAGATGTTTCTTACTTTAGAGCGGTTTTAATGGCTTTCATTGGCCAAAAAAAACACAACAGAGTTAAATAATTACCAATCTGCTGACTAACTGCGCAGCGGTATTCGCTTGCAACATGCCCTTTGCCATTCAAAATAAGGCATTTAGCTAGCTAACACAGAAAGATAAACACCAATTGAATTAATTGACGTAGAGCGTGCATATGTTTGCAATATATTTAGCCTGTTAGTGTAATAGTCGTATCAGCGAATAATTTGTTACGCTAAAATAGGTAAACATTGTAAAGCATTGATCATAATCGCACGTTGACTAAGTTGTAGGCCTATATGTATTTACCGTTTTTAACGGCGTTATCCCAAAACAAACCGCAACAGCCTAGTATTAAGCGTATTTGGACTGCTTTTGCCAGTTTAAGTGTTATGGCGCATGTTGTTGTGGCACCGGTTGCTAATGCAGAAATAACCGTACCGCAGCACTTCGCCACTGAAACATCATTAGCCTCTGATGAACCAGCCCCCAACCCCACGACACAATACTTAGATAGCATGTTGCAGTTACTTAAACCGGCATACTCGCAACTCGGCATTAGCGTGTGGGACATGACGACCCAACAAGCGGTATTTACTTACAATAACCAATCATTAATGCAGCCCGCCAGTATTCAAAAATTACTCACGGCTTTAGCTGCAACAAAGCAGTTAGGCCAGGGGTTTTACTATGAAACGCAACTAAGCACTTATAGTAAAAATCCTATTAATAGACAACAGGTCAATAATGGCATTTACCAGGGTGATATTTACATCGAGTTTAGTGGCGACCCCACGTTAACCTACCAAGATCTTCAGCAATTACTTACCTCACTAAAACAATTGGGCATTCGTAAAATTGACGGTCAAGTCGTATTAGTCAGTGAGCAAGATAGCCAATTACAAGCTCCAGGCTGGGTGTGGGACGATTTAGGCATTTGTTACGCGGCACCAATATCACCGTTTATTATCGATAAAAATTGTGTCTATGGACGTTTATCAACTACAGGCTACGACAAAACAGCCAGTATTAACATGATGGGAAAACGTCCAATTAACATCACTAACGATGCTTACTTTGTGAATCCGGTTGCTGCCAAATCACAATATAAGGCTGCGCCAACAGGCTCGGTTTATACTCAAGCCAATAGCCAGCCTGCTTGCATGCTGACACTGAGTCGCTTTGACAATAATCGTTACCATCTTACAGGGTGTCACGTTGGAGCTAAATCATTGCCGCTAGCGATCGCCATTACTGATCCTGCGCTTTATGCCCAACACATCGTGGCAAAACAATTGAAGGCCTTAGGCATACAGCATAACGCACCTATGGTATTGAGTCGCGCGCAGCTCACACCTACACACGGTCAGCGGCGATTAATTGCCAGTCATCACTCTGCCCCGTTAACTGATTTGTTATCAACCATGCTATTAAAGTCCGATAATTTAATTGCAGACAGTTTATTAAAAAAAGTCGGTGAAGTTTATTTTCAAGCACCAAGTGACTTTGCTCGCAGTAGCCAAGCCATGAAAGCGATTCTGTATTCTCTAGGGATTGATTTGGCCGATGCCAATTTAGCTGACGGTTCTGGATTGTCTCGTTATAACTTACTCAGTGCAGAACAAGTACTCAGTGTACTTACTACGGTTTATCGAATGCCTGAATACCACTTTTTACTCGATACCCTGCCTGAATCAGGTGTCAGTGGCACCTTGCGCTATAAACGCTACTTTAATAAATCACCGTTAAAAAATCATGTATTTGCCAAAACTGGCAGCATGTTAGGCGTAGCTAATCTAGCCGGTAGAGTCAAGGCCAGCAACGGCCATGATTACTTGTTTGTGCTCATCGAAAATGGCTTAAGCCCACAAATTAAAAAACAACAAAAAGCGCCTTTTTCGGCCGTTTTTTTACAAACAATGTTGGATGTGCCAATCAACTAATCGGCGTTAACATTCAAGCCGCTGGCACAATAAAAACTCAATAATTTCAATCTAACACTGACAGATATAGACTGTTACGATAACATTGTTGACAGGCAGTAAACGTTAGTTGTAAATCGTGTGGAGATATTATGGATAAGCAAGTCAGTTCACGTGGCACCAAAGAAAAAGCACTTCGTCTCAATTTAGATGAAAAGAAATACGGCACGATTGTTGAAATTGGCGCAGGCCAAGAAGTGGCACGTAACTTCTTTGTAGCGGGTGCGGCAGCCGGAACGATCGCTAAAACGATGTCTGCATACGATATGAAGTTCTCTGATGCGATTTACGGTGTGCAAGAAGATGGCCGTTATGTCAGTAAAGCTCGTGTATTGGCCATGATGGAGCAAGAATTCGATCTTGTTGTCGATCGTGTCGGCGGCGTTCGTTCTAAATCATCACGGTATTTTAGTTATGCAACCACCGTGGCCGCTAAAAGCTTTAATCGTAAAAACGAATGCCATGCTTGGTGTGGTGTTCGCATTCAAATGTACCCAGGTGCAGAACCATCAAACATTATTGTTCATGTGCGCATGTTTGACGATACCGCTGAAGCTCAGCAACAAGCGCTAGGTATTTTGGGTGTAAACCTCATTTATGCCAGTTACTACTATTTTGAAGACCCAAAAATGATTATCGACTCGTTAACCGATAACATGAAAGCCAATCGAATTGAAATTGATTGTATCGACTTTCAAGGGCCTTACTTTGAAGATGTTGATAATCAAGCTAAAAACATCCACCTTATTCGTAGTTGGAAAACTCGTGCGATTATGTTTAAAGCTGACGGCAGCGTTGCTGTACCGGCTGACATGTTGTACAAAAAGAATGTATTAACCATTCGTGGCTCGTTTAAGCCCATCACTAAACTCAATGTTGATATGATTGAGCAAGGTTATAAAGCCTTTTCGACACAAGAAGGCATTACCGATAAAAATACCGTGTTAATTGCAGAGATATCGCTCAATGACCTTCACGGCAAAGATGCCAATATGTCTGAAAAAGACATAATGGAACGCGTTAAGTTACTTAATTTATTAGGCTATAACGTGATGATATCGGATTATACTCGTTACTTCTCATTGCGCGCTTATTTCCGTCAATACACTCAATTGCAAATAGGAATTGTGGTGGGAATCGTCAATATTAAACAAATTTTCGACGAAGAATATTATCGTGGTATGGAAGGCGGTATTCTTGAAGCCTTTGGCAAGTTATTCCCAGATAACACTCGTTTATTTGTGTATCCTGAACGCGATGGCAAAGGTGAAGTAAACGATTTAAACACTCTTAGTGTGCCAAACAATCTGCGTTACTTATTCCGCCATGTTCTCGATAATGGTTTTATTACCAGTATTGAATCAAGTAACCCAGAATTATTTAATATCTTTTCTAGAGAAATTTTACAACAAATCTGTCGTGGCCAAGGTGAATGGGTTGATGCCGTTCCTGATGCCGTAGCTAAAGCCATTATGGAACAAAAGCTATTTGGATACAGAGGGTAAACCTCGCTATCGATTAGCCGTTAACAGCATAAAATGCGGTAATATCAGTGATGATATTACCGCATTTTTATATTGTAAAAACGTCAAATAAAGCACAAAACCAAATATTACACTATGGTTATATTATCGCTTTGGTAGCGTTTGATTGAAAAACTTAATCACACTTGACTGGCTGGAGTATTAAGTTACGTCGAATGGACTCAATACACCGTAAACTGATTTAATCCCGTCTTATGATTACACGCTATAGTCAATACTCTTAACTCGAATAAGACGTTGTTCTTTTGTTGAGTATATGCAGCTCTTCCACCCAGTTCATTGACACAGGAAATGACGATTGTTACAGATATTAGCTTTGTTAATGCTTGTATTAGGGATCGGGTTATTAGTTTACAGCTTACGAGCAGTAACTGATATTTGCCATAAAGACACCAGCCTAGGATGGCGAATACTTCGCGCACTCATTGTCTTTTTTATAATGGGATATCTCGGCGTATTTTATTATTTGAGTGATCGTAATCAGGTCGCACCTCCAGATATTATTTTTTGCGTAATAATGCTCTTTGGTGGGGGCTTTGTAGTATTAGTGACTCGCCTTAGCTTGCTCAGTTTGCTTAAAGTTGAAAAGCTAGTCATAAGTGAGCGTAATATTGCCCTACACGACAGCCTAACAGGCCTACCTAATCGCAAATACCTTATGGACTCGTTAACCTACCACGTCGCTGAAGCTAAACCATTTAGCTTATTATTAATTGATTTAAATCGCTTTAAACAAGTAAATGATGCACTAGGGCATTATTATGGCGACTTATTATTAATCGAGGTGGGGAAAAGTATCCAAGACCACCTTCCCCGTTCGGCACAGCTGTTCAGATTAGGTGGCGATGAATTTGCTGTCGTTGACACTCAAGTTGACCCTTCATTAATCGTTGGTACCATTAACACCGTTCATTTAGCACTCGAGAATAGCTTTTCTATTGAAACATATGACTTACTCGTTGGTGCCAGTGTGGGTGTAAGCCATTATCCAAGCCAAGCTTCAGAAATCGGTCAGTTACTGCAACAAGCTGACATTGCCATGTATTCCAGTAAAAGCCTATCCGCCCCATTTTGTCTTTATAACCAAAGCCTGAATAATAATGCAGTTGAAAAGGTCAACATCAGTGCCTTATTAAAACAAGCCATTGAATTACAAGAGTTTGAATTATGGTATCAACCGATTGTTAAATTGGACAACCAGCAATTTTATGGCGTGGAAGCGTTGATAAGATGGCCTAGACCTGATGACAGTTATTTTTGTCCAAGCCTATTTATTCCCATTGCAGAGCAAACTACGTTAATTAATCAGATTACAACCTGGGTAATGCAGCAAGTTGCTAAAGACATGCTTTATTTTGATTCGTTAGGTTTAGCCTTGTGTATTCACATTAATTTGTCAGCTAAGGATTTACATGACACAAAACTTGTTAACAAAGCATCCACGCTAATCAAAAACAACCACACATCACAAAAAGTGATGTTCGAAATAACTGAAAGTGCAATGATGATAGATGCTGAGCAAGCTAAGCAGACTATGAATTATATTGCCAAATTTGGTGGAAAATTCAGTATTGATGATTTTGGTACAGGCTTTTCTTCTCTTGAGATGTTGCGCGATTTACCCATTCAACAAATTAAGATTGATCGGTCGTTTATCAACAATATTCATCATCAGGATGCCGATCTTGCCATTGTAAAATCAGTGATTTATTTGGCTAAACATTTAGCATGTAGCGTGGTTGCTGAAGGCATAGAACACCCTGACACCGCAGATTTAATACAATCATTAGGATGCGATTTAGCCCAGGGCTATTTTTTTGGCAAACCTATGCCAAAAGACTCAGTAGGTCAATTATTGCATCAACCTATTCGCTCATCGGTCAATTAACGCTTTATCACATTTATTTAGCCGTTGATAAGCACAGTCATGCTCAAAGTTATCTCGGTTAATAAATAACACGTTAATCTGTAAATGAACATTTTGCGATTGCTTATGTAAATGCATGTCATTTACAATCGCCCTGATAAAAACAGGGGACCAGCATTGGCGCAATACAAAGACAACAAGCAATTTTTAATACTGTGGCTCATTGCCATGGTTATTTTGCTGTCTGTCGCTTCATCGGTCCATAGCATTACTCACATTGAAGACACAGCAAAACAACACAATGTTCATTGCTCGTCGTTACATCAACTCCAAAATGTGGTCACCTCTACGCCTTACATTGTACCTGTTATGGTGCAATCTTATGCGCGTCAGCAATTCCGATTAATTTCATTTGCCTCCCAATTTACGCGTTATTTTAATACCCGCGCACCACCACAAACAGTCGAATAAATTATTTCACTTATCTATTAGCTTAACGAATACCGCGGCATAAGTGCTACGTATTTGTTATGGCCAAATTTTGTTTGCTGTTTGTCGGAGAGACAATGAAAACCTTATTAAAACCAAAACTTTATTCAATAGGGGCTTACACCCTATTATCTGTTAGCGTCAATATCATGGCCGTTGAACAAGAGTTAACACCAGAAATCACTCACACTAAACCATTGTTACAAAACAACGATGAAATAGAACGGATCACAATTCACTATCGTCAAGCATATCGTGGAAATGTCGCTAGTAGTGAACTACCACAAGCCATCACACTGTTAGATAACACGTTAATACAAGACACTGGTATAACTCGCTTTCAGGATTTATTAGATTTTTCATCGAGTATCGCCAGACAAAATAATGGAGGTGGACTATGGGACAGCTTTTCATTACGCGGTTTTCCTGGGAACGAGAATATTCCGTCAGGCTACTTAATTAATGGCTTTAATGGTGGGAGGTCATTTAGTGGCCATCGAGATTTATCCAATGTTGAATATGTTGAGATTTTAAAAGGACCTGGTTCTGCACTTTATGGCCGTTCAGAGCCAGGTGGCACCATCAATATTATTACCAAAAAGCCTCAATATGAAACCAGTGGTTACATTAAGGCATCTGCTGCCAGCGAAGACCAATATAGAGTTGAAGGTGATTTTACTACAGGGCTTAGCGAAACCATTGCTTTTAGGGTTAACGGTGCATGGCAAGATTATGACAGCTTTAGAGATGAGGTATTTAGCAATAAAAAAGTAATCTCACCTTCAATACGTTGGCAAATCGATAAGGAGAGTTCATTACTTTATGAGGTGGAATACCTTAAACAAGAGCAGCTATTTGACCGGGGGATTGTAGTCATTAACAATGATATCAATACGGTACCGCTATCACGTTATTTAGGTAACCCTAATGACGGCGCCACCGTTATTGAAGCTAAAAGTCACCAGCTAACCTATGATAAACAATTAACTCAGCAATGGTCTTTATCTACAGGCTATGCCTACCGAGACTCTAGCCTTTCAGGGTTTTCATCTGATGCTGAACTAGCACAAAGCAGACAATCCTTATATGACGATGGCGAGACACTCACTCGTCAACACAGATATCGCGACTATAGCTCCGTCGACAACGCCGTACGTTTTGAACTCAGTAGTAGCCTGATGACAGGAGTATTGCAGCATAATTTATTATTGGGTATTGACGCCTATGACTATGAATTAAATACGGCTATGTCACGTTATCGTGGCAGTAAAGGTGCTTATTCAATCAATATATATCAACCTATTTATAGCGACGAGCAACCTGAAGTCAGCCTTTTATACAAAAATAAAGAGCAGCAACAAGCTTGGGGTAGTTATGTTCAAGATCAAATTGATGTAACCGAACAGTGGAAAGTCCAATTAGGCCTGAGAATAGATTCCTATAAACAAGAAATTTCCGACGATGTAAGTCAAGGTTCATCCTCACAATCGGACCAACGCCTAAGCCCTAAAATAGGTGTAGTGTATGTGTATTCAGACCAACTGAGTGTCTACTCAGTTTATTCTGAAGGGTATCTACCATTGTCTGGAACAGATTATGCGGGCAATGCTTTTGCACCTGAAGAAAGTAAATCTATTGAGTTAGGAGTAAAGTTTGATACTCAATGGTTAGCGCAAATGCCTATCAATGGCACCATTGCTATTTTTGATGCCAAAAAGAATAATATTTTAACTTCAGATCCAATCAACACGGGTTATTCAGCGACATTAGGTGCTGCGAAAAGCACTGGAGTTGAAATTGATCTTAATGCCGAAATTACCGAGGGGCTATCAGCGAGTCTCTCTTATGCCTATCTTGATACACGAACCGTTAACGAGGCTATTAATCCTGATTGGGGTGTACTTGTCAGTGCCGGTAGTCGTTTGGTTAATGTACCGAAAAATACTGCGAGTATTATTGTTAAACAAGACTTATCAGATGTAAATATTGATGGGCATCTTGGTATTAACTGGCGCTTCGTTGACTCAAGACTTGGAGATACTGTTGATCCTGATTTCCAATTAGCCTCATATCAATTAGTGGGGCTGTTTGTTAACACACGCATTAATAACAACATTAAGCTTGGTTTGTCTGTCGACAACCTTTTTAATGAGCAATATATTGCTAACAGCTATTCGGCATTATGGGCTTTTCCTGGTGAGCCACGCAGTGTCAAAGTGAGTGTAGCTTATGAATTCTAATCTACATGTTGCCGAAATGGACGGCGCAGTCAAAGCAAAACGGATCAGCAGTATCGATATGATGCGCGGCATCGTTATGCTCATTATGCTTCTAGACCATGTACGTGAACGGTTTTACCTGCACATGCAAGTAAGCGACCCAATGGATTTGAGCACCACCTCATGGGAATTGTTTGTCAGTAGATTTGCTGCGCACTTTTGTGCACCAGTGTTTGTTTTTTTAACCGGGGTGTCGGCATGGCTTTATGCTAATCGCAATCCGTTACAGCCCCGCTCAGCTCGGGAGTTTTTAGTTAAGCGCGGGTTATTTTTAATTACGCTTGAAATAATTGTGATCAACATTTCATGGATGGGCAACTATCATACATTGTGGCTACAGGTCATCTGGGTCATTGGTTTAAGTATGCTCACTTTAGCCGCGTTAATTAATTTACCCCGCCCATTCATGGGACTGTTAGGTTTTGCGATAGTATTTGGTCATAATCTATTAACTCCAATTCAATTTATGCCTAATGAGTGGGGATATAGTTTGTGGACTATCTTGCATGATCGTGGTTATTTAATTACCGACGGCATCATAAAAGTTAAAATAAGCTATCCCGCGCTCCCCTGGATGGGGGTCATTTTACTGGGTTATGTTGCTGGACCTATATTTTCAAAATCGTCTATCGCCAGCAACCGACAACGTAAATTACTCCTGCTAGGACTCGCGTGTTTAACATTGTTTATTCTCTTACGAGGCGGCAATATCTATGGCGAAACCTTACCGTGGCAATTAGGATCTAGTATTGGTGAATCATTAATGTCGATATTTAATTTAACTAAGTACCCTCCTTCATTAAGTTTTTTATTGATAACCCTCGGAGTGATGTTTATCGGTTTAGTGGGCTTTGAGCGCTTAAACAATCCGGTTGGACAAGTGTTATCGACATTTGGCTCAGTACCCATGTTTTTCTATATCTTGCATTTGTATGTACTGCTACTAATGTATGGGATCAGTAAATACTTTTTAGGATCTAATCACGGTGATCTGTTAGGCGTCGATAATATGGCTTGGGTTTGGCTAATAGCCCTTAGCCTAATGGTGTTTTTATATTATCCCGTAAAACGATTTAGTGCTTATAAACAAGCCAGTAAGCAAGCTTGGATTAAATATTTATAAGTGACAAACAGCCTCTGTGGTGTTAAATATAACTGACACCACATGCTTCCACAGCTCTTGTAGCGACCTACTCTCATTGACAAATCTTTACCATGCATCCATAAATTTAATGACCTAGATCATTATTTTGTTAGTAGTAATTCTTTAACCTAATTTGTTTATATCTGTACTATTATTAAACAGTTTTTTTAACTTCTCAGCTGTATTAGTAAAACCGATTAAACAGATAGGTAAAAGTCGCTTTAATTTGTAATCACAGTCAGTTAGCCTGAAAAGGTAATCCAATTTTGCTTAACGTTTAAGTTATTTTAGTGATAAAGGAACATCTCATGGAAAAAGCACAACAATCGCTCGGTAAGTGTCCAGTCAATCATGGCGGGAATACTTCAGTATCAAATGATGTGATGGAATGGTGGCCAAAAGCACTTAATCTCGACATCCTTCATCAGCATGACAGCAAATCTGATCCTATGGATCCAAATTTCGATTATCGCGAAGCCTTCAAATCTTTAGACCTTGCAGCTGTAAAAAAAGATCTCACCGCATTAATGACCGACAGCCAAGATTGGTGGCCCGCAGACTGGGGACATTATGGCGGATTAATGATCCGTATGGCTTGGCACTCTGCGGGCACATACCGTATTGCTGACGGCCGTGGCGGTGCAGGCACTGGTAACCAACGCTTTGCTCCACTTAATAGCTGGCCAGACAACGGCAACCTTGATAAAGCACGTCGTCTTTTATGGCCAATTAAAAAGAAATACGGTAACAAGCTGTCATGGGCAGATTTAATCATTTTAGCCGGAACAGTTGCCTATGAATCAATGGGCCTAAAAACCTTTGGTTTTGCCGGTGGTCGCGCCGACATTTGGCACCCAGAAAAAGACATTTACTGGGGTTCAGAAAAACAATGGTTAGCGCCAAGTGGATCTGAAAACAGCCGCTACTCTGGTGAACGCGATCTTGAAAACCCATTAGCTGCAGTAATGATGGGCTTAATTTATGTTAATCCTGAAGGGGTTGATGGTAACCCTGACCCAATAAAAACAGCTCACGATATACGCATTACATTTGCTCGCATGGCAATGAATGATGAAGAAACCGTCGCGCTTACCGCAGGTGGACACACTGTAGGTAAATCTCATGGTAATGGCCGGGCAGAAAATTTAGGACCGGATCCAGAAGGTGCAGAATTAGAGGATCAAGGCCTAGGATGGTTAAACAAAACTAGCCGCGGTATTGGTCGTGACACTGTAACCAGCGGGATTGAAGGCGCGTGGACCACAAACCCAACACAATGGGATAACGGCTACTTTGAACTGTTACTTAATTACGATTGGGAATTGACTAAAAGCCCTGCTGGTGCGTGGCAATGGAAGGCAATTGATCTCAAAGAAGAACATAAGCCTGCTGACGTAGAAGATCCGACGATTAAAGTCGAACCTATGATGACCGACGCTGATATGGCAATGAAAATGGACCCTGAATATCGCAAGATTTCAGAACGTTTCTACAAAGATCCAGCCTACTTCTCAGACGTATTTGCTCGCGCATGGTTTAAATTGACTCACCGAGACCTGGGACCTAAAGCACGTTACCTAGGCCCAGATGTACCAGCCGAAGAGTTAATTTGGCAAGATCCGGTGCCACAAGTTGATTACAGCTTAAGTGAGCAAGAAATCAGTGAGTTAAAAGTTAAAATTTTAGCCAGTGGTTTGTCTGTTGCCGAGTTAGTTGCAACCGCATGGGACAGCGCACGTACTTTCCGTGGTTCTGATTATCGTGGCGGCGCGAATGGTGCACGTATTCAACTTGCTCCTCAAAAAGATTGGCAAGGCAATGAACCAGCAAGACTACAAAAAGTCCTTAGCACATTAACCTCGATTAAAGCCGGATTAACAAAACCTGTTAGCATGGCAGACTTAATCGTACTCGGTGGCACGGCAGCCGTTGAACAAGCAGCTAAAGCCGCAGGCGTTAACATTTCAGTGCCTTTCTCTGCCGGTCGTGGTGATTCAACACAGGAGCAAACTGATGTTGAATCATTTGAAGTATTAGAGCCTCTTCACGATGCTTATCGTAACTGGCAAAAGAAAGACTATGTCGTACAGCCTGAAGAAATGATGTTAGACCGTACCCAATTAATGGGCTTAACAGCTCATGAGATGACAGTGTTAATTGGCGGTATGCGAGTACTGGGGACTAACTACGACAATACTCCTCACGGGGTATTTACTGACAACGTTGGCGTGCTTACAAACGACTTTTTCGTTAATTTGACTGACATGTCAAATACCTGGAAACCTGTCGGTACTAATCTGTACAACATTGTTGAACGTGGTACAAATAAAGTAAAGTGGACAGCTACTCGAGTTGACTTGGTCTTTGGTTCAAACTCAATTTTACGCTCTTACGCTGAAGTTTACGCCCAAGACGATGCAAAAGAGAAGTTTGTACAAGACTTTGTTAAAGCATGGACTAAAGTGATGAATGCCGATCGATTCGATCTCGCATAATCCTCAACGTTAGATACAAAAAAGCACTGATTATTCAGTGCTTTTTATTTTTAAGCGTTAAGGCTCAGTAAAATATACCTAAGCTATTTACACCGCAATTAGCCTTTTAAAGCAGAATCGATCATCGTTTGAGCCTGGGCGACAATACTCTCAAGGTGCTGCTGGCTAATAAAGCTTTCAGCGTAGATTTTGAATAGCGCTTCGGTGCCAGATGGACGAGCAGCAAACCAGCCATTTTCAGTAGTCACTTTAATCCCGCCAATCGCCGCATTATTACCTGGCGCATGACTTAATATCGCCGTGATTGATTCACCAGCAAGCTCAGTATCGGTAAAGCTATTTGCGTTGAGTAATTCAAACTTAGCTTTTTTCTTCAAACTAATTGGGCTATCGATACGGGTATAAAAGCTTTCGCCAAATTGGTCAGTTAATTCTTTATAACGTTGCGCCGGTGTTTTACCCGTCACCGCTAATATTTCAGCAGCCAACAGCGCTAAAATAAAACCATCTTTGTCGGTACACCAAGTACTACCATCGCGTTTTAAAAACGCAGCGCCAGCACTTTCTTCACCGCCAAAAGCAATCGTACTTTGGGCAAGACCATCAACAAACCATTTAAAGCCCACAGGCACTTCTAAACATTGACGGCCTAATGATGCACAAACACGGTCAATCATTGCACTAGATACCAGTGTTTTACCTACCGATAATGAATCAGACCATTGCGGACGATGAGTCATTAAGTAATCAATCGCCACGGCTAAGTAATGGTTAGGGTTCATTAAGCCAAAACCTGGGCACACTATACCGTGACGGTCATAATCTGGGTCGTTACCGACGCACAAATCATAATCTTCGCTGTAGGCTAACAAACCAGCCATAGCATAAGGAGACGAGCAATCCATGCGAATTTTGCCGTCTTTATCCAGCGGCATAAAGCCAAAGGTTGGGTCGACTTTGTCATTAACCAAAGTAATATCAAGCCCATATTTCGCGGCAATTTGCTCCCAATAATAAATACCCGAGCCACCAAGAGGATCGACACCTAAACGAATATTGGCTTTTTTAATCGCGTCCATATCAATCACTTCAGCAAGTGATTCTACATATGGTGCAATAAAATCAACTTCATCAATCCAGCCCGATTTAACTGCCACGCCGTAATTAATTTTTTTAACACCTGACAACTGTTCTGCAAGATATTGATTGGCTTTAGCTTCGATGATCTTAGTAATGTCACCTTCTGCCGGTCCGCCATGTGGAGGATTGTACTTAATACCACCATCTTGCGGCGGATTATGTGAAGGGGTAATAATGAGACCATCAATTAATGCTGCTGGCTTAGAAGCATTAGCACGAACAATCGCTTGCGACACAACAGGGGTAGGCGTAAATCCATCGTCTTTTTGAATCAGCATTTTGACTTGATTGGCAGTCAACACTTCAACCACTGACATAAATGCGGCATAAGACAAGGCATGGGTATCAAAACCGACAATCATCGGCCCAGTTATTCCCGCTGATTGACGATAATCAACTACCGCCTGCGTAATTGCCCAAATGTGGTTTTGGTTGAAACTAGCATTGAAAGCACTGCCACGATGACCAGAGGTACCAAATGTCACTTTTTGCTGTACGTCTTCCACGTTAGGAATAATACGATAATAATGACTCATCAATTTAGGGATATTCACTAAATCCGTTTGTAAAGCTTGCTGTCCTGCGCGTTGATGAATAGCCACAAATGCTCTCCTAGATGTAAATGAATTGGTTGATTAGAAACTTAAATATACTCTGCAATAGTGCGGGCGTATTCACTGTCGCAACCTAAATGCTCCAATACCTCAGTAAAGATGGTTTGCTTTTTGGCAGTGTTATTATTTGTTGTAACCCAAAAGCCACTGGTGCCAATTTCTTTAGGATTAGAAGACTGGCTCGATTCCAATAACGCTTGTTTAGAGCGGGCAAAATACAAACGTCCTTTGCCTTGAATATCGAGTACTTTATTAAAGTCACTGCCAGTAGACGCGTGTAAATTATCGAGCAACCACATAAAACGACCCACAGCCCCTTTTTGCTGAGCCAATAAATGTTCATTAACGATAGATTTAAATTCTATGGTAGTTGCTATCGCGTCTTGCTCGCGATTGGTTTCAGGCTCAACTTGGGCTGCAATCACTTTTTCAACGGCGGCTTTAGCTTGATTAAATAGTTGGCTACGTTGCCCCTCTGATTCGGTTACCGATACGGGTTCAGTTTCAAGGCTAGGTTCGCTAATTGAATCAGGTAAATCGACCACCACGGTTTCCACTGATAAATGCAATAAACGACGTAAAATATCCGAAGCACTCTCGCCGATGCGTTCAGTCTTGCTGGCAATAAAGCGATAAAGTTCTTCATCAATTTCAATGTATTTCATCAGAGTCATCCTTATTCTTCTATCTGTCTTAGGCTTAACGTTGGGTTAAACTTCGTTAAACACGCGGTCGCTGATCAAATTTGCGCGCAGCGATCAAAATATATCTTCAGTGTAAGCCAAGCTTAACCTACTAATAAAGTAGCAAAATCATTTAATGGCGCATATTCACTAAAAATTTTTATTTCAAGAGTAAAATTACAGCAATTATGCTTCAGACGATCTGCAAAACTTGATTTGCTTATCCCATTGCCGCAAAATTCAGCCAAATTGATTGTTGTCACGGGTTTATCGCATTATGCATTATGTTTCTCACGGTCAAGGTGAAGCGGTCCTGCTTATACACGGACTATTTGGCAACCTTGATAACTTAAAAAACCTCGGCAGTGTACTAGAGCAAAACCATCAGGTTATTCGCGTCGATGTGCCCAATCACGGCTTAAGTGAACATTGGGACAACATGGATTACCCATCTCTAGCCAATGCAATGGTTGAATTGTTAGACCAATTGAAGATCTCAGCCGCACATATTGTTGGTCATTCAATGGGAGGCAAAATTGCCATGGCCATGGCATTATTGCATCCTAGTCGTGTTAATAGTCTGGTGGTAGCAGACATTGCACCAGTAGCTTACCAACCGCGTCATCAAACAGTTTTCGCGGCGTTAACCAGTTTAATCTTTGACGAAAACACCAGTCGTAAATCGGCATTAGCCCATTTGATAAACTCAGGTATTGATGAAGGCACTTCTCAATTTTTACTGAAAAACCTACAACGTACAGACACAGGTTTTGAATGGAAAATGAATCTGGATGGTCTAATTCATTGTTACCCACGTATTATTGGCTGGGATTTGCCTATCAGCGCTGATGTGCATTTTGACAAGCCAACACTGTTTATTCGTGGTGGCGAATCAAATTATGTTACCGCAGAACACCGCGACGAAATTGTGCGTCAATTTCCTCAAGTGACCGCAAAAACCTTAAATGGCACAGGTCATTGGCTGCATGCACAAAAACCTGAGATTTTTAATCGTATCGTGTCTGAGTTTATTGAACAAAACCAAGGGTAAATTTTAATAATTTACCGTTTTGCACATACCCAATTCTGACACGATGTGATATATTCGCGCCCTCTTTTCGCCAGACATGACTAAAGCGAAGGTAGAAGTATGTTAAATCAGTACATGGACCAAATAGAAGCCGTTGGGCTGAACTTGTTTTTTGCTGCGATATTCTTTTTTATCGGTATGGCAATCCATGATGTGCTTAAACAAGGTGATGTACCTAAGTTTGGTCGATATATTGTTTGGGCAGTGTTATTCCTCGGCTGTGCCGGATTTATTGCAAAAGGTATTATACAGATGACCTGGGAAGGCTCTGGGATCGGTTAAAAATACAATGGCAAAAGAAACAACAGATAGAACGACTATTGACCTTTTTGCCACAGAAACACGCCGCGGGCGTCCGAGAAGTAACCCTCTTTCTCGGGAACAGCAATTAAAGATCAATAAGCGAAACCAAATTCAGCGTGATCGCGCTAACGGTTTAAAGCGAATAGAGTTAAAAGTGTCACAAGATTTATATGATGCCTTGAACGAACAAGCTTTGAACAGTAACATCAGTCGTAGCCAGTTAATCGAATTTATTCTGCAACAACAACTCGACAACTGAGACGTTTTTAGAACATCGCACAATGCGAACTAGATATTTAAAGGATAGACAATGGCAACTGTAGGTCTTTTTTTCGGTAGCGACACAGGTAACACCGAAGCTGTAGCCAAAATGATCCAGAAAAAACTGGGCAAAAGTATGCTCGATGTTAAAGACATCGCTAAGAGCACGAAAGAGCAAATCGCTGAATACGACTTGCTTATGTTTGGCATTCCAACCTGGTATTACGGCGAAGCACAGTGTGATTGGGACGATTTTTTCCCTGAGCTTGAACAAATCGACTTTACCGATAAATTAGTCGCTATTTTTGGTTGTGGTGACCAAGAAGACTATGCAGAATACTTCCTTGACGCAATGGGAATGGTTCGTGACATTGTTGAAGCACGTGGTGGTATTATTATTGGTCACTGGCCTTCTGAAAGCTATGATTTTGAAGCCTCTAAAGGCATGGCAGACGACAAACATTTTGTCGGTCTCGGTATCGATGAAGATCGTCAGCCAGAACTTACAGAAGAACGCGTTGATGCATGGGTTAAGCAGATTTATGAAGAAATGTGCTTAGCAGAATTAGCAGACTAATTCTGACTTGTCCCAACAAAAAAGCGGCATTTAGCCGCTTTTTTACTATTTAAATTTTATATTAATGATGTACTTCACCTATATTTATGACCACAACTCATCTTACTCAAGTCGCTAAACACTGGGACATCTTTTGCACCGTTGTAGACAACTATGGCGACATTGGCGTGACTTGGCGCTTAGCCAAGCAGTTAGCGGCTGAATATCATATAGCGGTCAATTTGTGGGTAGATGATTTAAATAGCTTCTCACATATTTTACCGAGTCTTAATCCTGTCTTACAACAACAAATTTTTAATGGTGTGAATATATTTCAATGGAACAACCCATTAGATATAGACTATCAGGCAGGAGAAGTCATCATTGAAGCGTTTGCTTGTGAATTACCTAAACAGGTAAAGTACGTCATAGAACAATTACATCAACAACCACAAAGCTTAGTACCCTACTGGTTAAACCTTGAATATTTAAGTGCCGAAGATTGGGTAGATGGCTGCCACGGCTTACCTTCAACACAACCAAGTGGTGTTAAAAAGTGGTTTTATTTTCCCGGTTTTAACCAAAAAACTGGTGGGCTAATTTGCGAACAAAACCTCTTCAATGAGCGTGAACAATGGCAAGCTAACCCCAAGAATAAAATGGGCCTCTTTAACCAACTAGGACTTAGTGGCATTAACATAGATGACTCTGTCATTAGTGTGTTTAGTTATGAGACCCCAGCGTTAACCGCATTAATGGCCCAATGGCAAACCTCACCTAAACCAATACACGCGCTAATACCTAAAGGCCGAAGTTTATCGAGCTTAGCTTCATTTTTTACCTGTGATGTTAGCGATTTGATGCCCGGTCAACAATTTATATTCGGAAATCTCACACTGCATATATTACCCATGACTGATCAAACTGGTTTTGATCGCTTGCTATGGAGCTGTGATTTTAATATTGTGCGCGGTGAAGATTCGTTTTTACGGGCACAATGGGCCGCAAAACCTTTTATTTGGCACATATATCCGCAAGAAGATGATTATCATCTAGTAAAATTAGAAGCTTTTATGAAGATTTACTGCGATAATCTCGCGGCAGAAATATCGACCGCTTGGTGTGAGGTGAATTTGGCCTTCAATCAAGGTGATCAACATGCAGTAGTAAACTACTGGTCACAATTAAATTCTGTTATTTTGCCGTTACAGCAACATGCAATTAACTGGCCCAATAACGCGTTAAATGATGCAGATCTTGCGAGTCGACTAGTTCAATTCGTTAAAAATAGCTAAGATACTGCTCTGTAAATATAAAAAGTCCATATATATAGGAAATAGTACAATGAAAACTGCTCATGAAATCCGTCCTGGCAACGTGATCATGTTAGATGGCAGCCCATGGGTTGTTCAGAAAACTGAAACAACTCGTTCTGGCCGTAACGCTGCAATCGTTAAGTTAAAATTAAAAAACTTATTGCTTGATTCTGGCACTGAACAAACCTTTAAAGGTGAAGACAAGTTAGACGATATCGTTTTAGAACGTCTAGATTGTACTTATTCTTACTTTGCTGATCCTATGTATGTATTTATGGATGAAGAATACAACCAATACGACGTTGAAGCTGACAACCTAGGTGATGCTGCTGCATACATCGTTGATGGTATGGAAGATCAGTGTCAAGTGACTTTCTACAACGAGAAAGCCATTTCTGTTGAATTACCAGTTCACATCGTACGTGAAGTTATCTACACAGAGCCTTCAGCTCGTGGCGATACTTCAGGTAAAGTAATGAAGCCAGCAACCATCACTGGTGGCGGTACTGTTACTGTTGCTGACTTTGTTAAAGTTGGCGACAAGATTGAAATTGATACTCGCACTGGCGAGTTCAAAAAGCGCGTTTAATCGCCAAAGACTTGTACTATTGAGTAAAATGGTGCTAATACAAGTCAACCCGGTAAAAGCCAGCACGTAGTGCTGGCTTTTTTGTTATTAAACAATATATCCGCACTAAAAAACACCACCAAAACAGCATAAAACACTAAAGCAAAGCCTAATTTACCCAGTCGCTTAGCATTTAACACTGAGAATATTATTCATTTTACTGTTTTGCCCCTTTCACAAAGCTAATAAATTCGTTATGGTTCGCTAACTTAAGCCGTAATTTAGTTATTGAGAGCAGTATGCGACCCATTATCAAATCCAATAAACTTGACTCTGTTTGCTACGACATTCGTGGACCAGTGCATAAAGAAGCCCGTCGTTTAGAAGACGAAGGACACCGTATCTTAAAATTAAATATCGGTAACCCGGCCCCGTTTGGATTTGAAGCCCCAGAAGAAATCGTGCGTGACGTGATTTTAAACCTGCCAAGTGCGCAAGGTTATTGCGAATCGAAAGGCTTATTCTCCGCCCGTAAAGCCATTGTGCAGCACTACCAAGCACAAGGTATTTTTGGCGTAGATATAGAAGATATCTATATCGGTAATGGCGTGTCAGAACTTATTGTTATGGCCATGCAAGGATTACTTAACACTGACGATGAAGTGCTAATCCCCTCGCCCGACTATCCATTGTGGACTGCAGCTGCTAATTTAGCGGGCGGTAAAGCAGTACATTATCGTTGTGATGAAGAAGCCGATTGGTTTCCGGATTTAGATGACATAAAAAGTAAAATTAGCAGCCGTACTCGTGCAATTGTGCTGATTAATCCTAATAATCCAACTGGCGCCGTTTACACTGAAGAATTACTTTTACAGGTCATAGAGTTATGTCGTCAGCACGACTTAATACTATTTGCCGATGAAATATACGATAAAATTTTATACGACGAAGCAAAACATATTCCTGCTGCGCGGTTATCTGACGATATTTTAACCATTACCTTTAATGGCTTATCAAAAGCATATCGTGCTGCAGGTTTTCGTGTGGGCTGGATGATGTTATCGGGTAACTTAAAAGCCGCAAAAAGTTACATTGAAGGCCTTGAGATGCTCGCCTCAATGCGTTTGTGTGCTAACGTGCCAAATCAGCACGCCATTCAAACGGCATTAGGCGGTTATCAGTCTATTAATGAATTGATACTCCCCAACGGCCGCTTAACCATTCAACGAGATGCGGTATACGAGTTACTTAATCAAATTCCTGGTGTGAGTTGTAAAAAGCCCAAAGGCGCTTTATATGCTTTCCCAAAATTAGACATGAAAAAGTTTAA
Organism: Shewanella ulleungensis; assembly: GCF_014648315.1. Taxonomy (GTDB): domain Bacteria; phylum Pseudomonadota; class Gammaproteobacteria; order Enterobacterales; family Shewanellaceae; genus Shewanella; species Shewanella ulleungensis. Next base: position 749,361 of record NZ_BMQW01000001.1, read on the forward strand.
TTTACGTGATGATGAACGCCTAGTGCTCGATTTACTGAAAACAAAAAAAATCCTCTTAGTGCAAGGAACCGCATTTAATTGGCCTGAACCCGATCACTTACGCGTAGTCTTTTTGCCGCACAAAGCCGACTTAACCAAAGCATTAAATGAGTTTGGCAACTTTTTAGAAGATTACCGCCAATAATCGTTATGACGATTTGCGACAACTAAAACACTAAGCGACTGAACAGTCGCTTTTTTTTATCTTCGAGCTCAGGTAAGCTGAGATGTGAATTACAGATTATGCATTTGATGTAAGGAGTCTCATGAGTCATCTTTTTGCCCACTTAGCTCGTATGAAATTGATCCAACGTTGGCCGTTAATGTACAACGTACGTCGTGAAAACGTGCAGGAGCATTCATTACAAGTGGCGATGGTCGCACATGCGTTAGTCATTATTAGTAATAAAAAGTTTGCTACCAATTTAGACCCTAATCAGGCTGCTACCATTGCGATATATCATGACGCGAGCGAAATTCTTACTGGTGATTTACCCACACCGGTTAAGTACTTTAATAAAGAAATAGAAGCCGAATATAAAAAAATAGAAGCCATTGCTGAACAGCGTATGCTTGAAATGGTACCCGATGAATTTAAAGATGATTATCGAAGTTTGTTTATTAGCGAAGAGGCTGATCCGCAATACAAAGCGATTGTGAAAGCTGCTGACACACTCTGCGCCTATTTGAAATGTTTAGAAGAGCAAAAAGCCGGCAATAGTGAATTTAATAGTGCCCGCAAGCGCTTAGAACATATACTCGATGACAATCCAAATCCTGCTGTGCGCTATTTTAGAGATTGCTTTATTCCAAGTTTCACCCTGAATTTAGATGAAATTAACCAAATGCTGTAAGGATATTTATGCCCGATACCACAGAGCAGCAAGACAATATTTGGCACCAGCGCCTACTCGGTGAAGATAAGCAACGCCGTAATGATCATCGCAGTTCATTTCAGCGCGACCGTGCCCGCATTTTACATTCTGCCGCCTTTAGACGTTTACAAGCAAAAACCCAAGTCTTGGGTGTCGGTATGAACGACTTTTATCGCACCCGGTTAACTCATTCATTAGAGGTGTCACAAATCGGTACCGGTATTACCGCACAATTACGCCGTAAATACCCCGAGTTTAAATACTTGCTTAACTCTATGAGCTTAATCGAATCGGTTTGCCTGGCGCACGATATCGGTCACCCACCTTTTGGTCATGGTGGCGAAGTGGCACTCAATTACATGATGCGACATCATGGCGGTTTTGAAGGTAATGGTCAGACGTTTCGAATTTTATCTCGATTAGAACCGTATACACCTTCATGGGGGATGAACCTCACGCGGCGCACCTTGCTCGGAATAATGAAATACCCCGCCATGCATTCGCAATTGTTTATCGATCAACATAAACCCGACATAGCGAATCATCGACAATTAAAACCATCAGATTGGCCTCCAGTGAAAGGCTTATTCGATGACGACAAACCCATTATCGATTGGGTACTATCGGCACTAAGCGACAACGATCGCCAACTGTTTATTAGCAGCGAACAGAGCCAGGTCAATGCCAACTACCCTCACCTTAAAACCCAGTTTAAATCGTTAGATTGTTCCATTATGGAGCTGGCTGATGACATTGCTTATGCCGTTCATGATCTAGAAGATGCGATCGTGATGGGTATTGTCAATCAGCGGCAATGGCAAAAAGATGTGGTTGGACAGTTACAACATATCAACGATCAGTGGTTAAAGTCGGAAATCGCCAGTATTGGCGAAAAACTTTTTTCTCATGAACATCATTTACGTAAAGATGCCATCGGTACATTAGTTAACGGTTTTGTCACTGCGATTAGCATCGACACCAACGATAAATTTGAAGCCGATTTATTAAAATACAATGCACAGCTACAGCCAGATTTTGCCAGCACCTTACACGTACTCAAACAATTAGTGTTTAAATATGTTATTCGTAAACCTGAAATTCAAATGCTCGAATATAAAGGTCAACAAATCATCATGGAATTATTTGAAGCCTTTGCTTCTGATCCAGAACGGTTACTGCCTCTTAATACTCGTGAGCGTTGGATAGCGGCAAATGAAGATGATACCAATCCAATGCGCGTCATTGCCGATTATATTTCTGGTATGACAGATGGGTTTGCAGGCAGGTTACATCAACAATTGTTTGGTTCTAAAACGGCTGGAATTATTGAATTAAGCAGCGAACAATAATCATATTGGCTAGAAAAGAAAAAAGCGCTTGGTTATTTATAAACATAAAAACCAAGCGCTAGCGGGTTAAATAAAGGGGAACTAACCCAAACGACACACGACACTTCACTTTACATACAACAACTTTTTACATATAAAACCAATTGATATACGGCTCAACTTTACCCAACGTATAGCTTACGCCGGTTGCATAAACGCATTGATCTGCTCAATCGTTAACACTGGCGTTGCGCCAGCAGACTGAGCCACCATTGCGCCAACTGCACACGCAAAATCAATTGCATATTGCGGGTTATTATCACTGCATAATTGATATAACAACGAGCCTAAAAACGAATCTCCGGCGCCAACAGTATCAACCACGTTAACGAGATAACCCGAGTTATAAAACTTCTGCCCATCAATGCTTAATAGCGCACCATGACTGCCTTTGGTCACACACAAATATTGAGTTTGTGTCTGCGTTGCAATGAAATCTAAATTTTGCTCTAGCGAATTAAAAGGCGAACCCATAGCTTTAGCGATTTCGTACAGCTCATCATCATTTAACTTAATAAAATCAGCTTTATTCATCAACTTAACTATACTGTCGATATGATAATGAGGCGCGCGAAGATTAACGTCGAACACAGTAAAATTAGCTGCTTCGACTAGCTCCGTTAATGTGGCTAATGACACTGAGCTTCGACCAATCAAACTGCCAAATACCAGTACATCTGCTTGCTTAACCTGACGGATAATATTGTCGGTTAATGCAACATTATCCCATGCGGTATCAGCCACAATTTCATAAGAGGCAGAGCCATTTTTGTCTAAAGTCACCTCAACGGTACTGGTACTTTTAACTGGGTTGATGGCAATACAATCACGATTAACTCCGCGTTCATCAATAAACGCCAACAATTCATGGCCTAATTGATCATCACCAACAGCGCTTATCATTGAGCCCTTAATGCCTAAAGAATTTAGCCTTACACACACATTTAAAGGTGCGCCGCCGACACGTTTTCCGTCAGGAAAACAGTCCCACAAGACTTCACCAAAACAACTGATATTAATATCTGCTTTGGCTTTATGATTCACTAATACACTGTTCATCATGCTTAACCTTTCGCTTGTAATCTTGCTTGCATAATCGCTTTGATATTACTGTTGTCAGCATACAAGTCAGCAATAGCTTTTCGGTAGTCTTTACAAAACACAGCTTGATTGTTTAAATCGCCAAATAAATCGGTTAACTGTAAAAAAGCTAATGGATCTTGAGCCGTTTTGCTGGCGAACTCATGTAATTGAACGGCCATTTGATCGTTAATCTCTAACGCTTCACCCTGTTGGTTTACCTGTTTATCGCTGTATAAACACCAGGCTGCAATGACCAAACACGCTAAAGATGTATCTCGATTTAAGGCGATATTTTCATTAATTGATGCAATGATAAACTTAGGTAATTTTGCTGAGCTTTCTAAACAAATACGCGCCAGACTATCTTTAATGTTCGGGTTAGCGAAACGCTCAATTAACGTGTCTTTGTATTGAGTTAAATCGATACCTTCTAACTGATCAATCAATGGTGTAACTTCATCATCCATAAATTGACGAAGATACTTGGCAAATAATGGATCGGTGACTGACTCATCAATCGTGGCAAAGCCATGAATAGAACCCAATAACCCTAATACAGAGTGACCCGCGTTGAGTAGACGGATTTTCATTTTCTCAAATGGGGTCACATCACTGACAAATTGCGCTCCAACACTATCTAACGCTGGGCGACCATCGCTGAAGTTATCTTCGATAACCCATTGAGTAAACGCTTCACAGGTAATCGGCCATTCATCATTAATATTTAATGTATTGGCGACATGTTCAATATCAGCTTTTGTGGTGACAGGTGTTATCCGGTCAACCATTGCATTAGGGAACGCAACATTCGCTTCTATCCATTGGCCTAATTCAACATCAATTTTACTCACAAATGCTAATAACATTTTACGGGTCATGTCACCGTTGTGCTGAATATTGTCGCAAGATTGAATGGTAAAAGACTTCATACCCATTGCTTTACGCTGAATTAACGCAGCCGTGATATAACCAAATGCAGTAAATGGGTCGTGTAGATTAGCCATATCATGGATAATTTCAGGGTTGGTAAAATCAAACTCACCCGTTGCAGGGTTAAAGTTATAACCACCTTCAGTAATGGTCAGTGAGACAATTTTAGTTTGTGGACTAACTAACTTATCAATTACTTTTTGCTTGTCTTCTGGCGCAAAAAGAAAATCAATCATTGAACCAATGACTTGATGATCTATCTGACCATTTGGGTGACGTACCGTTAAACTGTATAAATAATCTTGCTTAACCAATACATCACGTAAACTACGATTAGCTTCTAATAAACCCACACCACAAATGGCCCAAGACTCAGAGCCCGGCATTTTGAGCAATTCATTAATGTACATCGCTTGGTGAGCACGGTGAAAACCACCAACACCAATATGAACGATACCTGCAGTTAATTTACTGCGGTCGTATTTCGGCACATCAACATCAGCAGATAAAGTGGATAACGATTGTTGATTTAACGTGTTAAGTTTAATGTTAGATTGTTGAGTGTGCTGCATACTCATGCCTCGTAAAATATAATAATCGATTCTGTGTTAGTTCAGTAACACGCCAGACTCAAAGCAATCTTCGATCATTAATATGACCATTGCTTTGAGTCACTTATTGGTTTCTATAAGTTTAAATTTTTGTGACGTTTTAGCGCAAAATATGAACAACTGAAATAAATCACTGTACAAACAAAACACACGGTTTCGAATAATGACTTATTGTCTGCATATATATCCATCGTCGGGCTATAAAACATCACATTAACGGCAAGTGCGGTAATAATAACTAACGAGATAAACGCGAAACCATTTAATAGTTTGGTAAATTTACTGACATCTTCTATCGTTTCTTTGTCATCTATGGCCATTGCATCTTGATATTCGGCAATTTGTTGCTGTTCTTTTTCATCAGCAATAATTGCGTCGCTATAATCTAAATCAGCGCCATACTTTTTAGCCAGTAAGGTATAAATAATAATGGTGAATATCCAGGTAGGGATAAATAAATAATAAAATGAAATCACATCTAGACTATTTAAACCAAAACCAAAGATTAACGCCAATGCCCAAGTCGCAATTGCTGGTGTACTTTTAGACAAGTTTTGATATTTAGCCCAGTAGCGGGTTAACCCTATTTTAGGAAATAACACATGCTCAGCAAATACAATCCCACCTACAGGAACAACTAATAAACCTGCATATGTTAGTAATGGCAGCATTTGGGTAAATACAAATGGGAAACAAGCAATCACTACCGTAACCATACCTACAATTGCAGTAGTGCGTTCACGCGATTGATTAACGAAAATTGACTGAGCGGCTAAGCCAGCACGGTACAGGTTTGCGTTTGCCGTAGTCCAACCAGCAATGATGATAATAACAAAACCTGAAAAACCTAAAGCATGATAAGCCACATCACCTGGATCGAGCTGTGTGATGGTGGTTTTTAACAATACTGCAGTCCCTGCGCCCATAATACCGGCCGAGATCCATGCGATATAATGGCCAAAGAACATGCCCACACCAGAAAATAGACCATAACTTTTACGCTTAGCAAAGCGGAAAATAGCCATGTCAATTAAACCAAAGTGAGTGATTGAGTTAGCGGCCCAAGCAAAACCAATGACTTCAAGCAAACCAATACCGGGCTCGCCTTTATCGTTTAAACCCGTCCAAATGGAACTGTCGCCAATGGTCATAAAGTCTTGCCAACCACCTAAGGTCGTCGTGCCTATCACGTGGTTTGATAACGCTGGGAATAAACTGAATGAACCAGCGATAAAGATAACAAATAACCATGGCGCGCAGATTTTAGAAAAGTCAGCAACGGTTGAAAAGCCATACATGGCTACCACAACAACAATTGAACCAACGGCCAATACAATCATCACAAACCATAAACTGTTGGGATACCAATTTAACTGTGCGGGAATATCAAACAAGAAACGTACCGCTGTGGAGGATACGGTGATCATGGCGGCAGAAATCACGGCAAAGATAATAACGTTAGCCCAGTTATAGAGCTTGGTCATTGAATCGCCAGCAATTTTATTCAAATAATTGTACAAACTTAAGCGGGTTTCAACCGCAATAGGCGCAGTCAGTAACCACCAAGAACACATGGCTAATAGGTTACCAATGAGCAACCCTAAAAGAATATCGATGGTCGATGCACCTAAGGCTACAAAGGTTGCACCAATCACAAATTCGGTTGCAGCAACATGCTCCCCAGCATATAAACCTGCAAAATGTTTCCAACCGTGCAGCTTATTCTTAGCGACGGGAAGCTGCTCTTCATTCATTTGATGAAATGAAGAATCTTGGTGACTTGTTGTCATTATTTTTATATTCCTATAATTTCAGGTAAATTAATCCCTCACCAATATCGATGATAAAATTAAGCAGCTTACCTTTTTTGACTATTTATTATTTCTGTTTAGTTGAAATAATAACCCCATTGACTTTCTATTTTTATAAACACTTTTTGCTGCACATACGTTTTATTATAAATATAACTTTATTACTCAGACTTATTTTTGGTTTATATTGAGATAAACCTACTGACAATATTGTTATCGTCAGCATTCTATTTTTATAATCTAATTGCAGTAAGTCACTTTTACATCTTTGTCTCAGTGACTTACTGCTTAATTCATATCGTCATTCATTACTTTTTTGCGAGTATTTGCTCTGCGGTATACTCATTCGTAATTAATGAGTTAATTAAACCGCCTTGTAATGCTGCAAATATTGCATTCACCTTATTTTTACCAGCAGCAACACCATAAACTGGTTTATTGGCATTGGGTATTAATGGTGCACTCATGACTAATTGGTTAATTGGGTGTGCTAATAACTGCCCCTGATGATCGTAAACCCAACTAATAATTTCACCTGCCGCTTTATCGTTCACCAATTCATTCAATTTATCTTGGTCAATAAATCCATCAAGTAATAATGGTGATTGCTCGCCAATCTGCCCTATACCGACAAATGTCGCATCAGCTTGTTCAACCAACGCTAAAATGCTTTTTATCGGAGCTAACTCATGCAGAATGTTTTTCTCTGTCACTGAGTTTGCAATAACCGGCAATGGCATTGGATAGTGTTTAGCTTGGACTCTGTTGGCCATGCTAACCACAATATCAAATGCAGAAGCTGAGCCGTCTGACATCATATTACCAAGCAAGGACACAATTTTATGCTGTGGACATTGCATTGACGGTAATTCATCAATACACGCCTTAAGCGCTCGACCTGTACCAAATGCCAACGTTTTCGGTTGTGCTGACTTTAAGTAGCGCTCTAATACTGTCGCGCTGGTTTGTGCTAAGCCATGTACCGAGCTTTCATCACTGGGATCGCTAGGTACAATTTCACACTCTAGTAAAGAAAATCTGTGTTTAAGTTGCTCAGCCAATTCCATACATTTTGCTATTGGATGGTCCAAACGCACTTTAATTAAGCCTTCAGTTACTGCCAGAGCAACAAGCCTCTGCGCAGATTGTCTTGATACTTCTAATTTTTGCGCTATTTCATCTTGGGTATTTTTAGCGACGTAATATAACCACGCCGCTCTAGCTGCATCTTCTAATCGCGCTAATTCTGAATTTGATTTGCTGTCCATGATATTCCTTGTTATTCAGTCTTAGCGAACAATGTTGGGCATTAACTTGGCGAAATCTGGCCAATTGTTTAGCACCGGAACCTGTGGAAACACATTTTTTACCGGATGATTGTGGTAATTAATATGTCCACCGCCCACATAATGAATGACTGGCATATTGGCTGCGACAGCGGCTGTGACACCAAAAAAGCTGTCTTCTATCACTAAGCACTCTTCTGGTGCTACGCCCATACGCTTGGCTGCATGTAAAAATAAATCTGGTGCTGGTTTACCGTTTACGACTTCACTAGCAGTAAAAACATTCCCTGCAAACACATCGCCTAATCCCACAACTGCCAACGCTTTTGTTGTGCGGGGCAAACTGCTGCTTGTAGCAATACAAAACGGAACAGTTAATCTTGTAAGCACATCTTTAATACCTTGCGTAACGGTTAAGTCACGTTCAAATGCCAATAACAACTGTTCTCGATATTGCAATTCAAATGTTGGTGGCAAGGTAATATTCAACAAACTATTAATTTTGGCCGCGACGGTTGCAAACTGACAACCTAAAAAATGCTGCTGCACAAACGCCATATCAATATGTGCACCCAACACGGCTAATTTGTGGATTAACACATTCGCACTGATAACTTCACTGTCAATCACAACACCGTCGCAATCAAAAATGACTAACTTTGGCTTTGGACTCATAAACCAGCCTTAATGGATGAATAAAATTAAGGTCCTATTTTACAATGGCTTTAAACGATAAATCCTACTTAACTGCCTATGTTAGGTATAATTTAATGCTTATCGTGCCTCACTATTAACCATTATCAGAATTTTGCCACCCGTTTGTTGTGCATTCGCACCCAGCGTGAGCATATGCCCTAACCTTGAGCATATTCCCTCTTCTCAATATTGATGTCAATCACATTTCTTGAATTAAATAAGCAAACCGAGCTTTAGCGGTTGCTTATGTATGATTCGTGATAATAAAATGTTATTTAAATTCAATAGAATAATATTTATCACACAGTAAAAGCTCTAAAATAAAACAATTCAATCTGAACAAAAATCATTCAGTTTGTAATACAGAACAATCAATATTAATCTTAAAATTGTCGCTTTTAGCTTGTACCTTGCACCAATGACACGCACTTAAAGGATGCAATAGTAAGTAATTTGCGCTGAGCGTTAATGGGTAAAGTGTGGTTATGGACATAAGAAGGATGAAAATTGAATCATCATTTCATCATCAAGGAACTTTAACTTAAGTGTGCCATTGTAATTTAAATCAATCATTAACTCATAAACAGGTCATTGATATGCATATCTACAACCCAAAAAGCGTTCAGAAATCACACACAGACACTGTAATAAAATTACACTTATTATCTTTTTGTGGTCAGTATCACAGCATATTTACCCTGTAAACTGTAATTTTATTAACAAAGAATATTTTGCAAAAACGATTTGTTGAATATTTTTAGAGGAAATCATTATGACTGTAACCAATACTCAAGAGCTTGACCTACTGGTAGAGCGCGTTGCCAAGGCACAAGCTGAATTTGCTAACTTTAGCCAAGAGCAAGTAGACAAAATTTTTAGAGCCGCAGCTTTTGCCGCGGCTGATGCCCGTATATCTCTCGCTAAAATGGCGGCCACAGAAACCGGAATGGGTGTGCTTGAAGATAAAGTGATTAAAAACCACTTTGCGTCTGAATACATCTATAACAAGTATAAAGATGAAAAAACCTGTGGCATTTTGTCTGAGGACTTAACTTTTGGCACCATTACGATTGCAGAACCTGTCGGGATTATTTGCGGTATTGTGCCCACAACAAACCCAACCTCAACCGCTATTTTTAAAGCCCTTATCAGTTTAAAAACCCGTAACGGCATTATTTTCTCTCCGCACCCAAGAGCTAAAAACTCAACCACAACCGCTGCAAGAATTGTATTAGATGCTGCTGTAGCGGCAGGTGCGCCAAAAGACATTATTGGTTGGATAGATCAACCCAGCGTGGCGTTATCGAATCAATTAATGACTCACGAAAAAATTAACCTCATTTTAGCCACTGGTGGCCCTGGTATGGTGAAAGCCGCCTACTCTTCTGGCAAACCCGCCATTGGTGTTGGCGCAGGTAACACGCCAATCGTTATTGATGAAACTGCCGACATTAAACGCGCTGTGAGTTCAATTCTAATGTCTAAAACCTTCGACAATGGTGTGGTGTGTGCCTCTGAGCAAGCTGTTATCGTAGTTGAAAGTATATATAAGCAAGTCAAAGAGCGCTTTGCTCACTATGGCGGCTATATGTTGTCTAAAGCAGAAACTGCAGCAATGCAAAACGTCATTCTTAAAAATGGCGGACTTAACGCCGACATCGTTGGCCAGAGCGCAGTCAATATCGCCCTTATGGCTGGCATTACCGTACCAAGCCACACCAAAGTATTGATTGGTGAAGTCACAGACATTGATGATGCTGAAGCATTTGCCCATGAAAAATTATCACCGCTTTTGGGTATGTACAAAGCTAAAGATTTTAATGAAGCCATGGATAAAGCTGAAGCATTAGTTACCTTAGGCGGTATTGGCCATACCTCTGGTTTATATACCGATCAAGATACCCAAGAAGCACGCGTGAAAGCCTTTGGTTTTAGAATGAAAACCGCGCGTATTTTAATCAACACCCCAGCCTCTCAAGGCGGCATTGGTGACTTATATAACTTCAAGTTAGCACCATCGTTAACCTTAGGTTGTGGTTCATGGGGCGGTAACTCAATTTCTGAAAACGTTGGCCCAAGTCACTTAATCAACAAAAAAATGGTCGCCAAGAGGGCTGAAAACATGTTGTGGCACAAGCTTCCATCGTCTATCTATTTCCGCCGTGGCAGTTTACCGATTGCCCTTGAAGAGTTAAGCGACAAAAAACGTGCATTAATTATTACTGATAAGTTTCTGTTTAATAATGGCTATTGCAACGAAACCTTGAAGATTTTAAAAGCACAAGGGTTAGAAACAGAAGTCTTTTACGAGGTAGAAGCCGACCCAACATTAGCCATTGTTCGTCAAGGCGCTAAAGTCGCTAACAGCTTCCAGCCCGATGTGATTATCGCATTAGGCGGTGGCTCACCTATGGATGCGGCGAAAATTATCTGGGTTATGTACGAACATCCAGATGTCGATTTTGCAGACTTAGCCTTACGCTTTATGGACATCCGTAAACGTATTTACAAATTTCCTAAAATGGGCCGTAAAGCCAAAATGGTTGCCATTCCAACCACATCAGGTACAGGTTCAGAAGTGACACCTTTTGCGGTGGTAACCGATGAAGTGACCGGTAAAAAGTACCCAATTGCTGATTATGAGCTCACACCAAGTATGGCCATTGTAGACCCAAATCTTGTGATGGACATGCCTAAGTCATTAACCGCGTTTGGCGGTATTGATGCAGTAACTCACGCATTAGAAGCGTATGTCAGTGTCATGGCAAACGAATACAGTGACGGCCAGGCATTACAAGCACTCGATTTGCTGGTGAAATACTTGCCAGATGCCTACGAGCTTGGTGCTAAAGCCCCTGTCGCCCGTGAGAAAGTCCATAATGGTGCCACCATTGCAGGTATTGCATTTGCCAACGCGTTCTTGGGGGTCTGTCACTCAATGGCGCACAAATTAGGTGCAGAGTTCCACTTAGCCCATGGTTTAGCCAATGCCCTGCTCATCTCTAACGTTATTCGTTTTAACGCGACAGACATGCCAACCAAACAAGCGGCATTCAGTCAATACGATCGTCCTAAAGCATTGTGTCGTTATGCTGCGATTAGCGAACACTTAAAATTAGGTGGTAAAACAGACGAGCAAAAAGTTGAAAAGCTAATTGAGAAAATCGAAGAGCTTAAGAAAGTCATTGGGATCCCAGCCTCTATTCAAGAAGCCGGTGTTAATGAAGCAGACTTTATTGCCAAGTTAGACGAGTTAGCAGAAGATGCGTTTGACGATCAATGTACTGGTGCAAACCCTCGTTACCCACTCATTAGCGAGATTAAACAAGTGCTACTAGACAGCTTCTATGGCCGTGCTTATAAAGACTAATTTTCTGGTTAAATATTGATACACAACGCCTTAAGTGCCACCGCGCTTAAGGCGTTTTTTATGTTAAAGCCATCAATACCGCGCTATTAGCATGGATTTGAGTGGTATCGTATAACGGTACTTGGGTATGTTGCTGCTTCACTAACAAGGCAATTTCTGTACAACCTAAAATCACCGCTTGTGCGCCTTGAGCAAAGAGTTTATCGATAATGGCTAAGTAAGCTTGCCTTGATTGGGGGTTAATTTTGCCTAAACATAACTCTCGATATATCACGTCATGAACACACGTTTGATCCACTGGATTAGGTACTATCACTTCAATGGGATAATTGTCGCTAATCCGCCGTTTGTAAAAGTCTTGCTCCATAGTAAATCGAGTACCTAACAAACCGACTTTAGTGACGCCATCAGCAAGGAGAGCATTAGCGGTCGCATCAGCAATATGCAAAATCGGTATTGAGATTTGCGCCTGGATCTCATCTGCAACTTTGTGCATGGTATTGGTACAAATAAGCACAAAATCAGCACCACCTGCTTCCACCGCTACAGCCGCATCAGCTAATATCTTGGCGGTTTCATCCCATAACCCTTGATGTTGCAGAGCTTCAATTTCAGCAAAATCGACGCTGTACAAACATATCTTTGCTGAGTGTAAGCCACCTAACTCAGCCTTAATCCCTTTGTTAATCGCCTGATAATAGCTTTGCGTCGACTCCCAACTCATACCGCCAATCATACCAATGGTTTTCATGCTTATTCCTGTGATGTGAATTTGATGATGCTTAAACTGATTTCACCAAGGCTTCTTTTTTAAACTGTTACCCTGACTCGACTTAATTTTTAAAAATTACTCATCTAACCCAAACTTTTTCCGAATGCGTTTAGCCCATGACGGCCTTTGTATTTTGTAGCTGTATATACTCTCTGGCACAATGATATTCGGGTTGGCTAATACAAGTGCATCAAAAAAAGCACGTCGATCAAATCCACGATAGTTTGAGTACATTAGTTGCCTATGTTCTCCATTTTTGAGCACTATCACGTTTGACGTAAATTCATGCCCTGTATGGCTGATTTGCTTTAATTGCGTAATGTCAGAAACCTTGACTTGCCAGCTCACATCACCAAAGGTGGGATCAAAATAAGACAAAGTGGTTGGCGTGACACACACCCTAATTTGTTTATTTTCAAACCAAAACCATAATGCTAATCCAAGTAATATCGCTTCAACAACCCAAATGGCGATATCAACAACCTCAAACAGTTGTGCTAACGCATGGGTATCGTTCGTTAACCTTGGTAGATATTTGTGAGCTGCTACGTATAAAAGGAGTGCCACGACAGCATTTAAAATCAGTAACAATGCTGACGAACGTTGTTTCTTGGTATAAATGAAGTGAGTTGTCATGTTTACCCTTTATGAGAAACTAGGTTTTACTATTACCCTGACTAAATTTGGTTTTTAATTTGAGTGAAAACAGAAAATACCCACTTTAACAATGAGTGCTCGCCTATTGACTAATAGAAGGCTCATATGTGTAATACGAAATTATCTTTTATTATTACGATGAATAAATTTATAAATTGAACTGTAACCAGTTACAGCATAAAACAAAAACAAAGAGCCGATTAATATTTGAGAAATATGGCTTAACATTTCTGTTATTCCGCCAAAAATTGGATGAATTAAACTCCATATCCCCATCAATATAAATGGTATACCTAGTATAGCTCCCAGAAAGCGCATAATTAACTTTTTAGTTACCACAAATATACGTCCTCCGATGACGTATAAGTGCCCCCACAAGCAGAACGAGGGCATTTAGTGGTTTGTTATAAGCATATTTAGTGATTACCATCTGATCCAGCACCACTGCTATCTCTTGGACCTCCGCCAAAATTCGAATGCTTGCAGACTGCTTGATCTTGGCTTTTGTTAAACTGCCACAAAGCAATAGCAGCAAAATATGGGATTAACCAGACAAGAACAATCTGAGCAAATTTTTGCACATTATCCAAGTCCCCTCTTTTAGCTAAGAAGACTGATATGACAAGGCTTAACACAAAGTAAATGGCTAGAGCAAAGTATATGATAAAAAGTAAATCCATCCCGTACTTCCTCGGCTTATTAGAAAAATAATGTCGCCCATGATTTTTAATGGCGTTTGTACTGTTTTCATCAATGCTTATTTTTATAAACGTTCACTGCCCCACTAAATTAAAAAATGGCCTACGGCCACTAACGTCGTGTCGCTTCACCCACACCAGACCAAGAGGAAACCAACGGATGTTCCCTCTTGGACCTCCCAGCCGCCACGTCATTTTCTGCAACGACCTCAAGTTCAGAGTTGAATTTAGGCATTTCAAGCTGAGGCATCTCACTCATTTATGGACAAAAACGTTTTAGCGCTTAACCATAGATAGTTTATTGTATTTTTTTTGATTAAACAAAGAGGGATGTAGTTAGGCTGCTTTTGGTCGGCTTTTAACAAATTTATATAGCCATTATTATCGTGAATGAGTGAAGCATACGACTCATGAATTAATATATGATTATGCTTGGTTGGATGGACCTTTATTGACATTGAGACCGACTTAAAGGGGCTTGGATTTGTAGGTGCTCCCCTTACTCTCGGTCCACGTTTAGAAAAGTTAAAATTTAATATATCATCTTCAGATGGCGATGCCGTTCCATCACTTGTAGATCCCAGCCCCAAATTTAACACCCTTGGTGCGATAGCTGTATAACCTTCACTCTGAAGACTAATTTCAAGAAAAACATCGTTATTATTTATATTAGAATTTAGGGTACAGTCAACTCCTTCTGTCGCTAAATACTCCCCTTCATAATTATGATTACACCCCAATAATGACAAACCTAAGAGTGTAACTGAGATTACCTTTTTCATTGAAAACACCTCAACCTGAAAATCGTATAGCATTTGTACAGTGCGCATGCGCACTTATTGGGATTAACACGCATGTGAATTTGCCACGTAAAAGAAGACTAAATACAAATTATTATTCAATATACTTACAATAACTTACTTCAAATACCCCAAATATACCAGCCGACTACATGTGCATGGGAATTCTGCTTAAAAGATTAAACATCATTGGCTGTATTTTTGGGTACTATTACTCAATATTTGATTTTGCATAATTAGGAGGGAAACAAACTTTGGGGAAATGAGTCACCACCCTAAACCGTTTATGGACAAAAGCGGGTTGGAAGATTTGTTTTTATAAAAGTTTGCCCTAATCAGACTAAATTTTAAAACTCAATTAAATTTTCATTGGCGTCAAAGGTTGACTACAAGTGCAAATGATCCAGCGAGACGCCGCAAGCACCTCCATGTAGGCTTAACCAAAACATCCTTGTTTTGGATACTCGCTGGCTCATCAACACCTGAACTTTTGTTTCTTCGATTAAGCTTCATTGATGACTGTAGTAACGCAAGAGTTAAGTTGTTACTGGACAGAAACGGCTTAGAGCTATGGCTCTAAAGGTAAGGAGTGGTATTAGGAAATATATGGCAATCGGATATGATGTAACGCTCCACTAAGGAGCAAGTAACTGTTGGTTAAAATTTGTAGCGAAGCAAAATTGAGCCAACGGTTACGAATCTCGCTTTAGTGGCTTAGTTAGGCTCGTTTTCTACTCATGCCTTCAATTAAACTAGGGTGCATATAAGTTGTTTTTTCTTTGGGAATACTCACAGACTTCATAGTTTTGCAGATAGGAATACCCGTAAGATGATAAGAATCCATAAAACCATTGATGAACACCTCTATTTTTGAAGAAGAAACGGGCTTGAGCGGAATAATTAGGTAAAACCAGAAACTATTAAACGCAAGTAACCTAATCATAAAATTTGAATGTTGAGGGCCGTTATAACTTACCTTACAACTACGGAGCAACCTAGCTTCCATAGTTCCTTCAATTTGATTAGTTTCAGTATTAAGGCGATTTGACGATGTGACAATTAGAAGCCGCAACATCACATCTGGTGCGTCATTAACTTTTCCTAAAATGTAGGGAACATATTTCCTTAGCGCTGCTACGGCTTTAAAACCATCAGCTGAAGCTCTTGCTGAGTTATATGATATTTTTAACAGCTCTCTGAGGAGATCGTTATAGTTAAATTCAAATTCGACATTATCCCCAGGCTGTATCGGCTGAAGCATATTATCTTCAAATAACTTTACAAATCGTCCATCGATTTCAGATAAAATGCCATTATTGCAAGGTTCACAAACATCTTTTACAACTAAATCTGCTTTAAACACCTTGTCAGATTTATCATTCAACGAAAGCATGCCCTCCTCAAGTTTTCGGATGACACCGTTAGGAAAAACATGCTCTCTTGATAGTTTTTTTTGTACACCACAAAATGCACAGCATTTTTTTTTTGATTCCATTTTGAGTATTACTCCTAGAGCCTAACATTTGTATATACGACATGCGCGTTTATTAGGCTAGACCTGTCAAAGCGCATAATGATAATTGTTTAATCCGCAACGGTTTGTTAATCATCATACTAATTCACCTTCTGTCAAAACGAGAATGTACACTTTGCTTGCCTAATAACCGTGCAACAACAATTTTAGTTGATTGAATTTACAGGTGTTTACGTTTTTGCTCAATAGTAACTAGTGAACTTAGCAGGCGTTATATCAGTTATGTGTCACAAAAGCTCAGTAATACTGTATAAACACGGGTTATAAGATCTTTCCAATGATGAGAGAAGGTATTGCAAAAAGATCTATTACGTATTTGGCAAAGTGATGGCTGTAGCTCATAAAGGGGCATAAACGAGTTAGTTGTCTTGATTTTAAAATGTTCAAATTTAACTCTGAACTTGAGGACGTTGAAGAAAATAGCGTGAGTCCTGACATGGATGTCAGGCTAGCTTTCGAGGTACAGGATGTACCATCGGAAGCGTTAGCATTTTCGAATAAGGCCAAAGCTGGCTATAAATGAAGTTAAAAGCTGGATCAAACCACGTCGCGAAATTATCGCTTTTCAGATAATTTTGATGTGGCGGCTGGGAGTTCCAAGAGGGAACAGCCGTTGGTTTCCTCTTGGTCTGGTGTGGGCGAAGCGCCACGACGTTAGTGGCCGTAGGCCATGAGTACATAAGTACATAAGTACATAAGTACAAAACGTAAAAACTAACACCTGGATCCCGGCTCAAAAGCATTACCGGGAAGACGATTACACTACCCTGCGTAAGTTAAAACTTACGGCCTTTGCTATGGTGTGGCGAAGCCCCAAAATATTAGTGGCTGTAGGCCATATGCTAGCGACGATATGAAACAAAAAGCCATAAAAAAACCAGCTAAAGCTGGTTTTTAGAGTGATGTCATTACAAGGTTAATTAAAGGGCAGCTAGCGCGTCTTTACATAACTGTGTAATACGATCCCATTCTTCATTGTCTACTGCATCTGTTGGTGCAATCCAACTACCGCCAATACAATCAACATTTGGCAATGCCAAATAATCTTTGTAAGTAGCAGGGCTAATGCCGCCAGTTGGGCAAAAACGAATGTCTGCTAGTGGACCAGAGAATGACTTAAGTGCATTCACACCGCCTGAAGCTTCAGCAGGGAAAAACTTGAAGTGAGTGTAACCTAACTCCATGCCTACCATGATTTCAGAAATACTGGCAATACCTGGGATTAATGGCACAGTGCCTTTTTTAGCCGCTTTTAATAAATCAACCGTGGCGCCAGGGGTAATGATAAATTGCGAACCAGCTGCAACCGCCTGGTTTAGCTGAGTTTCATTTAAAATAGTACCCGCACCCACAAGGGCTTCTGGCACTTCTTTAGCAATTTTGGCAATGGCTTCAAGTGCACAAGGAGTGCGTAAGGTCACTTCTAATACACTGATCCCGCCAGCAACGAGTGCTTTAGCTAAAGGCACTGCATGTTCTAGCTTGTTTATCACCATAACCGGAACTACTGGGCTACGTTTAAACACTTCTTGTGGTTGAAGTAACCAGTTATTAGGCTCAATCATGTTACCGACTTCCTTATTTTTAATATAATTCATCAATCGCGCTAGTGCTGCGAGCACCTGTTTCTGGGCTGCTTAAGCTGCGACGTAACGCACCAAACAATTCACGACCCATGCCGTACGCTGAATGGTGTGAATCCACAATCCCTGCGGTGCGGTTAGCAAGCGTTTTCTCATCAACTAACAGAGTTAATTCACCTGTAGTGGCATCGATACGAATAACATCGCCATCTTGCACTTTGGCAATTAAGCCACCGTCTAATGCTTCTGGTGTTAAATGAATCGCGGCAGGAACTTTACCTGATGCGCCAGACATACGGCCATCTGTTACCAATGCAACTCTAAAACCTTTATCTTGTAAGGTGCCCAAGAATGGTGTGAGTTTGTGTAGTTCTGGCATGCCATTGGCTTTAGGGCCCTGGCCTTTAACGACAACAACGCAATCACGGTCTAACGAACCAGACTTGAATAACTCGTCAATTTCATTTTGATCGTTAATCACAACCGCTGGCGCTTCAATGACACGATTCCCTGCAGGTACTGCAGAAACCTTAATCACCGCGCGGCCTAAGTTACCTTTAAGTAGGGTTAAACCACCGTTACTTTGAAAAGGCGTATCAAGATGCGTTAATACTTCTTTGTCTAACGATTCAGTGACTCCATCAACCCACTTTAACTCGCCATCGATAATACGAGGCTCTTGGGTATAACGACGTAAACCGTAACCAGCAACAGTATTCACATCTTCATGAATTAAGCCGCCATCAAGCAATTCTTTAACCAATAACGCCATACCGCCAGCAGCATGGAAATGGTTAATATCAGCATGACCATTTGGATAAACACGGGCCAATAATGGTACAGCAGCAGATAAGTCAGAAAAGTCATCCCAGTTAACGATAATGCCAGCTGCACGTGCAATAGCCACAATATGCATGGTCAAGTTAGTTGAGCCGCCTGTTGCCAGTAATGCTACGATACCGTTAACGACTGATTTTTCATTAACCACTTCACCAATGGGGGTGTATTGCGTGCCCATAGAAGTTAAACGGCACACTTGTTTAGCGGCCATTTTGCTTAACTCATCACGTAAAGGATCATCTGGGTTTACAAACGATGAACCTGGTAACTGTAAGCCCATCACTTCTAACATTAACTGGTTAGAGTTAGCTGTACCGTAGAAGGTACACGTACCGGCACTGTGGTATGACTTTGATTCAGCTTCTAGTAATGCTGCGCGGTCTACTTTACCTTGGGCAAATTGTTGACGAATACGTGCTTTTTCTTTGTTTGGGATGCCTGATTTCATTGGGCCTGCTGGCACAAATAACATCGGTAAATGACCAAAACTCAATGCGCCAATCAACAAACCTGGTACGATTTTGTCACAAATACCCAGCAGCAATGCACCGTCAAACATGTTGTGCGATAGCCCTACTGCGGTCGACATAGCAATCACTTCGCGGCTAAGTAGACTTAACTCCATACCCGGTTGACCTTGAGTGACACCGTCACACATGGCTGGTACACCTGCTGCAACTTGTGCAACACTGCCCACATCCATACACGCTTGTTTAAGCATGTTCGGGTAGGTTTCATAGGGTTGGTGTGCAGATAACATGTCGTTAAATGCCGTCACAATACCTATGTTGGCTTTGGTCAGTTGGCGTAAAGAATCTTTCTCTACCGGCTGACATGCCGCAAAACCGTGGGCTAAATTGCCACAACTTAATGCACTACGGTGAACGCCTTGAGCTTTAGCGTCGTTTAGGGCAGATAAATAGCTTGAACGCGACTGTTGACTGCGAGCAATAATTCTATCGGTAACAGCTTGTACTACTGAATGCATGGTAAAACTCCTTACGCGCTATAGAACACATCAACGGGCGTTTTACGCTGCGCTAACACGGCTCTAATTGGCATTTGGGTAACATCATCATTTTCAAGTGCTTGATGATATACAGTTAATTTTGGCTCTCCAACAAGATGCAAATAAATCTGACGACTATTTAAAATGGCATCTTTTGATAACGTTATGCGTGCATGTGGTGCTGTAGTTGGATTAACCGCTGCGCATAACGCCTTAGTGTTCAGGGCGTTATCTAATTCAGCGCTACATGGGAACCATGAACAAGTATGTCCATCGGTGCCCATACCCAGCACTACCACGTCAAACGGACGAGGAAAGTTAGCCAACGAATCACTTGTCATGTCACAGCCCGCTTCAGGGCTAGCAAACATATTCTTAAGACCACGGAACTTGGCACTAGCTGCACGGTTTTGTAATAAATGTTCACGAACAAGTCTTTCGTTCGAATCTTTTTCGTCAGCATTAACCCAACGCTCATCGGCCAAAGTAATGTAAACATCACTCCAATCAACAAGCTTATGGCTTAATAGCTCAAACAATTTTAACGGGGTAGATCCACCTGATACGACTAAACTGGCTTTGCCACGAGTGTCGACAGCATCTTGTAATTGCTGAGCAATTTTGTCTGCTAACTTGGCTTCAAGATCTGCTGGTGTATCAAACGATTTAAATACAGTTTCTTTAATCATATCTGCTCCCTACTCGTCCCAAGAACGGCCGTCTTTAGTGATAAGTGCCACTGACGCCACTGGGCCCCAAGTACCTGCTGGATACGGTTTGGGTTTTTCACCGCTTTGTTCCCACGACTGAATGATTCCGTCAACCCACTTCCACGCTTGTTCAACTTCGTCACGACGCACGAACAAGGCTTGGTTACCCAACATGGCTTCGAGTAATAAACGCTCATAAGCATCAGCAATACGTTCATTCTTAAAAGTATCAGTGAAACTTAAATCCAGCTTAGTCGTTTGTAAACGCTGCTTTTGCTCAAGACCTGGCACCTTGTTCATCATCTGAATTTCGACCCCTTCATGAGGCTGTAAACGGATGGTTAACTTATTAGGTGGCAAATTGCGGTAGCTAGCACGGTACAAATTGTGCGGCGGGTTTTTAAAGTACACCACAATTTCACTGCTCTTAAATGGCATACGCTTGCCGCTGCGTAAATAGAACGGCACACCAGCCCAACGCCAGTTGTCTATATCAACACGAAGCGCCACAAAGGTTTCGGTGTTTGAATTAGTGTTTGCGTCTTCTTCTTCTAAGTAACCCGGAACTGGCGAACCTTTTAAGAAGCCTGCACTGTATTGACCACGAACAGTATTTTCATACACGTTGTCTTGGTTAATTGGGCGCAGTGACTTAAGCACTTTTACTTTTTCATCACGAATGCTGTCAGCGTCAAGATTAACGGGTGGATCCATTGCAACAAGGGTTAACACTTGTAATAAATGGTTTTGGATCATGTCACGCATCTGGCCTGCGCCATCAAAGTAACCCCAACGTCCTTCAATACCCACTTCTTCGGCAACAGTGATTTGGACATGATCGATTGTGCGGTTGTCCCACTTTGATGCAAACAATGAGTTAGCAAAACGTAACGCTATTAAGTTTTGTACTGTTTCTTTACCTAAGTAATGGTCAATACGGTAAACCTGGTTTTCGTTGAAGAACTCGGCCACTTGATCGTTAATCACATGCGATGATTCTAAATCGGTTCCGATGGGTTTTTCTAATACAACGCGGGTGTCTGACTTAATTAAATCTTGCTCATGTAAACAACGACAGATAGCACCAAAAATTGAAGGCGGTGTTGCGAAATAGTTCACCATGACACGCTTACTTGGTTCAAGTAAATCGTGGAATGCTTTGTAACCTTCAGGCTCGGTGAAGTTGGTGCCGATGTAATGACAACGACTGAGGAAGCGTTCTAGCGTAGTTGGACAAATTTCATCTTTAACAAAAGTATTTAATGCTTTTGTTACAAGGGCGATGAATTCTTCATGGGTGAATGCATCTTTTGCAACACCAATAACCTTGGTTTCTTTATCGAGTAACTCTGCTTTATCTAGCTGGTATAAAGAAGGTAATAATTTGCGCCTAGCTAAATCGCCTTTTGTACCGAAAAGTACGAAGTCACAAGCCTTGGCTCCAATTGATTTGCCCATTGCTGAAAGCTCTCCTGATTATGTGTGTGCGCCATGTTCGAATTCGCTCGATGAATAAAAACACACTTTTGTTGTAATATAACAACAGAACTTGAATATTGCATCTTTAATTTGCAAATATTGCATTGTTGTTAACCTAGTCATCTGCACCTATTATCTGGTATGATTTTCCACCTATAACAAGGCTTACAAACCATTTAACCGTGATCTGTGTCTTGAAAAATAACAACAGGATCGTGTAAAAGGTAAAAAAATAACTTAAATCACGAAATTCCTGTAAGTTATGGTATAAAACTACATAACCTACTACTTAGCTACTTTTTAGCGGATGCTTGCTTATGAATACCCTAGAAAAGGTTCAAAAAAGCCTTACCCAATTTAGTAAATCGGAACGAAAAGTTGCCGAAGTCATACTAGCCTCACCGCAAACAGCTATACATTCTAGTATCGCGACT
Organism: Shewanella ulleungensis; assembly: GCF_014648315.1. Lineage (GTDB taxonomy): Bacteria > Pseudomonadota > Gammaproteobacteria > Enterobacterales > Shewanellaceae > Shewanella > Shewanella ulleungensis. Next base: position 771,966 of record NZ_BMQW01000001.1, read on the forward strand.
TTAGCCAAGATGGCTGATGTGAGTGAGCCAACCGTTAACCGCTTTTGCCGTCGCCTTGATACTAAAGGTTTCCCTGATTTTAAGTTACATTTGGCACAAAGTCTTGCTAACGGTACACCTTATGTTAGTCGACATGTTGAAGAAGACGATTCTCCAGATTCATATACAACAAAAATCTTCGAATCTTCAATGGCATCGCTCGATACCGCACGTCAAAGTCTTGATACAGCGGCAATCAATAAAGCCGTTGATGTACTCACTCAAGCTAAGACTATTTCGTTTTTTGGGCTTGGTGCTTCCTCTTCTGTGGCCCACGATGCCCAAAACAAGTTCTTCCGTTTCAATGTACCGGTAATTTGTTTCGATGATGTGTTAATGCAACGTATGAGCTGCATTAATTGTAATGAAGGCGATGTTGTTGTGCTTATCTCGCACACTGGCCGCACTAAATCATTAATCGAAATTGCCCGTATTGCCCGTGAAAACGGCGCCGCAGTTATTGGCATTACAGCCCGCAACTCACCATTATCTTTAGAGTGTACGCTACCTGTTACCATGGAAGTACCTGAAGATACCGACATGTACTTACCAATGGCGTCACGATTAGCGCAGTTAGTGACAATCGATGTTCTCGCTACCGGCTTTACATTGCGCCGTGGACCGAGATTCCGTGATAATCTAAAACGCGTTAAAGAAGTATTAAAAGAGTCACGTGTTAATAAAGATCTCACTATTTAACGGCTATTTATTACCCGAACTGTTAAATAATTACACAATAAATTAAGTTTTGATCCCGAGTTTGTAATCTAACATCAGTACTTAAGAGACATTAAAGGCCATACGGTTCATACCGAATGGCCTTTTTTATTGTAAAAATCACTTATCTGTCACATAAATTACACAGTAAAAGTCGTCTTTTTGTTTGTAACTTTACTACATTAATTAAGAATGTCTGTTAATATAGTTACATCATTTAAGTACTAAGATAGCTTGTGTACTTTAAATAACCGAATTCTATTTAACACAAAATCTTACTTATCATTAACGGAGTATCTCATGTTCCGCAGAACTAAAATCGTTACAACACTTGGGCCAGCAACTGACCGCGATGACAATTTACGTAAAATTATCGCAGCCGGTGCTAACGTGGTTAGACTTAACTTCTCACACGGTTCACCAGAAGATCATTTAAAACGTGCTACAGATACACGTAGAATCGCTAAAGAATTAGGCAAGCATGTTGCTGTTCTTGGTGATCTGCAAGGCCCAAAAATCCGCATATCTACGTTTAAAGATAACCAAAAAATCAAACTTAACTTGGGCGACAAATTTATCCTTGATGCTGATTTAGGCAAAGGTGAAGGCGACGATAAACAAGTCGGTATTGATTATAAGCAACTTCCAGATGATGTTGTGATTGGTGATATCTTGATGCTGGATGATGGCCGTGTGCAATTACGAGTTGACAGTGTTGAAGGCCGTAAAGTCTTTACTACTGTGACTGTTGCAGGTCCTTTGTCTAACAATAAAGGCATCAACAAAAAAGGTGGCGGCTTAACAGCTCCTGCATTGACAGAAAAAGACATGGCAGACATTAAAACAGCTGCAATGATTAATGTTGATTACTTAGCCGTCTCTTTCCCTCGTACTGGTGCTGATTTAGATCTTGCACGTAAACTTGCTGTAGAAGCAGGTAGTAATGCATTAATCGTTGCTAAAGTTGAACGTGCAGAAGCCGTTGAAACTGATGAAGCAATGGATGATGTGATCAGAGCATCAGATGTAGTGATGGTTGCTCGTGGTGACTTAGGTGTTGAAATTGGTGATGCTGCCCTAGTTGCAGTACAAAAACGTTTAATTCAACGTTCACGCCAGTTAAACAAAGCGGTTATCACTGCGACCCAAATGATGGAATCAATGATCACTAGCCCAATGCCAACTCGTGCTGAAGTCATGGACGTGGCTAACGCGGTATTAGATGGTACTGACGCAGTAATGCTATCAGCAGAAACCGCTGCAGGTGACTTCCCTGAAGAAACAGTATTAGCAATGGCTAACGTGTGTTTAGGTGCAGAATCACACCCAAGTGTGAAAGTATCTAAGCACCGTATGGATCAAAGTTTCTCATCAGTTGAAGAAACTATTGCCCTATCAACTATGTATGCAGCTAATCACTTAGCAGGCGTAAAAGCGATTATTTCGTTAACTGAATCTGGCGCGACAGCTAAATTAATGTCACGCATCAGTTCTGGCTTACCTATTTTTGCTTTATCGCGTCACCAGAGAACATTAGCCAGCATGGCAATGTATCGTGGTGTACAGCCAATTGAGTTTGATTCTACGGCTTACCCTGCTGACGAACTAGCTAAAGAAGCACTTAACTGCATGGTTAATGCCGGTTACTTATCAAGTGGTGACATGGTACTGATGACCAAAGGCGACGCGATGGAAACCATCGGTGGCACTAACACTTGTAAAGTGTTGGTAGTTGCATAACTCGCTCAATATGACGTATGCAGCGTGTTAACGCATCTGCTTATGGATCAATAATGTTAAAGCCAACCATGCGGTTGGCTTTTTTATTGCCAGAAATAGTCTGGGCGTACATTCACACTTAAATGCGCACCGACAAATAACTTCAGCGTATCGGAATGCACATAAAAAATAGATATGATAGGCATTGTAGGAGTAAATCACTTAGGCTTATTCATTAATCTAGTCAGTTAAAAGCATCTAGTCACAAACTACAACCGCAAGGCGATGAGGCAAACCTACACATAGAACATCGACCACTAAACATCGATACGGTGTTTTCACTGACGATGACTGCTATCTTGTTTGGTCAAGTAAACTTCGCGTTACCCGGTAATCACAAGTGTATTCGTTTACATCACTCTATTTCAGTTAACTAGCTCTTATAGCACTCACCTCACCCAAATAAGTTGTCATCATTCAGCAGATTGGTTGCTTGCGTTTGCGGTATAAAAAAGCCCCGACTGAGTCAGGGCTTTAGCGTTAAATAATGTTATGTCTAAACGCAATTATAACTTATCAAAATCATTCACATTGATTGCAGCTAGGCGCAGCACATCGGCTTCTACAAGCTGTTTGTGTTCAGCTTCTGTGATGATATCTTTATCGAGGGCTACATCAAACAGCTCCAGCATCGGTAACTTAGATTTTAAGTGACCACTGCGTTGTGCTTTTTTCAGTTTCTTATACAAATCTTTCGCAGCATATTTGGCTAAGAATGCATTTTCCACTTCAGCAATACCACTGGTATCACCATCAAATTCGCCACAAAGGAATGTGATACGGTCACGTGCAGGGCCAGGTTTAAGCATACCTTTGCACACTTCAACCGCAACTTTATCGCTTGGCGCGTTAAAGTGATTACCCAGAGGGAAAATCAACACACGTAACAGCACGGCAGCAATTTTACTTGGGAAATTACGAATAGCTTCGTCAAGCGCTTTAGCTGCTAGGTGTAAACGCTCAGTCATTGCGTAATGCACAGCGGGCAAATCATCTTGTTGACGGCCATTATCTTCAAATAACTTCAATGTAGCAGAAGCTAAATACAGTTGACTCAATACGTCGCCCATGCGAGCAGAAATCATTTCTTTACGCTTAAGGTCGCCGCCCATGATCAACATAGATAAGTCAGTCATAATCGCAAGTGATGACGAAATACGTGTCATGTCGCGGTAATATTGCTGAGTAGGTCCGCTTACTGGTGCACTGGCAAAACGACTGCCTGTTAACGCACTACCAAATGAGCGTAATGCGTTACCAATGGCATAACCCATATGACCCAGTAGTAATGAATCGAAACGATCTAATGCCGATGTTTCATCTTCCATACCAGCGGCTTCCATTTCGGCCAACACATATGGGTGACAACGCGTTGCACCTTGACCAAAAATCATCAATGAACGCGTAAGAATGTTTGCACCTTCTACGGTAATTGAGATTGGATTAGCCATAAATGCATGACCTAAATAATTTTTAGGGCCTAATTGAATGCCTTTACCAGATTGAATATCCATCGCATCTTCAAGTACGTCACGACCGAGTTCAGTCATGTGGTACTTTGCAATAGCGGTTACAACTGAAGGTTTTACTTTTAAGTCGATACCTTGGGTCGTTAAGCGACGTGCAGCCTCAAGTTGATATGTATTGGCAATAATACGCGCCATAGCTTCTTGTACGCCTTCAAAGTTACCAATTGGCATACCAAACTGTTGACGAACATAACTGTAAGCTGTGGTTGTTTTAGTCGCCACGTGGCCAGATGCTGTTGCAAGTGCAGGTAATGAAATACCACGTCCAGCAGACAGACATTCAACCAGCATACGCCAGCCTTTACCCGCATATTGAGGGCCGCCGATAATCCAGTCTAGCGGGATAAACACATCTTCACCGCTAGTGGTACCGTTCATAAATGCCATCATTAATGGATTATGACGACGTCCAATTTCTACGCCTTCGTGATCCGTTGGGATTAAAGCACAGGTAATACCTAGATTTTTAACATCACCTAATAAACCATCAGGGTCACGCATTTGGAACGCTAAACCCAATACTGTCGCAACAGGCGCAAGCGTAATATAGCGCTTGTTCCATGTCAGGCTTAAACCCAAAGTGTCTTCACCTTCAAATTCACGACGACACACAATACCGACATCAGGGATTGCGCCAGCATCACTGCCCGCTTCAGGGCCCGTCAACGCAAAACAAGGAATATCTTTACCTACAGCAAGAGACGGTAACCAATGATCTTTTTGCTCTTGAGTACCATAGTGAGTCAATAATTCACCAGGGCCTAATGAGTTTGGCACCATCACAGTGACGGCTGCACTCACACTGCGTGTGGCAATTTTGGCCACAATTGTTGAGTTTGCAAAAGCAGAAAATTCACGTCCACCGTATTTTTTCGGAATGATTAACGCAAAGAAACCTTCGTCTTTAAAGTATTGCCATAATTCTGGTGGCAAATCTTTACGGTTATGCACGATATCGAAATCGTCAATCATGGTAAGCGCTGTTTGAACTTGATTGTCGATAAAGTCTTGTTCTTCAGCTGTTAATGTTGGCTTACCAAAACCGTGTAACATATTCCAGTTTGGCTTACCGCGGAATAATTCACCTTCCCACCACACGTCGCCGGCTTCCATGGCTTCTTTCTCGGTGCTCGACAAAGGTGGCAACACCTTTTTGAAGAACGAAAATACCGGACGAGTAATGAACTGCATGCGGATATTACGTACGCCAAAGAGGATAATGATCGCTATAAGTAGCAATATGACGATACTCATTTTATACCTTCTTAGTTTGTTAACACAGGGACAGCCACACCGGCCGCCATGTAGGGAATAACTTTACGAATAATTGCTTCAGTGTTGTTATGTTCACCATAATCGGCTGCGGCAATCTCATTTAATGCATCTGCTGATGCCATGGTGAACACAATGGTTCCCAAGGTAAAATGTAAGCGCCAAAACATTTCTGCCGGCGGAATGTGCGGCGCACTAGCAGCAACTGCTTTAACAAATGTCGCTAAATGCTCACCATAATGTGTGGTGATAAACCAGCGTAAATGACCTTGGCTTTCTATATAGCCTCGACCGAGCAACTGCAGAAAAATGATTGTTCCGCCGTTACGCACTTTATTTAATTCAAGTAACGGTTTAATTAAAGCAGAAAAAATCTCGTTTAGTGAAGCGTGTTCAGGCGCATGATGTAAACGATTTATCTCAATGGCAGCACTGGGCATAAACACGTCGAGATATCGTGCCAACACAGCACGGATTAATTCTTTTTTAGAACCAAAATGGTAATTGACCGACGCCAAATTGACTTCGGCTTTACTGGTGATCAGTCGTAACGAAGTTTCAGAAAAACCTCTCTCAGCAAACAACTTTTCAGCTGCATCGAGTATTCTTGTTTTTGTATCAGTACGGCTTGCCATTCCATGACCCAATTTAATTTAAACACCCGTTTAAATTAATCATTGAGCGCACAGATGTCAATTGAAATTATTTGCTTTATAGATAAAACCGAAGAACAAAAACCTTAACAACTGCACCAGATTGTTAACTTATATGCAAAGTTGGCTATTTTTCGGTACACTGACGCCGATAAGAAAAACAAGGATGCCAATATAATGAACTTCCCTTTAAAACAACCGTCTCAAATTGCATTAATTGTGTCACTCGCGTTAGGTCTTAGCGCCTGTAATGATACCCAAGCAACTGTTAGCACATCTGCAGCAAAAGTAGAAAAAATTGATAGTGCTGCAGCGATTGAGTTTATCAATCAAGCGGAGGCTGATTTAGCCAATTTAAACATTGAAGCAAATCGTGCAGAATGGATTTACTCAAATTTTATTACCGACGATACCGCAGCATTGTCTGCCGCTATGGGTGAAAAAGTTACTTCCACGTCGGTTCGTTATGCTACAGAAGCGGCCAAATATGCTCATGTTGAACTCGACGCTGTTAATGCTAGAAAACTTAACAGTCTTCGCAGTAGTTTAGTACTACCCGCACCATTAGACCCAGCTAAAAATGCTGAGCTGGCCAGTATCGTATCAGAACTTAATGGCTTATACGGTAAAGGGAAATATTGCTTTGCTGATGGTCGCTGCTTAACCCAGCCTGAGCTTTCAAATCTTATGGCTGAATCAAAAGATCCAGCTGTTTTACTCGAAGCATGGCAAGGTTGGCGCGAAATAGCTAAACCAATGCGTCCGTTATTTGAACGCGAAGTCGAATTAGCCAATGAAGGCGCAAAAGATCTTGGGTATGCTGATTTATCTGAATTATGGCGTAGTCAGTACGACATGGAACCAGATGCGTTCTCTGCTGAGTTAGATCGCTTATGGGCTCAAATAAAACCATTATATGATTCGTTGCACTGTTATGTACGCGGGGAATTAAACGAACAATATGGTGATGAAGTCGCGCCTAAAACTGGCCCAATCCCTGCGCATTTACTGGGTAATATGTGGGCACAACAATGGGGTACCATTTATAACAGTGTGGCGCCAGAAGATGCCGACCCAGGTTATAACGTAACTGAGTTACTGGCTCAAAATGGTTATGACGAAATTAAAATGGTTAAGCAAGCTGAAGGTTTCTTTACTTCTTTAGGGTTTGGCGCTTTACCCGACAGCTTCTGGACACGTTCGATGTTTGTGCAACCACAAGACCGTGACGTAGTGTGCCATGCGTCAGCTTGGGATTTAGATAATCTGGACGATATCCGAATCAAAATGTGTATCCAGAAAAATGCCGAAGACTTTACTGTCATCCACCATGAGTTAGGCCATAACTTTTATCAACGCGCTTATAAAAACCAGCCGTTTATCTTTAAAAACTCTGCTAATGATGGGTTTCACGAAGCCATTGGCGATACCATTGCATTGTCTATTACACCTAAGTATTTACAAAAAATTGGTTTATTAGACTCAGTCCCTGACGCTTCGAAAGACATTGGCTTATTATTAAAGCAAGCTTTGGATAAAGTTGCGTTTATGCCATTTGGTTTGATGATTGACCAATGGCGTTGGCAGGTATTTAACGGCACCATTAAACCTGAACAATACAACCAAGCTTGGTGGGATTTACGTGAAAAATACCAGGGTGTTAAAGCGCCTATCGCTCGCAGCGAAGCAGATTTTGACCCAGGAGCAAAATACCATGTTCCAGGTAATGTTCCGTACACGCGTTACTTTTTAGCTCACGTATTACAGTTCCAATTCCATAAAGCTTTGTGTGATATTGCCGGCGATACAGGCCCCGTCCATCGTTGCAGTATTTATGGTAACGAAGCTGCTGGCGCTAAATTGAATGAAATGCTTGAAATGGGAGCGAGTCAACCCTGGCCAGAAGCGCTTAATGTTATAACTGGCACTAAGCAAATGGACGCAAAAGCAGTATTAGATTACTTTGCACCACTACAAGTATGGCTTGATGAGCAAAATACTGAAGCGAACCGTCAATGTGGCTGGTAACGCTCAGATAAACTTTGATTTATCATATGGCTTAATCTTGTGTTTATGCAGAGATAAATGAATTTAAATGGCGCTGAATAAGCGCCATTTTTTTATCGGAAACCACTGCCCTTTCGATTAAGTTCGCTATTCTCAATCTTCTTTTGCTGAGATTTTTTTAGCATCACAAATACCGCACCTACTCCACCTTGATTGCGTGTAGCTGAATGATAAGCGGTAACCGGCTCTATTTGCTGTAACCAATGGCACACCGCTGATTTCATCAACGCTGGATAGGGTTTACTTTTATAACCCTTACCATGAATTATCAGCACATTGCGCTCACCACGCTCATAAGCACTCAACAAACAATTAATCATGCTGTCGCGTGCTTGGTTGAGCCGATATTCATGAAGATCTAACACTGTTTTAATCGGATATTTGCCCAATCTTAAATGTTTAAACACTTCATCTTGAATACCGTCAATCTTATAACTGACTATGTCATCTGGTTGTAGCGGCTGTATTAAATGTGGGTCAGTGGGTAATAACTGTAACAATTCATGTTGTTGTGCTGCCGCTCGCTTTGCAAGTTGAGCATCTGTTACACTTAATGGATTAAGCCATGTTTGCGCCGCAATGCTTTGGCGCTCTGGTTTTAAGGGGGTAACGTCGGCCATTTCTTGTAAAAATAAATCATCTTCATTAAAAGACATGGTTAACCTCCTACATACTTTGTAAAGATTATGCGCTTTGGCAAAATCGCTGAATAATTTATAGTTGTGCTCACGGTATAGCGTTGTGGGTTTCCTTTCCTATAAAAAGAATATCAAAAAGAGAATATGCATTGAAAAAAATATTGTTACGTTTGAACACATCCATTTTAGCTTACTTTATCCTCACGGTGTGTTTGTGTATTTCTTCGCTTAATGCAGTTGCAGCTAAAGCCATTCCTCACAAAGCTCTCAATGCTAACTTTAGCCAATTAGTACAAGCATTTGAACATTTAGACCTCAACAGCATTGAGAAAATTTATACTGAAGATGCTGCCTACGTTTCTGAAACCCAAGAAAAAGGGATTATTCTGGGTAAACAGAATATCCTCAATTTATACACGCGCTTTTTTGATAAAATTAAGCGTAAGCAAGCTTCATTAGAAGTTGATTTCAGAGTACTGGTACGTCATGTCGACGAAAATAGCGCAACCGATGTAGGCTATTATTTAGTACGCTTTCATCCTGGGGCTGATTCTGGTGAACCTGTGAGTGAATTTGCGGGTAAATTTGTCACCGTATCGGCTAAAGACAATAGCGGGAAATGGTTAATAAGTGTGGACTCAAATACCCATGCTACAGCAAAACTTTATTATGATGCGAAGCCAGTACCTAATTTGTATTATGGGCGCCAATTTATCAGCGCTACTCCTACTGAGCAGAGTACAACTGCAAAATGACAATCAATATTTCACCTACAGACTTGTGCCCTTGCGGCAGTAAAACCTTGTATCAACAATGTTGTTTACCTTTGCATTGCGCTGAAAAAGTGGCTCAGTCGCCACAACAACTTATGCGCTCACGCTACTGTGCATTTGTTGTAGGCCAGTTTGACTATCTTATTGCGACACATCACCCAAATTATCGACAAGGTTTAACGGTTGAACAGCTAGCTCAAAGTAATACTCATTGGTTAGGATTAGAGTTACTGGCAACAGAACAGCGAGAAAATAATGGCGAAGTTACATTTAAAGCGTGGTATGTAGAAGATAAGCACATCGATGCAATCTACGAAAAATCATCATTTGTGTTAGTTGATGAGCAATGGCTTTACACCGAAGGAAAACAAATGAGTACGCGATCGCCGGCAAGAAATGAACCCTGTATTTGCCACAGTGGCCGTAAATTTAAGCAGTGTTGTGCAAAGCTAACTCATTAATTTTTACACTGGCTACCTAGTGCTGTGTTTATCGATAAACTGCGCAAACTCGTTCACCCGTATCGCTGGGCTGTACAAATACCCTTGGGCATGATGACAAGCGCTTAATGATAGAAACTCTTCCTGCTCTCTCGTTTCAACGCCTTCTGCTGTTAATGAAATATTCAACGCTTTTGCCATAGCAATTATCGCACTGACAATCTCACGGCTTTCTCGGCTAGACGAAATGTCCATAATAAATGAACGATCAATTTTGAGTTTCGATATTGGGAACTGTTTCAAATACTTCATGGAACTGTAACCCGTACCAAAATCATCAATCGCTAAGCCTACACCTAATTCAGCTAATTCATGGCATAAGTTAATCGCATATCGAATATCACCCATTAACTCAGTTTCAGTGATCTCTAAAATTAATGTTTTGGGTTTTATACGATAACGCGTCACTAATCGCCACACTTGCTCATACAAATTACCGCTAAAAAACTGTCTTGCGGCCACGTTAACGTGCATCGCAATATCAACATTTTTATGTTGCCATAAGTTGAGCTGTTTACAGGCAGTTTCTAACACCCATTCCCCGATAGGATTTATCATTCCGCTTTGCTCGGCAATGTCGATGAACGATCCTGGGTACAACACGCCTTTTTTAGGGTGATGCCAACGAATTAACGCTTCAGCACCAATATATTGATTAGTTTGTAAATCCATTAATGGCTGATAATAAAGTTCAAACTCACGGCCTTTAATTGCATGTTGTAAATCCCGCTCGATTTCAGCATTGCTGGTAAATGCATCTAACAAATCAGCATTAAAAAACTGGTAATGCATCTCCGACTTACTCTTAGCATATTGCAAAGTAATGTCAGCACAAGATAGTGGTGAAAACATCCCTGCCACGGACTTGATATCAACTACCGCAATAGCAGGTTTAGGGCTCACTTTTTCACGTAAAATAATCGCGGGTGCAACTAAACTTAAATAAAGCCGTTTCACCATTTGCTCTTGTTCAGCAAAAAAATCGTCTGCATTTGCAGAATTGATGGGTAACAAAATAGCGTATTCATCACTGCCAACACGGGCAACATCAATGGCATTTGCAGATAACGAAAAATGCTTTAACCGGCGGGCAACTTCAATCAATAATGCATCGCCTTGATCATGACCATGTGTATCATTAAAACGTTTAAAGCCCATTAAATCGACAAGTATCAATGTGCCATCGATTGCGCGATCCAGTTGCTGCGTAAAATAGCTACGATTATGCAAACCGGTCAAACTACAATGCCAGGCAAGGTGTTCTAATTCCGCTTTATGCAAGTATTCGCTTGAATTGTCATAGCTCGATACCAGCGCGTAATGTTTACCTAATTCAGTAACAAAAGGCGTGATGTGGTAATTTAGCCAATACTCGCTCTCATCTGTACGACTCAGCTTGATATTGCCTTTAACGATTTCTTTGTTATGAAGTTTGTTTACAATGACATCTAAAAGTTGAGGGTTAGAGCGGAAAATATCGAGATTTAATGCACTTTGGTGTTCAATCGTCTCTCTGGCAAGGCCAGTCATTTTTTCATGGGCACCGTTAACGTATTCAACAATTTTACTGTCAGTATTGACTAACATCACCACATGTTCTGACTGTTCTGTAGCATTTCGCAGTAAATAGATTTGCTCGTTACTGTCGTAGGTGTAGCGCGTGGCCAACGTCAGTGCTAATTGATCGGCACATTGCACTGCAAACTGAATATCAGCTTTTAGCCACTTATGGGCTTGGCAGTGTTCTATTGATAATACACCTTCAATGTGACCATTTATGCGAATTGCAATATCAATGCTGGTGTTAATGTTGTGATGTTCATAATAGCTCGCAAACTGCTGAATAAGATTTTTTTGGTGAACGTCACTAGACAATATAAAGCGGTGTAAACGAAGCTCTGTAAAAAATTGCGGTTCAATTATTGAAGTTTGGCGCAAAGACGCATTGTGACTTAATGGATCTGCAATGTTGCTTGCGACTAAATTGTGGGCACAAACATAGAACCCATCAGAGTTTGTTGCGTCAATAGTATGAGTGTCATCGATGCTATTGGTTAGCAACCACACAGAGACAAAGGATGCGTCGAAATACTCTCTTAAGAGTTGGCAAACCATCTCAGAGGTTTCTGAAAAATTACCTTGCTGTTTTGCACTGGAATTTACAATTAATTCCAATAAGTGCTGTTGCTCTTTACGATTCATTTACATCCCGAAACACAACTACATTACTCAAATTTGCTGGTTTATAATCATTGACATTGAAAGATGATTTTTATTATTACGCATTGAAGCGCCAGTCATTAATCAGAGTACGACTTGGGAGCGATATCCGCTTGTAAGGTACAACATAGCAGTAATAAAGCATTTGCTACTATACCTTTTATTAATGCCGCAAGATTACACTTTTAACCGACTAACAGCAATCATTTAGTCGGTACTTGTTACGATAAATGTGACGCATCATAAAGCGACTAAGCTATTGATTTAATGAAAATCTACAGTAAAGACTAAACACGCCACGCATTATTTATTATTTGTAATCAACGCATCTTCTACAGTGAGTTTTCGAGTTGAAAAATCATTTTTTCAACGCTAAACGCGAAATTCAATGTCAATTCACACTGGTTGACCAACTGTTTAATTTCAGCTTTGGTCTCTGGAAAACGTTGCAAAGCGATTTGTTCGAGTGCATTTGCTTTTGTTAGTGCATCTTCACCATTAAAGGTTAGCTGCAATAGCGTGTCATCTGCCTCCACAACCGCACCAATATCAACGAAGCTTCCACAATCGGCACAACTATCATTCACATTACCAGGTTGTTGCTGTTTAATTTGCTTAATCATGTCATTACCTCTAGATCACCTTGTTAGTGTTAATATCCTAACGCAAAGATCAGGGTGATTTATTTGCCAAGCTCACAAATAGCATATTAAGCAGCGCTAGTATGCCTGTTTGTATACACTATGTTGCCCGCCACTTTTAAGCATACTGAAGCGCCATGGTTTGACTTATTTTCCGCTGGGTAGCTAGCTGGTCAATAAAATGCATATCTTCAATAACATCATGTTGCTGGTATAAATTAATCGCTTTGCGTTTTGTGAGTTCATCACAATTACTCAGCACTTCAACCATAGCGTCAGATTGTGAGCCACGAATAACCAGAGCTTCAGGAGTTAAGGCCTGTTGCAATTGAAATTGACGAGCCCCCTGCTGAAAAAGTGGGGCATTATCGGTAACAAAAATATCGCTCGAAACATCATCAATTAATCGTTCTGCAGGTGGTAGCGAGAATTGTTTGCGCAATTTTTGTTCTACATTAAGATCGACGTCTAACTGAAATTGCGCCATATCGCGAGCATCTGCCGATAACATAGCCAATAGTAAGCCGAATTCTCCACGACGATTATGTTCAACCGCCCCGTTTAATCTGCTGCCTATTTGTAACTCATTGACTAATGTTGACTCAATTTGCATATAAAAACATCACTACCTTTGCTCGATGTAATTTTATCGACCAAATAAATCAAAACTTTAAGATTTTTTTCATTTTTAGGCTTTACATACAATGGGTTTGTGAATACTATGGCGGCCGCAATTGAGGAGGGGTTCCCGAGTGGCCAAAGGGATCAGACTGTAAATCTGACGGCTCAGCCTTCGAAGGTTCGAATCCTTCTCCCTCCACCATTTGCGTCGTTGTGTGATGTACCGTTTTAGCGATTTCGATTGCTAAAACAAAAGCGTTAAAGTGTAAAAAGAAAGTAAGTTATAAAGAAAACTTGTGGAGGGGTTCCCGAGTGGCCAAAGGGATCAGACTGTAAATCTGACGGCTCAGCCTTCGAAGGTTCGAATCCTTCTCCCTCCACCATCTTTTCTTTGTTATCTTCTTTCGCAGTGGAGGGGTTCCCGAGTGGCCAAAGGGATCAGACTGTAAATCTGACGGCTCAGCCTTCGAAGGTTCGAATCCTTCTCCCTCCACCATTTTACATTCTGTTTTTCAATTGTCTTACCTGCTTGAGTCCCACATTACTTGCTTAAAAATCCAGTTGTTATTGCTGATTTAATTCTTTGTTAGTCTATTTCATCTCGCTTATCTATTCTCTATATTCACAATAATGCATAGCCATGTTGCTGTTTTTTTCTTGATAAAACATACCTATATAAAGAACTCATTCTGTTTGTCATAAACACTACTTTTAACTTTTTATTTTCGTTATTATATATTCCCATTTGGAATAACGAGTTTGTCGAATGCCAACTACTTGGGTCAATCAGGCCATCGCTAAAATCGAAGCGGATTACCAACGCTCTGCTGATACACATTTAATTAAATTAGACTTGCCACAGATTGAAGGCATAGACATCTATCTAAAAGATGAAAGTACCCACCCAACAGGCAGTTTAAAGCATCGTTTAGCCCGTTCTTTGTTTTTATATGCACTGTGTAATGGTTGGATTAAGCAAGGCACGCCGATTATTGAGTCATCCTCAGGCAGTACTGCAGTATCAGAAGCCTATTTTGCTCGCTTATTAGGCCTCCCCTTTATTGCCGTTATGCCAAAAACCACTGCAAAAAAGAAAATACAACAAATTGAGTTTTATGGTGGTCAATGTCACTTTGTTGATAATGGCAGCCAAATGTATGCAGAGTCAGAACGTCTTGCAAGTGAACTAAATGGGCATTACATGGACCAATTTACTTATGCAGAGCGGGCTACAGACTGGCGCGGAAATAACAATATTGCCGACTCTATTTTCAATCAAATGGAAAAAGAGCCACACCCAATTCCAAACTGGATTGTGATGAGTCCAGGCACTGGCGGCACCAGCGCAACTATTGGCAGGTATATACGTTATCAACAACAAGCAACACAATTATGTGTTGTTGACCCAGAGAACTCCGTTTTTTACGATTATTTTCACAGTGGTGATGCCAGTATTGTCAGTGACAAAAACAGTAAAATAGAAGGGATTGGCAGACCAAGGGTTGAACCCTCATTTATTGCAGGCGTTGTCGACAATATGTTGCAAATTCCTGATGCAGCATCTGTTGCCACCATTTTATGGTTAGAACAATTGATTGGCCGCAAAACTGGCGCATCGACTGGGACTAACTTGTATGGGGCATTATTATTAGCAACTCAAATGCGTCAGGATGGAAAAACAGGTTCTATTGTGACCTTAATTTGTGATGCTGGAGAGCGTTATTTAGACACCTATTACAACCCACAATGGATTGAGGCACACATTGGCTGCTTTGAGCATTACCGACAAAAACTGCAACATTTTGATGAGAATGGTTTATTGCTGTAATTTTCGATAGTATAAATACAATAATGCCGCAGTTAATTTGCGGCATTATTGTATCAATTGATTAAATGAACCTAGTCGATGTTTAAATATTTATGCGTCTGAATCGATAAGCGCCAATTACGAGCAATACACACTTTCATGGCCAATGCTGTAGCACGATCTTTTTGACTAATTGGCTGTAAACAGATGGTTTTGTCAGTCACATCTATGCCTTCAAGTAGTGTATCTAATTCATCTATATGTTTTTCAGTGGCTACAGGGTGTTTAATTTCATTGGCGCGTATTAATGCTTGCTCAAGGACCTTGTAGCCGCCTTTCATGTTGATTTTAGGGGAAACAGTCACCCAAACACGGTCATGACACTTAACCTCAAAAGTTCCACTTGTCTCAATTTGCACCTGATAACCAGCCGCTATAAAATCGCTAGTCATTTCAGTTAAATCGTATAAACAAGGTTCTCCACCAGTTAGCACGATGTGCTTAGCAGTAAAGCCTTTATCTTTAAATGCTTGAAGTAAACTAATACCGGTATGATCCGCCCAACGGCCAATAGTACCATCAACTTGAATCACTTGATCAGCACTGACTTTGTTCTCAGATAATACATCCCAAGTTTGCTTAGTATCGCACCAAGCACACCCAACAGGACAACCCTGTAAGCGAACGAAAAGTGCTGGGACACCTGTAAAAGAGCC
Organism: Shewanella ulleungensis; assembly: GCF_014648315.1. Classification (GTDB taxonomy): domain Bacteria; phylum Pseudomonadota; class Gammaproteobacteria; order Enterobacterales; family Shewanellaceae; genus Shewanella; species Shewanella ulleungensis. The sequence goes on from NZ_BMQW01000001.1 coordinate 787,938, forward strand.
CTCACCTTGTATTGTTTCAAATACTTCGTTAACTGGATATTTCATGATTTACCTTACTTTTTACGCCTAGCAATACGACCAGACAAACAACAGGGCGGCATTTATAGAGGATTTTACTTCCAGCTGCAAGTATTTACGCCGCTTGCTTTGCACTTATGCCGACCTTAGGTAAAATATCATTTCGATTTTTTCTGAATCGTTTCGGCAGAAAGCCAAGATGATTGATCAGAGCGTTAAGAGTATATTCATGTCAAACACAACACCTAACACCACCAAAGCTTTAGTTGTTTTTAGCGGCGGTCAGGATTCGACCACATGCCTTATTCAAGCATTGTCACAGTACGATGAAGTACACGGCATTACTTTTGATTATGGCCAACGTCATCGGCAAGAAATTGACGTTGCTAAATCGTTAGCTGTTGAGCTGAAATTAGCCAGCCATAAAGTCATGGATACGACCTTGTTGAACGAGTTAGCGATATCTGCATTAACTCGCGATGCTATTCCTGTATCTCACGAGTTAATGAATAATGGCTTACCCAACACCTTTGTGCCAGGCCGTAATATTTTGTTTTTAACCTTAGCCGGGATTTATGCTTACCAGTTAGGTTGTGATGCCATTATTACCGGTGTGTGCGAAACCGACTTTTCGGGCTACCCTGACTGTCGTAATGAATTTATTCAATCGATGCAGCAATCTTTAGCATTGGGCATGGATAAACCACTTAAGATAATTACGCCGTTAATGTGGCTTAATAAAGCAGAAACATGGGCTTTGGCAGATAAATATCAACAATTAACCTTAGTGCAACAACAAACCTTAACTTGTTATAACGGTATTGTTGGTACAGGATGTGGAGATTGCCCAGCTTGTTTATTACGCCAACGCGGGCTCGATGATTACTTACAAAACCAAGACTCTGTTATGGCTTCACTGAACAGTAAATTGGCATAACACGACTCATTGAGAGAATATCAGTATCTATTGACTGTTGTGAAATAATTGCTGCTTTAAAGGGATTAAGTTTTACATCTCTTTAAAGCAAGATTTGACTATAATTCTTTATCGACGGTGTGATCCTTAACATCAAAACAGCGATAATACTTAGAGGTAATTTTGGCCACAAAATCTCATTCAGTAGGACCCTATCATTTTTTAGTGGTGATCAGCGTCATCTGTATCATGCTGTTTGCAGCTGACGTCCCTAGCCCCGCGTTTTTCCCAATAGACCAATATTTTAGTTATCGTTATGATGCTATTGCGCAAGGTGAAGTATGGCGTTTGATAAGCGGTAATTTGCTGCATACCAACTTGTGGCATTTATTGATGAATTTAGCTGGTTTTTGGGTGATAGTGTTTTTACATGAAGTTCACTACAAACGACATCCAGAGAAGCTGGTATTGCTATTTATGTGCTTATGCTTACTTGAAGGTATTGGGCTATATCTGTTTTATCCCAGCTTAAAAGCCTATGTAGGTCTTAGTGGTATGTTACATGGCTTATTTGCTTTTGGTGCCATAATGGACATTCGCAAAGGTTATTACTCTGGTTATTTACTACTGGTTGGGGTTATAGCCAAAGTTGAATATGAACAATTCTTTGGCGCTACAGAGAGTGTCACTGAATTAATCGGCGCTCGAGTCGCGACCGAGTCTCACCTTGTCGGGCTTATCTGTGGCCTGTTGTGCGCGTTATGTTGGTCAGTTATTGCAAACCGATTTAAATATAATAAATTGTCTTAAGGGCTATTTATTTTAAGGATTATTCATTTGAGGGTAATCTTTTCCGGCTGCTGATTCTAAACTTAGAATTTTAAAGATAGGACTCTAAAGATAGGATCCTAATCGATTAGCGTTCATCTGTATCAATAATGATCATAAACGTCTTCGTTATTGAGAACTCTTATTACTTACTCCATCCGTTTTGGTCTCAGCCATTGGTCCATCTTGTAAGCCAATATTTTGCTGGTTACTGTTTAAGTGTTCAGCTTGCTGAGCGCGCTCGACTAACTTGTTATATTCAGTTTCGGTAATTAAATAGCTTTTTAAAGGTGGTAAAGGTTTTTCGACTTTTTGCTCAAGTGGGATATCCGCTAAACCGCTTATGTCTGCCCGGCCAAAAATCAGTGCTAATGCAATGACCAATACATGGACAATTAATACAATAACCCAACTGTTATTACCCGTTAATCGCGCGAGTAGTGTTTGTAGACGATTAGCGTGTTGTTCAATTTCATCATCAAGTAACAATGGTTGATTATTGTTGGTGTTACTTGCTATTCCACCGGTTAACTGTCGTTGGATCCCATCTGCGACATCTTGTTGGTGCTGTTGCAGTTGTTTGTCATCTGGAACGTCATTTTCTGGTGTAATAAAGGGAGTCACATCGAGATTAAAGTCAATGTGCTCACTTTCTGCATCTTGTTCAGGCATTGCTGTATTCATAGTTTCACCTGTAGCGCATAGCATTTTGCATATTCAATACCGCGGCGGTAAAGTCCTGTATTGGGGCGTTGTTGGAAATAAAAATGTATGTCCAACATAAAAAAAATTGCCACGAAAGATCAAATAAGTATAACGTGATTAGCCATTTTCAACGCACTATATTTATCGTATTAGGCTGCTTTTCGATAAATAATGTTTAACTTTGTGACTTTAATTATCTGAATAAAATCATAAATAATTAATCATTAGATATTAAGCTTACACGTGTACTCTTAAATATAGCTATTTAAGATCGAGGCTGCTAGACTAGCTTTGCAGAAAAACCATCCAGGTTGCAAACAGGATATTATGAACTCTTTAACTGATACATTAACAACAAATCAAACCACAAAACCCACATCTATTTCTGACTATTGCCACAATGAAGAACGAGCTAATGCCATATCACATGGTTTAGGCGTAGTGGCGGGTATTATTGGTTTAGTGCTGATGCTATTAAAAGCGCCGGCTGAATTAACGTTTGTACAGATGGGCGGTGTGTTGGTATACGGCATGAGCATCATCGTGTTATTTTTGGCTTCAACTTTGTATCATTCGAGCCAAAGTGTTATCTGGCGCAAACGGTTTAAAATGGCCGATCATTGCGCCATTTATACATTAATTGCTGGCACCTATACTCCCATGATGCTGATAAGCCTTCAAAGCGCACAAGCAACAACAGTACTCATTGCCATTTGGACACTTGCACTGGGTGGCATCATTTTCAAAACTTTATTTATTGGCCGCTTTAAAGTATTTAGCGTGCTGTTATATTTAATAATGGGTTGGTTGTGTGTCACTGTCATGGGCGATTTAAAAACTCAAATGAGCGACTTAGGTATAGGTTTATTGCTTGCGGGTGGCCTATTCTACAGTCTTGGAGTCATCTTTTACGTCGGTAAACGTATTCCATTTAATCATGCCATTTGGCACATGTTTGTCTTAGGTGGCGCGTTTAGCCACTTCTTATGTATTTATCTCACCGTGCTTTAACACATTACTTTCTCATCAAACTTTGCTTGTTAACCTGTTAACTTATTTGAAAAATTGCGGTTGTACATTGACTGCTATTTTTCTATCATCTATCGCTAATACACATTGAAACACCATCAGTGGGAATCGTATGACAAAACTAACGCCCATGGAGCGAATATGGTTTATTGTTAATCTTATCCCACACGGCTCTGTGTTACCTTATGGGATAGTTGCCGATTTGGCGGGGCTTCCGGGTCGAGCGAGGTATGTATCAAGGGCATTAAAACTCGCGCCAAACAATATGTTGTTGCCTTGGCATAGAGTCATAAATAGCCAAGGTAAAATTTCATTCGCAAAAGAAACCGAACTCTTTCGTACACAACAAGAATTACTCAGATTAGAAGGCGTCTTAGTGAACGCTGGTAAGATTTCGTTGTCTCAATATCAATGGAAACCTGATCTTGCTACGCTAGTAATGACACTCCCCTTTTAATTTTACACTGTTAACTTTTCACTGTTGAGGTATTGATACATTGATCAACCAATTAACTCGCTTAATCACTATGATGTTCTGCCTCAGCTCTGTTGCATATGCACAGACGACTGCCCAGTCAACACCAGCTGTTACTGATGCAGAGTCGACTACACAACTCAGTCCCTCTGAAGCCTTAGCGATTGCCAAAAAAGTTGAACAACTCAACCCTATTATTCCTATAACGGTAGACCAACAAGCTGCAATCTTGTCGCCTTTAACTGCTCATACCGCTAAATATACTGTGTATTATGGCAGTATTGAATTAGGTGAAGCGAGCTATAAACTTCCCGCCACCGACAGCGGTTATTATGTATATGAGTTTGACAGTGATGTCAGCTTATTAATGTTGTCTGATGAGCGTCACCTTAAAAGTGAATTTACACTCGAAAATGGTAAGTTAGTTCCCTTTAGGTATATCCATGAACGCACAGGTACTGGCAGTGATTACACTGAGCAAACCGCATTTGCTAAAACCCAAGAGTTTATTCACACCATCTATAAGCAAGAAGCATTAAAGTTACCTTATCAAGAGAAAGTATTTGACCCTCTTATGGTTCAACTTCAATTTAGAATGGACTTAGCTGCAAATACCCGACCATTAGATTATAAAATGGTCAAAGAAAAAGAAGTGGATGATTATCAGTTTAGAGTATTAGGTAAGGAAACTCTCACACTTAACAGCGGTACTTATGAAACGGTTAAAGTAGAAGTTGTTCGGGAAGCCAAGAAAGCTAAAAAGCGCCAAACCTATTTTTGGATGGCACCTGATTTAGCTTATTTGCCTGTAAGATTAAGTCACTTCTCAAAAGGCAGTAAGCAATTAGATATTCAATTAGCCAGCTACCAGTTTGAAAAACCATTGCCACCAATGACACCGATATTAATCGATGGCCCTTCTGACGCATTAGATACTTTAGCCGCAGATGTTGAAAATGAAGCTGATATCAGTGAGTCTGAACTGGATAAAATTAAACAACTAGTTGAAGACTAATTCACCTTGGCGAAATAACTTCCACTCACCTGGAGACAAAACAACCCAATTCTCATTGTTGGTTAATGGCCGTGTCGCAATAACAGTCACCACGTCATTTGGCGTGGTTTCTTGACTAAAATCTATCACAACATCCGTGTCAATGAGAGTGGCTTTACCAAACGGGGCACGCCGTGTGATATGACATAAATTATTAGTACAATATGCCATTAAATCAATGCCGTTACTGAGCAGCATATTAAATACACCAAGCTGACGTATTTCATCAGCGAGCTGAGCAATATAATCAAATACAAGCTGCATATTTTGTGGTTCGTGTTCGCCAAACTCTTTAACTACTGACTCTAAAATCCAACAAAAAGCCAATTCGCTGTCAGTATCACCCACAGGTTGAAATCGTGATACACCTGCAAATTTTTGCTCATAGCCAGTTAATTGTCCATTATGAGCATAAGTCCAATAACGTCCCCATAATTCACGTGTAAATGGATGTGTGTTTACCAAAGAAACACAGCCACGATTTGCTTGGCGTATATGGCTGACAACAATCTCACTCTTAATAGGATAAGATTTAATTAACTCAGCAATGTGAGATTTACTACTTGGGCAAGCGTCTTTAAATGTTCGATTACCTTTGCCTTCATAAAACGTAATTCCCCAACCATCAACATGAGGGCCAGTGACCCCACCACGTTCAGCTAAACCAGTAAAACTGAACACAATATCGGTTGGTACATTGGCACTCATCGCCAGTAATTCGCACATTAATCTTGCCTTTATAGTTGTTAAATTCCGCTAAATTGAGCGATTTTAATAAGTCGAACGTATTGTATCGAGTATGCTTATTGAGTGGAATATTTCAAACACACAAATATTTAAACAATTGTTTGAAAAATACTTGTATTCGAGGCTACATCAGGTTAACTTTTATGTGACACAGGTCTGACCACAATCTTTCCTGTGAATGAGATCAACAATAAATAAGCTATTTCTTGTCTACATAAATAGCTTTAAGGAGAAGTACAGTGACCACCCTACTTTGGATCATCGCGATGATCTTTGTGCTCGGCGCTATGGCATACCTTAGAGTATCGCTATTATCGACCACAATTGCTGCGGCAGTTGTGTTAGTTGTTGGCAGCACAATGGACATTATTGGTGTAATTGCTTGGATAGTATTCCTCGTTATCGCACTACCATTAAATATTAAATCGTTTAGACAGAATTTTATCAGTCGTCCACTGTTAAAAGTTTATCGCGGCATCATGCCTGAAATGTCTTCTACCGAAAAAGAAGCCATTGAAGCAGGTACAACATGGTGGGAAGCTGACTTATTTGCCGGTAATCCTAACTGGAGCAAACTTCATAATTATCCTAAAGCACGCTTAACCGCTGACGAACAGGCTTTCCTAGATGGTCCTGTTGAAGAAGTGTGTAAAATGCTTAATCAACACCAAGTTTCTCACGTGTTAGGTGATTTACCTCAAGATGTATGGCAGTTCTTAAAAGACCATGGTTTCTTCGCCATGATCATCAAGAAAAAATACGGCGGTTTAGAGTACTCTGCTTACGCGCAATCTTGCGTATTGCAAAAACTTGCCGGCGTAAGCAGTGAACTTGCTTCTACCGTAGGTGTTCCTAACTCGTTAGGCCCTGGTGAGCTATTGCAGCATTATGGTACTAAAGAACAGCAAGATCATTACCTACCGCGTTTAGCGCAAGGTTTAGAAGTGCCATGTTTTGCACTAACTAGCCCAGAAGCAGGTAGTGATGCTGGCTCAATCCCAGATTTTGGTGTGGTATGTAAAGGTGAATTCCAAGGCGAAGAAGTGCTTGGTATGAAGCTAACGTGGAATAAGCGTTACATTACCCTAGCGCCTGTAGCTACAGTTTTGGGTCTTGCCTTTAAACTGCGCGACCCTGACCATTTGCTTGGTGATAAAGAAGAATTAGGCATCACTTGTGCATTAATTCCTACTGATATCCCAGGTGTTGAAACTGGTCGTCGTCATTTCCCATTAAACTGTATGTTCCAAAATGGTCCAACACGCGGTAACGAAGTGTTTGTACCATTAAGCTTCATTATTGGTGGTCCAGATATGGCCGGCCAAGGCTGGAGAATGTTAGTTGAATGTTTATCTGTTGGTCGTGGTATTACGCTACCTTCAAACTCTGCCGGTGGTGTAAAAACAGCGGCTGTAGCAACAGGTGCCTATGCACGTATTCGTCGTCAATTTAAATTACCTATTGGTAAGTTAGAAGGCATCGAAGAACCAATGGCACGTATCGGTGGTAACGCTTACCTGATGGATGCCGTGGCAACATTAACTACCACAGCTATTGATTTAGGTGAAAAACCATCTGTTATTTCTGCCATTGTTAAGTACCACTTAACCGACAGAATGCAAAAATGTGTTATTGATGCAATGGACATTCACGGCGGTAAAGGTGTTTGTCTTGGGCCGAATAACTATTTAGGCCGTGGCTATCAAGCTGCACCTATTGCCATTACGGTTGAAGGCGCAAACATTCTAACGCGTTCAATGATTATTTATGGACAAGGTGCAATCCGTTGTCATCCATATGTATTGGCTGAAATGGAATCTGCATTTGATACCGATGCTAACCGTGGTTTAGATAACTTCGACTCAGCCATCTTTGGTCATATTGGTTTTGCAACGTCTAACTTTATTCGCAGTTTCTGGATGGGCTTAACCTCATCTTACTTCTCGAATAGCCCATATTCAGATAAAACCAAACGTTACTACCAGCAAATGAACCGTTTCAGTGCTAACTTAGCGTTATTGTCTGACTTAGCCATGGCAACGTTAGGTGGTAACCTCAAACGTAAAGAGCGTATTTCTGCACGTTTAGGCGATTTATTAAGCCAGTTGTATCTGACTTCTGCCACGTTAAAGCGTTATGAAGACGATGGTCGTTTAACTGAAGATCTACCGTTAGTTCAATGGGCTGTAGAAGATTCGTTATACAAGTTACAAGATTCGTTAGACGACTTGCTTAACAACTTCCCAATGGGCCTTGGTATTGCACTTCGCGCGGTAATCTTCCCATTCGGTCGTCCTATTAAGCGTCCAAGTGATGTACTGGATCACAAAGTGGCTAAGATAATGCAAACGCCATGTGCTAGCCGTGACCGTTTAGGTAAAGGCCAGTTCTGGACACCATCTGAGTTCAACGCTGTGGGTATTCAAGAACAAACGTTTAAAGATATTCTTGCAGCAGAACCTTTGTACGACAAAGTCTGTAAGGCTGCGGGTAAACGTCTACCATTTATGTGGTTAGATAAAGTTGCAGCAGAAGGTAAAGCGCTAGGTGTGTTAAGCGACAGCGAAATCGCCTTACTGGAACGTGCTGAAATTGGTCGTCTTAAATCAATTAACGTTGATGATTTTGACACTGAAGAATTACGTGCTCAACTTGCTCCTAAAGCAAAGCAAGAAAAAGCAGCTTAATTATTAAGCTCTAAGTAAAAAGGTAAAGCATATGCTTTACCTTTTTTTATCGCTAAAAATTGTGACTATTAAAAAATCGTAAAGGATAATGATGAAAAACCTCACTGGATTACAACAAATGCAAGCCATATTAAATGGCGACATCCCTGCCCCTTCAATTAGCGAAGTCATCCCGATGAAGCCCATCGATGTCAGTGAAGGTAACGTCACATTTGAAGCCTTTGCTAATGAACGTCACCTTAATCCTATGGGCGGTGTTCATGGTGGATTTGCGGCAACAGTATTAGACACAGTTACCGCGTGTGCTGTTCATTCAGCATTACCAGCAGGCGTCAGTTATTCAACTATTGATCTAAATATTAAAATGGTTCGCCCTGTGCCACAAAACACACGTTTAGTCGCTAAAGGTAACTTAATGAACTTGTCTAAATCATTGGGGATATCGCAAGGCACATTAACCACAGAAGAGGGTAAATTGCTCGCTACTGCTACAGCGACATGTTTAATTATCCGTCCTTGAATGTGTATATAAGTTCTTTAACTCAAAACTGAACACGAATGTGTAATCTTATTGAGTACGTTTTTGATTGATACTGATGGTTACATAGATAATTCCCCAATGTATCAACTTATCTTTGGGCGAAACAAATAACAAAAAAGCCAGTCATTCACATGACTGGCTTTTTTACACTTACGGGTCGCAATTAGTCTTCTTTAAGTTCTATTTCTAACTGCTTAGCAACGGCTTCAGGCGAACTGCTGTTACGCGCAAATAAGCTATAAGCTACTGGTATTACGATTAGTGTGAAGAAGGTCGCCAGTAAAATACCCGACAACACCACCACACCAATGACGAAGCGAGTTTCGGCGCCAGCACCAGAAGCTATCACCAATGGAATAGCTCCTGCAGCAGTCGTAATCCCGGTCATTAAAATCGGACGAAGACGCTGTGTAGATGCTTGTAAAATCGCTTGCTGGAATTCTACACCTCGATCGCGTAGTTGGTTAGAAAACTCAACAATTAAAATACCATTCTTAGCCGCCAAACCGACCAACATAATGATCCCAATTTGGCTGTAAATATTGATACTTTGCCCTGTTACCCATAAACCAACCAATGCACCGAGTGTCGCCAATGGCACGGTAAGCATAATCACCATTGGGTGAATATAACTTTCAAACTGTGCTGCCAATACTAAAAATACGATACCCAAGGCCAGTAAAAATACAAAGTTCATTGAGCTACCAGATTCTTGGTAATCCAACGATGGGCCTTTATAGCTGATTACCGCTTCAGCAGGTAGGTAAGTTGCAGCAAGATTATTCATATAATCTAATGCCTCCCCTAAACTGTAATCAGCCGCAAGGTTAGCTTCTAAAGTGATTGAGCGCATGCGATTGTAGCGATTAAGCGAACTTGCATCTGCAAATTCTTCAATCGACACTAAGTTAGATAACGGAATTAACTCTTGAGTACGCTCAGATCGCACATAGATGTTTTCCATATCTGTCGCCGTGCTTTGATTTTCACGGTTACCTTCAACAATCACATCATACTCTTCACCGTCACGCATAAAGGTTGTCACTAAGCGAGAACCCAACATTGACTCTAATGTGCGGCCAATGTGCGACACCGACACGCCGAGATCGGCTGCTCGTTCGCGATCAATCAATACACGTAATTGTGGTTTTGTTTCTTGATAATCATGGTCTAGACCAATAATATTATGATTATCTTTGGCTTTTTCGAGCATGATGTCACGCCAATCGGCCAGCTCTTCATAGCTTGGTCCGCCAATCACAAATTGCACAGGTTTGCCCACACCACGGCCAAAGGCTTGGCGCATAATCGGGAAAGCCCTAATACCGGCAAGATCGGCTAAACGCTCACGGATTTCGACAATAATTTCGTTAGCACTACGACGCTCAGCCCAGTCTTCTAACACAATAATTGCCATGCCGTTCGAGAAGTCAGATGCGGTGCCAAAGCCGCGCGGAGCGCGAATAAGTAAACGCTTAATTTCGCCGTTTTCTACCATTGGCATTAAACGCCCTTCCACTTCATCCATATATTTCTCAATATATTCAAAACTGGCACCTTGTGGTCCGTTTACCATTAAGAACATAGAACCGCGGTCTTCTTGAGGGGCAAACTCTTGTGGCACTTTATTGAGTAAGTAGCCGCTTAAACCAAATGCAATCAACACAACAAGCGACACCATCACTGGGCGTTTCATGCCGGTATTAAGCATGATTAAATACCAGTCGGATAATTTAACCATCATTTTGTCGACTTGCTTAACGAGCCATGGGTCTTGATCTGCAGGTTTAAGCAATTTAGAACACATCATTGGTGTCAGTGTTAACGCAACAATACTCGAAAATATGACTGCTGCACTCATTGTGACCGCAAACTCTTTAAATAGCTTACCTAAGTCGCCCTCTAAGAAGGTAATAGGCATAAATACCGCTACCAGTACCAAGGTTGTCGCAACCACGGCAAATGCGACCTCACGCGCGCCTAGGAAAGCGGCTTTTAATGGTGAATCACCCTCTTCTATACGTCTGTGAATGTTTTCTAACATGACAATCGCGTCATCAACCACCATTCCGATAGCCAAAATCATTGCCAGTAGCGTTAGTAGGTTAATGGTATAACCAAGCGCATAAAGCACAATAAAGGTGGCTAATAGTGATACTGGTACCGTAATCGCTGGAATTAACATTGCTCTGACAGAACCTAAGAAAAGGTAAATCACGACAATGACTAATATCATGGCAATAAATAAAGTTTGATAAACCTCATCAATAGACGCTTCGATAAACACTGAACTGTCGTATGAGCGTTTAATCTCCATACCTGCGGGTAATGTTGGATTGAGTTTGTCAACGAGTGCGTTGGCGGCCCGTGCAACTTCTAGGGTATTGGCAGTCGACTGCTTACTTACCCCTAAACCAATCATCGATTCTTTGTTGCCCCTGAAGATAATACGTTCTTCTTCTGAGCCAATTTCAACTTTAGCGATATCACCAAGCTTAACTAAATAGCCATCATCTCCTTGAGTAATCACAAGGTTAGAAAAATCTTCAGCGGTTTTGAATACCCGGTCCAAACGCACGGTAAAGTGACGCTCTTTGGATTCAATGGAACCTGCTGGCAATTCAACGTTTTCTGAGCGCAGCGCATCTTCGACATCTGACACGGTTAAGTTGCGTGAAGCTAATGCTTGTCTGTCTATCCAAATCCTTAACGCATAAACTTTACCGCCGCCTAAACGCAGTGTTGAAACACCGTCGATTACCGAGAAACGGTCAACTAAGTAGCGGTTGGCATAATCAGTCAGCTGCAATGTGTCCATTTGATCAGACACTAGGTTAAGCCACATGATCACTTCATCACTGCCATTGGCTTTAAAAATTGACGGAGAGTCGGCTTCTTCTGGTAACTGTTCTAACAATCCAGAAATTCGGTCGCGCACGTCGTTGGTAGCAGCTTCAATGTCACGGTTAATATCAAACTCAATGGTGACACTTGAGCGCCCATCACTGCTGGATGAACTAATATGGCGAATTCCCTCAACACCACTGATCTGATCTTCAACTAATTGAGTAATTCGACTTTCCACTACAGAGGCACTTGCCCCACGATAGCTTGTTTCTACCGAAACAATAGGTGGATCAATATTTGGGTATTCTCGTAATGGTAATTTACCAAACGACACTAAGCCCAATACAATCAGCAAGATGCTGATAACCGATGCAAAGACCGGTCTTTTAACCGATAAGTCAGTTAATATCATGCCGACTTCTCCGTACCTTCGACTTGAGCAAACTTAAAGTTTTCGGCTTGTTGTACTTTCACTTCATCACCCGGACGTACTTTTAAAATACCGCGAATAATGACTTGCTTGCCCACTTCAAGACCTTGAGTGATTTCAACCCAACCACGAGTACGAATACCCAAAGTGACTTTCACTTGCTCTACTTTATTGTCGGCATTGACTACATAAACAAAATGATTATTTTGAATAGGAATAATCGCCGCTTCAGGTAATAACAAAGCTTCACGGCTTTGTTTAATTAACTTCACTTTCATTAGCATGCCAGGAAGTAAGCTTAAATCGCTGTTTGGCATTACGGCGCGCACAATCACTGCGCGAGTACTTGGATTGACTCTGCTATCGATAGAAGTTACTACACCTTTAAATACACGGTCTGGATAAGCAACGGCTTTGGCTTCAACTAATTTGCCGGGTTTTAACTCTTGGATAAATCGTTCTGGCACAGAGAAGTCCAGCTTAATTTTACTGATATCATCCAATGTACTGATTTGCTCACCAGGTGTGACTAAACTACCCACACTGACTTGGCGCAGACCTAATCGGCCTGAGAAAGGTGCTTTAATGATTCGGTCATGTAAGGCTGCATTGGCTTGTTCAACTTCTGCGCGAGTGGTGTCGATTAAACTTTGTAACCGGTCGCGCTCCAATTCAGCAATGGTTTTACTGGTAACCAGTGCTCTAATTCGGTCTAACTCACGTAAGTTTTCTGCTAACTTCACTTCAGCGACTGCCACTTTGGCTTTTTGCTCATCGTTACGCAGTAACACCAATACAGAGCCTTTTTCAACAAGCTCACCATCATCAAAGTTAATTTGATTAACGATCTCGGCCACTTTCGAAGTCACGATAATCGATTCATATGCTTTACCTGTCCCGAGCGCTTCTACTTCGTCACGAATAGGCATTACCTCAACTTTAGCCACTACCACATTAGGTATTGCTCGAGGACGTTGTATTTGTGCTTTTTCAGGCAGGAAAGAAAAGTAACCGAACAGCGCGATTGACACTATGGCGATCAGTAATATTATTTTTTTCATTGTTTGTCCGTAACCATCCAGGGTAAATGAATAATTATTTAGCTGATTGTTTAATTATGTGATTGTACTCAGCAATGCGCCTGCTTCAAGGCGTTTTACTTTCGCGAACATATTACGAAAGCAAACAACAAATTGTTCAACAACGAAAATTATGAATAAAACAGCGTTTAAACCTGCATTTGCTGCATAAAAACCGCATAAAGCCAGGTTTTAAGAGGAATAATGACATCAGCGCGGCTTATACACACATCGCTGTTGACACAAATTGTGACAATTAGCTAAAAAAAAGAGACGCTCAAATTGAGCGTCTCTTCAAAATAGATAACATGATAAGTGAATATTAACGCACTTTTCGGTCTTCTTGCATAAGATCTGACAAGATTTGATACACTTCAGTAATCGCTTCATTGTCTAATGCATTATCTTCGACATCGTGTAGTAAAATTTTAGTCTGCTCTGGATTGTCGGTTTCTTTAAGCAATAAACGATAATTGCCCTTTTTCAGCGACAGCTTTTCATCGCCCCATAACGAACTCCAGAAACCGCTGCTCTCTTCTAAATTAATGAAGAACAGACCTTTGCTGGTATCCATATCGACTACATCAAAGCCCATTTCAGGCAGAACTAAACGTAAACGATCCCACACAGATTGGTAATTTGCATCAGCTAACCAATAAGCAGCATCTGAGCCTGTGCCTGTCACTAAGTCAACTTTGATACCCAAACTTTGTTGAATACGCGCTGCGCGAATGGCTCTATCACGCTCAACACTCATATAACCAATGGCGTTGTTAAGCATGTCGGTGGTATAACGACGTTTATCGTCACCACTCAATAAGATTTTTTGATCTTCGCCGTTATAAAACTCTTCATGCTCTAGCAAACTAATCGCTACACTACCAGAACGACCGTGAGGCTTAACATCGATGTTGTAGCTGTAACGCTGACGCAACGTGTACACTTTATCGCTACCCCACCAACTAGACTCAATCACTTCTTCGTGTTCAATCCAATCGGTTTCGATAACACCGGCAGCATAATCTTCAGCACGAATAACCATATTATTCTTGGTTAAGTAAGCTTTAACTACATCAAATATTTCTTGCTTGAGATCAGTAGTACTTTCTATTGAATCAATCACAACACGAATATTGTCAGTGCTTTCTTCAATATGAGTCCCTTCAGCCATCGGCAATACTTGAAGAGGCGCACGAATATCGAGTTTTTTTCCGATTAACGTTTTATCAGACTTAGTGCCAACAGCTGGAATTTCATATTCTTTGCTATAAGTCGGGGTATTTAACCCTTCAGGAATAGTCAATAACGGTGAAGTTTCAGCATTAATGAAATCGTCAGAGCCATTAGCTTGACGACGATCTAATGGCGTACTGCAAGCTGAAACAGCTGCAACAAGAAGTAACGGAGTAACTTTCTTTAACATGAATTTATTATACCTTTATCTGGGCTTGTTTCATTGTTTCTATTAACAGACCATGAAACTGCTCAGAAAGTTCAGTTAAAGGCAAACGAATATGTCCATGAGAGATTAATCCCATCTTGTGAACAGCCCATTTCACAGGAATTGGGTTGGCTTCACAAAATAAAGAACTGTATAAGCCCATTAATGGCTCATCAATCGTTTTAGCTAATTGGGCATCTTTTGCAAGGGCTGCATCACACATGGCTTTAAACGCTCGTGGAACCACATTGTTTGCAACAGAAATAACACCATTACCGCCAAGTAATAAAAACTCTCGTGCAGTCGCATCATCGCCGCTGTAAAGCAAAAAGTCTTCACCGCACAACTCACGCAAACGTGCAACTCGGCTAACATCGCCTGTCGCTTCTTTAACTCCGATAATGTTACTCACGCCAACTAATTCTGCGACAGTTTCTGGCTTCATATCTACTGAAGTTCGGCCAGGTACGTTGTACAAAATTTGTGGAATGTCGGTGCTAGCAGCAACAGCCTTATAATGGGCAATTAATCCCTTTGGCGTTGGCTTATTATAATAAGGCGTCACCCCAAGCATGGCTGCTACACCAGTATTTTGCAGTGACTTAGTCAGCTCAACAGCTTCTGCCGTCGCGTTGGCGCCGTTGCCACCTATAACAGGAATACGACCTGAGGCAAACTTAACGGTTTGAGCCACAACAGCAGCATGCTCTTTCATTGGCAATGTCGCCGACTCACCGGTCGTACCGACTGCAACAATGGCATCTGTGCCCTGTTCGATATGAAACTCGACAAGTCTTTCAAGACTTGCGTAATCTATTGTGCCATCACTATTCATTGGTGTGATTAAGGCTACGATGCTTCCGTTTATCATCTATCTTCCCCAAGGTTTCAGGATTCGCTATGTTACTGATGCCAACCACTAATGACAAGCACTACGGCAAGCATTAACTGAAATAAGTCATTTCTGTTCTCGATATGGGTATAAGCTAGCATTTTTCGACCTTAGCAACTAAAAAATAATCACATTAATGTGACCGATATAGGTTAGTATCTTGAGGTGTTTTGCTGATAAATGTTAGCATTAGCACCCGCACAAAAACGCATTGCATCGGCACGCGTTTTCGCTCAAAGATATCGACAGTGAGGAAAATCCATGACCAACTACCTGGTCGTTACGGCAATGGGTGCAGATCGCCCTGGTTTAGTCAGTCGTTTAGCGCGTTTAGCAAGTGAATGCGATTGCGATATAGTCGACAGTCGTATGGCATTATTTGGTAATGAATTTACCTTAATTATGATGATATCTGGCTCGTGGACTGCAATAACCAAAATTGAAAGCTTATTACCGAGTTTAAGTGTCGAACTTGAATTAATGACAGTAATGAAGCGCACATCAAAACACACACCCAAAAACTTTATCTCACGCATTGAAGTGCTGTTTAATGGTGAAGATCAACGTGGCACCATGAAAAGCATTACCCAATTTTTGGCCGATCGGGGTTTAGATTTAGCCGCGGTCCGTTCGCACGCTGACGATAATGACAATCTTAAAACGCAATCCATTTTATTGGCAATTAACATTCCCGATAAAGTCGACTTATTGATGCTTGAACAAGGTATTCATGAACTGGCAGAATCAATGTCTCTTGAATGTACTATCAAGCGCATGCAAGGTATTGCAGCACCTTAACAATAGGATTTATTTTCAGAGTAAACACTTTGACAAGTTGAACCTTGTTCAACAAGGTAGCGTACTATCTGCAATTCATCTGATAAGGACAAATCATGAACACATTAACCGTAGGTGATACTGCACCTAGCTTTAGCTTACAAAATCAAGCTGGTGAAACAGTCTCTCTTAAAGATGCCTTAATCCATGGCCCAGTACTCGTTTACTTTTATCCAAAAGCATCAACGCCTGGCTGTACTGTTCAAGCGCAGGGTCTTCGCGATATCAAAGCTCAGCTAGATGGCTTAAACGTTACCGTATTTGGCATTAGTCCAGATCCTGTAGCCAAATTGGCCAAGTTTGCCGACAAACAAGCACTTAACTTCACCCTTTTGAGCGATGAAGACCACGCTGTTGCTGATGGCTTCGGTGTATGGGGCCCTAAACAGTTCATGGGTAAACATTATGACGGAATTCATCGTCTAAGCTTTATCGTGGGCACTGATGGCAAAGTTAGCCATGTGCTCAATAAATTCAAAACCAAAGACCATCACGAAGTGGTACTGGCAACATTAGCTGAATAGTTATCCCTCCGTAGTCAATATCTAACGATAACTCTTCCTGCAAAAAAAAGGCTTAGCAATTACTGCTAAGCCTTTTTGTTACCCGCTAACGATTAAATCGTTTTCGGGTCAGTGGATTGTGCGGGCTTATCTTCCTCAGTAGATGACTCTGCCTGAGTTGATTCATCTGCGTTTTCAGCGGCAGCTTGTGCAGCGGCTTTTTTCTCAGCAGCTAACAATTTGGCTTTTTCTGCCGATTCTTTTTTAGCAATGACGGCTTGTTCTTCAGCAAGTAATCGAGCCTTTTCTTGCTCTTCAAATTGTGCCAGCTCTTCTTCTTTACGACGCGCTTTGTCTATTGCACGTTGTTCAGCTTCTTCCGCTTCACGGATAGCTCGCGCTTCTGCAGCCGCTTTAGCTTCTGCTTCAGCCAGAGCTTTTGCTTTGCGGTCAGCTTCTTCGTCTAATGCACGTTGAATAACAGCTTGATCTTGCGCTTCTTGTGGTAACAAACTTATCAATTCAATCCCAACAGGATAATCAAACGGCCCTACTCCTGACAACACTTTAACTTTGCCTTCTTTGGTTAAGTAAACCAACGGCATAGCGGTGTCGCCATAACGCTTTTTAAAATCTTCGTAAGTAAAGTTTTCAGTGATGTTGGTGACTTTTAATACCGCGCCTTTGGCCATCAAGCTGGCAATTTTGGCATAAGAGATATTTTCACCAAACAAACACAAGCGTTTTAAATAAGACTCAGACAACTGATGACGAGCACTGGCGCTGTCCGCGTTGTTTAAACCATAAACCTTTTCAACCCCAAGTAAGTCTTGGAAATAGAAAGTCACTAATGGGTTTAACTG
The DNA here is from genome assembly GCF_014648315.1 of Shewanella ulleungensis. Taxonomy (GTDB): domain Bacteria; phylum Pseudomonadota; class Gammaproteobacteria; order Enterobacterales; family Shewanellaceae; genus Shewanella; species Shewanella ulleungensis. The sequence goes on from NZ_BMQW01000001.1 coordinate 805,830, forward strand.
ACGATAAGGCGACATAACAAGCACACGACCGACACCGCTTAAATCCATATAGGTTTCGGCGTGTTCAGACGCTGGGTTACCAAAGTATACCGGAATGTTTTCCATTCTCGCCTGGCGAATACTGTCCCAGTTATTATCTGCCAACACAACTTTGATGTTTTTCGAAATTAACACTTTCGCAAGTTCACGTGAAAAATTAGACGCACCAAAGATAAGTAAACCTTGGTTCGAACCTTCTTTTACACCCAAAAACTTAGCCCAGCGGCCAGCGGTTAAACTCTGAATAACAACCGTACCAATAATAATTAAAAACACTAATGGTACAATCGATGATGCCCCTTCTAAGCCAACTGCTTCAAGTTTAATAGCAAATAACGATGAAATCGCTGCAGCAACAATACCCCGTGGTGCGACCCAACTTAAAAACCACTTATCTTTTGATGATAAATTGGTACCAAGTCCCGAAATCCAAATACTTAATGGTCTTGCTACAAACATCACAACTAATAAAACAGCAATACCACCAATACCAAGGTCGAGCATCGCACCAGAATCTAAGCGTGCAGCCAGTAAAATAAACAGTGCCGAGATCAATAGTACGGTAAGGGTTTCTTTAAATTCTAAAATGTCGGCAATATCTACGCCGCGCATGTTAGCCAATAGGATCCCCATAACGGTTACGGTTAATAAACCTGACTCATGCTGTACTAAGTTAGAACCAACAAACACCCCTAGCATAATGGTTAATACTGCGGTATTGAGTAAGTAATGTGGAAATAAGTTTTTACGGATAGCCAAACCCGTTAAATACCCTGCAACAGCACCTAAACCAAAACCAATGACTAACGTTAGTCCAAGGGCATGCAGTACATGGGTAGTAGGATCGTTCGATACAGCAATGTATTCAAACACCAGTACAGCCATTAGTGCGCCAATAGGGTCGATCACAATACCTTCCCAGCGCAAAATACTGGCAAGGTTAGATTTTGGTTGAACAGTACGTAACATTGGCACAATTACGGTTGGGCCCGTCACTACCACGAGAGCACCAAATAATGCGGCAATACTCCACTCAAAGCCCATTAAAAAGTGTGCGGCAGGCACAATCACGAGCCAGGTAACTAATGCACCAATGCTCACTAGGTTGGTGACCATACGGCCATGATCTTTAATTTCTTTAAAGTTTAAGGTCAGTGCGCCTTCAAATAGAATGACCGCAACCCCTAACGAAATAATCGGGAATAATAAATCGCCAAAAATCTCGTCAGGATTTAAAATACCCAAACCAGGGCCTAACAATAAGCCACACAATAGTAGTGGTAAAATAGCGGGTAAACGTAACTTCCAACCAACCCATTGACACAAAAGCGACAACACACCGATTAATGCCAGCATGCCTGTGATGTGTTCGACCATATTTGTTTCCTTCTTTTCGATACATTGCTCACTCGAGCTAAGCAATGTGCTTCACGATCATACGTGAACTGTTTTATACCCTAAACCATAAAAAGGTTATTACGATGTTAATTGGTAATCGCGATCTCATTCCTTATAACTAACCACAGTGAAGTCTCACTCCAAATGAATAATGTGGCTATTAGTCGTCGTAAATTCAGCATATAACATACTAATTTTACTACAGGATCAAGCTCTTTTTGATGGTTATCACACTTTATAATAAACACAAAATTTCTTATTAAGTTTATAATTTTATTGTTAAAATCTTATGTCATATTAGCATATCAGCTGAATCTTACAGGCGATTAAATCGACAAAAAAGCCTTGATATACCAAGGCTTTGTGTTTTTCATGCTTAACTGATCATCTAGGTTATTGCGGAATCCGCACCTTGCCTTCCATTAATACCCTAGCACTACGGCTCATAATGGCTTTTTTTACCTGCCATTGGCCATCAACAAATTGCGCTTCAGCACCCACTCGTAATGTGCCAGACGGATGACCAAAGCGAACAGCGCTGCGCTCACCACCACCTGCGGCTAAATTAACTAAAGTGCCAGGAATAGCAGCCGCAGTGCCAATAGCAACGGCAGCGGTGCCCATCATCGCATGATGCAGTTTACCCATAGATAATGCTCGTACCACTAGATCGATATCTGCAGTAGTAACCGCTTTACCACTTGATGAAACATACTCCACGGCTGGTGCAACAAAGGCTACTTTTGGTGTATGTTGACGCGCTGCAGCTTCATCAATGTGATTGATTAATCCCATTTTAACCGCACCATAAGCGCGAATGGTTTCAAACATGGCTAAGGCTTTATCATCATTATTAATATCATCTTGTAGCTCTGTACCTACATAATTGATGTCTGCTGCATTAATAAAGATGGTCGGAATGCCTGCATTGATCATGGTGGCGTTAAAGCTGCCAACACCTGGCACATCAAGCACATCAACCACATTACCGGTTGGGAACATCGCACCTTCACCGTCAGCAGGGTCTAAAAACTCCACTTGAACTTCAGCGGCCGGAAAGGTCACGCCGTCCAGCTCAAAGTCGCCAGTTTCTTGCACTTCACCGTTTGTAATAGGTACATGGGCAATAATGGTTTTTTGGATATTTGCTTGCCAGATCCGCACCACTGCGGTGCCATTATGCGGCACACGGCTTGGGTCTATTAACCCATTGCTAATGGCAAATGACCCTACCGCCGCGGTTAAGTTACCGCAATTACCACTCCAATCGACAAAGGGTTTATCAATTGAGACCTGACCAAATAAATAATCAACATCGTGATCAGCTTGAGTGCTTTTTGATAAAATGACCGTTTTGCTGGTACTTGAGGTTGCCCCACCCATTCCATCTGTGTGCTTTGCGTATGGATCTGGGCTGCCGATAACGCGCAATAACAAGGCATCGCGCTCAGGGCCCGCAACCTGAGCGGCTTGAGGTAAATCCGTTAAACTAAAAAACACCCCTTTACTGGTGCCACCTCGCATATAAGTGGCGGGGATTCTAATTTGTGGTAAATGAGCCATAACAACATCCTACAAAAAATGAAAAATCGGTAGCCTAGGGTCTGTTGATCTTTCAAGGTTATTTTTGCAGCGAATTGTTGGCCATTTATACAAGGCAGAGACTTTGAGGTGTAGTTATTCTACATAAAAAGTCGATAACGCAGTAAAAATGGTCAACAAACGCTGCCCGAAGGGTTCGGCTAAAAACGTTTTACTCTTTGTTAAATGGATTTTGCTTAGATTGCTAGGCATCAATCCATTCGCCTCGATTTAAACGTTTTAAACTCGAACAAAATTCAACCAGCAAAGATCAACAGACCCTAGTAACAAACTGCCGATATACCGAAAAGCGACCTTAACTAGCTAGCCACTTCATTGGCTAAAAAGTCTTGTGCAAAGCGTTGTAATACGCCGCCCGCCTCATAAATAGAACACTCTTCGGCAGTATCTAAACGGCATTTAACCGCAATGGTTACCTGCTCACCATCTAGACGCGTCATGACAACTGACATCATGGCACCAGGCTTGGGTGTACCAACTACATCATAGATTTCAGTACCGTTAATCTCATAAGTATGGCGGTTTTCGCCTTTAATAAATTCAAGCGGTAATACACCCATGCCCACTAAGTTGGTGCGATGAATACGTTCAAATCCCTCGGCTACAATGACTTCAACACCCGCTAAACGTACGCCTTTTGCAGCCCAATCTCGTGACGAACCCTGGCCATAATCAGCACCGGCAATAATAATCAATGGCTGTTTACGTTCCATGTAGGTTTCAATCGCTTCCCACATACGAGTGACTTGGCCTTCTGGCTCAATACGGGCTAATGAACCTTGACGCACATTTCCGTTTTCTTGCACCATTTCGTTAAACAGTTTCGGATTGGCAAAGGTCGCACGCTGCGCAGTTAAGTGGTCGCCGCGGTGAGTTGCATAAGAATTGAAGTCTTCTTCTGGCAAGCCCATTTTATCCAAATACGCACCGGCAGCGCTGTCGAGCATAATCGCGTTCGATGGCGATAAATGATCAGTGGTAATGTTGTCACCTAGTACCGCTAACGGACGCATGCCTTTCATGGTGCGCTCGCCCGCTAATGCGCCTTCCCAATAAGGTGGACGACGGATATAAGTACTCTGTGGGCGCCAGTCGTACTGCGGATTAACATGGCTGCCATATTCAACTTTTATGTCGAACATAGGCTCGTACACTTTGCGGAACTGTTCGGGTTTAACACTGGCTTTAACCACTGCATCGATTTCTTCATCGGTTGGCCAAATGTCTTTTAAGGTGACAGCATTGCCCTCTTTATCAATACCAAGTACATCTTTTTCGATATCAAAACGAATGGTGCCAGCAATGGCATAGGCAATGACTAATGGCGGTGAAGCCAAGAATGCTTGTTTAGCATATGGATGAATACGACCATCAAAGTTACGGTTACCCGACAATACAGCAGTGGCGTATAAATCACGGTCAATAACTTCTTGTTGAATCACAGGATCCAACGCGCCGCTCATGCCATTACAGGTGGTACAGGCAAAACCAACAATGCCAAAACCTAAGTTTTCAAGCTCAGGCAATAGACCTGCTTCTTCTAAATACAATTGCACTGCTTTTGAGCCAGGGGCAAGTGACGACTTCACCCAAGGCTTACGCAATAAACCACGGGCATTGGCATTACGGGCTAACAAACCGGCGGCAATCATGTTGCGTGGATTACTGGTATTAGTGCAACTGGTAATTGCGGCAATAATCACCGCGCCATCTGGCATTTTGCCCGGCTCGTTCTCAACCACGCCACTAATACCACGAGCAGCAAGTTCCGAAGTCGGCACGCGGTTATGAGGATTTGACGGGCCAGCAATGTTACGTCCAACCGTTGATAGGTCGAAGTGCAATATGCGTTCGTATTCGACTTCGGTTAAGGTGTCGGCCCATAAGCCGGCTTGTTTGGCATAGGTTTCAACCAGCTTAACTTGCTCGTCGTCACGACCCGTTAGCGTTAAATAATCGATAGTTTGTCTATCGATATAAAACATTGCAGCTGTGGCACCGTATTCTGGTGTCATGTTAGTAATGGTTGCACGGTCGCCTAATGTTAAATGGGTAGTGCCTTCACCAAAAAACTCTAAATAGGACGACACGACTTTTTGTGCGCGTAAATATTCCGTTAACGCGAGTACGATGTCGGTCGCGGTAATACCTGGTTGTGGTTTGCCGGTGATTTCAACGCCTACAATGTCTGGCAAACGCATATACGATGCGCGGCCTAACATCACGCTTTCAGCTTCTAATCCACCCACACCAATAGCAATTACGCCTAACGCATCTACATGTGGGGTGTGGCTGTCGGTGCCGACTAAAGTGTCAGGAAATGCCACGCCATCGAGGGAATGTACCACTGGCGACATTTTCTCTAAGTTGATTTGATGCATAATGCCGTTACCCGGTTGGATAACATCGACATTTTTAAACGCCGTTTTGGTCCAGTTTATAAAATGGAAACGGTCATCATTACGGCGATCTTCAATCGCGCGATTTTTCTCAAATGCATCTTTTTCAAAACCGGCATGCTCAACAGCTAATGAATGGTCGACAATTAATTGTGTTGGCACGACTGGGTTCACTTTTGACGGGTCACCGCCTTTTTCAGCAATGGCATCACGTAGGCCAGCTAAGTCAACCAACGCGGTTTGGCCTAAAATGTCGTGACACACCACACGCGCAGGAAACCACGGAAAGTCTAAGTCGCGCTTACGCTCAATTAACTGCTTTAGCGAGTCAACCAGCATTTCAGGTGAACAACGACGCACTAAATTCTCGGCAAACACACGAGAACAATAAGGCAGTTTGGCATAAGCACCAGGCTCAATGGCGTTAACCGCTTCTTGAGTATCAAAATAATCGAGCTTAGTGCCGGGTAAAGATTTACGGTATTGAGTATTCATAACAATATCCACAGTTAATACAAATTGGGTGATCGACTATCAAAATCGAAAAAGCCGAGCCATTGAGCTCGGCCAGTGGATTAACGTTGGCTAATTGGCACAACTTTACGAGGCTCACTACCGACATAATCAGCACTTGGGCGAATAATGCGGTTATTTGAGCGCTGTTCCATTACGTGTGCTGCCCAACCGGTTAAGCGTGAACAAACAAAAATTGGGGTGAACAGTTTTGTTGGAATGCCCATAAAGTGATAAGCCGATGCATGGAAAAAGTCAGCGTTACAGAACAGCTTTTTGGTGTCCCACATAAACTCTTCACACGCGACAGAGATATCATATAACGAGGTATCGCCGTTTTCGTGAGCCAGCTTTTCAGACCATTTCTTAATAATCACATTACGAGGGTCTGACACACTGTAAATAGCATGACCAAAGCCCATGATTTTTTCTTTACGTTCAAGCATCAACGCCATTTGCGTTTTTGCATCAGCTGGCGAGCTGAACTTTTGGATCATGTCCATGGCGGCTTCGTTGGCGCCACCGTGCAATGGACCACGCAATGAGCCAATAGCACCCGTTACACATGAATACATATCTGACAAGGTTGATGCACACACACGCGCGGTGAAGGTTGAGGCGTTAAATTCATGCTCTGCATACAAAATTAACGACACGTCCATCACTTTACGGTGTTGTGCTGAAGGAGTTTCGCCGCGCAGCAGCTTAAGAAAATGCCCACCCAGAGAATCTTCATCTGTAGTGCAATCAATTTCTACACCGTCATGGCTGTAGCGATACCAGAAACACATAATGGCAGGGAATGCGGCAAGCAAACGATTTGCAGCTTTGTGTTGCTGGCTAAAATCCACTTCTGGTTCGAGGTTCCCTAAAAATGAGCAACCGGTGCGCATCACATCCATTGGGTGAGCGTCAGCAGGGATCAGCTTAAGTACCGCTTTTAACGCATCGGGTAAATCACGCTGCGCCGTTAACTCGGCTTTGTAAGCACTTAATTGTGCTTGAGTCGGTAATTCGCCATTAAATAATAAGTAAGCAACTTCTTCAAAGGTGGCGTTATCTGCCAAGTCTGACACATCGTATCCGCAATAAGTCAGGCCTGAACCTGATTTACCTACGGTACATAATTTTGTTTCGCCAGCACTTTGACCACGTAATCCTGCACCTGATAATTTCTTGTCTACCATGATATATCTTCCTTCTTATGCTTGCTGTGTGCCCCCATCAAGGACACACATATGTAGGGGTTTTGAGTCTTGTTGTTTATATTTATTTATACGCTTATTTATTTTTGCCTTCGGCAAATAAGCTATCTAATTTTTGTTCATAGTCGTGGTAACCCAGATAATCATAAAGCTCCATGCGTGTTTGCATGCTGTCGACTACTGCTTTTTGATCGCCATCGGTTAATATGGCGCTGTAAACCATTTCAGCTGCTTTATTCATGGCTCTAAAAGCGCTTAATGGGTATAACACCATTGCTGCGCCCCACTCGCCTAACTGCTGTTTATTCCATAATTCAGTTTGGCCAAATTCTGTGATGTTAGCCAAAATAGGCACATCTAATGCCTCAGCAAATGCACGATAATGTTCTTCTGTTTTAATCGCTTCAGCAAAAATGCCGTCAGCACCCGCAGCGACATACGCTTTAGCACGTTCAATCGCAGCGTCTAAGCCTTCTTGAGCAAACGAGTCTGTTCGCGCCATAATGAAAAAGTCTGGATCGGTACGCGCATCAACCGCCGCTTTAATGCGATCGACCATTTCCTCAACGGGCACAATCTCTTTATTTGGGCGATGACCACAACGCTTTTGCGCCACTTGATCTTCCATGTGTACAGCTGCTGCACCGGCTTTTTCCATATCGCGAACCGTTTTAGCAATGTTAAACGCCCCGCCCCAACCGGTATCAATATCGACTAATAAAGGTAAGTCACAAGCAGAGGTAATACGTTGTACATCCACCAGCACGTCATTAAGTGATGTCATGCCTAAATCTGGTAAGCCGTACGATGCATTCGCCACACCGCCACCTGATAAATAAATGGCTTGATGACCAATTTGTTTAGCCATCATCGCTGAGTAAGCATTAATAGTGCCCACAATTTGCAATGGTTTATTATTAGCTAATGCTTGACGAAATTTTTTACCTGCGCTCATGCTATTCCCCTTTATACAATGTCGTGAGTAACGTAAAACGTCACTTATTGCGATTACGATAATTTATGTTCGATGCTGTTTTTAGAATACAAAATGTGGCGACGCATTAGCATTTCAGCCAGTTCCGCGTCACGATTTAAAATGGCCTGAACAATGTGTTTGTGTTCATCATAAGCGGTGGTCACACGCGGCCCCGCCATGCCAAGTTGCACGCGATACATGCGCACTAAATGATAAATGCCATCAAACAGCATTGAAATTAGATGCTTGTTTTTACTGCCTAAAATAATCCGATAATGAAAGTCCACATCACCGGCTTCTTGATAATATGACTCACCGCCTTTGACCTCATCAAAATGAGATTGTAATAAACTGCTTAAATCAGCGATTTCATCATCGGTCATGTTCTTTGCCGCTAACCGCGCGGCCATGCCTTCAAGTGATTCGCGCACTTGATACAACTCAATTAATCCTTGCGGAGATAACGCAACGACTCGAGCCCCGACGTTGGCTTTACGCTCAACAATATGGCACGACTCTAAGCGATTAATGGCTTCACGGATCACAGCTCTACTCACGGCATACTTTGTCGACAATTCAGTTTCGCTCAATTTAGAGCCGGCCTGAATACGACCTTCGACTATATCGTCTCTCAGGGCTACAAAGGTCTTATCTGCAGAAGTCACCGGTTGGATCATATTCATACCTTGGATAATAAAAACGGGCATTAAAATACAGCTACACAAAACAAGTTGTCGACAATATAGCAAGTTTTGGGCATAAAACAACCATAAAAATGGAGTTATTGTCGACAAAGTGTATAAAAGAGTCCGAACAACAAAAACATCACTGCCATCTTGATACTGTCTGCGACACTTTGTCGCAGATAGCACTATTATGATTGTCACTTTGGCAAAGGTTATGCAAAATCAGCTCAAGGATAACGTCAGTGATATCCCCCCTTTTAAATAGTCTTCGAAAAGTTGTTTAACGCTGATGTTAATCTGGTTTGGTACAACGCTTGGCTATTGTTTGGTTATATTTGATGTAGTACTGAATGTAATACTGAATGTCATCTTGATTGAGATTGATTAAGTCCGATTTAGAAGCACTTGATTGATAATGGCTTGACTGAGATTACATTAAGACTTGATTGAATATTATCAACTGTCTACACAATGCTTGGTGACTATACTCAGCGTCTATCTGCTATGGGAATGGGGATAAACGCTGATTATAGGTATCATTTTAAATCTGCATAAGATTATTGAGCCTCTATCGATATAGAGGCTTTTTTTTATGATTTTTCTTGCCATCACAATAGCGTCAGGCTGAGGTTATTTATTTCAGTTTTACACCTAAACCCAATGACACTATCGCCCCTATTAGGGTTGTGATCACCACCGACAGTAATGAGCCAATCAATACATACTCTGTCATGCTACGGTTAGCTGATTGATTTAACTCACCAAATCTGAATATCGACTTAGCTGCTAATACAACACCCACCGCGGCATAGCTGCCCACCAGCGCAAACGTCAGTATTAATAATCGTTCTAGGTAACCAATCAACTCGCCACCCGCGACAAGACCACTAATATTGCTAGCCCTATCGGAAATGGGACTAACAGAGGTAACAGGAGCAACAGCACTGTTCGTGATGGTTTGAGTGATGGTTTGAGTATCGGCACCAGCTTGAGTATCCGTCTCAGCTTGAGTATCGGCACCAGCTACTGTTTTTGCTTCGGTTACGTTCGCTTGGTTAACGATAGGATATTTGCTTAACACAGCGCTTATTACAATGGATGTAGGCTTAAGGATCAGCAAATAAGCACACACCACTAGCACGCCATCAGAGAAATGTTCATGCTGTAACACTGCATCAATCGATACCCCATCGGTGACATGAAACGCAATCGCTGCCAGTACCAACACATGCAAAGCCTGATCAATCACAAAGTAGGCTAAATTATCGCCCTTAGGAGTTGTCACCTTCCATAAATCGATCACAAAATGAGTGACTGCAACAATTGCAACGAGGCAAACCGTTGAACGCCAATCAATGTTTAACACCAACGCTGGCAGTATTAACCCTACGCCATGTAACAGCGAGTGAAAGTACAACTTTGACGAACGATAAGTATGCGCTTTTTTAGCTTCGATCCAGCTGTCAGGCTGAAGATAAAAATCACAGATAATGTGGATCAATAAAAATGGAATAAGCACACCGAAAAAATCAGTCATATGTGAGCCCCGCAACTTTCGCCATAAACCGACAGTTAAGCTCACTAATCAATGGCCAACCTGATGCTTTAAGAGACTTACTGGTAGTAGCCGTCGCGATATCAAGCTTTTCTGCAAGCTCACTAATTGATAAATCTTCGAGTGTTTGCAGCATAGGTAACATGACTTCGCATTGGCGTGAGGTTAGTTCGGTCAGTTGCTTATCAAGATACTTAAACAACAAATCAAAATACTCTGTCAAAACAACGTTATCTGAGCTGAACAATAATCTGTCATTTTTAAGGGCATTAAGTCCTCGACCTGAAAGCACAAACGCAGGCCCCATTGACTCCGATACAGACTCACGTAACTCAGCATGTGCAGCAATGGCAAAACTAATACGGCTATCAAAGGCTTTACCCAACGCTTTAATGCCTATGCGGTAGATAATGGTATATCTCAAGGCATTTTCAATATCATGCACTACAGACTGAAATTCATCTCCGCGCTCAATACTGTGCGCATTGGCACTATGCCCCTCACAAATCAATGCCTGGATAGACTTAATCCGTTCAAGTAATTGTTCAAACTGCGTAGAGGTTAGCTTGGTTGAATCAACAACATCACCAACAATCACGGCTATCGGTTTATAAGTAGGCTCCACATAACGCTCCTTTGTTTGCAGACTAATACCAATTTAGCCACTTTCGGCTAATAATGCAAGTTTAGCCACTTTTGGCTAAAAACAACCAAAAAAATGAATCACATGCATTATTTTTAGCCTTTTATGGCTAAAAACTTACATTTAGCCTCTTTAGGCTAAATGTAAGTTGTGGCATTTATTACGCTCAGTGCATGGATTTTGAAATTACGTCTCGGGTTATATCGACTTAATTCGTCTCTTTGTGGATAGAGTTTGTGCATAGAGAGTGAATGTATTTACATTGCCCACAAATCATTATAATACTGCTACATTCTTCGAAAGTGAGAAAAATCTCGATGCTACGAATTGTAATGATTATCATGGCGTTACTAACCGGTTGCAGTACCCAACAACAAATAGAACACATACCTGCTGAACAGTTCATTTCAGCGCAAGAGCGTATTCTTAAGCAACTCTATTTAGGTAAATCTAAAGAAGATGTACTGAAACTAATAACTTACCCACGCATGCATACATTCGATGTTGTCGAAGGTGCCAATTATTACTCCTATATTGAGGTATTGAATGTCGACACCAATGTTAATTTCGGCCTCTATTTTAAAGACGACACCTTACAATCAGTGATGTTGGATGACGACGTTCGTGACTTATTCTCGTGCAGAACACTTTTCAAAACCGATAATAAGCACTGGTTAAGTAAAGGAATAAAACCCTACCATGAATGGATAAAATCAAAAGACCAATTGAATAAGGGACTTAATTATCGTATTCATCATTCAAGAACCACGGCAAGTCAAACTCCTGCAAATACAGTGATAGCCAATACCTTAACGCTAATAATGTATTCACCAGCTCTGCTAATAGCTGCACCGTTCATGATCCATGATGAAATGACTGGAAAAACTGAAGATGAGCAGAAAACCATTACCACTCGCTACGAACTGGCAAGCAGCATTCAGCTGGGCGAAACAGAAGCACAGATACTTGCCACATTAGGTCAACCTGAGCAAACGGATTCGGTAAGGGATGCCAACGTATTAACCTATTACGGACCGTCTTATTCTTACGGCATTAAAGACGGAGCGGTGGTCTGGATAGAATATTTTTCAATGTTTGAACTCTATACGAGGCAATTTAACTATGGTCATTCTTTTTATGGGAACACAGACTGTGGCAGTTTAGATGAATTTTGGAAGGCAACGCCTTAAGCCTTCCTACTCTTCATCTATCAAGAAACCAATTGAGTTTGTCGTCGATACTAAACCGTTAACTAAACGTTATGACGAGCAACTCAAATGCGAGCAGCCACCGACGCCAAAGAACTCAGATGCTTTGAGTCGATAGTATTTGTCTTCAATTTCTTGAGACTGCTCAGCGTATGGCTGGGTCATCACCTTCTGCAATTCACGCACCAAAGTATACTCACCCTGGCTCGCTTGTTGGTATGCCGGCACCAGCAACCATTCGCGCAAGCTGTACTTAGGGTTAACCTGTTTCATCTGCTTAACGATTTCGTCACGGCTGCGAGTCAATTCGCTAGTTTCATTGCTAGAGGCATCGCTATTGGCATCTTTACCAAGCAGCGACTGCCACTGTGTAAGCCAAGCAGACCAACGTTGTTCCAACCCTTTTGGTGCTTGCGATAAATCTCGATAAAAGCTTTTTGCCAGTGGGCTAATATCATCAGGTAACGATGAAAGCTCACTGAAAAACAGGGTGTAATCCACTGGTGTTTGCTGCATTAATGTTTCAAGCTCATTAAATAGCGCGGCATCAAATGCATTAAGCCCAAGCTTGGCCGCCCACATCTGCTCCATTTGGGTTTGCATCTTGGTAGAAAAATCATTAACCAATTGCTGAAGCTCATCTAAACCATCAGCTTCATTTGCTAGCAATGGGCTTAATGCGGTACAAAACATCAAGTAGTTTCGCTCTGCCGCGGCGTCTTGATTTAAAAAGGCAAAGTGCTGTCCACCGCCTGTCCACGGTTGATATTGTGGGTTGAACACATCACAAAAACCAAACGGGCCGTAATCCAGGGTAAAGCCACCGGCGGCGCAATTATCACTATTAAAGTTACCCTGGCAATAACCCACGCGAACCCAGTTAGCCACCAATGACGTTAAACGGTTACGGAACTCATACGCAAGCTTCAGCACTTTGTCGTTTAAAGAGAGCTGCGGGTCGATAACATCAGCGTATTCACGATCGATTAAATGCAGCACCAACTGTTCAAGCTCTGCCATCGCTTGCGGATGTTCATGTTTGCGAGCACGGCGACCAAAAAGCTCAAGCTGCCCTACCCGAATAAATGACGGTGCTACACGAGTCGAAATCGCCACGGCTTCGGTGATCATTCGGTCAGGATCTTGCTCACGCGAGCCCTCAGAGTACCAAGGCCGCTGCACCGTTTCGGTTTTAGACACATATAAACTGAGCGAGCGCGACGTGGGCACACCCAGCGCGTGCATATGTTCTTGTGCTAAAAACTCACGCACACTCGAGCGCAATACCGCGCGGCCATCGGCTCCACGGCAATAAGGCGTACGACCACCGCCTTTAAGCTGCATCTCCCAACGCTTGCCATTGATAAGCGCTTCAACCACCGACACCGCTCGGCCATCGCCGTAGCCATTACCGGTTCTGAATGGGCATTGTTGAATGTATTCGGTGCCGTAAATAGACAAGGCATAACCACACGCCCACCCCACTTTACTCATTGGCTCGGGGACGTTTGACAGATCACCAGAGAATAAGCGCATAAAGTCGGCAGACTGCGCCATGCTATCGGCAAAACCCAACTCACTAAAAAAACTGCTACTGTGGGCAATGTATTCAGGATGTTCAATCGGTGTCGGTTTTACGGGGACATAATGGCCTGAAAACACTTGCCGCGGCGCATGGTCGTCGCCATTTACTGTTGCGTCAGGATCGCGGTTAAGCGTATTCATCAATGAATAGTCAACCAACTGAGCGAGACAGTCGACTGTCTCGACAGTAACGGGTGTTTGCAGGGACAGTTGATGAGTCATAGAGATACCTTGTTGTTTGAGTCGAAGGGATGTTTGTTATGGTCAAACTCCCCACGGTATGGTTTATCGTGTCGACGATGATTTGTTCGAGTTCTAGAAGCGGATCTTTTCAGCAAATATGTAGAAAGCCTGCGCTGTGATAGTTGAAAGAGCCTGAAAATACAAATCTATGGTAACGACAGCTTGTACTAATGAAAAGCAGACTTTGCTATATCTCCAAAATTGATAATTTGCCATAGGGATAAGGTGTTTTTTTATACGTTGTACTTATGTATTTATGGCCACTAGCGGCGCTTCGCTGACTCAAGAGTTGGATTAAATGTTACTCTGATTCAATTAAGGTTCATTAACCGTCGTCCCGGCAACGCTTTTAAGCCGGGATCCAGGTGTTAGGTTTGTGCCTTTGTACTTATGGCCTACAAACACTAACGTCGTGGCGCTTCGCGGACTCCAGAGTTGGATTAAATGTTACGCTGATTCAGTTAAGTTTCATTAGTCGTCGTCCCGGCAATGTTTTTTAGCCGGGATCCAAGTGTTTGTTTTGTACTTTTGTACTTATGGCCTACGGCCACTAAGGTCGTGGCGCTTCGCCCACACCAGACCAAGAGGAAACCAACGTCTGTTCCCTCTTGGATCTCCCAGCCGCCACATCAAAATTATCTGAAAAGCGATAATTTCGCGACGTGGTTGAATCCAGCTTTTGACCGCGTTTCGGTGTTCTTCAGCCTTATTCGAAAATGCTAACGCTTCAGATGGGGCGTCCCTTCCCCTCTAAAGCTAGCTCGCCATCCATGGCTAGCTCACGTCATTTTCTTCAACGGCCTCAATTTCGGAGTTGAATTTAGGCATTTTTAAAAAATAAAAATTCATTTCAAAAAAACATAAACTATTGTTTATTAATTACTTTCCCCTTATTCAACTAAATTCTGGTCAGGCCAAAAGGCCTGTTGCAACCCGCTCGTCGTCCCGGCAATGCTTTTTAGCCGGGATCCAGGTGTTCGTTTTGTTGTTTGGTCGTTTTGTATTCATGGCCTGTGACCATTAACGTAGTGGCGCAACGTCCAGCGTTAAACTGCATCTTAACTGACTTAAAAATATCGGATAAATATCCTGTGTATGCCATATTCCTCACCTTTATGTTGTGTGTACTGTAAACAAAAACAGTTGTAATGGTTTTTAGTATTTTTTTAGTTTAATCGGCTAGTAAGTAAACAAAAGCAGTACGATAAACAATTTATTTATCCTGTAACGTATTGAAAATAATTAGTTTTTATTCACTACGGAATCGTAGAGCCACTTTTAACGCGCAAGCTCGCTTTATTTGTCAGTGGAGTTAAATAAAACTGCTTTACAACAATAAGTTAGCAAATGTAGGATGTTAATAATCAATAACTTGAACGGCCGACTTTAATTTTCATTTGCCCTTCAATAAGCTGTTAAATGCCAAGGTATAGATATGAGCATTGAGATTAGAAAAATAGAAGATAAGGATATTAGTGGTTTTTATGATGCTTTATGCACTGTTGCAAGCGAAGGGATCTATTTACTTACAACCAATCCGCCACCCTATGAAAGAATGGAAAATTTTGTTCGTAACAATATTGAAAAGAACAACTCTCAATACGTTGCTGTATTGAACGATAAAATTGTCGGTTGGGCTGATATCATTCCATTAGAACGAAATACAATGACTCATGTCGGACACCTTGGCATGGGGGTTATCGCAGATTTTCGCGGCAAGGGAATTGGATCTCAACTTTTAGAAAAAGCAATCGCACATGCTTGGAATCAAAAATTAACACGACTAGAACTTGAAGTGTTTTCTGATAATCAAATAGCCATTGAGTTATATGAAAAATACAAATTCGAAGCTGAAGGTGTAAAAAAGAACGCAAGATTGTTCGAAAATAGATATCAAAACATCACAATTATGGCGCAATATGGCACTTAACACATATGAGCCTTCCGCCAGTCAATAGGCGCGCCTAACTTATTTGACTGCTTTTGCAGTCAAATTAAAATCAATCAACAAATTCATCTACTTCGTCTGTCATTTAGCGGTCAAATCATCGTTTACAGCAAACACATATAGAGGCTCTCTTAGTGCGATCTTATCGCTGCCTGACGCTTTTCATTCCTTTGAAATGTCAGTGGCACTACGACTAAATGGATTTAGGAGGTAGAGCAACGCAGGAGCATGTTGCCGAGGGCGGTTCATTTACTCTTTTTAAAAAATGACCTAACTCACTTTCTGGTTAGCTAGTTATTACAATATTGAACTGCGATCCATCCATCTTTTAGTGACTATAACCCTGCTTTCTTAACTGCTTATTCGAGCTTGGCATTAATCAGTATTTTTCTGTGTCCTTGGTCATCACTTAAAAAAAGAGTCGAGCCACGCCAAGGGCCTTTACTGGTGATACCAAAACACTTCGTGGGATAGGCCCTTCACAAGCAACAGCTGCTTAAAAATGGCATGTTTTTGGGTTTCGTCTTGTACCCTTGCTTCGCGGGGCAGACCCTGCCAACTCACCTCTAACCTACGCCTCATATGATGTTCTTGTTCATCAGTTCGCATTCTTTATCAATAAAAAGGCTAGCGGCTTCCTCCAGACCAAACCTTGCGATTAAGCCCTTGCCATTCACTAGTAGTTAACGTTTAATAACAGTATGTTATTCTCTAATTAATAAGAGTAACGGTGACCTTCCTACAGAGGACTTTCACCTCATTAGTTCATGCCCATGCTGGGCGTACACAAGCAATTCCAGCTGACGCCTTCGGCGCAGCTGAATTGGGCGTTTTGTGTCTCTGAAGTTAGGTATATAAACAACTATTGTGAAATATTAATAGACAAATATAGATAAGGAAATCTAAATGTTTGGTCAAATTTTTGTATTTATCATTGGTGTGTTCGGGTTAGTCATGGGTTTAATTGAGGGTGACTATCTTTGGGCTTTTGCTGGCCTGATTATGGTTCTTTCTGGTATTCAGCTTATATACAAAGTCAAAACAGGTAAAAACATCTGGGACAAAGAAAGCACATAATCGCGTTACCGGAGGTATCTAGTCTCCCCCCTCACACCCTGCATGCGGCTCCGCACACGACTGAATGGCCAATGATGCTCCAGGCATCAACATGGCATTCCCGCAATCCATGGCGGTCAGATTCAGGAGGTAGAGCAACTTAGGAGCATGTTGCCGAGGGCGATTCATTTACTCTTTTTAAGAAATGACCTAACTCACTTTCTAGTTAGTTATTTATTACAATATTGAACTGCGATCCATCCATCTCTTAGTGAATATAATCCTGCTTTCTTCACTATTTATTCGAGCTTGTTTATTCGAGCTTGGCATTACTCAATATTTTCTGTGTCCCAGGGGCCTTTACTTGTGATCCCCAAAACTCTTCGCGGGGCAAACGCTGCCAGTTCATCCCTAACCTACGCCTCATATGATGTTCTTGTTTATCAGCTCGCATTCTTTATCATAAGAAGGCTAGCGGCTTCCTCCAGACCAAACCTTGCGATTAAGCCCTTGCCATTCACTAGTAGTTAACGTTTAATAACAGTATGTTATTCTCTAATTAATAAGAGTAACGGTGACCTTCCTACAGAGGACTTTCACCTCATTAGTTCATGCCCATGCTGGGCGTACAAAAGCCAAGGCACTCGGACGCAGCAAAGCTGCGCCGGTGTTTGAGGTGTTATGTTTACAATCATTTATTTAACACGGAGGTTACTATGACTAATATAATTTCAGGTAGTTGTTGCTGTGGCGACGTAGAATTTACACTAGAAGATAGCTTCAGTAATTTTTTCTTTTGTCATTGTGAACAATGTAGAAAATTAACAGGTAGTGCACATGCCTCAAATTTATTCACTTCACCTAATAATATAAATTGGACCAAAGGTGTTGAAAAAATAAAACGCTATGATCATCCACAACGTTCTTTTTCGAAAGCCTTCTGTGAAAATTGTGCGTCTGGGTTACCGTTTATATCGCAAAGTGGTAAATCTTTAATTGTTCCTGCTGGCAGTTTAAATGGAGAGCCATCAATAAGACTAGACGCTCAAATATTTTGCTCGGAGCAGACTGAATGGCACAAAAAAGGTATGCAAACAGCTAAAGTTTCAGGCTTTCCAAAGTAAACATAATAAGATATTTAAACCAAACAAAAACAACGGGTTATATTTTGCTTCGCTACACATTTTAACCCACTATTTTTGTCCACTTAGTGCGGCGTTAAGGTCTCTATGGATATCGCATCACAGATAGTAGAGTTAGAAAAATCACTATTTAGAAGTGATGTACGAAGTTCTGTTTCTAAGCTTAAAAGTCGGCTAGCTCCAGAGTTTAAGGAAATTACATCTGCAGGTGTTGTTGTAGATCTACAAGACGTACTGGAGAGATTGCCAAAAGAGAAAGGATGGGAAGCTAAAGGTCAAGATTTTGAGTTTAGCTTTATTGGAGTTGATGTTTGCTTGTTGACTTATAAGTCCTTTCACAGGTCGTCGAGTTCATGTAAGGGTAAATATTCCCGTCGAAGTAGCATTTGGAAAAAATATGGTGATTGTTGGAAAATGGTATTTCACCAAGGCACAAGCATCGCGGTGTAAAATAGAAAACCTTAACAAGGCCAAGCAGGTAAAGCCGCTAAAATTCAGCGGCTAGGACAGCCAACACTCCGCGATTTTGTGTTATCGCTATCGCTCAAAATAACACAAAAGTGCTAAAATTTAGTGGGCTCAGGGTAAACTTTTATAAAAACACTTCAATACTTGTCCCTAAAGCTAATTTATATCCAGAAATGCGTTAAATCTCTCAACAACAAACAAGGTTAAATCGAAGATAGCTATACGGCGGATGTAATCGCGGCTATGACCTTCGAAAACATGGATGTTTTCGCAGAGCGCCCATGGATGGGTTTACCGCGTGTCATAGAAGTGATTTCATTGAGTATTGTTGCCTACTGATAAAATAAAACCACACAGTAAATTCCGCTCAAAAATTCAAAGCAAAAATAACACCTGGGTCCCGGCTCAAAAGCATTACCGGGACGACGAGAATGTAGTTATCAAACGTTGCGTTAGATCGTTCAATTACAAACAAGGTTAAATCGAAGATACCCATACGGCGGATGTCATCGCGGCTATGACCTTCGAAAACATGGATGTTTTCGCAGAGCGCCCAGGGATGGGTTTACCGCGTGTCATAGAAGTGATTTCATTGAGTATTGTTGCCTACTGATAAAATAAAACCACACAGTAAATTCTGCTCAAAAAACAAAGCAAAACACCTGGGTCCCGGCTCAAAAGCATTACCGGGACGACGTGTGAGTTGGGGCGATGAGAAAGTAGCTACCAAGCTTTGTCAAAAAATGCGTTAAATCTCTCAATAACAAACAAGGTTAAATCGAAGATAACCATGCGGCGGATGTCATCGCGGCTATGACCTTCGAAAACATGGATGTTTTCGCAGAGCGCACAGGGATGGGTTTACCGCGTGTCATAGAAGTGATTTCATTGAGTATAGTAGCATCACAACCTAGTTTTGTTTGAGTTAGATAGCATCTAAAGTAGTGCCCTACTTTCGTTGACTACTCTTGCTCTGGTGTGGGCGAAGCGCCACGACGTTAGTGGCCGTAGGCCATAAGTACAAAAAGCAAAGCAAAACACCTGGGTCCCGTCTCAAAAGCATTACCGGGACGATGTGTGAGAATGGGACGATATTAGCGTTGAGACGACGAGAAACTAGCTAAAAAACAATGAAAACTCAGGCGACTGCCTATGCTAATCATACTATTTACTAATGATGAATTTCACTCACGTTGCAGGTGAAATAAACCCGTTTTTGTTCATGTTCCAAACCACGTATAAATACCCCAAGGCTTACCAGAAACGCTTATTTAACCACGATATTAAGCTGCTGGTGATGACTAAAATACGACAATCCAGGCGCTGATATCGACTGATTTAACCATCAGAACTATACCGCTACAGGGTTTGGAATAAGACAAATGGGAACCAGAACATCATGAATAAACATTTTACTTTTACAATTAATAGCATTTGTCTTGATGAAAACTATCATCCCTCTGACAAAACCCGCATCACCACCAACTTTGCCAATTTAGCTAGAGGAAACTATCGTCAAGCCAACTTACGCAACGCATTAAAGATGATTGACAATAGTTTTAATGCCTTAGCACATTGGGATAACCCTAAAGGCGATCGGTATACTGTCGAACTTGAAATCGTTTCGGTCAACATGGATATCGAAGGCAGTGGCCAAGCCTTTCCTTCGATTGAGATTTTGAAAACCAATATTGTTGATAGCAAGACCAATAAACGTATAGAAGGCATTGTCGGCAATAATTTTTCTTCTTATTTGCGCGATTATGACTTTAGCGTATTACTGCCAAATCATAATAAAGATCAGCCCCAATTTAGTATTCCAGATAACTTTGGCGAACTGCATGGCAAGCTATTTAAGTTATTCTTAAATTCAGATACTTACAAACAACACTTTGCTAAACCACCGGTTATCTGTCTCAGTGTTTCCGATAACAAGACCTATCAGCGCACTGAGAATCAGCACCCCGTGCTAGGGGTTGAATACCAGCCTAATGAATCGTCATTAACAGAGCAATATTTCCAAAAAATGGGCTTGCAGGTACGTTACTTTATGCCGCCCAACAACGTGGCACCACTGGCTTTTTATTTTATTGGAGATTTACTCAATGATTACACCCACCTTGAGCTGATCAGCACGATTAGCACAATGGGGACTTTTCAAAAAATCTATCGCCCAGAAATTTATAATGCTAATGCGGTGGCAGGCAAATGCTATCAACCAAACTTAAACAACCTCGATCATTCACTCACTCAGATAGTTTACGATCGCGCTGAACGCAGTCAACTCGCCCATGAACAAGGTAAATTTGCTGCTGAGCACTTTATCAAACCATACCAAACAGTACTTGAGAAATGGTCTGCTAGTTATGCGTAATCGCTAGGCTTGAAAAACCACTCTGTTTAATCGCTACTTTACATGTTTAACCCAATTTATGGCATTCATACTATGAACACATTGCTTAATAAGACACTGTTACCAACATCAACTGCGGGCAGTTTACCTAAACCCTTATGGTTAGCCGAGCCTGAAACGCTCTGGTCACCTTGGAAATTACAGGGGGACGAATTAATTACAGGCAAACAAGATGCGCTGCGTTTGTCGTTGCACGACCAACAGCAAGCAGGGATTGATATCGTTAGCGATGGCGAACAAACGCGGCAACATTTTGTCACCACCTTTATTGAGCACCTCAACGGCGTTGATTTTAATAAACGTAAAACCGTTAAAATTCGTGACCGCTATGATGCCTGCGTACCCACTGTTGTTGGCCCGGTCAGTCGGCAAAAGTCAGTCTTTGTTGAAGACGCCAAGTTTTTACGCCAACAAACTAAGCAACCAATTAAATGGGCGCTACCTGGCCCTATGACCATGATAGATACGCTATTTGATGATCATTACAAAAGTCGCGAAAAGCTCGCCTGGGAGTTTGCCATCATACTCAACCAAGAAGCCAAAGAACTAGAGGCGGCGGGAGTGGATATAATCCAATTTGATGAGCCAGCATTTAATGTGTTTTTTGATGAGGTTAATGATTGGGGTATTGCGTGCCTAGAAAGAGCCATTGAAGGGCTTACCTGCGAAACCGCAGTGCATATCTGTTATGGATACGGCATAAAAGCCAATACCGACTGGAAAAAAACCTTAGGGTCAGAGTGGCGTCAATACGAACAAGCGTTTCCTAAACTGCAACAGTCGAATATTGATATTATTTCACTCGAATGCCACAACTCTCATGTGCCATTGGAACTGCTTGAACTGATTCGCGGTAAAAAAGTCATGGTTGGTGCCATTGATGTGGCAAGCAATACAATAGAAACACCTGAAGAAGTGGCTAGCACCTTGAGAAAAGCCCTACAGTTTGTTGATGCCGACAAGCTCTACCCTTGTACTAACTGCGGTATGGCACCGTTATCGCATCACGTTGCCAGAGGTAAACTCAATGCCTTACATGCCGGTGCCGAAATTGTGAGACAAGAACTTTTAGCCAAGGCGAGTTAAGCGTTCGATGAACAGAGTAGACCGATACACCGTAAACAATAACATCATACTGGCGATGTTATTGTTTACTCTCATGGCCGATGATCACACATAAAATTTACTATCGGTTATCCGCCGTTGGCTTTTTCAATAATTTGCGCTGCAAAGTACGGCGGTGCATGCCGAGTTGGCGGGCGGTTTCTGATACATTGCCATTATTATTGGCGAGCACTTGTTGAATGTGCTCCCACTCAAGACGTTTGGGGTTGAGGGGCTGTTCGGTGATGGCTTCAAACTCATCGGATTCTACACTCAAAGTGGTGCTGGATGAATGAAGCGCATTGAGCAGGGTTTGGGTGTCTACAGGTTTAGCAAGGTAGTTATCTGCGCCTAAACGAATAGCCTCTACCGCGGTGGCGATGCTGGCAAAGCCGGTAAGCAATACCATATACACATGGGGCAATTGCAGTCTTAACGGTTTAATTAACGACAAGCCATTACTTTGCGCCAGTTTCATGTCGAGAATAATATGCGTAGGGGTAAATTGTCGGGCCATAAGCAGACTGTCGCTGGCATTGTCACAGGTTCTGCACTCAAAGCCGTGGCGAGTAAGGCGACGTGCTAAAATAGTCGCCAAAGCGCTATCATCTTCAATAATCAGTAACTTCTTCATTTACTACTCAATATCACCTAATACAATGCAGCTAACTTAAATGTTACTGGTCTTGACGGGTAATGTCACTATGGCTTCGGTACCACCTTGGGAATGCGCTTTAAGGTATAACTTACCGCCTAAACGCTCAAAGCTTGTGTGACTTAATAATACCGCAATCCCCATACCTTTGGGACTTTTAACCATATTACTGCCTAGTGTTTCTAATAAATGTGTCGCAATACCCGCGCCATAGTCACGAATAATAATAGTTAACTCCTGCGGTTGAGATAACAGAATACTAATATCGACTTTGGCTGCATGTTGATTAGCTTCGCTAGCTTGAGCGCCATTTTGAATTAACGCCATTAATGCGGGTAATAAACTCATGTCGGCGCTCAATATGGCCACTTCAGCTTGTGGCGAGGTATTAATACTTAGCAGGGTTTCGGGCATCAATAACCCTACTTGTTCTGATAATTGTGCCACAAACTTATTAACCGCTTGTTGTTGTAGTTTTTGCTCGCGGATCGACTCAGTTGCTGAACGCAAATCACTTAGCGTGATTTCACAACGGTTGAGCGCTTGTTGCATTTCGGCCAATAATTCTGTTTGATCGGCATTGTGAGCCGTGTCAGTAATTTCATCGACTAACAACCTAAGTGTTGCTAATGGTGTTGCTAATTGATGCGCCATTTGTGCCGATGCGGTGCCTAATGCGAGGATTTTTTCTTGCCTTAATTGCGCTTCGCGTAAATAGCGTAACTCAACATTCTTTTGCCGA
Source organism: Shewanella ulleungensis (assembly GCF_014648315.1). Taxonomy (GTDB): domain Bacteria; phylum Pseudomonadota; class Gammaproteobacteria; order Enterobacterales; family Shewanellaceae; genus Shewanella; species Shewanella ulleungensis. The sequence goes on from NZ_BMQW01000001.1 coordinate 829,409, forward strand.
ATACGCTTAGCTATAAAACCAACAGTAACCGTTAACACTAACGCAGAAATGACAAAATTGAACCACATACCTAAATAATGCGAGCCCATGTCCATGCTGTGACTCATATTGTGGCTGGCAGGCATATCCATTGTTATTTGGCTCATATCATGACCTGCATGCATATCAGCTGCAGTGTTTGCAGTATCATCAACGCTATGATCTGGAATATTGATAATCATCAAACTATAAACTGCAGTCGACAATGCCGTTAACGACCAGGGCGCCCATCTCGGTAACGTAATTGCTGAAATGGCTATCGGCAATAGTAATAATGAAACAAACGCATTGGTCGCCCCACCGGTGAAATATAGCCAGGTAGCCCAAAATAAAGTGTCGAGCAATAAGGTTAAAAACAACAAGCCTTGGTTATTAATGCTCAGGCGATGAAAACGATAACTAAAGCCCACATAACAGGCTTCAATAATCAATACGTAACTCAAGGTAATGGGCGGTGTTGTTAACCCAAATAAGTCGGTAGCAAATAAAATAAGGCCAATTTTCAAGCCCCAATTAACCAACCGTAATAGCGCGAGTTGCTGCTGATTTGCACTAAAAGGCAGATTCAGATTTGCCATATTATTTAGCCTCAGTGTTAAACCGTACTTAATAAAATACTGGTTTCGCTGTTTAGCACCCCTTCAATTGAGCGCACTTCACGTAATACTTTATCAAATTCTTCTAAGCTGGTGGCACGAATATCTGCAACTAAATCCCAGGCTCCATTAGTCGTGTGCAATTTTTCTAACTGCGGGATCCCCCGAAGTTTATTAATCACTTGGGTTGTTGAGCGTCCAACCACCTCTATGAGCATTATCGCCCGCACCACATTTGACTCTATTTGTTCGTGAGCACGAATAGTAAAACCTAAAATAGCCCCGCTACTGACAAGACGATCTAAGCGATTTTGTATGGTCCCGCGGGACACATCCAGCAGCTGCGCCAATTTAGAAATGGATGCTCTGCCGTCTTTTCGCAAAATTGAAATCAATTGCCTATCGAGATCGTCGTACAAATAAGGATGAGCAGAAGAATACATGTGTACCACCTTAAACCGTCAATCAAACTTAGCAAAATGCCTAACGAAACCTAGCATAATGACAAATAATAGTACATTTATTACAAAAAATTGCCATTTTGTTTAACCCTACCAATGACTATCATCTTATTAAATGAATCACCTTGAGTTACAGTCAATAGGAATGAGCAATATGCACACAGTCAATAACACCAACTTAAACAATGTCGGCTTTGTTAGCGTTAGCGATATGCTTTCGCTATTACAACACATTGGCACTGAGGCCTTTTTACTGGGCCTAGTAGAATATCTGGAGCAAGATTATTTGCGCTGGGAACTTTTTGACAAGTCACCCCGTTTTGCTAGCCATTCAAGCGACGGCGTCATTGAGCTGATGCCAACCAGTGACCAACAACAATTTAGCTTTAAATATGTTAATGGCCACCCTAAAAACACCCGCATTGGTTTACAAACGGTCACCGCCTTTGGTGTACTAGCTGATGTACAGAGTGGTTATCCATTAATGCTGTCTGAAATGACCATACTCACCGCGCTTCGCACTGCTGCGACCTCGGCCATGATGGCCAAATATCTGGCGCCAAATGAGGCGAAAACCATGGCGATGATTGGCTGTGGTGCACAGTCTGAATTTCAAATTTTGGCCTTTAAAGTAATACTCGGCATTAACCAGGTGCGTATTTACGATATCGACCGCACTGCAATGCTAAAGTGCCAGCAAAATTTAGCCAACCAAGGGCTCGACATTATCTTATGTGACAGTGCACATGAGGTTGTAAAAGGCGCTGAGATCATTACTACCTGTACTGCAGATAAACGTAATGCCACTATTTTAACCAGTGACATGGTGCAAAATGGCGTGCATATTAATGCCATCGGCGGCGACTGCCCTGGTAAAACAGAACTTGAAGCAGCACTGCTTTTACGCGCTGACGTATTTGTTGAATATGAGCCACAAACCCGTATCGAGGGTGACATTCAGCAACTTGACTCATCATTTGTAGTGACCGAAATGTATAAGGTTATCCGTGGCGATCGTAAAGGCCGTAGCTTTGCTGCGCAATTAACCATTTTTGATGGGGTGGGTTTTGCGATTGAAGATTTTTCTGCTCTACGTTATGTACATGATTTAATTAAACAACAATCGAGCCACCAGCAACTTGAACTACTCACAAACCAAGCTAATCCACGTGATTTATTTGGTTTATTAACGCCAGCAACACAAGCGACTCGCTTAGTAGTAGGTGCATAATGGCCATTAATCCACAAGCTCCATCAGCCGTTGTGATGATCCGCCCTCATCACTTCAGTCCAAACCCTGAAACCCTGCCAGACAATAGCTACCAAAGCAGAGATGTCAGCCAAGACCAGGCTTTGCTTGCAACACAGGCTTATGAACAAGTGAGCCAGGCGCAACAACAGTTACAAGCTGCGGGCATTAACGTGCATGTGTTTGAAGACACAGGCACCGACACCCCTGATTCAGTGTTTCCTAACAATTGGTTTTCGACCCACTTAGGGGGCCATGTGGCTATTTACCCTATGTATGCCAAAAACCGTCGTAAAGAGCGTCGTAGCGACATTATTGATATGCTTAAAGCTCAGTACCGAGTGCAAGATGTGATTGACTATTCAGGCCTTGAATACGACAACATATATCTTGAAGGCACTGGGGCCATGGTACTCGACCACATTGAGCGAGTCGCTTATGCAGTCAGATCAAAACGTACAGATTCATTGGTGTTAGAGCGTTTCTGCACTCAATTTAATTTTGAACCTATGGTGTTTGACGCTGAAGATGAAGCCGGTGTGCCTGTGTACCATACCAACGTATTAATGTGTATTGGCAGCGATTTTGTCATGGCTGGGTTCGATATGATTAAGGACACTCAACGTCGTCAGCAAATTATTCAACGATTTGAAGACAGTGGCCGATTGATTATTAACTTAACCGAAGATCAAATTCGTCATTTTTGTGGTAATGCATTAGAGTTACAGTCGAAACAAGGTCGTTTTTTAGCATTATCGCAACGTGCTTTTGAAGCATTGACACATGAGCAAATTACGTTATTAAATCAAAGTGTGACTCTGTTACCATTAAATGTATCGGCCATCGAAATGGCCGGAGGTTCTGTTAGGTGTATGTTAGCAGGGATCCATTTATCGAAAAGATGACCCTATTGCCCCAAACAAAGCCTGATAAAGATCTCTTAAAACAATAAAAAGATTTAAAAAGGAATTTTCTCAATGATTAATGAAATTGTCTCGTTCGCCAACAACGTGTTATGGGGCGAATACCAAGTACTGATTTATATATTAGTATTGGCTGGAGTGTGGTTTTCATTGAGGTTACGCTTTATTCAGCTGCGCCACTTTGCTTACATGTTCAAAGTCATGAAAGGCAGTACCCAGGGAGATAAATCAGGGATTAGTTCTTATCAAGCTTTGTGTACCGGGTTATCTGCCCGTGTGGGTACCGGCAACTTAGCAGGCGTCGCCATGGCGATATCCCTTGGCGGCAGTGGCGCCGTGTTTTGGATGTGGGTGATTGCGCTGCTTGGTATGGCCACCGGGTTTGCCGAGAGTATTTTAGGTCAGCTGTATAAAGTCAGAGACGATCATAAAGAATATCGCGGAGGACCCGCCTACTACATTCGCGCGGGGTTAAATAAACCCTGGCTAGCCGTGTTGTTTGCCCTGTGCTTATTTTTAGGTTACGGCATTAGTTTTAGTGCCATGCAAGCTAACACCATCACCGATGCTCTTAATCATACCTTTGACATTTCTAGCGTATATTCTGGTGCCGTTATCACATTTATTGCCGGTATTATTGTGATGGGCGGCCTGCGCAGTATCGCCCGCTTTGCCGAATTAATTGTGCCCTTTATGGGCCTCGCCTTTATTTTGGCTGCGGTAGCAGTGACCTTAATCAATATTCAGCAAGTGCCTGCCGTATTAATGGACATTTTTAACTCAGCCTTTGGGTTAACCGAAGCGGGCGCTGGTGCATTAGGCGCGGCAATCAAAAATGGTATTCAACGGGGTCTTTATTCAAACGAAGCCGGTGCCGGTAGCGTACCGCATGCGGCGGCAGGTGCAACGCCTGTGCCTAACCATCCAGTTGCGCAGGGTTACGTGCAAATGCTTGGGGTGTTTATCGACACTATGGTGTTGTGTAGCTGTACCGCCATTGTGATTTTACTGGCGCAAGGTAATATTGGCAGCGAAATGGAAGGCATTCGTATCACGCAAAATGCCATGACTCACCATATGGGCATGAGCGGCGATATGTTTGTCGCCATTATTATTACCCTGTTCTCTTTTACCTCTGTGGTAGCCAATTACGCCTATGCTGAGAGTAACTTACACCTGTTTAAGCTAGATAACATTTATGGCCGCACCAGTTACACACTTTTGTATTTAGGCATGGTGTATTGGGGCGCAAACGCCAGCTTAAAAGAAGTGTGGAACATGGCCGACATGGCGCTAGGCTTAATGACGGTGGTGAATATCAGTGCATTGATGCTGTTAACCCCCACCATTGTTAATTTAACCCGCGACTATCAGGTCAAACTTAAAACCACCAACAAACCTGAATTCAAGCTAGCTGATGTGAAAATTCAAGGTAAAACCGAAGACGGTGTGTGGTCGTAAGCAACACTATCTTTACTTTACCAAAAGTACTTAAGCTCGCGAAGTGACGTAAAACTGACTTCGCTTTTTTATCTGCTTTACGCTGTATTTACATCGGCTATAACTATTTGTGATTAAAAATTAATGCAATACACTGGCCTTATCTCGATAGATTATCGTAAAATGTCTTTAACTAAAGAGGGGCTCATGGCTAATATTTCAAAATTTGATCGCGAAGATGTACTTGAAAAAGCAAAAAATCTATTTTGGCAGAAAGGTTTTTTGGCGACATCTACACGAGAAATTCAAACAACCATGGACATGCGTCCAGGCAGTATTTATGCCGCATTTGGCAGCAAGGCTGATTTATTTCACCAAACGCTAATTCATTATGCACAAACGTCTGCCCGCGACTTAAATGACAAAGTTGAACAACACGAGCACGCTTGGGAAGGATTAAAACAGTACCTTCGCGGGTTGATTTTGCCTTGTTGTGCAGAAATACCCAGTGAGTTATGTATGGTAATGCGAACACTTGCAGAGCTTGATGAGTCTCATCAAGAGACTCTTGATATCGCCAAAGATCTACTCACAAAAGTAGAACATCGTTTTGCCAGTATTATCGAACTAGCACAGCAACAAGGTGATTTATCAGCAGAGTTTGATAAAAATAAAATTGCTAAAAAACTGCAGGTACACATTATTGGCTTACGCTCATACTTAAAAGCCACTGGTGATACCGAGACGGTTAACCAACAACTTGAAGAGTTTTTTACTCAGTTAGAAGCACAATAAAAAAAGCGCCTAAGGCGCTTTTTTTATTGACGGTAACCCATTCATTATCAGTAAACGTTAAGCTAATGTATCAACAAACTTAACATCAAACAGACCAATACCTCGATATTCAATGTTAATGTCGGTCTCCATTGGTACTTTGACCACACCACAATATGAGCCGGTAATAATCGCTTGTCCTGCACTAAGCTTAATCCCTAACTGAGATAAATAATTAATCATCCAATACACTGGTAATGGAGGTAAATCACACGGATGTTTACCGGCAAAAAGTTGTGGCTCATCAGGTGCGCTTTTATCTGTAACGACCACGTCAACATGGTTAGCCACATAGGCAACAGATCTATCTATTTCAGGGCCAATGTAAACACCTTGATTACTCAGACCATCCGCTAATTTTTGATAATAACTAGGTTGGATATCGCCACTAAATCTGTTTTGAATTAACTCTAACGCCATATGAGTTGCACTGATAGCTTGGTCTATTTCGGCATTGCTGTAACTGCGATGAGGTTCAATGTCTTGACCTAAAATAAATGCGATTTCGGGCTCAATAAGTGCTAAAGCGACCTCATCTTTAATCGTTGGGATAATGCCACACTGCTCGCCATGTTCAGCGGCTTGTAAAATAGGTGCAACAATGAGTTGTCCGTTAGCTTGTGGTACTAAACATTTCCACCCTGCGATTTTACCATTTAAGTTTGCCATCTTTTGTTGAACAGCAATGGCTTGCTCAATACTTTGTGGCGACATTGAATCAAAATGCGAATTAGGCGTTTTGGTATTGCGTTGGGCAAATAAGTGTTGAGCAAGGTCAGTCAGATCGTTGTGTTCGTTCACGTGGGCGTCATCTTAAAATAAAAAAACATACATTAACGGGTTTAATCAACTTTTTCTAGCGACAAACAAAAACCGCTGACTGAAAAGCCAACGGTTTTAGTTATACGCAAAGCAGAAACAGATTACTTACGGGTAGCACGTAACATCCATGCCGTTTTTTCATGTATACGCATACGATCTGATACTAGCGCTGCGGTCGACTCATCGTCGGCAGCCTGGGCTAATTTAAGCACTTCACGTGATGTTTTCACAACTTGCTCATGACCTTTAGTAAGCAAATCAACCATATCTGCAGAAGATGGCACACCTTCAACTTCTTTGATTGAGCTTAAACGAGCAAATTCCTTATAGGTTCCTGGCGCCGCAACGTCAAGAGTACGAATACGCTCTGCAATGTCATCAACTGCCGTTGCAAGTTCGGTGTAATGTTCTTCAAACATTAGATGTAATTCGCGGAAATGGATCCCGGTTACATTCCAGTGAAAGTTATGCGTTTGCAAATATAATGTATACGAATCAGCTAATAAGCTCTTTAACCCCTCAGCAATTTTAAGGCGGTCATCTTTTTTAATACCAATATCGATGTCTGTCATGTTAACTCCTTATTTTGGTTAATGAATCACTATAACAATACAACGCCTATTACCTAGATAATATTGATCTTGCTCTGCTTTGACGCAATATTGTTTAAATCTGAGTTATTTATACTGCATGAATTTAATACTAGATCATTTTAAATAGGAAAATCTATTAAATTAATACATTTTAATCTATTTATTGACATTTAATTGAAGTGTCCCGAGGAAACAAAACTCGATACATGTATAAAACAATAGCAAGGTTAATTAACAGTACGATGACACTCAATACACTAAAGTGATTTATCATTTCATACAGCTCAAAAGGAAGATAAATGGCTCCGCTGACCAAGGCAAACCATTGAGTCCAGCGCTTATTGCACCATAAGCCATATGCTTCAATAAAACGAATAAGTGTATACGCGACAGCACCAAGCGACAATAATGATAGACTCGATGGTGAAATAGCACCAATGGCTGCAATAAAAATATTGGGGTAATGGCTAGCCGGATTTAAATGTAAATGGGTAACTAACTCACTTGCGAGTAATGATAGATTTTGTCCGGCATAAACGTGTAAGCCTAAAGCCACAATGAGTGCTAATATCCCCTTACTAGCCTCAAGTACTGCGACCGCTCTAATACCTTTACCAGAATGAACCATGACGTCTCTTAATGAATAACTTGATGAGTAATGTAAAACAGTTTACCAAAACAGTCCTGTTAATAGATAACAGATCAACATGACTGTTTTTATAACCCGAACCTGGATACGTTATGGAAATGAGTAACGTAAAATACGCTTAACCACTTGGCTATATTGACGTAAAAAAGGCCCGGTGTGATAGGCAATACCGTGACGGGAAAGTATCGCCTGCACTTGGGGCGCAACTTGCTGATAACGAGATGATGGTAAATCTGGGAACAAATGGTGTTCAATTTGAAAGCTCAAGTGCCCAGTTAAGATGTGAAACAGCTTACCACCTTTGATGTTCGACGAGCCTAATACCTGGCGATAATACCATTGCCCTTGAGTTTCATTTTCACACTCAGCCTGGCTAAAAGTGTGAACATCGGAAGTAAAATGGCCGCAAAAAATAATGGTTGAAGTCCACAGGTTGCGCAGTAAATTCGCGATTAAATTACCACACAATACCCATAAAAATAACGGCCCTGCCAGTAACGGAAACACCAGATAATCTTTACATAATTGCTTACCGCCTTTACTAAAGAAACGACGTTTGAGTTCACTTGCATCAACTTTAGATGCTCTACCTTGTTTCTTTTTACCCATAAACACGCGCTCAGCGGCAAGTTCGTGATATGACACCCCCCATTGGAAAAGCACACTTAAATAAATGTAAGTGATAAATTGCCATAGATTTTTCAATCTCCACGAAAAGTCATTCGACAAGCGCAGTAAGCCATAACCAAAATCACGATCTTTACCAATCACATTGGTATAAGTGTGATGTTCATAATTATGAATACGCTGCCAACTTTTGCCATCGCAGGCGATATCCCAGTCAAATTGGAGCGAGTTAATATGAGGATCGTTCATCCAATCATATTGACCGTGTAACACGTTATGACCGATTTCCATGTTGTCGAGAATTTTAGCGCTGGCTAAGCTCAGCACACCAATTGCCCACCATACAGGATGCAGAAACCCCAACATTAATAATGCGCGCCCCCCCCACTCTAACGCCCTTTGCCACACGATAACCTTGCGAATATATGCCGCATCGCTTGCGCCAACTTGATCGAGAGTTTGACGCTTTAACTCATCAAGCTCAGTCGCTAACTGCTCAAAATTAATATTTTTGTTCATTGATTTACAGTTCCAACTCAAGTGGTGTTACCGCCTGAGAAATACATAATTGAATGAGTTGCTCGCCCGGTTGCGATATCTCGCCCGTGTGCAAGTTTCTAACAACACCCGATTTTTTAACACACTGACATTGATGACAAACACCAATACGACAGCCAAAGTTGGCACTAATACCTTGTTGCTCTAAACCACTGAGTAAGGTGTCATTTGCGGCTAAAACAAGCTGAGACTGTTGCCCACGTTGAGTTAAATTGACGTGTTGCTCGCCTGCCGCGGTTTGCGCAAACGTTGGCGCCTGGAAAAACTCTGCTTGGCGCTGCGCTTTAGGATGTTTCATTGCGTCTAATTGCTGATCAACATCATCCTTAAACTGGCTTGGGCCACAAATCAACACCTGGCTTTTAACGGTACAGTCAATTAAAGCATCCGCTAAATTATGGCCATGTTTACGAATAAGCAATTTCACTGTGAATAGGCTTAACTGCTGCTGTAACGCCATGAGTTCGTCAACATACAAATGCTCACCCACCTTGGCAAAGTAAACCAATTCAATAGGATTTTTCGGTTGTCGTGGTAGCAACGCCAGTTGGTTGAGCATCGCCATAAATGGCGTAATGCCACTGCCAGCCGCCACAAACCACAGTGATGTTGACGGTTGAGAAAGGACACTATCACTTAATGTAAACTCACCTTGTGGCGCACTTAAATTGACATAGCCCCCCGCGGCAATGTTCGCTAATAATGTTGCCGTAAAAGCACCATCAATATTGGTCTTAATGGTTAAACGAATCACGCGCTTTTTAGGGTATTGACTATGAGATTGGTCGGGTGCTGACGAGATTGAAAAAGGTCGGGTCATTAAACGGCCATTAATTTCTACAGTCAATAACACGTGCTGGCCTGCTATTGCTTGCGGCCAGGCGTTTTCTGGAGACAACTCTAGTTGCACAACATCGGCACGAAGTAATTGATGCCCCAACACTTGGGCGCGAAACCAATGGGTGCGCCAGGCGGGCTTTATGCGCTGCATAATAGGTTCTAAATAACTGCCTATTGAATCGGTGTGAAATAGGGTTTTTGCTGTGATATTGTTCAGTCGAGTTAATACATTCATTTTAGCGTACAAGCGTTAGCTTAATTTAAGCGTGCGATTGTATGCCGAATGACATTAACAGTGCAAGTTGTGGTTATAAACAAATGCACTAAGCTAGTCATTGTTTGTTTATCACTTGATGAACCAAAAGAGCTAACCACGCTAAACGTGCTAAAAATATAGAGATATTGAGTAAACCAAATACAAACCCGTCTTTGGCTTAGCGTTAACCATGCTTAGTGATCAGCACATTAATTGGAGTACTGTTTGAATGGTTAACAATGCACACTCGAACCAATATTGTTCACGCGTAAGCTTAAATTAAAATAAAGATGAAACAAAAGCTGATAATATAGCTAAAATTGCGTTAATCGTATCGTTAAGAATGCTGTTAAAAGTGCAGTTAAGAATGGAATTAAAAGTGCTGTTAATAATTGTCATGTGCTGACATATATCAACATGTTACTTTACCTCAGAGGATGCGACTAAAACAGCTCATAGCACATGGATAAGCGTCTAGATTCAAGATATGGATTTGTCATTTAGGTGTTACACATTAAACCTATAGATTAGCTGCTGCTCATTGTGTTTAAGGTTTTGATTTTATAGATTAGAGCTGATCCTTTGAGCTTCATGTGGTGAGATTTACGTTAACATATTTAAGTTTATTGTGGCTCCATAAGAGGAACGGCCAATTGCTCTACTTGCTGACTCTCATCTTGCGTTAATGCACCGTAATCCCTCGGATACGGCCAACCATATCCCCAACGAAATTGTGTCGGTAAATAAGGCGAGCCACCGACACGAACGCCAGCTAACATCAATAACGCAATCTGCGGTTGGCCAACATTAGTGACGCAAACACGTAACGCTTTATCTGATGCTAAGCGGTCATCAAATGTGCCGCCTTTCCAATAGTCATAATCATGTTTTTGACAGCATGCCAACCATAATTCACTTTGCTCGAAAGTCCCATTAGGAAACGCACTGCAACCATCGCTGGTAAAAGGCGCTAAAGTATTTGCTCGTGCAAAGTGGATCGGGAGCATCAAGACAAACACAGTAAATAACAATACACTTAACCGATAATGCATTTCGCTTGGCATCCTGCTGGGTAAAAAAAACGCAGTAATGATGCCATAGTGAAGTCGACATTGCATCGACTCCCTCGTAAAGGCTTTTAGCTAATGCCTAACGTTTTACCAAACCAGCGCTGGTAAGGTTGATAATTATCGTAGGCCCAATTGAATACGCCGGTATAAACAAAGAAAAACACCAATACGCCCCCTTCAAGCATTAAGGTATCAATAAGGTTTAAACTTAAATACCACGATACCATTGGAAGGGTTACCACTAACAAGCCCCCTTCGAAACACATGGCATGGACAATACGAGTTGATAAATTACGCTTAACTCTGTCACTGCCTAATAACCTATCGAACCAAATATTATAAATATAGTTCCATATGACAGCACATAACGATATGCCGATACTTACCACCAACATATCGATGGTGCTTTTCTCCATGAGCATGGCACTAACAGGGACTATGATGGCTGCCGCCAATATCTCAAAAGACACTGCGTGAAATATCCGTTCTTTTGTTTGCATAATGAACTCATTTATTCGTGACGTTTGGCTTATTCTCATCCAATATAAGGATACATAATAGTTAGATAGTATCTGGAAAAGCGATATGTATAGTGTTGAACAACTGGAGGCATTTGTGGCAACCGCAGAAACAGGCTCTTTTTCATCTGCCGCGCGTTCACTTAACAAAGCTCAATCGGTAGTCAGTCAACATGTGATAAACCTTGAAATAGATTGTAATACTACATTGTTTGACCGCAGTGGACGTTACCCTCAATTAACACAGGCAGGTAAAAAGCTATTAAGTCATGCCAGCGTATTGCTAGAGCAACATCAACGTTTGCGCTATTGCGCCCAACATCTCGATAAACCTTTCATTTCAGAGCTCACCATCGGCTTAGATGAAGGTATCCCCTTTCAAAAACTTTCGAGTATAGTTAATAAGCTAGAAATCGATTTCCCCAATACATCTTTAGCGATTTTTACTGCATCAAGCATCGATATTGTCGACATGATTGACACAGATAGAGCCGTGACTGGGATTATTTTTAGTGAGTTGTCGCTACCTTCTTACATTGATTATGAATCTATTGGATCAGTCAAGTTTGATATCTACGTGGCAAGTACTCACCCATTAGCCCAACAACAAACCAGTAACTTGGCCAGCCTTAAACTGCACAGGCAATTGCTTATGCGATCGCGCAATAATAAATCGAGTACTTTCCAACTCGCTCTCAGTCCTAATATTTGGTATGCAGACAATTATTATGTACTACTTGAACTGACATTACAGGGCAATGGATGGTGTTTACTGCCTAACCATATTGCCAATCAATATGTAAAAAATGGCCAACTGGTGTTGTTACCAAGCGAGTTTAAAGATATAGGTTGGCAGGCCAGTGTCGATGTAATCCAACATCATCGTTACAGCCTTGAGCCAATGTTTAAACAATTTAGGCATTCGTTAAGGCAATTACTGGCGCCATAAAAAGTGTGCATATACGTAAAAAACACAGGCAGCTAAAAGCGGCCTGTGTTTTATAAAATGTAGTACACAACTCATTGGCGATTAAAAACCAAATTTACCGTTACTGTTTTTCCAGTCAGTTTGAGCCGGAATGGTTTCAATGGTGTCCCAATGTTCCACAATCATGTTATTTTCAACACGGAACAAGTCATAAAATGCCACATGTTGCTGCATGAATGTGCCTTCGCTAATCGACAACACAAAGTTACCTTCGCCAAGCACTTTATGATTGGTTTTTACCACCATTGGCATGTCCATTTTAGCGAGCTCACCTAAGGCTTTGCCTAGGCCACTTAAGCCGTCGCCAATATTCGGGTTATGCTGAATATAATCGGTATCTTCGCTACCAATAAATTGACCTATTTTGGCCATATCACCTTTGATCAAAATGGTGTTTACAAAATCGGCCACTAAGGTTTTATTTTGCTCGGTTTTGTCTAAATCCGTCACTGTAGTTGCACCGTCAAACTGGCTGTGACCACTTGGGTTTACAGCGGCGATGGTTTGCAGGTTATCCCAATGTTCCACAATTTTACCGTCTTCAAAGCGGAAAATATCAAAGCCCGCTTTAGGACCAAAGAAGTTATATTCCGTGTGCGTAACCACATAGTTACCGTCTTGGAATGCACGCTTAACCTGCGCTTTTGCGCTGCCTTTAGGTAACTGATGCATTACCGCACCAAAACCGGCTAAACCGTCGGCAACGGCTAAGTTATGTTGAATGTATTTGCTAGGGTTAATATAGCCAATCGGCGCTGGGTTGCCAGTTTCAATGCTGCTGACTAACTCAACAACTTGTTGCTTATAATTTGTTTGTGTTGGCTCTGTGGTGTTAGCACAAGCACTCGTTAATACAACACTGCCGAGCAATACGCTGCTTACAAGTGCGCTTGTGACTAATTTGTTTGTTAATTTGTTGCTTGATGCGTTATTCATGATTAAGTCCTCTGGTTTCAATGAGGACAGTTTATAAGGCTTAGCCGTTAGCCAGTAGAGTGTAAATGAGCCTTAAAATGGTCAAAGTCGAACCTTTTAAGACAAATGGTATTTCATAAATTGACTTGGGGTCAGTTCGGTTTGATTTTTAAAGTATTTAACAAAGTTACTGCTGTCTTCAAAACCAAAATCATTGGCTAATTGTTGAGTCGTGGTTTTGCTCACCACAAGGCGACGCTTTATTTCAACAATGGTGTAGGCATCTATCATCTGTTTCGCGGTTAAGCCTGTTGCCAGTTTGCAGATTTGATTGAGGGTTTTATAGGTTGTATGGATTTTGCCTGCATACCAATTTGCATCGCGCACTTGTTGTACATGCTGCTGCATTAAACTGAAAAAACGTGCTAGCTTGCTACTTTGCTCAGCCGATAAGTTGTCGTGGCTTAATGCCGGACGTAAACGATGCAATAACAAGGCTAAAGCCGAAAATAAATACATGACAATAAGCGGTTCTGAGGCTGGCGTGTTTATTTCAGTTTGAATTTGATCAATTAAAATATGACTGCGTGCATGGTGGATGCTGTCTAGCTGCAATATAGGGTTATGCTGTTGATTTAGATGTGTAGGCGTGTAGTTAGGTAAGCGCATATTGGCATGCACTTTATCTAAGAAAGCCTGGGTAAACAGTATTACCTTACCTTGAGGTTGCCCCGAAAAGTCAAAGCTATGCACTTGTTCGCGCTGTACAAAAATCAATGATCCCGGCCCAAAGCGATAATGGTTAAAATCGACCATATGTTCGCCCTCACCTAGTTCAATATAAACCAGCAAAAAAAATGACACGCGATGTGGTGCTTGAGGATCATGCCCTATCATAGAGCGAGTATACAAATTAGACAGTTCAATGATCTCAAGTTCTGCCTGATTAGTTTTATCGTGATTAAAACCAATATTAGGAATGGTCATACAACACTCAACATTTCAATTAAACGACGCTTAGTTAGGGTATTTTACGCATTATCAATTCTCGATAACAATCATTAACACTGACAATAAACATAAACCGGCATCTATTATGGACATTTAAATCCATAATAATTGGTTCTATTGACTCTGTTTGTACCCCGCTAAATTTGGATAATGGTGCCATCAACGGCGATAAGCACGACCTGTTGCCTTTATTATTTTTTCATCAGTAAGAGAATCCATTATGAAAGCCATTGCATATCAACAAAACTTACCGGTTAACGATCCATTATCGCTACAAGATATTCAATTAGACACTCCATTAGCAACAGGCCACGACATTTTAGTTGAGGTGAAAGCAATATCCGTAAACCCTGCCGACTTTAAAATTCGCCAAGGTATGCCAGCACCACAAGGTGAATGGAAAATATTAGGCTTTGACGCGACAGGTATTGTTAAGTCTGTTGGTGACAATGTGAGTTTATTCAAGCCTGGTGACAAAGTGTGGTATGCCGGCGATATTAGCCGTGCAGGCAGCAATGCTGAATATCAGTTAGTGGATGAGCGCATTGTGGGCCATATGCCGAAAACATTGTCTTTTGATGAAGCCGCAGCATTGCCGTTAACCGCCATTACCGCATGGGAATTATTGTTTGACCGCCTTAACGTGGATAAAGACAATGCCAACAAAAATATTTTAGTGATTGGTGCTGCCGGTGGCGTTGGCTCTATTATGGTTCAGCTACTTAAAAAGCTGACCAAGCTGAACATTATTGCCACTGCATCACGCCCAGAAACCGTGTCATGGCTAGAAGATTTAGGCGCTGACCATATTATTAACCATCGCCATAAGCTCAGTGAACAATTAACCGAGCAACAACTGCCACTAGTAGATTATGTGGTGAGTTTAAATAACACTTCTGAGCACATTGAAGAAATTGAAAAAGTGCTTAAGCCTCAAAGTCAATTTGCGTTAATTGATGACCCAGAAACCTTAAACGTAGTGCCATTTAAAATGAAGAGCATTTCAATACACTGGGAGCTGATGTTCACTCGTTCACTGTTCAAAACCGATGACATGCAAGCACAATATCAACTGCTAAACGATGTTGCGACATTAATCGATAACGGCCAAATCAAAACCACGGTTGGCGAACATTATGGTGTGATTAATGCCGAAAATTTACGTCGTGCCCACCAATGTTTAGAGACCCAGCAGGCTAAAGGTAAAATTGTTTTAGCGGGATTTTAATGATGACGAACGAGTTTATCTGAAAAAATAATTGGAGCCAGACTCCTGTGAAGCACTTTTTATCATCGTTACGATCTCTAAAGTGCTTATCTATATCAACACTTGATTCAGCAACTATATAATAAATTTGGAGCATTGCATGTTCACGCAAATAATTAAATTTACCGTAAAGCCACAATATCAACAGAGCTTTAAAGATGCATTAATCACCAACAAGAATGGCACCCGTAAAGAAAAGGGTAATACAGATATGGCTATTTTTGTGGATAACACCAACCCGAATATGTTCTTTGCTTATGAACGTTGGCAAGATGCGACTGCATTTGAGTTTCATAAAAACCAACCTTATACCCAAGATTTTATTACGTTATTAGGTGACACATTAGCCACTGCCCCACAAGTGTATAAAGTAAAAGACACCAAGCCTTACCCAGTTGCGATAACACCAGCCAATCCTGAAGATGATATATTTTCAATTTTCTTTATTTTCCCAATTCATTCTGAATTTCGCCAACCTCTTTTGACACAGTTTGAAGAGCATATTCAACACACTCGTCAAGAAAATGGTAATTTATTATTTGACCTTTATACCGTTAAAGATGATGACAACACCTTAGTGGTTTATGAGCATTGGCGTAAAGAATCTGACGTATGGGATATTCATTTCAATCAACCTTACGCCAAAATTACTGGGGCAATAATGGAACAAGCCGTTGTAGGTGATATGCAACAATACATGAATTTTGTCAGCGAAATAACCGAATAATAGGAGATATTTAATGAGTGCTTTTTTTATCATTAATTATGATGTTGTAGATCAGAATTTGTACGCAAAATACAATCCAGGTTCAAATGCAATTACAGCAGGTACTGTTGCTAAACATGGTGGTACCATTCTTGCCGCAAGCGACTCTGAAGTTGATATTATCGGTCAACAAGGCCAAATAAAAGTGATCATCCAATTTCCAAATTCTCAAGCTGCAAAGGCATGGTTAGACGACCCTGAATATGCCCCCGCTAAAGCTATTCGTTTAGCCGCTACGGATAATATTAATCAATATATTGTCGACGGTTTAGCGCAGTAATAGTAATATTTATCCATTACTTGAACCTTTGTAAAGCTGCTGATAATTAGGTATATGCGCTAACCAAAAAGGTGGCGTGCCAATATACTCTTGCACCGCTTTAATAAATTCGCTAACCAGTAATGTTTGTTTGCGATGAGGATACACAGCGTAAATGCCGGTATCCATCGTCGACAAACTATAGTCAGTTAACAACGGCACTAAATTAAATTCCGCAATCGGCTTTTCTAAGTTAAACAAATCAATTACGGTATAGCCCAAACCATCTGCTACTGCAGCAATCATCGAGCTGACATCACTGACTTTTAAATTACCTTGCATCTTATAGTTTTTAAACTGCTCGCCGTGAGGTTGCATACTTAATCGCATCACATCTATGGACGATTCACCATTACTATAAATGACCGCTGGCAGGGTTATCAGTTGTTCTGGCGTGGTTGGCATACCATAACGCTCGATAAAATCTTTGGAGGCCACTATCGCGAAGTGAGTTTTGGCGATTTTTTTGGCAATTAAATTCGACTCCGCTAAGCGCCCCATTCTAAAAGCCACATCAAAATGATCTGAAATAATATCGGCTTTATGGTCATCTAAAGACAACGTCACTTTGACGTGAGGATAACGTTTCATAAACTGGCTAATCACTGGCTGCAAATAATGTTGACCAAAAAATATGGACGAGGTTATCCGAATAATCCCTTTAGGTTCAGACTGGTACGAGTCAGCAATATTTTGAATATCGTCTAAGGTGTTCAGCAAAATATGCGCTTGGGTAAGAATTTCTTCTCCCGCTGAGGTCAACGCAAATGAACGTGTAGAGCGATTAAGCAGCTGAACACCGAGTGTAGACTCAAGTTTTTTAATTTGTTTCGACAATGACGAATTATCCATGTCGTGCAACAACGCCGCCTTGGCAAACGATCCCTGTTGTACAACATCAACAAATAACCCAAGCTGATTAGTCAAAGACATAATAAATTCCTAAAAAATAAAAGCTGTTAACGCCGATTTTACACTTGGTCCCAAGATGGCGGCGTTGAGTAATATTGGCTAACAAACTCAATAAAACAGGCCACTTTAGGCGCTAAATATTGCCGATTTGCATACACCATATACAAACCGACAGGCTTAGGTTCATAACCTTGTAAAATACGCACTAACTTACCCTCGGCGAGAGCCTTACCCGCAATAAACGTTGGTTGAATGACAATACCGCCGCCTAATATTGCAGTATTGACCAGCAACTCACCATTATTGGCTATTAAGTTATCATTAAAATCAATAGTATGACGCATGTTATCAAACCCAGAAAACAGCATTGCATCATCAGAATATACATACTTCAAATAGTGATGATGCTGTAATTCAGCCGGCGTTTTAGGTAAGCCGCGTGCAGCAAGATAATCTGGTGAAGCCATAATCGCGATATTGATTGGCGCTACTTTTTTACAAATGTATGACGAGTCAGCCAGTTGTCCTATACGCATCGCCACATCCACCCCTTCATCAACAATATCAACTTTGATGTCTGTTAAGGTGATTTTCAATTTGATTTGCGGATAACGTTGCTGAAAACCCATCAATAGTTGAGGTAAATGCAAGGTACCAAACGACATAGGCGCACTAATGGTTAAAGTCCCCGAAACAACTTGAGCATGCTCGGTTAAACGACTCTCCATTTCATCAATATCAGCAATCACTTGCAGGCAACGTTGATAATAGTCACTGCCCGCTTGAGTCAAGCTTAAGCGGCGCGTGGTGCGATGCAATAATCGGGTTTGTAAACTTTTCTCTAAAACCGAAATGTATTTACTTACCAATTGTGGCGAAACGGCTAATTTATCGGCCGCTTTAGTAAATGCCCCTTCTTGCACTACGGTCAAAAAGGCCCGCATGGTGTCGAGTTTATCCATTGATTAACAACATATTGTTGATTGTTTATCTCTTTTTAGCATATTTATCTTTATATAGGTTAACAATATAGTGATTAGCACAGGTGTAAAGTCGCCGTTTCGACACAATCAACATGAGGCTCATGATATGACACAGCAAAAACCACTTTTTATATCGCACGGCTCGCCAATGATGGCAGTAGAAAAAAGCCAAACGTCACGGTTTTTACAACAATTAGGCCAAGCGATTCCGACACCGAGTGCCATTGTGGTGTTTTCTGCGCATTTTGATGTTAAACACGATGTGATCATTACTGCTGGGCAGCAGCCTGAAACTATTCACGATTTTTATCATTTTCCAGATGAGCTTTACCAAATCCGCTACCCTGCACCCGGGGCACCAAAACTTGCCCAACGTATTGCCACACTGTTTGCCGACGCCAATATCAATGCCAAGTTAGACAGCCAACAAGGCTGGGATCATGGTGTGTGGATCCCACTCAGGTTAATGTACCCACAGGCCAATATTCCCATCGTACAGATTTCAATTAACACCCGTATTGGCGCCGCGCAGAATTACCGCTATGGCCAGCTTTTAGCTCAATTAAAAAATGACAATATTCTTATTATAGGTTCGGGCGGGATAAGCCATAATTTAGCAGAGGTATTTAAGCGCACTAAAACCGTTAATGGGGTCGACATGATGAACCAGTTTAGGCATTGGGTTGAAGACAAGCTGGTAAATAATGATATTGAGTCTTTACTGAACTACCAACAACTTGCTCCGCATGCCAAGTTTAACCACCCAACTCCGGAGCATTTTTTACCATTAATGTCGGTACTCGGCGCAAGTGGCAATACTCGAGCTAACAAAATACACCACGACGTTGAGTATGAATTACTAGCACTTGATGCTTATTCATTTTCTTAAGCGATTAGGAATATATTAATTCAATAGTCCCTCGAGAATT
This sequence comes from Shewanella ulleungensis, assembly GCF_014648315.1. GTDB lineage: Bacteria > Pseudomonadota > Gammaproteobacteria > Enterobacterales > Shewanellaceae > Shewanella > Shewanella ulleungensis. The sequence continues at coordinate 848,974 of NZ_BMQW01000001.1, forward strand.
ATGAGACCTTAGTATCATTAAACACTTGTATTCGCGTTATAAATCGGCTAAATCGAACAAAAATACCTCAAACAAATAATCATTATACAAAGCTATTGGATCTCTTATTAAATTGGGCATAAACTCAAATTTAATATTGTTAATACATCATTGATTAACAACACGAATAAAATGCATATAACTTTTACAGTAAAGCTTGAACTAGGTAGTATTTTTTCGCTTATATTACCTTCTGAAATAAGCTATCTTGTAACATCGCGTACACAAAGTTCGAATGTACGATGCTACTAAATATCCCAAAGGAACCGATCTATGCTGATTGAACATGACATTACTGACGTATGTGTAGGAATGTATGTGGTCGAAATCACCGAGCCTAAAGATACGTTTTCGCTAACTAAGCCTGGCGTGCTTAAAAGCGAACGTGTTATCGAAGCATTAAAGCGCAAATCGGTTACCAAGCTATTAATTGACACTAGTAAAACAGAAGTCATTACTAAGGACACTGTCACTAAAGTCAATACACCAAAGTCACAACCAACCCGGCAAGTAACTCCTGCACGCCCAATCACCAAGCCTAATTTCTTTAATCAAGAAATCGTTCGAGCGCGCCAGGTGTTTAATGAGTCAAAGGACATTCAAAAAAAGTTATTCCATAATGCCCAACATGGCTTGCCATTAGACATGGACCCAGTGCAAAAGATCACGACTGAGTCTACCGACCTTATTTTTAATAATCCTAATGCACTGTCTTGTGTGATTAACATCCGTAATAAAGATGAATACTTATTAGAACACTCGGTATCAGTATCGGTATTGATGACCATGTTTGCCGTATATAAAAAAATCGATAAAGACATTGTTAATCAATTAGCTATCGGTGCGTTTTTACATGATGTAGGCAAAATCATGATCCCAGACAGGATCTTGAATAAACCCGACAGATTAACTGAAGAAGAGTTTCATATCATGAAAACTCACGCCAGTTACTCCATTGAAATCATGAAGAACACTCCAGGCATCAGCCCGTTAAGTCTAGAGGTTGCCAGCTTACATCATGAAAAACTCAACGGTGAAGGCTATCCATTCGGCGTACCTGCTGAAAAAATTACTCTGTATGGGCGGATGATCAGTATTTGCGATATCTTCGATGCACTTACATCTCATCGTTGTTACAAAGAAGGTTACGCCCAGGTAAAAGCTTTTAGCATTTTACGTGCCTTAGGCGATAAAAATGAATTAGACCGGGACTTAGTCGACCAATTTATTCGCTGTATGGGCGTTTACCCTGTCGGCGCTGTGGTGCAGTTAGAATCCAATCGATTAGCCATAGTTGAAGGTCACAATCCCAAAGATCCTATTCGCCCATTAGTGAAACCCTTCTATCATTTAAAGCCTGATCATTTTGAAGTTGGCCAGAAAATTGACCTGGCTACCGTCACCGATGATTTAATTGTCAAATGTGTCCGTGCTGACGACTACAATCTCAATATGGAACAGATTATCGAGTTTTTGGCCCACGAGGGTTAATGGTATACCCGTAAATGTTCTTGCAAATCCTCACTTGGCTACATGCTCACGAGTGACCTTTTTTAAGCCAAATATATAGCGCATAAGATTAAAAGGTCTTATGCACCAGTAGCATAAGAAAGAACAAATGATAAAAGCACTCAATAGCAAACTGAACGATTTAACCATGATGCCCGCCTGCCACTGGACAATATAAAACGCCAACATCACTATGATAGTTTGATGCAAAATATAAAATGGATAAATGAGTTCATTGGTTTGCTGCAGCCAGGTTGGTGTTCTATTAATATACGCACTGGCAAACCCTACCATGGTTAATAACCCCGACCATGACACCAAACTGCACACCACCCACCAAATTTGCCACCGAGCCGTTAATGACAAATACGGGCTTAAGTCCGGTGAATAGTAATATGCATAAAAGAATAACGAGCTAATAAGTAGACTGATTAAATAGGTGCGACGATGCAAAGCAAATGTTTGCCAAATCTGCCCACTGTGTATAAAACTCATGCCCGCAAAAAAGAAAAATACATAAAACAAGCTCAATGACAAATTTTCAATATGATGGCTGTCATCGGGCATCAGGTATTTTGTTAAGCCTCTCACTATGACCAACGCTAGCCCTAACGACAATAATCCATATTGCGACCGACTTAGGCGTTCAAGCCACTTGATCCAGACCGTCCCCATTTCGCCATCTAAAAAGTGCTTAAAAGGGATCGCCAGTAACATAAAAATCAGCAAAAATTCGATAAACCATAAATGATTGTTATCAAACGACCACATAAGTTGACCGTAGGCAGATAACAATGAGTCATAATCTGCGATATTTTCGATATAGTTTTGTGGCGGTACAATCAATATCATCCCCACCAGCAATGGCACAAAAAGCCGTTGAAGCTTACTGAGCATAAATGACTTTGCAGATTTCTTTTGCAGTAACAATAAGCTGCCGGCTCCAGCAATAAAAAATAATGTTTGCAGTCTAAGCTGTTCAAAGTAAACCATAATATCGTCAAGCACTTTGCTCGATTCATTATTCATGACATGCCAGCCATCACCATTGAATGGCATAAAAATGTGATGTAAAAAAACAGCAAAAATTAATATCACTCGTAACCAATCAAGTTCAGAATAGCGTTTATTTTGAGGTAAAACCTTATTCATTAAGTATGCCTTCCTTTGGCTTGATAATATTATTGATAGCCGTCATTGTGTGCAGAAATTAATAGGACTATTTTAGGACATCTGGCGCATACAGTAACACAATGCAGACTTTTTTTAGGCCATACGTTGTGCAATGCTTGGTTGATTCTCTAATACCAACGTAACAAAGGCATCGACCGTGGCACTGTGATTAGTTAGCTTTACATGCAGCTGGGTGGCAATGGATTTATGTGCATCATTAAGCGCTAAGAAACAACACCCTTGGCTGTATAGTTTACTAATACAATATGGCGCAATGGCAACACCTAAGCCAGCAGCAACCTCCGTTAATAGGGTTTGCATATGCCGAGGTTGGCTAATAATATTAGCCGAAAAACCAGCTTGTTTGCACATCATTATCGTGTCATCAAATAAACCCACCGCTTCGTCACGATGAAATATAATCATTTTTTGTTGCTGTAGCTGGTTTAGCGAAATCTGAGCAAATTGTGCTAATGGATGCTGCTGGCCGACCACTGCAACAAGTTTATCGATGTATATGTCTGAGCTTGCAAACTCATCTTGGATCCCAGTAGGCAAAGGTCGCGAAAAACCGACATCAATAAGATTATTCTTAAATGCTTCTATTTGTTCCGTTGCTGTCATTTCAAATAAACTGACATGCACATCAGGATAGCGCCGAGAATAATCACGAATAAGATCAGCCATAAAACTTAAGCAAGCAGAACTTAAGTAAGCTATTTTTAACTCGCCGATCTGGCCCTGTTGTGCACGCATAACCTGATATTTAGCTTTGTTTGCTAGCGTAATAATCTGCTTAGCATCATGCAGTAATTGCTCCCCTGCGGCAGTGATCACCACCTCTCGAGAATTACGGATAAACAACGCCACACCAAGCTCATCTTCAAGCATTGCAATGTGCCGACTTATGGCAGGTTGCACAGTATTAAGCTCGCGAGCCGCACCGGAAAAACTTTGATGTGCCGCAACACTAATAAAACTTTTGAGTATTTTAATATCCACAACCACCTCACATACAATTCTGCTATAGATTCTATAAAATAATAACATTTTTGTTATAGCTGGTTTGTGTTTATTCTACTGCCATGATTAAAGATTAAGGACGACAAAAATGCAAAGCTTACAACAACAAACTGACGCCAAGATCCAAGAAGGAAGACAAAAAAATCCCACATTTATGAACAATGTTGACGATATTATTGCGCAAGCTAAAGCGTTCCAAAAAGCCGATGATGCCATCAAGCTTAACCAATCAGCGCCTGCTTTTACATTACCTAACCCTAATGGACAGTTAATTTCATTGAGTGATTTATTGTTACAAGGTCCTGTGGTTGTAACGTTTTATCGAGGCAGTTGGTGTCCGTATTGCAATCTACAACTACGAGCCATGCAATCACGCTTGGCCGACATTCACGCCTTAGGAGCACAATTAGTGGCCATTAGCCCGCAAATACCAGACGGCTCACTGTCACAAGATGACATAAGTAATATGGACTTTATCGTCTTATCAGACCAACACGCTAAGGTTGCTGCACAGTATGGTGTTGCATGGGAAGTCCCTGACTTTTTGACTGAGCATATGCGAGTAGACCGAAAGCTTGATCTAGAGGCAATCAATAATGGTAACAGTAATATTTTACCTATCCCTGCGACATTCGTGATTGATAGTAATGGCAAGGTCATTTGGCGCTTTGTTGATGTTGATTACCGAACACGTGCCGAACCTAGCGACATCATCGACGCATTACGTACACTGGCTTAACTCGCTTCAATTTAACATTTATCAAACGATAAGTAGACAAAATCATGACTCGTTTATCTGCACTCGGTAGTTTTTCATTACTGTGTATTGCCAGCCTCACCATTATGGTTGGTGCTCTTGTCACACCGGGTTTATTAAGCATATCAAACGCATTAGGTATTCATGAATACTCGGTATGGCTTGTGACTTTTCCAGCATTAGGCGCGGTGTTATTTGCACCCATTGCCGGTAATGCAATTGATAAATTTGGAGCTTATCGGGCATTAATAATAGGATTACTTCTCTATGGCGCACTTGGCATTACAGTATATTGGCTGCAAGGTCCGTGGTTAGTATTGTCAAACCGTATTCTATTGGGCGGCATTACCGCTGTGGTAATGGCAAGCAGCACGGTATTAATTTCACAATGGTATATTGGTAATGAACGCCTAAAAATGATCGCTAAACAAGGTATGGCCATTGAATTAGGTGGAGTCTTATTTCTCTTTTTAGGGGGTAAATTAGCCAGTATCCATTGGGCTTACCCCTTGAGCTTATATTTAGCTGCTTGGTTATTTTTGTTGATGTTATTGTTATTTGTACCACGTAAACACCCATCACAAAAACCAGAGTCTGAAAGCGATAATAAACGCGTTAAACATGGACTGTCACTTAGACATGTTTACCTATTTGCCACGTTAGCTATGGGGGTATTTTTTACCGCAATCGTAATGTTACCCATCAGCATGGCCCAGCAAGATTATAACGAAAACCACGTGGGCACTTTATTAGCCTTTCTCTCATTAGTGGCTGTGATAGCGGCTCACTTTATGCCAAAAATAACAAAACTGATTGGTGTAACTCATCTGCTAGGTTTAGCATTTGCTGCCTTTTCTGTTGCACATTTATGTTTTGCTAACGCAGGCAGCATAGCAGTGTTATTTGTTGGAGCGGTTTTCGCGGGAATGGGCTTTGGTTTTAGTATTCCGTTACTTAATCACATGACGGTAGAAAAAAGCCCTGCGAACGTTAGAGGCAAAAATCTATCGTATTTTACAATGGCGGTATTTGGTGGTCAGTTTATCACGTCATTTATTGAATTTATTCCTGGAGAAATCAACGTACGCTTTTACTCCACAGCTTCTATGGCCTGTCTGATCGCTATCGTTTTAACCTTCATGCAATACAATGATAATAAAAACCTCAATAAACTCTCACCAGAATAAAATACAGATCAGTACTCGTAATAATGGCTCTTTTTATCAACTTAGCGACCCGGGTATTAAATCAACGCTTTAACCTTAGCCAACTGCGATTGAAACAGTAAACTATGATGATGCGACACAACATTACTTTGCACGCTTCCTTGAGTAACAAGCTTGCATGCTTCATCAGCCTCAAAATGATAACCAAGCGAGTGTCGGTTATCAGAAAATGAGTCGACTAAATCATCAAGATGATATAAATGACACTCAGATGCCCTAAACGCATCAGGAATAACAATATATCCCTTGTCACCAATTAGGTAAGCGTTGTTACTTAACCGGCATTGAAATGATGCAGCTAAACTCACCGCAACCTGTTCACTTTTACCCAGCATAATGACGTCATCCTCAACCCCCGTTTCACATACCTGGGCTTGTACATAGAGGTTGTCGATGTCTTGTGTTAAAAAGTAGTCAGCAATGGCTAATGGATAGATGCCCATATCGAGTAAACACCCCCCGGCTAACTCCGGGTTATACTCTCGTCCATTTGGCGTAAATGCAATTGGATAGCCAAAGTCAACTTTGACATGTTTAAGCTGGCCTATCCGGCCATCATCTAACCATTTTTTTGCTTGCTTCATTGCAGGTAAAAAATAAGTCCACAGCGCTTCCATTAGCAATAGGCCTTTTTGCTGCGCCAGTTCACATAACTGTTGGCACTCTTCAACCGATACGGTCATAGGTTTTTCGCACAAAACATGTTTACCCGCCATTAAGGCATCATAAGCTTGTTGAAAATGGAAGTTGTGTGGCGTGGCGATATACACAATGTCTACATTAGCATCATCAAATAACGCTTGATAACCTTGATAAGCCACATCTGCGCCATACTCTTTGGCGAATTGGTCGGCATCCGCTTGCTGGCGAGCTGCAACAGCATATAAATGACTTTGCTGTGAAAATGCTAAGTCTTGACAAAACAATGCAGCAATACGCCCAGTGCTGACAATGCCCCAATTTACTTTTTTCATGAACACTCCATTTCAATTTAGGTATTCCGTAACAACCATCATATTAGCACGTGATGAAATAGATGAAACTTGAAGATAGTTTATTCGTGATTGAAATGGTCGCATTAAAACATTAATGACGTTTGACGCCAAAACAGCACAACAATACCCATCGATTATCGACAAAGCGGGTAAATTAATCATTCTGAGATATAGCAACACTCAACCCATTTCACTCAAACTTAAAAATTGCAGCATACGGCGAACAAATATTAACCAGGCTTATACATATACCCAATCGAACTGAAACGACATGTTTCAGAGCGTCAGCGTGTTTTCAACAAACTGATTCAATGATTACTTTTTGCCCCAAACCAAACTTTTTTAACCGCGGTTAATTTGGTTTAACTACTCAACTGACATTGAAGACAAGCTATCTGTATTGCACATGTTAGGTGATAACCGCAATGTTAATGAAGCTTATCTGACAGGAAATCGGTGTATCGTGGTGACTTGAAAACTTAAGTGAAGCATAAAATGACAACATCTTGTTTTGTTGCCATTTTATGTTCTAGCGCACAATTTTTAACCACCCTTATGTTATGTTGAAAAAAGGAGCAAACAATAAAGGACGGTAAAAATGAAAACACTCACACAAGAATACATCAAAACACTTTTACCGCATCGAGCAGATAACAGCCATAAATTGACATTCGGTCATGTCCTTAATATTGCTGGCTCTATAAATTATCGTGGAGCGGCATATTTGTCGAGTATTGCAGCATTGCGGGTCGGTGCCGGTTATGTCACCTTGGCCAGTAGCCCAGGTGTTTGTCAAAGTGTCTGCGCATTAACGCCCAATATAGTAATGCACCCTTTGTTAACGCGACCAATTATTTATGCAGAGATAAATCCCAATATTGTTGAGTCAATTTCTATTGAATTACAATCCATAGATACTGAATCAATAGATGAAAAAGCGGTAATGCAACTCAGTGTTCAACTGCAACAAGCGACTGTCATTACCGTTGGCAGCGGCTTAAGTATTGCGCAAAGTAAAGATCAGTTTAACAATCCAATTAATTCACAACATGGTATGGCTGTCGCTGAAGGAAATCATGGCTTTTTCTTTGCGCTGCTCACGACACTACAAACTTGCACACAAACAGTGATATTTGACGCCGACGCACTCAATTTTATTAGTCATTTATTGCATAAATCTGCAGGATTACATCAACCAGCGTTAACCTTACCGAACCACAGTATTATTACCCCACACCCAAAAGAGCTCGCTCGACTACTCAATATTGATGTACACGACATTCAAGCCGATCGAACTCATTACGCTATAATTGCAGCAAAACAATTACACTCTATCGTGGTGCTAAAAGGTAAAGATAGTGTGATAACTGATGGCGAGTACACATTTATCAATCCCACAGGTAACAGTGCCTTAGCTAAAGCGGGAAGCGGCGATGTGTTAACTGGTATTATCGGCGGATTTTGTGCTCAAGGCTTGAGCCCATTAAATGCTGCCTGTCTTGGCGTCTATTTACATGGTTTAAGCGGTGATTTGGCTGCAGAAGAATTAACCCAATATGGTGTGCTTGCAAACGATTTAATTCACTTTATCCCCAAAGCCATTAAATCCCTTTTACAGCAATAAATAGCAGAGGCTTGAGGTATTGCTAATTCACTAATCACTAATCACATCATAAAAATATTGAGATTTGAACTCTCAAGATTATTAAAATTGTCGCTATACGGTATAAATAAATTTAATAAATTTTATTTATACCCCTAAATGCAAAATCGTTAACACAAAGTTCCGTCTACAAAAAACAAATTTGATATCTACAGCTTTTCTCCACACTTACATCATATTTTCTGCACAATATATTTGTACACTTAACATAGATTTAATATTAGTCATAATAAAAAGGATATTGTAAAACCTAATTCACCGTCGAAGTCCGACACTCGCCTAATTAAAACCAATGACGCTAAACCTGAGAACAAAACATAACTATAATGATAAGTGGTTCAAATGAATATAATTAACCATAATATTGAACAATTGCTATCAAACTTTGACAGCCATAATCTAGACGACTTACACCATGCTAACTTGCAAGATAGAGTGGATTCTAAATTCATTTTACCGTTAGCATTTTTGCCCATTTTGCTCAAAGCCGCTCGCAATTACTACAGCGTGTTAGAAATCAATGGTAAACGCACTTCAAATTATTTTAACCAGTACTTTGATACTCAAGAGATGAATTTTTATAAAGATCATCACAATGGGAAATTAAACCGTTTTAAAGTACGTAAGCGCACTTACCTCGACACACAAACACAATACCTCGAAGTAAAATTTAAAAATAATCATAAACGCACGATAAAAAGTCGTATTCGTTGCAGTAATAATGTGCAATCAGATGACAATAACCATTCTTTTATTAAACAGCACTTAGGTTATGACTTCACTCAGTTATCGATTTCACAACAAGGTGGATATCAACGTATAGCGCTGGCAAACGAGGCTATTCCAGAACGCATAACTATCGACTTTAACCTTTGGTATCAATCGTCAGCAGGTCAAGATCGCCTCGATCTTGACGGATTTTTTATTGTCGAATTAAAACAACAAAAACACTCAAAAAACTCGCCATTTTACCAATTAATGCCACATCACTATTTTGCGCCAACGGCATTCAGTAAATACTGCATAGGCTGCGTCCTATTGAACCAACACACGATTAAATACAATCGCTTTAAACCTACACTGATGAAGCTTTCCACAATAAGTCAATCTAACCAACATACTGCATTATGGAGTCACTAATATGACCGAAATTACCCCACGTTTTATTGTGCTATTTCTAGTCAATTTTATATCGATTGTCATGTTGTGTTATGGCTGTTATTTCCGCAGTAATAAAAATGCGACAGTAGCTGGTTCATTTGTATTATTTGGTATTGGGATCTTTTTAATTACTTATTTACTTCATGGCGTTGATATGTCGATGGAGTTTGCTTTTGGTTTATTTGCTGTATTTGGTATGTTGCGGTATCGCACAGACACTATTTCAATTAAAGAAATGACTTATTTGTTTATGGTGACGGCCATAGCCCTGCTATGTGCAGTAAGTAAATTACCCACATTAGAACTTTTTTTAATCAATGCTTTTTTATGCTTTATTGCATTTTTAGTCGATACTCGTTTCTTTCAAGGTCATCATAAAATTCAACGTATTTCATACGAACGAATTGAAAACATCAAACCTAAAAATAAATCATTACTATTAGCGGATTTACGTGAACGTACTGGATTAAATGTTACTAATGCTGAAATTGAACACATCGACTTTCTTAGAGATACAGCAGATCTCATTGTCTACTTCATACCAGAAGCACCAAAACAAGAACGGGTCGCTAATAGCAGTAACCAAGTGGAAGCAAACTCATGAGGACATTCATACTCGATATTGCACCCGCCATACTTTTATTAGCCACTAGCGCAACAGCCAATGAGTATCCCGAATTGAGTTTTGGTGGTTATATCATGGTAGACCATGATCAGTTTTCAGATCTCTTTCTTGAAGATGAGCAAAACTCAAATAATGGAACAGACATTCGTCGTGCAAGGTTAAGTGCAAAAGCTAAATTTAATGATGATTGGCGTAGTAAATTTCAAATAGACATTGCTGATGGCGACATCGATATCAAAGATGCGTATATCCAATATCAAGGTATTAGCTGGGCAACCATCACGGTTGGACAGCAAAAAGAACCTTTTGGTTTAGAGAAGCTTACCAGCTCAAGCGACACTTTTATGATTGAACGCAGTATGGTCACAGAAGCGCTCGCACCGGGACGCAGTATGGGGGTAAAACTGGGTGGAACCCCGGGTAACTTCACTTGGAATTTAGGGTATTTCCAAGATGACAATTCACAAAACAGTCAAGGGATAACAGGTCGATTAACGTGGGCTTTGGTTGATGGCGATGACAACTTTATCCATCTTGGCTCAGCCTTGAGTGAGCGACAACTTAAAGGAGATGAGTTTAGAATTAACGAAACTCTAGAAGTGTATTCTAGCGACTCATTACTGGAAGGCACTCGCTTAGATGCTGAGGCGATGTCATTAGCCAGTATAGAGTTAATGTGGCAATACTTAGGTGTTGTTTCTATGGCTGAATGGATCGAAACAGATATCGACGATCCAACTCGCGGAACCTACCATTATCAAGGTGGTTATTACCAAATGAGTTATCCACTCTCTGGTAAAAATCGTCGATACAAAGATGGAAAATTAGGCACCATTAAGGCCAAACACGACTGGGAACTCACATGGCGAGTGAGCCAATTTGAATTAGAGCAGGAAGATCGCAAAGCCCAAACCTTTGCCGTAGGGGTAAATTATTTAGTCGATAAAGACCTAATGTTTAAAGCAAACTTGATACGAGCAAAATATCAAGATGATGGCGAGACCTTTGGTTATGACAATGCATTTTCGTTTCGAGCTCAATACAGCTTCTAATAACAGCAACCTTTTTAAAGATTAGTAATCACTCATAAAACAGTGAACAAACACAACGCCTTGTTCACTGTTTCAACCTTGAGGTCAACGACAATTTAATTAGCAAGCAAATTAAAGAAATCGTCTATTGGCATCGGTTTGTGAAAAAAGTATCCCTGAAATGCGTGACAACCAATGCCAATTAAAGTGTCAACCTCTGCTTGTGTCTCTACTCCTTCTGCTATTAATCCTAATTTAAAAGTGCGAGCAATTAACATCGTAGCTTCAACGATTGCGCGGCTATCATCACGCTTATCGATTAACGATACAAAACTCCTATCAATTTTAATTTTATCGACAGGTAGATGTTTAAGGTAACTTAACGATGAATAACCAGTACCAAAATCATCAATAGACAATTCAAACCCAATTTGTTTTAGCGCTGTAATTTTTGCTACAGCCAAATCAATATCTTCGAGCATCGCACTTTCGGTTAACTCAAGTTCAATATCACTGACTTTAATGTGATGTTTATTAATAATTACACTAATACGCTCAATAAAATCAACTTGATAAAACTGTTTGGCGCTTACATTTATGGCTAATTTAATTGGGTTTTTCAATGGTAAAGTTTGTAATGAAGTAATACACAAGCAGGCTTGTTCAAATATCCATTCACCTAACGGGATAATAAACCCAGTTTTTTCTGCAATACCAATAAATTCATCCGGAGAAATAAAGCCCAGTTGTGAGTGTTGCCAGCGGATCAACAACTCCGCCCCAATTATTTCTCCCAATTGATTAACTTGGGGTTGTGCCACCATAAAAAAGTCTTGCTGAGTTAACGCTTTACGCATATCGGTATCGAGTAAATATCGACGACGTGTTTGTTTTTCCATGTCTTGTTGATAAAAAACAGAGCTAGTACCTGTAGAAACCTTAGCCTTAGACATGGCTAAATCGGCCTGCATATACACGGTATACGCATCGCAACTACTCGCAGAGAAATAGGTTACACCTATGCTCGCATTCACGTCGATACTCCGATCATCAATCAGGTAATTCGACGAGAAACACTGATGAACCTTACGTAACAAAAGCTCAAGATACTGAGGCAAATTAAGTTGACTCGGGCATAAAATAACAAAGGCATTTCCAGAAAAACGCCCTAACACTTCTTGCTCAAGGCATATTTTTTGTAATCGCTGAGCAACTTGGCACAGCAATTCGTCACCAACCAAATGCCCAAGTGAGTCATTAATATCTCTAAAACTATCTAGATCGATATAAATGATAGCCCCAGAGAGTTCATGATGCTGGCATAGTTCTATATGTTGATTAAGCTCATTAATTAGGTGAGTCCGGTTGGGCAACCCCGTTAATTGGTCATGAAATGCTATAAAGGTTAGCTGTTGCTCTGCTTGTTTTCTGCGCTCAACCTCACTGACAACTTGTGAGTGTTGCAATGACGCTCTACAGACATAAAATAAATCTTCTACTGCTGGAGTAATGGCATTAATAACTAGTTGCGGAAGTGGGGTGTGATTACGTTCGAGTACAAAAAAAGTGTGAGCGGTAAAAGCAAAAAGGTGATAATAAGTCCCTTGATAAACAACATGTTTCGTTACCACGTGTTCCACACTCGGCTCACTTAATATTTCGGTAAAGAAAGCTTTAATCGCGGGAACTTGTTCAGGAAAACATGCCGTAATATTTGGCATGCAAATTCGCCCTAGATCATTACACGTAATCTCGTTAGCTGAAAATAAAGCACCAGTGTATTTTGTTGGCATATATAAATACGCCGCTCTAACAGACAAACGACGGATACAAGTTTCCATATACCTACGGCACAAAGATCTTAAATCCGCGTTAGCATTAAGGCTTCGGGTTATCTCATACTGTATAGATACCAGTTCTAATGTTGCCAAATAGGAGGGTGAATGATCCACGTCACAAACCTCCAAGTACTATCGTTTTATTAAGAAACTGAATTGCCCCTTGGCTTGTATTTTTTATCTCGCCAATCGACAGCACGCCCGCAAGTTTTTTTCCTGAGGGCAATTGCGCATTTATGGCATCCAATTCCAATTGGTAATCATCATGTAAAAATAACGCCCGAGAGATGCAATCAACTAACACTACATATTGCATTTCCCCGACAATATCGCGCTGCAATTTAGCTGCAAATTGAGCTCCAGCGTCATTTGCAGCAGAAATTAATTTGTCTTTTGTCGCATGAAGTATATAAACCAAACTATTTTCGGCGACATTACCAACACACACCAAACTATGGCCTTTTACCGCGATAATATCCCTGACTAAATACTCTTCATCTAACTGCTTTAAGCCAAAAGGATAACAGTGAATATGCTCTTCAATATTATCAGTATTGATATCAATCCCACTTGCCGTCGATATCGCATCACAAAATACATCTGTTGCAGGTTGATAATTCAGACAATGGATGACATTTTCACTGGCTTCTGTGACTAAGTATGGCCCAGCAATATGAGATAAATCATGCTTGCCTTCCACTTGCAACTTTACGTCATTCGATAAACAAAAAAGAATTGCTGCATTTCTAAAGCAGCCGAGCTCATTCGCTACACAGTAGTTAAATCGATTATTAATATCGCCCACTCCAGCGCCAATTAATACTCGGTCACTACCTAAGTTTTCATAAACCGTGGCAATAAAAGGCTCTACTGCAGAACTTAAACCATCAACAAATATTGCAGCGGAACCTAAAGTACCGTTAGTCACAACAAATTGCTGTAGTTGTTGGCATAAAAGATCATGATCAGCGGCAATATCAGGAATAAGCAAACTGCATATTGGGTGTATAAACCCAAGAATTAATGCGCCTTTATAACTATAATATTCACCAAATATGACACCTGGAATAACACAGGCATTTAATGGTACAGGAGAAGCAAGGGCAAGCTCGGGGATAGACTCAATACGAAATGTCGACTGGCAACCAATTAGCACTAAAACATACTGCGCACCATTGTTGACAGTATGTTCTATTAATGAAACAACACGCTCCTTGGTTGCTTCATCTGTGTATTCGATATTGGTGAAAATGGCTGTCATTATTTATCTGAAATCCCTTATCATTAAATGGCTAAATAATCATAGCTGAAATGGGTATAGCCACCACACTGCAAACAATTATATGTGGCAAGCATCACACTAAGTCATTATAAAAAATCATAAAAAAAATATTCCCAATAACTTATGCGTCGTAATTTCAGCGCTAACAAATCCGTGTAAGCCTGATATCAAATCTGATATACAACACCTCAATATAACCTTATATACAATGATGAAACAAGTCGTAACTGAATGATATTCTGCAGAACAATCAAATGAATTAAGTCACAATGTCACCCACAAGAACGCAGGTGACGATATGTTGTTTTAAGCAAGTAAGCTTTCTAAACACTGCTCTTTAATGCCGTAAAAGGCTTTAATGTCAGCTACCTGCTGTAAAATTGCGCTATTGTCTCGTGGTTGTTTTCGCTTTTGCGCTAAGATCATTTTATTTTTGCTGGTGTGTTCCAGTGAAATAAATTCAAAAACTTGGGTGTCATAGCCATGGGCTTCTAACAATAATGCACGTAAGCCATCGGTGACCATTTCAGCTTCTTGCCCCATGTGAATACCATGTTGTAACAAAGGTGCTAACATAGCAGGGCTTTTCATTTGTGGACGAATTTGCTTATGGCAACAAGGCGAACACATAATAATTTCCGCACCGGTTTGGATCCCCATGTGAAGCGCATAATCGGTAGCGATATCACATGCATGTAAAGCAATCATGATATTAATACCTTGTGCTTTAAAATGTTGTACATCGCCTTGTTCAAACTTAATCCCTGGCAAAGCCAACTTCGTCGCGGTTTGATTACACAAGTCTACCAACCCTTGACGAAGTTCAACCCCAGTCACTTGAGTGTTAACTTGCAACTTATCGGTAAAATAATCATGTACAGCGAAGGTTAGGTACGCCTTGCCAGAGCCAAAATCAGCAATATGCACTTCATTTTTTTCAGCTAAGCCAGTGTTATCAATGGCACGAGATAACACTTCAATAAACTTATTGATTTGCTTCCACTTTCGTGACATCGACGGAATAATCTCGCCATTCGCATCAGTAATGCCAAGTTCACGTAAATAGGGACGATTTTGCTCTACAAAACGCTTTTTAGCGCGGTTGTGTAACATTGCGCTATCGTCGGCGTTAACTTCTTTGCCACTGATTTTAGGGGTATTTTTATTACGATATTTATTGATTAATACTTTACCCTTTTTACTGATACTCAACTGTACTTCCCACTCATTGGTAATTAAATGTGCGCTTTGAAAATCTTTCCCTAACCACTGCTGGCAAAGGGTTCCTGCGTCAACGAGTTCAATATTTTTGGTGATATGATTCGTACGGTATTCGTATAAACAAGACGCAAGTCGCTGACCTTTAAGCTCAATAGTGCGCACTGCAATGCGTGTTAGTTCTTTATCTTCGCCACGGTATTTTGAAAACACTAAACGTTGCAAGGTGTTGTCAGTTAACGCGCTAACACATTGATGAATAAAGTCATTAAGTTCGAGGGAAGTTACGTTTGACATTGATATCTCGTTTACAGTAAATAATTTAAAGCGGCATGACACAAATGATCCTAGTGAATCTAGTGAATCTATCCGAGTGCATCACCTGCGGCTAATTCAGATGGCCTATTCTACACCAACTAGCCGAAACAACTCCCCTATTGATTTGAATTGGCCTATCTGATGGGAGTCACTAGCTCCTGTATCAGCTGAAATATGACAGTCTTAATATTGATGTTGTTGTCTGCCGTACAAACCAACCAATTGATTTTTAATACTAAAAATTAACCTTCAGCACTTACAACCTCAAACGCTATTGTTTGTAGAATTTCTTCTGCGACAATAATGACAAACTGATACGAACCAGGATAGAACCGCTTTTTATCATCAAATAAAATAGCTTCATAATTTACATTCACCGGCGGCTTAATTATCCAGTAACCATCTGTTGTGAATAGTTCATAGGTACCAGTGACGTCATTAAACTTAAAAATATAGTAGCCTAATGAGTAACTTAATTTATCTAAGTTTTCAATTCTAACCCCAAACCTATTAAGAGGAACGCCATCTTTTGATATTATTTTTAGATTAGGATTGATGACATAAGCACCATCAACTTCACTGATGTGACCAAACTCAAGCTTAAATCCTTGCACTATCTGTTCTTGAGGCATAGTGGTACAGGCAGACAATAACCAAAGCAATAAACACACTATAAACTTATTCATAAATCCCTTTTAAAAAACACTAATAATACCTTTGGAAAAAATAACATAACTCGTTTTCATTGCTTTTGCGATAACTTTGCGCGATACATTCAACTCATCAATTTTAAACAATATGTTTAAAATTTTAGTGTTAAATGAATGGTCTATTCGCTGTCTTCTAAATTCAGTACCAATTGAAATAAGTGACTATGTTTTCCTTTGGCCATATTAGGTTACCTATTAGGATAGGGGTATGAATCAAGGTAATTAAGCCTAGTTGAGCATTGACGATTTGACCCAATGACGTGGGTCGCCATGTCAGTGTTTATGCAACACAAATGACCTTTGTGAAACAGTAGAAAAAGAAGAATCCTAACAGCATTGGAGTAACAGATTATAATTTTGGATCACGAGTCTGTCATCGCGGTCTATCTTATCTTCAACAAGTTGACGTATAAAAATATTGTGTATAATACTTGAGCAATTATACATAGATGAAATATTGAACTATGGTAATGTTAAAGCGCCAAAAATATTGCGCGACACGTTCAATACTAACGATTAACTTTTTATTTTGAACTTAGGAGTCATCATAAAAAACAACAACTTAAAAATAACACAGTCAATTTATTCAACATTAGCATCTACCATAAGGTCATTGATTAACTGTGGTGTAAAATCTGGGTCTATTGCTAATTTTGAAGCGATTCAAAGCATCAATATGATTTGTTTGTTTTTAATTGCAGGCAGTGTTTTCTATGCATTGCAGTGGGGAGTATTCAACTACTACCCTCTAATGGTGTTAAGTCTCATGTTTAGCATCAATTATTCGTTTTGTTTTGTATGGATGCGAATAGGAAAGCCGAATTATGCGGCATATCATTGCCTTATTAGCGCCATCGTTCATTTTAGCGTTTATTCAATCGTCATTTTTAACCGTGACGCTGGTTATCAGTGGTTTTTAATCGCAATAATTCCAGCCTCTTTTTTGATGATCCCTTCCGCTTCACGATGGCATCACGTTGCGTTTTCATTGGTTGCTATGCTTGTGATAATAGTGAGTGAAACAGGCATATACGGAGCCCCCATTTATACATTTCCCGCCGAACTTCGTACTTTATCTATATTAATTGAAGGCTTATTTTTAGTTATAGGACTCAACCTGACAATGCAAATATGTAACCATTCAATTGATAAGTATCAATCGAAGTTAGTCGCGTTAGGGCAAAAAGATGAACTCACGGATATTGCTAACCGCCGTTTTTTTATGTCTTCAATTAAGCAGTTGGCACAAAAAGAGCAATCAAACTATTTTATTTTAACTTTGGATTTGGATCATTTTAAAAAACTCAATGACCAATATGGACACGCCGTAGGCGATCAAGCGTTAATCAATGTTGCAAACACCATTAATACCATCATCCCTAATGGGTCATTACTGGCACGTTTGGGCGGCGAGGAATTTGCTATTTTGCTTTACTCTGACACTAGAGACCACGCTATAGCCATAAGTAACAATATAAGAGTGGCGATAGCTGAACACTCAATAACTACATCTAAGGGAGAGAAAGTTAACTGCACGACGAGTATCGGAATATCGCCATTAACTCTCGATTTTTCAGCTTCAATGCAATTATCTGACAAGGCACTATACCAGGCTAAGGAAAAAGGACGTAATTGTGTCGTGTTCCTCAACAACATACCCGTTCAAGCAGAAAATAATGAATATAAAAACTGATGTATTAACCGCAGATGAAGCTGACTATGGCATACAAGCAAGCAGAATATTTGCGTTAGTCTTACTGTGTATCAATATTGTATTTATAAGCTATTTTTACTATCGCGACTATCATCTAATCGTTTTGATGGATGCAATTTTCATGGTCATTTTTATTGCGCTATATGGACTGTCTTATACTGTTTACGCACTCCTAATTAAAGAGTCATTAATGGTTCTTTCATTATTACAAATCATGTTGCTTTCGGTCGTGTTTATTGGGAGCGATTCTGGTATGCATTTGTACACTATAGGTATGATCCCTGCGACCTATATTTTTGTTTCACGACGACAGATTTGGCCTCGAATAAGAATGGCCACCTTATGTACTTTGGGATTAGTTTTTGCTGAGACTCAAACCATTGTTGAACCAGTATACATAATGTCTCAACATGAGCTCATGGCTATAAAAGTTATTGTCATTGCATCAGTATGCGCAATTGTCTTTAGTTTTTTCTTACTCTTTTTTAATTATATTCAAGCTAACAATATACAGTTAAAAAAACTGTCAGAAATTGATGAACTCACCAAAATTGCCAATCGTAGATTATTCTTACAACACCTTAAAACGCACACCAAAGAGAGTATAACTCATAGTGTATTACTTATAGATATTGACCATTTTAAGCATATTAATGATCAGTACGGCCATGCTGGCGGGGATGAAGTGCTAAAGCATGTTAGTGGATTAATGCGTTCTTTTTGCCAACAAAACGACATTGTTGCAAGGCTTGGGGGCGAAGAGTTTGCCATTTTCTTATTCAATACTACATTAGTGCAAGCGACCGTTCGTGCTGAAAACCTTTGTAAAACAATAGAAGGTTCACCTACTGATACGATCCTATTTTCACAACCAATTCCTTGTACGGTTAGCATTGGTGTAAACGTTTTAACTGAAGATATTAAAACGAGTCTAGGTAACGCAGACAAAGCAATGTACTCAGCAAAAGTAAATGGTCGCAATCAAGTAGTAAGCATCAAATAATAAACAACAATAAAAAAGTATTCATTCTTCATAAAAAAATGGATGCCTTATTTATTAATACCCTTACTCACGGGGGAACATCTACATATAAAATTTATGGTTTCTGAACACTCCAATAAAGAGAAGGAGACATTAACTTCCAACCATTTTCGAACACCAATGAAAAAGCTCCAACAACCCCTTTTTGAGTAACAAAAACACAAGCAAATTTTTGATCCATGTTTGATTCCAGAACCTCACCCTTGTTTAATTCCTTTAATACAACAAATATTGAGTTAGCAAAGCTACGTCTTTACTATCAAGTTTTTCAATAATAATGTCTTTCCAATACGAACTCTTATATTGATTATTGACTTTATTGCTTAATCATTCATTGCCCTCAACATTCAATTTATTAAGGTCTTGCAAGAACTCAGTAACTACATCATCAGGATTTAAATACTCTGCATTAGTGTTCGAAATAAAAAATAACACTAACAACATAGATAAATATTTATTCATTCCTAATCCTTCCGCACAAAGCGTTTCTCTTGTCAGGACAACCATCACGTTGATCAATTTTCACATAATTTATCAAAGATATAATCGATATTTGTGTAGTTCAAACTCTATGTCGATTACCTTTGTCGACTCGTCAGATATCCGTAAGCGGCTGTAAATAACAATCCTAAGCCCTTGTATCAGCCTACTACAGGCTACATTAAAATAATAATGCAAATACAGGCGCAGTAATGACCATAGCAATACCGGTAAAAATCATGGTTAAACTAGCAATAACACCTTCTTCTCGACCGATTTGATTCGCTTTTGCCGCACCTGCGCCGTGGGCTGAAGCGCCTAATGAAATTCCTTTTGCCAAGCTACTTTGTATGCGTGCTGCTTTAAACAACGGTTCACAAATGAGCATTCCCATAATTCCGGTCAATAACACCAACATTGCGGTGAGTTCAGGGATACCACCAAATGCACGAGTGGCTTCAATAGCAAAAGGAGTTGATACAGAACGCACAATTAAGCTTTTAGATAACTCCGCAGGCATATGAGTAAAGTGGAGTATCATCCATGATGAGCCAACGCCTAAACATAAACCCACTAACACACCCACACTGATGGTAAGCGGATAACGTTTAATCAACGTCCTTTCTCGATAAATCGGCACTGCAAAGGCGATAGTCGCTGGCGCTAATAATGCTGGCAACCAGTGGGTAAACTGAAAATAGTCTTCGAGTGGGATCTTAAAGATAACCACTGTCAATAATATTAATGTAGGAGCCATGATAATGGGCGCAAACCATATCCGTTGTTGACGTAAATAAAGCTGTTTACTGATGTAGTACCCCGCCAAAGTGAGTAATAAGCACATCAAACCTAATGATGAACCGCTCATAATTCTCCCTAAACCCATCGAGTTAACTCACGATTATCTAATCTGAATACGCTGTGATGCAATGTGATTTAAACGTTGTTGGCGTTCAAATTTAAATAACTTGTCGACGACAAATGCGGTACCCAATAACACACTGGTACTCGCAAGTAACATGCATACAATTAACTCAACACCGTAGCTTTCGAGTATTAATTGATATTTAGTCATCGCAACTACTGGAGGAATAAAAAATAATAATAAGTCACCTATTAACCATGCAGAGCCCTTATTCACCACTTTTTCAGGTACCCAGCGACAAGACAACAGTAATAATAACAAGCCTAAACCAATTACACTGCCCGGAATAATTGAATGCACAGATTGCGCAACCCACTGGCATATCCATGCAAATAAGCACAAGCCAACAACTTGAACAAATAAGGTCGTTTTGCACTTTAACAAGTTTCGATGGGCATTTAATGGAAATATCATGTTGAAATACACTGTAGTTTTTAGTTGATAATTGAAGTTTACACTTGCTTAGTTCATAAAAAAAATGAATATTAATGATTAACTACATCACTTCTGGTTATTCAAATGGATCTTAAAACACTGCATTATTTCACTGAAGTAGTTAACGCTGGTGGTTTTGCTAAAGCGTGTAATCGCGCATTTGTCACCCAACCCGCCCTTTCTAAAGCCATACGTTTGCTAGAAGAAGAGCTTGACATGATGTTGCTTGAGCGCGGAAAACGCGGAACGCAAATCAGATTAACAGAAGCCGGTCACGTCGTTTATCGCCATGCGTCAAGGTTAATAGAAGGTCGCCAACTGATGTTAAATGACTTAGACAATTTACGTAACTTAAAAGGCGGCACATTAAAACTAGGTTTAGCCCCACTGGGAAGCGCAGAGCTATTTGCTCCAGTTATTGCAAAGTTTAGGCAATTACATCCCCACATTGAATTGCAGCTATTGGTACGTGGCGGGATAGAACAAACTGTCGCATTACATAAAGATGAAATTGAATTAGCGACAGGTATTATTGATTTTGATGATGAATTTGATGGCATTCGAGTGCGCGATGAATCAATGGTTGTTGTACTGCCTGCCGCCCATGTATTAGCAAATAAACAAACATTACAATTGAGTGACCTCAATACATTAGCTCAAGTTATGTTTGAGCCAGAATATGCATTATACGAATTAGTTTTAAGCGCTTGTGCCAAAGCCGGTTTTACACCAAAAACGATTACCCGAGTCAGCCATGCAGACTTTGGTATTGCCCTTGTTGCGGCTGGCACTGGCGTGATGATACTGCCGAAAATTATTGCAGAGCGTTACCGGATAAACGAGGTGGTTAATATTCCATTAGCCAGTGCCGACTTGCGCTGGGAGTTATCATTATTTTGGCGTAAACAAAAACACTTATCATTTGCTGCAAAAGCCATGCTAGAACTCGTTAAACAACATTTGAGCCAACTAGAAAATACCTATCAAACCGATGAATATTAAAGATACTTGTATTTAAATAGTGTAATGGCACATTTATTATCAATCGCTCGGCAAAATATTCAATAGCAACGATAGATCCCCATGTGACTTCGTTTACTCGTATAATATAGGCATAGCAATAAACAAAGCTCCAGTTATCACACATCAATAGGTCTATTCATGACAGCCGAAGTACTCGAAATTCAGAGCTTTATTGCTCAGTACGCTCCCTTTGACCAGCTTCCAGAACAAGTCTTAACCGACATTGCCAAAAGTGTTGAAATTTCTTATTACCGTACCGATAGTATGATTGTTAATTTTAATGACAGGATCACCGAACTTTACATGATCCGCAGTGGCGTTGTAGAGTTATATCGCCGTAAAGGTGAGCTCTATAATCGTCTTGATCAGGGGCAGTTATTTGGCCAAATGGGCTTATTAACCAACAATAAAGTGCGTTTCCCGGCCAAAGCGGTAAAAGATACCCTCGTGTACTGTATACCTGAATCGGTGTTCAATGAATTATGTGAAAACTATGATGATTTTGCTGATTTTGTTGAGGCTGAGGATACCACTCGGTTAAAACAAGCTGTAAAGGGTAAAACCGTTGATGCTAATGCACTGACGACCTCTAAAGTGAAAACCTTACTGACTAGAGAACCTGTTATTCTCCCTTGTAGTAGCACCATACAAGCTGTTGCCAAGATAATGACCGAAGAGAATATTTCGGCGGTACTCATTAATGATCCTGATCTAGATGATCAACAAGACAGTAGCTTTGTGGGTATTATTACTGAACATGATCTTTGCGCTAAGGTTATTGCAGCCGGAATTGATGTTGATAGTCCTATTTCACAAGTCATGTCGACCGATTTAATTTCACTGGATCATAACGCATATATATTTGAAGCTATGCTACTGATGCTCCGTAATCATATTGACCATCTGCCTATTCTTAAAAATAAAATCCCCATAGGCCTAATTGAAGTAGCCGATATTATCCGTTACGAGTCGCAAAATAGTTTGTTATTTGTCAGTAGTATCTTTCAGCAGAAAAGCTGTGAGGATTTAGTCCTGCTGTCATCGCAGTTGAAAAGTTGTTTTGTGCGCATGGTTAATGAAGATGCCAACTCACATATGGTCGGGCGGGCAATGTCTGAAATCGGCCGTAACTTTAAGCAGCGTTTATTAGAACTTGCAGAAGAAAAATTTGGCCCACCACCTGTTCCTTACTGTTTTTTAGCGCTTGGCTCAATGGCTCGAGATGAACAACTAATGGTGACCGATCAAGACAATGCCATTATTCTGGATAATAGTTATAACGTCGCAGTGCATGGCGAGTATTTTGCGAAGCTAGCTGATTTTGTCTGTGATGGTTTAGCTGCATGTGGTTACAGTTATTGTACTGGAGATATTATGGCCAGTAATCCTGAGCACCGAAAAACTCGCTCAGAATGGGAAGCCTGTTTTGGTGACTGGATAGAAAACCCAAACCCGCAAGCTTTATTAAACTGCTCTATATTCTTCGATCTTACTGGGGTTTATGGTCGGGTAAAATGGGCTGAACAATTAAATGCATTTATATTGAGTAAAGCCAAGAAAAACAACCGTTTTCTAGCCTGTTTAGCTCACAACGCCCTTAATCGTAAGCCTCCACTTGGATTTTTTAAAGATTTTGTGATGGAAAAAGATGGCCGTCATAATAACTCCATAAATTTAAAACGTCGTGGTACCGCACCATTGGCCGACTTAATCCGAGTCCATGCGCTCGCCATCGGATCACAATCGCAAAACTCATTTGAACGCTTAGAAGATATTATCGACGCGGGCATTCTGCCTGCCTCAAAGGGTGAAGATTTACAACATGCGATGGAACTTATCTCATTGGTGCGCCTGCGTCACCAATCATCCGATATAGAGTCTGGGATTGAACCTGATAATAATATTGAACCAGAAAATATGTCTGACTTTGAACGCCGTAATCTTAAAGATGCTTTTTTAGTGTTAAGCAATGCGCAGAACTTTTTGAAATATCGCTACAGTTCAAACAAACTTTAAAGGTTAACTTATGACCAACTTCAATAACCCGGAGATTTTAAACTGGCAAGCCTTTCTAGAATTAAAAGTGCAAAACAGTAAAGATAGACGCTTGCATGATTTTTACCATGCTGGAACCTATCACAACGAAACACCATTAAGTGATATTGAATTTGTCGCATTGGATTTTGAAACTACCGGTTTAGATTCAGAGCAAAACAGTATTATTAGCATTGGTCTAGTGCCCTTTACGTTACAGCGCATTTTGTGCCGTAAAGCAAAACAATGGTATCTCACTCCACAAGATAAACTCCAAGAAAACTCGATTATTATTCACGGTATCACTCACTCAGATTTACAAGATGCACCCGATCTATTGTTAATTTTAGAACAGTTGTTAAATGAGTTAGCTGGGAAAGTCGTCGTGGTACATTATCGGCATATTGAGCGTGATTTTCTCGATCACACATTACGCATGTTGATTAACGAAGGGATAATGTTTCCGCTGATAGACACCATGCAAATTGAAGCTAATATTCACCGGGCACAATCGCAAAGTTTATTTAATTTGTTTAAGCGAAAGCGTCCACATTCAATTCGGCTTGCTAATAGCCGTGAACGTTATAATTTACCAGTATACGCTCCACACGATGCTTTAACCGATGCGATTGCCACTGCAGAATTACTGCAGGCACAAATTAAGTATCACTTTAGCCCCGACACTGCGATTAAGAATTTATGGCTATAAGATTTAGTTAAACAGAAATAAAAAAGCCGATGAATTAATCATCGGCTTTTTTGTCGCAAGTCAAAAACTAGCTTCTATTATGCTTTTCGGTCCGCATGCCCATCAACAAACTAACACACATAACCAAAAGAATAATGGTAAATGGTAGCCCTGTCGAAATAGCCCCTGCTTGTAATGCCTCAACCGCTTTAGTACCACCAACCCAAAGTAATACAGCTGCAATTGCACCTTCTATAACAGCCCAGAAAATGCGTTGTGGGATCGGAGCATCAATTTTACCGCCTGCGGTAATACTGTCGATAACCAGCGATCCTGAATCTGAAGAGGTAATAAAGAATACCAATACCAATAACACAGCCAACATTGATAACAGATTACCTAATGGCAACGCATCAAACATCTGGAACATAGCCAGCGGAACCTCGGTTAAGCCCTTACTACCTAATGTACCTACATTATTGATAACTTGATCAATGGCGATGCCACCAAATACAGACATCCATAAAATCGTTACTACGGTTGGTACAATCAATACCGTGGCAAGAAATTCACGTACGGTTCGTCCGCGTGAAATGCGAGCAATAAACATACCCACAAATGGTGACCATGAAATCCACCATGCCCAATAAAATACGGTCCAGCCATGCATCCAAGCTTCATCTTCACGGCCAATTGGATTGCTCAGTGGAATAATATTTTTAATATAACCCATTACTGTTGTCGGAATGGTACCCATAGACACAGCGAAAGTAACAAGTGCAACAAAGATGAGCAAAGCAACAGCAAGTAACATATTAATATTACTGATGACTTTTACACCGCCTTCAAGACCACGCACAACCGAAATAACGGCAAGCAAAGTCACTACAGTAATAATAGTAATTTGTAAGGTAAGAGAACCTTCAATACCAAACACATGTTGGAATCCGCCGGCAGCTTGTTGAGCACCTAAGCCCAATGAAGTTGCTAGACCAAATAATGTGGCTAATACCGCAAAAATATCAATGATATGCCCAGGCCATCCCCACGTGCGATCACCCAAGATTGGATAAAAAGCTGAACGGATAGAAAGCGGTAAGCCTTTGTTATAAGCAAAGAAAGCCATAGACAATGCTACCACACCATAAATTGACCAAGGGTGTAATCCCCAATGGAACATGGTTGCACCGAGTGCAAGCTCTACGGCTTCAGGTGTATTCGCGGCTACATTGAGTGGGGTTTCATACCAACCAGTGTAATAGGCTAAAGGTTCAGCAACCCCCCAAAACATCAAACCAATTCCCATGCCTGCAGCAAAAAGCATTGCTATCCAAGAAAGTCTTGAATAATCAGCTTTTGCACCCTCTCCACCTAAGCGGATCTTACCGAAAGGAGAAACGATTAATGCCAAGCAGAAGACCACAAATATATTGGCAGACCACATAAAGAGACTGTCAAATGTACCAATAATTTGCCATTTTACACCGTCTAAAAACTCTTTAGATGTCGCGGGATCAATAACTAATATAGCAATTAAAAAAGCAAGAATTAAGCCTGCACTTATCCCAAAAACGGCGTTATGAATATCAAAGCCCCATTTTTGAGTGTTATCTTGCCCGACAGTATAATCGGTATTATCTATACTGTATTTGTCATTATTTTTCATAAAACCTCTGTTAGAGCGACCTGACACGCTAAAGTGTAGGTCGATATAATTTCTAATGCGGATTTTAGCAAAAATAGCTGATAATTTCAGGCTTATTTAAGATTCAGGCTTATTTATACATCTGATTTATATAAATTAAAAATCAACAGGCTCTAATATAACTCCACATTGATAATACATTGCTGAATTAATGCCCTATTCTCTTTGACAGTATTTATTGTGTAATAGTCGACGTAATAATAGATGCACCTATGTTTTAAATCGACTTAATTGCCGTTTTAGCATATGCACTTCATGCTCAAGGCGGTCTCGTTCATCGAGTAATTGTAAAATTAAACCTATGCCATCCCAGTCGAGAGCTAAATCACGTTGAATGCGTGTGGCTTTTTTAACTTGATGTAAATTCTCAACACTAAATTGCCATTGTTCTATTACTTCTCCCTGCAGCGGAATCGCGATACTGTGCTCTACAAGCTCAAGTAATAATGCTGAGCTAATCTCACTGCACTCACACAGTTCATCGCTACTCAACCAACAATCTTGTTCACTTATATTAATCTGCAGCATTGTTATTTACTCCAACTTGCACGAGGGTCGAAAGTATTTTTTTCAGCTAATTCAGTCCATAACGTCTTGCTTGTCTCGTCTGATACCGTTGGCACCACTATTTTGAGTACCGCAAATAAATCACCCTGCTCTTTTTTACTCAATAGCCCTTTACCTTTAATGCGTAACCGCTGCCCTGATTGGCTATTCGCTGGGATACTCAATTGAATATGTCCCGTTAAGGTAGGCAGTTTAACCTTGGTACCCAATACCGCTTCCCAAGGTGCTACTGGCACCACAATAGTCAAATTTCGACCATCAACGTCAAATAAAGGATGAGGCGCATATCGAATTTTTAAATACAAATCGCCGTTATCAGCTTTGGTTTGTCCTGGTCCGCCTTGGCCTTTTAAGCGAATACGTTCGCCATTGCTCACACCAGCGGGAATGTTCACTTTTAAGGATTTAGGATGTTCAACAACATGACCATGAGCATCGCGTTGTTGCAGAGTAAACGACACAGGCTTAAGGGTGTCAGCCAATGTTTCTTCAAGAAACATTGGGAACTCCATTTCTATATCCTGGCCTTTAGCGTGTTGAGTTTGACGAGCTTGATGCTGTTGGTTTGGGTTAAAGCCTGAGTGCCTTGCACCAAAAATTGAATTAAAGAAATCAGAAAATTCTTGATCGCTTTGAGGATCGCTATGCTGTTGCCCCCAATCTTGACCACCACTGGTGCCAGCTTGTCCTGCGTAATTGTTTTGTGACCTATTTAGATGATGATGTCGTACTTCATCATATTCAGCACGCTTTTTAGTATTATGCAATATCGCATAAGCTTCACCAATTTCTTTAAATTTAGCTTCTGCATCAGCATCTTTACTGACATCGGGATGATATTGCACCGCCAGTTTTTTATAAGCGAGTTTTACCGCTTTATCATCCGCTTGCGGATCGATGCCCAATACCTTGTAATAGTCTTTAAAATTCATTTCATCCCCTAACAAAAACCAGTTTGTAACGGAACATCAAGCTATTTTGAACTCATTAACATTAATGAGTTTAGGCCCATAAATAAACAACACGGTTGATCAAGATCAACTCTACGACAGTAAGCCTCGTTTAATTAATAACCATTAATGAATATACAGAAATGATATTTTGATATCGGTTCATCAGTGACGCAATAAGCCTATTGCGCCTCACCAGGTTTTGGCACATCGCGCTTATTTACTTTCTGCTCCGCGGCTATCTCTTTGGCCCAGTCATGCTCAGACACTACCGCATCAATTCCCTGTTGTTGGGTACTTAGCGACGGAGTAAAAGACAACCTAGTCAGTAAAGGAAAATGATCCGAACCAATAGAAGGTAAACGTTGAATCTGTTGCAACGTAAAATGTTGGCTGTGAAATAAGTGATCCAATGGCCAGCGCATAAGTGAGTAATCTGCATGAAAAGTGTTAAATGCCCCACGGCCAACACGCGGATCAAGCAAACCACTAATTTTACGAAAAAGTCGAGTCGTAGCAGACCAAGCGACATCATTAAGATCGCCGGTAACAATCACGGGCATGTCACTGTCTGCGACACTTCGAGCGACTATAACCAATTCAGCATCTCGCTGGGCTGATTCAACATTTTCTGTAGGGCTTGGCGGTGCGGGGTGGAGAAAATGCACCCGAATATTGTCACCGGAGCGTAAGGTTAGTGTGGCATGTATTGATGGCACATCTTTCTCAACCAAATAACATATTTGTTGCTCGCCTAGAGGCAAACGAGAATAAACGTGCATGCCATAGAGATTATCAAGAGGACATTTAATGCTGTAAGGCATGTCAGTTTCTAATACCTTAAGCTTATCTTGCCACCATTGGTCTGATTCAAGTGTAACCAGCACATCAGGCATATACTCGTTTACCAATTTTATCAATGCTTCGGCATTACGATTGGGAGTAAGCACATTAGAGGTGATAATGCTGAGTTGTTTATCGGGATTAAATTCAGTGGAGGTTTTAACCTCTTTGGGAAATAAAAAAGTATAAGGAAAAATCCAGCTGAGCTGCCAAATTAAACAAAACGTAGTCGTCACCGCTAATAGTTGCGTACTTAGCATGTGAATATCGAGAAAAACAACATCGGCAATCAATAGCGTTGTGGCTAATATCGACAATTGTAATCGAGGAAAATCCATACTCCTGACAATCCAATGCGGATGCCGCGAAAGAGGCAGTAAAGTCGCCAGCAAAATTAACCCAGTAAATATGGTCAGTATCGTAAACATAAAAAGCCTAGTTTTGTATGGTTAATCTTAATATCGCACTTATTGCCAGATTATTGAAATAGTGGGCTACATCCAAGAATAAAAAGGGCTTATCAATAATTTGCCTTGATAAGCCCCTTTAAGTGTTTAAGCGGATTGATTGCGACTTAACTGCGGCGTTTTACCTCTGTAAGCATACCGAGTAGTAAACTAATACAAGCCAGTATTAAAATAATAGCAAACGGAAGTGCTGCGATAATGGTAACCGACTGAAGTGCTTGAATAGAATCAGTACCGCCAATCCACAACATCACCATAGCGATTACCGCAGAGATAACCGCCCACACTATCTTTTGCTTCATCGGTAATTCCAACTTACCGCCTGCGGTCATGCTATCGACCACGATAGAGCCTGAATCTAAGGTCGTAACAAAGAACACGATAATAAGTACAACCGCAATAATGGACAGCAAATCACCCATTGGATACGCATCAAGCATGTAGAACAAACTTAAAGAGACGTCGGTAATACCTTGCTCAGTCCCTAGCTGGCCAACTTTATCAATGATTTGCTGAATCGCGATGCCACCAAAAAATGACATCCAAGCCGTGGTCACTAAGGTAGGAATAATCAACACACATGCCAGAAACTCACGCACCGTGCGACCACGCGAAATTCGCGCGACAAACATACCAAAGAAAGGCGCATACGCTATCCACCAGGCCCAGTAGAATACAGTCCAACCGTGTAACCAGCTGGTGTCTTCACGGCCAGAGTTCTGGCTCAGTGGTATGATGTTTTTTACATAACCAACAACGGCAGTTGCCAATGAATCAAGCACTGTAGTGAAATTAAGAATGCTGATAAAGCCGAGGAATATAAAGGCTATAATCATGTTGATGTTGCTCAACAATTTCACCCCGCCATCCATTCCACGCACCACTGACAGAATAGCCAGCCCCATAATAAGCAGAATAATCGTCAGTTGCAGAAAAATACTATTTTCAAAACCGAACACATGGCTTATTCCACTGGCTGCTTGAGAGCCCCCTAAACCCAGTGACGTTGCAAGACCGAACAAAATAACCAGTACCGCCATAATGTCGATGACATCACCGATTTTGCCCCAGACTTTATCACCGAGTATCGGATAGAAAACCGAGCGCATGGAAAGCGGTAAGCCCTTGTTATAAACAAAATATGCCAATGAAAGCGCGGTCATACCGTAGATAGCCCAAGCATGAAAACCCCAGTGGAATACCGAGGCACCGAGCGCTAATTCACGGCCTTCTGGTGTAAAAGGTGCCACGCCGAGCGGGGTGCCAAACCAATCGGTGTAGAACGCAGTTGGCTCCGCCACACCCCAGAAAATAAGGCCAATGCCCATCCCTGCGGCAAATAGCATGGATATCCAGGATATTGTCGAGTAGTCAGTGGTGGCGTTATCACCGCCCAAGCGAATTTTGCCTAATGGAGAAAATGCAATCCCAATGGCAAAAATGAGCATAATGTTGGCCGTCCACATGAACACGAAGTCAAAGTGAGATAAAGCGGCTGCCTTCACTGAATCAATGGCGGCTTTGGCATCTGCGGGGGAAAAAACCAGCAGGGCCATAATAAATAAAATGGATAAACCGACAGACACGGTGAACACGGTGTTGTGGACATCCATGCCCCATTTTAAAATATTGTCTTGCCCAACTTGATAATCGGTCGAGTCTATACTGTATTTTTTTGACTTAAATTTCATAATTAAAAGGTTAACTTATTCGAAATAACGAATACCAACTCTATTATTTGATTGATACTGATTATAGGGTTAATAAAATACAAAGGGTGTTGTATATCATGATTTACACAGCGGTTTCATTTACATCAAAGGAAGAAGCCCTTGTCGCATAAAAGTTTTGCTACACAGAAACAACTGAAGTATACGTTATTAGGTGCCCTGCACATATAAAATAGATACATAGACTGAGTCATTCAAGAAATATAATGACAATCGCCAGCGATATGACTATCACTCCCTTGAAGTGAGCACTGCCGAAGCGGGTTTGTTTTTTGATTTGAGAAGACCAATACCAAAAGCGGCCATTGCGACAGCAATGATGGCATTAAGGTAGTTGAAAAATGCATAGGGCGCGTAATCAAGCACATCTACTCCCAGCGTGGCGGTATAAAATGCGCCTGCCGTGGTCCACGGAATAAGCCCTGTCGTCATGGTGGCACCTTCTTCCACTGAGCGCGAAAGAATAGCGACTTCTAAATGTTGTTGTTCATACTTTGGCTTAAACAGTTGGCAACTTAAAATAATCGAAATATAGGCTTCGCCCATCGCAATGTTACCCAAGAAGCCAGACATAATTGTCGTGGCAATAAGAGTCGCAGTGCGTTGCACTCTTTTTATCATGCCTGCTAATAATGCGGTGAGAAAACCCGCTCCGTGTAAAATGCCGCCGAGCGCGATAGCCATTAAAGCAAGCAATAAGGTCCAGCTCATGCTGCTAATGCCACCGCGACCAAGTAAAGCATCAACATTGGCGATACCTGTTGACTCGGGCGTATTTTCCCACAACGCATTAAGCACGGAGATAACGCTCTCACCCTGATAAAAAATGGCAATGAGCACGGCAAGTATAATACTGCATGACATCGTTACTTCTGCCGGCACTTTTCTAATGCTCAATACCGCGAGTAAAATCAGTGGTAATAACGTAATCAATGGCGTAAGGCTGTAAGTGTTGGCCAGTGCTGTTTGAATTGTACTGACTTCGGTTAAGTCTAGATTGTGCTCCGCATAATTAAATCCTATCACTAAAAATATGATGAAAGTGAGGATAAAAGTAGGCATTGTAGTGAACAACATGGCGTAAATATGTCGATAAATATCCGTTCCAGCACTCATTGCGGCGAGGTTTGTAGTATCTGAAATCGGCGACATTTTATCACCGAAAGTTGCACCACAGACAATCATGCCTGCGACTAAAGGCAGAGGAATATTCATCACAGATCCAATGCCAATAAAAACCACGCCTAAAGTGCCGACAGTCCCCCAAGACGTTCCGGTTGCCACCGACATCAAGGCGCACAGTAATAAACCGACGGCCAAAAACAAACTCGGACTCAGCCAGCTAAGGCCATAGTAAATAAGTGTAGCGATGGTGCCACTGTGCATAAAACTGGCAATCACCATGCCGATCAATATAAATATATAAATAGCAGGCATCGCTTTACTAAGCGCATTGGTCATTAACTCACGAATTTGTATATAGTCATAGCCAAGACTAAATGCATTAAGCCCTACCCATAAAATACATAAAAACATCAGTATATGCAGGCTGATCCCCAGACCAAAAAGCCCTCCCGCAATAATGATGATAATCACGCTAAAACAGATAAGAGACTGCAAAAAACTAGGACTACGAGGTAATTTAGGCATGATGACAGGCATGAGTACACAGTATGGTAACAATTGGGATAAAGCTGAGTATATCAGTACAAATAATTGGGTAAACTATTTACAAGCAGGATATCGAAATATAAACAAATCGTCTTTTACAAGCAGTCGTTTAGCACACACGAAACCGTCAATTTAATCGTTATTGCCGTATTAGTTGCAACATTATAATGTTAAAAATTATGGTTGCGAACCATTGCCTGTAAATAAGACCCTATAAATAATTTAATGTATTGCCATGAAATACATCTAGATTTGTATAAATGACGTATCAAGTATAACCAAATAAATTTTTAATCATATTCACACCATAAAAATTATTCATTGGTTAGCGATTCATAACCTATTGTTGCAGAGTCGATACCGATACGAATTATTTTTTGCCATGTGCTATAGGCATCATCATGAATAACACCC
Organism: Shewanella ulleungensis; assembly: GCF_014648315.1. Taxonomy (GTDB): domain Bacteria; phylum Pseudomonadota; class Gammaproteobacteria; order Enterobacterales; family Shewanellaceae; genus Shewanella; species Shewanella ulleungensis. The sequence continues at coordinate 882,230 of NZ_BMQW01000001.1, forward strand.
CTTCTCAACTCGTTCGCGTAAGCTGGGCGCTTAAAACAAGTTTTATTGCCGATGCTTTAGCCATGCCTGTGCATTGGTATTATCAGCCAATGCAAATAGAAAACACATTTGTCGGGGGTATTCAGCGCTTTGAAGCGGCCCCCGAATCTCATCCTTCCTCTATTATGTCATTACACTCCAAACACAAAGGGGGGCGACAGTTGGCTAAAGGGCATTCAGCTAACACCACGTCACCGCAAGTTGTCGGCGATATTATTTTAAAAGATAAAGCGAAGTTTTGGGACCAACCCAATATACACTATCATCACGGTATGCAGGCGGGTGAAAACACCCTCAATGCCCATTGCGCTCGAGTACTGATGCGCACCCTAGCAAGTTCACCACAACCCTATGACCGACATGCATTTGTTAATGCCTACATTGACTTCATGACAATGACGCCCGCCGCTCATCCAGATACTTATGCAGAATCTTACCATAGAGGATTTTTTGCCAATTTAGCGCAAGGTCGAAAGCCTGAAAATTGTGGTATGAAAACGCACGACACTGCATCGATTGGTGCATTAGTCACAATCGCGCCTTTGGTGTTTTCAGAGCGACTTAAGGGCACAAACGAAGCTGAGATAAAGATTGCTTGCAGAGCACACCTGGCTTTAACCCATCCAGATGAATCTTTAATGCAAGTGTGTGATAGCTACGTGCAACTCTTGTGTGCTCTTATGGATGGGCCTGATGAAGCTGGCACTAAAACGCTTCTACTTGCAGCAAGTAAGGGCTTAACGAGTACCAATTTGGCCAGCCTGTTAACACGTAATGTGCCCGATAATCAGGTCATAGGTCAGATATTTTCAAGGGCGTGTTATATTTCTGATTCTTGGCCTATCGTTTTGTATCTGGCTTATAAATACCAAAATGATCCTTGGCAAGCCCTGCGAGTAAATACCAATTTAGGCGGTGACAATGTACATCGCGGCATAGTGCTGGGAACCTTGCTTGGACTGCAAAGCGATAGTGTGGTCACCAGCTGGTTTGAACAACTGGCAGACCACAAAGAGATAGCTCAGGAAATCGAGGCGCTTATCAGCGTGGCAAACGCTCCCAAATCGTAAGTTCTGACAAGGTATGCTGAAACTTATGCTGAGTTTCACGGATCACAAACGGGACTTTTCGCGGTTCACCCACTAACGTAAAGTGGCTTGAGAGGTGTTCTTTCAAGCCATCTAGTGTGCTGTAGTTTTCGCCATCTTTTTTGAAACCCCCTATCCATTCTTCCTTGGGTGTATGCTCCTCCAACCACGTATAAGGCGATGCAATAATAAGCAAGCCGCCATCATTGATACGCTGCGCGATATCCGCCAAAAAACGACTCGGCTGGTAAAGCCTATCAATTAAATTAGCAGCGAGTACTAAATCATAAGCCGTAAATTGAGGTTTAAGGTTACAGGCATCACCTTGATGAAATGCTACACGGTTTGCATATGCGTCCAACCCAAGTTCTTGCAGAGTGCGAGTATGATAACTCACCAACTCGCCTTCTTCAGCCCGGGCGTAACGCACTGCACCTTGTTGCGCCATTTTAGCCGCAAGGTTAGTAAAGTTTGCTGAAAAATCAACACCGTCAACGTCATCAAACTGACGCGCTAATTCAAAACTGGCTCTGCCACACGCGCAACCTAAATCAAGTGCTTTAGCGGTAGGTTTACCCTTCATTGCTGCAAGTGCAATATCGGCTAAGGCTTTAGGGAAATTGTCTACGCCGTACCAGGTGTCACCAAAGTGAAACTCTGCGTATTCTGACAATAACTGATCACTTTCGTAGTAAGCCTTAGGCGACTTCGCCTCAACACTAGAGGCAATATAGCGAAACCCGGCATGTTGAAAGAAATGACGCCTAAACGCATAACGTGCACTAAGGCGTGTTTCGTTACCACTTGAAATCCATGAACCGCCTTTGATTAAATTGTGTTTGCCATCAAACGTCGGTGTAGTGAAATCATCATAAAGTGGGTGTACTTTAAAATCATCAAAAGGATATATCGGCGTTTCGGTCCATTGCCACACGTTACCAACCACATCAAACCAATCGCCGTGTTGATGGCGCGTTACCGGGCAACATGATGCAAAATGGTCAAGATGCAAGTTCGCATCGGCCTTGCTATCACTTAATTCTTCAACGCCGGCTTGTGAGCACAGACGATGCCATTCGTCTTCAGTTGGCATGCGGATCTGCAGCCCACTTGCTATTGTTTTCCATTCACAAAACGCTTTTGCTTCATGATAGTTAACTTCAGCAGGCCAATCCCAAGCCATATCTATTTCTTCTGTCATCAGACGTAAACGCCAGCCATTGTGCCAACGCCAAAAAGTCGGGTGTTTAGCCTCTGTAAACTGCCGCCAAGCAAGGCCTTCATCGCTCCAAAAACTACTTTTCTCATAACCACCGGCCTCAACAAATTCGAGGAACTCTTGGTTACTGACTAAATATTGGCTGGCTTTAAATTCGGCGACCTCTGCCTGATGTTGGCCATATTCGTTGTCCCAGCCATAAACGTCACTGTCAAAGGGTTTTCCTAGATTAACAGAACCCGCAGGAACGTTTATCAGTGTGTTTTGGGGGGCCTCGCCAGTCTCTTTGCAAGCAGGCCATTGAGGTAATGACTGGACTTTAGCCAGTTCATGTTGGCGAATGAGTACCGTGGACGTTTCAAGATGAATACGTTCGTGTTCAATTCCCATCACGATAGGCCACCAGGTATTTTCCCAATCAATGGGTAGCACTAGGTCTAAGCTATCAATTAATCTTAATACTGTGGTGCGCACTTTGGCGCGGTATTCTTTTACGGCAGAAACACTGGGCCAGTCATAACTGTCTTCAGACAAATCATCCCAGCTCATTTCATCAACACCAACCGCAAAAATTGATTCCATGTAAGGATTTATCCGTTCAGGTATCAGTTTTGCCAATATCAACTTGTTGATGAAAAACGTTGCCGTATGCCCAAGATAGAAAATAAGCGGGTGGCGCAAAGGGATAGGTTTTTGATAAAAGCCACTATCGTCGCGCAAACAATCAAACAATTGTGAATAGGTGTCAAAGGTGTTGGTAAAGTAAAGCGCGATTTCCTGACGCTTATCTTCCACGGTGCCGCTGGTAAGTGAAGGAGTCCGGCGTAATGCCACAGGATCAACAAATGTTGCAGAGCGTTTAGCCATTTCTTGTGCATCTTGTATAGGTAATGTCATCGTCAAACACGTTCCTTTAATTCTTATTCTATAGTCATACGAATAAATACTGAATAAAGTCTCAACTTTTTACTTTATATTCAAATTTTTGCCCAAAAGCTCACATTTACTTGTTAATGAAATGGCTCAACCTCGGAGCTTTTCAATCGCTTCAACTAAATAATCTCGTGAGCAACCAAAGTTCAAGCGAAAACAGTCTTTATCACCAAAGTCTATTCCCGCTGATGGACCAACACCTTTAGCTTCACACCAGGCTTGTGTATCGGTAAGTTTCAAACCGCTAGCATCAACCCAAAGTAAAAAAGTAGCCGCGGGTGAAATAGCGTTTAAACCGTCAATTTTGTTAATTTCCGTTACTAAATAATCTCGATTTTCAGTTAAATAAACTAACTGTTGTTGATGCCAGTCATCGCAATGCCTGAAGGCTGCATTTGTTGCCGTAAGACCTGTTACGGTTACCGATGGCAATCTGCCGCGGGCAGCATGGTTGAAGGCTGCTCTTAATTTTTCGTTTGGAATAATAGCGAAAGACGTGCCTAATCCCGCGATATTAAAGGTTTTACTCGCAGCCATTAATGTTATTGAATGCTCAGCCAACTCGGGGTGCGCACTGGCAGGTAAATGTGGCACGTCATCTAAAATGAGATCGCAGTGTATTTCATCCGAGCACAGCATCACGCCATGTTTTCTGCATATTGCTGCAATTGTGTCTAGCTCGTCTTGATTTAAGACTGAGCCAAGCGGATTCATTGGATTGCACATAATAAATAAGCTGGCTTTAGGATCCGCGGCCGCCTCTTCTAAGGCATTAAAATCGAGTGTCCAGCGACCTTCCACTTCAATCGAGCCGATACAAGTTCGGTTGAGATTATTAATTGCAGGTGCCGCCAATATCGGAGGATAATTAGGTGTTTGTACAATAATCGTGTCTCCTGCTTGGCAATATGCTGCAATAGCCACATTGAACGCGGGCACCACGCCTGGAGTCCAGACTAGCCAACTAGGTTCAATCTTCCAGTTATACTGACGTTGACACCACGCAATAACAGCCTCGCTAGCATCGGTATCGTGAGCCGGACAGGTATAACCGAATAAGCCGTCATCAATGCGCTGATGTAAAGCGGATAAGATAGGCTCAGCACAGCGAAACTCAGTATCTGCAATCCACATAGGCAGTATATCTGTACCTTTGTATTTTTCCCATTTATGGGCTTTCGACGATGTGCGGTCTGGTTTATCACTGAAGTTCATTGCGAGTCCTTCGATTATTAATTAAGCCGTTTACATAAAACAGGCAATTAGGTTGTTCCTGGCAACTTTGGTTTAGATAGAAGCACAAGCCAGAATACCCCAAGAACTTGTTAATATTAACTACTTTATTTGACTGGGATATTTCATAAAAGGGTATTATTAATAGGCACCCCTTTATTTAAAAAACATACTCTGTATAAGTCGGCATTAACTGATGTAATGCCTCATTGACGAGCAAAGACACCATAACATTGTCTGAGTCGGTCCTATATCAGTAAACATGTCACGGCACTCTTCAGTTAATAACGCCAAGTAATTAAGAGGAAGTCGGTGTTCAAAGTCCTATCTTCCTTTCAATAAAAAGGAGCCCAGACTCTTAATTAAAATAGTCAATTAATTTCAATTGGTGGCAGAGCTTTACATCTTCAAAATCTGCAATTAGGCACTAAGGTTAGCTTTATTCCTGAAGTTGAAAAAGTCGATAATTATGAACTGATTTCATTAGGTGCACAGATCTCACTGTTAAACCGCCGCGCTGTAAATATCAGGGCATTAATACCGCTTGTAGCGGTAAGTGAGTCGAATCAAAAGTAACGATAAAAATAAGAATGTTGTACAGAAAACTAAGGCCAAAAAGCCTTCTGTGAGCAGAGTATTGCTGAGATTCACCAGGAGCGGAAGCGTCCATATATGGCCTATTTATTAATCATAAGTGATTGAATTCTATTTAGTAGCGCCTTGATTGCACTCCCCGCCGTACCCACAAGTTCCAATCAAAAACTGGAAAGGAAGAACCTGATTGATGTCAACAGATTTTGCAAAAGCAATAACACCACTATATCTACTAAAAAGCAAAACCCCACCATGCTCTAACGTGTTTTTCCTTTTATAAGTTATTCTGTATACATCTTTGAAAAGTGCATTAAAAATTTTTAAATCTCTGCCTTTATCTATTATGATCAGCTTTTCATCATCATCAATATAATATTTTTGCTTATACCAAACATCTACGGCCATCTTTTCTTTAAATTCATTGTTTTTTTCAAGCCTATCATATTCATCCAAACTTTTATTGCTCACTCTAAAAGAAGAAAACCTAATCAATTTTAAACTCAAAGTGTCTGAATTATAAAATGTTGAACATTCATGATCTACAGCTCGAGTAAAACCATCTTCTCTGAGGATGCAGCCCCCTTCTTCATTATCAACACTTAGTTTATATTCAGCACCTGAGATTAAATCTTGATATATGTATTCACTGCTGAATGCACTTTCATGCACAATAAATAGTACAATGCACATTAGTAACCTTTGCTTTTTGCCCATGTCCCCCCCGTTTATTCTGCAAAATCCTCAAGATATGTTTTCCGACCTGCGCTAATTGCCATCATGAACCTTTCAGTTGACCCCATACCCTGTGCCATTAGGGCCATTAGGGCCATTACACTATGACAAAAATCGTCGCCAACTCAAGAATGCGTGAATCAACCCACTCACGCTGATGCTCAAAGTTATCACCAGTAGATTTATCGATTCCATACAAAAAAGCCTTACGCACCACTCGAGAGCAGCAGTGATAGTAAGGCGTATCTTCCAAGCTAACGATTGTCTGTCTTGGTCTGGCCATCTTTAATTACCGTTTGGAAAGGTAAATAAAGCGTAGTTCAGCGCTCAATATTTAGTCTACAATCTTGGGTGTCTTAATTACGTCTTTAATTACGTCTTCAGTTAATACAGTTATCTAACCCTAGATTGTGTCCAAGTTCATGGCCAGGTGTTGATTTGTAATAAGTGCATTTTGAATTCAAATAAATCTTATTCTCTCCCAAGTCAGCTTGACCTAAAAAAGCTAGAAATATTGGGTATCATAATTATTCTAGGTGTCTTAATTATTTTGATTTTGAACTATTTTCCCATTCAGTTTCATCTATACTTTTCTTAAATGAAATTGCTTCTTCACTCCCCATTTCGACTGCAACATTTAAATATTTTAGAAATAGTTCCTCATTCTCTAAATCGAAATAAGCAATTGAAAGCAAATAATAATACTCAGGAATATCCCTGTATTTTATAAACTTGTTTGCAAGTTGAACAGCCAACTCAGGATTGAGCTTAAACGGCCTCTTTCCTAATATCAGCATACGTAAGTAGTAAATCTCAGCATCGACACTATTCCCTGAATCTATTAAATTGTATAAACGCTCTTTTAGGGCGGTTAAATCAGCCCTATCCTCATCTATAACAGCAATTAAATATTCAGTTTCAGCATCTACATGGCCTTGTTTAGCAGCCTTCTCTAGCAACGCCAATCTATTTGATTGGTCAACTGCAAAGTTAGCTCTCGCCCAAGAAGCATGAGGCAACCCTTGCATTTCCAAGCCTAATATTAATCTGCGCTCACAAAGCTCCTTTCCAGAAAAGTACTGCCACATGCAATACTCTAGATAGCCATGCTCAGTAGCAAAAAAATTCTTATTAAGATCATCTAAATAAGATGTTTCGCCCGTAGTGCGATACAGGTTAATCAAAGAGGCTATTTTTAGCTTCTGTACAACTGTGTCGTTACCGCCAATATACAACCTTTCAGCTCGGCGTTTTATTTCAAAATCCAAAGTACCAAGTCCCTTTCCACACTTATCAAGTGCTGTATTGACTGCCTGTTCATCATTAGAAAGCTGTATAGATTTATTAATAACCACCATAGCGTTGAGATCACAAGCCAAGATACTTGTACTATTTAGCATCATAAACATTATACTAACGGCCAGAGTAAGCCATCTCACCAAGATAATTTGCAAAGCTGTTTGCTCCATGTTTTATTACCTGAAATACTGGCATCTGTGCGTATGGTTGTTGACATAAATTAGCCGCACAAACCTCCACAGAAGCAACACCATTACCGTTTGTATTTGCCTCGATAGCTAATCCTACGGAACCCCCTTTGGGTTGGCCTATGGTTTATGATTAACCAGCTGAGTTGGATGACCATGTTTTTCATGTTTTTTAGCTCAAATCTAAGCTGACAGACACCATTTAAAATGGGTAACTGTCAGATCAAGTCTGAGCTAGTACAGATTTAGTTCTTTAAAATCAAATGTTAAGGGTTTTATTCTGCTATTTCCCGCATCTTATATAAATTGTTTCACCACCGCCTTCATACAGGTTTCTTGATTCATCAATAATTTCCATATGCTCTAAACACTCTTTCGGTTTATTTTTAAAAAGACTAATTAGTTTTTTCAACCTTCTCAAACTTGGTTTTTTGTCACCAGTTTCTGAGAAATCAACAGCTTCAAAAATAAAATATACTCCTTCACCATGAGATTTCTCAATTGTTTTTAACCAATCAGCATAATAGTGGTTTTCATTTATATCTAAAAACCTGTTGTCGATACTAGTGCAACCTAACAACATAGTATTTAAAGCAAGAAATAAGAGAAATAGTTTATTCATAATATTCTCTTCTGTGCCAATCATAAATGTAAGGAGCATTGGCTGTCATTGCGATACCCACAAATACAAGGATGCCACCCATTTTATAATGCGGAACCCATAAAATAGGCTCCGTTCTTAAAAATAGTAATTCTTCAACCACTACGATACGGTGGAATGACTTCAACCTAACCCCTAAACAATATCAAATCTAAATCAAACTGCATTTATAGTATGACACTGCAATTGACCATTGTATTTAGCATTAAAAAAGCCAAATGGTGAGTTAACTTCTTCAATAACATAATCATCTAAGTCGTATGTATTGATCGTCTCTATCGAAGTATTCTTATCCAGTGACTTATTGTCTATTCTATTGTAATTGAAAGTTATATTTTGGAATAACACATCTAGAGATGTATGATTATTTTTAGCGCGCAGTATCAGTATTGTTCTATTTTCGAAGTAAAACTTAAAATCGTTGTTATCCGCCAGAACAGCACTACAAGTCTGCATTAATCCATCATCGAATTGGCTTATAATCTTATTTTTTCTAGCGCTACTTTTGGCCAACATCCAAGCACTTATATATGAGTAAATAGCTGGTTCAGCGCAATAATATTGACCGTCATACGTAATGGTATGGCCGATATCAGTATTAAGCATTTTTACTTGATGCTGCTCACAGGCTAGCCCTTGATTAAACCATGCATTAGCCACCACTTTACTATTTTCACTATGGTTAATTAACCAGTTACTGGCTGATAATGAATGACCGAATTGGTTATTTTTCAACGCAATTAATGACATGTCACTGAGTGCTTTCTCATTTTTAGGATTAATGCTCAATGCCTTGATTAAATACTCATAAGCATCTTGTACTTTACCCTGTTGATAAGCTGCTATAGCCGATTTTATTTGATCTTTTTCAACTTTATCTAATTGTTGTGGACTTGGAGGCGTAAGCCACTGTTGTACATTTAACTTACTTTCTTCAGGAATATGGCTATTTATCTCAGCTGATGCTTTATCGGTATAACGATAGAACCAATCCAATGGTGTTTCTTCAGTCATTGGAGAGCGGCTCTCAGCTTTCATATAAGTTGCGGCACCATTGTCTATTAATAACTTAATAAAATCAGGAGAAGCATACCTTACTGCATAATGAAGAGCCGTCATTTTGAAGGTGCTTATCGCGTAATAACAAGTATCATCAGGTATTGTGGTATTCGCGACTGTATTAGCCCCGTGTTGAATAAGCAACTTGGCGGACTCTAATAAGTTATATTGCGCCGCGTACATCAAAGGTGTTTTACCAAATGCATTACTGTGATTGGGACTTATGCCCTGTTGTAATAGATATTCCAATACTTCAGGTTGGTTTATCGCTAGGTTTAAAATACTTTCTTGTGCTTCTTGCGAATAATATGTTTTTGCGATGCTGTCGATATCACTAGCAATAAACTCAATTTTTTTTATGGTATCTAATGATTGTTTGGTAATGATTGCATTTCTTAGATTGAACTCACCTGCGGAAAATTCAGGGTTATACATATAGAACCCAAAACCTGCACTAATTGCTGATGTTAATGCAAGCTCAGCCATTTCATCGGATTGTTGTTTATGCCAATGATTCGCCTGTTGATAAAATTGCGAAAGCGATTTTATCGAGATAGCTAACTGATGTTTATAGCCATTAAATACTTTTTGCTCAGCGACACCGGTTAATGACCACCTTTCTAAATCGGTTATCATTTTAGAATAATTACCGTGACTATTCTTACTTTCTCTACCTTCGCCCCTCATTGCCCAGGGGCGAATTAATGTCAAACTCAGTTTATGCTTAATAGCATTTCCCCAACGCCAACGAGTATTCATTCGCCCACAAGAAGAGCCACTACCTTGACTTAAAGCCAGAGTCGATTGATACAAATCATCAAGACTTTTCATCGCGCTGAAATAACTATGCTCTTTGTTGAAAGGCACTTCTGTTGCTGTTAAGTTTATTTCGCAAGCTGGTGCCCATGTTGCGTTTGGGCTAAGACGATAAACAAATAACTGGCCTATATCAGCGCCATAATGCCCTAAAACAAACATATACGGGATATTAGTGCCCGACTGTGCGTATGTGTAACCATAGCTAATTGCGGGTGGTGCGTTTTTGGCTAATGCTGCAATTTGCTTGGCGGTTAACTCAGTGAATGATGAAGTAGACACTAGCGATTGCTGCCTCTCACACGCTCCACTGCAACCATTGTGCAAATAATTATAGAGATATAATTCTTTACCGTAAGCATGCAGGCTTGTTAAAGAGTCTCCTCCTAATATTGTCCAATCTAGTATTTCTCCAGTATTTACATAGCCATGCCCTCTAACGCCATAAGCTGCGCCCCAATCGATATCTGAGTAGAATTTTGATTGTGCATCTTCCAACAAAGATTGACATGCTGGGTCATTATCTGTGATTAAACTCGGCTTATTCCAAGCTGAGGTTACTTTTACAAAGGGCGTGGTCTCAGAAGATAAAGAGTGACAAGAAAAAACAATTAAGCAGAGGGTTAATAAGCAACGTAACATTAATATCATCCATAATATTTAATACAACCAATTGGATGTCATCCTAGAGATGATAAACAGTAATAACAATATTTATTTTCAAATAGATAGCATATGCATTGACACATAGACGTTGGGTTTTAGCTAATAAAATTAATCGTGACACCTGCGGTTAATCTGTAATTCATGATGGTACTTTATCGTATAGTTAGAATGGGTGGCCATGTTATTTCCGGTCTAGCCATCTTTAATTACCGTTTGGAAAGGGTAAATAAAGCGTAGTTGAGCGCTCAATATTTAGCCAGTTGGGGTGGGTGGCCATGTTATTTAGGGCAGTACAACCGCTTCTAGCGGTAAATGAGTCGCATTAAAAGAATGACAAGTGTGAAGCAATAAAATAGAAAACTAAGGCCAAAAAACTTTGGGTGAGCAGAGTATTATCTTGACTCACCGGGAGCGTCCATATATGGTCATGTTCTTAACTGGAGCGTTCTATATGGCCATGTTTTAGTTCTGTTTATTTAGCACCAAATCCTTTTTCGCTAACAGACCAAAAAAAATGATCATTTTTATAATACCCAAATCCTAACAATCCATCATTTTTTGAATAAATATACTTCATCTGCACACTGGGGTAAGCAACATAGTCTACAAATGTATTCTTAGGACCTTTTATAACATACAGTTCAGAGAAGTTCTTCCCTAATATTTTCAACTTTTTATTTTTCGCAACAACTTCATATAATTTATTATTGAACTCCCACTGTATAGTACTTTCATCAATATCTTTAGGCACTGCAAAAACTATATCGTAAGAAATAATACAGTTAAATTTACTGAAATAGTTGCAAAAGAAGGCATCAGATTTAATGTCTCGCCCGCTATATACACTCCCTCGATTTTCATTTTCCATTTGAATGGTAAATTTTTTGTCTCCATCAATGGATCCAATATACACATATCGTACGTCACCATTTCGACCATAGCAAATTGAAATAGACAACATAAAAGTCCAGGCTATAACAATCATAAGTTTACTAAAGATCACCATATTAATTACCTTGATAAAGTTTTAAAAATTTCTTACCGTAAACTTCAGCACTGGCTTCACTTCTATTATTATCAAAATGCCCCAATTCATGTCCGTACAGAAAACGAAGCCACCCATTTCTTGAACAAATAACATAACTCGTTTTCATGGCTTTGGCGAGGGTTACGAACGATGTAATCAACTCATCAATCTTTATCGATACAGCTAAAATATTATCGT
>NZ_BMQW01000002.1 GCF_014648315.1 Shewanella ulleungensis
GATATAGAGTCTGGGGACCCAATAACGCCTGAACTATTGTGTTAACGCCTCGCTACTCGTCCTGAATAAACGTGCAATTAACGGTAAAAAATAAAGCGGCAAGGATGCAAGATGTTGTGCGCTTATTATTAGTATGATGTTGTTGCTATTTGCTTTGTATTATCAGTTCGCTGGGGGACCAACCAATAATACACTCATACATCCTTGCCAAAACGGTTGTGGCTTAACTTGCCATTGTTTGTAACTGTTGACTTAACTGAGTAATTTTTTGCTGTAAAAGAGCGATCTCTGACACAATTGCACCACGTTTTTCAGTTTTATGGCTTTCGCTTTGCTTGACCCATTTATATACTGTTTTTGATGACACACCATATTGCTTGGCTACGTCAGATAAGAGGCGATTATGCACTTTGACTTCGCTTATCACCTGATGTTGAAAGTCCACTGGATATTGTCTTGCAGTTGAAATACTCATCTTATTGATTCCTTAATGCTTTATTTGTATTTGCTTGAACGGGATTCAACTTCATCCCATTGACTGCAACCAAGATGCGCTAAGAAAAAAATGTTTTGACGGCATTGTTCAACCAGTTTAGCAACCATGCTATTAACTGTTTTGATGTTCTGACCTAGGTTCATTTTACTCATCGCTATCTCCTACAAATGACAATGGACTGCTTAAAAATCAAACTACTACTTAGTAGGTATCTGTTTGTCTATATGAAAAGTGTGTGCCAACTTTTAAATCTATTTAAAATTGTTATATAACAATACCTTACCGTTTTTTTGATATTTCTAAATATTAGGCTGTTTGTTTTAATTGGTGCAATTGCACTAATTTGGTGAACCAAGTATTGCGCTCTTTCTGTTTATTTCGAAGCAGTATGGCGATAATTTATGGCAATAAAAGGTCATGTTAATGACAAAATGAGGACATTGCGTTTGTCACTTTTGCAGAAGATAAATAGTTGTGCGTTAAATACCCCTAAAAGTGATTGGGCTAGCATTAAAGCACTGTGTTACGCAGTATTATTGTGAGTTTTTGGATGAGTTTACTGAGGCGCTAAAATAGCAGGGTTTGTGGCATACCATGATATTTTGTAAGCTATCTTAAATGGATCGTGCAGAGGGAGAATATTAAATGATTCATTTTAATTTTTTGCTTTAATTAACTTGAACAATTGATTTTTAAGTTTAAATCACAGTGCTTTACTGAGAAGGTACAAGCTGTTGTTTACAATGTATTATGCATTGAAAATGTATTTTCAACCTTGAGGTGCAAGTGCCTTTTAGTCAGCGCACGACAGCAGAGTAATTTTTTAAGGCGTTACACTTAATTTGAGCGGTAAACGATTGATTGTGAAATATGAGTAGTGAATGATTAATCGTAGTTTATAGGCTGTTAGCTGTAAAAAATTAACATTAAAAAACTCGAAAACGTTTAACCGGCGTTTGATTAGATGATCGGCGCTCTGCCTTAGCATCCTTCATCGAATTTATCGTTAATTAGATTACATACCGCATCTAATGCCGTTGCTGCATCTGGTCCTGTTGCTGTGACGGTGATCATTTTTCCTATACCACTTTCTAGCATGAGTAACCCTAATACACTAGCCGCACTGGCTTGTTTATCTGCTTGAATTAAGGTGATTTCAGCATCAAAGTCAGCAGCCAATATAGCTAACTTTGTTGCTGCACGGGCATGTAAACCCAATTTATTTGAAATGGTTACTTGACGTTCAAGCATGGCCGGCACTCCACGTAGGGCTATAGTGTTTCTTCACTGATATTTAGCTCTCTGTGGCGGGCATTGACAATGTGTTTACTACCTTGTCTAAACCGTTTTGCGAGTTGATCTGTGATATAAACAGAGCGATGTTGTCCACCTGTACAGCCGATAGCGATGGTTAAATAACTTCGATTATTACGCTCTAAGTGCGGCATCCAGGTTTCGAATAGATTTTCAATTTGCCAAATAAACTTATTCACCAGAGGCTGACGGCCTAGAAACTCTTGTACCGGCTCGTCTAGACCAGTAAATGGTCTTAATTCTATCTCCCAATGTGGGTTAGGTAAAAAGCGCACATCGAACATAAAATCTGCTTCGGTTGGCATACCGTGTTTAAAGCCAAACGATTCAAAATTAATCACTAACTCTTTATCCACACTGCCAAGTAATATTTGTCTGACTTGATCGCTTAACTCATAAATATTGAGTGCTGACGTATCGACGTAATGATCAACCATTTTAGCGATAGGTTCGAGTAAACGACCTTCTAATTTAATCGCTTCTTGTAATGAAATATGGTTTTTAGATAGCGGGTGTAATCTGCGGGTTTCGCTGTAGCGTTTAAGTAAAACTTTGTCGCTAGAGTTTAAGAAAAAACTAGTGATTTCGGTATCAGGTTGCAGTATTTCAAGTTGCTCTTGTAGCACTTTACCTTGTTCTGCAATATTGCGCACATCGACACTAATCGCTACTAGGTCATTACTGCCTTTTAGTTGAGCCAGTAAGGTGCCTATTAGCGGTAATGGCAGGTTATCAACACAGTAGTAGCCTAGGTCTTCTAGTACTCTTAATGCAACTGATTTACCTGAGCCTGACCGTCCTGATACGATGACAAGTTTCATGCCGTAATTACCTGATAGAGTTCTGTAGAGTCGTGGATTTTACGTAGCTGTTTTAGTACTTGTTTGTCGCTGAGTTTTTGGGCCATCGATGATAAAGTGCTCAAGTGCTGTTGGCACTGATCTGCAGGCACTAATAGCGCAAATAAGATATCGACAGGTTGTTTATCGATGGCATCGAAAGAAATGGGTTCTTCGCATTTTACAAAGATCGCAATAGGTTGATCGATTGTGGTTAATCGGCCATGAGGTATTGCAATACCATTACCTATACCTGTGCTACCCATTTTTTCTCTTGCGAGTAGGCTTTCAAACACCTCTTGCGAAGACAGGGTTGGGTACTGGGCAGCGACTAAATCGCTGATAAGTTCCAGTACCTTTTTCTTACTGCCCGGTGTGGCACAGGTAGTGCATTCCGGCTGCAGGATGGTACAAAGTTCCATCGTTAGTGTTTTGTATACTTCTCTTTGTGTTTAATTACCTGACGATCGAGCTTATCTATCAGGGCGTCTATTGCTGCATACATGTCTGTATGTTCTGACATTGCAAAAATCTCTCCGCCCTTTAGGCTGACTTTAGCTTCTGCTTTTTGTTGTAACTTTTCAACGTTGAGTACAACGTGAACATTATTGATCTGATCGAAGTGCCGTTCAAGCTTTGAAAACTTTTCCTGAACGTATTCACGTAAAGATTCGGTTATTTCAACATGATGCCCAGATAAATTGATCTGCATTACACTTCTCCATTGTTGAGTGAATTATAAACTCTTACGTTGGTTTGAGGGTGGGATCAGCATTGCCTCACGGTATTTTGCTATCGTACGACGAGCAACGTTTATGCCCTGTTCGGCCAGTAGTTGAGCCATTTTACTGTCGCTAAGTGGCTTTTTCTGGTTTTCTGCAGCAACCAATTTTTTAATAAAAGCGCGGATTGCTGTCGATGAGCATTCTCCGCCATCGTCAGTACTGACATGACTAGAGAAAAAGTATTTTAATTCAAACAAACCTCGCGGGGTGTGCATGTATTTTTGTGTAGTAACACGCGAGATCGTCGACTCATGCATTTCTACGGCTTCAGCAATATCGTTTAATACCATAGGTTTCATGGCTTCTTCACCATACTCGAAAAAACCTTGTTGAAATTGCACAATACAATTGGCCACTTTTAACAGGGTATCGTTACGGCTTTCAATGCTTTTAATAAACCATTTTGCTTCTTGTAAATGACCTCGAATAAACTGAGTATCAGATGGATTTTTACTGCTACGAGCCATTGCAGCATACTGCTGATTAACACCAATTTTTGGCATATTATCTGGATTGAGTTCAACAACCCAACGGCCATTCTTTTTAAATACAGTAACATCTGGGATGACATATTCGTCATCGGTAGCTGTGATCAATAACCCAGGACGTGGATTGAGAGATTGAATCAAGGTAATGGCGTCACGTAACTCATCTTCTTTTAACCGAGTTTTACGCATTAATAACCTAAAGTCACGGCTAGCGATTAAATCTAAATAGTCTTTGATGAGCATTCGCGCATTATCAATGTGCGGGGTTGATTCAGCATATTGAGCAAGTTGAATTAATAGGCATTCACTAAGGTCGCGTGCTGCAACACCTACCGGATCAAAATGTTGAATTCGCTTTAATACAGCTTGAACTTCATCAAGCTCAATATTTTCATCGCCCATTGCTTCAAGTATTTCTTCTGTGCTTTGGGTCAGATAGCCGCGTTCATCTATCGCATCAATAATGGCCGTTGCTATGGCAAGGTCTGTGTCTGAAAATGGCGTTAAGTTTTTTTGCCACTCTAAATGCTCATATAAGCCTTCAGTGGTTTCCCCTTGAAAAGGCATGTCATCGTCACGCATGCTTGCACTGCCAGAACCTGACATGGGGGAGGCTGTATATACTTCATCCCAAGTCGTGTCCATGGGCATGTCATCCATGGTTTCTTTACTGATGGATTCGGTGGTGTCGACGGTTGAAGTATCTTTTTCGACATTCACATTACTGTTGTCACTGAAGTCGGTGTCTGATTGATCGCGACTTTCTTTTAACGGATCTTTAGCTTGAGAAAATTCATCTTCTATTTCAAGCAATGGATTTGAATCCAATGCCTGTTGGATTTCTTGCT
Organism: Shewanella ulleungensis; assembly: GCF_014648315.1. Lineage (GTDB taxonomy): Bacteria > Pseudomonadota > Gammaproteobacteria > Enterobacterales > Shewanellaceae > Shewanella > Shewanella ulleungensis. The sequence goes on from NZ_BMQW01000002.1 coordinate 4,771, forward strand.
GTAGCTCCAATGAAGATAACTGCAGCAAGCGGATGGCTTGCTGCAATTGAGGGGTCATAGTGAGGTGCTGACCCATTTTAAGTTGGAGTGACGCTTTCATTTACCGCTTATCCCTAGATGATTTCCATAAAAATGACAATTTCGAAAAACTGTAATGGATTGTCTCGTACGTCAATGACATTTCACGCAATTTAGGTATCGTTCAATGGAATGAATTAGATAGGCTAAAAGGCTTATAACCTAACTATAGCTTGAATTGTTCACCTAAGTACACAGCTCGAACCTGTTGATTGCTTAAGATCTCATCAGGTGTACCCTCAGCAATTAAATTACCTTGGCTAACGATGTAAGCTCTTTCACATACATCGAGTGTTTCGCGAACATTATGGTCGGTGATCAGTACCCCTAATCCACGACTTTTTAGCTGTTGTATAATTTTTTTAATGTCGATAACTGAAATCGGATCAACACCTGCAAAAGGTTCATCAAGCAATATGAATTTAGGATTGGCGGCGAGTGCTCGAGCTATTTCGACTCGACGGCGTTCACCACCAGACAATGACATACCTTGGCTGTCGCGAATGTGGGTAATGTGAAACTCTTCGAGTAAATGTTGGAGTTGTTCAATACGCTCGTCATTAGTGAGTTCTTTGCGGGTTTGTAATACCGCCATGATATTGTCGTGCACGGTTAGTTTGCGAAAAATACTGGCTTCTTGCGGTAAGTAACCAATGCCTTTACGTGCTCTAAGGTGCATTGGGTCAGAGGTGAGGTCGTCGTTATCAATTAAAATACGGCCTTTATCGCTTTTTACTAACCCGACAACCATATAAAAAGTGGTTGTTTTACCTGCACCATTAGGGCCAAGCAAACCCACAATTTGCCCTGTTTTTACTGTTAAGCTTACGTCTTTTACTACTTGGCGCGCTTTATAGCTTTTGGCTAAATTTTCAGCTGTTAAAGTAATTTGGGTCATGGTTTTATCTGCTTGTTGACTGGGATCTCAGGTAGCTTTTGCTTTGGTGCTGACTCGTCTTGGAAATTTTCTGGTTGAATAATCGTGATGACGCGATCTTGGCCTTTACCTGTACTTTCTGCGATTAACTCTTGGGCTTTAATGTTGTATTTAATTAAGTTGCCCGTTACCTGGCTGCCTGCTTGGTCTAGCTTGGCATTACCGGTTAATGTAAGTGTTGTCGTCGCGAGATCGTAACTGATTTCGTTGGCACTGGCGGTACCGATGTTACCGTCGTCGAGTTCTTGCGAAAATGTTGCGGGTTTACCTGTCGCAATTAAGCGTTTTGACACACCGTTTTGTGGCGTAAATGCGCGCAATTCGTCGGCATTTATATTAATGGTGCCTTGCACAATAGTGACGGGACCATTAAAGACAATTTGATTGTTTTTAATGTCGGCAGACTGGCTGACAGCAGCAATTTTCAATTCTTGTTTGAGATCACCTTGCTTTGCCATTGCTGGAATGCTCAGCATGCAAAGTAAGCCACTTAATAGTAATGCGGCATTGGCGCGAGGATGTCGATTATTGTGACTCATATGTTCCTTCTACTTCGCTTAGTAGCGATAATTTTTGCGAATTCAAGTCAGCATGTAGGCCTAAACCTTGAATCATAAACCCTTTACCTTTGATATACACCATCTCTTGTGAGCTACCTATCATGGTTGATAAATCTAGGGTAACAGCTTGTGTGGTCACTGACTGTAAAGGTTCCTCAATATCAATGGCATCGATAATAACATTATTTTCTAAGCTGACTTTATTGCTCTGTTTATTTAATTGCCCTTTATCTGCACTGAGTTGCCATTGTGCTTTACCATTTTCTGGGTAAATTAAATAAACTGGATCAGTAAAGTGTGTGATATCACTGGAAGCATAATGCTCCATATGCTTCGCCGTTACTTTACTGGCAATTAAACCTTGTTCATTGTATTCGGTAGTGCGTAAGTCGTCGGCAACAAAATCTGGTCGCTCAATACCGACCACTTTAACGGCATCCATTTCACTGCGTTTTACTTGTGTTTGCCAGTACAACACAAGGGCAAGACCGAAAAATGCCGCAATCGCGATGGAGACCCTATTCATATACTCATACCATGAGCACTGGTAAATTTATCTTGGCTTAATAATAGTAAATCAGTGAGTTCACGCAACGCACCATGGCCACCATTGATACTGGTAGTCATATGGCAATGTTGTTTAACAAATGGGTGACCGTCGGCCACACAAACCGCAAGCCCAACGGCTTTCATTACAGGTAAATCGACCATATCATCACCAATGTAAGCCACTTCGTCTGAGGTGACATTATATAAAGACAATAATGCCTCAAATGGTTCAAATTTGTTGTCGATGCCTTGATAAATGTGTTTAACCCCTAGTGCTGTCATACGGGTTTCAACAATTTTTGATTTACGCCCCGTAATAACGGCAACATGAATTCCGCTTGTTAGGGCAGAGCGAACGCCATATCCATCGCGAGTGTGGAAGGCTTTTAATTCTTCACCGGCATTGCTTAGGTAAATTCGACCGTCAGAAAATACGCCATCGACATCGCATATTAACAATTTGATTTTTTTAGCGCGTTGCCAAATATCGTCACTGATTGGACCGTAAAAACCTGGATGAGTGCTTGTATCTGTCATGGTTAAATAACTCCTGCTTTAACCATATCGAGCATATTTAGCGCCCCGATCGGTTGGTGTTGTGGGTTAACGACAATCAGTCCGTTAATATTTCTCTCTTCCATGATTTGCAGTGCTTGTGCCGCCAAAATACCGCTAGGGCTCGTGACACAATTTTTGGTCATTACCTGTGAAATAGGCGTGGTGCGTAAGTTTACTTCAGCATCGATAATGCGGCGCAAATCGCCATCAGTAAAAATACCGACTAGGGTATTTTTTTTATCGACAATGGCTGTCATGCCGAGGCCTTTTTTCGATATTTCGTACAGTGCTTCAGTAATACAGATGTCGTCGCTTACGCTCGGTAAGCTTTCACCTTGATGCATCACATCTTCGACTTTTAATAATAATTTACGGCCTAATGATCCTCCCGGATGTGATAGAGCAAAATCGTCTCGGGTAAATCCTTTTGCTTGCAGTAATGCAATGGCAAGTGCATCACCCATCGCCAAGGTCGCTGTGGTACTAGACGTTGGTGCTAATCCAAGCGGACAAGCTTCTTCTTGTACCTGAATGCAAAGATGGATTTTCGACAATCTTGCCATATTTGATTCTGGTTTACCGGTAATCGCGATGACAGGAACGCCCATACGTTGAATAACAGGCAGTAAGGTGAGTATTTCGCTTGATTCACCTGAGTTAGAGATGGCAAGCACGATGTCATTTTTATCCAATGCGCCTAAATCGCCATGACTTGCTTCGCCAGGGTGTACAAAAAAGGCTGGTGTGCCGGTACTGGCAAACGTTGCCGATATTTTATTCCCAATATGGCCTGATTTACCCATGCCCATGACAATGACTTTGCCCTTGCATTGCATAATTAGTTCGCAAGCCTGGCCAAACTCTACTGAATCAACATATTGATATAAATTATCTAATGCCGCTTTTTCAATATCGATAACTTTGCGGCCCCATTGGCGAAACTGAGTTTGATCTACCATGCGTATCTCTCTTTTGGCTTAATACTTAACCTTTGATGCTCCAACTTAATGGGATTGAAATACAACAATTTGGTACGCAATAAAGGTGATTAATAATAGGACGCCATGCCAACGAGTAAGTTGTTTTTTGGCGCCACTTGATAACACTAAAACGGCTAGCGCTGCGCTTGTGCCTAATACCATATAGAAGTCTCTACCACTGGCTTGCGCATCAATCATTCCCGGGGCGATAAGCCCTGGTATCGCAAGTACGGCTAAAATATTAAATAAGTTAGAGCCAACGATATTACCTATGGCTAAATCATCTTCTTTTTTTAATACCCCTGCAATACAGGCAGCAAGTTCTGGCAAGCTGGTACCCACTGCAATAATGGTTAAGCCAATGACCAAATCCGATAGGCCATAAAACTTGGCAATTCCGACTGCGCCATCAACCATCCAACCTGCTGATAGTGGTAGTAATATAATACCAACTACCAGCCAAATGATAGCATGAAAGGTTGGGACGTTTTTAGGGATCTCAGATTCAAGATCGTCATCTAAAGCATCTTTGGTTTTATTGTGAGTAGCATGCCAAATGAAATAACCCATTAATGCGAAAAATAATATCGTGAGCATGATGCCTTCTGCACGAGTTAATAAGCCATCATGTAAGGTATAACCGGCAAAAGCGGTGGCAGCTAGCATCAATGGAATTTCACGTTTAAGCGTTTTGGAATCGACACTAATCGCGCCTAGTAATGCGGTTAATCCTAAAATTAAGGTAATGTTGGCAATGTTTGAGCCTAAAACGTTACCGACAGCAGTATCGCGCATGCCGTCCATTGAGGCCGTTGCTGCCACAAACATTTCTGGCGCTGAGCTGCCCATCGCAACGATAGTCAGTCCAATCAGCATGGGTGGCAAGCCTAAATTACGTGCAAATGCTGCTGCTCCGTATACAAATCGATCCGCGCTCCACACTAAAACAGCAAGGCCAGCAATTAACATTAGGATATTAACTAGCATGAGATTCCTACGATGGTAAATAATTAACGGGCATTTTCGCTGGATTTTCACTAAATTGAAAGCATTGCACACTAATTGTATTAACAATGAGCATTGGTTATATGGATATAGTTGTAGCTTAATGGACAATTACAGTACAATTTGCGCTTCATCTTTTTCTAAGGAAGGTCGTTATCTCCTCAACACCGATGCCTGATATGAGTAAATCAAATAATTCCCCTTTGGTCGAAATAAACCATTTGGCGTTTAGCCATGGTTCGCGAGTGATTTATAAAGATATTTCGCTAACGATACCCAAAGGTAAAGTGACGGCCATTATGGGCCCAAGTGGGATAGGTAAAACTACCTTATTAAAATTGATTGGTGGGCAACTCAGACCTGATAGCGGCCAAATTTTATTTGATGGCCATGATGTTCATAAGTTAAAGCGCGAAGAACTCTTTGAGCTGCGCAAGCGTATGAGTATGTTATTTCAAAGTGGTGCCATGTTTACGGATCTTAATGTATTCGATAACGTTGCATTTGCATTGCGGGAGCATTCCGGTTTACCTGAAGACATCATTCGTTCAATTGTATTGATGAAACTGCAAGCGGTAGGTTTACGTGGCGCAGCATATTTAATGCCTAACGAATTGTCTGGTGGTATGCAACGTCGAGCAGCATTGGCTCGTGCAATTGCGCTTGAGCCAGAAATGATTTTGTATGATGAGCCTTTTGCTGGACAAGACCCGATTTCTATGGGGATGCTGGTGAAATTAATTCGTGAGCTTTCTGATACGTTAAAGCTTACCTCTGTTGTGGTATCGCATGATGTAGATGAAGTATTGGGGATCGCTGATTACGTTTACGTTATCGCAGAGAAAAAAGTCATTGCACACGGAACACCAGAGCAACTTCGTTTGTCTGATAACCCGCAATTAATTCAGTTTATCCAAGGCGCGCCAGATGGCCCGGTGCCATTTCATTATCCTGCCGAGGATTATCAAGAGGAGTTATTGCGTGGGCGTAATTGATAACATTGCCGACATAGGCAAATACGCACTAAAAATGGTTTCTGGTTTAGGCCGTGCAGGCTTAATGCTATGGGGGGCTATTGTACGAGTACCTAATATCAAGAAAGGTTTACCACTACTGACCAAGCAAATTTATGTACTTGGTGTTCGTTCAATGGTGATCATTTTGGTATCCGGTTTATTTATCGGTATGGTGCTGGCACTGCAGGGGTACAACATTCTTGTTGGCTTTGGCACTGAAGAAAGCTTAGGTCCAATGGTTGCGCTTAGTTTACTACGTGAATTAGGCCCGGTTGTTGCTGCTCTGTTGTTTGCTGGTCGTGCTGGGTCTGCACTAACTGCAGAAATTGGCCTAATGAAATCCACTGAACAACTATCAAGTTTAGAAATGATGGCTATAGATCCACTTAGGCAGATTATCGCACCGCGATTTTGGGCCGGGGTTATCAGTATGCCTCTGCTTGCATTAATGTTTAGCTTAGTGGGTATTTTTGGTGGCCATCTTGTGGGTGTTGAATGGAAAGGCATCGATAGCGGTGCATTTTGGTCTATTCTTCAAGCATCGGTAGAGTGGGAACAAGATATTGTTAATAGCTTGATTAAAAGTGTCATTTTTGGCGTAGTAGTTACTTGGATAGCCTTGTACAGAGGTTATGAAGTACAACCAAACCCAGAAGGCATTAGCCGTGCAACAACATCTACCGTTGTACAGGCCAGTTTAGCTGTTTTAGCGCTGGACTTTTTGCTAACCGCAATCATGTTCGGAAATTAAGGTTTTTTCATTGTTTAGTTTAATTGAAGTGGTTTAAGAGTATGTTGACACGGAAAATTGAGTTACTAGTAGGCGTGTTTTTATTATCTGGTTTGTTGGCTTTTTGTGGGTTGGTATTTAACGTTGCCAATGTAGAAGTAAAGTCAAATGAGCAAACTTATACATTGGTTGCCGAGTTTAATAACATCGGTGGGTTAAAAGTACGTTCTCCTGTGAAAGTCGGTGGTGTTGTAGTCGGTCGTGTAACAGACATTACCCTCGATACCCGTAAATTGATCCCTGTGGTCACATTGACCATGGATAAGCGCTTCGATCAGTTTCCTGAAACCAGTAGTTTAGCTATTTTGACATCAGGGCTATTAGGTGAGCAATTTATTGGGTTAACCCCAGGTTTTATGGATGATGACATTGCCATGCTTGCTAATGGCGATAAAGTCCATGACACTCGTGGTGCATTGATTTTAGAAGATTTAATCGGTCAGCTTTTGTACAGTATGTCGTCTAAAGATAAATAGGAGCTCTATAAATGAAAGCACTTTTTAGTCGTGTAATTACGTTATGTTTGGTGGGCAGTGCTGTTATAAGTTCTGTAGCAGTAGCAGCCAATGACGAGATAAATACCACAAACCCATATGAAATGATCAAGCAAGTTGCTAACAAAACTTTTGATCGTTTTAAAACGGATAGAGCACTTATTGACGCTGATTTAGGTCACCTTAAGGTGATTGTTAACGAAGAATTAATGCCATATGTTGATTATAAATATGCCGCATATAAAGTGATGGGACAGTATTTACGCGATACGACGCCAGATCAGCGTGATCGTTTTGTTGAAGCATTTGAAGGCTATTTAGTGGCAACCTATGCTCAAGCTTTGACTGAATATACCAACCAAGCTGTTGAGTTCGACCCTGCCAGTGATTTCAGCGAAGAAAAAATCGTTGAGATTAATGTGCAAATTATTGAAAAAGGTCGTCCACCGATCAAAATTCAATTTAAAGCTCGTCGTTTAAAAGACAACTCTTGGAAAGCATTTGATTTAGTTGCCGAGGGCGTAAGCTTGCTTGCTTCAAAGCAATCTGAGATCTCTAACTTGATCCGCCAACAGGGTATTGAAGCCGTTATTTCAATGTTGAATGACAAAACCAAGCAACAAATTGACCGTCAACCAGTTAAAGAAGCCGCTGCAGCGTGATTACCTTTAATCAACAAGAGCAACAGTGCTTTGTTAGCGGCCGCTTAACGCAGGTTGAAGTAAAACAATTATGGCCAAAACGCCAAGAGTTGTTTACTGCTTCAACCCAAGTGATAGACTTGGCCGCTTTAGAATACGTAGACAGTGCTGGGGTAGCATTACTGCTGGCATTTGTTAGATTAAATCACTCTGGCAATAACGAACAAAGCGCATCTCGCCAACTGGTTAATCCCAGTGAGCAGCTCATCAAAATGATAGAGCTATATGACTTAGACGCTTTTTTTGGCAAAGCTTAGTTGGTCAGCAATGATTGTTGAATAATCAGTTATACACCTGGCCAGTCTGATAAATATTAGTTTTATAAGATTAGTCTTATAAACAAGAGTTTTATAAGTAAAGGTAATAGATTTCATGGATTGCAAAGTTATTGAACAAATTTTGACAGAGGCACTGTCGTTGACAGAAGCTCATGTAACCTCAGACGGAAGCCATTATAAAGTGGTTGCTGTTGGGGAATGCTTTGATGGCCTGAGCCGAGTTAAGCAACAGCAAGCGATTTATGCTCCATTATCAGAGCAAATTTCTAGTGGCGAATTACACGCACTCACGATTAAAACTTTTACGCCGACCCAGTGGAAGCGTGAAAAACTTTTCAACATGTAAGTACTGAGATTCACTGTGGATAAATTAACAATTATAGCCAGCAAACCGCTTGCTGGTGAAGTCGTGATCTCTGGCGCAAAAAATGCAGCCTTACCAATATTGATGGCCGGTGTATTGGCTGAAACAGATTTTATTGTTTCAAACGTGCCTAACTTGCGTGACGTCAATACCAGTTGTGAGCTTTTGCGCTGTCTAGGTGCAGAGGTTGAGCAATTAGAGGGAAGCCGCGTTCGTATTTCAACGACCAATTTAAATGAGTATTGCGCGCCTTATGACCTAGTCAAAACCATGCGTGCCTCAATCCTTATTTTAGGGCCATTATTAGCCCGTTACGGTACAGCAGATGTATCTTTACCTGGTGGTTGTGCTATTGGTGCTCGCCCGGTCAACCTTCATTTACACGGTTTAGAGCTTATGGGCGCTAAAATCGAAGTTAAAGAAGGTTACATTAAAGCGCGTGTTGATGGTCGTCTTAAAGGTGCTCATATCTTTATGGATATGGTGAGTGTTGGCGCCACTGAAAACTTATTAATGGCAGCGGCACTAGCCGATGGTACCACTGTAATTGAAAATGCTGCCCGCGAACCTGAAGTGACAGATTTGGCCAATTGCTTAATTGCTATGGGCGCTAAAATTACTGGCATAGGTACAGCAACATTAAAAATTGAGGGTGTTGAGCGTTTATCGGGTTGTGAATACCGTGTTATGCCAGACCGTATTGAAACAGGTTCTTTCCTGGTTGCCGCAGCTGTCACTCGTGGTAAAATTCGTTGTGTGTCTGCAGATCCAAGTGCCTTAGAAGCTGTGCTTTCTAAGCTTGAAGATGCTGGCGCGAGTATTACAACGGGCGAAGATTGGATTGAGCTTGATATGCACGGTAAGCGTCCAAAAGCCGTGAACATTAAAACTGCACCTTATCCTGCTTTTCCTACTGACATGCAAGCACAGTTTTGCGTATTAAATGCTCTGGCTGAAGGTACTGGGCGAGTCACTGAAACGATTTTTGAAAATCGTTTTATGCATGTTCCTGAAATGAGCCGCATGGGTGCTAATATCGAGCTTGAAGGCAATACTTGTATCATCCATGGTATTGAACGTTTAAATGGCGCTCAAGTGATGGCAACCGATTTACGAGCCTCTGCAAGTCTAGTGATTGCAGGGTTAATGGCTGATGGGATGACAACGGTAGATCGTATTTACCACCTCGACCGCGGCTATGAACATATTGAAGCTAAGTTCCAAGGTCTTGGTGCTGAAGTCGTACGTGTGAAGTAACGGGTTATTAGATTACTGCTTTAAAAGCAGTACTCAAAGTGCAATAAAAAAGCCATTCACAGAAAGTGAATGGCTTTTTTATTGCTAGGGCAATGGTTGCAATTATTCTGGTTCGTCAGCCTTCTCGGCAATAATTACAGGTAAAGTCTGCTTTTTCCCTTCACGAATAATTGTCATGTTTACTTTTGTACCTGGAGTGGTTTCAGCAATACGGTCTAGTAGCATTTCAACACCGGGTACATCTTCTTCATTATATTGAGTAATGACATCTCTTGGTGCTAAACGTGCGCGGGCTGCTGGCCCATCAGGGTCAATACCTGTCACTAACACACCTTTTAAATCAGGCAAGTTAAGAATTTGCGCTACTACTGGATTTAATGGCTCGCCAGAAATACCCAAGGCCCCACGAATTACGCGTCCATGTTTAATTAATTTATCCATAATGCTGTGAGCTAACTTTATCGGAATAGCAAAACTAATTCCATTACCACCATTATCACCGCCCACCTGAAATGCAGCAGTATTGATGCCGATTAACTCTCCGCTAGTATCAATTAATGCACCGCCAGAGTTGCCGGCATTAATTGCGGCATCAGTTTGTAGGAAGTCTAAATAACCTGAACTTAGGCCGTTACGACCCGTCGCGCTAATAATGCCTTGAGTGATGGTTTGGCCGATATTGTATGGATTGCCAATGGCCAATACCACGTCACCAACTTGAGCGGGGTTATAAAGATTAAATGGTACGACAGGTAAATTGTCACCTTCGATTTTGAGCACAGCTAAGTCTGTTACGGGATCTGAACCCACAACTTCAGCGGTAAACTTACGGCCATCTTGCAGCGCAATAACAATCTCATCGGCTTTTTTTATCACGTGATAATTGGTTAGTACGTAACCATCTTTACTCATAATAACCCCAGAACCTAAGCCCTGCAGTGAACTTGAATTCAAAGGGTTACGTTGATCTATGCTTAGACTGTAAATATTGGCTACTGCTGGTGCCGCGCGGCGAACCGCTTTGGCAAATGACAGTTCTGAGCCGCCATTGTGTACCGTTGATAAACCACTATTGAGGGCGTTATTTGGTAAAATTGAGGTAATAACTAAAAAAACAGCTGCCATGATCAGGCCAAATACCGCAGCTTTAACTATATAGATGCATGTGTCTTTAAAATTCATGGCCTGAGATTTGTTGAAGAAAATGAACTTTATATTAACATAACTCAAAAAATTAAGCATCGACCAAACTAGGACCGATGCTTAATTATTCAAGTCATGTCACAGTCATTAACACCTTGATAGTTAATGACTGTAGGCAGAAACGTGTGTGCTACATTTGTGTCAGTTTATTAAGACTAACGTAACACTAGATACAGTAGATTATTGTCGCGCAGTATTTTTAATGCCACTGAACTTTGATTTTCTTTCAGGGCTTCTTTTAATACTTTTAAGCTAGAAATTTTACTGCGATTTAAGCCGACAATTAAATCTCCTTTTTGTAATCCACTCATTGCAGCGGGTGATCCTTGGGCAATATCAGTGATCTCAATGCCTTTCTTGCTGTCTTCTAATGTGGCACCTTGTAACATAGGGTGCACATTGCCAGCTTCAGCTTCTACCTTATCAGCCTCACCCAGAGTAGCTTTAATCGTTTTGTTATCACCATCACGGATAATACCAAATTCGACTTCTGCTCCAGCCCCCATGGTGGCAACTTTAGCACGAAGTTCTTGGAAGGTTTTAATGCTGCGCCCATTGAGTGTGACAATAATATCACCCGCTTTTAGCCCAGCTTTATCAGCAGCACTCTTTGGCATAACTTCATTAACAAAGCCGCCATGTTGCGTGTCTAGGCCAAAAGCTTTAGCAAGTTCGTTATCAAGATCTCGGCCTGAAACACCTAATACGCCACGACGTACTTCGCCATGTTCAATAATTTGTTCAACTAAGTTGTTGACCATGTTCGCAGGTATCGCAAAACCAATACCGACATTACCGCCATTAGGTGCAACAATGGCCGTGTTGATACCAATGAGCTCACCTTTTAAGTTCACTAATGCGCCGCCAGAGTTACCACTATTAATAGCGGCATCTGTTTGAATAAAGTTTTCGAGCATTTCAATGCCCAAGCCACTGCGACCTAAAGCACTAACAATGCCTGATGTAACGGTTTGTCCTAAACCAAATGGATTACCAATGGCTACGGCAAAATCACCAACACGAATATTGTCGGAATCAGTTTGACTAATTGCGGTCAGATTTTTTGCTTCGATTTGCAGCAATGCAATATCAGACTCTTTATCTGCGCCAATCAGCTTTGCTTTTACTTCACGGCCATCATGTAAACCAATTTGAATATCATCCGCGCCATTAATAACGTGATTATTGGTAATAATGTAGCCTTTAGTCGCATCGATGATGACTCCAGAGCCTAATCCTCTAAAAGGGCGCTCTTGTACTTGCTCCTGTGGAGCATTAGGCCCAAAGAAATAACGAAATACATCAGGCACTCGTTGTTTAGATACTTGGGTGCCTGATACCGCAACAGATACCACCGCAGGTGTGGTGCGCTCTAACATAGGGGCAAGACTTGGCATTGCCTGGCCGTCAACTGATTGTGGAATCGCGGCTTGAGATACTGCTGGAAACATTGTTAACGATGCGGTTAATAATGCTGCAGAAAGTAAGCTTAATTTGGTTTTCATGTATTGGTAGCTCCTAGATGCCTTCAGTTTGATATCTAAAATATGTGGTTTGAAAGCATGATTTCAAAGTTAAATATCGTTAATCAATTTGGTTATTGGTATTTCAGCTGTTTGTACCAGCGGTTTTAATCGCGATGCTTTAACAACAGTAAATAAATTCGGATATGCTGAGTTAATTATTCAGAGTAAAGCGCTAAACGTTAGTTCCATATTGATTAACAAAGCTTAATTTGATCGTTTATAGCGGTTACTCGTATTGAATGTTTAATGTTATTATCCGCAGCAATTATTTGATGTAAGAGAGTCGTAATCGTGTCGCAGTTAACTCCTTGGCAGCATTATCAGCAAGACCTTACCCGAGATGATTTTTCACATGATGCCGCACAAGAACAGGCGGTTAAATCATTACAACGAGTTTATGATGAACTGATTAACGCAAATATACCGGCGTCTGGATTGTCTAAGCTTTTTTCGGCTGTTGGCGTAAAAGGCAAATCTATCCCGGTTAAAGGCCTGTATTTGTGGGGCGGAGTCGGACGCGGAAAAACCTATCTTATGGATACGTTTTACGACGCATTGCCTGGCGAGCGTAAACTGCGAGCTCACTTTCATCGCTTTATGCATCAAATTCATCACGATCTTGACGGGCTCAAAGGAGTGCAAGATCCGCTTATTAGTATAGCGAAAAAAATGGCAAGCCAGTATCAGGTGATTTGTTTTGATGAGTTTTTTGTGTCAGACATTACCGACGCTATGTTGCTAGGCACATTATTTCAAGAATTGTTCAAGCAAGGGGTCGCGCTAGTAGCCACATCAAATATTATTCCCGATGAACTCTATAAAAATGGCTTACAGCGAGCGCGTTTTTTACCTGCTATAGCATTAATTAACCAGCACTGTGAAATTCTTAATGTTGATTCTGGTATTGATTACCGTTTACGTACATTAGAGCAAGCCGAGATTTATCACTATCCGCTAGATGAGCAAGCAGATATTAACTTGCTACATTATTTTGCCCAATTAGCGCCAGAATCTGAAGTGCAAACCACTGCGATTGATATCGATGGCCGGGCTATTAAGATTCGTCAGCAATCACAAGGTGTATTACTGATTAACTTTAGAGACATGTGTGATGGACCGCGTTCTCAGCGTGACTATATGGAAATAGCTTGCCTTTACCATACTGTGTTGCTTAGTGGTATAGAACAAATGGGCGCGCAGCAAACAGGCGACGATATTGCCAGACGATTTTTAGCCATGGTAGATGAGTTCTATGAGCGAAATGTCAAACTGATTGTATCTGCTCAAATTGAGCTTGAAGATATATATACCGATGGGCAGCTGACTTTCGAGTTTAGGCGTTGCCGATCACGTTTAATCGAAATGCAATCAAGAGATTATTTGGCCTTAGAACATTTACCTTAAAGATGTTCTCCACATTCAAGTGCCGTGGGATTTCGACGTGAATTTGAATAGAGTAATTTATTTTGAAATTTCTTAAAAAGCAGGTGATCTTTGGTTTCTTCTTGCGTATAATCTGCGACCTGCCCGCGTTAATCCGCCAATTTGGGCGGAAGTTGTAAGCCAATATTCATGTTCGAAGGGGCAAGAATCGGTAATTTTGTGTTGATTGCAACCTGCAGTCAGCATGTGAGACAGAAAATTAACTTTGGGTTTTTGTAATAATGAAGACTTTTACTGCTACACCAGAAACTGTAACTCGTGACTGGTTTGTTGTTGACGCTGAAGGCAAAACTTTGGGTCGTATCGCAACTGAAATCGCAACTCGCTTACGTGGCAAGCATAAGCCAGAATACACTCCACACGTTGACACTGGTGATTACATCATCGTTATCAATGCTGAGAAAGTGACTGTAACTGGTAATAAAGCTGCTGGTAAGATTTACTACTCTCATTCAGGCTTCATTGGTGGCATTAAGCAAATCAGCTTTGAGAAGCTTCAAGCTCATAAGCCTGAAATGATCATCGAGAAAGCAGTTAAGGGTATGTTACCAAAAGGTCCTTTGGGCCGTGCTATGTTCCGTAAACTTAAAGTTTACGCTGGCACAGAACATAACCATGCTGCACAACAACCACAAGTTCTTGATATCTAAACGGGAGGAGTAAGCAAATGTCTGCAACTCAGTACTACGGCACTGGCCGTCGCAAAACATCTACAGCTCGCGTTTTCGCTAAAGCAGGTAGTGGCAATATCATCGTAAACCAACGTCCTTTAGATGTATATTTTGGTCGTGAAACTGCTCGTATGGTTGTTCGTCAACCATTAGAGTTAGTTGAAATGACTGAAAAATTAGACATCTATGTAACTGTTAAGGGCGGTGGTACTACTGGCCAAGCTGGTGCAATTCGTCACGGTATTACTCGTGCACTTATGCAACTAGATGAAGCTTTACGTCCTACTCTACGTAGCGCTGGTTTTGTTACCCGTGATGCTCGTAAAGTTGAACGTAAGAAAGTTGGTCTACGTAAAGCACGTCGTAAGCCACAGTTCTCTAAGCGTTAATTCGTTTTTTGGATTCAAAAAACCCAGCATATGCTGGGTTTTTTATTGCCTAAAATAAACATAATAAATTGTACGGTTTGGCGCATAATCGTTGTCAGTAGATGAATTGATTAATGACAATACTATCTTTATAGGAGGCTTTTAGCATGAGTTTACAGTTACTAATGACCGCTTTTGGCTTAGTTTTAATTATTGAAGGCCTAGGGCCGTTACTGTTTCCTAACAAATGGCAAAAATATTTATTTGAGCTTTCTACACAAAAGCAAAATGTTCTCAGACGCTTAGGTGGAAGTCTTGTTACTGCTGGGATCGTTTTATTGATTATTTTTTAATAAAACACTTGCCTATAACCCCCTAAAATCTGTTAAAATTCTATTTTATACCACAAGACGTTGCAGCTAATAATGGGCAAAAATGTAGTCGTACTCGGCACTCAATGGGGTGACGAAGGCAAAGGTAAGATTGTCGACCTTTTAACAGAACAGGCAAAATACGTAGTTCGTTACCAAGGCGGTCACAATGCCGGTCATACTTTGGTAATTGATGGTGAAAAAACCGTTCTTCATCTTATTCCGTCAGGGATTTTACGTGATAACGTAAAATGCATTATCGGTAATGGTGTGGTTGTCGCTCCTGATGCGTTGATGAAAGAAATCAACATGCTGAAAGGCCGCGGTGTACCAGTAGAAGAGCGTTTACTTATTTCTGAAGCGTGTCCGCTTATTCTTCCATTCCATTGTGCACTTGATATCGCTCGCGAAAAAGCGCGTGGTAATAAAGCCATTGGTACAACAGGTCGCGGTATTGGTCCTGCATATGAAGACAAAGTATCTCGTCGCGGTTTACGTATCGGTGATTTGTTTAACGCAGAGCTTTTTGCGACTAAGTTACAAGAAGTCATGAAATATCATAACTTTATGCTAACTGAGTACTACCAAGCTGAAGCAGTTGATTACCAACAAACACTTGATGATGCATTAGCAATTGCTGATTATCTGAAGAGCATGTGTACTGACGTCACAGAAATGTTAGATGTTGCGCGTAAAGCGGGTGAGCCAATCTTATTTGAAGGCGCACAAGGTACATTATTGGATATCGACCATGGAACATATCCATTTGTAACTTCATCAAATACTACAGCAGGTGGTGTAGCGACTGGTTCTGGTTTTGGACCTCGTCACTTAGATTATGTGCTTGGTATTATGAAAGCTTATACTACTCGCGTAGGTGCTGGCCCGTTCCCAACAGAACTTGCTAATGAAATCGGTGATTATATCGGTGAAAAAGGTCAAGAGTTTGGAGCAACTACCGGTCGTAAACGTCGTCCTGGTTGGTTAGATGCAGTGGCAATGCGCCGTGCAGTTCAAATTAACAGCGTAAGCGGTTTCTGTTTAACTAAATTGGACGTTTTAGACGGCCTAAAAGAAGTTAAAATTTGTGTTGGCTATGAATATCCTGACGGAACAGTATCAAAGGTTACTCCTTTAGCTGCTGAAGGTTATGAGCTAGTGACACCAATTTACGAAACTATGCCTGGTTGGAGCGAAGTCACTTATGGTGCTACTTCAATTGAACAGTTGCCTGAAGCGGCAATTAATTATATCAAGCGTATCGAAGAGCTTTTAGAAACGCCTGTTGATATTATCTCTACTGGTCCGGACCGAAATGAAACCATGATTTTGGTTAATCCGTTCAAGTAAAGATTAAGAGGCCGCGATAAGCGGCCTTTTTTATAAGTACAGTTAAATTAGTATTGATCATGTCGCGCCTTTTCTCTGAGGGGAAACACTCAAGAAATACGCTATACTGCCGATGGATAAGTCATCATTGTGTTATTGAGAATCCTTATGTTGCGTATATCTTTAGTCCTTTTTAGCCTAATCTCGACCAATGCATTTGCATTAACTGAGGCTGTCGATATTTATAGCGATCAACAACTGATATCACTTATCCAATCGAACCAGTATTTACAACGTGTTAAAGCAGATGATTGCCAATTAGTGCAAGATATTGAGGCTCGAGCAGAAGTCTTACAACAACCCTTATATCAATTTTTATGGGGTGAAATGTTGATTAATGGCGTTTGCGTAAAGGCGCACCCGTCGCGCGGTATGATGTTATTACAAACATCAGCAGAGCAGGGTAGCTCAGAAGCCATGGTAAAATTGGCGGATTACTATTATCGCGGTAAACTAGTAGTGAAAGATCCTAATCGCGCAGTGCAATATATATTGCCAGCAGCGGCAAATGGTAATTTAAACGCTAAAATGATGTTAGTTCGTTTATTTGGCGAAGGTTATGGTAGCCCGACCGATTATGAAATGGGTTATCACTGGTTGTATAACAGTATATTTGATAACGATGCCGAACAGAAAAAGGCTTCGTCTTTATTGCAGATGTTAGCTGCAAAAATGCCTGCCAGTGTAGTGGCCAGGGCTCAGCAGTCTCAGCTGTACAAACGTTAAGGCTCCACAGTATGGAGCAAATTATTTGGAAATTGAATGATCAACGATCCTCATTTTGAGAGAGAGCAAGACAAGTACGACAACCCTATTCCTAGCCGCGAGTATATTTTAGAATACTTGCGCGCGCAAAAGTCTCCTGTTACCCGTGACAAAATAGCTGAAGCATTAAAAATAACCGAAGAAGAGCCATTAGAGGCCCTTCGTCGTCGCTTGCGTGCTATGGAACGAGACGGTCAATTGGTATTTACTCGAGGCCAAAGTTACGGCCTACCTGAGCGCATGGATTTGTTGTCTGGTAGTGTCATTGGACATCGTGATGGCTTTGGTTTTTTCAAGCCAGACGAGGGTGGCGATGACTTATTTATAAATAACCGTGACATGCTGATGTATTTTCATGGTGATAAAGTATTGGCTCAAAAAGCAGGTACTGATCGCCGTGGGCGTCGGGAAGCACGCATTGTGCGCTTAGTACAAGAGCGAACTGCTGCACTCGTTGGCCGTTACCATGTTGATGGTGGTATGGGTTTCGTTGTTGCTGATGACCGCCGTATTACTCAAGAAATTTTAATCGATAACAACGACCGTAATGGTGCTAGAGCTGGCGATGTTGTTGTGGTTGAACTAACCCGTCGTCCCGGGCGTTTTGTTAAAGCTGCTGCAAAAGTGACTGAAGTACTGGGTAAAACCATGGCGCCAGGTATGGAAATCGAAATTGCATTGCGTAATTACGACTTACCGCATACTTGGTCCGCAATTATCGAGAAAAAGTTAAAACGTATTCCTGACGAAGTCACTGAAGAAGATAAACTCGGTCGTGTTGATTTACGTCATTTACCGCTTGTGACGATTGACGGTGAAGATGCGCGTGACTTTGACGATGCTGTATACGCTGAAGCTAAACCAAGTGGTGGCTGGCGTTTATGGGTCGCGATTGCAGATGTCAGTCATTATGTTAGAACCGATTCTGCACTGGATGTAGAAGCACGTTCACGTGGTAACTCGGTGTATTTCCCATCGCAAGTTATTCCAATGTTGCCAGAGAAAATATCTAACGGTTTATGTTCTTTAAAACCGCATGTAGACCGTCTATGTATGGTCGCAGAGATGACCATTTCTGCCGCGGGCAAGCTTTCTGGTACTAAGTTTTATCCAGCGGTTATGCACTCGCATGCACGTTTTACCTACACTCAAGTTGCCGACATGCTTGAAGGCGGCTCGATTGCACCTGAGCACGAAGCGTTATTCCCGCATTTATTGTGCTTACAATCGTTGTATTTAACCCTAGATGAACGCAGAGCCGAACGTGGCGCAATTGCGTTTGAAACATTGGAAACACAGTTCATTTTCAATGAAAATCGTAAAATTGATAAGATTGTGCCAAGAGGTCGTAACCAAGCACATAAAATCATTGAAGAGTGCATGATTTTAGCCAACGTAGCCTCTGCTAAGTTTGTTAAAAAGCATAAAGGTGAAGTGCTATATCGTGTACATGAAGCGCCATCTGAACAAAAACTAGCAAACTTTAAAGAGTTTTTAGCTGAGCGCGGGTTAAGCATGGATGGTGGTTTAGAGCCTACGCCCACTGATTACCAAAATATCATGTTGAAAATTGCAGATCGCCCAGACTTTGAACTCATTCAAGTGATGTTACTGCGATCAATGCGCCAGGCTATCTATAGTCCTGATAATGAAGGCCACTTTGGTTTAGCGTTAGAAGCTTATTCGCATTTTACCTCGCCTATTCGTCGCTATCCTGATTTGATTTTGCACCGGGTGATTAAATATTTACTCGCAAAAGAGCAAGGCGAGGTGAGTGATAAGTGGACTCAAGACGGCGGTTATCTCTACCAGATTGAAGAGCTAGATCTTTTAGGGGAAGAGTGTTCAACAACTGAGCGCCGAGCTGATGAAGCAACTCGTGATGTCAGTGATTGGTTGAAGTGCGAATACATGCAAGACCATGTTGGCGATACCTTTGAAGCCGTTATCGCATCGGTCACGAGCTTTGGCTTATTTGTCCGTCTAAATGAGTTATTTATTGATGGATTAGTGCATATTTCAAGTCTAGCCAGTGATTACTACCAATTTGACCAAATGCGTCAACGATTAATTGGTGAGAATACTCGCCAAGTCTATCAAGTCGGTGACGAAGTCACGGTTAAAGTTGCCGCAGTAAATTTAGACGACCGCCAAATTGATTTATTAATGGTAGGTGACAACAGTAAAGGTGCGGGTAAAACTGCGCGTAAAGGCAGCAAGCCCACAACGGCTCGCCAACGTGTCAATGCTGAAGGGGCTAAATTAGCTCGAGGTAAACCTGTTGCTAAATCAGATAAGCCTAAATCTGACAAAACCAAGTCAGATAAACCTAAAACCAGTAAACGTCGCTCAAGTGGCAAGGCTTCGTCGCCAGCAGCAAAACCTGCAATTGCTAAGAAATCGACTGCCGGTGAAAAAAAGGCTGATGTTGCCAACTCAAATGCTAGTGTTAAGAAAACCCCTGCCAAGCGCAGCAAGAGAAAGTAATTAAATGAAAAAACAAGATACCATTTTTGGCATTCATGCCGTTCAAGCCTTATTAGCAAATAGCCCAGAGAGAGTCATTGAATTGTGGTTATTACAAGGCCGTGATGACGAGCGTTTAATGCCATTAATTCAAACCGCTTCAGAGTTTGGTACTACGTTACAACGTGCAGCTCGTAAAGTGTTAGATGAAAAAGCCGGTAGCTCACAACATCAGGGAATTGTGGCTCGTGTTAAAGCGACTAAACCATTAACTGAAAATGATTTAGACGCGTTATTAGATAAAACTGACGTACCGTTTTTATTGATATTAGACGGTGTAACCGATCCGCATAATTTAGGTGCGTGCTTACGTAACGCCGATGCAGCCGGTGTACATGCTGTTATCGTGCCTAAAGACAATTCAGTAGGGCTTACCTCTACCGTGAGCAAAGTGGCTTGCGGTGCGGCTGAAATAATTCCGTTATTTCAGGTGACTAACTTAGCTCGCACTATGCGCCATCTTCAAGATAAAGGTGTGTGGATTGTAGGGACTGCAGGTGAGGCTGATGGCAATGTTTATCAAGCTGATTTAAAAGGCCCATTAGCGATTGCTATGGGGGCAGAAGATAAAGGTTTACGCCGCTTATCACGCGAAAGCTGCGATTCATTAGTATCTATCCCAATGTCTGGCAGTGTATCAAGCCTTAACGTGTCTGTTGCAACAGGCATTTGTTTATTTGAAGCAGTAAGGCAACGTTTAGGCGTTTAAGCAATTTGTGCAAATAAAAACGGCGATAATAATCGCCGTTTTTTTATGCTTGAATACTTTTTATGTTTGAATGCTATCGTCGACTCATCTCGTTATCAACGTCTTCATCATCAATATCTTCTTTATCAATGTGGTCATTTTCGTCATCCATTGTATTGGCATAAGCAGCGTTATAGTCCGGTTGATCTTCTGCGTCATCTTGCTCATCGTCAATGATATCGTCGAGTCTATCAAAGGCATCATCAGCTGGATAAATCATCTGTTCGTTAACCATTTCAATATTAACCCTTGGATCCAGAGATGCTGCTAGTGGTGAGCTGACTAGGTCACCGCCTGCCATCACATAATCACCTGTGGAGTGTTGTTCTGCTTTCTGACGAAGATTAACCCACATTAACCTTGCTAATAAGGTAAATGAACATATTGCCATAAAACCATAGAGCATTTGATCTCCGAGTACCTGCATGAGCCCAGATGCGAGTAATGGGCCAATACTGGCACCAATACCAAAGGTCACCAATATGGTGGCAGATAAACCGACTCGCTCGTGTTGTTCTACCCGAGAGTTGGCTAATGCAGTCGCTAATGGATATAGAGTAAAGGCCAGTATGCCAAACAAGCTGGTGAGTATGAGCGAGTAAACTGAATGAAACGGCACTATGGTAATAATTAATACGAGCACGCCAAGTAACCCACAATTAATTCTAATCAGTAGGCTGCGCGAAATAATATCCGACAATTTACCCATTGGCCATTGTGCTAATAGGCCTGCAAAAATAGTGCAAGACATATACATCGCGACATGTTCAGGATCGATCCCTTTTGAGGTGGCATAAGAGGGAGCAAGACCATAAAAACAACCGACGATCATGCTTCCCAATGCAATCGTTGATAATGCTTGTGGTGCACGTTGCCAAAAATGGCCCATTTTTAATGGCGCTGGCGTCAGTGGCTCTGGGTGGATCCTGCGAGTGATAGAAATCGGTACAATACACAGTGCAAAACAAATAGCGATTAACAACAGTGGTTCAATGCCCAGATCAGGATATAAACTAATTGCTCCCTGACCCGCCATTAATCCAAGATAAGAGACAATCATATAGCTAGCAAATACGGTGCCGCGCTGGTTGGTTTCTGCTTGCTCGTTTAACCAGCTTTCTAAAACCATATATTGGCACATCATTCCCATGCCGACAGCAAGACGTAATATTAACCATACGGTTAAGTTGTCAATCAGTGCGTGGCCCAACGCAGAAGCTGTAACAATTCCGGCACAGGCGACAAAAGCACGAATATGGCCCACTTGTGCTATCAGTTTATGGCCCACTTTAGACCCACAGACTAGGCCAACATAGTAGGCAGACATCATGCCGCCTATCCATATTTGAGGCACATTCATATTCGTTAGGCTTAAGCCTAAATAAGTGGTGAGTAAACCAGCAGCGAGCACCATCAAAAAAGTGGTGCTATATAATGATGCAAAACTGCGTAGCGGGCTGTCCATAACTGCGCCTCGATAGTTTCAGTAAAGCCTATGCAGCTTACTAAATGAATGGCTTGTTTCGCTTCATTTTAATTAAACTAAATAACCTGAGTGTGGGTTAATAGACGCCTTTAAACATCCCTTTGTCCTACTAACGGCGTTAGCTATTGATGCGTCAATTAGCCTTGTTAGTAAAAATGACAAGCTTGAAAATGAGTTTAAGTTAACGTATTGATTTTCAATGTCGTTAACTCATCCCTTTTCTCAGGTTAGGTTAAATAATTATTGAAACGTATATAACAAGTTGAAAGTCGTCACTGTATCGGTATTTTTACTGTCTTCTGGGACCACCTCAGTGTACTTGATGTTCATGCCAATTTTAAATGCCCAATCTTGAATAAAGGTATTTTTATAGCTCATATCAAGGGTTAACGTATTGTTGTCTAAACCGGTTTCGGCAGTCACGTCGGCATTAAAGCTGGTATATTCTTGCAATTTTACTGTGTATTTTGCTGCTGAACGGATAATGACATCACGATTTTCATCTGGAAAAGGCTCTTCGGTACTCGCTTGGGGTTGGTCGTAACGATAACCGGGGCCAGCTTCAAGGCTGAGTTTAGTTTTGTTGTTTTTAATTAAATCAAAACCATAACCGCTTGATATAGTGGTAATACGAGTATATGAGCCAAATTCGTTCCAAGTAAATTCGCCACGGCCGAATACATAACCTCGGTCTAACTTATAGTTTGACTGTAAAAACAGTTCATACTTTTCTGCGGTCGACTCACTACCATCGGCTGCATAGTAAGCTTTGACTGTCGCCTCTTGCTTTGTTTTTAACGTGTCATAAGTTAAATAAGTACGGCCGTTGAAGTTTTTAGTTTCGTTGTTACCGCTGTTTAGTTGTAAACCAGCTTCAACCTCGGCATTAAAACTCGTCGTCGGTTCTTGATAATCAGGTGGAACTAAAGCCCATGCTGGAGCAGACAATAAGAAGAGGAAGCATGTAGTAACTAAATTTTTTATGGTCATCATTAAATTGCTTTATTCTGTGATGGCGTAAACGCAAGGTTTTTGACTGCCGACATCATACCTGCAATCAAGTTTGCTGAAAAGAGAGTTATTACTTGAGTTTCAGTCTATGTTTATGTATTATCGCGCGCTCAAATCAGTCACTTTAATTCGTTCCTTGCCTCCACATTGGTCTGACTGAGCCAGAAAAGAGGCTACTTAACCGTAAGGAGCAATAAATGCGTCATTACGAAATCGTATTTATGGTTCACCCAGATCAAAGTGAACAAGTCCCAGGTATGATTGAGCGTTACACCGGTGTTATCACCGCTGCTAACGGTACAATTCACCGTTTAGAAGATTGGGGCCGTCGTCAATTGGCATACCCAATTCAAGACCTACATAAAGCTCACTATGTTCTTTTGAACGTAGAAGCATCTGCAGAGTCTATCGAAGAGTTAGAAACAGCTTTCCGTTTCAACGACGCTGTTCTGCGTAACATGGTAATGCGCACTAAAGTTGCCGTTACTGAAGCTTCTCCTATGGCTAAAGCAAGAGACGAACGTGATTCACGTCGTTCACCTTCTGATGACCGTAGCAATGAAGAAGAAAGCGCTGAAGAAAACGCTGAATAATTTATTCTGTGAATAACCACTT
This sequence comes from Shewanella ulleungensis, assembly GCF_014648315.1. Taxonomy (GTDB): domain Bacteria; phylum Pseudomonadota; class Gammaproteobacteria; order Enterobacterales; family Shewanellaceae; genus Shewanella; species Shewanella ulleungensis. Next base: position 28,460 of record NZ_BMQW01000002.1, read on the forward strand.
AACCTTGTTTGGTACGGTTACCCGAACTAAACGATTAAACAGCCCTAGCGGGATAAACCATACGGTTATTACGGTAGAGCATAAATCACAACGCTATGAAGCAGAGTTATTACGAAACGTATACTGCATTATACAGGTGATTTTAAGTGGTCCACGCTTTAATAGCGTAACAGATAAATTACAAGCAGGTGTGCAAGTTGAAGTAGAAGGGTTTCTTTCACTACAACAAGGACGAAATGGTCAAAACCGTTTAGTTTTGCATGCTGAAAATGTCGAATTGAAAACTTAGGAGACTGTCAAAATGGCACGTTATTTCCGTCGTCGCAAGTTCTGCCGTTTCACCGCTGAAGGTGTTGCAGAGATTGATTACAAAGATATCGTTACTTTAAAGAACTACATCACTGAAAGCGGCAAGATTGTTCCTAGCCGTATCACTGGTACTAGTGCTAAATACCAACGCCAACTAGCTCGCGCTATCAAGCGTGCTCGTTATCTTTCTCTACTGCCATATACTGATTTACATCAGTAATATTGCAGTATTAATTCCTAATCGAATAAAGAGGATTTGATAATGAACGTTATTCTGCTAGATAAAGTTGCAAACTTAGGTAGCTTAGGCGACCAAGTTTCTGTTAAAGCTGGTTATGCTCGTAACTTCCTTTTACCATATGGTAAAGCGGTTGTAGCAAACGCAGCAAACACTGAAGTATTTGAAGCTCGTCGTGCTGAATTAGAAGCTAAATTAGCTGCTGAATTAGCTACTGCGACTGCACGTGCTGAAAAATTAACTGCATTAGAATCAGTTGTTATTGTTTCTAAAGCAGGTGATGAAGGTAAATTATTCGGTTCAGTTGGCAACCGTGATATCGCTGATGCAGTTACTGCAGCTGGCGTTGAACTTGCTAAATCTGAAGTCCGTTTACCTTTAGGTGCTTTACGCACTACTGGTGACTTCGAAGTTGAAGTACAAGTACACGCAGAAGTTAAAGCAGTAGTTAAAGTTTCTGTTGTTGCAGAAGCTTAATTACCTTTAGCTCCATAAAAGAACACCGCCTCAGGGCGGTGTTTTTTTATGGGCGATTTTTATACTATTCAATGTCAGAATTGCTATGTTTAGTTTTTTAACGCCTACGATGCCATTGTTAATAGGCTTTAGTGTAGAAAAACTAACAATTATTTCCTTCAATCTTTTATCGCTTCAATAAAGTGATTTTCACGGTATGGCTATACTTTTTATTGAAATGAACACCTTGCGATGCTCATTCCATATAGATTGTTTATCGATCATTCGACTTCTGATAATTGCTTTTCTTCAGCATCATTTACCGCTTGGTTCGATACTTTATCTTCTTCAACTTTAAGTTTTGCTTTTAACTTTAAATTGCTTGTAGATATTTCGGTATCAGCTTTCTTTTGTTTGTCCGCTTGAGCTGTGGCTTCAGTCGTATTACCAGTTAAGGATTCAACTGTTACTTCATTAGATATTTCGGTTTCTACTGTAGTTAGCTCTTCAGTAATTTTTTCTGTAGAAATGTCGGTTGTAGATGAAGTATCTGATGTGACATTAACGGCTTTGTTAGTAACGACTTTTTTTGGCGCTTCGGCTGCAACTTCAGTTTTCGCTTCGGTAACTGCTTCAGTTGTCGCTTCAGTTGTCGCTTCGGCTGCTGCTTCAGTTGTCGCTTCGGCTGCTGCTTCAGTTGTCGCTTCGGCTGCTGCTTCAGTTGTCGCTTCGGCTACTGTTTTAGTTGTCGCTTCGGCTACTGTTTTAGTTGTCGCTTCGGCTACTGTTTTAGTTGTCGCTTCGGCTACTGTTTTAGTTGTCGCTTCGGCTACTGTTTTAGTTGTCGCTTCGGCTACTGTTTTAGTTGTCGCTTCGGCTACTGTTTTAGTTGTCGCTTCGGCTACTGTTTTAGTTGTCGCTTCGGCTACTGTTTTAGTTGTCGCTTCGGCTGCTGCTTCAGTTGTCGCTTCGGCTGCTGCTTTAGTTGTCGCTTCGGCTGCTGCTTCAGTTGTCGCTTCGGCTGCTGCTTCAGTTGTCGCTTCGGCTGCTGCTTCAGTTGTCGCTTTGGCTGCTGCTTCAGTTGGCGCTTTGGCTGCTGCTTCAGTTGATGTGTCGATAGCAACTTCAGTTAGTGCTTCGATAGCATTTTCAGTTGGCTCGCCGGTAGGCTCTTCTATTGTGTTTTCGGTTTGAGCTTCTAGTGAAGCTTCAATTGGTGTTTCCGTTATCATTTCTGTCGCAATGATAGTGGTCGTAGTCGTCACATCTGGTATGTCTGAGTTTCTTGTAAGTGCTAATTCTTTAATTAAGTTATCTGCGTGGTCTACTTTGTCCATCATCCATAGTATGTAACGAATGTCGACGTGAACCGCGCGGGTGATGGTTGGGTTAAAGAACCAGTCTTTAGTGATGGCTTCGTAGGTTGAGTCGAAGTTAAGCCCGACCAATTCACCTCTACCATTAAATACTGGCGAACCTGAGTTACCACCGGTAGTGTCTGCGCTGGATAAAAAGTTAACCGGCACAGAGTTGAAATCTGCTGGTTTGTCTAAACACGACATAAACTGACAGCTGCTCTGTTGCTTATATACAGATGTGACACGATGATCACCTAAATCACCTGATTTAATGGCGGCCAATAATTTAGCTGGAACATTATAAGGTTCTTTACCGGTGTGCTTTGCCATTAACCCTTCTAAGCGGGTAAAAGGTTGTTTATAGGTGGCATCTTTAGACAGATAACCATCAACCATGCCATAAGTGATACGTAAGGTTCGGTTTGCATCTGGGTAAACCGGCCAATTATTAGACTTGTAATAGTCAATAATAGCTTTCATGTATTCAGGGCGTGCAGATGAGAGCTTACCGTCGAGTATTTTTTCACGTTTCTCTAACGCCATATTGGTGTCGTAGATTGCAACAGCTAAGCGGATAAATGGATCTTCACTGGTTTCAAAATCTAAGGCTGTTTTTTTCATCCAAGCAAGACGCTTGGTTTGGTCTGTGAGCTCTGTTAATGCATACAAGGCTTCAACTTTAATTTCTAGGGCTTCAAAGTTGTCGGTAATACTTAGTGCGCTATCAAACACTTCATTTCTCAGCGGCTGTCTTACATACGCTTGTAAATCTTGTAACCAGAGCGTTTTATCAACAGCAGGATCGAAGCTGCTATCAATACGTCTTAGCGCTGCTTTAAACATTTTCATGTCTCTAAGCTGATATCCTGGTTCGCGTTTGTCGTTGGGTTTCTTTCTTTCTTTTGCTAAGCGATAAAGCTTACTTGCGGTATTGAGCATTTCGCTTGATTGGGCATTTTTAAAGAAGTAATTTGTTTGTGATTGTTCGTGTTGTTCAGCAAGTAATGCTTCAAGATTGCTAATCAAATCTTGGTTGGCGGTAGGGTCTTTTTTTAACCAGGCTAAAAAGTCATTTTCACGTTGTTGTTTAATACCGACAATATCGGTTGCATTAAATCCGTCTAATAGGCCATTGAACTTTTTCATGCGATTGGCCATTGATGCCATCGTACCGGCATATTTTAAGGCTATGTCTTTATCAATCGCACCCATAAAGTTGATGGTATCAATTTGTAATTGATAGCGTTTAGCGTAAGTAGGGTAAATCCAATCGCTGGCAAATTGCAATTCACTGGTAAGGTTATAACGGCTGGTTGAGCCTGGGTAACCAGCTACAAAAATACCGTCACCAGCTTTAACGCCGTCGGCGTTAATTTTTAGGTAGCTTTTAGGTTGATATGGCACATTATCTTTATTAAACGTAGCTGGCTTACCGTCTTTACCGACATAAGCGCGTAAAAAGGTAAAATCACCTGAATGGCGTGGGTATTCGTAATTGTCGATGTCGCCACCAAACCCACCGACCGTTTCTGGCGGGGCATAAACTAACCGTACATCGCGAATAATCAGTTTTTTTGTGAGGTAATACTCGAGGCCATGGTGAAAGTCATCGACTTCGCAGCGGTAGTTACTGTCGATTTCACATTCTTTCACTAATGCTTTGCTATTAGTTTGGATCTGTTCGAAACGGGTTAACGGTTCATCACTTAAATTAGCGAGCACTTTTTCCGTGACGTCGGTCACTTCTTCAGTAATATAAAGGCGTTCATTCGGCCCCGCCGATGGCTCTTCTGCTTGGGTGTGCGCTAGAAAGCCATTTGCCAAATAATTATGTTCTTTTTTGCTGTTATATTGGATACCACGATAGGCACAATGATGGTTTGTGACAACTAGGCCTTGGGGCGATACAAAACTGGCGGTACAATAGCCCAAGCTAACGACGGCGTTCATTGGGTATTGTCCTAAATCTGCAAGCTGAGATGCAGGAATATCAATGCCACGTTGTTGTAATTTGTCGGCAATAGACAGCATCTGGTAAGGCTGCCACTGTCCTTCATCAGCATAAGCAAAACAGGATGTCAGCATTAATGCTGCAACAAGTGCGATACGCATGTATTTTCCTTAAATTAATAATTTATTAACCGTTGACTGAGGTGTCGTTTTCATTCTAAATGACAGCAATTTAAGCTTAGACACGGTGTTATACCATATTTTATAAAGTCGTTGTAAATTGGGAGCGTTAATGTCACAACAAGGTGCTTTTAAAGCCAGAAATAGGCAAAAAGATGCAGAAGTAAATGCATTAAAACTGCCTCCACATTCGATTGAGGCTGAACAGTCCGTTTTGGGCGGCTTGATGCTCGATGCTGAAGCGTGGGACCGTGTTTCTGAAGCGGTTGTGCCTGAAGATTTTTATTCTCGCTCACATCGAATGATTTTTAATGCGATGCAAAAGTTAATGGAGTCTGGGCAGCCGCTCGACTTAATTACCGTATCTGAGCAGCTCGAAATAGAAGACCAATTAGACGACGCTGGCGGTTTTGCTTATTTAGGCGAAATCGCTAAAAACACCCCTAGTGCCGGTAATATTTTATCTTATGCTGATATCGTGCGTGAACGAGCCGTTGTTCGGGATATGATTGGGGTAGCACATGAAATTGCTGATGCCGGTTATAACCCAGAAGGTCGAGATTCAAGTGCGTTGTTAGATTTAGCCGAAAGCAAAGTTTTCAAAATTGCCGAAATGCGTACAAACGCTAATGAAGGCCCTGAAAACATCAAAAGTATTCTTGAAAAAACCGTCGATAAAATCGAACAGCTTTACAACAACCCACATAATGGTGTCACTGGCGTATCAAGTGGTTTTGGCGATTTAGACAAAATGACTGCTGGTTTCCAAGCGGGCGATTTAATCATTGTTGCGGCTCGTCCATCTATGGGTAAAACCACTTTTGCGATGAACTTGTGTGAACAAGCCGCAATGAATGAAGATAAGCCTGTGCTTATTTTCAGTCTCGAGATGCCGTCAGAACAAATTATGATGCGTATGCTGGCTTCACTTGGCCGTGTTGATCAAACAAAAATCCGTACAGGTCAATTGGATGACGAGGATTGGGCGCGTGTGTCATCAACCATGGGGATTATGCTTGAACAAGGTAAAATGTACATCGATGATGGTTCAGGATTAACCCCAACCGAAGTGCGCAGTCGCGCTAGACGTATTGCCCGAGAGCATGGCGGTTTGTCGATGATAATGATCGATTATTTACAGTTAATGCAGGTGCCATCATTAAAAGATAACCGTACGTTAGAGATTTCAGAAATCTCGCGCTCGTTAAAAGCATTAGCAAAAGAGCTCGAAATTCCAGTTATTGCACTTTCACAGCTTAACCGCTCGTTAGAGCAACGTGCAGATAAACGTCCTGTTAACTCAGACTTACGTGAATCTGGCGCGATTGAGCAGGATGCCGACTTAATTATGTTTATTTATCGCGATGAAGTGTATAACGACAACTCTGAAGATAAAGGCACTGCTGAAATCATTATTGGTAAGCAGCGTAATGGCCCTATTGGTCGTGTGCGGTTAGTATTCCAAGGGCAATTCTCACGATTTGATAACTATGCAGGGCCTCAGTTTGAAGAAGATTAATTATTGATTATCAAATATTTAATTTTACTTCGCGGTTATTTACGATCTTCAGTTAGCGATATAATATTTTATTTTACTCGTAACCAGCGTCATGTTTTTATTGTTTAAATAAGGCTCCCTATTGAAACCGTTTCCTCGTGCAGAAATCAGCCGTTGCGCATTACAAAGTAATTTGGCGCAGCTGCGTCTTATCGCCCCTAAAAGTAAAATTATGGCGGTTGTAAAAGCCAATGGTTATGGCCATGGTTTGTTAAATGTGGCCGAAAGCGTCGGTATATTGAATTTTGTCGAAAGCGTTGGCAAATATCATGGTGGTGCAGATGGTTTTGGTTTAGCAAGACTTGAAGAAGCATTGCAGCTGCGAGCAGGCGGTGTTGAAGGTAAACTTCTATTATTGGAAGGCTTTTTTCGTCAATCCGACTTGCCAATACTGGTCACTCATAATATTGATACTGTGGTTCATCACGAATCACAGTTGCAAATGCTTGAGACAATTAAGCTTGATAAACCGGTAACCGTGTGGATAAAAATTGATACTGGCATGCATCGCATTGGTTTTACGCTGGATCAATTTGACAGTATTTATCAACGTTTATTGCAATGTCCACAGGTGGCTAAGCCTATTCACTTAATGACTCATTTTGCCTGCGCAGATGAGCCAGATAACAAGATGACGCAAACACAAATGAATGCGTTTGAAGAGCTCATAAGTGGTTTAGACGGTGATCGTACTTTGGCTAATTCAGCAGGTACATTATTTTGGCCATCGAGCCAGGCAGATTGGATTAGACCTGGGATCGCCCTTTATGGTGTATCTCCTGTTGTTGGCGATAAAGGCACAAATCATCGGCTTATTCCGGCAATGGAGTTAGTGTCTAATATTATTGCAGTGCGTGAGCACAAGGCCGGTGACAGCGTTGGCTACGGTGCATCTTGGACCGCCAAGCAAGATACTCGATTGGGTGTCGTTGCAATTGGCTATGGTGATGGCTACCCACGTAATGCCCCAGAAGGCACACCCGTTTGGATTAATGGCCGTAGAGTGCCAATTGTTGGCCGCGTGTCTATGGACATGTTAACGGTAGACCTTGGTGCTGATGCTCAAGATAAAGTAGGTGACAGCGTACAATTATGGGGTAAAGCATTGGCAGTTGAAGAAGTTGCTGAGCATATTGGCACTATTGCATACGAGCTAGTGACTAAATTAACCCCAAGAGTGTTGGTTGAGTTGCTCGATTAGCTGTTGATTGTTGTTTTTAGCGTAAATAAGCACATAAATGTTATAAAAAATGCCCAACTTATAGCAATAGTTGGGCGTTTTTATGCGTTCTTTAAGGTGTATGTGTTAATACAATACTTAAGCTGGACGTGGGCTAGTTGGCGTTATTTAGCATCTTCAAAACAAATTTCAATAAAAGCATTACCGTGCTCATGCGTAAAAGGCATCATAATTTTTTTGCCACGTGCTTTGTGAGAAATAGTATGGTTTTTACCTGACACCACAGCAGGTGTTGCCATATCAAAATCATAACCTTTTTCACTTAGTAGATTCTTAGCACCGCCAGTCACCATGTTGGTGATTTCACCAACTAAATCAGTGACTTCATCATTGATGATATTAGGTTTTTCACCTAGCATTTTATTCATAATTTCAAGAATTAAGCTTTGCTCAAAAGTAATAGACAGCGAGCCACGGGTTTTAGGTCCCACCATACCAATCAAGCCAGATACATCGCCTTTAGCAAGATCATGATTTTTTAGTTGGGGTTTACCGGGTTTAAGATCCATTGTCGCCATAGTTGAGATTACATTGATCAAAGAAACAAGAAATGGGTTAATGAATTCAACGTTCATAGGCAAAGATGTCCTTCTAGATTAAAAATACTAAATCAGTTTAATGTTAATTATCGGTGTTTACCCGGTATTATATCTGCATATTAGGTTAAATATGCACCGAACAATATTTAGGCTAATTCAAGTGAATACACACTATATCAGTAAAGTTAAATACACGTTAAAGCTTAGAACACAAAAATGAAATTGAAAGAGACATTGCTCGTAAAAGCAATTTTTATACAGGGATTTAATGTTGTAAAGACCTGTCAGTTCCATGTTCATCTATTGAAAGTGAGAACGAGCAAACCAAGATTATAAGTCGTTGCTGAGATGATAAACACATCCTTATCAGAAGAATATCTAATTAAGGTTTTTGGGCTGAAATGACATTATCAGCACTTGGTTTATGTTAATTAATCTGCTCCATTAAGGTTTGTGTGTTTATCGCTTTGGTAAAGAATCGTTGTCCTGTGTATAATCTCACATCAAAGGATTAGGGCTCATTCACCGATGCTCTATATACTGTAGCTCAATACTTTATGGTGCCTTTAAGGTTTCCCCATGCAATTAAAAACGTGTAAAAACAACCCAAATTACGAGTAAAATAATTCAGTGAATACAACGCCTAAGATAATGACCTCAACAGATACCCTCGATCGTACTTTTTCAATCGCGCCGATGCTGGATTGGACTGATCGTCACTATCGTTACTTTGCGCGGTTAATGTCTGCTAAGGCGCTACTTTATACTGAAATGGTGACAACTGGTGCGATATTACAAGGTAAGGGCGATTACTTAGCCTATAACACTGCTGAGCATCCATTAGCCTTACAATTGGGCGGGTCAAATCCTGTAGATTTAGCCGCATGTGCCAAATTGGCTGCTGATCGCGGTTATGATGAAGTCAATCTTAACGTAGGGTGTCCGTCAGATCGAGTTCAAAATGGTCGTTTTGGGGCTTGCTTAATGGCCGAACCTTCATTAGTTGCAGAGTGTGTTGATGCTATGAAGCAGGCTACTGATATCCCTATTACCGTCAAAACCCGTATTGGTATTGATGAGCAAGATAGTTATCAATTTTTAACCGATTTTATCGAGACAGTAAATGCTAAAGGGTGTACTGCTTTTACGATTCATGCACGCAAAGCATGGTTACAGGGGCTAAGCCCAAAAGAGAATCGTGAAATTCCTCCGTTGGATTATGAGCGTGTGTATCAATTAAAGCGTGACTATCCGCAGCTGAATATTAGTATTAATGGCGGAATTAAAACACTTGAAGAAGCAAAGTTACATTTAACGCAGTTAGACGGTGTGATGGTTGGTCGTGAAGCGTACCAAAATCCATATATTTTGGCGTTGGTAGATCAACAATTGTGTGGCCTTGATAGTCCTATTATTACGCGCGAACAAGTAATTGAGCAGATGATCCCCTACATTGAGGCACATTTAACCCAAGGTGGTCGTTTAAACCATATTACCCGTCATATGATTGGTTTATTCCAAGGGTTGCCAGGTTCTCGTGGTTGGCGTCGTCATTTAAGTGAAAATGCCCATAAACCTAACGCTGATATTAATGTAGTGCTAAATGCAGCTGAATTTGTGGATACCCAAGCATTAGCAGAGTCACAGGCTTAATTCGATTACCCATTTGCTCAACTCTCCTTTAAAAGCGCCTTTATTTAGGCGCTTTTTGCTTTCGATTATTCGTCATTAATATTGTTTTCTCTTTTACATTTCTTGTTGATTAAATGTACTAGTCATTTTCGCCAACTTGGTGGTTATTTTTACTATCTGTTGGTTTTTTGCTCTCGACGCTTTTATCTTTTATATTTGGCTTTAAATGTGAAAGTACTTATTTTTCAATGGTTTTTGTTGTGTTTTTAAAGTTGGCACGTAGATTGTAATACCTTTAGTGTAATCAACTAGACGGGTGTTTAGTTGCCATTAACCAACACAAGAAAGGATGCCATCATGTTTACATTAACTTCAAATAAATTAGTTCGTCGTACTGTTCAATTATCTATTGCTGCTGTTGTACTGGCTACTGCAAGTGTATCGGCTCAAGCAGATGAGATTTCGGTAAATAATACTCTTAATGCACTTGAGCAAAATATCACTCAAGCAAGCCAAGAAATGATTTCAACAGCTAAGCATGAGTTTATGTTGTCTGTGCAGACTCAAATTGCACAGCAAGTTTTTGAAATCAACTCAAGCTTTGCAGAAGTTACATTTGCTGAACCTGAATTGAACAAAACGGCAATTGCAGGCCAAACTGCAGAGAACAAGTAATGGATTGGGTGTTAAATATAGGCTTGGTGCTGCCGTTAATGTTGTTGCTATTAATGCCGGTAATCAGTTTTGCATTGTTTGCTACGTTAGTCGGCTGTGTGAGTCAGCGGGCTGATATGGCCAGATATTAATGACCAAGCTTAAGAGATAGCAGTAAGAGAAGTCTTTTATTAGCCATACGCAAATGATGAAAGTGGTCAATAAAACCAATACAGAATATCAATGTGCCAATAGGCAATGTTGCAGGAGATAAAAATATGAATCGTTTAATCAGTCGATTACAAGATGAAGCACGGATTGTGTGTGGTGTATCGGCTAACTTAGCAAAGCAATACGGTTGGTCGCTATTATGGACTCGTATTGTGACCATTGGCTTAGTTGTAACTAATCCGAGCATTAGCTTAGCTGCGTACTTTATTGTGGCTGTAGTGATGAGCCAAAAAACTTCACGCTTTTAATGTTCACCCCTTGTTAAGTTGTATGGGGTGAGCGGAGTAATTAACCCCGCGCTCTGATTGATGGTTATTTATTTAAAAAGGCTTTAAAACGATGTTTAGCCTCATCACTTTGTAAACGCTTGGCAAACTGCACGAGTTCTAATTTCATTTGAGCTTTTACTTGAGCCTGATTATGACGTAACAATTGTTTTGATGCTTGCATAGACAAAGGTGGTTGAGCCGCCAATTTTTTTGCTTGGGCTAGACTGAAACTAATTAATTCATCTGCGGCAACCACACGATTAATCAAATTTAATTTTGCAGCTGTTTCAGCATCAAATGCGTCACCTAATAAAATTAATTCAGCGGCTTTGTGTTGGCCAACGATCAGTGGCAACAATATACTTGAAGCCGCTTCTGGTACTAAGGCTAAATTGACAAAAGGCATTTGGAACTTCGCTTTATTGTCGGCATACACTAAGTCACAATGCAGCAATAAAGTAGTACCGATCCCGACTGCGGCTCCTGTTACTGCAGCCACGACTGGCTTTTTCAGATCCAGTAAACAAAACAAGAATTTAACCGTTGGATGATTATCATCTAATGCACCACTTTGCAGAAAATCTACGATATCATTACCAGAAGTAAAGCAGTCATGAGTACCATGAAACATAAAGGCACGAATGTCGTTGTCGGCTTCACCTTGGATCAGGTATTCTGTTAGCTGTTGATACATTTCTAGATTGAAGGCATTACGTTTTTCTGGACGATTAAAACCTATGATACGTACGCCTTGATCATCTCTTACCTGAATATAACTCATTCGTGATTTCCTATAGTGAATGCGAGTGTGGTTTACATGGAGTTTAAGACATTGAAAGTAATATTCAAACACCTGTTTAACTTTTTAGTGTTATCATCATTGTCATTCGCGGCATCTGCTAGCATTGTTCTTGTTGATGGACATGTCAGAGCTATGCCTGCGAGTGTGCCAAATACTGCAGCTTATTTTACGCTAGAAAACCATACAGCAAACGCAGTGAAGTTAGTTGCGGTCAATACTCGCGCAGCTAAAGAAGCACAGTTACATACGATCATTGAAGAAAATGGCATGGTGAAAATGCGCCAAGTTGACGGTTTTTCAATACCGTCTCATGGCTCGTTAACACTGCAACCTACTGGCGACCATGTCATGTTATTGTCGTTAACAGCCCCATTAGTAGTTGATGATAAAGTACCATTAGAATTAATTTTTGAAGATGGTCAGCAACTTATGATTGAGTTACCTGTCTTAAAGCAGGCTGCTCCTCAAGAAGGTGAGCAAGCTGACCATCATCACCATCATTAAGGAGTGATATTGATGCAATTTACAAGGAATAAAATATTAGGCGTGGTTGGAGTACTTTCTTTAGTACTTTATTTTGTGAGTGTTTGGTGGAGTATTGAGCCCGATCCAATCAAACCGGTTTCTGCGCAAACGGATAATGCCAAAAAAATTATCGGTTACAGTACAACAAGCTCATTAATTTTAACCATGGAAGCTTTGCTAGATAAACCTGGTGGATGGTTATCAAATGATGTTATGCCACCGTCATTGATGATGGATAACATGCCAGCATTTGAATTTGGTGCGTTAGAGCAAGTACGTGATTTAGCATTAATTATGCGTAAAGAGTTTAGCCGCTCACAGTCTCAATCGACTGCTGATAACGACCTGCTCGCTGCGCATTCTAAGTTGAATATCGAAAACACCAGCTGGCTTGTCCCTAGTGCTGAGGGTGAATACCGTGAGGCGGTCAAATTACTGAAGCTTTACCGTGCTAAGATTAGTGACCCAAACAACAATAACGCGCAGTTTTATGCTCGTGCCGACAACCTAAACGAATGGCTTAAAGAAGTGCAAAAGCGTTTAGGCAGTATGTCACAGCGTTTATCAGCGAGTGTTGGTCAAGAACGTTTGAATACTGATCTAGCAGGCGATAGTTCTGCTCGTCAATCAACCCCAGGTGCATCTAGTAGCGAAATTAAAACGAGCTGGTGGAAAATTGATGATGTATTTTATGAAAGCCGCGGTTCTGCATGGGCATTACTGAACTTTATGCGCGCGATTGAAGTTGATTTTGCTGATGTGTTAGAAAAGAAAAATGCTGAAGTAAGTTTACGTCAAATTATTCGTGAACTAGAAGCGACTCAGCAGACAGTATGGAGCCCAATTGTGCTCAATGGAAACGGTTTTGGTTTAGTGGCTAATCACTCGTTAGTGATGGCGAATTATATCTCGCGTGCTAACGCTGCGGTTATTGATTTAACAAACTTAATTTCTCAAGGATAATGATGAAAAAGACTCTTCTTGCCACCGCTGTAGTGGGGTTATTAAGCATGTCATCTGCACATGCGGCAACTGTTGTGGGTTTTAAAGTCGGTGCTGATTATTGGTTAGCAGACACCACGAACTCATTTAATGATGACGATGGTGTCGCGCACAGTTTTTCTGACGACTCGTCCCAGGGCAGTGTTTGGATTGCGGTTGAGCATCCTTTCCCGTTTGTACCTAACGTCAAAATTCGTGAAAACCGTTTAGAATCAAGTTCAGGTTTAGATAATGTCGATTTTACGTTCAATGGTAATGCATTTGAAGGTGAAGTGTCAGTAACCAACGAGCTAAATAACACTGATTTTGTGCTGTATTACGAAATTTTAGACAACGATTTAGTGTCGGTTGATTTAGGTGCCGCCTATAAGAAAATGAATGGCTCGTTACGTGTTGCTGACTCGGGTCATCCTGAGCAAGTTGATATTGATAGTGGTATTTTTATGGGTTATGCCAGTGCGCAAGTCGGCATGGTTGGCTTAGGTCTATTTGGTTTTGCTGACGTATTGTTCGGTGTTGATGAGTCTAATGTTTACGACTACGGCGTAGGTTTAGGTTGGCAATTTGACAATCTAGCCGTCGATACCTTAGTACGTGTGGGCTACCGTGATTTTAACTTTGATGTAAGTGACTTTTCTGATGTGTCTCAAAACACTCAATTTAAAGGCGCTTTTGCTGGGGTTGAACTGCGTTTCTAAGTTGAAACAATCATCTTGTCAATATGAAAAACTATTGCTAATAAAAAACCGCCTTTCGGCGGTTTTTTTATTGCTAACAAAAAGTGATTATTGTGCAATCAAGCCGTTGTTAATTGCAATAACGTCATCTTCATTTAACGTCCCTGCAGCCTGTTTTAGCGCTAGGATTGAGTTAATGTAGCCATAGCGCGCTTCAGACAACTGACGTTTTGAATCGTATAAGTCGCGAGTACGGTTAAGTACGTCAACGATGGTACGAGTACCTACCTCAAAACCTGCTTGAGTCGCTTTTAATGCACTTTCAGATGAAATAACTGATTGCTCATATGCTTTGATAGAGCTAATCGATGCGGTAACGTTATTGAAGTTATTACGGACATTTTTAGTTACACTACGGTGAGTTTGTTCTAACAACTCGCTTGCTTCAACATAAGCAAATTGCGCTTGCTTAACTTGTGAAGAAACCGCAAAACCTTCAAATAATGGAATGCTTAATGTCACACCAATGTTGGTGTTGTCATAATCTGGACCTGGAGTTTGGTCCATGCCTTTATTATAACCCGCATTAAAGTTCAAAGACGGCATATGACCGGCTTTGTACAAGCTAATAGTTTCATTAGCGATATCTTTAGCAATACGCTGAGTCATTAAATCAATGCTGTTGGTCTCTGCCATTTTCAACCATTCAGCTGATGATGTAGGTGCAGGAGAGCCCGCAGAGAAACGGTTGGTGTCTAGTACATTGATTGACTTGTGGTCGATACCTGTAATTTCACGTAATGCTTCATAGCTGTTGTCTAGAGTATTTTGCGCAAGGATTTCAAGTGCAGAGGCTAGATCATATTGTGCTTGCGCTTCATGTACGTCAGTAATGGCTGTTAAGCCTACAGCAAAGCGCTGCTTAGTTTGCTCAAGTTGGCGTTCAATTGCAGCTTTTTCTGCACCCTGGAACTCATAGTTATCTTTAGCCGTTAATACATCAAAGTATGCACTAGTGACACGAGTAATCAGTGATTGTAAGGTTGAAGCATAAGCTGAATCGGCTTGTGATGCCGCCATTTCAGCCAAATCTAAACCAACCCATGCACTATGATCGTATATCACTTGGGTTAAGCTAACACCGCCAATGAGTCCGTCGGTGTCATCTGCAGGATCGTTCCATGCTTTTGCGTAACCGACATTAGCACTAATAGTCGGTAGTAATGGTGCACGATTTTCCTCGATACTTTCGTAAAGCGCATCACGTTGTGCTTTGGCTTGTAAAACGATAGGGTCGCTAGTCAGCGCTTGCTGATAAATTTGCAATAAATCGTCGGCCTGTGCTGCTGGTGCGGCAATAGCAAAAGCTAATGCTGCGTATAATGAACCAATTTTGAATTTCATTTGCTGCCCTTTTAGACAATGCCTCATCAATTTGAGGTGTTAAATAACTGATTAATTTGGTCATGTCGCACGGTAAAGTTTAAGGTAGATAGTAAAGCAAACTTAACGTAGCAATCTGTCGGAGCTTAGTGCTCAATATTTTCAATGCTCAATGTTGTAAAAATACTCCACAATACTCAATTGCATTGTGCACTATTTTTATATCTACCATGCATTCTAAATAGTATTGATTTTTTGTTTTTCAAGTCAAATTTGAAGTGTAACAGATTTTATTTTATTTAAATCCGTTTGTGTAAGTAATCTGTGTGTCGTTTAGTTATTAATTATGTGAATTTAACCTGTTAAAATACGCTTATATAAGCATTTGTTTAAGCGACAAGGAACATTATGTCTGACCATCCTAGTACATCGACTTTTAATGCCGATTCCGATTTTGAACTGATAGCTAAAAAAGTGCTTTATAAAGGTTTTTTTCAATTAGATGAGTACACCTTTAAACATAAATTATTTAAAGGTGGCTGGAGCGGTGAAGTTACCCGTGAAGTTTTTGAACGTGGTAATGCGGTTGTTGTGCTTCCCTATGACCCTATTCGTGACGAAGTCGTGTTAATTGAACAAATTCGCCTACCAGCATTAGCAACTACTAAATCAATCTGGCTTCTTGAGTTAGTGGCGGGTATGATTGAGCCCGGCGAATCACCAGAGCAAGTAGCAACACGTGAATTGGCAGAAGAAGCTGGCTTAACGTTACAAAGTTTAACACCAATAAACAGTTACTTAGTCAGTCCTGGCGGTACTACTGAGCGATTTTATTTGTTTTGGGGACACGTTGATGCAACTAAAGCATCAGGGGTACATGGATTAGATCATGAAGATGAAGATATCCGTGTGCACGTTGTTAGTCGTCAGCAAGCCTACGATTGGGTCAACGATGGCCGTATTGACAATGCCTCTACAGTACTGGGTATTCAGTGGTTAATGCTGAACTACCAAATGATCCGCAATACACTTTAACCGTATTAGAGACAGAGATTTACAGATAGGAACGATTGAGTGACAGTGTCAAACCACAATAAAAAGCAAAAGTATCAACCGAATGTCAGCACTTTTTTGGCTGTATGCGGTCGTAATTACGCACATATTTTAAAATGGTTACCAGAACAGTTTAGCCTTAATGAGCCTTGGCAGGTTGAGGGTGAATTTGGCACGTTGTTAGTCAATATTATAGAAAACACTAAATATACCCAGTTAGTCGAAATTTCTCGCCCTATACCAAATGGACATTTTTTTAAATGCCCAAAAGCACTTGTACGCATCTACCATGATGCTCAATTAGCAGAAGTGTTAACTAGCCAACAGATTTATCGATTAAAGCCAGTGTATGATTATCCTAATATACATATGCATCATAGCGATGAGAAATTTCAAGTGAATGCATTCCTTGAAGATTTATTGAAGATTGGCGCTCGGAGAGTGGCTTGCCAATCATAGTTTATTTACTATTTTATTGTGTTAGGGATCTTTAGTGCTTAAAGACGCAGTACATTATTCTGTTGCTGAAAATGAACCTGTGCGATTAGTCCAAGTGACTGATCCGCATCTATTTGCCGATCCTGAAGGTCAGCTATTAGGTGTTAACACCACAAATAGTCTTCAAGCAGTGTTAAATACGTTTATGGCAACCAAATATCCCGCTGATTTATTACTTGCTACGGGTGATATCAGCCAAGATTATTCGCCTGAGTCTTATCAACATTTCGTTGATAGAATTGAGGCGCTTAATCTTCCTTGTCATTATTTACCCGGTAACCATGATGACCCTCGTTTAATGGCCGTGCGTATGCAAGGTGAGAGAGTCTTTGGTCAACAGCTTATTGTAGTAGGCCCATGGATTATTTTAATGCTCGACTCTACAGTGCGTGGCAAACCCGGTGGTTATATGGGCGAGCAACAATTTGCACTGATTGATGCGGCCATAAAAGCTCACCCAAACAAACATGTACTGTTAGTGATGCATCATAATCCAATAATGATGGAATGCGCGTGGCTTGATCAGCATTGCATGATGAATGGTGCTGACTTCTTAGCGCGTACCAGCCGCTATCCGCAAGTCAAAGGCATATTATGGGGTCATGTTCATCAGCAAGTCGATAAAGTTCATGTTGGACCGCATGGTGATATCCCATTAATGGCAACACCTTCTACGTGTATTCAATTTAAACCGCTTTCATCTTATTTTGCATTAGACCAAGTACAACCCGGTTATCGTTTGCTGGAGTTGGCAGGCGATGGTAGCATTCGTACTAACGTTTACCGTGTGCCTGGAAATCGCTTTTCGCCAGATAATGAAGCGAGTGGGTACTAATTAAGATGTAATTTACCGACTCGCGAGGAAATATGCTGCTTTATATACATGGTTTTAATAGTTCTCCGCAGTCGGATAAGGCCGTTCAAACCGCTCAGTATATAAATCAACATTACCCAAACGTCGCCTTTCATCAACCGCAATTGCCTTCTTCACCGCACGCCGCGATGACACTTTTATGTGAATTAACCGAGCAAGCTAAGCGACAAGGGCAAGTATTACGCTTTATTGGTTCATCTTTGGGTGGCTATTTTGCCAGTTATTTAGCCGAAACCTATGGCGGTAAGGCTGTTTTGGTTAATCCTGCAGTAAAACCCTTCGAATTATTTGAACAGTTTATCGGGCCTCAATATAATCCCTATACCAATGAACATTATCAGGTGTTGCCTCAACATCGAGAGGATGTTGCGCTGTTTGATACTAACGTGATTCAACACCCTGATCGTTTTCTAGTGCTGTTGCAAACTGGCGACGAAGTGTTAGATTATCGACAAGCATTACATAAGTACCACAGCTGCGAATTACATCTAGAGCCCAATGGCGATCACAGTTTTGTCGGCTATGAACAACAATTAGACAAAATTTGTAATTTTATTCAGCTGTAACGTTTTACGTTATAAATAATGATCAATTTGAGCTAACTTTGGCTCCATTTAACTCCAAATGTGTGGACTATGACCAACCAATATACTTCAGATGCTATTGAGGTCCTTAACGGACTTGACCCGGTAAAGCGCCGTCCTGGTATGTATACCGACACCACCAGACCAAATCACCTTGGGCAAGAAGTAATTGATAATAGCGTCGATGAGGCGTTGGCTGGCCATGCAACTAAAATCGAAGTGATTCTGCATACTGACAACTCATTGGAAGTGACCGATGATGGCCGTGGTATGCCTGTGGATATTCACCCGGAAGAAGGCATTCCTGGAGTAGAACTTATTCTAACTAAGCTGCATGCCGGTGGTAAGTTTTCAAACAAAAATTACCAGTTCTCTGGTGGTTTGCACGGGGTCGGTATCTCTGTTGTGAACGCCTTGTCTACGCGTGTTGAAATTACCGTACGCCGCGATGCTCAAGTGTACGATATGGCATTTGAAAATGGCTTTAAAGTTGAAGAACTTGTGGTAACAGGAACGTGTGGGCGCCGCAATACTGGCACACGAGTCCATTTTTGGCCAGATGTGAGCTATTTTGACTCACCTAATTTTTCAGTCAGTAAGCTGATTTATTTACTGCGTGCCAAAGCTGTGTTGTGTCCAGGTTTGCGAATTAAATTTACCAATAAGCACACCAGTGAAGTCCATGAATGGTTTTATGAAAGCGGTTTAACTGATTATCTGCAAGAAGCGGTTAAAGACTCAATAATGTTGCCAGAAGAGCCTTTTGTCGGCAGCTTCAAAAGCGACTTAGAAGCAGCAGATTGGGCGATTACTTGGCTTCCTGAAGGGGGTGAAAGCCTCAATGAAAGCTATGTAAACTTAATTCCTACTCCACTTGGTGGAACTCACGTTAATGGTTTTAGACAAGGCTTACTTGAGTCTATGCGTGAGTTTTGCGAATTCCGCAACTTGATCCCCCGTGGTATTAAATTATCGCCAGATGATATTTGGGATCGCGCAGCATTTATTTTATCGATCAAAATGCAAGACCCTCAATTTGCCGGACAAACTAAAGAAAAGCTCTCTAGCCGTCAAAGCTCTGCCTTTGTGTCTGGTATTGTCCGCGATGCTTTTTCTCTGTGGTTGAACTCAAACACCGAATTAGCCGAACAATTAGCTGAATTATGTATTAATAATGCCCAGCGGCGTTTAAAAGCCGCTAAGAAAATTGCTCGTAAAAGAGTCGTGTCCGGCCCAGCTTTACCAGGGAAATTAACTGATTGCAGTGGTCAAGATCCAATGCGTGGAGAGTTATTTCTCGTAGAAGGAGACTCTGCTGGTGGCAGTGCGAAACAAGCTCGAGACCGTGAGTTTCAGGCCATTATGCCGCTACGTGGCAAAATTTTAAATACTTGGGAAGTCGATGCTTCACAGGTACTTGGCTCGCAAGAAGTGCATAATATTTCAATTGCGATTGGTTGTGATCCCGACAGTGAAGATATTTCAGAACTGCGTTATGGCAAAATATGTATTTTAGCCGATGCTGACTCGGATGGATTACATATTGCCACGTTGTTATGTGCATTATTTTTGAAACATTACCGTGTGTTAGTTGAAAAAGGTCATGTGTATATCGCCATGCCGCCACTGTTTCGTATCGATCTTGGTAAAGAAGTTTTTTATGCGTTAGATGAAGCAGAAAAAAACGCTATTTTAGATCGAATTGCCGCTGAAAATAAAAAAGGCAAAGTGCAAGTTACACGATTTAAAGGTCTGGGCGAAATGAACCCATTGCAATTGCGCGAAACTACGATGGACCCAAATACGCGCCGCTTAGTGCAATTGACAATCGATGATGCCGATGAAACATGGTCACTAATGGATATGCTTTTGGCAAAAAAACGTGCGTCAGACAGAAAAATTTGGTTAGAAAGCAAAGGTGATTTAGCATTACTTTAAGCAAATTATCAACAAGACACGCAGTTAAATGCCAATAACGATATGAAGATAAGGCAAAAGAGAATTAACATGCAGTATTTCAAACTCCGATCTTATTTGAATATAGGCAATAAGTTGGCATTTGTCGGAATGATGCTTTTAGGGCTGTTTCCTGCTTCGATAGCGCTAGCCTCTCAGTCGGTGATGATCACCGTCACTAAAGGTTTTGGGCTTAGCTTATATGCCTCTGATTTAGGTGATATTAAACAAATGACGATGGGTGACAACGGCACGTTATTTGTTGGGTCACAAAAAAGCGGCACTGTGTACGCGCTTGTTGATACCGATCAAAATGGCCAAGTAGACAAACGTTATTTAATCGCCCGCGGTTTAGAATACCCTGAAGCGTTAGCGTTTCATGATGGTGCTCTATATGTCACTGAAGAAGATCGTATTATTCGCTTCGAAGACATTGAGTCTCGTTTACGCCGCCCTAGCCGGGCACGTGAAGTGTATTCAAATTTACCCAATTTAGATAAAAAGTATTCTCGCTCAATGCGGTTTGGTCCCGATGGTCGCTTATATGTGTCAATTGGATCTCCGTGTAACGTGTGTGAAGCATCATCACCTTTTGGTAGTATTGTTGCCATCAATGTCGATACAGGCGCCAGCGAACAAATCGCGTTTGGTTTACGCAGTGTGACCGGTTTTGATTGGGCACCAGACGATAAAAAATTATGGTTTGCTGACTTAGGCCGTAATTGGATGGGCGATAATATCCCCGCGGATGAGATCAACCGTGTTGATATTAAAGGCAGCCATTTTGGTTTTCCCTACTTGCATGGCACCGACGTAGTTGAGCCCGCTTACGACAAACCTAAAAATTTGAACGTCATAGTGCCTGAGTTTGAATTACCAGCACATGTTGCTCCAACAGGGCTTAGTTTTTACCGTGGGCAGCAATTCCCTGAGCGTTATCAACATAAAATTTTTGTCGCAGAAAACGGTTCGTGGAATCGCTCTAGTAAAGTGGGTTATCAAATCGTGATGCTCGACATTGAAAACAACAAAATTAATCAACGTGAAACTGTGGTGAGTTTTTTGGACGGAGAATTTCCCGTCGCTCGTCCGTTTGATGTGATCAATGCGCCAGATGGTGCAATGTACATATCAGACGACTTAAAAGGTAATGTTTACCGCTTGTTTTATAACGCACCCGAACAATCACAGGAATCTAACTAAATGAGTGATTCGATTGAATTAAGCCTTGATGGCGTAGAGCAAATGCCGCTGAGGCGCTTTACCGAAGAGGCTTATTTAAATTATTCAATGTACGTCATTATGGACCGCGCCTTACCGCATATTGGTGATGGGTTAAAACCGGTTCAACGTCGTATTATTTATGCCATGAGTGAACTGGGTTTGTCGGCTCAATCTAAGCATAAAAAATCTGCTCGTACTGTTGGTGACGTTTTAGGTAAATATCACCCACATGGTGACAGCGCCTGTTATGAAGCTATGGTACTGATGGCGCAGCCATTCTCTTATCGTTATCCGCTAGTTGATGGTCAAGGTAACTGGGGAGCCCCCGATGATCCTAAATCGTTTGCGGCGATGCGTTACACCGAAGCAAGATTATCTAAATTTTCTGAAGTATTACTGTCTGAATTAGGCCAGGGTACGGTTGAGTGGGGCGCCAATTTTGACGGCACCATGAAAGAACCTAAAACTTTACCAGCGAGATTACCGCATATTTTGCTAAACGGTATTACCGGTATTGCCGTGGGTATGGCAACCGATATTCCGCCGCATAACGTGCGTGAATTAGTGTCTGCATGTATTGAACTATTAGATAACCCCAAAACCGAATTAGGCCGGTTAATGGAGTTGGTACCAGGCCCTGATTACCCAACAGAAGCTGAAATTATTACACCAAAGGCTGACATCGAAAAGATTTATGAAAGCGGTAAAGGCTCGATTAAAATGCGCGCGGTGTTTAAAGAAGAGCAGGGCGAAATCGTTATCACTTCTTTGCCACATCAAGCCAGTAGCGGTAAAATTTTAGAGCAAATTGCTAACCAAATGCAGGCTAAAAAACTGCCTATGGTGTCAGATTTACGTGATGAGTCTGATCATGAAAACCCTGTTCGCTTAGTGATTGTGCCGCGTTCAAACCGCATTGACTGTGAACAGTTAATGACGCATTTATTCGCCACAACCGACTTAGAAAAAAGCTTTAGAGTTAATTTAAACGTGCTGGGTTTAGATGGCCGCCCACAAGTTAAAGGCCTGAAAACGTTATTAACAGAATGGTTAGAGTACCGAGTAAGCACGGTGACTCGCCGTTTGCAGTATCGTTTAGACAAGGTATTAGCACGGTTACATATTCTAGAAGCGTTAATGGTTGCGTTTTTAAATATTGATGAAGTAATTGAAATTATTCGTTTTCATGACGAGCCTAAAGCGGAGCTAATGGCGCGCTTTAATCTGTCAGATAAGCAAGCTGAATCGATTTTAGAGTTAAAACTTCGTCATTTAGCTAAGCTTGAAGAATTTAAGATTAAGACTGAGCAAGACGAGTTAGCCGCTGAGCGTGACAAGTTAGAATTATTGCTGAGTTCAGATCGTCGCTTAAAGACATTAGTGAAAAAAGAGTTACTTCAAGATGGTGAAACCTATGGCGATAATCGTCGTTCACCTATCATTGAACGTTTTGATGCTAAGGCATTAACAGAGCAAGAACTTACCCCTACAGAATCGGTAACCGTGGTGTTATCTGACAAAGGCTGGGTACGCTGTGCCAAAGGTCACGATATCGATGTCGAGGGCTTGTCTTATAAATCGGGCGACAGTTACCTGTGCAGCGCGATGGGTAAAAGTAACCAGGCTGCGGTATTTATAGACTCTACAGGCCGCGCCTTTGCCACCGACAGCCATACGCTGCCGTCTGCACGAAGCCAAGGTGAGCCGATTACTACACGCTTTAATATGGCGCCAGGCGCAACAATGCAACATGTGTTGATGGGTAACGACGAGCAGTTTTTCTTATTGGCGACAGATGCAGGTTATGGTTTTATTTGTACTTACCCAGATATGGTCAGCCGTAATAAAGCGGGTAAAGCATTATTAAGCTTGCCGACTAACGCACTGGCATTAACGCCTAAGCTAATTAGCAAAGGCAGTGAACAGTCTTTATTAGCGATTACCTCGGAAGGGCGAATGCTAATGTTTAGCGTTGATGCATTACCGCAGTTATCAAAAGGTAAGGGCAATAAGATTATTGGTATTCCGACAGAGCGTGCAAAAAATCGTGAAGAGCTGCTGCTGCATCTTAATGTTGTGCCGCACAATACGGCTGTAACCTTGTGGGCTGGTAAGCGTAAGCTAACCTTAAAACCAAGTGATTTGGAGCATTACCGCGGTGAACGTGGCAGACGAGGTGCAAAATTACCAAGAGGGTTGCAACGTGTTGACAGCGTTGATGTTGAACTTGGGGCGTTAGCCGATGATGTTATTCAAGATGATAATATCGAGACTCAAGATTAAGTCGCTAAGCTCTTAGTTTAGTTTGGATAAAAAAATGCTGCTCAATGAGCAGCATTTTTTTATGAAGCGTAAAGCGATTAAACACCTAAATATATTTAAGTAATACTTACGCAACTTCATAAAAATTAGGTTCATACTCAAGCTGTGTTTGAATAATTTGATTGGCCATACGTGCGCATTTACCACATTGATCGGCAACGCCAAGACGTTTTTTTACATCAGCCAATGAACTGTCACCTAAGCTAACAGCGGCTTTGATTTGAGAATCAGTAATGGCATGACAAAGACAAACGTACATAAAGAAAGCCTCTTCGCTCAAAAGTTTCAATGCTAAAGAAAGTAATCTAATTCTAAATGAAAACAGTTATCATTGGCAATTACTTTTTGTCATTATATTGATTATTTTTACTGCGATTTGATCTGTCTCGCATCTTTAGTCGCCAAATTCATTGTTAAGTATTGGTTAAAGCTTCTCAATTAAGCCACTAGATTAATAGCCTTGAGCCGGGTCTACCAGATACTGTAGAGACTCTGATTGATGCCATCGCAAATAGTTTTGGCTAAAAATATCGACAACTTGAGTTGGAAAACTTGGGGCTGCAATATGAGGAGTGATGATCACATTTGGACAATGCCATAGAGGATGTTGTGGCGGTAATGGTTCTTGCTCAAAGACATCTAATATTGCACGGCGTTGTTGGAATAGGCGCAATGCACTTAGTAAAGCATTAGATTCAATGGCATTGCCACGACCAATATTGAATAACATTGCCGCAGGGCGTAATAAAGGCAGGTTGGTGTCGTTCAATAGGTGAGTGGTATGCGGCGTTTTGGGTAATACACTAATAATTACATCTGCAAGAGGTAAGTGTTCATTTAAAGTATCGATGTTATCAACATGGTCAAATTGATCAATAGGATGGCCACGCCGATTAAGTCCTGTTACTGACATTGCAAAATGGCGGGCGGTGCTGGCAATATGCAGGGCAATTGAGCCAGTGCCCAAAATCAGCATATTCAACCCTTGTAAGCTGCAAAATGGTTTGGGCTGCCACAGTTGAAGTGTCTGTTGCTGTTGATATTGCGCATGATGGCGATAATGGCTGAGTAAATAACCAAACACATATTCACTCATTAGTGGGCCAAATACACCACGAATGTTAGTTAGAGCATAGTCTTGTCTGAGTTGTGGTGACATTAATGCGTCAACACCGGCGAAGGTAGACTGTAACCATTTAAGTGTTAGTGTGTTCGTTGCTGTGCTTGCTGTGCTTGCTGTGGGTAATGTCAAATAAGGTGCGGCTAAATGAGGTTCAGCGAGCCAAATATTAGCTTGTTGTACATACTGTTGTTGGTTATCGCTATCAGCTAAAATGGTTAAATTGGGCAGTTGCTTGTGCGCCAATAACTCTCGGTATTGCTGATTATGTTGAGTGAGTAATAACAGTGTATTTTTCATACTTGTTAACAAGTCACCTTGGTGTTAATCAAACCAAACTAACGGAGTGTTGGTTAAGGGTAAAGTCGCTGCTACGATGGCTTTATCTGGGTAATTACTGAAAATCCCATCAACGCCCATAGCCTTTAAAGTTTGGATATCATCACTATTGTCTACCGTGTAAACATACACCTTTGCGTTACGACGATGAGCATCATCAACAATAGCCTGGCTAATGAATGCCACATCAAGATGCAACGAGTAAGCCTGCAAATCGGTTACAACTTGCGCTAAATCTAATGGAATCCCTCCTAACAACGGCGCAATCAATACCTGAGGTAGGTGTTGTTTTACTTGGCTTAAATATAAGTGATTAAATGATGATATCAACAGTTGTTGATTACTAAAACCAAGCTCGTTAAGTACTCGCGGGTACATTGCAACAAAAGGTGCAACACAACCTACGCCTTTGAGCTCAATGTTTACGGTGCAGTCACCCTGTGCGACAGTATTTATACGCGCCAGAACATCCCACAAGCTAGGGATGGGTTGCCCGCCCACCGATATTTTGTCCAAATCAGCTTTAGTGCTGAGATGAATGAGGCCATGTCCAGTCGATTTGCCCTCTAGGCGACGATCATGAAAAACCACTAATTCACCTTCAACACAATGTACGTCTAATTCTATGGCTTTTGAGCCTAACTCTATAGCCTTATCCATTGCGGCTAATGTGTTTTCTGGTGCGTAGCCACTGGCGCCGCGGTGAGCAAAAACAAGCATAGCAGTTCCTTGTATTAACTTTTAACGAGCTCTGATGAGTCCCTTGAATCGTGTTTGATATGAACTTCCATTTGTGGATACGCTAGTTCAATATGGTTTTCTTTTAATTTTTGGCTAATTTGCTTATGCAAGCTGTGACGAAGTGGCCAACGAACAGACATATCTTTAGCGTAAGAGCGTACTTCATAATCTTGGGTATGTTGACCAAAACCTGCAAACCAGACTTCGGGTTCTGGAGTCGAAAGGGATAACTCACATTCACGAACAGCTTGATGTAGTAACGTTTCGACTTTTGCTGGATCAGCATCGCGCGAGACTGATACAGTAACAATGACTCGTGTAATTGGATCCGATAGAGACCAGTTAACTAATTGCTCAGTAATAAAGGCTTTATTGGGCACAATGATTTCTTTTCGATCCCAGTCGACAATTGTCGTTGCGCGGATCTGAATTTTACTCACAGTACCGGTAAGATCGCGAATGGTCACGGTATCGCCAATGCGGATAGGTTTCTCAAATAAGATAATCAAACCAGAGATAAAGTTAGCAAAAATCTCTTGTAAACCAAAACCTAAACCTACCGACAGTGCAGCCACTAACCATTGCAATTTAGACCATTCCATCCCCAATGTCGAAAAGCCAAACAACATACCAAAAAACACGACTAAGTAGCTGCTAATGGTTGTGATAGCAAAGCCAGTACCAGGTGATAGATCAAGTCGTTGTAAGAGCATTAGTTCGAGTAAGCCGGGAAGGTTTTTAGCGATAACTGCAGAGAAGCCTACTAAAACAATACCAAATAAAATCGACTTTAAGGTGATGGGCACTTGTTGCTCAATGCCATTGAGCGTGCTGGTGGTGGTCCACAATGTGATGCCGTCTAAAAATGAAAAGACTGCAGTATGAGTTTGCGCCAATATACCCAACAAACTAGCAAAAAAAGCCAAAATCAAAATGGATCTCACTAATCCTAACGATTGACTCGAGATTGTTTCTAAGTCAACTATAGGTTCTTCGTAAGTTTCAATCGGTTCATTATTAAGCTCGCCCCGTTCACGCTGTGCTAGGCGTTCTGCACGTTTGGCTTTAGCGCGATCAAAAGCAATTAAGCGACGCTCGATTAGCATCCAACGTTTTATTAGCTGGTAAGTCAGTAAAAAACCTAGACCTAAAAGTACAGATATTTGTAACTGTAACAACAGTTGGAATGCGGTAAAATAATAACCAATACACGCCAATATAGCGCTAAATAGAGGCGTAACAATGAGTATTGCCCATACTGCTTTTTGTACTATTTCAAGGTTATTCGCATTCGGTTTGTTTTTACGATATTGGCCAATTAATAACATCATATCTTTGTAGAGTACAAACAGCACCACACAAAAAATGATAAACGCGCCACGACCAAGGCTATTACGCACCAGCGAGGTGTCTAGTGCTTCTGTAAAGCCCATTAATCCGATTAACGGTGCTGAAATCATCACAAATGACGCCATGGTCTTTTGAGCTTGTTGGACAATTTTTTTCGGTCGCCTAAAGTGGCTAATTAATATACCTTTATCGACAGTTAGTAAGTAGAAAAAACGATAAATAAGGTAGCTTATCCCTATCGCTGTAACACCAGAACCGACTGCATAAACCACGTTTTGTTCAGAATGCATAAAAATAACGCCGGCAATAATGACCGGCAATGGTTTAATTAAGGCATAAACAAGGCTGATGATCAGTGTTTTGATAGTGTACTTAAATTTGTCTTGAGTAACGTTACCCACAAACACCGAGTAACGCCCGATAGCTTGATTAAACTTAGGCGTTAGCATGTCTTGTGCCATTAAACAGCACAGTAATAAAATACCCCACCAAGCCCATAAATGACTTTGACTAGACCAAGCTTGTTGAATCGCCTCATACTGACTAGGTTGCACTAACCATACGCTGCTTTGGCTTAGGTCTATTAACCATAAGCCTCCAATGCTAGGCGCATTTGGCACCCAAAAAAGATGTTCGTTGAGGGTGTTTTTTAAGGTGTTGTGCAGTTGGTTTAATTGTTCATATCCAATACGTAATTTGGCAAATTCAGCGAGGTATTGATCGTAACCTTGCAGCAGTTGTTCTATTAATATTTGTTGTGATTGTAACAACTTAACTTGGGTTTCATTAAATAGGGTACTGTTATCAAGTTGCTGGGTATTTAACGCTTGCTGCTGTTCTAACTGATAACGTTTAAGCCGTGCATCGGCAAGTTCCGTTTGCAGTTTATCTAGGCTTGGTGGTTTAGGTAACGACTGCAACATTTGTAAAAAACGATCGCCAAAAGCAGAGTTAGTTTTAACCCACGTAATTTGCTCAAGCACATTTGACAGCTGAGCATTTTGCGATTGATAGCGTTTTTCAATCCGTTGTTGGCGCTCTATGACCAAATTGTGATTACTGGTTAAACTTTGTAATTGCTGCGCATATTGTTGATTTGTTTGACTTAACTCTTGCGATAATGGGTCGGCTAGTTCTTGTTCATCAATTAAGTTATTAGCAATGGTATCGGCTGTTTGTTGCTGACGATGTTCAATATTGTGTTTATTAATTAATTCAATAAAGCTTTCTTGTTGGCTTAATGATAATCGATTAACTTGTTGTTGAAGCTGGGCTATTTCCAGTTGCTTTGGATTGGCTAAGCGCTCAGCTTGCAAGGTGGCAATATGTTGAGTCAGTAACTCAGCTTGTAACTTATTACGTTTACCAAGCGGTGTATCTGCCGGTGCTTGCTGGGTTTTATTGTGTTGTGATAATGCATTTTCAGCTTGGACGATTAAGTCTGGTAACTGGATTTGACGCTGAGTAATTAACCTTAACTGCTGATTTAAATACGACTCGGTTTCTTTCAGTTCAGAGAGGTGAAAATACGCCATCGACGCTTGCTGATTAAGGTCGATATCTGCGTCGAGCTTAAGTGTTGTTTGCGCATCGCGTAATTGTTGATTGAGCGACAGTTTGGTTTCGGTGTTTGAACGCTCAACGTTATTGTAAGTTTGTTGTTCAATTTGCAGCTCGTTAATACTGCTTTCGAGCTCAGCAATCTGTGTTTGAATATCCAATGGCTGATTATCAGCTTGAGTGTTCAGACCAAGACGTTTATCTAGAGTAATAGGCGTGTTGGCATACGTCGATGCCGACACGATGTTGATAATGATAAAACACAGTAAAGAAGACGCTAAACGTAACATAATACTTGGCTCAGATTGGAGTCTGGTTATGGTAACAAATTTACTAAATTATATTCTATTTTTTTGGTGTTGCAGGGGGCTATAACATGTGGCTTTTGTTTGAATTTATATGAAATAAAGTCATGTTTAACGTATGAGTTACAAGCCGCTAAAAAATAAAGCCGTATCTTAACAAAATACGGCTTTAGGATATGTGATGAAATGAAGACGTTTATTCTGCGTCTTGTTGTTCCTGAGTCAATTTCGCAAATGGCTGGCCCATGCGCGTTGTCTCTCCGGGTTCGACCCCGTCTGCAAACGTTTCAATTGCATCTTGTGCAAATAGCATCACCACAGTACTGCCAAGTTTAAAACGACCCATTTCAGCGCCTTTTTCTAAGGTTAATGCCTCAGGGCCAGTGGTTGGATAATCCCAACTGAAAACCTGCTTGCCACCAGGTGGAGTAACAGTGCCTGCCCAAATGGTTTCTATGCTGGCAACAATGGTTGCGCCAACAAGTACCATCGCCAATGGGCCAGATTTGGTCTCAAAAATAGCAACTACACGTTCGTTACGTGCAAATAATCCCGGCACATTCTGAGCCGTTAATGGGTTAACCGAAAACAGATCTCCTGGTACATAGGTCATTTTAGACAAAGTACCAGTGATTGGCATATGAATACGATGGTAGTCCTTTGGTGCTAAATAAATCGTAGCAAAATCGCCGCCATCAAAACGAGCTGCATCGGCCTTAATGCCGCCTAGCAGTGCTTCAGATGTATAGCTGTGGCCTTTAGCCTGGAAAATATTGCCCGCTTCAATTGGACCACATTGGCTTACCGCACCGTCAACTGGATGAGCCATAATATGCTCATCTTGATTAATTGGGCGTAATTCTGGTTTTAATGCGCGGGTAAAAAAGTCATTAAACGTTTTGTAAGCTTCGGGCTCGGGTTGCTTAGCTTCTGACATATCAATTTTATATTGTTTGATAAACCATTTAATACCAGCTGTAGTGATAGCCCCTGCTTGTGCAGCAGCAAACTTGCCAACTAAACGCGACAGAAAATGTTTTGGCAGCATGTATTGCAAAGCAATTTTAAATGAGTCCAATGTGTTTCCCTTTTTATTTTCTTGTTGAGTCATATTCATCATCTTCGATTATATATTATTCATCAATAGCACGAAAATGTCGCGCATGACGTTGTTCATCTAAACTAGAAATAATACGATGATAGTTGTTAAACCTATCTTGGGTAATGTGCCCAGCTTCTAGTGCATCACGCAGTGCACAACCAGGATCGTCACCGTGTTTACAGTCACGAAATTTACACGTACCTAAAAAGTTTCTAAATTCGATAAAGCACCAACCCACTCGTGTAGCGTCTAAATGCCACAATGCAAACTCACGCACACCTGGAGAGTCAATTAAGTCGCCGCCACTTTTAAAGTGCAATAACTTGGCAGTGGTAGTGGTGTGTTGACCTAAACCTGAGTTATCAGATACATCGCCGATTAACAATTCAGCCTCAGGCATTAACGCATTAATCAAGGATGATTTACCAACGCCTGATTGACCTGCAAATACACTGACTTTTTCATTAAGCAGGGCTTTTATGTCTTCTACGCCTTCACCAGTATGGCTACTAACACGATAAACGGGGTAGCCAATGGCCTGATAACGGGCTAGTGCTTGCTCTATTTCGTCGCGGTTATCGTCATTTAATAAATCAATTTTATTTAAAATAATGATAGGTGGAATGTCGGTATCTTCACTGGCAACAAGGTAACGATCGATAATTTGTGTGGTAAAGCTAGGCAATACTGATGATACGATCAAAATTTGGTCGATATTGGCGGCAATAATTTTAACGCCATCATACAAGTCTGGTCGAGTCAGTGATGATTTTCTCGGGTGGACCGCTTCAACAATACCGCCGATACTGGCACTAGCTTGCACATCGGTGGCTAGCCTGACAATAACATTATCACCCGTAACTAAACTGGTTACAGCTCTGCGAATGTTACAGCGAGAGACCGTGCCGTCACTTGTTTCAATATCGGCGTGTTGGCCAAAACGCGAAATTACTACGCCTGATTGTTCTGGGCCTAATAAATTGTCCTGTAATTCAGGCACGTTATTATCATCGCTTCGTTTTAGTCGCTTAGTCTGATTTGCACGCATACGGCGCAATTGACCTTGGCTTAGGGGTTTCTTTTTACTCACAGGCTTATCTTCATCAAATAGGTGTTTTTTTGTGTCTCAAAAAAACAGTATGATACACACTCTTTTATAAAAAAGCCTGAATTTAGGCTATAGATAACATAAGGCGACATAAATGGCTGCTGATACGAATAACCTTATTTGGGTTGATTTAGAAATGACTGGTTTAGAACCTGATGTCGATAGAGTCATTGAAATTGCCACCTTAGTGACAGATCAAGAGCTCAATATTATTGCCCAGGGCCCTGTATTAGCAATATATCAAACTGATGCAGTATTAGCCGGTATGGACGATTGGAATCAAAAACACCATGGTGAGTCAGGTTTAATTGATCGTGTTCGTGCCAGTAAATGTTCAGAACAGGATGCGATTGAACAAACAATTGAGTTTTTAGCCCAATATGTACCTAAAGGGGCATCGCCTATGTGTGGTAACAGCATTGGCCAAGATCGCCGTTTTTTAAATAAATACATGTTGGAACTAGAAGAGTATTTCCATTATCGCAACATCGATGTGAGCACAATTAAAGAACTAGTGCGCCGTTGGAAGCCTGAAACTATGAATGGCTTTAGCAAGAAAAATACCCACCAAGCGCTCGAAGATATCAAAGAGTCGATCGCAGAATTACAGTTTTATCGTAAAGAAGTATTTAAAATTTAACCAATCGAACAAATTTTTTTTAAAAGGGGGTTGCAGCATAGTAAAATTTACCTATAATGCGGCCTCAACTTTCTACAGAGCGCCAAACTCTGAAACATAGTAAAGTTGAAATGAAATTTGAAATGCGACATTAGCTCAGTCGGCACAGGTGGAAAGACGATACCTTGTTGATTGTTACAAATGAAGCAAACATTACGCGACATTAGCTCAGTTGGCACAGGTGGAAAGACGATACCTTGTTGATTGTTACAAATGAAGCAAACAGTACGCGACATTAGCTCAGTTGGTAGAGCGATACCTTGCCAAGGTATAGGTCATCGGTTCGAACCCGATATGTCGCTCCAAATTTCAGCATGAATTTTTACAGTATGGGACATTATCTCAGTTGGCACAGGTTGAAAGACGATACCTTGTTGATTGTTAAAATGAAGCAAACAGTACGCGACATTAGCTCAGTTGGTAGAGCGATACCTTGCCAAGGTATAGGTCATCAGTTCGAACCTGATATGTCGCTCCAAATTTTTGCACGTTTCTTATATGATTTGAAATGCGACATTAGCTCAGTTGGCACAGGTGGAAAGAGGATACCTTGTTGATTGTTATAATGAAGCAACCAGTACGCGACATTAGCTCAGTTGGTAGAGCGATACCTTGCCAAGGTATAGGTCATCAGTTCGAACCTGATATGTCGCTCCAAATCACTTCCCTAATTTGAAATGAGACGCTAACTCAGTTGCGTCCGTAGAAAATACGACACCTTTTTTTTGCCAAGCTAGACGTTATAAAGCGGTCATCAGTTCGAACCTCTCTCTGTTAAAAGCAAGGTCGCTCCAAATCACTTCCCTAATTTGAAATGCAACATTAGCTCAGTTGCGCTTTGAGAAAATGCGATACCTTTTTTTGCCAAGCTAGACGTTATAAAGCGGTCATCAGTTCGAACCTCTCTTTGCTAAAAGCAAGGTCGCTCCAAATCATTTCCTCTTGTTAAATCCCCCATTAATTACCTTTGTGTCACTAAGCTCAGCTACGCTCTTAGAAAATGCGATACTTATCTTTTGCGATCTAGACGTCGGATGCGATCATCGGCTCGAATCATTACAGAGAAGATATAGCGCGATCTACATTTTGTAATGGTCATCAATCCGAGCCCAATTCAGCCAGAACCTTATTATTTTAATAAATTTGCACCATTTGTTTTTGAGCAAATCGTTTTGCAATCAACAAATCGCGTGATCTATCACTCACTTCTTCATGAATCTCTAAATTAGAAGCTTTTGGAGAATGAAAAACATGACATTGCTCAAGTAATTTGCGCTCGAAATCTTTGATAATCAGTCCAAGATAATTTTTTAAGCTGTTAGAGCTTTAAACGAGGTAAGTGCTATGCGTATTCAACAACTGAGCGAATTACTTGATTATGTTGCCAAATGTCATCTCGATATGGAGAAATTATATAAGCGCTTAGATCGTAATGCTGACTCATCTCGCGTTAAAATGATGTTGACTTATTTTCAGCAACATCAGAGACATATATACGAAACGCTAGAGAGTTATATCGAAGATGCGCCATCAAGAATTTTAAATACTTGGTACAAAGACATTACTTTTGAAGACTTTAGTAAACGCTGTGCAGAAGCGTCTCTACCAGCCAATATGCATGAAGACCAAGTGCTTGAGTTACATCTGGATTTAGAAAATCGTTTGATAGCATTACTTGAGAAAACGGCGATGAGTAGCCCAACCGAAGAAATTAAGAGCGCATTAATGGATTTAGTCCGTGTGGCGCAAACGCAGCAAAAACGTCTTGTTCATAGCACAATTCGTATGGATGACATTTAATCGACGCATTGATAATTTGAAATTACTTCCTGAAGTGTGAATTCGCCAGCTATCCCCAGTAGCTGGTTTTTTTTATTAACAAAAAATAACCGCCATAACAGTGGGAGTTAACGCATAACTTCTGGTATATTTAGCATTCTTGTGACTCTTTTTTACGGAAGCTGACTTTACACATGACATCGCTGTTTAAAATCCTTGAAAATGAACAAGCTACTGTTGCGCTTGGCCAAAAAATTGCCCAGTGGATTGTGCCTCCATTAACCCTTTACCTCACGGGTGATTTAGGGGCAGGTAAAACTACGTTCAGTCGAGGGATTATTCAAAGTTTAGGTCATCAAGGTGCTGTAAAAAGCCCAACCTACACCTTGGTCGAGCCTTATGAGTTTGCAAATATGGATGTATTCCATTTCGACTTGTATCGCTTGAGCGATCCTGAAGAGTTAGAGTTTATGGGCATTCGTGATTACTTTACTGACAGAAGTGTATGCTTAGTGGAGTGGCCCGATAATGGTCACGGCTTATTACCTAAGGCTGACATCCATTTGCATTTGCGTTATAAAGAATCTCAAAGAGAAATTGAATTACAAGCCTTATCCCCTGCAGGGCAGGCCATTTTAAATAAAATAAAATAATAATGAATTTAAAACATACTTTTTTTACCTGTGTTGTAACCATGCTAGTGATTTTGTTGCCTAATACTAGTTGGGCAGCAAATCAACTTGATAGCGTGCGTATTTGGGCTGCGCCTGAATCTACTCGAGTGGTGTTTGATTTAACCCAAGCACCAAAATATGACAGTTTTAGTTTAACTGGCCCTCATCGCTTAGTGGTTGATATCCAAGATGCTGGCTCTAAAATTAATTTAGACAAAATTGCTAATAACAGCACTATTATCAAAAAGATACGTTTTAGCACTCCACCTAAAAAAGGCATGCTGCGTTTAGTGATGGATTTAACCAAACCTGTTAAATCCAGCTTATTTACTCTCCCTCCTACAGCACCTTATGGCAATCGGTTAGTGGTCGATTTAGAAGATGCTGCAGGTGGTTCATCTAATACGCAACCGTCAGTGAGTCGTTCTGCAAATCCATCTTCTCGAAATATTATTGTTGCTATTGACGCCGGCCATGGCGGTGAAGACCCTGGGTCTATAGGTCCTTCTGGTATGCACGAAAAACGTGTTGTACTTGAAATCGCTAAACGCTTGGCTCGTAAAGTTGACTCTACACCAGGAATGCGTGCTGTCATGACGCGAAGCGGTGATTATTTTGTCAATTTAAACAAGCGTTCTGAGCTTGCTCGCAACAGTAAAGCTGACCTATTAATTTCAATTCATGCAGATGCCTTTACCTCCCCGCAACCTCGCGGCGCGTCGGTGTGGGTGTTATCTATGCGCCGTGCAAACAGCGAAATCGGTCGCTGGTTAGAGCAAAAAGAAAAACACTCTGAGTTATTGGGCGGTGCGGGTGAAATTATTCAAAACTCTGACAGCGAGCAGTATCTTGCGATGACGTTACTGGATATGTCGATGAACAGCTCAATGGCAATTAGTCATTCTGTCGCCGGCGATATTCTTCGCGATTTAGATTCAATTACGCATTTGCATAAGAGAAAGCCTGAGTCAGCCAGTTTCGCTGTACTTAAGTCACCAGACATTCCGTCAATTTTAGTTGAGACCGGTTTTATTTCTAACCCAGGTGAAGAACGCTTATTGTCTAATGGTAATCATCAAGAAAAACTCGCCAATGCCATTTATAAAGGCGTGTTGCGCTACTTTGAGAATAATCCTCCTGCAGACACCTTAATGGCTAAAACGACTAGCTCGTCTAATACCAAACACAGTGTAAAGCGTGGTGAGTCATTATCGATTATTGCTCAGCGATATAGTGTGTCTGTGAGCAGCCTTAAACGAGCCAATAATTTAAAATCTGATGTGGTGCGTATTGGCCAAACTCTTGTAATTCCTAGGGCTTAATATGGCAATTCAACTACTCCCTCCACAATTAGCTAACCAAATAGCTGCTGGCGAAGTAGTTGAACGTCCTGCGTCTGTGGTTAAAGAGCTGGTAGAAAATAGCTTAGATGCTGGAGCTACCCGTGTTGATATTGACATTGATAAAGGTGGCAGTAAGCTCATCCGTATTCGTGACAATGGTGCTGGTATTGCTAAAGACGAATTGGCCTTAGCGTTGTCGCGGCATGCTACCTCTAAAGTGCACACTCTGGACGACTTAGAAGCTATTCTTAGTTTTGGTTTTCGTGGTGAAGCGTTAGCCAGTATTAGTTCCGTTTCTCGATTAACATTGACGTCAAAAACGGCTGAACAAACTGAAGCTTGGCAAGCTTATGCAGAAGGGTCGCAAATGGATGTCAAAGTAACTCCGGCTGCCCATCCACAAGGTTCTACTATCGAAGTTGTCGATTTATTTTTTAATACACCCGCTCGGCGTCGATTTCTAAAAAGTGATAAAACCGAATTTACTCATATTGATGAATGGTTAAAGCGGATAGCAATCGCTCGCAGTGATATACATTTTGCACTTACGCACAATGGTAAATTGGTGCGGCAGTATCGCCCGGCAAACACAGAGATCCAGAGTCAACAACGTCTAGCCCAAATTTGCGGACGTGCATTCGCCGATCAAGCCTTAAATATTGCATGTGAGCACGATGGGTTATCGCTAAGTGGTTATTTACAATCACCTCATGATCGTGTGATAACCGACACCAGCTTTTTCTACGTAAATGGTAGATTAGTCAGAGATCGCTTGGTTAATCATGCTGTAAAACAAGCATTTGCAGAACACGGTATTGAGCATCAGCCTGGCTATGTGCTCATGTTAGCGCTTGACCCACATCAAGTGGATGTTAATGTACACCCTGCTAAACATGAAGTGCGGTTCCATCAGTCTCGCTATGTACATGACTTTATTTTACAAGCGATTCAATCGGCGTTGTTACAAATGCCGACATTGGCGTTATCAGAGCCAGCAATACATGACGCTGCAGATAATGCCGTAATGTTTGAATCGCAAACTTCATCGACAACTGATGATATTTTTACAGAAACCAAGGCGGATTTATTTACTCCAGCCACAGCTGAAAGGGCGATAAATAGTGCCAGTCCATTTGGTACAATGCATGTTCCAGGTAAGAACAGTGCGTCTTTTGGTGGATCTTCAGCTGCAGTTAAGCCTAGTTATGGTAAAAAGCCTGTAACTAGCGCCTCAACAGGAGTGAGCAAAACCGCGATTGCCAATTACGGGCAATTATTGCAAACCTCTGTTAGCAGAGATGATAAACACGTAAATGAAGTCAGTTTACAATCGAGTATGCCGCCTTTGCTTTCTGGTGCTCATTGGGTCATTTGCCAAGACGATACCTTGTCATTACTACCATTTAAAGATGTATTGTTAGCGGTAAGAAAAGCTGAAATCTTAATAAAATTAACTAATGGTTTAGTATCACAACCATTACTGATGCCTGTTGCCATAGCCGTTGACTCTGATTGGATCGAAACATTACCTGCACGTGATCAATTACTGCGTCAAATGGGTATTGACTTAAGTATTCGCTATCAGCAGTTGATAATTAAAAAAGTGCCCCCATATTTGAGGGAGAGCCAATTAGCAATTGTTATCCCTGAATTTTTACAATGGATAGCACTAGAGCAACCAAACGACAGCGCAATAGCGGACTGGTTAGCTAAACAAAGCCTAGTGCAATTTGAGTCTGCGCAAAGTGTATGGCAGCAGTTTTGTTTATTAGACGATACAATAAAACAAACAGTTTATGCTCAGGCTACTGATTTACCTTGGCAAACTTGGATGAAAGATAATTAACGTGAACAGTATCAAGCGGCCGAAAGTGATATTTTTGATGGGGCCAACAGCTTCAGGCAAAACGGCATTAGCTATCGACATGGCAACACAGCACGATTGTGAAATTATTTCAGTTGATTCAGCGTTAATTTATCGTGGTATGGATGTTGGTTCTGCTAAGCCCTCGGCAAAAGAGTTAGCCTTAGCGCCACACAGATTGATTGATATACTTGATCCGAGTGAAAGCTATTCCGCTGCAGATTTTCGCCGCGATGCACTTGTGGCCATAGAAGATATTATTGCTCGTGGTAAAACACCGCTACTTGTAGGTGGCACCATGATGTATTTTAAGGCATTGTTAGAGGGATTATCGCCTTTACCCAGTGCTGATGAGGTCGTAAGACAACAGATTTTGTTGCAGGCAGAGGCCCAAGGTTGGGAGTCATTGCACAAAGAGTTGCGCAGCATTGACCCTGTAGCTGGGGAGCGCATTCATCCAAATGATCCGCAACGTTTGTCGCGTGCATTGGAAGTTTACCGTATAAGCGGTAAAACAATGACAGAGTTAACACAGACTAAGTCTGATGCTTTGCCATATGATGTCGTGCAATTTGCTATTGCACCGAATGACAGAAAAGTATTACATGACTTAATCGCTAAGCGTTTTAATATCATGCTTGAGCAAGGTTTTATCGATGAAGTCACGCGTTTAAAAGCGCGTGGAGATTTACATTTAGAGATGCCTTCAATGCGATGTGTAGGTTACAGGCAGTGTTGGCAATATCTTGATAATGAATTTGATCATGCGACTATGGTCGAAAAAGCTACCGCAGCCACTAGGCAATTGGCCAAACGTCAATTAACATGGTTGAGGAGTTGGCCTGATTTACAGTGGCTCGAAAGTGGTGTAGAAGGGAATTTAGTTACGCTTATGCGACAAAGCCGCTAGCTTATTAGCCGTTGCTGTATAATACTAAAACTAAACAATAAAACTTAATTCAACATATTTATAAAATAAAAAAGGAAATTGAAAATGGCTAAGGGGCAATCTTTACAAGACCCATTTTTGAACGCATTGCGTCGAGAGCGTGTACCAGTCTCTATCTATTTAGTGAATGGTATTAAGTTACAAGGCCAAGTTGAGTCATTCGATCAATTTGTGATCTTACTTAAAAATACAGTGAGCCAAATGGTTTACAAACACGCTATTTCTACAGTAGTACCAGCGCGCCCATTTAATGTCACTAGCCACCAGGGCACTGCCCATGGTGAAGACAGCGCTGCTGAATAATTGAAAAGGAATATACTTTTTGTTTGATCGTTATGAAGCTGGTGAAACAGCAGTACTGGTTCATATCGACTTTTCTGACGAAGAACGTCGAGAAGATTTACTTGAGTTGCAGTTATTAGTTGAGTCTGCTGGTGCTCGCTCAGTAGGAGTGATTACTGGCAGTCGACGCTCACCTGACCGTAAGTTTTTTGTCGGTACAGGTAAGGCTGAAGAACTCGCTGCGATGGTTGCAGCCACTGAAGCCAATGTAGTGATTTTTAATCACGCTTTGAGCCCAGCTCAAGAACGTAATCTTGAAATGATTTGTCAGTGTCGAGTATTAGATCGGACTACGTTAATTCTTGATATTTTTGCTCAAAGAGCAAGAACTCATGAAGGTAAGTTACAGGTGGAGCTAGCGCAATTGCGCCACATGTCAACGCGCTTAATTCGTGGTTGGACTCATTTAGAAAGACAAAAAGGTGGTATTGGGATGCGAGGGCCGGGTGAAACCCAGCTTGAAACAGACCGTCGTTTACTGCGTGGGCGAATTAAAAACATTAATCGTCGCCTCGATAAAGTAGACAAACAACGTGAGCAAAGCCGTCGTGCGCGTAAGCGAAGTGACTTAGCAACAGTATCATTGGTGGGTTATACCAACGCTGGTAAATCAACGTTGTTTAATTCGCTGACGTCTTCGGATGTGTATGCAGCAGATCAGTTATTTGCCACATTAGATCCGACATTGCGCAAGTTAGCGCTACCTGACGGAGCTGTAATTTTAGCAGATACCGTTGGTTTTATTCGTCATCTACCGCATGACTTAGTGGCAGCGTTTAAGGCCACATTGCAAGAAACTCGTCAAGCAGAAATTTTGCTGCATGTTGTTGATTGTGCTGATGAAAATATGACAGAAAATTTTGACCAAGTACAACGGGTATTGGAAGAAATTGATGCTGATGAAATCACCCAATTAGTGGTATGTAATAAGATTGATCTACTTGAAGATTTTGCACCTCGTATTGATTACGATGAAGACGGAAAACCTGAGCGTGTATGGGTTTCTGCGCAAAAACGGATTGGATTTGATTTGCTGTTGAAAGCCATTACCGAGTTAATCGGTGAGGTTATCCGCGAGCTTACATTGAAAATACCTGCATCAGCAGGACATTATCTTGGCCAGTTTTATCGACTGGATGCAATACAGCAGAAAGACTATGACGATCTGGGGAACTGTATTTTATCTGTTCGTTTATCGGATGCCGATTGGCGCCGATTAGCTAAACAGAGTCAGGGGGAATTAGAGGCATTTATTTTTGAACCTTCAGAAATAGACGTCACTTGTTAATCTCATTTATTTCATCCAATTATGGAGTGCTAAATGGCTTGGAATGAGCCCGGTAACAAGGGTAATAAAGACCCTTGGGGAAATAAAGGTGGTAACGATAAAGGGCCACCGGATCTCGACGAAGTTTTTCGTAACTTATCAAAACGTTTTGGTGGCAAAGGCGGTAATTCCGCATCTGGCCAGCCATTCAACTCATCGATATTGATTGTATTCGCTGTTATTGCCTTAATTATTTGGGGCTTATCAGGGTTATATACAGTCAAAGAAGCTGAGCGAGGCGTTTTACTTCGTTTTGGTCAACACATTGGTGAGGTGAGCTCAGGTTTACACTGGAAAGCCACTTTTATCGATGAAGTGTATACCGTAGACGTAGAAACGTTTCGTTCAATTCCTGCTTCTGGCAGTATGTTGACGTCGGATGAAAACGTAGTAAAAGTAGAATTAGTGGTGCAATACAGTGTGTCAGATGCGTATTCCTACTTATTCAGTGCAGTTGAAGCTAACGAAAGTTTACGCGAAGCTACAGACAGTGCATTACGCTACGTGATTGGTCACAATCGCATGGATGACATTCTAACGACTGGCCGTGATGCGATTCGTCGTGACACATGGAAAGAGTTAGAGCGTATCATCGAGCCTTATAAATTAGGTTTGCAGATCCGTGACGTAAACTTTTTACCAGCCCGTCCGCCTGAAGAAGTGAAAGATGCATTTGATGATGCAATTTCTGCCCAGGAAGATGAACAACGCTTTATCCGTGAAGCTGAAGCTTATGCTCGTGAAATTGAACCAAAAGCTCGTGGTCAAGTTGAACG
The DNA here is from genome assembly GCF_014648315.1 of Shewanella ulleungensis. GTDB lineage: Bacteria > Pseudomonadota > Gammaproteobacteria > Enterobacterales > Shewanellaceae > Shewanella > Shewanella ulleungensis. The sequence continues at coordinate 69,332 of NZ_BMQW01000002.1, forward strand.
TATGGCACAACAAGCTAATGCATACAAAGAACGTGAAGTGTTAGAGGCTCAAGGTAAAGTTGCTCGTTTTGAAAAGCTATTACCAGAGTATAAAGCTGCGCCAGCAGTGACACGTAATCGTTTATATTTAGATGCGATGCAAGCGGTCATGTCTGACACGAATAAAGTGTTAATTGATGCTAAAAATAATGGTAACTTGATGTACTTACCTTTGGATAAGTTAATGGATGCGTCTAAAAGTTCGCGCCAAGTAGCTGAGCCAGAAGCTGAACGTCATGTTAACTCAGTATCAAACACCGGCGTAAACACACCGATCACTAGCATGTCGTCTGATGGACGTCTCAGCCGCGAAGATCGTCTTCGCCAAGGGAGGAACTAATCATGGGTAGATTTGCTCTGATCATTTTGATTGTCATCTTAGGCATTGGTTTTTCATCTTTAATGGTGGTTAACGAAGGCGAGCGTGCAATTGTCGCTCGCTTTGGCAAAGTCCTTAAAGACGATGACGTGACTAAAGTGTTTGCACCAGGTTTACACTTTAAGTTACCAGTTGTTGATAAAGTGAGATACCTAGATGCGCGTATTCAAACTTTAGACGGCGCAGCCGATCGTTTTGTTACTTCTGAGAAGAAAGACTTAATGGTTGATTCGTACGTTAAGTGGCGTATTCGTGATTTTGAAAAGTATTATCTTTCTACTAATGGTGGCATCAAAGCCAATGCTGAAAGCTTATTACAAGCTAAAATCAACAACGATTTACGTACAGAGTTTGGTCGCCGTACGATTAAAGAAATCGTATCGGGTAAGCGTGATGAGTTACAAACAGATGCATTACAAAATGCATCTGAAAGCGCTGAAAACTTAGGTATTGAAGTCGTTGATGTTCGAGTTAAGCAAATTAACTTACCTGCTAACGTGAGTAACAGTATTTACCAACGTATGCGTGCTGAACGTCAAGCTGTGGCCAAAGAGCATCGAGCACAGGGTAAAGAGCAAGCTGAAATTATTCGTGCGACGATTGATGCTAACGTTACTGTGAAGATTGCTGAAGCTGAACGTAAAGCCCTTACCGTTCGTGGTGAAGGTGATGCACTTGCTGCCAAGATTTACGCTGATACTTACAGTAAAGATGCTGAGTTTTATAACTTTTTACGTAGTTTAGAAGCCTATAAAGAAAGTTTTGCAGGTAAAAACGACGTAATGGTATTAGAACCTGAAGGTGATTTCTTTAAGTATATGAAATCTTCTAGCGGTAAATAGTTACTAGTTAGCTTTAGTACAGAAACGATAAAAAGCTCAGTTAATACTGAGCTTTTTTGTATCTACAATTCAAATTCAGTTTTTCTAAAAATCTCTTTCTTTAGTATTAGATGTCTACTTTTCTCTATTTTTAGACTAAAACCTATATAAACACTTGATTAGATATAGGAATAAATCATTCTTTTTATAAGTTCATCTCGATAAAATTGTTAAAAAGCCGCTGATTTATATGCTATTTTGAAAAAAATGTTAATATCCTCAACATAGATGAGTGTTTTCACTATGATCTGGTTCTAATTTTTCGCTATAATGAGCACCGCCTCAAACTATGATTTTAGCGTTTTACCATTATGGTCGCTAAAGTATTGAAATATAAAAATTCCAACACCCTCTGGGAGATAAGTGGATGAGCAATGCGCCAGTCGATACCGGACGTCGCAGATTCCTGACAGCCGCAACCGCCGTAGTAGGTGGTGCTGGTGCCGTCGCTGTAGCGGTTCCTTTCATCAAGTCATGGAATCCGAGCGCCAAGGCGAAAGCTGCAGGTGCGCCGGTCGAAGTAAATATTAGTAAAGTAGAACCAGGTCAGTTAATTCGTGTCGAATGGCGCGGAAAACCGGTTTGGGTCGTTCGTCGTACAGAAGCTGTATTAGAGAATCTTAAATCTTTAGACGGTCAATTACGTGATCCTGCTTCAGAAGAAATGCAGCAACCAGAATATGCGGCTAACCCTGCACGTTCTATTAAGCCTGAGTTCTTCATTGCAGTCGGTATCTGTACTCACTTAGGTTGTTCACCAACTTATTTGCCTGATTCATTCGGTGAGCAGGTTGAAGGTGTAACATCTGGTTTCTTCTGTCCTTGTCACGGTTCTAAATTCGACATGGCCGGTCGTGTGTTTCAGGGTGTTCCAGCACCATTGAACCTCGTTATCCCGCCACACAAATATGTCGATGACGCTACCGTGATTATCGGTGAAGATACAGGAGCGGCGTAATGGTTAAGAATATTATTGATTGGATTGATGCGCGCATCCCAATGACGGCAACTTATAACCGTCACGTGGGCCAATATGCGACACCAAAGAATTTCAACTTTTGGTATTTCTTTGGTTCATTAGCGCTATTAGTTTTAGTTAACCAGTTACTTACAGGTATTTGGTTAACCATGAATTACGTACCAACAGCAGAAGGTGCCTTTGCTTCTGTTGAATACATCATGCGTGATGTTGAGTATGGTTGGTTATTACGTTATATGCACTCAACGGGTGCCTCAGCGTTTTTCTTTGTTATCTATATGCACATGTTCCGTGGATTAATCTACGGTTCATATCAAAAACCAAGAGAGCTGTTATGGCTATTTGGTATGTTGATTTTCCTTGTGCTAATGGCCGAAGCATTCATGGGTTACTTGTTACCTTGGGGACAGATGTCTTACTGGGGCGCACAGGTGATTATTTCTTTGTTTGGTGCTATCCCTATTATTGGTGATGACCTAACATTGTGGATCCGTGGTGACTACGTTATTTCAGGTGCAACCTTAAACCGTTTCTTCGCATTACACGTTATTGCGCTACCTCTTGTGTTAGTTGTATTAGTGTTCTTACACTTAATTGCACTACATGAAGTGGGTTCAAATAACCCTGATGGTGTTGAAATTAAAAAGAACAAAGATGAGAACGGATGGCCTGTTGATGCAATTCCATTCCACCCTTATTACACCGTAAAAGATATTATGGGTGTAGCGGGCTTCTTAATTGTGTTCTGTTATGTGTTGTTCTTCATGCCAGAAGGCGGTGGATACTTCCTTGAAAAGCCAAACTTTGAAGCGGCTAACCCAATGAAGACACCAGAACATATCGCGCCAGTTTGGTACTTCACACCTTTCTATGCCATTTTACGTGCTATTCCTGATAAATTATTGGGTGTAATTGGTATGGGTCTGTCTATTGCAGTGTTATTTATTCTGCCATGGCTTGACCGTTGTAAAGTGAAGTCTGTTCGCTATCGCAGCATGATCCATAAGATCAACATTGCACAATTTACTGTGTCGTTCATTATTCTTGGTTATTTAGGTGTTGTTCCTGCTACTCCTGAGCTAACTATTGCGGCACGTATTTTCACTTTCACTTACTTTGGTTTCTTCGTAGCCCTATGGGTTTACAGTAAGAATGAGAAAACAAAAGAAGTACCAACGAGGGTGACACACTAATGAAAAAGTTATTAATTGCATTAGTTACTTTGTTGCCATCTTTGGCGATGGCAGCAAGTGGGCATAATGTTCACTTAGAAAGCGCTAACGTTGACTTACATGACAAAGAGTCATTAGAACGTGGTTTGGGTTTATTCCAACAATATTGTTCAGGTTGTCATAGCACTCAATACCAACGTTACGAGCGTGTTGCTACGGATTTAGGTATTTCTACCGATGATATGCGTAGCAAGTACATTCTTAATGATGCAAAAATTGGCGATTTAATGGAAAATTCAATTCCTACTGCCGATGCTGCTAAATGGTTTGGCGCTGCGCCTCCAGATTTAACATTGGTTGCTCGTGTGCGTGGTGAAGATTGGGTATATTCTTACCTTAAAGGTTTTTATGCTGATGAGACTCGTCCATTTGGTGTAAACAACACAGTTTTCCCATTAGTGGGTATGCCTCATGTATTACAAGACTTACAAGGTCTTGCAGTAAAACAAGAAGATGGCACATTTGTTACCACAGGTGGCAAAATGACAGCGGAAGAGTATGACCAAGCGGTCCGTGATATTACGGGTTTCTTAGTTTACTCAGCTGAACCTGTACAGTTAGAGCGTAAAGCTTTAGGTATGTGGGTGCTTGGATTCTTGTTTATTTTCTTCATCATTGCGTATTTGTTGAAGAAAGAGTACTGGAAAGATGTACACTAGCTAGCAATAACGGTTATTATACATAATCCGCATATTGTAAACGGGGGGCTTAGCCCCTCGTTTGTTTTGTTTTTTTTAGATTCTGGAGGGTATCAATGGCTGTTGCTGCCAACAAGCGCTCTATCATGACACTTTTTTCTGGTGCCGATGATTTATATAGTCACCAAGTACGTATCGTATTGGCTGAAAAAGGGGTTACCGTTGATGTTTTGCAGGTAGACCCAAGTGAAATGCCTGAAGATTTACTTGAAGTCAATCCATACAATTCAGTACCGACCTTAGTTGATCGCGAATTAGTATTGTATGAATCTCGTATTATTATGGAATATTTGGATGAGCGTTTCCCGCATCCTCCATTGATGCCTGTTTATCCTGTTTCTCGCGGTCAAAGCCGTTTGATGATGCACAGAATCGACACTGACTGGTATGCGCTTGTTGAGCGTATCCGTAAAGGTGAAAAGGCTGATGCAGCACGCAAAGAATTAACCGAAAGCTTAGTTGCTTTAGCACCTGTATTTGCTGAAATGCCATATTTCATGAGCGAAGAGTTTGGTTTATCTGATTGCTACTTAGGCCCATTATTATGGCGCTTACCAGTATTAGGGATTAACCTAGACCCTCGTACAGCAAAAGAGATCAATGCTTATATGACTCGTATTTTTGAACGCGAATCATTTAAAGCTTCGTTAACTGAGGCTGAGCGCGAAATGCGCATGGGCATGTAATGAAACCAATAACACCTAATCGTCCGTATTTATTGCGAGCTTATTATGAATGGTTGATGGATAACCATTTAACGCCGCATGTAGTCGTGGACGCTTTTGTTAAAGGTACTCAAGTTCCGCAGCAATTTGTTAAAGACGGTCAAATCGTGTTAAACATTGCAACTGGAGCTGTGGCTAATCTTCATATGACTAATGATGCAGTAGAGTTTAATGCTCGTTTTGGTGGTGTTCCACAAAATGTGTTTTTACCTATGGCCTCTATCGTAGCCATTTATGCCCGTGAAAACGGTGCTGGTACGGTGTTTGATATGGAAGATGCTTACATGATTGAAGATGAACATGATGAACTTTCATCAGTACCATCATCTGTTAAGTCAGCTGAAGAGCCAACAACCACGCCTAAAACGACTAAGTCGAGCAGTTCAGACGATAAAGCGAAACGCAGAAGTCACCTAACCGTGGTTAAGTAATTGACCATGTTAGGACATAAAACCAGTCGCAAGACTGGTTTTTTTTAAACTAAAAAAAGTGACGAGAATCAATAATGTTATTGATGATTGATAATTATGATTCATTTACGTTTAACCTTGTTCAGTATTTTCAAACACTTGAACAAGCGATTATTGTTAAACGCAATGATGAAATTACTCTTGAACAAATTGAAACATTAGCGCCTAGCCATTTAGTTATTTCACCTGGCCCTTGCACCCCAAACGAAGCAGGGATATCACTTGCTGCAATTGCCCATTTTGCTGGAAAAATACCCATTCTAGGTGTGTGCTTAGGCCATCAAGCTATTGCACAAGTCTTTGGTGCTAATGTGATAAGGGCTAAGCGTGTTATGCATGGTAAAACCAGTTTAATACAGCACAATCAACAAGGCTTATTTTCCGAGCTTGCACTGCCTCTTCAAGTTACGCGTTACCACTCACTGCTCATTGACAGCATTCCCAAGGATTTCGAACTTGATGCTTGGTACGATGATCCGATCCACGGGCGTGAAATTATGGCCATGAGTAATCAGGCGCTAGGGATATACAGCGTACAGTTTCATCCTGAATCGATTTTAACCCAGCAAGGGCACGAGTTACTGGCTAATTTTTTACGTGTATAATCTATAGTTATACTGATTAATATATATATTAAGTCATTGATATATTATGCGTATTTTATGTTACAACTTCAGTTATTCACCCTCGGTTAATCTTACGTATAATATGCTATAAATAGCGCTTAAAAATAATAAAAGGGATGAACATGAACAGCTTTCTGCGACATTTTGCCATTAGTGCCGTTTCATTAGCCATGATGGGCGGCTGTGCAGCCACTGTCGACTCAACATCAGTGACAACAACTGCGATACCTGAACAAATTACCGTTGCGTTAGCGACACCTCCTAAAGCGGAACAAGCTCTAACACTCAAGCAAATCATGGCTAATCCAGATTGGATGGGGATTTTGGCTCAGGGTGCATATTGGAGTGACGACAGTCAGTCAGTGTATTTTAGTCGTCAAGCTCACCAGTCGCCTGTTCGTGATTATTATCAACAAAGTATTACAGCAACAACTGCTAATCAGCTTGAGCTTTCTCAGTTGCATTTAGCTGATCAGCGTAATGGCGTTATGAATTTAGCTCAATCTCAAAAGGCGTATATTTACCAAGGGAATGTTTTTGTCAAAAACCTTCAAAATGGCAATATTAGTCAAATTACTCGTCAAAATGATGCGATAAATGGCGTGCGCTTTTTAAATAATGGCGATCTTGCATACTGGCAAGGCAACAATATTTTTCGCCTGCATCAAGCCACTGGTATGGTTGAGCAAATTGCGGCGATTCAAATGGCTAATGAGCCAACAAGTACGCCAGAGCCAAGTAGTTATATTGCCAAGCAACAACATCGTTTAATGGGTTATGTGGCACTGCAACATAACAATGACAAAGCTCGTGAAGATTATCGTGAGTCACTAGCTAAAGCTGATCCAACATTTTCAGCCCAACCATGGTATTTAGGTGACTCAGAAACTGTCTCAGAAATGAGCTTATCGCCTGACGGCCGTTATGTGATACTGGCACTAACGGACAAAAATTATACTTGGCGAGCAGAACACGACATTATGCCTAATTATTTAGGTAAAGACGGTTATGTTGATGCAGTTCCTGCGCGAGCCCGTGTTGCTGAAGATGCTTTTCCTGGCCAACGTCTAGTGTTACTTGATCTTGTTGAACGCACTAAAAAAGATATTACTATTGAAGGGTTAACTGGGTTTGATGAAGACGTATTAGCCAGTGTTAAAGCCGAAAACGCTAAAGCCCAAGGCAAGAGTTATAAAAGTGTCAAAGCCCCACGCTTAATCCAGTTGATGCAAGACTGGGAGTGGAGCCAAAGCGCGATGCAGTGGCGTGAAATTGACAACCAGTTGATAGTGATGGTTGAAGCTGTTGATAACAAAGATCGCTGGATAGCGCGTGTAGACCTGCAAAAGGGAAAGTTCGTTACTGAACATCGTTTACACGACGATGCGTGGGTTAATTATAACTATAATCAATTTGGTTGGATAACCGGGACTGACACTATTTACTATTTGTCTGAGGAGTCAGGTTTTTCTCATTTATATACCAAGTCACCAGCAGGTAATGTTACTGCATTAACAAGCGGTAAATATGTGGTTGATAATGTGACCTTATCTCCAGATGGTAAGCACATTTATTATCGTGCTAACAAAGATCATCCTGGGAGCTACAATGTTTATCGAGTAGAGGTTGCTACAGGTAAAAATGAGCAACTAACCCAATGGTTTGGCACTTTAGATTACAGCTTAAGCCCAGACGGTAACACATTATTATTAACAGCATCAGCGGCAACCAGCCCAGATGAGCTATTTATTCAACCTATTGGCGGTGAACTTAAACCGTTGACTCACTATACCAGCGACACTTTTAAAGAATATCCTTGGCAAATGCCACAGGTTGTTGCAGTACCATCAAGCCATGGTGCAGGCCAAGTTTACGCTCGAGTGTATTTGCCACAAGGTTATGATGTTAAGCAAGCTGATAAATATCCCGCAGTCGTGTTTAACCATGGAGCAGGTTATTTACAAAATGCGCATTATGGATTTTCTGGCTACTTTCGTGAGTTTATGTTCCATAACTTATTAACTCAGCAAGGTTATGTAGTGATGGATATGGATTATCGAGGTTCAAAAGGCTATGGTCGTGATTGGCGTACTGCGGTATATCGCAATATGGGCCATCCAGAAGTTGAAGATTTAAAAGATGGTGTTGCTTGGCTAGCGAGTAACGCTAATGTAGATGCAAAACGCGTAGGCACTTACGGTGGGTCTTACGGTGGTTTCTTAACCTTTATGGCCTTATTTAATGAACCCGAGTTATTCCAAGCAGGCGCTGCATTACGCCCTGTAAGCGATTGGGCTCATTATAATGCACCATATACGGCTAATATTTTAAATACGCCTGACATCGATCCTATTGCTTATGAGCGTAGCTCTCCAATAGAACATGCTCATGGGTTACAAAAACCATTGCTGATTATGAGTGGCGTATTAGATGACAATGTATTTTTCCAAGACAGCGTTAGAATGGTTCAGCGCTTAATTGAATTAGAAAAACCGATGTTTGAAACCGCTATTTATCCCGTTGAGCCGCACGGTTTTGTGCAACCATCAAGCTGGTTAGATGAATACCGTCGTATTTATAAATTATTTGAGCAAGAGCTAAAATAGCTACTGAGTTCCAAATTAATAAATAAAATCGTATGAAGGCTTTCTTTGGAGAGCCTTAATTTTTATGATTACTCCTAACATCATAATTAAGGGCAGTGTTGAGTGGCAATATCAGTCGCGGGTGGTGTAAGACCCGGAAAAGTCATTGAAATAGAACGTCGACTCTACAATCAGCTTATTGTGGGTAAACAACCTGTTGGTTCAATGCTAGATGAACTTAATAGCGAAATAGAAGAAAGCGCCAATAAACTTGATATAGAACGCAAAGCGTTAAAACTGCGTATAGAAAAACAAGTGCAAGAGCGTCATATATACCTCGAAGTTTCAAGTCACTTAACCCATACGGTCAATAATGCTGTTGAACATCAAATGCTCAACCCCCTGTCTATTATTGAGTCAGCAGGGATTACCGAAAGTCAAATTTTGTTATTAGATTTACTGTTAAGCCCTGATCTGAATTTAAATCGTCTGCGACCAATTATTGAAGACAATAGCTGGCTATGCCGCGATTTAATCAATTTGATCAACAGTCCGGCCTCGCGTCACCGACGTCCAAAAAATTCAGATGTACAAGTGACAGATATCAAATTGGTGTTAAATTATATTGGCTTAGAAAACCTTCGGTTATTGATCCCATATTTTTGTTTACGTAACTGGTTACCGGCAGGTAATGCTAATTTATTGTGGATAACTCGTAAGTTATGGCGTTATAGCATCATGAGCGCAATAGCTGCGCAAGCCTTAGCTGAGTTACATAATAAAGAGCCGAGCCTGACTTATACTTGTGCGCTAATGTATCAATTTGCGACCTCAATTATTTTGAACCAAAGTGGCCAGATTTTCGATAAAACGTGGGGAACTTGGCTACGAGAGGCAAGTCAAAGTCGAGATAAGCAAGTCTATGATGCGATTATGGCAACCGACTTTCCGGCTGAATCTATATTTGAACAGGTGATGTTGCATGGGCATAAGTTGAATTGGCAGTTGCTTAATTTACTGAAATTTGAAGATTCAGCAATGACTCGAATATTGAAAGAGCTTGACCATGATTATCATTTTTCTGAGTTATCTGCTGACGCGGCAATCGTCGCCAAAGCAAGTTGTTATGCCAAAGTGCTATTATTAGAAGAGCAACAGCTAATTGACCCGCAAGAAAAACGAATCATGTTTGATTATTACGAGTTTTCGGCTCAAGAATTATTACGTCTCAAAGCGCAAAATTTTCGTAAGCTTGATTTACTTTAAGCGTGGTAAAAGCTCATTATTACGAAATGTTAAATTTGTGTAGTTATTCACTTTCGGTGAATAGCTACACAAAATGCAGTGAAATAACTTTTTTTATGACTATTTATGCTCGCTAGCCCCCCGATAAACGCTTTATTTAGTCATATTTTTCAATCTTTATGCAGAATAGACTTCCCTCCTGCTGAAGTTAATTGTACAGAACTGGTATTTTGATCACATTTTCGCTAATAATGTCCCATAAATAACACAAGCTTCCGCCAATGCACTTACAGAATATAAAGCAAACAGCGGAAACAGCGGCTTTCAAGCTGCTTACAACCTGAAGGATGAAATGCAATGAGTCTAGAAATGAATCTAACACGTGCCCAATTCGATGAAGTCATGGTGCCTAATTATGCGCCTGCTGCCGTTATTCCTGTCCGTGGTGAAGGTAGCCGTGTATGGGATCAAGAAGGCAATGAATTCATCGATTTCGCTGGTGGTATTGCAGTTAATTGTTTAGGTCATTGTCACCCAGCTTTAGTGTCAGCATTAAAAGAACAGGGCGAAAAGCTTTGGCACTTATCGAATGTAATGACCAACGAGCCGGCGTTAGAATTAGCCACTAAATTAGTTAACTCTACATTTGCGGAACGTGTTTATTTTGCCAACTCTGGCGCAGAAGCAAACGAAGCAGCACTTAAATTAGCTCGTCGTTATGCATTAGATAACCATGGGGCTGATAAAGACCAAATTATCGCTTTTGACAAAGCATTCCACGGCCGGACATTCTTTACTGTAACCGTAGGCGGACAAGCCGCTTATTCAGACGGTTTCGGCCCTAAGCCGCAAAGTATTACCCACGTACCATTTAATGATATTGCTGCTTTAGAAGCTGTTATTTCAGATAAAACTTGCGCCATTATGCTAGAGCCACTTCAAGGTGAAGGCGGCATTATTAATGGTGACCCAGAGTTCTTAAAAGCTGTGCGTCGTTTAGCAGACAAGCATGATGCTTTGGTTATTTTTGATGAAGTACAAACTGGCGTGGGTCGTACTGGTGAGTTATTTGCTTACATGGGTACCGACATCGTGCCTGATATTTTAACCAGTGCTAAAGCATTAGGCGGCGGTTTCCCAATCGCGGCAATGTTAACAACGGCTAAAATTGCCGCTCACTTAAAGGTGGGTACACACGGTTCTACTTACGGTGGTAATCCATTAGCGTGTGCTGTAGGTAACGCGGTAATGAACGTAGTGAACACCAAAGAAGTGCTTGATGGTGTTAAACATCGTGAGCAATTATTCCGTGATGGTTTAGCGGCAATTAATGCTAAGTACAACGTATTTAGTGAAGTTCGTGGTAAAGGTTTATTGCTTGGCGCGGTATTAAACGAAAAATACGAAGGCCGAAGCCGCGAATTTTTAGTTGCATCAGTTGCCGAAGGGTTAATGAACTTAATTGCTGGTGCAAATGTGGTGCGTTTTGCTCCATCATTGGTGATCCCAGAAGCTGATATTGCTGAAGGCTTAGCGCGTTTTGAGCGTGCAGTGGCAAAAGTAGTAGCAGGTTAATGAACAACTGAGTGTGAGGCTGGCTTGCACTCTGGTTGTTTGGGTTCGCCATAAGGGTTTGCTGCGTTGGTGGGTACACTATCAGCGCAGCAAGCTAGTGGCGCAATGAGGAGATTAAGATGTTAATCATACGTCCTATCCGTGCTAGTGATTACGATGCACTTTATAGTATCGCAGTTGAGTCAGGCCACGGTTTCACATCTTTACCAGTAAACGAAGAGTTACTGCGTTCAAAGATCGCTAGGGCAGAAGCATCTTTTACTAAGCAAATTGATAAGCCTTTTGATGAAGGCTACTTAATGGTGCTTGAAGACACCAAAACCAATGAAGTTGTTGGTACTTGTGGTGTTGAAGCTGCCGTCGGCATGCAAGATGCTTTTTATCATTATCGCTTAGGCACTGAGGTTTACCATTCTCAGCAGATTTCTGTGCGTAATGAAGTTGAAACCCTCACTTTATGTCATGACTATACTGGTGCTGCAGAAGTCTGCACTCTGTTTTTAAAAGACGCATACCGTAAAGGCAATAATGGTCGCATGTTGTCACGTTCGCGTTTTCTATTATTGGCTCAGCATCCACAGCGCTTTGGCGAAACTGTCATTGCTGAAATGCGCGGCGTGAGTGATGACCATGGTGATTCGCCGTTTTATGAATGGCTACAACATCATTTTCTAGGCATCGATTTTGTTGAAGCAGACTATTTGTCTGGTTTAGGCAAAAAAGCGTTTATGGCTGAAATGATGCCCCGCAACCCTGTATATGTTTGCATGCTGCCTAAAAAGGCGCAAAAAGTGATTGGTGAGGTTCATAAAAATACCAAGCCAGCCCTGCGTTTATTACAAGCCGAAGGCTTTAAATTCCGTAATTACGTCGATATTTTTGATGGTGGTCCAACCGTAGAGTGTGCTCTGAGCGAAATCCGTTCGGTTAAAAAAAGCCGCTTACTCACGGTATCGATTGGCAAAATGCCTCACGCAGATCATCATTTTATTATTTCCAACACGTCGCTGGCTGATTATCGTGCATCAGCTGCCAAACTGTTGGTCTCTGATGAACACGACGATGTTGTTCTTAGCCCTGAAATAGCAGCCGGTTTACTGGTTAGCGATGGCGAGCAAATTCGTGTTTTAGCAATGTAGGAGTAAGAAATGACACAATATATTCAAGGTCAGTGGTTAGCTGGCGAAGGTCATGATGTTAACTCAAGCAACCCAGCAAACGGTGAAGTGATTTGGCAAGGTAAAACGGCTACACCAAACCAAGTGAATGCTGCTGTTGATGCTGCTCGTGCAGCCCAGTTTGATTGGTTTATGTTGGGCTATGAAGCTCGTTTGGCCGTTGTAGAAGCGTATCGTGCACAACTAGAAGCAAATAAAGACGAAATCGCCGAAACAATTGCCCAGGAAACCGGTAAGCCACAATGGGAAACGGCCACAGAAGTGGGCGCGATGATTGGTAAAATTGCTTTGTCTGCTAAAGCTCACGACAAACGTACAGGAACCGAAACTAACGACTTACCCGCTGGGCGTGCAGTATTACGTCATAAACCACATGGTGTTGTGGCGGTATTTGGACCTTATAACTTCCCAGGGCATTTACCTAATGGTCACATTGTACCGGCATTGCTAGCGGGTAATACTGTAGTATTTAAGCCGTCAGAGCTCACACCTAAAGTGGCAGAGTTAATGCTGAAATGTTGGGATAAAGCAGGCTTGCCTCAAGGTGTAGTTAATCTTGTCCAAGGTGAAGTTGAAACCGGTAAAGCACTGGCTTCGCACCCGCAAATTGATGGTTTATTCTTTACCGGTAGTTCGCGCACTGGACACATTTTACATCAGCAATATGCCGGTCATCCAGGTAAGATTTTAGCCTTAGAAATGGGTGGTAATAACCCGCTAATCGTTAAAGGTGTTACCGATACCAAGGCTGCAGTACATGACATTATTCAATCTGCTTATATTTCATCAGGACAGCGTTGTACTTGTGCCCGTCGTCTGTACATAGAAGAAGGAGCGCAGGGGGATGCGTTAATTGCTGAGCTTGTTACCGCGATTAAACAAATCAAGGTTGGCCCTTGGAATGCACAGCCGCAGCCATTTATGGGCTCAATGATCTCTGAAACGGCCGCTAGAGGCATGGTGGCCGCGCAAGCAACACTGCAATCTCTTGGCGGTGTATCGTTAATTGAATTGATACAAGTTGAAGCCGGTAAAGGGATTGTGACCCCAGGTTTAATTGACGTGACTTCAATTGCCGACTTACCAGATGAAGAATACTTTGGTCCGTTATTGCAACTTGTCCGTTATCGCGACTTTGACCAAGCTATCCACTTAGCGAATGCCACGCGTTATGGTCTATCTGCTGGTTTATTAGCGGATAGCCGTGAAGATTACGATTATTTCTTAGCACGTATTCGTGCTGGTATTGTTAACTGGAATAAGCAAATCACTGGCGCTTCAGGTTCTGCACCATTTGGTGGTGTTGGGGCATCGGGTAATCATCGTGCTAGTGCATTTTATGCCGCAGACTATTGTGCTTACCCTGTTGCTTCAATGGAAGCTGACTCTGTAAGTCTACCTGCCACTTTAAGCCCTGGCTTATCAATTTAAATTGATAAGTCCATCGCATGATTCGGTGCTGGTGATGTTTATGATATCACCAGCCTTATTATAAGGATTTAACCATGCATACTGACGTTAATGTTTTGTTTGCCGAGTTATGGCAAGACTATATTAAGATGACGCCTTCAGCGGCTAAAATTCATCAACTGCTAGGCCATGGCGCAGCGATCATTAATGACCATATTGCCCTGCGTACGTTTAATATCGCCAAGGTTAATCTCAGCGTGTTAGCTGAGCATTTTACTTCAATTGGTTATATTGATAGCGGCGATTACAAGTTTGAGCAGAAAAAGCTAGTCGCTAAACATTTCGAGCATCCAGACCCAACTCAACCTAAGGTATTTATATCGGAATTGTTGGTTGAAGAGTTTAGCCCTGAACTGCAAAAAACCATTCATGGTTTAATTGAGCAAGTTGATGTTGCGGCTACAACCGCAGATAACTTTATTTATTCTGGTCGTCACTGGAACTTAGATAAAGCGACCTACAAGGCGTTGTTGGCGGAGAGTGAATATGCCGCTTGGGTTGCTGCTTTAGGTTATCGTGCGAACCACTTTACTGTATCGATTAACGATTTACCGCAGTTTGAGCGTATTGAAGATGTAAACCAAGCATTGAAAGATGCAGGTTTTGTACTTAATGCCTCAGGTGGTGAAATTAAAGGTACACCAGAAGTATTGTTAGAGCAGTCATCTACCATGGCCGATAAAGTGGTGGTTAACTTTACCGATGGTGATGCTGAAATTCCTAGTTGTTTCTACGAGTTTGCTCGTCGTTATCCAATGGACAACGGCAAACTGTATACTGGCTTTGTTGCGGCATCAGCCGATAAAATTTTTGAAAGTACCAATGCAATGATGTAGTGTAAGTTGCGCAAAAAAGACCTGCTTGAGCAATTAAGCAGGTCTTTTTTATTGGCTTATGATGATTAGTTTTTGGCTAGTTGTTCAGGACTACTGGCTCATCACTATATTGACACTCAGTCCGTTTAAAGTCTCACTTCGATTAAACGTCAAGCTAAAACCATATTGTTCGCAAATCTCTTTAACAATAGATAATCCTAACCCGTGCCCCATGGTCGCTTCATCTAGGCGAGTGCCTCGTGCGGTTAATGATGCTATTTTATCTTGTTTTACGCCACTGCCGTCATCTTCAATTTGTAGAGATATACCGCCATTTTGTATTTGATTGATGCGCACATTCACTTGCGTATTAGTCCATTTAAAGGCGTTGTCTAGCAAGTTTCCAAACAACTCCATACCATCTTCACGGTGAATGGGGATCCTACTAATGTTATCTGGATTAATTAACACACAGTTAATATCTCGTTGGCGATGCACTTTATGCAGGGTATTAATTAAACTGTCGAAGTCTTTAGGCACGGCTAATTGCGCGGCAGGCAACATATCGCCAGTAATTCGCGCCGCAGCCAGCTTACGTTCAATCATTTTATGCACTAGATCTAATTGTTGCTGCATAGCCATGGCTGCCTCTGGGTGAGATAAGCCTAAGGCTTCAACTTGTTGCTGCATAACCGCGAAAGGTGTTTTTAAGCCATGGCTTAAATTGCCTAAGTTGTTACGGCTGCGCTCTATTTGTTTTGCTGTGTAATCTAATAATTGGTTGTAGGTTTCAGCTAACGGACGGATTTCTGCTGGAATTTGAGCTATTTCAAGGGAGGCAATATCGCCTTCACGAAGTTTAGCGAGTGCTCCTTGGATTTGATTTACCGGTTTAAACGATTGACGCAAGATAATGAAAATACCTGCAATCATAGCCAATAACATGCCTATATTAATCGCAAGTTTGGTGCCAAATATCTCGCTAAATACTCTGCGGCCAATACTGAGATCTTGCGCTACGGTTAAGGTTGCAGTGTTTTTACTATTCGGCGCACCAATACCAATGGATAATAATTGCATATCATTGTTTTTAGGACCTTTTGCTTGCCAAACACGCTTTTGTTGAGTCTCTAAATTAACAATATGTAACTCAGCATCCCACAAGGAGCGTGAACGAATAGTGTGATCTGGTAAGTTTAATTGGAAGTAACGACCTGAGTATGCTGGCCGATAAAAACTGGATAATTGATTTTGGTCGATAACCAGTTCGCCCTCTTGAAGGCGTGTAGCGATAATGATGTGCTCTAAATCTTCTTCTAACCGATTAATTATTGAATCATGAAATGCATCACGCAACATTGATTCAAAAAGAAATAAACCGATCAACGTTGCGATGATAATAAGGCCACTCAACCATAGGCTAAGTTTAAAGCGAATTGACATCATTCCACTAAACCGTGAAAGATATAACCTTGTCCGCGACGGGTTTCAATCGTGGTCTTACCCAGTTTCTTACGTAAATGGGTGACATAGACTTCGACCACATTGCTTTCTTTTTCATCATCAAATTGGTATAGCTTATCGGTAAGTTGAGATTTTGACAGTAGTTTTTTAGGCGACATTAAAAAAATCTTTAATAGCCTAAACTCCATCGATGTTAGCTCATATTCTTGCTCACCAACTGTGACCTTTTGTTCGTTTTCATCTAAATTAACACCGCCATAGCACAGTAGTTTAGACGCTGAGTTTGCTCGCCCATGGGCTCGATGGATTAATGCCTGTATACGGGCTAGTAATTCTTGTGCGTGAAACGGCTTGCCTAAGTAGTCATCTGCACCAGCGTTAAACCCTTCTACTTTTTCATGCCACTGGCTACGGGCTGTGAGCATGATAACAGGCGTGCTTACGCCACGTTCTCGCCACTGTGTTACCAGCGATAAGCCATTACCATCGGGTAAGCCAATATCGAGAATAACGCAATCGTATTCAGTTTCTTTCATTAGATAATCGGCTTCGACCGCTTTATCGGTAACGTCAGTAATATACCCAGCCTGCTTAAGTTGTTTTTCAAGCTCAGCGACAAGTAATGGATTATCTTCAACGAGTAACAGTTTCATGTTTAGTGCATTCGCTCGGTAATTGTGGCAATGGGTTTTGCATGCCATTGACTGCATCTAACTGCAGATTAATAACATGTCCTTGGGCGAGTTTGAACTGTAAGTCATAACGCCACTTATCTTGATATTGGTAAAGCTGAGCATCGACTAATTGACCATCACAATACTGTGACACCCAAGTTAAATAATCATCTAATGGACGTATATTACCAGAAGTCACTAGTTTTTGGACTTTATCATGATCAAGCGGGAATTCAGTAACAGGAATATCTTGCTGATTAATGGATAGGGCCATTAAGCTGACTGTGGCGATGAACAAGCTATTCATGTTCGCTCCCAAAATAAAAAAAGTGGCGTTCATAGTATGAACACCACTTTAATAATCTTGGCTTAAATCAAGCTGAAGTAGAGCCTGATTGGCGCTTAAATCGCGCCTATAGTATTAGCGTGTACCGTAAACCACTATTGTTTTACCGTGTGCTTGGATTAAGTTTTGCTCTTCAAGCATCTTCAAAATACGGCCAACAGTTTCACGTGAACAACCTACAATTTGACCAATTTCTTGACGAGTAATTTTAATCTGCATTCCGTCAGGATGTGTCATAGCATCGGGTTGTTTTGCTAGGTGCAATAATGTTTGTGCAATGCGACCTGCAACGTCTAAGAAGGCTAGGTCGCCCACTTTTTGGCTTGTGCTTTGTAAGCGATAGGCCATTTGTGCAGAAAGCTTCATTAAGATTTCTGGGTTAACTTGAATCAATTGCTTAAATTTCTTATACGAAATTTCAGCAATTTCACACGCTTGTTTAGCGCGAACCCAAGCAGTACGTTCTGCTTGATCTTCAAATAAACCGAGCTCACCTATGAAGTCGCCTTGATTAAGATAAGAAAGGATCATTTCTTTACCTTCTTCATCTTTGATCAATACAGCAACAGAACCTTTTACGATGTAATATAAGGTGTCAGAATCTTCTCCAGCATGGATCAATGTGCTCTTTGCTGGGTACTTGTGAATGTGACAATGTGAAAGAAACCATTCTAATGTTGGGTCAGGTTTTGGCTTACCAATCAGAGCCATACGATATTCCTCGATTGATTAAAAATGAAAGTAAGTAATGTCTAATTAAGTATTCTACGCTATTGCAATCGTAAAAACTTTGATAGAGATCGTATTTAGAAGTGTCAGTAGTGTATATTAACTTGTTAAATTTTAGATTAAATTTATTTTGTTTGTGATCAAGGTCAGTTTTTTATTTAAGATACCTTACCTTATTGTGTTTCTCTTAACCATTAAGTCTATTGAATTATTCGCTTTATAGGTTGTCTATTGAATTGGGTAGGCGAGTTAGTTACTGTTATTAACATCACAAATGGTTGTAGAGGTGTGCGTGAAAAAACTGAGTCAAATTGGAACGGCAGCATGTCTACTGGCGTTTAGTGTAATAAGTTTTTCCCCTCAAGCATTTTATATTCCGCCAACTGCAGAATCTCAGGCTGGCAGTAAACTTGTGCATATACAAATAAAGGCCAAACAAGGCGATGCCGACGCGCAATTCTTGTTAGGATTAATGTATTTATCTGGTCGGTTTGTCAGTCAAAACACCCAATATGGATTAGATTGGGTCACTCAAGCTGCGGCGCAAAATCATGTTAAAGCACAGCAAACCGTAGCTGATTTAGCTTTTGAAGGTAAATTATTTCCGCGTGATTTAACGTTAGCCGAAAAATGGTATCTAGTGATGGCAAAACAAGGCGATAAGTGGGCCAATTTTCGTTTAGGCTTTATCTATTCTGCTGGTGGCGATGGTGTGGTACGTAACTGTGGCAAGGCCATGGGGCAGTTTAACATAGCAGGTGATCCCGTTTCTCTGGGGAATGTGGCGTGGATTTTAGCAACCTGCCCAGAAGCAGAGTATCGTGATGGTTCGCGTGCAGTATCGATGTCACTTAAACTGCTAGAGCAGAATCAAAACGACCCAACAGTGCTAGACAATTTAGCCGCCGGTTATGCTGAGGTGGGTGATTTTACCTCTGCAATCGATGCACAAAAGAAAGCCATAGAGGCTTTAAAACAAAACCCAGAACTTGCTCACAGTGATGAATTTATGTTGCGCTTAAAGCAATATCAGAATAACCAAGCATACCGTGAAATTATTCCGTTAATGTAATTACCAGGCAAATCGTGGGCGTTGATTGTGTTGCCTGGGTCAGCTTTATTACTCATTGTGTTAGCAAAATGTCTGCCGATGAATAAATGAAGACCATTGTGAATGATGGATAGATATTGGTAGGTGATCGTTGATGTGCTCAATACGCTAACAGAAAAAAGGGGGAATTAGCGCCCCAAGCACATCAACTGCCGTTATTTCGCTTGAAATCACGATAAGACAATTTTAGTACTACTGACTTAAATCAAGCTTAATTAGGGGGCTGTTGAACTTTGCTGGTTGAATGTTGTTCGAGTTAAAAACGTTTTAATTAAGGCGATTGGATTGATGCCTAGTCATCTAAGCAACTCTTTATTTGCAAAGAGTCATTCAACAACGAATAAAACGTTTTTAGCCGAACCCTTCTGGCCAACAATTCGCTGCCAAAACAACCTTGAAAGATCAACTGTCCCCAGGCTTGATATCATTAATGTTTTGCAACTCTATTCGTTTATCGATTAAGTCTTTAATCAACGGCGTTAAAATAAGTTCCATCGCTAAGGACATTTTACCGCCCGGTACCACCAAGGTATTAACCCGCGACATAAACGATCCTTGGATCATGTTCAAGTAATAAGGGAAGTCGACGTTATTAATACCGCGAAATCGGATCACCACAAAACTTTCGTCAAGACTTGGGATGTCTTTAGCACTAAATGGGTTTGAGGTATCAACGGTCGGTACGCGCTGAAAGTTTATATGGGTGCGAGAAAACTGCGGCGTCATGTGATTAATATAATCGTCCATACTACGCACAATAGAGCCCATGACTTTTTCACGGCTGTGACCACGCTCTGTGGTGTCTCGAATGATTTTTTGAATCCACTCTAAGTTGACTATGGGCACCATGCCAATCAGAAGGTCAACATGCTTTGCAACGTCAGCATCATCTGTTACAACCCCACCATGTAAGCCTTCATAATAAAGCATATCGGTGTTTTCTGGTAAATCACGCCACTGCGTAAAAGTACCAGGCATTTGGTTAAAAGGGACTGCTTCATCAAATGTATGCAAATAGCTGCGAGTTTGGCCGTTACCGGTATTGCCATAGCTAATGAAGCATTCTTCTAGTTTTTTAAAGTTATTCGCTTCAGGGCCAAAATAGCTAATGTTACGATTTTCAGCTTGCGACTTACGGATTAATACTTCCATTTCTGCGCGAGTGAAATGATGAAAGCTGTCGCCTTCTACAAATGCTGCATTAATACCAAGCTGCCTGAATATATGCGTAAAGGCCGTCGTCGTGGTCGTTGTGCCAGCACCAGATGAACCGGTTACAGCAATAATAGGGTGTTTTGCTGACATGTTATTTGCCTACGTTTGTGACTCACCAAAGAAAATCGAATCACTAGTTATACGGTAATCATCACCTATGGGTCAATTAATCACAGATGATAACGTTAATATTTATATAGCATTATTGCTTAAGCATGCAGGTTAATCATTAACTCTTGCTGAAATATGTTCGCGCTGACGGATCGCAATAGATTCATCATCTTCACTGTACTCAACCACCAGTTCGCCTTTTTTAAGTGCGTGTTTGCAGCGCTCTGTTGCATAAGCCATTTGTTGCTCGTCAACATCACTAAAGCTGCCATCTTCAAGTTGCGATAATAAATACTCTTTAATCATTGCTTGAAGTGTTTCTTGGGGTAATGACAGTAATGCCTCATACGGGACAAGCATGATTATTCCTTTTCTGTCGCGGCGACAGTATATTGTGCTAATTTTTTATTATCGTCAGCGAGTAAAAAGTTGATGATCCGATCTTCTAAATAGAATTTTGGTTTCCACGGCCATCCGCCATCAATAAAACCAACATGGCCACCAAATTGATGTAGCTCATATTCTACCATTGGCGATAACTGATCTTTGCTTGGGATCACATCGTCAGTCATAAAAGGGTCGTCTTGGGCGTGGATCACTAACGTCGGCTTAGTAATGTGTTGTAAATAATTCATCCCACTCGATTTTTGATAGTAATCGTTCACTCCGGTGAAACCATGCAAAGGCGCCGTAACTTTGTCATCAAATAAGTAAAATGTGTTGAGCATTTTAAGTTGTTTTTTATTGATTGGCATTTGTGCAGTGAGATCAGCAGTATTGATTTTTTCAAGCATTTTACGCTGCAAACGTTTAATTAAGAAGCGCTGGTATACAGTAGAAAAACCACCTTCTAAACGTTTAGCACAAGCCGCTAATGTTAAAGGCGCCGACACCACGACAGCTCGTTCTAATAAGCTATCTTGCTGTTCACTCCCTTGGTATTTTGCTAACACATTTCCACCCAAACTGTAGCCGACGGCATAGAGCGGTGAGTCAGGGTAGTAGTGTTTTAGCTGCGACAACGTATACATTAAGTCATTGACATCACCGCTATGATAACTGCGTGCTAAACGATTAGGTTCGCCTGAGCAACCTCTGTGATGATGCACTACCGCTGCGATTTTAGCCTTTTTAGCCTCCAGCAACATTCTGCGTGCGTAATGTGATTCAGTATTCCCTTCGAGCCCGTGAATAATCACTAAAATGGGCTCACCATTTTGAGCTTGGCCTAACCAATCTAAATCAATGAAATCACCGTCAGGCAGCTCTTGTCTTTGCCTAAACGTAGCTGGTTTGGCCACTTTGAAAATAAACGGTAGAATCGTTTGTACATGCGGACTTACAGCCCACCAAGGAGGAGAATACATCTTTTTCATAAAAGGAATCGTTCTGCAATTGTTTGTGAATATTTAAACGTGTGTTTAAATGTTACTCATGCCACTTTAGCATATAAAAATTACCGACAACAATAACTCAAAGGGGAAGAAAATGAAGCGACGTACCTTTCTCACAGGCGCTTTTGCAGGAACGGCTGCACTGGCATTTGGTGTTAATCTGTATGTGCCAACATCTTCTATAGCAACTGATGATATTCATCATCGAGTATTGTTTAGTGTCTTTATTCCTATTTTCCTCGACGGTAGCTTGCCTGAAGTGGCTAATCATAGGGAGATGGCCATCAATCGAACCTTAGAAGCTATTTCGCAATCGATCACTCATTTACCTCAAGCGCAACAAGATGAGTTGATGGAACTATTAGACTTACTTGAAGGCCGTTTTGGATTGTTATTACTCAGTGGCAGTATGACACCGTTATTGGGGCGTGAACCGCAGCAATTGATCGATATGCTAGAGTTTTGGCGTTACAACTTTCTCGATATGCTAAAAATGGCCTATTCAGGGCTGCGTGAGCTTATTATGGCCAGTTATTATTCTTGCCCCGAACATTGGGGTAACTTGCGTTATGCCAAGCCAACTTTCTTGGTTAGTAACTCAAACTAATCATCCTGTGTATAAAGGAGTATTCTCGTGGCTATTATTGATCCTATTATCACAGGACTGAATGCCGGCTGGCACCATATTGATGCCAGCACATTAGAGAAAGACCGTCATTTTGAGGCCGATGTGGTTATTGTCGGCACAGGTGCTGGTGGTGGAACTGCGGCAGAAATATTGTCTCAAGCAGGCCTTAAAGTCATCATGATTGAAGGCGGCGCGTTAAAGTCGTCAACCCACTTTGATATGGAAGAGCGCCATGCTTACCCTAATTTATACCAACAAGCCGCGGCATTAAAAACCGCAGATAAAGGCATCGGTATTTTTCAAGGCCGCACGGTTGGCGGCTCGACAACAGTTAACTGGACCACTTCAATTCGCACGCCTGAGCCTACATTGGATTTTTGGCAGCAAGCTAAATCGGTTAAAGGGTTGTCGGCGAGTGAGTTACAGCCCTGGTTTGAAAAAATGGAGCAGCGGCTCAATATTGAGCAATGGCAATACGACGCAAACCGTAACAACGGCGCATTACGTGATGGCTGTGAAAAACTAGGCTGGGAATACACTGTCATAAAACGCAATGTTAAAGGGTGTTGGAATACAGGTTATTGCGGAATGGGTTGTCCAGTGAATGCCAAGCAATCAATGCTGGTGACTACTATACCCAGTGCGCTTGAACATGGTGCGACATTAATCTCACGCGCAAAAGTCGTAAAACTTGAACATAGAGGCGACAAGGTTGTTGGCCTTACAGCTCAAGCTATGACAGAAGGGCTTAAACCCACAGCATTGAAAATTACATTTAGTGCCAAACATTATATTTTAAGTGCTGGTGCGATTCATACGCCAACTCTTTTAATGCGTTCAAATACGCCCGATCCGCACAAGCAACTTGGTAAAACCTTTTTACATCCGTCGTTATTATCAGGCGGTATGTTTGCCGAGCAAATTAATGGCCACAGTGGTGCACCGCAATCAATTTATTCAGATGAGTTTGTCTGGCGCGATGGAGCCGCAGGCGAGTTAGGATATAAGCTTGAAGTCGCACCAGTGCATCCGGTGCTTATAGCGTCTAAAACCATAGGGTATGGTGTTAGTCATGCGCAGTTAATGGCTAATTTCAATCAAATGCAGGTCACCATAGCGTTAATTCGCGATGGTTTTAATGAGCAAAGTCCGGGTGGACAAGTACGATTAACGGATGACAGTTTTGTCCTTGATTACCCATTAACTGATGGCTTTTGGAATGCCGCACGTCGTGCATTTTTATCGATGGCTGAATTGCAGTTTGCGGCAGGTGCTAAAAAGGTATTGCCAATGCATGATGGTCTAACCTTTTTTGAGTCTTGGAATGATGCCAAACAAAGTATTAATCAATTAGATCTAGGTTTAATTAAGACGATAGTAGCCTCAGCACACGTGATGGGCGGTTGTGCCATGGGTGAAGATAAAACTCAAGCGATGGTCGATGGTTATGGTAATTCGCATTACTTAGAAAATTTATCTGTGATGGATGGTTCTGTGTTTCCAACCAGCCTAGGGGCTAACCCACAATTGTCTATTTATGGCATTGTTGCACGTAATGCGACTGCATTAGCGCAAAAGCTCACCGCGAAATAAGTACATGGTTGATGGATTAGATGGCGCTGCCATCTAATCCATAAATGCCTAAGTACGCATTCACATTACTGTTCACTCTTAGACCGTTAGTGTCAGTGCCATTCGATGTCGTTTTCCCATCTAATAAGTGCAATTTTTGCAATAAAAACTGTTGTGACTTACGCTCCATAATCAATTCAACTTCAAGCATTTTTTGATACTCATCTTCTGCCAAATGTCTTTTGGCTATACGGCGTAATTTACGGTAAGGAACTAATACCGAATCTTCCCATTTTTCGATGACATCAAGCATCATTTGCCATTGTTCAGCAGACAACAAAAAGGCCTGCTGATCAAGATATTGTGCTAAAAGTAATAGGTTAACATTAACTTGGTAGTTATCTTGCAGTTGGAGATAGGCGTTAGGGTTTTTGGTGTAAACCTGTTCGCATTGATGCCACAGTGAGTGAGAGAATGCAGGGCGCTTGAATGTTGCAGGCATGGAATGTCCTAGGGCGTTTACGGGTAAACGCCACTGTATAAAAGGTTATTATTGAACCGCTTGTTCAATTTCTTCAATTTGTTCTTGTAGTTCTAGCCAGTTCATTTCACTTTCGTCCATTTCCTGTGTCAGGCTGGTACGCTCGTTAAGCACTTGAGTCATTTTGGCTTTATTTTCTGCTTCGTATAGGCTGCCATCTGCAAGTTCGGTTTCTAACTCTGTTAATCGTTGCGATATCTTTTGCTGTTGAGTTTCCAGTTTGGCTTGCTGCTTTTTAAGCGGAGAGGTTTTTTGTCTCAGTTCTGCTTCAATTCTTTTTTGTTGCTTTTTATCGATTTGATCGCTGTTGGCTGTTTGAGTCTCACTTTTATTGCTGGCTTGAGCCGCTTTAGCTGCGTCGAGCAACCATTGATGATAATCGTCTAAATCGCCTTCAAAAGATTTCACTACGCCTTGATCAACTAAGTAGTAGTCGCTGCAGCTTAATCGTAATAAATGACGGTCATGCGATACAATAACCATTGCGCCTTCAAAACTTTGTAATGCCATGGTTAACGCATGACGCATTTCTAAGTCTAAGTGGTTGGTCGGTTCATCGAGTAACAGCAGGTTAGGGCGTTGCCATACCAATAATGCCAGAACTAAACGCGCTTTCTCACCACCGGAAAATGGTCTCACTGGGGCTAATGCCATGTCGCCATTAAAGCCAAAACCCCCTAAAAAGTTGCGCAGTTCTTGCTCTCGCATACTGGCAGGCGCTAAGCGTACCAAGTGTTGTAGTGGTGAGTCGTCTAAACTTAAAAACTCGATTTGGTGCTGAGCAAAGTAACCGATATTGAGCCCCGGATTTGGCTCGTACTTACCTGTTTTAGCTTGCAGTTGCCCCGATAACAGCTTAATTAAGGTCGATTTACCCGCGCCATTTCGTCCTAATAAACCTATGCGTGCCCCAGGCACTAGATTGAGTTGCACTTGCTTTAAAATAGTTTTGTCATCGTAACCAATAGAAACATTTTCCATCGCCACTAGTGGATTAGGTAGCGCTTCTGGTTCCCTAAAAGCCATTTGGAATGGGTTATCAACTTGTGATGGTAATAGCTCAGCCATACGCTCAAGTGCTTTTAAGCGGCTTTGTGCCTGTTTAGCTTTGCTGGCTTTGTAACGGAAACGGTCAACAAACGACTGCATGTGCGATCGCTCTTTTTGTTGACGTTCAAACGCAACTTGCTGTTGCGCCATACGTTCTGCACGCACGCGTTCAAAAGCGCTGTAATTACCTTTATAGAAATTTAATTTATGATTCTCGACGTGAACAATCTCATCGACAATACCATCAATAAAGTCACGGTCGTGGCTGATAAGAATTAACGTGCCCTGATACGATTTAATCCAACCTTCTAACCAATACATGGTGTCTAAGTCTAAGTGGTTGGTAGGCTCATCTAGCAGTAATAAATCAGAACGACACAACAGTGCTTGGGCTAAGTTAAGGCGCATACGCCAGCCACCAGAGAAGCTTTTCACTGGGTTACTTTGCTCTGCTTCGCCAAAGCCTAAACCTGCAAGCAATGCTCCAGCACGTGCGCGAATTGCGTAACCACCAATGGCATCAATTTTACCGTGAATAAGGGCTATGGCGTTTCCGTCGTTGTCATGCTGAGCTTGGTTGAGTTGAGCTTCGAGTTGACGATATTCAACATCGCCATCAAGCACGTATTCAAGAGCTGATACGTCAAGTGCTGGGGTTTCCTGGGCTACGGTGGCAATTTGCCAACCCGCAGGCAAGCTAAAGTCTCCTTTATCAAGGTGTAAATGGCCCAATATTAGTGCAAGCAATGATGATTTACCGGTACCGTTGGCACCTACGAGTCCGACTTTATGGCCAGGGTAGATAGTCAGTGAGGTTTCATCGAGGAGGGTTTTGCTGCCGCGAACTAATTGAGCTTGGCTAATGTTGATCATTAATTACAACTTGATTGCTTAACAATAGGATAATGGCGTAGATGATATCGCATCTGCAATTTATTTCCCACAATCACGGGACTCATGTGGGTGAATAAGGCAAAATAGCCGTATACATTGATTAAGGTATTCATTAAGAGAAAATCATGACTAAGATTAAAAAACGTTTTGTTGCTGGCGCTAAATGCCCTAAATGTGGTGCGCAAGACAGCATTTTGTTATTCAAAGAAAATGGCATTGAAACCGTTGAATGTACAGATTGTGATTATCGTGCATTACAAACGGATATCGAAGTGCCTAAAAAAGCCAGCGGCAGTATGATAGGCGTGTTTAAACCTGATTAGAACTTAGCTTTGCGAGCGGTAATATTGCTAATTGCTCATGTATTCATCGGGGGGCGTTTCAGCTGAAATTTTCATTTTATGCTGATTCAACACCCTGATGACATTAATGTTGTTTTTGGTTAATTCATTAAAGCGCTCGGTAATCTCTTGTAGTTCTAAGCCGTAACTTGGGTCGTCTTTTGGCTTGGTTTGCCAATAACGTTTACGGTCTAGCTTTTGAATTTCGCTGGCACGAAGGATCTCAAAATAGCTGTTTTCTTGTTTGAGACGATAAATTTCACCGTCTAACAACTGCAATAGCTTTTCTTTTGAGATGGTCTGTTTGTTAAGTAGCGCTTTTAGCGGATCTTCTTTTAACTCACGCTTGTCTGAGTCGACTTCAGTGGTAATACCAAGTTGATATTCAATTTTGTGTTGGCGAAATTCTTGTGGGCAAACGGTTTGACTGAACACGACTTTTTCGTCTTTCATGCATTTATAAATAGTATTAGCCTGAGCCCCAAAAGCGCTCAATGCAAATAACATGAATAACAGTCTTTTTGCCATCTGGCCACACGTCCTTTTGCTATACTATTTTGATTTAACTACTAGTCTAATATTGTAAAGTTCTCACTATTGCACGATTTTAGTAATTGCATTTGAGTCGCTTAAATTTTAATAAAATAATTTAAGTAACTAATTTAATTAATTTAATACCACTGAATTAACGCCACTGACCTCAGAGTCCCTTGTCGTCATTTGGAGTGGTATTAATTGCTCGTTTAGCAACACGTTAACAACCTATTGTTAAGGTTGTGATAACAATATATTTGATTGAGCAGATTATCATAGTTTTACCGTACTCAAGTAAGACATTCGCCATTCTCGCTACCGGATATTAACTACATTTGCACCATATCTGTTCAATTGTACAAGGAGTGCCCTTTTATGGGGGCGCAACATTGATTAAATATGGGTCAAGTTTATCGATAAAACCAGTTTTTTGACAATCAAATTTTACTAAAAAGAACAATCTTTGTTTTTTATTTTATTAACTTAGCAAATTTTTAAATGATTATTCATATGATTGTTATTGAGCGTGACGGTAAAATGACACGTTATCAATCAAACGTGCTTTACCTAGGTAAGCTGCGGCAATGACAACAAGCTGGTTATCTTCAGCAGTTGCTTGACGTAGCGTATCGGCATTTCTCAGTTCAAAGTAATCAGGAGTAAAGCCGGCAGCTTTTAATTGTTGTACTGCCAATTCTATAGCGTGTTGCGGGGATTTTTTGTGCTGAACGGCACTAATAACACTGTCTATTGCGCGTTTTAATGCCGCAGCATTGTGTTTCTCATCTGCGGTTAAATAGCCATTACGTGAACTCATTGCCAAGCCTGACGCTTCACGAATAGTCTCTATACCAATTACCTCGATAGGCATTGATAAATCTTCAACCATGGTTTTAATAATCATTAATTGTTGAAAGTCTTTACGGCCAAATAATGCCATGTCCGGCTGAACAATATTAAACAGTTTAGCGACAATAGTGGCCACGCCACGAAAATGTCCTGGGCGACTTTTGCCGCATAGCTCATCACCAATATCAGGGACTTCTATAAAGGTTTGCTGTGCCAAGCCTTTAGGGTAAATAATCTCTGGTGTCGGAGTAAATAGCAGCTCTGTGCCGGCGTTTGCCAGCTTCTCGCTGTCTTGAGCTAATGTACGTGGATAACCATCTAGATCTTCTTTAGGACCAAATTGCATTGGGTTCACAAAAATAGACACAACCACATGATCAGCACGCTTTTTCGCTTCATTCACTAAGGTGATATGGCCTTGGTGTAAGTTGCCCATTGTTGGTACAAAAGCAATGGTTTCGCCTTTTGCGCGCCAAGTGTTTACCTGTTCGCGGATCGTTGAAATGACAGCGGTGGTTATCATGTTATTGTCGAACCTTACTCAAAAATAAATAGTTTATGAGTGCTGCACTGTAAAAATAATGTGGCAGCACTAAAAGTTAGTTAAATGTGTGCTCTTCTGCCGGGAAGGTACCATCAGCTACTTCGTCAATATAGGCTCTGATTGCTGAGCGGATTTCGCCAGTTTGCTTGAGGTAGTTTTTAGAAAATCGTGGGATATAGCCGCTCGAAATGCCTAATACATCATGCATAACTAAAATTTGACCGTCAGTGTCAGCACCTGCTCCAATGCCAATAACAGGGATGGTGAGTGCTTCAGTAATGGTTTTAGCCAATTGTGGCGGAATGCATTCAACCACGAGTAATTGCGCACCTGCGGCTTGCAGCGCTTTGGCTTCGTCAAGAATACGCTGGGCATTTTCAGCATCGCGACCTTGCACTTTAAAACCACCAAATACATTCACAGACTGAGGCGTTAAGCCTAAGTGAGCGCAAACTGGAATACCACGTTCTGTTAGCATTTTTACGCTTTCAAGTAACCAATGTCCGCCTTCAACTTTAACCATGCTGGCACCCGCTTGCATCAGCAATGCGGCATTTTCCATGGTCTGTTGTGGGGTGCTATAACTCATAAATGGCATATCGGCGATGAGTAACGCGCGTGAAATACCACGTTTAACACAAGCTGTGTGATACGCAATATCTGCAATCGTGACAGGTAAAGTGTCATCATGCCCTTGTAATACCATTCCTAGTGAGTCGCCAACAAGCAATACATCAACACCTTCGCTGTCAAATGCACCAGCAAAACTGGCATCATAGGCTGTTAGAGCTGTGAATTTTTTGCCTTCTTTTTTGAACTTGATTAGGGTCGAACTGGTGACTTTTGACATAGTAGACTCTTAAAAAATTGAAATACTAAAAAGTTGAGCTTAATGTGCTGCTGGTTAAGATCAACTTTACTCGATAAGCTTTTGCAATTCATCGCGCATTGTCACACTAATCAGGCTTTCAAGGCTGGTATTACAGGGCAGTGTGAGGGTAGGTGCAATGTCTGCTAAGGGTATTAATACAAAGCTGCGTTGTTTCATGCCGTAATGGGGCACTGTGAGTCTTGGTAATGATATTTGCTGTTGCCCATAGAGGAGTAAGTCTAAATCGAGGGTACGAGGCCCCCAATGTTGCAGTCTTACTCGGCCTTGCTGTTGTTCGATAAATTGCAAGGCATCAAGTAATTCAATGGGTTCTAATGTTGTTATAAATCCAGCGACAGCATTAACGTAGTCAGGCTGAATCACTTCACCCATTGGTTTAGAGGCGTAATAACTTGAAACACGCAACGAATCACCAACAGCTAATGCACTTAATGCATCAACAGCCGCGTCGAGTTGCTGTGTTGGATTAGCTAAATTCGCCCCAAGAGCGACATACGCTTGAATCGCCACTTCTGTTTACTCTGCAGTGGGCGTTTTAGCAGCAGGTTTACGGCGACGCTTACGCTGTGGTGCATTTCGGTTACGACTGCTACCGCCTTTACTGCTACTTTTGGCTATTTCGCCGCGTTCAGTTTCATCTGCTTCAACAAAGCTTTTCCACCAATCAGCAATTTTCGCAATATTACCTGATTCAACTTCACCACGAAGCAATAATAAATCGTAACCGGCTCTAAACTTAGGGCTCTCTAACATTTTAAATGCTCGAGTCCCTTGGCTGCGCTCTAAACGAAGCTGCAGTTGCCAAATATCTTTTGCTGGCGTGCTAAATCGACGTGGAATACTGATGGTACGACATTGTTGTTCCATCACATCGCCCATCGCGGCAACGTGAGCGTCGTAATGAGTTAAACCGCTTTCGATAGCGATATCGTCGGCACGCTGTTTGAGTGGATACCATAATATTGCTGCATAGAAAAATGCCGGAGTAACAGGTTTGTCTTGGCTAACGCGTAAGTCAGTGCTGTTCATCACGGCTTGCAACATTTTAGCCGCATGGCCTTTTGGTGATTCGCTTATTAATGCGCTAATTTGCGGAAATAATGGCGCAAATAAGCCAAAACTTTGCATCATGTGGTAATTAGCTTCAGCTTTGCCTGCAAAGAACAGTTTTAACACTTCTTCATACATACGGGCTGCTGGAATATCGCTTAACAATGGTGCTAAGGCTTTTATCGGATCGGCTGTAGTCGCTTCTATTTGCATGTCTAACTTAGTTGCAAAGCGAACGGCACGCAGCATACGTACAGGATCTTCACGGTAACGGGTGTCTGGATCGCCAATTAACTTAATTGTACGGTTATTAAGATCGTTAATCCCGCCGCCATAACTACGAATAGAGTAGTCACTGATATCATAATAAAGCGCATTTATGGTGAAATCGCGGCGCTCGGCGTCTTCGTCAATTTCGCCATATACGTTGTCACGTAATAGACGGCCTTCAGCATTTGATTTTGATATTTTATCGTCGGTCTCACCATGGTGACCGCGAAATGTTGCCACTTCAATGACATCACGACCAAACACAATATGCGCCAGTCTAAAACGACGGCCAACTAAACGGCAATTGCGGAACAGCTTTTTAATATCTTCTGGAGTTGCATTGGTGACAACGTCAAAATCTTTGGGTTGTAAACCAAGTAAAATGTCGCGTACGCCACCGCCAACTAAATAGGCTTTGTAGCCAGACTTGTTGAGACGATACAGCACTTTTAGTGCGTTTTCACTAATTTGGCGACGTGAGATTGAATGACCATCTCTGGAGATGATATCCAGACGTAAGCCATCTTCTTGAATGGGCTCTTCAAGGACTGGAGCTATTTTGTTGTCTTCAAATAGCTGTTTACAGAATTGGCTAATACGGCGAAAAATAATACACCTCGTAATACTTGAATAAATTGATTAAAAATCTGGCGGGTATAATACATTAAATGTTGATAAATGAGTATATGTGCTAAGCGGCTAAAAGCCGTTAATGCACAACCACGACTGCATTTATTAACTATGTTGCCCGGTTTGTTGCTGCTAATACGATTTCTTTGTGTTTTGGGATCCGATCTAAGCAAAATTGTGCCACAGCCTGTTGCAGCATGACATCTACCGAATCAATATCGACACTCGGTTGACCTAAGAATGCTAATGCAGCATTAATGCTGGCTTGAGGATGTTGAGTGTCAATTGCGGGGGCATGATTTTGCTTTGATAACTTAAAGCCTTTTTCTGCACACGCTAATGGCAAATGCAACCAGTTAGGCGTGTTTAGGCCTAGCTGCAAGAATAAACTGATTTGTCGGCAGCTAGCTTCAAGTAAATCACAGCCTCGAACAACCTCTGTAATACCTTGATAAGCGTCATCTAACACTACTGCAAGTTGATAGGCGTACAAACCGTCACTGCGTTTAATGATAAAGTCTTCAGCAGCAAAGTGGCTATCTACCACGATTTCACCTTGAACTAAGTCAGTAAAGATATCGACTCTCGCTTGATTGCGAATACGAATAGCACCCTGAGATAACCTTGGTTGACATTGGCCGCATCGGCCGTCGTACAAACCACCACTAGCTTGAATGATTTTGCGAGTACATTGGCAAAAATAGGCTTGGTCATGGCTAATTAATTGTTCAATTTGGTGCTGATAGGCGTCATAACGTTGATGTTGATATAATGCTGTGCCATGCCAATGTAAGCCATAGGCATCAAGTGTGCGCAGTATGTCATCGCTGGCACCGGCAACTTCACGTGGGGGGTCAATATCTTCAATGCGAACGAGCCATTGGCCTTGTTGGCTATGAGCGCGAAGGTAACTGCCTAGGGCAGCAATAAGCGAACCAAAGTGTAAAGGTCCTGAAGGGGATGGCGCAAAACGGCCAATATATTGAATAGTGCTCATAGCGGTGAATTTTTTAGTCGCTAAGTTTACATAGACGACACCAACTTGTAATGGCACGTGACTATGTTATTTATTTTTAGATTTTAGAAAACAAAAAGGCGAGATAATCTCGCCCTTATGAATAACGGGTTAACCCGCCATCTGTTTTTCTTTAATCTCTGCTAGCGTCTTACAGTCGATACATTGATCGGCTGTTGGACGAGCTTCAAGACGACGGATGCCGATTTCAACACCACAAGAATCACAGAAACCGAAATCATCTTCTTCAATTTTCTGTAATGTCTTTTCAATCTTCTTGATCAGTTTACGTTCTCTATCACGAGCACGTAATTCTAAGCTGAATTCTTCTTCTTGGGCTGCACGGTCTACAGGATCAGGAAAATTAGCAGCTTCATCTTGCATGTGAGTTAACGTACGGTCGACTTCTTCACGCAATTGGTTACGCCATGCTTCGAGGATCCGTTTAAAGTGACCTCGTTGCTTGCTATTCATATACTCTTCACCAGCTGACTCCTGGTAAGGATCTACACCAGCAATAGCGAGTACGCCAAGTTTTTTAGTGCCTTCAGGCATAACGCATCTCCTGTAATCTCTTGCGTTTTAAGGGCGTCTTAAATTTACGGCCGCTGTGTCTTATTTTTACGGCCGCTATCTATACCAGAAACTCTATAGCTAGGCAAATTTTTTACATAGTATTTCAGTGTTTTTTTATCTACAGCATTACTTTACAGGGCTCGACTATTTGGCTTCCCTGTGGTGTAAGTACTGTTTTATAGGCTAACACTTCAACACCCTTAGAAACGGCTTGTTCAAGTAAGTCTGCGTATTGTGGGTCAATATGTCGCGCGGGTTTTACGGTCGATATGCCACTGTGCTGTACCACAAACAATAATACTGCTCGGTGGCCCATTTTGACCATCTGGATAAGTTCACGTAGATGCTTTTGTCCCCGCGTTGTGACGGCATCAGGAAAGTAACCCACTTGGTCTTCTAGCAAGGTACAACTTTTCACTTCAATATAACACTCTGGACGGTTTTGGCTAGTGAGTAAGATATCGATTCTACTATTTTCATGACCATATTTTACTTCGCGTTTTAGGCTGTCATATCCTTGCAACTCAGTAATAATCTGTTGGTTAATCGCTTCTTCGGCCAATGCATTGGCTCGGCCAGTATTAATGCCAATTAAATGCTGTTGATCTGTTTGCATTATCTCCCAAGTATGGGGATATTTTCGCTTAGGGTTATCTGAGGTAGAAAACCAAACAAGCTCCCCTGGAAACAAGCAATTTTTCATTGAGCCAGTGTTAGGGCAGTGAATGGTGATGACTTGTCCATCAGGTAGGGCTACGTCTGCCAAAAAGCGTTTGTAGCGTTTTAACAGTACACCTGTTTCTAATTTTGGTTCAAATAGCATGTGTATAAATATGTCATGGTTTGATTTACAACAATGTTAACAAATTTTAGCTTGGTTTATCGATTGTGTTTTGTCTACACTACTGCCATTAGCTCGTGTTTAGGCTAGGGTATTTGCGCCGCCTGGCGCACAACAAGGAATGACTATGGATATTATGACGGTAACGCTTACTACTGACGCACCAGCAGCGCATTGGGGTAAAGCAGATGTGACTTATCAAGGTACGCAAACACTGATCCACTTATCTGGTAGCGATGAGCTACGTCAGGTGCAAATGGCTGCGAGAAAAATACGCAATCAAGGTGTTAACTCTGTACAGCTCATTGGTGATTTATGGAACCTGCATTCTCAGTGGGCTTTTGCACAAGGCTTTGCAACTGCTAAAGCAGGTTACCAAGTGCTTTGGTGTGGCAGTGATGCAGATCAAGCGACCTTGACTCAGCGCGCTGAAGCGGCTCAATTTGCACGTAAGTTAATTAATGACACCCCAGAGGATTTATCTCCAGTGGGATTAGCAACACAAGCTGCAGCCTGGTTAAAAAACATTGGCGGCGACAAGATTAGCTTCACGATTGTTGAAGGCCAAGAGTTATTAGAAAAGAAATGGGTTGGTATCCATGCAGTCGGTCGCGGCAGTGAACGTCCTCCTGCATTGCTTGAACTTGATTTCAATCCACTTGCCGCAGATGCTCCAGTATCGGTTGCATTAGTGGGTAAAGGGATTACTTTTGACTCAGGCGGCTATAGCCTTAAGTCATCAGAAGGCATGCTGGCAATGAAATGCGACATGGGCGGCGCAGCAACCGTTACCGCGGCATTAGGTTTAGCGATGAAAGCGGGCTTAAATAAACGTGTAAAATTGTTTTTATGTTGTGCAGAAAACCTGGTTAGTGGGCGTGCATTTAAGTTAGGTGATATTTTAACTTATAAGAATGGCACCACAGTTGAAATCGTTAATACTGATGCTGAAGGCCGTTTAGTGTTAGCTGATGGCTTACAAGCGGCGTCTGACACCGGCGCGCCATTAATTATTGACGCTGCAACCTTAACTGGTGCAGCAGTCATGGCTGTCGGTTCAAATTACAATGCGATTTTCTCGCCACAAACTGCCACGCTGCAACTGGCTCAAAAGCGTGCAGCAGCAGTGTCTGAAAATGTTTGGCCACTTCCATTGGATCCTTGGCACAAAGATATGTGCCCATCGGCTTATGCTGATACGGCAAACAGTCGTCCTGTTAAAGGTGGCGGCGCTGGTGGCGCATCTAATGCTGCAGGTTTCTTATGGCGCTTTGTATCACCACAGGCTAATTGGTTACACGTTGACTTAGCTGGCGCATTTGAGTCTTCTGCATCAGCACTATGGGCTGCAGGTGCAACGACTCATGGTGTACTCACAATCGCAGAGCTCCTAAAAGACTAGCCTGTAAGCTACAACAAACTCAAAGACTGCCGCAGATAATGACATTCATTATCTGCGGTTTTTTATTAGTGCTATAGCCAAGACTCAAGGATTGAGGCGTTGGATATTAATCGTCTCGTATACATGCAGATACGTTGGTTCAAGTCGTAATTTTGGTGTGCATCGCAATACAGGTAAGTTTTGCATGTTAACATGCAAAAAAAGCTACCATATGGCGTATATTGATGTTCGCTAATGTATGAGTGGTCACGTTTAACTTTTGATGCTTAAAGAGTTTGCCATATTGCTAATGAGTGTAGCGATTGTTGAAATGCAATTTTGGCATTGAGTTTATTTGTTGTAAGAGGCTAGGGTAACTGGTCCGATCTACTGACTCTAAAAGTAAAGAGTCATGTTTATATTTAGGGTTAAGATTCTGATAACTTTGGCGGTTTAAAATGGCTCAAGCCCGTGCGGTAGCGCAGATGCACGTTTTGTTTGTGGATAACCTAAGGCAAACCTAAGAAATAATCGCTGTGAATTGCGAGTGTGCATTCGCGAGCCCTTAATTAGTAATGAGTTGAATCCCTAACCCTAATAGATTATTAATACAACATGATATAAACAAATATCGTTAAATGTGAGTGACTAAACTACACTTAGATTTGTACTAATGGCTAACATAACGATAAAGAACGCATGTTATTATCCCTAAGCAAATTGAATTGCAAACCTTGATTGAGTTGATGAATGGCAGATAGCACCCAACAACTATTGAAAAGTGTGTTCACAAATGGACCTATTGAAGGGAATAATACTTCGGTATTAGATCTGCTCAATCGGGCGCTTCAACTCGTCTGTAATAGACTCGATTCCAGTGCTGCGTTCATACTGACTAGCCAATATGATAATGTGTTTGCTCCCGACAGTGACATTATCGATACCACAGAACAACAATGTGTCAGCCATTTTACTGCTTCACTCGACGCACAAGTATTATTTAATCAATATATTAATAGCAATCAAGTCTTGTGTGATTCCTTATTGGAAAATGCCCAATCTATCATCTATAACGCATCGCAAGACAATCAGACTCTTCTCCAAGATAAGCCATTCCTGTCTTCGTTACTACACACCTTTACATCGCTAAATATCGACTGTAAGCATTTTGCTCTGAGCCCTGTACTGCGGGTGGGAAATGTTAAAGTGATTTTAGGCGCTTTGTGTGTCTCAGAACCTAAACCGGTAGCCGACGATCAACCTGATCCTTGCGCGTTTGTGATTAAATTACTTGATGATACCGCCTATCAATTGGCGTCAGCATTAGAGTTACGCCGTTTAGCTGTGGTGCTCGATAATAAAGATAAACAATATCAAGAGTTGTTTCAATTATTGCCAATGGCCTGCGCCTTGATTGACTTACACAATAATGTTGTGCTTCAAAATGATATTTGGCAAAGTATTTTGCCCATTAGACTGGGCGATAATTTATTCAATATATTGCGTGATGAAGACCATCCACTTCTTAACGATACATTACACATAGTTCGCGAAGGCATTTTACGTCAGGCCTGGTGCGAAATCCCTTTACGTAACGGGATCAAAAGTCACTGGTATAAATTTAGTTTTTGCCATGCCTTAAATCGTCAGCAACAATTATTACTGATGGTTGAAGACGTGACCGAACGTTATCGTTTGGCCGATGAGCTTTCATTTCATTCAAATTATGACGTACTGACTGGCTTACCTAATCGAGTGCAGTTTGAAAATATGCTCGAAGAACTGCTAAAAGATGAAGACCATATTCCATCATGTATTGCATTTCTCGATCTCGATCAATTTCAAGTGGTTAACGATCTCAGCGGCCATCAGGCGGGCGATCAATTACTGCAACAAGTCGCGGTGCGCTTAAAGCAATTACTACGTAAAGGCGATGTAGTTGCACGTTTAGGCGGCGATGAGTTTGGTTTGTTAATGCATTATTCAGATAAGTCTTCGGCTCAGCAGGTTGCCAAACGAATTTGCCAGCAGTTGTTTGACCATGAATTTGTGTGGAAAGGCATTAAACATAATATCAGCGCCAGTATTGGTATTGCTCAAGTTGACTATGCTGACAACGACATTTATGGCGTAATGAGTAAAGCTGATGCCGCTTGCCAATTGGCAAAAGAAGATGGTCGTAATCGATGGCATTTTTATAATCCAGACGATCCGCAAATGCATATTATGTATAACCAAATGTTAGCGTCTGTCGACATCGCTGGTGCATTGGCGCTTAATCAATTCGAATTGTTTTACCAGTTAATCGAACCCCTTGATAAGCAAGAAAGCGGCATACACATGGAAATCTTGCTGCGCATGGTACAAAGTGATGGGACTTATGTGTCACCAGGTGTCTTTTTACCTGCTGCAGAGCGTTATAATTTGGCGCCGCGAGTTGACCGCTGGGTAATAGATAACCTGCTAAAATGGGGGGGTGAAAATCTCAATATTTGGAAGCAACTGTCGATGGTCTCGGTTAATTTATCGGCCATGTCATTAGCAGACCAAAAATTTATGAGTTGGCTGGAAATGCGCCTAATGGTTGAGCCTGAGTTGGTTGATAAATTGTGTTTTGAAATTACAGAAACCGCTGCCGTTAGCCAATTAGAACAAGCCACAGGATTAATCGATTTACTGAAACCATTTGGCTGTAAGTTGGCCTTGGACGATTTTGGTTCTGGTTTTTCTAGCTTTGCCTATTTAAAATGTCTTGATGTTGATTACGTAAAAATCGATGGCCAGTTTGTGGTGAATTTATGCAGTAATCGCAGCGACAAAGCTATTGTGTCAGCGATTTGCCAATTAGGTAAAGACATGAATTTTGAAGTGATCGCCGAGTTTGTTGAAAATACTGACATCGGTGAGTACCTCAGGAATATCGGTGTCGATTACGCCCAAGGTTACGCCATAAATAAACCGACTCGGCTTGCCGAACTCCACAGTGGTCTTCGTACCCCTTGGCTCACGGATGCTATTAGCATTATCACTGAAGAAGAGAGAAAGGCATTAGAGATCTAGTGCTCGATAGTTATTTACCTAATCAATGGCCTTGCCAAAACACCTGTAAATTCGTGCTGAAATTGAGTATCTTCAGCCGGATTGGGTATATACTCGCTAATAGTATAAAATACCGCGTAAAATCACAGCCATAGTAAATGCCGTTGACTATATCTGACACCGCCAAGCCTGACTCATTATCGCCCACCCAGCTGGCAGGTTCTGCAATATTGCCTATTCATGCTGTACTAAATGACATACGCAGCGCGCTAAATAATCATTCACAACTTATTCTAGAAGCACCTACAGGGGCGGGTAAATCAACTGCATTGCCATTAGCCATGTTAGCGTGGCCCGAAATCAGTGGCAAAATAATCATGCTTGAGCCAAGGCGAGTTGCAGCGCGTAACGTGGCGCAATTTATTGCTAAGCAATTGAGGCAACCGGTTGGGCAGGATGTGGGGTATCGGGTTCGTGGCGACACGAAAGTGAGCAAAAATACCCGACTCGAAATTGTCACCGAGGGTATTTTAACCCGCATGATACAACAGGACCCAGAACTTACTGGGGTAGCTGTAATTATTTTTGATGAAATCCATGAGCGTCATTTGCCCACAGATCTTGGCCTTGCTCTTGCGCTTGAAGTGCAACAATCCTTGCGAGATGACTTAACGATTATAGCCATGTCTGCAACCTTGTCTGGTTTACCTTTGGCTGAGTTAATGCCCACAGCACAGCAAATTAGCAGTCAAGGGCGTAGCTTTGAGGTTCAACATCACTATCAACCTTGTCCAGCACAACAGCCATGGTTAATGCATATGGTTAAAGTGATTAACGACACCGTAAACGATGCCAGCTTAGCTGAATATCAACTTGGCAGTGTGTTAGCATTTTTACCTGGAAAAGGTGAAATCAATAAACTGGCTCGCTTACTTAGTGAACGCTTAGATCCAACATGGCTTATTTGCCCTTTGTATGGTGACTTAACGCCAACAGAGCAAGATCGCGCGATTGTTTTGACCGAACCGGGTAAACGCAAAATCGTACTTGCGACAAACGTAGCGGAGTCGAGTTTAACGATTGAAGGCATCACTATTGTTATCGACAGCGGTTATCGCCGCGAAGCCAGTTTTAACCCTAAAACCGGCGTGACGCGTTTAGGACTTAAGCGTATCAGCCAAGCATCGGCTTTACAGCGAAGTGGCCGTGCAGGGCGTTTAGCGCCAGGATATTGTGTGCGTTTATGGAGCCAAGAAGAACATGGGCGCTTACGTAAAGTGGATGAGCCAGAAATTAGCCTAAGCGAACTCACCTCAATGGTATTAGATTGTGCTAGTTGGGGAGCTAAGGCGCTCAGCGAATTATCATTACTGACAGCGCCGCCAGCTATACATGAACAAGTGGCATGGCAGCTATTACAGCAATTAGCATTAACTGATACCCAACGAAAATTAACTCCACTGGGTCATGAAGCCTATGCGTTAGGCTGCCATCCACGTTTAGCTCACATGTTATTGAAAGCTAAGCACATTGCCAGTGAACAATCTCAGCCGCAGTTGTGTGTATTGGCCTGTGTGCTTGCAGGTATTATTGAAGCGCGCGGTTTACCAAAAAAAGGCGCAGACATTCACCATTACCTTGGTGAAGCCCAACATGGACAAATAAAACAACAAGTGCGCCAATGGCAACAATCCTTAGGGATTTCTGG
The DNA here is from genome assembly GCF_014648315.1 of Shewanella ulleungensis. Classification (GTDB taxonomy): domain Bacteria; phylum Pseudomonadota; class Gammaproteobacteria; order Enterobacterales; family Shewanellaceae; genus Shewanella; species Shewanella ulleungensis. The sequence continues at coordinate 109,628 of NZ_BMQW01000002.1, forward strand.
CCAAGTACAAGATACCATAAGCCAGGCTTCAACTCGAGACATCAGTTATTTGTTAGCGCTTGCTTACCCCGACCGTATTGCTAAAGCACGTGGTCATGATGGTTTTTTATTGAGTAACGGAACAGGCGTGGTCATTGCCGCTGACGACAGCCTGGCACATGAACCTTGGTTAGTGGTTGCTGACTTTCAAGAAAATCAAGGCCGCAATGCCGGCCAGGTATATTTAGCAGCCCGGTTTGATGAGCGTTTATTTGATGATGAACTCAGCAATTTAATCTCTCGGCAAGTACAGGGCGGTTGGGATGAAGCTAAAGGGCGATTTTTTGCCGAAAAACACACTAAAGTCGGCCAGATTATTATTAAAACAGAAACGGGTATTGCGCCAGAACGGGCTCAAATTACCGCGGCATTGTTGGAGCAAGTCCATGTAAAAGGGTTAACAATCCTTAATCGTGAAGAGGCGTTAATCCAGTTACAATACCGAGTCGAATTAGCTCGATATTATGCCCCACAACATGACTGGCCTTGCTTAACCGACGCGCATTTACTTGCTACCTTGTCTGATTGGCTAGGGCCATACATTGAACAGGTTAATTCGCTTGCAGCGTTGGCTAAAATTGATGCCTTTGGCTTAGTGAAAAACCGCTTAAGTTGGCAGCAGCAAACCCTACTCGATCAGTTAGTGCCCACACACTGGCCAATGGCGACAGGAACGCGTGCACCAATAAGATATCAAATGCCACTCGATGCTGAAGGGTATTTTTATCATAATGAAGAGCAGCAAGGCCGAGCTTTATTAAGTGTGCGTTTACAAGAAGCACTGGGGTTGGCACAAAGTCCGAGTATATTGCACGGCAAAATGACCGTGACTATGGAGTTATTGTCTCCAGCACAGCGTCCATTAGCCGTGACTGCAGACTTAGCCAGTTTTTGGCAAGGTCCTTATGTTGACGTGAAAAAAGAAATGCGTGGTCGCTATCCTCGACATTTGTGGCCAGACGATCCTGTGAACACCGTCGCCACCAAATTTACTAAAAAGAAAACGCCAGGTTTATAAGCCAGTAGCTTGTAAACCCATCGCTTATAAAATAAGACGCATCGGTTACCGTGCAAAATTAGATGAATGATTGATTTATGACAAAAAAAACGACTAAGAAAACGAACGCTAAAAAATCGACGACATCATTGTGGCGTTCACTATGGTCATTAATTTGGAAACTGTCGATTGTCGGTTTAGCAGTAGTGACATTTTATGCGATCTATTTAGATCAAATTATTGCGCAGAAGTTTGAGGGACAAAAGTGGCATCTACCTGCGCAAATGTTCAGTCGCTCAATGGCGTTGTACCCCGGAGCAGCGGTAAACCACCCACAATTGATGGCCGAATTGAAACTATTGGGATACCGCAAAGTTTCAGATCCGCGTCAAGTCGGTGAGTTCTCTGCTTCCAGTACACGTATTGAGTTATGGCGTCGTCCATTTTTACACCCTGAAGGCAACCAAGTCGAACAGCGAGTGATGATAAGTTTCGATTCAAACGGCGTAAGTTCAGTGAAGCGCATGTCTGATAAACGTGAATTAGCTGTGTTTCATCTAGAACCTGTATTATTAGACCGTATTATTGCGGGTGACGGAGAAGATCGATTATTTGTTCGTACGCCAGAAATGCCTGCGAGTATTGTTGATGCATTAATTTTAGTTGAAGACCGTAGTTTTTATGATCATTACGGGGTTAATCCGTTTGCGATTGCGCGCGCGGCGTTAGTCAATATTAGTGCAGGGCGCACGGTTCAAGGCGGTTCTACCCTAACGCAACAGTTAGCCAAAAACTTCTTTTTAAGCAGTGAGCGCTCTATTGTCCGTAAAGTACGTGAAGCTCTTATGGCGCTAATTATTGATTTTAGATACAGCAAAGATGAGATTTTAGAAGCGTACCTTAATGAAGTCTATATGGGCCAAGATAAAGCACGCGGTGTGCACGGAATGGGACTCGCTTCGCAGTTTTATTTTGGTCGCCCAGTAGGTGAATTGACCGTGTCGCAGCAAGCGTTTTTGGTAGCAGTGATTAAAGGGCCGTCTTATTACAACCCTTGGCGTTACCCTGAGCGTGCTCAAGAGCGTCGTGATTTAGTGCTCCGCTTGTTGATGGAAAATGACAAACTTACCGTCGCTCAATATAAAGCCGCAGCAGAGTCACCACTGGGTTTACGTAGTTCACAGAAGTCAGTGCATCAAAAGCTACCGGCATTCTTTGCTGTGGTAAAACAAGAGCTACGCCAGCGTTACGGTGATTCTCTGTTGCAACAGTCAGGGGTTAAAGTTTACACCACGCTTGATCCTATGGCGCAAGAGGCTGCCGAAAAGGCGGTGTCATCCACTATGGCATCGTTAGATAAGCGCGCTAAAAATATTCAAGTAGGTATGGTTGTTACCGATAAATACACTGGTGGTATAGCGGCAATGGTCGGCGACAAAGTCCCGGGTTATGAAGGCTTTAACCGCGCAGTTGAAATTCGTCGTCCTATTGGTTCGTTAATTAAACCTTTTGTATATGCTAGTGCATTAAATCAAAGTGATAAGTTTTCGTTGGCTACGCCTATTGACGATAAACCCATTACTTTGAAAAATGAACAAGGTAAAACCTGGTCACCTAAAAACTTTGATAAAAAGTTTAGCGGTCAAGTGCCATTACTCACGGCGATTAAAGACTCAATGAACGTACCCACAGTCAATGTCGGTTTAGCCGTGGGGGTTGATAATGTGGTGTCTACTTTGCAAAAGTCGGGATGGGAAGAGTCTGTGTCGCCATATCCGTCAGTGCTATTAGGTGCTGTGAATGGCTCTCCATTGATGGTGGCACAGGTTTATCAAACCTTGGCAGACGAAGGGCGCTATCGTAAGTTGACGTCGATTACCGCAGTGTTAGACAGCAACAACCAAGCTTTAGATGTCAGCCGTGCACCCAGTTCGCAAGCGATTGCGCCAGCCACCGACTATTTAGTGCAGTATGCAATGAATCACGTAGTTCGTTCTGGAACGGCTAAACGTTTAGGCGCCGCGTTCCCTGGTGTGCGATTAGCCGGTAAAACGGGTACCAGTAATGATAGTCGCGATTCTTGGTTTGCTGGCTTTGACGAGCGTAACGTAGCGGCCATTTGGGTTGGTCAGGATGACAACAGCAAAACAGGCTTATATGGCAGTAGCGGAGCAATGGCGGTGTATCAGGCGTTTTTACAACAACGTCCGCCGTTGAGTTTACGAATGATCCCAGTCAATGGGGTGATTAATGGCTACTTTGATCGTACAACGGGGATAGCGAAGCAAGGTAACTGTGACAATATTATTGGACTACCTGCATTAGAGGCCAGTTATCGACCCGCTGAAAATTGCGGTGAGCCATTATCTTGGTGGCAAAAGCTGGTGGGTGGTTAATTTACGTATCATTAGTCGAACATAATAAAAAGCCCAAGTTCATATGAACTTGGGCTTTTTATATATCAGGCTGCTTATTGTATTGATAAAATAATGCGATGCTACAGCACGACGGTTAATGCTTATCGAGCTGCTGTCTTAGCTTGGTTATTTCTTCGAGCATTTGTTGTTGATTTTGTTCCATCTGCAATTGATTTTGTTGCATCTGTTCTAATGCGGCTTCGAGTTTATTGTTGATTTGTTCTTTATGCGCATCTTTTGCTTCTTGCTCTTCTTGGCGTTCATTTTCATCAGGTGCGACAAACACCGATGCCATATAACCTGAAATCACCCCGAAAAAGCTAACTCCGCTGACAATCACTAATCCACCAATAACATGGCCTATGGTACTCACCGGATAAAAATCGCCATAACCCACGGTGGAGATGGTTACTAAAGCCCACCAAATGGCTTGTTCAGCTGTTTGGATATTGGCATTAGGCTCGGCGCTTTCTACTAACAATATTAATACAGAAGCCGTCGCTAGAATTAATACCATTGCCACAAGTAAGCTGGCTAATGTCGCCTGTTTGCGTTGACGAAGCAGTGGGATCAATAACGATCGGCTCATGCGGATTAAGCGGATGACTCGAAGTATTTGAAATATCCGCGCAAAACGTAGCGCTTCAATGGCCGGAATGCTGGCGACAAAATCAATCCAGTGGTGGCGTATGTAATAGGTTTTATTGCGTGCCTTGTATAAGCCATGAAAAAACTTACTCAAGAAAATCATACAAATGCTACTGTCGATATACAGGAGCACTTTATTGGTTTCAGAATCTAAACGGCCAAAGGTAATGGTCAACACAATGACCACAGACACCAATGACAACACCATCATGGCTAGCTCAAATGGACTGGGACCATCGACGTTTTTCAGTGCCCAACGTTTAGATTCAAACATGAATGCCTGCTTTGATTCATTGTTATTAACTTATAAACGTTATCATAACAAAAAACGCACAAGACGTGAGCCTAGTGCGTTGTTTTTAAGCGACATAAACCATAAAGGGTATTAGGTTGATGATTTTTTATCGACAAAATGCACTAAATCATCGAGTACACGCTTTTTTATCTCTAATTGAGAGTCGCTGTCTAAACCGTACTTTTGCGCTAATAACACGTAGTCTTCACCGCTCAATGATACTGTTAAACGTGGACGTTTTGGACGCTTAGAGACCGATAATCCGAGGATAGTACGTATTTGATCAGACGGGCTTACGCCTTTATCTAAAGCGGCTTTACGGATGGAGTATTGAAACTTTTCATCCAGATCAAAAGCCACTTGAGTGGCCTTTGCTGCTTGTTGGTTTTTAAGCCATTTATCGGGTAACGGTTTACCTGAGCTCATAAGAACGTCATCTCCTACTTGTGTCAGCTTGCCGGCCAGTATTCTCTAATATCAGATAAAGGGCGATATAAGGTCAACATCACTTCAGTGTCGCCACCTTCATACACTTCAATATCAACGGCATGAGAGTCTTGGTTGTTCACTAAGCTGTAGCTTTCAAAGCCTTCGCCTTTTGCCCCATTTTCATCTTGAGGTGGTGTTAAACCACGATAATCCTGACGATGAAAATAACCAAATCCAGCAAATTCAACTTGATGATACTCTTCACTCAACCATTGGCCAAACTCGGTTTCAAGTTCTGCAGACAGTGTTTGGGTTGTGAGGAGCGCTTTACCAGGTTCTTCAAATATTTCAGCAAAAGCATCAAGATCAAACATTTGTTCAACATCGGCACGATTGATTTTGATTGAAATACTAAGGTAAGACTCGTCTTCTTGAATATAAGACAAAAAGATTGCAGTGCCACTATGGCCACGCAATAAGAATTCACAAAGCTGCGAGCGTTGATATTCATAAGTATGAATAGCTTCAACCTTTAGCTGTTGCCCGCGTAGTTGCGCCGGCAAAGCAAAACTGTCATCAAGGGTGATCATATCACCCTTGAGCAGTTTGTTTGGGTGGTCAAGCTGGCGCTTCGGGGCTTCTTTTTTGCCAAAAAGGCCGCTAAGAAATCCCATACCAATTAACCTTTACGCGCTTTAATGCGGTCTAACACTGCGTTAGCATTTGATTTCTGCTCGCCGATACCCGCTTCTGCTAGTTTCTTATGTAGTGACTTATCGCTATTTTCTTCAGCTAGGGTTTCAGACGCTTTTAAGCGGTCATCAAATTGTTGCTGACGAGCTTTGATACGCTCTAAAGAGTCTTTAGCGTTAAGCAGTTTTGAGTTACTAGACGCAAATGAGTCGGTAATAGTCGCAGTGGCTTTTTGTACGCTTTCAGTGGTTTTAACCATGGTTAATTGACGCTGATAATCAGACAATTGACGTTCGGTCTTTTTCACTAAATCTTTAAGGCGCACAGCGTGTGAACTAAAGCTGTCGTTAGCAGTTTGCTGTTCAGACAATTCTTCGTCTAGCTGAGCAATTTTTTCAGCAATTTCGATTGCTAAAGCTTCATTGCCTTTGTCTAGCGCTTGAGTCACATAACCTTCATGCTCTGCAACACTGCGTTTTAGACGATCAATTTCACGGCTAGCTTGCATTTCTTTGGCCATTACGTCAGTTAACTCACGCTTGGCTTTCGTTAAATGCTTTTCTGCATCACGAATTTCTTGTTCAAAAATACGTGTTGAGTTAGCGTCTACGATACTCTGGCCAACTTCAGTTGCACCACCACGAAACGCTGTAAGAATCTTGTTTAGAATGCCCATAGTTGGCTCCTTAGTTTAAAAATTCGACGAGTTCGTCGATGACTTCCAGACAGTTGTCTGACAGTACTGCTAATTCTTGTTCAATTTCAATCATGCTCGATTGCACTGATAATGCACCGTAAACCACGTACTTATCATCAATTTTTGCAAATGAAGATAATGGCATTGGAATGTTGAGCTCTAACATGGTCTCAAACATTTCAGCGCGGCGAGCCTGGTTTACTTCGTTCTCGCCCCATAAATAACTGATACACAATATCTGGTTGTCAGTTACTGATACAAACACCGGAATTTCTTCACGGCCAACAACATTTACTTGTAACACTTCAACATCACCATCAATCGGATAGCAGTCAAACTGAAAGCCGGTTTGGCTTTGGTCGCATAGCCCGTTTAGGTGACTCGCAATAGTATGGATGTTCATATTCGTCCTTAATTGACATATTATGTCTGTGAGTAAAGATAGCATCCAGACATAATATGTCAAGTGCTATCTGGTCCAATTAAAAAAGATTAATTACTTCGTTTTCTGACCAAGCCGCTAAATGGTAATAATACAGCTGCAATGAACCTATATCGTTTACCTTGATCTTGTCGATATCGTCGTAAAAATGTTTCGGAAATTCAAATGATGCATGAATAAGCCCTGGCGTTAACCAATCTTCTGGCACCGGGATTTCATTGATGGTCGCTAATCGCTGTTGTGGGTTTTTGCCCATTTTACTGCCGATACTCCAACCCCACTCACCAAAACTTGGTACATTATGATGATACTGTTTTACGTTAAAGCCTGCAGCACTTAGGGTTTTACCTACAGAAATAAAGGCGTTAGGTGCATGATAAGGGGATGTTGATTGCACTGTAATGATACCGTCTGCACTGAGTAATTCATTGAGCTTTCTGTAAAATAAGTCAGAGTACAGTTTGTTTAAATCAGGATGGCTTGGGTCGGGTAAATCCACAATAATCGCATCAAACATTTGGCCGTTACTCAATAACTTATCCACGCCGTTAAAGGCGTCGTCGACCATTAAGGTTAAACGGGGATCATTTAACGCATCGCCATTAAGTGCTAATAATGCATTACTGAGATCGGTTGGCATGTCGGCAGGCGGATTTGTAAATAGCGCTAACAAATCTTGGTCTAAATCCATTAAGGTGACTGCCTTTGGTTGCCATTTAAGCACTTGTTTAAGCCCAAGACCATCACCACCGCCAATAATTAATACATTGTCATGGCGCGCACTGGCTGCCAGGGTAGGGTGGACTAAAAAGCTATGGTAGATGTGTTCATCACTGCTAGAAAACTGTAAACGACCATTTATGTACAAGTTGTATACTGGCGAGAGTCCACCTCCACGAAGGCGCTCGGTAAAGGTGAGTTGTTGAAAGCGAGTGGCTTTGGCATAGACCACTTTGTCTTTATACAACAGATTATTAAAGTGCTGCTCCCAACTTGGGCCTTTAACTGCCAGTAAACCAATCACAACGCTGGCAATAATATGACCAATGAGCAACCATTTTGCATGACGAATTTGCGACCAAAAACGCCAAATAAAGGCTAAGCCTGCTAACAGATTAACACTTGCTGTTAATGCAGCGGCCAATTGAATATCAATCGCCAGCATAAAACCGACCCAAATTGCAGCTCCTACACCCGCGCCAATGTAATCGGCACCATAAATGGTGCCGGCATTATGCAGTAAATGGGCGTCAGATAACGATTGCCGAACTCGCGCAATCAATGGGATTTCCATACCAATCATTAACCCTAGTAACACGCCCCAAACGTAAGGCAAGTATTCGCTTAATGTTTGCAAGCTGGCAATAAAGCCACCATTAGGTAAATGATCTGGTGGTAAGCCAAGAGTATTGGCAATAGTGAGTGGCAGTTGCTGGCCAAAACCAATAACTGCGGCGGTAATGATAATGGCAAATGACCCACACAAGGCGACAGTGAGCTCGAGGATGGCAAAACCAGTAAAAGCACATTTGATTTTACGAGCAGCAAAAGCGCCAACACCCATCGATACAATCATTAACCCAATCATGGTGTAAATCGCTGCTTCTAGCGCTCCTAAAATACGCCCTGCATAGTGTGACAATAGGTATTCGTAAATAAGACCGCATCCCGCAAGCGCGGCCATAATGCCCAGTAATAGAGCATCATCAAACCACGACACATTGCGAGATAATGGGACGCTTTGCTCTGCGCCCCCGTGAGTAGACGAGTGGGGGCTTGGGTCAAGCAAAGGGGTTGTCATAAATTACGCCATTAATGCCGTTAAAATAAGAGCGACAGCAATACTGATTGCCATCTCAACCGCGGCAATACCAATGTTGTGTTGCTTTTCAACTTCTTCTGCCAAGTTAATGCCCGCTAAAACAAGCTTTTTCACTAAGGCAATCAGTAATGACAGTGCGACAAGCATAATTAACGAGAATACAAACCAACCAATAATATTGGTTACGTAAGCCGTTGGCTGATAAATAATAAAGTGACTGGCGGCATTAAAGCTTAATGCCATGGCAATCATATAACCGCTGTGACGCAGTGCTAAGGCTGTTTGCCCTTGCACTAATGCTTGTTGCATCGATGCATTTTGGTTGCGTTTTGCATAGCGACGCTCACGTAAACGGGTTAACAATACCAACATCAATTGCGAAATTAAAAACGCGCTAAAAATAGCAATAAAAGTATTTATGGTAATGTCTTCTGCCCACATCAACACGGCTCTAATAATAATTGCGGTAGCAATAGCTGCAGAGGCATCTACCACGGCAACAGATACGTTACCTTTTAAAATCTCAGCATTTTTTGCAAATTCGTTTAAAGCAATTTTGTCGTGTAAAAAACGGCCGAACTTAATGAGCACTAAACCAAATAAACCATAAGCCGACATGCCAATGGCTTCAGTTAGATATGATGGTGCCGCTTCGCCGGTAATCGCACCAGTCAGTACAATGCCTAAGGCAGCAACTGCACCTGCAGTACTAATACCAAAAGCAAAATTGTCACGTTCAGCCAGTTCGGCGCTGCTGTTAACTTTGATGCTCCAGCCTTGCAGATAACGCATCAATGCCAACAACACAATGGCGATACTTAAATCGATTGCTAAGATGATCGCCAGTGGTTGCGTTAAGCCATATTCTTGAAAAAATGTCATGGGGAGTCCTTACCTATTTACCACGGCTAACACCGCGACTAGTGCGGCTGCTTGAGTTGCGGAAACTGCTGTCTTTAGAGTAATTCGAACGAAACTTGCTGCTAGAGCTTGCCGTGCGAGTCGTGCTACTGGGTTTTGGTGCGCTAGTGCTCTGACGCGACAAGGTTGTTGAGCCTGTGCGAGTTTTAGCATAAGGGCTATCAAAGCGCTTACCTTGGCTTTCAAAACGCTTCTTAGTTTGCTCAAACGTTTTAGCTTGTGAAGTGGCTTGCTTTGGCGATGTATAGCGATAGCGACCAACATCGTTGTAGTAGCTGTACCCACGGCGGCTTGACCAGTTGTCATAACCAATTGGGCGCGAAAAGTTTGAGAACATCGCATACATGCCATACCAAGCCCAGATAGACATACCACTGGAGTTGTTTTGCCAACTACCATAAGCCGGGTTGCCGACAAGTTGGCTACCCGGTTCTGTGCCGTCAGTTCCATTGGCTAACGCTTCAGCTTCGCGGCTAATGGCATTAACTCGCGCTAATTGCCCTTTAGACATATCGGCAACCACGTTAACAGGATCAGATAGCATGTCGTTATATAAGCTAGTGTCAGCGGCTTGGTAAATATTTTGTGCCTCTGCCAATTGCTGGTCTAAGTCGATAAAGTTTGCACTGTTATCAAGGTCTTTATAACGACGAGATAGTGACTGAAACATCGGCCCATCTGTGCCGGCATCTTTGGCGAGCTCATCCAGTAATGGAGTAAGATCAGGCTGACGCTTGGCTAAAATACTGGTGTATTGCTTCAATAGATTGGCATTGCGTAATTGATCGTCTTTAAGTGATGTTGCAAGTAATTCAAGACGCTGCTGCGTTAACTGCTGGTACTTAGCAATTTGCTCCGGTCTGTCGTCACCACAGGCACTTAGGGCCAATGCAACAATCATTACGGTTATCAATGTGAGTACACGGGGGAGGTGACCTACCATGTTTTCTCCAAAATGTAGATTTTTCATGTGCTAATTCAATATGACACAGGTTATAGTAATCTTGATGTCAATGATATTAATCTGCATCAATAGACTGATCATTAGATATAGCATTCACGACATAATATGTCCAACATTCATTTTCTTTAGGGATATTTATTGCCATGCAAAACCAAAGTAACAAGGTGTTATCTGCAGCGCTAGTCGAAACAGCAGATCGTTACTGGTTAAGACTCTGCGAAGTTTGGCCTGAAGCTAAAACAGCATTGACTGCCGAGCAACAACAAGAGTTAAAGTTAGTGTTTGGCTTAAGTGATTTTATTGCTGAGCAATTATGTCGTCATCCTGAGTGGATCCCGCAACTATTTAATGGTCTCTTAGCAGAAGTTGCGCGCAGCCAGTTTGATATCGAATTACATGATCTTTTAGAAGACATTACCCAAGAAGAGCAAGCAAAGTCTGTGTTACGTCGTTATCGTAATCTGCAAATGGTGCGGTTAGCGTGGCGCGACTTTTTAAATTACGCTGCGGTCGAAGCATCGTTACTTGATTTGTCGTCTTTAGCAGAAGCCCTTGTAATTGCTGGCCGCGATTGGGTTTATCAAGACATGTGCAAACAATTTGGCACTCCTTCAAGCGCTGAAGGTAAGCCGCAACCGTTATTGATTTTGGGTATGGGCAAGCTGGGCGGCCGCGAACTTAATTTCTCATCAGACATCGATTTAATATTTACTTTTCCTGAACATGGTGAAACGGTCGGCGGACGTCGTACTCAAGCTAATCAACAGTTTTTTATCAAAATGGGGCAGCGACTCGTCAATATACTTGACCAAGTCACCGTCGATGGTTTTGTGTTTCGTGTAGACATGCGCCTTCGTCCTTATGGTGAAAGCGGGCCGTTAGTGGTCAGTTTTAGTGGTTTAGAAGATTATTATCAAGAGCAAGGGCGAGATTGGGAACGCTACGCCATGGTTAAAGCTCGTGTACTCGGGCCGTGGAGTGGGTATTGCGACGAGTTACACGACTTGTTACGCCCGTTTGTTTATCGACGTTATATCGATTTCTCAGCCATTGAATCATTACGTAAAATGAAGCAACTGATTGCCCAAGAAGTCAGACGTAGACAATTAACTGACAACATTAAATTGGGCGCAGGCGGTATCCGCGAAGTCGAATTCGTGGTACAAAGCTTTCAGTTAATACGTGGTGGCCGCGAACCCGCTCTTCGCCAACAAAGTTTATTTGGTGCCATTGACACTTTATACAGCCTTGGCCAATTAGAGTATCTCGCGGTCGATGAGTTAAAACACAGCTATATTTTACTGCGTCGAGTGGAAAACTTATTACAAGCCATTGACGACAAGCAAACGCAAACTTTACCCAATAATGATCTTGATTGGCAACGATTGTGTGTGCCGCTTGATCTTGCCGATGAAGCACAACTGCGCCAACAAATTGCAGCGGCGATGTCTACTATCCACGGTCACTTTAATGCCACTGTCGGTGGCAATGATAATCAAGATTACAATGATCACTGGTCATCTTTGTTTTGGAATATTCAACAAGACGATGATGCAGCAACGTTACTGCAAGAGCAGCAAATCGAAGATGAAGCGCTATGGCCAATGTTAAGTGACTGGCGTCAAACCGTGTCTAAACGCTCAATTGGCCCTCGTGGCCGTGAAACCTTAGACAAACTCATGCCAAAACTACTTGAAGAGTTATTTAATCAATCTACCCCCAGCTTGGCATTTAAGCCGGTGTCTAATGTACTGGATAAAATTTTAACTCGTACCACCTACCTTGAGTTGTTATGTGAAAACCCTGGAGCAAGACAACAATTAGTGAGCTTATGTTGTGCCAGTCCGTGGATTGCACGTGAGCTAGCTAATTTCCCAATGCTGCTTGATGAGTTAATTGATCCATCGCAGTTATATGACATTACCTCCATTGATGATTACCCAAGTGAGTTACGTCAATATTTATTGCGTGTGCCAGAAGATGACATGGAGCAGCAAATGGAAGCACTGCGACAGTTTAAGTTGTCGCAGCAATTAAAAATTGCCGCAGCTGATGTCACTGGTGTATTGCCAGTGATGCAAGTGAGCGATCATTTAACCTTTTTAGCTGAAGCAATTATTGAACAGGTCGTGCTACAAGCATGGCACCAAGTTGCGGCTCGACATGGTGTTCCTGAAGGTACTACTCCAAGTAATATGGGCTTTGCGGTAATAGGTTACGGCAAGTTAGGCGGCATTGAACTGGGCTATGGATCCGATTTAGATTTGGTGTTTTTACATGGTCATAGTGGCGCGGGTAGCACTAATGGTGAGCGTCCAATCGATAACAGTCATTTTTATTTAAAACTGGCTCAGCGCATTGTGCATTTGTTTGCCACTCGCACAACCTCTGGTGAGTTATACGAGGTCGACATGCGCTTACGCCCGTCAGGTGCATCTGGACTGTTGGTGAGCGAAATAGAACAGTTCGGTCAATATCAATTAACTGAAGCTTGGACATGGGAACATCAAGCATTAGTCAGAGCACGTTTTGTTTTTGGTGATAATGCATTAGCGGCGCGATTTAGTGAAGTTCGTGGACAAATATTACAACTTGAACGAGATCAAACAGAGCTTGCAAAGGCGGTACGTGAAATGCGCACTAAAATGCGCGATCATTTATTACACCCTGAACCAGGGCTGTTTGATCTTAAACAAAGCGCGGGTGGCATTGCCGATATTGAGTTTATTGCTCAATACTTGGTTCTTGCTTACGCACATCAACATCAAGACTTGACCATTTGGTCTGACAATGTGCGGATTTTTGAGGTGTTAGCTGACTTAGAGTTAATCCCTGTAATGCACGCGCAGCACCTAACGCAAACTTATTGCTGGCTTCGTGATGAAAACCATGAACTGACGTTACAGCAATTACCTGGTAAGTTACCTCATGATGTAGTGGAACAAAAAACAGACGCCGTGATTGAAATTTACAATGAAATATTATCTGTCTAAATAGACTTAAATTTGTATTTTAATTACTTTACTGCTTTTATTAGAACACACTGATTTATAGAAAGGCCTTATTAATGCAGTTAGCGCCAATACCTGAAAATGAGCATGCGCGCCTCGAAACTCTTCGAGGTTTAAATGTGCTTGATACCATTGCAGAGGAACGCTTTGATCGCATTACTCGCCTAGCGCGACGACTCTTTTCGGTATCGATAAGTTTAGTTAATTTGGTAGACAGCGATCGGCAATGGTTTAAATCGGTTCAAGGCATAGATGTATGCGAAACTAGTCGAGATATTTCATTTTGTGGCCATGCTATTAATCAACCTGAAGTCATGATTGTACCAGATGCCTTAAATGATCCCCGTTTTGCCGACAACCCACTGGTTCTTGCCTCGCCTAATATTCGTTTTTATGCCGGTTTCCCCTTAACTATGCCCAATGGCATGCGCGTGGGCACATTGTGTATTATTGACGATCAGCCTAAAGAGTTTAGCAAACAAGATGAGCAAGCTTTAGAGGATTTAGGCCGATTAGTTGAAGGTGAATTATTATCGATTCAGCAAAATATATTAGATGCACTCACTGCTATTTCTAATCGTCGTGGTTTTGAATTATTAGCAGAGAAAACTCTCGCCAATACTGACAGACTCGGCTTAAACACAAGTCTAATATTTTTTGACCTTGATTATTTTAAAGAAATTAACGATGAATTCGGCCATGAAGAAGGTGATATAGCGCTTAAGAGCTTTGCTAACTTGTTGATTAACTGCTTTAGAGAGTCTGATGTTATAGCTCGTTTTGCTGGAGATGAATTTGTTGTTTTACTTAGTCAAAGAGATCAAATGTCTCTTGACTCATTGTTACAGCGCTTTGCTGATTTAGTGAAGCAGCACAACCAACAAAACGGTAAATCCTATGGTTTAGCATATAGCTTGGGTGTGGCTAGCCGGCAAGCGAAACAAGATTTGGATTTATGTGAATATCTCGCACTTGCTGACCAAGCCATGTTTAGAGAAAAAGCTAAGCATCATAAAAGCGTTTAATTCACGCAATATAATAACAAGCCAACGGCTTTAAACCGTTGGCTTGTTATTTTTATTCTCAATATGGCCAAACTACAGCAAAATCTGCTCAATCCACATTTGATACATAGGTAAGCCAATTAATACGTTTATGGGGAACGTTATCCCTAAAGACGCCAGCATTGCCAAACCAATATTGGCATCAGGAATCGCGGCTTTAATTGCCGCAGGAGCGGCGATATAAGAGGCACTGGCACTTAATCCGGCAAGTACTAAAATACTGCCCGATGGCAACTCTAGTGCAAAGCCTAATCCGATACCTACCCAGGCCAACACAAACGGTGCCACCGCAGCAAAAGCCAATAAACGCCATTGTTTATAAGGAATAGGAAAACACACTTTAGCCGTGCTGATCCCCATTTCGAGTAAAAACAATGCTAACAAGGTTTTAAATCCAGCTAACAACATCGGTGTTAAAGGAGCCATGCCAGTGGTGCCATATAGCCAGCCAATAACAACGCCACCACATAACAATACAACCCCGCGACTGGTTAATGCCTCATGCAAAATACTGCCAGCAGATGAGTGCACTTCATTACCAGCGGTTTTAGCCTGCAGATAACGGTGCAGCCACAGCATTATGATAATGGCAGGTAATTCGAGTAATACTAGATACAGAGTGGTTTCTGGTCGTAATGGCCATTGTGATTTATCGACCATTGCCATGACTACCGCAAAGGTACCCGCACTCACCGAGCCATAGTGGGCCGCAATACTAATGGCTTCTTTTTGTGGAAGTTGGATTAATTTTCGCAGTAAAGGGTACAAACTCAGTGGAATAATAAATCCCAATGCGATAACCGCGATTAACTCAGATATCACTAAGTTAGCTGTTTCGCCATGTAACGCCATGCCGCCTTTAAGGCCGAGGGTTAACATCAGTAAAATAGATAAGGTTTCGTAGGTGGCTTTGGGGACTTTTAAATCTGACTTGATTAACCCCGCGATCAAACCGAGGGCAAAAAAAGCTATCACAATATCAGGCATAGTATTGGGTTCTGTCTGTTATGAAGTACGGCGATTCTGCCTTGTTGTATGGCTAAATGGAACTGTTTTAAGAATTTTTTTATGACTATTGGACAGCATTGTTATTGTGAGCGTATTGTAGAATATGTGTAATTCACAGGACGTATATTATGAAAAATGAAATTGATATTCACCGTGCTTTAAAAGTGTTTAATAAAGTCACTCAATACGGTGAAAAACGCATGGCTGAAGACGATAAGACTAAAAAAAATGTTTTCGGTAACGACTATTACTTATGTGGCATTAGCGCGCAAACCGACCATGACGGTTACACCATTGTATTGTCGGATGCACAGGTAAGCTTAACGGTGTTTTTTCACAATAAATACCAGTTTGAATACCCGTCTAACGATGCACTTGATAACTTTTTAAGGCGTTTTAATGACGTAGAAAATTATCAAGCGGCATAGAACCGCACAATATGTTGCTAGGTGAAAATAGATCCGTTAAGTAGGCTGTTATTCAGTCGCAGCACAAATAATCCATTGCTTCATTTCAGTTAGGCGGCTATAAGTGCGCCTAAATTCAAATGACAGCGCCCCATCGAGATACAACTCATCTAGCGACCATTGGCTGTGTATGATCAAAATGACTTTTTGATCATACAGTTCATCTACCAAGCTAATAAAACGTCGAGCGGGATCATCCTCGCTAGCATATGCCAATTGGCGCTCGCCAGTTGTGGTGGCTTGTGAGCCATCTTCAGTACCTCTTGCCCTAATCCAGCTGCGTACTTTACCCCCTAACTGCGGCACGCCACTTAGTAGCACATAACTAAATTGACTAGCAATTTCTATGTAATCTAATGCCGATCTTGGGCCTTCGCATAATGCTGAAAATTCAAACCAGCCGAGTCGGTCATGCAGAGCTTCGATGGCTATGTCGCGCTGGCAGATATGCAATGTCTGTTTAGCTGCTTTTATCACACTTGTATGAATAAATAATTGGCTCATTTGAGTAAAAATATCTTCAGCATTTTGAACTGATGGTAGCGATAGCCAGGCTAACGGTATTTGATTTTGCTGCTGTGGATCTGGTTGAGTCATGCGATGATCTTTATCACCATCAAGGTGGATCTCTTGGGTAAAACGATGCAGTAAATCTATTGTGGGTAAAAAACGATCGCGCTGTAAACCATTTTTGTATAAGTCGACAATTGGGATGTTAGATGTAGCCACTAAAGTTACACCCGACTGGAACAAAGTATCAAACAGCCTAGCCAGTAAAATAGCATCACCAATGTCGGACACAAAAAACTCATCAAAACAAATGATTTGATATTGCGAGGCTATTTGTTTGGCAATATGGGAGAGGGGATCGCGGATCCCAGATGTTTGATTAAGTTGCTGGTGGATCATGGCCATAAACCGATGAAAATGCAGACGCAGTATCGGCGCTTTGTTATTACAATGATATTGATTTATGCATTGATAAAACAAGTCCATCAAAAATGTTTTCCCCCGGCCAACATCTCCCCACATGTACAACCCTTCAACTGGGGATGTAGTGGTTATATGTTGCTGATAAAGCATCTCTAATGCCAACAACGCTTGTTGTTGTGCGGGGTCTTGCTGTAGGTTTTTATTTAACGCTTTTTGGTATGCCTGTAATGGCGAATCCGTTATGACCTCAGAGACAATGGCATTTGTGAGTGCTGTTAGCGAAGGAGGTCTCGATTTATTGTTAGCGGATGTCGGCATAAGGATATAAACGTAACACTAAAGGCAAATTGTTGATCTAGGTAATATAGCATAAATCATAGGCTTTATTATGCAGCACATTTACTTTAAGCTTTATGGTTACCTGTAACAATTTATTAACCCTAAACCCGAAAAGGATGCTAAGTGAATAATAAGAATAAGGGGATAACCTATATAGGTGCCGACATGTCATTAGCGGGTGATATGAGTCTTCGTGGTCCTGCAATGATTGCAGGCAAAACTAAAGGTAAAATTAGTTCAAGTCATCAGATTCAGATTGCTGTTGGCGGTGAGGTTGAAGGTGAAGTGTTTTGCCAGGAAATACGTGTCTCTGGCGTGTTCAAAGGGAAATTACACTGTAATAAGCTAGTGATTGTCAGTTCTGGCGTAGTTGACGGCGAAGTGTCGAGTCATCAAATGGAAATTTATGATGGCGGCCAATTTATTGGTATGCGTACCAAAGGGCCTGAGCCATCAGTATTACCTGAACCTGAAGCAGGCTCGACAACAGTTAACATGCCAGCTATGACCGACTCAAATAAACCCGCTTCAGCACCTAAATGGGCTTATGCTGCTTTGGCTGGAGTCATTATTGTCGCGGGCATTCTATTTTTACCGCAAATCAATTCAGTCATAACGTCGCCAAATACATCACCTGATTCGGCTTCAAGCCAAGCCAATCAGAGTCGGCAAACCTCAAGTGATATAACAGAAAATGCTGCATTATTAATGCAAGATGTTGAACAACAAAGTGCATTTGTTGAACAGCATGAAGAGCTTATTGGCGCAGGACAAACCGATATTAATACAGCAATGGAAGACTTACATGCATTGGAGCAAATCAATCAGACGCTGGGTGACACGCTCAATACCGATGAAACCAATGAGCAAGATATTGAATTAAGGCCTTGATTGAAGCAAGAGATTAAAACGTCAAAAAATGAAAAAATGGCTTGATTAACATCCGCTAACACGAAGTAATCAAGCCATTTTTGTTAATGTGCTAGGCCTATTAAGGCCAAGAGCAATTATGGGTTAATGCGTGTTGGCATACCAGTACGTTTTTCTAATACACGCTTTAACGTTGTTGAGTCTGTTTCTGGATGAGCCAGAAAACGCGTCATGTTCTTGTCTAACGTCAATGACACAGGCTCTTTTGAATCAAACTCAGCCTGAGTTTTAGACAGTGGCTCATGCACTTCAAGATAACGACTACCATCTGGCTCCGCAGTCGCTTTGATAGGTTTATTTAAAAATTCAACACGAGTGCCAACAGGGACCGTTTCAAATAAGTGCTTAATGTCTTCGTCGCGTAAACGGATACAGCCAGAACTCACACGCAAACCAATACCAAATGTGGCATTAGTGCCGTGTACCGCAAATAGGTTACCGACATACAGCGCATATAACCCCATAGGATTGTCTGGGCCCGCTGGCCACACCGCTGGTAAGGTAATGCCGTTAGATGCATAAATACGACGAGTATTTGCCGTTGGCGTCCACGTTGGGTTAGCGCGTTTACGTTGTACCGTCGTCACCCAATTTTCAGGGGTATCACGGCCTATTTGACCAATACCGATAGGCAACACTTCAACGACATTTTTACCCTTAGGATAATAATATAAACGCATTTCAGCAGAGTTAATCACAATGCCTTCTTGCTTGGTGTCCGGCAAGATTAACTGGTGAGGAATAATTAAGGTACTACCTGGTTTTGGTAAAAATGGATCAACGCCAGGGTTGGCTTCTGTAAGATTGGTTAAGCCTAATTGAAATTTGGCTGCAATTTGCTCTAGTGTGAGCTTGCCTTCTTCTGGAACCACATAATACTGGTTCTCACCCACTAATTTACTGCCATTAGTCGGTAAACGATATTCAACCGCAGTGCTTGAGAAGCTTAATAATATCGCAGTCGTGGCTACGAATGCTGTGCGTAACGAAATCATCATAAGGGGTACATTATTCCTAAAAATAGACGTTATATTAGTCAGGTTACAATATCTTGCCAAGCTTGACTATTTATACAGTGCCGTACAAATTCCAATTATTCTCAGAATGATCACATCATTAATCGAATTGGTGTAATAGCGCGCATCGTCACTTATTAAACTTAAAAACTCAACTGATTTTTTTGCACTTTACTCATTTTAATCCCAAGCGTTTGGCTAAACGGTGTAAGTTGCCTGAATCAAGCTGAAGGCTGCGTGCTGTCGCAGCCCAATTACTCTCAGTTTGGGCCAGTACTTGCTCAATAAATTGACGTTGGAACTGATCTGTTGCATCTCGTAAGTTCATTTGTGGTAAAGATGTTACTGATTGTTTAATGCCAATAGCTTTATGGGGTAGCGCTTTTTCATCGTGATGTGAAGCAAACTCAAAGTGCTGAGGTTGAATCATGCACATACCATTGTGGACGCCAGCCGAACGAGCCAATACAGCTGCGCGATGAATAGCATGTTCAAGTTCGCGAATGTTACCTGGCCAGTCATATTGCTTAAGTAATGACAGCGCTGCGGTGTCTAATCCTAAATGACTGAGTTGCAGTTGTTGACGATAGCGTTCAACAAAAAAACCGGCTAATAAATGAATATCCTGTGGACGCTCACGAAGTGGTGGGACAACAACAGGAAATACACTTAAACGATGATATAAATCGGCCCTAAAACGTCCTGCTAATACTTCACTTTTAAGATCTTTATTAGTGGCGGCAATAATTCTTACATCCACTTTTAGGCTGCGATCGTCACCTACTTTTTGTAAATCACCGTATTGCAGTACCCGTAATAATTTTGCTTGTAAGTTCAGTGGCAGCTCACCGATTTCATCTAAAAATAACGTGCCTTTATCGGCTACTTCAAATTTACCACTGCGGTGGCTGATAGCACCTGTAAAAGCACCTTTTACGTGACCAAATAACTCACTTTCTGCAACTGACTCAGCCAATGCTGCACAGTTTAAATACACCAGTGATTTATGAGCTCTGGGCGAATGCTGGTGTACGGCTTTTGCAATAAGCTCTTTACCAGTGCCCGTTTCGCCTAAAATCAGTACATTTAATTCTGTGGCCGCGACCACATCCACCTCATTAAGTAAGGCTAAAAACGCATCATCTTGGCCGATAATCTCTGTTGCTGTGTCGAGCTGGCCTGAAGGTTTACTACTGGTAATGGTGAAGTTATTAGCTTGTTTTTCGAGTTTATCAATTAATAACGCATTATTAAGTGAAGCTGCGGTAATGGCGCTAATACTGCGTAATTCATTATTGCTGAACTGATCAAATTTATTCGGATCGAGTGCGTCGATTGTTAATGCCCCTATCAGCTGCTCGTTTGCAAATAACGGCAAGCCGATGCAGGCATGCACTTTTAAATCACCGTCTACATTAGGAATTAGACCATCATAGGGGTCAGGCAATATACTGTCGGCAGGAAAACGAACTATATCGCCAGCTCTAGCTATGGCCTCAAGCCTTGGATGTTCATTAACAATAAACCGCCGGCCTAGTACATCGGCACTGAGGCCATCTATAGCTAACGGAGTGAATTGATGACCTTGAAACGACAATAATGCAGCGGCATCACAATCAAGGGTCTCTCTAAGCGTGGTCAATAAGCGTGAAAAACGATCGCGATTAGATAAATTTGCTGTGATATCAAGAGCGATACGAGTGAGATCTGTTTGACTTAACGCCATGACCAACTCCAATAGAAACTAAGTGATTGTCATTATGACAAATGTAAATATAACAACAAGTGCCAATAGGTTATGTCGATCACAAAAGGGCCGCTATGTTCATAAAAGGGCCCTTTTGTGAGTTGAGTTATCTTATTACTCGGAGCTAGTGTTATGCCAATGCGACGGTTTGTTTCGCTTTAGCACTCTTGCTGCTAATGGCTTTTTTGATCAGGTCAAATAGGAACGTTGCCATCAATAATCCGCCAATACTGAAGATAATGTCGCCGAACATTCTCATCCATACGAGGTTTTCAACTAACTCACTGTGAATAACCGCTGGTGAGCGAGCATACCAGTAACCGTGGTCGATAGCGGCAAAGAACTGCACGATGCCCACAGGTAATAGTGACATAAATACCATAGCAGCCAAGCCGATGTTTAATGTCCAAAATGCACCTTTAAGGTATTTATGGTTCCATTGCATATTGCCGGTTAATCCACGTAAGCAGAACAGCATTAATCCCATTCCTAACATGCCGTATACGCCCATAAATGCTGCGTGAGCATGGGTAGCCGTAGTGTTTAACCCTTGAATAAAGTACAGCGAAATAGGTGGGTTGATTAAGAACCCCAATACCCCAGCACCTACTAAATTCCAAAATGAGGTGGCGACAAAGAACATAATGGCCCAATGATAACGCTCCATCCAAGGACTGGCTTTACGTAATCGATAGGTCTCCATTGCTTCAAAGCCTATGAGAGCTAATGGCACAACTTCAAGTGCTGAGAATATTGCGCCCCATGCAATGACTGAGGTTTGAGTGCCAGTAAAATAAAGATGGTGCAAGGTGCCGATTAAGCCACCCGTTAAAAAGATAACCGTAGAGAACAATACAGCACCATTAGCGCTGCGAGCACGAATCAAGCCTAAGCGAACTAACATCAAGGCAATCACCGAGGTGGCAAAGGTTTCAAAGAAGCCTTCTACCCACAAATGCACAACCCACCAGCGCCAGTATTCTGCAATTGCAAGGTTTGAGTGTTTGCCCATAAATAGGCCTGCACCATAAAACAAACCTATGGCAACACATGAGGCATACAGCACCCAAATAACCGGTTGCATGTCGCTACTCACTTTTAATGCAGGGCGCATAGATGCCGTAACCAGTGCCAACCAAATCAATAAACCACCCAGTAATAGGATTTGCCATACACGGCCTAAATCAATGTATTCATAGCCTTGATGACCAAATAAGAAGTTCATGTCGAGATCAAAATATTGTTGTACGCCTAACCATTCACCCGCCATTGAGCCTAATACCACGACCACTAAAGCCACCCACAATACATTAACGCCAAGGCGTTGATATTTCGGCTCATAACCAGATAATGCAGGTGCAATATATAATCCAGTACCTAACCATGCTGTAGCAATCCAAAATACGGCGAGTTGAGTGTGCCAGGTACGCGTCACCGAATAAGGTAAGATTTCAGAGATGGCTATGCCATAAAACTCTTGGCCTTCTACTGCGTAATGCGCGGTGATGCCACCCACTAATATTTGTAGTAAAAATAAACCAATAGCGGTTACAAAGTATTTGCCTACCGCTTTTTGCGATGCGGTTGGCTTAGTGTAAAAAAGCGGGTCCTCCTTAGCGGGTTCTGGTAATGACTCTTCTTTGCAGCAGGCATGATGCCAAATTAACATCGCAATGCCTAAGATCAATGTGATGACACTTAATATTGACCACACGATATTGTCTGACGTCGGTAAGTTGCCGATTTGAGGATCATACGGCCAGTTATTGGTGTAAGTATAATCGTAACCAGGACGCTCGGTTACCGCGGCCCATGAGCCCCAAAACAAGAAAGCATTTAGCAATTCACGATGGCTGGCATCGGTGATAGTGCCTTCTTTCATGGCATATTGTTCGCGCAGTGATGACAGTGCAGGATCGTCACCAAAAAGTGATAAATAGTGTTGAGTCACTTCATTTATCGCCGCAACTCTGGTGTTTGAAAGCGTAACATAGGTTTTATCCTCTGCACTTTCGACAACCGTATTATGGCGCATATCATTTCTGAGGGCTTTTTCTAACCCTGCTTGCTGTTCAGAATCGAGTTCTGCGAAATCACGATTGAAACGTGCTTTAGCCGTAATAGACAACCAAGCTTGTGCTTCGCGGTGTAACCAATCAGCAGTCCAGTCTGGTGCCACATAAGAGCCATGACCCCAAATTGATCCTAACTGATGTCCACCCATTGATCGCCAAACAAGTTGACCTTGCTCAATATCGTTTTCGGTAAATATGGGATGGCCACTGGTGTCAGTAAACGCCGTTGGAATAGGCGGCTTTTCTCGGTATATACCGCTGCCTAAACTAAGTAATACAGTGAAGGAAGCCACAAGCACGATTAATAGTGCAATGCCGGTGAGTTTGTTTTTGCTCATAAGTCCTCTTAGCGCAAAGTCATTTTGATACCGATGACATTACACAAGACGTGCCAACTTTTATTTTTCAAACAAGCTATTGATTAATAAGTTTTTAGTGGTTTTAGTTGTTTATTTTAAATGTCTTATTGACACACAGTATATGTGTCAATAAGACTGTTTGATGTCGAAATGACAGCGGTATTATATTTACTCTGTTATTTCATCGTGGTTTACCTTATTCGATAAAGATATTTACTTAGCATGCTAACTAGTTATAATGCTTAGCACGCTAACTAAGTGAGTGTTAATCATGTCCCAAGAATTAGAAAGATTGAAAGAACTATCTCTAGCTGAAAATTTAGGTCGATTGCACCGCTTATGGCGAACGGCTGCCGATGCAGAATTAATCCCGCTAGGTCTTACTCATCCTCGCTGGACAGCATTGTGGAAGCTATTGCGCTTAGGAGACAACGTCAGTCAAAAGGTGCTTGCAGATGCGTTAGAAATTGAATTGCCATCATTAATGCGCACCCTTAATCAATTAGAAGAGCAGGGCTATGTGCAGCGCCGTTGCTGCGAAAAAGATAAACGGGCACGCATTGTCAGCTTAACCCCTGATGGGATCGAGATGCTTAAGCAGATGGAAAGTAAAATCATGCTAGTGCGACGTAATTTATTAGCCGGCATTAGCCAGCAACAACTCAATGAGTTTGAAAATATTATCAGTCAAATCAGTGAAAACGCACTGGCTACATTGGATAAAAACTCTGCGTAATAACATGAAAAATGAGTAATGAGAAAGTATATGACCCCAGATCAACAATTTGCACGACTCGTTAAAGTGTCCATATTCCTGTTTGTATCAGTGTTTGGCTACTTTATGTTTGCCGACGCCATGATGCCAATGACCCCACAGGCAATGGCAACACGTATGGTGACTAAAGTGACACCACAAGTGAGCGGTAAAATTGCCTCGATAGCTGTAGCAAACAACCAAGTGGTCGCTAAAGGTGATGTGTTATTTAGTATCGATTCCGCGCCATATGAACTTGCTTTTGAACAAGCCAATTTAACCTTAGAACAAGCCAAACAAGATAATGCTGAGCTTGATGCTGAGATATTAGCCGCTCAAGCCGACGTTAACGCTAAGCAAAGTAGTGCACGGCAAAAACGCAGTGAGGCAAAACGGCTTGATGCACTTTACGCGAGTCGAGGCGTGTCGCAGCAATTAGCTGATCAAGCACAAAGTGATGCCTCAACAGCAGAAGCCAATTTAATGGCAGCCAATGCGCGTTTAAGTCAGTTAGTGGTCAGTCGCGGGCATGATGGTGCAGATAATCTAAAAATGCGCCAAGCTCAAAATCGTCTAGCTCAGGCGGAGTTAAATCTGTCATACACCCAAGTGCGCGCAGATCAAAATGGGGTGGTAACTAATCTCCAACTCGAAGTTGGTAGTTTTGCCACGGTTGGTCAGCCATTGCTCGCAGTGGTATCTGAAAAGGTCGATATCATTGCCGACTTTAGAGAAAAAAGCTTAAGAGGAATAGAGTCCCAATCTACCGCTTATATTACTTTTGACGGTCAACCAGGACGTTTATATCAAGCTAAAGTCAGTAATGTCGATGCTGGAGTCAGTGCAGGGCAGTTTGATGCTAATGGACGTTTAGCCACGCCAGAAGCGTCGGCGCGATGGGTGCGTGATGCTCAGCGTTTACGTTTGCATTTAGCCTTAGATCATCAAGTGGTTAATACCTTACCAGCCGGTGCGCGCGCCACTGTGCAATTAGTGCCTAATAATGTGGCGCTAGGTTTTTTAGCCAAAGTACAGATTAAGCTCATTAGCGTACTGCACTATATCTATTAATTTCGATCTAATTTTTTAATCCCGATCAAAATCTAGATGTTGTTACTCGCCTTATTGCGCCACTAAAGTCGCGGCAAGCCTATTGTTTGTCGTGACGTATCTTGAAGGTATGCCGATGTTATTACGTCATAGTCCGTTAACTACCAATGATTTACGCCAATGTTTGCGCATTGCCACAGGTGCCACACTGGGCTTTGCGATTTGCAAATTATTCGACCTAAATTATGGGGTGTTTTTTACCGTCACGCCGATGTTATTACTTGGATTAGTTCCGGTGATGAACGCTCACGCCATGCGGCAATTGTTGGCTTCGTCGGTAATTGCTGGGCTTGAGGTTGGCATTCTTGGCGGCTTATTTGGCGGTCATCCAGGGGTTATGCTACCCATCGTTTTCTTACTGTTTTTATATCGGTTTGCCGCCATGTCTCGTGGCAGTTTATTTTTGTTCGGTGCTAATGGTGTGATCAGCTTAAGCATTATGCTGCACTTTGCCAGTTATCCGGGCATGGACATTAATAACCTTATTTTCAGTAACTTTTGGGCGACAATCGCCTCGGTGATTATCGCCTATGCGATGACAGCATTATGGCCAGACGTTGAACCAAGGCCACCAATGGCCAGTATTGCAAAAGCGCCTAATCGTATGCGCCACGAAGCATTATTGGGTGCCTCTATCGCTACCGCGTCGTTTATTGTGTTTCAGATGTTTAATTTACAAGATTCAATGTCTGCCCAAGCCACAACCTTATTATTGTTATTTCCCATGCATTGGAATGGCGCACTGGGCTATGCCAGAAAGCGTGCTATAGGGACCTTATTTGGCGTAATTTTTGGCTTAGTCGGGCAGGCATTACTTTATGATTGGTCTGGCATGCTTTTGTTCGTGATACCACTTTTGTGGATAGGTTTAATGTTATTTAGCCAGGTGCACGTTAAAGAGGCCAGCGGCTCAGGGGTCGGTTTTGGCGCTATGACAACCTTAGGTATATTATTTGGCCAGTACCTTACGCCAAATAATGATCTCGTTTTTAGTGCGTTATACCGTATAAGCAGTATTTTAGTTGCCATCGTCGCCACATTATTACTGTGTTATCTGGTACATCGATTATTAAATCAATTTGCAGCAACACGATTTGGCGTGTGATTGAAATATAATGAATACCGCTTATTTATCTACAGCCCCCAGTAACACTCACGTTATGTTGAATATTTGTTAAACGGTCGTTTGTTCTGTTTATTTTTTAATCCATTCATACTATAGACAAGTTTAGCTTTAGCGCTAATAGTATAAAAACATTCATTAAATGGAATTAGCATGATGCAACATAAAACAATTATTTTTAGCCTCTTGGCTAGCTTTCTGATTTTTGCCCCAACCAAAAGTGAAGCAAGTCAATTACCAGAGTGTCAAACATCAGAATGTGTTGAATACTTTAAGGCTTATCGTATTTTAACTAAACGAGGTCACTCATCTGCAATGGCAATGTTAGGTGAGTTTTATTATGCCGGTTATGGCACGGATAAAAACTTAGATATGGCGTTAAAGTGGTATCGACGCGCAGGCAAATACGTATTAGATGCTAAATACAAAGCTGGCGTATTGTATTTGCAAGATACGCATTTAAAAGATGTTGAAGAAGGCATTGAATATTTAGAGTACGCCTCAAAAATGGGCCATTCTCAATCATCGTATCTACTTGGCAAGATGTATTTAGGTGGCGGTATGGTTGATGAAGATATGGTTAAAGCTGACAAGTACCTGACTCGTGCCTATGAAGAAAATAACTATGCAGCAAAGAATTATGGTCAGACACTCTATTTGCACGAGACCACTAAAGATTTACCACTAACGGCATTATATGGCTCGATTGCGCAAGATGTTGTGACTTTAAAACAAGAGCAAAACACTTCTGTAGAGCAAACTGCGGCGGTTGTTTTCCCAGAAGGCGAAATGGAAACCCTTGATGTCAAAATGGATACCTTTGAGGGTATGTTTGGCGATCATATTGCCCAGTTAAATCACATGATCCCCGATACATCAAAAGGCACAGGCTCAAATATTCCTGGGCAAACATGCGCTAAAATGTGGGGGTGTAGCAGTGAAGGCGATAGCTTACGTATTGGCGATGCAATGCTAGCTGATTGGGGCTTAGAGACTATTTCCTTTAGAACAGAATCGATATTTATAATTAGATAAATAGTCAATAAACGAGTCTTTACTCAATAAAAAGTGACTCATGGCGAGTCACTTTTTTATTGCCAGCCTATTTTCCACTGCAGCGGATCTTTCAAATCGCGCCATTCGATAGCAAATTCTGCGGCGTTCATTTCTGCGCGAATAATGCATTCAATCACATTCTGTTGCTCGTCATATTCCACTTTTATTACGCTAAAGTGCTTAAGCTTATTAACCACCTCAACTTTGGTCCATTTGCTGTGGAGTAACTTTTTAGGGTGAATTTGATTCATGGGATTCTCACATTCAAATGTAACAGACTAGGATAATAGCACCAGATTACTGGATGAAAGGCAGTAGTTGATTGAGCTCTTCAATCACAATGTCGGCAAGATCTTGATAGCGGCTTTCAACACCATGAGTAATTAAACAGGCTATCATTCCGGCATTGTTGGCTGCTTGAATGTCATATAAATAATCACCAACATACATAATATGCGCAGGCTCAATTTGCCATTGGTTTGCAATTGCTAATAGTGCATCTGGAGCTGGTTTGGCCGGATAGTCTTCACGGGTTAAAACGTGGTCAATGGCGATAGCATTTTGTTTTACTTTCATTGTGCTGGCCGCAAGACTGTTACGGGTAACAATGGCTGTAGGTAGTTTTGCTGCTTCAATGGCGCTAATTAATTCGGCCATGCCTTTGATGGGTTTGGCTGTTATCGCGTCTTGGTATTCATGTTCAATAATAATGTTATTGGCGCGAGCCTGGCTAGATTGACAGCCTAATTCATCGACATATTTGAGCAGGTCGATACCTTCTGGGCAGCCGATTTGTTGGCGAATTAACTCAAAGTCTAAACTCGACTCAACAAGAGTGCCGTCTAAGTCGAAAATAATGCCTTTAATTTGCACAGGTAATTTCAATGTTTAGCCTTAAGGTTGATTTATTTTGATCATTTTTATTTGATAAATGACTATGTGTAGTTATTACTCAAACGCAATAGATGTTAACTCAATTGCAAACGGCCCTTGCTGTTTTTGTGCAACAAGAAAACCAATACGCTCAATTTCCAGCAGATTTAATGTCGGCGCATTGTTTATCACTCGCCCTCTAAAACTGACAGTAAAATTTGTTGCGGTAAAAGTGTGTTCTGTCAGTGTATCCGCTTGGGTTGTAAAGTTAGCAACGTAGGCTTCACCATAAGATAATTGGGGTGTTTTTAAACGCAGTTGATAAACCTTACCGTCACCTTTAACAGCAATGGTGAGTGTTGATGCGGTCGATATTTGATGCGTAAATCGAGACTCTGTAGATGCAAATCCACCGTTATTGTCTAACGATACATTGCCGGTAAACAACAGGCCTTGCTGTTGATTCTGCTTTATTTGGCTTTGTGATACGCCGCCCATCACGGTGTCATTATTGATCTGCCAGCGTTCAAAATGATCCTCATCTGCAAAACGAAATAACATATTATCCTCACTCGCTGCGTAAGCCGGATTGATTAACAATACCGCGACAACAGCGCTATTGGTCAAGGTGTTTTTAATCAGTTTATCAGTGTTAAAGGCTAACATCATTGATCCCCTATCAGTATCGTTTCGTTTTGGTTCGGTAAATTTCGCCGTAAAAAAATGGCTTATCAGGGTGAGAGATAAGCCAAAGGGTCTTACGGAGGTTGGTTACACTTTCATACATAGGGTTAAATCGGGTCTGATTTAATGGCAATGAATGTCCTAGTGGCTAATCAATAACGCTTAATTCATTCATTGGTAAGTTTTACGTGAGTCATTGGGATTCGGTTCAATTTATTTTTGATTTACTCAACAGACCTCAATATAAGCGCTTAATGAGCTAAAACTGAGTCTTGTTATTCATGGCGTTCTATCACACAAATCAGTATCCTAGTATGAGGTTTTATTAGGATTAACATATGTTAAACGTAAACGATGGATCATCACCTGCAGCCCAAGAACTTAGCTTTAATGTGGTGAGCATTAACTTATTTAACTTTATTGAACCGCCTTATGCGTTTTATGATTTTGAAAACATTTACAGCGACAAACAATGGCAAAAAAAGTGTGCCTGGTTAAGTGATTTTATTAATCAAAGTCAGCCAGATATTATCGGTTTTCAAGAAGTGTTTAGCCCAGATGCCTTAGCTAAATTGACCCAATCATTGGGGTATGACTATTTCATTGCCTTAGATGAGCCTGAAGTGGTGAGCGATTACGTATACCGCAGCCCTGTGGTGGCTATTGCATCAAAATATCCGATTGTGGAATCAGTTAATGTCAGCCCCGATCCGCAATGGATTGCTCAATTAGGCTTAGCTGACTCCTTTGCCTTTAGCCGTAAACCTTTACGGGCCACGATTCAATTACCGGTATTTGGTCCATGCGATTGTTATGTTATTCATCTTAAATCAAAACGCAGCGGCGTAAGCCGTGAAGATATTAGCGAAAGTGGTTTGCAAGGCGGGCCAGATTTTGTGGCACGGCAGGTACTTGGACGTTGGGCATCGAGTTTACAACGCGGCAGTGAATCTGCATTGCTGTGCCATCAAATGTTAATGCGCCGCCAACAAAGCCAGCAACCGTTTATGCTCATGGGCGACTTTAATGACACTTTAGGCAGCGAGTTGCTAGCGGCCTTTAATAATCAACTGCGGGTGTTTCGCAGTGATATTGAAGACCCGCAATTGGCCAAGCTCGGCGAAACCTCTTTAATGGCAGAATTGCATCAAAGCAGTTTGTACGACAGTTATGAGCTATTTATCGCCGCCACTAAGTGCAACGCGACATTGGCGCAAGATGAGTTTGAATCAGCATCGTTACTTGATGACGAACCACATGCTGCACGACAAGCTACACACTATTATGGCAACACAGGATCTGTGCTTGATTATATTTTAGTGTCGAGTGAGTTTAATCCCACTCAGCAGCAAAACTTGGCGCATGTTATTGATTATCAAACCTTCGACAGGCACCTTGTTCGACCCGATTATGAACGCGACAGTGACAGTACTGACCACGCACCAGTGATGATGCGCTTTAGCGTCAGAACCTAAGTCTAGATAATTTTAGCCTTAATAAACATCAGCAAAGCATTGGCTTTACTGATGCTATTTTTGCAGGTGCGATATTGTGGGTTCTTGGCTTAATCACGCCTATTTGATGTTTTCTTCGTACATCAAATAATGACTTTGCTGCATGCCAAGAGACTCATAGGTTTTTTGAGCAACGGCGTTGTCATGTTCAACATATAATCTAAAGCTTGCTGTACCACCATTGGCCGCGGCAAAGTCTTTTACTGCCTGGTAAAGCTTGCCATAAATACCCTGGCGACGATTTTGCGGGCGAACATACACACTTTGAATCCAGTAATAATTACTGGCGCGCCAGTCACTCCACTCATAAGTAACCATCAGCGAACCTACAATTTCGTCATTCACTTCAGCGACTAAATAAACGCCCCGTTCAGGATGAGTTAGTAAACCTTCAACGCCTTGAGTGAGCTTGTCTGCATCTAGGGTGAGGTTTTCGGTTTCCATTGCCATGGCTTGGTTAAAATTAACTAACGCGTGTAAATCGGCATGTTGGCCAGCTCTTATTATCATGAAACTCTCGCAAATAATTGGATATTGAGGAATGCCGCGGTTGTTATTGAATTTTTATTTATTCGTTTGCGGCAGTTTTAGTGTACGCCAATATAACACCGCTTAGTAAGAGCATATGAGCAAACACATGGGATAAAATCAGCGTTATCGGGGTTGATGCCGTGAGTAAGTAAACATTGAACAGGCAACAATGGCTTGCAGTGCCTTTGTTTACAGCCTAAATCGAACAGCTGGTGCATATTTATACACGTAAACTGACTGTTTGTAGCGAATAAAAAGAGGTTATGTCGATAAGGGATTTCACTCTGGCGTGAGGATAATCTTGAGTATTATTCATGCACACGCTTTAGCGTAAACCTTATTAGTGCTCACTTATTTACCACTGTCCACTAACGTATAATTGAAATTATTGTGACGATGCAGTAATGTGACGCCACGACAATTTAGATCAATGTCACAAACTGCATAAATTGATGGAGATAATTATGAAAGTTGCTGTATTAGGTGCTGCTGGTGGTATCGGCCAGGCTCTAGCTTTACTGTTAAAAACTCAACTGCCTGCGGGCTCAAAGTTGTCTCTATATGACATCGCTCCTGTTACTCCGGGTGTTGCGGTTGACTTAAGTCACATCCCAACAGACGTAGAAGTAAAAGGTTTTGCTGGTGAAGATCCAACGGCTGCATTAGTTGATGCTGACGTCGTATTAATGTCTGCAGGTGTAGCGCGTAAACCTGGTATGGATCGTTCAGATCTATTCAACATCAACGCTGGCATCGTGCGTAACCTAATGGAAAAAGTGGCTGTAACTTGCCCTAAAGCACTAGTGGGTATTATTACTAACCCAGTTAACACGACTGTGGCAATTGCTGCAGAAGTATTAAAAAATGCCGGTGTTTACGACAAAAACCGTTTATTCGGTATCACAACACTTGACGTTATTCGCAGCGAAACCTTTATCGCTGAGCTTAAAGGCTTAAACGTTGCTGATGTTAAAGTTAACGTAATCGGCGGCCACAGCGGTGTGACGATTCTTCCACTACTTTCTCAAGTTGAAGGCGTGACTTTCACTGATGAAGAAGTTGCCGCAATGACAACTCGCATTCAAAACGCAGGTACTGAAGTTGTTGAAGCTAAAGCCGGTGGCGGCAGCGCAACATTATCAATGGGCCAAGCAGCATGTCGCTTTGGTTTATCATTGGTTCGTGGTCTACAAGGCGAAGCCAACGTGGTTGAATGTGCCTATGTTGACGGCGGCAGTGAGCACGCTACATTCTTCGCACAGCCAATCCTACTTGGCAAAAATGGCGTAGAAAAAGTATTACCTTACGGTGACATCAGCGCATTTGAAGCTAACGCTCGCGATGCAATGTTAGACACCCTTAAAGGTGACATCAAATTAGGCGTTGAATTTGTTAAGTAATTAACAAATCGATGGTCTAAAAAACGCGAAGCTAATGGTTTCGCGTTTTTTTTATTTAAAATGCCTAGCGCCTAGCACCTAGATTTATTCTTATTTCATTTTTCATTTTTCATTTTTCATTTTTCACAATATTTATACCTCACAATCCTTCATTGCTACAGCATATTGTTTAACCTTTCATCGACATAGCGTCATTATTTTTCATGTGGATCTAAAGTGCCATTGCTGTTCCGAGCAAAATTCTGCAAGTTACTAATATGTTAAATTTGGAAACCGCTGAAATGAGAAATAAAAAATACAGCTTAACCATGCCGCTGCTTTTACTCGGTTGGATTTTTTTGATTCTACCGGCTCAAGCAACTGACATGCCTTATACCCCACTCACTGATTTTGGTGATAATCCCGGTGCGCTGACAGGCTTTTATCTTCCAGCGACTGATGGCTCAAATGTTTCTCATCCAGAGGAGACCTCTTTGGTGGTGTTACTGCATGGCTGTATTCAAGACGGTGTCGAGCTGGCGAACAAAAGCGGGTTAACGTCATTAGCAATAGCGAATCATTTTGCAGTATTAGTACCACAGCAAAATTATGACAATAACGTGAAAGGATGTTTCAACTGGTTTTCAGCCCAAGACACTCAAATCGATAGCGGCGAAATGTTGTCGATTAAAAACATGATAACTGCGACTCAGCATAAGCTCGGGACCAAGCAAGTCTATGTTATTGGCCTATCTGCTGGCGGTGCCATGGCAAGTGCTGCACTGGTTAATTACCCTGATTTATTCCAAGCAGGAGCCGTGATTGCTGGTTTGCCATATCCTTGTGCCGATAATTTGATTAAAGCGATTTCTTGTATGAAGCGTGGACCAGCCCAAAGTGTCGACGAACTTGTGCAATACGTTAAGTCGATACACCCAAAGCAAGCCGTTTGGCCGTCGTTATCGATTTGGACTGGTGACAGTGACAATGTCGTCAACGCTAATAATGCGCAAATGCTTGCCGCTCAGTGGCAAGTGTTAACTCAATCTAACGCTCAGCCAGTGGTGTCGCATGAGTCTGGTTACAGTATTTCACGCTGGAAAAATGGCCAAAATAATACTGCTATCGAACTCGTCACTATCAATGATTTTGGTCATGGTATTGCCGTTAATCCAGACATAGAACACGGCGGAAAAGAAAGTGACTTTTTGCTCAAAGCACCAATTAGCAGTGTTAATCAAGTGATTACATTTTGGGGGATATAATTAACTTTTTATCTATGTTGCTGTTTTTGTTAGTAATTACTCGTATGTTTCTTAAGCCGTTTAGGACGAAAGGCATACTACTATAGTACCGATTCAATAAACTTGAAAATGCGATACAGTCAATGTGTGAACAAAGAATAGTCAATAAACCAATAAGCAAAATGAGTTGTTAATTAGAATTTGCAATAAGTAAAACCATTAATAATAACTATTACAACGGGGACCTGTATGAAACAGAATACGATTAAAATGAGCTGCATTGCCTTAGCCATTTCGTCAGTGTTAACCGCGCAGCATGCTGTAGCCGCAGAAAATGAAAATAACAGCGGCGCTAAACAACCTGTACTAGAACGCATTGAAGTGACCGCACGTAAAACCGTGGAAAGTTTGCAAAATGTGCCAGTGGCGGTGACATCGGTTAGTGCCACAGAGTTAGCCGAAAATGGCATCAGCGTGATGACAGAAATTCAGCAGTTTTCCCCCAACACCACATTGCAATCAAGCCGAGGCACTAACTCTACACTAACAGCCTTTATCCGCGGTGTTGGCCAAGAAGATCCATTGTGGGGATACGAGCCAGGTGTCGGCATTTATATTGATGATGTCTATATTGCCCGTCCGCAAGGTGCGGTGTTAGATATTCTTGATGTGCAACGTATTGAGGTTCTTCGAGGGCCACAGGGCACGTTATATGGCAAAAATACTATTGGTGGCGCAGTTAAGTATGTGACCAAAAAGATGTCTGGCGATGGTGAGTTAAGCCTTAAAGGTACCGTTGGCAGTTATGGCCAAAAGGATGCCAAAATTGCAGGCCAATTACCCATTGTTGACGACAAACTCTATGTCGGTTTTGCCTTTGCGAGTTTAAACCGTGACGGTTTTGGGGAGTTTAAAACCTCGGCATTAGATGGCCAAGATACCGAAAACTATAATAAAGATGTTATGGCGGGTCGGTTAAGTGTTGAATACACACCTAACGACGATCTGTTTATGCGTTTTACGTATGATAAAACCCAAGATGATTCTAATTCAAAAGGGGGTTATCGACTGCTTCCTAGTTTGTTAACCGATGCCCCTGTGCCAGACAGTAAATACGACTCTTACACCAGTATGCCGACATGGAATAAGGTCGAAACCGAAGGCTGGAGTGCGACGGTTGAATATAATTTCAATGAGAATTGGAGCGCTAAATCGGTGACAGCTAAGCGTGAAGGCGAGTCACTCACCAATATCGACTTTGATAATACCAGCTTACGTATTTTTGATGTGCCGGCTATTTATGAAGATGAGCAATTTAGCCAAGAGTTTCAAGTTAACTATGTTGGTGACAATCTCAATTTAGTCTCTGGCATTTACTATTTTGATGGTGACTCCTGTGGCGTTTTTGATGCGATTTTAGAAGAAGCCTTTAAAGCATTTGGTGGGTTAACTCGCGAGGTTAGCGGTTGTAATAATAGCGAAAGCTACGCGGCATACGTGCAAGGGTCATACAGCTTTACCGAAAAACTGTCGATGACATTAGGCGGTCGCTATACTCGCGAGTCTAAAGAAGCCACGGTATATAACGGAGTGATATTCGATAGCATATATCCTGAAACCGGCTGGTATCCTGGTTTTGTACGCGATGACGCCTTAATTGAATCACAGATCCCTAAAGTGCTCGACGATGAAGAAACATGGTCTAAATTCAATCCACGAGTGGGTCTAGAGTATCAAGTGAATGATGACTTGATGGTATTTACCAGCTACTCACAAGGCTTTAAATCGGGCACGTTTAACCCAAGGGCAACGGGAGCCGAGCCTGCGGTTGATCCTGAAACGGTCAACTCATACGAAATTGGTTTTAAAAGTGAGTGGAACGATAATCTTCGTGTAAATGCCACCGCATTTTATCTCGATCATAAAGACAGACAGTTTGTGACAGTGTTACCTGGCGATGATAATTCAGACCTTAATCAACGTTTAGGCAATATAGGTAAATCAACCGCCACAGGCTTAGAGCTTGAAGTTGAATTTGCGGCTACTGAATCACTGGATTTGTTTGCCAACATCGGCTTAATTGATGCGTCATTTGACGAAGTAATCTCTTACGATGAACTCGGAACTAAAATTGATATTAGCGATACCTACACCATTACTAATACCCCAGATACCACAGCCAACCTAGGCTTTAGCTATAATATTGAATCAGATATTGGCAGCTTTATCTTTAACGGTAATTACTATTACCGCAGCGATTACGATTTAGCGGTAGTGGATAACCTACTGAGCCAAGATGGCTATGGTTTGCTTAACTTTGGCCTAAATTGGTATAGCAATGATGGTCATTGGAATGCTGGATTACATTGGAAAAACGTCACAGATGAAGAGTACTTGGTCGGTAACTACGCTTTTGTCACACCAACAGGCGATGGTGATTTCACCCCTGGCTTAGGCGGCGATAATACCTTAATTGGTTACTATGGCGACCCAGAGACTATTTCATTAACGGTTGGCTATACGTTCTAATCGTTGTGGTCACTTTAAGGAGACCATCACATCAGGTCAGATAAGAATAGCCGGTCTCATCAGAACCGGTTATTCTTTTTATCGCTCATATACCCAAACAATAACAACAATATTAACGAATGTAAGGGAGTCATGATGTCTCAAATTAAAGTTGCTATTGCAGATGACCATCCACTATTTCGTGCAGCACTCACCCAAGCCGTGCAAAAAAGTGTCAACGATGCACACGTGCTAGAGGCGGAAAACTTTCAAGAGTTAATTGCCTTAGTGGAGCAGCACCCCGATATTGAACTTATCTTTATTGATTTACACATGCCAGGAAACGATGGTTTTACTGGGCTCACGTTATTACAAAATCACTTCCCAGACATTGTGGTTATCATGGTGTCATCTGACGATCAGCCAGAAATTATTCGTAAAGCAATCAATTTCGGCGCCAGTGCATTTATCCCTAAATCGGCCAACTTAACCCAAATATCTGCCGCGATAGATACTGTGCTCGAAGGAGATGTTTGGCTACCAGAGCACACCAATATTAGCGCCGACCAACACACTGCCGCTGAGCATCAGCGTTTGGCAAAGCAATTAGCCCAACTGACACCACAGCAATATACTGTGCTGGCTAACATTGCTAATGGTCGGTTAAACAAGCAAATTGCGTATGACTTAAATATTAAAGAAACTACAGTAAAAAAACATGTCTCTGCGATTTTGCTCAAACTCGAAATTAATAATCGCACTCAAGCAGGGCTGGTGTTCCAGCAATTAATGATTACTTCAACTGAAAACCAGCAGGTGGAGGCGCAAGCATAATTGATAAGACGCAATGAATGCGGTTAAGTACGAGTCAATGCTAAGCCTAAATGCCTCCCTGTGAGGCATTTTTTGTGGTCATTAATCTATTGGATGTATGAATTATTCAGGGGGTAATTGTTTAGGGGCTGTTGATCTTTGTTGGTTGAATTTTGTTCGAGTTAAAAACGTTGTAATCGAGGCGAATGGATTGATGCCTAGTCATCTAAGCAACTCTTTATTTGCAAAGAATCATTCAACAAAGAGTAAAACGTTTTTAGCCGAACCCTCGGGCAGCGTTTGTTGGACATTTTTACTGCGTTATCGACTTTTTGTGTAGAATAGCTACACAAAAAGTCTCTGCCGCGCAGTTGTAAATGTGAGTAATGGCCAACAATTCGCTGCAAAAATAACCTTGAAAGATCAACAGCCCCTTATAATCCGTTTTAACGCTATTGCCTTAAGCGGTTTACGCACAAAACTAAATTGGGCACTGCTAGTGTGTTGTCTTACTATTTCCGACGGGTCGGCAGAGCAAATCACACAAGTGGGCTGGTCGCTGTTTACATTTAGGTGATTGGCCAATAAGTATTGCACTAAGTCGACACCGTTTTTATCATCCTCTAAATGATAATCAGCAATGATCAGTTTGGGTTGTGGATGTACTATTAATTGTTGTATCGCGCTGGATTGATCTTTAGCCGTAATCACTTGGCATCCCCAACCACTGAGTAAGGATGAGATGGCTTTAAGCATCAGATCGTCATTATCGATAACCAACACGGTAACGTTGATACTATCGCTGTTAATCTCGTCTTCCGATGTTATCTCAGGAGCCCTAAGTGGTTTTCGTTGTTGCAATACTCGAGGTATTTCGACACTAAAACAGGTGCCTTTTCCAACCTCAGAATGCAGTGATATTTTTACATTGAGCAATTTAGCGATACGATCGCAAATGGCTAATCCTAGACCTAGTCCAGGGATCTCACGGGTTAATTCTAAGCGTTCAAACTCAGTAAAAATGGCTTGTTGTTTATCAAGCGGGATCCCGGGGCCATTATCCCAAACTTGTATCAGTAATGAATGCTCAAGCCGTCTCACGCCTAATAACACCTTCGGCATAAACACTGTTGTTTTACCCTGAGGTGTTGTTTGCTCATTTGTCTTCCCCGAAGGTGAATAATGAAAAGCATTAGATAAAAAATTCTGAATAATTCGCCTCAACAACCTTTGGTCGCTTTGGACAAAACACGACGACACTTGATATTTAAAATCAATATCTTGCTGAATAGACAAGGCGTTAAACTCATTCACTAACGTTGACAGTAAGTCATCTATCGCAAATTTGCTTTGCTCGGTTTTGAGCGATTTACTGTCCAAACGCGATATTTCCACAAGGTCTGATAACAAGCTTTCAACAACGTTTAATGACTCTTCAATGTGGCTGGCTAAATCTTGCAACTCCGTTGATTTTACCCGTTGCTTTAGCATATCGGTAAATAACGTTAAGGCATTAAATGGCTGCATTAAGTCATGGCTGGCGGCGGCTAAAAAGCGGGTTTTACTGCTGTTAGCGGCTTCGGCCTCTGCTTTGGCTTTTTCAAGCTCTTGGGTGCGGCTTTCTACCCGTTTTTCGAGTGTTTCATTAGCCAATTGCAATGCTTTTTCGGCTTCAATATGCGCGGTAATATCAGCAAATGTACTCACAAAGCCGCCACCTGGCATAGCTTGACCACGGATCTCTAATACTTTGCCATTAAGCATGGTACGTTGAAAATGATGCGGGCTGCCACCGCGCATATGCGCTAAGCGTTTCTCTACCAATTGATGAGCTTCGTCACCGACAATAATCCCTCTATCGATATTGAAGCGAATTAATTGTTCAATATGCAAACCGGCTTTGACAAAATCTTGCGGGTAATCGAGCAGTTCAATATAGCGCTGGTTCCAGGCAACTAAACGCATGTCGGCATCGACAACACTGATGCCTTGTTCAATGTTCTCCACTCCAGATTGCAGCAGTTCACGGTTAAACTCAAAAATTTGGTTAGCTTCGTCAACAATACTCACCACATCTTCGAGTGGCACGTGTTGAACGCGAGATGCGGCATTCATTACCATACGAGTTGATGCTGAACCAAGTACACCAGATAACTTTAAACGAGTATAATCAACCAATTGTTGTTGCTGATTCTTTCCACTCAGTTGCTTCGCTTTAGCCAATAATGCATCGGCTTCGTCTTTATTAATAAAACGGTTTAATAAACTGGCTAAATCATCGACCGACAAATGCCTTTCTGACTGCACAGGTTTTCTATTTACAAATAAATCGGCTTGTAATACTTCGCCAACACTTTGCTCTTTTAGTAATGAAATCATCACAAAACAGCCGATGTTTGCCGCTAAACTGTAAAATACTCCGTGGCTGATACTGTCTAGACTGGTTAATCCAAATAAGGCTGTTGGGGTTAACCATGTAATATCAAATAAGCCAAATTTAACCCAATGCGCATCTGGAAATGTCACCGGTAACAGTAAGGTATACAGCCAAACAATGCTGCCCATAATTAAGCCCACAAAAGCCCCTTGAGTGGTGGCATTTCGCCAATACAAAGCACCTATTGCGGCAGGAGCAAATTGAGATAACAGCACAAATGAAAGTAAGCCGATGCTGGCCAAGTGGTTTTGCTGATCAATAAATCGCTCAAATGCAAAAGCCGACAATAAAATCACCGCGATAGAAATACGCCGTAGATTTAATAAAATGCCTGCTAATTGCGGCGTTTGTTGCGAGCTTAACTTGGGTAAACGTAACAATAATGGAGTGAGGATTTCGGTCGAAATCATAGTGCTTAATACAATTGCCGCTACAATAACCATAGCGGTGGCTGCCGCGAGCCCGCCAATATAAACCAATATGCCCAGCCAAGCCTGCTGATAAAACAGCGGTAGTGTTAATACATAAGTATCTGCACCTACACTGCCGCCGGGGAAACTCAATTGCCCTGCAAGCGCGATGGGCAGAACAAAAATATTAATGAGGATTAGGTATAACGGCACCATCCAACGAGCCGATTTAAGTTCCTTGTCATGATTATTTTCTATCATCATCATGTGAAACTCTTGTGGCAAGGCGTACATGGTTATCGCCCCTAAAATAACCTGCGACACAATAAGATAAATAGAGTCTGAATGAGTGGTTTTTTCAAGGCTTTGGCTTTGGTTGAGTAGGTCGCCAAAGCCATCAAATAGGTAAAACGTCGCAAATATACCCACCGCCGTTAGCGCAAATAATTTAACGATAGAGCTAAATGCAATCGCTAACACTAAACCATGGTTATGTTTGCTGGCTGAGAGTTGGCGCGCGCCAAACAACACACTGAAAATAATCAACACAATGGTGACGATAAATGCCGTACTAATGCCCGATTGAAACGTACCAGTGAGTAAATCGAAACTGGTGCTAATGGCCCTTAATTGCAAGGCAATGTATGGGATTGTTCCCAGCAATGACACTATGGCTATACTCGCCGCCAGTTTAGGTGAGCGGTCAAAGCGGCACGCAATAAAGTCGGCAATGGAGGTGAGATTTTGGCTTTTAATGATGTGCAATGTGCGCATGAGCATCGGCCAGGCCAATACTAAGCAAATAATCGAGCCGATGTATATGGGGGCAAGCCATGCGCCAGTTGTCGCCGCTTGTCCAACGGTGCCATAAAACGCCCAAGAGGTGCAGCAAACGCCTAGCGATAAGCTATAGACCCACGGTTTTTGGCTGACTTTTTTTACCGCTTGATTCTGCCCCCATTGGGCAACCACAAACAGCATTGCCAAATAAGCAATCGAAATAGAACTGATCAACCATGTGTCAATAGATAACCAAGCCTGCAAGTTATTCCCCAATTATTTTTATTGTTTATCCTTGCGAAACTACACTAGACGCCCTGTTTGATAAAGATTTTTAGTAATGCGGTGAACTAAGGTAGTACTTATTTATCAATACCCATCAGATAACATGATTAGCATACGATACTGTCATTGAAGGTACATCTTACGCCTATGAACATAACCCATAGATATTTGGTTGAAGGTTTGGTTTTTACCAGTTATGTGCTCTTTGCTATGGCATGGGTTGGCGGAACAGCCAGCATGAGCAACATCATGGCTTCAATGCACATTGATAGCTTAGCCTCTGCCAGTTTTATTAGTGGCGCGGTAACGTTAGCCAAAATTGTTGGTACATTTGGTGCAGCTTATTTAGCGGTGAAAGTGGGGGTTAAATATGCTTTTTTATTCGCCTCATTATTAATCGTTGTTGGCATTGTCACCCCTTACGCAACGCATTATGAGTTGTTGTTAGCGAGCCGATTTTTAATGGGCTTAGGTGGCGCTTTCATGATTGTTTATTTTAATCCTATTGTGATGCAATGGTTTGCACCTGCGGAGCGACCTGTCATTAATGGACTGAATGCGGTTGCTTTCAATGTTGGTACCGCGATTGTGCTGTGGGGCATGACCAACATTAATGACATCACCGGCGGCTGGAAAAGTAGCCTAGTGTTGTTTTCGCTTGCCAGTTTGGTGCTTGCCATCCTGTGGATGCTCGTAAAGTTTGATACTCCCGAGCCTGTTAACCATGCTCCAGGAGCCGAACCCACAGAATATGGTTACATTGATGGACTAAAAGATAAATTTAATTGGGCCTATGCGTTTACTTATTCTGGTTTGTTGTCTTTTTATATTTGTTTATTTACGTTTTACCCGCAAGCGGGTATTAGTCAAAGTAAGTGGGTAATTGGTTTTGGCATTATAGGCACCATCGCAGGGATGTTATACAGCCGCAAACATCCATTACGTCTACCTATTATTCGCTTAAGTGGGCTGATCATTTTTGTCACCGTGCTGGGTTTATCTTTTAGTTCTCATCCGGTATTACAAATTTTGTGTGCGATAGTCTTAGGCTTTTTTATCTTTTTCCCCATAACTGCATTAGTGTCTATTCCTCATGAGTTACCAAAGATGACAGGACAAAAAATTACTGTGGTGTTTAGTTTGTTCTGGTCGATTAGTTATCTCGTGTCGACCATTGTTTTGTGGATATTTGGCAAGTTAGTGGATATGAATAACGGCAGTTACACCAGTTCATTTTTGATGATTACGGGACTCACCGCCACTGTGTTTGTGGGCAGCTATTTTTTACCTGAAACAGGAAAAACAAAGGAGTTAACCTAATGCGCGGCACCGTTTCCCCTAAACTCACTGATTTTCTCGCCTTAGCTAACAGCAACATTGCTTTGGCTAAGCAAAATAATATTCAATTTACTCCAACAATATTGCGCGAAAATCTAAATAAACTGGGCGCACTAATGAGTGATGCGCCTGCTCTAAGCTACATTACAGATAAAACCCTTACCTTAGCCGACCGAAGTATTCCTGTTAGAGTCTATAGCCCAGCCCCAAATAACGCTTTGCCCGTGTTATTGCATTTTCATGGTGGTGGGCATATGTGTGGCAGTGTTGATCTTTATGACCCTATTTGCCGTCATCTTGCCAGTATTGCTCAGTGCGTAGTGATATCGGTAGAGTATAGATTGGCACCAGAATATCCTTATCCAGCGGGCATCGATGATTGCGAATATGCATTAATTCATTACGCAGAGTTACTCGATGATGTTAAGTATTTGCCCGAGATTACGATCATAGGTGACAGTGCTGGTGGCGCAATTTGCACTAGTTTAAGCATGAAAAGTTTGACTGATAAACGGATTAACATCGACCAACAAATTCTCATTTATCCGAGCGTAGATTACACATTAACTAGCCCATCATTAGACAGTAATGGCACAGGGTTCTTACTCGAAACAACTCGCATAAAGTGGTATTTCGATCAGTATTTTCAATCGACTGATGCCGATATCATTAAACAGGCTTCACCTTTGTTTGGTGCCATGTCAGCGCAGTTACCTAAAACGCTGATTTTTACAGCAGGCTGTGATCCACTTCGGGATGAGGGTATAGCTTATGCTAAGGCATTAACTGCAGCCGGCGTTGAGGTAGAGCATCATTCGTTCGACGGCATGATCCACGCTTATATGTTACTGCACGATATTGTTAAAGATGAATGCATGAAAACCTATCAACACATCGCTGAGTTTATGGCTAAGGTTTAACCGCATTACCCACAGTCTATTTGTTTAGGCATTAAAAAGCCCTTATCGATATGAATAAGGGCTAACATTTAATATGAGATTACCTGCTATAAATCAATAACCCCAAGCTTATTGTGCTGTCCAGGCACCATCCATGGGTAATGCTGCACCGGTAATGCCTTTTGCCGCTCCGCTGCAAAGAAATAATACAAACTCGCCAATTTGTCTTGGTGCTAGCATCTCTGGTAAGGGTTGTTTTGCGGTAACCAGTTGATATTTAGCCTTGTCATAACTCAGATTTTTATCACTTGCTATACCGTCAATTTGTTTGCCGATAAGCGGTGTATCAACCCAGCCTGGGCATATCGCATTAACCGTAATGCCTTGCTCTGCACACTCAATGGCCACCACTTTGGTTAAGCCCACAATGCCGTGTTTTGCCGCGCAATATGCCACTTTATTTGCCGAGCCCACTAAGCCATGTACAGAGGCAATATTAATAATTCGTCCCCACTGTTTATTGGCCATTGCAGGCACGACTTTTTGGATGGTATGAAATGCAGAAGATAGGTTAATTGCGATGATGTCGTTCCACTTTTCAATCGGAAAGTTGGCCACATCTTGAGTGTGTTGAATGCCTGCGTTATTGACTAAAATATCAATAGTGCCTAATTGGCCCACAGCCACATCCATAAATTCATGTATACAGCCAGGGTCTCTTAAATCGGCATTGCTAAAACAGGTATTTATTTGGTATTTAGTCGCAAATTCAGCGGCTAATGCCGTTCCTTCATCTTGGGTCATCAAACCATGTAATACGATATGGCAACCTTGTTCAGCCAGTACATGTGCAGTGGCCAAGCCTATACCGCTTGTTGAGCCGGTGATCAGTGCTACTTTCCCTTTTAGTCCCGTGTTTAACGTCGACATAGTATCGGTTCCTCAATCCAATTTAGTACTTTCAGGGTAAAGTAATTTAGGCACAATTTAATTGGCACCTTAGTACCATATGACATCAGTCAATGAGTATGTATTGAGCCATTTTATCAATGAGTGGTTACCAGTTGATCGGCTCGCCTTGCCAGTCGAGGTAGCTGGCTTCGCCATCGGGCTCAATGCTATCCATAATCTGGTGCAATTGGCTGGCGACAAAGGTTGGGGTAAAAAGCTTGCCTGGAGGTACGTTGGCTTGAAATGGTTTTGATAATGGCGTGTCGGTGGTGCCGGGATGAAATGCAATTAGCTTCACGCGTTTAAGGCGTCTAGCATATTCCACTGCCGTGGTTTTAATGAGCATGTTTAATGCTGCTTTTGAGGCGCGATAACCATACCAACCGCCGAGGCGATTATCTGAAATACTGCCGACTCTGGCACTCAATATGCTGATAACACATTTTTGCTCACCGCTGACTTTGTGGCGTGCTTGCGACAACAATGAGGTGAGGGCGCTGAGCCATAACATCGGCACAATACTGTTGGCATAAAACAGCTGCTCTAATGAATGTGCATCAATATCTTCAATGCGTTTTTCTGGCATTAAGCCAGGCTCTTTTGTGCTGATTTGCTGGTTTTTACTGTGCAAAATACCATTACACATCACTATGCGTGTCACGTTACCTGCAATGGCCGCTATGTCGGTAACACATTGTTCTATTGAAGCTTGTTGATAATCACAATTAAAATGCTGGTGGTTAATACTGTCTGTTAGTTCACAGTCCATTAGTTCAGGCAATTTAATGCTGGCCTGACGGCTAATCGTGATGATTTGTAACGACTCTGCGGCAGGTAAGTTTGGCTGCTGCTTTGCGTGTTGATTACAGGTTTGCTCGATAAAGGCTTGGGCAATTAGCGA
The DNA here is from genome assembly GCF_014648315.1 of Shewanella ulleungensis. Taxonomy (GTDB): domain Bacteria; phylum Pseudomonadota; class Gammaproteobacteria; order Enterobacterales; family Shewanellaceae; genus Shewanella; species Shewanella ulleungensis. The sequence continues at coordinate 154,531 of NZ_BMQW01000002.1, forward strand.
TGATGCACCAATCACAATAATGGTTTCTGTCGTCGTTGAATCGCTCATACGCTTTCTGTGCCCTTATTTAATGTTACAGCTGCCGGTATCACAGCGTTTTTTGCCTGTGAGTAAGTACGAGACCCGATAGCGATTACGCGCAAAAGCTAAGTAAGCTATGTCGGCAACAGGTTTAATGACTGGCAGGCGTAGTAGTTTTATCCAACCGTGTTTACCTGCTAATCCCCATGCTTTGGCCGTAACGTCTAAGCCATATAACCAACTGCCATCGGCTTGCAGGCCATGCAATATGGTATTGGCTTTAACGACATCTAAGTCAGGGAAGCGCTGATTAATATCTGCCGCGTTAATGTCTTCAAGCCCGATACGACCTAGGCTGTCGTAGCGCTTTAATTGCTGCATTTCATTAAGACACAATGGGCAAGTGCCATCGTAAAATATTGTCAGTTCCATCATTCACCTCAAGTCGCCAATATTATGTATATACGCAGAAGATCCCAAGCTAGTTTACCTTTACTGTGATTAATATGGATCATTTAGCGATCTGCGTGATCGTTTAAGATTTATGATCTTTTTATTTCACCCTGGCGTATAGATTAAAAACAATCCACTAGGGCTAAATAATGCCATTAAGCCAAGCTATTATTAACGTCACCAACTTACGTTTACGCACCTTTATTGGGTTTAACCAAGACGAACGCGAAAAACAGCAAGATGTGGTGATCAACATTGAGATCCATTACCCAGCGGATAGATCGTTCCAAACCGATGACGTTGCCGACGCATTAAACTACAAGATAATCACCAAAAAAGTGATTCAACATGTAGAAGAAGGTCGGTTCTTATTACTCGAAAAATTAGTGGCTGACGTACTCGATATTTGTCGGGAACACCCAAGCGTAACCTTAGCTCGAGTCACTATTGATAAGCCGCATGCATTACGTTTTGCCGACTCTGTTTCTTTGTCTTTAGAGTACCAAGCCTAACTTATTATTAAGGATGTTATTATGACCACCATTAATGACATAACTCGCGCCGAGTTGTCTGCCGAAGCATTAAAAGTACAACAAGCGTTAGTTGAGCATGGCCTTGAAACGCCACTGATTCCAAGTGACATGACCAGCGAGCAAAAGTATCAGCGTATTAAAGGCTTAATGACAGAAGTTGTGTCGACACTTGGTCTTGATTTAACCGACGACAGCCTAGCTGAAACCCCACATCGTATTGCTAAAATGTACGTCAACGAGATTTTCTCAGGCCTTGATTATGCTAACTTCCCTAAAATCACCCAAATTGACAATAAAATGGGTGTCGAAGAGATGGTTAAAATTAGCAATATCAGCGTGGTGAGTACGTGTGAACATCATTTTATTACCATTGATGGTTTAGCAAAAGTGGCCTACATCCCCAAAGGCAACATCATTGGTTTGTCTAAAATTAACCGTATCGTGCGCTTTTTTGCTCAACGTCCGCAGGTGCAAGAGCGCCTTACTCAACAAATTTTAGTGGCGTTGCAAACTTTACTTGAAACTGATGACGTTGCTGTAAGCATCAATGCTACCCATTATTGTGTTAAATCACGTGGCATTATGGACACTTCATCGAGCACCCAAACCACGGCGCTGGGCGGTTGCTTTAAGGCTAATCCGGCGAGTCGAGCTGAATTTTTAGCCTAATATCATCCCCTTTAGTTCAAATTGATTTAATGGCTTTAGCCCCCCCCGAGCTGAGGCCATTTTTTTATATCAAAAAATTTAAGCCTTAACGTTTATGATAAATGCTTATCATAAACACTTAATTTGCTTATGATAAGTGTTAAGGACAAGTCTTTAACCAAATATAAAGAGAGCATTATGGAACGTACAATACTGATCACTGGCGTAGGTAAACGCATTGGTTATGCACTGGCTAAATATTATTTGGCACAAGGTCATCATGTTATTGGCACTTATCGAACTCATTACGACAGTATTGAACAGTTAGGTAAACTAGGCGCAAGCTTACATTCATGCGACTTAACCGATCCAGACGCTATTGATAAGCTTGTTGCTCACATCAATCAACATCATGAACGTCTCGATACTATTATCCATAATGCCTCAGACTGGTTGCCAGACAATAATGGTTTAAGCCCAAGTGACACCATGGCGAGAATGATGCAAATTCATGTGTCTGCACCGTATCAAATAAACTTGGGTTTAGCGCCATTGTTGGTTGCTGCCGCTAAAACCAATGACGACAGCATAGGTGCCAGCAATATTATTCATATGACAGATTATGTTGCAGAAAAGGGCAGTAAAAAACACATTGCTTATGCGGCCAGTAAAGCGGCATTGCATAATATGACCTTGTCTTTTGCCAGCTTACTTGCGCCACACGTTAAAGTGAACTCGATTGCCCCCGCGATGATTTTATTTAACCAAGATGACGATGATGCCTATAAAGTCAAAGCATTAGCGAAAGCGATTTTGCCTAAAGAAGCTGGCAACAATGAAATTATCAGCCTTATCGATTATCTACAAAGCAGCCATTATGTCACCGGTCGAAGTTACGCCGTTGATGGCGGCAGACATTTAAAATAAACCATAACAAGTTCAGCTAATATTCAGAGATTGCGCTATAGACTTCTAGATGGCTAATTGGTAGTGTGGATATTAATCAATATCAACACTCGCTATTATCGGAAGGAAGTCGCTATGTCTGCAGAAAACATGAAACTGGAATCACTGGCATTACATTATGGCTACGAGTCAGAAGCTACGACTAAAGCCGCTGCAGTGCCAATTTATCAAACTACCTCGTATACTTTTGATGACACCCAGCATGGTGCAGACTTATTCGACCTCAAAGTAGCTGGTAATATTTATACCCGTATAATGAATCCAACCACCAGTGTATTAGAGCAGCGCTTAGCCGCAATTGAAGGTGGTATTGGCGCACTTGCTGTCGCCTCTGGTATGGCGGCGATCACTTATGCTATTCAAGCACTGACTCAAGTGGGCGACAACATTGTGAGTACTAGCCAACTTTATGGTGGCACGTATAACTTATTTGCCCATACGCTGCCACGCCAGGGCGTTGAAGTGCGTATGGCAGCATTTGATGACTTTGATGGTCTCGACGCGTTAATTGATGACAACACTAAAGCGCTATTTTGTGAATCAATTGGTAATCCAGCAGGTAATATCGTTGACTTACAGCGTTTAGCCGACATTGCCCATAAACATGGGGTTCCATTGATTGTTGATAATACTGTGGCTACCCCAGTATTGTGCCGCGCGTTTGATCACGGTGCTGACATTGTTATCCATTCACTCACTAAATATATTGGTGGTCACGGTACCACTATTGGTGGGGTGATTATTGACTCGGGTAAATTTGATTGGGTTGCCAATAAAGAACGCTTTGCGATACTTAACCAACCTGATCCATCTTATCACGGCGTGGTATACACCGAGGCCTTTGGTCCAGCCGCTTACATTGGCCGATGCCGCGTAGTGCCACTGCGTAATACCGGCGCAGCCTTGTCACCACAGAGCGCATTTTTATTGCTGCAAGGTTTAGAAACCCTAAGTCTTCGTATGGAACGTCATTGCAGTAATGCCTTAACACTGGCTGAGTTTTTACAGCAACACCCAAGTATTAGTTGGGTTAACTACGCAGCACTGCCAGACAGCCCACACCATGCTACTTGCCAAAAAATCACTGGCGGTAAAGCCTCTGGTATTATTAGTTTTGGAATTAAAGCTGCTGATGCAGAAGCGGGTAAAATTGCCGGCGGTAAGTTTATTGATGCCCTGCAAATGGTGCTGCGTTTAGTCAACATCGGTGATGCTAAATCGCTAGCTTGTCACCCTGCCAGTACCACTCACCGCCAACTTAGTGGTGCAGAGCTTGCCAAGGCCGGTGTATCAGAAGATCTCGTGCGTATTTCGGTAGGTATTGAGCACATAGACGACATCATTGCCGATGTCAGCCAGGCACTTGATAAAGCAATTGTGTAAGCTTTTTTCCGGCCTAAACAATATAACTAAAAAGCCCCATCAATAGCGTGTATTAATGGGGCTTTTTATTACGAATCGGTAGCTATTTTAAATAGCCAATCGTCTCGTTGGGGTAATAATCACGGGCAATGGCACATCCCAAAAGTCGGTAGGCACCTGGCTGACTTCTTGGCAGTCATGGGCAAAACCAACGGCTAACGGTTTGTTGTTTACGACTTGGGTTAAAGTTCGGTCGTAGTAACCGCCGCCCATGCCCATACGGTTTCCGTGATGATCAAATGCAACCATTGGTGTAATGATCATATCGAGCTGCTCAACGGTGATCACATGTTGCACATTCAGTTTAGGTTCGCTTATACCGTATTGGTTTTTAACCATTACTGAGTCGCGATCGTAGCGCACAAACAACAAATGGCCTTTGCAAAATGGATGGATAAGCGGCAAGTAAACATTGATGTTTAATTCCCACAGAGCATCAATCAATTTTTGCGTGGCTAATTCGCCGTCATGGGTTAAATACACTGCCACATGCTGTGCTGATTGTGTCTGAATTTCAGCCAGCATATGTCTACTAGCGATTAATGATAATTGGCTTTGTTCTTCAGTGGATAAACTGTTGCGCTCTTGCCTAACATGGCGGCGAATATTATCGCGGCTCATGTCAGTGCTATCAAACAGAGGCTCTTGAAACTCAGAAGGAGTGGCAAAATAGCTAATGCGTGCCGAAGAGGTAGACGTAACCGGACGGTTACTTGAGTTTGTCATAAAACGCGTGATGCTCATGTGTTTGGAATACTCCATCACTAACAAATGAAATTAAAAAAACAGCTAATAGCACAATATGAAAGTAGATTATCGCGTTCTGAGTCGATATGAAAGCACAGGTTAATCTTCTGCTAATGTTGTCGCAAAATTTAGCCTCTGCTCAGCATATCGAGCCTAAATACGTAACACTATTTGTCCATATTCATTGATTTAAGCAGCACAGGGCTATCGTAATCCGCCACCATTGTTTTTGCTTTTAACCAAAAACGTCTGCGGGTTAAAAAATAAGTAAAGCTAATCGATAACAAGCCCCACTCAAAGATATTGTGCTTCATAAAATCCAAGGCCGATGTTAATAGTTTCGTCACTTCTCGGGCATAATGAGCATGATCTACCACAAAACCATACGTTGGATTTATCGCGTAAAGCCCATATTGAATAGCGCAGTAAATACCCAGTCCTGCCAATAAACCAAACAGTTTCCCATACCATCTTTTAGGTTTTTTCATCCCCCAAATAAGTAAGTAAATACCGACTAATAACGATCCACTCACTAAAGTATTTGCAATAGCAGGTGAGTGTCTAAGTAGTTCTAACGTATTGTAATAAAATGAAAAGGCGATATGTGGCAATAATAGTGTGATGCTTATAGCCAAAAGCCATACTTTAGCTTTCCCGATACTTTTCCAATACCATTTTTTTACACTCTTATAGCTTAACCATAGGAGCCCAAAGAAAAACACATAGTTCACATAAGCCGGGAGCTCAAATAAACCAAATTTCATCATCAGCAACGCCACTATCCATTCAGGCACTTGTGTCACGCTCATGCGATGACTTGTTTCTGCGGCAAATGAAGGAAATAACAGCGCGATTAACATCCCTAACGTGAAGAAAAAATAAGTGTACTTAATGAAGCTTAAAAACATGTTGGGGGCAATGCCCTTTATACTCTGCTTTTTTAACTTAGTGACTAAGTGTTGATAATTGGAGATAACAGCATCGCTAATTTCTTTTGATACCCAATTTTCTGTTAATAAGGCAATTTGAGTCTTTGTGGTATGCGCTTCAACAATGTCTTTTATGGCAGGTGTTGCTAAGACCTCTTTATCGGTTTCTTGATCATTGCCTGTCATTTTTTGCGCTACAAGCCATACCGCAGGATCGTAAACACCACCGGCATTATGTGTTGTGTCTTTTTTGCCAGCAAAACACATTGTGGTATCGACTTTATCTACTGTAGCCGTAAATTGTAGAGTAGGCAGCTTAGCGGTAAAAGCATAAATGAAAGTACAACCACCAAGAGTACCTTCAACATCAACTTCAGTTATCTCGATTAAGTGATAAACTAAATCTAAGCCATTATTTTTAACGAACTCAGAGGTCCACTCATGATAGTCGTTACTGTTATAAGCCCATTTAGTGCTGCGCTTGGCATCACCATCAATGGTGTAGCTGTAATAGAGATAACCACCACCATTACAAGTATTGCAAGTTAATGAACCTGAGCCATTACAGGTATAACAAGTTTTTTTACCACTTCCCCAGCAAGTTGAGCATGATTCTGTAGTATAAACTGTGCGATTATTATAGCTGTCGAAACGCGACACACTGACGCGGCCGCTGCCATGACAACCCGAACAAGAGTTCTTGCCAGAGCCATGGCAATTAGAACAGCTTTGTGACCCAGAACCACTGCAGTTGTAACACGTTTTGCTGCCTACATAGGTTTCAGGTGCAGATTGTAAGTCTCTATTTCGTATCAAAAAGTTGTCAGAAATATCAGGACCAAGAATATTTAAAAAGCGGTCATTAAATAACGAGTTTTGTCCGCTAGCATACTCTTTTGCTTTGTCGTGGGCGTAATCCCGCGCATTCGATGCACTACCAGATTTAATACCATTCGGACAATATGAACCATGTTCGTGTTGACTCACTCCAACTTCAATCGTCCAGCCAAAAGTAAACTTAAGTTGAGGCAGCTTTGTTTGTTCGTTACTTAATACTACGGGGACATCTACGCCAGTAAGGTTTTTACCATTACTTCTAATAAATCGTTGGAATTGTTCTAATTTACTCACGTAATACTTCCTATAAACAATGCGTGATACATTTTTGCTATTTGTCGTTATTTAGCTATTCAGCTAACCGCAGCGTATTAAAAATTGATTTCAAAACTCGTTTCATCGGCCTTCAAATAAACCCACTTTCTGATCGGCTCTTGTCCTGGCGCAGAGACTTTTATGTCATAACTGCCCGCAGGCAACATCATGCCTGCTTGATACTTGGGTTTTATGTTCATCACTGAAACCTTGGCTCTGGCGATATTGCTGTTAATGGTGAGTGGCAATAAGGCTGAGTTTTTTGGTGATGAGGTAACGGTTTTCGTTGAGTCGTGTGTTGGCATCACCGCTAAATCCAAGCGATTAATCGGGTCGCTGATGGCATTAAATCCTTCAGTAATAAACAAGCGTTGATCAATAGATGAACCGACAGGTTGCACCATGGGCAGGGTTACTAATAACCATTTAAGTGTATATGACACCGTAGCGGAATCGTTCTTTTCCATTTGATCAAAAAAGTAATGAAGCGATGAGCCTGGCATAGTGTATTGGTTGCCGCCCATCGATAACGGAACCACAAATATTGACGCTAATAACACCGTTGATATTACCGGTTTTATCAAGCGATTAGGCTTAACCCTTGGCGCAGAGGACGCTCGTTTAGCTTGTACTAGTTCGACCGCTTTCATCGGTAGCTTTAATACAGTAAGTAGCACTAAGGCTAAGCTAATCGACATTGAAATTGGCGGAATAATCGTTGAACGTAATGCCGATTTACCCGTCGACTCGAATATGCCTCCATCGGCAAATTCTGCTTGCTGTGCCTCGAGTACATTCAGATACTCTGTGGTTTTACGTTTAATATTAGGTTCAATGATGTGTTGTTTAAACTCGCGATTATTCCAATCGGCCAGCGTAGGATTAACATATAACTCTTTCATTTCTCGTTTTATGCGTTGTTGAATATCGCTTTGCTGTTGAAAGGCTTGCCAGCTCAAATTCGGTGGCATATCGCTGCCTTTAGCTTTTAGTTTAGAGCGCCATTCGTTGTCGGCTTGTTGGCGTACTTTTTTAGCAACGGCAATATCAAAACTATTACGGTCGGTTATTGACCACGCAGGGGATAATGTTAAGCCTTTTTGCTTTAGCTTCTTGTTGACCTTGATGCTGGTCAGCTCATGTACTCTAAACTCATGGATTGAGTTAATCCCTAATGGGTAACCCCCAGACTCCTTAGTAAAATCAGGCGCCATTTTTACCATCAACACGCGTTTGTAATGATTCACATCGTTGGTATACACCATGCGATGATCTTTAAAGCCGGCATCGCCGCCTGTTACGGCATCAGCAGCCTGCATCGCCGTAAATAAGCCTAAGGTCATAATGCCTGAAATAATAGAATTACCGACATTTTCTGAAGTTGAGATTTCTTCGCGGATCAACCAATCATTAGGAGGAATATAAGGAATACTGTATTTTGCGATCTCTTTGTCATAGCCCTTTTGTAAGCGCTCAAAACAACGATCTTTACTCGTGCCATTTTTCTTTTCCGCACATTTATTACGACGTTCAAAGTAGTCATATAATTTGGGGGCAATCTTTTGAGCTCGTGATTCAACCCTCGCTTCATAAGCTTTGGTGCCTTTTTGGTATTGCTCCCAACCTTGCTTAACTTGGTTTTGGGTTTCTAACCAGTACGAATCTGACCGTGATTGTACGCTGGCCAAGGCTTGATTATATTGATTCGATCCCGAGGCATATTCAGTGTATTTATTGCGAAGAGTTTGGCGGAAATTATCATAGTTGCCATAGTGTTCATCAAATCGAGTCATGGCTTTATCGCGAACAAATTTCTCCATGATTAAACGTTTTTTGTTTTTTAAATCATCGACTATTTTGTCGTCGGCATAAACCAAACCGCCAAATACCGACAAAAATGTTTTTTCGGTAGCATTGTGTTCTTTGTTGGGGTCGTACTCAATGCCTTCGAATTTGATTGAGTTTTCTATTAATGCACTTCGAAGTAACTGCGACAAATACGCTTGCTGGCGTTCTGCGGGTGTAGAGGCGTCAATAATAAAATGATCAACTAACCATTTTTGGCCAAAAAACACAGTGGGCCACGCAAGTACAGCAATCAGCGCAAAGTAACCTAAAGCGCTTGAGACTTTAGCAACTCGTTTACCCTTTAATAATAAATCAGCTAACAGTAACGTAACGCCAATACCACTGATTGTTCTACCAAATAACTCTACATTACGTAAATCTTCTATGCTGGAATTTCGTCCGCCTGCAACATCAGTTAATGCCGCATTAAATACTGCCTCAGGGAACAGATACACTAATGAGCAAATAAACATCAACAACATCCACCAGAAGGGACTGCCCGTTTGACTTATTTGGGCTTCAACTGCTTGTTGCTTCTCTGTTTTTTTATTGATTGATTGCTGATTTTTTTTTACTTTTTCTAGCTCTTTTGCAGCTGACTCCATTTTCTTTTGTGTCGGAGCGCGATTAAGCAGGTTTGTTGCAAAAGGACTTTTGTTATCTTCAGTCATATTAATCTTTATCAACCATCGTCTTTTTATTTTTATGTCGTTGTTTTCTGCTATTTAGCTTGGCGCTGGGGTAACCTTAAAATAATTGTCTCGCCTGTGTCATTATCAATTTTTTCATCTGTGATTGTTGGAAAACCATGTTCTAACAATGGCGTCGGAATATTATTAGGCACGACTTTAATCGGAGTACTGTTTATTGCGGCAAGGCCAGAGTCTAACGACAAGTAGTAACCCTCGTTCTGATATCCTCGCATTTCGTTAAAGCGATCAAAGTCAGCGTCTTGCGGCAAAGACATAATATAACGTCCAAGATGGCTCACTGGCGTGTAGTGTTTAGCGGGCGCTGCAGCATGATATAAACGTTGGCAAATGGTGTACGGTGTTGCATCGACAATGGCACCATCAGGAAGTTGGTCTGCGGTTAACTTAATCAGCTGTGATTGGTGATACTCGCTACCATTAAGCGAATAGGTGTACACCTTCATTCCGAGTTGATGAGCATGATATTTCACGCTGGGATGTTGCATATAGCTGCGTATATCTAAATGGATTCCTGAGTTTCTACCCAGTTTTTTTTGTAACGTAGAGAGAGAAGATGTTGCTGTGTAATCTTTATAGCGTGAGCGATAACGTTTAGTGCCGTATTTGCCTACTAGTTCAAGCTTATGTTGATTATCTAAATAGTAGGCATCATTTTTGACGCCTTTACGCAAATCCGCAGTTAATTTTTCAATGCTTGTTGGATGCCCACCCTGAATAAACCCTAAATACACTGACGGATTAATGCCCCGCAATTTATAGAGTGTTTCTTGGTCTGCAGCAGAATAATAAAATCCACCTAAGCCAATGTATTTTCGGAGCATATTATCAAGCTCAACTAATTTTTGGCCGTTGGTGTCTGATTTAATCTCTACATTGAGTTGTTGATTGTTGTTGCGGTATGCAGCAAAGGTTTTAAAGGCTTCTACAGCAGCAATGGGGCGTTGATCTAGTAAATTGTTGCTTTGTTTGTCTCGCAGTTTGAGGTTAGCAAACTCTTGAAAAGTCATGCGGTTTAGCTTGAAGCGTTCACCTGTGTAATACACGGTTGCGCGGCCCGTTTGGCTATCATGATGGTTAACCCAAGTGCCGTCTTTGAGTAACATTACATCAATTTCAACACTGTTATAATTATCTTGTAGAGCCGACTTTATGGCATTGGCACTGCTTTCTGGTTGTCTGAAATCACCTCTATGGGCAGATATCTCTAACCGACACTCGGTAGTAGACAGCATTTTAATATTACCATTATTGGCTAGGTATAAATTACGGTCACCTAAGCTCAATTGAGTATCAATAATATTCAAACCTTGGGTAGTTGCATCTGCGGGTAAGTGAGCCAATTCGAGTGGAATAACATGAACAGGTTTAGCTGGCGAGGGCGCTGGGAGGGACTTACAGCCTGTTAATGAGAACAGCAAAACAACAATAATGAGGTTGCATAACTTAAGCGCAAAGGTAAGACTTGTCATAATCCATAATTACAAGCTATTAATATATAAGGTTTTATACATTAATGCGTTTTATAACACAACCTTGAGGATAAAGTTATTAGATTTAAAAGTTGAAAATGTGAATAGATGGCTGTTTTATAAAACGAACGGTTATTTTATATACGGTTATGGCAATAAGATGCACTGATTTAGGTCATTAGTGACATATAGATTGAAATTAATAAAATGGTGCAGCATAAACGCTGCTTGAGATAAAACAGAGATTTGAGAATAAAATAGCTATTTAAGCGTGACTGAAAATATAAATGATAGGATGCTCCCCAGAACACCGCTGCCGGCGTAGCCCTTGAACCGTAGGTTCAAGGCGGGTAAATGTTCATCTCCTAAGGCTTCTCGGTACGAGCCGAGCATGCACAATGTCAACAAAAGCATTCACCCTGGGTTTGTAAGTATCGGCACAGGGACATAGCCAGTTCGCGCATATCCCAGGGAGCAAAACAGGGTAGAACCAAGTGTTACACTTAATTCTGAATTCTTAGTTTAGTCATCCTTGCGGCTTCGTTCAACCAACGATGTTTCTAATGTTGATTGTAACAAAGAAATACGCTCATCCATTTGCGCCATATATTGCTTATTTTTTTGCTTTTCTTCAAACAATTCATTGCCAATGTTCAGCGCGGCCATAATGGCTAATTCTTCACGGCTTAAATTATTAGTACGCGACTTTAAGGTTGTCAGTTGGTTTTCAACTTCTCTGGCAACGGTGCGTAAAGCATCTTCGCGTCCTTTTGGACAGCCAATAGAGTAGGTGCGCCCTAAAAGGGTTATATCAACAGCACTGTTACTCATAATGTCGCCCCAATCCTTAGTCAGTTCGCGAACTATATAGGGCTGAATTTAAAAGCGCAAGGCAACATCGGTCCTTTTTAACTATTTGTTGTTTGAGTGAACAAATCGCCTGCAATCATTGTATTACTATTCACAAATTTGATCACAAGTCACGCTAGTATTTGGAGCATCATAGTAACTCTGCTAGCATTGAGACTGATATCGCGCTATTAGGAAAAAACCATGGCAACCCCACCTTCGTTATGTATCGAAAATCTAAAAAAAGCCCTAGATGCGGCCGAAATTGGTCAGCACCCAGTAGAAGTGCACGGTGCACTTGTTGGGCTAATTTGTGGTGGTGTAAAGCAAGACAATTATGCGTGGTTAAAACCACTGACCGACTTAATGAATGACGGCCAACCGCTAGAGTCTAACCTACAACAATTAATTGCCGAGCTTTATCAAGATACTGTTGCTCGCCTAGCAGATTTTGAATTTGGATTTACTTTATTACTGCCAGAAGAAGAAGTCTCACTTAGCCACCGTGTTGAGGCGCTAGCCCTGTGGACTCAAAGCTTTTTAACTGGCATTGCGATAATTCAGCCAGAACTGGCAAAATCGTCACCCGACGTGCGTGAAGTCATTAAAGACTTAGCAGAAATCGCCCAGGTTGAATTTGATGTCGGTGATGATGATGAATCAGAAACTGCTTACATTGAATTACAAGAATTTGTGAGAATGTCAGCTATTTTATGTTACTCAGAGTTTGGCTTAGACATGCCATTAAATGACACAGACAAGTCATCAACTATTCATTAATTTCAGTTTTTATAAGCAGCGGCGCAGCGTATGACCACAGCACATCATTCAACTTCACCTCAAGCTGTCGACATTGCCATTGTAGGTGGCGCGATGGCAGGGGCGACATTAGCCCTTGGGCTTGCTAAGTTATCTGCAACACTCGCTCGCCCGCTGCGTATTGCCTTAATTGAAGCCCACGTTGCCACCAATACCCACCCTGGTTTCGATGCTCGCTCAATTGCTATTGCGCATGGTTCTATTTTCGAACTGACTCGTTTAGGCATCTGGCCAATGCTCAAGCATTTAGGCACGCCGATTGAAAACATCCATGTGTCAGATCGTGGCCATTTTGGCATGACTGAGCTAAACGCCAAACCGCTAGGCTTAGATGCGCTAGGGCAGGTGGTTGAGCTGGCTAAAGTGGGTAGCATATTGTTTGATGAACTGGCTAAATCGTCGGTACAGGTATATTGCCCGGCTAAAGTCACTGATTTACAGCCCCAGCAAGATGGTCATCTGCTGTCGTTAGACGACGGGAGTCAATTGCATTGCCAATTACTGGTGGCCGCAGACGGCGCGCATTCAGTGGTGCGCCAACATCTAGGGCAAACGACTGAGCAAATTGATTTTCAGCAAACGGCCATCGTTGCCAATGTCACCACCAATCAACCACATCAACATTGGGCTTACGAGCGTTTTACCCAAACCGGTCCATTAGCCTTGCTGCCTATGCTAAACATGACAGCATTGCCAGCGCAATCTCAAGAATCATCGGTGCAAATCAAAGAGGCATCAGCGCAATTAAAAACGTCGGCTAAAGGGCATGCGCGTTTTTCATTAGTATGGGCATTGCCGCCAGCGCAAGCAGATGAATTGAAAAATGCTGATAAAACCGAGTTTTTAGCCGCATTACAGCACGCCTTTGGTCACCGAGTCGGCCAGTTTGTTGATGTCGGTCAACGAGTCAGTTATCCGCTGACGCTGTCGTATATGCCAAGGCCGATATATCACCGCTGTGTGTTTGTCGGTAATGCTGCGCAAACTCTACATCCTATTGCTGGACAAGGGTTTAACCTAGGTCTGCGTGATGTGGTTGGCTTGCTAGATGTGATAGAGCATGCCCTTATTCAAGCCAATGGCGAAGTCGATCTCGGTGATAGCGACATCGTGCATCAATATTTGGCCGCACGCCAAAGCGATCGCGACAACACCTTGCGTAATATCGAATTTTTAGTCCGCGGCTTTTCTAATCAACATTGGCCATTAGTTGCAGGGCGTAATATAGGCCTGCGCTTACTCTCTTGGCTGCCGCCGTTAAAGCGCCCTGTCGCACAAACCGCTATGGGCTGGCGTTAACTCATTTTAAGGTAAGGATTGACCATGTTTTCAACCAAAACATATGATGTAGCCATCGTCGGCGGTGGTATGGTCGGGCTCGCAACCGCCATTGGATTAGCCAATGCCGACCTTAATGTGGTGGTGATAGACGCAGGCACAACCCAAGCCGTCAGTGGAGAACCTAAATTACGTGTTAGCGCCATTAATAAAGCCAGCCAACAACTGCTGGAAAACCTCGGCGCATGGCAATATCTCGACGACAGCCGCATTAGCCCTTATCAAAAAATGTCAGTGTGGGACAAAGATGGCCTAGGCAAAATTGAATTTGATGCCCACAGCATTAGCGAAACCTATTTAGGTTCGATTATCGAAAATGACGCCATCAGTTTCGCACTGACCAAACGCGCCAGTGAAATGGCTAACCTAACTCATCTCGAAGGCCAGCGCCTCGAACGTGTGGCCTTTGGTGAGCGTGAAGCCTGGCTCACTCTAGCCAATGGCGACAATGTCAGTGCCGCGGTTGTCGTTGCCGCCGACGGTGCCAACTCATGGGTGCGTCAGCAGTGCAGTATCCCGTTAACATTCTGGGATTACGGCCACCATGCCATTGTTGCCACAGTGCGCACTGAGTTAGCTCACGATGCCACTGCAAGACAAGCCTTTTTGCCCGGCGGCCCATTAGCCATGTTGCCACTATACGAAGATAACTTATGTTCCATCGTATGGTCGGTGTCGCCTGAGCAAGCCGAACACCTACAAGCTTTAGATGATGTTGAATTTGGCAAAGCCTTAACTGCAGCTTTAGACGGTAGATTAGGAGTGTGTAAGGTTGAGAGCGAACGTCAATCTTTCCCGCTGCGTATGCGTTATGCGCGTCATTTTGCCCGCCACCGTTTGGTGCTAGCAGGCGACGCCGCTCATACTATTCATCCGTTAGCTGGCCAAGGGGTTAACCTAGGCTTTTTAGACGCAGCCAGTATCATCGACACCTTTACCGAACTACACCAGCAAGGTAAAGATTTAGGCGAGTATAGCCACTTACGCGCTCTAGAACGCTGGCGAAAAGCCGATGCGATGGAGATGATTGCTACCATGGAAGGCTTCAAAAGACTGTTTGCCGGTAGCAATCCAGTTAAAAAAGCCATTCGTGATATCGGTTTAACTCTAGTCGATAATGTCGCTGGGCTGAAAACAGTGTTCATCAAACAGGCTATGGGCAACAAAATGACATTACCTAAACTTTGCCGCGAGTCAATTTCATCTTAGCTAATGTAGAAAGTTGTTTAATATCAGGCAATACAGCCAAACCAGTCATTTTATTGTAAAAAGTTATGTAAAAAAATTACAGTAATGGATTAGTTAAACTAATGCGATAAACCTCGGATTAGAAAATTTTTTTGTATACAAAACAGGTCTGCGGAGTATAATTTTGACCGCATTTTATCAAAGACCTACATAAGAAAGGCCTCAAAAAAAGGGATAATAATGGCTAGCAAAACTGTACTTTTTAACAAGCATTTAGAATCGAAAGCCAAAATGGTTGATTTTCATGGTTGGGAAATGCCGATTAACTACGGCTCTCAAATCGAAGAACACCATGCAGTGCGTCAAGATGCAGGCATGTTCGACGTATCGCACATGACAGTGGTTGACGTAACCGGCAGCGAAGCTTGTGCCTTTTTACGTAAGTTACTTGCTAACGATGTTGCTAAACTTACCGTAGCTGGCAAAGCCCTTTACGGCGGTATGCTAGACGAAAGCGCTGGCATCATCGACGACCTCATTACCTATTATCTCACCGATACTCATTACCGTGTCGTGGTTAACTCAGCCACACGCGACAAAGACTTAGCCTGGATCAACAAGCAAGCCGCCGCATTTGATGTTGTGGTTACCGAGCGTCCAGAACTGGCCATGATCGCCGTACAGGGCCCTAATGCTAAAGCTAAAGCCGCTCAAGTATTCAGCGCCGATCAAAACGCAGCCGTAGACGGCATGAAGCCATTTTTTGGCGTGCAGTCTGGCAGCTTATTTATTGCCACAACGGGTTACACCGGCGAAGCGGGCTACGAAATCATTGTTCCAGAAGCCGAAGCAGAAGCCTTATGGCAAGCATTATTAGACACAGGCGTTAAGCCATGTGGCCTAGGCGCACGCGATACTCTACGTCTAGAAGCTGGCATGAACTTATACGGCCAAGACATGGACGAGTCAATCAATCCACTAGCCGCTAACATGGGCTGGACTGTAGCGTGGGAGCCAAGCGATCGTGACTTTATTGGCCGCGATGCACTAACTGCCATTAAAGCTGCTGGCACCGAAAAATTAGTCGGTTTAGTCATGGAAGAAAAGGGCGTTTTACGCCATGATATGGCTGTGTTCTTTACCGACGCAGACGGTGTAGAGCACCAAGGTGTGATCACCAGCGGTTCGTTTTCGCCAACGTTAGGTTATTCTATCGCAATGGCCCGTGTACCCAACGGTATTGGCGCTACTGCCGAAGTTGAAATGCGTAAAAAGCGCGTCACAGTAAACGTGATTGCACCAAGCTTTGTGCGCAACGGTAAACAAGCCTTTTAAGTGTAAGTAAACTACAGCTGCGCTAGGATGTTAGGGTGTATTGGGCATCATCAACAGCACAGCATTCACTCAAATCGAGTTGTGGTTTACCCAAAAAATTTATTGATTAAGCACTAGAACATTAGACAAAGGAACAACAACAATGAGCACTATCCCAGCAGACTTGAAATATGCATCTTCACACGAATGGATCCGTCAAGAAGCAGACGGTAGCTACACAGTAGGTATCACAGAGCATGCTCAAGAGCTTCTAGGCGACATGGTATTCGTAGAATTACCAGAAGTAGGCGACACCGTTACTGCTGGTGAAGACTGTGCAGTAGCTGAGTCAGTTAAAGCCGCGTCAGACATTTACGCACCTCTTTCTGGCGAAGTCATTGCCGTAAACGAAGCGTTAGAAGACTCGCCAGAGTTAGTGAACAGCGACGCATTTGGCGACGGTTGGTTCTTCCGTGTTATGCCATCTGATGAGTCAGAAATTGATTCATTACTAGATGCAGACGGTTATCAAGAAGTGATTGACGAAGAATAATCGCCAACCACAGGAAGCTCCCTAGGGAGCTTCTTTGCTATGTAGCTTTAGCATTGCGCTAAATACATCGCCAAATGAAGCGCTATGCTCGAACCTATGGCAGCGATAAGCCAAGGGCGAGGGCGCAACATTTAAACCCTTAACGGGTTAGTCACGTATTACACGTTTTCACCCTTTTCCAGTTCTGTGCCCTACCGCCTTAACTGGTCGATTTGGAACAAGGTTTATCATGACCAAGCAAACCCTGACACAACTAGAACAGCACGAACTTTTCCTCACTCGTCATATCGGCCCAAATGCAGAACAACAACAAGAAATGTTGAACTTCATTGGCGCAGAATCATTAGACGATTTAACCGCACAAACGGTTCCGGGTAAAATTCGCCTTCCACAAGATCTCACTATTGGTGATTCATGTGGCGAAGCCGAAGGTATCGCTTATATCCGCGACATAGCAGACAAAAATAAAGTCTTTAAAAGCTATATCGGTATGGGTTACTACGGCGTACAAGTGCCAAATGTCATTTTGCGTAACGTATTTGAAAACCCAGGTTGGTACACTGCGTACACACCATACCAGCCTGAGATCGCTCAAGGCCGCCTCGAAGCGATTTTAAACTTCCAACAAGTGTCGATGGACCTAACCGGTCTTGACCTTGCTTCAGCATCATTACTAGACGAAGCCACCGCAGCTGCAGAAGCTATGGCACTTGCTAAGCGTGTGTCTAAAGCTAAAAAAGCCAACACCTTCTTTGTGGCTGACGATGTATTCCCACAAACGCTAGACGTAGTGAAAACCCGTGCAGAATGCTTTGGGTTTGATGTTGTCGTTGGCCCAGCCAATGAAGCCGTAAACTACGAATTATTTGGTGCCCTATTTCAATACACCAACCGTTACGGTCAAATTACCGATTACACCGAGTTGTTTGCCACACTGCGTGACAACAAAGTGATTGTAACCGTTGCCGCCGACATCATGTCGTTAATGTTGCTTAAATCACCCGGCGCAATGGGCGCAGACGTGGTATTTGGTAGCGCGCAACGTTTTGGCGTACCAATGGGATACGGCGGACCACACGCGGCATTCTTCGTTGCCCGTGACGAGCACAAACGTTCAATGCCTGGCCGTATTATTGGAGTGTCAAAAGACACCCGCGGCAACAGCGCATTACGTATGGCCATGCAAACGCGCGAGCAACATATTCGCCGCGAAAAAGCCAACTCAAACATTTGTACCGCGCAAATTCTATTAGCCAACATGGCGTCGTTTTATGCGGTATTCCATGGTCCACAAGGCTTAAAAACCATAGCATCACGCATTAACCGTTTAGCTGATATTTTAGCGGCAGGTTTACAGGCTAAAGGCCAAACGTTAGTCAACAACACCTGGTTTGACACCATCAGTGTAAAAGACGCCGATGTAGCCGCCATTAACGCTCGCGCTATTGCTGCAAAAGTTAACTTGCGTATCGACGCCGACGGCATACTCGGTATCAGCCTAGATGAAACCACTCTGCGTAAAGATATCGCGGTATTGTTCGACGTCATTTTAGGCGCTGGCCACGGTTTAGATGTTGCCACGCTTGATGCCGACATCGTTGCGAATGGCAGCCAGTCAATTCCAGAAGCACTAGTACGTCAAGATGCGGTGTTAACTCACCCAACATTTAATCGCTACCAGAGCGAAACCGAGATGATGCGTTACATTAAGCGTCTCGAAAACAAAGATTTAGCCTTAAACCACTCTATGATTTCGTTAGGTTCATGCACCATGAAACTTAACGCAGCTGTAGAAATGCTACCTGTGAGCTGGCCAGAATTTGCTAACATGCATCCATTCTGTCCATTAGATCAGGCACAAGGTTACACCCAATTAATCAATGAGCTGTCTGAGTATTTAGTTAACATCACTGGCTACGATGAAGTGTGCATCCAGCCAAACTCAGGCGCGCAAGGTGAATACGCAGGCTTGCTTGCCATTAGAAAATACCACGAGTCTCGCGGCGACGCGCACCGTGACATTTGCTTAATTCCGCAATCTGCTCACGGTACTAACCCAGCATCGGCACAACTTGCCGGTATGAAAGTGGTTGTAACCGCTTGTGACAAGCAAGGTAACGTTGATTTAGAAGACTTACGCGCTAAAGCCTCTGAGTTAGCCGACAGCTTATCGTGCATCATGATCACCTACCCATCGACTCACGGTGTGTACGAAGAATCAATCCGCGAAGTATGCGAAATCGTCCATCAATATGGCGGCCAAGTTTACCTAGACGGCGCGAACATGAACGCACAGGTTGGGGTAACATCCCCAGGCTTTATCGGCGCAGACGTATCGCACTTAAACTTGCACAAAACCTTTGCTATCCCGCATGGCGGCGGTGGTCCAGGTATGGGTCCAATTGGTGTTAAAAAGCACCTTGCGCCATTTGTGGCAGGTCACGTAGTGGTTAAGCCAGGCCGCGAAAGCGACCATAACGGCGCGGTATCTGCTGCACCTTACGGTAGCGCCAGCATCCTGCCAATCAGCTGGATGTACATCAAGCTGTTAGGCACTAAAGGCATTAAGCAGTCAACTCAAACGGCATTGTTAAACGCTAACTACATCATGAAAAAGCTATCAACACATTATCCTGTGTTGTTCACCGGCCGTAACGACCGTGTCGCGCATGAATGTATTATCGATTTACGCCCATTAAAAGAAACTTCGGGCGTGACCGAAATGGACATCGCTAAGCGTCTAAACGACTACGGTTTCCACTCACCAACCATGAGTTTCCCAGTAGCGGGTACCTTGATGATTGAGCCAACTGAATCTGAGTCTAAGGTTGAGTTAGATCGTTTCATCGAAGCGATGATTTCTATTCGCGGCGAAATAGCCAAGGTAGAAGCAGGCGAGTGGCCACAAGACAACAACCCACTTCACAATGCACCGCATACGCTAGCAGACATTATGGACACCGAGTTTGACTCACGCCCATACAGCCGCGAAGTAGCCGTGTTCCCAACGGCAGCGGTTAAAGCAAATAAGTTTTGGCCAACCGTGAATCGTATTGATGATGTTTATGGCGACAGAAACTTGATGTGTTCGTGCGTCCCTCTATCAGACTACGAGTAAATAGCTACTTAACCTCAGTAATACTGCATCAGCCGCTACTTTTCGCTACTCATTGACAACAGTCAACTCCGTGGCGAAAAGCAGCGGCTTTTTTGTCTTACTTTCGGCAGTAACGCTATTTCGGCTTCAGCTGAGAGTTTTCGCATAGTTCGAAATAAGGAGTTTGACACCAGTCAACTCCGCGGCGAAAACCTCAAACTTCATTGTCTTATCATCGCCAGCGACGCAATTATGGTGGTAGTTGGCTTCAATTGAAGTTCTAGTATTTAAAAGCGACCGCAAGGTCGCTTTTTTGTTTCTGTCATTCCAGTAAACCCTAAACACACGTCTTTCCGGCAACGCTTTTTAGCCGGAATCCAGGTGTTTGCTTGTTGCTTTTATGGCCTGCGGCCACTAACATCGTGGCGCTTTGTCCACACCAGACCAATAGGAAGCTTCAATTGAAATTCTAGTATTTAAAAGCGACCGCAAGGTCGCTTTTTTGTTTCTGTCATTCCAGTAAACCCTAAACACACGTCTTTCCGGCAACGCTTTTTAGCCGGAATCCAGGTGTTTGCTTGTTGCTTTTATGGCCTGCGGCCACTAACGTCGTGGCGCTTTGTCCACACCAGGCCAATAGGAAGCTTCAATTGAAGTTCTAGTATTTAAAAGCGACCGCAAGGTCGCTTTTTTTGTTTCTGTCATTCCAGTAAACTCTAAACACACGTCTTTCCGGCAACGCTTTTTAGCCGGAATCCAGGTGTTTGCTTGTTGCTTTTATGGCCTGCGGCCACTAACGTCGTGGCGTTTTGTTCACACCAGACCAATAGGAAGCTTCAATTGAAGTTTTTGAATTTAAAAGCGAACCGATTGGTTTGCTTTTTGTGCCTGTCATTCCAGTAAACCCTAAACACACGTCTTTCCGGCAACGCTTTTTAGCCGGAATCCAGGTGTTTGCTTGTTGCTTTTATGGCCTGCGGCCACTAACGTCGTGGCGCTTTGTCCACACCAGGCCAATAGGAAGCTTCAATTGAAGTTTTAGTATTTAAAAGCGACCGCGAGGTCGCTTTTTTGTTCTTGTCACACCAAAAGAGCCCTAAATACACCTTATAGCGGTAATGTTTGTATTTACGTCTTTCCGGCAATGCTTTTTAGCCGGAATCCAGGTGTTTGCTTATGCTTTCTGATAAGTAACCTGAGCTCGGGATAATAAATGCCTTTCAAACAGTCCTTTGCCCTGTTCACTGCGTTGAATCGACTTACAATAGGCTAGCTATTGACGCGTCAATTCGCCTTCTTAGCAGAACAAATGACAAGCTTGAAAGTGAGAATTGGTAACATGTTGATTTTAAATAGTATAAGCTCATCCCTTATCCCGAGCTCAGGTTAAGTAGGTTTCGTTCAACATATTAAATTTATGGGGATCCCTCAGACTCTAATCCTCTTCCTCTTGCCCCATTTATTTAGGGTGTAACACAATTTGCATTACACCCTTTGGGTTATACTTTTAAGTCGTTAATTTAAGCACTCTACTGATCACTAGAAACGATATTCAACACCGATACTAGCCTGCTTAAAATCTGTTTCTGTGTCGGAACCGTTAGATACATTATCTAAGTTAATTTCTGCATCATACCAAGTGTACTCGGCATTAATTAAAAAACGGTCTGTTACCTTAAACGCTGCACCTGCACCAGCAAATACACCTTCATCATCTTTATTACCAGAAAACCCGACCACGTCATAATCTGTTGAATACCATAACTGACCACCTTTAGCATAAAGCTCTACTCGATCAGCAATTGGCAATGTCACTTTTAGGCCAGCGGTATAACCATCTGTTTCTGCGCTAGATAAGTTGTTGCCGTAACGACCAAAATCAATATAGCTACCTTCTAGAGCTATGTAGTTGTTGAAGCGATAACCGACTAGTCCCTGGAGAACATCATTATCGTCGTCAAAGTCATCTTCGCCATCAACTTTTAGGTAACCATAATTAGCGCCGACATAAACGCCATTTTCTGCTACGTCTTTCTTAAAGTCATCAGCGTGAGAAAAAGTACTAAAAGAGGCTAACGAAATAAGTCCAGCTAAAGTAATAATTGTATTTTTCATAAGGTACTCCTAGTTAATTACGTAAATACATCTAAATACATTTAACTAGTTACAAAACGGATGCCAACTTTATAAAAGTAACAGAGAGCTGTTTATCTGAGTTTGATATTTGTAATTTAATATCAATTGGTTACGTATACTTTTTTGTGAGTAGCTGTGGGAGATGAGTATATACACCCAATGGTACTGCTTGTTTTTTACCCGCTTAATGAGGTCGTGATAACGTAAAACGGTATATTTTTCTGATTAAATTGTAATATTTTCATATTGAATAATACAATGTTATCAATATGTTATGTGTTGCTTTGTGGTTATCTCTTTCGGATAAGATAAACTATATTCGTTACATTGATATTCCATTATTCTTTGCTATGTCTCTAGGTCTGCGGCCACAGTACTGGTCAAGCCAAACTGGACACTTTCAATTGCAGAGAACAGACTTTGTCGGCGAGTTTTGTGCGCTTTTTGCGTTTGCGGGAAGGAGGGGGTGACAAGTGAGAGGCATTTTGATAAAACTTGTTTTGCATTCATGGCATTTACTCGTGGTAATTTTTGTTTGGCGATAAATTTGATCACCAAATGCCATGAATGTTCCTCAGTTTTTAACCTATCTCATTATTTTTATTCATTCTTTTGTGGGGATTCGTCAGACTCTGACTCCATTTATTACTGTTATATTACTGTTGAATTTTCTCGTTGAGAAAATTATAAAAGGTGATCGCAACTCAAATAGGAAGGGGTTATGTTGGTACTTCAAAAAATGGGTGGCTATGTATTAGTTGAGCGGTTAGTGCACAAAAAGAATATTATCTATCTGTTTTTACTTCTACCCACACCTAAGGAGTCTCAAATGGGGAACTATGCCAACTTTGAACCTGACTTTATCATCAGAACAATAGCTTTGATTGAGCAATATGATGAATTCATTACAGATGTAAGATTTGAAGAACAATATAATTACACTTTAATAATTAACTGCTTTCTTGGCTTAGTTGTCATGCCAAAAGAAAGAATTGTAAATAATATTCCAGCAGAACCTCTTTCTAATCAATTCAAAGTAAAACTTGGATTGGATAATGCCGAACTACATAATTCCATAACAGATTTAAAGAAACTAATTCTTCAACTAAGAAATAGTGTTGCTCATTTTAACATTGAAATAATTTCAGCAGATCAACAATTTCAAGTAGACTATCTACTTTTTAAACACCGTAATAATAGCATTGTAGCCAAAATTCCTGCTAGTGAAATGAAAAAATTCTTAAAAACATACTCTGGCATTTTATTGAATAATATTAAATAGTTAGATTGTTAATGTATATGTCGTTAGCTATTTATACCTGCAAGGCGGCAAATACCTGTAAAAAAATTATATTTTTATACTTTTATATATGGAAAACTTATGGACAAGAAAACTAAAGGAGCATGGATTGTACATCATGCAGAAAAGTTAAAAACTGTAACAAATGCTGATAATGAATTTGAACAAATTAACTTCGCAGGAAAATGTGGGATTTTATTATCTAGTTTGTCATCCGACAGTCAGCATGTGCTTGATGAGGCTAGAGTTAGTGCACTAGCCCGCGCTGCGAATATTAATGTTAGAACTGAGCTCCCATCTTTCATAAATGAATTGCAGAGACAGAGATTAATCTCTACAGGTACTAATGCCATTGAGGTGTTAGGAATGCAAGCTGGAAACGTTTTAGAGCACATTTCCAGAATTTTTGATGAATCGGAACCAAAAAATAAAGAGCAAGCTGTCATTGTGCTTGCTGAAAGTTGTTCTGAACTGCCAATGGATGAGAGTAGAGCCAAAGAATACATCTCTGATACATTTAAATTTGATAATAAAAATGTAAATGATCTGTTCCATAACGTTGAATACATTGGCTTTGTTGATAGCGAAGAAACATTTAATAATAAAAAATTACTTTTTAATGGGAATATTTTCAGGGGGGCTAACACGAAAAAAGCTTATGCTATCATAAGTGCGATGAGTAGTATTGAAGCCGTAAAAATTCAAGATATTAATGATAGGTTGGCAAGGGATGGTTGCTTAAGCGTAAATATTGTGAAAAAGATTTTAGGTGATGAGTTATTTATAAAAGCTCAGTCAATAGCTTTATTCGACGTTAATGCAATCGGGAATGAAACTGGAAAGCATGAGTTCGTTACTAGACCATCTGCATTTAATAAATACTCAAATTCGACAGTCGATGATGCATTTGATTTAGCTAAAGCATTTGTAACATCTTTAACATATGGTATGACCGCAAGATCATCTAATCAAGGCCGAATTCAAATGATAACTGTTCTGTTATCGAAATTGATCAATGGATATTGGATTGGTCCAGCAACTGCAATTGGTCAAGATTACCAAATACTCGAATTTAAAGGCGTGGTAAAAGTTGAGCGAGTTGTGGGCAATCAATGCAGAATGAAATTACTCAAACGTGAAGTTGGAGAGCTCGCTTTACAAGTTATTAATGACGGCGATGCAAGCCAGAATTCGTTGACATCACTACCTAGTGTATCTGCTACGACTTACCTAGCACCAGAATCAACTAGGCAATTAATACGTAAAAATCAAACAGGCCCTATGAAGCGTAATGTAGGCGAAATTTTGAATCAGCTCAGAACTGGAGGGATTTAATGTCAAAATTGGAGTTAAAAAAAGGCGAAAAAGCAGAAGAGAGGTTAAGATCTTATTTCCTCAATTTAGGATATTTTGTGGTTCGTTCTGTAAATGCTAGCTTTCAAGGCTTTGAGGTAACAGATGTCGATTTATTCCTTTATTCTAGAACATCGCCTATTTCACGAGAACGGACGAATGTAGATGTAAAAATGAAACAAAGACCTCAAGCATTGGAACGAATCTTTTGGACTAAGGGTTTACAAGACGTTTTGGGGCTTGAAAAGTGCATAGTTGCAACAACAGATAAAAGAAGTCATGTTGGCGATTTTGGAGCTAAAAATAGTGTTTTAGTCCTTGATGGCAATTTCATGCAGAAATTAGATTCTGCTGAGCGTTTTTCTACAAACCGTTTGGATGAAGAAGAGTTCACTTCGTTGTTAGCAAATGCAACTTTAGGCGAGTTAGGTTGTGATTGGAAAAAAGAATTTGAGAAAGTCAAAGCTAATTTAATAACTAAATTAGACTTTGAAGGTTTGAATGAACTGTTAAATAGAATCAAATACTTTATGAATGAATGTTGCTCTGGCAATGGAAGTGAAGCGTGTTACAGAGCTCTTTACTCATCTATATCTTATTTTTTAATAACATTAGATTATTCACTTAAAGATGTGAGTTATAAAGAACACAGAGAAAGGGTTTTGATTATTTCTGATGGGATTAGATTTGGAGAGAAAGGTAAAATAAAATCTGAGGAGATAGTGGCGATGTCATCCGCATTAATGGCATCATTTATGAATCGAGATGATTATGATGTAAACGCGATTAAAAATGAAGTTTATGCACAATTTATGGCGATACCTGCGGATGATTTAGCTGAATACCTTGGTAGTACTAAAATAATGCAGCGTTTACTTCCTATGGCTATTGAATTTGAAGGACTTGCTTACAATAGAGAGTTTTGCAGTCCAATTTACGCTAGCACAGAGATACAGTCTATTATTGGATTACTTTGTGATTTTAACTCTCTAGATAGGAAGCAAATATTGATCTAACAACATATAATCTTGGCGCTGGAGATCTATATTTTTCAACGTCAAGAATGTTGTTTCAAAAGGAAAGCCCTAACTCGCTGTTCTTCTTAGTGTTAAAAGTTAACCTGTATGGCTCCCGTCAGACTCTTACCCCATTTACTTTAAGTTTACTCTGACCCATTTACTTCTTGATTCTCATAGGTTAAGAATAACAAATTACGTAGGAATATGATGTTACTCGATAGGCCAAGGCTTGCTTTCACCAAAAATAGTCTCAATTCCCTCTTTTATTTCCGATATATCATCCAAGTACAGTACTCTGAGATTTTTTATCGCTCGCGAGCAGGCTACATAGAGCAAGTTTTTTGTATTAATGTGCTTTTCTTCCATCCCAGGAACAGCAAATAAGCGATCTCTTTCCTTCGCTCCTTGTTGTACAACATTAAAATAGTGTTTAAATTTATCTTTATTCATACGGCCAAAACTATGCTCTAGGATGATGGCGACATTCTTGTACTCTTCACCCTTAGTGCCATTATAGGTATGGTAGCTAATATCATCAGCTTCAATACCATCAATAAAGTTAACCCAGTTTATTAAGGACGTGAATTTCAACATGAAATTTACGTGAGTATTCTTTTAGCCAACCAGCATAGGCTTTGAAATCTTGTTCAGAAGTGAAACAAACTTGGCGATTATTACCGCGCTGAATAATATGCTGTGGGATCCCGACAGGGCAAATCCTTGGTTTTCTTGGCATGTGTAACTTCCATGTTCAAAGTGACTTGAACTAGAGAGTATAGCTAAGAAATTTAAGTTTACTCTGACCCCACTTATTATCATTAGGCTCTACCCCCACTTAGGAACTTATGCCCTTATGTGATGTCAATGATAAGTACAACAAAGTGACTGCTTTAAATTAAAAAAGAGTATATTTAAATTTTCCTGAAGAAATTTTAAATAGATTTAAAATTAGTTTGTTTTTAACGAGGTATTTAAGGGTTATGAAGCGTATATTTGTATTTTTAATGATTGTTTGGGTTGTTTCTGGGTGCAGTAGTATACCGCTAACAACAATGTATAAAATGATGAGTGTCAATCCATTAGAACTTGAACCAGGTGAGATTGTTGTCGCTGTTCAAGCCCCGAATGGAATAGTTGTTAATAATAACGATGTAGTGATTAAATTTAACTTTAAAACTAATGACCCTAACTATAGTTTTGAGCATGAATATTTTGTAAAAGTGAATGACCAATATGTATTACCTGATGAGTTGAGAAAAAAAAGCAATATTGACAGTAAGTTTTTTATTTTACAATTGAAAAAAGATGATGCGTTAAAAATGCTACATGGACAGGACATTGTAAAGAAATATAGAATTAACAATAGTGATGGTGCTGGTAGTTTTAATCTTAGCGTCGAGTCTGCATGTAAAAATAGTCAGTTCTCCAATAATAATAATGAATTAAATGTGTATTTAAAACTTAATGACAATGATGATTTTTTTACATTTATGGAAGACCTAAACGTGTTAGAGCTCGGTGAAGATAATCCTAGTTATTTTAAACCTATTACGCTTTGTACGTAGGCACAAGTAACATAACAAATAACATAGACATCCATAATTATTGCAGTGTATACCTTATAATGCTCCACCATTCATTGAGCTTTCAATTGCAGAGAACAGACTTTGTCGGCGAGTTTTGTGCGCTTTTTGCGTTTGCGGGAAGGAGGGGGGTGACAAGCGATAGGCATTTTGATAAAACTTGTTTCGCATTCATGGCATTTACTCGTGGTAATATTTGTTTGGCGATAAATTTGATCACCAAATGCCATGAATGTTCCTCAGTGTTTAACCTATCTCATTATTTTATTGATTTTTTTGGTGGTTCGTCAGATTTTGCCCTCATCTATTTCATGCCATGCGCGAATGTTAAAACTGCGTCATTCCCGCAACATTTTTTATTGGGAATTAAAGCATTAAAAAAGCGAACAGATTAGTTCGCTTTTTTATGAGTGTACTAATAATCTATTGAATGAATGTTATTTCATCTGCGAATAAAACACCTTCTTTTTTACCTTTAACAACTTTGAAACTAACTTTAGTATCATTTGATATTAATTTCTCATCACTTTTATTATGTAAGTTTGTAACTCGAAAGAAATAATCATTTTCATGTTCTGTGAATGCATTTATACAGCCGTATCCACCTTTCTTATGGAAAAACTTTATTGTCGATTCAATAGTTTTGTTATCAGGAATTGAGGGTTTCGGTATAATTAAATTAGTCAAAGTGTTTATGTATTCATTTTCATTGAGCTCAGTGATTAATATATTTACTTTAACCCTTAGTTGTGTGTCTTTGTGTCTATCAAATATTATTGATTGCGAATTTTCTTTACGTGTTATCGGTGTACCATCGCCTAGTTTCATTGAAAATAGATCTTGATATCTTTTAGGCCCGATACCAGTGAACGCTACGAACTTAACTTTATTGTTACATGTTGTCTCAGTATCAGTAATACTATCATTATGTAGCTCAATCGCTTTGCTTTTAGGGTATGGCTCAATATAAAAAACTTTATCTATACCCGAGGCAACGATATGTTTTGCACAATTGTGACAAGGATAGGTAGTGCAATACATTGTTGCCCTATTTACTGGTATTCCATTTCTTGCAGCTGACATTAGTGCTGACATTTCAGCATGTACCGCTCTACCAAATTCAGTAATATCGCCTAGTCTTGTTGAGTCAATTAATTTAAATAATTCCTCACTTTCAAGATTTGGCACTTTATCTTGTAAGCTTTGAATAATTTCATTGATAATCTTATCTTTTTCCTCAGCATTTTTATCACCGCCAAGTGTATAGTCGCGTTTATCTTCAAAATCCTTTGGTTCTGCAGTTCCATCATATGCTATATATGGTATATCAGGCCAATAATGTCCACCGCCAAACCTAGGTACATCGTTCGAGCCCATTGCAATAATGTCATTATGCTCGTTTGCTATTGCTGAACCGACTTGTCTTGATAAGTCAGCGGAGCGAAGTGAAGACATATAGGCAAGAAACATACTATGTTCATCGGGTGTTGGCGTTACAATAGGTGCCCCAAAAATCAAATCAACAAACCTTTCTAAATATGAAAATACAATTTTACTATTATCTTCACTAAGGTTTAAAAATAAATCAGAAAGCTGAAATGCTTTGTTTGTTTGATTTCCGTATTTATTATATTTTTTTGCTTGTTTATCAAAATCTTCATCGACCATTTTTTTTGCTAGTTCTGGGTCATCAGTTTCAATTGTTTTCTGCTTTAATCGATCTTCATATGGAGAGGTTACTCCTATGGTATAAAAGCATTTACCATAGACCTGTTTTAATCTTTCAATTTCTTCTGGTCTTTTTAGACTGTCAAGTATATAAACTTTACATTTGTTATTTATTACTCTGTTATTTTTTAAATGTTTAATTACTAAGGATGAGAATATCTCTAGGCAATAATCATTATTAGCATTCTCTTCTCGAATACTCCCCATTGAAATGCTGGTGCTATCTAATTCGTTACGTTTTAGGCTTCCTGTATTCCCGTTTAATATATTCGGTAAGTTACTTACTTGTACCACTTCTGATATGAAATTGAATCTATTAATTGATTCCGTTAGTTTTGCTATAACTTTATCTAAATCAACACCAATTGGTGCAACTAATCCAATAATAACTTCCTGATAATTAGTTTCTGTTTTGTTCAAAATATATATCCTTATAAGTTACAACAATAATTTTTTTGTGATTAAAACTGTTCAATAACCATCATTTCCCAGCTGCACTCTTACTCAAACACCGCTGCGCCACTTGATACACAATGGCTTCGACTTGTTGTTGGCTGAGTGTTTGGGTTACTTCTTTATTCGATCTAAGCGCTGGTATGGTTTTGACCAGCTGTTTGTGATTTAAGATGGGGAATGGTGGCTTTGTTTGGCTTGTAACATACCAGCCGGGGAATACTAGTACTGGACTGGCAAACACTTGCTGGCCGGTGGCTTTGGTGAGCCATTTACTGACCCATGTTGCTTGGCGAGTTGCTTGTTCTATTGGCTTGGTTTCTGTCCAAGACGGGAAGTGTAAACGGCCGTCTTTATAAAATAGTTGGTAGTCTTTACCTTGGGTTGCGCTAGTCGATTTGCTGTCGCGTTTGCGCTTGTGGCGGCCTTTGGTTTCGATGGCGAATACGCCATTTTTACCTATTGCTAAATGATCGATGTTAAAGCCGTCGGCTTGTATGTCGTGAAACACTTGATAGCCCAAAGCTTGTAAGCCGATTAGCTCATTGGCAGTGGCGATTTCTGCTGTGTGGCCTAGGCGTAATTTGGTGAGTTTAGAAATAGTTTTCCACGTTTTGTAGCCGCAGTATGTCAACCCAATAAAGGCTATTAAAGCAAAAACATATGGAAATGTATTGTCGTTAATATGCTTAACAATACTTTCGTATGCAAACGGGAATGTCACTATTATTACGGCCATCGTTAAGCCGGAGATTAGATCAAACTGTAAGTCTTGAATTTGTTGCTGTAAGCCAAATGCGGGGATGCGCTGAAGTTGATCGCGATCGACAGGCAGCTTTACAGTGTAGTCTCGGTATTTAAGCATTAGGTGCATAATTAACACCATCATAAACATGCCCGAAAGTAAGATGATGGTGGCGAATACATTGGTAAACAAGCTTGTCATTGTCGTCCTTGATATAAAATGAGTCTTATATGACTCGTTTTATAAATTTAATCGTTAACCAATAGCTCGACATTTTTTTAACTCAGCACTGTAAGCTTCAGTTAGTTCATTATGCTTACGCGTGAATTCTTTAATATCTTTGCGATATTTGGTTCTTATTTCAGCAGATTCAGCGTGATACTTTTCGCTTGTTTTTTTGCAGCCTAGTCTCACATTTTCAGCATCATTGAAATCCATTTCGGCTTTAACTTGTATTTCACTTAGCTGCTGTTGAGAAATTCGTTCGTAAGTTTTTTTTCCAATAAAGAGTTTCTTGTTATCAGGTGATAAGGCAATCGGTTGTATGCCCATAATGGATAATTTCTCATTATTATTTTGTAATAGGGTAGGTTTCGACGGCCTTATTTCTTTACCCCATAAATCTAACCCAGTTTTGTTTAGAATATTTTCACTAAAAAAATAATTATCACCATCTTTTGATATTTCTGCAACTTTAAGGACTTTACTATCAATAGGTTGCCAGTAACCTATATGATTGTCCATTGAGTTACCGCCACAACCAATGAGCAAAATACTGATACAAAACAAAAATAACTTCTTCATATGCTCTAACTTCCTTGTTGATATAAAATAGACTAGAAATAAGTGGGTAGAGTAAATCTTTTAAAATCTACTTCTGTTTCAAATTTTCACCTGAAATGCATCAAAAAGATCAAAAGGGGAGGGAGTTAAGCGGTGTGCTGTGGCTTTGTGTAAACGATAGCGCGGTGGCTATGGTTTCATCCCTGATTCTGATTTGATCACTTGTGTCGCTTTGACTGCATTCCTTGTGTGTTCAGACAATAACCGATTTTTACGCTTTTATTCAATCTATTTTTAATCATTCTGTATCAATTATGTCAAAAATATCATTGCAGAATAATGGTTTGTATCAGTGTGTATCTTAATGGCTTGCAGTAAAGGAAGTGCTTGGTCTGTTGTGTTAGTCAGCTTCGCTAGTGAGTCGCGCTAGTCTGCTGTTTTAATCGATAAGCGTTATCTTTACAGCTACCATTTACCCTAATACTACACATAAAAAGGCCTGCTTATTTAAGCAGGCCTTTTGGGTTTAGCTTTGGCTGTCGGCGACGTTCACTTCAAAAACATCGCTTAAGCTAGTCACTATTTGGGTTAATCAATTTCTTCACAAGCAGTTATAAAATCAGACTGTAAAAGTGGTCTTAGAACTGGTTCATTGTGTTGTCTTTACCAGACGCTTTAAGCGCTTGGTCGCCAGAGAAGTACTCTTTATGTGCATCACCCATATCTGAACCTGCCATGTTTTGATGTTTAACACAGGCGATTCCTTCACGGATTTCCTTACGTTGAACATTGGCAACATAACCCAACATACCTTGGTCACCGAAGTATTCTTTAGCCAAGTTGTCGGTAGACAGTGCTGCTGTATGGTAAGTCGGTAGTGTAATAAGGTGATGGAAAATACCTGCTTCACGTGCCGAGTCAGCTTGGAAAGTACGAATTTTTTCATCAGCTTGGATAGCAAGCTCAGTGGTATCGTAATCAACACTCATTAATTGAGCGCGGTCGTAAGCTGATACGTCTTGTCCTGCTTCTTTCATTGCATCAAATACTTGCTGACGGAAGTTAAGCGTCCAGTTAAACGATGGCGAGTTGTTATACACAAGCTTGGCGTTAGGAATAACTTTACGGATTTCGTTAACCATGCCACCAATTTGCGATACATGCGGCTTTTCAGTTTCAATCCACAATAAATCAGCGCCATTTTGCAGTGAAGTAATACAGTCAAGTACGCAACGTTCTTCACCCGTGCCACCACGGAATTTAAATAAGCCATTTGGTAGACGAGCTGGTTTCACCAGTTTGCCACCTTGCTTGAATACCACATCACCATTTTCAAGTTTTGCAGCATCAACGGCTTCAACTTCAAGGAAGCTATTGTATAAATCGCCTAGATCGCCAACTTCTTTGGTTACAGCAATTTTTTGCGTTAAGCCTGCACCTAATGAATCGGTACGCGCAACAATTACGCCGTCATCGATACCGAGTTCTAAAAATGCATAACGAACTGCGTTAATTTTTGCTAAAAACTCAACATGTGGCACGGTGACTTTACCGTCTTGGTGGCCACACTGTTTTACGTCTGACACCTGGTTTTCTAATTGAATACAACAAGCACCGGCTTCAATCATTTGTTTTGCCATTAAATACGTGGCTTCTTCGTTACCAAAACCGGCATCAATGTCGGCAATAATAGGCACAACATGGGTTTCGAAGTTTTCAATTTTGTGTTGAATCGCGGCTTTATCTGACTCTTTAGCATTATCTAGTTCGCGGAAAAGGCCACCTAGTTCACGTGCATCAGCTTGACGTAGGAAGGTGTATAGCTCTTTAATCAACGCAGCAACAGAGGTTTTTTCATGCATAGATTGGTCAGGTAATGGACCAAACTCACTGCGCAGTGCCGCTACCATCCAACCTGAAAGGTATAAGTAACGACGCTTGGTGGTTAAAAGGTGTTTTTTAATCGAAATCATTTTTTGTTGGGCGATAAAACCATGCCAGCAACCTAAAGACTGAGTGTACTGCGATGAGTCTTTGTCGTAGTTGTCCATGTCTTCACGCATGATCTTGGCTGTGTATTTTGCAATATCTAACCCAGTTTTAAAGCGATTTTGTAGACGCATACGAGCGACTGACTCTGGGTTGATGGCATTCCATGCACTACCTTCTGAATTAATCAAGGTGGCAGCTTCATCGATATTATTTTTGTAGTGAGTCATGTGTTTATTCCTTAACAAATAGATTAGCGGCAATTGATTACGTTGATAATAATAGTTAGATTTGGTTAAATAAACCTAATTTATGCTTACTATCTTCGGTATTCACCATATGAATGTATCTCGTATCGACTTGAACCTCCTTGTTTATTTAGATGTTTTACTGCGTGAAAGAAACGTGACTAAAGCGGCAGACCAACTTGGGATCAGCCAACCTGCAATGAGTAATGGCCTAAAACGCTTACGAAACTTGTTTGATGATCCCTTACTTATTCGCACTAGTCTGGGTATGACGCCGACCGAACGCGCAAATGAATTACAACCCATTATTAGTGAGTTGATTATTGGGCTGGAAAAAGCCGTGCAACCGCGTGCCCATTTTGATCCACTAGAAAGCGATAAAGTCTTTCGTGTTATGGCAAGTGATTATGCAGAAGCGACGTTAATTCCGCCGCTTATTGCCAAGCTTCGTACTCAAGCACCTAACATTATTTTAGATATCATGACCCCAAGTGATGTCAGTTTCCCTGATGTAGAACAAGGAAGAGTCGATATGGTGATCAATCGTTTCGACAGTATTCCGCAATCATTTCATCAAAAAGTTTTGTGGAGTGATGACTTTAGCTGCTTGATTAGTAAGGGTAATCCTGTTCTAAAGAAGTTTTCTTTAGACAGTTATTTAAAAGCTAAGCATGTGTGGGTGAGTAAAACAGGGATGGGCGTTGGGGTAGGGATGAACCCAGATGATGTTCAGCGTTTGGGCTGGGTAGATGAAGCATTAACGCGAATGGGGGTTAAACGTCAGATCACCGTTTTTACACGCCATTATCAAGCCGCCTGTTTGTTGGCTGAGCAACAAGATTTGATCGCAACCATACCAAGTAAGATGGCACGTCATCACATCAATAATGAGCGAGTGAGTATTGTTCCGCCGCCTTTTATTATTCAACCCATCGCCTTAACTATGGCCTGGAGCCCTTTGCTTCAACATAATCCAGCGCATCAATGGATGCGTCAACTTATTACTAAAACCGCAGAAGAGATAAATAGAGGCGATGTTTAATCTTACTGTTATTGTGATTTTTAGTTACGTATATGTTGTAAATTAACCAAAAAACACCATTTTGCCATATCTTTGGTGAATAGTGGTGATAATAAGCATAAATTGGATAAATGAGATAACTTTGATATAGAGTAAAGAATTACTGCGTATGAACAGTAAGCTGTTAACAGTGGAATGAGTTTGAGCTAGTGATTTGGGACTACTGATTTAGGGCCAATGATTTAAGGCATATGATTTAGGACTGAGTTTACGGTCAACGCACAGAAATTAAGGTAGGGATATAACATGACAGCACGTATTCAAGTAGGTGGATTACACATAGCACAAGAGTTGTGGCAATTGGTCGACAGTGACATTTGCCCAGGTACTGGCATTGATTCAGCAACCTTTTGGGCAAAATTTGAGGACATTATTAATGAATTTTCTCCCGTTAATGCGAAGCTGTTAGAAAAAAGACAACAACTACAACAGCAAATTGATCAATGGCATATTGACCATCCCACCAAAGATTTTGACCCTGCAAAATATAAAGCTTTTCTATTTGAAATAGGTTACCTGGTGCCTGAGGGTGAGGCTTTTCAAATTAGCACTGAAAATGTCGACCATGAAATTGCCGCGCAAGCTGGACCACAATTGGTGGTGCCGGTTAAAAATGCTCGCTTTGCGCTTAACGCTGCCAATGCACGTTGGGGCAGCTTGTATGATGCACTGTATGGCACTGACGCAATATCTGAAGACGATGGCGCCGAGCAAACTAAACAGTACAACCCAATACGCGGTAATAAAGTTATCGCTTTTGCCAAACAACATTTAGATACCGCTGCGCCCTTAGCACAAGGCAGCCATGCTGATGTGACTCGTTATTATTTCGACGCGGGTGTGTTGCGGATGCAATTAACTGACGGCTCGACTACAACCTTAGCCCAAACCGATAAGTG
Organism: Shewanella ulleungensis; assembly: GCF_014648315.1. Classification (GTDB taxonomy): domain Bacteria; phylum Pseudomonadota; class Gammaproteobacteria; order Enterobacterales; family Shewanellaceae; genus Shewanella; species Shewanella ulleungensis. The sequence continues at coordinate 189,907 of NZ_BMQW01000002.1, forward strand.
TGTGGGTTACCAAGGTAGTGCCGATGCACCAAGTGCTATTTTGTTAGTTAATAATGGTCTGCATATCGAAATTCAAATAGATCCAAGCAGTGTTATTGGTGGCAGCGATCGCGCTGGCGTTAAAGACTTACTGGTTGAAGCCGCTGTTACCACCATTATGGACTGTGAAGACTCTGTCGCTGCAGTGGATGCTGAAGATAAGGTTGAAGTTTATCGCAATTGGTTAGGTTTGATGCAAGGTAACTTAGTTGCCTCGCTGACTAAAAATGGTAAAGAGATTGTAAGAGAGCTCAACGATGATCGCGTCTATACCGCTGCTAATGCCAACCAAAGTACAGATATAGAAACAGTGACGTTACCCGGTAGAAGTTTGCTATTTGTGCGTAATGTGGGTCACTTGATGACCATTGATGCTGTGTTGGATAAAAATGGCAACCAAGTGCCTGAAGGAATACTAGATGGCATGATCACTGTGCTTGCTGCGATGCATGACCTTAAAGGTAACAATAATGGTCGTAGTAATAGCCGCAAAGGTTCGGTGAATATTGTAAAACCCAAAATGCATGGCCCTGAAGAGGTGCAATTTACCTGTGACCTGTTTGCTAAGATAGAAGATGCGCTCAAGCTGCCGCGTAATACTATTAAGGTCGGCATTATGGATGAAGAGCGCAGAACGACACTGAATTTAAAAGAGTGCATTAGGGCAGCCAAAGATCGCGTCGTGTTTATTAATACTGGCTTTCTTGATCGTACGGGTGATGAGTTGCATACCTCCATGCTAGCGGGTGCGTTTGTGCCTAAATCGGTGATGAAGCAGCAAAAATGGATCAGTGCTTACGAAGATTGGAATGTTGATATTGGACTTGAATGTGGCTTACAAGGTCGTGCTCAAATCGGTAAAGGCATGTGGCCAATGCCAGATGAAATGGCAGCGATGCTTGAACAAAAATCGGCTCATCCTAAAGCTGGCGCAAACACAGCGTGGGTGCCTTCGCCAAATGGTGCCGTGCTGCATTCTATTCATTATCACCAAATTAATGTGGCAGATGTTCAGCAACAAATTAAACAACGCCCACGTGCTAGCATTGACAATTTGTTGACCATACCTTTACTTGCTGAAGGGGTAACACTCACCAATGAGCAAATTACTTTTGAACTAGAAAATAATGCCCAGGGTATTTTAGGGTATGTAGTGCGCTGGATTGATCAAGGTGTGGGGTGTTCAAAAGTGCCTGATATTAATAATGTCGGCTTGATGGAAGACAGAGCAACCTTGAGAATTTCATCGCAATATTTAACTAATTGGCTTGAGCATGGCATATGCAGTGAAGCACAAGTGATGGCCGCGTTGAAAAAAATGGCTGCGGTGGTCGATACTCAAAATGCAGGTGATCCGCTGTATACTAATATGGCGCCTAACTTTGACGGCATCGCCTTTAAAGCGGCATGCGACTTGATTTTTAAAGGCAAATCCCAGCCTTCTGGTTACACTGAGCCTTTGCTACATGCTTATCGAATTCAAGCTAAAGCTAAAGCAGGTTAATTTTTAGCGTTATTACCGGCTCTGAGTTGATGTAGTCACTCAGTATATAAGCCCTGATCTGGCAAAGATTAGGGCTTTTTTGTGGCCATTTTATAAGTGACCACTCAGAATGCGTCCAGCAGTTTTTGATTTAGGCGTCGCTATGCAGTAATGGTGTTCCCTTTCAAATCGCGAGAACGCAGAGCAAAAGCTGCTGGAGCATTCCTTTCAGGCGAGTTTTAAAAAGGCTTACACTGCGTTGCATGACTTCGAAAGAGAACCACTATTCATTCAGTCATGCGCCTTATTTAAGCCCTTTTAAACTCTCGCTGTGCCATCACTTATTAACGCGTAATGGTATAAACTTTTAACGTACCCGCTAGCCTGCGGTGTTTTGACCAGATTGTTGGGCCGATTTATTTCAGATGCAGAGCTTTAATCACAGATCACATTTATGATTGTTTTCGCTGTCAGATTAAGCGAGTCTATATAAAACCGACTAGAAATGAGCTTTATGAAATATTCGTTATTCGCTTTGGGATTACTGTTTAGTAGCCCGACACTGTTTGCTATGGATGTTGAATATACTGCAACGCCTATCAAGATTGATGGGGTTGCCGATGCAGCATGGCAGCAAGCTAAGTGGCAGACTATGCCGTATTTAATGGATGGAGTATTGCCTGATTCTGCGAGTGATTTTAGTGGTCAATATAAATTACTGTGGGATGAGCATTATTTGTATCTGCAAGCTGAAATTACCGACGATGTGTTGCTTGATACCCATGCCGACCCTACGGTGAATTATTGGGATGATGACACCTTAGAGATTTTTATTGATAGCGATGCCTCAGGCGGCGATCATCAGTTTAACCACAGTGCATTTGCTTATCATATAGGTCTAGATAATCAGGCGGCTGATTATGGCCCAGACAAACAAGCTCACCTGTATACCTCGCATGTCAATAGCCGGTGGCAGCGCAGTAGTGAAGCGCCTTACAACGTGATTTGGGAAGTGGCGATTAAGCTGTATCCTAATGACTTTAAAGAAGGCCAGGAAGATAAGCCTTTATTGCTAACGCCAAATAAAGTGATTGGTTTTATGCTCGCCTATTGCGATAACGATGGCAGCCCTGTAAGGGAGCATTTTATGGGTTCCCATGAGATCCCCCCAGTTAACGGTGACAAAAACAGAGGCTTTATCGACGCCAATGTGTTTGGCCATATTACCCTTAAACATTACCCTTAAACGTTAACCAGATGCTCCATTGTCGAGGCGATCAGCACACAAGTGCAAAAGCAGTTATTAGTAATTGTGACATCGTCTGATTTTGTCAAACTTTGCCAGCGTGTGTTGCTACAACCATAAATGACTGTAGGCTTTGGTTTGATAATGTTTATTGGATAAAAAATGGGTTGCCGAATATGGCAACCCATTTTGTGTAGTGGAGCGAGGGTAATTCTCTTGGGGGAATTACTCTGGGGCCACACAGCTAAAGCTTTCTGCGAGTTCTATGTCTCCTGAACCATTGTATGTGGCTACTTGTGGGAATGGACACAATGGGCGAGAGCGGTCTTTAGCCCAATTGTCTGGCAGCTCAGTATTGGCTTCGCGCGCATTGGCGGTGATGGCTTCAGGTGCGGTGCCTGTTTCTACCCAAGCCACGATGTCATCTAAAATCGTATTGACTTGATCGGTTGCTGGGCCATTACCGCAGTGATTCATGCCTGGAATAAGGTATAGCTTGGCAAATTCATCAGCATTACCCGCATTAGCTTCATCAACAGCTTTGTACCAGTCAATGGTATTTTGCACAGAGAATACTGGGTCGGCTGTACCATGCACTAAGATCATTTTGGCGCCACGTTCACGTAATACGTCATAGTCCGTTTCACCACCTAAGGCCATAAATGACATTGATGATTCAGGGAACTCACTGGTGGTCGCATTGATTGCGGCTTGGGCTTCATCTAAGTTCAAGTTCACAGCGTAGTTGTAGGCTTCAATTAACCCTGCATCGGCAAAGGTGTTGTAGTCATTGAATTCGACTGGCGGCGTTGAAAATACCGTTGCTACAGTGCCTGCATCGCGGCTAAAGGCGGCTGACATTTCCCAACTTGCCCAACCACTGGCACCTATGCCCACATCGTAAGGGAAGCTTGTATAAAGTGCTGCGCCAGCTGAGGTTTGTGCCCCTGTCATAATATTACCTAGCGTTTGTTTTTGCTCGGCAGTTAAACAGGTTCCATCACGCTCAGTGGTACAAAGTGGCACGTCACGGTCAATATCAAAGGCAAGCTGACAGCCAACAAGGTCGTTAATCATCCCGTCTGCTGCGCCATCTAAAGTGTCACATTGCTCGCTGACACTATTAGCTAATAATGTATATTCTTGCGCGGTGACGGTGCTGACTATGGCGGCATTGATTTCATCGGCAGTGGTTAAAGGCGTATTAACTGGGATTAAATTGGCAAATTGCTGTACGCCATATAATTGTGCAACAGCGGCTTGAGGTAAGTCATTACCTGGGTCGCCTACTAAAAATCCGTCGTACATTTCAGGAAAGCGGGTTGCAGCGACCATAGTGTGACGGCCACCGTTAGAGCAACCGGCAAAGTAAGAACGGTCGGGTTGTTTGCCATAAGCGTCCAAGATGAGTGCTTTTGCCATTGGGGTGAGCTTTTCAACAGCACCGTAGCCATAATTAATGCGTGCTTGATGATCGAGTCCAAAATATTGTTGACCATAGCCTTCGTGCCCAGCATCGGAGCTAATTACTGCAAAGCCTTTGTTAAGTGCGGTAGCGTCATAGTCATCGGTTATTAAAAAACGACCTAAGGCTTTGTTCACTCGGCCGTCTAAGCCACCATTTGCTTGGTAGAGAAAGCGTCCATTCCAATCGGTTGGCATGCGCATTTCAAAGCCGATGGCATATTCTTGGGTTTCACTACCTTGCAACCCTTTACCTAAACGCTGTTCCATTTTACCGGTTAGCACGCAGTGAGCGGGTGATTTAAATATGACACCACTGCCATCGTAGTCAACCTCGCCGGCGTCAACCATCACCGCTGAGGTGATTTCGGTGTCGTCAAAGTTAAAAGCATCAACTAGCGATGTGCAGTTTATTAATGTGGCAGGTTGGGCGGCGGTTAAAATCGGTAGGCTTGTGTCTTTGTCGTCACTATCACAGCCTGTTAGCGCAAGCGTCATGGCAATAGACACGGCTATTGTATTTAGTTTCACGGGAAATCCTTTTTGCGAATTGAGAGTCAATCAAAAAGTAAAAGGGCCGGGAGCGGTGGCCCTTTACTTAATGAAAGCTGCGTAAGCTTTTGTTACGAAGATTAAATTGCGAACTTGTAGTAAACGTAGAAACGCGTATCGGTTAAGTCGTCGCCTGTTGAGTAGTTCACAATGGCATGACGTGCGCGTACGCTTAAACCGTCAACATATTTAGCTAGATCGTACACCACTGAAAAGTCGGTTTCGTCGATGTCTTGGCTCGAGTCGCCATCAATTTCATAGTTTGCCCAGTTAACATAAGTGCTAACGCCACTTAATGCAGAATCTGGTGCAAATTGATAAGCAAGCTGTAAGCCGTAGCCATCTTCGTTAGCGCGTGCTGATTGAACCACTTGTTGGATGATGACTTTTTCATCGCCAAATGGCGCAACTACGTCACCGTCACCTGTGGTGACATATTTTACTGTGGCATCAAATCCGTTCCATCTCACGCCAAGGTGGAAACCCGCTTGGTATGTGTCAAATTGCGCAACACTTTGGTCAAGTTCGCCTGTTGAGTCTTGTTTAAGATAAGACGGTATAAAGTACCAATTAGCCGCGCCCATTTCGCCACTGACATCGAGTTTTACATGGTACTGGTTATATACGTCTTCCATGGTGTAGTACCACAGACTTGTTTTGGCTTTTACTGAATCAATTGGCAGGTTGTAGTCTAAGCCTAGGGCATAAATTGGGTTGTCTTCTACATCGACAATGACACCTTTACGAGCAAACTCACTGCGGATCCCGCTTGATACATTATTAAACTCTTCGTCTGTCCAGCCCATGTAATCGGTAATGTACAGTGCTGATATTGCGACGTTTTCTATCGAGGTATTTTTAATACTAGCACCACGATAGGTGAACGGAATTGCGCGTAATGGGAATGGGTTCATCATTGGGGTACGTAACTCTTGTGCACCTACCACGATTTGTGTGTCGTACCAATTGCCGCTGACAAAGTACTCTTGTAAACGGTTAACAGCGGTACGCTCGACAATTGAGCCAGGTGCCCCACCACCCACAAGACCGTAAAGGCCATCGTTATTTGACTCCCATATTGGGTTTGCTGACGCAAATGAGCCGCCAAAACTGATGCCATTGGCTTCGCCAGAACGCAGGTAAAATAAACCACCGAAAGAGGTGTCTTGTCTATCTGTGCTATCGCCATCAAAGTTACGTTGAAAATCAAAAAGTTGGAATTGACCTTTTAAGCTGCCATCATTAAATATGTTTGCCATGGGCTCAGCGGCAAAAGCTGGGCTGGCGGCTAGACATGCTACGACTAGCGGCAGTAATTTTGTATTAATATTCATCATTCTCATCCTGTTTCGTATTTACTTGTTATGGTCTAAATATCGGCAAGCGTGAACTATTTACGGAACGACAAAGTCAAAACGAAGATGACAACTACCGCAGTAGTTTTCAGACTTCTGGTGTACGTTGTGGCATTTCGCACAGTCGGTTTCGGTGCCAAAATGTCGGTTTTCATGTGGGTTTGTTGGTTTTACATCTTTGGTTTTTTTTGCCAATTTTTCAGTGTTATGACATTTGATGCATTTGGTCATAGTGACCGCTTCGCGTTGTTCGGCGTTACCATGGCAGCTGGCACATTTGAGCCCTTTAGCTGCATGGGTTTGGTCGAGTAATGCGGGTGTTTCAGCCATTGTACTGCTTGCGAAAAAGCTCAATGCAAGACAAAGCATGATGTTGCGCAGTGTTAATTTTTTCATAATGTTATTCCATCATTCTGTTTAAAAGGTGCCAAAGGTTTGGCAGCCATTTATTTGTTTTTGGGTTTTATAATTTAGCGACGTACTTACCTGCTAAGTAACCAAATGTGTAGCAACGTCCTAATGACAAACCGAATACGGTGAGTGGGTAGTCGACACCGCCATAGAAGCCACCGCCAAGGTTACCGATAACAAATAAACCGCCAATTTTGTTGCCGTCTGCATCCAGTGCTTGATGGTTTTTGTCCACGAGCATGCCTGAACACAAGGTTGAGATACGCATGCGGCGATGAATGCCGTAAAAAGGTGCTTTCACTACTGGCAGCATTTTTGATGAAGGCTTGCCAAAATCATCATCTTTGCCGGTTTTGCATAGCTCGTTGTAGCGCTTCACATTGGCAACGAAGGTTTTAGGGTCGCATTCAAGTTTGACTGCGAGCTCTTCTAAGGTATTGGCTGAGTAGGTATTAATTTGAGACTCGTAAACGCCAATCTTTGGTGATGGATCTTCAGGCATGTAAACTTTCATCTGCTCTGGCGAGTAGAGTTTGCCTGGCCAGTTCGCTGCTTGTTCCATGTAGTTCGCGTCGAAGACTTGCGAGTAGTGACCGGCATTTTCTTCATCACGTAGATAGTTATTCATCAGTGACATAGCAACGGTTTCATTGACGAAGCGCTCACCTTTGCGGTTGACGGCAAGGAACGGCATATCACACATTGACGCAGGGCCTGCATCAAAGTCATGGAGCATTTTGGTGTGGCCAATTGGTTCGATAACGCCGCCTGCCCAATATGCCATTGAGAAACCGTCACCGGTACGATCCATTTGTTTACGTTCAAAGTTTTTCAAATCAGGGATGAAGAAGTTACACATTGCTTCGTTGTTTTGGTAATCACCTGAAGACAAAATCACGCCTTTTTTGGCCATGTATTTGTGGTATTTACCGTCACGGTCTTGGGCGATAACCCCAATCACTTTGCCTGAGTCATCTTGAACAAGTTGCTGAGCTGGCATGTTGAAGAAGAATTTAACCCCAGCTTTTTCTGCCACTTTAGCTAAATCACGCATGCCGTCACCTGTGGTGTAAGGCTTAGGTCCACAATATGAGGTAACAAAGTTAAGTTTATGTTCGGTAACTCCATGAATGCCATGTTGTACTTTAGTGCCTTGGTCAACGATTTGTGCGCCACCTTTTTTAGCGCGGTCGATCACCCATGAAACGGCTTCACCAGAGTTGTATGCCCATTCTCTCACGAGTTCAGGGTGACAGCGGTGGGCACTGTCGCCCATTAAGCGGTTTACCATGGCTTCTACTGCGGCTTTGTCACTGTTGGCTAAATCGATGCCAGATCCTGTATTACCTTGCGAAACCACAATGGCTTGCTTTTGCAATACCGCTACTTTGGCACCGTTTTCAGCAGCAGATAACGCAGCGGGTACACCAGATGCACCTGCACCAACGACAACGACATCAAATGTTTGAGTTGAAACAATATCTCTGTCAGAAATCGGTTTCGGTTTTGGCATGAATTCGAGCGTTGCACCACCATCTGAGCTCTTGGCCGTTTTAACGCAATCATCTGTTGAGGCTGTGGCCATGCTGCCAGTAAGACCTGTAAAAGCTACGGCGCCAGTACCCATAGCGGCACGAGTTAAAAAACTGCGTCGTGAAAGACCATTTTGCAGGACATTGCGGGTATATTGGTCGATTTCATTCGACTTGTTTGAATCATTTTTACTCATTTTAAAACTCCTTTACCCCTCACGGCTCGAGGCAGATCCGTCATCAAGACTTTGATATAGAACCCGGTCATAACCGCTTAGAACGACTGTTTTCTACTAACTTAAGTAGGTTTGTTCAAAAAGTAGATAAAGCCTTTGTTATTAGTCATGACTAATTTTTACTCTCCACTTTCGATACGTTAAATGTATGACATATAACGTTTCACAATAAGCGTTGGTTGTTAAATTTTTGCAGCCATCCGCAAAATTAATTATTTTGTGACTTGCTGCTTAAATAAGCTATTTGTGAAACAGCAGGGCTCCTAGCAGGAGTTTTTGATGAGGTAAAGAGGGTTGCGAGGTTATTTAATCTATTGTTTTTTAAAGGGGAATTATATTTACTGCTTTAGGTTTAACAGTAGTACTCTTTGGTGGTGACGCTGTGTTACAATTGGACGATAAAGTAGCGTAAGGACGTATTTTGAATAACTTCAAACCAATCAAGCAGATAAAGGCATCTGATGAAGTTTTTAATCAGCTCAGAGAAGCTATTTTCTCAGGGCGATTTTCCGCGGGTGATAAACTGCCCTCGGAGCGCGAGTTGATCGAAAAATTTGCCGTGAGTCGCACGGTTGTTAGAGAAGCGATAAAATCGTTAGAAGCCCGCGGACTTGTGGTCATTAAGCAAGGCGCTACTGGCGGTGCTTTTGTAAAAGAAATGACATTTGATCGGTTAAGTAGTGACTGCAACGATTTGTTCTTTTTAGGTAAAATGTCATTTAATGAGATCTGCCAAGCGCGTTTACATATTGAACCCATTGTTGCTGGTCTTGCGGCAAAACACTGTACTCCTGAGCATGCTAAATTGTTACTCGAGGCGAATGCCAATGAAAGCCTGACATTGGAATACCCTGAAACTGTCATGCTAAGAAGCAAAATTCATTATTTGCTGGCAGATATGTGTAATAACCGCTTTTTAACCGCTATTGATAAGTCATTGATTCAGTTAGTGGGTTCAATTTCCAGTAAGTTTCAACCTGATACTGATAAAATACATCCCCCGGGCATGCATCATTCTATTATTGATGCTGTGATTGCAGGCGATGAGGCTGGTGCAGAGCAAGCAATGAGAGCGCATTTATTAGACTTTTTAGTCTTACTTGATGGCATTGAAGAAGAATATCGACATACTCAATAGCATTCATATTTATCTATTTTAGCTTGGACTTTTAGCCACATTTTTACTGTTTGGGATGAGTTGATAATCCTACTTTTATTCTCCTCGCAATGCTATTTGGACACTTAACTGGCAATATCAAGTATGTACTATTGAATAGATGCGCGTGATTTGACCTATAGCATCGCTTTGTCTTTACGGACCCTTATTGACTGATTGCATCAATTAATTACCAGGTGCCTCTAGTGTATTGAGTAATTTTCTCAATAACATATCAAGTTGATTTTTTTCTTGTTCAGAAAAGCTTGCGTTCATCAATCTGTGACTTTCCTGCACCTTAACAACAATTTCTTCTATGACCTGTTTACCTTTTGCGGTTAACTGCACACGCTTGACTCGGCCGTCTTCTGAAGAAGGGCTTCTGGATATTAAGGCTTTTTGTTCAAGTCGGTACAGTGCTTTGGTTAAGCCGCCGGAACTGATGAGCATGTAGTCCATAATTTGTGTGGGCATCAGTAGGTGTGGTGCGGGGGTTCTTCTTAGCGCAGTGAGTAGCCCAAAATCAGAGGTCTGCAAACCATACTCAGCCATTACCTTACTGCGCTTTTCTTCATTAATAGATTGAATTTTATCAATTAATGGTAGTGATTGCATCATGTCTTTATAGGCTTCTGGCCAGTTTTCTTCCATTAAAGAAAGAAAGGTTTCAAACTTCTCTATCATCGCTGTCGCTTCATTAATATACGATTGAATCGTCATTGTATCTTGCTGGAAAGGTAAGCTCAAGGTAATATATCTTCCTGGAAAGATAATAATTGATGTTGGTGAGGTGTTATGTCTAAGGGGCATTTTGTCTTTTTGATGGCGTTGGTGATGGCCGCGGGCCCTTTTGCGGTTGATGCTTATTTGCCAGGAATCCCCTCCATGTCAGAGTATTTGGGTGTGGGTATTGATTCTGTTGCCACGACGGTCAGTTTTTATTTTGTGGGTATGGCGTTGGGCCAGCTTATTGGTGGTCCGCTTGCAGATCGCTTTGAAAAACGCAGCATTATTGTGGGTGGCTTGTTGCTCTATGCCTTGAGTTCGTGGGTTATTGCTTCTGCCAGTGACCTTAATGTGATTCAAATTTCGCGAATTTTTCAAGCAGTTGGTGGTGGATTTGCAGGTGTGTGTGTTGCGCCGTTAGTTAGGATGAGAGAGAGCGGAAATGCCGCAGCAAAACTGTTTGGCTTAATCGCACTTATTATGGTGCTCGCTCCGGCCATTGCCCCGAGTATTGGTGCGCTAATTCTGTTAACAGGCAAGTGGCAGAATATTTTCTATTTTACCGCGGGCTATGCAGTGTTTGTCGCGATCCTTGTGGCTAAGTCATTACCTCAATGCCCCACTAAAACTCAGCAAGCGAAAATCCCTGCGTATCGGCGTTATCTGTTAGTGATGAAAAACACCACAGCCATGCGCTACTTGTTGGTACAGGCGTGCGGCTATAGTGTCATGATGGTGTTTATCACTAATGCCTCATTTATTTACCAGGTTCAGTTTGGTTTGAGTGAACAAATATTCGGATTGGTGTTTGCCGCTAATACGGTGATGAACATATTGGTAAATAGAAGCAATTCAACATTACTTAACCGTAAGCCGGCCCATACATTGTTGCGAGTGGCCATTTTGTGTCAGGCATTTTTTGTGTTGCTGTTACTCAGCTTTACTGTGTTTGACGCTTCGTTGTATCTGTTTGTATTTGGCATTATGGGAGCCGTAGGTATGCTTGGCGCTATTATGCCCAATGCTAATGCGTTGTACATGAGTCAGTTTACCGAAAATACCGGCTCAGCATCAGCATTGTTAGGGGCAGGGCAGTTTACCGGTGGCGCGTTAATGGGAGGGCTGACAACCCAAATTTATAACGGGACTTTATGGCCTGTGGTGTTAGTGATGTTGATGTTAGTTATCGCAGCCAATATTTTACTGCCAAAAGGTAAAAAGGAAGCTGCTTTAGATTGCGCCGAACATCGAGGCTGAGGTGTTTACTTAACAAAAGGTAAGTAAACACCTCAGCTACATTCAATTTAGTTGGGTGATGCTGAGCTAACTTGCCCTCAATGGCGGGCAAGTTAGCTCGTGAACGTGTGGGGGATTGCAGTGTAGTCGATGCTCTTTATTGTAATGACGCCACAATTTCTCGAAAGAATGCGATGGTTTCGTGTTTTGAATTTAACGCATCAAGAAAGCCTAAATCGGCACTGTTTTTTACAATCACCACATTGTGTTGTTGGTTCACATAAATGTATTGCCCGTATACGCCAACACAAAAGAACTCGCCTTGCTCGGCTTGTGGCGGTAACCAAATTTGGTAGCCGTAACCTAACTTATCGGCTTGTGGTTTAAGGTATTCCGCTTGTGGTGTGGTGGCGGCTTTTATCCACTCTGCAGAGACGATTTGCATACCATTAAATGCGCCATTGTTAAGTAATAATCGGCCAAAGCGGGCGTAGTCGCGGGTGGTAACATTTAAGCCGCCTAAGGCAAAAGCAGTACCTTGGGAGTCGGTAAGCCAATAGGCATCGCTTTCCATGCCGATGGTGTTCCACAGGTTTTGTTGGATCAGTTCGACTAATGATTTATCAGTAACGCGCCTGAGTATCATGCCAATCACGTGGGTGTCCATGCTGACATAATGAAATACTTTGCCTGGGGTGGACTCATTAACCAGTTCACTGGTCATTTGATCTAACGAGCCGCCAATAGCCAGTACTCGGCCCATTTTGTTTATGTCAGAATTAAAATCTAGATAGTCTTCGTTCCACTTAACCCCAGACGACATTTGCAGTACGTGTTCAACTTTAACGTTGCCATACCCAGAGCTAGCAAGCTCTGGCAGATAAAAGCCAACGGTTTTGTTGATATCAATGTTGCCTGCATCGACTTGCATACCAAATAATATCGACACAAAGGATTTGGCCATCGACCACGAAATCCGTTTGTCGTCACTTTGGGTACCTAAATAGTATTGCTCGAAGGTGATGTTGTCGTCTTTTAGCACCAATAAGGCGGTTGTTGCTCTGCGGTTGAGAAACTCATCGGTAGGGGTTGTGTTACCTCTATAACTAAATGATTCAGGCAATGGTGTTAAGTTAACGTTGAATACATCGTGTTTGCCTTGTTTAACGATTTTTGTGTTAAAAAAGACATCCTTCATGTGAGAGAAATTATTTACCACTAGGGATTCATCAAATAGGGTGACTACGCTGTATAAGCGATTGACGCTTTGCCAATTATACGCGACAAGAACGATGACAATAATAAAGATGCTGAGTAAGGCAGCTTTGATTAACTTAAACAAAGTCGACATTGATGTTTCCAGATAAATAAAATGCAGGTGATATCACTAACCTATAGCCATCACCCACATAAATCAAATACTTAACTTACTTGTTATTACCGGCCTTGAACGTTATGTCATTTGTGTTGAAATACTCACAATATCTCCATGTGATAAAGCTGATTTTGTTCAAACTTTATTCGAAAATCGCCGTTTGATTTACCGCCTATATGTGTTCATTTTTTTGAGAGCCAACACCGTTGAGGTGTTTATGCTTGCTGTTATTCACCTTGCTGCCATTGGCTAATCTGTTATACGAGCTGTTTTGATTCACATTTATTTAACCAAGTAGTTACATGTTTATCTATTGCTAAAGTAGGTAGTAGTAATGCGTTACACATTATATGTAATGTATTGCATTGAAAAATATCATTAATTTTATATTTTCGGTTTATTTTAGCCTTTCATTACTTTAGAGTATGCGCCGCTAGGAAAGCACGTAGGCTAACAGTACGGTTAGGCAACGTTTGAGGTAAAGGATGAACCCATTTGGTTAATCCACTCTATTTATCTGCTTGAATCACCTAGCGTAAAATAATCAAATAAAGGAATGATTGATGAAAAACGTTACTGCATTAGCACTAGTCTTAGGTTTTGCTGCACTACCAGCTGTAGCTGCACAAGATGCGCCATTTCACCACGAAGCAGGTTTAGAATATTCTGCTAATACTGAAGAGTTTGGTGATGGTTTATGGGATCTAAACTACCGTTTCTATGTTGACTCTGTATCGCAAGAAAAAGGCCCATATGCATTAAATGGCTTTTTAGCACAATCTTCAAATGTGGGTGCTAGCTATTCAATGATTGATGATGCTGACCTTGATATTTTCTCGGTTGATGGCACGTATGTTTTCGATTCAAAGTGGTTTGTTGGCGCGGCAATTCAACGTTACGACGCGGGTGCTTTTGATACTGATACGTACAAACTTGATGTAGGTTACTACTTTAACGACAGCTCTAAAGTAGCTGCATTCTATGTTGATGGTAGCGATATTGATTCTATTTATGGTCTTGAAGTTCGTAGCTTTATCGATCTAAAAAGCACTACAGGTATCGACTTAGGTGCAATGTGGACTCATACCGATGCTGACGATATGTTTAACGTAAACGCTGACTGGTATGTAACCAAAGCATGGTCTGTTGGTTTAGGTTATGCAGATGACGGTTTTGACGATAACTTTACGGCTAAAACCGCTTACTGGTTACGTATGAATGACGCTTTTTCTGCTACGTTTGAACTATCAAAAGTACTTGATTCTGACGTAGACGGTTTCGGTGCTGCAATTGGTGTTGTTGGCCGTTTCTAAGCTAAAAACTTATAATAAAACTCTATCAATATAAGCTTATTGATATTGATCATCTCCCCCGTATTTGGAGCCCTAACCAGGCTCCTTTTTTGTTTTATATGAACTCATGATTAAATGCGCATTGACTAGTTAACGTACTTTAAACGTGTCAGAATTTGCAATATTGTTTGAAATGACTGAGTAGTATAAGGTATTTCTATTGCTGAATGCGGCATAAACCTCATTTATAAAGTGTGGTTATTCACGCGAAGAAAATTGATACAGATAAATGTTAAATGCCCAATAAATAATAATTTTATGGTCACTTGGCGAGTATTTAACTAAGCTAGTAGCTGTGGCACGCTATGAGAATTGGGGGCGCTAATGAAGTACTTAGTGGCAATATTATGTTTGGTACAAAGTTCATGGCTGTTGGCTCAAGAGTATACGTTTGGGGTGGTGCCGCAGTACGAGCCGCAAAAGTTAATTGAGATTTGGCAACCGTTACTTGAACAAGTCAGTGAGCAGACTGGCGTAAAAATTAAGCTAGTGACAGTTGAGTCTATTCCTGTTTTTGAACAAGCGTTTGCTAATGGTGAGTATGATTTTGCATACATGAACCCCTGGCACAGCGTTATTGCTTATGAGAAACAAGGCTACTTGCCGTTAATAAAAGATGCAAGTCGCAAACTGCAAGGTGTGTTAGTTGTTAATAAAGACAGTGGCATTACCGAGTTAAGCCAGCTTGAGGGGGCAGAGATTGCATTTCCGGCCCCGAACGCTTTAGGTGCGTCGTTATTGATGCGTGTAGATTTAGCTCAGCTGTATGGTCTGACAATAAAGCCTGTTTATGTACAAACGCACTCTTCGGTTTATTTGAATGTGGCATTAAACTCCACGAAAGCGGGAGGCGGGGTGTTAGGCACGTTAAAACAGCAACCGCAAAATCTCCAAGATAAACTGAATATTCTTTATAGAACCCGTGAGATTAGTCGCCATCCTATTGTTGCTCACCCCAATGTTTTACCAAAGATTCAACTGCAAGTGCAGCAGGCTATTTTAGATATAGGCCAAAGCGAAGAACATAAGCATTTACTTGCTGGGATCCCCATTATTAAGCCCAGTATCGCGACGTTAGCTGATTACCAACAGTTAACTCAATGGGGGTTACGTTCATTTTATGTTGAAAATTAATTGGTGGCACAGTTTACGGGCTCAAAGCTTTATAGCTGTTATCGCTTTTGGTGTTTTGCTCGCGTGTCTGTTTGTTTTTTATGCTCTGCCAGAGCAAGCACGTTGGGTTAATGACGATCTTTCTAAGACAGCACAGCGGTCATTACAACAATTATCAACCTCAGTGACGACCCCTTTACTGACTCGCCAATATGCTGAGCTTTATGAGCAAATTAATAATCAGTTAGAAATACAACCTAATTGGAAGTCTATTAAAATTGTAGATGCAACAACGGGTAATCAATTGTATCCGCTAGATTCCTGGACTGGTGCAGTGCAAAGTGGTGACATGCTGTTAAGCCAACAAATCACTTTTTTAAATAAGCCCTTAGCGAATATTACATTAGTGGTTAATTTTACTAATGAAATTAATGAATCATCAAAGTTGCATTACACTTTGATTTATATTCAATTTACTATATTAGTATTTATTCTCATTGGGCTAGCTTGGTTAGTCGATTATCGAATTACCAAACCACTTCGCAGTTTAGAATTGGCTTTTTCTCGGCTGGCGAAAGGTGATTTTGAGTGTCATGTCGATAAACAACAACATAATGAAGTCGGCAGTGTCATTAATGCCTTTAATCAAATGGCAACCGAAGTGGCCAGTAACCACCAAAAGTTAAATACCTTGAGGATCCAAGCTGAGTCTGCCAGTAAAGCTAAGTCTGATTTTATGGCCAGTATGAGCCATGAATTACGTACACCACTCAATGCTATTTTAGGATTAGCACAGCTTTATGATTATGATGATCTTGCTAATAAAGTCCAAAAAGATAACGCAAAAAGCATATATCGAGCGGGTGAACACTTACTGTTATTAATTAATGACGTACTTGATTTAACGGCGATTGAATCGGGCAATATGCAATTTAACTTTGATTATGTGCCTATCAAACGCGTGGTCGAAGAGTCGCTTGAGTTTGTCAGCGAGCTAATTAATGCACAGTCAATAACGATTCAAACAGAAGGGCTTGTTGAACTTGAAGGGTTGTGTGTTTATATAGATGAGCGCCGTTTTAAGCAAGTGATGCTAAATCTACTTTCTAATGCGATTAAATACAATAAACCCCAGGGCCATATTCATATTCGCTGTCAGGTCTCAACCAACCATCAATGTAAAATTAGTGTAGCCGATACTGGATACGGCTTTGCTGCTGACGATGTGACTCGTTTATTTAAACCCTTTGATCGTTTAGGTGCAGAAACCAGTAACATAAATGGTACAGGGATTGGATTAGTGATTACTCGTGAGTTAGTTGAGCGCATGCAAGGCGAAATAACGGTTGAGAGTGAGCTTAATAAGGGATCGTGTTTTAGTTTAATTTTTAATGGTTTTGAGCAAAACACTCTCCCGAAAAATACTCAGTTACCCCTTCAAACGGTTACTACCTCTACCTCTAATATATTGCCTACCTTAGAGGTGTTGGTGGCTGAAGACCAAGTGACAAATCAGCAAGTATTAAAGCAACAGTTAAGCATACTCGGGGTCAATGGTACTTTTGTAAGTAATGGCGAACAAGCTTGGCAGGCTTTACAAGATAAGCACTTTGATATTTTGTTAACCGACATTCAAATGCCACTTTTAGATGGCTTAAATTTAGCCAAAAGGATACGTACAGAGAACCTGTATGAGCATTTAGTGATTATTGCTGTGACGGCAAATATCATTAAAAAGAATATAGATGATTGTTATGCTGTCGGCATGAACGGCTTTTTAACCAAACCAGTTGAGCTGGTGCAATTGAAGTCATTGTTAATGGAGCATTCAACGGGTATGGTTAATGCGCATATTCAAAGCAATCTTTCTCCAGTAATCTCCTCGGACTCTTTTGATCAATTAGATCTTTCGTTATTAGTAGCCATGTTAGGTGATGATATCTCTGTGCATTGCATGGTGTTTAATGCCTTTTTACAAAGCGCGGGTGAACAAATAAAGTTGATTAATGCTTATGCGGCAAATAAAAACTATACCGACTTAGCTTTTCAAGCGCATGGGCTAAAATCGTCTTCAAAATCAATTGCGGCTTTGTCTTTAGCTGACTTTTGCCAGCAAATAGAATCATTAGCAGAAAACAATTCTGTGCAAAGTGAATCGATTCATGAACTCGAGTTATGTTTTAACGAGGTTATCGTTCAGTTAACGCGTTATTGTGAACATTATGAATAACACGCAACGAGCAATCTTTGCTCCATTTATGGGATAACATAAAAGGTGACATTGATTAATCTCATGATGTTAGCTTGTGCTTTGCCCATTATCGTAAGCCGTTGAGATAACAGGCAAGTTACTAATAATTATTGGTTGCTGACCTGCATTATTTAAATGCGCTTAAAATCTTTGTTTATCATATTACTGAGTAACAATTGTCCTGCCTGGTTAACTCTAAACTCGCCATATTTTGCTTGTTCGAACTCTTCTGCTCGGCCTTCTTGAAAGAAAAAAGCGTTGCTGGCCAGCTTAACTCTGCCGTCACGAACACGGTACTGGATCAGTCGCTGTGCTGGTGTTAGCGCGGCACCGTTGTAGATACTATCAAATTGGGCAATACGATTTTGGTCGAGTGTGACGATAAAAAAGCCATCATAATTTTCTGGTGTATTTGATAGTTCATCGACTGACTGACTAACCTCTCTTGCAATGTCGTAATTTAACGCCATGTAATCGCCTTGCATTAACGACCTAGGGTCGACAGGTGCCAGTTCAAAAAGGACTATTTCGCCGTGAGCTAACAGCTGTTCTTGTTGATAAATCTTGTAGTTAATACCGGCAAGTATCAATGCTGCCGCGATAATCGCCCAAAGTGACCGCTTACTGCGTTGGCGTGCGTTAAGTGACTCCATAGTACTTAATTGCATTATGGTTGCTCCTTTTGGTGCGCCGTTGTCGCAATATTGATTGTTATTTCTGTTTTAGCTGTCTTGTTAGTATTCATGCCCATGGCAAATCTGAGCAGTAGTAACATTATGCCGCTGGTCATTAACCACAAGGATTTATCAAATAAGTCGATGTGCAGTGAGTAATAATACATGCCGATAAAGGCGAGCAGGGCGCATACCGAAATGACGACTAATTTACGTTCATTATAAAAATAGCCTAGCAGTAGCATGAGTAGTGCGGCGCTTAATCCACTCATGACAAGAGAAAGTAGGCCGATTAATATTGCCGCTAGAATTACCATTAACTTGTTGCGAGGGCGCACTTTAATCACTTGATTGCTATCGGCATTGCTAGCTGAATGGAGCTGGTTATAAATTTGATTAATCAACCATAATGCAGATAACAAGCTAATGACGATAGCGAGGTAGTCACTGAGGCTAGAGCTTAATGCCATGAGTACGTTAGGCAGTTCCATCGTGTCGCTCACTTCAGACAACATAAAATTGACGAGTAATAAACTGACGGCAACGGCGTAACCTAACATTCTAATGCGTTGGTAATGTTGCGGCCATCGGTAAAGCTGAGTCCATATTATTACCAAACTCAGTACCAATAATGGCAATATGAGTAGCGATAAATGGTTAATCACTAAGATGGCTAATAAGCTAGGGATCATGGCTAATGCCGCGATAAATTGATTAGCTTTATGAGGTATGGCTATCCAGTGTATGGCAAACGTAATGAAAAAAATGACTGCAATGAGTGTGTCGTTGCTAGATTCTAAGCTTTCGAAGGTGCCAAAAAGCAGCATTATTTGTCCGCATAAGCTAAATGCAAATATCATTTGTAGTATAAATTCTTGGCGATTTTGCCCTAGGCGGTAATACGCTAAGCATCCTAGAGTGAGCAAGCCGCCAAAGCCAATAAACGATTCGGTTATATCACTTGTTGATGACACAAACAGCATCACAAATCCTAACAAGAATAACGAGGCAACCCAACCGCCGAGCATTTGAGCAGCAATCATATACCAAGGGCTGGCTAACAAGGATTCTGGTGCGGTATCTGAGTTGACTAAGTCTTTATTTAATAGTGTCTGCCATAATTCTCTGTATGATTTAATGTTACTCATGAGCAGCCCCCTCGCTGTTAAGCATTGCCGTTTGAGCAAACTCTTTTTGTAATTGTTTTAGCCAATATAAACTGCCACTGGTTAGGCCTATAACCACCATCGCTATCAGAAAAAAACCTCCAATGGTGTCGTGGCTATCAAGAAGCTCTCTTGAAAGTAGCGAGACAATCGCGATACTGATGCTGGTTAATACCAGTGTCAGTGGATATAAGGCGGGAGAATGATAACGGTACCAAACAAATAAACTGCTCAGAGTGACGAGGTAAAACAGCGCATAATAGGCAATATGCTCGCTGGAGTCGAAGTGATAGCTGAAGTCAAAAATAACCCACACGATTAGCCAGGTAAATGCACTTAGACTAGCAAGTAAACTGGTTGCTTCTACCATGGAGCAGTTAAAACGAAATCGTCCGCTCCATTGCAAGCGTTTTGCAAGGGTAAATAGTAAGTGAATGGCTAGATTTACTAAGCTAAAAAGCGCAATTTGTTGGGTGTCTTCTAGTAAAAAACTAAATACAGATGCAAAGGATTGAAGATATAACCCTAGGCTGACGTTGACCAAAACAACTAACAGTAACCACAACAGATCAAAGCCTGCCATGTAGGCAAAGGGTAAAATTAATACAGCCCAAATAGCGAATAGTTGCCATGGATCTGCACCAGTTTGGTAGGTTTGACCAACTAATGCCAGTAATGCCCCAAGCATAATACTGGCCCCCAGTAACATAGCGTTAGGCAGGTTCCAGCCATAAGCATTTGGGTGAGGTTGGCTTTGCTGATTATGTGGAACGTTGAGTCGTGAATGAGGCTTTTTCTGTGCGCGGCTTACAAGATAAAATCCACCAATAAACAGCGAGAATAAGGTTTCGACTATGGCAAATTTACTCAGGTGCGATAGTGCATCCCAGTTGAACGCCATAAAAAATATGACACCAGCACTCACTAATAATACCCCGAGATACAATAATAGATTGGCAATTAATTGTTGCCACTTTTTTGTATTAGGGTGTGGGTAGGCCTCTAACATTGCTGCTTTAAAGTTAGCGCGGTCTATCTTACCGTCTAAAAACCAATGCCATATAGCTGATCGTTTTTGCGTCATCATTCCTTGTCCATTATCCCTTTATCGAATCAACTGTAGTCGAGACCTTTATTCTTTCCTACTTTAATTCAAGTTAACGGTATCAATATACAATTTAAAATGTATTTATAAATAAAACAGTGCTTACGTGCAGAAAGTGATAGATAACAGCCATTTTTCATTATCTATATCGGTATCTTTTGATAGGGTCTCACATTTATGATCGCCGCTATTGAGCATCTTGCTGCTATTGCCTACAATAACGCACGTTTTATTAATTACAGAATATGATCATGAATGACACTACTGCTAAACCTGCTTTACCCGATCGCCTTAGCGTTAACCCACGCAGCCCACATTTTGTGGAAGCCATTTTCGAGCACGAAATTGGCATTATGCTTAATGGCAAAGAGCGTAATGATGTTGAAGAGTACTGCATCAGTGAAGGCTGGGTAAAAGTTGCGTCGCACAAAGCATTAGATCGTCGCGGACAACCGCTTACGATGACAGTTAAAGGTAAAGTTGAAGCGTTTTATAAGTAAGACACTTCAACTAACCCAAGCGTAATTGAGAGGCTAGCCAGTAGGTTAGCCTTTTTTATCTGATTGATTTTAAATTAGTTCTAATCTTTATCCTGTAAACATTCTCTGCCAAATTTTTTATGTGTTAAAACCGTTCTAATCACCAACATGACTTTCATTCATGTTCAATCACTGTAAAATCCGCGCCGTGTTTTACCATTCCTAGAATTTGTGTATTTATGATGATTGATCTGGCTTTGCTTCCTTTATATTTAACCACTGTAGTCGCGTTATTATTAATTCCTGGGCCTGATATGTTGCTGATTGCCAGTTCGAGTTTGAGCTATGGCCGCAAAGTGGGTGTATATGCCAGTTTTGGTAATGCGACCTCAGGACTTATTTTAACCTTGCTTGCGACGATGGGCGTGTCGGCACTGGTGGCAATGAACCCAATGGCATTAGAGTTACTGCGTATTTTAGGTGGCGCATATTTGCTAAAAATGGGCTGGGATTGCATGCGTAGCAGTGCCAGTGAGGCGCCCGAGATTGCTCAGCAGAATAACTTAGCCAAATTACTTTATCGCCGTGCAGTAATGAGCAATTTATTAAATCCTAAAGCATTACTGTTTTTTGTGTTGTTTTTGCCCCAGTTTGTGTCGACTCAACTCAGTGCGAGCTCTGGTGAACAAATGTTGGCGTTAGGGCTATTACTCAATATGATGGGACTGGCATTCAATTTATTGCTGGTGGTTCTTGTTGGCAGTTTGGGTAAGTCATTACTCAATAATGCTAAGTTTCGTACTTATCAAAACAAGTTTATGGGCGTGATATTTTTTGCTTTAGCATTTTGGTTACTAGCATCCCAATTTCAAAGTGTAACTTAGCTAGGTTATTGTTGTTACGACATAAAAACCACGGTTAATTCCGTGGTTTTTTTATGTGCTGTTTAATTCATGTAAATTATTATGATTAATGCTTTGACTGTTTGATCGCTGCGATCTCTAGCTCTACTGCGGCAACCACGTCTTGTGGATTTTTGAGATATTTAGAATGGTCGATAAAGATGGCATTATCATTGACGGTCATAATTAATGCAGGAAAGCTTGTCGTGCCAATAGATTGCTGTATTTCTTCAATGGCTTCTAAAATGTATTCGGCGTCGGTACTCAGCTCGTCTTTAAACACTTTATTGGTCGGCGATAACTTAAACTTTTCGACGATGTCGTTAAAGTCGTGTTTATTGTTAAATGGATTGCCTTCAATAAAATGCGCAGCTTGAATGGCATTAAGCACTGGTAATTGTTTACTGGCTTGCTTGTCTTGCATCCAGGCCATAAAGTTAGCTGTTTTTATTGAGTTTTTTGGGCTGTTAACATAACGAATATGCTCACGTCCAAATTTAAGGCCACTGGCTTTAGCTGCTGCTTGCATCTGCTCTTCGCCTGCACTGTCTTTACCTATGTAATGCGCACTGTGCAGCAAATGCACTGTCATGTCTGGATAGGCCTGCTGTAGTGCATTCACTAACGGGGTAGTGGCGTAGCTCCAGGGGCAGTGTGAGTCGAAGATAAAATAAAGCTCAGTGGTCATGGTATTGATTCATATTGGCGATCGATGGAGCGATCCTAAATAGTTTATCGTCAATATACAATCATTGTATCCAAGTTGATTAAGCAGAGTTTGGAGCAATACATAAACCATTGGTTTCATCATGGTACAAATGACTACTTTATAATAGCGATTGCCGATAGGATAAAAGCTAGTAACTAATTGAGCGTCAAACGATTGTATTTTTAAGAAAGCGAAATCTAATACGTAACGTTATTTTTAAAGTAAAGATCAGCTAAGGTCACTTTTATGGATGATGAATATTGATGATTAAATTCTTCACTTTGGTTGTCGTAATGCTTGTTTCGTTAACGTGCCATGCAGACACGATAACGAATACTCTAGATGATCACTTCACCTGGCCTGGTGGTGGCAAGTTAGCGGTTAGCCTGTCTTATGATGATGCGCTTAATAGCCAGTTAGATAACGTTATTCCTGCGCTGGATAAATATCGCTTCAAAGCGTCTTTTTATGTGGTCGCTAATTCCCCTGTCATGAATGCACGCATAGATGAATGGCGCGCGGTAGCAAATAATGGTCATGAGCTTGGTAATCATAGTGTTTACCATCCTTGTCGGGCGTCATTACCTAACCGAGATTGGGTAGCTGTGCATCATGATCTTGATCATTACAGTGTGCCGCAGATGATTGAAGAGCTTAAAGTAGCTAATACATTTTTGAAGGCTATAGATGGTCAATCTGAGCGAACTTTAACGGTGCCTTGCGGCGATATGGTGATTGGCGCTGATCTAAAAAGTAGTCAACAATATTTAAGCCTGCTTAATACGTTATTTGTTGCTGTGAAAGGGCAGGGAGAAGACGAACGGTTTACACACATATTGCATCCGGAAGGTCAAAGTGGCAAAGCGCTGATTGATTATATCCGTAATATTCCTGCAGACACATTACTGGTAAACATTATATTCCATGGTGTTGGAGGTGATTATTTATCTGTTTCATCACAAGCTCACGCAGAGTTATTAACATTTTTAGCCAATAACCGAGAAACCTACTATGTCGATTCATATATCAACCTGATGAGATATGTTGAATCCGTAAAATAGCCATTGTATGGTTATTTAGCATTAAACTGCGTGAATTCACTTTTTTACAGGTTCTTGTATTTGATAAAGTATTTTATGCTCTTCGCAGGTGACTTCACAATCACAGCTTTTTTCTATCCCCACATTGGCGAGTCCGGCGCAGCTGCCTTGAATAGGCTTTCGACCTAACAATATCCCTAATGCCATCACTGCAAAAAAAAGTATAAACACTATAAACGTCATCATAAATTCCACTGTGGTAGCCCTTTATCGTAAGTCTCTTTTTATTGTAAAGGCTCAGATGCATAGCGGCTTATTTACGTCATTATGCGCAGAGCTGTTACTCATTATGTGTGTTTGGACGCCTTAGCCAGAGGGATGGCTTGTGGTCCGTGTATAACGAGTTTTTGCATGCTTTGTCGGTGATATCAACGTTATATCACACGACATTTTCATTATTGCCTTAGGCATCACGTTTGTGAGGCCTGTTAACATTCGCAAATCGTTATTGATGTGATATTCTAAAACAATAATTGGCATATGCCAATAACTGTATTTGTATTTTTAAGGAATGTTATGAGTCTCGAACATCTGTCTGAAAAAGTATTGTTACTTGCCCAGTTAAGATTACATTTTGCAGATATCTGTGCCGATGAGTTAGTTAAGGTTGTGAGACCTTCGAGTCATCAGCATTGTATGTTGTGCGGTACGCAACCTTTGTTAGGGTTACATTTGCAATTTTATAGCACCGCAGATCAACAAGTATGGGCGCGCGCCAAAGGGACAATTCACCAACAGGGGTATCAAGGGATTTTGCACGGTGGATTTTTATCGGCACTACTTGATAGCGGCATGTGTCAGGCGCTGTTTCAGCAAAATATACAAGCGGTTACGGCCGATATGAACATTCGTTATTTACATGAAGTTCCTGTAAATAGTGAGATTTTAATTAAAGGTAAAATTATCTCATCCCGCTACCCATTATATAAAGTTGAGGGCGAACTTTATGTTGCAGGCAAACTGGTGGTTAAAAGTAACGCACGTTTTATGGCTAAAGGATTTGGTAAAAAGTAAAACGCTTGATAGCACTGATACTCTGAGCATATCAGCCAAACGAGATAACCGCTGAGTGCGAACAAAAAATGAGGCAACTCATGTGATTAGCCACCTCCAAGAGTTATGTTTGATTACGCTAGTTTATACCGTTAACGCTTGTGGATCGGGGGCACGCATTCTGTCCCACCAGTCTTTGTCGGCAACAATCTGACCTTGGTCATCAATGGCTGGGTAGGGGATTTGCTTGCGACGACACGCCTTGGCATAAACCGGATGGCCTTGTTCAAACAGCATTTTTTGGCAATATGCAGCATCAAGTTTGCGGGTGCTATACATATTGGCTTGCTCACGTTGACGTTGTGCTTCGTACATCACTAAAGCCGAAGCCACAGAAACATTGAGCGATTGCACCATACCGCGCATAGGGATAATAATGTGTTGATCTGCTGCTGTAATGGCTTCATCACTTACGCCGTCGCGTTCATTGCCCATCACAATCACTGTGGGTTGTGTGTAATCTATCTCGCGAAAATCGACAGCCGTATCTGAAAACGTGGTGGTTAACACTTGCATTTTTTGTGCTTTAAAAGCGTGATGCGCTTCTGCGAAAGTGAAGTGTTTAACCGTACTGACCCATTGTTGGCTACCAGAAGCCGTGTTACCTGAAACCCGCATGTCTATATCTGGCCAAACAGCATGAATTTGGTGAATACCGACGCAGTCTGCCGTGCGAATAACGGCGGCAATATTATTAGTCATGTGTACTTTATCAAGGCAGATAGTGAGGTCTACCTGGCGATTATCTAGCATTTGATTTATACGGGCAAAACGTTCTGGGCTCATGTGGTAACTCTATTCATTTATTTATTTATTCAACGATTAATTTCACTGATGCGTATAATGCTGGTCATGTGTTTGGTGTTGAAGGTTTTACATGGTCGTTAATATTTGCGGTGGATTATAACGCATAAATAATCTTAAATCGGTAATGATATAATTTATTCGAGGTACCGCTTGTGGCAAGCTTGTCTGTTGATGAATTTGTTTAACACATTATGTTTTTAACGATTGTAGATTATCTCGACATTAAGGCGGATCTATTGGCTGGTATAAATGATGACATCACGATTCGATTACCTTCGTTAATTCATCGTATTGGTAGTGAAAAAGCCAAGCAAGCAAAAGCGATTGCATTGCAAAATCAATGTGAGCTTAAACGTGTCCGTCGCTCTCGTCATTGGGCGTTGAGCGGTGAGGCGTTAAGTATTCAAGCTTTTACCATCGATTTACGTGCTCTAGATGATGATGGCTGGCGTTATCTTATTCAAAAAGTGTCTACGGCGCTTATTGAGCATGCTGACAAGTTAGAACCGCTTGAAACTAAACTATCGCGATTAATCAATGAGACTCCGGGTATCACATTAGGTGAGTTAATGCAGCTGACTCAATGCAGTATTGCTGAAGCTCGTATAGCTCGTTTTAATACTGATGTGTAGAGATTGCAGTAGAGACTATTGCAGTGCCAATTATTGAAGCAATATGTTTAAATTATTATGGGAAATCGTTGTTTAGATCGTTGTGTCGTGTGTTGATCGTTTTAACGCGATTCTAAGCCTTCTTACAGAATTGCGTAGGAGATATTATTATCGTGGAAGTTAAAAGAAATGCTTTACAATATCTAAAACTCATGTAGTATCTATCTCGCTCTGACATTCAGAGTTATTAATGAACACCAAGTAAAAAGAAAGCCTTAGAATCTCTTCGTTATCGTTGTTATCCTCTGTGTTTCCCTTAGCTTCATAGTGCCATTCAATAATTCAAGCTTGAGCGCATCGCATTTTCGCGACAGATTGATTAATTTAAATATATAAGGGACATAACATGTCTAAAACTACTGGTTTAGTAAAATGGTTCAACGAAGATAAAGGTTTTGGTTTTATCACTCCTGATAACGGCGGCGCTGACGTGTTCGTTCACTTCCGTTCAATCACTTCAGAAGGTTTCAAAACTTTAGCTGAAGGCCAAAAAGTATCTTTCGAAGTTGAGCAAGGCCAGAAAGGCCCTCAAGCTGCTAACGTAGTAGCTGAGTAACTCTTACTTTGTAAGATAGCGCAAATAGTCTAGCGACTGTTTGCGCTTTTTTTTGCCTGTTTTTTGACTAAGCTTAATATCATACAAGCTGTATAGGGTTATGCTTTATTGAGTTGGTTTGTTCTACAACATTTAGTTTCCTTCCTCCCACACTTCTATATTGATCTACATCAACGCCAGTTCGTATAAATCACGCCATTATATTAGTTGTACTTAATGCTTATTGGGGCCAACAATGACGGATGAAAAGTTAATGGTATGCCTAAAAATCTGTATTTGTACTGGTATTAGTTTTATTTTGTTAGGTGTATACCTGCATAATTTTAATGATGTGATTGAGGCTATGGCCGTCAACGGGATTATCATCAGCGCGATGTGTGTGGATTTTGGCATGATTTTATCTCTACCGACCAAAATGTATCTGACATTTTTGCTGGTGATGCGTGAAGCTGAAACCTGCCATAAATAGCAAATGTGATGCATAAACACTTCAAGTATGATGTTGTACTTCTCGATTAATTAATGATTCTGCCTTTACGAATATCGTCCTTTTCTGTTCACTATTTTTCGATTAATGATTGTGCATTAATTGATTTGATTAACTGTGTTAAATTTATTATTTATGCGAAATTTAAATGAGTTTCACTGTTAATCCTTCATATTTTTCCATTAGCTTCTTTATGTTCATTAGTTGGTTTCTAGGTAAATTGCAGTAATAAAAGAGCAATGCAATATTGACTGTTACTTTATTGACATAACAGTTAATTAATACAGTATTGAACTGTATCGGTATGATTATATTTGTTTTTTATTGGTTGTTGTTTACAGTTATTCTTCCGTTTATATCATTTTTTTTACTATTATTATGTGATTTGCGCAGTCTTTTCATATTGAATCGAGTGACATTCGATATGGGATCAGTTATTACTGTTTACAGGCTATAAATAAATGACATTTAAGGGAAAAAAATGAGTCCATGGTTTACTAATGTTCAGCTTGGTTTTGACATGGCTACTAGCCTGACGATTGTGGGTGCTGCAATTACTTGGGTTATTCGTGAAAAAAAGCAGGCGGAAGCTGAAAAAGCACGTGGTATTAATCAACAAGTGAGATCGACCAGTCTTAAAAAAGTCCAAGATGTACTCTTTGAGATGGAAGATAAGTTTTCTGTGTTGATTAATGAAACGCAATCTTTTGAAAATATGATTGATAACCGAGTGCGTAAAATTAATGACCAGTTAGACTTTACCCGCTTAAATGCAGCGATTAAAAGAGACGATAACTTTTTAGTTAAGTCGATGGACCGTCTGCAGGCTATTCGTGAAGAATTGGGTCAGTTTTATGAGTTGATTCAGGTTAGGCGTTACAGCTTAATCCCTTTGCTTGATGCTATTGAGGAGGGGGATAAATATATTGGTGTGTTCCAACGTAACATCGATGAGGTAGGCGAAGCTTACAATCAAATGACGTCAGGTAATGTCTCGTTGTTAAAAGAATTACAAGCTGTGATTCTGTTACTTAATAATGAATACGCTGATGAGCTGGTTGACGTGACTGATGAGGTTAAAAAAGAGCTTTTTCAGAAAATTTCAGCAGATGAAAAATTCATGAAACCCATTCAGTCTATTATTTATGATGAAGACTATTTTTACTGGGTCCAGCGATTTGTCCCAGCAGGTAAAGAAGAAGACTACTTAGAAAAAGTCGTTAGACCAAGTAAAATTGAAGACAAAGATTTGTGTTCTGAAGTGATGGTCCACTTTATTTTAGCCTTAATTGGCAAAAATCATGAATTGATTTCTCAAGTGCTCAGAACCGCCTCTGGTTCGGTAATGAAAGCGCGGATTGAGTGTAAGGATATCTTGATCTCACTAAGTGCGATTTCACACAAATTAGTGATGGATAATAATAGTGAATCACTCGAAAAAGTGATTGAGAAGTATGAAGCTGAAGAGTACTTTGGGCGAAATATTACTATTCGCTAGAAAATGATTTAGTTGTCATTACCAATGCTTGGGGGGCGCAAGTCCCCCTAAGTGTATTCCTTGAATAATCTCCTGCCTAAATAGCCGCTAGTCTTAAAAAATCATAAACTTAATTTTGCGGTTACACATCTAAACGATTGACTTTATCTTGTTTTGTTAATAAATTGTTGAGCTTATTTCGTGTGCAAGATTAGGGAAAATCGATGCGTTCAAAACTACAAATATTACTGACATTCGTAATGGTTACACTTGTTTCATTCCACTCTTATGCTGTAACTCATTGGGTTGATTTTGAAGTGATCAATGGTCACATCAATCTTCCTGTTACGATCAATGGAGTTGAAGGAAAGGCGATACTCGATAGTGGGTCTCAGGTTAATGCAATCAATATCAGCTTCATTAATAAAAATAAGTTTGAATTTTCCAAGGGAAGCAAAGTCGATATTAAAGGTGTATATGGTACCGAAACTCGCCAACTTTATAACAATGTGAATGTTAAATTATTTGGAGCCGAACTTGAGTTAGACGAGCTGGTTGGTTTACGTTTAGGTCATCATGAGGTGCAGTTATTATTGGGGGCGGGTTTACTTGAAAAATTTATTTTTCAAATTGATTACCCTAATAATCGTTTGAGATTATTTGAAAGAGACTCAATTGATTTAGCAAAGCTTAAGAATATTGAGATGCAGATCGACCGAGGAACTGGTCAACCAATTGTTAAAGTAGAATTAAATGGTGAAAAGAACGCCTGGCTTATTCTTGATACGGGTAATAACAGCGGTTTGTTTTTAAAGCGGACATTGGCTACAGATTCTGATTGGTTAAGTTTATATGGTGCACAATCGGGTACAGGCTATGGTGTTAATAACATTGCCAGTATCGATAACTTTCGCTTGCCTGAAGTGAAGTTTGGTCCATTTACTATCGAAAATGTCCAATCTAGCGTGCCTGCCGATGGCCAAACTGAGTTTATATCTGGTCAGGATAGAAGTGGCTTGTCGCGAATTAAAGGGAAAAACATTAAAGGTCTTGTCGGTTACGACATTCTTAAACACTTTGTGTTAACCATAGATTACAAGTCTGGTCACATGCATGTAGGACTTCCTGAAGAGTCATAATTGCCTGCTAATGATTATACAAAAGGTCACGATAAGTGGCCTTTTTTGTATTGATATTTTGATACTTTCATCTTCAAAACTTGTGGGCGGTTTGAGCCAAGTATTTTATGCCGCTAAAGTTAAGTATGCATAATTAAGATGTTTCGGGATGTAGGTATTATCTAAACAGAATTATTCACAGATCATTTACAAATAAGCAAATTCCCACTATTTAGGCAATTAACCCAAGACTAATGGGACAAAAACACCGATAATTCTTGGTAATTAGACAAGCTGGCCGTTTGGCTGCGCACGACTGTGGAAATATTCAATGGAAATCAAAGTAAACTTTCTCGACAACTTGAGACTCGAAGCCAAATTTGACGACTTTACCGTCACGGCAGACCAACCTATTCGCTACAAAGGTGATGGCTCAGCCCCGAGTCCTTTTGATTATTTCTTAGCATCGTCAGCGCTTTGTGCTGCTTATTTTATAAAGGTGTACTGTAAGGCTCGTGATATCTCTACTGAGCACATCAGATTGTCGCAAAACAATATTGTTGATCCTGAAGATCGCTATAACCAAATTTTCCAAATTCAGGTTGAATTACCCGATGATATTTCGGACAAAGACCGTGAAGGTATTTTACGATCGATTGATCGTTGTACGGTTAAAAAAGTGGTGCAAACAGGCCCTGAATTTAAGATCGAAACCGTTGAAAATCTTGCCTCTGACGCCAATGCGATGTTGATGGGTCAACCAGATGGTGACAGTAATACTTTTATTTTAGGTAAAGATTTACCGCTTGAACAAACCATTCAAAACATGACTGGGTTATTAGCCGATCTTGGGATGAAGATTGAAATCTCATCATGGCGCAATATTGTACCGAACGTATGGTCATTGCATATTCGTGACGCCGCATCACCTATGTGTTTCACAAACGGCAAAGGTGCGACTAAAGAAAGCGCTTTATGTTCTGCTTTAGGTGAGTTTATCGAGCGTTTAAACAATAACTTTTTTTATAATGATCAATTCTTTGGTGACGAAATTGCTAATAGCGAATTTGTGCATTACCCGAACGAAAAATGGTTTGCGCTTGAAGACGATGACGCGCTGCCAACAGGCTTACTTGATGAATATTGTCTAGACATTTATAACCCAGATGAAGAGTTATGCGGCTCGCACTTAATTGATACTAACTCGGGTAATAAAGCGCGTGGTATTTGTGCGATTCCATACACTCGCCAGTCAGATGGTGAAACAGTTTATTTCCCGTCTAACTTGATTGAAAACTTGTTTTTAAGTAATGGCATGAGTGCGGGTAACAACTTGCAAGAAGCTCATGTTCAGTGTTTGTCTGAAATTTTTGAACGTGCAGTAAAGCGTCAAATTATTGAGCAAGAAATTGTACTACCAGACGTGCCAATGGCAGTGTTAGAGAAGTACCCAAGTATTTTGGCTGGTATTAAAGGCCTAGAAGAGCAGGGCTTTCCAGTTGTGGTTAAAGACGCTTCATTAGGCGGGCAGTTCCCAGTGATGTGCGTTACCTTAATGAACCCGCGTACTGGCGGTGTATTTGCCTCTTTTGGTGCACACCCAAGCTTTGAAGTGGCATTAGAGCGTAGCTTAACTGAGCTGTTACAAGGCCGCAGTTTCGAAGGCTTAAATGATGTACCAAAGCCGACGTTTAATAGCATGGCAGTGACAGAGCCTGAAAACTTTGTTGAGCACTTTATTGATTCAACAGGGGTTATCTCCTGGCGTTTCTTTAGTAGCAAATTTGATTATGAATTCTGTGAATGGGATTTTAGTGGCACTAACGAGCAAGAAGCTAAGGCGCTGTTTGGTATCTTAGAAGACATGGGCCGCGAAGTGTATATTGCTGAGTTTACTGATTTAGGTGCATCAGCATGTCGTATTTTAGTACCTGATTACTCTGAAGTTTACCCAGTGGACGATTTGATTTGGGATAACACTAACAAATCACTCAACTACCGTGAAGACATTTTAAATCTGCATTCGTTAAGCACAAAAGCCTTGTCTAAGTTGGTAAACCGTTTAGAAGAAAGCCAATTAGATAATCAAACCGATATCCCAACCTTGATCGGCATCGTGTTTGATGAAAACACCGTTTGGGGCCAGTTAACCATTATCGAATTAAAGATTTTGATTTATCTTGCACTTGGTGAGCATGAAGATGCGTTAGAGCTAGTTGAAGAATTTTTACAGTTTAACGACAACACAGTACAGCGCCGTTTATTTTATCAAGCCGTCAATGCAGTACTTGAAGTGACCCTAGATGAAGAGTTAGAGCTTGAGCACTTTATGGGTAACTTTACCCGCATGTTTGGTCAGGAAGTGATAGACAATGTGGTGGGCTCGGTTAATGGTACTGTGCGTTTTTATGGCCTGACGAAAACCAGCATTAAGCTTGAAGGTATTGAACCACATTTACGTTTGATTGAAAGCTACAAAAAGCTGCATCAAGCCCGCAAAATGAAAGCAGGCTTGTAATAAATAGTGTCTATTTTTTGATTAATAAAGCTCATCACATAAGTGATGAGCTTTATTTTTTCGATTTTAAAACATTGTTTTAAAAGTATAAGACGTATTTATTGCTTATCTAAATAAGTATCAACAGCGGTTGCTCTATCTTCTGCATGCTCTAACAACTCATCAACAGCGCGATAGAAATCGCTGTCACTTTCTAAGAAGGTGTAGCCAGACACTTCAGATGTGGCATAGGTCTCAACCAGTGCTGAATAGTCATTGTATTTTGCTTGCATTTTATTGGTTTCAAATGCATCGCTAATGACCTCGAGTAAGTATTCGTTGTAGCGAGCACGATAGACATCATCTGCGTAGATTTTTGAGATCAGCGGCCAATTGCTTGAATTAAGATCTGAGAAGTCTAATGCCAATGCACCACCTTGATTACCATCTTGTAACGCTTCGTTATTGTCCCATGGGATCCAGGTTAGCTTTGAGGTTTCAGGGTTATTATACAAGTAGTAGTTATGTGGCATTTTACCGTATGTATCCCAGTTTTGAATGATGCCATTAACCGCTAAATATTTTAAAAATACCTCTACATCAAATACCGCTTCAAGGTTAGTACGCCATGTGGCTGGGTCGCTAGAGTAAGTATCGTCATGCAGCGCACTAAATAGTGCTTCAATATCAGACCAGTCTTCATCGTCTTCATTGGTTTTTTTCTCAAAGTCGTCTTGGCTAAATGAGCCCTCAACAAACATGGCGCCATCATCTTCAGGTTTATACAAGTTACCTTCGTCGCTTGAGAATTGGGTATCAATTACTGTGTCGTCAACTTCTTCAACGAGAGTGTATAGGCCAAAATATTCAGGGCCATCACCATGATCGATGTACAAGGTATAAAAACCGGTGTGAGACACAGCAAGACCGGCGTCTTTAAATACATCCGCTGCAACTTTTTCGCGTAGCATGGACTCGTCGTTATAGTTATTTTTTAAACTAAACTTTTTAAATCCGTAAAACCGTTGGTTTTTGATTTGTGGGTAATCATCTTCAAACTCATCGAAGTCGAGTTTTAAAGCAAGTTTTAAAATACCTTGCTGCCAACTGCTTTGCAGTGATGAGTTACCTTTAAAACGGATACCAACCCGATACCATTGGGTGCCGTTATAAAACACTTCAGCAGGCACAAAGATAGGATCGTCTTCATCCACTAGAGTGCTTGAACTGGTTCGGCCAAATGTGCCATAGAGATCCGTCATGTTGTCTAGCATACTTTGCCAGCGGTCTTCTGTTACGACGATATCGAGTCTTTTAACTTCAGTATCACTAAACACTTCATCAAAATTAGGATCGACATTTTTACTGTGAGTTTCGTCAGTCCAATCAGTCGCTTCAAAATCTGCATCGGTAACTTCTGTTGTGCTGGTATCTGTGGTGTCGGTGCTTGTTACTGTTTCAACGACATCTGTTGTATTGTCGCTATCGCTTCCACCACAACCTGTCAGCAATAGTAAGCTACTGAGTGCGAGTGCAAATAAGAACGTAATCGGCCGGTTAAACAGCCTATTGATTGGGTATAAATGATTACTGGTAACCATCAGATTCTCCTAACATTTGCTTATACTGGGTTATACGATTAATTGAAATAATATCGTTAACAGTATGTTAGAGAAAAAAGGTGCATAAATTGTGCAGATAGAGTGGATATCTACAGCAAGTCAATAAAAGTGAGGCGTAGGTCATAACTCATGTATTGGGTGCACGTTGTTAACCGAGTTAATGTGCTCGTAATGCGATAGAGTAGCTATGAGTCTCAATCGTTGAAGTTGTTTTAGTGCATTGGCAAGCAGTGGGTTTACAGTGACTGAATTTCAGATTAGGGTAGAGATTACTATTAAGTGTTAATACTGTGTAAAAACAAAATCTTATAGACTCAAGGACGATACATGAAATCTTCACTTTTTTTGCTCAGTTGTGCAATCTTAAGCCCTGCCATAAATGCCAATGAATTACCGCCAATTCTGGATTTTTACCCACTTTGTAGTCCACATATTATCGATACAACCAATGATAAAATTGTCTATGATATTGACCCAGACTTGCTGGCATCTTCTAGTGATGGCGTGTTGTCCCATCGTGATGCTTATGTACAAAAAGCGTTTGTGGAAATAAAGCGCAAAGCTGCAGCAGCAGGCGCAGATGCTGTTATTATTGATAAGTTAACTGTTGGCGGAGTTGTTCGAAGTATTGACCTGCAAGATGACAGCAGCCAAGTTAAGTCTAATACAAAGCAAATCCATGTGATTACCACTGCGCAATACGTTACCTTTTGTGACGATACACAACTGAGCAAAGATCCCACACCGTATAACAGTCAAGGTAAATCAGTTTCGTATACCCAAACCACCGTTAAGTTGACAATGCCAAACGAGGGGAATGTATTAAAGCAAGCGCAAAAACACCAAGCACCTGATGCG
The DNA here is from genome assembly GCF_014648315.1 of Shewanella ulleungensis. Lineage (GTDB taxonomy): Bacteria > Pseudomonadota > Gammaproteobacteria > Enterobacterales > Shewanellaceae > Shewanella > Shewanella ulleungensis. Next base: position 224,715 of record NZ_BMQW01000002.1, read on the forward strand.
GTTATTACAACCGACAGCGCCTATGGCATACACATAGGTGACTCGGTAGATGTTTTACAACAAGCATTAGGCCCTCACAGTATTCAGTTGCAACTGGACAATGGTGCAACCGTTTATGGTTATGGGCGCAGTCTATGGTTTGTTGTTAAAGACAATCGTATCGAGATGATTACCCAGGATTTAGGGTTGTTAAATGGCCATGGTCAAAACCAAATTGCCTTGAGTGAAAACTATGATGGCGATAATTGGGTGATTGCTAATCAGGTGCGTCAAGGTGATGGGTTTGCTAGTGTGAAAGCGCATTTAGCGCTTAAAAAGCAAGGTGATGTTTACAGTGTGGCAGGTAAAAATAGCCGATTGATATTAGCCTTCGAAGACTATAATGAAAGTCTAGATAACGCCGCTGTTTCTCGACTGAACAGCTTTGCCATTTTACCGTTAACAGCAACCGATGAGCATCACGTTCAGTTTGGTAATTTTGATAATATCGACATCACAACATTGCTGACATTAGCATTTAAGCAAGCTTATACCTTGCAACCACAACAGCTCATCAACCAAATCCAATTGACAGATAATGGCCCAAAAGTACTGGTGAATAGCAATGTGTTATTGGGATTTGATCGCCAGGGGGTTGTCAATTCAATCAAAATTACCGAGTCGATGTTTGGCGCACAAACGATGAGTGAATTTAACGCAGTGCTTGCCAGTTACAACTTGCCCGCTATCAAATCTCAATTGTTGGAGCGATACCCAAACGCAGAAGATAATTTTGATAACATTATGCTGACAAAAGGGACTTTGATGTTGTCGATCAATTTTGATTCATACGATGAAGATGCACAGTTAATTGATCTCACTTTACAGTTTTAATTTAGCCCATCGCGACATTTAAAGTAGTGTTAATAGTGAAATTGCCACGGATAAAATGAAGATTATTACCGTTCAATGCGCTAAAGTAGCACCCAAGTTATAAAGTTTTTGGGAAGTATATGAATATTGAAAATGAGGTGATTGATAATTTAGCCGATTTAGAACGCTTTTTAGTGTTAGTTGAAAAGGGCGGTTTAGGTTTAGAAGGCGTTGCTGGCGTGGGTATGGCAACCAGTAATGCTGATGGTCGTCATTTTGTTGCGGTATTTGGTGATAACCATAAACTTTTACTTGGCCGCTGGGTAACGCCTGAAATCTTTGAAAGCGGTCAAGAGATGGTTAAGAATGGCGTTAAGTCTAAGCACTGATCTCCCCTGGTTTAATCAAGACGAATACCGTTTAAACAAAACAGGCAGAATCGAAATTCTGCCTTTTTAATGGTTTTGATGCTGCATTGTCCTAGGATTAATGAATAAGATACATTGCTTTGTTTGTCGACAACATCAGCTGTAATCCCTTCGCAGTAGAGTAACGTGCTTTAAGCCCTTGTTCAGATGGTTCACCAATTAAACTTGGACTTCTCCAAATAACATTGCTGTTAACATCGTGTTTTTCAATATGATAATCTGTGTCTTCTTCGCTGTAGTATGCTTGCCCGACTTGAACTGCGACAAAATAGCCTTGGTTACTGCTGGTGGTTTCATCGATAGCAATGCCAAAAATTGAACGCTTGATGGCTCTAGTGTCTTTTTCAACAAGGGTTAAGTTGGCTATTTCGTATGTATAGATATTGCTGTTATTTTCATAATGATCAGTGTTAATACACATCAGTTCTTGTTGTGTGTCACTATCTAGGTTTATTAACGTCAAATACTGGCAGTTTTGATTTATAAACGATTGTTCTGACAGTGAACTCGTGTTTAGTGTTAGTAGGCTTACGGTATTATTTCGGGCCACAATCACGGTTTTTTCATTGATGACAAAGTCGGTAATATTGCTTTCAAAACTGTATTGGGCAATTAGGCTTTGGTCGTCAATATTAACGATTTTGAGTGTCTTGCCGTCGGCATAAATGGCATCTTCAAAACCATCTTTATTGATATCGAATGCCTTTATCATGCCAATGTCAGACTGGCTGCTGATTGTAGATTGCCAATGGAAGCTATAATCAAATAATTGCATCACGCTCATGCGCCCGTCGTAATACTCTGTTGTTGGCAGCAGTAAATCACCAAAACCGTCGTGGTTATAATCAGTAGTGACGGCATGAAAGCTATTATCCGAATTTGATGATATTTGCTCACTTAATTGGTAAGAACCATCAGCTGCCATTGTCAGGATTCGACTTCCTTGATAGCCGTTTGCGGTTTGCGGTACAAAGAATACGGCTTTTTCATCATTATCAGTGATAGTTGACCAACCTGCACTGCTAAAAGAATCTAATTGAACGGTAGAAGGGTTTTGTTTAATGTCGATGGTATTGATACCAATATCAGCCACAAGCAAACGATCTTCGGCTGTGGACATTGAATCAACGCCCCAATGAAGTTCGTCTTCACCATCATTATCAGAGTCGCCGACAGTTAACGAGCTTACGCTAGAGTATGGAGTATATTGAGACCATATTTGTGATAGTTCATTACTTGTTAAATTATAAGCATGCACTTCTCCAGATTGACATTCACCCACCACTAATTCGTCGGCGGCGTCATCATCTAAATTCATGGTATTGATTGAACAAGTATTAAATACTTCAATGGTGGCTAATTGCGCTTTATTGACAGCAGAATAAACCGCGATAGCTCCCCAATGATTCGCACCAGCAATTTCTTTAACACCATCGCCGTTGTAGTCACCAACCGTTATCGTTCGGTCACCAAATTGCGTGCTATTAGCCCATTTATTTTGCCAACTTTGGGTATCGTAAACTAAGCCAGTATTGGTGATGAGTTCAAGACCTTGTTGCAAATCCACATTGGAAAATATGACCTGTTGAGCACTAATATTGGCAGTAAATAGCGTTTCTGAAGGCGCAGACATGCTGATAACACTGAGCCGTGATTCGGACTCGTAAGCGTTAATCCCTCGAGCATGCAAATAAGCAATTTCTGGGATCCCGTCGTTATCGATATCATCAATTGCACCGCTGAAGAGCGTGTCTTCGGTCGCGAATAATTCGTATGGCAAAGCGTTGAGATCATTAATCACGCTAATACCGTGTGTTGTAATCACCACAATATCATCACGATTATCTTTGTTGGTATCAAAAATCAGAACTTGGTTTATTGTGCCTTTAGTCGCTAATTTAAATGGATAAAACCAGGTTTGTACGTAACTGTCATTTTGTTCGGTTAAAATAAACAGCCTGTTATTATTATCAGTAGATAACAACTCATTGCTACCATCACCATCAAAATCTCCTACCCACATTGATTTATCGTTACTAGGGACTTCAATGCCTGAGCGAGCTAATGGTATTGGTTTATCGGCATTCACATCAAGTGAAACCGTCGCTGATTCGAGGATATTGCCATTTGAGTCGGTAAGAGCAAAAACAAAGTCGACACTTTGTAAGGGGAAAAGATAGTCACTTCCGACTTGCCAAGTAACAAGCCCCTGGCTGTCAATGGTCGCGCCACTAGGCCCTGAAATTAACATGCCAATTTTAGCAGGATCAAGATTGTCTGGGTCTGTGAGCAATGCACTAAATTGCACTGTTTGCCCCGATTGTATGTGGCTAGGTAGGTTAACGGCATTAAATTGTGCGGGTGAGTCGTTAATGGTAAAGAAAAAATAATCACTCTCAACAGTATTAATACCATCGGAAACCACCATTGCCACTTTTACTTCATCCCCATAAACGGCAATGTGAGCTGGCAGAATGTAACTGGTTTGCCCGCTGACAAGTTGGCCATTAATATACCAGCGGTAACTGACAGTGAGTTGAGCAAGACTGTTATCTGGGTCGAAATAATGCCCTGGTGACACAGTCAGTGGTGTTGTTGTATATAACTGGTAATTATTACCGTTTGGCGCATAAACTTCTGGCGGTAATGACATCTTAGCCACATCAACAAGTGGTTTATTTGATAAATTATTGGTGATTAAGTCATTAACAGATGCAAAGTAAGTACCTACATCATCAATGCCATTATTGTCTGTATCTTGGGTATATTTTACCGGGCCATTTAAAAACTCTAGCGTAGACAGATTAGTGCCCTTAACTATGATCTTTCCTTGCTCTAAATCTCCGCCCAAAGCATTTGTCGATATGTTGAATTGACCTAAGGTGCTATGAAAATAAGCTCCTGAAATGACCCAATTAAATTGGTTGTTTTGATAGGATTGAGTTTGAGTTTGAGTTAGCTGAAAAAGTGCTTGTGTTTGGCCAGAGTAAGTATAAAGAAGATTGGTTTTGATACTGTTGCTGAATTGATCTGTATTTGGGTTTTCTTGGCTATTAATTCCATAGCTGCCAGTCAGTGACGTTGTGAGAGTACCTTCTTTCCAAGATAGATTATCAAAGTTAAAGCTAAAATTATATTGACTGTCTGTGTTAGTTTTTAGCGAAAAGGCCATGTTACCGTTGACATTATTGCTATAGCCGTCGCTACAATTATTGTAACTTACGGCAAGGTTTCCGGTAAATTGACTGCTTAATTGGCCTTTAAATTTGATACTGCCAGAGGTCGAACATTGGACTGTAAAATCCACTTTCCCAGAGTTGGGTACATTATAATCAAGTTCTTCTAAATGTAAGTTAGGCAGTATAACACCTTCGCCAATAACCACTTTTTTAAACACATGTTGGGTATTTGCGAGGGTTAATGTCGTCAATGATTTACTGCCAGTGTAGCGTACGCTAACTAATTGTGATGCCGCGTTCTCTAGCTCAATAGCATTATAGTTATTGGCGTTTTTAATAATATCAGACTGTGAGCTGGTGCCAGCTGGATTATCGGGTGTTTCAGTGGATGTGTCAGAAGAGTCTCCGCCACCGCCACAAGCCGAAAGAGAAAATAAAATCGCAAATGCGAGCGAGGAGCTGGTTTTCGTTAACATTTTTCATCCTTGTGACAATGCTAGATAGATGTGTTTTTTGTGTAAATTTGTTGTTGGTTTTTTGTTGGCTATACTAGGATTTAGATATGGTTTTTGCAATGTAAATTTATGCTGAAATCAGTTATTTTTTTAAGGCAAATGAGGTTGAATCGTGACTACATATGCCGCTCAAGATTAAGTGGTCGTTTGGAGACATTTTTGCGGAGTAGTAAGTGGTTAACGTTATTGATTTAAATGGATTTATTTATTTTTATCGAGCGTCATGACGGATGTTAGAGCAATTTTAATATTGGCTAATTAAGGCCACCAAAAGGCAGAATGAATATTCTGCCTTTTTTAATGGTTAACTTTTGTGATTACTTATCTGAGTTGGTTGATCCAATTTTATGGACGGCTAAGTCGGCGCCAATAAATTCATCTTCCTGACTCAAACGTAAGCTTGCGACTTTATTGACGATACCATAAACAATAAGCCCACCAACTAAGGCTACAACCACACCGGCCACACTACCAACGAGTTGCGACCTAATACTTACCCCGCCAAGGCCGCCTAATGCTTGTTGACCAAAAATACCCGCTGCAATGCCGCCCCATACTCCACATAAACCGTGAAGAGGCCATACCCCTAGAACGTCATCTATTTTGTTGCTGCGTTGTAATTTAGTGTATACCCATACAAATAAACCGCCCGCGACACCGCCGACAACAAATGCGCCAACAGGATGCATTAAATCAGAACCCGCACATACGGCAACTAACCCTGCTAATGGTCCGTTATGGATAAACCCGGGGTCATTTTTACCGACAACTAGCGCGACAACCGTGCCGCCAACCATAGCCATTAAACTATTAACCGCGACTAAACCGCTAATGCCATCGAGTGTTTGTGCTGACATTACGTTAAAGCCAAACCAACCAACAATCAGTACCCATGAGCCTAGTGCTAAAAATGGAATGTTAGACGGTGCGAATGCAATACCCGGCTTACGACCACGGCGAGCACCAAGTAAATAAATCGCCACTAATGCCAGCCAACCACCCATAGCATGTACCACAACTGAGCCGGCAAAATCATGAAATTGAGCGCCAAATTGATTTTCTAACCAGGTTTGAAATCCATAATTACCATTCCAGATAATGCCTTCAAATAGCGGGTAGACAAAGGCTACAATCATAGCAGAGGCAAATAAGAAGGGTCTAAAGCTACCGCGTTCTGCAATACCGCCTGAAACTATGGCGGGGATCGCTGCAGCAAAAGTGAGTAAGAAGAAGAATTTGACTAACTGATAGCCGTTATCAGCCCCTAATGTTTCAGCACTGACAAAAAAGTGGCTACCGTATGCGATTTGATAACCAATGACAAAGTAGGCGATGGCTGAAAAAGCAAAGTCCGTTAGAATTTTAACCAGGGCGTTGACTTGATTTTTGTGTCTGACGGTACCGACTTCTAAAAATGCAAAGCCAGCGTGCATCGCTAACACCATGATTGCACCAAGTAAGATAAACACCGTGTCCGCACTTTGTGCAATAACTCCGATCGCATCACTAATATTGTTCTGTTCAGTTGCCATATACCGATTCTCTTTGGAAATTCATGCATTTATAAAGCAAAAGCCATTCCGATTTTATTATTCAATTACACTTTACTGGGCTCTTATGGTGCAAATATCTGAAAATATTGCTTAAATGTTTTAGGTTGTGCTCAATGGTTGTGCAATCTCCAAGCTTGATTATGCTAAAAAATCGCCTTAAAACAGTAGGAAATATTGATAGTGTATTATTTTGGTGCTCGCTTGCTTTCTTTTGGTGCGACAAGTTGGGTTTGAAATACCCTTACATTAACAGCTGTGATTAGGATAATCTCGTGAATATCTGAACGATATTTGAATCGTTAGTTGATGCAATTAGACGCCGTAATAGGAGCTATATGACAACAGTAAGAGTCGCTGGAGTAGGGATGATCCCATTTTGCAAACCAGGACAGCAACAACCTTATCGAGTGATGGCCGCTGAAGCTATTAAGTTAGCAATAGCGGACGCTGGCATCAATGCGAAAGCGATTGGCCAAGCATATGGCGCTTACATCTATGGTGACAGCACCTGCGCTCAACATGCATTTTATGACGTAATACAAAGCGGTATTCCTGTTATTAATGTTAATAACAATTGTTCGAGTGGCTCTACTGCGTTGTTTTTGGCTCGTCAAGCGGTATTATCGGGCCAAGTTGAGTGTGCATTAGCGTTTGGTTTTGAAGAAATGCAACCCGGCGCGTTAGGCTCACACTGGCAAGACAGAGAAAGTCCATTCGAGCGACTCGATCCTGTATTGCAGCAGTTCAATGCGCCACAAGGTCCAATTGCGTTACGTGCGTTTGGTGCGGCTGGGCGTCACTACATGGATAAATATCATATTAACGCAGATATCTTTGCCAAGGTGGCCGAAAAGTCGCGCAGGCATGCCATTAATAATCCGTACTCAATGTTTTCAACGCCATTAGCTTACCAACAAGTGCTCGACGATAAGGTAATATACGATAATTACCTCACTCGCTTAATGGCATGTCCGCCAACGTGTGGTGCCGCGGCGACGATTGTGTGCAGTGAACAGTTTGCCCGCCAGCACGGCATAACATCTAAAGTAAAAATTATTGCTCAAGCGATGGCGACTGACACAGAGCTCTCGTGGCAAGACCCCATTAACGCTGTAGGCAAAGGCATGACCCAACAAACGGCAGAGCAAGTGTATTGTGATGCCGGTATTGGCCCTCGAGATATTGATGTGATTGAGTTGCATGATTGCTTTACCCCAAATGAGGTGATTACCTATGAAGCTCTAGGGTTGTGCCCTGAAGGTGAGGCGGCTCAATTGATTGCTGATGGAGATAATACTTATGGTGGGCGATATGTGATTGGGCCATCGGGTGGCTTGATGTCAAAAGGGCATCCTATTGGCGCGACTGGGCTTGCCCAATGTACCGAATTAACCTGGCACTTGCGCGGGCAAGCAGGTAAGCGGCAAGTTGATAACGCTAGACTGGCACTGCAACATAATGTTGGTCTCGGCGGTGCTGTAGTGGTGACATTATACGGCGCGTAGGTATAGATTATATGCCGTAAAGTGTTACTCAATGCAGTGCGAAATATTTCACACTGCATTGTGGATATATATTCTGTTATGCGGCTTTTTTAGTTTTTCGACCAAATGTGCGGCGACAAAATGTCACTAGACTAAACGATAAAATGCCAGTACCAATCAATGACACTAAGGTTATCAATGCCACATAACTGGCAGGCATATTCAACCCATCATGAAGTGGTCGTACAAAGCTAGAAATCCTGCCCGATAATGGTCTGTCACTGTGAGTTAATGCTGACTCGATGACGCCCGTTGTATGGTTAATGCTAATACGATCTGCTTCTCTTAACCAAACTCCAGGATGTTCGTCAAATTGAATAGAAAATATCTGAGCCAGCGGTTTGTGGTTATCGAGCCGCGAGGTTTTGTTTGGTTTTTTACCTTTTTGTTCTCTCGGTTTGCTTACAGAGACTAACTCTGCGTTTGGCCAAACTTGTTGAGCATTTGTGAGTTGGCTTAACCAATTATTGCCTTGGCTTACAGGAAACGATTGAGTAACAGTTTTTTGATTTAGTGCCTCAGCCCATAAACCATTATAGGTAATTAAAAATCCACTTATACACAATATAAATAACGGTATTGAGATAAACAGCCCTAATTGAATGTGGCTTTTAAGCAAACTGCTTGAGCGAGTGCTCTTAGGAAAAGTTTGTTTTAACCGAAAACCATTACGTACTCGCCACCATAAATAAATCCCGACTAATGTGACAATACCGCCAGCCAATGAGGCCCACGCATTGATGTATTTGCCGCCATTTTCGATCAAAAAATTACGATGTAACCAGAACGCTGTTTCATAAAAAGGCAGGTCGAATGAAGCGCGGCTAGCTAGTGCGTTGAGTTCATTGTCTAAAGCAATGGCCTTACCGCGTGTACTGGCTTGAACATAAGGCGTGTGCTCAGTTGGAAAGCGAACTGTGCTCATTTCAGGGTAGCGTTCAAATACCGTTGCGACTGTCTCGGCCTTTTGCTCTAGTGTCATTGGCGCAAATGTTTGGCCTAAATTGTCTGTGCGTTTTAATAAATCAACGCTGCCTAAATAAACTCCAGTTGTTAGTACAATTAGCATTGTAATACTAACCGTAAAACCTACCCAATTATGAAACCATTTTAATATTGAAACCATATTCATGTTGTATTTGCTCAAGTTGCATCGTGCTGTGAATTAATTGGTAATTAAACCATCTGATTCTATTGTGCTTTTTAAGAATATCCATTAAGAACCTCACAACTGGTAATGGTAATCAGTCTCAATTGTAAGTTCAATTGAAGAGTATCAATACAAGAAAACTAAGTGTGTTTAATATGTGATATGTGATTATTTTGTTAATAAAAAGATCGTTAAATGTTTCTATTTATGGCGGTCAACTCTAAATGTAACAAAATGTTTTACATTGATTGACAATGTTGCTAACAATTAATAGGCCATTTACTTTAACCAATATTAACTTAAGCGTAATGTGCAGCTTAAAAGCTGTTTTACATTTTATAACATTAAGATTTATGACGTTATTTAATTCATTATTTGTTGTGAATGTACTATGACCGTTAAGCAGTATTAGATGAAAACTTGGCATTATTTGTCTTGATTTCATTACCTTGGGTTACAAATAAAAGGATTGTCTATGAACTCAAATAGTTTGCTTGGTCGACAAGATGATTTGTTTCACACCGGTGTGATAAAAACAGAGAGATTATTTAATTATCAAAAATGGTTGAGTCAAACAGCCATTGTGATAATTGGCGCCGTTGTGACTTTAGGATTATTTGTGTTTATGTCGCAATTAGTTAAAAACGATCATGTTTTAACTGGTGAGGCGAGCGACGCTCCGTTAGTTAACGTTGTTCAAGATATTCCTAAGCCGGTAGCCCCTAGAACTATCGAACGTTTAAAGCCTAAGCCAATAATCCCGAATGTAGAACGTGTCGCAATTCCTACATCTGCTGGCGGTGAAGTCACCATGATAGCCAATGAGCTTATTCTCCCAGTAGTACAGACGGGATCTGAAACATATGAAAGAGGGGGAAATTCAAGCGACGCGTTACCTGTTGTTCAAGTCGCGCCTCAATATCCTATTATCGCTGCCCGTGACGGAATTGAAGGCTATGTGGTTGTAGAGTTCGATATTAATGAAATGGGTGCGGTAATGAATGCTAAGGTGATTGATGCTCAACCCAGGCGCACATTTGATCGTTCAGCGATTCAAGCAATAAAGGGGTGGAAATACAAACCTAAATTGGATCAAGGCCATGCAGTAAGTCAATATCGCCAACAAGTTAGACTTGATTTTTCTTTAGAAAAATCGAATTAAAGGTTCTTTCTAGCTTGCATTTTGAACAGGCAATAGCAGAGTTAACTACAATAATAAGACTCCTAAATTGATATTTATGCCGTTAATATTTTAGCGATTAACGGTTTATTTTTATGCTCTTTACCTACCTGATAATAAACATGACTTATAGCCTTGGATTGAATACAGCAATGTAACTTGAGTGTTTGTTCAAAAACAATTTGAACAATCGCTCAAATTGTTTTATAGTAATTTCAATTCGAAACAAAGCATCCACCAATTTATTCATTGAGAAGAGAAAATATTATGACTTCATTTACTATCCATACAGCAGAAAGCGCACCACAAGAAAGCAAAGCAATGCTTGAGGGCGCTAAACAGCAAATGGGCATGGTACCTAACCTATTTGGTGTTTTAGCTGAATCGCCAAGCACGTTAAAAGCGTATCAACAATTACATCAGTTCTTTACTGAGACCTCATTTAACGCGGAAGAGCTAACCGTAGTATGGCAAACCATTAACGTTGAGCATGAATGTGGTTATTGTGTGCCAGCACATACGGGTATTGCTCACTCAATGAAAGTTGATGCTGCATTAACTGAAGCATTGCGCAACAAAACTGCGATGCCAACTGCTAAATTACAAGCGCTACAAGATGCAACATTAAGCATTGTTCGTAACCGCGGTAATATTTCGACAGCAGAACTTGAAGCTTTTTATGCAGCAGGTTATGCCCAACAGCAAGTGCTAGAGATTATTTTAGGCTTGTCACAAAAAGTGATCAGTAACTATACCAATCACGTGGCAAAAACACCGGTTGATGACGTATTCAAAAAGTTTGCTTGGAAATAACGGTTAACGAATAATCAGCTTTTATTGTTAATCAATAAAAGCATGGCTCTCTAATACCAATGTCAGCGATATCGCAAATGGCATTGGTATTTTTTATTGGCTAGCGTTTAGTGATAAAGCCCAGAGCTAACTGCGCTGAGCTTTATAAAGAATAAGTGACCGGGTTTATACCTGAGCCACATTAATGACCTGTTTGGTTGAAGCCGTAATTACTACAGGGATTGATTTTGAGGTTGGGGTGTAAGAGTCAATGCCGACACTGTTAATAGACACTAGAGGATTAGTTTCTGGATAATAAGCGGCGATATTACCTTGTGGGATATCGTAAAATACGAGGCTAAATCCAAACACTTTACGAACAACATTGTCATTAGCAACAGATTGTAAATCAACTAACTGAGCTTCAACTAGGTTGAGTTTTTTTGCGTCTTGTGGATTGATAAATAATACGTTACGTTTGCCTTTAATACCTCTGTATCTGTCATCCATACCGTAAATTGTTGTGTTGTACTGGTCATGTGAACGTAAACTTTGCAATAATAATATAGGCTGTTGCGTGGGGCGTGCATCATGCAATTGTGCATAACTAGAACAATCGGCAACCACCGAGTCAGGCAGACGGCTTGGATTAAACTCTGCGCGTTTTGTGTTGGTGTTCCATACTAGATTAGCCGCACTATTACCTAAATAGAATCCAGCAGGCTGTTCAATACGTTGATTAAAATATTCAAAGCCGTTTATGGTATTTTGAATTAGCTGGCGAATAAGTCTGTAATCATCACGTAAGGCTAACCAATCAATTTTTGTGGAAGTCTGTTGAGTATCTGCTCGCAAGCGAAAACGTCGGTGTTGAAACGTCGCATTGGCCATTTGGGCAACGATGTCAATTTCAGACAAGCATAACTCTGAAACCGGTTCGGTCATCCCGGTTGAGGCATGTACCATACTGAAGGTGTCTTCAACGGTAATTTTTTGAATGCCGCAGCGCTGGATATCTAGCTCTGTTCTGCCTAGGCAAGGCAAAATGAGCCCATCTTGTGTCACTTGTAAATGGCTGCGATTAAGCTTGGTACTAATTTGCACGTTGAGCTCTGTATTACGTATGGCTTGATAAGTAAAGTCTGTATCTGGGGCCGCTGCAGCTAGGTTGCCGCCCAAGCAAATCAGTACTTTACTGTCTTTTGATTTTAGCGCTTTCAGCGCATCTACTACATTGTGACCTGCCTGGCGTGGCAAGCGAGTACCAAGGAAGTTATCAAAGTGAGCGATAAACTCTGCTGATGGCTTTTCATTTATGCCCATTGTGCGATTGCCTTGAACATTACTGTGACCACGAACAGGGCACAATCCAGCACCTTTTTTACCTATTTGGCCACATAGTAGATGTAAATTGACTACTTCTCGGATAATGTCGACAGAGTGTTTGTGCTGGGTTAATCCCATTGCCCAACAACTAATGACGGTTTTACTGTCACTGAATATCGTTGCCGCTTTGATTATGTCAGCTTTTGTGAGCCCAGATTGCAGCTCGATTTGTTGCCAGCTGGTTTGCTTTACGCTGTGTTGGTATTCTTCAAAAAAGGCACTGTGTTGCTCAATAAATTCATGATCAATTTTGTCTTGGCGCTGTTCAATAATGTATTTTGTCATACCGCGCACAGCCGCCATATCACCACCTAATTTAGGGGTTAAGTATTGATGACTGATGTTAGTGGCTGCAGGTGTTAATAACTCTATTGGGCTTTGTGGGCTGGCAAATTTTTCTAACGCGACTTCTTTAAGATTATTAAAGGTCACAATTTTACAGCCATGTTTAGCAGCTTTACGTAACGCATTCATCATCCGTGGGTGATTTGTCCCTGGATTTTGGCCAAACACAAAAATGGCTTCAGCGTCATCAAAGTCATTTAATACCACAGTGCCTTTACCAATACCTATGGCTTTTATTAGTGCGACGCCACTGGCTTCGTGACACATATTGGAACAGTCTGGAAAATTATTAGTGCCATATAAACGGCCAAATAATTGATAAAGGTATGATGCTTCATTACTGGCACGGCCAGAGGTATAAAACTCAACTTGGTTAGGACTAGACAGGCTATTGAGCTTATCGGCAATAATGCTAAATGCGTCGTTCCAGCTCACTGGTTCATAGTGATCGGTTATTGCGTTGTAGCGCATTGGCTCAGTTAATCTGCCTTGATATTCGAGCCAATAATCGGTTTGCTTGGCTAGTTGGCGTACCGAATGCTCAGCAAAAAACTCACTGCCAACACCTTTTCCTGTTGATTCCCATGCAACGGCTTTGGCGCCATTTTCACAAAATTGAAATGCGCCCTGCTTGTTGTCGCCCCATGCACAACCTGGGCAGTCAAACCCATCGGTTTGATTAACGCGTAATAAATTTTTGAGATTTTGCTTGGTGCGTTGGCTACGTAATACATGGCTTAATGTGGCTTGTATTGAGGGAAAGCCACCGGCTTTGCTAGGTTTTTGGATATGGTTAGGCATTAATGGCTCCGAATGGACTAACAGGCAGACTGCTTAAATTGACTTTGGCTTGAAAATTAGAGTAATAAATTGGTGCTGAATACTTAGGGATATGAATAATATTGAGGTTGTACTTTAACGCCAGTTTTACCGCCAACTGGCTGGGTGACGCTAAACTAATTAAGTTATTTACGCCTAGTAACACCGCTTTATGGATGAGCTCACTGCTGCAACGGCTGGTCATTAATAATGCGTTGCACTCAGACAATGAGCTTGGCTGTCTAACTAACATACCGATTAATTTATCTAAGGCATTGTGACGGCCGATGTCTTCACGGCAAGCAATGATGTTGCCCTGGGCATTTAAGGCTAAAGCCGCATGAATGGCACCGCTTTGTTGAGCTTTGAGTTGATGCTCTTCAATTTGCAGTTTGAGGGCGTCGACATCCAATAATTCAATTGGGCGAGTAAGCGGTAATGTCGTTAATTCAGGAAGCGCATGGGTAATAGCTTCTACGCCACAAATACCACAACCTGTTGCACCTATTAGTCGACGCTTTTTACTGCTTAATGCGTATAAACAGCGATTTGCGATAGTGATATCGATACTAAATCCATGTTCAGACTGACTAACTTGAATGTCGTGTACATCATGATCATGTTGAATTATTGCTTCAGAAAAGAGGAAGCCAATCGCAAAGTCTTCAATGTTGTCTGGAGTAATCATCATCACGGCATAATTGATGCCATTGAGGTTAATTGCCGCAGCGGCTTCTTCTACTAAGTGTTCAATTGACGGCGACCATTTGTATGACGCATTCATGCTTTTAGACCTAAAACTTGAGGTGGGTCACATTTTAAGAGGGGCTAATATACAATGCCAATCAAACTATTTTATACATTGATAGTTTTTATCTATCAATATCGATAAGTTAATAGTCTTTTTTATTTTAAGGTGTAAACGACAATATGAACCTACGGCAGTTACATTACTTCCACGAATTAGCAAAATTTAAGCATTTTGCTAAAGCCGCTAAGGCTTGCCATATTACTCAACCGACGTTATCTGCCAGTATTAATGCACTAGAAAAACGCTTTGACACTGAACTGGTAGTTCGTGGCAGTCAATTTGTGGCACTAACTGAGGCGGGAAGTGTTTTACAGCAATATGCAGAAAAGATGTTGCTAGATGAAGCTGCATTGAAACAGGAGATTAGCGCCTTTAGCGGCCCGCTAAAAGGGGCAATTAATATTGGGATTGTACCGCAATCTAGCGTCGATATTATGCCCATCATTAAACACTTTACCGAGTTGCACCCGGATATTTCGATTAAGTTACTGGTTACCACAAATGAAAAGCTCATTGAACAACTGACATTACATCAAGTCGATATTGGCTTAGGTTTTGACGAAAATATCACTGAATCAAGCCGCAGACAGTTTGATTTTTATCCTCAGCCTAGTCATCCTTTGGCGGTTTTGTCACCCCAAGCATTAACGCTCAATCCCGAAGTATTTCAACAAGCTATGCTATTAAGTGAGTTGCAATCATCACCGTTAATATTACTAAGTCAAAACATGCAATTTAGGCAGTATATTGATAACGCGATGGAAAAAGCAGGTGGTAGTTTTAATATCGTCTTAGAAACGGATTCGCTGTTTCATCTCGTCAGTGCAGTAAAGCAGGGCTTAGGTTATGGCATTGTCAGTGGCGGTATTGCCATGTCAGCTAAGCAATTGCACAACCTGCATGCTCAAACCTTGTTAGATGTTGAATCCGGCGACACGGTATTCATGACCCGTAAATACAGTGTTTCTGTAGCGATGAAAGCGTTTATTGGTTTGATTGCTACATCCTAATGTCACTATGATTAAGAGCAACTATAATCATGAGGTTATCGATGCGCTTGTAAAAGCTTGATAACCTATGGCTCGTGTTACAGGTGAAATTTTTGGGATTGGTATCATTTCTATTTTGTGTCATATTTTGTCGTAATTTAAAGGGTTTAATTTTTGTTTTGGCTTTCTCTATCAAGTGGGGTTAGCTTTCATTTTTAGGAATTGATATGTTGAGTAGCCTACGTGCTTACCGCTCGTCCATTATTTTATTAAGTGCGTTACTCATCGGTGGCCTTTTTGGTGGCTTGTTTCCAGAGTGGGCAATTAAACTCAAACCGATTGGGCAGATATTTCTTAACTTGTTGTTTATGATTATCGTGCCATTAGTTGCGGTGAGCGTGATGTCGTCAATTGCTCATATGACCGACTTAAAAAAGTTAGGTGCGATATTAATGTCGATTATGGCGGTGTCGATTGTGATGGCGATTGTGCCATCCGTTGGGGTGGTGTTATTAGCACTAGCGTACGATCCTGCACAAGGTGTGACTTTAGATTTAGCCAACACGATAGATGCGGCTTCTGGCAGTATGGATTTCGTAAGCTTATTAACCACTAATGATTTTGTTGGGCTGTTATCTAAGTCGAATATTTTAGCGTTAATTATTATGTCGGTGATTGTTGGCGTCGCCATTGGTCAGTCTGGTGAAGATGGCCTAAAAGTCAGCCGCATGTTAGACAGCTTAAATACGGTTATCATGAAAGTCATTTCAATATTAATGTATGTCGCCCCCATTGGTTTAGGGGCTTATTTTGCCGCAACTATGGCCAGCCAAGATACAGAATTAATGGGTACCTTTGCCCGTGCTGTTGGATTATTTTTTGTTGCTATGGCGCTGTATTTAACCGTGGGTTCAACGCTATATGCGTGGATTGGTGGTGGGGTAAAAGGGGTAAAGCAATTTTGGCAACATATGCTTGAGCCTGCCGTCACCGCTTTGGGAACTAGCTCATCTTTAGCCACATTACCAGTGACCATTCGCAGTGCCGCAAAGATGGGCTTGAATGAGCAGATTGCTGAAATTAGCTTACCTCTGTTAGTCAATTTAAACAAAGGTGGCGCTGCTGCAATTACCGCGTTAAAGATTGTGTTTATCTATTCGTTATTAGGGCTCGATTTCACTACCGACGTATTTATGCTGACCATTTTGATTTCGGTGTTGTCGGCTTTTGTTATTGGTGGCGTACCCGGTGGGGCATTTTTAGGTGAAATTTTTATTGTGACTACATTAGGGCTACCTATGGAGGTGATCCCGATTTTAGTGGTGATAGGGGCGATTACTGATGCCGCATCAACAGTGATAAATGTGGTACATGACTTAACCGCAACACAAATTATTGAGCGGATTAACGGCAAGCATTATCAAAACAGTGCCATTGAATAACCCATAAAAATAGCCGCCAATGTTTATATTGTTGGCGGCTTCGTCTTCGGGAGGGAGCCTGATTGTTGAATCGTAGTGCCTAGCAACGTATGATGCGTTTTTTGATTTAACCTCTAAGCCTCAATTCAAATACTATGCGTCATTTAACCACTAGTTATCATCCTGATACGCCTCAAGAGTTTATCCAAAATAATCAAGCGACCATGCTAACGCGTTTAGCGGCGAGAGCGATTGTGCTGCGAGATAATCAGATTTTGATGTTGGATACCCAATCAACCTGAAGATGCTCGATTTCAGCAAGAATTTACACGCGTTTAGGCAAGGCATTGATTGCGGGTAATGGTTGTTCCCTTTCCAAAATCAATAACGCAGCATAAACGCGTGTAAAACTTGCCCTCTGGGAGTTTCACCGTGTTCCCACTACGTTGTTGCGCTAATTTTTAAGGTACCTACATTACTACATTAACGCGCCTAGTATTGAAAACACGGTGAAGCTCTGAAACACGTATCTTCAGGTCGATTGGGTATTTACCCAGCGCTATCATGACTACTCGTTACCCGGTGGCGGTGTTGATGACGGTGAGCATATTGAGCAGGGCTTAATCCGCGAGTTACAAGAAGAAACCGGCGCGCAAGTGGTGGGTGATGTCATTTCGTTTGGCTTATATCAAGAATATCGTCCATGGCGCAGAGATGGCTTTGAGTCGGTAAACATGCTGTCTTACTGTTATGTGTGCACAATTGCTGATGAGCTCGCTGAGCCGCAGCTTGAATCGCATGAAATTAGCAATGGAATGACACCGGTATGGATGGATATTGATGCCGCGATTCAACATAACCTCGACACGATGGCAAACAGCAACAAAAAAGGCCTCTCGATAGAACGAGAGACCTTTTTATTAAAGCTGATTAAACAAGAGTTATTATAGGTTTGTCACCCTTTTATCAGCTTGTATTTATCAGTTTGTGTTAACAGACTGATGCTAGATAAGTTTACGCGCGCACTTGGCCGACACCACTTACAAGGTACTTTTCAGTGGTGAGTGACTCTAGTCCCATAGGGCCGTAAGCATGAAGCTTACTGGTAGCAATGCCAATTTCTGCGCCAAGACCCAGCTCGCTGCCATCAGAGAAGCGAGATGATGCATTCACCATCACCACTGAGGCATCAACAGTGCGTTGGAACCGCGCCGCAGTCACCTCATTTTGAGTACAAATCACTTCGGTGTGATGGCTACCAAAACGACGGATATGGTTAATCGCGCCATCGAAGTCATCCACTTGCTTAATGGCAATTTCAAGGTCTAAATATTCCTGGCCAAAATCATCATCACCCATCACATTGCAAGCCGTAAAGTATGACTTTGCTTGCTCACATGCATTAATCGTCACGTTATGTTCTGCTAGTGCACTAGCGACTTTAGGTAAAAAGGCTGCCGCAATATCTTTATGGACAATCAGTCCCTCTAACGCATTACACACACCAGTGCGTTGGGTTTTACCGTTTAGCAGTAATGACAATGCGATATCAAGATCGGCTTCCTTATCGACGTACAAGTGACAAACACCTTTAAAGTGCTGAATTACAGGCACTTTACTGTTGTCAGTTACAAAGTTAATTAAGCCTTCGCCACCACGTGGAATAATGACGTCGATATATTCGCGTTGTTGCATTAGTTCGAGCATCAATGCACGATCTGGGTCGGGCACGACGGTGATTAACGCTGGCGGTAACTGATACACTTCGAGTACTTTTTGTAAAATAGATGCAATCATTTTGCTCGAATGTAACGCCTCTTTACCGCCACGCAGAATGACGGCATTGCCTGACTTGAAGCACAGTGCTCCAGCATCGGCGGTCACATTTGGGCGAGCTTCATAAATCATGCATACAACACCTAAAGGAACACGCATTTTACGAATGCTTAAGCCATTAGGCCTGTCGCCTAAATCACGTTGAATGCCAACTGGATCCGGTAGCGATGCCACAGTTTCAATACCTGCCGCCATAGATTCAATACGTTCATTGTTTAACGTTAGACGGTCTAACATTGCTGCGCCCATATTGGCACTTTCAGCATTCTCTAAATCCAATAAGTTAGCTTTAATAATTTCATCACTATGAGCGCGAAGTGCGCGTGCCATATCGAGTAGAATAGTGTTCTTTACTTGCTCATCTAATACTGCAAGTGTTTGCGCCGCAATGGCTGCGTTTTGAGATAAGGTCTTAATCAAGCTCATATTTTCTCCAAAATGGCGATGTTTTTATCTGAAATCAATGGACCGGTTTTCTGTTGCGCATTATTGGCAAACTCGCGGTCTTCTTGATCAGAAATAAAGTGAAGTAAGCAACTACTGTAATTTGATTTAGCTTTTGCCAATTTAGTGCCATCGCCTTTGCGCACTAGTACAGTATCACCGACGGAAAAGTTGCCTCTAACGGCCACTACATCGTCACTGGTGAGTTGCGTATCATGTTCTTCAAGGTCAGCGTTAAAATCGTTTTCAACAATTAATTCACCTTGTACCTGTGAGGTATGAGTCATCCAATGTAAGTGCTCCTGCATTGGTACATCATATGGGGTAAATAACGTACCCGGGTTTTGACCTTTTAATAACTGGTTAAAGGTGTCTGCATCGAAACCGTCAACAATCATGGTTTCAATTCCGTGAGAAATCGCCTTCTCTGCAGCTTGTATTTTTGTACGCATACCGCCGGTACCCACGCTGCTGGTGGCGCCGCCTGCCATGTCGTAAATATCTTGGTTGATGTCGCTAACTTGTTTTATCAGCTTGGCATCATCATGTAGATTCGGGTTTTTTGTGTACAAGCCTTTTACGTCAGAACAAATAATGAGTGCATCAGCATCAGCTGCTGCAGCAACCATGGCCGACAAATTATCATTGTCACCTACGCGTAACTTATCAGTTGTAACGGCATCATTTTCGTTGATGATGGGTAACAAACCGTGGTCTAACAGGGTAAAAATGGTGTCTTTAATACTGACATAGCGCTCACGATCACGAAGATCGCCATGAGTCACAAGCAACTGAGCTGAAGGAAAGTCAAATAACTTATCCCAAGTGGCCATCATGTCTGCTTGACCTGCTGCAGCCATCGCTTTTTTAAGTGATACGCTTGGTTCTGCCGTGTCTTGGAACCGATGTTTACCAGCTGCAACTGAACCTGATGACACTAATACTACTTGGCAGCCTTGGGCACGACATGTAGCAATAAATTGTGCAATACCCAATAGATAATGACTGCTACAGCCTTGTTGATGAGGCGCAATAAGTGCACTGCCTACTTTAACGACAATGCGTTTCCAATGTGAAGTTGACATTATATTCTCTCGGTTATTTCTGCTCAGCTAATACGCGGCCGGCTTCATGGAAGGTATCAACTGTTTTTTCGCAAGGATCGGTATCGATAGCACTAGTAACCCAAATGACGACGCTGCTGACAATAAAGCCAGGGATCATTTCGTACATCACGCTCGATAACACTTTTCCGTCGGCAAGTACTGGTGCATATATCCAAAATAGAACAGTGGCAGCACCTGAAACAATGCCCGCAACGGCCGCTTTGTGGGTTAAATTATGCTTGTAAAGGCTAAATAAAATTAATGGTCCAAAGGCCGCACCAAAACCTGCCCAAGCATTACTGACTAGAGATAAAATACTGTTTGAACGGTCAAGTGCTAATAGGCTTGCTACTATAGCTACGCCTGCTACACCGTAACGGCCCATTTTCACCATTTCTTGTTCTGTCGCTTCTTTTTTAGAAACAACACGATAAATATCTTCAGTGAGTGAGCTTGATGACACTAATAGTTGTGAGGAAATGGTACTCATAATCGCGGCTAAAATTGCTGCAAGCAAGAAACCACTGATTAAAGGATTAAACAGTAATTCTGAAAATACAATAAAGATGGTTTCAGGATCACTTATTTTCATATCGAACTTATTTGCATAAGCGATACCGACAAGACCTGTAGCTAGCGCACCAATAATAGTGACAGTCATCCAGCTCATGCCAATTCGACGGGCAATTTTGATGTCGGATACTGAACGAATCGCCATAAAACGAACAATAATGTGCGGTTGGCCAAAATAACCTAAGCCCCAAGATAAGCTAGAAATTAAACCTAACATGGTGACGTTTTGCATGCCTTCAGAAAAGTGTGGAATAGATTCGTAAGCAAAGTTCATCATTTTGTCTGCGCTTGTAAACTCTTGATAGGCGACTACAGGCACCAAAACTAAGGCTACAAACATAATACAACCTTGAACAAAATCCGTTAGGCTCACCGCTAAAAAGCCGCCCAGTAAGGTGTATGATACAACTACACCTAAAGTAACCACCAATCCTAACTCGTAACTTAAGTCAAATGCTGAAACAAATAATTTACCGCCTGCGACTAAACCCGCTGAGGTGTATAGGGTAAAGAAAATAACAATAATCACGGCTGCGATAATACGAACATTACTGTTAGGAGCATGGAAGCGCTTAGCAAAAAACTCAGGGATAGTGAGTGCGTTATTTGCCACTTCGGTATACACCCTCAGTTTAGGCGCCACAACGAGGTAGTTAACCAAGGCACCAATTAATAATCCCAGTGCAATATAAATGGTTTCGAATCCCACCAAAAACATCGCCCCAGGTAAACCCATTAACATCCAACCACTCATGTCAGATGCGCCAGCAGATAAAGCAGTGACCTGCGGGCTAACCTTGCGGCCGCCAAGAATGTATCCAGATACATCACTAGTCGACTGCTTGTAGGCAAACAAACCAATGCCAAGCATGACCAGAAAATAGATAGCTAACGAAACGTAGGTTAAGTAATGCATGAACTACTGGCCCCCTAACGCTTTGTTATTTTGAATCCCATTAGGTTTCAACATGACAAAGAGATAGGTACTTAAAATAGCAAATAAGCACAGTAATTGTGTGGCATCTTTAAGCTTGAGTATTGATTTATTCCAAACTTGTGTGATGAGATTTTCTTCCGTCTGAATGTCTGCTGACATTGTGCCCTCCTGAGCGTGTAAATCGTGTGTTTCTATAAACTGATGGGTATAAATAACCACAAAAAAACCACTACAATAGTTAGTGGTCTAATTATATTAACACAATATGATGTTGAGTTTCCAATTTAATACTCGGTGATTAACTCTTTGCAGGGCTATTTCAACTAATTTTCCGAGGTGTTGAGCAAGAAGACTGTGCCGTACAGAGATGAGTCAATGCGGCCATATCGGTCATGCACAGAGTATAGTGACAAGACGGTTTTCACAGTAAAAAATTGTGTAAGGCTCTATTTACACTGAGCTGTGGAGAGTATGGCTTAAATGTAAATGGTTAGGTTTATGGCTTTATAGCTTGCCAGTTGTGATTTTTTTAATGATTTATTCGCGATTTAAATGTCGAAATATGTTGTAAACATTGATGTTAAATTAAATTAATATAAATTAAATCATTACAGTTCAAATTATTTTAATAATAACTAAATAAAAGTATCATATTACTGTAGCGCCACAAGCTCAGTGGGTTACAGCAACATGAACGGACAGATCTATGTATAAATATTGTGTTCACTCACATTTTTACTATTGATGATTGCATTTAAATAGACGATCAGTCTAATATAATTGGATGAATATAAATAACACCAAACCTCGCAGAGGCAGACCGCCAAAAGTCTCTAGAGATAACCCAGATACTCGCGCTGCATTAATCCGCAGTGGTTTAGAACAATTAACTGAGCATGGATTTGCTGCGTCAGGGATTGAACCTATTTTAAAAAAGGTTGGAGTGCCGAAGGGCTCTTTTTACCACTACTTTGCCAGTAAAGAGGTGTTTGGTCAGATCGTCTTGCAAAATTATGCTGACTATTTTTTGGCCAAATTAAAAACGCATTTGTTGGACGAGTCGAATGATCCTTTGGCTCGCATCCGTCATTTTGTTGCAGATGCCAAGGCGGGTATGACCCGTTATCAATTTAAACGTGGTTGCCTTGTGGGTAACTTGGGTCAAGAGGTTGGTATGTTACCTGAAAGCTTTAGGCCCCAGCTAATTGCAATATTTGTTAGTTGGCAACATTGTTTAGCAGATTGCCTTGAGGCAGCTAAAACACAAGGACAAATCGCGGCTAATGCCAACTGCCTGTTGTTAGCAGAAAACTTTTGGGTCAGTTGGGAAGGGGCCGTGAGTCGCGCTAAGTTAGTTGAAGATGGTTCACCACTAGATAACTTCTGTGATCTTTTTATGGCGGCATTACCCAAGTAGTTTGATTGTCACTATGGTAAATCTGCGCTTAAAGTGTGGAAAACAAGTACTCTCAAATGCAGTTCAAACGAGATAAAAATTTTTTAACTATTAATAGACGATCAGTCTAAATTAGGAGCGAATAATGTTTAATGCAATGTTAATCGAGAAAGATGATCAAGGTTACCGCACTATAGTTAAGTATGTGGATGAATCTGTTTTACCAGAAGGTGATGTGACCGTTAAGGTGCTTTATAGCACGCTAAACTATAAAGATGCACTGGCGATTACTGGTAAAGCGCCTGTTGTTCGCAGCTTTCCTATGGTGCCAGGTATTGATTTAGTCGGCGTGGTTGAGCTGTGTGACAGCGATAAGTTTAATGTAGGCGATACGGTGTTATTAAACGGTTTTGGCGTAGGTGAAGTTCATTGTGGCGGGTTAGCGACTAAAGCGCGTTTAAAAAGTGATTGGCTTATTGCATTACCAAAAGGATTTACACCGCGCCAGGCTATGGCAATTGGTACGGCTGGTTACACGGCAATGCTCTGTGTTATCGCACTTGAAAAAAATGGTATCACGCCAGATAAAGGTGAGATTTTAGTGACAGGAGCTAATGGCGGTGTAGGCAGTTTTGCTATCGCTATTTTAGCCAAATTAGGATACACGGTCGTCGCATCTACGGGTCGAGTTGATGAAAGTGATTATCTTAAAAAACTCGGCGCCAGCGAGATTATCGACAGAGCGACGTTATCCGAACCCGGTCGCCCATTAGCTAAAGAGCGTTGGGCCGGAGCCGTTGATTCTGTTGGCAGTCACACTTTAGCTAACGTATGTGCCAGTACCAAATATGGCGGTGCCGTTGCCGCTTGCGGGCTTGCTCAAGGAATGGATTTACCTGCGAGTGTGGCTCCATTTATTTTACGCGGCATCACTCTTGCTGGTGTTGACAGTGTTATGCGACCTATTGCCGATAGAGTCGAAGCCTGGCAACGTTTAGCTGACATTATTGACCCTGCGGTATTTGATGACATCGTGCAAGAAGTCAGTTTGCTTGAAGCATTGAGCGTGGCAAGTGACTTAATGGACGGTAAAGTACGCGGCCGCGTTGTAGTTGATGTTAATCGGTAATAAGCCCTGATATTTTGGGTTAAAACCTTATTTCATTTTGTCTAAAAGCTTGAAAGAAAGTGTTGAATAAAAGTCCACTTGAACTCGTGGGCTTTTTTATTAGTATAAGCTATTATGAATATAGATATTTCGCTCACTATAAAGGGCTTGTCTTCACCTTTTATTAAAAGTGAGAAAGCAATACTGCGATTGTATTGTCCTAGTCGCAGATATTATTGTAGAGCACGGTGTTGCTAAGTTAATTTCAAGGATTGAGAGCTGCTTATGAATGGAACTGAATTACAACATAAACATGTGACAATATTCATCATAGACGATGATGATGTTGATGTTTTAGGCATAGAAAGAGCCCTCAAGAAACTTAAAATTGCCAATCCAACTATTCGAGCTAGAGATGGTATAGAAGCGCTCGATTTACTGCATAGAAATGCAATCCCCAAACCTTTCATTATATTACTTGATATCAACATGCCACGGATGGGCGGTATCGACTTTTTAAAAACGATTCGCGCCGACGATACTCTCTCAGATAGCGTTGTGTTTATGCTAACAACTTCAAGTGATGATCAAGATAAAACCCTCGCTTATAAAAAAAATGTAGCGGGTTACATGGTCAAAAAACAAGTCGGGGAGTCATTTTTAAATATCGTGAGTATGTTAGGCCACTATTGGCGTGTAGTGGAGTTACCAGCACATGAATAATACAGCAGCCAATCTTGAACAACCTATTACATTATTAATTATTGATGATGATTCTATCGACAGAAAATCTATTCGGCGTGCCCTGATGTCGAGCCATCGACCTATTTTTATTATTGAAGCGCAAACAGGTGAAGAAGGAATACACCAGTTTGACAATAACATGGTCGACGTCTTATTGATTGATTACCGCTTACCAGATATGGATGGTTTAGTATTAATTAAAAAGCTATTAATGCGTAAAAAGAACGATGCAACCATCATTATGGTGAGTCAGCATGAGGACGAGATTTTATCATTAAATGCACTCAATGTAGGCGCGCATGATTTTATATTAAAAACAGAAGTGAATGCGGATCGGTTAAATCGCACAATTCGCCAAGCACAACATCGCCAGTTTCTTGAAGGCGTTGTGCGTGAAAAAAATAACGCCTTAGAATGGCTTGCTAAAAGGGATTCACTTACTCAATTAATCAATCGATATACGTTTGAGAAAACCCTCAAAGATGCATGTGATAGAGTACTGTTTACGGCTTCAAATATCGCGCTATTCTTCATTGATTTAGACAACTTTAAAAAAGTGAATGATTTTTTAGGGCATACTGTTGGTGATAAATTATTGCAAACAGTAGCAGCTAAATTGACATCTGTTGTAAATGAAGGCGATTGTTTAGCTAGGCTTGGTGGAGATGAGTTTGTTATTTTGGCTCAAGGTATCAATGATGAGCAACAAACTAAGATTATTGCCAATAATGTTATAAAAGCACTGAATACTCCCTTACAAGTTGGTAATCATTGTTTTTCGATTACAGCAAGCATTGGAGTGTCAATGTTGGGGCAATTTGCCGATAGCCCTGAGTCAATGATGAAATGTGCAGATATTGCCATGTACAAAGCAAAACAAACCGGCCGTAATAAAGTGTGTTTGTATAACGATAACCTGCACCAAGAAACACAGAGAAAAGCCCTTCTTGAACAAGATATTAATTTAGCGCTTGCATTAAATCAGTTTACCGTACATTACCAGCCGCAAATATGTGCAAAAACACAAAAGGTAAAAGGGGTTGAGGCATTAGTGCGTTGGCAACATCCTACTCAAGGTATGCTCAGTCCGATTATGTTCCTTGAGTTAGCCGAAGAGTTGAATCTTATCGGTGATATTGGTCAATGGGTACTGAATACTGCCTGTCATCAATTAAAACATTGGCAGCGTCAATATCACCTCAATGATGATCAGTTAAGCATGTCGGTCAACTTATCGACCTTCCAACTGCAAGATATTAATTTGCTCAACCTTGTGTCAGATGTGCTTGCATCTTGTGATTTATCTCCAAGTTGTTTGGAATTAGAAATCACTGAAAGTTCTATTATCCATAGTCCTGAAAACATTGTTGAGCGACTCCATGCTCTTACTCAGCAAGGGGTTAAATTATCTCTAGATGACTTTGGCACAGGTTACTCATCGATTAAACACTTACATCTATTTCCTATTCATTCGTTAAAAGTCGACAAAAGTTTTATTGCTGCTTATAAGCAAAAACAATCTCAAGATATAGTGCTTGAGGCCATGATTAAATTTGCTAAATATCTAGGTTTATCAGTTATCGCAGAAGGGGTCGAAACTGCGGAGCAACTTGCGTTCTGTCAAGCTCAGGGATGTGATTTAATACAAGGTTATCATTACTCAAAACCGATAAATGCTATTGATTTTGAATCTAAATATTTAGTTAAGTAATTAATCTGTTTATATGCTTTATTACTGAAATTCATCGAGATTATTATGTTAAAGCATTTTCCGTTATTGTTTAAATTCAAACTTCATTCATTATCGATGATTATGTTGTTAGCCGTTATGTTCATGCTGGCGCTGTGCCATATTGTTTATTGGCATCAAATGGACATCATTAAAAATGATCTCGATGTTGTATCTCATGCAAAAGCTAATTTGTTAGGTGAGCAGATTGAGCATTTAAAGCGTGAAGCGCTATTTTTATCTAACCTCGCTGATTCAAAAGCCATTGCAGAGTTGAGCCAAACCCCAATCCTTAAGACTGAACAACAAGGTCGATTACAGTATCATATGGATGCGTTAACCGATGTATTTATGCATTATATGCACAGTATCCCGAACTTAAATCAATTGCGCTTTATCGATAATCAAAGCGGACTTGAAAAAATTAGGGTTGAACGTCGCAAAGAGCAATTATTCATTATCCCTCCAGCATCTTTACAGCAAAAAAACACCAGAGATTATTTTATTCAAACCACTAAATTAAATATTGGCGAGGTTTATGTGTCGCCCATTAATTTAAATCATGAAAATGGCGCGTTATCATTTCCCTATTTGCCTGTTATCCGTGTAAGTACGCTCGTGAGTGGCACTTCTAGTCAATATCCGCGAGGGCAGATTGTTATCAATGTATTAGCTGAATCATTATTTAATCGTTTAGTTATTGATTCGGTTTATTTTGGTACTGATATTCACATGTACCTAGTCAATGAAGAGGGGGATTATTTATTTCATCCAGATAACAGCAAAACTTTTGGATTTAACCGTGGACAACGATATACCTTTGAAGATGAGTTCAAGCGTGTTGACGAAGGGATGTATACCACTCATGGAGATACATCATTACTGAGCTGGTTAAATGTTTCTTTGGTATCGAAAGCTAACATTTATCTTGATAATCAACAGCGGCGAAAAGTCGTGGTCATCGCAATGGCTAACAATGATGAAGCGAAGAAACAAACCGTGTTAGTTGTGTTTTGGTATTGGGTCGTTATTGGAATACTGATACTGATCTTTAAAAACATCAGAAAAGATATTGAGCTTAATGCAAAGCAGTTACATCTAGATACAGTGTTGATAATGGAACAAGAGCTCAATTCCATTTTGAGCCACGCTCCCAGCGGTATTATGGTGGTAAATAGTCAGGGGGTTATCACTCTAGCCAATACTCAAATAGGCCGAGTTTTTGGCTATTCACAAGCAGAATTGTTAGGTAAATCGATGGCTGTACTATTACCTGCTAGATTTTGTAATATACATCCTGATTTTATGCAAATGTTCTTTGCCGCCCCCGAAGCAAAGCTTATGGGGAGCGGACGAGAAGTTTACGGTTTGCATAAAACCGGTATAGAAGTACCACTTGAAATAGGCTTGAGTGTTATTGAGTACAAAGGCGAGTTACAAGCAATTTGTAGCGTCGTTGATATTTCGTTAAGAAAACAGTTTGAGCATTTATTTGAACGAGTTGTTGATACGTTACCTAATGCTGTTTTATTAGTCGATTATAACGGGGTGATAGAGCTCGTTAATAAAGAAACTGAAACATTATTTGGCTACTCGCGAGGTAAGTTATTAGGGCTGAATATCGATATGTTAGTGCCTGAATCATTTCGCGATCATCATTTAGGATGGCGAAAATCATTTTTCAACCAAGTAGAAGATACTGTTGAGAATGAGCGATATGATATTAATGGCTTATGTAAAGACGGCCGCGAGTTTCCTTTATCCATAGGTTTGTGTACGTTAGAAACTCATAAAGGTAAAAAGTTACTTTTATCTATAGTTGACTTAACTGAGCATGAACGCAAAACTAAAGCGATTAGCAAACTTAAGGATAACCTTGATCGCACCAGCAAAATGGCTGGGATTGGCGGTTGGGAACTGGACCTTATTACCCAAACTCTTTTTTATTCAGAAGAGACATACCACATTTACGGCTTGTCACCAGGCTCATCCTTAACCGTTGAACAAGCCATTGATTTTTATACCCCAGAATCACAACCTATTATTCGTCAAACCTTGGCTGAAGCCATTGAGACTGGCAAAACATGGGATGTTGAAGTGCGCTTTATCAATGCCAAAGGCAAGATTATTTGGGTGAGAGTGATGGGCACTATTGAATATGAAAATGGCAATGCTGTTAAGCTTGCTGGCACGATACAAGATATATCCGAACGTAAGTACTACCTTGAGGAGTTATCTAGAAGTAACGCCGAATTACACAATTTTGCTTACGTTGCGTCTCACGATCTTAAATCTCCTTTACGCGGAATTGATCAGTTAGCAAGTTGGTTAGAAGAAGATTTACAAGGCAAACTGGACGACGAAGATGCTGAACACTTACGGTTAATGCGAGGGCGGATTAATCGCATGGAGAAATTACTCGATGATCTGCTTGCATATTCAAGAGCGGGTAAAAAAGATGATGTTATTCATACTATTAATATTAAGGATGTTGTCGAAAATGTGTTTGACCTATGCAATATCCAAAATAGCTTTACGTTAATATTTAACTCAACGGTCGAGAGTCTCACTACTGCGAGTGTGCCATTAGAGCAAGTTTTGCGTAATTTAATTAATAATGCCATTAAGCATCATGATTCTGGCCACGGTACTGTGTGGGTTTCTGTGGTGGCTGATGAGCGATTTTATACTTTCTCGGTCTCAGATGATGGTCCTGGGATCCCGGCACAGTATTCTGAAAAAGTGTTTACCATGTTTACCACCTTAAAACCCAGAGACGAGGTTGAAGGAAGTGGTATGGGGCTAGCTATTGTTAAAAAAATAGTGCTTGCTGTGGGGGGCAATATTCAACTTGATACAGTCGTAGGTAAGGGCGCTAATTTTATTTTTACTTGGCCTATTGATATGCATACCGAGTATTAAACTCAACGCGGTAAAACGGTGTGATAATTACAGCGGATTAAATATCGTGTGGTCAGTAAAGCGCAGTCAGAACAGATTAGTTGGCTCTTAAGGCTAAAGGGGTGACGTATAAATCGGTAAACTGAGCGCTAGGCATTGGCTTGGCGAATAAAAAACCTTGCAAGTAATCACACGACAATTGTTGGAGTAATTGGTGTTGTCCTTGGGTTTCAACCCCTTCTGCTACTACTTTTACTTTTAAGTGGCGGGCCATGGTAATAATGGCTCTGATTAAAGCAATGCTATTTTCGTTGGTTTCCATGTGTTGAATAAAAGAACGATCAATCTTTAAAATATCGATATCTAAGCGTTGTAAGTAGGCCAAAGATGAGTAGCCTACGCCAAAGTCATCAATTGCAATGTCGATACCACAGTCACTTAATCGGTGCAGTTGTTGTTGGATTGGGGAATCTGGATCCATCAAGGTGTTTTCTGTGATCTCGATAATGATGGTATCTCTTGGTAAACCAATTTTATTGCAAGCCAAAATCCAATTGTCTACCCATAATCCCGCACGATCAAATTGTAACGGTGAGCAGTTAACGCTCACTTGCGTGACTTTTCCGGTTAATCTAAACCAGTGAGCAGCATCTTTAATGGCTCTGTCTCTGACCCAGTCTCCAATCTGTTCAATTAAGCCATTTTGTTCTGCAATAGGAATAAACTCATTTGGACCAAGTAACCCTTGTTGCGGGTGTAGCCAACGGATCAGGGCTTCTGCTTTTGTTACATTAATGCCATCAAGGTCAAAAATTGGTTGGTAATACAATATAAATTGATCTTCTTTAAGCGCAATGCGGATTTCTTCAATAATTCGGCGTTTCTCTATAGCTTGCTCCTCAATGACGTAGGAGAAAAACTCGTAACGATTGCGCCCTTTGCTTTTTGATAAGTACATGGCTTGGTCGGCATGTTTGACTAAGTCTTCAACACTACGGCCATCAGCTGGGTAAAAAGTTAACCCGATACTACCGGTAACATGTACTTGTGAGCCATTGATATTAATGCTCTGCATTAGGCTATTTTTGACTTTTTGAGCTATTTCAGTCGCTCGCTCAACATCGTTGATGCCTTCTATGATCAAAGTAAACTCATCACCGCCAAGCCTTGCCACTGTATCATTAGCACGTACGCAATTTTGTAAGCGCTTGGCAACTTGATGTAGCAGTAAGTCGCCATAATCATGCCCTAATGTGTCATTAACTTCTTTAAAGCCATCTAAATCGATAAAGATTAATGCAAATTGCATGTTATTGACTTCAATTAATGATTGTAGTTTTTTATAAAAGTAACGACGGTTAGGTAAGTCGGTTAACCCGTCTTGGTATGCAAACTCATGTAATTGAATATTGGCCTTTTCAAGCTCTTTAGTACGCAGTTTGACTTGGCTTTCGAGTAACGTCTCGCGCTGCTCTATGGTGTCTAGCATGCTATTAAAACATGTGGTCAATTGGCCTATTTCATCATTAGATTGCTCTGTTGCGCGTAAGGTATAATCATTTGATGTAGTAATTTTTTCAGAAATTTCAGAAAGGTAAAGGATTGGGCTTAAAAATATTCGTCTTAATATTAACGATAAAAATAAACTTACGGCAAATGTGGAAAGTAATAGTAGCAGTAAAAATTTTCCATAAAATTGTATTCTGTCGTTGATATAGCTGTCGTCTGCAATGATAAATAACTCACCATAGCCTTGATTATCTAATGATAATGGCGTGATAACTTTAGTGAGCTTGCTAGTTTCATTTAAACTTGTTTTATCAATGTTTGGCGCGGTTGATTCAGCCAAGATGTTTCCGTCAATATTGGTGACGGTAACTGAAAGAATATCAGATCGTGATAATACCGGTTTTATGAGCTCTTTAATGGCGTCTTGGTCATCAAATAATAATGCCGCTGTTAT
Source organism: Shewanella ulleungensis (assembly GCF_014648315.1). Lineage (GTDB taxonomy): Bacteria > Pseudomonadota > Gammaproteobacteria > Enterobacterales > Shewanellaceae > Shewanella > Shewanella ulleungensis. The sequence continues at coordinate 256,416 of NZ_BMQW01000002.1, forward strand.
GTTTGGTGACAACATATTAGAAACGCTTTCTAAGCTTTCGATTTGTTCGCGCTTAGCTGAGGTGAGTTCATAGGCGCTAAATACCAAAGCCACAGAGATAGTCGATACAATGGCTACACTCATTAACATTATTAATAACTTTTTACTAATGGTGTCGATACTAAATAGTGATTTCATGACGTTATAGTTCCACTACTCGGCCTAAGCGCAATACTTTTGAACTCATAGTAATTTGAGCGGCAGTGAGCTTTTCCGGCGAGACCTCAAAGCGAATTTTACCACTTGATAGAAAAAATCGGATTTGCCCACCTTGAGTAATAAAATCCTCAGTTTCTCCTACTATCATGATGTTATTTAATTTACCTAAAGTGGAATTAAGCCACTGATTCAAGGTGTCCGAAGTAATAAACAGTACTTGGCACTGACTTAGGTCTGCATCTGTTAACGACACTGTTTTAGTTGATATGGGTAAGTTATTTACTTTTCGATTACTTAAAACTGTACTTGCGATGTCTATAAAATCACGGTCTGGGCTACAAAGTACAAAATGATCAACGGCGTTGCTTGTGTCTGTCCATTCACTGTAACGAGCAAAATTAAATAAGAATCCAGCTTTAAGTGCATATTCGGTATCAATAGCATTCACGCTTTGGCTTTGAATAAGCAAAAGCGGTAACGTTAAACCTAAGAACACTCGTTTTATTTTTTGCATCGAATGAGTTAAAACTTCGCTATTAATTTAAATGTAACACTCTCATCGATGTAATTTGGCAAGGTGAAAGTTTCCCCTGTATTACTGTACTCGATGTGTGAACCTGCAAATAAATTTTTGCCCATAATGGCTGCTGACCAGTTTTGATGAAATGCCCATTGCCAAGTTAAGTCTAACGCAGTGTAATTATCGACGTCGTAAGCATTACTATTTTCAACTCTTATTGATGCAAATAGACGATGATTATCGAATAGTTCGATATCTGTTTTTGCAAATAACTGTCGACTTTTTGAGTCATATCCAATCGCTGGGAAGGTATTTTCAGCAAGATCATAGTTAAAGGTATTATAGCTATAGCCTAGTTCTGCATTGAATATGTCAGAGGGTTGCCAAGTTAAAATAATATCGCCTCCATTCGTGGTGACCTGAGCATTTGATACGATATCAAAATTGATTGAAGTAGTCGTTAAGCTTTGCATTGCTAAGTCGAGTTGACCCGCTTGAAGTAACCCAAAGATAGGTAAGAATTGTTCGATATTACTATCAACTGTAATTGCAATGACGTCTTTGGCTTTCGTGTGATACGCCGATAAATCTAATGCCCAAGAGCCTTGAGTGAGGCGATATCCTACTTCGTATGATACTGATTTTTCTGACTTAACGTTCTCATTACCGTTCAAATACGTCCTGATGTAATATTTATCGATAGCGTTAATTCCAGTTGTGATTGGAGACACTTCATCAACTCGTTGACCGTCAATCGTAAAGTCGTCATTAAACTCAATTAAAGAGGGCACACGGACACTTTTAGAAATTGAAGTCCATATCACCTGATTTTTTTGTGGTTTCCACACGAGTCTGGCTAATGGTTGATTTTCCCAGCCGGTTAAATCGTTATGCTCAACTTTTGCACCTACAATGATGTCTAGTTCGTCAGCGATTAAGCTGTATTGCCCTTGAATTAATGCGCCATATTGATGCAGCGTATTGTAACCACCATCACTGCGAACAAAACTGCTTTCAGCAAATGATATGTCGTTATAGCGGTAGTTAAGGCCCCAGTCTAATTTCAAGTCGTTGTACAAAAAGTTCATTTGGTAATCGATATCAAACGATTCAAAATGTTCTTGTAAAAATGTTTGGCTGCCAGATTGTTTTAACCAAGAGGTTTGGAGCATTTGATTGGCATTTGCTGAAATACGATTTTCAATGCGCGCCATAACACGCGAGTCGGTTCTATCTAAATCGTCGGTAAAGGAGATATTACGGTTAGTTTCATCGATAACACCACGAAAATTTTGACCTAAGGACGATTGAGTTATGTTTCCTTGTATTAATCCAGACCACTCATCATTTGGAGTAAAATCAAATCGAACTCCTGCAGATTGCTGTTCAGTAAAGTCTGCTGGCTCTAGAGATATGCCTTTATCTGATTCATCGCCATCTCTAACATGACCATAGAGTCGAAAACTGCCTTTATTACCAATATCGCTACCATATCGTAAATTTACATCATGATTTATTTGGCTGCCACTGCTCACATCGGCATATACACCGCGTGTGTCAATACTGTTTTTGGTGATGATGTTTATGACACCATTATTGGCATTGCTGCCCCACAACAGACCACCTTGTCCGCGTATAACTTCAATGCGTTCTATATCGTATAAAGGGACATTGAGGGTTTCCCAATAAACAGCCGCGAACTTAGGTGTATAAAAACTTTGCCCATCTATCATTACTAATAACTTAGCTGAAAAACGAGAGGCGACTCCACGAGAGGTGATTGCCCATTGGTTGTTGTCGAGTTGCCTGACCACAAGCCCAGGAACTAACTTTAATGCTTCTGGGATTGAGGTTGCACCTGAATGAGTTATTTGTTCTTTGGTTAAGACATAAATAGAAGATGCGGTATCAAATGCTGATTGAGCTCGTTTCATTGCCGAAGTGACTTGTACATCCATTGCCATTAGTGAGTCGAGATCTAAATCAAGATCGCTAAGAGGCTCTTCTGCAATAACGTAAGGGGAAACGAGTAGGGTTCCAAGCAATAATCTGTTTACAATCTTCAATGTCTTACCCTTAATGCACTTCATGTTAAGCTCTGGTTGAGCATGATTAACATGTGTCGTAAGTGTTAATTAATAAATTGCCGAACCTTAACTCAGCCAGGTTATCTTAATCGCAATATTAGCGAGCAATGTTATTATTTTTGTTAATTTTTATGTTTTTACTTGCTCATTGTATCAGCTAACTCTCTGAGATAATGAACTATGCTTCATTAAAATCATACTTTATAGCTACTTTGATAACTTACTCTGAGTTAACACGAATGTAATGTATTTTTGAGGCATTATAAGTCAAACATCACAATGGTTAGATAAATTGTATGTAATTATTTCGGCATATAGACAGATGTTTAATTGGTTGCTTAAATATCACTCATGTCTTTGTTGTATTCATGTTGATATTTTTCGTGCTGGTAACTGGGGTTATTATCACAATTATTGTTATGAATTGAGGCATAAAGGATTCAATACCTCACCCAAATAAAGGGTAACAACAAGGATAATAATAATGGATTTTAATAAACTCATGTTCGCTATGGGCGTAGTATCGACGGTTTTAATCGTTGGTTGCGGCGATGACACTGATTTTAGTAAAAGCACTCAACCCACACCAGAAACCGAAGTCACACCACTATTACAAGCTTTTGCACCTAATGGCGCGCTTAAGGCGCAGATCCGCCGTACCCGATATGGCGTGCCACACATTACCGCTGATAATTTAGAAAGCTTAGGTTTTGGTAGTGGTTATGCTCAAGCACAAGATAACTTATGTGTGATAGCCGATGGATTTATTAAAGCTAACTCAGAACGTTCAATGTATTTTGGCCCGCATGCCTCAATCGACTTTTCAACCGGGCTGCCAACCAGCGAAGATAACGGTAATTTAATCTCAGATTTTGCTTACAAAGCATTAAAAATCAGACAGCTTGCCGAAACTCAATATAATCAATTTAGTTATAACTCACGTGCTTTAATGGAAGGGTTTAGCGCTGGCTATAATCAATTTTTAGCTGATGTAGAGGCCGGTGAGCAAACAGCAGAACCTTTTTGTGCGGGTCAACCTTGGGTCAAACCCATCACTGGAGTTGATGTGGCCAATTACCTGTTTTCGGTGGCTCTGCTTCCTGGTGCGGCTAACTTCTTAGATCTCATTTTTTATGCCAATCCTGGAGATGGTGAAGAGTACTTACCACGCATTGTTGGTCCTGTTGCATCAACAGCACAAACGGCTTTTGTTAACGATATGAACCGTAAACTAGTTGCAAGATCTGCAACGATCACCACGCCCGATACTAACCCTCGTGAATTAGGTTCAAATGGTTGGGGGCTAGGCAAAGATAAAACCGAAAACGGTAAAGGCATGGTGTTGGGTAATCCGCATTTTCCGCATACAGGTAACTTACGTTTTTGGCAGTCTCATTTAACTATACCCGGGCAAATTGACGTGATGGGAGGCTCGTTGGTCGGTATGCCTGGTTTGGTGAATATTGGTTTTAATAAAGATGTTGCCTGGACTCATACTTTTTCAACAGCAGAACATTTTGTTATGTATAACCTCGAGTTAATGGCGGGCGACAGACTGCAATATATGTTCGATGGTGAAGCCATGCCAATTACGAAAGAAACCGTTTCGGTATTAGTTAATGCCGGTGCTGCTGGTATGCTAGTGGCTGAAAAAGACATTTACACCACAGCCAAAGGCCCAATGGTTGAAGCCCCGCCAACATTAGCTCCTTTTGGCTGGGATGACGGTCAAGCCTTTATGATCCAAGATGCCAACATGGCAAATATAGACCCACTCGATCATTGGTTAGCAATGAACCGAGCCAGCAATCTTGATGAGTTTCAACAGGCCTTTAAAAACTATGACGGGGTGATTTTTAATAACACCATGTATGCCGATAAAGAAGGTAATGCTTTTTATATTGATGATTCAACGGTACCGGGTTTTTCTGATTTTGTGGTAAATATCATTAAAACGACACCAGCAATTATCGCCGCCAAAGCACAAGCCGGATTTACCATATTGCCCGGTAATACCTCAACGTTTAGTTTTAGCGAGCCGATGCCATACGAGCGCGCGCCAAAGCTTGAGCGAACTGACTTTGTGCAAAACTCCAATAACTCATTTTGGTCAACTAACTTAGCCGAACCATTAGAAAATTACTCGCCAATGTATGGCCCTGAGCGAGGCCCGTTATCTCTGCGCACTCGTATGGGACTTACACTGATGGATGATGCCGCGGGTGATGACGGTAAGTTTTCTGTGGCAGAATTAGAAAGTGCCTTATTGTCTAATCGAGCCTATTTAGCCGAATTAGTATTAGCAGATCTACTCACTCAGTGTGCAGAGCAAGGTACTACTCCTGTTGTTGTCAGCCCTACATTGTCTAAAGATCTCAGTGCTGCTTGCACTGCGTTAACTGAGTGGAATGGTAAGCAAGATAACGACAGTATTGGCGGGGCGTTAATCCGCGAATTTGCTCATCTGTTTGATCAAAGCAGTATGTTGACCCAAGAGTTTGACTATACCAACGCAGCAACGACACCAAATACACTTGCCAGCGATGGTAGTGCGCTCGTTGCATTAGCTCATGCAGCCTTTAACCTAGAAGCCGCAGGTTTTAGTGTTGATGCGAGCCTTGGTGAAGTGCAGTTTGTTGAAAAGTCGCTACCCGATGGCAGCGCATCAGGGGTTAAATTACCTTGGCCGGGCAGCCATAATGCCGAGGGCGGCTTTAATGTGTTTTCGACCAGTTTGACTGGTGACGATACATTAATCCCGCAGCACAGTTATGCCGCAGTAATGGATGTGATATCGGGTAATGCTGCTGCATCAGGTTTAACCGAACAAGGTTATCAAATTCGCTACGGCTCAAGTTGGATGATGACGGTGAGTTTTACTGATGATGGTCCAGTGGCAAAAGGGCTATTATCCTATTCACAATCAAGTAACGCCCTAAGCACAAGCTTTAATGATCAAAGTGAGTTTTACTCTACTCAAAAGCAATTACGACCATTGCTATTTACCGAGGCCGACATCCAGGCATCGCTTGAATCGACTACCGAACTGAGTTTTCAACGAAATTAAGTAGTGGTCATACCTAATATAATAGACCCATAAAAAATGGGTCTATTATTTGTTTTTAGCTCTCTAAGTCTGTGATTAAGATACATAAAAACATCAGAATAGTTAGGTTTTATCAGGCTTTCAACTTGGCAACCCCTACTTTGGTATAAGACACTGTTGCTTGACCTGTACACACAACTACAACAAAATCGACATTGAATATATTCTTATAATTAATGGGATGATAAAACCATGTTGATTTTCCTCATTTGTATTGCGTTGCTATTACTCGCATACAAGCTTTATAGCCCGTTTGTTGAAAAACAAGCTGGTATTGATCCTACGGTGCAAACCCCGCAAACACGTTTTAATGATGGTGTGGATTATGTGCCCGTTCATCCTGCAAAAGCGTTTTTGATTCAGTTTTTAAACGTCGCGGGAGTGGGTCCTATTTTTGGTCCTATCTTAGGTGCGTTATATGGTCCAATTGCATTAGTTTGGATTGTTCTGGGGAACATTTTGGGCGGTGCAGTACACGATTACTTCTCTGGGGTAATGAGTATCAAAGAAGACGGTAAAAGTTTACCTGAAATCGCTGGGCATTATTTTAACATTTACTTTAAAGCGGCAATGTTGATTTTTACCGCGATGTTACTGTTCTTTGTTGGCGTTGTGTTCATTATGAGCCCTGCCGGTTTGTTGAGTAACTTAGATTATTTCAAAGACACTATCTTTGCTAACAACACCTTTTGGGTGTTAGTGATTTTAGCTTACTACTTCTTTGCAACATTATTGCCGATAGACAAGATTATCACTAAGTTATACCCATTCTTTGGCGCATTAATGATTGTGATGACAACGTCGATTGCCGTGGCATTATTAATTAATGCTCCACAGTTACCTGAGTTTGGCGATATTTTTGCTTACTTTGATCACAGCCATTACAACAATGACTTACTTGAACCTAATCCAGATGGTTTACCTGTATGGCCATTACTATTTGTAACCATTACCTGTGGTGCAATTAGTGGTTTCCACTCAACGCAAGCACCGATTATGGCGCGTTGTTTAACCAATGAAAAATACGTTCGTCCAGTGTACTACGGTGCAATGGTTGCTGAAGGTATTGTTGCTTGTGTATGGGCAACAGCGGGTATTGCTGCGTTCCCAGGTGGTTATGTTGAGCTTAAGGAAATTCTTGCGTTAGGTGGTCCAGGTATGGTGGTTAACCAAGTTGCGACGACTTACTTAGGTGTTGCGGGTGGTATTATGGCGATTATCGCCGTTGCTGTATTCCCAATTACTTCGGGTGATACTGCATTTAGATCGCTACGTTTAACGATTATTGACGCGTTTAAGATCCCACAAAGTATGACCAACCGTTTATTAGTTGCTGTGCCTGTGTTAATTATCGCGTACTTTATGACTAAAATTGACTTTACCTTGATCTGGCGTTACTTCGCGTTCTCAAACATGTTGTTGTCAACCAGTGTATTGTGGTTAGCGACTAAGTACCTGTTTGACCGTGGTGCCTTCCATTGGATTGTGAGTCTTCCTGCGATTATTGGTACCTGTGTAACCGTGTCGTACATTATGACTGCCGGTATTGGTTTTGGTTTACCACAAGAGCTAAGCCAACCTGTTGGTATCGCTGTTGGTGTGGTGGCATTCATTGGTTTATTGATTGCACATAACAAGCGTAAAGCTGCACCTGCTGCATAATCGTTTAAACGATTGATATAAAAGGGCTGCAATTTGCAGCCCTTTTTGTTGTCTCTTTATTGAGCGTTGTTGAAAACGCCTTGGATGCTAATGCCCGATACGGTCGAGTTTTTGAATAAGCTCCATTTTGATGTTATCAGGTGTTTGGCTGTGCCAGTATCCACCCACGTAGGCAAACAGGGGCAACATAAACATAATGGTTAACAATACAATTAATAATCCTCTGGCAGAAAGCTTAATGCCATTGCGAGTACTAAAGTGTAGTGCTTGTTTTTTAGGACAAGCTGATACGCAGCGCATGCATGCCTGGCACTCATCGGAGCGAATATTTTTTTGAGTATGAACAGATATGTTAGCGGGACATGCACGAGTGCACTTATCGCAACTCATGCCTTTTGACTCAATTAAACAATGCTGTGTATCACGACGAATTTTAAATGGGCTTAAAAAACTCATGATGCCAAGCAATGCGCCATAAGGGCATATGTAACGACAAAAACCTTGGCGTCGCCATGCCGCTAAGGCAAAAATCAAGCTGAAGCCAATTAATGCGGTAATTGAAGGCATCATGAAAAATATCGCCATTTTCAAATCGGCTACTTTATGATAATTGCCAGACAAATAGTGCGGAATACTTGCAGAGGGCATTGAAAACACTAGATAACATAGCGCAGCTAATAACAGATACTTCAACATTCTTAGTGGCCAATCTATCCATGCTGGAGGTAATAATTCTGCATGAACAACTTTCTTTCTGAGTTTATAAAGGTATTCACCAGCTAAACCGAGTGGACAGGCCCAGCCACAAAAAGCGCGTTTACACACAATGCCTGTCAGTAAAACTACGCACAGCATAACAACCGCAGCAGGGTGGTTTTGGTCCCATAATCCGAGGGTCAAAATTGCTTTAAGTTCTATTCCGCCTGCAATCGGTAAAAATGCATCGCCGACATCAGGTCGCATTATCCAAGGTATTTCTCCTGCGTATAAAAAACCAGCATTAATGGCATATTGCACCCCGACTAACAAAATAGATAACGCAAAAAAGTGTTGGCAGATTTCACGTATTGTATTGGGTCTGCCTTCGGCATTGGCAAATGTTGGTTGGTATTGTCCTACTGCGGTGACAATTAATACAGCGACTAATAGTATTAGCAGTAGTGGCCAAAAAAAGCTGGCTAGGGTTGCGCCTACGAGTAGGGTAGCGCTCACCAACGCGCCCCATTTCTTTCCGCTCCAATACAATAAACTGGTGCTATAAACTAAAGCCAGCATTAAGGTGATTGATTCAACTGTGCTCATTACTGAATGCCTTTGTTGTCCTATTTATTTTTAACTCATCATAAAACCTCTGCATTTGGGCTAATGTGAGTTAAGTCGCCAAAGCGAATATTAATTTTCTAATTATTTGATCTATATTGATTTGTTCTGTTTTTGTGATGATTGTTAATCAGAGTGGCTTGTTGTTTAAATTAGTCAATGGTCATCAAGGTGACTTATTTAGTTGCTAGGGTCATTTAGTTGAGCAGATTGAGTTAAATGATTAGGATGAAAAGTCAGTAACTAATGGGTAAGTTTTCGTTTGAACATCGTTTCGAAATTGACACATTAAAGCGTTTAATTGCGCAACACCAAGAGCTATTTCGACATCAGTCGTTGGCGGAACTGTATTTTCGAGGGGAAAAGTTATCGGTTACAGCTATTGAGCTTGGTCAGCAACAGCAATCATGTCCGACGGTATTATTTGTTGGGGGGGTGCATGGTGTAGAGCGCATTGGAGCTCAGGTGATATTGGCGTTTTTAGACAGCCTACTCAATCGTTTGCCGTGGGATACTCATTTACAGCAATTACTCAAGCACGTGCGTTTAGCTTTTGTGCCAGTTGTGAATCCTGCAGGTTTTTTACGCGGCAGTAGGGGTAATGCAAATAATGTAGATTTAATGCGAAATGCTCCTATTGATTCTGATGAAGATGTGACCTTTCTCGTGGGAGGTCAACGCATATCTCCACGTTTGCCATGGTATCGTGGTAAAAATGGCATGGAATTAGAAACCCAAGCATTAGTGAAATATGTACAACAATTGCAACAAGAAAGCAGTAGCGTGATTGTGTTAGATGCCCACTCTGGTTTTGGCCTGTTAGACCATGTGTGGTTCCCTCATGCACATACCAGGCAACCCTTTAATGATATAGGGTATATTTACCATTTAATGCAACTGTTTGAAAAAGGCTACCCTCATCATGGCCATTATCGCTTAGCACCACAAAGTCATTTTTATCGTACTCACGGAGACATTTGGGATTATCTGGTTGCGAGTAATACGACTAAAAAACCATTTATTCCGCTCACTTTAGAAATGGGCTCTTGGGCTTGGGTGCGTAAAAACCCACGTCAGCTACTCAGTTTTCCGGGTTACTTTAATCCGCAAAAAAACCATCGACATCAACGAATTTTAAGACGCCACGTGGTATTAATGCAGTTTCTAGTCGATGCGGCTTATGCCCAAATAGTGGAACAGATTAAGCCTACACAGCTGAGCCAATTGACTCATCAAGCAAATCGATTCTGGTCTAAAAAGTCTAAGTGAGGATAAACCATGACTACCTTGGTGTTACTTAGAGGGTTAATGCGTGACAGTCGTCATTGGTATGGTTTTGATCAAGATTTAGCTCAACGAGATATCAATGTGATTAGCGTAGATTTGCCTGGTAATGGCACATTGGTTAATCAGACTAGTCCAACATGCATGCAAGACTATAGTAATGCGGTATGGCAACAAATTGATGATGCTTTACTCAAGCAAGGTAAGGTGCCCTGCCAAATTAAAGTCGTTTTGGTAGGGTTATCTATGGGGGGGATGTTGGCGTTAACGATGGCGGCGCAAAGGCCTGCCCGTATTGAACATGTAGTGTTGATTAATAGCAGCGCGACTAATTTATCGCCTTGGTATTATCGATTTCAATTATGGGGTTTATTGGCTTCGCTCTATACAGTGAGCACGAGAGTATTACGTGTTTATTTATCCAATTGTGATGCTAGCAATAAACACGATTGGTTAGAGGCAATCGTGTTGGCCTTTACTAGCAAGCACTTTGGCCAAAATATTGAGGTGATTACTGCATGGAGTTTATTAAGGTTGCAATGTCACACCTCATTGGTCAATGGGTTACGCCAGCTGTATGCTTGTGCGCGTTTTCATAGCCCAGCGATTCACACTGTACCTGTCAGCGTAATTGTTGCTAATCAAGACAAACTCGCTCATCCCAAATGCAGTGAAAAATTAGCGCTATTTTATCAAACTCAGTTATACAAAATAGATGACTGTGGCCACGATGTCAGTCTTGATAAACCAGAGCAATTACAACGACTCTTAATTAATATCATCTCTAATACTAAACATGGCATTAATGATGAGTATTGAGCTCATTAGGCCTGCCACTTTTTAATATCTTGTTGCCAAGCATTGGCGGTGAAATCGATAAAGGATCTGACAACAGTTTGTTGGTAACTGCGTGATAAATAGACTGCCCATAATGTTTTGCCCGGTGCCGTCGTATTGGGTAGCACTTCTATCAACTCACCTCGCTGCAAATAGTGGTTTGCTAAATCGGTAGGCAAACACACTATACCATTACCTCGAAGTGCAGCATTGATTAACACGCCCATGTCGTTAGCTTGTAAATTGCCTTTTACATCCAATAAATGCGAGTGTGAATCGATAATGACTTCCCAACATTGTTGGCTGGAGTGACGTAAACAATTGTGTTGCAATAAGTCGTTAACTGACAATATGACTGAATGATTTGTGAGGTAGTCAGGCGAGGCACAAATGACATTGTCGATGTGCATTAAACGCCTAGCAATTAAACTTTCATCTGGCTGGTGGGTATAACGTAGAGCGATATCGACTCGGTCATTTACTAGCTGCGATACATTATCTGACAGCACTAATTGAATATTAACTTGAGGGTGTTGGCGGCAAAACGCCTCTACTACATCAAAAAGCTTATGTTGTCCAAGGCCAATGGGTGAAGCTATGCGGATACTGCCTACCAGCTCATTGTTATGGCTGTTTGCACGGCTCTCCATGGCGGCAACTTCGCTTAATATACGCTGGCAATAGTTGAGTGCTTCTTCGCCTTGCAGGGTCAAACTCACGCGCCGAGTAGTGCGGTGTAACAGACGTAAAGCTAACCATTGCTCAACGTCTTTAATATGCCGAGACACCTGCAAGCGGCTTAACCCTAGCTGTTCGGCAGCTTGAGTAAAACTGCCGCAACTGGCGACTTCAACAAAGCTGCGTATGGCTGATATCTTGTCCATGACTCTCCTGGTGATTGCTTTGCGTGAGCTTATAAGTTGTCGAGGTTTGCTAACAGCACTTCTGCTTTGTTGATGATGGCTTGTTGAGTGCCAGTATCCATCTTTTGCCAGTTTTTATACACCATCGTCATGCGTGGATTACGGTCAAATTGTTGTTGATGCCGCTGAATAAAGTGCCAATATAAACTATTGAATGGACAAGCGTTATCCTCTGTTTTGAGTTTGACATTGTAATGGCACGTCTTGCAATAGTCGCCCATTTTGTTCAAATAGTTGCCACTTGCCGCATAGGGTTTAGTGGCGACAATACCGCCGTCGGCAAATTGAGTCATACCACGGGTGTTAGGCATTTCTACCCATTCAATGGCATCAATGTAAATGCCTAGATACCATTGATCGACTTCATCTGGATTGATCCCTGCTAATAAACTAAAACAGCCAGTTACCATTAAGCGTTGAATATGATGAGCATAGGCATAATCGAGCGACTGCTGAATGGCGTGGTGCATACAGTTCATCTTGGTTTTTGCGGTCCAAAAATATTCCGGTAATGGCCTATGTGCTAGCAAGGCATTTTTAGTCGCATAGCTGGGCATATTGATCCAATAAATCCCGCGGACATATTCGCGCCAGCCTAAAATTTGCCGCACAAATCCTTCCACTTGTGTCAGTGATATCTCTGTTTGATTAGCTTGCCAGTGGCTAATGACTTTATTTATCACTTCGCTTGGCGAAAGGATCTTCGCGTTAATGGCAAACGATAATCGCGAATGATACAGGCTCCAATCTGCTTTGCTATTTTCGGTCATAGCATCTTGAAAGCGACCAAAGCGGATTAATAAATGCTGGCAAAAATAATCAAGTAGCTGCCGAGATTGACGGCGATTAACAGGCCACAATAGTTGGTTTTCAGCTTTACCTATGGTTACGACTTGATGCCGCTCGAGCCGGCTAATTATTTCGCTCACGTCATTGGCAAATAACAAGGGAGACGGAATATCTTTAAGGTCGGTTTTTTTTAAATGTTCACGATTTTGTTGGTCAAAATTCCATTGCCCGCCTAAGGGCTCATCATCTTGCATCAGTACATTAAAGCGTTTGCGCATGCGCCGATAAAAGAACTCCATTTTAACGTGCTTATTAGCGGTAAACTCACGTTTAATATCGTCAAAAGGCAATAAAAAATGCTCGCTGTCATGACAAGTGTTATTAACGCCAGCCAATGATAATTCGTCTAGTTGCTTGGCTAAACGGTATTCATCAGGTTGTTGATATTCAATTGTATTGAGCTTATGTTGCGTGCAGATTTGCTCCAGCAATGTTGGCAGATCAGTAAATGGTTGGGTTTCATCTAACGTTAGGTGCATCACCTGGTGGCCGCAGTGTGCTAAAGCATCGGCAAACTGCGCCATGGCAGAAAAAAAAGCACATACTTTTTGTACATGATGTTTAACGTAAGCTGTTTCTTGCTTTAACTCAGCAATCACATAAACCACAGTCGGGTCGACTTGTTTAAACCAACTGTGGGAGGCATTGAGTTGATCGCCTAAAATGAGCCGCAATGTTTGAGTTTGCGGCGATAGTGACGCTGAAATAGTGTTGTAAACGGTTGTCATTTTATTCCCTTTAATCAGCTTTGTGACGACGGCATCGTTCAGAGCAATACTTAACATGTTCCCAGTCTTTAGCCCATTTTTTACGCCAAGCAAAAGGGCGCAGGCAAACGAGACAGGTTTTATGCTCAAGATGAGGTTTTCTATGTGCCATGCTGTTTCCTAATGCGTTTAGGCTTTGGACGCACGTGCCGTGTTAACACTGCTGCAATATGCTGTTGTACTTGCGGTTTGTCGCGATATGACCATAAACGATCGCGAGCGGCTTGCGATGCTAAGGTGAGATCAATCATTGGCTCTGGGTAATCACGACCTAACACCACATCGTTAAAAATGGCTTCCATTGGCGGCTGTAACCATGGCTGGTGGATGTATTCATTGGGTAATGGGGCGAGCTCTGGGCACCATTGGCGAATAAAGTCGCCACGTGGGTCCTGGTCTTGTGACTGCTTTATCGGATTGTATAACCTGATTGTATTAATGCCCGTAACCGACGCTTGCATTTGCAATTGGGGATAATGAATACCTGGCTCGAAATCAAGAAAGTAATTGGCTAAAGGCAAACTAGCATGTTGCCAGGCAATATTAAGATGGTGTGTCACAAAGCTGACCAACATGGCGCGCATTCTAAAATTAATATAGCCAGTTTGACGCAAACAACGCATGCAAGCATCGATAATTGGAATGCCAGTTTGACCTTCTGTCCAACGCTGAATATCTTGAGTGACATTATCATCATCACGATAAGGAAAATCTTCATAGCCCGGATTAACTGCGGTAAATTCCATACTGCATTGGCTTTCAAATTTTTGCATAAAATGACAGTGCCAATGTAAGCGTGACATCATTGCCAACAAAGGTTTTTTCCAGGCTCTATTGTTGGTCTGTATCTCGTAATAACGACTCATTGTTGCCTGATAAACCTGCTTTAAACTAATGTTGCCCCATGCTAAATACGGTGATAAACGCGAGCAGTGGGTTCGACTCAAGCTTGGGCTTGAAATGCTGCGCTGATACTCTTTAGCACGATGAGTTAAAAAACTCGTCAGTATCGCTCTGGCTTGTTTAGGACCTCCGGGTTGGAAGTTATCGTTTGGCTCAGTTATTTCGGCCTTAAGCTCAACGGCTGGGTTATCTGTAAACGGCTGAAATTGGCACTGCTGCCAGTTAGGTACAGCAATAGGGCTGGCCATTACTTGTTGCCAATGCTGATCCCAAGCCTGGCGGTGTCGACGTCCACGAATGACTGCTCCTGTGGGAGATTGTTGCCAGTGAACTTCTCGCTGGTGGCACCAATTGGCAACGGCTTTATCGCGCTCAAAGGTATTGTTTAGGCCGATTTCCTGATGGCTAAATAACGTGTTAATGGTAAAGATTTCAGCCAGCTTTTCGAGTAAGTTCAGCATTGGCATGGCAAACACATGTACCTGGCCATTATAGCGGCTAAGTTGTTGATTCATATCTTGCAGTGATTGCCAAACAAAGCGCCAATGACGATCATTATAATGCGAGTCTTCAAGCATCAATGGCTCAAAGTTGTATATCAGTAAGCAAGGCAAATGGTGATTAAATGCATTAACTAAAGGCGGATGATCAGACAAGCGCAAGTCGCGTTTAAACCAGACAATATTAATTGCTTGTTTGGGGCTAGTGAGCATGAACCTAAAGCCTCGTGATGACTAAATGAGTAAATAACCTGAACTCGGTATAAGAGATGAAAAAATGTTTAATATCAAAAAATTAGTTTTAAACTATTTCAAACTTGTCATGTGTTTTGCTAACAATGCAAATTAACGCGTCAATAGCTAGCCTATTGCAACTTCATTCAACACAGTTAGTGAGACAAAGGGCTGTTTGAAACCTTTTATTATCCCTATTTAAATTAGATACGTTACTTTTAGCTGTTTAGATTGCTTTATTTATTATTTTCACACCCCAATTGGTATCAAATATAGAAACAATTAGGTGCATAAATGGCTATTTATCTCATATCTTGTCGTCTATAAACTGGCTCCATTGTTAATGACCAGAGAGAGACAAAACATGAAAATAGCAGTATTAGGCGCAACAGGTTGGATTGGCGGCACGATTACCCAAGAAGCGATGAGTCGTGGCCACGAAGTGATTGCCGTTGTACGTGACGCCAGCAAAGTTAGCCAAGATATTAACGTACGAACCCTTGATATTACTCAAATGTCAGCACAAGACATTGCAACTGCATTTGCAGATGTTGATGTGGTAATAGCATCGGTCAGTGGCCGTGCCGCGCAAAACCATGAGGTTGTGGCACAAACTGCAGCGCAATTATTACAACATTTACCACAAGCAGGTGTGCCGCGTTTGTTATGGGTTGGAGGCGCTGGAAGTTTAGAAGTTGCCCCTGGTGTGACGTTGGTATCAACACCTGAGTTTCCTGAAGAATACAAAGCTGAAGCCATTGCGCAAGGTGAGGCACTTGCTGTATTTCGCAGCACTGACTCTGCTGCTAAGTGGACTTACGTTAGCCCTGCAGCGATCATTTTCCCGGGTGAGTCTGAAGCGCCATACCGTTTAGGTGGCGATGAGTTCTTTACTGATGCACAAGGTCAAAGCCGTGTGTCAGTAGTCGATTATGCTAAAGCTATGCTTGATGAAGCTGAAAGTGCCAAGCATATTAACCAACGTATTAGTGTTGCTTACTAAGTTGAATAGCGTGTGCGAATTGCTTGAAACAGGTCGAAATGGCCTGTTTTGTTTTTAAATCGCTCATATCGCATTCTCGATATAACTCTATATCTATTGTATTTTTCGATACAAAGAGCGTGTACTAATCCCCGCTAATGCAGCGGCCTTATCTTTATCACCATCGACACTGTCAATTAAACGCTTCAGGTACTTAATCTCATTACTTTTTAAATCAATAATAGACTCTAAATCCCCTCTTATTTCACGATCGATTTCGAGGCAGGTTTTAATCACATTACAGTCTAGAATCGGAGTGTTTGACAATACCAATGCGCGAGACAATATATTACGTAGCTCTCGAACATTTCCAATAAAATCATGTTGTTTAAGGAGGTTTATGGCGCAATCTGTCACAGTGTATTGACCACTTTCATCTATACGTTGCAGGATGCTTTTTGCTAACAGGGGGATATCCTCCTTACGTTCATTTAAAGAAGGGATGTGGATCGGAAATACATTAATACGATAGTACAAATCTCGCCTAAATTCGCCACGCTCTACCATGGCAAAAATATCTTGGTGTGTTGCACAAATCAGTCTGAAATCTGAGCGCTTTGTTTCTCTACTGCCCACAGGGCGATATGTGCCGGTTTCAATAAGACGTAATAATTTGATTTGTAATTCATAAGGTACGTCACCAATTTCATCTAAAAACAATGTTCCGCCGTGAGCCACTTCAACTAGCCCTTTTTTGTTATACAGTGCGCCGGTAAAAGCCCCTTTTATATGGCCAAACAACTCACTTTCAAACAAGGTTTCTGTCAACCCTGAGCATTCTAATATCACCATTGGATTGTCTTTTCTGTTACTCGCTAAATGTACCGCAGATGCTGCAATTTCTTTACCGGTACCCGTTTCGCCCACTAATAATACTGATGCTTCTGTGGGAGCTACACGGGTAATATTTTCGACTAGTTGATTAAAATTAGGGCTAGCACCGACCATTTCATTATTACCAATCTTAGGATTGGCTTGAGTGACAGACTTTAATAGTTCGACAAAAAATTTAGGTTCTCCCTTTGCATCAATTATCGGCAGAATTTCTATGTCTACATGCTCTTTTCCACGTGGAGAATGGTGGATGTGTAATACGCGCTCTTTTTGTTTAGAAATATATGCTACAGACAATGGGCAAGCCTCTCCGGCTTGATCACAGGGTACTTTGTGAGAATGTGACACCTTAAAACAATACGCAGGTCGGCTTAAATCTATCGCTCCATAACTGTCAAGGTAACGTTGATTACTTGCCAATATTTGATATTCCGGCGTGATTAAAATGGCTGGGCACTCATAGGCATTGAGCATACTGACAACATCATCATTGATATCGTTAAGGCTGATATGCATGGCGACCTCCATTTCTGTCAACATCATTGTCACTTATGACAATTATGTTAACAAATTCCAAAGCAATTCATATCAATCAAGCACATAAAGTTGATATTTATCAGTATTTATCGAGAATTTTTTGTGCGGGTATTATTGTGGCGCGGTCATTGCTGTATACAAATTATCCACTTAATTGGGGTTAAGTGATAGCAATAAAACAATAAGATTTTTCATTGAATAATGACAATAAGGAAATTTTATTATGAAATTTAAACGACTACTCTATTGTATGGCCGCTGCTTATCTTGCAACCGCAACGTGTTCAATTGCCTTTGCAAGTGATGTGCTTGCCATATCACCACAAGATGAAGGTGGTGTACTCACTGAGGATTTAGCGTCAAAAGGTAAAATTGTCAGACTACCTAATGGCGATTTAGTCAGTGCATATGCTTATGGCAACAGCCAAAGCCAGACAGTTTATGACGTAAAAGCGCAAAAAGAACATCCTGCACAGGATATTTTTATACGCGTATCCAAAGATGACGGTATTAGCTGGAGTCTGCCGGTCAATATCTCTGATACAGCACGAAAAATATCAAAAAAAAGTAATTGGGTAACAGATGGTAATGGCGGTGTTTCTCTTGCTGATTTTTACGGTGACTCAGGTAAACCTAGCATCTTTGCCGCGAGTGGTTATGTCGCTGTAACATGGGATGATAAATACTGCCCTGCAATAGGCACAGATAGCGCTAGCCTTGATGATGACTTACCAGATTATAACTACCATCAAGGAGCATCTACCTATATTGATCGTGATGGACGACAGTTGCCTTTTAGCTGTACTTATATTGCTTATACTAAAAATCCGAGTGCAGTCGATGCAAATAATACTCCCACAGGAGGCACGTGGAAGCGCGAGCAATTAAGCTTTGGTGAACGAGATGCCAAGCAAAATACACCGCATGCAACCACTTATAGTGATGGTACTAAAGTGGCCTGGAACGTTTCCTGGCAAGAAGATCCTGAAGGCTTAAAAACCGGAGATGCAGATGGCCCTGGTGATGGTGCCAGTGGTGCGAATGTCAATAAAGGTACCGATATTTGGTACACCTATATTGACGACATGAAAGCACCTGCGCTTGCTGATATTTCATTTGCTGCCAATGTTTCTCGTGTGACTAATAACTTCAAAACGTTTAAAAAACGTGAAGG
The DNA here is from genome assembly GCF_014648315.1 of Shewanella ulleungensis. Taxonomy (GTDB): domain Bacteria; phylum Pseudomonadota; class Gammaproteobacteria; order Enterobacterales; family Shewanellaceae; genus Shewanella; species Shewanella ulleungensis. The sequence continues at coordinate 275,192 of NZ_BMQW01000002.1, forward strand.
CGATGACGTCGTTACAGAGCTAACGGGCTACCTTGACCCAGTTTGTGCGACTAAACCAGAGTGTGCTGACAACCAGCCCTTATTGGTTGAAACGGGTAAAGAAGGTGCATCACGGGCCAACTTAGGTTTGGTGCAGGTACCTGGACAAAAACCTGTGACGATTATTGCTTATGAAGAAACTAAGGGCGGTGGTGAAGGTGTTGATTTTGGTAAAGTTGTACGTTATCACCGTTTTACTTTCGACAATCCTCCCGCAAGTTATATTAATGTCGCATTCAGCTCTGGTTTACAAAAAGGCGGCAGCTCAACGGATAATTCTCAAAACCAGAATCAACCTGGAGCGAAGGGGAATTACACCGATGATGGCACTGTTTATAGTAATGAAGATATACAAAATGCCTACCCAGATACTGAAGGCGTGGTCAGTGATGTATACCAGTCACCCGATTGGGAAGACCCTGCACGTATAGGTTGCGTACTGAGTAATCCTGGGGAAAATGCTCGACGAGTTCGCTTTTTCTATAATCAAGTCGCAGGCATGGATGAAGCCATTAATCAAAGCGGTACCAAGTTGATGGTTTTCTGGAAAGAAGGAGCATATGACCAGGGTGGCCCTTCTGACATCATGGGCCGTATTGGTGTTGTGGGAGAGGATGCCACTAACACAGGCTTAACACCGCTTGATTTTACCCCTGTTGTCGATACCAGTTTTACAACCTTCACCCGTTATGTGCTGACATCTACCGGAACCGTGGTATATCCCAATGGTGTTGGAGGTTACGTTGATGGTATTGGTAATGTAGTTGACGTTGCCGACGGTGATGCTGTTTTAGATGTGACCTATGAAGAAGCGGGTGGTTGTCATTATTATTTAACAGATAATGAGCGAGATAGCATACCACCAGTCACATTATCCGATCGTATCAACAACTCAGTTGCAATCAACCTAAGTACTAATGCTATCGCAGAAGTCACCACAGACGATACAACTAAGACGATTGAGGCCTTAAGCATCACGACCGAGAATAATAACCTTGAAGATGCCCGAGCACATCGTGGTGCTATTAACGGTGATATTATCTTGTTTGGTTATAGCTATACATCAGATTGGGCATTGGCTAAGTACACTACTGAAGATAACTATAACTTCTTTACTCGTCGAAGTTATGACGGTGGCCATACTTGGACTGGTACCCAAAACATGACCAACTATTTACCAGCGTTTGAAGTGGATATTAAAGAGCCGCGTATTGTGGGGGCTCCTAACAGTACGTCTGCCTGTGATGTTGTTAATGCGCCTGACGGAGAAAATTGCCAAGACCCTAATACCTTTATTTTAGCGTGGGGCTCTATTAAAAATACCTTAGCTCATATTGGTACTGGTACAGAGCTTGATGTGTTTGTGACAAAAACCAGAGATGGCGGTCGCACTTACGAGCCACTCAAATTGTTATCTGCCAATATTACGGTTCCGTTAGACCCTGAGGGGGAAGCTGACTTTGAGTCACAACTCAGAATGAAGCCCAACGGTGACAATTTGTATGCCGTATGGATGGAGTCCTCAACAGATGCTGCAGGTTATGAGGACACCGTGGTGCGATATCGTGCAGAAGCTGATCTTGAAGATGCAGGCGCTCCTGTTACGATACTTGATGATGGCACCGCTATTTACAATATAACCCGACCTATTACTGTTGATCAGGGCAGTGTGACTGGCCTTGTTGTGTCTAAAACCACAGCAACTGGGACTGAGTATACTTACCCTATGCCGCAATTTAGCTATAACGTTACGGGTCTTGCAGAAGGGAGTACGATTGTCGTTACTATTAATTTCGGCAGTTCATTACCAGACGATTTTGTGTTGCTTAAAGTTAAGGCTGACGGTACGACGGTTGAGGTTAACGGCACTGATTGGGATCTGATTGGTGATAATTTGATACAAGTGAGTATCACTGATGGCGGAGACCTTGATGAAGATGGTATGGCAAACGGCACCATTGTCGACCCAGTAACTGTGGGAGTCCTTGTACCAACAACGACGACTTCTGGCAGTAGCAGTGGTGGTAGTGTCGGGTTCATTGAATTGTTATGGGGTGTCTTTGGCCTGTTATTAACCCGCAGACGTTTCAACTCAACGCGTCATTAGTTCGATTTAACCTTATGTGTAAAGCCTCCTTCTACAAAGGAGGCTTTTTTTGCCCTGTTTTACTCACAACATGGGAGACGATCATCTTCTCAACAGCATTAACCTGTTCTACTTGAGTGTCTTGCCCCCATTTGCCGATTGACTCATTTCGCCGATTAATAATTATCTTGCTATGAATAAATTCACAAGTTTCATATCTTAAAAATTGTTATCCATGCCCTGCATACAACTATTTAGCGCAAACAGTCATAAATGATATGATATCTACCATATTACTACGAAGCTCAAACTCACCTAGTAAAGGCGTGGCAATTTTGGCCTAATTATCTGTGTGATGGATGCGGCAAATCTGTTTTTTATTTGATTGATATTAGCTGTATTTCTTTTCTGTCGTCTTTTATTAGGGCGTTCAAACTTATAGATTTCAGCATTACTGGAGACAAAATTCATGACAAACGCGAATGTGGATGCCACGCAATTATCTACAAAGCCATCGCAAGATGGTTTTTATATGCCAGCCGAATGGGCTGCGCAGCAAGCTGTGTGGATGCTTTGGCCATATCGCCCAGATAACTGGCGCTCAGCTGGGGCTTATGCTCAAGCTACATTTGCAAAAGTAGCAGATGCCATTGGTGCCGTTACACCTGTATACATGGGTGTTCCAAAGGCGTTTTTAACACAAGCTAAGACGGTTATGCCTGCTCATGTCACCTTGGTCGAAATCGACAGCGACGATTGTTGGGCCCGTGATACTGGCCCTACTGTTGTGGTGAATGCCAAGGGCGAATGCCGCGGTATTGATTGGGGCTTTAATGCCTGGGGTGGTCATAACGGCGGTTTATATTCTCCATGGGATAAAGACGAGCAAGTTGCTCAACAAATGAATGCACAACATAGTTTTGCTGCTTATCGTGCCCCGCTTATTCTTGAAGGTGGTTCAATTCATGTCGATGGTGAAGGCACCTGCATGACCAGTGCTGAGTGTTTACTTAACAGCAACCGCAACCCAGATCTAACTCGTGAGCAAATAGAGGCTTATTTGTCTGAGTATTTAAATGTGCAGCAGTTTATCTGGTTAGAAGACGGCGTATACATGGATGAAACCGACGGACATATCGATAATATGTGCTGTTTTGCTCGCCCCGGAGAAGTGGTTTTACACTGGACTGACGATGAAAGTGATCCGCAGTATCCTCGCTCAAAAGCGGCTTTAGATGTGTTACAAAATGCGGTAGATGCACAAGGCCGTAAGTTAAAAATCCATTTAATGCCACAACCGGGTCCTTTGTATTGCACTGAAGAAGAAGCCCAAGGCGTAGAAGTGGGTACGGGTGTGCCACGTACGGCGGGTGAGCGTTTGGCTGGCTCATATGTGAACTTTTTAATCACCAATCAGCGCATTGTATTCCCACTGCTAGACCCTGCAACAGATGATATCGCTGCACAAAAATTGCAAGATATTTTCCCAGAGTATGAGATTGTCGGTGTGCCTGCTCGTGAAATTTTATTGGGCGGCGGTAATATTCACTGTATTACCCAACAGATCCCCTCTGGACAGTAAATAAAAACCTAGATCAAGACCAAAATAAAAAGACAGACAGTGAAAGTTAAGTCACTGTCTTTCTAAATAATTACTTTTAAAAGCCATGGGCTTAAAGAAGAGGTTTTAATATGTTCGAAGTCACTGAAATTTCTATTTCCGAGTTGCGTGCCGCGCTAGAGTCGGGCCGTACTACATCGGTTGAACTCGTGCAGTCATATTTAGCGCGAGTTGATGCTTATGACGGCCCAGCGACAGAGACAAAGCTCAATGCATTGGTAGTGCGCAATCAAGAGGCGCTAAAAGAAGCCGAGGCGTCAGATGCACGAAGGGCTCGTGGCGAAACATTGAGCCCACTAGATGGCATTCCTTATACCGCAAAAGACAGCTACCTCGTTAAGGGGTTAACGGCGGCGTCGGGCAGCCCAGCATTTAAAGATTTAGTGGCCCAATACGATGCTTTTGCCGTTGAACGTCTGCGTGAAGCAGGAGCTATATGCTTAGGTAAAACCAATATGCCACCTATGGCTAATGGTGGTATGCAACGCGGTCATTATGGCCGTGCTGAAAGCCCATACAATGCCAATTACCTTACCGCGCCTTTTGCTTCTGGCTCTTCTAATGGTGCCGGTACCGGTACTGCCGCAAGTTATTCTGCGTTTGGCTTAGCTGAAGAGACATGGTCGAGCGGCCGAGGCCCTGCATCAAATAACGGTTTGTGTGCCTACACGCCTTCGCGCGGGGTAATTTCTGTGCGCGGTAACTGGCCACTGACACCGACTATGGATGTCGTGGTGCCTTACACTCGCACCATGTCAGATATGCTCGAAGTGCTTGATGTGATTGTTGCCGACGACCCCATTACTCGCGGCGACTTATGGCGCTTGCAACCTTGGGGTGAGATCCCGAAAGCCTCAAGTGTGCGTCCACAATCTTATTTGGATCTTGCGGCTCAAGCTGACACCTTAAAAGGTAAGCGTTTCGGCTTGCCACGTATGTTTATCAATAAAGATGAATTGGCTGGCACCAGCGAAAACCCAGGTATTGGCGGCCCAACGGGTCAGCGTATTAATACCCGAGCATCGGTAATTGACCTTTGTGAGGCTGCTCGTAAAGTATTGGAGGCCGCTGGGGCTGAAGTCATTGAAGTTGATTTCCCACTGGTATCAAATTGCGAAGGTGACCGCCCAGGTGCACCGACCGTTTACAACCGCGGCATAGTGACGCCTGAGTTTCTTGAGGATGAACTGTGGGAGCTTTCTGGTTGGGCTTTAGATGAGTTTTTGCGCGCCAATAATGACCCTAAACTGAACAAACTGTCTGACGTGAACGGCCATTTGATTTTCCCGCATGACTTAGGCACCTTGCCAAATCGTGAAGGTGATTTAGCCGCAGGCATGGATGAATACGTCAACATGGCTAAAAGAGGGCTTAAGTCGTATAACCAAATTGACAGCGTACCGGACGGTTTGCGCGGCTTAGAAAAAACACGCAAGTTGGACCTAGAAGACTGGATGGACGAGCTCAAACTCGATGCCGTGTTGTTCCCAACGGTTGCAGATGTGGGCCCTGCTGATGCGCATGTAAATCCCGCTTCAGCTGATATCGCATGGAGTAATGGTGTTTGGGTTGCTAATGGCAACTTGGCGATTCGTCACTTAGGTGTGCCGACAGTGACTGTGCCAATGGGCGTGATGGCTGATATTGGCATGCCAGTTGGGTTAACGTTTGCAGGCCGAGCTTATGATGACAACAAGCTCTTAAGTTTTGCTAGTGCATTTGAATCAACGGGCAACAAGCGCGTTATTCCACCTCGCACACCAGCGCTTGGTCAATAAGCATTAAAGTGAAGTGCTAAATTAACCACTAAGCATTGATACAAAAACGGGATGGGCTTTGATAAAGCCATCCCGTTTTTTGTTTTTAGAGTTCAGAGGGGGCGGATATTTTACTGAAGCTCGTTTGAATCACTTAAGTTTAATGAGTCGAGACAAGTGAACGTTACTTGAACGAAAGAGGTACAAAACCCAATATGACTCTAGCTAAAGTGCATCAAATTGACCTGGTGGCTCTAAGTGTAGATTAAATCTAGACTGCCTATATACGGCTTAAATCTAGGGTTAACCTTTATCTGAAGGCGTATCAATTGCCCCATCCGTTGATGGCATTTCGTCAACCGCTACTTGTTTTTGCGAACGATTCACTAGTACGACTAACAGCAATACCGGAAACCCTATCAAACTTGCAGCAACAAAGAAGTTGATATAGCCAAATGCATCTACGTATAAGCCTGAGAATCCGGCGATAAACTTTGGGAATAACAGCATGATTGATGATAACAATGCATATTGTGTGGCGCTGTAGCCGCTGCTGGTTAAGCTAGACAAATAAGCAATGAATGCTGCGGTGGCAATACCTGCGCTGAAGTTATCGACCGAAATAGCAAAGGTTAAAAAGGGGATGTTGTAGCCAATATAAGCCTGCCACGCGAACAGTAAATTGGTTATGGCGACTAACAATGCACCTAAGAATAGTATCTTCATGGTGCCATAGCGCATCAATAACACACCACCAAAAGCCGCGCCAACCAAGGTCATGATTAAGCCGTAGACTTTACTGATAAATGCGATTTCTTCTTTGTTAAAGCCCATGTCAACGTAAAATACGTTGGCCATAATACCCATTACGATGTCTGAAATACGATAACAAGAAATCAGCAGTAAGATTAAAATGGCACTCTTGCCATAGCGTTTAAAGAAGTCAATAAATGGCAATACACTGGCGCTATAAAGCCAAGCCATTGCACCTGCTATTTTCTTTGGGTATTTTGCGGCAAAATCAGATCGTAGTTGACGCTCTTTTTCGTCGGCATGTTTGGTATCGACTTGTGGTTCCTGACTAAAAAGAGTGGTTAAAATGCCCACTCCCATTAACATTGCCATCGCAAAGTATGCGGTTTGCCAGGCTTCTAAGTTGTAAGTGTCGTCACCAGGAGAAACCCATGCTGCGATAGTTAAGGCTCCCGCAGTGGCAATAATCATCGCACTGCGATACCCCACTTGGTAAGCCGCTGCAAGGGCTGCTTGCATTTTTTCGGGGGCCGATTCAATCCTAAATGCGTCGATAACAATATCTTGAGTGGCAGAAGCAAATGCGAGTAATAAAGCACATAAAGCTAAGCGCTCAAGATTAACCACAGGGTCGCTTATTGACATGCCTAAAATGGCACCGACTAAACACAATTGAGCAAACAGCATCCAGCCACGACGTCGCCCTAAAAAGCGAGTAAACAAAGGCAGTGACATACGGTCCACTAGGGGAGACCATGCCCACTTAAATGCGTAGGTTAGGGCTATCCAGCTAAAATACCCAATGGCGGCCCGGTCAACTCCGGCTTCACGCAGCCAAAAACTGAGTGTTGAAAAGACCAGCATAAGCGGTAGGCCAGCAGAGAATCCCAGCAATAATAAAATGAATACACGTTTGTGATAATAAACCGATAAGGCTTCACGAGCTTGAGAAAAGAAAACCGACATAAGACAACTGGATAAAGGAGAATGGCTCTAGCTTATGTTGCAAGGGGTTTAGGTTCAAGCCATTCACGCAGTTTATTGAACGAGTTTGAGTTAAAAATGATTAAGGTCGGATACCAATACAACTTTGAGGCATATTGCCGCCGATATTGATGTAGTCACAGCAGTCATGTATTTGCTGTCTAAGATACTGGTTACCTTTGATTGCCCATCCAGACCAATGATCGAAGCAATAGAGTAAATGCCAAAATACTTTTTCAGTGTCGCTGGGTTGATCGGCCAGCAGCTTACCTGAAATACATTGCCACTCTTCTAACACGTCCCACATATAAAGTTGAATTTCTTTGTAATCAAGTTGGTTTTCTAAGAAGGCTTTGCCGTAATAGGCTAATTGTGGCGCTTTGGTTTCGATAAAATCATTTGCTGTCATGAAGAATGTCCTTGGTAATGAATGCATGATGAAACAGCGACTACATTGATTAAAATTAGAGTATAGACCCAAATTTTGGTCATGACAGAAAATATGACAAAATTAATTTATGTTAAATTAATAGATAATTACTCATTAAATTAGATGGTTGAAAAGTAAGCTAATAAAAATGTCAGTAAAAACAACAAGCGGAAATATGATGGGTGTTCAGAAAATATACATCTAGCCGATAACGCGCTTAACCGTTAATGATGATTAAGCGCGTAATAAATGATTTAGCGTGGTAATAATGTCGCTTTTTTAAGCAGTACAGTTTTAACGGGGACATCTGGCCAATTTAATGTGCTGTTATGCTCGGTTTCAACCATAGAGATCGCTTCAAGTACATCCATACCTTGGGTTACTTCGCCAAACACTGTGTATCCCCAACGTCGTTTTGATGGGTCTAATTTTTTGTTGTCGCCCACATTAAAATAAAATTGTCTTGTGGCCGAATGTGGGTCGTTATCTCGAGCCATGGCAATTGTGCCCATTGCATTAGACAGGCCATTTCCAGATTCGTTAACGATAGGCGCCATTGATGGGCGCTCTTCAAGTTTAGTGGTTAATCCGCCACCTTGGACGACAAACTCAGCAATAACACGATGAAAAATCGTGTTGTCGTACTCGCCTTTTACAACATAGGTTAAAAAGTTATCAATGGTTAATGGCGCGCGTGTACGGTCTAATTCAACCACAATTTTACCCATGCTGGTGTCGAACTCCACTTGTGGATAAATAGTGTCCTTTTGAATATCAACAGCGGCTGAGACAGATAAACTGGTTACAAGCAACAGACTAGTGGCGAGCCATTTAAACATAGTGAGAGTCCTTTTTGGCGGCATCGTGTTAATGCCGCACAGCGCTAAATAGAGAAAATACCGAGAAGGTTATCGTTGAATAAACTGATGTAACTCATCATCGTTAAGGATTTCGGTAGTGAGCTTGTCGATTAATTGATTGATGTCCAGCTCTAATGTGGCGAAGTCGGGGCTTAATGGACCTTTAAGATAGCCATTGGCGTTGTATGATTTAGTGAATTGCTGCTGTGCATTTTTTGCAAGCACATTGATCACCAAACGAGTTTTAGATTCAAAGCTGAATGTGGTGTCAGTAACATCCGCTAATAAGTAATTTAATTGAAATTGCACCGAGTTACGGGCGGCTGGGTCAACTACGTAGCCGGCTTTTATCATGCCGTTACGGAACAGCTTATCAAGTTGTTGGCGCATAGGCTCTGTGGTGCCAACCAATTGTGGCGTTTTATCGCCTTCAGTAATGCGTAACACAAAGCTCGCTTCACGAGTGTCTATGGTTTCTACTAACACCTGAGTGTCAGATTCGGTTTGTAAGCTAACCGCGCCAAGCGTTGGATTAAGACCGATTTGAGTTGGCTCATAACTGGCACAAGCTGTGAGTAATAGTGATGACAGTAAAACTGGAATGAGTGACTTCATATGGCAATAATTTTTAACAAAAGGTAACTAAAGGATACCAGAAATTGTTTACCATTCCAGTGCAATAGCATATCGCTTAAACAATTGTGTATGGTGTTGACGTTTCGGATGCTCTATTGAGGCTGCTGTTTGCCTGTCAGTCTAAATGGTGACTTGAAGCTATCATCAATTCAGTTTAGTTTGGTTAAATTCTATTTCGTCGTTTTCTATTTCGATGAATTCTATTTCGTTGACTCAATCGTCGCCGTGGCAGGAAAAACAATGCAGCATGTTCAATCACAATTAGCGCCACCCAAATTGATCGCCACTGATAGACAACCAGTCTTTGGTGTTTTTGATGGTATTGTCGATTCACTCAATGTTAAACAGTTTGCTTATTTCAATGAGATGGACAAGCCTGCTTCAGCGTTATCTAAACACTTTGATTTTAAACAGTTTCAATTTATAAGCATTATTACCCCTCATTATATTATAGCGTTGGCCATTGCTGATATCCGTTATGTTGCCAATGGTTTTTGTTACCTTTACGACATTAAAGCTAATAAGCTCAGTCAAACGCAATGGCTGACGCCGTTAGGCCTTGGATGTCAATTAAGTGTGTCCCCTAAGCAGGGACGAGCAAAAATAGGCAGTAAGCGCAAAGGTATTGCGATTAATATTGTCGAAGGTCAATGGCATGTTGAAATAAATTTGGCGGATATTCAGGCCAATTTACGCATCCAACCAGCACCATTAAGTTTGCCAATAAGTGTGTGTACGCCAACTGGCTATAACGGCTGGACCTATACGCAAAAACACAATGGTTTAGCGGTGACAGGGCAGTTAACGATTCATCATGAGCCACAACCGTTACAACATGCGCTTGCTGGTTATGATTTTTCTGCAGGGTTTATGCGCCGAGAAACCAGCTGGCGCTGGGCATCAATTAATGCACAAACTGAGGCTGGGGTTATCGGGCTTAACCTTGCTGCTGGCGTTAATGAAACCGGCCAAACAGAAAATGTGATGTGGATAAATGGCGAACGACACTTATTGGGCGCCGCTAATTTTGATTTTAATCGACACTCGCAACAAGATATATGGCATATCACCACCAATGATGGCCAGGTAGATTTGTATTTTAGGCCACTTAATCAGCGCAGCGAGAAACTCAACTTAATCTGGCTGAAGAATAATTTTAGGCAGTATATTGGCTATTTTAGTGGCGTAATAAACGATAACAACGGTAATCAATACCGCCTACATAATCAGCTTGGGCTAACAGAAGATCATTTTGCTAAATGGTGATGGGACCATAATGTAAAATGAGCAATATAAAGCGGCCGATTTCACTCGGTTGATGAAACGATAAAAATAATAATAAATGGACAGTGAATATGGATATGGATTTATTGATTGCTCATCCTGAGTGGTTATTACTGGTATTGGCACCGATTTTTTTCGGTTGTATTTTGTTGGAATGGTGGTTTGGCGTACGCGCTAAACGTTTACCTGCAAGTGCCCAATATCGCCCAGCAGAAGTGTTATGCAATTTTGTATTGGCGGGCATGCATCAAGTTGCAGATATTATTGCCGGACTATTGATTGCCAAAATCTATCTGCATTTTTTTGGTTGGCGCTTGTTTGAAATCGATATGACCTTATTAACATTTGGATTATTACTGATTGCTCAAGACTTTTGCTATTACTGGTTTCATCGCGCAAGCCACCGCATTCGTTGGATGTGGGCAGCCCATGTGGTGCATCATAGCTCTGAAAATATGAATTTCAGCACCGCTTTTAGACAAAGCCTAATGTATCCATTAGCTGGCATGTGGCTATTTTGGTTGCCTTTGGTCGTGATGGGATTTGACCCTAATTGGGTGGTGTTTGCTGTATTGCTCAACTTGGGTTTACAGTTTTTTGTTCACACTCAGGCGATTAAATCTTTAGGCCCGTTAGAGTGGATTTTTAACACACCGTCGCACCACCGAGTTCACCATGGACGTAACCCGCAATATATTGATAAAAACTACGCGGGAGTATTAATTATTTGGGACAAAATGTTTGGTACGTTCGAGCCAGAAAATGAAACCGTGCAATACGGCATTACTAAGCCAGTAAACAGTTTTAATCCTTTAGTGGTGACCTTTAGCGAGTGGCGCGATATGTGGCGTGATGTGACTCAAATGCAATTGTCGATAACACAACGTTTACAGGTACTATTTTCTCCGCCTTCAACACATCAACAGTCACCCACTAAAAGCAAACAGAAAATAGAAAGTAAGTCGAGTTGATGCTGCTATTCATCTTATGGTAAAAGGCAACTCACTCATGTGGGTTGCCTAACGACTTAATGCTTATGACTAATTAATGATAAATAGACTTGTTTATTACCAATAACCTTTTTCGTCAATATAACTGACTAATTTGCTATTAAGATAGGCCAATAAAAATGCGATAGGCGTGGTGACTTCAATCGTTTTAAACATCAGCCAAGCAATAATCCCTATTGCCAATAATGTGTATTCTGAAACCAGCATATGTGAACGTTTTGTGCTACCAAACAGAAAAAATTTGATGAACCAAGGTTCTGCTTTCCACTCTGTACAATTCTTATCTAGCATGGCGATTACCTCTGTTAATTTTGAAAGTTCAATTTCAAAAACAGAGGCGAGAGATTTGAGTGTTTCAAGACTAGCTTTATTACCCGCTTCCACTCGTTGAATTGTCCTTAAGCTTACTCCTGCTAATCGGGCAAGTTGCTCTTGTGACCAATTATTTTTTTCTCGTAACTTTTTGACAATCATTTTTATTCCTCACCTCTGTAGTCAACAATACTATGACGAGGTTGTTTAACTGTCGGTGACGCCATGTAGACGACACCGTTATGACAGTGTTAAATATCAAGTAGTTAGAGCGAACTGCAAATATGTTTTATGCTGTTTTCCTTGCTTTAATCGAATAGATAAGTGGGATTGGATGACCTTGATGCCGCAATTGATAACCCTTTTCGTCGACAAATTCTAAGCCTTCGATGCAGTTGTAGGGACTGAAAGGATACTCATTAAACTCTTCAATACTTAATCCTGTAGAAATGAGTGCGCTAATCACTTCACTTATGGGATGCGGCCATGTGACGACTGTGTCGATTTGGTTGTTATGATTTTCAGTGTAGGTCACTTCATCTTCGACATCCGGTTGTAACTGCTCAAAATATCCATAGCCAGACAGGACGTCATTAAATGGGTGGAATTCGACTAAATGAAACTCACCACCAGGGGTTAATGCATTAGCAATGGTTTGTGCCCAACGGGTTAAATCGGGTAACCAGGCAAGTACGCCATATGAGGTAAAAACGATGTCATATTGTTTAGTGTTGTCTTGCCCAAACTGGTAGATGTCGCTGTTGATAAAGTGTGCATCGAGTTGTAGTTTGTTTGTCAGTTGCTGAGCGGTGGCGATAGACTCTGTTGATAAGTCTACCCCTGTGACTTTTGCGCCAAGCCTTGACCACGATAAGCTGTCTTGACCAAAATGACATTGCAGGTGTAAAAGGCTTTTACCTTGTACATTGCCAACTTGTTCAAGTTCAATGGGGTTTAATGATGACTTGCCAGCAGTAAAAGCTTGTAAGTTATAAAATGATGAGTCTAGGTGAATTTTAGTCCGCTGATCCCATGCGTGTTTATTAATTGCTAAGTAGTCCATTTTTGTGTCTTCTTATTGGTTTTTTTTCACAATAGATCAACATATTACTGGGTTGCTTGTCAGTATGCTAATCGATGAATGGTATTTATATAAACAAAAAAGGCTTGCTAACGTTTGGTTAGCAAGCCTTTTTATCGATAAGGTAGATATTATGACTTAGGTTTTACGGGTTCTATTTTTCCGCCTAACCATAACGATATTAATGCCAATGGTACAAGTGCCGCGCCCAAAATAAAGAAGGCAGTATAGTCGCCGCCTTGAGTCATCATAGGCACCAATTGAATGGTGATGATGACACTTAACACCGCCGACGTACCGCTAATGCCTGCTAATGTCCCCACGGTTTTACCTGAGAAGTAATCGCTCGGTAAGGTTTGCACATTACCAATAGCAGTTTGAAAACCAAATAAAATCACCGCAATTAAGCCCATAGCCAACCAAGGCGTGGCTGCTTGTGAGGTTAATAGCAGTGCCGGAAGCATTACCACACAACCCAATACAATCGCGCTACGGCGTGCTTTGTTCACCGTCCAGCCACGGCTTAATAAATGGCCACTTAGCCAACCACCAAACAATGCCCCAATTGCTGCGCCGACATACGGCAGCCAAGCAAATGCGCCAATTTCTTTAACATCAAAACCAAATTTTTCATTTAAATACAGAGGCAACCAAGCAACAAATAGCCACCAAATAGGGTCGATAAAAAAACGTGCAGCAATGACGCCCCAGGTTTGACGATGGCGTAATAGTTGGCCAGTGGTTGGTACGTATTCTTTTGCTTGTTTCTCTTCGGTTGAGCATTGCTGGCCGGTAAGAATATATTGGCGCTCTGTTTCGGTGATCCATGGGTGAGCATCTGGAGCTGATTTGTAAATAATCATCCAAGGAATGATCCAGATAAGCCCTAAAGAACCGATGACAATAAACGTTGCTTGCCAACCTAAAAAGGCATACAAAAATGCAATTAATGGCGGCGCAATAATCGAACCTAAAGAGGCGCCTGAGTTAAAAATCCCCTGAGCTAACGCGCGCTCTTTAATTGGAAACCATTCAGCGTTGGCTTTGGTGGCACCCGGCCAGTTACCGGCTTCACCCAGACCTAAAATGGCTCTGAATATGGCAAATGACATAGCCGTCGCTGCAATAGCGTGTAACGCAATGGATACCGACCACACTACGATAGACAGTAAAAAGCCTAGACGTGTGCCAATGGCATCAAAAATCTTACCAAACAAGGATTGACCGATTGCGTAAGATATCATAAACACAGTAATAATGTTGGCATAATCGCTTTTGTCTAAGCCTAAGTCTTCGGCAATACCCGGCCACATAATGGCAAGTGCAGAGCGGTCGATATAGTTAATCACGGTGGCTAAGGCGACTAAACTCACCACCAGCCAACGTAAGTGCTTTAGCTTGAATGGACTGTTTTTCATGCTAAGTCCTCAACAAAGTCTTCGCGAGGAGGACTAAAAGTATCAATTAAAATACCGCCGGTTGGACACACTGCGCCGTGTTCTACATGTGGTGGAATAAAGAAGCTGTCGCCGGCATGGAGTATTTGAATCACACCGTCGACATTGACATGGAATTCACCTTCTACAACATACGAGACTTGAGAATGACGGTGGGCGTGTACGTAACCTTCAGCACCTTTATCAAACCAAATTTTAACGGCCATCAACTCATGGTTATATCCAAGCATTTGACGCTTTAATCCGCCGCCAATGTCTTGTATTTCTGTTTTATCGCCAAAGCCAAAATGTTGATTCTGTTTCATAGTCGGAGCTCCTAAATTTTTGTTATATATTTGCTAATTGAGTTCGTTAATTTCGAGTAATTGAGATCGCCCTTTAAATGGGTATGCAACGCCATTGATATTGATAACACTGCGAGTTTCTGTCGTGATTGCTTGCTCGGTTTGATTGATTGCAAGTAAATATTGCTGACCATCTGTGAAACGAATTTGCACAGCTTCCAGTTCTGCTTGCTGATAATGAGTGAGTTTGGCAACCTTACTGGTAGCATCGAGGGTGTATTCTTTAGCTGAATTGTATTCACCGTGCGGTTCAATCATGCTGACATAGGTATGGTTAGTGGCAGTGACTCGGTGAATAAACGCCTGCTGTTGGCGTAAATTCATATTGGGGTCATTAGCTCCTAATTGTGCAAATAGCATGTGCTCATGAGTAGCATTATTGGAGTGAGTGTTGACTAACGTGCTGTAGCTGTAAAAACGGCCGTTGTCGTTTAACCATGTCACTCTTGCCAGTGTATTGTCAGTATTGTCTTGGGCTAAGTTAGCCTTTGCTAACAGCCATAAGTGCTGATAACCGTGCTTTGTGCCTAATGTTGACAGTTGTGTTAGTGATGTATCACGAGTAAAGCTGGTATCGATTAACTGGCCTTGATAGTGCACTGGTAGATCGTACTGATGAGGCTTGTTTGCGGTAACTTGCATGATATCTATCGCGAACACCGCGTCACGGTTTTCAATTTTTATTAAGGCTTGAGTACGCTTGAATTTGACGTCTTCATAGGCGTTGTCAATGGAGGCGGAAGCAATGGTGAGGTCTTTTTGTTGATCAAAAAAATGTAACGTGGGATGGAACTGATTTGCGGTTTTGACTTTGCCGTTAAAGTGGCTTGTCTCATCAACAACTAGGGTATTGTGCGCAATGGTTTGCTTAGCCCAAGTTGTGTTTTCTGGCAAGTATCCGCCACCAAATTTGGCTTCAATATTTAGAAAACGTGCTGCGCCGTAATCTGAAACAATTTCATTACCAGCATCATAAAATTGCCATGTAAGCTTATCAAAATGGCCATGACCTAAGCCTTGTTCTGTGGCTTTAAATACAATCGCCTGGTCGGTTGGGCTACCTTGGCGCATAACCACTAATGCACCTTTATCACCTTGTTTACCATCTCTAAACAGTGCAGATGTAAATGCAAAGGATTGTTGAAGGCCTTTGTCTAGTGCCTGTGCCACTTTAAGTCCATCACCGGTGAGTAAGATATTGTGTTGTTGTTTAGCAATATCTAATAGGTGAGGGTCGTTGTTTATTCCATAAGCAATCGCGATACCATTAACTAATTCTATAGTATCAATGGCTTTACTTTTTATGGCGTCGTTAAGCGGAAACAACAGTTTGTTGTAACTGAGCGCGACCGATGTATTAATGGCTTTGAGTAATATGCCATTTCTGTGTTGAAAAATCTTACGTTGCGGTTCATTTTGTTCAATGGCTTTAGCAAAAGTAACAAACGGCATTAAGGCATAACGTTGATAATAAGGACCTTCGTTGTAATAGCCGTCTGGTGAAAATAACTCGTCGAGTTGGCGCATAAAGCCGCCTTTTTTCGATAGGGTTAAATCATACAAGGCTCGTTCAACCCATAATGGTTTGTCTAAAACATAGCCGCTCATACCCACGGCGGCAGTGGCCCATGTTCCGTGGTTATGTACTTTATTAAAGGTGCGTGGCGACTGCTCAGACAAAAACAACACCGCTGGGGTAATTGCGCCTGCTTCAATACGTTCACGTTCAGATGGTGTTAATGAGTCATAAATAAAATCATAGGCTTGCACTGTGTGCATCAACCAAACAGCTTCGTTTAATCCCTGCCAAAAGAGTTTGCCTTCGTTGCTGCTTTTACGTTTTGGGTGCAATGGCAGTTCTGGATAAAGCTTGGCATATTGCAACAGCATGTCTTTTACGTAAGTTGCGTATTTTTTATCACCGGTTAGTTGGTAAATGATGCCGGTGTCGTACATTTGCTGATAATTACTTTTGTGTTTTTCGTGGGTATAACCGCCGCCAGCATCAACAGGTACAGGGACCTCAATAGGTTGAATTAGCCCTAAATCAACTTCTATACGCTTTGCATTAAATGCATTTTGAAACGCGCCAGGTTGAGCGATAGCCTGCTGCATTGCGGCTACGTCTTGCTGATTAATCACAAGGTTTGGGTGGCTAGCCGCAAATACGGGCAGCAAAGCACCGAGCGAGGTGAGCGCTATAAATGTTAAACTGGCTACTAGTCGGCTAGTGCGCTTACGCATCAACCGGATTAACTGACTTTTGCCATTGTCTTGCTTGATGTTATTCATCGTGTTTGCACTTTATTATTATTGATGTTGGCAGTGTGTTTCCCTTGAGTGACAAACTCCGTCACCTGTGGAACAGGGGTATTTATTAACTGGTTATTGGTGATGGTGGTTTGCGGCTCGCCTACTGTATGGAAAATAGTAATAGCGGCACTGTCGGCAAATGTGTTGTGTCCTATTTGGCTTACTTGAACGCCATGCAGATTTAATATTGACCCAGTTTTATTTTGTTGGCCTTTACCCACATGGGTGAACTGATTATGGCTAACTAAAACATGTGGGCCAAATGTGCTTTCATCGGTGCCGCCGCGATAAACCGTTGCAACGATACCGCCAATATCTTCAAACTGATTGTGCGTGAGGTTAAGGTATTCGGCGTTATAGATGCCGATGTCGTCGGTTTCTTTATTAAGGCGAAATACATCGCCGCTTATGTGACGGAATTGGCTGTTATTAACATTAATCATATGGGCAAAAGCGCGGCTACCAGAGTCAAAAAAGTGAAAGGCGTTACTGTTATTGAGTTGTTCGACAATGCTATTGCTCATGTCAAAACGATAGTTCGTCAACATGCCCCATTTAAGGGTTCTGATGACACTGTTACCTGGCGCATCAGGGCTAAGTTGACCATTAATGACTAGTCCGTCGAGTTGTAAGTTACCGTCATTCTGAATTTCAAACAGGCTAGGGCGTTCGAAACTAATAATGGCTTTATGAGGGTTTGCTGCTTTAAACGTTAAGGTTTTATTGATAGCGAGTAGAGTATCGATGCTGTACTGGCCATCGTTGAGTAATAATGTATCACCTGATTGCGCAGCAACTACGGCGTTGTCTAACTCTCCATCTGTGGCGTTGACCTTAATAATCTTGCCTGATTGAAAAGCCACTGTAGGTTCAGATTTTGGGTACCAAGTCGTACCTGTTTGTTGTTTGGTTGTGGGGACTAAAGTACTACTGACACCATACTGCGCAAGTTTAGGATCATTGGGATATAACAAGCCGTTTGCAGCCCGGACCATAGTGATATTGTGGGTGTTCATCCCCTTTTGAATGATTGGGTTTAAGTCTTTGCTGGCAAAATTAGTGATGTTGTCGTTAAAGCGCAAACCGCTTATGTCATCATACAAGGTGAATGGCGATTTGGGGTTGATAAATACGTTTTGAGTGAGCGTGCTGTCTTTAGGTGGTGCAGAGCGTTCGCTGTCACTGCCCGCAGCCAGTTCTATATGGTCTAAGTTAATAAAGCTGTTATGGTGAATATCAGCATTTACCACTTGATGATAGCGATTAATCGGTGAGTTTGGAACGCCATTCATAATGGTAAATCCGCTACCAAACCGCGTACCTGTGAGACCTTCAAGGTAGTTATTGGAGACGGTTTGATCCCGATTAATAATGCGGATCCCGCCAGTATGTTCAATACCGTTACCTAAAAAAACATTGCTGTCGATAATATTACCATTGCCATGCCTTAAGGTTAATGTGCCTCGAGAACCATTAAATAAGTTATTTTGAATCCGGTTTTGACCTGATTTGATCGAAATAATCTCAACTTCACCGTCGCAGCGATCAAAGTAGTTGTTTTCGACCACAGTAAATGAGTTAGTCAGCGAGTGATGGCTAGTGCCAATTCTAATGGTTTCACCACCATTAGAGCCTAAAATAGGTCGAGGACCAAAATAGTTGTGATCGATTCGGTGATGATTCTGCTGGTTTTGTTCACCTTCTAGACGCACTGCTAACGTTACTCCTGCATTACGTTTACCCACAAAGTGATTATGATCTAATCGATTGTACTGACCATACATGCCAATCCAATTATCTGACATTTGACGGTCTGGGTTGTTGTAATTGTCGATAACAACTTCGGTGACACGGGAGTGGTTTGCTAGCTCATTATTACTTTTTTTAAAGGCGATGACTTCATTACTTGGTGTAAAGCCATCTTTAAACACTAAACCTGATACTTGTAAATATTCGCCTGCCAATTTTAGATTAGATTGGCCTGAAAGGATGACACTGCCTTTGGTCTGTGCAGTTAATGTGATTGGTTGTTTAGCTGTGCCTTTAGCTGAAAATACCATTTCAAAGTCTTGCCAGGTGCCATCTTGTAAAATGATGCTATCGCCTGGTTGTAGTTGTTTTAATACTTGTTGATATTGTGCTTGTGATGCAACTAAGTGCTCTTGTGCATTTACCTGAGCCGTTAAAGGAATCAACAGCGATAACACAAATATTTTTGTGAATAACCCATACGAAAATGGTGTGTGGGAGTTGAATGGGGTCATGTTGTCTCTCTAGTAGAGCCTAATTAATTTTCCACCAATACATCGATATAAATTGGTGGACCAGATATCCTTCAATGTGAACAAACGCGTTTTGGCGCTTGGGTATCACAGTCTGTCATTGGAGCAGCGTGTCTGCGTCAAAGGATATTAATGGATCGCTCAAGGCTTAAAGGTGATGAAATGAGGCACACAACATGATTACATGAGGCTGTTTGTTCGCTTCTATTTTGTTTGCAGTATCATTTATTTTGTTAAATTTCACTTTAATCTCCCCAGATCTGTGCATTCGTTCTGTCAGCGGAACATGCCGCTATTAAGGCATATTGAGTATTACTTTGCGCCTGAATAGAAACTAACCAACAATCAACATTGTGTCAACCAATTTGCTTTACCAATTAGGTTGGGGTTATTGTTAATTGTTATTACCAATGCTTTTAAAGGTTGGACAATGTGTTATTATTTTTACTATGTGAGTGGCAGGTCATGTTATTAGTTGTTTGCTGTCACGGTTTTAACCGATAATATGTCAGTATTAAACCACTAAATTGGTTTTACTTTTCGAAGGAAGGTATATGAAAAACCGTCGTTTATTTTGGCGAATAGTCGATACGATTGAAGCCTCTATCGCCTGTGGCGAGTATCCGGTAGGCAGTCGTTTACCCCCAGAGCGAGAGCTTGCAGAGAAGTTTGAAGTAAGCAGGCCCACCATTCGTGAAGCGATTATTGCGTTAGAAGTGCGTGAGAAAGTGGAAGTGAAAACTGGCTCAGGTGTTTATGTTGTCAACAATCAAAAGCAAAGTGTTAGCGTAAACAGTGTAAACGCTTTTGAACTGACTCAAGCCCGTGCGCTTGTTGAAGGCGAGATCGCTGCATTAGCTGCTAAGACCATCACAACAGAAGAGCTTGAAAAGCTCCATGGCACCCTAGTGATGATGAAAGACATGCAAAATGTCGAAGAAGCAGATGAGTTGTTTCATCAAATTATTGCTTACTCTACTCGCAATGGTGCGCTAATTAATTTGTTTGAAAATATGTGGGCATTACGCTCATCAAGCAACGAGATTATTGAAGATTATAATATCGTTTGCAGTACCGACAATAATAAAACCTTGGCAGAACATACGGCGATTTACGAAGCGTTATCTGCACATGATGCCGCTGAGGCTCGATTAGCAATGCATAAGCATTTTAATCGCTTAATCAATGTGTTGTTTGATAAGTTAGAACAACAAGCTTTAGAGGAAGTGCGTCGTAAAAACAGCGCTAATCGGGATTTATATTCGATTGAAAATTTAGTAAAAATTAAAGGCTAAATTGCTTTACGATATTACGTTGATGAATAAACGCGCTAGCATTTTTGTTAGCGCGTTTTTTTATGTTCTATCATCAAAAAAAAGACCCCAAAGATAGCTAAGGGGCCGACTAGTGGTATGAGACAGAGGAGCTCAACCTAAAATAAGCGACGTCCATGTCGAGTGTTGTCATGTGTTGATTAGAAAAATTTAAGTTTGAACCAGCATCAATAGCAACAATTTGATTCAAATTAAATTGGTAATACGATTTTAGGCTTTGGCTATGCATTTAGTCAACCAATTTATTTTTTTTGGTAAGTCCAATTTAGGTGGTTGTCACGATTGTCATTGACGAATAAAAAGCGGGTAATACTGCTATGTAAATGGATTGTTTATGGGAAATGATCCCATACCTAAGCGAGCATGCTTAGGTATAGGCTATCTAAGTGGGTTATTTTTTGGCTTGTAATATGACAAATTTGCCATTGGCAGCAATTGTTGTGCAGTTATTAAAAATACGTTTTATTTTTACGTGGTAGGCTAAGTGGCGATTGCCTACAACATGTAAAATACCGCCTGTCTTTAAGCGTTTATACGCATCAACAAACATTTGCCATGCAATATGATCGGTAATTGCTTCACCTTGATGAAAGGGGGGATTACACAGTACGAGATCTGGGATGATCTCATCGGGTAAATTGGTTAAGCAATCATCCCAATAAAAATATCCGTGTGGCGTATCATCAGAAGACTCTAATCCATTGTGCTGCCAATTGTGCTTTGCCGATGCTATAGCCATATCAGAGTCGTCAACAAAGTGAACGTGTGCTTGTGGGTAACGTTGTTTTGCATGAAGCCCCAAAATACCATTACCACATCCTAAATCAACGACGTGTGCAAAGTCTCCCTTAGGCATATTATCGAGCATTATTCTTGCACCAATATCTAATTTATTTGCTGCAAACACATTTGCTAAGTTACTAATTGTGAATCCTAATTCGTTCACCTTCCAATTAACTGGCGCTGCGATAGTGCGCGCTTTACCATCACTGATACAAGTAATTACTCGGGTATTCTTCCAGGCTAAGCTGGCACTCGATTGGCCTAAATTTTTGTCAATAAGGCTAAGCAAGGCTGCGTTAATCGATTTAGCCTTGGCTGAGATGAATACAGATGTACCCGCAGGGAGAATTGTTGATAAACGGGCAAGTTGTTGGCCAAAATAATGGAGGTTTTTAGGCAGCTTCATTAATACCAGTTGAATATTGTGCGGTAGAGTCTCACGGCTATTAATGATTTGTAACGACTCAGGCGTCAAATGATTGTGTTGCAAATTATACTGGCAACCGAGCAAACTGGTTTTAGCATCGGTCTCTAGTGTGATTGGCCACTTATTGTTAAAGGTGGTTAACGCACAGGTAAGTGCACCAAAACTGTCATTGAGTATGGCTGTCGGCACTACAGGCTGTTGACCGTCGATTAAGTGTTTAATCAAATGCTCATCTGCGGCATCCCATGCTTGTAAGTTTGAGGCTTGTTGAGTGGGGTAACGAAAGAGCTCAAGTTCAATGCCTGCGCAAGCAAATTGGGTGGTCATGGGTGTATTACCTAAATAATAAATTGTGATGAATTGCCAAGGAGGAGTTTATTGTGATCGATGTTGTTCAATAAACACTTAGGTATTATCTCAGATATCGCTTAGCAGCGCGAGAAATTGCGATGTGGGCAAAGATTGCTATTCGCTAAGCGGTTGAGTAAATTGTCGTTATCGTAAAGAATTTCAAGGAATAATGATGAAAGGTGCAGGTGGAACAAGCGGTGGTATAGGGCAGTTTTTTATTGGCTTAGCTATGATGTGTGGCGGTTTTTACATGTTACTCAATGCGATTAAAGTGACCAGTTCATTTGGTTTTGGCAGTCATTTATATCAATTTGGTGGTTTTGGATTAACGAGTGGCATGGTGATGATCCCATTTATGTTTGGGGTTGGGTTAATGTTTTATAACGGCAAAAATCCATTAGGTTGGTTATTAACCTTTGGCTCGTTAGTTGCGCTTATTTTTGGGGTGATTAGTTCAATTAATTTTAGGTTTTCGTACATGAGTGCATTCGACTTAATTGTTATTTTAGTGCTCAGTATTGGTGGACTAGGCTTGTTTTTGCGTTCATTAAAAAATATTGAAACTCGTTACCCTGAAGCTTAACAAAACTGCGGTTAGCAACCGCTAGTTTCAACATTAATGATTGGCCTTGCTGTGGTTGAGGTCGCTTGTCTATATCGTAAATAACATTGCGCAACACCAGCATCTTCTGTGATAACCCCATGCCAATAAATCCAAGCGCCGGTATATACACTTGCGCGTTTTTGCCAGTCGTCAGTGGGGACGTTCATTAATAAATCTATCCCAGCAGCCGTACCGTTGGGGTAACCATAAGCTAATACTACGTCTACACCATCAATGTTGAGCGTTGTAGATGCAAGTCTTTCAACTCCAGCAATGGCGGCTTTAGAATAGGTCAGAGTTGCTGCTGATTGCATTGCAGTTTCCATTCCTTCCATAGTCGATACAATAGAATCTGTGCGTAAATTTATGAATTTACTGCTGGCAATGATGGCGAGTATTGCCAAAATAACAATCACAACAACGAGTTCTATTAAGCTGAACCCTTTAGATTTATTTAGCTTGTTCTGCATAACCTATTTCTTCTTATTATTAATTTTTATAATTGTGGGTTTTGGGTTACCTAGTTTATAAGGCATCTACAATCTCACATTTTGTTGTTACTATCACTTTATCTTAGTTTTATTTGCTGGTTAATACTGTGACGAATTCAACGACAACGGCATCCGCTGTTACTGCAACTTTAGACTCTGCCTCAATAGTGACGACACCACACCGTGTTTTACCTTGGATTTTACATTTTTTATCTCCTTATAAATTAAAGGTTGTTGCTGCCATCATCTTCTTGTTTATAGGTTCGCTCGCGTGGTTATCACTTGGGCAGGGCGTCAAAATGATGGTTGATGAAGGATTTATTGCCGACAATGCCGCAAGATTAGATGAGATTATGTTAATTATAGTGGGGATTACCGCAATTAGTGGTACTGCAGTTTTCTGTCGTTTTTATTTAATGACATGGTTGGGTGAGCGGGTAAGTGCCGACATTCGCTTGCAGGTTTATCAGCATCTGTTGTCGCTATCACCAGGTTTTTTTGCTACCCAACGCACGGGTGAGGTCATTTCTCGATTTACCGCAGACAGTACGTTAATCCAAAGTGTTGTTGGCTCTAGTTTGTCAATGGCGTTGAGATCAAGTGTAACAGTATTGGGCGGTATTGTTATGATGGGTTTTACCAGTGTAAAGCTGACGGCTTTAGTCTTATTTGCTGTGCCTTTAGTGCTGGGGCCTGTGAGTTATTTTGGTAGAAAAGTTAGAGTGTTGTCGCGTAAAAGCCAAGATCGTGTTGGCGATTTAGGCGCATATATTGATGAGACGTTGCACGAAATCCACACTGTTCAAGCTTATACTCATGAGACAAAAGATCGTCAACTATTTGCTGACCGTGTCGAAGCGGTAATGGATGTGGCGAAAGGGCGAATAAAATACCGTGCTCTATTGATTTCGACTGTGATGTTTTTAAGTATTGGTGCCATTGCGTTTGTGACATGGGTTGGCGCAAAAGATGTAATGAGCGGTAATATCAGTGCAGGAGAGTTATCTGCATTTATGTTTTATGCCGTCATGGTGGCGGGGGCTGTCGCGACAATAAGTGAAGTATTTAGTGAAATTCAACGTGCATCTGGCGCAGCAGAACGCTTAATGGAATTGGTTCATACGCCCATTGATATTCCGCAGCAAGCTGTACCTCATCAATTGAACTTGCCGGTAAAAGGGTTATTACATTTCGACAATGTGGTGTTTGCATATCCCTCAGACAGTGGCCAAGATGTTATTCGGCAATTATCGTTCACTATTCAGCCAGGAGAACGTGTCGCGCTTGTTGGACCTAGTGGTGCAGGTAAAAGTACCCTGTTTGAGTTGATGATGCGATTTTACCAACCCAAAGCTGGCAAAATCTTATTAGATAATGTTGATATTTCAACGTTGTCTTTAACCGATTTACGTCAGCAGTATGCATTAGTCCCGCAAGAGTCGGTCATTTTTGCAATGAATGTCCTTGAAAATGTTCGTTACGGTCGTTTATCCGCAACCGATGACGAGGTTATTCAGGCGTGTGTTGCTGCTAAAGCTGATGAATTTATTAGCGAGTTTACCGACGGCTATGCAACGTATCTAGGTGAACGCGGCGTGAGATTGTCGGGCGGTCAAAAGCAACGAATAGCCATTGCCAGAGCTATTTTAGCCGACAGACCGTTGTTGTTGCTTGATGAAGCAACCAGCGCCTTAGATGCAGTGAGTGAAGTCAAAGTGAAACAGGCCCTTGATTCATTGATGGCTAACCGCACTACTGTGATTATTGCTCACCGATTAGCGACAGTAATTAATGTCGATCGCCTTTTTGTTATGGATAAAGGTCAGTTAGTTGCTAGCGGCACGCATAATGAATTAATGGCCAGCAATGAGCTTTATCGGGAATTTGCCAGCCTGCAATTGTTGATGGATAACGACTCCGTTTAGTGGGTATGATGAGTAAATAAAAAAGATGCCGAGGCATCTTTTTTTATGACGAAAACCGTTAACGTTTATTTATCCTGCTTGGCGCTTATTTGCGCAGTTCTCTGCGTAAAATTTTACCCACGGTGCTTTTTGGCAATTGCTCTGTAAATTCAATTATCCGCGGAACCTTGTAGGCGGTTAGTTGGCTACGGCAATAATCATTAATAACTTGCTTAGTTGCGTCGATATCGGCTGACGGTTGTTTTAACACAATGACAGCCTTTACCGCTTCACCTGTTCGTTCATCTTCAACGCCCACTACAGCGCATTCAAGCACCAGTTCATTGGTCGAGAGTACGTCTTCGACTTCATTCGGATAAACGTTAAAGCCTGAAACGATAATCATGTCCTTTTTACGATCAACAATGGTGTGGTAAC
Source organism: Shewanella ulleungensis (assembly GCF_014648315.1). Taxonomy (GTDB): domain Bacteria; phylum Pseudomonadota; class Gammaproteobacteria; order Enterobacterales; family Shewanellaceae; genus Shewanella; species Shewanella ulleungensis. The sequence goes on from NZ_BMQW01000002.1 coordinate 300,773, forward strand.
CATCTTCGCTAGCAATGCCAATATCACCCGTTTTAAAGAAGCCATCCTGGGTCATTACTTTGGCTGTTTCCTCCGGTTTATTCCAATAACCTTGCATAACCTGTGGACCACGAACGGCTAGTTCTCCTGCTTGACCAGTTGCGACTTCCATATCATCCATATCAAGCACTTTCACCTCGGTGCCCAGTACAGGCTTACCAATTGTACCAAGACGTTGATGCCCGGGTGAATTTAAACTGACAACCGGTGATGTTTCTGACAAGCCATACCCTTCGGAAATCATGCAGCCTGTGGTTTGTTGCCATAAGTTGGCAGCCGCACTGGTTAATGCTGTCCCACCCGAAATAGTGATGGTCATTTTACTAAAATCTAAGGCTTTGAACTCTGGCTGGTGGCATAAGCCCACAAACAAGGTATTTAAACCTGCAAACCCGGTAAAAGAGTATTGCTTCATTGTGTTAATTAACCCACTAATATCGCGTGGATTAGGAATTAACACAGAGCAACTACCCGATTCAAAATACAACACTAAATTAACCATAAACGCATAGATATGATAAATCGGTAGCGGTGCAACAAAGACATCATGACCTTGATTCATGGTGCTGGCGATACGTGATTTTACTTGAGCCGAGTTAGCTAAAAGGTTGCCATGATTGAGCATCGCACCTTTTGATAACCCCGTCGTGCCACCAGTATATTGCAAGGCAATTAAATCACTATGGATAGGCGTTACGGGTTGATATTGCAGTTTTCCCCCTTCAGTTAGCACGTCTAAAAAAGTCATTTTAGCAAACGGTGTCTCTGGTTGTGGCTGTGCCTGGATCAAGTCCATTGCGTGAGTTGATATGACCAGCTCAATTGGAGTGTTTTTGACTACATTTGTTAGTGTCGGTAATAAATCGGATAGCACGACTAAGGCTTTAGCTCCAGAGTCATTAAATTGGTGAGTTAGTTCCCGTTCGGTATACATTGGGTTGGTATTTACTAACACCATACCAGCACGAATAATTCCATATGCGGCTATAACAAATTGAGTAATATTAGGCAGTTGAAGAGCAACTCGATCACCAGCTTGTAAATGAGTGCAATGTTGTAGATAAGCTGCAAAATGACGTGAATCACGCTCTATTTCAGTGAATGTAGTGTCTTTTCCTAAACATGCATATGCAGTGTTATCGGCAAACTTGCGACAAGACTTCTCAATGAGATCGACGATAGATGTGTACTGCTGTAAATCGAGTGTTGAATCAGCATCATAAGTCATGCTTACCCCCTATAAATTTTGGGTTGTTATTGTTTTTAAATCAAACGTACGTTTAGATTGTTCCATTAACCTACACGGGTCTCGATTAATTGGCAAAGGTTGTATCGAGAATGTCATTTTTAGGCTTACTCCCCCTTTGAGGGCAGCCATAAAAAAGTAGTGATGAATGTGTAAACTTTATTATACATTGAGTTTTTTTGTTGTTTTTTCTACAAAAAATAAAATAGTGAGAAAAAGTCATAATGTGACATATATCACTTAAAATCATGCATTTACTGTTTCTACGGCTAATTTATTCTTTAGGCACTGCTTAATTAATCTCAGAAAGTGTTAGCAATTGTGTTTTCGTTGTTATAAAAATGTAATCGGAATAAGGAATGTTTCACATTTTAGACAACAACTAGTTATAGACATGAATCACCTACAACTAAGTTGAAACACAACAATAATAAGCAGTTGGGAAGATAATAATGATGCAATCAAAAAAAACTAAATTTGGTATCAGCTCGTTGAGCTTGGCCATCTCTTTTGCACTTGCCGGAACAGTTGTCAGCTCCCAAGCTTTCGCTGCAGACGAAGAAGTGGCAAAAAAAGAAAACGTTGAAAAAATAGCTGTAGTGGGTTCACGTGCGGCTCCTCGTTCAATTGGTGACTCGCCAGTGCCGGTTGATATTATTAGTAGTGATGACCTCAAGAAGAATGGTTCTACCGACATGATTGATATGTTGGTAACCTCTGTTCCTTCATTTAACTCACGCGCGCAACCAATTAGTGACGCGGCCACGCTTGTTCGCCCTGTTAACCTTCGCGGCCTGCCATCAGACAGCACGCTTATTTTAGTGAACGGCAAACGTCGTCACCGTGCTTCAGTTATTGCTTTCCAAGGTGGTGGTATTAACGATGGTGCTCAAGGACCTGATATTTCAGTTATTCCTGGTGTTGCGTTAAAACAAGTGGAAGTGTTACGTGACGGTGCAGCTGCGCAGTATGGTTCTGATGCGATTGCCGGTGTAATGAACTTTGTTTTAAAAGATGCCTCTGAAGGCGGCTCTATCACGGTCAGTCAGGGTGAATATTACGAAGGTGACGGCGCAGCAACGACTATTGATGGCAACATCGGCTTACCGTTAACTGATGATGGCTTTGTTAACATCAGTGCGCAATATAAAACTGCAGATGCAACAAGTCGCAGTGTACAGCGTACAGATGCAGCTGCAATTGCCAGCGCTGGTAATGAATTCATTCTTGACCCTGCACAAACTTGGGGTAATCCTGAAATCGAAGATGATTTTACCGTATTTGTAAACTCAGGCTTTGACATTAACGATAATACTCACTTGTATGCATTTGGTAACGTATCGTCTCGTGAAGCAACGGGTGGTTTTTATTATCGTAATCCGCACAATCGCGGTAACGTCTATTCAAATGATGGTGGTAACACTTTACTAGTTGGTGATGTTGGTTTAGCTGAAAATGGTGTTGCGTCGTGTTCGTGGGTAGGTAATGTCCCTGCTAACGTGGGTAACGTGCTGAATACTTCTGAATACCAAGCGATGGTAGCGGATCCAAATTGTTTCTCAATGAACCAAATTCGCCCAGGTGGTTATACACCTCAATTTACCGGTAAAATTGAAGACATGTCTTTCTTTACTGGTATTAAAGGGACTTCAGGTGAATGGAACTATGATGTCAGTGCTGGTACAGGTAGTAACAAAGCCACTTTTGGTTTAAAAAATTCACTTAATCCGTCATTGGGTTTAGCGACACCAACCGATTTTGATACAGGTTCTTACGAGCAAGTAGAGACAACCTTTAACGTTGATATGAATCGTTTTGTGACCATTGGTGGTTTAGAGGATATTAGCTTTGCTACTGGTTTTGAATGGCGCGAAGAGTCATTTGAGATTGGTCAAGGTGAAGAGGCTTCGTGGGTTGCTGGCCCGTATGCGGAACAAGGGTTTAACATCGGTTCACACGGTTTTAAAGGCTTTGGTCCTGAGTCTGCAGGTAAAAATAAGCGTAACAACATCGGTGTTTATACCGACGTTGAAGCATATTTAACGGATGACATCTTGCTCGGGGTTGCACTGCGTTATGAGAACTTCTCTACGTTTGGCGACACATTAAATTACAAATTAACTGCTCAATATATGGCTACTGATGAATTGTCGTTCCGCGCCTCTCACAGTACTGGTTTCCGCGCGCCAACGGTTGGTCAAGAAAACGTAGTTAATACCCAAACATCAATTGTAAATGGTGATTTGATCCAGACCTTTATTGCGCCACCAACGAACCCACTAGCCGCATTTTATGGTGGTGAAACGTTAAAGCCTGAAGAGTCTGTAAGTTATGCTGCTGGCTTCGTTTATGAATATGAAAATCTATTCTTAACGGTTGATTACTACAATATTGAAGTGACAGGCCGTATTGCACAGTCAAGCCAGATTACTGTTGAAGCTAGCGACTACGATGCGTTAAGAGCTGCTGGTGTTGAGTTCCCTGAGTTAATTTCAGCGGTAACGTATTATACCAACGATTTTGATACCACTACTCAAGGTGTTGATATCGTAGGTTCTTACAGTATGGACCTGTTCTCTGGCGATGCTAAATTTAGCCTTGCGTATGGTTGGACAGACACTACGGTCGATAAGTTTGACGAAGAAACAACGGACCTAGGAAAAGTGCGTCGTTTAGAAGACGGTATTCCTGCACACCGTGCCACATTAACTTGGGGCCAAAGCTGGGATGACCTAAGTACGTCGATTCGTGCGAACTACTTTGGTGAGTACTACGCGACACATGCTGATGATACTTCTGATTGGGGTTCTGAAACGGCTGATGCTGCTGTGACCATTGACCTCGAAGTTAGCTATGCCGTGATGGATAACTTAACGGTATCTGTAGGTGCTAACAACATATTCGATCAAGAAGCGCAAAAGCTTAAAGATGGTACTTTAGGTGAGTTAGGTGCGGTGTACTACGAAAGTGGTCCATTTGATTACAACGGTGGATATTACTACGGCCGTGTAAACTATCGCTTCTAAGCGAATATTACGCTCTCAATAGTGAACGTTATTAATAAAAAGACTGCTTCGGCAGTCTTTTTTATTGGCGCTGGAATATTTTTATTAATCAGTTACTAGAGACAAGGATTTTGCAATGTCGTCAATAATCAACACTTTAGGAAGTTCAATACCGTTAGGGTAAGCTGCGCCATATATTTTATTAAATGGTGTGCCCGCAACAGCTTGTTGCCCCATGTATTGTTCGATAACCGTATCGGCTTCGGTCCAGTTCCCTTGCATAAGCACTATGTGTGGTTGGTTCAATTGATTAACCACTTGTTCTCGATGCAACACATTTGCTTTATTTGTTTGGCAGGGGACGCACCAATCTGCAGTAATATCAACAAACACAATCTTACCTTGAGACACATATTCTGCAATTTTATCTGGTTCTAGTGGTTGCCAACGTAAAGCGTGGTGAGCTAAATAATCTTCACCTTTATTGACGAATGCTATCACCCCGGCAAAACATAGCCCCATGAATGCCAGCATAATAATTACAAGTGTTGGGATTGCTTTTCCGTTTATCTTGGCCCAAATTAGCCCCGCAACTGCAGTAAAAATTACTGCTAGCAATATCATCATTAAAATAGTCATAGAGCCTGTTATTTGTTTATGAAAGTGCAAAGTGAGGTAACATTAACAGCGCACGCTTAACTGGTAGTTAAAAATATTAATAGAAGATTGAGATGTTATGACATTAAGTACTTGGCTGGGGTTGTTAGCTATTTGTTGTTTAGGGGCAATGTCGCCTGGGCCCAGTTTAGCAATGGTTGTTCGACATACATTAAGTGGCGGTCGTTTACACGGCGTAGTCTGCGCTTGGGCTCATTCGATTGGAATTGGTATTTATGCTTTAGTGACCTTGCTTGGGTTAGCTGTAGTGCTTAAAGCTTCTCCAATGATTTTTAATGCGATAGCTGTGATAGGGGCAATTTATTTAGCCTGGATAGGCATACAATCATTACAGTCTAAGGGGGGTATGCAACAAAAGTTAGTTGCCAATAAACCAAGTCGTTTATGGGAAGCTGCACGCGATGGTTTAGCTATTTCGTTATTTAATCCTAAGATTTTATTGTTTTTTTTGGCATTGTTCAGCCAGTTTGTGCTTGCGGCTCAAACACCTGTTGGCCAAGGCTTGATTGTGTTGACCCCGTTAGTGATTGATGGGCTATGGTACACCATTATCGCTTTTGTATTATCGCATTCAGCCGTATTACCAAAATTGCGTGAAAAGTCACAATTGATTGATAGGTTATCTGGTGTAGTGTTAATTTTGTTAGCGATTAGAGTAGTTTATTCACTTTTTTAAATGGTTAAGCCATCGAGTATGATGGCTTAATCATATTAATGTTTAATCCGCTTTAAACATTTTGACTGCATCATCAGCAGGTTGCTGTGCAGGAACTGGCGGGTTAGCAATATGGTCGTCTAGGTTCTCGTTTAACATAGCCTTGAATTCTTTTGAAAACCAATCTAAAGCATTTTCTTTTTCTGCGGCTAAATCAGTTGATTTAATGGCGGCTTCGAAAGCGTTAAAGCGTGCAGAAGCAAATCTCATTGCGGTTCCGACTTTGCCAATATCATTTTCTTGTTGGCTTAATTGATTGGCTAGCGCAATAAATTGATCGGCAATTTGGTACATGGTGAGTTCAGTTTTTTGTTCAGACATCAGATCCACTTTGTCGGTGAGTTAGTTTCAATTGAGTGTAACGATTTCTATGTAAAATATCAGGTAATAAATTGTCTATTGGGATCTTTATCTACGATTTTATTGTTGCTATTCAGCTGTAATGCTTGGTTGATAAGATTTTTTCAGTACAACAATTATTCCTGATAAGCATTGATTTTTAGGTGTTGGCTCGTGTTCAGTTGAGTCTCATGAGATCATATTTTTAAGTACATTTTTGAATAAGAGGAAGCATCATGGTGGCTAGTTGGCAAACATTTTTAGCAGGGCAATCGTCTCAATTATATTACCAACAGCTGCAACAGTTCATCGTTGCACAGCGAGCGCAAGGTAAAGTGATATATCCGCCCGATGACGAAGTGTTTACAGCATTTGATTTAACGCCTCTAAATGAGGTTAGAGTAGTGGTACTAGGGCAAGACCCTTATCATGGCTCTAATCAAGCGCATGGGCTGTCTTTTTCGGTTAAAAAAGGGGTTAAGCCGCCACCTTCATTAGCAAACATGTACAAAGAACTGAGTGCTGATATTGAAGGTTTTAATATCCCATCACATGGTGAGCTGTCTGCATGGGCTAAACAAGGGGTATTATTATTAAATACCGTGCTGACGGTAGAGCAAGGTGTAGCACATTCTCATGCAAAGTCAGGATGGGAAATATTTACAGATAATGTATTAATCGAGTTGAATCAACAGAATCGCCCCATAATATTTGTTCTTTGGGGAAACCATGCCATTAAGAAAGGTGGCTTGATTACAGCATCACATCATCATGTTTTAACTGGCCCACATCCTTCGCCTTTATCGGCCTATCGCGGATTTTTTGGGTGTCAGCACTTTTCGAAGATTAACCTGATGTTGATTGAGCAAGGTGAAAAGCCAATTGATTGGCAAGTGTAAAATTGAAGGGCAGGGCGCATTAAGTCAATGCGCCATTGTGGATAATTATTGTTGTTAATAGCTGTTGTTAATAGCTGTTGTTAATAGCTGTTGTTAATTGTTGCGGTTAACTGATAAGTGAGCCAGTGAGATTAATGCTTGCTTGTAATGACTTTCAGGGAAAATGTTTAACGCATCAATTGCTTTTTGAGCTTCGATCTGGGCTTTTTCTTGGGTATATAATAATGCGCCAGATTCATGCAATGCGGTTAAAATCTCATCAATGGCTTTAGTGCCATCGCTTTGCTCAATTGCTTCACGAATAAGTTTCTTAGACGCATCTGAACCATTTTCCATGGCATAGATTAACGGTAAGGTAGGTTTACCTTCAGCTAAGTCATCACCAATATTTTTACCTAACTCATCGGCATTAGCAGTGTAGTCGAGAAGGTCATCAGTTAGCTGAAATGCAGTGCCTAAAAATTTACCATAATCACCAAGTGCTTGTTCTTGATCTGGGCTCACATTAGCTAATACACCGGCCAATTGAGTTGCGGCTTCGAATAACTTAGCCGTTTTGCAGTAAATCACCCGCATATAACTTTCTTCGCTAGTATCAGGATCGTTACAGTTCATTAACTGTAGTACTTCTCCTTCAGCAAGCACGTTGGTTGTATGGGCTAAGACTTTAAGCACTTTCATGCTGTCTAACTCTGTCATCATTTGAAATGAGCGAGTATAGAGAAAGTCACCTACCAATACACTGGCACTATTACCAAATAGTGCATTTGCTGTTTCACGACCACGGCGCAATGTTGACTCGTCGACAACGTCGTCGTGCAATAGAGATGCTGTGTGAATAAATTCGATAATGGCAGCAAGCTTAAGGTGCTGTTCACCAGTATAGCCAACCGTCTTAGCTGCTAATATCGATAGTAACGGACGTAAACGCTTACCACCGCCATTGATAATGTAATAACCTAGCTGGTTAATTAGGGCTACATCAGATTCAAGTTGTTTATATATCAGCTGATTGACTGCTTGCATATCAGTGTCAGCCAGTTGACGAATGGCGTTTAAATCCATAATAGTCTCTGGTTGTTGGGCGATAGGGTTCGCACCCTTTAATTAGTCATATCGAATTTGAGCGCATATCTTACAGGATATCAACGCTGTTTTTCAAAGTAAGTATTGTATCAAACGTGTATTACATAATGCTGTCTAGGTATACCTTTACTTATTTACGACCCATTTAGTTCACAAACGCAGTGTTGAGTGACAGCGCGCCAGTGTTTAATGGTTAAAGCGAATGTTGTTCACGATTAGGAATATGTTAGCTAATTTTTATCACTCGCACATTAGCTAATGGTGAATAGTGTGCAGTTATGTGCTCTTTTTTATTTGAATGCGAATTAAGGCTTGCCTGATGATAATTCTTCGCGTAGAATCCGCGCCCATTGTCATTAAAAGTTTTTTAGCACCTAGTCTCGTCAATTATATGAGTTAGTGTGTTAGTCATTTGGAGTGAAATAGCTATGTACGCTGTTTTTCAAAGTGGCGGAAAGCAACATCGTGTTGCTGAAGGTCATACAGTTCGTTTAGAGAAATTAGAAGTTGCTACTGGTGAAACCATAGAATTCGATCAAGTTTTATTGATCGCTGATGGCGAAACAGTACATGTTGGTGCTCCTTTAGTTGCTGGCGGTAAAGTCGTAGCTGAAGTAGTTGGCCACGGTCGCGGCGAAAAGGTAACTATCGTTAAGTTCCGTCGTCGTAAGCATCACGACAAGAAGATGGGCCACCGTCAGTGGTTCACTGAAGTTAAAATCACTGCGATTAGCGCATAATTTAGGAGTCTAACTCATGGCACATAAAAAAGCTGGCGGTTCTACTCGTAACGGCCGCGATTCAGAAAGTAAACGTCTTGGTGTTAAGCGCTTTGGCGGTGAATCAGTTCTAGCTGGTAACATTATCGTTCGTCAACGTGGTACTAAATTCCACGCTGGTATTAATGTAGGTGTTGGTCGTGACCACACACTATTCGCATTAACAGACGGTAAAGTGAAGTTTGAAGTTAAAGGTCCTAATAACCGTAAGTTTATTAGCATCGAAGCTTAATTCTTTACTAAGCTAGATCTCGAAAGCCCTGCCTATGGTGGGGCTTTTGTGTTTTTTATATCATTAAACTTCATTTGATAGTTTAATGATTTTGTTTATATGCAGTAGGCGATATCGTGATGAATGCTATCTTCAGCGCTTTCCTGCAAATCCCAGTGATTTGGGGTTATAATTACAGATTAAGTGGCGTCAGGAGTCAGTATGAAGTTTGTTGATGAAGCGAACATTCGCGTAGAAGCGGGTGACGGCGGAAGCGGTTGCGTCAGTTTTAGACGCGAAAAGTATGTTCCAGATGGTGGTCCAGATGGCGGTGACGGTGGCGATGGCGGTAGTGTATATCTACAAGCCAACGAGAACCTTAACACGCTGATCGATTACCGTTTTACTCGTTTCCATATGGCTGAACGAGGATCAAATGGTCGTGGTCGTGATTGTACTGGTCATGGCGGCACTGATTTGGTTCTTCAAGTACCAGTGGGTACTCGCGCTATCGATCAAGAAACCGAAGAATCATTGGGTGATTTAACTACTCATGGACAAAAGCTACTTGTTGCTAAAGGTGGTTTCCACGGTTTAGGAAATGCCCGCTTTAAAAGCAGTACCAACCGTGCACCACGTCAAAAGACATTGGGTACACCTGGTGAAGTGCGTTCGATTAAGCTTGAATTATTATTACTTGCGGATGTGGGTTTGTTAGGCATGCCAAATGCTGGCAAGTCTACTTTTATCCGTGCAGTATCGCGTGCAACGCCTAAAGTTGCTGATTACCCGTTTACCACGTTAGTGCCTAACTTGGGTGTTGTAAATCCACGCCCAGGTCAAAGCTTCGTGATTGCCGATATTCCCGGCCTTATTGAAGGTGCGGCTGAAGGTGCTGGTCTAGGTATTCGTTTCTTAAAGCATCTAGAACGCTGTCGTATGTTATTACACATCATCGATATTGAGCCTATTGATGGTAGTGATCCTGTACATTCAGCACGTGCGATTGTAGGTGAACTTGAAAAATACTCACCAAAGTTAGCTGCGAAGCCACGTTGGTTAGTCTTTAACAAAACCGACTTATTGCTTGATGAAGAGTTACAAGAAAAAATCGATGCGATTGTTAAAGAGCTCGATTGGCAAGGCGATGTGTACACCATGTCTGCTTATAACCGCACTGGAACTGAAGAGTTAAGCATCAAAATGCTTGATTACATCAAGAGTATCCCTGTGGTTAAAGAAGAGATCATTGCCGACGCAGACGTTGAGTTTAAGTGGGATAACTATCATCAGGGTGCTGATGAGTCTGTCAATGAAGATTATGATGATGACTTTGATGATGATTTCGATGATGATGATTATGATGTCGAAGTTATTTACCAACGTTAATTTGCTCATTTGAGGATATCGTGTACGCAGATAGCCAAAATGATATAACCCGCCTTGTAGTGCGCTGTGCGCAATTACTGCTGGCCTATGGTGCTGAGTCTGATCTTGTTGAAGAGATCAGCCAGCGTCTTGGCAAAGCGCTCGGACTTGCCAGTATCGAACTGTCTATTTCTTCTAATGCATTAGTGCTCACTAGCCTTGTGCATGGACGTTGTATTACTACAACTCGGCGTATTCGAGCCCACGGCATTAATATGATGGTCATTTGCGAGCTCCAGCGCATATGCATCCTAGCTGAAAAAGGGATTTATGGTGCAAACGAGGTTCGGCGTCGTTTAGCGCACATAAAACCAAAAACTTACCCCGCAATAGCTGTTGTTCCCATGATTGGCTTGTCTTGTGCCAGCTTTTGTCATTTGTTTGATGGCGACATGATCGCTAGCATAATTACTTTTTTTGCCTCTTCTATCGGCATGATCGTACGGTTATTTTTTGCCTCTCGGCACTTCAATTTGTTAGTTAATTTTTCAATTACTGCCTTTGTTATTACAGCGGTTGCGCAAATTGGCTATATTTGGCCCATTACAACGACTCCGCAAGCAACGATGGCGGCCAGCGTACTGATGTTAGTTCCCGGTTTCCCATTAATAAATGCTATTTCCGATATGGTTAAAGGCCATATGAATGTGGGTATTTCGCGTTGGGGGCATGCAACCTTATTGACCCTTGCTTCGGTAATTGGTATTACGATTGCTATGCAAATGGGCGGGATTTTTTAATGCTATCTTTATTAAGCATCTTACTACATGACGCCTTTTTCTCTGCAATACCTGCCGTTGGATTTGCGATGGTGTTTAATGTCCCTAAACGTTATTTGATTTATTGTGCTATTGCTGGTGCCATAGGTCATAGTTTTAGAACATTATTATTGCAGTTTTCTATGCCTATCGAGTGGGCTACGTTTGTTGCAGCGGCAATGGTCGGTGTTATCACCATCCAGTTTGCCAAACGCCATTTAGCGCCACCATTAATGTACGCTGTAGCTGCAATTATTCCTATGGTTCCAGGCACTTATGCTTTTAATACAGTAATCGCACTTATTCAATTAACTGCGCAAAGCCAAGTTAGCCCAGAGCTCACAGCCCAAGTTATCCTTAATGGTTTAAAAACTGTATTTATCCTAGGCGCTCTGGCTGTTGGGTTGGCATTGCCGAGCCTGCTTTATTACCGCACCAGACCGATTATTTGATTTGATAAACTGAACCGCAATTTCAATAAAGTAGTCTGTTCGTCTATTCCTCGAGATAATAAGGATTTACTCAATGCGTATCGCAATGATTGCCGCTATGGCCAATAATAGAGTCATAGGTAAGGACAACAAAATGCCATGGCATTTACCGGAAGACTTACGCCATTTTAAGGCCATGACACTTTCTAAACCGGTGATCATGGGACGCAAAACCTTTGAATCAATTGGCCGACCATTACCTGGGCGCCACAATATTGTAATTAGTCGTAATCCTCTGCTGACGATTGATGGCGTGACATGTGTTACCGACTTTGATGCTGCACTTAATGTTGCTGGTGACTGTGAAGAAGTCGTGGTTATTGGTGGCGGCCAACTTTACGAACAATTACTACCCCAAGCTGACGTGTTATACCTAACTATGATTGATTTAGACGTCGAAGGTGACACACACTTTCCCGCTTGGGATGATGGTTCGTGGCATATTGAAAACTCAGAAACTGCAACAAACGACAAAGGATTGCAATATAGCTTTAACACATTGGTAAAAAAGTGTTAAATTAATCACGTTTATACCCTGAATTAATATGCAACGGCGACCTTTACTGGCCACTGTATGCATAGCTAATAAAATATAAAAATAAAGGAGTGTCAGATGCGTCTATTGCCTGTGGCTATTGCAGCCCTGATTGCAGCATCTTCTGTGTCAGCCCCTGCTGTTGCCAATACAGAACAATTAGTAGCAAACATTTGTGATTATGTTAAGTCAGACGACAAAAATCGTTTACGTAAAAAGATGAAAGAAACTCGAGTCAAATTACGTAACGTTTATTCTAGTATTTCTTGTGATGGCAGCAGTTTATTGCGTACTGCCTACAATTCAAATGCAAATGATGTCGGTGAGTTTATCGCAAAGCGTATGCCATCGTCTGACCTAGCAGCCCCTGAAGCAGATGGTAAAACCATCTTAGATTGGGCTTCGGCTAATGGTCATGATAGCGGCCCCATTACTGATGCGATTAAAGGTCGTGTTGGTGGTGCTGGCGGTGAAGACGACGAGTAATCGTTCGACTTAGTGAGATATACCATAAAAAATACCGATAAGAGATTATCGGTATTTTTTTATATTTTTAGCTAAAGGTAAATTGAATTAGGTATTAAAAAGGCCCTTGGAGGGCCTTTTATCTATCATGTTATAACATGCAAACCATTACACTTTAAACTCTCGTACAGAGGCTTGTAGCTCTTCAGCAAGCATTGCAACTTGATGACTTGATTGAGCTGTTTGATCCGCACCTGTGGCTGTTTCTTCAGAGATAGATGCAATGTGCTCTAGTTTTTCAGATACCTGCTGGCTAACAATATTTTGCTCTTGTGCTGCATGGGCAATATGGTTACCCGAATCATAGGCTCTATGAACTGATTTACTGATAGTTTCAAGAGCAATGTTAGCTTGTTCATTTTTTTCTACACAGCTATTTGCTTGTGTACGTCCAAGCTCCATAACCGCGACCGCTTCTTGAGTGCCTACTTGGAGGACTTCAATCATCTGTTGAATTTCACTGGTGGAGTGCTGGGTGCGGGAAGCAAGATTACGTACTTCGTCGGCAACTACAGCAAAACCACGGCCTTGTTCGCCAGCTCTGGCAGCTTCAATAGCAGCGTTTAAAGCCAGTAGATTAGTTTGATCTGCAATGCCACGAATCACATCCAGAATTGAGCCAATTGAAGCACTGTCTGAGTGAACTTTGTTAATTACAACCCCTGCTTTAGCCACTTCATCAGCCAATGCAAGGATGGTGTTTTTACTTTCTTCAGCAAGCGAGCGCATGTGCTGTGCTTCTTGATCTGCCTGCTTGATTTCATTTAAAGCTTGGTCTGCACTCATAGAGACTTGTTGTGCGCTTGAGCTTAATTCAGTTGTAGCGGTCGCAACCTGATCAACTTGGCTTTTTTGCTCTTGAATACCAATCGTTGTTTGCGAGGTAATTGCTGATGTTTGCTCCGCTGCTGCCGCAAGTTGGTTGGCGCGGTCTACAATACCCACAATTAAGCTTCGTAAGCTGTCGACTAAACGATTACAGTTTTTGGCAAGTTCAGCAAACTCATCGTGTCCAGAATCATCTAACTTATGCGTTAAATCTCCTGAGGCAAGTACGTTAAGTGCCAAGTTCACTTTATCTAAAGACTGAGTTAGAGGTTTAACAACGGCATAACTCACAATGGCGGCCACAACAATGGCACAGAGAACAACCAGGAGGGTTTTATAAAATGCAGAATCAATGATGTTAAGTGCTTCATTGCTGATATCACCAGCAAAAGTGTCAATTGACTTAGCTAGTACTGTCATTTTTGCATTGACATCTTTAGCTGCAGTTTGCGTATCGTTTAATTGCTTTGTTGCAGCAAATTCATGATTTAGCTGTTGTTGCTTTAGTGCAATTATTGAGTCATTACCATTAAGCAATTTAAAGACTTTTGCGCTTTCGGCAGACAAGTCTTCTAAAATGGAGCTGCTGATCACGCCAGCACCTTGGCGATTAATGTAGTCGATTTTAGTTGTCGCTTCGCTAACCATATAATCAAGTTCTTTGATGATGAGGTCATACTTACTTTGTTCGGTTGCAGCAACTAAGTCGTAAATAGTCGTAATAATATTAATTAGTGTGCCATCAACTAAACTTGCTGATGCAGCCAGGCTGAGCTCAGTTTCATCTTCACTTGTTTCTAAGTCAATCACGTCGAGTAGAATAGACGATGAGTCATCAGCGGCATTTTCTAAGTTACTGCGCATTTTTAAGAGTTTTTCTTGCAAGCTAAGCGCGCTTTCTCTTTCATTCAGCATGGTGTTTGCACTTGCTTCATACACGTTATAGCTTTTCGTTAACCCGTCTAACGGAGAGGCAAGTTGATCCTGTTGACTGACTAAACTGCCTAAACGAGTCAAATCGCTTTTAAAACGATTGTCGAGTTCGGTCAGTTTTTTCTCGATAGCCGGAATTTTAGATGAGTGAGTGCTGTAATATGCTAGTACGGCTTCAATCTGTTGCGTGCTGAGGTTTTCACTTAAAATACTGGTCGCTTCTAACGCCGGTAAGCTGACAGTTTTAAGGATGGTAGTGCCGTCCTTGATGCTGTTGTTACTGAGTAGAGTTACAATCCCGAGGACCACAAGTAACAGTGTTATAACGGTAAAACCGCCAATAACCCTGGTCGCTACATTAATTTTCATACAATACTCCGACTATTATTATTTGATCCTGGTTTTTTATTAGTGATTTTTGATATTGAATGAATTAATGAACACATGTTTCTCAGGCAAATTTCATTAATTCTCAGATTTATATCAATCACTTTTTGGTATAACAGCTTTTTAAAGGACTGTTTTGATGTACACAGATAGTATTTGTAAAGCTTCACTTTTATTTATAGGGTCGTTCGAGCTTTTACAGCAAGATCAGATAAACAATATGATTGCTATCGGCAAATTGCTACTTTAGTTTAACGTTAAATTAACCTTTTTTGGGTAATTTTTTCATTCTTTTCAAGATGCCACAACGTGAGGTGCTCGCCCCAACAACAACCTGTGTCTAACGCCATAAAATGAGGTTGAGGTGTTTGTCCCATCAGCGCTGCCCAATGGCCAAATACTAGCGTGTTTTGCGGGGCGCAGCGTGAAGGAAATTCAAACCAGGGGGCTAGCTCAGACGAAGTTTGCTGTTGTGGTGGTGTTTTGCATTTAAAATCAAGGCGACCATCTGAGTGCAAAAAACGCATTCGTGTTAAGGCGTTGATACAATAACGTAACCGATTAATACCTTGTAACTCACTTGACCATTGCTCTGAATCTTCAGTATACATTTGTGCGATTAACGCCGTTAAGTAATCATCTTTTCGTAGAGCAATGCTGACCTGCTCAGCTTCTTGTAACAGGGTGTCGATATCCCATTGTGGTGGAACGCCTGCATGCGTCATGATGATATTGTGTTCTGGCAATGTGCGAACTAACGGTTGTTGTCTGAGCCAATCGATCAGTTGATTGATATCGGGCGCGTTAAGTAACTCACTAAGATGATCTTGTGGATGAGGTCGTTTTAACTTTCCATGCAGTGCCAGTAAATGCAAATCATGATTGCCGAGCACCACTTTCGCGGAGTTTTGCAGTGACTTGCAAAACCTTAACGTTGCCAACGATTCGCTTCCACGGGCGACTAAATCGCCGACCGCCCACAACTCATCTTTAGATGGGTTAAAGTCTACTTTTTGTAATAGTAAGGTTAGCTCTGCAAAGCATCCTTGAATATCACCAACAAAATAGTGTGCCATGATTACTGTAAAATGCCTGGTACGGCTAATCTAAACGCCGGAATAGCTGCTAAAAAACGCTTGCCTTGCGCATCTTCCATTCCATAAGACCCATGCATAAAGCCTACTGGCGTTTCCATGACGGTGCCGCTTGAATACTGATAAGCCGTATTGGGCGAAATTGTCGGGGTTTCACCTACAACGCCAGGGCCTTTTACTTCACTTTCTTTGCCATTAGCGTCGGTAATAATCCAGTGACGATCTTTGAGTGTGACCTTACTGTCACCTAAATTGATGATGGTAATGGTATAACTAAAAAGGTATTTGTTGTCGGCAACATCTGATTGTTGTTCTAGATATTGGGTGTCGACTTTAATTTTTATCGGAGATTCGCCTTGGCTCATTCTACATCCTGTCTTTAAAACAAAAGGGCATGCTCGTATTGGCATGCCCTTATTATTACTTTTTGTTGTCACACAGTAAATTAGCCATCGCGACATACTGCGGAACACTGATTTGTTCTGGCCGCATACTTGAGTCGATATTTAATGATGCAAAATCATCATCAGACAGTAAAGCTTTTAGGTTATTTCGTAATGTTTTACGGCGCATACTAAACGCTGTTGAACATAAGTGTCGTAGCACATTCACATCTTTACATGGCCAAGGTTTAACTTCGTATGGCAACAAACGCACTACTGCGGAGTCAACTTTAGGTGCTGGTGTAAAGCAATGCGGTGGCACTTCAAGTACAGGAACAACCTGACAGAAGTACTGGGCCATAACGGTCAAGCGTCCATAAGCTTTTGTGCCTGGGCTGGCTGATAAACGCAATACCACTTCTTTTTGTAGCATGAAGTGCATCGTTTCAATTTGTTCAGCAAACTCAAACAAGTGAAACATCAACGGCGTTGAAATGTTATAAGGCAAATTACCAAACACTTTCATCTTTTTGCCAGGTTGTTGTAGTTTCGAAAAATCAAACTGCAGCGCGTCACCTTGATGAATGGTTAACTTGTCTTTAAGAATAGGGTGTTGTTGTAAACGTTCTACTAAGTCACGGTCTAATTCAACAACGGTTAGGTTATTAATGGTGTCTGCAACCGGCTCGGTTAAGGCTCCAAGACCTGGACCAATTTCAATCATTACATGATCGTTATCAGGTGCGATAGCACCGACAATACTGCTGATCACGCCTTGATCGGTAAGAAAGTTTTGTCCAAAACGTTTTCTGGCCGTGTGGCCTAAATGTACTTTATTGCTCATTAAAATGGGTTACTTACTTTTTGAGGCCAATTCGATGGCTTTGTTTAATGCACAGGTAAAACTGCCGCTATCCGCTTTTCCGGTACCAGCGAGTTCTAGTGCTGTACCATGGTCGACTGAGGTGCGGATATAAGGTAAACCTAAGGTAATATTGACCGACTTGCCAAATCCTAACGATTTAAGCACAGGTAATCCTTGGTCATGATACATGGCGAGCACCACGTCAGCTTGTTCAAGGTACTTTGGCTGGAATAGAGTATCTGCTGGCAGTGGGCCAACAATATCCATACCTTGCGCACGTAACTCGTTTAACGCGGGGATCATGGTATCAATTTCTTCACGACCTAAATGGCCGTCTTCTCCTGCATGCGGGTTTAAACCACATACATAAATTTTAGGTGAACCTAAACCAAATTTACTCACTAGTTCACGGTGTAAAATGCTAATGATATGGTGCAATCTGTCACGTGTAATTGCTTTAGCTACATACGCTAACGGGATGTGCGTGGTCATTAAGGCAACTTGTAAGCCTGGCGTTGCTAGCATCATAACAACGTCGGCACAGTTTGCTTGTAACGCAAAAAACTCAGTATGGCCACTAAATGGAATACCGGCTTGATTGATAATGCCTTTGTGCACGGGGCCTGTCACGACCGCATCAAACTCATTAGACATGTTTTTTTCGCCAGCGTAACGCAAGGTATCAACAACATAGGCGCTGTTGGCTTCGTTTAATCCCCCACATTCACAAGGCTCAGCTAATGAAAATGGCACTATAGTTAAAGTGCCTGCTGCTTGAGGTTTTGGCGGTTGTGACGGTTGATAAGGTTTGAGTTGCAAAGGGAGTCCAAGTAATTTGGCTCTGCTCATCAATAAATCTGGATCGGCACAAACAACTAACTCAGCAGACCAAGCCTGCTGAGCGAGTTTGATGACTAAGTCGGGGCCAATGCTTGCTGGTTCACCGGGAGTAATAGCAATACGTTTAGTCATTGATCTTGCTTAACCTCGTTTTGTTTCAGGCTCAATAATTTCAATATAAGCTTCAGAGCGCATTTCATCTAACCAGTTTTGTAATTCTTCGTTAAATTTACGACGGAAGATTAACTGATGAGCTCGATTACTGTTAAATTGATCGGTTGCATCAGTCGTTCGACGAGATTCGAGTTGCACAATATGCCAGCCGTGTGTTGTACGGAACGGCTCACTGATTTGACCTTCGCTTAAACTGGCTAAAGTTTGAGAGAATTCAGGTACATACATACCAGGATCCGCCCAACCTAATTCACCACCTTTTGCCCCTGAACCTGGATCTTCAGAATACTGTTTAGCTAACTTAGCAAAGTCGGCTTCACCATTACGAACTTGCACTAAAAAGTTGTCTAGCATCGCTTTAGCACGCTCTTCCGATAAAATCGGTGACGGCTTTAAAAGAATGTGACGTGATTTCACTTCAGACACTTCTTGAGTTTGCAGTCCGCGCGTGTCGATTACTTTAATAATATGAAAACCAGAACCTGATTTGATAGGACCAATAATATCGCCTTTTTTAGCGCTATTAACCACTTCAGCAAACAAGGTTGGCATTTCATTGATGTTCATGAAATCCCAAATACCGCCTTCAAGTGCTTTAGGGCCTGAAGATGATGCAATAGCAGTACTGCGGAAATCGTCGCCTTCATTTAAGCGTTTTAGGACGATCTCAGCACGGCGGCTTGAGCTTTCTAACTGCTCACTGCTTGGGTTGCTTGGCACTTCAATTAAGATGTGACCAATTTGAAATTCAACATCTTTTAAGCCTTGCTCTTCAATAAGCTTTACGAGGCCATTGATTTCTTGAGGAGATACCTGAATGCGACGTTGAACTTGGATACGTTGAATTTCACCTAAGGTGATCTCTTGGCGCAACTGTTCACGGTATTGGTTAAAGCTGGTACCTTCGCTTTCAATAGATTGTTGCATTTGCGCCACAGACATTTTCTGTTCTTTGGCGATGTTTTCGATAGTTTGGTCTAATTGGAGATCACCAATTTGTAAACCAATACGCTCAGCCATTTGCATTTGCAGGTGGGTTAGAATAAGACGTTCAATAACCTGAGTGCGTAGTGCCTCTTCCGATGGCAAAGTTTGGTTAGCTGCTTTTGCGTTTGCTCTAACAGTGGTAATCATATTTTTGATTTCACTTTCGAGAACAATACCATCATTAATTTGAACTGATACGCGGTCTAATGGTACTGGCGCTGCAACACTGGTTTGGCTCATTGCCAGTGCGAGTAATGCAAAAATCATTTTTTTACTGTGTTTCATCCACAAAATCCTTGGCACATTCGATTCAATAAAACTGGCAATACATCGCCAAAATAAGGTTTCTTCTTCATACTCAACAGCATGTTTGTTGTTATTGGACTATGAGTTTATCGCTAGGTTCAGCAATCTATCACAAAAGATTACTAATTCCTCAAGTAAAGTGGCTTACGGTAGTTAAATAAGCCTTCGTTTAGCATGTCTGCAACGCCTAACGGACCAGACCCCCCTAAGCCTTTAATGACAAAGTTTAGGTATACGCCACTTTCAAACTCTTCACGCCCGTCGATGGTTTCTGATAAATCATCGTCGTAATTAGTGTTGATACGATAATGGTAACTTAATCGGACTGCCCAGCAACAAGATTCGTATTGTACACCAGTGTAGGTTTCAATATTACGAGATTCGTTTAGGTCGTAATAGTAGTTTCCGACAAAATATAAGCTGTCTGTTAATGGCCAAGAAGTACGAACACCGGCTTGTGAAATATCCACTTGGTCGTTGGTGTTAGTATTTAATAGGTCTGGCACAAAACGGTAGCTTAATTGCAGCAGTTTATCTTCACTTGGGCGGTAATCTAAAGTGACTTCATTCTTTTTGTTGTCGCCTGTTTCAGTGTCATGTTGTACCGAACCGCTAATAAACCAATCATTATACAGTTGCGCATCTAACTCAGCGGCTAAAACAGATGTTGAGGGCGAGGTTTCTTCAAAAGTATCATCCAGACTTACTTTAGATGATTCCAAATACATAATCTGCCCAACACTGAACTTAAATTTTTCGCGGTTACTATGGTCAAACAAGCGAGTGGTAAAACCAAGTGTAAATTGGTTCGCGTCAGCTACACGGTCTAACCCTGAGTATTGGCGGTCACGGAACAAGCCATAGTAATCTTCTTGTAGTTCTGCAGTGTCGTAAATACCAATATTTGATTGGTCTTCATAACCTACATAAAGATATTGAATTTGCGGTTCTAGTGTTTGACGGTATTGCTCATCAAATAATTGCGTTGCCCGTTCAAAATTAACTTGGCCATGCAAGCGTGCTTGTGGAATGGTGCGGCTTACACTCTCGTCTAAGGTTGAATCTTCATCGAGGCTTTGCTGCCAATATTGGGTTTGCAGCAGTTTAACTTCACTGGTAAACGAGCCTGCAGGCCCCTGGATAGGCCAAATTAAACTGGGCACTAGGTGTAAACGCGTCGCAGTATTGTACTCGCTCTCTTGGTGGCTAAAGTTAGTCAACTCTGTATTAAACTTAAAATCGATAGCATCAAATATGTCTGCGGTACGGTAATTAAAGTTTAGCTGTGGCATCACCTGATAAGGTTTTTCATCTTCGCCAAGCACTTTAATGTCTTGTACTCGCATGGTGAAATCCCAGTTACGTTCAAAATAACTGGCTTCGCCAATACGTGATAATTGATTGTCAGTTGATTGATTAACATCAGAGCTCAAATCGTTAAAGTAATTGTTATCCGACACATCGGTATAGTCTGATCTGACGCGCCAATTTTGGTTTATCGCGCCTTGGTGACTCCAATGATATAAATAACGATCTTCATTTGAGGATAATTTGTCATCGCTGCCTAAATACTCAACATTAAACTGTCCATTTTGTTGCTCTCCAGCAAGGTAACGAAATTCAGTTTTAGTGAATAGCCCGCGAGATGACATGAAGTCTGGTGTAAAGGTTAAATCGTATTCTGGTGCAATGTTCCAGTAATAAGGTGTGCTAATTTCGACACCGTTAGTTGTACTGGTACTGAAGCTTGGAAATAAAAAACCTGATTTTCGTTTATCAGATACAGGCACTGTCATATAAGGAATATACAGCACTGGCACATCAGCAATTCTTAACTTAGCATTCCAAATTTCACCCCATTCCTCTTTACTGTCAATTTTTATCATGTCTGCTTCAAGTAGCCATGATTCATCGCCAGGTGGGCAAGTTGTAAAGTTAGTTTTGGTCAGTAATAAATTGTTATCTGAAGTGATTTGTAACTTACTTGCATCGCCGTGAACTTGTTGACCATGTAGCCAGTATTGTGCTTTTTGAAGCGTTGCGCTGTTGGTACTCATTTGCGCTTCAAGGGAGTCAGCGGTAACGGTAAATAATTCGTCTTTAAAAATTAAGTTGCCATTAGCATTTAAGCGTTGGTTTTTTTGGTCCAAAATGGCGTTGTCAGCGGCAATATGACGTTGACCCTGACTAAAGCTTACATCACCGGTAAATTGCGCTTGGTTGTTAAATGCCGCAGTCGAATAGTCGCTGATAATAACGATTTGGTCATCATCAATACCAGTTAATGCAGCTCTATCATCAAATGAACGAGAAACCGGAGGCGCAACAAAGCATTGCGTTATTGGCTCTTCAGTCGCTTCAGCTTCTTCAGCTAAAACAATATTAGGGAGTAGGCATAGTGCCAGAAAGTAACGGATCTGCATTGTTGTCAATAATTTATGAATTCTGATTCCGGAAAGTTTTGGAGAGAAAAAGATACTCAGCTAAGTAAAACATTCCATTCTTTAGCTGTTTCCAAATGTTATGCTGGCTATAATAAAGCAATTTTTCGTGAAGAGCCATTGAGATGAGTTTATCTGATCCAAGATTTGTCGCCTTAAGCCACTGGTTAAACCAATATTTTGCTGATCAAGTGAGTGCAACGTTAATTTGCGGTGATGCTAGTTTTCGTCGTTATTTTCGTATTGAGCATTTAGGTAAGCACTATATTGTAGCGGATTCGCCAATCGACTTAGTGCCCATTTCTCCATTTGTTGCGATGGCACAGGCGTATAAAACAGTCGGGTTATTGGTGCCAGAAGTGCTGGCAACCTGTAATGAGCAAGGATTTGTTTTACAAACAGACGTTGGCGAGCAACAGTTATTATCTGTGCTTAATCCACAAAACGTGGCCAGCTATTATCAACAAGCGCTTAATTTGTTACCGACCATTGCCACTGTTACCCACACTGAGCTTGGGCCGTTAACGAATTATGATGCAGAGTTTGTTCAGCGCGAGTTGATGATATTTGTTGATTGGTTAGTTAATAAGCATATAGATTACACATTAACAAACAATGAGCAGCAAATGATTACCAATACTTTTGCTGCTTTGACACAAAGTGCGATGTCGCAACCTAAAGTGGGCATGCATCGTGATTATCACAGCCGAAATTTATTACTCAATGAACATGAACTTGCGGTGGTTGATTTTCAAGATGCGGTAATAGGGCCGATTACTTACGATGCGGTTTCATTACTTCGTGATTGTTATGTACGTTGGCCGGCAAAACAAGTGCACGAATTAATGCAGTATCATTTTCAATTGATTAAGTCGCATCAACTTATCGATAACACAGTCGACTTTGAAACTTATCAACATTGGTTTGATTTAATGGGTGTTCAACGTCACATTAAGGCAGCCGGCATTTTTGCACGTTTGTATCATCGTGATGGCAAGCGCGGTTACTTGGCTGATATTCCGTTAACCTTACAATATATTGTTGATATTGGCTCACAATACCCGCAAATTGCAGAGTTTAGCTCTTGGGTGAGTCATGTCATTATTCCAAGAGTGGAACAGCTTTCTGCGGCAAATCAAGCAGAGTGTAACGTATGAAAGCGATGATTTTGGCTGCGGGGCGCGGTGAGCGATTACGCCCATTAACTGATACATTGCCAAAACCCTTGGTGAGTGTTGCCGGTAAACCTTTAATTGAATATCACCTTGAGAAACTCGCACTCTTAGGTGTAAAACACGTCGTAATTAACCATGCTTGGTTAGGCCATAAGTTGCCAGAAATGCTTGATAATGGACAGCGCTGGGGTTTAGATATTAGTTATAGTGCTGAAACCGAAGCATTAGAAACAGCCGGTGGTATTAAGCAGGCTCTCACTTTGCTCGGAAGCGATCCGTTTTTAGTGATTAATGGCGATGTTTTTATTGATCACCTACCAGATTTGAGGGCGGCATATGAGCAAGTTTTGCAAGGACATGTCGCAGCATTTTTGTGGTTAGTTGATAATCCCGAGCATCACCCACAAGGTGACTTTGCAATTAAAGCTGATGGCAAGCTTAGTTTACCTGAAACAGACAAACTGACTTTTTCTGGGTTAGGGATTTATCATCCGCAATTCTTTAATGCTCTACCTGCGGGTAAGCAAGCACTCGGCCCTTTACTTAAACAGGCTATTGCCCAACAAACTATTGCAGGGGAATATTTTGATTCCTACTGGTGTGATGTCGGCACACTAGCAAGGCTGGAACAACTGCAAAACAGATTGCTGGCTTAATTCCAGAATGACATATAGCGCCACAATATGCGGCGTACAGATTCAAGAAATTATATAAAGCGGAAGGTAAAATGCGCATTTGGGGTAAAGTTTTCGGGTTTATTATCGGCTTTATGTTTGGCCGTTTTTTTGGTGCATTTTTAGGATTGTGGCTCGGGCATGCGTACGATAAACGTCAAGGCTTATCATCATTAATGCGTAAAGGCAGCGAGCGTCAGGCGATGTTTTTTAATGCGACATTTGCTGTAATGGGACATGTGGCTAAAGCATCCGGTAGAGTGACTGAAAACGATATTCGTATTGCTACCATGCTTATGGATCAGATGAAGTTATCTGGTCAACCACGTATTGATGCCCAAGAAGCGTTTAGGCAAGGACGACAAGCCGACTTTGATTTACCAAAGCAATTAGAACAATTTCGTCATGTGATTCAAGGGCGTGCCGAATTAGCGCAAATGTTTTTGGAAATCCAAATTCAAACGGCATTGTCTGACGGTGAATTGCACGCAAACGAGAAACAAATTTTATCGGTTATTGCCAATAAGCTTGGTATGGCATCGCAACTGGATGCGATGCTAGCACGATGGCAAGCTGAGTTTAGCCATCACCAATCGCCACAGGGCAATAAAATGCCGCTGACCGACGCTTATGTCATGCTAGGCGTGTCTGAATCGGCCAGCGATCAAGATGTTAAGCGCTCTTATCGTAAATTAATGAATGAGCATCACCCTGATAAGCTTGTGGCCAAAGGGTTACCAGAAGAAATGATGGCCTTAGCCAAAACCAAAGCGCAAGACATTCAAGCCGCTTATGAACGCATTAAAACATCACGCTCAATGCGCTAATGTTTGACCTAACAAAGGATTGAGGTAGTTAATGAAAATAGTGGTACTAGACGGTTATACACTTAATCCGGGCGATTTGGATTGGCAAGCATTGCAAGCCATAGGTGAGTGTGAAATTTATGATCATACCCTAGCCGATGAGGTTGTTGCTCGTTGCCAGGGAGCGCAAATTGTGTTGACCAATAAAACGATACTCAATGCACAAACGCTCAGTCAGTTAGGGCTGCTGCGTTATATTGGTGTGTTAGCGACAGGTACTAATGTTGTTGATATTCACAGTGCGAGTCAGCATAAAATTACTGTAACCAATATACCCGCCTATGGTCCTGATGCCGTCGCACAAATGGTGTTTGCTCATATTTTGCATCATCATCAACAAGTGGCATTGCATGACCAAGCTGTAAAAATGGGGCAGTGGAGCGCCAGTCGAGACTTTTGTTTTACCTTAAGTCCGTTAACCTCATTGAAAGGGTTAACGTTAGGTGTGGTAGGGTATGGCGATATTGGCCAGCAAGTAGCTACTTTAGGTGTCGCTTTTGGAATGAACGTGTTGATCACTAGTGCACAAGCCAAAACCGGCCTGCCTGAGAATATTCAATGGTGTGAACGCGACACCTTACTCACACAAGCTGATATTATTTCACTTCATTGTCCGCTAAATGCGGCCACCAAATACATGATAAACAGTGATAGTTTACGTTTGCTCAAACCTAAGTGTTTACTCGTAAATACCGCCCGCGGCGATCTAATTAATGAAGTCGACTTAGCTTATTGGCTGAATCAAAATAACGGTTTTGCCGCGGTTGATGTGTTATCGACAGAGCCGCCAAGCCCTGATAACCCCTTGCTTAGCGCAGCAAATATTACCATTACTCCACATATTGCTTGGGCAACGTTACAAGCAAGACAAAACTTACTTAATATCGCTATTAATAATGTAAAGCAGTTTCAGCTAGGTAAAACCGTTAATTGCGTTAACGGTTAATGGTGTATTCGGTCGCTGTTATATCGAAAAAGTATTTACTTTATATACGTGCAAACAACAAAGCCGCAAATAATTGCGGCTTTGTTGTTTGCACGTTACAGATGCTGATTAAAATAATACCTTGATGTTGCTTGCGACCGTTTTGGCTTTTTCAATGGCACTTTCTACCGAGGTGTCACGCGCTAATGCAACGCCTAAACGGCGGCGACCATCGATATCTGGTTTGCCGAATAAACGTAATTGGGTATTGGCAGGTGCTAACGCTTCTGCCATGCCTTGGTAGCGAATATTAGTTGAGGTTCCTTCAGCTAAAATAACCGCCGAGGCACTAGGGCCATGCTGGACGATATTACTGATCGGCAGTCCTAAAATAGCACGGACATGCAATGCAAATTCGGATAGGTCTTGGCTAATTAGCGTCACTAAACCAGTATCATGAGGCCTTGGAGATACTTCCGAAAAATACACCTCATCACCTTTTACAAATAACTCAACGCCAAATAAACCATAGCCACCTAATGCTTCTACCACTTTTTTGCTGATTGCTTGTGCTTTTTGCAGTACAACATCTGACATCACTTGTGGCTGCCATGATTCACGGTAGTCACCATCTTCTTGTCTATGACCAATCGGGTCGCAAAAATGAATACCATTTACTGCGCTAATAGTAAGTAAGGTGATTTCATAATCAAATGGAATAAAAGCTTCTACTATGACTCGTCCTTGGCCTGCTCGGCCGCCTTCTTGTGCATAAGCCCATGCTTTGGCAATGGCATCGTTCGTCTTAATCACACTTTGCCCTTTACCCGATGAGCTCATGACCGGTTTTACAACACAAGGAATGCCTATCTCATTTACGGCTTTTTCAAACTCTGCCTGGGTATCACAAAAGAAATACTGTGATGTAGGTACGGCCAAGGTTTCAGCGGCTAATCGGCGAATACCTTCGCGGTCCATGGTTAATTTAGTTGCGTTAGCTGTGGGTACGACATGCAAGCCTTGTTGCTCTAGCTCAACCAGGGTTTGGGTCGCAATAGCTTCGATTTCAGGGATAACCAGATCAGGCTTTTCTAATTCGATAATGGCTTTAAGCGCCTGAGTGTCGAGCATGTTAATGACATGGAAACGATGCGCAATCTGCATTGCTGGGGCGTTTGGATAGCGATCGACACCAATCACTTCAATACCGAAACGTTGTAGTTCAATCGCGACTTCTTTACCAAGCTCACCGCAACCTAACAGCATGGCTTTTATGGTTCCAGGGGTGTTTGCTGTACCGAATGTAGTAGGAATGGACATGATAATTTATAGCCTTTGTGTAGGGATATTTTTATATGGCGAACAGTGTAGCGAGATGCACGATTAAAAATCCAATACAAAAATCAATAAATCATGATTTTATTGTGCATATGGTCAATTTTTGTGATGGAAGATTGTGTTTTATAGGGATAAGTCATCAACTTTGCGGTGGTTTAAGTTAAATGATGATTGATATCGTTAACTTAAAAAAGCCAGCAACATAATGTAGCTGGCTTAGCCGTACTGGATTTATAGCGATGACTTAACCAAAAACTACTTAACGAGTAGTTCTGCTGCCGTTAAAATTAACTCAGGCGCCGGGCGAACTTTATAGTTTGGGTTAACATACTGAAAGTGAATTAAGCCATTTTTATCAGCCAGATAAACTGCCGGAACAGGGAGTACCAAACGTTTCTCGCCTTCAGGCGTGGTGAATAGGTCGTTGGTAACGGCAAGACTAGCCATGTACTTTTTAGTGATATCTGCACTGGTGTAATAGGCTAATCCAAATGCTTGCGATGCCGCCATAGACGTGTCTGATAACAATAAGTAATCGAGTTTTTGGTCGTTTAATGACGCGCGCATTTTTTCAGGTGTGTCTGGTGAAATCCCCACTAACTGAAATCCCATCTCAATCAGCTTTGGTTCTATTGCTTTTAATTGACCCATTTGTGAGTTACAAAATGGACACCAACCGCCACGATAAAAGAAGAATATTGTCGGCTTTTGTGCCACCAACTTATCGAGTTCAACTGCTTTTCCATCAACATCTTGTAAAGTGATAGCAGGTATTTGATGACCGTTGAGAAGCGGCATCACATTGTTTTCGTCAGTGGCAATCGGTTTAGCGATACTAGCAAAACTGGCTAGCATTAATGTGGTGGTAAGAAGCAGGTTTTTTAACATGATATGTCCTTGTTTGTTGTTGTCCTGAAGTACTTAATATCATAGTCGTACGTGTAAGTTACAAAAGCAGACCTGTAAATAACAGTAATAATTTCATTTAAAAGCAAAAAAGACGCCGAAGCGTCTTTTTTGTTTAACCCAAATGAGGTTATTTGATTTTTTTATACTTTACTGTGCTGGTCGTTTTACCCACTTTAACACGACGACCGTCCATGTTTTTCTCAGCAATCATCTGCGCGCCCACGTTGTCGCTGCGTTGTTGCTTTTTGGCAAAACTACGACGCTTTTCAATTTGCTTAAGCAACATTTCACGGCTGCCTACTTCATATCCTGGAACAGTCACTCGACGAATTGGCTGACCGATTAATTTCTCAATGTCAGCCAAGGTACGTTCTTCTTCACGGCTTACAAACGAGATAGCCACACCTGTTTTACCTGCACGGCCAGTACGGCCAATACGGTGAACATAATCTTCAGCTAAGAAAGGTAAGTCATAGTTAACTACGTATTCAAGGTTTTGAATATCAAGACCACGAGCAGCAACTTCAGTGGCCACTAATA
This sequence comes from Shewanella ulleungensis, assembly GCF_014648315.1. Taxonomy (GTDB): domain Bacteria; phylum Pseudomonadota; class Gammaproteobacteria; order Enterobacterales; family Shewanellaceae; genus Shewanella; species Shewanella ulleungensis. Next base: position 329,172 of record NZ_BMQW01000002.1, read on the forward strand.
CACGAATTTTACCTTCAACAAATTCACGTAATGCACGGCGACGGCTGCCTTGGGCTTTCTCGCCGTGTACTACACCAGACGGAATACCGTCTAGGTTTAATTCTTTTACTAGCTTGTCTGCTGCGTCACGCGTTGCCGTAAATACTAACACTTGGCGCCAGTTTTTAGTGCCAATGAGTTCAGATAATAATTCACGCTTACGACGTTGTTCAACAGGGTAAATAACTTGGCTGACAGTCGCTGCTGTGGTGTTTTGTTTATCAACTGTAATTACTTTAGGCTTATCTAGCATGTCGTTAGCAAGCTTTTTTACTTCCGTTGAGAAGGTCGCTGAGAACAACATATTTTGGCGATTTTTATTTACCGCTTGTAGAATTTTTTTAATGTCGGCGCTAAAGCCCATATCTAACATGCGGTCCGCTTCATCAAGCACTAAAAAGTCCACATTCGACAAGCTTAAGTTACAGGCGGTGATGTGCTCAAGTAAGCGACCCGGTGTGGCCACGATAACGTCAGCACCGCGTTTAAGCTTTTGCGCTTGAGTGTCTACTTTAACGCCACCATAAATGGTCAATACTGTTAAGTTTAAGTATTTACTGTAGGCGCTAATATTGTCTGCAACCTGGGCGGCAAGCTCGCGAGTTGGCGTCAAAATCAACGTTCGAGTATTCGACGGCATTGTCTCTCTTGGGTTTTCGCACATTCTTTGCAATATTGGTAATGCAAACGCTGCGGTTTTACCTGTACCAGTTTGCGCACTGGCTAATACATCTTCACCACGACGAATGGCCGGGATCGCTTGTTGTTGAACTGGCGTCATAGATTGATAACCGCACTCAGCGATCGCGCGTAATATTTCTGGGGCGAAGCTAAAAGATTCGAATTTCATGGTGCGGTTCCTGTATGTACATCAAAACAAAGCGATTTAGTTGTGTTTAGCCTATCAGCTGCACAAGCTTAATCTAGATAATTTGGGTCGTTAGCCTTATTAAATGGCTAAATTCATGCTTAACCGTGTTGTTAACTTCTTAGGATAGTTGAAAAACGTTAAGCTTGAGTGGGATACCCAATTTGGGCGCCATCGATAAGCGGCCGCGGAGTATAACAAACTTTTGTTTAAATCCTGAACTTTATCTGTGTTTGTCGGTAAGATTTTTTCGTGAGAATCATCCTCGTCTAGCGACTCACTGTATGCGGGGTTTTATATGCGCACTTCGGCTGCTTGAGTAAAACGTAATACAAGATTATCGCCTTAGCAGACAGATATCATATTGTTTATTCGAATCATGTTTTGCCCCCTTTTTTGATGCTAATTAATATTTTGAGCCTATGGGGGGGGCTGAGTTATATTTTTCTACAATAAAACGTCACAACCTTTGATTTTATGTGTATGTGATTACATATAAATTTGATACTCGCTATCAAGTCTGTTTTTCCGCGCTGTGACTGGGTTTTTATAATCTTAAGGTTAGATATTTATCATTTTTGCGCCATCAACCTCGCCGCATTTTACTAATATCATCAGACTAATCCCTATTACAAAATCGTGTAAAAACCACTAATAAACCTGCATAAATCCTCGTGTAAATGAGATTCCACTGATTTTTTAAGTATCAGTTTTATTGATGCATAAGCTAAGAAAGACTCAATATTATTTTTGGCCGTCTGCTGTATTCTAAATGTGTACCTAATCATGTCATAAACAAATTCAAGGAGTTACCCATGCATATAGCATATGGACATTCCTCTTGCATTGGAGTCCGCAATATTATGCGGATGACATTATGAGAGGTCTTTACGCCCAAGAGGCGCTTCATCAACAAGGTCATGGTCGGCCAGTAAACCACCTTGCGGTAGTTGAAACTCCTGCACAGATGAGTTCATTTGGAAAAGCAGCAGAGTATGGGCAAGCCAAAGTCACTAAAGATATTGCGCAATCATTTGGGTTATCGGTATTTGCAGGGGCTTTTATCGCATTAGCATTTGTATTTTACCTTACCGTGACCACGGGCTCTGCTCAAAACTCATGGGGCTTAGTCAGGTTTAGTGGTGGTGTTGCCTTCAGCCTAGGGTTGATTCTTGTTGTGGTGCTTGGTGGTGAGCTCTTTACCAGTACGGTATTAAGTGCAATTGCTTGGGCGCAAAAGAAAGTAACAACTAAACAGTTATTAAGCTGTTGGATGCGAGTCTATTTAGGCAACTTATGTGGTGCCATGTTGATACTGCTATTGGTCATGATGTCGAAAATGTATGGCTTAGATAGTAATGAATGGGGCCTAAATGCACTGCATGTTGCTCAACATAAAATTCATCATGATTGGAGTCAGGCTTTTGCCTTAGGCACCTTGTGTAACTTACTTGTTTGCTTAGGGGTTTGGATGACCTTTAGCTGCAAAGATGCGTTAGCCAAGTCGTTATTACTGATATTACCAGTGGCGATGTTTGTCTCTAGCGGCTTTGAACACAGTATTGCCAACTTGTTTATGGTGCCACTGGGTATCGCCATTCAACACTTCGCGGGTAATGAATATTTCATCGCTTTAGGTGTTGCGCCACAAATCTTTGCAGACTTAACCATTAGCAACTTTGTGCTTCATAACTTGATCCCTGTGACATTAGGCAACATTTTGGGTGGCGCGGTATTTGTCGGCCTAGGTTATTACTGGATAGATAACAAAGGTGTTAAAGCCATTAACAACGCGCCATCGTTACATATAAGTCCTTTTAACGACACACAAGAACACACATTAATGCATGTTCAAACTCCCGACCTACAGCAAAACATGTCCAGTTCGGAGTCGTTTCAACAAGTTAGCATTGATCCACAAACTCAACATCAACTTAGTAAAGAGTACATTGCCATGAAAAATAAAATCCAAAAACTTATCGTCAGTGAATTGATGGACACTAAACCAACCTCTCTTTCAATTGATATGACTATTTATGACGCACTGACATTACTCGCAAACGACAATGTACGCAGTGCGCCTGTGGTAGACAGCAAATATCAGTTATTAGGGTTTGTCTCTGAGCAAGATTTGATGCGCTCACTTTGGTCAGAGGAGTTCTCTGCTAAGTTACCCATATCTGTCAAAGATATTATGCAAACTAAAATGCTTACTGTTGCGCCAACCGAAAATATAGCTCAGTTACTTGAGTTCATGGTGGTTGATAAAAAGAAACTCTTCCCTGTCACCGACACAGGAATGTACATCAGCGGTGGATATCAAAGCTATGAAGAGCGCTTACGTGATGCGTCAGCAGCAGTGCCAAGCGTATACCCAGTGGTTGAAAACGGCCGTTTATGCGGTGTGATTCGCCGCGAAGCATTATTAAAAATGTTTTCAAAATACTATTGTCCAAAGCATGATGGCAATAGTCACCCTGTAGAGCAACAATCGGTAGCTTAATTCTTTCGTGTTCAGATTAAGTACTTCATTCACTGTACTTTTTAATTAAATAACCTCAACTCGGCGATGACTGAGTTGAGGTTATTTATTACCTGCCTAGTACTAAAGTACTCACTTAATATCAGCGGACAACGACAATCGCTGCCCTGCATCACACTTGCACAATAGCTTTGCACAATTGTTTGATATTCATACAAAGCCAATCTATGATAAATGACGTCAAGGTGTTTGTTTTTTATCGAATTGATCCGTTCTCTTGCGGCTAACATGGATATGCACCCATTATCTTTTCTATCGCAACGAGTTAATTTATGAATGCAGTTCGGCGCTCATGTTTATTGTTAAGCCTGCTTATAATAGGGGGATTGATGTTTTTCCCTACCTGTCAATCAGATGATCAATTTGTTATTAATCGCTCAGAATCAGAATTAGATAGTCGATACCAATATACCTATGATTTATTGGCGTTAATCATTGAGGCGACCAAGGCTGACTTTGGTGAAGGGAGTTTAGTTGTTGCAGAGATGAGAATGAGCCGAAATCGTATTTTTAGGTCATTAAAAGACGGTGAAAGCATTAATGTTATTGCTGAAGCGTCTAGGTCAACCTGGAATGAAGAGCTTATTCCTATAAAAATCCCTATACGCAAAGGGATTCAGGGCTTTAGGGTATTTATTATTAAAAAAGATAATGCTAGCACGCTTGCTAACATCACAACTTTGGCACAGTTAACGTCTCTCAAAACGGGGTCTGGTAGTCAATGGTCAACTAAATACGCCATGCAACAAGCTGGTTTTGATGTGATGGAAAGTACCCAATATGAAAATTTATTTACTATGTTAGCAAAAGGGCGTTTTGTGACTTTTGGCCGTGGTGTTAACGAAGTTTTCCAAGAAATTACACAATTTAATCAACTCTATCCCGAGTTAATTATTGATGAGCACCTAATGCTGCACATTCCACTTGCAACCTATTACTATGTGTCTCCTAATCAACCGCGACTTGCTCAACGAATTCAAGTAGGGTTACAACGAATCATCGAAAATGGTCAATTTGATCAGTTATTTTATCAGCGTCATTGTGAGTTTTTACTCAAGAGTAAACTGGATAAAAGGTTAATTTTTAAAATTGATAATCCGTATCTTTCAGAAACTGAGATAATCTCGAGCTTGGGTAATGGTTTTATGCTCAATCCGCGAGATGATTTTAATCAATTGTGTAAACAATATCAGTAGCTTGTATTCACTATGACGCGATTAAGCCAGTCAATTATTTCGCATTTCTATTTGTCTTCTTTATTTCTCATTGTCGATAATTAACATTGATACCTAGATTCATTTTTACTTATGGCAACTTGATTGGCATAACTACATAGGCATACCTCATCAATATGTGAGCCAGATTCCGCTTTGAATATAGCTAACAATATTTGCATTTTTTTTACACAATTTCTGCACATTGGAGCGCTATTGTGAAGGCAAGTTATCAAGTCTTGATATGTCATATGAAGAGGATTAAGAATGAGCGTTCAAACCAAGCTAACCCAAGTGAGTATTATTGTAATGCTACTGTTGATAGGTGGGTGTGGTAGCTCATCTTCAGATGACTCCGTTGAGGCTTCGGAAACAACAGTATCAGAATCGACGGATAGCGATGATAATTCATCAACTGCTTATTCTTATGCCATTGCAGATTCCGCTCAGAATGTCTGTTATAACAATAATATAGAAATATCTTGCCCAACATCGTCATTAGATGATTTTTATGGTCAAGATGCTCAAATACTCAATGGTAGCGCACAAAGCTACACTACCAATGTGAGCGATGATGGCGACATCACTGTCACCGATAATGTCACAGGAATTATCTGGACCCAAAGCCCAGAAATGAATAATGATGGTGAAATTACCAGCGCAGATAAACTCAGCTCAAGCGCAGCAGCAACTTATTGTGAGGCATTAGACTACGCGGGCCAAACAGATTGGCAACTGCCTAATGTGAAACAACTTTACTCTTTGATGAATTTTCAAGGAACCGATCCAACTTCTGATGATTTGACTTATCTACAACCCTTTATTGATTGGGATTATTTTGATTTCGCCTACGGTAGCACCGATGGCGAACGGATAATCGACTCTCAATATGCGACGACTTCAAAGTTCTACAACGGCCAGGGAACCGAAATGATGTTCGGAGTGAACTTTGCCGATGGTCGTATTAAAGGTTATACCGAAGCTTTTTATAATGGTGACAAAACTTACTTTGTGATGTGTATGCGCGGCAATACCGATTATGCCACTAATGATTTCATCGACAATGGTGACCATACAGTAACCGATAATGCTACGAACTTAATGTGGGCGCAATCTGACAGTGGTTCAGATTTTGATGAAACGGAAGGCACTGTGACAGAGTCCACAGGCTTTGATTACACCAAGCTAGATTGGACAGATGCTGACGGTAATGGCTTGATCATTGCTGACGACACTGATTTAGCCGGCGCAATGTTATGGCAAGATGCCTTTACTTATGTTGATGCCATGAATGCGGCTAATTATTTAGGTTACAGTGATTGGCGTTTACCAAATATAAAAGAGTTACATAGCCTAGTTGAATACACCGAGGAGCTGGCAGATACCGACTATGCTGTGATTGACGATATATTTAACATTACAACAATTACCGACGAGAATGGTGAAGCTGATTATGGCCTATATTGGAGCAGCACAACCCATGCTGCAGACGGCTTTTATTCTGATGATACGGATTTAAATACAACCTATGGTAATGCCGCCTCTTATGTGGCTTTTGGTAAAGCCCTGGGCTACGACAGTGATGCCGGACGTTGGATCGATGTTCATGGGGCAGGTGCGCAGCGTAGCGATCCAAAAATATGGGATGGTGAAGACTACTCGGGTGGTTATGGTCCTCAGCTGGATAGCGTCCGCATTTACAACTACGTTCGTTTGGTTCGTGATGTAAATTAGCTATCGACATAACCTGATGAAAACGCAGACTCGCAAGAGCCTGCGTTTTTATTTTTAACCCGCAAGGTTTGGCTCGATCCTATGAGCTAAACAGCACAATAATGCTAATCGTGACAGCAATGGAAATAACACCGCTGATAATACATAGAATATCATTATGTTGATTCGCTTTAGGGTATTTGCCTAAGGTGATGAGTTTGAGGCTAAGATAACCATAGCCATAAACAACCCCTTCAATAATGGCATCGATAATGATCCACTTTATAAGTTGGACTATTACTCTACCCAAAGCTGATAACGTGTCTTCTATCAATATCATATCCTTTGACTTTAACCATTGTAAAAAAGACTTAGAAGATGAACTCACTCTAAGCCTTTCTGTTGTGATTGTTTAGGTAAATAACTAAAAAATAATTAATAGTATTAAGTATGATTGCCATACTTAATGACGAATCTCATATTAAACATTATATATGACCTTATTGCTGCACTCTTATTATTTCTAATTTTTTTAAAAATAGCTTATCTTTTTTCATGGTAAAACACTTTAAAAGGTCTAAGTCAACGTTGTCGTTTCTCGATATGTCAGGTTTATACTCTTTTACTAGTAATGCCGTTTGTTGGAATTTATTAGCAGAATAAGTGCTCATTTCAACGATGCCTGCTGTTACTTTTTTTATGTCAGATACTTCATAGTCTTTAGATTTTAAATACCAGAATATGCAATTTGACTCAGCAAAATCAAGCAAAGCATCTGTGTCTCCGTAAGTAGGTTTGGCCACCGAACATCCGGAAATAAATGCTAAAATATTGATTGTTATGGTTATTCGTATAAGTTTAATCATTATGAGCTTCCCAAAAATGAATTTTATGTGAAACATCTCCATAGCCTTTGTATACGCACTGAGAACCGTCCCATAGGTCAGCATGCCCTGTTGCATCAGACCACCCATTTACTTCATATATAATAATACCTTTACGATTCTTTATTTTGTTTTCATATTCTTCCGGTGTATAAGTTTCTGGAATTCCATAAGTTTCAGTTAGATATTTATTTAATATTTTTACCCTAAAAATATACCAAGATTTATCTTTTCCTGATGATACTTGTCCTTCGAGCTTCCCGTTAGGTCCAATAGCTTTATAAAATGGGATTTTATGCAATCCTCCTGAACCATTGAGTGATTTTGATACTCGTGTAGCGCATGAATTTCCAAATACACCAATATCAAAATTCAATTCAACTTTACCTCCGATTTGTTTAAATACAGCTGGTGCAGGTAATGCAGGGTAATTTTTTTCAATACGTCCCAATTAGGCAGTTTTTTCATGAAGAGTCCTTTCTATTAATTTAATGATTAGGATTTATTCTAGTTTTTCACTTAAATAAATTAATAGAATACCAGATAATCTTTACAAAAATATCACCTGTAAGTATGTGTTTGAAGAGTGTATTTAACGTATTAGTATATTCTTTTATTCGTTTAACTGGTTTTAATGTAAAAAAGACTTAGAAGATGAACTCACTCTAAGCCTTTCTGTTGTGATGGTTTAAGCGCTATTTTAAATTGCGTTGGTTACTTTGTTTAACCATGCTAGCTCGTTGCCTTGCATTAATGGCGCAAGAGTTTGACGTACTTTTTGTTGGTATTGATTAAACCAATTCACTTCAAAATCAGTTAATAATGACTTATCGATTAAGCGTGCATCCATTGGGATGTGAGTTAATGCGTCAAACTCATACATTTCGCGTTCAGCACCTTGCAATGCTTGGCAAGGTTGCACCGTGACGAGGTTCTCTATGCGAATACCAAAACCGTCGGCGCGGTAATAGCCTGGCTCGTTTGACAACACCATGCCAGGTAACAGCGCAACGCCATTGACGTTTTTACCGATACGTTGGGGGCCCTCATGTACACTTAAAAAATGGCCTACACCATGGCCGGTGCCGTGATCATAATCAAAACCGTGTTGCCATAAATATTGGCGTGCAAAGGCATCAAGTTGCTGGCCCGAGGTGCCTTTAGGGAAACGTGCTGTATCTAAAGCAATATGGCCTTTTAATACTAAGGTCACCATTTTTTTCTGCTCATCGGTTACTTTGCCAATGGCAATCGTGCGGGTGACATCGGTAGTGCCATCGATATATTGTGCGCCAGAGTCAACCAGATAAATGCTGTCCATGGTCATGGTACTTGGTGTGCCATTGTTATGATTGTAATGGCACATGGCTGCATTCGCGCCAGTAGCAGAAATAGTGTCAAAACTTGGCTCTCGATACAGTGGGTCTTGCAGTCTAAAACTCTCTAATTTATCTGCCAGTTGCGCTTCATCGTGCATGATGTGTTGCTCTACTTGGCTGTCTAGCCAGGCTAAAAAGCGGCTAACCGCAACACCATCACGAATATGACAGGCGCGCATGCCCGCGAGTTCAGCGCTATTTTTTTGTGCTTTTGGTAAGGCGACAGGATCGGTCCCGACAATGAGTTTGGCTCCACCCTTTTGCGCTAATAATTGTGAGTAAGCATTGGCTGAATGAGGATCGGCTAATAGCTTAACGCCCTCCATTTTTGCGAGCGCGGTGGCGAGTTCTGCTTCATCTTTAAAACTGACTCCAGCACCAACATGCTCAGTAATGTTATTAGGCACTTTCGCTAAGTCAGTAAAAAAGGTCATATCGCCATTAGTGGATAATAAACCGCAGCCCAGTATGACCGGAAAGCGCGGTACATCGTTACCGCGAATGTTAAGTAACCAGCAACATGAATCTAATGCTGCAATAAGCGCCATATCAGCACCTTGCTTTTTAACTAACGCCCCGATTTGTTGACGCTTTTCAACACTATTACGCCCAGCACCTTCATGACTAAATAACGTCATGGTGGATGCGGATGGCGCGGGGCGGTCTAACCAGCTTACATCAATCGGATTGTCATTCACTTCAACCAGATTAATTTGGGCTTTATCAAATTGTGCTTTAGTTTGTTGATACCAGGCAAGAGTATGTAAACGGCTGTCGATGCCCACGTTAGCTCCCGCCGGTAAGGTATCTATTAGCCAGTCGATTTGTGGGTCGTCGTACAGGCTTAAGTATTCAAACAAACTGCCATCTACTTGCTGGCGAACCTGCACGGTATAACGCCCGTCGGTAAAAATGGCTGCGCGATCTTTTAGTACAATCGCCATACCTGCAGAACCGGTAAAACCAGTGGCCCAATGTAAACGCTCATTACGCGCAGGCACGTATTCACCTAAGTATTCATCGGCACGGGGAATAATAAAGGCATCAATTTGATTCACTTCAAGTTGTTGGCGAATAGCATTTAGGCGTGTAGCAATAATATTGGACATGATTTCTCCGTTGGAGGCGACTGATGAACTCAGCTCTGTAGAATGAAATACAATTATCGCAAGGGCTGCACAGGCCTTGCAAGCAAAGTCGCTAAGATTAGGTGGGCTAAAATTGTAAACTTATATTGTAAATAGATATTGTATGCATGGTAACAATATTAAGCAGACGGTATCCTTGTTCAGAATAAATGCTTCAATTAAACGAAATAAGAACAATAATAAAGGAAATGTTATGACAATCGGTATTGGTGGCGTAAGTCCACAGCAAGCGTTAGCTAAATTAACTCATATGGCTGACGGTGTTGCAGCAATAAGCGATGATGAATTTAATCAACGAATTTCGCGTGCACAACAGTTAATGGCGCAACATGGTCTAGATGCCATTTATGTCAATGCGGGTACTAATTTGTACTATTTTAGCGGCACACGTTGGTTTTCAAGTGAACGTATGGTTGGTGCGATTATTCCTGCAGTGGGCCATATTGAGTATATTGCCCCAGCTTTTGAACTGGATACTTTACAAGGGTATATGGCCATTAAAGGTCAAGTAAACACCTGGCATGAAGACCAAAGCCCTTATCAGTTGTTTACCAGTGTGCTCGACAACATGGGACTTAAGCAAGCTAAGATTGGCATAGATGAATCGACACCCTTTTTTATTAGCGATGGCATCGCTCAAGCGGCACCTCAACATCGACTTGTTAGCGCAACAACGGTTACCGCAGGTTGCCGAATGATTAAGTCAGTTGCCGAAATAGCCTTAATGCAACGTGCTAAGGATATGACGCTTGAAGTGCATAAAGCAGCGGCGAGTATATTGCGCGAAGGGATCACCACTACGGAAGTAGAGGATTTTATCGACCAGGCGCATTACGCCGTTGGCGCAATTAAAGGTTCGTATTTCTGTATTGTGTTATTTGGCGAAGACACGGCTTATCCGCATGGGGTTAAGTCGCCAAAATCATTAGCAGTTAACGACACTGTGCTGATTGATACCGGCTGTCAGTTGCACGGTTATAACTCAGATATTACACGAACGTATGTATTTGGTGAGCCCAATGAGCGTCAACGCCAGTTATGGCAATTAGAGCAAGATGCACAAGTTGCAGCATTTAATGCCGCACAAATAGGCATTAAATGCTGTGATGTCGATGTTGCTGCGCGCAAGGTATTAGAAGCTGCGGGCTTTGGTCCTGGTTACAAGGTGCCAGGCTTACCACATCGCACTGGTCATGGTATTGGTTTAGATATTCATGAATGGCCGTATTTAGTGGGTAATGATTCAACTTTACTTGCCAGTGGTATGTGTTTTAGTAACGAGCCGATGTTGTGTGTTCCGGGTGAGTTTGGTATTCGCCATGAAGACCATTTTTATATGACAGCGCAAGGGCCTAAGTGGTTTACCCAACCCGCTAAATCCATTGATGATCCGTTTTACTTAGGGTGAGCATAGGCTAAAGCTAATTTGTTGATACTAAAAAGCCTCCATCTCGGAGGCTTTTATGTTGGTCAGCAGCACTACATAAATTAATTAATTGCAAATAACTCAACATCAAATATTAGTACTGAACCACCTACAATCTTGCCGGTTGAGCGGTTGCCGTAGGCGAGCTGGCTTGGGATAAAGAAGCGGAACTTGTCGCCCACACTCATCAATTGTACGCCTTCAGTCCACCCTTTAATCACTTGACTCAAGCCAAAGCTAATGGTTTCGCCACGGTCAACCGAACTATCAAATACGGTGCCATCCACTAATGTTCCGTGGTAATGCACAGTCACTTTGCTGTTAGCTTTAGGATGTTCGGTGTTGTCCCCTTTGGTGAGGATTTCATATTGTAGCCCAGACAAGGTTTGCACTACGCCTTCGCGCTTGACGTTTTCAGCTAAAAATAGCTTACCTTTTTCAATATTTTCTTTTGCTGCTTTTGAGTTATTCATTTGGCTGAAAAAGTAAAATATCACGCCAGCAATGACCACAACGGCCAAAATCATACGCATAATTGTTCTCAATAAAGTAAGTTTAGTGGCATGAGTTTACCGCAAAACGATTGGTGCTATCAAATATGCAAACTCTATTTTAGTCAGTGCGTTATTGTTTAATACCTTATTACATTTGCACTGTGGTCAAATCAAAATAGACATAGCCTGCAGCGCTTATTATGGCAACATTAACCAAAATGCAGCACCACAATAGCCGAATAAAAGATTTCTTTTGGGTTTTATGGCGAAAATGAAATTGGCCTAACAGCGCCGCAGGCCAGCCGCCGAGTAACGCACAAACCTGTAATGTTTTTTCACTGATGCGGCGTGAGTTTTTAATTGCCGCACGTTTATCGAGGTAATATAAGCTGATGGTCAGCAAGTTAATCGATAAAAATACAGCGGTTAGCCAAGGTTGAGTGAATAAGCTCACAATACTGATTACTGTTAACATTAGCCAAGCAAATTTGTTCATATGTGCGTGTTCACTTTTATGATGATGTCGTGGGTTAACATGCCGAGCAACTTATCTTAATATTTACAGAGTTCAGCTTTGCTTAAGCACTAAATATCGCCACAACTTTTCTAGTGGACCTTGTTTGAAATAACGTAAATACCAGTGTGCTAATAATAATTGTATTACGCTGTAAATCACTGCGATAGAGATATAACCATCTCTATCAAGCTGTTGCTGCCATTGTGGGGCAATATAACGTAACAGTATAATTCCGACAATGGACTGTAGAATATATAAACTGAATGCCAGCTTCCCGACGTTTTGCAGCGCGCTTAAACGCTGTGGGCTGTTGTTACACACCAAACAAATAACGTGGATATACACCAAAGCACAGGCGATAGCGCTTAGCAGTAATATCACGTCAGAGAGCGCCTCTAATAATGTATTACCGCTAAAACTCAATACTGAATCGACTAACGACAAACTAACAGCCCAGAAGAGACATTGTCTTAGTAACTTGGGGTCTAATCCCTTGCTAAATATCTCGCGCTTATACAACGCCATACCGATTAACATTAGCCCAGCAATAAACCACATTAGCGTCAGTGGAATGACCGTCACCATGTAACTAAGCATCATAAAATGTAGAAATAATTGGTCAGAATAGCTGCCAGTCCATGCCGATAATTGCTCAATAAATAGTGTAGAGTCACGAAGGTACACTTGGTCATCTGGGGTAAGCGATATCAACGAAATAGGAATAAGTGACATAAAAATAAACCATTTAGCCTTCCTGATTAATGCATCTGCATCGAGGTAACGGTACTTAAAAGCCAATAATCCACTGACGCCATAAGACAACAAAATATCGCCCGGGAAAATAAAAATCCCGTGGAAAATTCCAAATATAATCAGCCAATATAAGCGCCATTTTTGTTGTTTGAGAAATGGTTGGGACGCGTTAATCGTTAATTCAGATTGGTATTTTTGAAATTGAATTAACATACCCGCGCCAAACAACATTGCGAATAAGCTAAAGAAGCGTCCTTCTAGAAAAAAGTTACTGAACAGTTCAATAGCAATATCGCCAATAGGCTGTACAGCATGCGGCGCATAGCCATAAAAGCTATTACCCATAAAATAGATATTTAAAAAGAAAATACCCAATACACCCACACCACGAATGGCATCAAGGTTGGCTAGACGTTGTGGTTTAGTCGAAGCAGATTGCTCGTCCATGTTATTTGCACTGTTAATCGCAGAAGTCCTTTTGCAATAAGAGTTTAGAATATCAACGTTGCAGTTAATGTACCCGTGAGGCAATAAAAAACCAAGCATTTTGCTTGGCTTTTTATGCTGTTAATCATGATTGAGGATTAAACATGCCTGCAATGCTGACTTGGCCGAGTTGATTATTTTTTCTGTACTTCTAAAAACGGAATTGTACCCGTTGGTAACATAGTAGTTGGTAGTTTTCCGTCCCAACGCTCCGCTTTTGTCAGTTCAACTAGATTTTGGTTTTGCGCTAATGCTTCTGCACGAATTTTAATTGCAGATGCTTCAGCATTACCTTTAATGCGAATACTTTCAGCTTCGGCAATGGCGCGGGCTAACTGTGAATCTGCTTCAGCCTGTGCTTGAGTGACCGCTATTTGGGCGCTAACCCGTTCTTTTTCTAGATTCTGCAATTGAGTTTGCACTTCTACTTCGGCGCGCATTCTGTCTTCTACCGATTTTTCATACGCATTAGAAAAATCGATGTTTTCAATCTGTACCGAGGTAATGGTTACTGGGCCTTTAATTGACTTGGTAATGGCATCAGTTACATCAATACCAAACTTAATACGCTCTTGTACCGCAGAGATGGCGGTATATTTACCAAAGATGTTTTCAACTTGAGTCGGCACCTGGCGGTCGAGTAAGCGTGAAACCATAGAGTCGATGCCTTTAAACTTGGCATAGACTTCTTCAACACGATCAGGCGGTACGCTAAAGGTAACTGACGCGCGTAAGGTTGCTGGTTGTTGATCGCGGCTATACGCTTGTAATGCTTGATAGCTCGCAGTGTGGGTTTGAGTTGAGATTTTTACCACTGTGTCCATTAATGGAATTTTAAACCCAAGGCCTGGTTCTGCGGTATCGATAATTTTACCGTTACGCAATAATACGCCGCGTTCGCCCTGATCGACGGTATACCAGCTGCCATATAGGCTGATCAGAAGGATCAGTAATATCGACACCGGAATAATTTTACCTAGGTGATTATTGCTTACACTTGCGAGATCGTTTTTTAACATTATGCTTCCCTAGCAAAAAATAAAATGAATATGATTTTTATGACTATTTTTTAGGTTTTTCAGAAATCCACAGTTTAATGTGGCCTTGTACTACGACTACACCATTCGTGTCATAGGCTTTTACGTCGACTAACATATCACCAACTTGCCACTGCTCTGGTGTTACCTCTGCCACACACAGAATATCAGTCCCCGCTTTAGCGGTATAGTCAACTGACATCCCTTTAGGTATCCAACGTAAATGGGCTGGAATAGAAGCTTCGGCCATGGTGCCCATTGCCATTTCTAATCCATTACAAATCGCAATAACGTGCACGGTACCAATATGGTTTTGGACTTTTTTACGTTTTTTAATTAAACATTCACAACGATTAACTTTTAACTCGTTAATGTACGGATGAACCGTGCCAAAATAGGGCGCCATGCGTGCGACCATTTTAGAAAAAATATGCTTACCGAAAGGGTATGAGGTCACTTTTTTGTACAGTGACATGACTTTATTAGGTTTTGTAGGTGTCATTTTTAAACTCGCGTTATGCTCTGAATTGGTTCTCTGGTCGGATGAGATTAACATTGTTGTAACCTTGGGTGAAGTGCTAGATACTCTTTTTCATCGCTCATTTGCTTGGCGACAGGTATAATTTTACCAGTGCTGAATATTTAAGGATAAATTTTGAAATCGAACTTGTTGTTGAATTATATCAAAGGTATGGCCATGGGAGCTGCCGATGTGGTGCCGGGTGTTTCTGGTGGGACGATTGCCTTTATTACCGGAATTTTAGATCCACTTTTAGACGGTATCCGCAAAATCAATTTATCTTTGTTTGGCATTATTAAGCAACAAGGTATTAAAGCTGCCTTTATGCACATTAATGGGCCATTTTTGTTGTGTGTTTTTGGTGGCATATTAACCAGTATTTTTACTTTGGCTAAGTTGATCTCGTGGTTATTAGCCACTCATCCAATTCCGGTATGGTCGTTCTTTTTTGGGTTAATTATTTACTCTGTTGTACACATGGTTAAGCAGGTTGAGCGATATACTGCGTTGCGCATAGTGATGTTTATCCTCGGAGTGACTTTTGCGTGGGCGATTACGGTGTTGCACCCTATTGAAATGCAGATTACCTACCTTAATTTCTTCTTTTGTGGCTCAATTGCGATATGTGCAATGATTTTACCGGGAATTTCTGGCAGCTTTATTTTGCTGTTACTTGGTATGTATCCTGCGGTGCTTGCAGCGGCAAAAGGATTCGATATTATTTATCTAGCGTGTTTTGCCGCGGGTGCTGCCATCGGTCTGCTTAGTTTTAGCCATGTGCTATCGGCGCTGTTACGCAAGTTTCATGATGCTACAGTGTTGTTTTTAACAGGGCTGATGCTCGGTACACTAGGTAAAATTTGGCCCTGGAAAGAAGTGATTAGCTGGCGTGAAAATAGTAAAGGCGAACAAGTGCCTTTGTTGGAGCAAAACTTATCGCCGTTTCAGTTTGAACAAGTCACAGGTGAACCATCGCAAATCGTTATGGCCATCGTGTTTGCGTTAGTCGGCATTGGCTTGGTTTGGGGTCTTGAGTACGTAGGTCATAAAGCTAAAATGCAAGCGGTTTAAGCGTAAAAGCTAATCGTTATCTTGTAAAAAGCAGAACATATGTTCTGCTTTTTTTATGCCCATCATATTATCCTTTGCTATCATTTTGTGTTGTTATAGATACTTCTACTCGATAATCTGAGTATTACTTCAAATTTTAATCAAAACATATGATAAATAATGAACTTAATTGATTTCATTTTCGTATCATCAGCCATAATAAATATTCGATTTATCATTAAATTATTTGCCAATCATAGGCAAAACTCATTCGGTCCGGGAGTGTAATACATGCCAGATACAGTCGTATTTGTACCAGAAAAAATCCAAATTGGGATCAGCAGTTGCTTATTGGGCAATCAAGTTCGTTTTGATGGCGGCCATAAAAACTCTTACTACTGCAAACAAGAGATTGAACCATTTTTTGAATACACCACAGTTTGTCCTGAAATGGCAATTGGCATGGGGGCGCCACGCAAAAGTATTCGTCAAATCCGCGATGGCGACATTGTGCATATTCGCAGTGCTGATGGGTCGTTAGACGTTACCGATAAACTTAATGAATATTCTAGAAGCAAAGTAGAAGAGCTCGACTATTTAGGCGGTTATATTTTATGTGCAAAGTCACCAACCTGCGGAATGGAACGAGTAACCGAATACAAAATTGGTACTAATAATGGTAGTAAGACAGGCGTGGGTGTTTTTGCAAAAATATTAATGGAGCGTTACCCATTCTTGCCTGTTGAGGAAGAAGGGCGTTTGCATGATCTACCTATACGGGAAAACTTTTTCACTCGTGTATTTGCCTACAACGACTGGCGAAAAATGAACCAGTCTGGCCTAACTAAACACAAACTCATGCAGTTTCATTCGCGTTACAAATATTTGCTCATGGCTCATAGCCCTAAATGGTATCGCGAGTTAGGGCCAATATTAGCCGACATTCAAGATCTAGAACAAACCGCACAGCAGTATTTCGAAGGTTTTATGACGGCGCTGAAAATCATTGCCACGCGTAAAAACCACACCAGTACACTGCAGCATATTCAAGGGTATTTTAAGAAGCAATTAACCGCGGACCAAAAAGAAGAATTGAGCGAATCGATTTTAAAATACCGCCAAGGAATGTTGCCTTTACTAGTACCTATTACCTTAATTAACCATTATGTACGAGAGTTTCATACTCCGTATATTCAAGAGCAAGTCTATTTGAATCCGCATCCTGAAGCGCTTAAGCTCCGTTATGCTTATTAGGTCGAGTGTTGGTGAGTAATATGAATAGCTTAATGTGGTTTAGGCAAGATTTGCGGGTCGCCGACAACCCAGCGTTACTGGCGGCGTGTGAGTTTGCAAAAAAACATCAAGGGCAGGTGAGAGCGCTATACATAGTGACGCCATCACAATGGGCACAACATGATGTAGCGCCTATACAAATTGATTTTATAGAGCGTCACATCAATTTGTTAGCCCAGTCGCTTGCTGCGTTAGGCATTGCGCTAGATGTACTTCATTTGCAATGGTTTAGTGATACTCACACAGCACTAAACGAGTATCTACAGCAACACCGTATTGATGCGGTGTTTGCAGGTAGCGAACCTGAAATTAATGAGCGCCGTCGTGATGCACAACTCATTGAACATGGTGTGCCACTGACGTTAATTAATCAAGATTGTGTTTTTGCAGCTGGCGATGTATTGAATCTGTCTGGTGACATGTACAAGGTGTTTACGCCATTTGCTAAAAAGTGGAAAAGTATTGCCAGCCAAAAAGCCATATTAACTGTTGCTGCACCGACTCCTGTAGCTGCAGCATTAGTATTGCCAGTCAATATTGAGTTTGATTGTGTAAAGCGTAGCAGCCAGCAATGGGCCGCAGGTGAGGGCGCAGCTAAGCGGATATTAGATCAATTTTTAGTAAATCAAGTGGCTGATTACCAGGCTGAAAGAGACTTTCCTGCGCTTGACGGTACGAGTCGTTTGTCGCCTTTTTTAGCCCTTGGTGTGATCAGCTCTCGTCAATGTGTCGCGGCAATTTTAGCCCGTTATCCTGAGGCTTTAGTTGACGATACCAGCCCTGCAAAAACATGGTTAAACGAACTAATATGGCGTGAATTTTATCGTCATTTGCTGGTGGCTTTTCCACGTTTATCAATGGAGCATAACTTTAACGAGTTGGGCGATGGCATTGTGTGGCGTAATGATCCGCAAGAATTTAAGGCCTGGTGCGATGGCCAAACGGGTTACCCAATAGTGGACGCTGCCATGCGCCAATTAAATGAAACGGGTTGGATGCACAACCGCTTACGCATGGTGGTGGCAAGCTTTTTAACTAAGCATTTACTGGTTGATTGGCGCTGGGGTGAACGCTACTTTAGACAACAACTAATTGACGGTGATTTAGCGTCCAACAATGGTGGTTGGCAATGGTCGGCTGGAACAGGTTGCGATGCTCAGCCATACTTTAGAGTGTTTAATCCTATGACTCAAAGCAGTAAATTTGACCCAGACACCAGCTTTATTAAGCGTTATATTCCTGAAATTGCCCGTTGGTCTATTAAAGATATTCATGAGCCCAAATCGGTTAATGTAAATGATTTATTTGCACAGCCGGATAATCAAGGCTATCCCAAGCCAATTGTGGAACACAAAATGGCTCGTTTAAGAGCAATTGAAGTGCTGAGTGCATTAAAGCGCGGTTAATTATTTCTCTGCGCAATCCCTAATAGCATGAAAATAAAAGCCAACACCGACTTCGGTGTTGGCTTTTTTGCGTTAGATCACAGTATTGCCTACTTGATTTACATTAGCGAAGGGGAATGATTGAAGTAATGCTATAGGCAGCATACAATGGCGCTAATTAAAGATTTATATTCAATGCATGTTTAAGTCTTATTGCTTTCAACTCATTAAACGAGTGTGCTGCTTATGTTAAATATTGATGACCCTGCTGAAATTGATCGCACCCCTGCAATCTGGCGTTTAGGCTTTAGGCCGTTCTTTCTTGGTGGCGCTGTATTGGCTGCGTTGTACATTCCGTTATGGTTAATGGGTTGGTTTACGCCGCAATACAGTTTATTTAACAGTGAGTTTTGGGCTAATGTTGTGCCGTTATGGTGGCACCCCCATGAAATGTTGTTTGGTTTTGCAATGGCAATAGTTTGCGGGTTTTTACTGACAGCAGTGCAGGCGTGGACTAATCAACCGACGATTAAAGGCCGCAGTTTGATGCTGACATTTGGGTGCTGGCTCATTGCTCGATTAATGCTGCTTCTGCCAATGAATATTCCATTGGTGCTTCCTGCTTTATTTGACAGTTTATTTCTAGGCTTGAGTGCTTTTGCATTGTGGCGCTGTATTTATCCAGTAAAACAATGGCGCAATATCGGTTTTCCGTTGCTGCTAGTGGTGGCTCTCGTCGTTAATCTCATCAGCTATTATGCGCTATATCAGCGCGATTTCTCGCTTTCAACCCAACTATGGCAGGGAATGATTTGGTGGGTTGCAATGATCATCACCATTGTTGGTGGCCGAGTTATCCCATTTTTTACTGCAATGCGTATTCAACAACCGAAGCCAGATCCCATTAGTATATTAGAAAACACGTTATTATTGGCGATGGGATTATTGTTTATACAAGCGATAAGCCATTGGCTTCCAAAAGGGTTTGAGCAAATATTATTGGCAGTTGCTGGTGGATTACACCTTATTCGTTTTGCGCGTTGGCAAGCGCATAAAACGTTAAAAGAACCCATGCTATGGTCTTTGCATTTAGCGTATTTGTCTTTACCTATCACGTTGATTTTGATGGCAATCAATATTAATAACGAATATGCCTATCGCACGCTATTACACCTTTTTGCAGTAGGCGGTATTGCAGCATTGTGTTTATCAATGATCTCGCGCGTATCACTTGGTCACACTAGCCGTAATATTTATCAAGGTCCTAATATGGCATTTGCCTTTTTGAGCATTGCTTTAGCTGCAGTGTTTAGAGCGCTAATGCCTTTATTAATGCCGCAGCACACCCAAGCTTGGTTATGGGCTGCTGGGGCTTTTTGGTTTATCGGGTTTGGTATGTTTGTGTGGTTTTATGCGCCCATTTTAACTTGTCCACGACTCGATGGTCGACCTGGATAACACTCATTTAATATCGATGATTTCTGGCTAAAGGCAAACTGTATGATTAATTTATTAGTAGAAGTAATGATGAAAGCTTCCCGACCTTTGCGGACTAAGGTTGGACTAGGAGTACTTACTGTCGGGCTGGCACTATTAACCTTCACTTCTTGGTCTTTACAAAGCGCTGAAGTTGACCCAAACCAAATTAAGTTTCCTAATCAGTTTGACTCTTGGCAGGCAACGGTAGAGCAAGAAGAGCGTGAAGACATGTTGGCGCAATACCCTGCCAGCATTATTCTATGGGCCGGTTCATCTTTTGCCAAAGAATATCATAGCCCGCGTGGCCATCAGTTCGCGGTAGCAGATGTCACTCATACTTTACGTACTGGTGTTGCAATAGCAGAAGGAGATAAAGGCTTATCTGCTAGCTGTTGGACCTGTAAAACCCCAGATGCTCCGAGATTAATGAAAGAAATGGGGATCGAAGGTTATTCTGGGGCTAACTTTGTCGATTTAGGCCGCGAGATTAAATCTGTGGTTTATTGCAGTGATTGTCATATAGACGGAAGTGAAAAATTAGCGTTACCACGTCCACATGCTCAAGATGCGATGGCAAAAATTAAACTGCCATTTGATAAGCAAGACAGCACCATGCAAGGGGCACAAGTATGTGGCCAGTGCCATGTGAGTTATTATTTCCAACCAGAAAACAATAACAAGGTTAATATCCCTTGGATTTTCGGCAATACCGCTGACACCATCGAAAAGTACTATGACACCCGTCGTTTTTACGAATGGATCCACCCTATTTCGAAAACCCCTATATTAAAAGCGCGTCATCCTGAATTTGAGCATTGGAGCCGTTCTACCCATGCTAAAAAAGGGGTGACTTGCATAACGTGTCATATGCCTGAGACCAAAGACGATCAAGGTAATGCATTTACCGATCATAAAGTGGCTGGTGCAATGGATAACTTTGAGCAAGCCTGTTCTAGTTGTCATGGTAGCAAATCAGCCATGGTCAAAAAACTCGATAAAATTAAAGCCAATATTGATGCCAAAGCACGCAATGTAGAGTCTTTATTAGTTCAGGCACATTACGAAGCTAAAGCAGCATGGGACGCAGGCGCGACATGGCCACAAATGAACGATTCTATTATGGCAATTCGCCATGCACAGTGGCGTTGGGATTTTGCCATGGCATCGCACGGTTTATATGCCCATAACCCAAAAGAAGGTGTTGAGTTACTCGACATGGCTACCGAGCAAATTACTTATGGCCGTGAAGCATTGGCAAGAGTATTGAACCAACTTTCGGTTGAAAAAGTGGAGTATCCAGATTACAGCACCAAAGAAAAAGCCCACGCTGCTATTGGATTTATTGAGGCCGATGCGATTAAAGCAAAACAAGCCTTTATTAAAGAAGAGGTTGATAAACATTGGCAACCGGTAGCAAAAACCGGATATTAATTTGCTGAGTTTAACCATTCAATCATAAACGCCCAAGCTTAGCTTGGGCGTTTTGCTCTGTGTTCTCGGTATTTGAAATGGAACAACCATGATTAATCAAAAACACTGGACGCATTCTTAGTGGGCACTTATTAATGCGGGTTGGTATTACTGTGACCTTAATTGACACTATTGTATCGCCCCTATCAAAGTGATCTGCATTTTGCCTTATTTCGTATCAAGATATAATTGAATTAGTATTGCCTTGGCAGCATGAAACACTTTTATCTTATTGTGATATAAGGCATTGTTGTATATGTGTTTGCTTAAGGTACCGTAATGGCGTAATAGGAGTCTGTTAATGCAAAGCGCACAGTCGATAGTTGATATTTCATCAGAACCGTTAACGGGTGCAAACGCAAAACCCACGAATGGTAATCCTGCTATTGTTGATGCCTTTATTGATATGTATCAGCAGCTTAATAAAGATAATTTATTTTTACTGCGCCAAGTATATAGGGATGATATTGCGTTTAGAGACCCTATGCATGAAGTTAGTGGCATAGACGATCTGACTCGATATTTTGCCAATATGTACCTTAATGTTAGCCACATTGAGTTCAATATTAAAGAAGTGGTTGTGAGCCATAACAATAGCCAAGCGGCGTTATATTGGACCATGACGTACTCCCACCCTAAGTTAAATAAAGGCCAATATATTCAGGTGGAAGGTATGTCACAACTTAAGTTTGATGACAAAATTTACTCACACCGAGACTACTTTGATTTAGGTCAAATGCTTTATGAACAGGTGCCTTTTTTAGGTGGTTTAATTGGTTTGCTAAAGAATAGAGCAGCAAAATAATGGTCATGACAACAGCAAAATCACCTGCAGTTTTAATCACTGGCGCCAGCTCAGGCATTGGTTTAGCGTTGGCTGAGCACTACCTTGCTAAAGGCATGCAAGTGATAGCGTGTGGCCGTAACCGGGAGGCATTGCAAAGCATTAGCGGTGTGACGCCACTAGAGTTTGATATTACTGACAGCGCACAAGTACAAGTTGCAGCTACCAAGCTTAAGCAACTGCTGCTCGATAATCACTGGCAATTACAGCAAGTGATTCTCAATGCGGGTAGTTGCGAATATATCGACGATGCATTGCATTTTGACTCTGCCTTATTTGCGCGGGTAATTAACACCAATGTGGTTGCTATGGGTTATTGTCTGGAGCATTTTTTACCGTTACTCGGTCGTGGTACGCAACTTGGATTAATGAGTTCAAGTGCGACTTATTTACCGTTTCCGCGAGCTGAAGCTTATGGTGCATCCAAAGCCGCGATTAGTTATTTAGGTCGCAGTTTACGGGTTGACTTGGCCGAGCATGATATTGGCGTCAGCGTGATTTGTCCTGGCTTTGTTAAGACGCCACTAACGGATAAAAACGATTTTGCGATGCCAATGCAAATTACTGCTAAGCAGGCTGCCGTAGCGATTTTTAATGGCATGCAAAATCAGCGAAAAGAAATTCACTTTCCGGGTAAATTTACCTGGTTACTTAAATTAGCGTCACTCTTACCTGAGTCATTGTTAGTGTCTTTATTAGCAAAAAAGTAAAAATTAATCAGTCAATAAATCACTCTAAAAATGATTTGATAGCGTATTCCAAGGATTATTAAATGAAAAACATCGCCGTGATTGGTACAGGCATTTCGGGCTTAACTTGCGCACATTTACTGAGCCGTCAACATAAGGTGACCGTTTTTGAGGCTAACGATTACATTGGTGGTCACACTGCAACCGTTGACGTTGAAGTAGCAGGTAAACAATATGCGATTGATACCGGTTTTATTGTATTTAACGACCGGACTTACCCTCGTTTTGAAAAGTTAATGGCGCAGCTCAATATTAAGTCTATGCCGACAGAAATGAGTTTTAGCGTTAATAATGCCATCACTGGACTTGAATATAATGGTCACAATTTGTGGAGCTTATTTGCCCAACGCCGTAATTTATTTCGTCCTAGCTTTTATAAATTTCTTGGTGAAATCGTGCGTTTTAACAATGGCTGTAAAGCGATTTATGAAGCCGACAAATACCCAAGTACCACACTGGGTGAATACTTAGATCAAAATAATTTTTCCGCCTTTTTTTGTGAGCATTATATCTTACCAATGGGCGCAGCGATTTGGTCTGCCAGTATTGATGATATGCGTGGTTTTTCACTGCGATTTTTCATACGTTTTTTTCAACACCACGGCTTGCTCAATATTAATGACCGTCCTCAATGGTATGTGCTTGAAGGCGGGTCGCGCAGTTATATTCCGGCATTAACAGCTCCTTTTAAAGAACGTATTCACCTTAATTCGCCTGTGACAGGGATTATGCGCAATAACGATGGTGTACAAATTCAAGTATCAAATGGTGAATGGCAACAGTTTGATGATGTGGTGTTGACGTGCCATAGCGATCAAGCCCTCGCCATGTTAACGGACCCAAGCCAGGACGAAACTGAAATATTAGCACCGATGGCTTATCAAAATAATGAAGTGGTTTTACATACCGACATTAACGTATTGCCAAAGCGCAAAGTGGCCTGGGCCAGTTGGAACTATCGCCTAGACGGTGAAAATGAATTAGACATAGCGCAGCGTCCTGCCAGTGTCACGTACAACATGAACATTTTGCAGTGTTTACCTAAAGACGCACCGACATTCTGTGTAACACTTAACCAAACTGACTTGATTGACGAATCAAAAATTTTGCGTAAATTTAATTATGCTCACCCAGTGTTTAATGACGCCAGCATGAAATCGCAAGCTAAGAAATCGCTAATCAATGGCAAACGCCATACTTATTATGCGGGAGCTTATTGGCATAATGGTTTTCATGAAGATGGCGTTCGCAGTGCTGTCGACGTATGCAACTTATTTGGGATTACCTTATGACAATAACTTCATCGCCACAGACCTTACATAGCGGTATTTATACTGGAACGGTCAGTCATCGCCGTCACGTGCCTAAAGCGCACAGCTTTGGTTACAAATTGGCGATGATGGCGATTGACTTAGATGAAGTGGATGAAATATGCGCAACCAGTAAGCTGTTTTCTACAGACAGATTTACGCCACTTAAATTTAAGCCTAGCGACTACTTGAATGAATTAAGTAAACAGTTTGCTGATGCATTAGTGTTGCCGCCGACGTGTCATGGGGATGATGCGAGTGCGTTAAAACAACGGGTATTAGCTACTATTAAGCATTTAGGCGCGAGCCATCAGTGCGACAAGGTGATTTTTTCTGGGCAAATTCGCCATTGCGGTTTTTATTTTAGCCCAGTGAACTTTTACTTTTGTTACCACAACGATGAAATGCTCTATATGTTGGCAGAGGTGAGCAATACCCCCTGGAATGAACGCCATTGTTATCTTGTCGATATTACCAATACTACCCATACAGACAAGGTATTTCATGTGTCACCGTTTATGAATTTAGATATGCACTATTTGTGGCGAATTACCCCGCCAACGAAGTTTTTAAAGGTGACCATTGAAAATCGCAATACCAACAACGATAAGCTATTTGATGCCGGTGTCGTGCTTAAACGCCAAGACATAAGCGCGAAAAGTATGCGGTGGTTTATGCTGCATTTTCCGCTAATGACAGCCAACATTATGCTGGGCATTTATTGGCAAGCACTCAAGTTATTTGTTAAACGTATTCCCTTTGTCGGTAAACAGCCGACAAAACCATCTAATCAACATGGTTAACGAGTAAGTAAAACAATTGTAAACCAAATGGACTGACGCAACGTATTGACTGTGAATATAGCGATATAGCTTACGCAGTGATGAACTGGAGACAAAAATGGAAAATACAGCCACAGAAAGTAGCATGGCTCAAGCTGGTTTATCAGACAGTCTTGCAAGAAAAATTTTATTACGTGCACTCGCACATCTTGCAGAAGGTCATTTAACAATTGTTGACGGCAACCAGACAGCAGAGTTTGGCGATGCAAAAAGTGATGTGCATGCAACAATGCAAGTTATGCACCCTAACTTTTATCGTCAGGTCGTTTTTGGTGGCTCAATAGGTGCCGGTGAAGCCTATATTCAAGGTCACTGGTGCAGCCCAGATCTAACTAAAGTCGTGCAAGTTTTTGCTCGCAACTTAGCATTACTCGACAATATAGAGCGTTATTTTTCATGGTTAAGCAATGGTGTTAGTCGCTTGAAACATGTACTTAATCGCAATTCCGAAGCGGGCTCTAAACGTAATATTTTAGCGCATTACGATTTAGGTAATGACATGTACCAACAGTTTTTAGACCCAGAAATGATGTACTCAAGTGCGTTATACCCCAATGACGACAGTACATTAGAAGAGGCGCAAATACATAAACTTCACACCATTTGCGAACGTTTAGATTTAACACCTGGTCAAACGTTACTTGAGGTCGGCACTGGTTGGGGCGCATTGGCTATATATGCAGCCAAACATTTTGGCGTTAACGTCACAACCACGACAATTTCTGATGCGCAATATGACTATGCCGAAGCACGCGTTAAGCAAGAAGGTTTAGAAGACAAGATCACTTTGCTTAAACAAGACTACCGACTTCTCACAGGTGAATATGACCGAGTCGTGTCGATTGAAATGATTGAGGCGGTGGGTCATGAATACCTCGGCGGATTTTTTGAAAAGTTACAGCACTTATTAAAGCCTAATGGCCGTATGCTTATTCAGGCGATTACCATTGCCGACCAGCGCTACAATAGTTACCGTAAAAGTGTTGATTTTATTCAACGTTATATCTTCCCTGGTGGTTGCTTACCTTCGGTTAGCGAAATGACCAAACACATAGCCAAAAGGACCGACATGGTTACTTGGTCTGTGAGCGACATGGGTAAAGACTATGCGCGTACATTAAAACACTGGCATGAAAATTTTGATGCGGCTTACGACAAAATCAAAGCATTAAACTACGGTGATGATTTTATCCGTATGTGGAAGTTTTACTTAAGTTACTGTGAAGGTGGTTTTTTAGAGCGCACTACCAGTACGGTCCACTTAGTTGCAGTAAGACCACAATACCGCTTGTAATAAATGTTGCTCGCACTCTGCGAGCAAGCTTGCTTGTGCGACGAGGTAGTTATGCCTAATCCAAAGCTATTTATCATCTTAAATGCGTTATCTTTTCAATTGGTGTGGTGGGCAGGAGTGCTTGCCGGTAACCAACTTGTTTTATTGTCTATTTTACTCATATTGGGCCATTTTCTTTTGTCTCAATCGCCCCGACAAGACCTTCAACTAATGTTTCTTTGTGCAGTAGTGGGTATGAGCGTCGATACCGTATTAACCTGGGTTGGGGTATTTGTCTTTGCTGAAACACCCTACTGGTTAGCATTATTGTGGCTTGCTTTTGCATTAACCCTAAGATACAGCCTAGTGTTTTTTCAAAAGATTCATATGTTTTGGCAAGCCCTGTTTGGCGGGGTATTCGGTACTTTAAGTTATATCGCCGGAGCAGAGTTTGGCGCAGTCATGTTGCCATATGGTCTATGGGTCAGTGGCATTGTTCTTGTAGTGATCTGGAGTGGGTTATTTCCCGTATTGTTGTTAATAAGTCGAGGTGAACACGCCGCGAGCCTTACTCAGGAGAGTCAGCAATGAAAACGGTAAATGAAGCGGTTAATGTTAGCCGCAGTGCTTATCAATGGCTGGTAGAATTACTTTTCGGTATTGTCGGAGCCACTGTTGTGATGCTTATTTTGGCTCTGAGCATGGCTGATGCCTTGGCGAATCAAAGCGCAATAGAAATTAAGCAAGATAAAGAGTTACCCTCAACAACAGCAAAATCAATTACCTCAATATCTAATTTAACAACGTCATCAGACTTGGCGATGCGTCAAGTCGGCTCTGCGAGTATGAGCATGATGTGGTTCGATATCTACAGTGCCAAGTTGTATTCAAGCGACGGTAAATATCAGGCTAACCAATTACCACTAAAGCTTGAGATTGAATACCATCGAAATATTGAAGCAGAAGACTTAATTGATGCCACCGTCGATCAATGGCAGCACTTAGGGATTTCAGCGCAAAAAATTGATGAGTATCGCGAACAATTAGCTAAAGCATGGCCCGATGTGAAAGAGGGGGACAGGTTAACATTTATGGTGAACACCGCTACTCAAGCGGAGTTTTTATTTAATGATAAACCTTATTTCAAAGTGAGTAATATGCAGTTTTCTGCTGATTTTTTGGCTATTTGGCTATCAGAAAATACCAGCAGACCCAAACTGCGTCAGCAACTCATTGGCATGAATTAAATGTCCTGTCCTCGGTGTACAAAATGCTTATAAGCAGCTCATTGTCACGTTAAGTTCGTTATTTTTTACACCAGAACACTTGCAATAATCCAACTAATGAAGCGTTAAGTTGCCTTGTGCGCAAACATGAAAAATCTGAAATAAATAGTTTTATGCATTGATATTAAACGTTTATTTCCAGCTACTACTCCGAATTTAGATCAAATACGATTAAGGTTGAATTATGCTATCTCGATTGACCCACTTATTGAGCGTAACAACATGGCAAAAGTCATTACGTCACAGCGCCATTTTTGCACTGTTTGCATTGGGTGTAATGTCCTGTTCATCAGCATCAATTGATGACTATGCCGACACCAATCCTAAGTTAGATTTAGCTCAGTTTTTTGATGGTAAATTAACTGCAGCGGGTGTCGTACAAGATTTTTCTGGCAAGGTTACTCGTAAGTTTACCGTTATCATGGAAGCTGAGTGGAGCGATACTCCACAAGGTAAACAAGGCATCATCAACGAGTGGTTTGTATATGATGATGGCGAGAAACAAACGCGAGTGTGGACCATCATCGACAAAGGCAACGGTAAATATCAAGGCACAGCCAATGACATTTTAGGTATTGCGCAAGGTGAATCTCGTGGCAGTGCACTGCGTTGGCGCTACGACATGATATTGCCTGTTGATGGCAGCGAATACGAGGTTCATTTTGACGATTGGATGTTTTTGGTTGATCAAAATACCATCATTAATAAAAGCGACATTATCAAGTTTGGTGTGACAGTTGCGCAAGTGACGTTAGTGATATCAAAGCAAGCCGATTAATCTTTGCTGCTTTTAAAAAAATGGACTCAATTGAGTCCATTTTTTTAAAAGACGAGCCTAATGAATATAGCTAACCTTTCAATTTTGATGAGTCTTGCTGTTTTTTATCGTAATACTCAAATAGGAATTGATTGCGAATTTGCTGAGTTAAATTATCTCCCACGTTGGCTGATACATGCAGACGTACGTGGCCCGATTTTTCTGCTCTAATAGTGCAGGTTAGTTTGTTCGATTTAGCAATTGCACGGCTTTCTCGTTCAAAACGTTCTGGGATTTTGCCTTTATGGCTTTTAAGCTTCCCGTCTTTAAAATGCATTTCAAAAATGGTTAAGCCACTTCGGCTGCTAAAAATAAGTTTATAGGCCAGAAAAATCAACCCAACAATTACCAAAATTTTAATGATGGTATCTTCCATAGCGAGCTCCTTTGTGCCGTTTAATTTTTATATTTGCTATAAGCGTAAGATACTCCTGTCGATTAGGTATGCAACGCTATTTTGTTGAGTTTTATGCGCCAGATCGAATTGAAATAAAAACCGCTTACTAAATGAACATTTTGAGTTATCGTTATTGAAAGCAAAACTGCTCGATACGGACGATATACCTATTTCAGGATAAAAATATGCTAATTTCTAATGCTGATCGTTGGACTGAAATCTGCGAAATTCAAACTAAATTAACGCGCGGTCTTGCTAGCCAATTCCCAGAACGTAGCCAATAACTTAATCATCTTATAGATGGCTGGCAAGGTGTAGAAAAGGGAAGCTCAGAGTAATCACTTGAGGGGTAAATAATGGTTTGTAAACAACCTAATTGAGCAATAAAAAACCGCCATTTGGCGGTTTTTTATATTGATACGTTAAGCTTAGCTAGCGTATCACGTCACTTTTCAGCTTAAAATGCATAACTTACACTAGCCAGTAAGGTGCCAGAGTTTTTATAAACGCCAGAGTTGACTTCATAGTCTCCGTCAATGTCCGTATCTAGGTACGCAACAGAAACCGCAAAGCCGCTAAACTCGGTTGATACGCCAATGGAGTAGTCTGAGTAACTATCAAAGCCTTCGCCATCGTCAATGGCGTCACCAAAGTTATAGCCGTAATGCAAATCGAGGCTCCAATTATCGATAAATTCCCAAGCATAATTAATCTCGGTGTAATGTAAATCGAGATCACTTCCACCATAGTCATTAGTAAACCAATAAGCAGCTCTAAACCCATTAAAGTCGATGCCTGCACTCACTTCTAGATAGTCGAGTTCGCTGTCTCCTGGGTAGTTATAGCGGTACAAGGTTAAGTCATAGCTTGTTTCATCGTTAATTTCACCATAGTAACCGGCATACAAATCTATTTCGACGTCTGGGCCATTGTAGCCTGGCTCGTCAAAATCGACATTGCTGCCCCAAGCGCCAACAAAAAAGCCGCTATCATGGCTCCAATCTATATTGGCTTGTAGTGCAGGGTCGCCAGCGGTTTGTGATACACCACGAAAGCGGTAATCATTAGTTACACTGACTGCGCCAGAGACTTCAGCCGTCGCTAACGGAGCCAGTAGGGTAGCTGATAATGTTAATCCGCTTAACAGTGCAATTCGCGTTCTTTTTAATGTGTTCGACACGATATTATCTCCATTTACATAAAATGCAGTTGTTGGTATTGAGGTTCTCAACGACTACTAATGCCACTTATCAGAAGCAAAACCGTTAGGTTCTGTCTGTACCGCATGGCGGTTAAACGTTATGTTCGAGTTGTGGCTCAAACATAACGTAGATTTTTTTACAATGTTCAATCACTTCCCACGTGCCAATAAAGCCCGCGGGTATAACAAATTTATCGCCAGTTTTAACCGTTAAATTGTGGCCCTGACTGTCGGTAATTATGCTGCTGCCTTCAAGAATGTCGCAATACTCATACTCGCTGTAACTCACATTCCAGCTGCCCGCTTCACTTTGCCAAACCCCAACATTAAATTGCTTACAAGGACTTTCAAAATGATTTTGTACCGACTGAAGTGGGTTACCTGTGATACGTTTTTCGTCAGCCAGTTGATAGGTATCAATGGGCGTATTTTGACGGCTAAAAAGCGTAATATCATTAATATGCTTGGTCATGGTATTCACTTATTTCATGGTTGGCATAATGAATGCCGAAGGTTCGTTTGTGTCTGTTTTGGCTTGCGGCCAACGGGCGGTAATGGCTTTGCGCTTGGTATAAAAGCGCACACCATCGGGGCCATGCATGTGTAGTGGCCCAAATAGTGAGCGCTTCCAGCCACCAAAGCTATGAAAGGCCATAGGCACAGGGATTGGCACATTAACGCCAACCATACCGACTTCAACATGGTGGCAAAAATGACGCGCCGCTTGACCACTTTGAGTAAATATTGCTGTGCCATTACCAAACTCATGTTGGTTAATCAGCGCTAATGCTTCGGCATATGTGTCTACTCGTACAATGGCAAGCACCGGGCCAAATATCTCTTGTTGGTAAATGCTCATTTGCGGAGTGACATGGTCAAATAAGCATGCACCTAAAAAGTAACCTTGTTGATGGTCGTTAATGCTAATGTCACGACCATCAACGACTAAGGTGGCGCCTTCTTTAATGCCAGCCTCAACATAGTCTCGCACTTTAGCTAAGTGCTGCGCGGATATAAGTGGCCCCATGTCCATTTCAGGAGTAATACCGCTGCCGACCTTTAATGCACTAATTTGCGGTAATAATTTATCGACCAGTTTGTCGCCAATATCACCGACAGCTAATACCACTGAAATGGCCATACAACGTTCACCCGCACTACCATATGCTGCACCCATTAGCGCATTAACAGCTTGATCTAAATCAGCATCGGGCATTAATAGCATATGATTTTTAGCTCCACCTAGTGCTTGTACTCGTTTACCGTGGGCAGACGCTGTGGTGTAGATATATTCGGCAATCGGGGTTGAACCCACAAAACTAACGGCTTTGATGTCTTTGTGTGCCAGTAGTGCATCTACAGCTTCTTTATCACCGTTAATGACATTGAAGACGCCATCGGGTAAGCCTGCTTGTGTTAGCAAATCGGCGATAAGCATCACTGAACTAGGGTCTTTTTCTGACGGTTTCATGATAAAGGTGTTGCCACAGGCAATGGCAATCGGGAACATCCACATCGGTACCATTACCGGGAAATTAAATGGCGCAATACCGGCCACAACCCCTAATGCTTGATTGACTGACCATGCGTCAACGCCACCACCAACTTGTTGGGTATGTTCACCTTTTAATAAGTGCGGAATGCCACAGGCAAACTCAACAACTTCTAAACCACGGGTTATTTCACCTTTAGCGTCGTCAAGTACTTTGCCATGTTCGAGGGTAATGAGCTCGGCTAGCTTATCGACATGTTGTTCTACTAATGCTTTAAACTTAAACAATACTCTAGCGCGATTTAGTGGCGTGACTTGTGACCAGGTTTCAAATGCGGCTTTAGCGGCAAGAATGGCATTGGCTACATCATCTTGACTGGCTAATGACACTTGGCCACGGGATTCCCCTGTGGCTGGATCGTAAATCGTTTGCGTACGTTGGCTTGCTTGGGTGTGTTGCCCATTTACATAGTGGCTGATGTTAAGCATGAACTCTGTCCTTGTTGTTAAATGGGTTATCCCACAGCGTGAATGGCATCGGTAAGTTGATTCACCATGTCATCGATTTGTGATTTTTCGACAATCAATGGTGGCGATAGGGCTATGATGTCTGCTGTTGCGCGCACTAACGCGCCGGTTCTAAAGCAATGGTCAAATATGCCATAGCCGCGCTTACCCACCCCTTTGTCGCTGGGGGCAAATTGGATGCCTGCAACCAGTCCGGTGTTACGAATATCAATCACGTTGGGTAAACCTTTGAGACTGTGTACTGCTTGTTCAAAGTAGGATTCAAGATTTTTTGCGCGCTCAAATAGCTTTTCGTTTTCATAAATCGACAAGGTTGCTAAAGCAGAGGCTGCAGCAACAGGATGACCTGAATAAGTGTATCCATGGAAAAATTCTATCAATTCATCAGGGCCGTCCATGCAGGTGTCGTGGATAGTGTTACTAACAAACACTGCACCCATAGGGATCGCGCCATTGTTAATGGCTTTAGCGGTAGTGATCATATCTGGCGTGACTTGCCAGCGCTCACTGGCAAATGCAGCGCCTAAGCGGCCAAATCCAGTGATTACTTCATCAAATATTAATAAAATCCCGTGCTTTTGGGTAATTTCTCGTAGCCGTTTAAGATAGCCCTGTGGGGGTAAAATAACCCCAGCTGAGCCAGACATTGGTTCAACGATTACGGCAGCAATGTTTTCTGCACCGTGAAGAGTAATCAGTTGTTCAAGCACTTCAGCTTTATCTAAACCATGCGGCGGGAGGCCATGACTAAACGCATTACTAGCAATGTCGAGAGTGTGGGGAAGATGATCAACACCTTGCAGCAGTTGTTGGCTAAAAGTTTTGCGATTATTACTAATGCCGCCTACAGAAATACCGCCAAAGCCGACGCCGTGATAGCCCAGCTCGCGGCCAATAAAGCGTGTTCGGCTCGCTTGACCATTAGCACGATGATAGCAGAGGGCCATTTTTAGTGCGGTATCAACAGATTCTGAACCTGAGTTAGTAAAAAATACATGGTCCAGTCCATCAGGGCTCATATCACTGAGTTTATGAGCCAATTCAAACGCCAATGAATGGCCCATCTGAAATGACGGCGCATAATCCATCTGGCTAATTTGCTTACTGACCGCTTCAGAGATTTCTGCTCTGCCATGGCCAGCATTACAGCACCATAACCCTGCGGTAGCATCGAGTACCTTGTTACCTTTAATGTCGGTGTAATACATTCCTTGCGCCGACGCTAATAACCGCGGGTTTGCTTTAAATTGTTTGTTGGCAGTAAATGGCATCCAATAATGAGCCATATTTGGCCATGTTTGCGATAAATTGCCAGTTCCTTTGTGCTGATATTCGCTCATATTTCAACTCTGCATTGGTAACAAGTGGGTTGTTGTTTCATATCATAATGGTTAAATTATGAGTGATGAATATTTGCTATGCTATGTCAAAAATAATGAACGTTAAAGCGTTTTGTGTGTTTATTTAAACTAAATATGGCTATTTTGTAAAATATATTGAAAACAGCTTGCTGTTAAGCATCATCAGGTGACAATATTCAGTAATGTAACAGTGTCGATTTACCCTTAAACAGCGACACAAAAAACCTTATTTGGCATCACATGGCGCGATGCTTATCAATCCATTTATTATTTCGAGGTCACAATGAGTACTCCAACAAGTCGTAGCGATTGGGAAGCACTGGCAGCCAGTTTACAGATTAACGGCAATGCCTTTATTAACGGCCAATACCAAAGTGCCGCTTCTGGTGAGACATTTGACTGTGTCAGCCCAATCGATGGCCGCGTATTAGCTAAAGTGGCTAGCTGTGACTTAGTCGATGCAAATTTGGCTGTTGCTAATGCGCGTGAAGTTTTTGAGGCTGGGACCTGGGCAAATTTACCGCCCGTGAAGCGTAAAGAAGTGATGATTAAGTTTGCCGATTTACTCGAAGCTAACGCTGATGAAATGGCATTACTTGAAACGTTAGACATGGGTAAGCCTATTCAACATTCTAAGGGTGTTGATGTGGTGGGTGCAGCGCGCGCCATTCGTTGGTCTGGCGAAGCCATCGATAAAATCTACGATGAAATTGCACCAACAGCACATAACGAAATAGGCATGATCACTCGCGAAGCAGTGGGTGTTGTCGCGGCGATTGTACCGTGGAACTTCCCAATGATTATGGCCTGTTGGAAACTTGGGCCATCGCTTGCAACTGGTAATAGTGTTATTTTAAAACCGTCTGAAAAGTCACCGTTAACTGCTATTCGTATGGCACAGTTAGCGCTTGAAGCCGGTATTCCTGCAGGGGTCTTAAACGTGCTGCCTGGTTTTGGTCATACAGTGGGTAAAGCGTTGGCCTTGCACATGGACGTTGATACTTTAGTGTTTACCGGTTCCACCAAAATAGCAAAACAGCTGATGATTTACGCGGGCGAATCGAACATGAAACGCGTGTGGTTAGAAGCGGGCGGTAAGAGTCCTAATATTGTGTTTAATGATGCGCCAGATTTAAAAGCCGCAGCAGAAGCCGCCGCTGTCGCCATTGCCTTTAACCAAGGTGAGGTATGTACGGCAGGGTCTCGTTTGTTAGTTGAGTCTGGTGTAAAAGATGAGTTAATTGAGCTTATCATTGAAGAAATGCAAGGTTGGCAGCCTGGGCATCCACTTGACCCTAAAACCACCTGTGGCGCTATGGTAGACCAACAGCAGTTAACTAATGTACTTAATTATATTAAAGCGGGTAGCGAACAGGGTGCAACATTGATGGCTGGTGGTAAGCAGGTGATGGCTGAAACTGGTGGTATGTATGTACAGCCAACTATTTTCAGTAATGTTAAAAATGATATGCGCATTGCTAGTGAAGAGATTTTTGGCCCAGTATTATCTGTTATCGAATTTGATGGCATGGACGAAGCGATTAAGATTGCTAACGACACCATTTACGGTTTAGCGGCAGGGGTTTGGACGTCTAACTTAAGCAAAGCACATAAAACCGCTAAAGCACTGCGTAGTGGTATGGTGTGGATTAATCATTACGATGGCGGCGACATGACTGCACCATTTGGTGGTTATAAACAGTCAGGCAATGGCCGTGACAAGTCATTACATGCGTTTGATAAATATACCGAATTAAAAGCCACTTGGATTGCTCTATAGCGGTTATCATCTCCGAGATTTAACAAAAGCCCTTTAGCAATAGAGGGCTTTTTTATTAAGTAAAATTAACGCCTCTTTCTGATATCTTCGCGTAGACTGAATTTTAGTTCGTTACCTAAAATTTCAACCTTTATGCATGGATGACGCTATATGACCCATACTCTATTTTCTCGATTGGCCATCTTTGTTGCCGCTGGTTTTTTCTGTTTTATTATATGGATCATTTATTTAGCTAACACGGGTGGTGGCAGCATTTTTTTCGAGTTAATCCGTTACATTCCTTATGGCGATAAAGTTGGCCATATGCTGTTATTTGGACTATTAACATTTGTAGCCAATTTAGCGTTACAGAGTCGACACTTTCTGCTTGGACGTATTCCGCTTTATTACGGTGCTGTGCTAGTGTCAATATTCGTCTTGAGTGAAGAAATCAGCCAGGGCTTTATTCCATCAAGAACATTAGACATCATCGATTTAATCGCAGATGCAGTAGGTATTACTTTATTCAGTTATTTAAGCTGCGTAACTCAGCGTTATATTGATAAACAGCGGCAATAACACACTGAGTTAGCATCCTTTGGGTTTAACCATATAGTGAACATAGAGAGGTATAATGTGAATTCTCCTTTAGTGACCACAGATTGGCTGGCGTTACATCTTGAAGATCCAGATCTCGTCATACTCGATGCCAGCATGGAAGTTGTGCTGGGTAAAGAGCCACTGGTATACGATGAGCTATATGTCATCCCCGGTGCAATATCATGCCAAATTGATAAGCTACTATTTGATCACCTTTCACCACAAACCCACGCGATGCCAACCCCTGAACAATTCACCCATGCCGCGCAAATCTTGGGTATCACTCATAATAACACCGTAGTTATTTACGATGACCAGGGTATTTATTCATCGCCACGCGCCTGGTGGACATTAAAAGCCATGGGATTTGAAAAAGTGTTTGTGCTTGATGGCGGACTACCGCAGTGGCGTGCAGAAGGTAAGGACACTGTGCGTCAATTTGCTAGCCCAATTCAGGCCGGCGATATAAAAGGGCGTTTATTACAACATAAGATATGTGACACCGAATTTGTATTAACTCATCTTGGTCATGCCAATGTAGATATTATTGATGCCCGCGCAGCAGGACGCTTTAATGGTACATCACCCGAACCTCGTGTTGGCATGCGCAGTGGTCATATTCCTGGCTCGTTAAACTTGCCGTTTGCTCAGGTGCTCAATGGCTTTAAAATGAAGTCGACTAAAGAGCTGCACACCATTTTTGCTAATCTTGATACCAGCAATAATGCCCAACGTGTGTTCACTTGTGGCTCTGGTATCACCGCATGTATTTTGATTTTAGCCTCGTATGTTGCAGGCCATCATCAAGCTGCGTTATACGATGGCTCATGGGCAGTTTGGGGCGGAGATGCAGCACTGCCTATAGAGTAGAGTTCAATATCAATGTCATCTCGGGAATGCTTATATTTACAGTCATTCCCGAAAATCTGTTAATCGGGAATCCAGGTGTTGTTTTTGGCTTATGGCCTACAGTCACTAACGCTTAAGCGCGCAAGGGTGCTATTAGATTATGGCCTACGGCACTATCGTCGTGGTCGCAGGCCGTAGATAAATAAATACAAACACCTTGTTCCCGGTTCAAAGCATTTCAGGGACGACGAGAAGGTAGGCAGTTATAAAGCTTTGCCCAGAAATGAGTTAACGTAAATTAGCTACTTACTCACTATCGCTCGAACTAAGCCACGTTGAAACCAGGTTTGCATGGTTTGCAG
Organism: Shewanella ulleungensis; assembly: GCF_014648315.1. Lineage (GTDB taxonomy): Bacteria > Pseudomonadota > Gammaproteobacteria > Enterobacterales > Shewanellaceae > Shewanella > Shewanella ulleungensis. Next base: position 366,539 of record NZ_BMQW01000002.1, read on the forward strand.
TACCATCATTGGCGCAGATTTCTCGTCGCGCCATTGCAGCATTTGTTCGCACTGCTCGGCAAAGTTATTGCCCTGAATAAAGCCGAGTAACAGCGCATGTTGCTCAGTTGATAACGAAACAAACTCGGTTAAGCGCGACTCTCCCCGCCATAGTAACCATGCTCTAGGCGATTCATAGTCCGGCGCTGGTGGCGCTGTGTCTATTTTCAATGCTTGCCAGGCTTCGACGGCATTACTGTTACATGTAAATATTTGTACGCTGGGATGAAAACGTAAACAGCAATTGGGCCACAATTCTGGTGACATAGCCTGTAAGTCACTAAAGCTTGCTCGGGCGCAGTCTGCAGCATCAAATGCATTAAGTAACCTGCGCTCAAATCGTGCTAAATCGGCAATAATAGGATGCTGTTTAAAAAACGTGTCTTGTTGTAAAAAATCTGGGAGCCCATCACAGAATTGGCGTAAAGATTTATTGGTTGATGGAAATTGACGGGTATAGTCGGCGGCCATTTTATCGAATAAATCGTCACCCAAATACAACCCCAGCAGCTGATGGTCGGTTTCAATGGTTTCCTTTAAGCGGATCCGGTAAGCATTGGCATAAATTTGTAAGCGATCATTGGCGTTGATCCCCGCTTGTTCAGAGACATTAGCTTTCATCACCGACTGAATGTGTCCGTATTGTGTATCCGAACCATCTGACAATAAATACTGCATAAATTGCTGTTGAATTTCAGCTAAACGACTCATGTTTATGCCCTAACTTTTTGTGATGAACTGTGATTAGTGTTGATGAGCTGATTTAAGTCATCCAGTGAGCGAGTGCCAAATTGTGAGCGTGCAAGGGCTGGGTCATCGGGTAACGTTAACTGAGCAATATGTTTCGCTTCGAGTAATTCATTATATAACGCGGGGAAGTCAGGAATATTCGCGTCACGTTCAATCATGGTGCTAACCGCGCCAAAGCGCTCTAGTGCTGCTTGGTAAAGTGTCCAAACAGACGGTGGCACATCATGGTCGTGAGTATCAATAACATAATCCCCAAAGTCGCTATGGCCTGCTAAATGGAATTGTTGTACCCGGCGAGGGTCGATTTTTTTAAGGTAGTCGAGCGGATTAAAATGATGATTGCGGGCGCTGACATAAATGTTATTAATGTCGAGTAATACTAGGCAATCAGCCGCTTCTGCGACCTGACTTAAAAAATCCCACTCGTCCATGGTCGAGTCTTGATATGACAAATAACTCGATACGTTTTCCAGTAATATTCGACGGCCTAAAAAGTCCTGCACAATACGAACTCGCTCAGCAACATGCTTAACGGTTTCTTCGGTATAAGGCAGTGGTAGTAAATCATGGCTATTGACGCCGTGAATTGAGGTCCAGCAAATATGGTCTGAAATCCATTTAGGTTGAATGTCGTTACTCAGTTTTTTGAGGGCTTTAAGGTAATCCATATCTATAGGATCTGTGCTACCTATAGACATTGAGACACCGTGCATCACAACAGGATATTGCTCGGCAATGGCTTGTAAATAATATCGGGGTTTACCGCCCGCAACTAGGTAGTTTTCAGATAATACTTCAAACCAGTCTATATCGGGTTGGTGTTGTAAAATATGTTCAAAATGGTCAGTTCGTAAGCCTAAACCAAATCCGAGAAAGTCTTCTGTTATAACTGTATTTGGCATTGGGTACCCTGTCATTGCGAACAAATTGGTAATGAATAAAAGGCTGATGACGTTCAAATTAAATAGTGAGAAGCCATCAGCCTTGTGAGTTTTATTGATTACTAGCTAACGTTACCGCCAATATCAGCACAAGATTTAGCAGTAGTGTTTACAAAGCCAGTACCTTTACAGCTTGCCATACCGCCACAAGCGTTATCGGCACCTTTGCAATCGTTATGGCCTTTACATACGTTAACGCCGTAACAATGTACTAGGTCTGCTTTAGTGACCTTGCCAACCCAATCATCTTTTTGTGAGCCGCCCACATCTGCACACGCTTTTGATGGCATGCCAACAAAGCCAGTACCTTTACAACTCGCTTGACCGCCACAGGCATTGTCAGCTGTTTTACAATCGTTGTGACCCTTACAGACGTTAACGCCGTAACAATGAACTAAATCTGTTTCACCAGCAGCCATTGGTGCACTAGTGGTCTCTGCCGCCATTGCATGACCTGATAAACTGGCCATAGCCAATGCGAGTGCTGCGCCAGTTAAGCTGGTTTGTGCTTTGGTATTCATATTGTCTTCCTTACAATGTTGATAGTGTGATTACTGCTTATTATTGTTGACTCGTGACAAGTTTGATTTGCTGCAGCTACCACACTTGTTAGGAGTTATTAGTATTGACCGTTAAGTCACTTAATATCTTTCACGTAAAAGTGTAGGTAAGTAATTTATTTGCGGGGGGCGATTTACATTTATTAACGAATTTAATTAAAAATTTAATTTAACTCGTTAATAAAATTAGAAAATAAATGTTAGTTTTTATTGAGAGAAATAGAATACTGTTTAAATATCATTAGATGTTAAGCTAGCCAAACAATGACAAAAATCGTCAAAGAAGGCGATTTATAATTAACCAAAATGAAGGGATACCATGCAAACCATTTTGATTTGTTTACTAATAGCAATGTTACTGCCATATGCCGCTAAAGTGCCTGTTGCGATGGCAATGGCTAAGTTAGGCCGTTATGACAATAACCATCCGCGCGCGCAGCAAGCGCAATTAACTGGTTTTGGCGCGCGAGCCGTGGCAGGGCATCAAAATGCATTTGAGTCTTTAATCGTTTTTGGCATAGCAGTGCTAACAGCATTAATCACCAATAACGTTACTGATGTGGTGGCGCTATTGGCCATAGTACATGTTGTGGCTCGAGTGGTTTACCATGCAATGTATTTACTCAATTATGGCACGTTACGCTCTTTGTCATGGTTTGTAGCTATTGGCGCGTCGATAGCGATTTTTTGCCAGGCTTTTTAACGTAGGGTCTATTGACCTTTTAAGGTTGTTTTTGCAGCTAATTGTTACATATACAACTGCGCGACAGATATTTTGAGGTGTAGTTATTTTACGCAAAAAGTCGTAACGCCGTAAAAATGGTCAACAAACGTTGTTCGAAAAGGTTGGCTAAAAACGTTTTAATCTCTAACAAAATTCAACCAGCAACGACTAACAGACCCTAATAATAAAAAACGCCTTAACGGCGTTTTTTTCATTACGGTATAGTGGTTTTGTGCTTAATCTAGGCTGGTTATACGTTCATAACCCATTTCAGTTAATTGGTCGTTTACGCAATCTAATAAAAAGGAAGCGATCTCAGCTTCAGGTAATTGGTCTTCAAGCGCGATTTGTTGGCAGGCTTGCTTTAGTGAAGCAACATCTTTAACGGACGCTTGTGGTAATGCGTTTGCTGTAAAACTAAGAGCAACGCAACTTGTAAATATTGTCGCAAGGGTAAGGCGGGTCATTGTGGATTGCATGGTTGTTCCTTCTTGGAGAACTTTGTTATTTTGACAAATACTACTGTAGCTTAGTTCCTTTGGATAGAGCGTAAAAAGGCTTTTATCGTAAATTAGGTAATAATTTTATGACCAATTTTGAGGTGCTGCTTTATCAGGTTAATCAATGTCAGTATTGTGCGGCACAGTTAACTGGCGGTGTGCGCCCTGTGGTGCAACTCGATCCTCAAGCAAAGGTGTTAATCATTGGTCAGGCACCAGGGCGGAAAGTGCATGAAACAGGCATTCCTTTTAATGATGCCAGTGGCGACAGGTTGCGTGAATGGTTGGGCGTCAGCCGTGAGGTATTTTATGATGCTAAGCAGATTGCTATTATGCCAATGGGCTTTTGTTATCCGGGCAGTTATACCGCAGCGACTGCCAAGAAAGGTCAGTCTGGCGATTTACCGCCAAGGCCTGAGTGCGCACCTAAATGGCACTCGTTATTACTCGCTCAGTTAACGCAAGTGCAATTAGTGTTATTGGTTGGTCAATATGCTCAACAGTATTATTTAAGCCATCAGCATTTAACAACTAATGAGCTAGCCAGTAGCGAGCTAACCAACCATCCGTTAATTAACAAACCTAAAACGCTCACAGAAACAGTAAAACAATGGCGCAGCTTTGGGCCTCATTTTGTCCCTCTGCCACATCCCAGTCCGCGAAATAATATCTGGCTGAGCCGTAATCCTTGGTTTGAACAGGATGTGCTCAGCCATATTCAGCAGCGCGTTCGTCAAGCATTAGCTTAACTTGTTTACGCTTGTTTGCTGGCGATAAACGCAATACTTGTAGCGTCTAAACAGCGTTTAGATAAGTAGGTAGTGCTTTTTTGTAAGGCAATCAAAAAGCCTGCTTCAGTCTGGGTGACACGATAAACATCAGTCCATAAAATCTGTTGATTCACATGAGTTGATTGACTGTGGATGCCGTTATCGTCGATGGCCAGTGTAACTGTGTCTCCAGCAGCTTTACTCATCATTTGTCGCCATAACCACCAGGTCTTTTTAAAGCGAATACTTAGCCATTCAACCACGGCTAACCCAATAAAGAAATAACCTAAATAGTAAGTTTCTTTACTGCTAACGGCTAGCTGACTGATGTTATCGAACAGCAATATACCTAAACCAATCACCGCAAAAATTACGGTTTTAAGGTATTGCTTGGGATGAGTTTTTGGGCTGACTGATTGAGTAAAGCATTCTTCAAAGTAAGCTTTATCGAGTACATATTCGCTGGTGTACGTAAACGCTGATGACATGATGACCTAAAATCGACAATGGAATTACTGTAATTATCGCATAGCCATTGGTTTGCTCAAAGCAAAGTGCAAACCAATGGCTAACCCGTTGTATCTTAGTTAACCCGTGATGGCATTAACTAACGCTACAGACAGTTGTTGTTGCTCATCTGCCGTTAATTGCTGGTCTTGTTTATTGGATATTGAGAACACGTTATCTGCTCGTTCACCAACCGTACTGATAGTCGCTGAGTGAATGTTTAGGTCGAGTGTTCTAAATGCACTGGCGATTTGCTCCATAAAGTCACTGGTGTCTAATGCTGATACATTGACTAAAGTGCGCGTCGATTTACGTGAATGCAAAAACTCGATACTCGGTTGATTGTCGAAACTTTGATGGCGCCTAGATTCACGCTTTTTGGGGAGAGCGATATCGTTGTCTAACACTTGATGTAATTTGTTCATCACCTGTTTACGGCGTTGGGCGCTGGTGATCGGTTTCTCATCAAAGTCGAGCACTTTAAAGGCTTCAACGACATAACCATCTTTCGTGCGGGCAATTTGCGCCTGCTTCACCGAAATACGCAGTGCCGCTAGAGTATTAAATAATTTAACAAATAACCCATGCCTATCTTTTGTGTAAACAAACACATCACTACAGCCTTTAACTACAGCGTCATCGAGTAAAATTAAGGTGTTGTATTCTCCATCAACAACTGGGGTTTGGTTATGCTGTAAGATGGCTTGAGTGTATCTGGCAATATCTTCAGCTTCGGCATTGCTAAAAAACGCAATGGGTAACCGTTTCCACAAGGTTTTAATTTCTGTTGTTGTGGCTTCGTTGGCACTTAACAGGTTGAGGGCTTCTTGCTTATGCTCACGTACCAGGGTACGAATTTGCAGTACATTCTCAAAACCGCCACGTAATGCCTTACGGGTAATAAAGTACAAATCTTTTAACAGTGAGGCTTTCCAATCGTTCCATAAGTCATCGTTAGTTGCTTGAATATCAGCAATGGTGAGGCAATATAAGGCATCTAAGCGAGTTAATGTGCCAACTTTTTTGGCAAAGCTGTTCACGACTTCTGGGTCGTAAATGTCCATACGCTGAGAGGTGATAGACATGAGTAAATGGTTTTCTACCAACCAACTAATCAGTTTTTGTTGCGACACTTTTAAACCATGAAATATTGCAAACATGTTGGCATCTACCGCGCCTAGCTCGCTGTGGTCGCCACCACGCCCTTTGGCTAAATCATGAAATAATGCCCCAAATAGCAAGGTCGATTTGTTGGACATTTTCTGGTAAATATCTGCGGCTAACGCTAAATCTTTATCAAGCGTTTTAATGTCTTTACCGTAGGCGTAAATGTTTTTAAGCACTTTATGGGTGTGCTCATCGACCGTGTAAGCATGGAATAAATCAAATTGCATTTGGCCGACGACTTCACGCCACTGCGGTAGATAAGACGCCAAAATACCATGCTGGTGCATTAATGTGATGGCTAATCCCATGCCTTGAGGATGGTTGAAAATAGCTTTAAATTGTTCGCGACAACGTTGAAAATCTTGCAAGTCGCCCATTAAACGACGTCTCACTTGGCGAAGTGAACGCAAGGTTTCAGCGGTAATACCGATAATTTTGTCATGATGGATAGCGATAAATTCAAATAGCGCCATGATTTGAGTACGGTCAATAAATACAGTTTCATCTCGTACATGAATGTATTGGTCGACAATTTCAAAGTTATCGTTAATCGGGATTATTTGCGGGTTGAGTTGCGGAATAATTTCTCGCTGAAAATAGGCCATTAAAATTTTGTTTAATTCACCAATGCGTTTCATTGCCCTAAACAGCTGACGCATCATTTTTTCAATTGCAATGTTGCCGCTCTCACCGTTTGGCATTCCATCACCAAAGCCCATTAATTTAGCGACTTCAGCTTGATGTTGCAGCAATAAACGATTTTCTGAGCGTTGGGCGGCTTGATGTAAAGCAAAGCGAACTCTAAATAAAAAGTGCTGACATTCCATTAACTCTGAGTATTCATCATTGGTTAAAAAGCCAAAGCGTCGTAATGACTGCATGCTGGCAACGCCAAAATGTTTGCGGGCAACCCATGTAAGAGTTTGAATGTCGCGAATACCGCCAGGGCTAGTTTTTAAATTGGGTTCAATACTAAATGATGTTCCTTGAGCTTTGGCGTGGCGCTCTTGTTGCTCGCTCAATTTGGCATTAAAAAACGCTTGGCTTTGCCATAAATTCTGGCCATATAATGCATCTAGCACAATTTGCTGGTGGTCTGTATTACCATATAAATGACGTATTTCGAGTAAGCTGGTGGCTATGGTTACATCGTCTTTACAGGCTTGAAATGTGTCATCTAGGCTACGAACTGCGTGACCTAAATCGAGGCCGATGTCCCACAATTGTGTTAAAAAATCACTGACTTTTGCCCCGTCAGTTGCAGATAGCTGTCCGTCGTGAATGATGCAGATATCAATGTCTGAAAACGGATGTAATGTTTGCCGGCCATAACCGCCAACGGCATTGAGTGAAATATGGCTGTTGTCGAGGTTCAGTGCTTGCCAGAGCTGGCATAAAAGTGCATCGAAAAACTGCGATCGCTTATTCAAGGTGTCATTGATTGCACTTTGAAAAATGTTCTCTTGTAAAAATAGGTCCAGTGACTTGATCGACTGTTTAAATTCTGCCGTGGTCATGTCTGGGCGCAAATCTGTACTAGCAGGTTGCGAAAGCATGTTACTCCTTATGAATGTAGTCCTGTTACAGAATAAGGTATTCTTAATAAAATTGGTATCACTCTTAATGAGGTTTTATGGCGTCTAAGCGTGGTCGGTTAGATCAGTTTATTGCTCGAGCGTTACAAGTGTCAAAAAAAGCGGTTCGTCAGTTATTGATTGATAATAAAGTGTGGGTTGATGGAAAAGTTGCCAAATCACCAGACTTACACATTGATGAATTTAGCCATATTGTCTGTAATGATGCGGTATTGCAGCAATACGAAAAACAATATTACATGCTGAATAAACCTGACGGTGTAGTGAGTGCAACCATAGATGATAAGCACCCAACGGCACTGAGTTTACTTATGGGCATTGATCCCGCCATGTTTCATATTGCCGGGCGACTAGATTTACATTCAACCGGCTTATTATTAATGACTAATGATGCTAGGTGGTCTGCTGCACTGATGGCGCCAGATCATAAAGTCGATAAGCAGTATCTGGTTACATTAGCGAACCCAATTGATGAGAGTTATATCGATGCCTTTGCTAATGGGATGTATTTTGAGTTTGAAGACATCACCACATTGCCTGCGCAATTAACGATACTGTCGACGCATCAGGCAAGGGTGGTACTGCGTGAAGGAAAGTACCATCAAATTAAGCGCATGTTTGGCCGTTTTCGCAATCCTGTGGTTGCTTTGCATCGTGAATCGGTTGGGCAAATTATACTCGATAACACCCTATTGCCGGGTGAATATCGTGTATTAACACAAGCTGAAGTAGATTGCATAATTCAGCACTAGATCAACTTTTTATTGTTTGTATCATGCTAATTTATGCTCATCTTTACAGCTCGTTAGGTGACATGTGGATTTACAAGCCTTAAAAAAAGTCAGTGAACTAGATGTGTTTAGTTTAATGGTGTTTAAAATTATTTATGAAACCGGTTTTGCCAATATAGCGGCTAAAGAACTCAGCGTTTCTGCACCTAAAATTAGCCGTTGCTTAACTTCATTGCGGATTATTTTTAATGATGAGCTGTTTTTCCGCCGTCAACAAGGGCTTAAACCAACACCATTAGCTGAGCGTTTATATCAACCAATTTGCCAGTTGTGCGATATGTTGAGTCAAATTGAGAGAGTTGTTGAAGATAAGGCTAATCTTCAACAACGTTCTGTACTTCATGTTGCTGTGTCGCCGAGTATTATTACCAGTGTCGCAGTAGCCTTGAGCTCTTGTCCACGCGATATTATTGGCAAAGTTAAGTTACATAGCTGGCAACCTGATACCGAAGAGCTTATTTATAATGGGGATTTAGATTTTGGAATTGGCTTTGAAACCCAAGATACCCATGGATTAGAAGCCCATCCGATTGGCTGTGTAACCTCGCTATGTGTGGTCGGTAACCGTCAACATGCATTTTGGAACACTGCTGAACCTATCAAGCTAGAAGATATTATTCAGTATTCAATCGTGTATTTACGTTGTCGTGGATTTAATAACCGTATTGATCCATTAGAGCTTTATTGCCAAACCGAAGGCTTACTTTTAGAAGACATTGAGTGCGTTAAAAAACTCGAAGATTGGTATTGGCATATGCTTACAATGGACAGTTTAGCATTAACCATTTGCCATGAAGGTTCCTTTGCGCAACAAATTCCTCAACTGCGAGTTGAGCGTTTGCCTGACTCTGAGTTTGAACGACTTAACTCTGTGATGCCTATGCCAAATTACTGTTTAATTGAACGAGCAGAGCATTACCGTCGTTATTCAGCAGATGTGAAACAAATGATAATTGATATCACTCGTTCGTTACTGGCTTGATTAATGTTTTTGTAATATAAGCATATTAGTGACCGCTTATTTGCTGGGATTGCGTTAAGTGGAACTGGTTTTTTTAAATAAAATCAATTGTTTAAGTGTGTTTTTTGTTGTTGATCATATTTGAAATTCTTTTTTTATACTTCGAATACCTCTTTAGGGTTACAAGATGTGAAACTGGCTATTTCATATTTTGGGATACTCAAAAGTAAAATCACTAATTTCTGTTAACGAATTTGCAACCAAGCATCACAGGTTTGTTACACCACGCGGGTATTTTTCTCTAAATCCTTATATTTTATATGTGTAAAACCTACACATTTAAATCGGGGGATTTAAAATGAAAAAATATAATAGAACGTTACTTGCTGCGGCATTCATTGCCGCTTTTGGTTTAGCAGGATGTGGTTCTGACGGCAGTGATGGTGCCGACGGAGCTGCTGGTACACCTGGTGCTGATGGTTCCGATGGTTCTGATGGCGTTTCTGCTGGCTTAACAGTCACAACCGTTAACAATGCATATGATTTTAACTTGCAACTTGACCCAGCAGATATTGTTGTGGTCGGAAGCGATCCTTTTAGTATTAAATTTACCGTATCTGGAATAGGTACTGGTAATGCAGATATGCCATTCTCTGGTCTTGAGAGAGTTGCACTATATGTCACCAGTCAGTCTGAGAATACTACTGACAGCGGTGCGCCAATGTTATGGACTAACCATGCGTTAGCCAATGACTTTGGTAGCAGCATGTACTGTAACTTAACCGGTAGCACTACAGCGCGTGATGGCTCTGTGGTAAATGCATGTACGTTAACAGAAGATACTGCAAACCCAGGTACCTACATTGGTACATGGACTCACGAAGGCAATGCGCCAGTTGTATTAGCCGATGGTGATGCTAATGATTTAGTTCGTGTGATGATCCGCACCTATGATGTTGTAGATGCTGATGGTACAGATATCAGTGATAAAATTTTATCAACACCGATTGATTTTATTCCTGCTACTGGTGAGCTTGCTGTATCGCAAAAAGACTCTGTGTCTAATGCTGCATGTATCCAGTGTCACGGTGAATTAACTGGCTATGATGAAGATGATCAACGTATTTCAAAAATCGCTGCTCATCATAACTACCAAAAAGTTGAAAACTGCGTAGCGTGTCATAACCCTGCTTATGCAGCTGATCAAAATGATGCTGAATTAGGCTTTAATCCTAACTTCAATGCCATGATCCATACTATTCATGCTGGTGGACATCTTGCTGAATGGGGTGTGTTACAAGGTGATGCAGAAGCGTTTGCTGAAGTTCATTTCCCTACGGAATTGAATGAATGTACTGCTTGTCATGATAATGGCGATCAGTGGAAAGAGAACATTTACCGTGAAGCGTGTGTTGGCTGTCACGTAACTGTTAATTTCGAAACTGGTGTAGGTCATTCTGATTATGAAATACCACAGGCTGATGATTCACAATGTATGAATTGTCATGTTGGCGGATTAAGTCCTGCAACTGCGCATAAAGTGGGTAAACGTGCAGAATATGCAGACCTATTAACTGTAGACTTTACCAGTATCACTGCTGTTACATCAGCAACTGCCGGTATGCAAACGTTGACAATTAAAGCCGATGTTACCATGAATGGAGTGGTTATTCCTGATGGTACAAGTTTAGCTACTTACAATGCCACAAGTAACCCTACTGGTATGTTACCAGCTAACGGTTTACTTATCGGTAATGTTGATGCTACAGGTAAAGTTAATTCGTGGCGTGATCTTAGCATTAGCCTAAACCTAGCGAGTGGTACCTTATCTGGTGGTGTGCTTACCATTGTAAAAGATGTACCAGACGCACAAGCAACGGGCACAATATATATTGGTTCAGAAGCAAATGTGTGTGTTAAAGCAGGTAAGGTCGCTAGTTGTGGTGAAGATGACTTAGAGTATGGATACGACACTCCAATTGGTAACACTTCTTCAATTAAGTACTTTGATCTTGCTGGTGACGCTGTAAACCTAATGCGTACAACTGATGCTGACCGTATTACTGTTACAGAAGCTAAGTGTAACTCTTGTCATGGCACACTTGATTATATCAAGGGCTACAGACATGGTACTTATACTTTTGACCAATGCCAAAACTGTCACAACGAAACTAACGGCGCTTCAGGCCATGATGCATCATGGACAAAAGGTGAAGATGGTTCAACAGTGATTACTCCTGATGTTTCTTATGATAACAAAGATTTAGTTACAGTATCTCACCGTTTCCACAGCGGTAACTGGAACACAATCGAAGGTATCTACAGAGATTACACTGGAGAACTTATTGGTTACCCAAGCCCTGAAACAGATTGCGCAGCCTGTCACAAAGATGGCGCGACATTCTTTGCTGATGATGGTGGATTAACTTCTGGTAAGCGTGCAATTAAAGTTGGTGCAACGTCTACTAATGCAGGTTATTACATCTCTCCAGTGGCTGAATCATGCCGTAGCTGTCACGCTCACGCAGATGGTGCTGCACTTGCTCACTTTAAGAGTAATGGCGCTGTCGTAGAGTCTGACGCAATGACTGATTCAGATCTACCTGTGGAATCATGTGCAACTTGTCACGCTGAAGGTAAAACTTACGGTCTTGATAAAGTTCACTCTAGTACTTCACACTAAGGTGTTAAATAACACAATTTCTTAATCATCACTTAAGAAACTAAGCAAGAGGGAGGCAGCAATGCTTCCCTCTTTTTTTGTTTGTTTTTCATTCATAAGTGCAGCTAGGGTCGCTACGTATCTAGGGCGGACGTTGTCTTGCTAGGGGCGCTTTGCTGCTAGAGCGGACTTCGTCCTGCTAGGTCGCTTCGTAGCTAGTACGGACGTTGTCTTGCTAGGGTCGTTTCGCTGCTAGGACGGACGTTGTCTTGCTAGGGTCGCTTCGCTGCTAGGGCGGACGTTGTCCTGTTTGGGTCGCTTTGCTGCTAGGACGGACGTTGTCTTGCTACTGGCGCTTTGCTGCTAGGATGTTATAGACTCTAGCCGCGCAGCGTCCTAGCAGCGTAGCGCTCTAGGTTCTAGACTCTAGCTTTAGACTCAAGAGTGGTCGTAATTTTATCGTAGATACAAAAAGGAGGCATTGCTGCCTCCCTTTATTAGTATTGTGGTTTTATTGCAGCACTCATCGAGTGCTATTAGCGATTACGCTGCCGCTTGTTGACGCTGCATGGTCAACAACCATTTACCGTAAATAAAGATACCCACAGCCGAAATGATTCCGATAGCGGCAATGATATACCATGCCATACCAATGTTATTGGCTTCATAAAGCATATGCGTTAATGGTTGTGCTTCCATACCGGTAATATCGACTAAACGCATAAAGGCTTCACCTTGTGGAATCGCATCAACGTCGGTTTGGCTCATGCCACGGCTGACTAATTCATTACGCGAGATAATCTCTTTAGATGCATAAATTTGATATAGCTTAGGGGCAAAGTAGCCTTCTAATGTCCAACCAATCCCTTGCGGTAACATGACAAAGCCTAAATACATGGCTTTTTTACCTTCAGGGGCAATATTACCCATGAATTCGTTTTTCTTCGGGCTAATCATCATTTCACCGAAAGAGAACATCACAATGGCTAAAACAATCATCCACGCAGCATTAAATGCACCGACCAACATAATCGCGGCAATACTTAAAATACATCCTACTAACATCGCGGTAGTAATGCGGTACTTTGCCGTAAATGCAGCGACTAAAAAGCAGGTGGTCATGATCATGCCAGCATTAAGGTTTAGCATGCCCTCAGGCATCACTTTGGTGCCGTCATTGTTTAGGCCAAGCCAGAACTGCAATATGCCGTTGCTGGTGCCTTCAGGGCCAAATAATGAGGTGACAATAATGCTGGTATCAACCCATTCGGCAATATGAATAGGCAGTACGTCAAATAACGAGTTATACAAAAACCAAAAGCCAGCAAACACTAACATGTAGTAAAGCACGATCGGCTTTTTCAGCTCATGCAGTGCATCTTTCCATAACGCTTCTTGCTGAATTTCACCTGATTTTATTTTTGCAGCTCTCGCTAAACGCTCATCTTTACCAGGTTCTTTATAAGCCAATAAAAATAAGAAGTTAAATGAGATAATTGCAGCGCAGGCATAAAACACATTGTCCCAAGACAGTTGGCGCATATGCACTGCAACTAACGGTCCTAAGAAACCACCGATATTAACCACTTGATAGAAAATGCCCCACGCCATAGAGGTGTTTTCGCGCTTTGTCGACAGCACGAGCGTACCTTGAATACCGGGTTTAAATACCCCAGTACCAGCAGCAAGCAGCATGGCTCCGGCTAAAAATCCCCAAAAGTCTGGGAATATAGCCATGGTGAGATAACCCATAATTTTGATAATGGTAGAAACAAAAATGGTTTCTTTATAGCCGACACGATCTGAAATACCACCAGTAAACACCGGGATAAAGGTTTGTAACATAGCCCATACAGCAATGATGATGCCGTAATCGTGTAAGTCGATGCCTAAGCCACCCTCTGACACGGGTGATTTAGCATACAAGCCCGCGGAGGCTTTTACACCGTAATAAGCTATTCGCTCAACCAGCTCCATGCCGCCTACAAGCCAAAATATATAACCTAAACTGGTGATCGAAGCCCACATCCCCAGTTGTTTTACTTCACGCAGGTCGTTGCCCGAATGCGAGTTAGTGCTCATAAGTCACCCTTATTATTGTGTATTAAGTTAACGCCAGACACTCTACCTAAGTTCTGAGAAAATATCCAAAAAACAAAAAGCGGATCGTGAGATCCGCTTTGTTTTAAGTGTTGCAATAGGTTTAGCGTGTAAAGCTTGTGCTTTAGGCACCACAGCACTTTTTATATTTTTTGCCACTGCCGCAAGTGCATACATCATTACGGTTAGGTTTAGCTTCGAAACTGACTGTTTTCGGCTTGTTCAGTAATCCCGTTAACTCAATAATATTTTCAGCTTTTTCTGCATCGACAGTAATGTTGGCAAATAATTGGTTCTCGGCAACCAACGCTGCAACCTCAATTTTACGTTCTTCGGTTTGCACCGATAAAAGTAATGGCGACAGTTCAGTGCCAGGTTTAGTCGCCCGTTTGGTGTTATAACCGCTTTCGCCATACGCAGGCTTTGGGGTTTTACGACCTTTAAAAAAGAATTTATCAGACATGGTTTTGACCCATTAAATAGAATGATGATATTGGCGCAAGCTTATACAGCAAAAACGCAAAATGAGATATTAAAGTTTGTATTTAGAGCAAAATAAAAAAACCAGCGACACATCGCTGGTTTTTAGTGTCAATGTAATTAATTGATTACGCTTCTATTTTAGCCAGCTCACCTTTTTGCTCGTTTAACTTTTCAATATCGCGAGTTAAGTCGGTCATTTTGGCACGCTCTTTATCAATAACGGCAGCTGGGGCTTTAGCCACAAAACCTTCATTAGATAACTTGCCTTCAATACGGGCAATTTCTTGTGCTAGCTTTTCTAACTGTTTGTCGATTCGGGCCATCTCGGCTGCAACATCGATTAACCCTGCCATTGGGATAAGCAATTCCATATTGCCCACCAACTGCGTTGTCGACATTGGTGCAGTTTCACCTTCTTCAAGAATGGTGATGGTTTCTAGTTTCGCTAAGCTGGCAAAGAATGTTTGGTTTGCTTCAAGGCGTATACGGTCTTGGTAGCTTACACCACGCACTAATGCATTCAGCGGCTTAGAAGGAGCAATGTTGAGTTCTGCACGAATATTACGTACTGCCACAATGACTTGCTTAACCCACTCAAGGTCTGCCATTGCTGTCTCATCAACATGGCCTGCTTGATATGTTGGGAAGGTAGCCAGCATCAAGGTGTCGCCTGTTACCCCTGCCAACGGCTTAACACGTTGCCAAATAGTTTCGGTAATGTACGGCATAATTGGGTGCATTAAACGCTGCATTTTTTCAAGTACAGTCACCAATGTATGGCGCGTGCCACGCATTTGTGCTTCGCTGCCATTTTGCATTACAGGCTTAGTAAGCTCTAAATACCAATCACAGAATTGGTTCCAGGTGAACTCGTATAAGGTATTAGCGGCTAAGTCAAAACGATATGCAGCCATATAGTCGTCGAAGGTTTTTACGGTTTGATTAAATAAACCGATGATCCAACGGTCGGCTAATGACAGTTCCATTTCTCCTGGTTTGCCATCAACTAAGATTTGACCGCAATCTAGTGGTGTACCGGCTTCGTCGCTGTCTGGGTTTGTTTGGGTTTCGGTGTTCATCAGCACGTAGCGTGATGCGTTCCATAACTTATTACAGAAACTGCGGTAACCGTCTAGGCGCTTCATGTCCCAGTTGATGTCACGACCCGTTGATGCCATTGCTGCTAACGTAAAGCGCAGAGCATCAGTGCCATGAGCTTCAATACCATCGGCAAATTCTTTGCGAGTGCTTTTTTCAATTTTAGCGGCAAGTTGCGGCTGCATCATGTTGCCGGTACGCTTTTCTACTAGGGCTTCTAGTTCGATACCGTCAATCATGTCTAATGGGTCAAGCACGTTACCTTTAGATTTTGACATTTTATTACCGACTTCATCACGGATAAGTCCGGTCACGTAAACGGTTTTAAAAGGCACTTGTGGCTTACCGTTTTCATCTTTAATGAAATGCATGGTCATCATGATCATACGGGCAACCCAGAAGAAAATAATGTCAAAACCTGTCACCAACACGTCGGTTGGGTGGAAAGTTTTTAAGTCTTCTAAATTGTCTGGCCAGCCTAGGGTTGAGAATGTCCATAACGCTGAACTGAACCAAGTATCTAATACGTCATCGTCTTGGCGCAGTACTGCTGAATCGGTAAGCTTATGTTTGGCGCGTACTTCTGCTTCATTACGACCAACGTAAACTTTGCCATTTTCGTCGTACCATGCTGGAATACGGTGTCCCCACCATAACTGACGTGAAATACACCAGTCGTTAATATCACGCATCCATGAAAAGTACATGTTTTCATATTGCTGTGGTACAAATTTGATTTCGCCAGTTTCAACCGCTTCGATGGCTGTTTTGGCCATAGACTCAACCGCAACGTACCATTGGTCTGTCAATAATGGCTCAATCACCACGCCCGAGCGATCGCCATAAGGCACTTTTAAGCCGTGCGGCGCGACTTTTTCAAGTAAACCTAGCGTGTCAAATTCTGCCACGATAGCGTCACGGGCTTTAAAACGGTCTAGGCCGACATAACGCTCTGGTAAGGCTATTTCAATTTCTTTGTTTGGGGTGCCATCAGTGTTAATCACTTCAACAAAGCTACGTACCGATGCATCTAAGGTGAAGATGTTGTACATAGGCAATGCATGACGTTTGCCGACTTCATAGTCGTTAAAGTCATGTGCAGGAGTGATTTTCACACAGCCTGTGCCAAATTCCATGTCGACATAATCGTCAGCCACAATAGGCACTAGACGGTTAACGATAGGCAATAGAATGAATTTGCCAATGAGTGACTGATAACGTTCGTCATCTGGGTGTACCGCAACTGCGCTGTCACCTAACATGGTTTCAGGGCGGGTTGTGGCAACTTCTAAATAGTCTTTACCGTCGCTAGTTAATGCGCCTTGCGCCAAAGGATAGCGGAAATGCCACATGTGGCCTTGCTTCTCCTTGTTTTCAACTTCCAAGTCTGAAATGGCAGTGTGTAGCTTTGGATCCCAGTTAACTAGGCGCTTACCGCGATAAATTAATTCGTCGTCATAAAGACGCACAAACACTTCTTGAACTGCTTTTGATAAACCTTCGTCCATGGTGAAACGTTCGCGATCCCAATCAACAGAGGCACCCATACGACGAAGTTGTTTAGTGATTGTTCCACCTGATTCGGCTTTCCAATCCCAAACTTTGTTGATAAACGCATCTCGGCCTAAATCATGGCGTGTTTTGCCTTCTTCGGCTTCAAGCTTACGCTCAACTAACATTTGAGTCGCAATACCTGCATGGTCAGTACCCACTTGCCATAGGGTATTTTTACCCTTCATGCGTTGATAGCGGGTAAGGGTGTCCATGATAGTGTCTTGGAATGCATGACCCATGTGTAAGCTACCGGTTACGTTCGGTGGCGGGATCATGATGCAATAGTTGCCTTGTGATTCATCGCCATGCGGCTTGAAGTAACCTTGCTCTTCCCAATTTTGGTAAAGGGCTTGTTCGATAGACTTTGGGTTGTATGTTTTTTCCATAGGAGCGTTATGTTCTCTATCTAAATTAAGTGTTTATTCTGCTAATGCTTGAGTGCTGGGTGTGATGCCGGCACTTTGATATTGACGGTAGCGATTGCGGGCAATGCGCTTGAGCTCATCGTCATTAGCGACAAAATCGATAATATGGGGCAAGTTTACCGCAAAAGTGGGCATTTGGTCTGCAAGATTAATCAGAACTTGGCGACTTTTATTTGGCCCTAGGGTGTCAAAACCAATTTCAACAGGCGCGCCTGTTACCGGGCCTTCACCTTTTAAATTATGCGGTACAAAGGCACTTGGCTCAAATTGCCACAGTAACTCGTCAATTGCATAAGCTTGTTGTTTGTCTTTGCAATGTATGTAGACTGTTTTTTGCTGACGATAGTGTTGTTCAGCCAACCGGCAGGCAGCCAAATAAAGTGCGTCTAATGCACTCATTTGATTATGATTATCAGGCATAAGGTAAAACAAGGCTTGAGTCATGTTGTGCAGCTTTTTACCGGTTAATAAGTTGGCCACGAGTTTACACTAAAATCGCTTGCGGGTTAATGGCTGTGGTTCTGCGATTTATATGATATTTGCATAGCTCAATGTCATGAGTGTCAGTTTAATCGTGCTGATTAATCCGACGTATAGCGCGATCATAATGGATTTTCTACGCCGCTGCGGTAATAGCTCTTCGATGGATGGACGTTGAGGCGCTGATTGCTGTGGCGTTAAGCTTGAACGCCACAACACAAACCATCTAATCGTTAAATTGTAGGGGATGTTATTAACCATTATTTGCTGTTTACGCCATGGGCTTAATATAATACCAATCCTTATTAGAATGTGATCTATTTTAGGCTGCGTCACTAGACCCAGTACAAAGAAAATGACTGCAGGTGTAGTCATCTACATCAAAGTCATTTGATGCGGTAATGGGGTTTGTGACGCAACCCCGAAGGGCGAATTTATCAGAGTGGTATTCTTTGTTAGCCTTTCTTAACGTAGTGCACTATGCCCTCAAAAGGCTGCCTCGAATACCTCACTGATAACTTTCGCTAAAAGAGCACATTCTAATGCGGATTGGTATAAGTAGCTGGGTATAAACCCGTTGCTCATTAATGGATAAGCTAAAGCGGGTCGTGAAGCGGTCGTAACGGACATCGATTTTTTGGTCATCAATGATATGTGTTTTATGTTGCTGGCGCTCAAATCGCATTAGCTACCCTTAGCGAATTAATTCACATTTTACATGGGTAGGGCTTGTGCCTTTGATGCACTCTTTTAATGCTCTGCGTTGCGCTTTTAACATTGAGTCATAACCAAAACCGTAGCCATAGCGAATATGACCACTTTCGCTAACAGCAACAGCAAGAGCTTTATTGTTTTTAAAGTCTTTAAATTGGACTAATGCATCAATCAGTTTCTGATCATTTGTTACGAATTGACACGCTTTAGGCTGCGGCGTTTGTTCACAGGCTAATGGGTAATGGTCAAAAACAGGGTAGGAAATATCGATATTGTCAAACCAAGAAGACCACATGGTTTCTTTTGTCTCAATTATAATATCCGCAGGAATATGAATTTGCAGATGTTGGTCGTCAGAATCTTGTTGCCCTAACCAGACTAGGTTGAGTTTATTGTTGTTGGGATGACCATTGGCAATTAGTACGTCGCCAGCGCAATTGTCGCACAGTTGCTCGTCAGCTTTGATGATTGATATTTGGGTTGAGAAGTCAGAAGCGCCGCCGCAGCTTCTTTCAAAGATAACAGCCTTATACATTTTATCTAATGATAGCGATTCGGTGTAAACGGTATTACCGCACATGGAGCTGAGCAACCAGCCCAATAGAATGGCCACTAATCCATACAGCGCCAATGCACTTAAGATGGTAATGATGATGACTTTTAACGCTTTCACCTGAAGATCCCTTTCAACGAGTTTATTTTATAGATTATGCGGTTATCATGTTTGCAAACGAGAGAATAAACTTGTTACGAATACGTAACAAGTTAACAATTGTTTAGGCTATTTTGTTCGCTTAGATGTTTATAAATCGGCATTGTCGATAGCGATATTTTTAGCGAATAAAATAAGTAGATGATTAACAGGATCTTGGTTAACGTTTTTAACACAATGGCGCTGGGTTTGAGGTGTTTGTTTTTGCTGCTTGGATTTTTTAGTGCTTAGCGATAATGATTTCTTTGGCAAAATATCGGTCATAAATTGCTTGATAACGCCCTGATATTTTAAGTTCATCAAATGCTTGTTGCCATAGCGCAATTACCTCGTCACTGGTGTCGTTTGAGAACGCAATATACAGTGTCGAATCGTACAGTTTGATTGGTGTACGCTCTATGCTATTGATATCAATATTGGCGGCTTTGGCTAAAAAAGGCATTACTAATTCGCTCATGGGGGCAACGTCAACTCTGCCATAACTGAGCATCTTGAGAGATTGCAGCTGTGCTTTGTCGGTGCTGAGATTGGTAAACCCTTGGGCGCTCAAGTATGTGTGATCGGCATTATCAAGCACCACCCCAATATTCTGTACTCGCTTGAGGTCTTCTAAGTGAGTGATAGACAATTGAGAACTTCGTTTTTTATAAAAATACACACCGCTGCTAATTATAGATCCGACCCACTTCATGCTTTGTTCTCGTTCAGGTCTTTTTGCGATAATAAATAACGCCGTATTAGGTTGTTCTTTTAGCATTTGAAATGCTCTATTAAAAGGATACATTTCGATATCATTGTTTACGTGCTTGTTTTCCATCATCGCTTTAACAATTTCAACAGAGAAACCATTTAACTGGCCATTTTGTTGATAGCTAAAAGGGTGTAAAGGATGAGTGATAAACTGGGTGTCGGTAAGAGGCTGTGCAAACAGATTTAAAGGCACTAATGCAGCAAACATGCTGAAGAATAAACAAAGCGTGGATAATCGGTAATTTTTCATCAAAAAATGACCAACTTAACGTTAAAAGATCCTTGAACTTGCTGTGCCATTCAATCAATTCCTTCTGATTGTTAAGTAAAGTATTTAATGTAAATTTGTACAATATATAATCTATCATGTAATGAGGTCATAAAACAAACTATGACTGCACTATTATTGTTTTATGTGAACGAGTTATCGTGAGCAGTCTTCTGTTAATGTAACAGCCAATCTTGCTGGATCTGATAAGGTAAGCGGTTGTTCTATCTGCTACTCGAATTATGAGGTTTAATGATGTATCTACCGTGACCAATATTGAGAAAACTCAGAGTGACGCTTATCGATGTGGTCGATGATTTATAACCCCACTAAAATAATAATAAAAAAGGGTAAAGCATATGCTTTACCCTTTTTAAATGCGTTAAACCGTAAGGCTTACTCGCTAATTTCAACACCAGCACGATTAATTAAGAACTGGCTTAAAATAGGCACCGGGCGACCGGTTGAACCTTTGTTTGCGCCGCTATTCCAAGCAGTACCAGCTACATCTAAATGCGCCCAGTTATACTTTTTAGCAAAGCGAGACAAGAAACACGCCGCGGTAATAGAACCTGCAGGACGGCCACCTAAGTTAGTCATGTCCGCAAATGGGCTATCAAGCATGTCTTGGTATTCGTCCCATAACGGCATACGCCATGCGCGGTCGCCACTTTGCTCACCAGCATTGAGTAATTCATGTGCCAATGGGTTATGCGAACTAAACAGGCCTGAAGCGTGTTTGCCTAATGCAATCACACATGCGCCGGTTAAGGTTGCTGTGTCGATAACCAATTCTGGTTCAAAGCGCTCAACGTAGGTTAATACGTCACATAACACTAAACGACCTTCTGCGTCGGTATTAAGTACTTCAACAGTTTGGCCTGACATCGTCGTTAAAATGTCACCTGGGCGATATGCATTACCCGCAGGCATGTTCTCACAGCCAGCCAACACGCCAATCACATTAATAGGTAATTTCATTTCACATAAGGCTTTCATGGTGCCAATAACACCAGCTGCGCCGCCCATGTCGTATTTCATTTCATCCATGCCTTCGCCTGGTTTTAATGAAATTCCGCCTGAGTCAAAAGTTAAGCCTTTGCCTACAAGTACAATCGGTTTTTCTGTGCTATTTACGGCGCCTTGATATTCCATCACTGTCATGATCGATTCATTGCTGCTAGCACGGCCTACTGCAAGGTATGAGTTCATGCCCAATTTGGCCATTTGCTCTTCGCCAACGGTAGTGACTTTAAGTTTTTCGTACACTTCGGCCATTTGACGAGCTTGTGATGCTAAATAGGCAGGGTTACAAATGTTAGGCGGCATGTTAGCCACATCGCGGCATAAGTGCATACCCGCTGACACAGATGTGCCGTGCTCGATAGCGCGCTCACCAATAGTGAGCTCACGGCGTGTAGGTACATTAAAGACCATTTTACGCAGTGGACGACGAGTTTCACCCTTACGGGTTTTTAATGCGTCAAATGAATACAGGCTGTTTTGAGTTGTTTCAACGGCTTGGCGAACTTTCCAATAGGTGTCGCGGCCTTTGACATGCAACTCAGTTAAGAAGCATACTGCTTCCATTGAGCCTGTTTCGTTCAACGTACTAATGGTTTTTGTGATGATTTGTTTGTATTGGCGCTCGTCTAACTCACGCTCTTTACCACAGCCAACTAATAATACTCGTTCACTTAATACGTTGGGTACGTGATGCAATAGCAACATTTGTCCTGGCTTACCTTCAAGGTCGCCACGACGAAGTAGGTTACTAATATAACCTTCACTGATTTTATCCAATTGCTCTGCGATACCAGATAAACGGCGAGGTTCGTAGACACCAACAACGATACACGCTGAACGTTGCTTTTCGGGGCTGCCGCTCTTTACGCTAAACTCCATGAGCACTCCTAGATTCTTAAAGACAAATTTTTATATTTATTAGATAATGTTTGCATTAGGCCATCTGGCATATAATCAACGAAAAGGTGTTAACTGTTTGGGATTATTAACTAAAAATAGGCGAAAAATGACTGCCAAAATAGATGTTAATCACGACCCTAAAGCACCTTCCGCGCTGGTCAGAAAACTAGCAAAACTGCTGAAAGTAGACAGTTTACATGAAAGTTACTCTGATACCAGTAAAAAGATAAGTTTAGCCACCGGATCCTACTTGTGATTGTATTTAGATACCTGATTGGTGAAGTTTTAAAAGCGCAATTTGCAGTACTTTTAGTACTGTTAACTATTTTTATTAGCCAGCAATTTGTTCGCGTGTTAGCTGACGCTTCAGATGGTGAATTTCCTGCATCATTAGTCATGACGTTATTGGGGCTTAACTTGCCACAATTAACGGTATTAGTGTTGCCGCTGAGTTTCTTTTTAGCCATTTTATTGGCTCACGGGCGAATGTATGCCGAAAATGAAATGGTGGTATTGCATGGTGTAGGTGTCAGCGAATGGTATGTCACTCGCGTAACGCTGTTGGTAGCACTTGGTAATTTGATTTTTACCGCTTATTTGTCGGTTTATGTTGGTCCTTGGGCCGAAGAACGCCAAAACCAAGTATTAGAGAAAGCTCAGTCGGAGGCCGGTCTTGCTGCATTGACTCAAGGTCGCTTCCAAGCCAGTCCTAACGGGCGGGCTGTGTTGTTTGTAGAACGTATTAATAAAGATAACTCGCTCAATAACGTATTTGTGGCGCAGTTGCCAGATCCTGAAGATGAAGATGGCTTAACTAATATCGTTGTCGCTCAGCAAGGCCGAGTAATAGAAGACAATATTGGCAGCCAACAATTACAACTTGAAAACGGGGTGCGTTACCAAGGTAGTCCTAATTCTCTTGATTTACAGACCATTGAGTTTGGTGGCTATAAAATGGAAATCAAAGAACAGGAAGTCGATGAGCGTCGTCGTAAATTGTCGGCACTGCCCGTTGATGAGTTATTAGCAACCCCGGGGCCTGAAGCTTCAGCGGAGTTTCAATGGCGTTTGGCTATTCCGATCGCTATTCCTTTAATGACATTAATTGCAGTACCTTTAGCTCGAGTGAATGTTCGTCAAGGTAAGTTCGCCAAAATGTTCCCGGCTATTTTACTATATTTAGGTTATTTTGGATTGATGGTTGCCGGACGTAAGGCTTTGCAAGATGAAGTGGTCCCACAGTATTTAGGCATGTGGTGGATCCATGGTTGTGCATTGATATTAGGGTTACTGTTATTAGTTAAAGAACGGCCATCAGGTAAGAAGTTGCTAGGCTTATTTAAACGTAAGCAGGTGACCGCATGAGAATTTTAGACCTTTATATTGCCCGTATGATTGTCAGCACTTCGGCGCTGTGTTTACTTATTTTAACTGGCTTGTCTGGCATTATTAAGTGGGTAGATCAGTTACGTGTAGTCGGGCGCGGTAGCTATACGTTAATCGATGCGGGTATTTACGTATTGTTTTTAGTGCCACGAGACATTGAGATGTTTTTCCCCATGGCGGTTCTGCTTGGTGCGTTAATAGGCATGGGTATGCTGGCGTCTAATTCTGAGCTTGTGGTGATGCAAGCCTCCGGTATGTCGCGTTTACAAATTACTCAATCTGCAATGAAAACCGCTATTCCACTGATGATTATGGTCATGGCACTAGGAGAGTGGGGGGCCCCGATTGCGGAGAAAAGTGCTAAAGAATTGCAAGCGGTTAAAACCTCTGGTGGCAGCTTAATTAAGTCTCACCGAGGTGTTTGGGCTAAAGATGGCGATATGTTCGTTAATATCGGTGAAGTTATCAATGTTGATTCGCTTAACAATGTAAGCCTGTATAGGTTTAATGATAAGCTAGAATTGACTGGCGTTACTCACGCTGAGCAGGCAATGTTTAAGGGTGATGTTTGGAAGCTCATTGGTGTTAATCACACTTCAGTACAGGATGAAAAAGTTGTTCGGGATTATGTTGACAGCGACATTTGGCGCTCTTCACTGACACCTGATAAATTAAGTGTAGTGTCAGTTAAGCCTGAGTCGTTATCCATTAGAGGACTACTGGATTATTTAGACTATTTAGAGGTTAACCAACAAGACTCGAGTCGATATGATTTGGCGTTATGGCGTAAGATTATGCAACCGGTGACTGTGGCGGTGATGATGTTAGTGGCCTTATCGTTTGTGTTTGGTCCATTGCGCACAGTAACGATGGGGGCTCGAGTCTTACTGGGGGTTGTGGCAGGCTTTAGTTTTTATATCAGTAATCAAATATTTGGTCCAATGAGCATTGTTTACGAAATACCGGCTTTTATTGGGGCAGTAGCGCCCAGTGCGTTATTTACCGGCTTTGCATTGTATTACATCCGTAAATAACTTGAGTTAGGGATAATAACGTTCAAACAGCGTTTTACCCTGCTAACTGCAGACTGACAATAGACTCGCTATTGGTGCGTCAGTTTGGCTTATTAGACTAAAAAATGACACGCTCGAAAGTGATGTTGTTAAATATTTGATTATTATAATATTTACTATCTGTAGCTCGGGTTGAGTCAGTACGCTTTTACTTAATATGTATAAAAAATGGCAACTAGTTAGGTTGCCATTTTTTATTGGTTGATCATTAACTTATGAGTTAGTTAATGATTATGCACCGTGCCAATTGCGCATTTGATTGGCTTCAACCGACAATAATACCACTTCTGATCGGGTCATCATGTCTTGTAATGCAAGTTTATCGGCATTGATTAAAATCCATAAGTTGCCAATACCCAACAAAGACCATACTACGCGAGCACAAGCGGTAATAAAGCTCAGGTTTTGTCCATTAGGATGTTGGACTTTTAAACGCCATGCCCTCATCCCTAAAGTTTGACCTCCGCGGCTCCAAAAAATAGCATAAAAGCTCACAACACACAGTGCTAGCCAGAGTTGATAAAGCCCATGATAAAGTGGCGTGTTATTGAGTAGATCAGAAGTATGTTCAAAACCATTTAGTGAGATCAAACCGCTGCTTTGTAAGCCAAAGAAGACACCAAAACCAATTGCGCCAGCAAACATATATACCGCAACGGCAAGTAGAGAATCATAAATTATCGCCCCGATTCTGCGAACAAAACTGGCTCGAGGGAAATTTGCATGTTCTGTGTTTAACATTGATATTCCTTACGACTCACTTGAGGTTAGATTTCATCATCTTCACGAACAAACTTAATGCTGGTAAAGCCAAAACGAGCAAATTCACTTTTGCGGAACTCTTTTTCAGCTTTAGCGCCTTTTTTTGAGGTCAATGCAATCTGCTTTTCCATGGATAGAAAC
This sequence comes from Shewanella ulleungensis, assembly GCF_014648315.1. Lineage (GTDB taxonomy): Bacteria > Pseudomonadota > Gammaproteobacteria > Enterobacterales > Shewanellaceae > Shewanella > Shewanella ulleungensis. The sequence continues at coordinate 392,378 of NZ_BMQW01000002.1, forward strand.
TTTTTTAAATCGATACCTTCAGCCTCAGCAGCAGCTTCATAAAGATCGTGGTGTATATCGTAGCTAAATGGAATGACTTTTGTTTGACCTTTAAAGATGTAAATCACTTGGCGCGCCATGGCGAACTCCTGAAATTAATATAAAGCACTTTAATCAATAATAATGTGGTACCTAGGATGATTGTCCTGCCTTTGTGTGGTTAAAGGCATGAGGTACCAAGTTGTAATAGCTTAATGTTTGCGACGATAGGCTTTTACATAGAGGGTCAATTGTCCCACGTTCAACTAGCTATAACCAATATGATCGCAATAACTTGGCATATATTATCAACAAAATTGCTTATACCCAGTATTGAGCGATCATTATGTCTTATAACATTTAAGATAATGTTAAATATAAATAACTGGCTCCAACAGGATAAGTACCAAGAGATTGAGTGAGTTTTGGCGACGTTGCGTGCGGTTTAAAGCCTTGTTGCAGCCAATAAGAGTGCGCACCTTGCACCGCAACAAGTCCGATACCGTCGATATTTAACGCACTGGCTTGATCTAGTACATGTGTTAATAGTTGTTTGCCAACCCCTAAACCTTGCGCTCTCGGTGCAATGGCCATGTCATGTAAATACCAACTGTTTGAGTGTTGTGATGATATCTCACTGTCTAATGATGGTGCATCCCCACGGTTCCATGGGTGCACTAAAGCATATGCTAACACTTCTTGTGCCTGTTCAAATACCACGCATGTTGAAGGCGATGCCAGCCATTTACTTTGCATTACACTTAACGATTCTGGAGTGAGCTCTACATAACATTGAGCTTGTATGGCCATAATGCAGGACCAGTCATTAAGGCAAATCGGGCGTATTAGCATATTAATCAGTTTTGGCTTATTTTAGAGTCGATTATACTCAGAAACCTATTAAAATCTATTCGTTATTCTGTGGTAAAGTGACATTCTAATTGTTTAACGGGTTGCGACATCAGCTGTGAGCCCCAGCAAAATAAGGAACACGACTATAATGAAAATCCATTCATCTTTAATGAACAAACGAGCGGTATTTCCCGCGTTATTTGGTGTTTTAGCGTGCTCTTCTTTTACTGCAAATGCCGGTATTGAGGCATTTAAATCCGGCACGGTCATTAAAGATTATGGCAAAGTAGCCGAGGTTAATAGTAGCTTAGTGATCCCCAAGGGAATGAAGTTTAAAGTGGCTTTTGATTTAGGCAGAGCAGCAAAGCCGGGCGAACTAAACCGCAGTATAGATACCTTGGCTCGTTTTATTAACATGCATGTTGCTGCAGGAGTGAAATTGGAAGACATTTCATTGGCGATGGTGGTTCATGGTCAAGCTGCCAGTGATGTGACTCAAGAGCATTTTTACAAAATGCTCAACACAGGTAAAAGTAATGCCAATTCCGACTTAATTGCGCAGTTAGTTAAACAAGGTGTTAGATTTTATGTGTGTGGCCAAACCGCAGCTTATTATGGTATTACCCCTGATGACTTATTGCCAGGAGTTGATATGGCGCTATCGGCATTAACGGCTCATGCTGTATTGGCTCACCAAGGTTATAGTGTAAACCCTTTTTAATGATGCGATAAAGGCTACAGGCCTGTGTATGTAAACACATCTATTTTGTGTATTTGTCGACAATGCGTGAAACAGTGCCATTAGACTGCAAGTCAGCAATAGCAGCATTGATACGTGGTAGTAATGCTGCATGTTCTTTTCTGAGTCGCATCACTAAATGTCCTTTTGAATGCAGCGCGGCAAGCGTAACAGGGCAGTTGAGCTGTTTAGCCCAATATAACGCTGGCAGGTCACCTGATATTGCTGCTTTTACTCGGTCTTTATAAAGTGCTTTAATTAACTCCCGTTCCGAGCTGAAATCTACCCGAGTGAACTCCGTGTCATCGTGATAAAAATAGCCACCAACAGTGCCAATTTCTTGTCCTGTTAGGTTGTCGCTGCTTTGCCAATCTTTAGCATTAGAGGCTAGGGTGATGATGTGCTCTTCTATGGCGATAATGGCAGACGATTGCACAAATAACTCACCTAGATCATTATTAGGGAACCTGCTAGGGCTAACAAAATCGAAGTCTAGCCAGCCATTGTCTAATGCATAGTTGGTTCGTCTTGGTGGGAAGCTGTGCTTTTCAATTTTGATGTTGGCATTGGCAAGTAAAAGCGGCACTAATTCACCTAAAATACCTGGGTTTTCAGGTGAATTTGATATGTAATAAGGTACCCAATTACTCGAACCATTAATGTTATATTTGAGCGCAGTATCGGCATAAATAGGTGTAGTTAAAAAAAAGAGTACAAAACAAGCCACCGCAATAACGCTTCTTTTCATCGTATCTCCTCACATTCATGTGTGCCGAATTACAGGTTTTAATATTGATTAATACACAGTAAACATAAACTTGGGTGCAGGTTTTTAGGCCGTAAGGTGTAGGTCTTGTGGTGTTTAATTAATGTGGTTTTTTTATTACCTTGACTCAATAAAATCCCTTGTGCGAGTGCTAAACGCGCCACTTGATTTTCATCTCCGCGGATGTACATCGAAATAGGTTTAACGATGTTGTCATCGATGATGTGTTGATTAAACTCTTTAGCCGAGATAATTAAGCTCGATTGCCCAACACTGTCTAACTTAAGTTTAGCATCAATATCTGTGTCGGTGATGATCACCCAATTTTGTTCAGTTAATTCAGCTAATAGATTTTTAAGGCCAGCCCCTGTAGCGATAGCACTATCATTGGCTTGTTGATACTGATCGGCAATACAAGTCAGCAATCGTTTAAGCTGAGCTCCTGCACCTTGGCTACGTGCTTGACGGATCCATGATGTGAGGTCGTCTGCTACCAATTTAGAAAATCGTTTTGTTTTTAGTGACTCAACCATCCAATTGCATAAAAAGTGGCTTTCTTGAGCTGGCGTTCTTGGCGCTTTATGCTGTGATGCAGAAGTGTTTATGGCATCAATGCCTGCCAGGGCTAAAGTCAGTAGTGCTTGGTTATATGTTTCGGTGGTCATTTCAACAAATCAATAAAGTAAAGTGATTGCCAGTTTACCGCGCCGCCGCTAATTGCTAAATAGATATTTTATGAGATTGGCATTTGATCGGTGTCATATCGAGCTGGCCATTGGGTATTTTTATTACACAATGGCCATGATTTATCATTTTTGCGGTGGGAATTGTGCCAAAATTGCGATGACAGTTTTGTTGATTTCTTGTGCTTTTTCTTCGCCACCTTGATCAAAGTGATACTGGCCATTACCTCGCCAAATTAAACGCTTGTCTATAGGGTCGACAATATCAATCTGTATCATTTGCGTTTTTGCGGTGTCACTTCCAAGAGGAATGCCGATGCTTGTGCCAAGACCAATACCACCGCCTGACCCCCAAGTTCCAGAGCCTAAGCCAATAGATAAGCCTGAATCTTTTTCTTTGTCTTGAGTAACAAAGGCATAATTAACAATAAAGTCTGCATTGTCAGCTTGATAAACATAACCTTGATTAAGCAGTGTTTGTTTAATATCCGCATTAATTCTGTCTGCTGTTAATGGATCATCCGTTTGCTTCATGGTGAGTTGACTAAAGCTATTAAGCGCAGAAAAATCATAATTTACATCATAATCTTGCTTGGGTTTAGTTGCGCACGACGCCACGAATAGCAACGAACTTAATATGATAACTGGTTTACGCCATCCAATGTAGCGGCTAAAAAATTGACCAGAACGCCATAATGTTTTCATGAGACCTCCTATTAAACAGCAATAATGTACAAAATTAATTCAATTAGTATAACCTTAATATACGACGAGGGTATGCGTATAGATCCGTTACCTATTCATGTAACGATGATTGTATCGATTAATTTATCGACTATATCGTATAGTAATCGATAATCTGAAAGAGTCTTCATTTTATGTACTGGAGTTAATCTCACTGATGATGGAACAGTTAAGTTTTTTTGCGGTCCCCAGTCCTTGTATCGGCGTGTGTCAGTCTGACAGTCGTGGTTATTGTGTGGGCTGTCTTCGAAGCCGTGATGAGCGTTTTAACTGGATGACTTTTAGTGAGTTACAAAAACAAGATGTGATTCGTTTATGTTTGCAGCGTAAACGTCGTCGTCAATATGCTCTGTATAAAGCTAAACAACAAGAAGTGCTTAATCAACAAACTAGCCATACAGCGCAATTAGATTTTGAAGATAAGGATAATTCGGCTAGTGATAACGTCGATTTAGCCGATTTTAGTTTAGATGATTAACTAAGAGACTCGCTTGTGAATTATGGCGCTACTGAGCTTTCATTGCATGCCAAAACAATTTAAAGCTGGCGTTACGATGTATTTTATCATCACCTAAATGTGGGTTGTCGGTAAAAAAACGAATAGCGGCCAAGTATTGACCATGGCAATTTTCGAGTAATAATTCACTAGGAAAATCCGCAATAATCCCCTGTTGTTTACCTTGCTCTATCAAATCAACTACAAAGCCTAAAATACTCGTCATCGCTTGCTTTCTCACAGCGGTATCAATATCGGCTGACATTGAGTATTGTAGGAAGAACAACTGCTTAAGTGGCTGTGCTATGGCCCAATCAATGGCTTTTTGCCACAGATTATTAGCATCTGTTTCAATATCACCACATCGTTCAATACTATTAACCATATGGTTAGCAAATTCTTGCTTAATCGATAGAAAAAGTTGATTCATTATGTCATTTTTTGTCGGGAAATGATGAAACAACGTACCCGTAGCAACACCTGCTGTTTTAGCAATTGATGCAGTTGATGTGGCATTAAAGCCTTTTTCGACAAACAGTGACAGCGCCGAATCTAAAATGGCTTGTTTCTTATCTGTGATGCTATTCGGCGCATTATTCATTAAGTCAATAATACCTGTAAATTAAGTGGTTTGAGCCCCAGCAAATGTTGCTATTGATTTGCTGAGGTTGGGCATGATTAGCGTAAGAAAAACTTCATCAATAGTCGTTGAATAACACCACCATAAGGCGGGTGTACAAAAACCCCCGTGTTGATTTTACCACTGTTTAATACCGTTTTTGCATGGCTAAAGGTTAAGAAGCCTTCTTTACCGTGGTAGTGGCCCATACCTGATGGACCAATGCCACCAAATGGAGCGTCATCTGCTGCGACATGAAACACAGTGTCATTAATGCAAACGCCACCTGAATGAGTTTGCTGCAAAATGGTTTGCTGCGTTTGGTTATCAAAGCTCATTAAATAAAGCGCGAGTGGTCTGTCTCCACGGTTAATATAACTGATAGCTTCGGACATATTTTGATAACTAATAATGGGTAACAATGGCCCAAATATTTCATCTTGCATGAGTAACATGTCATCGGAGGTTTGGGTAATGAGCTGTGTCGCTAATTTGCGTGAACTGCTTGATACTGGATCATCGGTTGCAGAAGACACTTTGGCACCTTTGCTTTTAGCATCGTCGAGTACTTTTATTAAACGTTGGTACTGACGATCGTTAATCACGTTGCCGTAATCGTCATTGTCGACAAAATTGGGATACATTTTGTTAAATCGTGCACGGTACGCAGTAATAAACTCATCGACTTTGTCTGCAGGGCAGAGCACATAATCGGGTGCAACACAGATTTGCCCAGCATTTAAACATTTACCAAATATGAGTCGTTCAACAGCTGTTTCCATTGGCATGTCTGGGGCGATAATTGCTGGAGACTTACCGCCTAACTCTAAGGTGACTGGCGTTAAATTGTTAGCCGCGGCACGCATAACATGACGCCCCACCACAGTAGAGCCAGTAAACAGGATATGATCAAATGGCAGCGATGAAAACTCGGCGGCCACTTCAGCTTCACCTTCAACAATCGTAACCTCTGATTCTTCAAAAATATTTGCCAGTAATTGTCGTAAAACCGCATTAGTAGCTGGAGTAAACTCTGACATTTTCAGCATGGCACCATTACCTGCTGCAATGGCTGTTACCAATGGACCCATAGATAACATTATTGGGAAGTTCCACGGCACTATAATACCGATTACACCAAGCGGTTGGTATTGAACATAAACTTTTGAAGGCGACAGCAGCATACCTGCATGGCGACGGCTAGGTTTCATCCACGATTTAAGATGCTTGATGGTGTAATTGATATTATTAATGCAAGGTAAAATATCTGAAATGACAGTGTCATTTACTGAGCGGTGGCCATAATCTTGATTAAGTGCATCGATTATTTTTTGCTGGTTATCAAGTAATGCGCGTTTTAATTGGTTTAGTTTATTGACCCGGGATTGATAACTCGGTGCTGGTTGCGACAAGTAGCGGCTTCGTTGTGTGTTGAGTAATTGTGCAAGTGAGTTTACTGTCTTATCAACTGCCATGTTCATTATTATTCTCCGGCTGAAGTGAGTTGTCGGTTACGTGTACTTATTGTTTTAGCATGACCTATAAATTCGGCAATGTGTACAAAAATAGACCGACTGATTAGTCGGTCTGATGTTAAGCTTGTTTTTGAACTAACGCAAGTTTTTGATATATTTTTTGATTCTGATCACTAAAAACTCACCCATTAATGACTACACTAATTATGAAAGGGAGTGGTTAACGTTATGGATACAGTCTGTTGGTTGTGCAAAGAAGACGTTATTAATTCACTCTTTCGTTGTTCACTTTTAGGAGGATAACAAAATGCGTACACGTAATATTTTATGGCCTACCGACTTTTCTGATACGGCGTCACATGCCCTTCGATATGCGATTGAAATGGCGAATTTGTACAATGTGGGTATTCGTATTTTGAATGTTGTTGATCAACCTCTTGGTGATGAAAATTATATGGTGCTTGCTATCACACCTGAAGAGTTGGCCAAAACCATGGAAGATGCTGCCGCTAAGCAAATGCATGAATTATTAGCTCAGTTAAAAACAGATTTAAAGATCGAAACCGTGATCCGTCGTGGTGATGCTGTGACCGAAATTTTAGCTGAAGCCAATAGCGATGAAATAGGCATGGTAGTTATCGCCAGTCATGGTCGTACAGGTCTTGCCCATTTTTTACATGATAATGTGGCAGAAGAAATAGCTAATAAGGCTAAGTGTCCGGTATTAGTAGTTAAATAACCTTAAAAAACTTGAGCTTGGTTGAGTTAAAAACTCAATTTCAGCTTTGCTTTAGGTGCGTCCTAACATGTCATTGCGGTGCGGATAGCGGCCCAATTGGTTGATAATTTTTGGTGCTGTAGTTCAAACTCAAGGCTTTTCGGTGCATGCTGGACCAAGAGTGATACAGTTCACTTTGCAGAGCTGCATGATGTTGTTCTGTGAACCTCTGTGTCAATAATACATCAAATTCAGCATCTTTTAGCCACCATAGTTTTGGTGTTGTTTGTTCAAACCAGAAATCAATTATTTCATTTGCGCTGATAAATATGGCCGTTTCTCTTTGTATGATGTTTAACGCTAAATCCAGTTTTGAGTATTACGGCTTACAGCATGTAACGAGCGAGAAGTGATCTGCTCAGCAATGTCAGTTGGGATATAGGGAAACATGATACTACCGCTGGCAAGGCCCACTTCTACATAAGCAAGTTTTGAACTCTTTTGCCCTTGTGTTTGGGTTATTTTGACATGCTGTACTTTGTCAAAAGCAATGCGTTTCCATTGCCGGCCTAATAGACCTGTATGCTGCCAAATCACCTTATCTTCAAGCACATACCCCCAATGTCGATAGCGTAAATAGGTGACACCTATCACGGCGGAGGTAATTAACCAGGTGGTTTCAAAATAGCTTAAATTGCGACCATCGAACCATGCCATAATAGACAGTAAAACAGCGATGGTAATTGGCAACATGATCCGCCTTGTGAACCAATTGATATGAATATGGGTGTAGTGACGTGGCAAAGCGCTTGCGCCACCACTGAGATTGGGCATGGCAGTTAATATTGGTTCTACTTCTTTTGGCTTTACACTGGGGATCAGCATATGTTGCTTGGTTTTCTGCTCAACCTCTTGCCCTTTAACTTGTTTAAAATATAAGGTCCAACGTTTAAATAAACGAGCTAGCACAGGCTGCTGAGCATGAATAAGTTGTATCCGTTTAATGGCTAAGGCGTCTTGTTGATGTGAAATTACGCCGCCACTGCGCTGAAGAGTATCGTCGTGCCTGTCGAGCTTGTATGGATAATATTTTAATACGGCAGCAATAATCGAGATGAGTGAAAACACCCCATATAAAAAGATTAAACCAATAATAAAAAACAAACTTTGCAAGCCAATGTTTTGATGGGTGTGGCTCTCAATCCATAGCCAGGATTGCCTAGCTATTGGCGAGTCAAATACCTTTTCTAAATCGAGTTGACCAAGGACTGGGCCAGCAATCACAGCAAACCAGATAAAGTTATTATGGTAAAAACCAAACAATAATAAATCACCAAACGATTTACGGATGATGGGGTGTGAATCTATTTCCTCTGTATTGGCTGTTTCTACTGGTGTGACATTGCCAGTTTGAGCCGAGTTATTGAGTGGATTCTCTGCTTGTTTTAATCTGAGTAATAAGCGTTTAAGTGTTTGTGCTTGTTGTGTATCTAAGGCTGCAAGTTGTGCTTCATCTTTTTTGGACCCAGCGGTTTCAATAATTAAGGTGCCTAACGACAGAGGTTTAAAATAAAAAGGCTGCTCGTAACGAATGTTTTGAATGCGAGTGAGTGGGATTTCGTCTTTTTTAGTAAAAAATAGCCCACGTTTTACTTCTAGCTGATCGCCATTTAAGCGAAAACGAAACTTATGCCATTCAACTGTAGCGGCAATGCTTACAAGGATGATGAGTGCACCTACAGCCAAGATGAACCATTGCGCATCAAAACCCTGTTTCCAGCCAGTATACACAAAAGGGATCACAGCAAAACCGTTGCTGAGAATGCCTTTAAGGGTGCTGAAAATATAAGTAATAATCGACCAGGGTGACAAGGCTTGCCAGTCTTTTAATTGCTCAGCAAGATTGTGGTTTTTATGAGTAGGTTCTGTATCTTGAGGTGCAACTTTGGACTGTTTATCCATGAGCGCTATCCTCGCCATGATGTTCGGTGACGGCCTGCTGAACAGATGGTGTCTTGTCTTGCAATGAGGTTATCGTATCGCCTGTTTGTGATAAATGGCTGTTGGCCGCTTTTGCCAGTAAATGTTGACGAAGATGTTCTGCAAAATCAGCATTAAGCCCTGGTAAATCGATTTCTGCTACGCCACTGCCAGCACTAAAACATTTTAAAGTAACGAGGCTATATCTTCGCTCAAGTGGCCCTTGAGATAAATTAACATGTTGTAAGCGGGTATAAGGTAATGCCGTTGTTGATACCCAAAAAAGGCCTTCCCGTAATACTAACTCATGTTCAAATACGCCATAGGCAATCCGTTTGGCTTTAAGATGAATAAGTTTAATGACAATTAAGGCCAGTAGTGCATAGCAGGGCAATATTGATAATGTCACGCTCGTTGGAATATCGGGGTTTATTAGACCAAAAATGGTAATGACGAGAGTGATTAATAAGGCGATGGCGATACTAACAATGAGTAGCAACTTTGGATAATTAGCATCGACAGCTTGCAAGGGTAATGTAGCCAAAGGGATATATTGTGCCTGAGTTAAACTCGGGCCATGGTCATAATGAGAGTATTCAGCTTCTGACTCAGTCAATGTGGCGGAGGCGTGAGTGGATAACGGGTGACTGTCTTCAGTTGGGTCTATTTTCATTATTATGTTATTCCTTTGTTACCGTCTGAGTAATATTGCCATGTTTTTAGGGCAATTAGCGACTAGCAGGTTGTAAATGTTTATCTCAAGCGATTTTTACCTATTGATTCGGTCTTAACCGTTGATATAACTTGCAAGCAAGGCGACAGATGCAGTAATTTCAAATTAAGTGGTATTATTTATAAGGCGTTATCATGATGTTTTCTGAGCTTAACGTGGTCAATAAATCGCAAAAGGCTTTTTTGCGAAAATTGTATTTAGCGCATTTACTTGATGAAGAACAGCATAACTTGTTGAGCTTACAAAAATTAACAGGTATGCCAAGACGAACTTTACAAGATGCTATTTCGGCTTTTGCGGATATTGGCATTAAGGTTGATTTTATTCAGCAAGGTCAGCGACATAATGAAGGGTATTATCGAATTTCGACTTGGGGCCCCATTAGCAGTGCGTGGGTAAATAGTCATTTTCAACAGATCAAAATGGTGATAGAAGAAGGTGAGCCTCAAGAATTGGCCAGTTAGTTTATTTGGCTTTAGTGCTGTTTGAACACGAGTCAATCATGACAATCCACATATTATTATTTGATAATCAAGGTCAATTGTTGTCGCATGGTGACGACAATTTAATGTCGCAATACGATCCTAATTTACATCTTATTTGGATTGATATTAGCGGCCCGAATAATCAAGCTTTTTTTAACAAACACCCTCAGTTTGGTATCGATAATCTTGATTTTGAAGAAGCACATCGTGAGCGTCATCCACCACAAATAGAAGCTTACAGCGATCACGCTTATCTTCTTACTCATGAGTTGATGGAACGCGAGAATTATTTATTACTCGATAGAAGCCATTTGTTGATGCATGTTAATAGTCAGTTTTTGATTACTCAGCATCTCAAACCGTCTATAAGTGTCAACAAAGTTTCCCAACAATTGATTGATAATAATTCGATTGTTACGCCTGAAATGAGCTCGGTGTGTTTTGCTATTATGCGGCAAATCGTGACGGATTATTTAGCGGTGATGTTGGCGTTAGAAGAACGCCTTAACGATATTGAAGACGAGATTTTTGATGCTTCAAGTGACGATTTACTCACTGAGTTAATGGCATTTAGCAGTAAATTACAAAAGGCTAAGCGCTCGTTTAGTTATCATGAAGAGTTGCTACAGCAACTGTTAGGTGATGATGGGCAACATCACATTGGATTTGATTATTCACAGTTGAGTTATTTATATAACCAGTTTGAGCGTTTATCGAGTCGTGCCAGTTTGTACCAAGGGTTAGTCAGTAGCTTAATTAATGGTTTTATTTCTGTGAGCGCACATAAAACTAACCGGGTGATGATGACGTTAACCTTAGTCACGGCTATATTTTTGCCGTTAACGGTTATCGCTGGTATTTATGGAATGAACTTTGACAATATGCCAGAGTTAAAATGGTCTTATGGATATTTTGCAGTATTGATCTTAATGGCGCTGATTGCGGTATCGGGTTTATGGATTGCGAAAATAAAGCGATGGTTTTAATAGTAGAGAGTCAATAGGAGACGTGGTGTCTGGTTTGCAAAAGGGGTTTGACTTTGATGTGCCACAAACCGAGTTAGCTCTCGATGCTGATAATGTAGTTGTTGAATATAAAATTAATCAACAAGTTAATCCTCCCGTCACTTGGGTTAAAGGTTTTTTATCGGCTAAGCAGCAACAGTTGTTGCTTAATGAGGTGACTCACTATCCGTTAGAAAAAGTCACGATTGAAGTGTATGGCAAGCAGCATCTTATTCCGCGTACTCAAGCGTGGTTTGGCGATGTGGGTTGCGATTATCATTATTCTAAATTACACATTAATGCATTACCTTGGCCTCGAGTATTAAGCCGATTACGTCAAAAGCTGCTAAGCGATTATCAAATACAGAGCAATTCAGTATTAGTAAATCGCTATGCTGATGGCCATGATTGTATGGGATGGCACAGTGATGATGAACCTGAGATTGTTACTCGTTCTGCGATAGCATCTGTTACATTGGGCGCTTGCCGAGATTTTGTTGTACGCCATAAAGAGACTCAAACTAAAGTAAATTTTGCACTGGAGTCAGGTGATTTGTTAATAATGCATCCTGGTATGCAGCAGCACTGGCAACATGCGCTACCTAAACGACTTAAGGTAACCGAACCAAGAATTAATTTTACTTTTAGGCATGTTATCCCTCATTACTATCGCTAAGTATGTGTTGTAAAAACGCTTCGTAGCGAAAACGTCAATAGCTTTTTATTGAACCTTACCGTGCCCTGTTTACGTACTCAATCTGCATGAGAACAAGTTACAGCGGTGCAATAAATGATAAAAGCTAATGTTAAAACTTCACCTACAGGCGATGTCACAACGCAACAACAGAAGGTTAATGCGCTCTATTGGCTTGGCGATGATTTGCGTATAGCCGATAACCCTATATTTGCCGACATAGCCAAGAATGCTGAGCAACTTATGGTCGTGTATTGTATTGATCCGCAATGGTTCCGTAGCGATCAATATCAAGCCGAATATGTAGGGAAGTACAAATTGCGTTTTTTACTCGAGTCTCTGCGGGATCTAGATGACTCGCTTAATCAATATGGTCAACAACTTCACATTGTCTATGCTCGAGCGCAAGATTGTTTGCCACATATTATTGATACACATAATATTTCGCGGGTTTATCGAAGCCATCACAGTGGCGCAGATGAGCAAGCCGCATGGCGGGGTGTTCAGCAAAAATGCAGTGATAGTAACGGCATCCAATTTTTAACCTTGACGACTCAAACGTTATTTAGCTTACAGCAATTGCCTTTTCATTTAGATACGCTCCCTGCGACATTCAGTCAATTTCGTAAACGACTTGAAGGTATTGATATCAATACACCAAGCGATGCCGTGTCGTGGTTGCCACCAATGATTGCGCTGCAGTCGCAAGATAAACAGTTGCAGGAATGGTTACGATACCCTAAATGGCTACCTCAAACTCACATGATGAGTAATGTTTTTTGTGGTGGCGAGACTCAAGGCCAGTTGCAATTAGACAGTTATTTTGCATCTAATTTGGCCCACAACTACAAAGTTGTCCGTAATGAACTCGATGGTTGGGAGCACTCAACAAAGTTTTCGCCATGGTTGGCTAATGGCAGTATATCAGCGCGCCAAGTCGTGTCTGCATTGCGCCGATTTGAATCTCAGCATGGTGCAAATGAGTCAACACAATGGATTGAATATGAGCTGTTGTGGCGAGAGTATTTTCATTTGTATAGCCAGAAATTTAATAGCAGATTATTTCGATTCTCTGGGATAAGCGGCAAAAAGCCGTTAACCAGTTTTTATGCACAACGATTGCAAGCCTGGAAAACAGCAAACACACCATTTGCACTGGTTAATGCATTAATGAAGCAATTAAATGACACTGGTTACATGTCTAACCGGGGGCGGCAAATTGTCGCCAGTTGTTTGATCCATGAGCTGCAATGTGATTGGCGCTACGGTGCCGCATATTTTCAGCAACAACTCATTGATTATGACGTGGCAATCAATTGGGGCAATTGGCAATATTTAGCTGGTGTGGGTGCAGACCCTCGAGGCTCTAGGCGGTTTAATCTTGTCAAACAGCAACAAACTTACGATCCTCTCGGGCATTTTATTGCAGCATGGCAAGGCCGTGAAGCCTTACAACAAGTTGAGGGCAGTGCTAATGTTAGTCTCGATACAGTGGATATGGCTGATTGGCCTACGGCGTGAGGATGTGTGAGCAAAATAAGAGTTGAATAAAACTTGTGCACCAACAGGAAGTTTTACTCTGCTTGTTTGACCTTTATTCTGCAAACCAGTAACCTGCGATTTCATTGATATGAATTAACAAGAGTATCACTATGTCTGTCGAAAAAATCATTACAGATAAATTGAGTCAAGCCTTTGCGCCAGTGCATTTAGAGGTGATTAATGAAAGTAATCGTCATCACGTGCCGCCAAATTCAGAAACCCATTTTAAAGTGGTTGTTGTAAGTGATCAGTTTAATGAGCAACGTTTACTTGCCCGTCATCGTTTAATTAACCAAGCCTTAGCGGATGAATTAGCCAATGGTGTACATGCATTATCGATAAATGTATATACCGAAACAGAATGGCAGGCATTAGATGAAGTGCCTAAAACGCCTAACTGCAAAGGCTAGTTCAGTATTATGATCACTTTTTGCTGTTGGTTGTTAAGCAATAGCTTAGCAACATTAAACAGGCAAAAGAATAAAACTATTCAAAACGTTAAACGATAAAAGCCTCGCCTCTGTGTGAGGTTTTTTATTGAGTGACAATCATTGTCTGTTGTTATGTTTATGTTAGAGTAACTCTTAATTATGTTTGAAAATTAAGGGTGTCGTCATGGGTAAGGTGAAACAAACCAGCTGGTTAATTGGACTCACTTTACTGTTAGGTTGCCAACCTGAAGTGCAAACACCTCCGCCAGAAGTGCAATCTCCCGTGTCACCTTACCAAGTAATTAAATGGCGTTTAGCGACATCTTGGCCTAAAAACCTTGCTGGATTAGGTATGGCTCCAGAACGTTTCGCTCAATTAGTTGAGCAGATGTCCAATGGCCGCTTATCCATCGATGTTTATGGTGCCGGTGAGCTCATGCCAGCCTTGTCTGTATTTGATGGCGTCAGTAAAGGTTCGATTCAAATGGCGCACAGTGCTTCTTATTATTGGAAAGGCAAAGCGCCTGCTGCACAGTTTTTCTCGTCGATCCCGTTTGGATTAAATTCGCAACAAATGAATGCATGGTTACACTATGGTGGCGGTATGGCACTGTGGGAAGAAGTGTATCAACCGTTTGGCATTTTACCGTTAGCTGGTGGCAATACAGGGATGCAAATGGGAGGCTGGTTTAATCGGATTATTCATTCTCCAGAGGACATTAAAGGTCTTAAGATGCGTTTGCCCGGCATTGGTGGTGAGGTCTTAAAAAAGCTTGGCGGTATTCCTGTTGATGAACTTGCTGGCCGTGAACTTTATGGTGCATTACAAACTGGCGCAATCGATGCTGCAGAGTGGGTAGGGCCATATAATGATTTGCCTTTAGGCTTAAATCAGGTCGCTAAATATTACTATTACCCCGGCTGGCATGAACCAGGTTCAACCATGGAGTTTTTAATCAATAAACAAGCTTTTGCTGCATTAACACCTGATTTGCAAACCATAGTTAAAGTGGCTGCGCGAGCAGTGAATCAAGACATGTTAGATGATTATACTCAAGGCCATATTGCCGCAATGAATGCACTTATTGATGAGCATAGCGTCGAGATTAAACCATTTCCTCCTTCAGTATTGATAGCGTTAAAAAAAGCCCGAGATGATGTGTTAGTCCAAGAAGCGAATAAAGACCCACTATTTGCCAAAGTCTTACAGGCATATTTAACTAATGAAGCTTCAGTAAAACGTTATTTTCGCTATACCGAAGACGCACTTAACCATGTTGAATAAAACGATACAAACACCTGCTGTGACAAAGACTGAATAGTGATACTATTTTAAGATTAGATCGTATAGTGTCTGAACGTATAGTGTAAAAATTATTTTATATTCTGGGAGAAAGCAATGCCTTTATTAGACAGTTTTACCGTAGATCATACTCGTATGAATGCTCCAGCGGTTCGCGTTGCAAAACACATGAGCACCCCAAGCGGTGATGCTATTACCGTTTTTGATTTGCGTTTTTGCGCGCCGAATAAAGACATTTTAAGCGAGCGTGGCATTCATACTCTTGAGCACTTATTTGCCGGCTTTATGCGCGATCATTTAAACGGTGATGGTGTTGAAATTATCGATATATCACCGATGGGCTGTCGCACCGGTTTTTACATGAGTTTAATTGGTCAACCTTCAGAACGTATGGTTGCCGATGCTTGGTTAGCTGCGATGAGCGATGTGACTAATGTTGTTGAGCAAAAAGATATTCCTGAGCTTAATGAATACCAATGTGGTACTTATGAAATGCATTCTTTAACAGAAGCGCAAGACATTGCTCGAATGATTATTGCTGCTGGCGTGAGCGTCAATCGAAATGATGACTTAAAGCTGAGTGATGAGATTTTAGGTAACCTCTAAACTTATCTCTACTTATATAAAAGCGGCTTAGGCCGCTTTTTTTGTCAATAAATAGCCATAATATTGATGAAACGTTATCAGTATGCTGTTTTTATGTCACTGAAACCGTTATTGTATCGAGCATAATAATACATACAATTTCAACTTAGCTCGACCAGACACATATACGGAGATAATCATGTCTAACAACCCATTTTGCCTGTCGGTAATTGCCGCTGCGGTGTTATTTGCTTGCCATTCAAGTCAGGCGCTCGCCGAAACTGTTACTGAATCGATTGATAAGGTAAATAACCAGATTGATTTACAACAATCAACACAAAAAGCTTTTCATTATCGTCAAAGTGATATTGCTTTAGGGTTAACAGGGGTAACAGTATTACCTACAGCACCAAACGCTAATGTGGAGTTAATGCACCGTGGTGTTTCAGATGGAGTAGCCGTATTACAAGATGGTATTTTCTTTTCGCCAGCCCCTTATTCTGGTCAAAATCTAGTATTACAGCCTAACTTGCAACAACAGCAAAGTGTCACACTATCGAGCATGACCAGTGTGGTAGACGGCTCTGAAGCGGCATTTGGTAAATTAGAATATCAATCGGTAGCGATCAGTGCAAAAGAATACGCTGGTGAGTTTAATGTTGAAATGAATGATGATGCAGACTACAGCGGTGGAGCGATTATTAGTGGTACAACTAAGCAATATGGCATGTTGTTGGCTGTAGATTACCAATCAGCATCAGATGATGTGGGTTATAAGTTAGCTCGCGATGCAGATGCGACCCAAAAAGATATTATGTTCAAAATCGGTGCAGACAGTTTGCCGGGGGCCCGCAATAAACAATCAACGGAGTTCAGTTACCAATACTCTAGCCAGGATGCGGAGCAAGGTACCTTAGGTTTAACAAACAATGATTTTTCTTTAGTGCCTAACCAGCGTTATGCTGCGGCAAATATTAATTTTACTGACGGTGAGCGTCAGCGTTATGTGTTAGCCCACAAACTTTTATTGTCGAAAACGTCGACAGTTGCAACCGATTTTTATTATCAAACTTATTCACAAAAAACTGCAGATATGTTGTTTGTTGACGGTGAAACAATCAATCACGCTTTGTTAACTGATATCGCTGCATTTGAAATAAACCCAAATACTGACGGCATGAATTTGGGCGCATTCGCTCAAGATAACGATTTTGCGGGTTTTGGTGTGCAAACTAAAGGTGTGAGTATGTACGGTCAACATCAAGTGACCTACAGTGCTCGTTATCATACCGATAAAGCTGAAATGGAGTTAGGCGGCCAAGATTGGTTATGGAATCAAGATTTATCGTTAACATCGGCCAGCGATAAAGAAGCATTTGTGGTTTACAAAGATGATGCTTCGGCATTTTCGTCAGCAGTTGATACTAAACTAAATTATGGTCAGTGGTCTGTGAATTTAGGCTTAGGTTATGAGCATGTGAGTGTGTCTCGTGATGTCAGTGATGAATACGATCTTGCGGAAGCCGATTTTTCTGACGATGGTTGGACGCCTTCTATTGAAGTCGCTTATACCCAAGGCGCTTGGTCAGCAGCAGTACAAGCCAAACAGGCTTGGACCGCAGCTTCTGCGGGTAATCTAGAACAACGTGCGCAAGAAGCATTGCAATACCAATTGGCGATAGCATATCAGCAAGATACTTTAGCTCTGGCGCTGACAGCTTATTTACATGACTATGATAATCAACATGTTGGTTGTATGTTTGGCATGATTTGCGATTACGAGCAAATTGCATTGCAAGAAAATATCGAAGATGTGACGGTAAATGGTATCGACTTTTCAGTTGAGTATGGACTAGTATTTGACAGTTTTTCTATTCCATTTAAAGCAAAATATCAGTACACCCAAGCCGAGACAGATATTGGGTATTGTTCAAATATTAATGGATGCTTTGACGGGGACAGCCAACTACCTTGGGTACCTAAGCAGCAGTTTAGCTTTAGCTCTGGTGTGGTAGTTGGTGATGTGTCGGTGATGGCACAGGCACTTTATCAATCAGAATTAGAATATGAGGGTAACCTTGCAGCCTTTGGATCAATAGACAGTCAATGGAAAGTTGACCTTGCAGCGAGTTACCAGGTGGCTAAACAGCATGAAGTGTATTTGCGCGTTGAAAATTTATTTGATGAAACCTTAGTCGCCAGTAGGACATTCGCTGGCCGCCAGGCACAATCAGAAATGACCACTTATGTTGGATATAAAGCTCGTTTCTAGTTAACGTTTATTGAATTTTATTCGATAAACAAAACAATATCAGCAGCTCAAGCGTACCTAAACTTGAGCTGCTGTTTTTTTAACCGTAGACCGGTTAGATAAAATTATTTCAATAAATATTAATGCTATAGTATGCCAAATAGTAATACTGTTGTTGCAGTTTTAGAGTTTGTTGCTATTCAGTAAGATTGAGTTAAATTCTGTCGTTAGACTTAGGTATTGGTTTGAAAACACCTATTATTTTCGTGGCGATAGTCTCATATTTACGGTAAAATGCGCGCGACCAGCGTGATTGCGATCGCATTTCCGTGTTAAATCTGCGCTAGCTCAAATGGCAAGTATTTGTTAATACTTTGTTTTTGTAGCGGAACGTGGCGCATTGTCTTTCCTTCAAACGTAGTGCTTGTGGATATGATTACAATTAAGAAAGGATTGGAACTGCCTATAGCAGGCGGACCAGAGCAAGTTATCCATAATGGCCCAGCCATTAGACATGTAGCTACTTTGGGTGAAGAGTATATTGGCTTACGTCCAACGATGAAAATCAAAGTGGGCGATAAAGTACAAAAAGGTCAGGTTCTTTTTGAAGACAAAAAGAACCTAGGCGTTAAATATACGGCTTTAGCCAGTGGTACTATATTAGAAATCAACCGAGGTGCAAGACGTGTACTTCAATCTGTTGTTATTGCTGTAGAAGGTGACGATAGCGTTACTTTTGCTCAATACGAAGCAGATAAGTTAGACACGTTAGACGTACAGGCTGTTCGTGATAATCTGATTGAATCAGGTTTATGGACCGCTTTGCGTACACGCCCTTTCAGTAAAGTGCCAGCCGTAGATGCTACTACAGCAGGTATTTTCGTTACTGCAATTGATACTCAACCTCTTGCTGCCGATCCTGTGGTAGTCATAGCTCAACATAAAGACGATTTTGCTAACGGCCTTAAGGTTTTAGCTCGATTAACTGAAGGTAAAGTTTACCTATGTAAAGCGCCAGGTGCTGATATTCCTGCAGCTAATGCCCAAGTTGAAGAATTTGCCGGAAAACATCCAGCAGGTTTAGTGGGTACACACATTCATCATGTTCTTTCTGCTTCTGCTACTCGTAGCGTATGGCACGTAGGTTATCAAGATGTGATTGCGATTGGCCAACTTTTCACTCAAGGTGTGCTAAACACTGAGCGTGTAGTGGCTATTGGTGGTCCTAAAGCAAAACAACCTCGCCTAGTCCGTACTTTATTAGGTGCAAGCATGACTGAACTTACTGCTGATGAAACAGTAGGTGAAAGTGTTCGTATCGTTTCAGGTTCGGTATTAAATGGCCGCACGGCAGTAGGGCCTCATGCTTATTTAGGTCGCTACCATCAGCAGGTAAGTGTGCTAGAAGAAGGTAATGAAAAAGAATTGTTTGGTTGGGCAATGCCTGGTGCTGATAAATTCTCTATTACACGAGCTTTCTTAGGTCACTTAAGCCCATCTCGTCTGTTTAACATGACGACAAGTACTGGTGGTTCAGACCGTGCAATGGTACCTATTGGTAATTATGAACGTGTAATGCCTTTAGACATTTTAGCTACCATGCTACTTCGTGACCTTGTCTCTGGGGACTTTGATGGCGCAGCTCGTTTAGGCGCATTAGAGTTAGACGAAGAAGATTTGGCATTGTGCACGTTCGTATGTCCAGGTAAGTATGACTACGCTTCATATTTACGTGACTGTCTAGATACGATCGAGAGGGAAGGCTAATGAGCTTGAAAGATTTTATCGAGCGTATTGAACCGCAATTTGAAAAAGGCGGTAAGTACGAAAAGTGGTATGCGCTTTATGAAGCCGCAGCTACTGTTTTCTATACTCCAGGTAAAGTGAACCATGGTGCAACCCATGTTCGCGATAACCTTGACCTAAAGCGTATGATGATTACGGTTTGGGCGTGTACATTCCCTGCAATGTTTTTTGGTATGTATAACGTAGGTTTACAAGCTCAAATCGCTATGGCTGCCGGTTTCGGTACCCCTGACGTTTGGCAAGTTGGTTTATTTGAACTATTTGGTGCGCAGCTTTCTGCGGACTCAGGTATTACATCATTAATGTTTTATGGTGCCTGCTTCTTCCTACCAATATATGCAGTGACATTTATTGTCGGCGGTTTTTGGGAAGTGCTATTTGCCTCGGTGCGTGGTCATGAAGTTAACGAAGGTTTCTTCGTAACATCTGTACTTTTTGCGTTAACCTTACCAGCAACTATTCCGCTATGGATGGTGGCATTAGGTATTACCTTTGGTGTGGTTGTAGCAAAAGAAATCTTCGGCGGTACAGGTCGTAACTTCTTAAACCCTGCATTAGCGGGCCGTGCGTTCTTGTTCTTTGCTTACCCATTAAGCATGTCTGGCGACACCTCATGGGTAGTTGCAGACGGCTACTCTGGTGCAACAGCATTGAGCCAAGCAGCACAAGGCACCTTTGATTATACTTCAAATGCAAACTGGTTAGACGCCTTTATGGGCTTTATTCCTGGCTCTGTGGGTGAAGTATCAACATTTGCTATTTTGCTCGGTGGTTTAGTGATCATCTACACTCGCATCGCCTCATGGCGCATCGTGGGTGGCGTACTGCTAGGTATGGTTGCGATTGCAACATTGCTAAACGTTGTAGGTAGTGATACCAACCCAATGTTTGCAATGCCTTGGCATTGGCACTTAGTGTTAGGTGGTTTTGCTTTTGGTATGATGTTTATGGCGACAGACCCGGTTTCTGCGTCGTTCACTAATACTGCTAAATGGGCATACGGTTTCTTAATCGGTGCAATGGTAGTGTTTATCCGTGTGATTAACCCTGCATTCCCTGAAGGTATGATGTTAGCTATTTTATTCGCTAACTTATTCGCGCCTTTATTTGACCATTTCGTAGTTCAGGCAAATATCAAGCGGAGGATTGCTCGTGGCTAGTAATAAAGATTCGTTCGGTAGAACGCTATTTGTTGTTGTCGGCTTATGTCTTATCTGTTCTGTGCTTGTATCGACTGCGGCGGTTGTTTTAAAACCGACTCAGCAAGAAAATAAGCTACTTGATAAACAAAAGTATATTCTCGAAGCAGCAAGCCTGATTGATACCAAAGAAGGTAACGTCACTAAGCAAGACATTCTGAGCAAATATAACCAGTATGTCGAAGCACGTTTAGTTGACCTAAAAACCGGTGAGTTTGTAGAAGGTGATGCTAACGCTTACGATCAACGTAAAGCGTCGCGTGATGTAGCAACTTCATCAGTACCTGAAAACGACATTGCCTCAATCAAGCGCGTAGCTGACAAAGCTGTTGTGTACTTGGTACGTGATGATGCAGGTAAATTGACTAGCGTTATTTTACCTGTTCACGGTTACGGCTTATGGTCGACCATGTATGCATTTTTGGCGTTAGAAGCTGACTTAAACACGATTCAAGGCTTAGTTTATTATGACCAAGCTGAAACTCCGGGTTTAGGTGGTGAAGTTGAAAATCCTAAATGGAAAGCATTGTGGAAAGGTAAGCAGTTATTTGATGAACAAGGTGACTTGGCTATCAATGTAACGAAGAACCCTGCAGTGGCGAGCACTGTTTATGGTGTGGATGCATTATCTGGTGCAACATTAACCAGTAACGGCGTACAACATTCATTGCAATTTTGGTTAGGTAAAGAAGGCTTTGCAAGCTTTATCGCTAAAGCACGCAACGGAGGGGTAAGCTAATGGCTGACGTTAAAGAACTTAAACAGGTTCTGACTGGACCGATTATCAATAACAACCCAATTGCATTGCAAATTTTGGGTGTATGTAGTGCGCTTGCTGTTACTACTAAGCTGGAAACGGCGTTGGTAATGACCATTGCATTAACTGCGGTAACAGCGTTTTCTAACCTGTTTATCTCACTTATTCGTAATCACATTCCAAGCAGTGTACGTATTATTGTGCAGATGACTATTATTGCCTCTTTGGTAATTGTAGTTGATCAAGTATTACAAGCTTATGCTTATTCGATTTCTAAACAGTTATCGGTATTCGTTGGTTTGATCATTACTAACTGTATTGTAATGGGCCGTGCTGAAGCTTATGCAATGAAAACGCCTCCTTTGATGAGCTTTATGGATGGTATCGGTAACGGTTTAGGTTACGGTGCAATCTTATTGTCGGTAGGTTTTATTCGTGAATTATTTGGTAATGGTTCATTATTCGGCGTAGAAATCCTCAGTAAAATCTCTGACGGTGGTTGGTATCAACCTAACGGTTTATTACTGTTACCACCAAGTGCGTTCTTCTTGATTGGTGGTCTGATCTGGTTGCTCCGTACGTATAAGCCAGAGCAAGTAGAAGCAAAAGGATAAACGCAATGGAACATTATATTAGTTTATTAATTCGCTCCGTTTTCATTGAAAACATGGCGCTAGCGTTCTTCTTAGGTATGTGTACTTTCTTAGCTGTGTCTAAAAAAGTGACTACTGCGATGGGCCTAGGTGTTGCAGTTATCGTGGTATTGGCTATCTCGGTTCCTGCTAACCAAATTATTTATCAAGGTTTACTTGCGCCTGGTGCTTTAGCTTGGGCTGGTATTCCTGATGCTGATTTGAGCTTCTTGAAGTTCATCACCTTTATCGGTGTGATCGCAGCACTTGTGCAAATTTTGGAAATGGCATTAGACAAATATTTCCCACCTTTGTACAACGCGTTAGGTATTTTCTTACCTTTGATTACCGTGAACTGTGCGATTTTTGGTGCAGTATCATTCATGGTAGAACGTGATTACAACCTAGGCGAGAGCGTGGTATTCGGTATCGGCTCTGGTATTGGTTGGGCTTTAGCAATTGTATTGTTAGCCGGTATTCGCGAAAAGATGAAATATTCTGACGTGCCAAATGGCTTACGTGGCTTAGGTATTACCTTTGTTACTGCTGGTCTTATGGCTCTAGGTTTCATGTCATTCTCTGGTGTTTCTCTTTAAGAAAAGCATTGAGACGACGCATTAATTTGAACCTTTAAGGATAAGTGAATGGGTATTCTTGAATCTACTCCAATAGATGTTTATCTAGGTGTGAGTATGTTTACTGTGATTGTATTGGTATTGGTATTAGTGATTTTATTCGCTAAATCAAAACTAGTAGCAAGCGGTGATATCATCATTGGTATTAACGGCGACACAGATAAAGCAATTAAAACAGGTGCAGGCGGCAAGTTACTTGGCGTATTAGCAGACAACGGTATTTTCGTATCAAGTGCGTGTGGTGGCGGTGGCTCATGTGGTCAGTGTCGTGTACACATTAAATCAGGTGGTGGCGATATTCTACCTACTGAGCTTGATCACATTAGTAAAGGTGAAGCACGTCAAGGGTGTCGTTTATCTTGTCAGGTTAACGTTAAATCTGACATGGAAATCGAGCTTGACGAAGAGATCTTCGGTATCAAGAAATGGGAATGTGAAGTTATCTCTAACGATAACAAAGCGACGTTCATTAAAGAGCTTAAGCTACAAATCCCTGATGGCGAGTCTGTGCCTTTCCGTGCCGGTGGTTATATTCAGATCGAAGCACCAGCTCACCATGTTAAATATGCTGAGTTTGAAGTACCTGAAAAATACCGTGGCGACTGGGAACATTTTGGCTTCTTTAAGTTAGAGTCTAAAGTTGACGAAGAAACAATTCGTGCATACTCAATGGCTAACTACCCAGAAGAGTTTGGGATTATTATGTTGAACGTGCGTATTGCTACGCCGCCTCCACGTAACCTAACTCTACCTTGTGGTAAAATGTCGTCGTATATTTGGAGCTTAACAGCTGGCGATAAAGTGACAATTTCTGGACCATTTGGTGAGTTCTTCGCTAAAGATACCGATGCAGAAATGATCTTTATTGGTGGTGGTGCAGGTATGGCGCCAATGCGTTCACACATTTTTGACCAATTAAAGCGTCTTAAATCAAAACGTAAAATGAGTTTCTGGTACGGTGCCCGTTCTAAACGTGAAATGTTCTACGTAGAAGACTTTGACGGCCTAGCAGCTGAAAATGACAACTTTAAGTGGCACGTTGCATTATCTGATCCGCAAGCGGAAGATAACTGGACTGGTTACACTGGCTTTATCCATAACGTATTGTACGAAAACTACTTACGTGACCACGATGCACCAGAAGATTGTGAGTTCTACATGTGTGGACCTCCAATGATGAACGCAGCCGTGATTGGAATGCTAAAAGACTTAGGCGTTGAAGACGAAAACATCTTACTTGATGATTTCGGCGGCTAATTTGTTAGCCTAAAATATTGACAAGCAAGTCATGAAAATTGCAGCAATGCAGACAGGGTGGTTAAACACAGGTCTGCAGGCTGCAATTTTTTTTATTCATTTAACCAGCGTAAATTTGAAATGACAGTGAATGCTATTAAGTTATTATTAACCACGTTATTGCTTTTGTGTGTGAGTGCCTGCAGTTCACCAGAACCTATTATTTCCTTATCTGGTAGCACTATGGGAACGACTTACCATATTAAGGTTGTGCCTAACGATAAACTGCCCGAAGCGCAATTATTGCAGGCCGAGATTGACATGGCTTTAGAAGCGGTTAATGACCAAATGTCGACTTACCGCAGTGATTCTGAATTGTCTAAGTTTAATCAATTACAAGTTCAGCAAAGCGTTAAAGTGTCTGCCGATACACTTAGCGTGATAAATGAGGGCATACGCTTATACCAAGAAACCGGTGGTGCGTTAGATATTACATTAGGACCTGTGGTTAATTTATGGGGATTTGGCCCTGATAAGCGACCAACTTCAGTACCCACTCAAAACCAGATAGATTCAGCTAAAGCGAAAATGGGTATTAAAGAGCTTGCTATAAAAGGCACGACGTTAACCAAACACAATGCCGGTTTATATGTGGATTTATCGTCGATTGCTAAAGGTTTTGGGGTTGATAAAATTGCCTCAATTTTAGATAAGTACGATGCCAGTGGTTATTTAGTTGAAATTGGTGGTGAATTAAATGTTAAAGGCACCAAAGCTGATGGCATAGCATGGCGTATCGCGGTTGAGCAACCTACCGACGAAGGCCAGGCGGTACAGCAAGTGATTGAGCCTGGCACTATGTCGTTAGCAACATCAGGTGATTATCGTAATTTTTATGAAGAAAATGGCGAACGTTTTTCACATTTGATTGATCCTCGTAACGGATATCCGATTAAGCATAAACTTGCTTCTGCAACCGTGTTACACTCTAGTTGTATGACCGCAGATGGATATGCCACCGCCATGATGGTGTTAGGTACCGAAGCTTCTTTGGCACTTGCTAAAGAGAAAAATTTAGCAATAATGCTGATTGAAAAGCAAGATCAAGGTTTTAAGGTCTATTACAGTGATGCATTTAAAGCATATGTAAAATAACCTAAAACAGGGTTATATTGCTGACGACTAGGTCAGACTTAGGCTAGATTGAGTTAATTGGAGTTCGTAATGAGCACATTTATTGCTGCGTTTGTGGTGTTACTTTTATTTTTCTTATTAATGTCTGTGGGCTACATCGTGAAGAAAAAAGCGGTAGAAGGCAGTTGTGGTGGATTAGGCGTTTTAGGTATTGAGAAAGCCTGTGACTGCGATGACCCATGTGATGCACGCAAGCTTCGTATGGCTAAAGATGAAGCGCGTAAAGAAATGCTGAATCAAAATAGAATTATTTAATTTGTATTGCCTATTATTTTAGAGCTTACAATGTAAAGAGCCTTCATTATGAAGGCTTTTTTTATGTGAGTTCAATACAGTAGTGTTACAAAGCTTAGTTATAATGATAATGGTTATCAATTGTAAGTTGGTGAAAGTAAAGGAAAATTTGCCTTTAGCTCTACAGTGTTCTATCCTACATGAAATTGATCGAGATCAAACTATTTATCAAGGGACATTGCTATGAAAGGTCATCCTAAAGTCATCAGCCAACTCAATCGTGTACTTACTTGCGAACTTACAGCCATTAACCAATACTTTTTACATGCGCGCATGTTTAAACATTGGGGTTTAGAAAAGCTGAATGAAAAAGAGTACAAAAAATCGATTGAAGACATGAAGCATGCTGACAAGTTGATTGAGCGAGTATTGTTTCTTGAAGGATTACCTAACTTACAGCAGTTAGATAAATTGCGCATTGGTGAGCATGCAGAAGAGATGCTCGCTTGTGATATGGCTGCTGTGACGGAGCAAATTGCTATTTTACGTGAAGCGATTAGCGTATGTGAAACTCAGCAAGATTACGTTAGCCGAGATTTATTTGAAGATTTATTAGAAGACGAAGAAGAGCACCTAGATTGGATTGAGTCTCAGCAAGAGCTTATTAGCCAAACCGGTATCCAAAACTATCTTCAATCACAAATTAACGACTAATAGGAATTATCATGAAAGGCAATCCTGAAGTAATTGACGCCCTAAATTTATTGTTAACTGGCGAGTTATCAGCAATGGATCAGTATTTTGTACATGCTCACATGTATGAAGATTGGGGATTTAATGAATTATATACCCGAATCTTGCACGAGTCTGACGACGAAAAATTGCATGCAGCAAAACTTGTTCAACGCATTCTATTTTTAGAAGGTACCCCCGATGTTGGTAGTCGTGAAGCGTTGAATATTGGCAAAGATGTACAAGAAATGCTTAAAAATGATTTAGCCTACGAATATCATGTAGCTGATAATTTACGTAAGGTTATTGCATTATGTGAAGCAAAGAATGACTATCAGACTCGCGAAATTTTAGAAGTGTTATTAGATGACACTGAATCTGACCACATGTACTGGTTAGAGAAGCAACTAGGTCTAATCGAACGTATTGGTTTACAAAACTATTTACAGACCAAAATGTAATCATTGTTAGATAATATGATATTTTAAATAAGCCCAACTGAGTTTGGGCTTTTTTGTCTCTAAGATCTTGTTAATGACTGTGTACTGTTTTTATATACAGTGGTATTATTTGGGTTACATTAATCAGTGATGGTCAAAGAATGCGTAAAATCATTCACATCGATATGGATTGTTACTATGCTGCGGTCGAAATGCGCGATTTTCCTGAGTTACGAGGGAAAGCCATTGCTGTCGGTGGCAGAAGTGATCGTCGCGGTGTGATAAGTACCTGCAGTTATGAGGCGCGTAAATTTGGTGTAAAAAGTGCAATGTCGAGTTATCACGCATTGCAATTGTGCCCACAGTTAATCTTAGTGCCAGGACGAATGGATGTGTATAAGTCAGTTTCGATGCAAATACGTGAGATTTTTCATCGTTATACTGACTTAGTCGAACCATTGTCGTTAGACGAGGCCTACTTAGATGTTACAGATTGCACCGAACATAAAGGCAGTGCCACTCTTATTGCTAACGCTATACGCGATGAAATATTTGCTGTCACAGGATTAACTGCTTCAGCGGGTGTTGCGCCAATCAAGTTTTTAGCCAAAATTGCCTCGGATTTAAATAAGCCTAATGGTCAATATGTGATAACGCCAAATCAAATTACTGACTTTGTTAAAGACTTACCTTTGAGTAAAATCCCTGGTGTTGGCAAGGTTACTTCACAAAAACTGGCTGATATCGGTTTAGTCACCTGCTTTGATGTACAACAATACCCTAGAGTTAAACTGATTGAAGCATTTGGTAAATTTGGTCATGTCCTGATTGAACGTGCTCAAGGCATTGATACTCGCCAGATTAGCCCGCACAGAGTACGAAAGTCTGTCGGTGTTGAAACCACCTTAGCCAAAGATATTTTCACCTTAGAGCAATGTCATCAAGTATTACCACAACTGATTCAGGAATTGAGTGCGCGGGTACATCGCAGTGCTAAAGACCGACAGATCCATAAGCAAGTTGTTAAATTAAAATTCAATGATTTCAAACAGACCACGATAGAACATCGTAGCGATGCTATTTCTGTGAATATGTTTCACGAATTGTTAAAGCAGGCTCTGCAGCGCAGCCAAGGGCGTGGGATCCGATTAATCGGTGTGAGTGTTGGTTTAGCAAATATAGTGCAAGGGCAATCGAGTGATCCTACTGATAATTTAACTCAACTTGATTTACAATTTTAGCTCGCTTTTTTTACTGCTACGCACAAAAAAGGCAACATAATGTTGCCTTTGATTTTGTGATAAATTATTTAATCAAGCCGCTAACGTATTACGCATCTTTGGCCGGAATACGCTCTAATACCGCCAGTAACAATTCCCAATACTGACCTACAGTTGTGATGTTAACCATTTCATCTGGACTGTGTGGGTATCGGATTGTCGGGCCAATCGATACCATGTCCATGTGTGGATACGGTTCTTTAAATAAACCACATTCAAGACCAGCATGGATGACCATGATTGTCGGATCTTTTTTATAAATATCATTATAGGTTTCACGCACTATGGCCATAACAGGCGAGCTAGTATCGGGCTTCCAGCCTGGGTAAGCGCCGCTTAAATCAATACTTGCACCCGAAAGGTTAGCAAGGGCAGTGAGCATACCTGCAACTTCTTCACGACCAGAGTCGATTAACGAGCGGATAAGGCACAATATTTCAACGCTTTCATCTTCAGTACTGATCACGCCGATATTAAGCGATGTTTCGGTAACACCTTCAACTTCATCACTCATGCGGATAACACCATTAGGGCTGGCATGAAGTAAATCGATTAAAGTATTTTGCGCCTCTTCGCCCATGACTTTGGCAGGCATGGCAATCTCTGCGAGAGTCAATAACATGCCAGGATCCGCTATAGCTAACTCTTCGCGCACCAATGCTTGGAAAGTGTCTATTGCCTGTTTAAGTGCTGCAACATTTTCGCTTGGTAGCATAAAGGTCATATTGGCTTCACGCGGAATGGCGTTACGCAGTGAACCACCGGTAAAGCTAACCAGTTCAATGGCTAATTCATCACTGTATTTAAACAAAAAGCGCGCTAATAATTTATTGGCATTGCCTCGCCCTAGGTGAATGTTCACCCCTGAGTGGCCACCTTTTAGGCCTGACATCGTCATTGAAAAACTGGCATTACTTTGCTCTGGTGCTTGCCATGACATAGGTACACTGATTTGTGCATCAACGCCACCAGCACATCCCATGTAGATTTCGCCTTCTTGTTCAGAATCGGTATTGATAAGAATATCAGCCTCAAGGTAACCTGCTTCTAAGCCAAAAGCCCCTGTCATGCCCGCTTCTTCATCAATGGTTAACAATACTTCTAATGGTCCGTGCTTAATGTCTTTGCTGCCTAAAACGGCTAAAGCCGACGACATGCCGATACCGTTGTCAGAACCTAATGTAGTCCCTCTAGCTTTAACCCAATCTCCATCTACATAAGCTTCGATAGGATCCGTTTCAAAATTATGGACTTTGTCAGCGTTTTTTTGTGGCACCATATCAATGTGTGCTTGAAGCACCACTATTTTGCAATTTTCCATACCTGGCGTTGCAGGCTTACGAATAATTAAGTTACCTACTTTATCTTCAACTACCGCAAGTCCTTGGGCTTTAGCCCACTGTTGAATATATTGTGATAATGCATGTTCATGTTTTGAAGGATGTGGAATAGCGCAAATTTGTTCAAACCATTGCCAAAGAGGCTGAGGATATAATTGAGTTAATGCAGTCACGAAACGCCCTCTATGAAGAATTCAGTCGAATACGACAGATGTTATACCCAATCAACCTGAAGATGCATGTTTGAGGGCATCACCAGGTAGATTGGGTATAGAACTGCAAATATTTTAACATATTCTTCGGCGTTACTTGATATTGCCAAACCAATTTGCCAAGGTTTAGGCCACAAATCTGTAAATAAATATGAACCATCAACTCTGTTGTTGAATAAGGACTTTTATGACTCAAATAAATCCAACTGTGCAAGCATTTCAAGTGCCTTTTATTGATGTCACTAGTGACGATGCCATTTTTGAAGGTGAGGGTTGGGATGCTGTAGTGGTTATTGCACCGAGTCTTGCCGATATTAAGCAAGATGAAATTAATTTACTGGCAGCTCATGCTCGCCAAATTGATATGCGTGTTGGCAAAAGTGCCACTTTACTGTTTGCCCCAGGATTAGCCGGTGGACGTTTAATTATCTCGCCGGTTGTTGATGCTGATAATACTTACAACGATGTACGTGTATTTGCAAAAGCCGCGCGTGATGGCATTGCTATTGCAAAAGCTGCTGGCGCGACTAAGCCATTACTTGTTGTCCCTTCTGTGGGTGATAAGCGCTATCAATATGCACAACAAGTTGCAGCCCTCGCATGTGGGCAAGAGTTGTGGCAACCATTAGAAGCTCGTGAAGCTCATGCATTAGTTCCTAGTTTTAAAGCCATTGGTTTACTCAATAGTGCTTGTTATAGCCTATTAGTGAATGCCGCGGAATCTGGGCGTGTGTTAGCTCGTGATCTTTGCGGTACTGATCCAGAGCGTATGTCTGCTATTGGCTTTGCGCAACACTGTGTCGACGCTTTTGCTGATAGCGGTCTCGCCGTGTCGGTGATTGACCAAGTTGAAAAATTAAAAAATGATTACCCATTATTAAGTGCTGTAGGGCGAAGCTCGTTTGGTGTTGATCGCCATCATCCTCGGGTGGTAAAACTTGAATATGTAGGCGAGGGGCCCGTAACCAAAACCTTATTCTTTGCCGGTAAAGGTGTTGTTTATGATACAGGTGGCGCTGACATTAAAGTGGCTGGCTCTATGGCAGGTATGAGCCGTGATAAAGGCGGCGCGGCTGCTGTTGCCGGATTAATGAAGGCGCTCTCTATCTTCAAGCCAAAAGGGATTAAAGTGGTGGCTGAATTAGGATTGGTGAGAAACAGTATTGGCAGCGATGCATTTGTTACCGATGAGATTATTCGTAGTCATGCTGGAGTACGTGTGCGGATCGGGAATACCGATGCTGAAGGACGTTTAGTGCTTGCTGATTTATTGTCGCATTTACGTATTCAAGCAGAGCAGGCGGTTAATCCGCAATTATTTTCGGTTGCAACACTAACCGGTCATGTGGTCAGGGCGTATGGCGGTTACTCGGCTTTAATTGAAAACAGCGTGGCTAAACAACAAGGTGTAGCGGCATTGTTGGCAAATGTTGGTGAGCAATGGGGGGAGCCATTTGAAGTATCGCGCTTGCGCCCAGAAGACTTTGACAAAGTAGCAGACAAAAATGGAGCGGCCGATGTAGTGTCTTCAAATAATGGTCCCTCGTCCATTACCGCGCGCGGGCACCAATATCCTGCTGCTTTCTTGTTAAAAGCGTCTGGTTTACAACAAACACCCTTGGCATTTACTCACATTGATATCGCTGGCAGTGCCGTTGAAGGCGATCCTCTTTACGGTAAGCCTACTTCGAGCCCTTTGGTTGCTTTATTACAGTTTGCCGTGGTGTAGGGTTTGTTTGTGTAATTGTTTGTTTATATAGGGTTTAATTCTATCGCTACATTCTGGTAACAATAGTTATACATAGTTTTAATACAGCTTAATTGTAATTAAATCACTTTTATTGAAGTTTTTGTGAATTAAAGCAAATAATACTTGTAATTAAATTACAGTTTTGTATAATTCATTTCGTCGACAAGCAGTATGTTTATCGGCTCTAGTTAATCCAGGATGGATATAGCCTCCAGGGATCTGAGTGACAAGTTGTCTCAACGGATTTGAGAAATGTACGTTCCAAGGAACCGAACCAAGCTTTACTAGGTTTATGCAACTTAACTTTATTCAGGAGAAGACCATGTCTTATACAGGAAACGGCAAAATTTATTGGCAAAACACTTGGTTTGCTGATGTAACAGTTTTACGTGGCGGTATTTTCGCCATGAAATTTTAAGAATTGACCCTCTTAAAGTAGCTTTAATATCCATCAACCTTTTGTTCGTCGCGTTTGACGGTTTTAGACAAGGTGGTAAATTATTTAATTTATCGCCACATCACGTTAAGTGGTGCTAGCTTTCCTTTCCCCATATGGGATGCTTGTAACATGTCTGCCTACTCTTTTGAGTAGGCTTTTTTTTGCCTGTAATTTATGACTTCTGTTTAGTCCGTTATATAAAACTCTGTAATCTTTCAACAAAATGGCAAATTATAGCTATAACGTCCGTAAGTACTTATAATCCTCGTTCTATAAAGTTAGTAAGCATTAATGACGCTAATTTTACGACTTTAGCCACTGTGAATGAGTAGGCTAAATCCTACCTAATAATATTAAAACAATTACTTATACTTTAACCCTTACCCAAGGAACCCTGTTCCATGTTAGAAAAACTTTTCAAATTAAAAGAGCACAACACCAACCTGAAGCAAGAAGCGATTGCAGGCCTAACAACATTTTTAACCATGGCTTACATTATTTTTGTAAACCCAATGATGTTAGCTGACGCCGGAATGGATCACGGCGCAGTATTTGTCGCCACTTGTTTAGCTGCTGCAGTGGGTTGTTTGGTGATGGGGTTGTTAGCTAATTATCCTATTGCGTTGGCACCTGGAATGGGTTTGAATGCTTTTTTTACTTACACTGTTGTCGGTGAGATGGGCTATAGCTGGGAAACTGCATTAGGTGCGGTGTTTATGTCTGGCGTGTGCTTTTTAATTTTATCACTAGTGAAAATCCGTGAGTGGATTGTCAACAGTATCCCCATGTCTTTGCGCTTTGGTATTGCTGCAGGTATTGGATTGTTTTTAGCGCTTATAGGCCTTAAGAGTGCTGGTATTGTGGTTGCAAGTCCTGCCACTTTAGTCACTATGGGAGATATTACTTCATTCCCTGCGATTATGGCGGCATTGGGGTTTTTCTTAATTATTGCAATGGTACAGCGCGGCTTAAAAGCTGCGGTTATCTTCAGTATTTTAATTGTGACGGTATTAGGTTTGTTGTTTGGCGATGTGCAATATAACGGATTGGTTTCATTACCCCCGTCTATTGCGCCGACTTTTATGAAAATGGACTTGTCTAGCGTGCTTGAAGTGAGCATGTTGTCAGTGATTTTCGCTTTCTTATTTGTCGACCTATTTGATACATCTGGTACGTTAGTGGCAGTGGCTCAACGAGGTGGCTTACTCGATGAGAAAGGTCGTTTACCTCGTGTTAAACGAGCGTTAACGGCAGACAGTGTGGCCACCATTGCTGGTGCGGCGTTAGGTACCTCAACCACAACCAGTTATATCGAAAGTACTGCTGGTGTGAGTGCTGGCGGGCGAACGGGTTTAACAGCTGTTATTGTCGGGTTGCTGTTTATTGCTGCATTATTTATTTCGCCTTTAGCGGGTATGGTGCCAGCTTATGCCACTGCAGGAACATTGTTCTACGTTGCTATTTTAATGATGTCTGGTCTCGTTAATGTTGAATGGGAAGATTTAACCGAAGCGGCTCCGGTTGTCGTGACGTGTTTACTTATGCCATTAACATTTTCAATCGCTAATGCGATTGGATTAGGTTTTATCTCCTATGCGGTGATCAAATTGTTGACCGGTCGTTTTAAAGATTTGAACTCAGGCATTTTAGTTGTTGCGGCGTTATTTATGGTTAAATTTGCTTATAGTTAATGTTACTGCTGAAGATATTGCTATTGTCGTTGCAACATCGTTAATGACATAACGATTAACTTAAGGGACCTTTGGTCCCTTTTTTATGGGTGAAAAATAAAAAAACTCCTGTATTAGCGGCTTTCACTATGAATTATTCACTTTATTGGGTATAAAAATAATTCGAATATTTTAGTTAACTGAGTGAAGTCATGGGTTATCGGCGTGTGGTGGTTAAGTTAGGGACTAGTGTGCTGACATCGGGCAGTAAAAAGCTCGATAAAGCGCATATGGTGGAATTAGCAAGGCAAATGGCCATGCTAATGCGTGCTGGGGTAGAGGTCGTATTATGTACTTCTGGGGCGATAGCTGCAGGGCGTGAACATCTTCAATACCCGGTATTTCCCGACACCATGGCGAATAAGCAATTACTGGCCGCTGTGGGGCAAAGTCAGTTAATCCTAGCCTGGTCACAATTGTTTAGTATTTATGGTTTGCATGTGGGGCAACTATTACTGACTCGTGCTGATCTGCAAGACCGTGAGCGCTATCTTAATGCTCGCGATACCTTAAATGCTTTATTAGCTAATAATATCATCCCAATTATTAATGAAAATGATGCCGTGGCGACCAATGAAATTAAAGTCGGTGATAATGATAATTTATCTGCGCGTGCAGCCTTGTTGTGTGATGCTGATTTACTGATTTTATTGACCGATCAAAAAGGCCTATTTGATGCCGATCCTCGCACGAATCCTGATGCACAATTGATTAAGGAAGTGGCTAATATTGATGATAGTTTGCGTTTATTAGCTGGCGGTTCTGTTTCGGGTTTAGGCACTGGTGGTATGGCGACAAAACTTGAAGCGGCCGATATTGCTCGTCGTGCCGGTATTGAGGTGGTGATTGCATCAGGCCATCACCCTGATGTGATTGCCAAAGTGGCTGCGCGTGAATCTGTTGGTACCCATTTCAGTGCTATCGAAAATCCGTTAGAAAGCCGTAAACAGTGGATCTTAGCAGGGCCTGCCACTCAAGGTAAATTGATTGTTGATGCTGGTGCTTCAACCGCTGTGGTAGCAAATGGACGTAGTTTATTGTCCAAAGGGATTATAGCAGTCGAAGGTAAATTTGAGCGTGGAGCAACCTTGCTTATCGTTGATCAAAAAGGAAAAGTATTGGCCAAAGGAATGAGTCGATACTGTGCTAACGATTTAAGTAAAATTAGTGGCAAGCACTCAAATGATATTGAGCCTTTGCTGGGTTATGACTACGGAGATGCCATCATTCATCGTAATGATATGGTTGTACTCGATAATTAAGGATAAGCATATGTCTGCCACAGAAACAGAATATTTAACCCAACTTGGACAGCGCGCTAAAAGTGCCAGTTTTACTTTAGCTGCATTATCGTCCAAGCAAAAATCGGCTTTGTTAACCGAAATTGCTCATCAGTTGGGCGAACATAAAGATCAGATATTGCTCGCTAATGCGCAAGATGTTGCTAATGCTAAACGTAATGGTTTAACCGATGCGATGATCGATCGATTAATGCTTGATGAAGGCCGTTTAGCGGGAATTATTGCCGATATTGATAATGTGATAGCACTTGCTGATCCCGTTGGAAATGAAGCTGAAAGTCGAGTTCTTGATAACGGCCTACGTTTAACGCGTAGGAGTGTGCCATTAGGTGTGGTGGGGGTTATTTATGAAGCTCGCCCTAATGTTACCGTCGACATTGCAGTGTTAGCGCTTAAAACGGGTAATGCGGTTATTTTGCGTGGCGGTAAAGAAACGCTCAAATCAAACAAAGTATTAAGCGACGTTATTCGTTTAGCATTAGTCAGCCAAAAATTACCTCAAGATGCAGTACAGCTAATTGACTCACCCGATAGAAGTATTGTTAGCGGTTTATTGCGCTTAGATAAATACGTCGACATGATTATTCCGCGTGGTGGGCAAAACTTGCAGCGTCTATGTGCAGAGCAGTCGAGTATCCCAGTTATCTTAGGCGGCATTGGTATTTGCCACTTGTTTGTTGATAAACACGCAGACTTAGTGCGGGCGATTGATGTTATCGCCAATGCAAAAGTGCAACGTCCTACCGTGTGTAATGCACTGGATACATTATTAGTTCATCAAAATATTGCCGCTGAATTTATCCCTAATATCGTATCGCATCTTCATTCGTTAGGGGTGCGTTTTCACGCATGTGCTCACACCATATCTTATTTGGATGGTTTAGGTTTTGATGTGACCCCGGCTCACGATGAGTCTTTTTCAACTGAATGGTTGTCGTTAACCTTAGGCATAAGAGTTGTGAATGATATCGATGCTGCTGTTGAACACATTAGACTGTATTCCAGCGGTCACTCTGAAGCGATTTTAACTGACGATATTCATGCCGCTGCGCATTTTATGAATCAAGTGGATTCAGCTGCAGTTTATGTCAATGCCAGTACACGTTTTACAGATGGTTCTCAATTTGGTTTAGGTGCAGAAGTTGCGGTGAGTACGCAAAAGTTACATGCTCGCGGCCCAATGGCACTAGATGCATTAACTACTTATAAATGGCTTGCCTGGGGAGATTACACCAGCAGGCAATAAAGGGTAATGAACACATGTAACAAGGGCGCTGTTTAGCGCCCTTGTTACATAAATAGTTATTTATAAATTGTAAATAAGATGACTCGGTGAAGCTGGGAGGGTAAAACGCTCATAGGTGGTTAAAAGCCAAATGATAAAAAAAGCGCAAGTCATTAGTATTGCCACAATCCGAAAAGCTTGAGCGTATTCCATTACATAAGTAAAGTAGCGGCGTTGTATCTTATTAGTCATAAAGGTTGCTACTAGGGCAAATACACACAAATACATGGCAGGATATTGGGTGCTAGAAACGCCATAGAACTTTTCATAAGCCATGATCAGTCCGACAATCGTTAAGATCACAATCCTTATTTTTCTTTCAGTACTATCACTAAAATTCCATCTTGGCAGTCCCATTGCCTTATATCCTCAGCTTGTACTTGAACTTTTTTCCCCTACATATTGTTATAACTCCGATACTGTTTTTTATCAAACATTTAGCTGCATACGCTTCTAAAATTCATTTTTGCTCGGTTAATCAATAAAACCTATCTATGTTGTAATGACTTTGAGCGAGGAGCTACAGCAACCCATGATGCTTATCTATATTGATTTTTGATATATAAGCAAAATGGCATAAATTTTTTAGCGTTACCCTTGTAATTCATTTTGCTGTCCCAATATAGGTATCAAGGCTGATATGAGTGGTGAAATGTGAACCACAAATTTACCAACCAAAAGGTTGAAAAATACGTAGTTCATCCCCATATCAACATCAAATAACATATTTGTGACGTAATAGCGTCAATTCTGGAGGACCCCATGGGCAAAATTATTGGTATCGACTTAGGCACGACAAACTCTTGTGTGGCTGTCCTTGATGGCGGCAAAGCACGCGTAATTGAAAACGCAGAAGGCGATCGTACAACGCCATCTATCATCGCATATACCGATGAAGAAACGATTGTTGGCCAACCAGCAAAGCGTCAAGCAGTGACTAACCCTGCAAACACATTCT
The DNA here is from genome assembly GCF_014648315.1 of Shewanella ulleungensis. Classification (GTDB taxonomy): domain Bacteria; phylum Pseudomonadota; class Gammaproteobacteria; order Enterobacterales; family Shewanellaceae; genus Shewanella; species Shewanella ulleungensis. The sequence continues at coordinate 429,656 of NZ_BMQW01000002.1, forward strand.
TTGCTATTAAGCGTTTAATTGGTCGTCGTTTTAAAGATGACGAAGTTCAGCGCGATGTAAACATCATGCCATTCAAAATTATCGCAGCAGATAATGGTGATGCATGGGTTGAATCTCGTGGCAACAAAATGGCGCCACCACAAGTGTCTGCTGAAATCTTGAAAAAGATGAAAAAGACAGCAGAAGACTTTTTAGGTGAAGAAGTAACAGAAGCGGTAATTACCGTTCCTGCATACTTTAACGATTCACAGCGTCAAGCAACCAAAGATGCTGGTCGTATCGCAGGTCTTGATGTTAAGCGTATTATCAACGAGCCAACAGCAGCTGCGTTAGCATACGGTATTGATAAGAAGCAAGGCGACAACATTGTTGCAGTATACGATTTAGGTGGTGGTACATTCGATATCTCTATCATCGAAATCGACAGTAATGATGGCGACCAAACATTTGAAGTATTAGCAACCAATGGTGACACTCACTTAGGTGGTGAAGACTTCGATAACCGTATGATCAACTATTTAGCTGATGAATTCAAAAAAGACCAGGGCTTAGATCTTCGTAAAGATCCTTTAGCAATGCAACGTTTGAAAGAAGCCGCTGAAAAAGCAAAAATCGAACTTTCAAGCACGAACCACACTGAAGTTAACTTGCCTTACATCACTGCTGATGCAACAGGTCCAAAGCATTTAGTGGTTAAGATTACCCGTGCTAAGTTAGAGTCATTGGTTGAAGACTTAATTCAACGTACATTAGAGCCGTTAAAGGTTGCACTAGCTGATGCGGATCTTAAAGTAACTGACATCAACGAAGTTATTTTAGTTGGTGGCCAGACTCGTATGCCTAAAGTACAAGAAGCGGTGACAAACTTCTTCGGCAAAGAGCCTCGTAAAGACGTTAACCCCGATGAAGCTGTTGCAGTCGGTGCAGCAATTCAAGCTGGCGTTCTGTCTGGTGAAGTGAAAGACGTACTGTTACTTGACGTTACACCGTTATCATTTGGTATCGAAACCATGGGTAGCGTAATGACTAAGCTTATCGAGAAGAATACCACTATCCCGACGAAAGCGAGCCAAACGTTCTCTACAGCTGATGACAACCAAAGTGCAGTAACGATTCATGTACTTCAAGGTGAGCGTAAGCAAGCGAGCTACAACAAATCTCTAGGTCAATTTAACCTAGACGGTATTGAGCCTGCACCACGTGGTCAACCACAAATTGAAGTGGCTTTCGACATCGACGCAGACGGTATTTTGAAAGTATCTGCAACCGATAAGAAAACCGGTAAAGCGCAAAACATCACCATCAAAGCAAACTCAGGTTTGTCTGATGAAGAAGTCGAGCAAATGGTACGTGACGCAGAAGCTCACGCTGATGAAGATGCGAAGTTTGAAGAGTTAGTTCAAGCACGTAACCAAGCTGATGGCTTAGTACACGCAACTAAGAAGCAGGTTGAAGAAGCAGGCGACGATTTACCAAGCGACGACAAAGAAAAAATTGAAGCGGCAGTAGCTGAGCTAGAAACTGCTATCAAAGGCAAAGATAAAGAAGCAATGGACACTGCAACTCAGGCGCTTATCGAAGCATCTGCTAAGTTAATGGAAATTGCTCAAGCTAAAGCGCAAGCTCAAGGCGGCGCAGAAGGGCAAGCACATGATGCTGGCCAATCAAAGCCTGCTGATGATGTTGTTGATGCTGAGTTCGAAGAAGTAAAAGACGACAAAAAGTAATTAACAATTTCAGTTAGTTACCACTTAAGCGGGCGTTGGGGCTATCCTCACACGCCCGTTTGTATAAATTAAGTTTAGCGACTTACTCATACCTTCGAGAAACAGAACACTATGTCAAAGCGTGATTATTACGAAGTTCTCGGTGTTGCTCGTGACACCAGCGAACGCGAAATTAAAAAAGCGTACAAACGCTTAGCGATGAAGTATCACCCAGATCGTAATCCAGGTGATAAAGCCGCAGAAGCCAGCTTCAAAGAAATTAAAGAAGCATACGAAATTTTAACCGACAGCGACAAAAAAGCGGCATATGATCAATTTGGTCACGCTGGTGTCGACCCTAACCGTGGTGGACATGGCGGTGGTCAAGGTGATTTCGGCGATATCTTTGGCGATGTATTCGGTGACATCTTTGGTGGTGGACGCCGTGGCGGTGGACAACGTCAAGCTGCGCGCGGAAGCGATTTACGCTACAACTTAGAATTGTCATTAGAAGAAGCAGTACGCGGTCTAACCAAAGAGTTACGTATTCCAACACTTGCAGCGTGCGATCTATGTGATGGTAGCGGTGCTAAAAAAGGCAGCTCGGCGACCACTTGTGGTACATGTCATGGGCAAGGCCAAGTGCAAATGCGTCAAGGTTTTTTTGCTGTACAGCAAGCCTGTCCAACGTGTCATGGTCGCGGTAAAATTATCAAAGACCCATGTAGTAAGTGTCATGGCGAAGGTCGAGTTGAAAAGAGCAAAACCTTGTCAGTTAAAATTCCTGCAGGGGTTGATACCGGAGACCGTATCCGTTTAACCGGCGAAGGTGAAGCGGGTGAGTTCGGTGCACCTCCAGGCGATTTATACGTTCAGGTCAGTGTGCGTGAACACGCAATCTTTACCCGTGATGCCAACAACTTATATTGTGAAGTGCCTATTTCGTTCAGTAAAGCCGCGTTAGGTGGCGAAATTGAAGTACCCACATTAGACGGTAAAGTGAGCCTTAAAATTCCAACAGAAACCCAAACTGGGCGTATGTTCCGTTTACGCGGTAAAGGCGTTAAGTCTGTCCGTAGTCACGCCGTAGGTGATTTGCTGTGTAAAGTGGTTATGGAAACACCGGTTAACTTGAACGAGAAGCAAAAAGAGTTATTGCGTGAGTTTGAAGCCACATTAACTGGCGAATCAAAAAAGCACAGCCCCAAAGCGGAAGGTTTTTTTGATGGCGTAAAAAAGTTCTTTCAAGACTTAAACAGTTAATCGCGACCTCTTAGCTACCATGTTAAAGGCTGTTTACTTTGGTAAGCAGCCTTTTTTATTGGTGTGTACAAAGGGTAATATTAGGTTTGTTGTCATTATTAGGCTTTAGCAATGTTATTTTCTCAATTCTCACTCAGTGCACCACTTTTGAAAGCCTTACCTACAAGTATTACTGAGCCAAGTCGTATTCAACAATTGGCGATCCCTGCGATATTGGCTGGGCAAGATGTACTCGCATTAGCCCAAACGGGCAGTGGTAAAACCTATGCCTATGGATTGCCTATTTTGCAGAATATTAATCAGCAAGGTCTTTCAGGTTTATGTGCTGTGGTTGTTGTGCCTACCAGAGAACTTGCCGTGCAAGTTACGCAAAATCTAATCCCATTCGCTAGCGCATTAAATTTACAGCTTGATGTAGTGTGCGGCGGTGAAGCAATTGAATTGCAAATTGAACGTTTACGCACGCCGGCCCATTTGATTGTTGCGACTCCAGGACGGTTACTGGCTTTAATACAACAAGGCCTTATTACGTGTAGCAATGTGCAAAGTGTGGTGCTCGATGAAGCCGACAGGCTGCTTGATATGGGCTTTATTAATGATATTAATGCCATTATAGCCGCGATGCCTATTGGCCAACGATTATTATTCTCTGCCACTATGCCCATAGCACTAAACGAATTAGCTACACAGTTATTGTCAAAAAAGAGTGTGAGGATCGAAGCGCAAGCTCTGAATAGTACAGTAGATGATATTGCTCAGATACTATATCTGGTCAATAAAGGCAGTAAAGCACAGGCATTAATACAGTTAATAATGCTCAATCAATGGTCGCATGTATTAGTTTTTGTAAATGCTAAAGATGAGGCTGATAGCTTATGTAAAAAATTACTCAAGGCTGGTATTACTGCAGCTGCATTGCACGGTGATAAGGAACAAACACTGCGCAGTCAAACGTTAGCATTGTTCAAAAATAAGCAACTTAATGTTTTAGTTGCTACTGATGTGCTCGCGCGTGGTATTCATATTGATGCGCTGCCTGTGGTTGTTAATATGACCCTACCGGCACAAGCAGCTGTTTATGTGCATCGTATAGGACGCACTGCTAGAGCAGAGCTTAGTGGTGTAGCTGTATCGTTAGTTAGCCATTCAGAAATAGATTACCTAGAAGCGATAAGAGCATTAACAGCACAAAGCTTAACCTTAAATGAGTTATCTGGTTTTGCCGTTACGGATAAACCGGTTAGCGATAGCAGCAAACGCGCCCCAAGGGACAAACAAGCTAATCGCCGTACGGCGAGCAAACGCAGCATAAGTGATTTTAGCAAACGTAAACCAACACGTTAGATGGGTTTTCTTATTCATTGCTGTGGTGCAAACGCCATTAGTAATAGTATAAAATAAATCGATTACGGATTGAATTTAGTTCAATGAATGTTAAGGGACGATACAATGAAACTATTTGCACTAACCTTATTAGTATCAGCTTTATTGACGGGATGTGTTAATAACCAATCACCGACCGGACGTGGGCAAACATTGTTGTTTTCTGATGCACAAATGCAACAGATGGGGGCTCAGTCGTTTGACACCATGAAGCAAAGTGAGAAAATCAGCCAAAATAAAGCCCAAACGGATTATGTCAATTGTGTTGCAAAGCGCATTGTTGCAGTACTGCCTGATCAATCTCAACAATGGGATGTGGTATTGTTTGAATCCGATCAGGTCAATGCATTTGCTTTGCCTGGGGGTCATATTGGTGTGTACACCGGTTTGCTAAAAGTGGCGAGTAATCAAGATCAACTTGCTACTGTTATGGGGCATGAAGTGGCTCATGTATTAGCCCAGCACGGTAACGAGCAAGTGTCACGCGCACAGCTAACGGGTTTAGGTATGCAGGTGGCCGACGCTGCTATTGGTGTGTCAGGCGTAGCCAACAAAGACTTATATATGGCAGCTTTAGGATTAGGGGCAAATGTGGGTATTATTTTACCTTTTGGCCGCAATCAGGAGTCAGAAGCTGATATCGTAGGATTAGAGTTAATGGCTAAGGCTGGCTTCAACCCTGCTCAGAGTATTAGTTTATGGCAAAATATGGCTAAAGCAGGTGGCGCGCAAGGTCCAGAGTTACTTTCCACTCACCCATCTCATAGCCATCGTATTGAAGACTTACAAGCGGCACAAAATCAAGTGATGCCGCTTTATACTCAGGCAAGAAAACAGTCTTTGACTGAGTGTAAAATTGCTCAAGTTAAATAGCACTTTTTGCCAACATGAGAGTAGATTATTGTGATAAACTCTCGTGCGAATTTTTAATGAATTATTGAGAGAAACTTTATTATGTCAGATTTGTTCAGCACTATGGAACAGCATGCAAGCTACGGTGTAGGTCGTCAAATGGGCGAGCAACTAGCAGCAAACTCTTTTGAAGGTATTGATATCCCTGCTGTCCAAGCTGGTCTTGCTGATGCATTTGCCGGTACAGAAAGCCAAGTAACAATGGAAGAGTTACAAGTTGCTTTTACTGAAATCAGCCGTCGTTTACAAGAAGCACAAGAAGCTGCCTCTGCAGCTGCTACTGCTGAAGGTGATGCATTTTTAGCTGAAAACGCAAAGCGTGATGGCGTAACCGTGACTGAGTCTGGTCTTCAATATGAAGTATTAGTACAAGGTGATGGCGAAAAGCCAACATATGAGTCAACTGTGCGTACTCACTACCACGGTACTTTCCTTAACGGTGACGTATTCGACAGTTCAGTAACTCGTGGTCAACCTGCTGAGTTCCCTGTATCTGGTGTTATCGCCGGTTGGACTGAAGCTCTTCAGTTAATGCCTGTAGGAACTAAGCTTAAATTATATGTACCACATCACTTGGCTTACGGTGAGCGTGGCGCGGGTGCTTCAATCCCGCCATACTCGGCTTTGGTTTTCGAAGTTGAGTTGTTAGATATTCTCTAGTCTATTAAAAACGCCTAAGTTAACTTAGGCGTTTTTGTATAAGTTGTTTTTCGGTCAACACTGGGAGAAGTATATGACTGCTAAAGTGAAAATTGCTGTAGTTGGTGCCAGTGGCCGTATGGGCCGTACACTGATAGAATCTGCTAAGCAGCAAGACCTGATTGTATTGGGCGCTGCGATTGAGCGAGTGGGATCAAGCCTTATTGGTGTTGATGCCGGCGAGTTAGCAGGTGTTGGTACTATGAATGTGGCTATCACTGACTCACTTGATTCAGTTGTTAATGACTTTGATGTACTGATTGACTTTACCTCTCCAGAGTCGTCCATTGTTAATCTGGATTGGTGCGCAAAAAACCGTAAAGCCATTGTGATTGGTACAACGGGTTTTAATCATGCTCAAAAAGAGCAGATTAATGCTTATTCTGAACAAGTTCCTGTGGTATTAGCGCCTAATATGTCTGTTGGTGTGAACGTGATGTGGAAGCTGCTTGAACTTGCAGCTGAAGTCATGGGTGATTATACGGATATCGAAATAATCGAAGCACATCATCGCCATAAAAAAGATGCACCGTCAGGTACCGCGTTAAAAATGGGCGAGGTGATTGCCGACGTTTTAGGTCGTGATTTAGAGCAATGTGCTGTGTATGGCCGTGAAGGCATTACCGGCGAACGCGACCGAAATACAATAGGATTTGCAACCGTACGCGCGGGTGACATAGTGGGTGAACATACCGCTATGTTCGCTGATATAGGCGAACGGTTAGAAATAACCCATAAGGCATCGAGTCGAATGACTTTTGCTAATGGGGCTATGAGAGCGGCTTTTTGGCTCTCAGATCAAAATGCAGGTCTGTATGACATGCAGCAAGTGCTTGGTTTGCATTAACAATAAAAAACACCATTTGTTGGTGTTTTTTTTTGAAAACAATCCTGCATAATATAGACGTTATTACCTATTTCTTATATACTCGTCAGAATTTGTCAAAATTTCGTAATGACGCGGAAATTGGTATCTTAGTGAAAAATAAAAACACTTAATTTCAGTGGCTTGGCTCTTTTCTGGAGGTCGCGTTGACACAGTCTGCCTTACTCGTACTCGAAGACGGAACCGTATTCTCTGGCACATCAATTGGTGCTACCGGTGTTTCTGTTGGTGAAGTAGTATTTAATACTTCAATGACAGGCTACCAAGAGATTCTTACGGATCCTTCATATTCACGCCAAATAGTAACATTAACCTATCCTCACATCGGTAACACAGGTACCAATGATGAAGACACAGAATCGGATTCGGTTCATGCATGTGGCTTAATCATTCGTGACTTACCGCTTATGGCGAGTAATTTCCGTAATACACAATCATTAAGCGATTATTTAAAAGCGAATAATGTGGTTGGTATCGCGGACATAGATACTCGCAAACTAACTCGAATTTTGCGTGAAAAAGGTGCTCAAGCCGGTTGTATTATGGTGGGTGACCTAGACGAAGCAAAAGCCTTAGCGGAAGCAAAAGCGTTCCCAGGCTTAAAAGGCATGGATTTAGCGAAAGAAGTGACTACCGATAAAGCCTATCAATGGCGTAACGGTAGCTGGAAATTAGTCGGTGGTTTACCGTCTGATACGCCAGAGTCTGAACTTAAATACAAAGTTGTAGCTTATGATTACGGCGTAAAACGCAATATTTTACGCATGCTGGTTGACCGTGGTTGCGATGTAACTGTTGTTCCGGCGAAAACATCTGCAGCAGAAGTACTGGCGATGAACCCTGATGGGGTCTTTTTGTCAAATGGTCCTGGCGACCCAGAGCCATGTGACTATGCAATTGAAGCCATTCAACAGATTTTAAAAACTGATGTTCCGGTTTTTGGTATTTGTTTAGGTCATCAATTACTTGCATTAGCGTCTGGCGCGAAAACCTTAAAAATGAAATTTGGTCACCATGGTGCAAACCACCCGGTGAGCAACATTGAAAAAGGTAATGTGATGATTACCAGTCAAAACCACGGTTTTGCTGCTGATGAAAGTACATTACCTACCAATATTAAGGTGACTCACAAATCATTATTTGATGGTTCGCTTCAAGGTATTCACTTAACCGATAAACCTGCGTTTAGCTTCCAGGGACACCCTGAAGCAAGCCCTGGTCCAAATGATGCCGCACCGTTGTTCGATCATTTTATCGAGCTAATTGAACAATACCGTCAGCACACTAAGTAATTATCTGGGAGTAGACGACGCAATGCCAAAACGTACAGATATTAAAAGTATTCTTATACTCGGTGCCGGCCCAATTGTTATTGGTCAGGCGTGTGAGTTTGACTATTCAGGTGCGCAAGCCTGTAAAGCCCTTCGTGAAGAAGGCTACCGCGTTATTCTGGTGAACTCTAATCCAGCCACCATTATGACAGACCCTGAAATGGCCGATGCGACTTATATCGAGCCTATTCATTGGGAAGTAGTACGCAATATTATTGCTAAAGAGCGCCCAGACGCGATTCTACCAACCATGGGTGGACAAACAGCACTAAACTGCGCCTTGAAGCTTGAAGAAATGGGCGTCCTAAAAGAGTTCAACGTTGAAATGATTGGCGCAACGGCCGATGCAATTGATAAAGCAGAAGACCGTAGCCGTTTTGACAAAGCAATGAAAGCTATTGGCTTAGACTGTCCGCGTGCAGGTATTGCACACAATATGGAAGAAGCTTATGGCGTATTAGACATGGTGGGTTTCCCATGTATTATTCGCCCTTCTTTCACTATGGGTGGCAGCGGCGGTGGTATTGCTTACAACAAGGAAGAGTTTGAAGAGATTTGTTCTCAAGGCTTAGACTTGTCACCGACTAACGAATTATTGATTGATGAATCGTTAATTGGTTGGAAAGAATACGAAATGGAAGTGGTTCGTGACCGTAACGATAACTGTATTATCGTCTGTGCCATTGAAAACTTTGACCCAATGGGTGTGCACACCGGTGACTCTATTACCGTAGCTCCAGCACAAACATTGACCGACAAAGAATACCAAATTATGCGAAACGCTTCGTTAGCCGTATTGCGCGAAATTGGTGTTGAAACGGGCGGTTCAAACGTCCAGTTTGGTATTTGTCCTAATACAGGCCGTATGGTAATTATTGAGATGAACCCGCGTGTATCGCGCTCATCTGCACTTGCCTCTAAAGCCACTGGTTTCCCAATTGCAAAGATTGCCGCTAAGCTTGCTGTTGGTTTCACATTAGATGAACTCAGCAACGACATTACCGGTGGTAAAACTCCTGCTTCATTTGAGCCTGCCATTGATTATGTTGTGACTAAAGTGCCGCGCTTTAACTTTGAAAAGTTTGCTGGTGCTAATGATCGCTTGACCACACAGATGAAATCAGTGGGTGAAGTGATGGCAATAGGTCGTACATTCCAAGAATCATTACAAAAAGCGCTTCGTGGTCTTGAAGTTGGCCGTAATGGCTTTGACTCAATCGTTGATTATAACTCTACTGAAGGTTTACAACGTATTCGTCATGAATTAAAAGAGCCTGGCTGCGACCGTATTTGGTATATTGCTGATGCATTCCGTGCGGGTTTATCGCGCGATGAAATCTTCAAACTGACCAATATTGATCACTGGTTCTTAGTTCAAATTGAAGACCTTATTGCAGATGAAGCCAAAGTCGCTGAATTGGGCATGTCAGGTTTGAACGAAGACATTTTGCGTAAGTTAAAGCGTAAAGGTTTTGCTGATGCACGTCTTGCTGATGTATTAGGTGTTAGCGACGCAGAAGTGCGTAAATTACGTCATCGTTATGAAATTTTCCCAGTATATAAGCGTGTTGATACTTGTGCTGCTGAATTTTCAACTGACACTGCTTACATGTATTCAACGTACGAAGACGAATGTGAAGCCAACCCATCAAACCGTGACAAAATCATGGTGTTAGGTGGTGGTCCAAACCGTATTGGCCAGGGTATTGAGTTTGATTATTGCTGTGTGCATGCAGCACTAGCATTACGTGAAGACGGCTACGAAACCATTATGGTTAACTGTAACCCTGAAACCGTATCAACCGATTACGATACATCTGACCGTCTATACTTTGAGCCGGTCACGTTGGAAGATGTGTTAGAAATCGTCCGTATCGAAAAGCCAAAAGGCGTAATTGTGCAATACGGTGGTCAAACGCCATTGAAACTTGCTCGTGCGCTTGAAGCCGCTGGCGTACCGATTATAGGTACCAGCCCTGATGCCATTGACCGTGCAGAAGATCGTGAGCGTTTCCAACAAGCGATTCAGCGTCTAAACATGAAGCAACCACAAAATGCGACAGTGACTACTGTTGAAAGTGCTGTGATTGAAGCTGAGAAAATTGGTTATCCGTTAGTGGTTCGTCCATCATATGTATTGGGCGGTCGTGCGATGGAAATCGTTTATGACCAACAAGACTTGCTTCGTTACTTCAATGAAGCTGTTAAAGTGTCTAACGCATCACCTGTGTTGCTCGACCACTTCTTAGACGACGCTATTGAAGTCGATATTGATGCTGTATGCGATGGTGAGACTGTTGTAGTTGGTGCCATTATGGAACACATTGAGCAAGCTGGGGTTCACTCAGGTGACTCTGGTTGTTCATTACCGCCTTACACATTAAGTGCCGAAATTCAGGCTAGAATGCGTGATCAAGTGACAAAGCTTGCTTTTGAACTCGGCGTAGTGGGCTTAATGAACGTACAGTTCGCCGTGAAAGATAATGAAATCTATATGATTGAAGTTAATCCTCGCGCCGCGCGTACTGTGCCATTTGTATCAAAAGCCACAGGCGTGCCTCTAGCTAAAATTGCAGCACGTGTTATGGCAGGTCAAAGCCTAAAAGCACAAAACTTTACTAAAGAAGTGATTCCACCTTACTTCTCGGTTAAAGAAGTAGTGTTGCCGTTTAATAAGTTCCCGGGTGTTGATCCATTGCTTGGTCCAGAAATGCGCTCTACGGGTGAAGTGATGGGCGTGGGCGAGACCTTTGCTGAAGCTTACGCAAAAGCACAGCTTGGTGCGACATCAGAAGTGCCTAAGTCAGGCCGCGCGTTATTATCTGTGCGTAACAGTGATAAAAAACGTGTATCAGACTTAGCTGCGAAGCTTATTGAATTAGGTTACGAAATTGATGCAACTCACGGCACCGCTATTATCTTAGGCGAAGCAGGGATTAACCCTCGCTTAGTGAATAAGGTACATGAAGGGCGTCCGCACATTTTGGACCGTATCAAAAATGGTGAATATACCTATATTGTGAATACAACAGAAGGTCGTCAAGCTATTGAAGACTCTCGTCAAATTCGCCGTGGTGCATTACGCTACAAAGTGAATTATACGACAACGCTAAATGCTGCTTTTGCCACATGCCTTGCGCATGCTGCAGATGACCGGGTTAAAGTGAATTCATTACAAGAGCTACATAAGCGAATTGTAGGCTAAATCATATCGCGTTAATAAAAGGTCGCCATATGGCGACCTTTTTTATGACATTTTGATGTTGGATGACTAGCAAGTCTTTAAAAGCTTAGGTAAGCTATCATTAATCATCGAAGAGATGCATCCCAAAGACGCAGCCAAACTCGATTGCGTACTTCCAATAGAATTTTTACTGTGTTGACTTTTCGTCAGCACGGGATGCTTTTGTTTTTAAAGGAGACAAAGACATTATGAGTAAGGTCCCAATGACAGTTGTTGGCGCAGACTTATTGCGTAAAGAGCTGGAAATTTTAAAATTTGATCGTCGACCAAAAATTACTGAAGCCATTGCATCAGCTCGTGAGTTAGGCGATTTAAAAGAAAATGCTGAATATCACGCCGCTCGTGAAGAGCAAGGTATTTGTGAAGCGCGTATTCGTGATATTGAAGGCAAGCTTTCTAATGCACAAATCATTGATGTGCAGACCCTACAAAATACCGGACGTGTTATTTTTGGTACTACGGTAACAATTTTAAACATCGATACAGATGCTGAAATGACTTACCGTATCGTCGGTGATGACGAAGCAGACATTAAACAAAATCTTATTTCAGTTAACTCGCCTATTGCTCGTGGATTAATTGGTAAAAGTGAAGGTGATGAAGTGTCTATTACCACACCAGGCGGTTTGACTGACTACGAAATTATATCCGTTAAATATATCTAGGTCACATTGTGGTTTGTCGTTTAGACAAATTGGTGTACTGATAATATTCTGTCATTGATTAAAAACACTTACTGCTCACAGTAAGTGTTTTTTGTTGTTACATGTATAAGAATTCATTTGCGTATTAACTACGGTATCGCTAATATCGGGCTTCTTTACATTATCGTTACATATCGATTGTTTTATCGCTTGAAAACAACAGATAGTTTAATGAAAATGTACATCTAGGCTAATGCGTTAAGGTATAAATGACGTTTCCTTGGGCTCGTATATTATTGATGTTACTTATTGTGGGGTTGGGGTCACTCTTCCTTATCAATAGTCGTGTCTTAATAATGTCGACGGCTCAACTCAGTACACCGCAATTTAATACCGTTTTATTGAGTGATTGTGTGGTAACACCCTCACTAAATTTGGCTAATTGCGATTTGCCTACTGTAGTTAATCAGGTAAATGTTGTTGATAGTTTTAACGCCGATATCACTGCAAATAATGTTGTGATAAATCCACGCTTAATTGATATAAAAACAACATTATTAGGCTATGTTGGTGTCGATAGTGTGAATCCTGATATCAATTCGCAACCGACTCCAAATGACATCCATTATGTACCGACATACTCTGCGCGTTACATAAATCTTGCTCAGCATCAATCTGATGAAGTTAACCCCAATTATCTACTAGCCTATGAGTTTGTTTCCCCGCCAGTCCCGAGCTTGGAAATCGGCTATCAAATTAACTTCAGTCCACAATTAGACTGGGTATTATCAGCAACATCAGGCCCTTCACGTATTTCCGCTTGGAAAGAATCAAACTTACTCTTTGTATACGCTCATACCTGCTAACTAACGCTTCTTTGACTATCCATTCTATTAGTTCAGCTAATGGATTCATTGTGAACAACAGATAACTGCTTTAAGCATTTTATCGTTCGCTATGCATTTTTATCGTGGCCATTGGTCGCGGTGTAGTGAGAGTGAGTGTTATGACATCAATATCAAAAAATAAACCTGTAAATCAGCAATTCAATAAATACTCACAGTGGAAATACTGGGTACTTATTGCCACGTTAATCATATTGTTTCTAAGTGCTCTGCCATCTTGGTATGGCGAAGATGCAGCTGTACAGTTATCGACCAAAGCACCTAATGCTATTTCGTCTGAACAAGTGTATCAAGCATTAAGTCACGCTGGCATTAGCAGTAAACGAATCGATCAACAGCAACAAAATGTATTGGTTGTGTTACAACAAGCCGATCAGCAAACCCATGCAAAAAACATCTTGTCAGCAGCATTTAAAGAAGACGCACAAGTTACGCTAGCCTTAGCTCCAGCAGCACCGAATTGGTTGTTGAACATGGGTTTTGAACCCATCAAATTAGGTTTGGATTTGCGTGGGGGAGTGCAGTTTTTACTCGATGTTGACCTAGATTTAGTTTTTCGAAATCAGGCCGTTATGGTCAGCGATTCGGTAAAGCAATTTGTGCGAGAGCAACATATTAGTGGCGTTTTGGTTCGCCAGGACAGCGGCGCTGAAGTGACTATTGAAACATCACAACAAGAGGCTAGGGGGCAGGTTCGCCAATTTATTATTCAACAATATCCCTTATGGCAAGTTATTGGCAGCCAAGACACGCTTGTTGTTTCATTAAGTGAAAATGAGCAAGTTAAGCTGACTAATCTTACGGTACAACAAAACCTACAAATTATGCGCAGCCGAATCGAAGAGCTAGGTATTACAGAAGCTTTAGTGCAACGCCAAGGTGAAAATCGTATTCGCATCGAGTTACCTGGCGTGCAAGACCCCGCAACGGCTAAGAATGTCATTGGTGCTACAGCGAGCTTAGCATTTTACCCTGTAGCTGAGACGGGGTCGGTTAATGCAATAGTGCTTAAAGATGAAAGTGGCCAAGCTGTTTATGTCGCTCGAAAACCTGTATTAGGTGGCGATCACATTGTTGATGCTCGAGCCGCTGTTGGCGACTTTGGCATGTCGAAAGTGAATATCAGTCTAGACTCGGCCGGTGGTAAGTTGATGTCTGATTTTTCACGCGACAATATCGGTAAGCCTATGGCGACAGCATATAGTGAATATAGTCGTAATGATAAAGGTCAAGCACAGCAAACTACTCAAATCATTAGTGTTGCGACGATTCAAAGTCAGCTAGGTAGTAAATTTGAGATAACAGGTGCGGGAACGCATCAAGAGGCGCAACAATTAGCGCTATTACTTCGAGCGGGTTCAATGACGGCACCGGTTACAATAGTAGAAGAGCGCACAATTGGACCAAGCTTAGGTGCCGAAAATATTGTAAATGGCTTTGCAGCACTGGCATTGGGAATGGCGGTGACGTTGTTATTTATGGCGTGTTGGTATCGTCGTTTAGGTTGGGTTGCAAATGTTGCATTGATTGCCAATATGGTGATGTTGTTTGGTTTACTGGCACTTATTCCTGGCGCTGTGCTGACTTTGCCAGGCATCGCTGGGTTAGTGCTTACTGTCGGTATGGCTGTTGATACTAACGTGCTTATTTTTGAACGTATTAAAGATAAGTTAGCGGAAGGAAGAAGTTTTGCGAGTGCAATTGACCTAGGTTTTGATAGTGCATTTTCAACCATTATTGACGCTAATTTTACCACAATGATTACTGCAGTGGTGCTATTTTCAATTGGTAATGGCCCTATTCAAGGTTTTGCATTAACGCTTGGGTTAGGTTTATTAACCAGTATGTTTACTGGCATTTTTGCCTCTCGTGCAATCATCAATTTAGTTTATGGCCGTGACACTCGCCGCGCGATTAAGGTGTAACCAATGAATTCAAAACAAATCAACAACTCATCACAATCTTTGCGCTATTTAACCAAATGGCGTTATGCATCAAGTTTGATATCGGTAGTATTGATGTTGTTATCTTTAAGCGTTATTGGCGTAAAAGGGTTTAATTGGGGCTTAGACTTTACCGGCGGAGTTGTCACCGAAATTCTGATTGATCAGCACATTACCGCTAGCGAAATTCAACCGTTAATGACCGCAGCTTACCAACAAGATGTGAGTGTGATTTCGGCCAGTGAGCCAGGACGTTGGGTTTTGCGTTATGCTAATATCCCGGATGAAAATCAACGCCCTGAATTACAGCAAGTCTTAGCTCCTTTAGCGTCTAATTTGACTGTACTGAATAGTAGTATTGTGGGTCCGCAAGTAGGCCAAGAGTTAGTTGAGCAAGGAGGATTAGCTTTAGTGGTCGCGATGCTCTGTATTATGGGGTACTTAAGTTACCGATTTGAATGGCGCTTAGCTTCAGGGGCGCTGTTTGCACTAGTTCATGATGTTGTGTTTGTGCTAGCCTTTTTTGCATTAAGCCAAATGGAATTTAACTTAACAGTGCTTGCTGCCATTTTGGCTATATTAGGGTATTCGCTTAATGACTCAATTATTATTGCCGATAGGGTGCGAGAACAGTTAGTGGCAAAACCCAAATGGAATACCACTGATATTAATAATTTAGCCGTTAGGTCTACGTTTTCTCGTACTATGGTGACATCTGGAACAACGTTACTAACCGTCGTCGCTTTGTGGATTATGGGTGGTGCGCCTCTTGAGGGGTTTTCTATTGCAATGTTTATTGGCATTTTAACCGGGACATGGTCTTCAATTTCTGTTGGAGCAACATTGCCTGAGTTTTTAGGATTAAAAACTGAGCATTATCTGATTACACCGTTACCTGATACGCCATAAAAAATTCGATTAATTATGTTTCATAAAAAAGCCGCTGAAATCAGCGGCTTTTTTACAACGAATGTTTTACTATTTTTTTGCCTTAGGCAAAGCTATCTTCATTTCTGGTGAATGACGGAAGATAACGAGTACATGACCGATAAGTTGCACTTTCGCAGACTGGGTTTCACGTATAATGGCGTCAACGATGGCATTTTTAAGCTCTCTGTCAGCAGAGGCTACTTTCACTTTAATCAATTCATGATGAGTAAGAGCGCTATCAATTTCAGCCAGAACACCTTCAGTTAGTCCGTTGCCACCAAGCAGCACCACTGGCTTTAGACTGTGCGCCAGACCTTTTAAATGCTGTTTTTGTTTGGTTGTTAAGTTCATTTGTACCAACTTTTTCTGAGTTACTGTTGAAAAACCGGTATTCTACCCTTATATAAGGCTTATGTAACTCTGAATTGTTGCGGAATTTAAATGGTAACCAAAAAACGTACCGCGAGTTCGACTCGTTGGATGCAAGAACACTTTGATGATCACTATGTGAAATTAGCGCAAAAACGGGGTTTACGTTCACGTGCAGCATTTAAGTTAGAAGAGATTCAACAAAAAGATCATTTAATTAAAACCGGCATGACTGTTGTTGATTTGGGTGCAGCCCCTGGTGGTTGGTCACAAGTTGCAGTTAAATTGGCTGGTGATAAAGGTAAGGTCATCGCATGTGACATTTTACCAATGGATCCAATTGTGGGTGTCGATTTTCTTCAAGGTGATTTTAGAGAAGACAAAGTATTACAAGCATTGCTTGACCGAGTAGGGCAAGATAAAGTGGATGTGGTACTATCAGATATGGCTCCGAACATGAGTGGTTCGGATACTGTAGATCAACCTAGAGCTATGTATTTAGTGGAATTAGCATTAGATATGTGTCATCAAGTGTTGGCGCCTAACGGCTGTTTTGCTGTTAAAGTCTTTCAGGGGGAGGGCTTTGACGAGTACATGAAAACAGTTAAAGAGGCATTCAAAGTAGTTAAAACCCGAAAACCAGACTCCTCTAGAGCCCGCTCTCGAGAAGTCTATCTAGTGGCGACTGGTTACAAGTTGTAGTAGTCTAACGTTAATAATCGCAGGACTGTTAAGAGGTCTAGTAATTTGAGTGACATGGCAAAAAATTTAATACTCTGGGTTGTCATCGCTGTTGTGCTGATGTCAGTGTTTCAGGGTTATTCCCCCTCTTCTTCGAATTCGCAGAAGATGGATTACTCCGCCTTTTTGGACAATGTCCGAAATGGTCAAATTAATACGGTCGAAATAAAAAGCGACCAAAGAACAATTGAAGGGACAAAACGTACCGGCGAGAAGTTCACCACTATCATGCCTATGTATGACCAAGATTTAATTAATGATCTTGATCGTAAAGGTATCACGATGAAAGGCCAAGAAGCTGAAGAATCAAGCTTCCTAACCCAAATATTTATTTCTTGGTTCCCAATGTTACTACTTATTGGCGTGTGGATTTTCTTCATGCGACAAATGCAAGGTGGTGGCGGTAAAGGCGCAATGTCATTTGGTAAAAGTAAAGCCAAATTGATGAGCGAAGATCAAATCAAAACCACGTTTGCTGATGTTGCAGGTTGTGATGAAGCAAAAGAAGAAGTAAAAGAACTCGTTGATTATTTACGTGACCCAACTAAATTCCAAAAATTAGGCGGCCGAATTCCTACGGGCGTATTAATGGTGGGACCACCTGGTACCGGTAAAACATTGCTTGCTAAAGCGATTGCGGGTGAATCAAAAGTACCATTCTTCACAATATCTGGTTCTGATTTCGTTGAAATGTTTGTTGGTGTTGGTGCATCTCGTGTGCGTGACATGTTTGAACAAGCTAAAAAATCAGCTCCTTGTATTATCTTTATTGACGAAATTGATGCTGTGGGTCGCCAACGTGGCGCAGGTGTTGGTGGTGGTCACGATGAGCGTGAACAAACATTAAACCAAATGTTGGTTGAAATGGATGGCTTTGAAGGTAACGAAGGTATTATTGTAATTGCTGCGACTAACCGTCCAGATGTTTTAGACTCTGCTTTACTTCGTCCTGGTCGTTTTGACCGTCAGGTGGTTGTAGGTTTACCCGATGTTAGAGGTCGTGAGCAGATTCTTAAAGTCCATATGCGCAAAGTGCCATTATCTGACGATGTTAAAGCCAGTGTTATTGCTCGTGGTACGCCAGGGTTCTCAGGTGCAGACTTAGCAAACTTAGTTAACGAAGCGGCACTGTTTGCTGCACGTGGTAACCGTCGTTCTGTTGGCATGGAAGAGTTTGAGCGTGCTAAAGATAAAATCATGATGGGTGCAGAGCGCCGTTCTATGGTGATGTCTGAATCTGACAAAGAGATGACTGCTTATCATGAAGCTGGCCATGCAATCGTAGGTTGCTTAGTGCCTGAACATGATCCAGTACACAAGGTAACCATTATTCCGCGCGGTCGTGCGTTAGGTGTCACCTTCTTCTTACCTGAAGCAGATGCTGTGAGCCAAAGCCGTCGCAAGCTTGAGTCGCAGATTTCAGTAGCCTACGGTGGACGTTTGGCCGAAGAACTTATTTACGGTAGTGAAAAAGTCTCCACAGGTGCATCGCAAGACATTAAATACGCAACATCAATTGCGCGTAACATGGTGACCCAATGGGGTTTCTCTGACAAGCTGGGTCCTTTACTGTATGCAGAAGAAGAGAACGAAGTTTTCTTAGGCCGCAGTATGGGTAAATCAAAAGCAATGTCTGGTGACACGGCGACGTTAATTGACTCAGAAATCAAAATGTTTATCGATAAAAACTATCAACGTGCGCAAACCATGCTGACAGATAATATGGATATTTTACATGCGATGAAAGATGCACTGATGAAATACGAAACGATTGATTCTTTGCAAATCGATGATTTGATGAACCGTCGTGAAGTGCGTATGCCAGCCGAATGGCAAAAAGATGAATCATCGGATGACAAAGGTGGCGGAAATAGTGCACCTAAAGTTGAAGAAGAAAAGTCTGAAGAGGCACCTAAAGCTGATATTAGTGACGCAGATGAATCACCTGCAAAATAAATAATCAAGCCAATAAAGAAAACCCCGAAAGGGGTTTTCTTGTTTTTAATCTACGTTAGGAAGTTACCCGTGTTTCAATTAACTCATGCTAATAAAACCCTTGATTTATCATCGCCAATCGTAATGGGCATTGTGAATGTCACACCTGATTCTTTTTCTGATGGCGGTGAATATACCGATTTTGAACAGGCGTGTCGTCATGTTGATGATATGGTTGAACAAGGTGCATTAATAATCGATGTTGGTGGTGAGTCAACAAGACCTGGCGCGGCAAAGGTAACGATTGAACAAGAGTTGGCTAGAGTTATTCCTATTATTGAATATACCGCTAAAACTCATAATGTTTGGATTTCAATCGATACCAGCAAGCCAGAAGTGATGGAGGCGGCAGTTAATGCAGGTGCTAATTTAATTAATGATGTACGTGCATTACAAGTACCAGGAGCATTAGCTATGGCAGCATCGCTTGATGTCCCTATTTGCTTGATGCACATGCAAGGCGAACCGCAAACGATGCAAGAATCGCCTTCCTATGATGACGTGGTTGATGAGGTTACCGCATTTTTTGAGTTGCGTATCGCCTATTGTGAAGCTGCGGGTATAGAGCGTGAGAGATTAATTCTTGATCCAGGTTTTGGCTTTGGTAAAACTTTAGCGCATAATTATCGCCTATTAGCCATGTTACCTAAATTGCATGAGTTCCATTTGCCGGTACTAGTCGGTCTATCTCGTAAAAGTATGATTGGCAACTTATTAGGTCGTGACACTGACCAACGACTTGCCGGCAGTCTGGCTGGTGCATTAATTGCTGCGCAACAAGGCGCGCAAATTATTAGAGTGCATGACGTTGCCGAAACCTTCGATGTACTTAAGGTTATGTCTGCAACCATGGAACAATTATAACTTTCTCGATTGCTTTATGGTGCATATGGCAGCCAGTAATCGCAAAAATCATAATAATACTTAACACAAAGTGAATCACTTAAGTGGGGAACTGTGAAGCAAAGAAAATTTTTTGGTACTGACGGTATTCGCGGTAAAGTGGGTGACGGTAAAATGACCCCAGAACTGGCATTAAAGCTTGGTTGGGCTGCAGGGCGTGTTTTATCGAGAAATGGCACTCAAAAGGTCATCATTGGCAAAGACACTCGTATTTCAGGATATTTATTTGAATCAGCATTAGAAGCGGGTTTATCTGCCGCGGGCTTAAATGTGTTGTTATTAGGGCCTATGCCTACTCCTGCAGTGGCCTATTTAACGAGAACGTTTAGAGCCGAAGCGGGTGTCGTCATTAGCGCGTCGCATAATCCTTATTACGACAATGGTATTAAATTCTTTTCAACTGACGGCAGTAAACTTGATGATGCAATTGAGCTAGAGATAGAAGCTGAACTTGAAAAGCCTCTGGTTTGCGTCGAATCTCACTTACTCGGTAAGGCTCGTCGTATAGAGGATGCCGCAGGGCGTTATATTGAATATTGCAAAGGTAACTTTCCAGCAGAGCATACTCTAGAAGGGTTAAAAATTGTCGTCGATTGTGCTCATGGTGCGACTTATCATATTGCTCCGAATGTATTTCGGGAATTAGGTGCAGATGTTGTCGCTATTGGTGATAAACCTAACGGTTTAAACATAAATGACAAAGTTGGCGCCACGTCAATGGCAAAAATATGTGAAACGGTATTAGCTGAAAATGCTGATTTAGGTATCGCACTCGATGGTGATGGCGATCGCATAATGATGGTTAATAATCGTGGTGAAGTCATAGATGGCGATCAAATATTATATATTTTAGCCGTAGATGCTCAAAAGCGTGGTATTTTAAAAGGCGGTGTAGTGGGTACCTTAATGTCGAATTTAGGGTTAGACTTAGCACTGCAAACACTTGATATTCCATTTGTTCGTTCAAATGTAGGTGATCGATACGTAATGGAAATGTTGAAGCAACATGACTGGCGTATAGGTGGTGAAAACTCAGGCCACATTCTTAACCTCGATCACGGTACAACAGGCGATGGTATTGTGGCAGGTATTTTAGTGCTTGCTGCGATGAGAAGACAGCAAGCAACACTAGAGCAGCTAACTGAGCCGATGAAAATGTTGCCTCAGGTTTTAGTGAATGTTCGCTTTGAAGGAACCACCAATCCACTCGACACCGATGCCGTTAAAATGGCGCAGGAAAAAGTGGAAGCACAATTGGGTGCTCGCGGACGTGTATTACTGCGTAAATCAGGTACCGAACCGTTAATCCGAGTCATGGTCGAAGGAGATGACCACTCGCAAGTACTTGCACATGCAAATAGTATCGCTGAGGCGGTAAAAGCAGCATGTTAATTATTTGAATATTCAGGAATGTCATTGCGCGCTTAAAAAGTAGACGCTTCGACCATTAAACTGAAATATTCCCCTTTTAGCTATTGTAACTTGATAAGTGGTTCGCTATTATTCACGCCGCTTTCAAAGGAGACAGTGATGGCACTCAGACGTCCTATGGTAGCTGGCAACTGGAAAATGAATGGTAATTCAGCATTAGCTGAAGAGCTTTTTAAAAAGTTTGCCTCGAAGCTCCAAAATGATTCAGCTGAAGTGGTTTTATGCCCGCCTTCAATTTATCTTGAAAGTGTTAGGCAACTGCTTGAAGCCAATAAGCAAACTCTAGATGGTGCGCTTGTTAGAATGGGCGCGCAAAATTTAAGTCAACATGACTTTGGCGCGTACACCGGTGAAATATCTGGGCAGATGCTAAAAGATTCAGGATGTCGGTATGTGATTATCGGCCATTCCGAACGTCGCCGTATGTACGGAGAGACGAGTAATATTGTGGCAGAGAAATTTGCTGCAGCGCAAAAACATGGTTTAACACCAATTTTATGCGTAGGTGAATCAGGTCCAGCGCGTGAGGCAAGACGCACCTTTGAGGTGATTGCTGAAGAGTTAGACATAGTAATAGAAAAAAACGGTACCATGGCTTTTGATAACGCTATTATCGCTTACGAACCTTTATGGGCAGTAGGAACTGGTAAAAGCGCTACACCAGAGCAGGCACAAGAAGTTCATGCGTTTATTCGCAGTCGCCTCTCTGAAGTATCTCCATTTATTGGAGAAAATATCAGGATTCTTTACGGTGGTAGTGTTACCCCCAATAATGCGGCAGATATTTTTGCCCAGCCTGATGTTGATGGTGGTCTGATTGGCGGTGCAAGTCTGAACTCTACTGAGTTTTTAAGTTTATGTACCATAGCGATGAGCGCGTAATAATATGTACGAAGTTCTTATAGTTGTATATTTGATAGTTGCATTAGGTCTTGTAGGCTTAATTTTAATTCAACAAGGAAAGGGTGCCGATATGGGCGCATCTTTCGGAGCTGGTGCTTCAGGCACGTTATTTGGCTCAAGTGGTTCAGGTAATTTTCTGACCCGTTCAACTGCTGTCTTAGCGATTGGTTTTTTCGCGTTAAGTTTAGTGATTGGTAATTTAAGTGCCAATCACACACAGCAGAATGATCAATGGAACGATTTAGGTACTGCAGCAGAGCAAATCATTGATGAAGTGCCTGTACAGACCGAACAGTCAGAAACTAAGATTCCTGACTAGTAAACTAGTTTACGCCGAGGTGGTGGAATTGGTAGACGCGCAGCCTTGAGGTGGCTGTGTCCTAACGGACGTGCGGGTTCAAGTCCCGCTCTCGGCACCAAATTATAACTAATAAACCAAGGATTGTGTTTGATTAGTTATTGCAAGATATGACGTAAATCAATATACTTGCATGCAGTTGACGCGGGGTGGAGCAGTTGGTAGCTCGTCGGGCTCATAACCCGAAGGTCGTCGGTTCAAGTCCGGCCCCCGCAACCAGCTCCTTGTAATTTATTTTCAGTTTGAAATTAAATTACAATTTACAGGTTCTATAATAAAATGACCTCGTGATTACGGGGTTTTTTGTTATATGGACTTTTAAATATCCGTGTTATTGACGGGTTGCTCTGGGGCTTTTAGCCCTTTTTTTGTTTTTTGGGGGTCATTTTTGGCAACAATAGAATCCAAGCTAGTTGAAATGTTAACGGTTCCAGTTGAAGCGTCAGGCTTTCAGCTTTGGGGCATTGAATATGTTCAAGCTGGTCGTCATTCAATTCTACGTGTATTTATTGATCACGAGAATGGCATCAATATTGAAGATTGTGCTGAGGCCAGTCGTCAAGTTAGCGCAGTTATGGATGTTGAAGACCCGATTTCTACAGAATACACATTAGAAGTATCTTCGCCTGGAGTAGATAGACCGTTATTTACAGCAGCGCAGTATGCCGCTTACATCGGTGAAGATGCGAAAGTACAGTTGACTATGCCTGTTGCGGGTAGTCGAAATCTAAAAGGCGTCATCACTAGTGTTGATGGGCAAATGCTCACCATCAAAGTTGATGGTAAAGACTTGATTGTTGCTTTGGATAATATCCGCAAAGGCAACATTATCGCTAAGTTTTGATAGTTTCAGGTGAAGAACGAGGCAAGACCAAATGAATAAAGAGATCCTGCTAGTCGCAGAAGCGGTTTCCAACGAGAAAGGCGTTCCGCGCGAGAAAATTTTTGAAGCGCTAGAAATTGCTTTAGCTACTGCTACTAAGAAAAAATACGAAGGTGATATTGAAGTTCGTGTTGCGATTGATCGTAAAACCGGTCACTACGATACTTTCCGTCGTTGGATGGTAGTTGATGATAAGGGTGAAGCCTTAGAAAACCCATACAGCGAAATCACGCTTGAAGCGGCTTTATTTGAAGAGCCAGGTATTCAAGTGGGTGAGTTTATTGAAGATCAAATTGACTCAGTTGCTTTCGACCGTATTACCACTCAAACCGCTAAGCAAGTTATCGTACAAAAAGTACGTGAAGCAGAACGCGCGCAAATTGTTGAACAATTTATTGAGCGTGAAGGCGAAATCGTAACCGGTGTCGTTAAGAAAAGTACCCGTGAAAGTGTTGTTGTTGATTTAGGTAATAACGCAGATGGCGTATTATTTAGAGAAGATTTAATCAGCCGTGAATCATTTCGTCCTGGTGACCGTGTTCGTGCATTATTGTACGCAGTACGTCCAGAAGCACGTGGCGCTCAAATATTTTTAACACGTAGTAAGCCTGAAATGTTAATTGAGCTTTTTCGCGTAGAAGTGCCTGAAATTTATGACGAGTTAATCGAAGTAATGGGTGCTGCACGTGATCCAGGCGCTCGCGCTAAAATTGCTGTTAAGTCTAACGACCGTCGTATTGATCCGATAGGTGCTTGTGTTGGTATGCGTGGTGCACGCGTACAAGCAGTTTCGAATGAATTAGGTGGCGAGCGTGTTGACATCGTGTTGTGGGATGATAATCCTGCTCAATATGTGATCAATGCCATGGCGCCAGCCGATGTTGCGTCTATCATTGTGGACGAAGACAACCACTCTATGGACATTGCTGTTGAAGCCGACAGTTTAGCACAGGCTATTGGTCGTAACGGCCAAAACGTACGTTTAGCAACTCAACTGACTGGTTGGGAACTAAACGTAATGACAGTAGAAGACATGAACAAAAAACACCAAGCCGAAAGTGCGAAAGTGATTGATTTGTTTGTAGCTTCGCTAGATGTAGATACAGATTTTGCGACAGTATTAGCTGATGAAGGATTTACTTCACTAGAAGAAATCGCTTATGTGCCAGAATCTGAACTACTCGCAATAGAAGGCTTTGACGAAGGAACCGTCGCGGCATTACGTGAACGTGCAAAAGCAGCTATCTCGACAAGAGCACTAGCTACTGAAGAAGCGTTAGATGGTGCAGAGCCAAGTGCTGACTTATTAGCATTGGAAGGATTAGAAAGACATTTAGCTTATGTTTTAGCGAGCAAAGGCGTAGTGACTTTAGAAGACTTGGCCGAGCAAGGTATTGACGATTTAATTGATATTGAAGAATTAACAGAAGAAAAAGCAGGTGAGCTTATTATGGCTGCCCGCAACATCTGTTGGTTTGGCGAAGAAGCATAAGTCGATCAACAGGGGGATTTAATTGATGGCAGATACAAGCGTAGAAAAATTAGCAGCAGAAGTGGGAAAGTCGGTTGAGCGTTTAATCGAACAATTCTCAGATGCTGGTATTAAGAAACAACAAAAAGATACCGTTTCAGAACAAGAAAAGCAGCAGCTTTTAGACTTTCTGAAAAAACAGCACGGCGCAGATTCTGCACCGACTAAAATGACGCTTCAGCGTAAAACTGTGTCAACGTTAAGCGTTGCGAGCACAGGCGGCCAGTCTAAAGACGTGAAAGTAGAAGTACGTAAAAAACGTACTTTTGTTAAGCGTGATGACACTGATTTAGCTAAACAAGCTGAATTAGAAGCGCAAGAAAAAGCCCAGGCGGAAGCGGAAGCTAAAGCAAAGGTTGAAGCAGAAGCAAAGGCAGCAGCAGAAGCGAAAGCAAAAGCTGATGCAGAAGCCAAGAAAAAAGCAGAAGCAGAAGCCAAAGTGAAATCAGAAAAAGCGAAAGCAGAGCCAAAAGCGCCTAAAGTAACTGACCCAGAAACTGCAGCAGCTAAAGCTGAAGCAGAGCGCTTAAAAGCAACTCAAGAAGCGGTATTAACCGAAAAGCAGAAAGAAGAAGCAGCACAAGCAGCAGAAAAAGCTCGCAAATTAGCTGAAGAAAACTCGAAGCGTTGGGCCGAAGAAGAGCGTTTACGTTTAGAAGCTGAAAAGAACAGTGATCACCACATTACGACGTCTAAAGTTGCTCGTGCAGCAGAAGATAGCTCTGATGCGGATGATGAAAAACGTGGTCGTCGTGCACGCAACAAAAACACCAATAAGAAACGCGGTGGTAAAGATGCGCGTGACGGTCGTGAAAAACACATGCGTAACCGTAGTACTGCGCCACAATCAATGGCTCATGGTTTTAATAAACCTGCCGCTGCTGTAAGTCGTGATGTACGTATTGGTGAAACCGTTACTGTTTCTGAACTTGCTCACTTAATGGCAATTAAAGCCACTGAGATCATCAAGCAAATGATGAAAATGGGTTCAATGGTAACGATTAACCAGGTACTTGACCAAGAAACTGCCCAAATGGTTGCAGAAGAAATGGGTCATAAAGTGGTTCTAATCCGTGATAATGAATTAGAGCATCAAGTACTGCAAGATCGTGATGCCAATATCAAGCTTGAGTCTCGTGCTCCTGTTGTGACTATTATGGGCCACGTTGACCATGGTAAGACATCTCTACTTGATTATATCCGTCGTGCAAAAGTTGCTGCTGGCGAAGCCGGTGGTATTACCCAGCACATTGGTGCATACCATGTAGAAACTGACAATGGCATGATCACTTTCTTAGACACCCCAGGTCACGCGGCATTTACTTCAATGCGTGCTCGTGGTGCCAAAGCGACAGATATCGTTATTCTTGTTGTTGCCGCAGATGATGGTGTAATGCCACAAACGATTGAAGCAATTCAACATGCTAAAGCCGGTAACGTGCCATTAATCGTCGCAGTTAACAAAATGGATAAGCCAGAAGCGGATCCAGATCGTGTTAAGAGCGAACTTTCTCAACACGGTGTTATGTCTGATGATTGGGGCGGAGATAACATGTTCGTTCACTTATCAGCCAAAACGGGTGAAGGTGTTGATGAACTGTTAGAAGGTATCTTGTTACAAGCTGAAGTTTTAGAACTTAAAGCTGTACGCGATACTATGGCAGCTGGTGTGGTTATTGAATCACAACTTGATAAAGGTCGTGGCCCTGTGGCAACTATCTTGGTTCAAGAAGGTACATTACGCCAAGGCGATATCGTTTTATGTGGTTTAGAGTACGGTAAAATCCGTGCAATGAAAGACGAAAATGGTAAAGCAATTACTGAAGCGGGTCCTTCTATTCCTGTTGAGATTTTAGGTCTTTCAGGTGTTCCATCTGCAGGTGATGAAGCCACTGTAGTACGTGATGAACGTAAAGCGCGTGAAGTTGCTCTTTATCGTCAAGGCAAGTTCCGTGATGTTAAGTTAGCGCGTCAGCAGAAGTCTAAGCTAGAAAACATGTTTGCCAACATGGAAGAAGGTGAAGTTCAAGAGCTGAACATCGTACTTAAAGCTGATGTACAAGGTTCATTAGAAGCAATTTGTGAATCATTAACTAAACTGTCTACAGACGAAGTTAAAGTGAACATTATTGCTCGTGGCGTAGGTGCACTAACTGAAACTGATGCAACACTTGCAGCAGCGTCAAATGCAATTCTAGTTGGCTTTAACGTCCGTGCTGATGCACAGGCACGTAAAACAATTGAAGCTGAAAGTGTTGATTTACGTTATTACAGCATCATCTATAACTTAATCGATGAAGTTCGCGCTGCAATGACCGGTATGCTTGCACCTGAATTTAAGCAAGAAATTATTGGTCTTGCTGAAGTTCGTGATGTGTTTAAGTCTCCTAAACTGGGTGCTATTGCCGGTTGTATGGTTACTGAAGGTCTTGTTAAGCGCAGTGCACCTATCCGTGTACTTCGTGAAAACGTAGTTATCTTCGAAGGTGAACTTGAATCATTACGTCGCTTTAAAGACGATGCACAGGAAGTCCGTAATGGCATGGAATGTGGTATCGGCGTGAAGAACTATAATGACGTTCGCGTAGGAGACCAAATTGAGGTCTTCGAAACAGTCGAAATAGCTCGCACCTTATAAGCACCATTGGAAGGGCGGCATTAGCCGCCCTTTTTGATTGTATACCCAACGTTATGGCACATCATCATGGCAAAAGAATTTAGTCGTACTCGACGTATTGCACAACAACTCCAGCAAGAACTTGCAATGGTGTTACAACGCGATATGAAAGATCCCCGCATTGGCTTTGTCACCGTAAACGACGTAGACGTTTCACGTGATTTAAGTTATGCAAAAGTGTTTGTGACTTTCTTTGAAGAAGACATTGAACTTGTTCAACAAAAAATAGATGCACTTAGTGCAGCTGCACCTTATATACGCACATTAGTGGCCGGACGTATGAAATTACGTGTTATGCCTGAATTGCGTTTTGTTTATGACAGTTCATTGGTAGAAGGCATGCGTATGTCTAACCTAGTGACTCAGGTTATCAATAAAGATAAAGCTAAGCAGCAGCAATATGACCCACAAGCATCAGATAGCAGTGAATCTGTTGATGGTGACAAGGAGCAAGATTAATGGCTCGTCGCCCTAAAGGTCGCTTCATCGACGGAATCGTATTACTCGATAAAGATACTGGCATGAGCTCTAACTTTGCTTTGCAAAAAGTTAAGCGCATCTTTAATGCAAATAAAGCAGGGCATACTGGCGCATTAGATCCATTAGCGACAGGCATGTTACCTATTTGTTTAGGTGAGGCAACTAAGTTTTCTCAGCATTTGTTAGATGCTGATAAACGCTACCTTGTCACAGCAAAACTTGGTCAACGAACAGACACCAGTGACTCAGATGGTGAAGTTGTGCAAACGCGTCCAGTGGATTTTACTCAGGCTCTTCTTGATGAAAAGCTTGATTTTTTTCGTGGAACAACACAACAAATTCCATCAATGTATTCAGCGTTAAAATATCAAGGTCAGCCTTTATATAAATATGCGCGTGAAGGTATTGAGGTACCTCGTGAGTCTCGCCCGATCACTGTATTCGAGCTTAATTTTATTAAGCTCGAAGGCGATGAGTTAACTTTAGATATTCACTGTTCTAAAGGGACGTACATTCGCACCATTATTGACGATTTAGGTGAGATGCTCGGCTGTGGTGCTCATGTGATTATGCTGCGCCGTACGCAAGTTGCAGAATACCCATATGAAAAAATGGTCAGTCTCGCTGAACTTGAGGCGCTATTAGCTCAAGCACAAGAACAAGAGATCGCCCCTAAAGCCTTATTAGATCCATTATTATTGCCAATGGATACCGCGGTGGCTAATTTCCCTGAAATTAACCTACCAGACGCGATGTTGTATTACGTCATGCAAGGTCAAGCTATCCAAGCTTCTGGATTAAAACCAGATTGTTTAGTGCGTATTACTATCGGTGATGAGCGTAGGTTTGTTGGTATTGGTAGTATGAACGATGATGGATTGCTAGCGCCAAAGCGTCTCATTGTAATACACGACACTCCTGAGTGATATTGTTAGCGTTAATAGCTCAATTGATCGGTTTTATACACTTTTTTATTGCGGTTACTATCTAATCTAGTTAGAATATCGCGCTCGCTCTGGCTGAGTTAGTGATCGGCTAGAGATACATTTACTTTTTTTGGAGATACACATGTCACTAAGTGCTGAAGCAAAAGCAAAAATTTTAGCTGAGTTTGGTCGCGGCGAAAACGATACAGGTTCAACTGAAGTTCAAGTAGCTTTGTTAACTGCTCAAATTAATCACCTTCAAGGTCACTTTAAAGAGCACATCCATGATCACCACTCACGTCGTGGTCTATTACGCATGGTTAGCGCTCGTCGTAAGCTTACAGCTTACCTAAAGCGTACTGACTCAGAGCGTTATGCTGTTCTGATCAAGAAGTTAGGTTTACGTCGTTAATTCGATGTATCGCTTACTGATGTAAGTGAACTAAACCGTAAAAAAGGAGGCTTTGCCTCCTTTTTTATTATCTAGAATTTGTTATGAATGACTACCTAGAAGATATATAGGCTTGGCTGGCAAGACTATACATATTGTTATACTGCAATTAGCCACTTGAGCGAACAGGTGATTTTATATGTGTAAGCAAGTGCTTTTACCAGCTCGATTAATGTTTCTTATTGAGTGATTACAGCGATATGGTTATAACTATCCTTGATAAATCCTTCGGCACTTCTCAATGAAAGTCTTGATTGCACCATCACCGCTAAAGATAACAAAGACAACAATATATGCTTTATCTGTAGTAAATGGCGATTAAAGTGCTATATACGAACGATTTTTGCGGTTTCAGACATGATATATTTTTGTTCAAACTCTTCTAACGGCAACGGCTGGCTAAAGAAAAAGCCCTGGCCTATTTCACATTGATTATCTTTAAGCCATTGTAGCTGTTCTTCGTTTTCAATACCTTCAGCAACAATGGTTAAATCTAGCTGGCGGCCTAGCATCAAAATAGTTGATGCTATCGCGCTATCTTTAGGTAAGTCACTAACAAAAGCCCGATCGATTTTCATTGTTGTGATCGGTAAATGTCGTAAGTATGATAGTGACGAATAACCGGTTCCAAAATCATCTACAGCAATACCAAATCCAGCGGATTTAAGTTGCTCTAGTTTCACTATCGCTTGCTCTACATCATTCATTAATGATGTTTCAGTTATCTCAACTTCTAGTAATTCAGGGCGAATTTGGTATCGAATAGCGAGTTGCTTAATATCGGGTACTAAACTAGCGTCAGCAAACTGTTGTGAGGCTACATTGACGGCTATGGGGATTGCATAATTGTATTTACGTTGCCATTCTCGAATGACTTTACAGCTTTGCTCAATGACCCAGCGGCCAATAGGAATAATAATGCCGGTCTCTTCTGCTACCGGAATAAATGACATCGGGCTAATTAACCTACCATCTTTTTGCCAGCGGATTAGTGCTTCACAACCGACCACTTTATGAGTACTCAAATCAAACTTTGGCTGGAAATATAATAAGAATTCATTGTTTTTCAATGCATCATGTAATGATGCTTCAGTACGAAGTCTTACCGCAGCACGCTCGGTCATTTGTTGTTTAAAGAAAGACCATTGATTTGAACCGGCTGCTTTAGCGCTATACATGGCAATGTCAGCATGTCTAATAAGATCTTCAGCAGTATCACCATCTTCAGGGTAGATTGAAATCCCAATTGATGCTGCCGGGTGAATAGCATGTTCATTTAATTGAACTGGCGCATTTAACTGAATTAAAAGTTTATCGACAAAGTCAGCTGCTTGAGCGGGGGTTTGTATTTCATCAGCTAAAATCACAAACTCATCGCCACCGAGTCTCGCTACACTACCTCTATCTCCTACAACGCGTTCTAATATACGAGCTATTCGTGCTAAAAATTGATCTCCAAGTGCATGACCAAGTGAGTCATTGACGTTTTTAAAACGGTCTAAATCGATAAATAATAGTGAAAAATTACGTTTATGGACACGTGAACGCTGAATTGTCACGTTAAGCGTTTCAAGTAACAGAGTGCGATTGGGTAATCCTGTTAACGGGTCGCGCGTTGCCATCTTACGGAGTTTGTTTTGGGTTTGACTAAACTGCAACAGTATCTGATTAAATTTGCTGGTGACCAGGCCAAGCTCATCGTCTTTGTGTGCGGGAGACATGGGTAATAGATTTTCATCAGGCGAATCGGGATCGATTTTATCAATGGCTTCGCTAATTCGTGCTATAGGTTGAGTTAAAAATCGATGAAACACGACACTTAGTACCAAAGTTAACAATAAAGCGCGTGCTAATGTGGCGATTAAACCTAACTGCAATTGACTGAATAATTTATTGGTTAGCTTTTGAGTATCATAAAACACAGTCAGCGTGCCAATGAGTTGCTGTTCTTTATTCCCTTCAAAATAAAAAGGCCGGTATAAAGGTCTTGAGGTTTCTCTTAAATCACCAAATAAGCGTTGGCTTAAATTAGTGTAAGTCGCTGAGGACTTATCGACAGGATTTGAAGTGGTGACGAATAATGAACCATCATCGAGCTCGATAACTGCTGAGCCGACATTGTCGACTTTAATAATGCCTTCAAGGGTTTGGCTAGCAAGCTTGTCATCGAGTGACCAAACTGCATTGGTGGTTGTTTGCTCAACCGAATTAAGCAGTTCTTGTTGTGCATCACTGAGCTGATTTTTAGTTGAGATGACTTGAATGGCTATTTCGACGATAAAAATAGCAATAGCAAAAAACAAAGCGGTGAAAACCACTAAGTTCGTCTGCTTCCATGTTAAAGACTTAAAGCTGGCGGTCATTTCATTTTCCGTGTCGCGTAAGTGACTATTTTTGTTTGATTTACACAGCTCTACAAGCTATGAGCGCAAATAATTTATTGTTTTATAATAATATATTTTAAGGCCGCTAGTGGCCTATATCATCCATTTTATTGTTTGATATCACTGTTTAACTTTAGTCAAATTGACTGCTGTTGTCATTAGCTATCCGATTGAACTTTGACCTATAATGGCTTATTTGTAACAAAAATTGAATCATTTATAACAAAAGCGTGATTAATATGGGTTTCTGTTATAGGAAAATGATTATTTTACTTTTTTTTCATTCTCGATATCGCGTCTATTTAACTATTCAAGCTAATTGCAGTATACTTGTGCGCGTAATTAAAGGTCATTAAATTAAGGAATGGGTCACGTGAATCCAATTGTAAAGAGTTTTGAGTATGGTCAACATACAGTCACCTTAGAAACAGGTGTTATTGCACGTCAAGCAGATGCTGCAGTTTTAGCAAGCATGGGTGATACCACAGTATTAGTTACTGTAGTTGGAAAGAAAGTAGCGGATTTAAGCCGTGACTTTTTCCCGCTAACTGTTAACTATCAAGAAAAAACCTATGCAGCGGGCAAAATCCCAGGCGGTTTCTTCAAGCGCGAAGGTCGTCCTTCTGAAGATGAAACGCTAATTGCCCGTCTTATCGACCGTCCTATCCGTCCTTTATTTCCTAACGGTTTTAAAAACGAAGTTCAAGTTATCATCACTGTGGTATCTGTTGATCCACAAATCGAGCCAGATATTGTTTCGATGATTGGTACTTCTGCTGCGTTAGCTATTTCTGGTATTCCTTTTAGCGGTCCTCTTGGTGCAGCGCGTGTTGGTTATATTAATAACGAATATGTACTTAACCCAACAGTAGATCAGCTTGCAACTAGCTCACTTAACCTAGTAGTAGCAGGTACTAAAGCTGCTGTACTTATGGTTGAATCTGAAGCGAAGGCGCTTGCAGAAGAAATCATGTTAGGTGCCGTAACTTATGGTCACGACCAACAACAAGTTGTTGTTGACGCGATTAGCGAATTCAAAGCTGAAGCTGGCAAACCTACTTGGGATTGGACTGCACCAGTTCAAGATGAAGCGTTGGTTGCTAAGATTAAAGATCTTGCTGAAGCAGGCATGACTGAAGCTTACCAAATTGAAGTTAAGCAAGACCGTTATGTTCAAGTCGGTATTGTTAAAGCGGCTGCAAAAGCGGCTTTAGTTGCTGAAAACCCAGATGTTGATACTCGTGAAGTAGACAACTTACTTGGTAGCCTTGAGAAGAAAGTGGTTCGTGGTCGTATTATCAGTGGCAAGCCACGTATCGACGGTCGTGAACCAGATATGATCCGCGCACTAAACGTACTTGCTGGTGTACTTCCACGTACTCACGGTAGTTCATTGTTTACTCGTGGAGAAACTCAGGCTTTAGTGACGTGTACACTAGGTACTGAACGTGATGCTCAAAAAATTGATAGCATCATGGGCGAACGTACTAACCGTTTCATGCTTCATTATAACTTCCCTCCATATTCAGTTGGTGAAACTGGCATGGTGGGTTCACCTAAGCGCCGCGAAATCGGTCACGGTAAGTTGGCTTGGCGTGGTATGAATGCCGTTATGCCAACTGCTGAAGAATTTCCGTACAGCATCCGTGTTGTTTCAGAAATTACTGAATCAAACGGTTCGAGCTCAATGGCTTCAGTATGTGGTACTTCATTAGCATTAATGGATGCTGGTGTACCTATTAAAACTTCTGTTGCAGGTATTGCAATGGGTCTAGTTAAAGAAGGTGACGATTTCGTTGTACTTTCTGACATTTTAGGTGATGAAGATCACTTAGGTGACATGGACTTTAAAGTTGCTGGTACTCGTGATGGTATTACTGCTCTTCAGATGGATATCAAGATTGAAGGTATCACTAAAGAGATTATGGATATTGCATTACAGCAAGCATATGGCGCTCGCGTTCATATTCTAAATGTAATGGATCAAGCAATTGGTTCACATCGTGGCGATATCTCTGCACATGCTCCACGTATTACAACTATCAAAATCAATCCAGAAAAAATCCGTGATGTTATTGGTAAAGGTGGCGCGGTTATTCGTGCACTTACTGAAGAAACCGGTACTACGATTGAACTTGATGACGACGGTACTGTGAAAATTGCTTCTTCAAACGGTGAAGCAACCAAAGAAGCTATCCGTCGTATCGAAGAAATCACTGCTGAAGTGGAAGTGGGTCGTATCTACAACGGTAAAGTAATCCGTATCGTTGATTTCGGTGCATTTATTAACATTCTTCCAGGTAAAGATGGTTTAGTTCACATTTCACAAATCAGTGATGAGCGTGTAGCTAATGTATCTGATCACCTTGAAATGAACCAAGAAGTTGCTGTTAAAGTAATGGAAGTGGATCGTCAAGGCCGCGTAAGATTGTCAATCAAAGAAGCACAAACGAAAGAAACCGCTGAGTAATATAATTTAGTGTGTTAAGCGATTAAAAAGGAGATCATATGATCTCCTTTTTTTATGTTTATTGAAATAATCTTTACTCCTCCATAGCTCTTAGATGGCCAGATTGCTATGATATTGAATATTAATAAATCCTGATAAGGTCAAGCGGATGGAATGTAAACTACGCACCACAGTTATTGCCGTTGTTGTCGGTGCAAGTATGTTGTTGTCAGGCTGTGCTGCTACGCAAAGCTCAAGTGAGAATGTCACAGGGCAAATGATTGTTGCACCGGTTATGCCAGATTATAAAATGGAAGTGACATTAGCTAAGTTAAATGAAATTTTAGCAACAATGGAACTGACAGACGAACAACGTGCTCGTTTTCATTACGACCGAGGGGTAATCTACGACAGTGTCGGTTTACGTTTATTAGGTCGAATTGATTTTCATCAAGCTATTAAACTACAACCAGATTTGGCAGATGCTTATAATTTCTTAGGCATTTATTACACCCAAGAGGGTGAGTTCGATAGTGCTTATGAAGCGTTTGATGGTGTGTTAGAGCTTTCTCCTGGCTATGATTATGCCTACCTTAATCGTGGTATTGCACTATATTACGGAGAACGCTATCAATTAGCTGTTGAAGATATGCAAGCTTTCCTAGCTCGCGACCCGAGTGACGGTTATCGTGTTTTGTGGCTGTATTTAATGTCTTCCGCTGTAGATAAAAATCAAGCTTTAGCTGATTTAATGCTACAACGCCAACAGTTAAAAAATGAAGATTGGGCGAGTGTATTAGTCGATTTCTATTTAGGTAAGATAACTCAAGAGCAAGTATTTGCCGCTGCAAAAGTGGGGTTGTCGCAACCTAAAGAGTACGCAGAACGCTTATGCGAAGCTTATTTTTACCTAGCTAAACAAGCTGCTGCCAATGGTCAATATCAACAAGCCGCTAACTTTTATCGTTTAACGCTAGCGACAAATATTTATGATTTTGTTGAACATCGTTATGCCAGAATTGAATTGGCAAAGATTAAAAATGTTATTCAACAGGCTGCTGAATTATCTAACAAAGGCTAAACATCAGTTTGCCTAGCCAATTCTGCCGATAGGCGCTATAATTTGCGCCTTTTTTAGCGGCTAGTGCAAGGTTAACATGTCAGGCAACAAAGTTGAGGTCGACAAGC
Source organism: Shewanella ulleungensis (assembly GCF_014648315.1). Taxonomy (GTDB): domain Bacteria; phylum Pseudomonadota; class Gammaproteobacteria; order Enterobacterales; family Shewanellaceae; genus Shewanella; species Shewanella ulleungensis. Next base: position 465,171 of record NZ_BMQW01000002.1, read on the forward strand.
GTCGTACCTTCGCCATCATTTCGCACCCCGATGCGGGTAAAACAACCATCACCGAAAAGGTACTTTTATTCGGACAGGCTTTACAAAAAGCCGGTACGGTAAAAGGTAAAAAGTCAGGACAGCATGCTAAGTCTGACTGGATGGAGATGGAAAAAGATCGTGGTATTTCTATCACGACTTCTGTGATGCAATTTCCTTACGGTGGCGCGCTTATCAACTTACTTGATACGCCTGGTCACGAAGACTTCTCAGAAGACACTTACCGTACACTAACCGCCGTAGACTCTTGTTTGATGGTTATCGATTCAGCCAAAGGTGTAGAAGATCGAACTATCAAGCTAATGGAAGTCACTCGTTTACGCGATACACCTATTGTAACGTTCATGAATAAATGTGACCGTGATATTCGTGATCCAATCGAGTTGATGGATGAAGTTGAAGATATTTTAAAGATAGCTTGTGCACCAATTACTTGGCCTATTGGTTCTGGTAAAGAGTTCAAAGGTGTTTATCATATTTTGCGTGACGAAGTTATTCTCTACCAAAGTGGTTTGGGACATACTATCCAAGAAGAGCGCATCATCAAAGGGTTGAATAATCCTGAATTAGATAAAGTGCTTGGTTCATACGCATCAGAAATCCGCGATGAGATGGAGTTAGTTGCTGGCGCTTCACATGAATTTGATCAAGAAGCATTTTTGAAAGGTGAGTTAACGCCTGTATATTTCGGTACAGCCTTAGGTAACTTTGGTGTAGATCATATCCTTGATGGTATCGTTGAGTGGGCTCCTAAGCCATTACCGCGTGAAACGGATGCTCGTGATGTATTACCAAGTGAAGATAAATTCTCTGGTTTTATCTTCAAAATCCAGGCGAACATGGATCCTAAGCACCGCGACCGTGTGGCTTTTATGCGTGTTTGTTCTGGTAAGTATGAGCAAGGTATGAAAATGCATCATGTGCGTATTGGTAAGGATGTCAACGTGAGTGACGCCTTAACCTTTATGGCCGGTGATCGTAATCGTGCTGAAGCGGCATACCCTGGTGATATTATTGGTTTACATAACCATGGCACTATGCGCATTGGTGATACCTTTACTCAAGGCGAAAAAATTCGTTTTACTGGTGTGCCAAACTTCGCCCCAGAAATGTTCCGCCGAATTCGCTTAAAAGATCCATTAAAACAAAAGCAGTTACTTAAAGGCTTAGTGCAGTTGTCTGAAGAAGGTGCTGTGCAGGTGTTTAGACCTATTGATTCCAATGATTTGATTGTTGGTGCGGTCGGTGTGTTGCAGTTTGAAGTGGTGGTTGGTCGCTTAAAAAGTGAATACAACGTTGAAGCGATTTACGAAGGCATTAGCGTCAGTACTGCCCGCTGGGTTTATTGTAAAGACGAGCGTAAACTCGAAGAGTTTCGTCGTAAGTGCAGTCCTAATTTGGCACTAGATGGTGGTGATAACCTAACTTATATTGCACCTACTATGGTTAACTTGAATCTTTCGATGGAGCGTTATCCTGACATTGAGTTTGCTAAGACCCGCGAACACTAATTGTTAAGTATTTTGTTGGTTTAATGTTAAAAAGGTGGCTTGGCCACCTTTTTTATTGTGTTTTTATACGAGTTATCACAGTAATTATCATTTTTGTGTGATCCTGGATTTTCCCGTTTGCGATTACCTATTATTCATAGCATTTTTTATCAATGATATTTCATTATAGGTAATTCAATTCAACGCTTAACGTATGGTTGATTTTTATGCTAATTTTATCGTCAACCATAATAATTGTAGATTATATATGATCGATACCCATGCGCATCTTGATATGCCTGAGTTTGATAATGACCGAGACGAACTTGTTTCTGAGATGACTAAACAGGGGATCTCGTCCGTTATCATTCCTGGTGTTTCTGTTGATAAATGGCAAAAACAACTGGAATTGGCTGATAAATACCAATGGTATTTTGCGCTCGGGATCCATCCTTGGCATGTCCCGGATGATATTGACAGTGCAATTTATTTACTTGAAACAAAGCTACAGGAATGTAGAGAAAATAAGCGTTTGGTGGCTGTGGGTGAGTGTGGTTTAGATAAATTACATCATTGGTCAGATAAGCAACTGTTGTTACTCGAAAAACAATTATTGTTGGCTCAAACTTATCAATTGCCAGTTATTTTACATTCAGTTAAAGCTCATCAAGAGTTGTTGACTCTATTAGCTCGGATACGACCGAGTCGTGGCGGTGTGGTTCATGGCTTTTACGGAAACAGTCAAATTGCTGAACGATATATTGCTTTGGGCTTTAAAATTGGTGTTGGTGGATTATTGCTCAACCCCAGTGCTAGAAAGCTTCGGCAAACAGTGACGGAATTATCTTTGGAACACTTTCTATTAGAAACTGATTCACCCAGTATGAGCCCTTTTGATCAGCCCAAAACGCGTAATACCCCGCTTGTATTAAACAGAATTGTGTCCGAAATCTCATTTTTAAAGAAAAATGAAACTGTTTGTATATTAGAACAGTTGAATAAAAATGCAGTGCAACTATTTGAGCTTTAATCGTTTTTTTTAAAACGAAATCGTAAAAAATCTATTTAATCACCTAAGAGATTGAAATTAAACTCTAAAAAGTTGATCAAAACGACGCTTTTCGTTTCACGCTCAGTTATAATCATCAACGGAAATTAGGTGAGTTAACAACATTCAAAAAAACTGTTAACAAAAGGGTGATGATTAATGGATATTTTAATGAGTTTAGTAGGGGTGGTCACCTTACTTGCGATAGGTTTTTTACTATCAAATAATAAAAAAGCAATTAATGTACGTACTGTTGGTGGTGCTTTAGCTATTCAAGCATTCTTCGCTGGTTTCGTATTATATGTTCCAATCGGTAAAGATATTCTGAAAGGTGTTTCTGACGCGGTATCAAGTGTGATTAGTTATGCACAAAGTGGTATTAGCTTCTTATTTGGTGATTTAGCTAACTTTAAAGTTGGTTTTATTTTCGCCATTAACGTATTACCAGTCATTGTATTCTTCTCTTCTTTAATTGCAGTGCTTTACTACCTAGGCATCATGCAGTGGATTATCCGTATTATCGGTGGTGCTTTACAAAAAGCATTAGGTACAAGTCGTACTGAATCTATGTCTGCAACGGCTAACATCTTCGTTGGTCAAACTGAAGCACCTTTAGTTGTTCGTCCATTTATTGCGACAATGACTCAATCTGAACTATTCGCCATTATGGTGGGTGGTCTTGCTTCTATTGCAGGTTCTGTATTAGCGGGTTATGCGCAAATGGGTGTTCCAATTGAATACTTAGTTGCAGCGTCATTCATGGCAGCACCAGGTGGCCTATTAATGGCTAAACTGATGCACCCTGAAACAGAAACTGCTATTAACGAAATGGAAAACCTACCTGAAGACCCAGATAAGCCAGCTAACGTCCTTGACGCTGCAGCAGGTGGTGCTTCATCAGGTATGAGTCTAGCTATTAACGTTGGTGCAATGTTGATCGCATTCGTAGGCTTAATCGCTATGATCAACGGTATCATCGGTGGTGTAACAGGTTGGTTCGGTTTAGAGGGTATTACTCTAGAGCTTATCCTTGGTTATATCTTCATGCCTTTAGCATTCTTAATCGGTGTGCCTTGGAACGAAGCATTAGTTGCTGGTTCTTTCATCGGTCAAAAGATTGTTGTAAACGAATTCGTTGCATACTTGAACTTTGCTCCTTACTTAAAAGATGTTGCTGATGGCGGTATCTTGGTTGAAGCAACTCAAGCTGTGATGACAGACCGTACGAAAGCGATTATCTCTTTCGCATTGTGTGGATTCGCTAACTTATCTTCTATTGCAATCTTACTTGGTGGTTTAGGTGCTATGGCTCCTTCACGTCGCCATGACCTTGCAAAATTAGGTATCCGTGCTGTTATCGCTGGTTCATTAGCTAACTTAATGAGCGCGACATTAGCCGGTCTATTCTTAGCTATCTAAGTTAAGAGTTAATCTAGAGGGTAAAACCTCAATCACTGGGTCTTTAGTGAGTCAATGTTAAAGGCCCAGTTTGTAAGACGTTGTTATTGATTTTTGTGTTAATCCACCATTTCCGATGCGAAGTTATAGGCTTATTGAATACTGCGAAAGAGGATATGTTAAAGCCACTAGTCAGTGATTCAATATGTTAATTTGTTAGCAATATGTAGACATAAAGTCGCGACATTGTTCACAAAAAAGAATTTTGTATTCGTTTTTTATCGATTTAATGTTGAGATTTGTATCATTAACGGTAAAATACGAGTGAATTAAAAAGAAGTGCTATCCAAGAAGATAGTTAAATAATATACATGGGGTTGATGATGAAAAAATTAAATACTTTAGCATTAGCAGGTACTCTAGCTTTAGCTGGTACTGCATTTACTGCTTCAGCTGCTGAACAAACTGGCGACATTCACGCTGCTGACTATAAGTGGATGCAGTTTAACATTATGTATGCGATTGATGAGCATCCAATTGCAGACGAAAACGAAGCGACTCATAACTACATGGAAATGGAGTTTGGTGGTCGTTCAGGTTTTGTTGACCTATATGGTTACGTAGACGTATTCAACCTAGCTAACGGCGATTCTGGCGACAAGAATAACGGCGCTAGCAAAATGTTTATGAAGTTAGCTCCGCGCTTCTCTATCGATGCAATCACTGGTACTGATTTATCTTTCGGCCCAGTACAAGAAGTTTACTTCTCAACTCTATTTAACTGGGGTGGCGGAGCCATCAGCACTGACGGTGATGGTAGCGGTGATGTAAACATGTCTTTCTGGGGTGTGGGCGCTGACGTTAACGTACCTTGGTTAGGTAAAACTGGCATGAACCTTTTTGCTACTTACGATATCAACCGTAAAGACTGGAATGGTTACCAATTCTCTGCTAACTGGTTCAAGCCATTTGTTTTCTTCGAAGACAAAAGCTTCCTTTCTTTCCAGGGTTATGTTGATTACCAGTTCGATATGGATGAAGAATATTCTGGCATGAACCTAGATGGTAAGTATAACAACACTGAACACGGTGGTGCTATATTCTTCGGTCTTTACTACCATACAGATCGTTTCGCGCTAGGTTATGGCGGCAAGTACTTCTACCATTCATATGGTTTGAACGACGCTGCGTTTAAAAATGAGTTTTGGAGTGGTTTAGATACTACTGGTTGGACTCACTACCTAACTGCAACTTACAAAATCTAGTTGCTAGCGAGTTAGTTTGATTGGAGCCGCAGATTGCGGCTCCAAATTTTAAAAATAAAAATAAAAATAAAAAAGAAAACCAGCACAATTACTGAAATCTTTATCTAAAATTATTGTCTAAGTATCGTAGTTTTATATAAAGGTTTGTACTCTACAAAGTTTTATTTTCGCGCGCTAAAATGGATTTTTCGCGGAATGGTTGAAACAACATCTTTGTTTTATCTTTTCCGGTCTTCAAGGATTCAAGTCGTGGTACTCGTTATCAGATTGAATACTTAGGTTAGTAAATAGCACCTGTATTTACTGGCAATACTGAAGGTCCGGCCATAATTATAATCATATAGCCAGCTATAGTGTTGCCTGAACAAAATTTATCGACTTTGATTTTTCGTTTCGGAGAGCAATTATGACTGATTTAAAAAAAGCGGCGCAACTTGGCATTTCATTAATGGATTTAACGACGTTAAATGATGATGATACCGACCAAAAAGTGATTGAGTTATGCCACAAAGCTAAATCTGCTGCGGGTAATACTGCCGCAATCTGTATTTATCCTCGTTTTATTCCTATTGCACGTAAAACATTAAATGAACTTGATTGTGAAGACATAAAAATCGCCACAGTAACCAACTTCCCACATGGTAATGACGATATTGCTATCGCAGTATTAGAAACCCGTGCAGCTGTTGCTTACGGTGCTGATGAAGTGGATGTGGTATTTCCATACCGTGCATTAATGGAAGGTAATGAGACCGTTGGTTTCGAACTCGTGAAAGCCTGTAAAGAAGAGTGCGGTGAAGACGCAATTTTAAAAGTGATTATCGAATCTGGTGAGTTAAAAGATCCAGCACTAATCCGTAAAGCGTCTGAAATTTCAATTGATGCGGGTGCCGATTTTATCAAAACGTCAACAGGTAAAGTACCTGTTAATGCAACGTTAGAAGCTGCTGAAATTATGTTGACTGTCATCAGTGAAAAAAACCGTAACATCGGCTTTAAGCCTGCTGGCGGTGTCCGCGATGCAGCTCAAACCGCTGAGTTTTTAGATTTAGCTGCGCGTATTTTAGGTGACGATTGGGTGACACCACAAACATTCCGTTTTGGTGCATCAAGCTTGTTAAACAGTTTATTGCATACGCTTGAATTGACCGAAGCGCCTAAAGCTACTTCTGGTTACTAATGGCAGTTGCCTAACGCTACGCTGTTAGGCTCTATCTTCACTTTAGGTGACGTATTAATACGTCATCTAAAGATACTATCATACGATAGTATTCTTATATTAATGGCGATCCTAAAGGTGTTGGATTGCCTATCGGGGGACGTATTATGTTTCTTGCTCAAGAGATTATTCGTAAAAAACGCAATGGCGAAGCGCTAAGCACAGCCGAAATCCAATTCTTTGTTAATGGCATTACTCACAATACCGTATCTGAAGGTCAGATAGCGGCATTTGGTATGGCGGTATATTTTCAGGACATGAATATGGATGAACGTATCGCACTCACCAGTGCTATGCGTGACTCTGGCACCGTATTAAATTGGGATGCATTACGTGTAGATGGTCCTATTATTGATAAGCACAGTACCGGTGGCGTAGGCGATGTTATTAGCCTAATGCTTGGCCCTATGGCGGCAGCTTGTGGTGGTTATGTACCAATGATTTCTGGACGTGGTTTAGGCCATACCGGTGGTACTCTCGACAAATTTGATGCCATTCCTGGTTACCAAACTGAACCTTCTAGTGAGTTATTTCGCAAAGTCGTCAAAGAGGCTGGTGTAGCTATTATCGGTCAAACAGGCGATTTAGTTCCTGCTGATAAACGCTTTTATTCTATTCGTGATAACACTGCTACTGTTGAGTCTATCCCGCTTATTACTGCCTCTATTTTATCGAAAAAACTGGCTGCAGGTCTTGATGCACTGGCTATGGATGTCAAAGTAGGTAGCGGCGCATTTATGCCGACTTATGAAGCATCAGAAGAGTTAGCCCGCAGCATTACCGCTGTGGCTAATGGCGCGGGTACTAAAACCACTGCAATACTGACAGACATGAACCAAGTATTAGCTTCTTGTGCGGGTAATGCTGTTGAAGTTCGTGAGGCTATTCAATTTTTAACCGGTCAATACCGTAACCCGCGTCTTTATGCTGTAACAATGGGTTTATGTGCTGAAATGCTTGTTTTGGGCGGTATTGCACAGAATGAAGCCGATGCACGTAATAAGTTAAATACTGTATTAGATAATGGTAAAGCAGCAGAGGCATTTGCTAAAATGGTTTCTGGTTTAGGCGGTCCTGCTGATTTTGTTGAGGCATATGATAAGTATTTACCTCATGCAAAAATTATTCGCCCTGTTTATGCCAATACTTCCGGTTTTGCTTACCAAATGGATACACGTGAGCTTGGCTTAGCTGTAGTGACTTTAGGTGGTGGTCGCCGTAAACCTGGTGATGCACTCGATTACAGCGTCGGATTAACTCAAGTTTGCGCGTTGGGTCAAGAAGTTAACAAAGATGTTCCGTTAGCCATGATCCATGCTCAATCTGAAGATGCTTTCGCCGAAGCTGCAGCTGCAGTTCAAAAGGCGATTGTGGTTAGTGATAGTGCGCCTGAGAAGACGCCAGAGATATATCGCTATATCCGTGCTTCAGATTTATAAAGGAAAACACAATGAAACGTACTTTTATCTTAATGCTAGACTCATTTGGTCTTGGTGCTGCGACTGATGCTGAAAAATTTGGTGATGTCGGTTCTGATACTTTTGGCCACATTGCTCAGGCTTGTGCAGAAGGTAAGGCTGATGTTGGTCGTCAAGGGACTCTAAAACTGCCTAATTTAGCTAAATTAGGTTTAGGTCATGCTGGCTTTGAAAGCACGGGTAAGTTTGCTGACGGTTTTAATGCTGATGTTGAAGTAATCGGCGCTTATGGACATGCAGATGAATTAAGCTCGGGTAAAGATACCCCTAGTGGTCACTGGGAAATGGCGGGTGTTCCTGTTCTTTATGAATGGGGTTACTTTAGCGATTTAACCAACTCTTTCCCGAAAGAGCTGACTGATAAAATTCTTAAACGTGCTGGTCTAGACGGATTTTTAGGTAACTGTCATGCATCTGGCACTCAAATTCTTGAAGAATTGGGTGAAGAGCATATGAAAACAGGTAAGCCTATTTTCTATACTTCGGCAGATTCGGTATTCCAAGTTGCTTGTCATGAAGAAACATTTGGCGTAGAAAATCTTTACAAATTATGCAAAATTGCGCGCGAAGAGCTTGAGCCTTATAACATTGGCCGTGTTATTGCCCGTCCTTTTATTGGCTCTGGTCCTGCTGATTTTGCACGCACGGGCAACCGTCATGATTATGCTGTATTACCACCAGCGCCAACCGTGCTTGATAAAATGAAAGATGCCGGTGGCGAAGTTGTGAGTATTGGTAAAATTGCTGATATTTATGCTCATAGTGGTATTACCCAACAATTTAAAGCGACAGGTCTTGAAGAGTTATTTGATGAAACGCTAACGCAAATTAAGCGTGCGGGTAACAATACTATTGTGTTTACTAACTTTGTCGATTTTGACTCTCATTATGGTCATCGCCGTGATACTGCTGGCTATGCAAAAGCGCTAGAGTATTTTGACTCTCGTTTGCCTGAGTTATTTGCCATCTTACAACCAGATGACCTTGTGGTATTTACTGCTGATCATGGCTGTGATCCAACATGGGTAGGTACTGAGCATACTCGTGAACGTGTACCTGTATTAGCTTATGGTGCTGGTTTACCGGCAGGATCATTAGGTCGTCGTCAGTCTTTTGCTGACATTGGCCAGTCTATAGCAAGCTATTTTAAGCTAGAACCGATGAATTATGGTGAATCTTTTATTAATTAGTCACATTTTCAAACGACGGTTCTATATATAGTTTAATGCCTTTGCTAAACTATATACATTATTAAGCAACACCAAATAAAATAGAAACATAGGGGTTATAACATGGCTACACCACATATTAATGCTGTAGAAGGTGCTTTTGCTGAAACAGTACTTTTCCCAGGCGATCCATTACGTGCTAAATACATTGCAGAAACATTTTTAGAAAATGTTGAGCAAGTGACTGACGTACGTAACATGCTAGGTTTTACGGGCACATATAAAGGTAAGCGTATTTCTGTTATGGGTTCAGGTATGGGCATCCCATCTTGTTCAATCTACGCCCATGAACTTATCAAAGACTACGGCGTTAAAAACTTAATCCGTGTTGGTACTTGTGGCGCAATTAGCACTGACGTAAAAGTACGTGACGTGATTATTGGTTTGGGTGCATGTACAGACTCTAAAGTGAACCGTTTACGTTTTAAAGATAACGATTTTGCTGCAATTGCTGATTATAGCTTATTAAGCGCAGTGGTTGACTCTGCAAAAGCGCATGGTACTAACATCCGTGTTGGTAACGTATTCTCTGCTGACCTTTTCTACACTCCAGATCCTCAAATGTTTGACGTAATGGAAAAAATGGGTGTACTCGGTGTCGAAATGGAAGCGGCTGGTTTATATGGTGTAGCACATGAGTTAGGCGCTAAAGCGTTATGTGTTGTAACAGTCTCTGACCATATCCGTACTGGTGAGAAAACAACATCAGACGAGCGTCAAACTACGTTCAATGACATGATTGTTATGACATTAGATGCTGCTTTAACACTGTAATCAATCTTGTAATAATCAACAAGGGGCACTCAATGAGTGCCCCTTTTTCTTTTACATAATCGAATTAAGATTTATCTTTATCTTTATCTTTATCTCTATCTTCTTCATTTAGCGCCAGGTTTTCAGCATCTGAAATTAACGCCACTCTCTTTGGTTTTTTGCGTAATTTAGCCCGCGATTTACGTCGATCAAAATCTGCACGTTTAAATGACAGTGCTCGGGACAATAACAAACCAATAAAACCAGCAACAATTAACATCATTTGCTGTAATTCCATGTTTTGTTCATGCAAAATTTTGATCTCATCAAAAAAGATATCGAGATTTAAACGCACTTCAACGTAGCCAAGATTGTTATCGTCTTGGATCACGTTTTCAATTAATGGCGGGTAAGGTTTCAATAACCCTTTCAATGCTTCTGAGTCTGCCTCTAAATGTTCAAATGACACACTCTGAGCAAAAGCTAGCCTGACACCTTGCGAGTTGTAGATATTTACTGACATGACTTTAGGATCAGCGGCTAATGCCGAGGCTAACCATTGAAGTTGTTCATCATTTTGTAAATACATGGCTGGTGCAGCGCCATTAGCGGCTTGTTGCGCTAATAAACGTGCCATCACCTTTGTTTGCGAATTAAGCAAGTTTTGGCCATTACGAAGACTTGCTTGCCATAAATGTATAAGACCAAAAATCAGTGATATAGCGATAACTATTTGTATTATCCTACTGAATTTTTGTCTTTTCTTAAGACCTTTAACAAAAATCACTTTAATCCTCAGTGTTTTTTCTATTTAATTGGAGGCTGATTTGGGTTGGTTGTTGCACAATGCAATACTCAGCGGTAATCCAATTGCAGAGAATCATCAAAAAGCTATACTAATCGAAAAAATAGCCAGTAGATAGTCGTAACATACTAAGAGGCCGTATTGATGCTACAACAACGTGATAATGTTTTACTAAATTGGTTATTTTCAGACACTTGTGAGACATATCAACATCTCGGTTGTGTATTATACCGTTATCAAGAGACAGATTATCCGGTAAGCTTGCAAGCGGATTTGCCATACCGCTGTCGGGTGATATTTGAATCAGCATATTCTGCGCATATTGAAGCATGGCTAGCCTTAATTTCGGTTGATGCGCATATTGCTAAACTTGACCGCCAAAATGATCTAGTTGGTTTTGAGCTCTCGACTCAAACACCAATAGATGAATTGATTAGCTCATTTCCACAAGAGATTGCCGCAGAAATCGTCCTTGTACAACAACCGTTAGCACGGTTGAATCTTTGTGGTTTGTTAGTGATGGACATGGACTCAACAGCGATTCAAATTGAATGTATTGATGAGCTAGCTGCAATGGCGGGTGTTGGTGATGAAGTTGCAGCTGTGACTGCCAGTGCGATGCGCGGAGAATTAGATTTTGAACAGTCTTTAAGACAACGTGTCGCTAAATTAGCGGGTGCAGATGCCAATATTATAGAAAAATTATGTGACACATTGCCTTTAATGCCGGGTATAGAGTCGATGATTACGGAGCTTAAATCGCATCAATGGAAATTGGTCGTGGCTTCCGGCGGATTTACGCCTTTTGTGGGACATTTAAAAAATTTGCTAGGATTAGACGCAGCTTATGCCAATGAGTTAGTCATTCAAAATGGTAAACTTGTTGGTGAAGTAACAGGTGAAGTGGTTGATGCACAATACAAAGCTAATGTGATAGCAAAAAGTGCTGAACGATGGTCCATAGCATCAGGACAATGCGTGGCAATTGGTGATGGTGCCAATGATATACCTATGATCCAGGCAGCTGATCTAGGATTAGCTTTTCATGCAAAACCTAAACTCGTTGCCGCAGCCGATGCCGCTATTCAGCGTCTTGATTTACGTGCTCTAGTATTTTGCTTACAAGCTTAACCTCATTGTTTATCGTAATCGTATTGTTTTAATAAAGTGAACTGATGATTTGAAGATGGACAAACATAAAGTTTTTACTCTACTTTGTTTGTATTTACTGGCAGTAATGATAGCTTAACCTTATGGTTACTTTCATTTCTGCCTATTTTGAATATTGATATCCAACAACACTCTCTTTTTATTCCATACCGTGAAGGTCAGCTTCATGTTAGGCATATTTGCCCTCATTCTCCTCATGGGGCGACAATTCCGATTTTAATGCTACATGGTGCTATGTCTAACGGCCGTGTGTTCTATAGTGATACAGGCCGTGGACTTGCATGTTTTTTAGCTAAAGCGGGCTTTGATGTTTATGTGATGGACACTGCAGGGCGCGGATTAAGTTTACCTAAAATTCAACGTGATTTTGCATTGGGTCAAGGTGAGGTTATTCGTGAACAACTCCCGTTAGTGCACCAGTTTATATTACAACGCCATCCTTTAGTCACTCAGGTGCATTGGTGTGCTCATTCCTGGGGTGGAGTTTTAATGGCGAGTAGTTTGGCACGGTTTACTGATTTACAGACGAGTGTCGCATCGCTATTAACATTTGGTTCTAAACGCACGATCAAAGTTAAATCCCTAAGAAAATGGCTTATGGTCGATTTTTTTTGGAATCGCTTAGCGCCTTTTTTGGTCGCCAGAACAGGCTATTTAGATGCAAATCGTCTACGAGTCGGCATGGATAACGAAAGCCGAGCTTCATTATTGCAAACCATTGATTGGGTCAGAGGCGACTGGGTCGATCATGATGATAGCTTTGATTATGCTCGCGCGGCAATGAAAACTAATTGGCCAACAAGTTGGTTTATCGCGGGTAAAAACGATCGAGTGTTAGGTAATCCATCTGATGTGCGCGATATGATTACTGAGTGTGGCTTTAAACAGGTTAAATATACTTTGTTGTCTAAAGCACAAGGAAATCTATTTGATTATGACCATGCTGGAATGTTAACAAATAAACAAGCTGAACAAGATCATTTTGTTACGATTAAGCAGTGGTATTTAGCTTTATAAGTACGTAAACACTTAGGCTTTACTTGTCATGAGGCTGGGATAACGTATTTCTACTTCCGCTGTTATATCAAGTAGTTCACCAGAACCAATGACTTTCCACAGTTGTTCTTCAAGCTGTTTTGCACGGTGGTTTGCATGTATGTTGATGTACTCTAACTCGCGACGAATATAACTCATATCGGGTTTATCGGTAGCGCCACGATAAACTCGTAAGGCCATAAATCTACCGACTTTTTTACTTTGTTGAATAAATTGTATTTGATTGTCTCTGCCGCCCAATTCCGATTTGAGTATGCATTTTATTTGCACAGACCCTCTTGGTTGACGCACTAGCTGCATAAACACTTCAAAAAAGTCCATATCATGGCTGGCTTTCATTGCTTTAATCGGATCAATTATTTGCTGCTTTAAGACATTATTATCCAGTAATGGCAGTAAATTATAATGAAGAACTTGATCTGTGTCTTGAGCAAATAAATGGCTGATTTCATCTGTGGTAGTGCCGATGCCAATATAAGCCATTTGAGCAGACTTTACCGTCTTCTCAATAAAATATGGTACGCCAGGTAGTTGGCGCATAAATAAGTTTTTTAACCCATCGGCCAGTTCTTTAAGTTGACCTTCGTTGTCGGATAATTTTTCTAGTTTTTGTTTGTTATGCGCAATTAACTTATTTAAAAACTCGACCCCTTCATGTGGTGAATGTCCAATCAATGCACTTAAATGCAACGTTAATCCATTCATGCGGCTACGAATAAGTTGATAAGGTAAATTTGATAAGTTGGTTTTACCAGCAGCAGCCTGAAGTCTTGGAAAAGATAATGTGACTTGAGCGGGTTCTGCAAAATCGATTGCGTCTTCTAGTATCAGTTGCAAGCCACGACTAGAGATATCGTGAGTAATTCCTGTAGCCTTTTTGTCACCTTGCTGGATTATTACAGAGGTTTTAAAAGCGAATCGAGCTTCATGTCGGCGTTCACTGAATGGCATCGACACTTTTTTGATACTGTGATTTTTAACCTTAGCTTGAGCAAAAATCTTTAGTCCATTTACATCTTCTTTGTTAAACCAAGTTTGGTAATCACGACGTACGTCCTCATTGGTTAGGTCAATTAACTGTATGGTATGACTAAACTGTGCTAATTGTTGCTCAGTTAATGCGCTATAACGTGCATCATCACCTGGTAGTGTTGACGTTTTATAGTTTTTATTATGGTCAATGGGCTGGGCTATTACTTTAAATACTCGCCAGCTGGCTTTTGTGGAAGCAAACCCAAGAAATACATTAAGATTTTTTGTGGCCTTTAATTCGGCTAACGATGCCGAATAATAATGCAGCTTACCTTGTGCGTTATGGGTAAAGCTAAACAGCAGATTATGATCTGTGTCATTGCTATTTTTAAGTATCTGAGTCAGGCGTCGAGTATTGATAAAGCTGGGTAATTGGCTAACTTCATTTTCATCTTGGAAGTAATGTTGTACAGGCTGATTACCACGGCCAAGCAACTCATAAGTAATGACTGGTTCATCACCCTTCTTGCTGACATATAAAGGTAAATGCGTTAACAATGGTAAGTAATGACGTTCATAACCTAAACCTGTTGCTGTCACAATTACATCGTTTACATCTACTTTATAGCGGAACTTATAGCTCCGAATAACTTTGGTTAACACTTTGTCTAGTGCTTCCCCACCACCGAGGCGTTTAAGCCTTAAAATGGCATTACCGTCTTTATTCTGGATATCGACAATTTGATATTCAACACCATGCTGAAGTTCGTCAACAAAGAACTCTTCACTCAGTTCAAGTAATTTGAGTTTGACCGGTTTGTCTTGATCTAAATGATGCTTTAAAGGCAATTTAATTCTGGCGCCGCCGACGGATAGATCAAGGGTGACGCCATTAACCTCACTTAAACCTGGCTGGGATACGGCGATACGGATACTATAATTCATCCGTTCTTCACATCGATTAAAGTAGCTACCAAGTACAACACCAGGAACCAAGTAAGGATTAACTTCGCTTGAGGTATCTTCAGGCTCGATATTACGAAGTTTTAAACGACGCAGCTTATGTGCTTTGACGACTTGCTCGTAAACCCCAAGAGTGTATTTATTACGGTACAGAGGAAGGGCATTAATTAACGATTCTTTTGCTGGTTCATCAAGGAAATGTCGCTGGTTAGCGATAACGACTTCTTCGCAGGGCAATTCTGTTTTGTCACGTAAATCGATAATCCTGGTGCATTGTGATGAAATACGGTTAAGCTCCATTTTCAATAGAAAACGGGTCGAATTCGATTCATCAACTGTTAGCTGTTCAAAAATGTCCTGAAAATCAGGTTCCATTAATAACGGCTTAAGTTGTTCAATTAATGCACTGTGATTATCTAAACTCATTTTATATTATCGTTTTATTGGGCTTATTGTGAGTCTGGCTGATATTTTATCGGCAAGAAAGTGCTGTTCTTTATGACATTAATCATAATTATTCATTACCAATCCATAATAGGTAAGCTAATATGGTTAGGCTGTAAATTAATTAGCTGAGTGTATTTACCTCTAATTAACAATCAGTGTGAACAAGATTGTAATAATAGGCAAGGTTCAAGATTAATATCGTTGTTATTTACCTTATTTTATTAACTTATTTAACCAGTCATCCTCGCTTTTGTCTATGTTCACCTGTTGTGTAGAATCAATAAAGCATCTTACATCAAACTTTAGGTTTATTGAGTATCGGCTATAAGCACACTAGCACTTGTAAGGTAATTCTCATCAGCACCAGTATGGCGCTAACATGAGTGCTTTTAGTTTAGATAAAATAGATAACACAGATATCGTGTTATTATTGAGCAAATGATAGGAAGTAGCATGGCTAAAGCTCCAAAAATGGCATTTGTGTGTGACGATTGTGGCATGGATTATCCGCGTTGGCAGGGACAATGTCGTTGTGGTGCCTGGAATACCTTGGTTGAAGTCCGCCTCTCAAGCGCTAAAACTGCGGCGTCTCGTCCTGCTGTATTAGGTTATGCTGGCGCTGCGGGTGGCGGTGCTAAAAAGCTGAACGAGGTTGAGTCTGTTGAAGCCGAAAAAAGGCTCACTGGAATTGGTGAGTTAGACAGGGTGTTGAGTGGTGGACTCACTACAGGCTCTGTTAATATTATTTCAGGTGATCCTGGCGCAGGTAAAACGACCTTATTGTCAGATTTAGTCGCGCGTATGTCTCAGTCTACGGCATCGTTATATTGTACAGCTGAAGAATCATTGTCTCAGTTTAAAAATCGAGTTAATCGTTTAAAGCTTAATTATAACGAAGATAATTTATACTTATTATCTGAAACCAGTGTCGAATCCATCATTGAAGAATTAGAAGCTAAGCAAATTAAGTTTGCGGTTATTGACTCAATTCAAGCCGTGGTGACTGAAAATGCGAATGGCAGTCCAGGATCGCCTTCGCAAGTTAAAACTGCAGCTCAGGCATTTACGCAATATTGTAAAAAAAATAACGTCACTATGTTTATTATTGCTCATGTTAATAAAAATAACGAAATCGCTGGGCCGCAAACCTTAGTACATATCGTTGATTCTTTATTGCACATCGATACCAATGACGGTCAAATTCGTACTCTCAGAGCTAATAAAAATCGTTTTGGTGACGTCGATACCGTAGGTATTTTTCGCATGAGCGAACGCGGTATGATCAGTGTAGACAATCCGAGTGAAATATTTTTATCTGGGTCGACGACAGAATCTCCAGGATCGACAATTACCTGTATTCGTAAAGGAAATCGTAATTTATTATTAGAAATTCAATGTTTAACTACTGAGACCGAATCCGAGTTTCCACAGCGCGTCTGTGTGGGGCTTAATATGAACCGGATTAAAATGTTAACTGGGATTTTGCGTAAACACACTAAGACTAAAATTTTCCATGATACTTTTTTCAATATCGTTGGTGGTTTGAAAATCGATGAGTCTGAAACCTGTATCGACTTAGCATTGGTTACGGCGTTGCTCAGCAGTTTAAATGATTTTGTTATCCCACGAACCACCTGCATTATGGGGGAACTGAGTTTAAATGGGGATGTAAGGCCTATCGACAGTGGCGTGCCTAGAGTGAAAGAAGCCGCACAACATGGTTTTACCGAGATTTTCATTCCATTTCGTAATTATCATAAATCGATGGAAGGGTTAGGGGCTAAAATTACTCCAGTTAAAACGATCCACGAGTTACTCGAACTGATTAATTAATGGTATGTGTCGCTAGGGCCTGTTGATCTTTCAAGGTTGTTTTTACTGCGAATTGCTGGCCATTACTCACATATACAACTGTGCGGCAGAGACTTTGAGGTGTAGTTATTTTTCATAAAAAGTCGATAACGCAGTAAAAATGGCCAACAAACGTAGCCCGAAAGGTTCTGCTAAAAATGTTTTACTCTTAGTTGAATGATTCTTTGCAAATAAAGAGTTGCTAAGATGACTTGGCATCAATCCATTCGCCTCGATTTAGACGTTTTTAACTCGAAAAAAATTCAACTAGCAAAGATCAACAGACTCTAGAACAATCGAAATAAAAATGGCAAACCAGACTGGTTTGCCATTTTTTTTAATACTAAAACAGGATTTGTTGCTATGGCGTTGGTGTCACGAGTGAATTAAGCTCACGATCCAGTAGCTCTGCATCTCCCATATTCAATTCAATAATGCGGCGTAAATGAGTAATACTCTCAACGTCGATATGAACACATTTGAGCCCGAGATGATCTGGGGTTTTATGTACAATTGCCGCTTGCATTTGCAGTTCAATATCGGAATCTGGCAGCACAAATGCTAAGGTTACTACGGTATTGAGTTGCCCAGTATAACCCGACGGTAACTCTACCAAAGCCCCATTAAGACTCAAGTCTAAAATTTTTGTTCGCCAAGTTTGTTCTGTTTGCTCAATATGCGCGCTAGCAGCAAATAAAATACGAGAAAACTTACGTCTGTCGTCCATGGGTTACCCTTAATGCATTTAGTGATAACGGGATACAGCCCGCGACCATTGAGTATGTTGTTATCTCTTAAGCATACTCGAATTTTACTTTTTTCGCTGGGTTTTTAAGCTAAAAAAGGAGCGCGTTGCGCTCCTTTATGGGATGGCTCACAAATATAGCAAGTCTTGCTTTATATAAGTAAATGACCCATTAGCGCGATAACTGGCAGTGTCACCAATGTACGCAGGATAAAAATGACAAACAGCTCAAAAAAGTTAACTGGTATTTTACTGCCAATTAAGAGCGCGCCCACTTCACTCATGTATATCAACTGAGTCACAGATAACGCCGCAATCACAAAGCGGGTTAAGTCAGACTCGATTGAACTTGCCAAGATAGAAGGGATAAACATGTCTGCAAAACCAACAACAATTGTTTTTGACGCTTCTGTTGCTTCAGGTATTTGCAGTAGTTCTAATAATGGAATAAAAGGCATACCCAAGTAATTAAATATCGGTGTGTGCTCTGCAAGTACCAGTGCCACGGTACCAATTGCCATGACCACAGGAATGACACCAAAAATCATGTCAACAACGTTTTTTATCCCTTCAACTAGTACCTGCTTTACGCCACCTGCAGTGGATGCCCGTTGCATAGCTTGCTCAAAACCCCAAGAGAATACCCCATGGTTTTCTGGCACGCTTTCATCATCTTCATGACGCGGAGTGTTGTCAATATATGTGTCTTTCTTCCAGGATAATGGTGGCAATTTAGGCACGATAACGGCGGCAACAATACCGGCTAAACATACGGTAAGGTAAAAAGGTACAAACAAGTGCTCAAGTTTAACTTGTGAAATAACTACTAGGCTGAAGGTGATGGATACTGCTGAGAATGTAGTGCCAATAACCGCAGCTTCTCTTTCAGTATAAAAACGCGTTTCATACTGCTTGTTGGTCATTAAAATACCGACGCTGCCGTCACCTAACCAAGAAGCCATACAATCGATAGCGCTTCTGCCAGGTAAGTTAAAAATAGGCCGCATAACTTTAGTGAGTAATGTGCCAAAAAACTCAAGTAAACCGAAGTTTAATAAAAGTGGCAGCAACATGCCGGCAAAAATAAACACCGAAAATAGAACCGGTACTAAGTCATTGAGTACTAGGCCACCAGTCGCCGAAGACGTGATTATTTCAGGACCTATTTGTAAGTACACCATTACAATGAATATGGCACCTAAAATACGCGTTGCTAGCCAGAATAAATTGACCTTTAATAAGGTGCGTAAAAAATGATTCTTGCGAATGAATTGAGGATTCACCAGGCGTGTGAGTAAAGAGGCTATTGCCATTAATACGACAATGCCAGCAACGATTAATTGAATCGAACTGCCCATTTCTGTTTGTAGCGCTTTAGAAATAATCGCAATCGGAATGGTGATCGCGCCATCAACACTGATAGGCGTCATAAACAGTAAAAGACCAATCAATGATGGGATAATAAAGGTCAGAATTGTTTTAATGTTGTGTTTTTTTTGTGTCACGTTAAATACACCTTACGTATGTGCTTTAAAGTGGCTCGCTGTGCAAGGCCACTGTGATTAATGGACGATAAGTGAATGTCCATTCAGCTGTACTTTTAGGGAGGCAAGGTTACCCCCTTATTTGTGGTATGTAAAATGATAACTGAGACGAATAGATATTAGTTAAATGTGGGTAGATATACGTGTTTATTATCACGTATTAGTCCTAATTAATAGGCAAATTAATGATTGATAGTGTCGTTGTCACTGGTTGTTTTAACGTTTCGATAGTGGTCACTATAACCATGATTCGCCATTGTTGTAATATTGACTCCACGACATTGCAAAATCATTCATGATAAAAGAAAAACATCACATCTAATGACAACGTGTGTCATTAGATGTGATGTGAATATTATGCCAGAGCAGGGGGGGCGGTAAATTTCATACCCGGTAGCCCAAACCAATATCCATTACAATTGTGAGCATTGGTTTTTACAAGCTCGTATTGTCTCAGCTCGTCTTGTAATGTTGCATTATCACTCAACTGAACGTGGTTTAGTAACGTTGCTAAAGTATTTCCTAAGGCAACATCGGCTAATTTATTAGGTGATATACGCCAATAATCGATCCCCATTTGGATCATTTGAGGGATCTGGCTGATAAGATCCACTTGTGCCGCCGATTGAGTTTGAATGCCATTCAATCTCAGCAGTGGTTGAGACTCTTGTGTTTGAGCTAAAAGGCCTTTGCTATGTCGTTGGCAAATTGTTTGGCATTTGTCTTTCGGCAACTGGTAATGCTTTGCGGTAAAACAACGAGCTGAATGCGCTAATGGTAAATAACCGTGACCGAGCACTTCGATTTCATATTGTGGTTTAGTGTCTGAGTCGATAACGGCTTGTAACCAGCTTTGTGATAATTCACATGGCATTACAAAGCGGTACATGCCTTTTTGATGTAACAAATCCAAGCTTGCTCGATTGTAGTTATTAATTGTGGGGCCACAAACAAAGGGCACGCTAGCCTGGTGGGCATAATACACGCCAGCCATGTCGTTGGCTTCAATGCTAAAGTCACCATTATTGATTGCACGTTTTAGTTCATTGAGTTCAGATTGCGCTTCGACTAACGCCATCGTCGACAATACCACTTTTTTACCATGATCTTTGAGCATATGTGCCAAAGCCAAATAATCAGCAAACTTTAGTTCTCGTCGACGACTGCAGACGGTTTCACCTAGGTATACCGTATCAATGTTACTGTTTGCGACTTGTTGATAAAATTGCTCGACATCTACTTTAGACCAGCAATAACTTATCGGTGCTAGAGATATTTTCATAGTAACCCTTATTGCCACTGGCGCTCATAAGCGCCTAATGTCGTAATTTGTCCTTCTGACACTTTGGCTAATGCTTGTGACCATTTAGGTTGTTCGGCAAACGATGCCGGTGACGATAAATAAGTGTCAATTGCACTACGCCACACTTGAGTGACTTGACTGACATAAGCTGGACTTCTTTGACGTCCTTCAATTTTGAGTGACGCGATACCTGCTTTTGCCAGTTCTGGCAATAAGCTGAGAGTGTTTAAGCTGGTGGGGGATTCAAGTAAGTATTTAGCATCATGATCATATTGAGCCACATAACGGCCTTTACACACCACTGGATAGCCCAATTGTTGGCTAGCATCTGCTTTATCTATTAATACATCGTTTAATCGGGTTAATTTGTCGCTGCCACTGTCTTGCCAGCGCACATGATTAGCAGGCGAGCATGAGCCGCCAGTATTTGGGGACTGGCCTGTCACATAAGATGATAGATGACAGCGCCCTTCGGCCATGATGCATAAACTGCCAAAAGCAAATACTTCTAGCTCGACAGGGCTCACTTTGGCTAAGTCTCTGACTTGCTTTATTGATAACACTCGAGGCAATACCGCGCGCTCTATGTTAAATGCTTCTTTGTAAAACGATAACGCACCTAAGTTGGTGGCACTCGCTTGCACTGACAAGTGTAAAGGCAAATGTGGATGATGTTGATGGGCATAACTTAATAATGATAAATCAGCTACGATTAACGCATCCATATTGAGTTGCGCTGCTAAATCAACTGCCTGATACCAGCGTTGTTCATGCCCAGGTTTTGGGAAGGTATTTAAGGTTAAAAAGACTTTACGACCTTGGCTATGAGCCAGTTGAGTTGCTTGTGCCAGTTGCGGCGCTGAAAAATTTAAGCCTGCGAATGATCGCGCGTTGGTGTCATCTTTAAGTCCCAGGTACACCGCATCGGCTCCAGCATTTAAGGCTGCTTTTAGCGAGGCTAAATTACCTGCTGGGCATAAGAGTTCCATGTTGATGTGCTCATTATTTTTAAAGAACAGGAGTGTAAATGTGATTGAGTTAACATGAATTGATTTAAAACAGGTTTCGTTGGATAAATTGCCAGTAAACTAGCTTGCTAAATCGATCTCTTTGCAGGTAGGACCCCTTAATGGCTCAAGCATTTCAACAACGTTTATCTGAACACATTTTACATTTTGCGCCACAGGTGAGCCGTCGCTCAATAGCGATAGTTCCTGTAAAAATGAAAATGGCCCTCATTACTCAAATGCTGAATTTAGTGTTGGCTGAACAAGTTAATTCTGGGGAATTGGCATTTTTAAACGATAAATCAGTCGGAATTTGTGTTGATGATATTGATTTGCAATTTCAAGTTGGGATAAATAATAGGTTATTGGTACAGCCGATGAGTAACCCGAATGTTATTTTTAGTGCAAATGTGCCTGAGTTACTGTTAGTCGTTGCAGGAAAAGAAGATCCCGACACCCTTTTTTTTCAACGTAAATTACGTATCGAAGGTGACACTGAACTTGGGCTAGAAGTGAAAAATATATTGCTGTCGATTGAGCTCGATTCGTTACCAACTCCGGTGAATATAGCGGTCAATAAATTGGCTCAACTTTTACAAACGTTAACTTCGACAAAAGAGAATGGTTAACTATTTTTGTGATTCCATTCTATTGATATTCGATGTAAGAATAACTCAAACGGCGCCGATGGCGCCGTTATGCTAATCCACGCGGCAGTGTTTTTTTAGTTTTTACTGCCTGTAATGGCAGCATATTTAACCAACAGCTCATCTTGTGATTCAACATGTAAAGGGTCTGGGTCAATACAATCGATAGGGCAAACCGACACGCAGGTGGGTTTATCATAATGCCCCACGCATTCGGTACACAATGCAGGATCAATTTCGTACACCTCTTCACCCATTGTAATAGCCTCATTGGGGCATTCGGGTTCACACATGTCGCAATTAATACAACTATCGTCAATGATTAATGCCATATAAGGTTAACCTGGTTGATGAGGGTTTCGGGTATCAACACCCTCAGGTAAATTACGCATTAGCATCGCTTTTTCAATATCAATATTCATGGGAATAGGCATAAAGATAAAGTGCCCCGATCCCAGAGCTGCCTCTATGGGTTGGTTTTTGCGATTGACCAATGTTTCAATAGTGATAACAAAATTACCTTCGGTTGTCATTACTTCAACGCTGTCGCCCACTGAAAACTTATTCTTTACATCAACTTCAGCAAGGCCTTGTTCATTACGCTTACCAGTAAATTCACCTACAAATTGCTGGCTATTACTGACAGAGTGACCGTACTGATAGTTCTGATATTCATCATGCACATGGCGGCGTAAAAAACCTTCGGTGTAGCCTCTATGTGCTAAACCTTCAAGGTTACTCATTAGGGTTCGATCGAAATCTTTACCTGCTGCGGCATCTTCAATGGCTTGACGGTATAATTGAGCAGTCCGCGCAACATAGTAAAATGACTTAGTGCGGCCTTCAATTTTTAATGAGTCGATGCCCATACGAGTTAATCGGTCAACATGTTGAATAGCGCGTAAATCTTTAGAATTCATAATATAGGTACCATGCTCATCTTCAAAAGCTGGCATGTATTCTCCCGGCCGACCAGCCTCTTGCAATAACACTATCTCACTACTTGGTTGGCCAGCACCTAAAGTCGGCGTTTCTATTTGTACTGGCGCAGGCATCGCTATTACATCACCTGTTTCAGTTTGCTGCGCAGGGTGTACGTCATATTTCCAGCGACAGGCATTTGTACATGTACCTTGATTTGGGTCACGCTTGTTAATATAACCAGATAACAAGCAACGGCCAGAGTAAGCCATGCATAGCGCACCATGAACAAACACTTCAAGCTCAATGTCTGGGCAACGTTGGCGTATTTCTTCTATTTCATCTAAAGACAGTTCACGCGATAAAATAACTCGTTTAATCCCTTGTTGCTGCCAAAACTTTACTGAAGCCCAGTTAATCGCATTAGCCTGAACAGATAAATGCACTACTTGCTCTGGAAACGTTTCGCGTACCATCATAATAAGTCCAGGATCTGACATGATGACCGCGTCAGGTTTCATTGCAATAACAGGTTCCATGTCTTTTATATAGGTTTTGAGTTTAGCGTTGTGTGGCGCGATATTACTCACCACGTACAGTTTTTTACCTAATGCATGTGCTTCTTCAATCCCTGTGGCGAGGTTTTCCATTTTAAAGTCATTATTTCTCACCCTTAAGCTATAACGTGGTTGGCCGGCGTACACCGCATCGGCACCATAAGCGAACGCATAGCGCATGTTTTTTAACGTGCCAGCAGGGGATAATAATTCAGGTTTAAACATAGTTTTCTCGGCTTACAACAGGGTTTGCATCTTCAGGGGGCGCAAGCTTACTTAAGGACATTAGCGGGTACAAATATAGCCTTGGGAAATGTGAAGTGGGTTGTACTTTTATAGTTATCCTGGCAATCCATATCAACAAATATTCCAAAAAGCGTAATTAATTGACTTGGTGGTTTTTGAGTAATCGCAAACTGGATGTGTTTGGGTATATAATCTTCAGCCTTAGTGAATATTATTTTTTATGGAGACCGCATGTCTACCGAACATCAACTCTTGGTTGGATTATTAAAGAAGCTTAAAGACGATGCATTGGTGTTGCCAACATTGCCAGAAGTGGCCATGAGAGTACAAGAGGTAGTGGCGCGTAAGGATTCAAGTCTCAAGCAGGTTGGGGATATTATTGGCCAAGATGCTGCGATTTCAGCGCGAATTATTAAAGTGGCTAATAGTGCTTTGTATTCTCGCGGAAATAAGGCTGAAAATATCAGTGCAGCCGTTAACCGTATTGGCTTAGTGCAAATTAAATCTATTACTACGTCAGTGGCCATGGAGCAGTTGTTCATCTCAACTAATGAAATGGTATGGGAAGTGATGGATGAAGTGTGGAAAACCTCCATTGAGGTGACTGCATCATCTTGCGCGATGCTTGAAATATACAACAAGCGAAATCCTGGCAAAAAGTTAGATCGCGAAACATTAACTCTTGCAGGTTTAGTCCACAATATTGGCGCTTTACCCGTACTCACAGAGGCTGAAGTACATCCTGAACTGTTTAGTCAAATCGAACAGTTACGAAGCCTTGTTCGTAAAATGCAAGGTCCAATTGGTCGTGCGGTCCTTAAAACGTGGGACTTTGCCCCTGAAGTGATGGAAGTGGTTGAGCGTTGGGCTGACTTGCACTACATGCCAGAAAAAGTCACTTATTTGGATTTCATTCGCTCTGCGGCATTTTATACTGGTGAATTGCGTGCTGGTGAAGAGCTAGATGAGCGTTTAGGTGTTTTTGCCGAAAGAGGTTTGCCTGTAACGCCAGAAGATTTAGCCAGTGATGAGTTTATCGATATGTATCATTCGATTAAACAAAGCTACCAGTAATGTATAGATAGCAGTATGGTGCTTACTTATCGGCAGAGGTAAAACTCTCTTCTGCCGATATTATTGTGAGTGACAAGTTAGCTCGTAACTTGTGTTTCTGTAACATGCTGTCCGTCACATGCCGTAGTGACATGAATGAAAATACTAACTTAGTTGTTATCGTGCACTTATATGAGTTGCAGCAGTATGCATAACTTAGTAAAAAACGTGACAGTTTGATTGTAAAGCCGATAGAGCAACCCATGCCAATGATGAAGCCATAAATGACCAATGTAATGATTGTTTTGCTGTGTATCACTACCATCGCCGCAGGCGTTATCGGGTTTATGTATTGGCGTCAGCAACACTCAATACGGCAATTAATTGCTGCATTACAACGGCAAATACTCAATCAAGACACCTTTATTGTCGACACATCGCATCCTTCGCTCACTCCGCTTATCAATGTCCTTAAAGATTTACATCAATCCAGTCTTTTTAGCACTGAACGAGACAAATTAACGGGCTTAACAAATCGCGTTGGATTTAAGCGTAAAATGCTAGCAAAAATGCCAGTGTCTGAAGGCATGTTGGTGCTGGTGGACATTAAGCAGTTTCGGTTTGTGAATGATTTATTCGGCTTTTTATTTGGCGATAAGCTACTTAAAGCATTTTCAAAACGTATAGAAAGTGTAGAGACTAAACCGCAATTTATTGCCCGTATGAACGGTAATGAGTTTCTGTTGTTTTTCCCACAACCGCTGACCCTCATACAATTAACCCAGCTAAAGCACGATTTACAATTACCATTTGAGATCGAACAACAGCCAATAAGCATCAAAATGCAATTAGGTGTGTTGTCTCTAGCCGAACATCATGCCGATGTAAGTTTGACGTTAAGACGCCTAGATTTAGCGCTTAAAAAAGCCAAAACCTTAAAACAACCGATTGCTTTTTATGATCAAGATGATGATAAAGCTCAGTATCGAGAATTGTTGATCATTAATGGTTTACCAAAGGGATTAAAGCAGAATCAATTATTTATGGTTTTTCAGCCTAAGCTTGATATTCAAAGTGGTCAGTGCCAGCAAGTTGAGGCGTTAATTCGCTGGCAGCATGAAGGGTTAGGATTAATATCACCAAGTGAGTTTATCCCATTAGCTGAACAAACTGGCATGATTGACATATTAAGTACTTGGGTGTTAGAGGCGGTTGTTTCGCAGCAAGCCAAATGGCGAGAAAAGGGTATTTACGTTAAAGTTGCCCTTAACCTATCATCTACCGATCTTGATAACCCTAATTTGGCAAACGATGTGGCTACTAAGCTGGCTCAATATTTAGTGCCCGCAGAATGCATTATGATTGAGATTACTGAAAGTGCACTGATGGTGTCGTTAGAGCAAACCATTATTACCCTAAATAAATTGCGTGATATAGGCGTAAAGATTGCTATTGATGACTTTGGCACAGGGCATTCATCGTTAGCGTATTTACGTTTTCTACCCGTTGACGAAGTTAAAATTGATAAAGCATTTTTAGATGAATTTGAAACTTCAACAGCGGCAAAACAAATCGTAAAAACCAGTATTGAACTGGCTAAAAGTTTAGGGTTTGAGGTAACGGTAGAGGGAGTCGAATCTAAGTCTGTTTTAGAAACATTACATGCTTTTGGTGTAGATACTATTCAAGGTGACTATTTTGCCAAACCCGCCACGGCAGATGAGTTTGAACATATCTATCCGCAATTAACTCATACTGTTTAAAGGGCTTCTTAAAAGACTATCTTTCGTTGTTATCGTTAATTACTCGTCATACCGCTCGATAAAAGTGAAATTAATGAGGGCGGCATGGGTGCGAGCTGTCGTTTTTGATTCATACACACCATTTCTATATTAGCTGTCACTGCCGCTTTGGTTGCATTGGGGCGCCAAATAGATTGCTGCCAAACCGTACGGAATTTACTTTCAAAATAAAATTGGGTGCGTACTTCGACAATATCCGCAAACTCTACCCCATCATGACACACCATGTCCGTTCGATATACGGCGAAGCCAAGTTGTTGCTGTTGCCATAAATCACTGAGTATTTCTGCGCCGATAACGTGTTCCCGCGCTCGTTCAAAGTACTTTAAAAAATTAGGATGATATACCACGCCAGAGAAATCTGTATCTTCATAATAGATTTGCACTTTAAACGTGTGGATAGGACTGTATTGTGGTGTCGGAGCAGTTGGGTTCATTTTGCAGTGACCTTAGGCCTTAAAAATCGAGTGGTACAAGCAATTGTTGATAGTGACCTTGTTGCTTTAATTGTTGTAAGCCCTTATCAAGTCGTATGCTTAATTCTAATGCCTGAGGGTGATGTTTAGACAATGCCACGAAAATTTCACTGGTGTGATTAGTGAATTTGGCGACGATATCTTGCTTTACGCCCATTTGTTCAATATAAACATCGGCTACCATATCATACATAATGGCACTGTCTATTCGATTGACTAGCAGCAAGTTAATTAATTGTCTTTGACTTTGTACCTTAATTATCTTCAGTTGACGCTGGTCAATTAGTTGCAGTAATTCATCGCCATATTCATAACCGTCGATAATGCCAATGATACTACCTAGTGGTAATTGCCATTTATCTTTAGCATTGACAGTGTTTGTTTTGGCGAAAAAAAATGATGCATTAACAGTGAATAATGGCACTTTGCCAAAAACAAATCGTTTTTGCGTGCTTTGTTCTTTGGTGACGTTAAATACGCCATCAACCGTGCCACGCTCGGCCATAATGAGTCCTCGAGTGTAAGGGACTACAATGGTTGATACTTCTACATCGACTTGTTTAAATGCTTGTTGAATGAGATTATGAGATATACCGCTACCAAATTCGTCGGCAAACGGCGGCCAACCGTCTTCGGCTGCCAAGGTTATTTTTATCGGTTCAGCCATTGCAGTGTTTAGCGTCAAACTGGCGCAAACAATGGCAAATAAACAAAACGCCACTTGAGTATAAACCCGCGTAAAAGTGGCTTTAAGTCGTTTTTTTGAGTAACCGATGAACAACATACAATCCTTTTTTGACTGGTCCTAATTTAGCGGGCGGATGATAACACTTTTTATCGCTAAAGTGATACGCACAGTATTAAGGCGTTGCGATGCTGCGCGAGTGAACTGCCCGCGTATTACTTATGGATACGCCACTTCTAGCTCGTCGTTCATGATGCAACTTTGCTGTAATAAATTTTGTGTTCCCGCCGAGTTAAGTGCAGGACTGAATAAAAAGCCTTGTACTATTTTACATTGATAATGCTTTAATTTTATCAATTGGGCATGGGTTTCAACCCCCTCAGCAATCACGTCTAATTTTAGTTCATGACCTAACTTTATGATGCTTTTTAAGACGATATTACTGGTTTCTTTGGGAAGCATTGAGTTAATAAAGGCTTTATCAATTTTTAGCGTATCGATTGGGAATTGGGTTAAATAGTTTAATGATGAATAGCCTTTACCAAAATCATCGAGTGCAATACGCACTTTGAGTTGCTTTAACTGGAATAATACCGCCTTAGCGGCTTTGATGTCTTTAATTAATAACGACTCGGTAATTTCAAGTTCTAGCATATGAGCCGGGAATTGACTTTGCTGCAAAATGGCGGCTATATCGGCCACAATATTGGGCTGCGACAATTGTAATGGTGAAATATTGACTGAAATATTACCGTTTAAAATGCCCTGTTGATGCCATTGATAACCTTGCACACACGCTTGTGCTAATACCCACAAACCAATGTCGATAATTAAACCGCTATCTTCTGCTTCATCAATAAAGCGACTGGGCGAAATCATCCCGTGAGTTGGATGGTCCCAACGTAATAAAGCTTCAAGCCCTAAAATTCTGTTGGTGCTAACACAGCATTTTGGTTGGTAAAACACGCTAAGTTGATTATCTGGCAAGGCATTATTTAATTGATTCTTAATCAATAGCCTCTCTAAAAGTGCGGTAGAAAGTTTTTCGTTAAAGAAATAACTGCCATTACGACCATTTTGTTTGGCCGCGTACATAGCAGTGTCAGCGTGTTTTAATAATGTTTTAGCATCAACGCCATCACTCGGATAGCAAGCCACCCCGATACTGGCTGAACTGTTAAGCCAGTATTCATTAATTTGATAACCTGCATTCAGTGATATTCTAATTCTTTCGATGATATTGACTAAGTCTTGGTTAACTTCATCTTCAACAGGTTCGTATTCAATGATTAGCGCAAACTCATCACCACCTAATCGTGCCAGCACATCTTGTTGTTTTAAGCCGCGTTGTAAGCGTTTACTGACCTGGATAATCAGCTCATCGCCAATATCGTGTCCCATAGAGTCATTCACTTCTTTGAAATGATCTAAATCGATAAAGACAATTGCGGCGGTTTTCTGTGGATTACTGATGAGTAATGACAATTGCTGGTTGAAGTTAAATCGATTAGCAAGTCCTGTTAGGCTGTCATAGTTGGCCCTGCTGCTGAGTTCTTTAATTTGTTTAAAGCGCGATAGAACAAATAAAATAATGACTAATAAAATAAGTATCGCTGATGCAATTAACGCGTAAAACCACCAGGCTTTATTGATGGTGAAAGCAAACTCCGCTTGTTGTGGACTCCAAATGCCATCGCTGTTAGTGCTTTGAACTTTAAACACGTAATCACCCGCAGCAAGGTTGGTGTACATTGCATTAGGTTGTTGGGTGGTTATCCAATCTTGATCAAATCCGGTAAGCATGAAACGGTAAATATTACGTTCAGGTGCGGTATAGTCGAGTGAGGCAAAGGAGAACTGGATCATATTATTGTCGTAATCAACACTTGGCGGTTCAATGACCCTGTTGGTGTTACGATAGGTGTAAGATGTATTGGCTATTTTTGCCGAGGTTATATGCACCGGAGCAACGAAATCATTTTGACTAATGCGTTTAGTATCAACTTGTATCACGCCTTTATTACTGCCCAATAATAGCTGGCCATTAGTTAGCTCAATCGCACCTTCGTTAAAGGCCAAGTTGGTGTCATTTATGGCGCTAGGGTAGTCAATAACCTGTTTTGATTTGATAACGTATTTAGTTAAAGCATGGCGACTGGTTAGCCATAAATTGCCTTGATCGTCACCCGTTACTGCTTTAATTCTATTGTCTGTTAGCCCTTGTTTACGGGTAATATATTCAATTTGGTAAGGTTGCACTGCATCAGGCGTTAGGGATATTTTTACTAAACCAAGTCCTTGAGTTGCTGCCCAGATATTGCTGTCCTCATCTTGATAAATTCCACCAATACGAATGTTTTCTCGTTCATTGCCCAGGCTTAAATGTTGGGTTGTATCGGTTGAGGGATCAATAATAAAAATCCCACTGGTTGTAGCGAGCCACAAATCACCATTTTTGGCGATTAACGAATCAAAGGTAAAATTACCACCTGAGGTATAGAGGTTATTGGTATCGTTAAAGTAATGTTTCAAAATGCCTTGTTTAGGGTTGAATAGCATCACACCAGCATCTAAATAACCAGTTACCCAAACATTGCCTTTGTTATCAGGGTTTACTGTATAGAAATCGGTATCAGGAAAACCATGGATATTACCGGGTTTGTTACTAAAGTGGCTCACTTGCTGAGTGTCATTGTCTAGGTAGCTCAAACCATTAGAATGTGAAATCCATAAATTGTCTTTCTCGTCAGCTTTAACGTTCCAAATATTACCTGTTAGCGCTTTATTGTTGTCTAAGATCAATGGCGACAAGCTGACAGTTTGTTTTTGGGTATCTATTTTATCAAGACCGCTATCATTGGCTATCCAGGCATCGCCTTGTGACGTTATGCTGATTGCGTAAGTATTAGCTCCCGAAAGTTCAGAATCTATGGCTAAAGGTCTATAAATGCGGCTCGATTGTTTCAGCGGGCTGTAATACGCAGCGCCTTGGCTAGTGGCAAACCAAACAAGCCCAGAAGAATCAATAAACACATCATCGACAAAATTACTCGCTAGGGTGTGTTCATTAAATGCTTGCGCTTGAATCACTTCAAATTGGCCTGTATTAGCAGATAAGACTGCTGCGCCTTTATCGGTACTTATCCAAATACGGCTGTCAGAATCAATGGCGATACTCGTGACATAATCACTTGGAATAGAGTGACTGTGATGCGTGCCAGTTGGCGTAGTTGCAGAATCTGTTTGTTTGCTGCTTTTTGTATATTGCTTATATGTACCTGAGTTGGGATTGAGGTGGATCAGTCCAAAATGCTGGGTTCCAAGCCAAAGTTGTCCATTGGCGTCAATCTCGCTTGCCAAAATATAATCATTAAATAAATCTTTAGTAGTTGCTGTTGATTGTGACGATGAAGCGACTTGCGGGTTAAATAAACGCAGGCTTTTTTGATCTGGCTCTAGAATGGCTAAACCATAATCGGTTCCGAGCCATAATCGTTGTTGTTTATCAGCAATGATGCTGTAAATCGAGGTTTCAATGGGAGTGCTTTGAGAATCTAGGTATAAAGGTATTGACGTAAATTGGCTCGCATTAGGCTGCTTTAATTGTAAACCACTGCCGGTACCGACCCATAAATTCTGCTTGGGATCTTGATACAGTTTCATTATCCAATTGGTATTTTGGCTAAAGTGCTGTTGCGATAGCGGGAAGCTTATGACTTCATCATCAAGGTTGAGTTGATTTAAACCGTCCTCGGTGGCAAACCAAATATTGCCTTGGCTGTCTTCGATAACATCGGTCACAAAATTATTAGAGATATGTGTTCTTGTGCCGGGAGAAAACTGAAAGTTAATAAACTCTTGGCCATCATACCGGCTTACGCCAGCATCAGTTGCAAACCACATAAACCCATTTTTCTGTTGGTAAATCATGGTCACTGTTGTTGAAGGGAGACCATCGGCAACATTAAGGCGCTCGATTTGATATTGTTTACCGTTAGCATCTAAAACGAGTGTAAACGATAACAATAACCCTAAAAGGTAATTGGCTATTTTATGGCAAGGGGAAAACATGACATACCTTTTTATTGAGCGAGTATTGCTTAGTGTAAGCCGCTACACAACCATACCGGATGAAATATTGTAAAAAACTGTCGGTAAGTTGTATATGAAATGCTGCTAATGATCAAATCATTAAAGCAATAATGTGCTGTCTATAGGGGTAAATTGCTGGCATTGGTCAATGAGCGATTTTGCGGTTAATCGTTCGACACTAATAACATGGGTATAGCATTGTGTGTTTTGGTTGATTTTTTTGAGTAGCAAATCAAAATCACCGTCGCCCGAGAGTAAAATCACCTCATCTACTTCTGGCGCAATCTCCAAGATATCAATGGTAATACCCACATCCCAATCACCTTTTGCTGAACCATCACTGCGCTGAATATAAGGCTTAGTTTTTACGGTAAAGCCAATGTGTTTTAAGGCATCTTGAAATTTAATTTGACCGTCGTCAGCGGGGGCAATGGCATACGCAATGGCATGGGTTATGTCACCGCGCTTTGATAGTTGTTGGTATAATGCTCGGTAATTAAACGATCGGCTAAAGCCTTGTTTACAGGTGTAATAAATGTTTTGTACGTCTACAAATACCGCAAGATTAGTCATTATTACACCTGATTGATTAAGGCTTTTGCGCTTCTTGAGCAGCAATAGCGTCATTAAGTTGCGCTTCAACGTACCCTGGAGAGTGAGTTGAGGCTGAGATTAAACGGTACATTGCGGGGATCACCAATAAGGTTACGAAGGTCGCAAATGCCATGCCGGAGAATATCACAGTTCCAACCGCAATTCGGCTTTCGCTACCCGCACCCGTAGATATGATTAAGGGGATAGCACCAATCAAGGTAGTAAATGCAGTCATTAAGATTGGACGCAAACGGCGTGCAGAAGCATCGATAATAGCGGTATCAAGAGGTAAACCTCTATCGCGTAATTGGTTGGCAAATTCGACGATCAAAATACCGTTTTTTGTCACCATGCCGATAAGCATGATCATGCCAATTTGACTGTAAATATTCATGCCTTGATTAGTGAGTGCTAGGCCGATAAATCCACCAAAAATGCCCATAGGCACAGTGAACATAACTACAGCTGGGTTAATAAAACTTTCGAACTGTGCGGCTAAAACTAAATAGGCAATCAATAGTGCTAGACCAAATACCACTAACACACCAGATTGGTTTTCTTTAAAGTCTTTTGATTCACCCGTGTAAGCAATCGAAATATCAGTAGGTAATAAGCTCACGGCACGTTGCTCTAAAAAGTCGAGTGCTTCGCCTAAGGTATAGCCTTCACCCAAATTGGCTTTAATGGTAATCGACTTTTGTTTATTGGTGTGGCTTAAGCGTTGCGGCGAGGCGACTTCTTCAACATGAGTGACGGTGTCTAAGGTGATTAACTCACCTTTGTCACTTCTGAAATAAATCTTACTGAGGTCTGTTACGCTGTTAAAACTGTTTTCGTCACCACGAAGGTAAACATCATATTCTTCACCGCGCTCAATAAAGGTGGTTTCACTTCTGCCACCGAGCATGATTTCTAGTGTGGTTGATATTTCAGACACGCTAATGCCTAATTCTGCCGCACGTTGTTTATCGACGGTGACCACAAGTTCAGGTGTGGTTTCGGCATAATCTAAGTCTGCGCCCTCTAACATCGGGCTGGCATCAGCTTCTTGTTGCAGAATTTGCGCCCACTTAAATAATTCGGGGTAATCTGAGCCGCCCAGAACAAACTGTACGGGTTCACTCGACTGGCCTCTAAAGCCTGGAAGCATTGGGCGTACCATGACATCTGGAATGTCTTTTAAGGTTTGACTGATTAATCCTAATGCTTGTTTTACATCTATATCGCGGTCAGCCCAATCTTCTAATTGAATAATCGCAAAGCCTGTTTGATCGCCAGCACGGCCACCAAAAGCTGGTGCTTCCACGCTAAATGATTTCACTACGCCTTGTCCTAAAAGCGGCATTAATCGACTTTCTACAATATCCATATTGGCGATCATACGGTTATAACTTGTGCCTTCAGCTCCTTTAATAAAAGCAAATAACACACCACGGTCTTCTTGAGGTGAAAGTTGTGAAGGCACTTGTAGCATCAATAAATAACTGCCGCCTATACAGGCTACAATAACAATAGGGGCGGCAATGCGCCAAGCTAATGCCCACGTTACCATGCGGCGATAGTTTGTTTCTAGGCGAGTAAAACCTTTATCAATCCATAGGTTAAAGCGATTTTTCTTTACATTAGCTTTGAGAAGCTTGCTACCCATCACTGGGGTAAGAGTGAGCGCGATCAATGATGAGAAAATCACAGACATAGCCAGCATTACCGAAAACTCGGTAAAAAGCAGACCAACCATGCCATCCATAAAGGAAATTGGAAGAAAGACCATAACCAATACCAATGTGGTCGATATAACCGCAAAACCCACCTCACGTGTACCTTTATATGCGGCAAGTAATGGCTCTTCACCTTTTTCTATATGATGAAAGATGTTTTCTACTACCACAATGGCATCGTCAACCACTAAACCAATGGCAAGAATTAATGCCATTAAAGTGAGTAAATTAACTGAGTAGCCTAGGCTGTAAGCTGCCATAAAAGAGGCGATTAACGATACCGGTACCGTGACAGCTGGAATTAATGTAGCGCGAACTTGGCCTATAAAAATATACAATACCAGTACCACTAACAAGCCCGTAATTAACAAGGTGTTATAGACTTCGTTAATAGAGCGGTCGATAAACACGTTAGCATCATAATCGACGACAAGCTTAGTTCCGTCTGGTAAAAAGCCTTGTACTTTGTCGACTTCTTGCTGAACTAGCTTGGAAATCTCTAATGGGTTGGCATCTGACTGAGGCACAATGCCTAAGCTTAAATTAACAATACCATTGCTTTTGAAGGTTGAGTTTTCATTCTCTGCGCCAATAAAGACATTGGCGACATCTTTGAGATAAATAGGCGTACCATCTGAGGCTGTGTGTACCACTAAGTAATTAAAATCTTCAGGGCTGAAGTAGAGACGCTTGGTTCTCACAGACATTACCGTGGTGTCGTTACGCACTTCACCGCCAGGTGTTTCAAGGTTTTCGGTATTTAATGCACTAATAATGTCACTGGTTGTGACATTTCGGCCTGCCATTAACTGAGGCTTTAGTTGAACATACATGACCTTGTAAAGACCGCCAGAAATATTGACAGAGCTGACCCCAGTGATGAGACTAAATCGGTCTTCTAATACGCGCTGTGCATAGTCCGTTAATTGAGTACGGTCCATGTTCTCTGAGCTTAAATTGACGTAGATTGAAGGTTCACCGGTGCCGTTATCTTTCGATACAATAGGGTCATCAGCCTCGTCTGGTAAACGGCGCTGAGCTTTGGCTACTGCATCACGGACATCACTGACACCTTCGGTTAAATTCCAGCCTAATTCAAATTCAATTGAAATTCGCGACATGCCATTGCGGGTTGTTGAGGTTATCTCATCTATGCCACTGATCCCCGTGAGTTCATCCTCAAGAGTTTTAGTGACCTTACTTTCCATAATGGTTGCCGATGCTCCGCTGTAGGTTGTCATAACCGTTACAACAGGATTTTGTACATCAGGCATTTCTCTTACAGCAAGTTTAGAAAAAGACACCATACCAAATACGCAAAGCAATAAGCTCAGCACAATGGCTACAACAGGACGCTTAACAGCAGTATCACTAAGCCACATTATTTACGCTCCTGTGTTGGAGCTATTTTAGCGTGAGTTTGGTTTGCTGTGTTTTGATGGGCAAGGTCGTTTACTTTAATACCATCGCGCATATTCACTAACCCTTGGACCACTATGTTGTCGCCAATATTTATCCCAGATTCAATCAGCACTTGATCTTTTATACGTGCGCCCAACACCACCTCAGTGCGTTTAGCGATGTTATCTTGGTTGATAACATATACAAATCGTTTAGTGCCTGAGTATTCTAACGCTTGTACTGGAACGATAGGAGCTGAAACACTAGGGAAGGTTAATGTGGCAGACATCATCATGCCTGGTTTTAATTTGCCGTGTTGATTGTCAAATTGGCTACGAATGTTCAGGTTAAGTGTTTGTTCATTAACACGTGGGTCTATGGCAATAATATTACCGATAAATGTGTCTTTTGCCCATGCTCTGCTAATGGCATTGACTGGCATACCGGTACTTAACAGTGATAAGTAATGCTCAGGTACTTGTAAGTCTAATTGCAGTACCGACAAGTTGTCTAATGACAATAATTCTTCATTCATGCTGACCATTTTACCGCGGCTAAAGTTAATTAAACCTGTGTTGCCACTAAAAGGGGCCACTAGCGTGTGATAAGCCAAGTCTGTTTGCGCTGACTGCAAGCGGGCTAGGGCAATGTCGACACTCGATTTTTGCGCTTCTATTTCAGTTTGAGTGATAGCATTAACATTAATTAGCTTTAAAAACTCGTTGAGTTTACGGACTTCATCTTTATGGTAAGCCTGAGCTTCTAAGACACTGGCTTTGGCTTTGCTGTCATCTAGGCTCAGTAAGACTTGGCCTTTGCTCACGTGCTGATTAGAGGTCACTGTAATAGTGTTGATTTTGCCACCTACTTGAGGAGCAATCATGACTGAATCTGTTGCGGCTAATTTACCGATAAGCGTAATAGATTGAGATAAGTCATGCTGTTCAACACTTGCGGTTACTACCGGGACAACTTTCTCTACCCGTTGAGGTTTTGGTGCAGCTGTTGCACTGACACTTAATACGCTGGTGGTGAAAATTATCAAGGCGGTGGAAAGCGTATTTAAGCCATGCTTTATTATCATTTTGGGACGTCTCTATAAACAATGCGCGGGGATCCGCAGGCTGTGAATTAGCATATGAACATATTGTAATTATATTGGATAAAAATGAGCGTAAAGTAATGTAAAGCTTTTGGTTTGTTTGTAACAAGGCACTTTTGCAAATAATCATATACCGACGATGTCATTTCCAGCAGATAAGTTTTTACTATAAGCAATCCACAAAAAAGCCATATCGAGTGATATGGCTTTCAGTTTTACAAATGGGGCATCCCATCATCTTTTTAACACAACATAATTACTTTTCGATTGGCTCGTTGGTAAACTCAATGTTTTGCTTTTTCGTTGCCGGAGTCACGCCCATAAAGTATTCATAACCTTTATCGCTCGATGTTTTCTTAGCATCATCATCACTTAATTTAATGCTTGTTTGGTCTGAAAACAGCGTGTATTTCGCTTTAGGTTTTTGAGCTGCGGGTTGCTGTGCTGATTTTACCGAAGGCTTAAGTATCCCTTTTGGTACTTCTGCAACCACAACAGAAGGTTTACTAACTGATTTTTTAGCTGTGGCCACGTTAGAGAACTTGTAATTAAATACGCCATTACCTTCAATGTTTTCCACGCTAGATTGGTCTTGGTTTTCGTAAGACGCTAAAATGCCGTGCTTACCTAATGGAATTTCGTGGAACAGTTTTTTACCAGTACCGATTTTAACACCGTTAACAAACCAATCAGCAGGAACGTTACTCACTAACGTGACCATTGCTGACTTTAACCCTAATTTTTCATTGAGCATTTCGTCGATTTTATTGTTATAAGATGGCTTAAATTTCATTGCCACTTTGTAGTTTAAATCGCCTCTCATGTTCATGTTCGCGTC
This sequence comes from Shewanella ulleungensis, assembly GCF_014648315.1. Taxonomy (GTDB): domain Bacteria; phylum Pseudomonadota; class Gammaproteobacteria; order Enterobacterales; family Shewanellaceae; genus Shewanella; species Shewanella ulleungensis. Next base: position 503,085 of record NZ_BMQW01000002.1, read on the forward strand.
AATGACTTCATACGACAGTAATACACTTTTATCGTTTAAGAATGGAGATTCATTACGCGTGTTGCTAAGAATACTGCTTTGTGATTCTTTTAAACAATCTGCAATCGTTTGGTACTTAGAGCATTCAGTTGAGCCATTGATGTTAACCGGAAGCGTACTGCTTGATTTTGATAAGTCAGCAATTAAACGGTTAGTTATGTCAGTTTTGAGTTTAAATAATTGCTGACTTTTTGATGCCCGCTGTTTGTTGATTTGTTCGTATTCAGACAGAATTTCAACTTTTTCAGTTTCAAGACGTTTGCTGTCTTCTTCTGCTTTCACAGTTAATTCATCGACTAGAGTCACTGACTCTTCAATTTGCTTATACGTATCAGGCAGAGAGGTTTTAGTGCGAATTGCCTGTGGTAAACCATTAATCAGTTCATCATAACGCTCTTGTTCTGATGCAATAGTCTTTTTTAGGCCTTCTACGTCGTAGGCTTTCTTATTAAGTTGAGAGAATTTGTCATTCACATTGATCAACAGGCTATCGATATCATATTCGGTTTCGATTTTGTTAAGTGTCTGTTTTTCTGAATTGGTGATGACTTCGAGTGCCGCAAACGAGTTGCTTGCGTATAAGCACAATAAAGCAAGGCTAATTGAACCGTATCTCACTGATCTCTCCATAATATTTCTCTACAAGCTGGAACCATCGACACTCTGTAATGCGCTGAGTGTAATCAGCAAAGAGCAAAATAATCCGTTAATAATTTATAATACTGAAGTTATTTTGGCTTTACAAACAGATTGTGGTGCATTGCTCACAATAAATTGACAAAATTTTGACACTTCTAGATGTTGAGGTGAGTTTATAGTGAAAACAAGCAAATATAAACGTAAATCAGCCTGATAAAGCAAAACAGAGACCGAAGCCTCTGTTTTAATATGTAAACGCTACTTGCTTATGCGCTTGTATTTTAACCGGTGTGGTTCAACCACATCAGTACCCAATGTTTCTTTTAGCCAGGTAGAGTATTCAGTATAGTTACCTTCATAGAAGTTCACTTTACCTTCATCACGGTAATCAAGGATATGAGTCGCAATACGGTCGAGGAACCAACGGTCATGCGAAATAACCATGGCGCAACCTGGGAACTCCAATAACGCTTCTTCTAATGCGCGCAATGTTTCAACGTCTAAGTCGTTGGTCGGTTCGTCGAGTAACAATACGTTGCCGCCTGCTTGCAGTAGCTTCGCTAAGTGAACACGGTTACGCTCGCCACCCGATAATGTGCCAATGATTTTTTGCTGATCGCCACCACGGAAGTTAAAACGGCCAACATAGGCACGGCTTGGAATTTCAGTGTTGTTAATCCGCATGATGTCTAAACCGCCAGAAATCTCTTGCCATACGGTATTTTTATCATTCATTGAATCACGGAACTGCTCAACTGACGCGATTTGAACTGACTCACCAACCGAGATAGAACCGCTATCTGGTTGTTCTGCACCCGATATCATTCTAAATAATGTTGATTTACCTGCACCGTTAGCACCAATAATGCCGACGATTGCCCCTTTAGGGACGGTAAATGTCAAATCGTCAATTAACACTCGATCACCATATGACTTGGTTAAATTAGTCACTTCGATGACCTTGTCGCCCAAGCGAGGTCCAGGTGGAATAAATAGTTCGTTAGTTTCGTTACGCTTTTGGTAATCGTTGGTATTCAATTCTTCAAAGCGAGCCATACGGGCTTTGCCTTTTGATTGGCGACCTTTAGCACCTTGGCGCACCCATTCTAATTCTTTAGCAATGGTTTTCTGGCGAGCACTTTCAGTTGATGACTCTTGCTGTAAACGGGCATCTTTTTGCTCTAGCCATGATGAATAGTTACCTTCCCATGGAATACCTTCACCGCGGTCAAGTTCTAAAATCCAGCCAGCAGCATTATCTAAGAAGTAACGGTCATGGGTAATCGCCACAACGGTGCCGTTATATTCTTGTAAAAAGTGCTCTAACCATGCCACTGACTCAGCATCTAAGTGGTTGGTTGGTTCGTCAAGTAATAGCATTTCTGGTTTTTCAAGCAACAAGCGGCAAATCGCCACTCGGCGACGTTCACCACCAGAAAGCACTTCAATTTTTGCATCCCATTCTGGTAAGCGTAATGCATTTGCTGCACGTTCAAGAATGCGGTCAAGGTTATGAGCATCTTGTGATTGAATAATCGCTTCTAATTCACCTTGCTCTTTTGCAAGTGCATCAAAGTCTGCATCAGGTTCAGCATAGGCGGCATACACTTCATCTAAACGGGTTAACGCATTTTTAGCTTCACTTACTGCTTCTTCTATGGCTTCGCGCACGGTCTGCTGCTCATTTAAGCGCGGCTCTTGCGGCAAATAACCAATTTTAAGCCCCGGCATTGGGCGTGCTTCACCCTCAATTTCTGTATCTATACCGGCCATGATGCGTAATAGAGTAGATTTACCAGAACCGTTTAAGCCAAGTACGCCAATTTTAGCGCCTGGGAAAAAGCTTAACGAAATGTCTTTTAAAATTTGCTTTTTAGGTGGAACAATCTTGCCCACACGAAGCATGCTGTATACAAATTGAGCCATGTTTATTCTGTCTAGTTGTCAACAAAGATGGCGATAATTCTACTGTATTCTTTGCGTAACTCAACAGGGGATTAGTGGAATTAATTTTACACTGCATCCAGGGAAATCAAATGTCAGCTGGGAGGACGAACTTGAATCGTTTTGTATTCAGAACACAGTGAATTTCATGTTGTTTGTACTGTGAATGATCATCGTTGCAGAGTAGAATACCGCGCAACCCTACTATATAGAAATTGATGTTGGAGCTACCATGTTGAAGAAAGCGATGAATATTGCGGATTACGATCCAGAATTATTTAAAGCCATTGAAGATGAAACTTGTCGTCAAGAAGAACACATTGAATTGATTGCGTCTGAGAACTATACCAGTCCACGTGTGATGGAAGCGCAAGGTTCTCAGTTAACTAACAAGTACGCTGAAGGTTATCCTGGTAAGCGTTACTATGGTGGGTGCGAGTACGTTGATGTTGTTGAAACATTAGCAATTGAACGCGCAAAAGAATTATTTGGTGCCACTTACGCGAACGTGCAACCACACTCTGGCTCACAAGCTAATAGCGCTGTTTTCATGGCTTTATTACAGCCAGGTGATACTGTTCTAGGGATGAATCTAGCTCACGGTGGTCATTTAACTCACGGTTCTCCTGTGAACTTTTCTGGCAAACTGTATAACATCATTCCTTACGGTATCGACGAGTCTGGCAAAATTGACTACGACGAAATGGAACGTTTAGCGGTTGAGCATAAGCCGAAGATGATGATTGGTGGTTTCTCAGCGTTCTCAGGCATTGTTGACTGGGCTAAAATGCGTGAAATCGCTGATAAAATTGGTGCTTATTTATTTGTTGATATGGCGCACGTTGCAGGCTTAATCGCTGCAGGTGTGTATCCAACGCCAGTGCCACACGCACACGTTGTGACATCAACTACTCATAAAACATTAGCAGGTCCACGTGGCGGCATTATTATTTCTGCAGCTGACGATGAAGATTTATATAAGAAGTTAAATTCAGCGGTATTCCCTGGTGGTCAAGGTGGCCCATTAATGCATGTTATCGCAGGTAAAGCGGTTGCATTTAAAGAAGCATTAGAGCCAGAGTTTAAAGTATACCAGCAGCAAGTGGTTAAAAACGCTAAAGCCATGGTTGAAGTGTTTTTAGCGCGCGGTTACAAAATTGTTTCTGGCGGTACAGAAAATCACTTAATGCTAGTTGATTTAATTGGCCGTGACTTAACCGGTAAAGAAGCGGATGCCGCGTTAGGCAGCGCGAACATTACGGTGAACAAAAACTCAGTGCCAAACGATCCACGCTCACCATTTGTAACATCAGGTGTTCGTATCGGTACCCCAGCCATTACGCGTCGCGGCTTTAAAGAAGCTGAAGCGAAAGAGCTGACAACCTGGATATGTGACATTTTAGATGACGCATCTAACAATGCGGTTATTGAGCGCGTTAAAGGCCAAGTGTTGGCGTTATGTGCTAAGTTCCCAGTATACGGTTAATCACTATTGCTTTTGAGGTTTAGGTTAACCTTGCTCAACAAATAGGATAAACTTTAATGGCCGCTAATTTTAGCGGCCATTTTGTTTTCTGCAGGAGGTTCAATGCATTGCCCTTTTTGTAGCGCGACCGACACCAAAGTAATAGATTCTCGATTAGTGGCCGATGGTCATCAAGTTCGCCGTCGCCGGGAATGTACCGAATGTCATGAACGTTTCACCACATTTGAAGGTGCTGAACTAGTCATGCCTAGAGTGATAAAACGTGATGGCACCAGACAACCGTTTGACGAAGATAAGCTGCGTGGCGGCATGTTGCGTGCAGTTGAAAAACGTCCGGTATCTATTGATGAAATTGATCAAGCGCTGACCAAGATTAAATCAACACTGCGCGCAACTGGTGAGCGTGAAGTGGATTCTGAAATGATTGGTAATCTGATGATGGAGCAATTAATGAGCCTAGATAAAGTGGCTTATATTCGTTTTGCTTCAGTTTATCGTGCTTTTGAAGATGTCTCTCAATTTGGCGAAGCTATCGCTAAACTGCAAAAGTAATCACCGAGTAAACGCTGATTTTTGAATAATATTTTATGGGCTTAACATGATATCAAACGAGAGTGATAACCATGTCTAATTGGTCTAGCGTCGATATTGAAATGATGAGCCGAGCCATTATGCTGGCAGAGCGGGGCCGTTATACCACTCGGCCTAATCCGTGTGTCGGTTGCGTGATTGTTGCTGATGGACAGATTATCGGTGAGGGTTACCATCAACGTGCAGGCCAAGGGCACGCAGAAGTGAACGCGCTAAAGATGGTTAATGAAAGTGGATTAACCGCGCAAGGTGCCACAGCGTATGTAACATTAGAGCCTTGCAGTCATTACGGACGTACGCCGCCATGTGCACTAGGCTTGATAAATGCTAAGGTTGCCAGAGTTGTTGTTGCTGTGACCGATGCCAACCCTGAAGTGTCTGGTCGTGGTATTGCCATGTTAAGAGAGGCTGGCATTCAGGTGGATGTTGGGTTACTCACTGAGCAAGCTTATGCACTTAACCTCGGTTTTATGAAACGCATGAAAACCGGTTTACCTTGGGTAACGGTAAAGGTGGCTGCTAGTTTAGATGGAAAAACGGCGTTATCTAATGGCGTGTCAAAATGGATTACAGGTACAGCTGCTCGTGCAGATGTGCAAAAGTATCGTGCCAGTCATTGTGCGTTAATTACCGGCGTTGAAACCGTGCTAATTGACGATCCCAGTTTAAATGTCCGCTTTGAATCATTGGGTGAATTGATGACCCGTCTAAGCCCTAATGACATTTTTCAGCCTCTAAGAGTCATATTAGATAGCCGTGCAAGGTTAACTGCAGCGCCACATTTATTCTCTATAACGAGCCCGATTTTATTGGTATCGGGTTGTGAGTACTCTGAACAAGTCAAAGCGCTGTTTCCGCCACATGTGTCTTTTTTAGTACTAGAGTGTGACTCGTTAGGTAGAATCTCATTGCCGGCCTTGTTAACGTATTTAGGTAAAACTGCAAACTCAGTGCTAGTAGAGGCTGGCGCAACGTTAGCGGGTGCGTTTGTAGCACAAAATTTAGCGGACGATGTTGTACTTTATCAAGCCCCTAAGATCCTTGGAAGCCATGGACGCAATATGTTGCAATTACCAGATTATACTTCCATGGAACAAACGCCAATGTTGCAACTCATTGATCAGCGCAACTTTGGTAAAGATCAGCGTTATATCCTCAGATATAACAAATCCTATTAATTGATTGTTGCCAAGGCTAAAAATCTGAGCGACAGCAAAGTATCAACGTTAAAAGTGAGTCATTATGTTTACTGGGATAATTGAAGCCCTTGGTACATTACGCAAAATTGATCGCAAAGGTAACGATATTCGCTTAACCGTTGCCAGTGGTAAATTAGATTTAGCAGACGTGAAATTAGGCGACAGTATTGCCACTAATGGTGTTTGTTTGACTGTCGTTGAGCGTTTAGCTGATGGTTATGTGGCTGATATCTCTGCTGAGACAGTGGCATTAACAGGCTTCAGCCATTATCAAGTAGGCCAGAAAGTAAACCTTGAGAAAGCCGTTACCGCTACAACTCGTTTAGGCGGTCACATGGTGAGTGGCCATGTTGATGGTATTGCTAAAGTTGAACACTGCGCTTACAGAGGCAAAGCGTTAGAGTTTTGGTTATCAGCACCTACAACGCTGAGTCGTTATATTGCACATAAAGGCTCGATTACGATTGATGGTGTGAGCTTAACCGTTAATGAAGTGGATGGAAGTCGTTTTAGATTAACAATAGTGCCTCACACTGCAGGTGAAACCACATTAGTGGAATTAAAAGTAGGTGATAACGTTAATATAGAAGTCGACTTAATTGCCCGTTATTTAGAACGTTTAATGCAGCCAGAAACAGAACATGCCAAGCCGTCATCGGGTGTGACGATGGAGTTATTGGCCAAGTCTGGTTTCTTACGTTAATCGTATTAACTTTTGTACCTCGTTCACTTATAAAATAAAAATAGAATCATTACTTCAGTATTGAAGCACACTCTTAATATATAAAGGTCTGACAATGGCGCTACATAGTATAGAAGAAATCATTGAAGATATTCGTCAAGGTAAAATGGTTATTTTGATGGACGATGAAGACAGAGAAAATGAAGGTGATTTGATCATGGCCGCTGACAAAGTGACGCCAGCAGCAATCAACTTTATGGCTACTTACGGCCGTGGACTTATTTGCCAAACGATGACCAAAGCACGTTGTCAGCAGCTTAATTTACCACTCATGGTAACTAACAATAATGCTCAGTTTTCAACTAACTTTACCGTGTCGATTGAGGCCGCTACTGGAGTGACAACCGGCATATCTGCCCATGACCGTGCAGTCACTGTTCAAGCCGCTGTAGCTAAAGATGCCAAAGCATCTGACTTAGTGCAACCTGGTCATATATTTCCGTTGATGGCGCAAGAAGGTGGTGTATTAACGCGCGCTGGCCATACTGAAGCTGGTTGCGATTTAGCGCGATTAGCTGGTTGTGAGCCGTCAGGTGTGATTGTCGAAATTTTGAATGACGATGGTACAATGGCGCGTCGCCCAGATCTCGAAATATTTAGCGAAAAACATGGTATTAAAATTGGTACAATTGCCGATCTTATTGAATACCGTAACACTAATGAAACCACTGTCGTACGTGAAGCGCAGTGTAAATTGCCGACCCGTTTTGGTGAGTTTACCATGGTCACCTTCAGAGACACTATCGATAACCAATTGCACTATGCTTTGGTTAAAGACGAGGTTAAAGCAAACTGTTTGGTCCGTGTACATTTGCAAAATACCTTTAATGATTTGCTGCACTCTGAACGCGATCAAAAACGCAGTTGGCCGTTAGAAAAAGCCATGGAACGCATCGCAACAGATGGTGGGGTTTTAGTGCTACTCGGCAACGATGAACATTCAAGTCAGTTGTTAGCAAAAGTAAAAGCGTTTGAAGCTGAAGATAATGGTCAATCACCAGCGCCAGCAATGTGGCAAGGTACATCACGTCGGGTTGGTGTTGGTTCGCAAATTTTATCCAATTTAGGCGTGACGAGTATGCGCCTATTAAGTTCACCAAAGCGTTATCATTCTTTGTCAGGCTTTGGTCTAGAAGTGACTGACTATATTGCCGAGTAATGTTGGCGAATGGTAAATTTAACAATTTCATTAATTGCATAGCGCTCAGGGCTAATGGCTGTGATATCATAGCGCCTCTTTTTGCCCCGAGCCGGGTGCTTTAGCTAATTTAGGTAAGATAGAATGAACGTAGTTCAAGGTAATATCGAAGCGAAAAATGCCAAAGTGGCGATCGTAATATCGCGATTCAATAGCTTTTTAGTTGAAAGTCTGCTTGACGGTGCAATAGACACATTAAAGCGTTTCGGTCAGGTAAGTGACGACAACATTACTGTTGTACGTGTTCCTGGCGCAGTTGAATTACCGCTAGCGGCAAAGCGTGTTGCTGCAAGTGGCAAATTTGACGGCATTATTGCACTTGGTGCGGTGATCCGTGGCGGTACCCCTCATTTTGATTTTGTTGCCGGTGAATGTAACAAAGGTCTTGCACAAGTTGCTTTAGAATATGACCTACCAGTTTCATTCGGTGTGTTAACTACAGATACCATTGAACAAGCTATTGAGCGTTCAGGTACTAAAGCAGGTAATAAAGGCGGCGAAGCTGCACTTGGTTTACTTGAAATGGTTAACGTACTGCAACAACTAGAACAACAGCTGTAATAGTAGGAAAAGTATGAAACCTTCAGAGCGCCGTAAGGCCCGCCGTTTAGCCGTTCAAGCCATTTATTCATGGCAGTTAAGTAAGAACAATGTTGCTGACGTAGAACATGAGTTTTTGACTGAGCAGAACACTGACGGTGTAGATGTTGCTTATTTTCGTGAATTATTATCAGGTGTAGCGTCAAAAACTGCACAGATTGATGATTTGCTAAAGCCACATTTAGATCGTGATTTCGAAGATGTTTCACCAGTTGAAAAAGCTATCGTGCGTTTGGCAACTTATGAGTTGACCTTTCGTAAAGATGTGCCGTTTAAAGTGGCAATTAACGAAGGTATTGAATTAGCGAAAGCGTTTGGTGCTGACGACAGTCACAAGTTCGTTAACGGCTTGCTTGATAAAATTGTGAAACAAAAGTAATACCAGAACGGTATCCTCGGATACCGTTTTTCATTTCAATTAATTGTTTCTAAATTAAGGTGGTCGGTTTACCGCACCAAACTGAATGTGAAAGAATTCCAACTTATCGAACATTACTTTCGTAATAAAGGCCAAAAACGACGCGACGTTGAGCTTAGCATTGGCGACGACTGCGCTTTGGTTAATCCAGCTGACAACAAATCGATTGCGATTTCATGCGATACTCTCGTAGAAAATGTCCATTTTTTATCAGATATTCCAGCCCATGCATTAGGCTATAAGTCTTTAGCGGTAAATTTATCCGATCTCGCCGCTATGGGGGCAGAGCCTGCATGGTTTACTTTAGCTTTGACGCTACCGAGTGTTGATGAACCGTGGTTAGCCCGTTTTAGCGAAGGGCTTTTTGAAATTGCAGAATATTATGGTGTTGCGTTAATTGGTGGCGATACCACTCGCGGCCCACGTAGTATAAGCATCACCATCAATGGCCAAGTGATTAAAGGTACAGCATTGACCCGTGCCGGCGCTAAAAATGGCGATTGGGTTTATGTCACTGGCACATTAGGTGATTCGGCCCTTGGTTTAGATGTGTTGCGCGGTGCCAAAATCGTGAATACAGAAGATAAAGAATATCTGATTAACCGTCACTATTATCCGACCCCTAGAGTTTTAGCAGGCCAAGCGTTAAGAACATTAGCCACTAGTGCGATTGATTTGTCTGATGGGTTAATTTCAGATATTGGTCATGTCTTAAAAGCCTCTAAAGTGGGGGCGATTATCGATGTGAGTCAAATACCGTTATCAACTTCACTTAAAGCCAACTTAAGTCGTGAAGACGCACTGAGTTATGCGTTAACTGGCGGGGAAGATTACGAATTACTGTTTACGGTGCCAGAATCTCAACGAGGCGCGATTGATACAGCGCTTATCCATGCTGGGGTTAAATTTGTCAAAATTGGTCAAATTTGTGCTGGCGATAAACTTAAACTTGTCGATGACGGTAAAGCATTTATGCCTGTTTCCCGAAGTTTTGAGCATTTTAGTTAATCCATTATGAGACTTCTCACTCAAGATAAATTCGTCAATAAGCTGTCTTTAACTAATCCTATTCACTTTTTAGCATTAGGGTTTGGCAGTGGTAAAGCGGCAAAGGCGCCTGGAACCTTTGGCACTTTAGCTACAGTACCTATAGTGCTATTAATGCAACAATTAAGCTTAGGTCATTACTTGTTGATTACTATATTGAGTATGCTTGCTGGTTTTTACATTTGTGGTAAAGCGGCCAAAGACATGGGGGTACATGATCACGGTGCGATTGTGTGGGATGAAGTGGTTGGGTTAATGATCACCATGATCGCCGCCCCTGCTGGTTTTGTCTGGTTAGTGCTTGGATTTGTATTATTTCGCTTTTTTGACATCATTAAGCCTTGGCCTATTCGCTGGTTAGATGCCAAAGTCCACGGTGGTTTTGGGATTATGATAGACGATGTCTTAGCAGGCATATTTGCATTAATTGGGGTGCAACTAGCGATTTATTATTTATAACGTAGCCATAAAAATAAAATATAAAAAAGAGCACAATGTGCTCTTTTTTATATTTTATTTTTGTTGTTGCAAACTCAACGAGACTAAAATTTATTGAGTTATCATTAAATTGCTGCGTAAATGTTCTATTTCATTATTCATATTGACGACGCGCAGCTTAAGATCTGTTTCATAAAAAGTGCAGCTTAATACTTTACCGATCGGGTTGTAGCGTAATTGCCATAACTGCATCAAACTATTGTCGTCATCGCAATATTCAGGCTTTTTAAGCATAAGCGATGCATCTGTTGATACAGGATCTTTAACCATATTGACGAAATATTCAGCTCGCAAATTATCATCATCAATGGGTTTAATAAACATTTTGGCTAACCATTGTTCGTAAAATGGTGCCGTATCCTGTTGAGCTTCCATTACCATTTGCTGCATGGCATTGTGGCCAAAGAGCCATTCACCTGAAAATATACGTTCGAAGTCATTTTGACTTAAGATGAAAGGTGATTGCCAAGCATTGATATTTTTAACCCCTTCATGATTGCTTTGAGCTAAAGTGCTCGCAAAGCGGAGTTGCTCTTTCAGTACACCGCTGACAATCATATGAGACAATAACGATCTCGATGAGTGATATACATTATTCCAAAAGTGCGTTTCTTTATTTAGGAATGCTATTGCAGCATCAACATCTATTTTGTTAGTGGAAGTTCCCTGGCGATTAAGAGTACCAAGTAAACTTAGCTCTCTTAACTGAAAAAGTTGAGACCAGCGAATTTTATCATGAGGGATTAAAGACTGATCACTTTCTTGCCAATCAGGCATAGCGACTAATACATTGTATTTATCAATATTGGTTTGATGAGCATTAATAGCACGGTTAATTGTTTCACTATTACTGCTGAAAAACTCATTACAAGTATTCAAATCTGCTGAGTGGCAAGCTTCTTTAAAGTCGCGAATTAATTTGGTCTGTTGATCACTAAAGCTAAGCGTTGCTTCTTGTGGATTCGACTTATTTTCTTCGGTAGTGCCTAGCATCGCCTTAACATATTCAAACCCGTTTGAGTTCGATACAACGGGTTGTTGCTTTAACCAGCTTTCAACTAATAGTGTATTAGGCGATTTTGTTCTGTCAGAAGCGTTGATTGCCACTAAGCAAACAACAGAAAATACTAATAAGCTGCTGATTAACCCAACCAGCATGCCTATTATTTTAAGAAACATCATCATCATTATTTATCCGCAAATCCATTTAACACAATGATAACATGCAGGTTGGCTTTTGATAACCCATGAGCTTTATTGCAATAATTCACGGGCGTTGGCTAAGGTGTTTTCAGTAATTACGTCTCCACCGAGTAAGCGTGCTAGTTCATTAACGCGTTGATCTTTATCTAATGCTTGCATGGTGGTTTCAGTGCTGCCGGCCTTATTAAACTTATTTACAAACATGTGTTGATGACCATTACCAGCAACTTGAGGTAAATGGGTAACACACAACACTTGAGTTGATTCTCCAAGGCTGCGGAGCATTCTACCTACTACTGATGCAGTAGGACCTGAAATACCCACATCAACTTCATCAAATATCAAAGTTGGGGTTGCGACTTTTTTAGCGGTTATCACCTGAATACCTAATCCTATTCGTGATAACTCGCCACCCGAAGCCACTTTGGAAATTGGTTGTAAAGGCTGCCCAGGGTTAGTGGTCACCATAAATTCGATACTGTCACTACCATTCATTGAAATATTGGCTGGGTCGTGATTCACTTCGATGCAAAATTTACCTTTAGGCATATTGAGCTCATGGATCGAACGGGTCACTAATTTATCTAATTCTTTAGCATAACGATTGCGGCTTTGGCTAAGTTTCTGTGCATTAGCTAAATAGGCATTTTTACTTGATTCCAGTTGCAGTCTTATTTCGTCGAGTTTGTTTTCATCACCCGCTAATTCTGCTAATTCGGCCATAAGCGCCTGGTGATGCAAAGCCAGTTTATCTGGGCTTACATGATGCTTACGTGCTAATTGCATTGCAGTTGATAAGCGTTTTTCAAGATAAGCAAAATGTTCAGGGTCTAACTCGAGGCGGCTTAAATAGCTCTCAATTTCGCTCGCACTTTCTTGTACCTGGATTAGCGCATCGTTAAGCATCGTACTAATAGGTGCAAGGGATTCATCATAGCCTTGAAGCGTGTCTGCGATGGCGGCTACTTTATTTAACAATGATTCAATATTGCCCTCATCGCTTTCGGTAAGTAAATGCAAACCAGCCTGGCAACGCTCAATTAAATCGGTGCCATTTGCCAACCGTTTATGTTCTTGCTCAATATCATCAAACTCTTCTAAACCTAGATTAAACTCGTTTAACTCTTCGACCTGATATTGCAACAACTGTTGGCGAGAGATACGCTCATGCTGTGCTTGTTCAAGTTGTTTGAGTTGATTCTCAACTTGCTTACATCTAAGGTAGCTTGCACTCACACTATCGAGTAATATTTTGTGGTTTGCGTAACTGTCGAGCAGATTTAATTGATGCTCACTTTTGAGCATCGCATGATGGGCATGTTGGCCATGAATACCAATGAGAAACTGGCCTATAGCCTTTAATTGTGTCACTGGAACGGGGTTGCCATTGATGTAGGCGCGAGAGCGACCATCACTATTAATGGTACGACGAAGAATACATTCCTCATCTGCATCTAAATCATTATCTTCAAGCCAGCGTTTTGCTAATGGCACATCGCTCAGCGTAAAGCGAGCACTGACTTCGGTTTTATTAGCGCCAGGTCTAACTGTATTGGCATCACTACGACTGCCTAAACATAAACCTAGAGCGTCGATAGCAATCGATTTACCAGCACCGGTTTCCCCGGTGATGCTTGTCATACCGGCTTTAAAATCGAGTTCTAAAAAACGTACGATAGCAAAATTGTTGATGCTGAGTTGGCAAAGCATAATGAATTCCTGTCTATGAAACCACCAAACCACTGTATTGATAAACAGTATATACTGATTTTTTATACAGTAAAGTAGTAGACTGAAAATTATCTTTGCCTATTTGTTCATCGTCAATCGCACAATAGTTATACCATTCTTAATAATTGGCTGATTGAAAACATAATCAATTCAACTAACCCTGAGTATAAGTTTTCAGTAAAGATTCAATTATCGGCAAGCTGATAAAAGTCATTAAGGTGCCATAAAGTATTGCTTGCGCACTGACATTAGCATGAACTTGGTAACGATCTGCAAGTAAGTAAACACTTGCTGCAGTTGGAAGCGAGGCAAGTAATACCCCCATTATCAACCATTGTTGTTCAACTCCGAATACACTTAATAAGCCGTAGGCGATGAGAGGCTGAATGACCAATTTAAAGAGGTTAATTACATTAAGCTCGGCAATTAAGCCGGTCGTAAATAATTTGCTGCCAGTTTGCTGGCGTAATGCTTTTACTAATACCATGCCAATGGCAAATAGGGCGCAAGGGCTTGAGGTGTTGCCTAATTGATGTAGCATCAAAGATACGCTATTTGGTAGATTGACATGGCAAGCTGATAACGTAATCCCAATGGCACTGCCAACGACGATAGGGTTTTTACCTAATGCATTAGCCATGATTAAAATGGCTGGTTCTGAGGATTGTTTGTTTCGGCTAGCAAGCTCGATTGACACCAGTGCAAAAGCGAACATTATCACTGATAATAAACTGGCAATTGCCGCCGCGACGAGGGCCATTTTGTTATTAGGAAACATTAAACTCATCAATGGGATACCAATAAATGCAGTGTTACCAAAGGTCGAGTTTAATCCACGCATTGCAGCGATAGCCTGTTGCTTTGGCGCTTGCCAAAGTGACAATAAAATAACTAATGCATAAGTGATTACCATCGCTAAACTAAAGCCGCCAATAAACCCCCATTGAGCAATGTCTTCAATACGTGTTTCTGCTAATACAATTAATAAAATAGCAGGAAAGGCCACATAATAGACAAACTGATTAAGCACGACATCGGTATCGGCGGGAAGCAATCTAGATTTTTGGATTAAACTGCCTAGCAGCATAATGGCGAAAACAGCGATTAGCGGGGTAAGAATACTAGACATCCCTCGCAATTCCTTAGCAAAATGATAATGTTGTCACTTTACTGCTTTTAATAGCTGCGATGCAATTAGACTTAGGCTCAAGGTGATAGTTTTTCAACATAGCACTGAATTATGCTTGATATGTTAATACTTTTTGGATATTTAGCGTTGCGAAATTGAATTCTAGTTCAGATTTACAGCTTAGTATTGCAGTTTGGGAAGCTCTTAGCGGCGAGTTATCGTGATATTCACATTGCAGATGCGAATTATTTAGATATTTTTGGCGGAGGTAAAATGCCCAGTTCGGTAAAAAAATGTACTTGTCGTCTTAATTCAAATAACGAACCTACTCGAACTTGATTTCCAATCACAAGTGTCCAATTGTCGGTTTTACCGTTTGGATTGGTAAAGGTGAAGCCTTGATAGAAAATTTTTTTCATAGGGCCTTTGACGTTTTAAATATCAATCTCGCAGTGTGTTATGGTAAATATGACTAAGGTGTAACGTATGGTATGCCGTATTTTTGTTAATGCACACAATTTAAGTGTGCTCTGTTTTATAATGAATAATAGCCTGAAAACACCAGGCTATTATTGAAGCATTAACGTGTACATTTAGCTCATAATATCAATTAGTTGCAACGAGTTAATGCTTGCATGTATTACTCGCTAATACCAATGTTTGACACGCCAGCTTCAATTATATCTTTACGTAATCCTTTCACCAACTCACTGTTAATGTCTGGGTTTGCTTCGATAATATCTAATAACATACTCTGAAGCTCTTTTTCTTCTTCCATCACTGGGTGAGAAAACACAAATTCATCTAACTCTTCATCCATGAGTGATTCATCACTAATGGCTTCAATGTAGTTCGCAACTGTGCTTGATGATAACTTACTGATATTAGTAATGTCTTCTTCAATTTTACTGTCAATAGCACTCATCAACGTTGCGATAGCGACTGCGGCATCCATTGCTGGGTAGGCACCATAAGCTTCAAAATCGCTTGGGTCAGGGGTGTTTTCATCGAGGCGTTGTAAATGTACATCAATATTGAATTTTAGCTTTTTGTCATATTGGCTTTGCCATAATAGCTCAAGTGCAGTGCTTAATACTTGAGGCTCACCAAACTCGCATACTTCAGAAAATAGCTTGTAATTGGGTAACATACGCTGACATAAGGCAAGTGCAAAAAGCTGTTTTTGCGGTAAAGATAGCGCCTTAAGGCGTTTAAAGAATCCGGGTTTACTGGTCATTAGGAGTATCCACTGATAGCTGGTTTATCACTTGATTTGCTGCTGATTCTACCTTAGTTAACTCATCAAGTAACTCTAGTATTTCAGGTTCAAGATCATCGATATCAATTTTATGCTTTAAGGCTGATTCGATATCTTTACAAAGTTTTTGTGTCGTCGGTACACCGCAATAGCATGTTGCGCCGTGCAGTTTGTGCACTGCTTGTAATAATGTTGCAGAATCACGTTTCCCCAAGGCATTGTCGATAGCTTCAACTGTTTCAGGAAGTGAACTAACCAGCATTTTTAACATGTCTAATGCTAAGTCTGGTTTTTGATTAGCTTGAGTTAAACACAAATCCCAATTTAATATAGTGTTGTCGAAATAGGTAAATTTAGGCTTGATGATCCAGCGGTTAATAACCCCTTTTAACGATACTTCATCTATAGGTTTTGGTAAGAAGCCATCCATGCCACAGGCAAGAATTTTCTCACGTTCTTCTGCAATGGTGTGTGCCGTAACCGCAATAATAGGGGTGTTACGGTTAAGCGAGGCAGAGCGGATTTGCTGTGTAGCTGTAATACCGTCAGTGCCAGGCATTTGAATGTCCATAAAAATTAAATCAAATGTATGTTCTTGGGCTTGTGTTATGGCATCTTTTCCGTTGTTTACGGTAACAACATTGACAACCAATTCTTTTAATAAGGTGTCAATAAGTTTTAAATTAGCAATATTATCGTCAACCGCCAATACAGAGGCTTTAATACGTTGTGTGTCTTCGATAATGGGGAGTTCAGGTAAACTAACCAATGTTGCTGGCGTGGGTGGGTATATCAAATGACGCGCTAAAGTTAAGTCACTTATTGGTGTGTTAAGCAGTACATCTGCATTGGCTTTGAGAACGTTAATTATCACATCCTGATCAACACAATCATGCAATAACACTAAGCAATCGGTATGCTGACGGGCTTGTTGTAGTAAATGAATCAATGAGTCGTTATCAATAAAACCATGACAGCTCATTATAATATAATCAAATTTACTATTTTGACTTTGCAGTACAGATGTCAGGTTTTCGGGATTTGCGACATTGGTTAGAATTAACTGCCAGGATACTAAGCGGCGGTTAAGTGTGTCGCGAGACAATTCGCGTGGCTCATATAGCAGTACTGATTTGTGCTGCAGTACATTTACTGGCAAGACTTCGCCTATTTCAAATTGACTAATACCAAGCGGTAAAATAAACCAGAAGTTTGAGCCTTTATTGGGTGCCGAAGTAAAGCCAATTTGGCCTCCCATCTGGTTAATTAGGCGCTTGGTGATCACCAAGCCTAATCCCGTGCCGCCAAATCGGCGTGATATAGAAGAGTCGGCCTGACCAAATGCTTGGAATAAATATTCTTGCTGACTTTCGTCGATGCCAATGCCTGTATCGATAACTTCACATCGAAGAGTAATATTATCCTCGTCATGGCCAACTAGGTGAATCTTTAGAATGACACTGCCAGAGTCGGTAAACTTAATTGCGTTACCCACTAAATTGGTAATAATTTGACTGACTCGCATTGAGTCACCACTAACACTCTCTGGGACATTGCTATCAATATCAATTACTAATTCTAGGCCCTTCTCTTGGGCGCTGCCTGCAATAATGGTTCGCGTTTCTGCAAGAGTCTCGCGCAGTGCAAATGGCATTTTTTCGAGTACCATTTTACCTGCTTCAAGTTTAGAGAAGTCGAGAATATCGTTAATAATACCAAGTAAGTTACTCGCACTGCGTTCAATGGTTTTAATGTAGTCAAGTTGGCTAGTATGCAGCGGGGTTTTTAATAATTGCCTTGCAAAACCGATGACGCCATTGAGTGGTGTTCGCAATTCGTGTGACATGTTGGCTAAAAATTCCGACTTAATTCGGCTGGCTTCTAACGCGCGTTTTTTGGCTAAGTCTAACTCAACGTTTTGAATTTCAATTTGCTCAAGTGTTTCACGTAAGTCTGATGTGGCTTGGTCAATATTTTGCTGCATTTCGTCGTGATATTCAGATAACGATCCCGCCATGGCGTTAATTCCGCGCTTTAGTAAATCAAGCTCACCAATTAAGTTGCCTTCAAGCCGGGTGTCAAGTTTACCCTCACGAATTTTGGCCACCACACGCACCATTTCGGTAATCGGGTGGTTAACATGTTTGACTAAACGAAACGTAAAAAATAGATTAAATTGCACTCCAATTAACACAATAATAAATGCCGCTATGGCTGCTCTATGTTGTTCTAGTAGTGCATTTTCTTTATTAAGCAGGACGGATATGTAGCCTAAAATTTGTTCTTGTTGGTTGTTGAATATAGGTTCAATAAAATGTTGGTTTTGTTGTGTGCTACGCTCAGTATCGCTAACTCGATTTAAGCTACTAAGCAAAGTGCTTTCAAGTCCTGTATGCGAAATAATCGGCACTCGAATAACTAAAGTATCACCAATGGTTTCATGTTCTGTGCTAATCAGTGCCGTTAATGGTTTTTTAAAGCGCATTGTTTCAAAATCTTTATGATAATGAGATGTCACAAATAATTGATTTTCAGCGTCAAATACCGCAATGGAGTGAATTAACGAAGCGTTATTGATTTGTGATGCAGCTAGCAAGCGTTTAGTCGACTCGCGGTCTTGATTAATAATGCCAAACTCACTGGCAATGGCTAAAGGTTCAACAATATTGCTGCCTTTTATAATTAAGGTGTCTTCCAATTCATAAAAGCGGTTTATCGTGAAATAACTTCCAAGTAGAATACCCACGACAATTGTGGGCGCTAACGCTAGTACCAGAACCCAAGAGCGTAGGCTGTATTTGGTCATATTGTTGGCACTTTTCATGGCTGTTAGGTGTGTTCCTGATGCTAAATCGCTATTATTGCGTCTAGACTGCCAGAAACATCGCACTCTTGACTAGTTTTTTATTCGACATCTGAGGCCGAAATGGCACAATTTTTCAAAGAAAAACCGAACAAATCTAAACAATTATCTGCAAAGCTCACGTTAGATGTAACCCAATTAGATCACCTAGGTGCCGGTATTGCTCAACATCAAGGCAAAGTGGTGTTTGTTGCGGGGGCGTTACCCGGCGAGCGCGCGACAGTGCAGCTTGTTGAGCAAAAGAAAAGTTATGCCAAGGCTAAGTTAATTAATATTGCCAGCCCAGCGCCCAGTAGAGTTAAACCTCATTGTCAGCATTACAGCCAATGTGGCGGTTGTGATTTACAGCACATGGACACTCAAGCTCAGCGTGACTATAAGCAAGCCGCCTTGGTTGATTTAATTGCTAAGTTGTCAAGTTCAGAGGCTATCGATGCACAGATGTCGGCAGAGGCGATTATTGGTGAGGGCTGGCATTATCGACGTAGAGCGCGTCTAGCCACCTTACTTGATAAACGCAGCCAACGTTTACAGCTGGGGTTTCGTGCCGGCAACAGTAATCAAATCGTTGAAATTAATCACTGTCCGGTATTAGCTGCTCCTTTATCAGATTTGATTACACCATTAGCCGCTAATTTAAATCAATTAAAAGCCAAAGCGAGCATCGGCCATGTTGAATTAACTCAAGCTGATAATGGCCATTTTGTTGTCATTCGAGTGACTAAAAACTTACCTAATTCCGATATTCGCTGGTTAACTGGCTTTGCTGAAAAACATCAGCTTAATCTGTTACTGCAAGATGATGCCGGGCAATTAACTCAGCTTTATCCTCAGCTAACCTCGACTGAGCAAGCTGTGACATTGCCTTTTTATCATTTGGCCGCCGAAAGCATACGATGTTCATTTACCCCTGGTAACTTTGTTCAGGTAAATAGTGCCATTAACCAGGGCATGGTAGATCAAGCTATTGAGTGGTTAGATCCTCAACCTGGTGAACGTATTCTTGATTTATTTTGTGGGGTAGGTAACTTCAGCCTGCCTCTAGCTAAAAAAGCAGCGCACGTGGTTGGGGTTGAAGGTGTGCCAGAAATGGTTGAGCAAGCCAAGCAAAATGCGATAGATAATAACTTAGACAATGTCACGTTTTACCATGCTGACTTAAGTGCGGATTTATCAGACCAAGCTTGGTTAGGTAAAATTGATAAGTTATTGCTCGACCCTGCCAGAGCTGGCGCTTATGAAAGTTTACAGTGGTTACAGAAGATGCAACCTAAAAAAGTGGTGTACGTTTCGTGCAATCCTGCAAGTTTAGCGCGCGACAGTAGTGTATTATTAGCTAATGGTTATCGTATTGCGCAAGTTGGGTTAGTCGATATGTTTCCACAAACGCATCATATTGAGTCCATGGTATTATTTGAGTTGAGTAAATAAGCCAAGATTTTTAGGTAATATCAAATGGTATGCTATAAATTTGTTCAACTAAACACGTTTGAATTGACAAAAGAACCTAGGGCTTCAAGATAGCGTATTCAGTGGTAGTTAATGCCTGTTTTTATGTGAATCATACAAATGTAGGCGTATAAGTCGGTCATGCGGCTAAGGAAGGGTTCATGGTATCTGTTCGCGAAGCACATTTTAATACGCAAACATTCCAATTGGATGAGTGGGTCGCCCGTTATATTGACGATAAAGACGATGCTCAAACTTTATTAGTGTTGATCCAGCAAGTTGAGGCCTTACCGGTCAAAAACAAACTGGCCCATACTGAGTTGCTTGCACGCGCTCGCGAAATGATAGAAATCTTAGCGCCGTTGAACATGGACATTGAAACCCTTCAAGCCGCGGTGCTGTTTTTAATGTTTGATGCCGGTGTATTAAACGAAGAGCAATTAGCTGAACAGTATGGTGACAATTTAGCCAGACTCGTTGCCAGTGTTGTCACCATGAATGCCATTGGCGCACTCAAAGTCAGCGAAAACTCGCGTGACGCCGAACCGCAAATCGATAATATTCGTAAAATGCTGTTAGCGATGGTCGAAGATGTTCGCGCAGTAGTGATCAAATTGGCTGAGCGTGTGTGTTTATTGCGCGCGGTTAAAAATGCTGACGAAGAAACTCGCGTATTGTTAGCCCGTGAAATTGCCGATATTTACGCACCGCTTGCTAATCGCTTAGGCATAGGTCAGCTCAAGTGGGAACTTGAAGATATTTCGTTCCGCTACCTGCACCCAACAGTTTATAAAGATATTGCCAAACAGCTTGATGGTAAACGCGTGGACCGCGAAGTGTTTATTGATAAGTTTGTAACCCAATTGCAGCAGCGTTTAGACAGCGATGATATCCGCGCAAAAGTATATGGACGCCCAAAGCACATATACAGTATTTGGCGAAAAATGAAGGGTAAAGATCTTAAATTCGATGAGCTGTTTGACGTAAGAGCTGTGCGTATCGTCACAGAGAGACTTCAAGACTGTTATGGTGCATTAGGCGTTGTGCATGACTTGTGGCATCACATTCCTCGTGAATTTGACGATTATGTAGCCAACCCAAAACCTAATGGTTACCAATCAATCCATACCGTAGTAGTGGGGCCTGAAGGCAAAACCGTCGAAATTCAAATCCGTACTGAAGCGATGCATCAAGACTCTGAACTCGGTGTGGCTGCGCATTGGAAATATAAAGAAGGCGCGGGCAATACCAAGCAAACTGGCTACGAAGAAAAAATTAACTGGCTGCGTAAAATTTTACAGTGGCAAGAAGATGTGGCCGAAAGTGGTAACTTGGTTGATGAGGTTCGAAGCCAAGTATTTGAAGACCGTGTTTATGTATTTACTCCTAACGGTGAAGTGGTCGATTTACCACTTGGTTCAACTGTGCTCGATTTTGCTTATTACATTCACTCGCAAGTGGGACATAAATGTATTGGTGCTAAAGTTGATGGTCGAATTGTGCCATTTACTTACCAGGTTGAAACAGGTGAGCGTATTGAAATTATCACCTCAAAAACACCTAACCCTAAACGCGACTGGTTAAACCTAAATTTAGGCTATATTAAATCGTCGCGTTCACGCTCTAAAATTCAACATTGGTTTAAGCAACAAGACCGTGACAAAAATATTGCCGCCGGTAAAGAAATGCTTGAATCTGAATTATCGCGTGTTGGCTTAAAAATTAAAGATGCGGCTGTGGCGGTTGAACGTTTTAACCTTAATACCATGGACGACATGCTCGCGGCCATTGGTGGTGGCGATTTACGCCTAAATCAAGTGGTGAACTTTACCGAAACCAAAGTTCGCAAAGTTGCCGATACCGATGAAGACCTCGTTGAAGACATTCTGAAAAAAGCTTCACATAAACCGAAAAAGACAGGTAAAGGCCAGGTTGAAGTCAGTGGTGTGGGCAACTTAATGAGCCACATTGCCCGTTGTTGTCAGCCAGTACCTGGAGATGAAATTTTTGGGTATATCACCATGGGCCGAGGAATTTCTGTGCACCGTAGCGATTGTGAGCAAGTAAAAGAATTAATGCGAGCTCACCCTGAGCGTAGTGTCGATGTAATTTGGGGCGAAAACTACTCTGGCGGATACCGCATTCGAGTGCGGGTATTATCTCATGACCGTAGCGGATTATTACGCGATTTAACCACAGTGCTTGCAGCTGAAAAGTCGAATGTGATGGCCATGAGTTCATCATCAGATGTGAAAACTCAAACCGCAACGGTAGAGTTAGAACTTGAGTTGTATAACCTAGACGGTTTATCGCGCATTATTGCTAAATTATCGCAAGTTGATGGTGTGATTGAATCTCGCAGACTATAAACCCGGCATGAATAAAAGATAAAACGAGTCATAAAGGCACCTTAATTTAGGTGCCTTTTTAATTTAGATTTTGTAATTTTGATGAGCTTTAATTTACATGCCTTTCAATTTAGAGGACAAACAACGTGGCAAACATTCAATCGTTACTAGACATTATGAAACAATTACGCGATCCGCAAACGGGTTGCCCGTGGGACTGTGCTCAAGACTTTGCAACTATAGTGCCTTTTACCCTAGAAGAAGCCTATGAAGTGGTTGACACCATAGAACGAAAAGCATGGCAGGAACTACCCGATGAATTAGGTGACTTGTTGTTTCAAGTCGTGTTTTATTGTCAACTTGGTCAAGAGCAAGGCATGTTTGATTTTGCTACCGTTGTAGAGCGCATCAGCGATAAATTAACCCGCCGTCATCCACATGTGTTCATGTCGCCAAACGGGCTAGACGTTGAAGAAATTACCAATACTCAAGATTTGAGCCAAGCATGGGATAAGCTTAAAGCCAATGAGCGCCAACAAAAGCAGCTGCATTCAGCACTTGATGATATTCCCACTGCGTTACCGGCCTTATCGCGAGCGCGAAAAATTCAGCATCGGGTGGCTAAAGTCGGTTTTGACTGGGCTGAGCTTGAACCTGTAGTCGCTAAAATACACGAAGAAATAGATGAAGTGCTCGTCGAGGTGAATAAGCAGCCTACCGATGCTGATTACTCTAAAGAGAAAGTGCAAGATGAAATGGGCGACTTATTATTTGCTGTAGTGAATTTAGCACGCCATTTAAAGGTTGATCCTGAACAAGCTTTACGCCAAGCAAACACTAAGTTTGAGCGACGTTTTAGAGGTGTTGAGCAATATGTAGCCGACAGTGGTAAAGCTATCGAACAGCATACATTAACTGAATTAGACCGCTATTGGGATCAGGTAAAGCAGCACGAAAAGGCAAATTAAGCTAAATATAGCGCGTTTAAGTTTGTCGAATCGAGGTGGCTTTGGTATGATATCGCCCCGTCCTAGTGCTTTCTTACAAGCACGTTTTTTTCCAACACATTTTCTCAGGTTCAGCATGACTACAAGGTATATCTTCGTTACTGGTGGCGTTGTTTCATCACTAGGTAAAGGCATTGCAGCAGCTTCGCTAGCAGCAATTTTAGAGGCGCGTGGCCTTAATGTAACCATTATGAAACTGGATCCATACATTAACGTCGACCCAGGTACTATGAGCCCTACTCAGCACGGTGAAGTATTCGTGACTGAAGACGGCGCTGAAACCGATCTCGACTTAGGCCATTATGAGCGTTTCATTCGCACTAAAATGAACCGCCGTAACAACTTTACTACTGGCCGTATTTACGAAGAAGTCATCAGTAAAGAACGTCGCGGTGATTATTTAGGTGCAACTATTCAGGTTATTCCGCACATCACCAACGCGATCAAAGAAAAAGTGATTGCTGGTGGTGAAGGTCATGATGTTGCAATCGTAGAGATTGGCGGCACGGTCGGCGATATCGAGTCATTACCTTTTCTTGAATCTATCCGTCAATTAGGTGCTGAACTAGGACGTGAACGCACTTTATTTATGCATTTAACCTTAGTACCATTCTTAGGTGCAGCAGGTGAAATTAAAACCAAACCAACACAGCATTCTGTTAAAGAGTTGCGTTCTATTGGTATTGCGCCAGATGTATTGGTTTGTCGTGGCGACCGTGCAATCCCAGCCAATGAAAAAGCAAAAATCTCGTTATTCTGTAATGTGGAAGAACGTGCTGTTATTTCATTAAAAGACGTTGATAGTATTTATAAGATCCCTGCATTGTTACGCTCGCAAGGCCTAGATGACTTAGTGATCAAGCGCTTCCATTTAGACTGTAACGAAGCTGATTTATCTGAATGGGAAAATGTTATTTACCAAGAAGCGAATCCAAATGGTGAAGTCACTATTGGTATGGTAGGTAAGTACATTGAATTACCAGATGCTTATAAGTCCGTAAACGAAGCATTAAAGCACGCGGGGTTAAAAAACCGTGTTAGCGTAAACATCAAATATATCGATTCACAAACAGTTGAAGCGAAAGGCGAAGAAGTACTCCAAGGTTTAGACGGTATTTTAGTACCTGGTGGCTTTGGTGAGCGTGGTGTAGAAGGCAAAATTTTCGCTGCTAAATTTGCTCGTGAAAATAACTTACCTTACTTTGGTATTTGTTTGGGTATGCAGGTCGCGTTAATCGAATTTGCACGCCATGTAGCCGGTTTAGAAGGTGCTCATTCTACTGAGTTTAATCCAGAAACACCGTATCCAGTAGTGGGGTTAATTACGGAATGGATTAATGAAGAAGGTGATGTTGAAAAACGCCATGAATCTTCTGATTTAGGTGGCACTATGCGTTTAGGTGCTCAGTTATGCCATTTAAAAGAAGGCACCAGAGCAGCTACTGCATACAATTCAACAACGTGTGTTGAGCGCCACCGTCATCGTTACGAAGTAAACAACAACTACATTGAACGTCTTGAAAAAGCCGGTTTAGTGTTCAGTGGTTTATCATCAGATCGTAAGTTGATTGAAATGATTGAGTTACCAAATCACCCTTGGTTTGTTGCGGGTCAATTCCACCCAGAATTCACCTCAACCCCTCGTGATGGCCACCCATTATTTGAAGGCTTTATTGCTGCTTCTTCAGCGTATCAAAAACGCGACATAAACTAATACTTATTAGCCGCTAATGTTCTGCATTAGCGGCTTTTTTGTCTAAGATATATGCGTAAGATCAAATTATCGCCTTTTTGATGTCTCGCAACGGTAAAAACTAAGTTGAAGCAGAGACCAATTCGATTTATCCTAAGCTTTAAATAGAATAAAATTACAAAACTGAAAGTTACATACCAATAAATCGGCAATATCAAGTTATCTAGTGGTTTTATTGGTATTGGCTTTTAACTTTTATTACATTTTTTAATTTACTGACACAGTACGAGGATATTATGGCTAACATTATTAAAGTGATTGGTCGCGAGATTATGGATTCGCGTGGCAACCCAACCGTTGAAGCTGAAGTGCATTTAGAAGGCGGTTATGTGGGTATGGCTGCTGCTCCATCTGGCGCATCAACAGGTAGTCGTGAAGCATTAGAACTTCGTGATGGCGACAAAGCGCGTTACTTAGGCAAAGGCGTTTTAAAAGCCGTTGCTGCTGTAAATGGTCCAATTGCTGACGCGATTAAAGGTAAAGATGCATTGGCTCAAGCAGCACTTGACCAAATTATGATTGACTTAGATGGTACTGAAAACAAAGCGAAATTTGGTGCTAACGCCATTCTTGCTGTTTCACTTGCTATTGCTAAAGCTGCAGCTGCTGCTAAGCACGTACCTTTATACGAGCATATTGCTGATCTAAACGGCACTCCTGGTGTTTATTCAATGCCACTTCCAATGATGAACATCATCAACGGTGGTGAGCATGCAGACAACAGTGTTGATATTCAAGAGTTTATGATTCAACCCGTTGGCGCTAAGACATTCCGTGAAGGTTTACGTATGGGCGCAGAAGTATTCCACAGCCTTGCTAAAGTACTTAAAGCTGATGGTCACTCAACAGCTGTGGGTGATGAAGGTGGTTTTGCTCCAAACCTTGAGTCTAACGAGGCTGCACTAGCTGCAATTAAAGTTGCTGTTGCAAACGCAGGTTACGAGTTAGGTAAAGACATCACCTTAGCGATGGATTGTGCTGCATCTGAGTTTTATGACAAAGAAACAAACATCTATGATCTTAAAGGTGAAGGCAAAAAATTCACTTCTGAAGAATTTAACTTCTTCTTGCAAGGTCTTACTCAACGTTACCCAATCGTTTCTATCGAAGATGGTCTTGATGAATCTGACTGGGATGGTTTTGCTCACCAAACTAAACTAATGGGTGATAAAATCCAATTAGTGGGCGACGATTTATTCGTTACCAATACTAAGATCCTTAAGCGTGGTATCGACAACGGCATCGCTAACTCTATTTTAATTAAATTCAACCAAATCGGTTCGTTAACTGAAACGTTGGCAGCCATTAAAATGGCAAAAGATGCAGGTTTCACCGTGGTTATTTCTCACCGTAGTGGCGAGACGGAAGATTCAACTATTGCTGATTTAGCTGTTGGTACTGCAGCGGGCCAGATCAAAACTGGTTCATTAAGCCGTAGTGATCGTGTTGCTAAATATAACCAACTACTTCGTATTGAAGAAGCATTAGGTTCAAAAGCACCATACAATGGGCTTAAAGAAGTAAAAGGCCAAGCATAATTTTTGCTTTAGCTTAAAAAGGCCACCACTCGGTGGCCTTTTTTGTTGTACTATATTCAATATACATTCTAAGGGTTAATGCGACGTAACTTGATATTATGAAACAACTAATATTATTAATGATTGCTTTACTGGCGGTTTTACAATACCGGCTATGGCAGGGCGATAACAATTTTTCTGAATATGTCGTGCTGCAAACCCAGATTGAAGCCCAACAGCAAAGTAATGAAAAGCTGGTGGCTCGCAATCAAATCCTCAAAGAAGAAATTATCGATTTACAAAGCGGCACTGAAGCCATAGAAGAGCGCGCCCGAAATGAGCTTGGAATGGTTAAAGAGGGCGAAACCTTCTATCGTGTAATTAGCACAGAATCACGTGAACAGCCGTTTAATCAATAGTGTGTTGTACAGCGAAATTTACGCGTTAGACTCGCTATAATAATTCTAAAAATGGTTTACTATGCAAAATAATTCTCAGTCAATTATTGCCATTGTTCCTGCTGCTGGTATCGGTAGTCGGATGGGGGCTGACAAACCAAAACAGTATCTAATGCTCGGCCAACAAAGTATTTTGGCACACACTCTTGATGTTTTATTGTCGCACGAATGCATTGTTCAGGTTATTGTTGCTCTGCATCCACAAGATCAATATTTCAAGCAACTTCCCCAAGCTAAGCACCCTAAACTCATGCAGGTGATTGGCGGTGGCGAGCGAGCAGACTCAGTTCTTGCTGCGCTCGATCATGCAATGTCTATTAATCCTTGTGCATGGGCGTTAGTTCACGATGCGGCTAGACCTTGTTTACGCCATGAAGATATTAACAAATTGATTGGCTCACTAAAACAATACCCTCAAGGTGCTATTTTGGCTGCACCAGTACGCGACACTATGAAACGTAGCGATGCTAATGGCTTAATCACCAATACGGTTGAGCGTGCGTTACTTTGGCATGCATTAACCCCACAGTTTTTCCCCATAGTTGCGCTGCAACATAATTTATCTAAAGCGCTTGCTGCCAATGTCAGTATTACTGACGAAGCGAGTGCAATGGAATGGGCCGGAGTGATGCCTGGGCTTGTGAGTGGCCGTGTGGATAATATTAAAGTGACTCACCCTGATGACTTACAACTTGCTGCATTATTTATGTCGCAATCATAATAAACACATTGTAATGATACCCTCATCACAAGGATTAACATGAATATACGTATTGGCCATGGTTTTGATGTACACAAGTTTGGTGGCGACAAACCCCTTATTTTAGGTGGTGTAGTCGTGCCTTATGAGACAGGCTTAATTGCTCACTCTGACGGTGATGTCATTTTGCATGCTGTAAGTGATGCGATACTTGGTGCTATGGCATTAGGTGATATCGGTAAACACTTTCCTGACACAGATGCTAACTTTGCCGGAGCTGATAGTCGTGAACTGTTGAAGCATTGTTATGAGCTAGCACGTCAAAAACAATTTGTTATTGGTAACCTTGATGTCACAGTTATTGCTCAATCCCCCAAAATGGCACCGCATATTGAAGCTATTCGTCTTTGTTTAAGTGCTGATTTACAGACTGATATCAATAACATTAATGTCAAAGCCACTACCACTGAAAAATTAGGTTTTACCGGACGTAAAGAAGGTATTGCTGTAGAAGCTGTCGTACTGATGGTTAATCAATCGCGTTAATAATATAGAGAATGTTTGCCAGATGAACGAATTACACTACCTGTTAGGTAAACCTTTAAGCCAAGCTGATTTACGCACACACAATACTGATTTTATTGTGAAAGAAATTTTGCCATTTACCCCAACGGGTGAAGGCGAGCACCATATGTTGCATATTCAAAAAAATGGCTTGAACACCGTTTATGTTGCTGAGATGTTAGCTAAGTTTGCTAAGGTACACCCTAAAGAGGTGACTTATGCTGGCCAAAAAGATAAAAACGCTGTTACTGAGCAGTGGTTTGGTATTCGTATTCCTGGTAAAGAAACCCCAGAGTGGGTTCAGCTCAATAGCGATAAACTCACTATTTTATCGAGTAGCCGCCACAGTAAAAAACTGCGAATCGGCGCACTATTAGGTAACCGTTTTGTGCTCACTTTACGCAATATTACCGATGTAGCCGATGTTGAATCTCGCCTACAGCGTATGGCCACTGTCGGCGTACCTAACTATTTTGGTGAACAACGTTTTGGTCACGATGGCAAAAATTTAGTTATGGGTCGCCAGATGTTAAGCGGTGGCCGTAATATAAAAGATCGCAATAAACGCAGCATGTATTTGTCGGCAGTGCGATCAAATATATTTAACTT
Source organism: Shewanella ulleungensis (assembly GCF_014648315.1). Lineage (GTDB taxonomy): Bacteria > Pseudomonadota > Gammaproteobacteria > Enterobacterales > Shewanellaceae > Shewanella > Shewanella ulleungensis. The sequence goes on from NZ_BMQW01000002.1 coordinate 532,075, forward strand.
AGTGGTCTCGCACCGTTTGGCTACACAACAAATCAATACCATCGCAGGCGACTGCGTGATGTTAGCGGGTAGCAAGAGTTATTTTACCGTAGATGTGTGGGATGATGTACTTAATGCCCGTTTAGCTGAAAAAGATATTCAATTATCTGCTCCACTTTGGGGGCGTGGCACTCCCTTGGCGAAAGATGACGCGCTTACACTTGAAATGGCGCCGTTAAGTGATTACAGCGATGATTTATCTGGCCTTGAAAATGCTGGGTTATCCCAAGAAAGGCGACCTCTTTTACTAGAACCGCAGGGCATGAAATGGCAGTTTGACGAAGATGTATTAACACTAGAGTTTATGCTCCCAGCAGGGAGTTATGCGACATCTGTTTTACGTGAACTTGCCGATTATCAAGATGTCCAAGAAAAACAAAGACAGGTAATGGTAGCAGAGCAACAAGCACAACGTTTATTACAAGATGCACAGCAACCTAATAAAGAGTCCTAAGCAATGATTAATATTTTAGTCAGTAATGATGATGGTGTTAATGCCCCGGGTATTATCGCATTAACTCAAGCTTTGAGTCGGTTCGCTCAAGTGCTTACCGTTGCGCCAGATCGAAATTGTTCTGGGGCGAGCAACTCATTAACCTTGACTAATCCATTAAGAATTAATAACTTAGATAATGGTTATATTTCAGTCAATGGCACACCTACTGATTGTGTGCATTTAGCTATTAGGCAGTTATGCAAGCATGAACCCGATATTGTGGTTTCAGGCATAAATGCTGGTGCGAATATGGGGGATGATACGCTCTATTCAGGCACCGTAGCGGCTGCGATGGAAGGGCGCTTTTTAGGATTACCCGCGATAGCTATTTCGTTAGTGGGTAAATCACTAACTCACTATGACAGTGCTGCTATCTATGCTGCAAAAATTGTAAAAGGGTTATTAGCGCACCCAATCAATAGCGATCAAATTTTAAATGTGAATGTGCCAGACTTACCTGTTGAGCAAATTAAAGGGATTAAAGTCACTCGGTTAGGTGCAAGGCACAAAGCAGAAGGTATGATAAAAACCCAAGATCCTGCTGGTAAAGATATTTATTGGCTAGGGCCCGTTGGCAGTGAACAAGACGCTGGCGAAGGCACTGATTTTGGTGCTGTTGCAGCCGGGTTTGTGTCTATTACACCGTTAACGGTGGATTTAACTGCATACAATCAACTAAACGGATTAGCTGAGTGGATAACAAAAATATGACTAGGGTAGCTACAACATCAGCAATGAATTTGGCAAAAAAGTTGTCTGATGCTGGGATCCGCCATCCTGCGGTATTACACGCCGTGGCCACCACTCCGCGTGAGTTATTCCTGGACGGCGCTTTAGCTCACAAAGCATATGAAAATACAGCATTGCCCATTGGCCAAGGCCAAACAATATCTCAACCTTACATAGTGGCGCGCATGACAGAACTTTTACTGCAGCATAACCCACAAAAAGTGCTCGAAATTGGTACAGGTTCGGGTTACCAAGCAGCCGTTCTCGCTTCGCTAATTCCTGAGCTATGTACAATCGAAAGAATTAAAGCATTACAAATTCAAGCCAGACAAAGGCTTAAGCGTTTAGACTTGCATAATGTGTCATTTAAATACGGTGATGGTTGGCAAGGTTGGCCTAATCGAGGCCCATTTGATGGCATTATGGTGACCGCAGCGGCGGCTACTGTTCCGCAAGCATTACTTGAGCAGCTTGCAGATAACGGGGTATTAATTATTCCTGTAGGCGAAGATACTCAACAACTGCTTAAAATTACTCGCACTGGCACAGCGTTCCATTCTGAAATAATAGAGGCGGTTAAATTTGTACCATTAATTAATGGTGATTTAGCCTAAAACATGAGTTCTGCTTCATGTTTGGAGCAGAGATATGCTTTATCATGTAAAATGCGCCTACTCGCTGTGCGTTCATGTTTTTTCCTTAAGGATATTGTTTGATGAATACCGGTTGGCCAAATGGTTTGGTCTTAGCAATCATGCTGACAGGATGTAGCTTTCAAGCTGAACGTCCTGCGCCGGTTGATAGTTTATCATCAAAAAATCATGGTCCTCGTTATCACAAAGGATCGCTCAAAACTCATAAATACACCGTAAAAAAGGGTGATACTTTGTACTCCATTGCATGGGGCGCTGGGCGACACTTTGCAGCACTTGCCAGAGAAAATAACCTGCAAGCGCCTTATACTATTTATCCCGGACAGATACTTAATTTAGCAAGCGCTAATGGTGCAACATCTGCAGAGGTTAAAGCACCACAAACTTATGTTTCCACAGTACAAACTCAAGCGATAACTCAACCATATTCTTCGGTTTCTAATCGTACGGATCCGCAAACAATCAATCCAGTCGCTGTCGCAAAGCCGCAGCCAGTGGTCGTATCAGACAGAACGAAAAAAGATCTTGATCACAAAGTAAAGCCTGCGTATTCTGTAACAACTACCCAACAAACAGTTAACCAAAATGCAAACGGTTCTGTCGCAAACTTGCCACAACAAGTTCAGCAATGGCACTGGCCAGTTAGAGGTCGAATAATCGGGTATTTTTCGGCATCGGAACAAGGTAATCAAGGTATTAAGATTGCCGGTAATCGCGGAGATATTATCAAGGCCGCAGCAGATGGTAGAGTCGTATACGCAGGCAATGCGCTTCGGGGATATGGCAACTTAGTAATTATCAAACATAACGATGATTTTTTAAGTGCTTATGCTCATGCAGACACGATTACGGTTAAAGAAAAGCAATATGTTAGCGCAGGCCAAACAGTTGCAAAAATGGGCAGTACAGGGACAAGCCAAGTGATGCTTCACTTTGAGGTGCGTTATCACGGCAAGTCAGTTAACCCATTACGATATCTACCTAAACAGTAATTGTTTAGCAACATAAATAACGGAGGATAGGCAAGTGAAGTAGATTACATATCACAAATTAGGTTTGGGAGAGCAATTATGAGCCGCAAAAAAAGTACTGCTATAGCAGAACCACTTGTCGATCTAGCTAAACAACCACAAGAGGTTGCAGCCAAAAAAGGCGATTTGGTGCAGCAACTCGAAATAGAAGACAAAGTCCAAGATGACTTACAAAAAAATCTCGACGCCACTCAATTATATTTAGGTGAAATTGGTTTTTCTCCTTTGCTTACAGCTGAAGAAGAAGTTTATTTTTCACGTAAAGCTCTTAAAGGCTGCGAAAAATCTCGCAACCGCATGATAGAAAGTAACTTACGTCTTGTCGTTAAAATTTCCAGAAGATACAACAATCGTGGCTTAGCACTACTCGATCTCATTGAAGAAGGTAATTTAGGCCTGATCAGAGCGGTAGAGAAATTTGATCCTGAACGTGGTTTCCGCTTTTCGACTTATGCGACTTGGTGGATAAGACAGACCATTGAACGTGCCATTATGAATCAAACTCGCACGATCCGCCTTCCTATCCATGTTGTAAAAGAATTAAATGTCTATCTTCGCACCGCAAGACAACTTGCACAAAAACTAGATCACGAACCCACAGCGGAAGAAATCGCTGAAAAACTCGATGTTTCAACGGGTGATGTGAGTCGTATGCTGAAACTGAACGAAAGAATTACTTCAGTCGATTCACCATTAGGTGGTGATAATGAAAAAGCATTATTAGATGTGATTGCTGATGACGATTCCGTTGGACCTGATCATCGAGTACAAAGTGAAGATTTATCTAACTCAATTGTGGGTTGGTTGAATGAGCTCAATACTAAACAACGTGAAGTGCTTGCAAGACGATTTGGTTTGTTAGGCTATGAGCCATCAACACTCGAAAATGTGGGTGCTGAAATTGGTTTAACGCGCGAACGAGTTCGTCAAATTCAGGTTGAAGCGTTAAAGCGTTTAAAAGATTTACTGGGCTCGCAAGGGTTGTCAGTAGAAGCGCTTTTTAGAGACTAACATTCAACATATTAAGGGTAATATTCATTTACCCACAAAAAAGGACACATTTTAGTGTCCTTTTTATCGCCATTTTTTATTCTAACGTGCTAAACGTTTTAATTCATACAATAAATCGAGTGCTTGTTTCGGCGTGAAATCATCCGGATTTATTTGAGCTAGCTTATCCATAGCTGGTGAAGACTCCGGCTCTGGCATCGGCGCGAGTAAATTCATGCTTACTTGTGATGGTGTATGTTCCGATACTGCGATATCGCGGTTTTCGAGTTGATGCAGCTTATGTTTGGCAGCTTTAATTACTTGATTTGGCACACCGGCTAATGCGGCCACTTGCAAACCATAACTTTTACTGGCGGCTCCCTCTTGAACGGCATGCATAAATGCAATGGTATCGTCATGTTCAATTGCATCTAAGTGCACATTAACTACGGCAGGCAATAATTCTGGCAGTTGAGTTAGCTCAAAATAATGTGTTGCAAACAAGGTTAGGGCACTGACTTGTTTAGCGAGATACTCTGCTGCAGACCATGCTAGCGATAAACCATCATAGGTTGAGGTTCCTCGGCCAATTTCGTCCATTAATACCAAACTATTGGCTGTAGCATTATGCAAAATATTCGCTGTTTCGGTCATTTCTACCATAAAGGTTGAGCGACCTGAGGCTAAATCATCTGACGCACCAATACGAGTAAATATTCGATCGATTTCGCCAATTTGAGCTGAATCTGCAGGAACAAAACAACCAATATGAGCCATTAAAGTGATAAGTGCTACCTGGCGCATATAAGTTGACTTACCGCCCATGTTTGGGCCAGTTACAATTAACATTTTGCGCTGTGGAGTTAAGCTAACTGGGTTGGCAATAAAGGCAGATTGACTAACTTGCTCAACCACTGGGTGGCGACCAGCATCAATATGTACCCCAATACCGTCAGTCATTTGTGGACACTGATAATTGAGGGTTTCAGCTCGCTCTGCAAAGTTACTTAATACATCTAACTGTGCAGCTGCAGTGGCGAAGGTTTGCAGTTCTTGTAATTTAGGTAACAGTAAGTCAAACAGTTGTTCCCATAATTGTTTTTCAATTGCCAATGCTTTACCTTGGCTTGAAAGTACTTTTTCTTCGTATTCTTTAAGCTCTGGTGTGATATAGCGTTCAGTGCCTTTTAATGTCTGGCGACGCTGATAGCTTAATGGCACTTTGTCTGCTTGTAAGCGACTTACTTCAATGTAATAGCCATGCACTCGGTTATAGCCCACTTTTAGGGTGTTAATCCCTGTTTGCTGTTTTTCGCGAGCTTCTAGTTCGACCAAATAATCATTGGCGCCTTCACTCAGCTTACGCCACTCGTCTAACTCAGCATGGTAACCGCTTTTAATTACGCCACCATCGCGAATTAACATTGGTGGATTATCGACAATAGCGCGTTCAAGCAGATCGTGCTGCTCAGGAAACTCGCCCAATTGTACCGCTAACGTAGACATTTGCTGTTGCTGACAAACAGACAGTGTTTGTTGAATGGTCGGCAGTAATGCTAACGCTTGCTTTAAACGCGAAAAATCTCGTGGTCTGGCACTGCGCAAAGCAAGGCGGGCCATAATACGTTCAATATCACCTAAGCTTTTAAGTTGCTCATGTAGAGTTTGGTAAAGGTCTTGTTCAATTAATTCATTTACGGCGCCGTGGCGTAATTGAATGGCGGTTCGGTCACGAAGTGGCTCATGGATCCAACGTTGCAACATTCGACTGCCCATTGGCGTGGCAGTATTATCAAGTACCCACGCAAGTGTGTTATCGCGGCCGCCAGATAAATTCTGTGTCAATTCCAAGTTACGACGCGTCGCAGCATCTAGAATGATTGATTCTGATTGATTAAATCGAACAATCGAATTGATATGTGGTAAAGCCATCTTTTGAGTGTCTTTGACATATTGCATTAAGCAGCCTGCGGCTTGTAATGCTAAGCGTGCATCGCTAATGCCGAAACCATGTAAATCTTTAGTGCCAAATTGATTGAGTAATAAATTGACACAGGTATCGTAATCAAATTCCCATTCTGGACGACGTCGAATACCTTTCATGTTATTGATTAACAACATGTCAGTAAAATCTTCGCTGTAAAGTAATTCGGCTGGATGAGTGCGCTGTAATTCTGCTTCTAATGCTTCTCGAGTCGGCAATTCGGCAACAACAAATCGTCCTGAAGAAATGTCGAGAGTTGCATAGCCAAAACCGGTTTTACCTTGATAAAGTGCTGCAAGTAAGTTGTCTTGTTTCTCTTGTAATAGCGCTTCATCTGTTAATGTGCCAGGAGTAACAATCCGCACCACTTGGCGTTCAACCGGGCCTTTTGATGTCGCAGGATCGCCAATTTGCTCACAAATGGCCACTGATTGGCCGATCTGTACCAGCTTTGCCAAATAGCCTTCAACCGCATGGTAAGGAATACCCGCCATCGGAATAGGGTCACCGCCGCTTTTACCGCGAGCGGTTAATGAAATGCCTAATAGTTCTGATGCCTTTTTAGCATCATCATAAAATAACTCGTAAAAATCGCCCATTCGATAGAACAGTAACATGTCGGCATGAGCGGCTTTTAAGCTCAAATATTGTCGCATCATTGGGGTATGTTTTTCTAAATCGCTGGTATCAATTACAGTCATTTTGGACTCTTCACTCTATCAATCTTGGGGCATGAAACTTTATGTCGCTAATCTTAGCAATTTTTATCTTCGGGGTATAAATCAATTCACAATAAAAATGCTTGCTGGATAAAATATTGATGTAAAAAGGCAATTGGGTCAGGAATAAAAAAAATTACGATCAACACTTGATACTGTATGACTATACAGTATACTGATGGACATATTGAAATGAGTTACCACATTTCACCTAAATAAAAATTGCATTTTACTAAACGTATTTAATGCCTTAAGAGGGTTTTATAATGAAGGTTGATCCAAACAAAGAGAAAGCACTTGCCGCTGTTTTAAGCCAGATTGAAAAGCAATTTGGTAAAGGCTCAATTATGAAATTGGGCGAAGACCGCACAATGGATGTTGAAACTATCTCTACCGGCTCACTTTCATTGGATATCGCTTTGGGTGCTGGTGGTTTACCAATGGGCCGTATCGTTGAAATTTACGGACCTGAGTCATCAGGTAAAACAACATTAACGCTTGAAGTCATTGCAGCGGCTCAACGTCAAGGTAAAACCTGTGCGTTTATTGATGCAGAGCACGCGTTAGACCCTATTTATGCTAAAAAACTTGGCGTAGATATTGATAACTTATTGTGTTCTCAGCCCGATACTGGTGAACAAGCACTTGAGATTTGTGATGCCTTAACTCGCTCTGGTGCTGTTGATGTAATTATTGTTGACTCGGTAGCTGCACTAACACCAAAAGCTGAAATTTTAGATATTCGTCGTACTGGTGCTGTAAAAGACGGTGATGAAGTTGTCGGTAACGAAACGCGCGTTAAAGTCGTTAAAAACAAAATTGCAGCTCCTTTTAAACAAGCTGAATTCCAAATCCTTTATGGTCAAGGTATTAACCGCACTGGCGAATTAGTTGATTTAGGTGTACTTCACAAAATAGTCGACAAAGCTGGTGCTTGGTATAGCTACAAAGGTGAAAAGATTGGTCAAGGCCGTGCAAACGCGGGTAAATTCTTAACAGAAAACCCAGCTATTGCTGCCGAGATTGATACTACTTTACGCTCAATGTTACTTGCAAGCGGTACAGGTAGTGCATCAAGTGCTGACGACGGTGATGAAAACATTGATTTAGAAACTGGCGAAGTATTTTAATTAAGTCTTTGTAATATTGTATATTTGTACAAGTTAAATCATCATCGCGATGCACATTATATTGTGCATCGCGATTTTTTATGAATAACGTGTTAAATATACACCTGCTCCGTTATCTCTATTTAAAGCTTATTTATCTAATGCCTTTGTGTCTTAAAATCCTATTTAAATGGTTTCTCATTCAAATTTTTACGCGCTCTTGGCGTGACTCATCTAAACACTCTTAAGCGTTATATTTAATCTTAGTTAATCTTGGGCTTAAATAAAAAAATCTAATAAAGCACTTAATTGTGATACACATTTCATCTGTTGAGAATGGGTGTTAAAAGTGTCGTTCATTCATCGTTTTTTGCTCAGATGATAATCGGTTCACTCGTCTCGCTTCTTGCGTTAAATTCAGTATATAATGCCTACATTTACTGGCTTGCATGTCAAGCTGGTTTCTTTTGTATTCTTCTATTTCAGGGCCATTTCATGTTTCAGACTACAGCAGAGTTAAGAAGTGCTTTTTTAAAGTATTTTGAAGATAACGGACATCAGGTTGTTGATAGCAGCTCACTCGTTCCCACAAACGACCCAACACTGTTATTTACCAATGCGGGTATGAATCAGTTTAAAGATGTGTTCCTAGGCATGGACAAGCGCAGCTATACACGTGCTACATCTTCACAACGTTGTGTCCGTGCAGGCGGTAAACACAACGATTTAGACAACGTAGGCTATACCGCACGTCATCACACTTTTTTTGAGATGCTTGGTAATTTTAGTTTTGGTGATTACTTTAAAGAAGAGGCAATTCGTTTTGCTTGGACATTTTTAACAGAAACCTTAAAGCTGCCTAAAGAGCGTTTGTGCGTCACGATTTATGAAACCGACGATGAAGCTTATGACATATGGACGCAAAAAATTGGTGTACCAGCTGAAAGTATGATCCGTATCGGTGACAACAAAGGCGCAGCTTTTGCTTCAGATAACTTCTGGCAAATGGGTGATACAGGTCCTTGTGGTCCATGCAGCGAGATTTTCTATGATCATGGCGATCATATCTGGGGTGGTCGTCCTGGTTCACCAGAAGAAGATGGCGATCGCTTTATCGAAATATGGAACATTGTATTTATGCAATATAACCGTCAAGCAGACGGTGAGATGTTGCCATTACCTAAACCTTCGGTTGATACCGGGATGGGGATTGAGCGTATTGCTGCCATTATGCAAGGTGTTCATTCAAACTACGAAATCGACATCTTTAAACAATTAATAGCTAAAGCTGCTGAGATTATTGGTGTATCTGATTTAGAAAATAAATCACTACGTGTTATTGCTGACCATATTCGTTCGTGCGCATTTTTAGTTGCAGATGGCGTCATGCCATCAAATGAAGGCCGTGGTTACGTGCTGCGCCGTATTATTCGTCGCGCGGTTCGTCATGGTAACAAGTTAGGGGCAAATGAAGCCTTTTTCTACAAATTAGTGCCGACATTGATTAGCGTTATGGGCGAGGCGGCAAATGGCTTAAAAGCCATGCAGGCGATAGTTGAAAAAGCATTAAAAGCTGAAGAAGAGCAGTTTGCACGTACCCTTGAGCGTGGCTTAGTGATTTTAGATAGCGCGTTAAATGCCCTCAAAGGTGACACTTTAGATGGTGAAACTGTCTTTAAACTTTATGACACCTACGGCTTCCCTGTCGACTTAACTGCTGATGTATGCCGTGAACGTGACATAAACGTAGATGAAGCCGGCTTTGAAGTGGCAATGTCAGAGCAAAGAAGTCGTGCTCAGGCTGCGGGTAACTTTGGTGCGGACTACAATAGTAATTTAATCATTGATGCTGAAACTGCTTTCTGTGGTTACACCGAGTTAACGGGTGAGTCAACGGTTACGGGTTTATATGTTGATGGTAAAGCCGTTGAACAAGTAGTTGCTGGTCAAGACGCTATTATTGTATTGGCTAATACACCATTTTATGCTGAATCGGGCGGGCAGGTGGGTGACAAAGGTCAGCTGACTGCACAAGGTATTGAGTTTACGGTTACCGATACTCAGAAATTTGGTCCAGCGACAGGTCATCAAGGGCAATTAGCTCAAGGTCAATTAGTCGTAGGGCAAACGTTATCTGCACAAGTAGACAAAAAATTACGTCACCGCACTCAATTAAATCACTCTGTGACTCACTTGTTGCATGCTGCATTACGTCAAGTATTAGGCACGCATGTTACACAGAAAGGTTCGTTAGTTAATCCAGAACGTTTACGTTTCGACTTTTCACATTTTGAGGCCGTGAAACCGTCAGAATTAAAAGCTGTTGAAGAGTTGGTTAATACCCAAATTCGTCGTAATCATCAACTAAAAACGGCTGAAATGGCCATTGATGAAGCCAAAGAAAAAGGCGCTATGGCGTTATTTGGTGAAAAGTACGATGACCAAGTGCGCGTAGTGACTATGGGCGACTTCTCTATCGAGCTGTGTGGCGGAACTCACGTAGGGCGTACTGGTGATATTGGTTTATTTAAAATCACTTCAGAAGGTGGTATTGCGGCGGGTGTACGTCGTATTGAAGCGGTAACAGGCACAGCTGCTATGAGCTATGTGGCAGAGCAGCAGGCGATGCTAGATGAAGCAGCGCAGTTACTAAAATCCGACAATGCATCTGTTGTGGCTAAACTTAAAGCACAATTAGATAAAGTGAAGCAACTTGAAAAAGAGTTATCGCAACTTAAAGATAAGTTAGCTGCAGCAGCAAGCGCTGATATGGCGGGCGATGCTAAAGATATTAATGGCGTTAAAGTACTTGTTAAGATGATGGACGGTGTTGATCCTGGTTCATTGCGTGGTTTACAGGATGAATTAAAGCAAAAGCTTAAATCAGCCATTATTGTTCTTGGCACCGCAAAAGATGGCAAAGTTAACCTAATTGCTGGTGTCAGCAATGACTTAACTAAGCAAGTTAAAGCAGGCGAGTTGGTCGCTATGGTCGCTCAACAAGTTGGTGGCAAAGGCGGTGGACGCCCTGATATGGCTCAAGCCGGTGGCACACAACCTGAAAATTTAGCAGCTGCATTAGCATCTGTTGAACCTTGGATTACTGAGCGTTTGAGCTAACATTTAGTCAAAATAGTGCATTAATTGGCACTTAAGACATAAAGTCTAAGATATTCAACTTTATAACTTGAGTGCCATCAGTAGATTTGGCATAGTGAAGTAACTCGCTAACAGTAGAAAGCGTTTAAATGGATTGCTAGGGTAATAATTTGTGATTGTAACAAGTGCGCGTGCACAAGGTCATTAATGGTTTTAATCCTGTCGTTTTGTTATTGGTTTTGCTGTTTAGATTTATTTAACACCGTGGTGAGTACAAATATGATGAATTTGGGCTTGTTACGTATAGATAGTTGATATTTTCGTCAGACTTTAAAATTTCCGAATAGATAATGCTTTATAAACCGACGTATTTATAAATAGATACTATGATTTTATGTAAAGCAAACCTTATAATAAACGCATATTACGGACAAAGCGTGTTATGCAGCTTGAACTAAAGGAGCAATCGAATGCTAATTTTGACTCGTCGTGTAGGCGAAACATTAATGATTGGTGATGAAGTCACCGTTACTGTTTTAGGTGTTAAAGGTAATCAGGTACGTATTGGTGTAAATGCACCGAAAGAAGTCTCTGTTCACCGTGAAGAGATCTACCAACGTATTCAATCTGAGAAATCGGGTACGCCACCAGAAGGTGGTAATTACTAATTTCGGCTGTTTTGTCCGATAAAAAATTAAGTCAGCAGTATGCTGGCTTTTTTGTTTTCTGAGTAAATGAGCATTTTTGAGTAGCATAAAAAAGTCTTTGAAAATCATTTTTTAAAGTAATATTCGTAAAAATGAATACTGTTTTCATGACTATTTGAAGCTATTATCCCCAATGTGATTAAAAACAGTCCAAATGAAGATAGGATTCCTAAAAAGGGTTTGACTTATTTTCGTCAAACAGTAATATGTGCGCCAAGAAAACGGAGAGGTGGCCGAGTGGCCGAAGGCGCTCCCCTGCTAAGGGAGTATGGGCTTTAAATCCCATCGAGGGTTCGAATCCCTCCTTCTCCGCCATTTCTTAAAATAGTAAAATCGATGCGGATGTAGCTCAGCTGGATAGAGTACCTGGCTACGAACCAGGCGGTCGGAGGTTCGAATCCTCCCATCCGCACCATTTACTATTTAACTGTAAACCATGAATGCGCGTGTAGCTCAGCTGGATAGAGTACCTGGCTACGAACCAGGCGGTCGGAGGTTCGAATCCTCCCACGCGCACCATTCATGATGTAATAAAACCCAAATTTCGCGCGTGTAGCTCAGCTGGATAGAGTACCTGGCTACGAACCAGGCGGTCGGAGGTTCGAATCCTCCCACGCGCACCATTTTTGCGGAGAGGTGGCCGAGTGGCCGAAGGCGCTCCCCTGCTAAGGGAGTATGGGCTTTAAATCCCATCGAGGGTTCGAATCCCTCCTTCTCCGCCATTTATTGTTTAGCGGCTATAATTGCTGTATTAATAATAAGTGGCATGTAGTACCCATTTTGCGCGTGTAGCTCAGCTGGATAGAGTACCTGGCTACGAACCAGGCGGTCGGAGGTTCGAATCCTCCCACGCGCACCATATTAAAAACGCTCTGTATTGATACAGAGCGTTTTTTTATGCCTAATTTCCAGTAACAGTAATTATCTTTACCCCTTTCTTCTACCCATTTGAACTATCAACTTAGTGATTTAGTTTTATTCGATGATATATTGCTTGTCGAATTACATTTTTATTCATTTTAGTTGCTTAAATTCATCAATTTTATTCGCTAGCTTAAACATGTTTCACTATTTTTGCATATTGCTTGATAGTTAATATTGACGATTTTGCTATTTATAGGTCGAAATTCGTTAAATAATTATAGAATCATTATTTATTGCTACTTTATTTTGAATATTCCTAGGTTGCACTATCGTGGAACATTGTTTTTGGTAAGACCAATTTACAAAAAGATAGTAATGTTGACGTATATTGTTTATATTTTGTGACAGGATTTTGAGTTTCTGTCGCTTTAATAGTGATGTTTACTCAATGAAACACAGCATTACATCTATATTGAACTGAATATTTATGCTTTCTGAATTAGCACTTGTTAATCATTGGCTAAAAATATTGGCTGTAAATCGACTTGCCCATAGTGCACTGATATGGCGCATCGACAGTCTCAACAATTCACGACATAAGATTTAATGGTTCGAGAAATAAGCGAGGAAACATGACATCGATATCTGAGCAGTTATCGGATGCGCTGGGCATCATGATAATGGGCATGGGCTTAGTGTTTATATTTTTAAGTATATTGATAGTGGGTATCGGGATTGTTGCAAAGCTATTTCCTGCGCCAGTGGTAACACCAATACCTGTACCGATAGCACCAAGTGCATCGGCTCAGGTAACCCTAGATCCTAAGCTGGTAAGCGCTATTACCTCTGCGATACATCAATACCGCGCGAAATAAATTTGGAGTCAATATGAGCAAGCCATTAGCACTAACCGATGTTGTCCTACGTGACGCCCATCAATCAATACTTGCAACGCGGTTACGTATCGACGATATGCTGCCCATTGCACCGTTATTAGACAAAGTCGGATTTTGGTCTCTTGAGTCATGGGGCGGAGCCACATTTGACTCTTGTATTCGCTATCTTGGCGAAGATCCGTGGGACCGTATCCGTGAATTAAAGAAAGCCATGCCTAATACGCCGCAGCAAATGCTATTGCGTGGGCAAAACTTACTCGGTTACCGTCATTATGCCGACGATGTCGTGACGCGCTTTGTAGAGCGTGCTCATACCAATGGTGTTGATGTGTTTCGTATTTTTGATGCGATGAATGATGTGCGTAACCTTGAAACTGCAGTTAAGGCGGTTAAAAACGTTGGTGGGCATGCGCAAGGTACAATTTCATTTACCACAAGCCCTGTACACACCATTGACACCTGGGTTGACATGGCTAAGCGTTTAGAAGACATGGGCGCAGATTCTTTATGTATTAAAGATATGGCGGGTTTGCTTAAGCCAATGCAGGCTTATGAGCTTATTAGTCGTTTAAAATCTCAAACAGACTTAATGATCTCAATGCATTGCCATGCGACCACAGGCTTAAGTACAGCAACCTATCAAAAGGCTATTGAAGCAGGAGTTGATGTACTTGATACCGCGATCTCTTCAATGAGCCAAACTTATGGTCACAGTGCTACAGAAACACTTGTTGCTATGGTAGAAGACACCGACAGAGCCACTGGTTACGACATGGTGCTGTTAGAAGAAATTGCAGCATATTTTCGTGAAGTACGTAAAAAATATGTGCGTTTTGAAGGCGCGTTAAAAGGCATTGATTCACGTATTTTACGTGCTCAAGTTCCTGGCGGCATGCTAACCAATATGGAAAACCAATTAAAAGAGCAGGGCGCAGCAGACAAAATGGATGCAGTGCTTGAGGAGATACCTCGGGTACGTGAAGATCTAGGCTTCTTGCCATTAGTGACACCGACCTCGCAAATTGTTGGCTCACAATCAGTGATTAATGTATTGATGGGCGAGCGCTACAAATCCATGACTAAAGAGACTGAAGGCGTACTAAAAGGCGAATACGGTGCTACTCCTGCGCCAGTTAATGCCAAATTACAAGCTCGTGTTTTAAAAGGCGAACAACCGATTACTTGCCGTCCGGCAGATTTGATTGAACCAGAACTTGATAAATTACGTGTAGAACTTGCACAAGCTGCAGAAGAACAAGGTTTTAGTTTAGCGGCTGAGTTAGATGACGATGTAATGACTTACGCGCTGTTTAATCAAATTGGTCTTAAGTTTCTTAAAAATCGTGGCAATCCTGATGCATTTGAACCCGTACCCAGTGCAGATGATTTACAGGTTAGTGCTGATAAAGGCCCGCAAACTTACACCGTTAATGTTGATGGTCAAAGCTTTGTCGTTGAAGTCAGCGAAGGCGGTGATATTAGTCATATTGCGCCAACATCAGCGGCTCCTGCTGTTAGCGCACCCGCTCAAGCTGCCCCAGCACCTGCTGGTGACGTTAAATGCACTATGTCTGCGCCTCTCTCAGGCAATATCTTTAAAGTGCTTGTAAGTACTGGCCAAGCGGTTAAAGCCGGCGAAGTGTTAATTATTTTAGAGGCCATGAAAATGGAAACCGAAATTCGTGCACCACAAGACGGTGTAATTGCTAACCTTGCTGTAAAGCAAGGTGACAGTGTGACAGTCGGTTCAGCATTACTTGCATTAGCATAAGAGGTCAAAATGGAAGGATTAATGGCCTTTTGGGCTGAAACGGGTGTAGCCAATTTTTCTGGCGGCCAATTATTGATGATGGCAGTAGGGTGTTTATTATTATTTTTAGCTATTGCTAAAGGTTTTGAACCGCTTTTACTATTGCCTATCGGTTTTGGTGCTATTTTGGCCAACATCCCTAATGCAGGATTTACTGACGAAGGCGGGTTACTGTACTTTGCTTATCATGTCGGGATTGAGACGGGAGTATTTCCGCTGCTGATTTTTATGGGCGTAGGGGCATTAACAGATTTTGGTGCGCTAATAGCGAATCCAAAAACCTTGTTACTCGGCGCTGCAGCTCAGTTTGGTATTTTTGCCACTCTGCTAGGCGCAATTGCACTTAATGCCGTTCCTGGTTTTTCATTTACGATGCAAGATGCTGCCGCCATAGCAATTATAGGCGGGGCTGATGGCCCTACCGCGATTTTCTTGGCTTCGAAGTTAGCTCCTGAGCTGTTAGGTGCTATTGCTGTTGCAGCTTACTCTTACATGGCATTGGTACCACTTATTCAGCCTCCTATCATGAGGTTGCTGACGACCAAAGCAGAGCGTGCAATCAAAATGGAGCAGTTGCGCGAAGTCAGCAAAAAGGAAAAAATTATCTTCCCATTGATGGTACTTGGGATGACCATTCTGTTTTTACCTGCGGCGACACCACTAGTTGGTATGTTCTGTTTGGGTAATTTGATGCGTGAATCTGGCGTGGTTGATCGTTTGTCTAAAACGGCGCAAAACGAATTGATTAACATAGTGACCATTTTTTTAGGGCTTGCAGTGGGGTCAAAGTTATCAGCCGATCAGTTTTTACGTATCGAAACCTTAGGTATTTTAATTCTTGGCGCAGTAGCCTTTAGTATTGGAACCGCAACCGGCGTATTAATGGCTAAGTTAATGTGCAAGCTGTCAGGTGGTAAAGTTAACCCGTTGATTGGTGCCGCTGGCGTATCTGCTGTACCAATGGCTGCTCGTGTTGTGAATAAAGTGGGCTTAGAGTCTAATGACCAAAACTTCTTACTCATGCATGCAATGGGACCAAACGTTGCTGGTGTGCTCGGTAGTGCTGTTGCTGCCGGTGTACTATTGGCTGTATTAGGTTAAACATTGACTGTCAGTTTTATCAGATACAAGCCAGTGCAATTGCGCTGGCTTTTTTATTCCTACCTCTTTTGGAACATATTGGTGCATTAGATTTGTATTGTTGCACTGCTATGGCATTACGCTTATCACTCCGGAAATAGCAATTACTTATTTATCAGCAACTTAAACAGTTGGCACGAATGATGAATATTATTTCTTACACTATTAATCAACTATTTTTTAGTCGTTAAGTTAACAAATGGTACTTAACTAACTGAAATATATAGTGTACTAAATTTAATTTTAGCAAAGGCGCTATCGAGATATTCCTTTATGGATATCCGAGGCGCTTTTTTTATGGGCCATTTTCATTCAATGGGGAATTAACATGAATTGGACAGCAACGTTAGCGCAGCAAATTATTAGACCGTTATTACTTGGGATGAGTATTGGGGCAAGCATATGCATTTCCCCTGCTTTAGCTGAAGTCGGCTATCCAGAGAAAGAAGAACTTAAATTTGGCTTTATTAAATTAACTGATATGGCTCCCATCGCGATTGCGTACGAAAAAGGCTATTTCGAAGAAGAAGGTTTGTATGTCAGCATTGAAGCACAAGCGAACTGGAAAGTATTACTTGATGGCGTAATTGATGGCCGTCTTGACGGTGCGCATATGCTCGCGGGACAACCCATTGCAGCAACGATAGGTTACGGTACCAAAGCGCATATTATTACTCCTTTTTCAATGGACCTTAATGGCAATGCGATTACGGTATCAAATGACGTTTGGGCCAAAATGAAACCACATATTGCTAAACAGGCAGATGGTTTTCCTGTTCATCCCATTAAAGCCGACTCACTTAAACCGGTAGTAGATGAGTTTAAAGCAGCAGGTAAACCTTTTAATATGGGGATGGTATTTCCGGTTTCGACTCATAATTATGAACTGCGTTATTGGTTAGCCGCTGGTGGTATCCATCCTGGATTTTACGCACCGCATAAAGGTGATACTTCAGGGCAGATTGATGCACAAGCATTACTGTCGGTAACACCTCCACCGCAAATGCCTTCAACACTTGAAGCGGGCACAATTAATGGTTATTGCGTTGGAGAACCTTGGAATCAACAAGCGGTATTTAAAGGTATTGGTGTACCTGTCGTCACCGATTATGAAATTTGGAAAGATAACCCTGAAAAAGTATTTGGTATCACAGCTGAGTTTGCCGAAAAATATCCCAATACCACCATACGCCTTACTCGTGCGCTCATCCGTGCGGCTAAATGGTTAGATGACAACAATAATGGTAATCGACCTGAAGCGGTTAAAATATTGTCGCAATCTAATTACGTTGGTGCAGATTACGAAGTTATAGCTAACAGTATGACAGGCACCTTTGAATATGAAAAAGGTGATAAACGTGCCGTGCCAGATTTCAATGTGTTTTTTAGACACAATGCAACTTACCCATACTACTCAGATGCCATTTGGTACTTAACGCAGATGCGTCGTTGGGGACAAATTGAACAAGATCAGTCTGATGAATGGTACAAAGATGTTGCTGCTAAAGTATACCGCCCAGATATTTATGCTAAAGCTGCACAATCGTTAATTGACGATAAATTAATTCCTGCCACTGCGTTTCCAGACTTCAGTAAAGAAACTGGCTTCAAGGCTCCACAAACTCACTTTATCGATAATTTAACCTATGACGGTAATCAGCCTAATGCTTATATCAATTCATTTGTAATTGGCTTAAAGCAAGGCGACAAATTGTAACCTCTAAAAGGAGTCTAAGATGAATAGTCTTACATCGATTGCCTCTAACCGTCTGATTGAACAAGGTCGAAAGGCTGCCGTAATGCTAAAAATAACTGAACTTAGTAAATTGATTTTATTACCGTTTATAGGTATTGCTATATTTTTAGTTATGTGGACGGTCACTGCTAATAGTATTGAAACGTCGCTAGGTAAGTTTCCTGGCCCTGTGGCTGTGGTTGAACAATTTGAAAATTTGTACTCAGAACACGTGGCAGAGCGTGAGAAAGCACAAGCTTTTTATCAGCGACAAGATGAGCGTAATGCAGCGCGTACCGCCAACGATCCTAACTATGTCGCTAAGATCCGTGGTTACACGGGAAAAGAAACGTTTTGGGACCAAATTATAACCAGTTTGATCACTGTGATGAGTGGTTTTTTATTGGCAGCAATTATCGCGATTCCATTGGGGATTTGGATGGGGCTGAGTCGCAGTTTACAGGCGGCCATTAATCCCATTATTCAGATATTTAAGCCGGTATCACCTTTAGCGTGGTTGCCGTTGGTCACCATGGTCGTTAGTGCAGTGTATGTATCACCGGACCCTATAGTGTCAAAATCGTTTATTAATTCAATGTTAACCGTCACGCTTTGTAGTGTTTGGCCAATGATTATTAATACCGCGATAGGGGTGTCGAGTATCGACAGTGACTTAATTAATGTCAGTAAGGTTTTACGATTATCAGCCATAACACATGTACAAAAAATTGTGCTGCCGGCATCAATCCCCATGATTTTTACCGGAATGCGGTTATCGCTAGGGGTTGCGTGGATGGTGTTAATCGCTGCTGAAATGCTAGCGCAAAATCCAGGTTTGGGTAAATTTGTCTGGGATGAGTTTCAAAATGGCAGTTCCGATTCACTTGCTCGCATAATGGCTGCAGTCGTAGTAATTGGTTTTATTGGCTTTTTATTAGACCGGGGCATTCTTGCTTTACAGCATTGGGTATCTTGGGATAAGTGAGGGTAGCAGCATGAGTTCATTTTTAGAGATCAGTGGCGTTGATATGGTTTTCCCAACGCCTAAAGGGTCATTTACTGCCCTAAAAGATGTCAATTTAAAGATTAATAAAGGCGAGTTTATATCATTAATTGGCCACTCTGGTTGTGGTAAATCAACTGTGTTAAACATTGTCGCAGGTTTGTATCAAGCGAGCTCTGGTGGGGTCATTTTGAAAAGTGCCGAGGTTAAGGAGCCTGGGCCTGAAAGGGCTGTAGTGTTTCAAAATCATTCATTACTGCCTTGGTTAAGCGCCTATCAAAATGTAGAGCTTGCTGTAAAACAAGTATTTTCCGGCAAAATGAATAAGACAGAAATGAAACAGTGGATTGAACACAACCTGCAATTAGTTCATATGGATCACGCCATGCATAAACGTCCTGGAGAAATTTCAGGTGGAATGAAACAACGAGTCGGTATTGCGCGGGCTCTGGCCATGCAACCCGAAGTCTTGTTAATGGATGAACCCTTTGGTGCTCTGGATGCGCTTACTCGCGCGCACATGCAAGACTCATTAATGGAAATTCAAAGCCAATTAAATAACACAGTGATTATGATTACCCACGATGTTGACGAAGCTGTGTTGTTGTCAGACAAGATTGTCATGATGACCAATGGGCCAGAAGCGACTGTAGGTGACATTTTGCAAGTCGGTCTTGAACGCCCCAGAAATCGTTTAGCCTTAGCTCAAGATGCAGAGTACAACAGGCTTCGTTCTGAAGTACTTAAATTTTTGTATGAAAAACAACGTAAAGTTGAATCTTTAACACAAAATAAACAAGCATCTAAAATGCAGGATATGTCACAACAAGAAAGCAACGAAGCTGTTAAATTTAGCAACAGTTAACGTGCTGGTCGTGCTTTTACGCTTTAACGCGTGTAAATAACTCAAAAAATAAGGGATGTAAGATGAATAAAAAACTGCTTGTTAATCAAGTTGCGGGTAAGCTTTGCCTAAATTCTGCCAAGACTAAAAAAATGGTCTTATCGACGTTAACCTGTTCGTTATTATTAGCGATGGGAAACGCAACGGCAGCAGACACTTCGGTCTCGTCAATCGCTGATGCGGTTACTCAAGGTAGCGCGAATGTTGATTTAAATTTACGCTACGAATCAGTTGATCAAGAAAATGCATTAAAAGATGCTGATGCGCTGACTTTACGCACTCGTTTAACCTTAGCTACTGCAGAATATAACGGATTTACTGCGTTGGTTGAGTTTGAAGATTCACGCAGTGTTGCCGGTGTCAATGATTACAATGACGCAATTGGTAACAATGCTGACTACTCAGTTATTGCAGACCCTGAAACGACTGAGTTAGATCAGGCTTTTTTACAGTATAAGTATGATGGTTTTACTGCTAAAGCCGGACGTCAAGTGATTGCGATTGATAATCAACGTTTCATTGGTCATGTTGGCTGGCGTCAAGATCGCCAAACATTTGATGCTGTGACCATGCAATATGCAGTAGATGATTTAACATTAGATTATGGCTATTTATATAAACGTAATCGTATTTTTGCTGAAGTCAAAGACATCGATGCGAAAGACCACATTATTAATGCTTCTTATAATCTAGGTTTAGGTAAATTAAGTGCCTACGGTTATTTACTCGAAGAAGACACTAACGTAGATAATGGTGTTGATACTTATGGTATTCGTTTTGCTGGTGCTAAAGATATCGACAAAATTAAACTACTTTATGCTTTAGAATATGCCACTCAAGATGCAGATACCGCCACAACATCTTATTCAGCAGATTATATGCTAGGCGAAATTGGAGTCGGATTTAGTGGCTTAACCGTCAAGCTAGGCTACGAAGTGCTAGGGTCTGATGACGGCGCTTACGGTTTTGCTACACCATTAGCCACGTTACATGCATTTAATGGTTGGTCTGATCAATTTTTAGCAACACCTGCGCAAGGCTTAGTTGATACTTACGTGTCTATCGGTGGCAGTGTCGTTGGCGGAAGCTGGGCATTGATGTATCACGACTTTACCGCTGATGAGTCTAGTACAGCAGTAGATGATTTAGGTGATGAAATTGATGCAGTATTTACGCTACCTATTGATAAAAACTACACCATAGGTGTGAAATACGCCGTCTATTCAGCTGGCGATAATGGATCGGGCAAAGTTGATACTGACAAAGTATGGCTTTGGGCAAATGCTAAATTTTAATTTGGTTTAACAATAAAAAAGCGAGTATCAACTGATACTCGCTTTTTTATTGCATTTTTCGCTTTATTGTTCAGTCATTGTTATGACGCGACTTGCTGCTGAGGTTGTTCGTCTGCATAAAACTGCTCAATATCCAACTGACCTTCACTTTTACCAATAACTACCGCCGTCATCATGTCACCCGTGACATTAGTGGCAGTGCGGATCATATCAATAATACGGTCAATGGCTGCGATAAAGGCAATACCTTCAAGTGGTAAACCAATTACGCCTAATGTCACTGTTAACATCACCATTGCGCTTCCAGGAACCCCTGCAGTACCAACTGAAGCAACCGTTGCAGTCACAGCAATGAGCATGTAATCGGTCATATCAAGTGGAATGCCATAAATTTGCGCAATAAAAATCGCTGCAATTGCAGGGTAAATTCCGCCACACCCGTCCATGTTCATGGTTGCACCTAGTGGTAGTACAAACGCGCTATAGCGTTTAGAGACTCCCATTGCTTCAGTGCAGCGTGTGCTAGCTGGTAGAGTCCCAAAACTTGATGCTGTACTAAATGCCACCACTTGGGCTGGCATGGCTTTGCGGAAAAACTGAATAGGACTTAACCCTGCCACAAACTTAACGAGGCCACCGTAAACAAAAATAATGTGGATAAGCGCAGCAATATAAATCGCCATAATGAACTTACCTAATGGTAAGAGCGTGCTTAAGCCATATTCACCAACAACCCAAGCCATCAAACCAAATACGCCGATAGGGGTTAATTTAAGTACCATGCGAGTCAACTGGAACATCACTTCAGCACCCGCTTCCATGATATTTTTAAGAGGAACCGCTTTTTCGCCCACAGCATTAATCGCAATACCCACTAAAGCGGCAAATACAATAATTTGTAATACATTACCGTCAGCCAATGAAGCAAATGGATTAACTGGGATCATGTTTAACAATACTTGCGCAAACCCAGGAATATCGCGCTCACGCACTTCTGAAGTTGCCAGTGCGAGGTTACCGCCCATATCTATTAGGCTACCAATGGTGAGGCCAATAAACGAGGCAATTGTGCCGGTAAACATAAACATCGCTAAGGTTTTAAAGCTTAAACGTTTTAAATTTCCTTGCGAACCTAAAGAGGTAATACTGACCACAATGGCACAAAACACCAGTGGTGCGACCAACATTTTGATGGCACTAATAAATAAATCACCAAGTGGTTTAAGGATGATCGCCGATTCACCTAAACCAACACCAGTGAGGGTACCCAATACAAAACCAGCAATAACTTTTTGCCAAAAAGGAATACGATTGAGCGTTTGCAGTATCATGTAAATTCCAAGTGTAACCCCATAATGTTATACCAAACGGTTAGCATTCAGATGGGTTATATAGGGGCTAGGCGTTTTAAAACGTCCAGTAATCCCGCATAAGGTTAATAATTATTAATTGCATTGTATGAACTGAACTCATGGCAGACAACGTTATTTTGTTATAACTTATAAGAATAAGTGGGTTTGTTATTATAACTTTAATTTTTTTACTGTTTTTTAACCTATTTGAATAACAAAAACGATTTTTGTGGGTCGAAAATATGGCTCGCTAACTCATAACCTCTTTGTACGAGACAATAATATAAATCATGACAAGTTTGTGGATAATGTTCTCAGGTGCTTTTTTAGCAGCCACCTTATTACCGGGCGGCTCCGAAGTGTTGCTGGTGGCATTACTCAATGATGTGCCAGTAATGTGGCCAGAGTTGTTAGTGGTGGCAACGTTAGGCAATACCTTAGGAGCCATAACCAGTTATGGCTTAGGACGTGTTGGCCGATTGGCTAAAAATCCGCAAGACCTTCATAGCAAGTCTCATCAGACCGCCTTAATGTGGGTTGAGCGTTACGGTATTTGGGCTTTGCTACTATCCTGGTTACCAATTATAGGTGATGTGTTATGTGTTCTCGCGGGCTGGTTAAAGTGGCCGCTGATGGCATCAACATTACTGATATTTATTGGAAAAATATTACGTTACAGTGTGATTGTTTTCATCTTTATGTCGGTATGACAATATAATTATCGAATTAATAGGCTAATGCATAACAAGTCCGTTGTGCGTTAGACGCTTTGCTAAAAGGAAGGACTCGATTTTGAAATTACATTTAAAAAAATGGTTATTGGCTAGTGCCATCAGTGCTGCTCTTGCAGGTTGCGCATATGACGGACAACAAACATTATCATTACCTCAAGGTGTCAGCTTAATTGAAGCCGTTACCCAGACAGAAAATCAAGTCAGTATCCCCTATAAAAAGTACCAACTTGCGAATGGCTTAACAGTGATTTTGCATCAAGACAAGTCAGACCCTTTAGTGCATGTTGACGTGACTTATCATGTAGGTTCAGCCCGTGAACTTGCTGGTCGCAGTGGATTTGCCCATTTATTTGAACACATGATGTTCCAAGGCTCTGAGCATGTTGCAGACGAGCAGCATTTCAAAGTAGTGACTGAGTCTGGTGGCACACTTAACGGCACCACCAATACTGACCGCACTAACTATTTTGAAACTGTGCCGAGTAATCAACTCGAAAAAATGCTCTGGCTAGAGTCAGACCGTATGGGTTTTTTATTGCCCGCATTAACCGACAAAAAATTTGAAGTACAACGCGAAACCGTTAAGAACGAACGTGCCCAACGCATCGATAACCGCCCTTATGGCCGTTTAAATGAACGCTTCAACCAAGCGCTTTATCCCGCGGGTCATCCCTATTCTTGGCCTGTTATTGGTTGGCCAGAAGATTTAGATCGTGCTACAGCAAACGATGTTAAGCATTTCTTCCAGCGTTGGTATGGGCCTAACAATGCCACATTGACGATTGGCGGTGACTTTGATGAAGCGCAAACCTTAGCCTGGATTAACCAATACTTTGGTGAGATCCCGCGCGGACCTGAAGTCAAACCAGACGAAAAAACGTCAGTGACATTAGATAAAACTCGTTATATTTCAATGGAAGATAAAGTCCATTTACCGTTACTTTATATTGGTTTTCCAACCGTGTATGCCCAACATCCAGATGAAGCCGCGCTCGACTTGTTGGCCAATATCTTAGGAGGCGGTAAAACCTCGTTGATTTATAAAAATTTAGTTAAAGAAGGTTTTGCTGTACAAGCAGGTGTCAGCCATCCTTGCCAAGAGCTTGCATGCCAGTTGTCCTTGTATGCTGTTGCTAACCCAGCTAAAGGCGGAAATCTCGCTGATATTGAAACCAAGGTTAACCAAACGATTGCTGAGTTTGAACAACGTGGCGTTACCGATGACGATTTACAAAAAGTCAAAGTACAATTTGAAGCGGATACCATTTTTGGCATGCAAAGCGTGCAAGGTAAAGTGTCGACATTAGCTGCCAACCAAACTTTTTTTGGCCAACCTGATATGGTTGCCTCTGATTTGGCTCGATATGCGAATGTGACTAAAGCTGATGTCATGCGAGTGTTTAAGACTTACATCAAAAACAAACCTATGGTGGTCATGAGCATAGTGCCAGAAGGGCAAACGCAATTAATTGCTCATGCTGATAACTTTGAGCCGCCGGTGTTGCCGATTGCACAAGATGCGGTAACGGGATTAACAGACACCGCATTTGCTAAGTCATCTTTTGACCGCAATAACATGCCAACATCTTCGGCTGCGCCTTCACTTACCGTGCCACAACTTTGGCAAGCCAAACTTGAAAATGGCATTAATGTGATGGGGACCGAAAGTAATGAAACTCCAACGGTAGAGCTATTAGTTTACCTAAACGGAGGCCATCGCTTAGCCACGCTCGACAAAGCTGGAGTGGCAGATTTAACCGCTTCAATGTTAAATGAGTCAAGCCTTAAGCGCAGCAGCGAAGAGCTTGCCGGTGCATTAGACATGCTAGGCTCAACCATTAGCTTTGGTGCGAGTCGTGAACAAAGCTACATAAAAGTGTCTAGCTTAACTGAAAATCTAGATGCAACCTTAGCATTGGTTGAAGAGCGTTTATTTAGCCCAGGTTTTTTACAAGCAGATTTTGACCGTGTAAAGCAGCAAGCAATACAAGGCTTACAACATCAGTTATCAGATCCCAACTATGTTGCCAGTAGTGGATTTAATGCGTTACTTTACGGTCGTCAAAGCCCAATGGGTATTAGCAGTAACGGTACGTTAACATCGTTATCGGCAATAACTTTGGATGATGTAAAGCAGTATTATCAGCAGCAATATCGTGCAGGTAATGCGCAAATGGTCGTGGTGTCAGATTTAAACCAACAGCAAGTATTGCCTAAACTGTCAGTATTTTCACAATGGCAAGGTGATGCAACAAAAGTGGCTACGTTACCTGCTGTTCCTGTGCACCCAAAAAACACCATTTATTTAATCGATAAACCAGGTGCTGCACAATCGGTCATTACCATTGGCAAAACATCATTAATCTACGATGCAACAGGCGATTACTTTAAGGCTTACCTAATGAATTATCCATTAGGTGGTGCTTTTAATAGCCGGATTAACTTGAACTTGCGTGAAGACAAAGGCTACACCTACGGCGCAAGAACCCAGTTTAATGGCGCCGAGGATTCGGGTGAGTTTATGGCTTATGCCAGTGTGCGTAGTGATGTTACAGCCAATGCGTTAGTCGAGTTTGTCAACGAGATCAAAGCATATCAAGCAAATGGCATGACTGACGATGAGTTAAACTTTATGCGCAGCTCTATTGCACAAAGCCAGGCACTTGAATACGAAACACCGTATCAAAAAGCGGGATTTTTGCGGATGATTCAACGTTATCAGCTCGATAAAAACTTTACCCAAAAGCAAGATGAAATCGTCAACACTACCTCGACAAAAGAGTTAAACCAACTTGCGAGTAAGTTATTGAATATTGAAGATATGATTATGCTAATTGTCGGCGATAAAGCCAGCGTAGAGCCGAGTTTACGTTCACTGGGATATCAGGTTGAAACACTAACACTTGCTGACTAGTTACACACTTGATACGCTCCGAGTTAACACTGGCACTTGAAACACGCCAGTGTTAACCTCATATTATTAAGCCAGTGGCTATGCTTGCTGGCTTTTTTTAATGTCATTGACCAAACTAATAACTATCGTTCGTATTAGCTCATCAACGTCGGTCATTAAATAATTTGAACGGCTTAGGCCTTATTAACGGTAACCGCAGTGTGTTGCCGTTTTTATTTTATTTAGCGTAGTTAGCACGATGCCTAGCTCACGTAGAGATACATTTTTTGCGAATTTAGTAACAATATCCTTTATTATCAGGTCTAGCTGTTTACTCGCAATGCGAATCCATAAAAGAGAGTAATAAATTGAAGTCTTTCAATGAAAAAGTCGAACACTTAAGCGACACTCAAGGCCGAGAGGCATTATTGGGCATGTTACGTGGTATTGAGCGTGAAGCATTGCGTATTGATGAAAACGGTCACTTAGCTCAAGACGAACACCCACAAGGGCTTGGTTCGGCATTAACCAACTCGCGGATCACCACAGATTATAGTGAAGCATTACTTGAATTTATTACTCCAGTTAGCAAAAGTATCGATGATTTACTTGAAGGCTTAACCCAAACACATGCATACAGCGTGCGTAATCTTAATGGTCAAAAATTATGGCCTGTAAGCATGCCTTGTTTTGTCGGTGACGTATCTACTATTCCGGTTGCGCGTTATGGCACTTCAAATACCGGCAAGATGAAAACCTTATACCGTAAAGGATTAACTCACCGTTATGGTGCACTAATGCAAATTATTGCAGGAGTGCATTTCAACTTTTCGGTATCAAATGACTTATGGCAACGTTTGTATGACGACAAGATTGCTAACGGTAATGGCGCCGCGTGTTGCAGTAAAAGCATCACTTTTGATGATTTTGTTTCAGAGTCTTATTTTGGAATGATCCGTAATTACCGCCGCCTGGTGTGGGTGTTGCCGTATTTATTTGGTTCATCGCCTGCGCTGTGTAGTTCGTTTATTAAAGATCAAGATGTCGACTTTGAGTTTGAAAAAACAGGAAAAGGGACATTATATTTGCCATATGCAACCTCGTTGCGTATGAGTGATTTAGGTTATACAAACAAAGAGCA
This sequence comes from Shewanella ulleungensis, assembly GCF_014648315.1. Classification (GTDB taxonomy): domain Bacteria; phylum Pseudomonadota; class Gammaproteobacteria; order Enterobacterales; family Shewanellaceae; genus Shewanella; species Shewanella ulleungensis. The sequence continues at coordinate 559,398 of NZ_BMQW01000002.1, forward strand.
AGACACGCTTAACATCAGCTATAACTCTTTACCAGAATATCTCGAGGGTGTTGGCGCCGCGATTAAGATGCCATCGAAAAAGTTTGCCCAAATTGGTGTTAACGTTGATGGTGAGTTTCGTCAACTAAACAGTAATATTTTGCAAATCGAAAACGAATTTTATGCGCCAATTCGTGCAAAACGTGTGACCAAAAAAGGCGAAAAGCCTTCGCAAGCATTGGCTCGTGCAGGGGTTGAATACATCGAAGTGCGCGCACTAGATGTTAACCCGTTTAGTCCAGTCGGTATCGATGCCACACAAGTGCGCTTCCTCGACTTATTTTTATTATACTGTTTATTGTCACCTTCTGAAGATACTGATGATGTCGGCGAAGCAGAAATCGCAGCTAACTTAAAAGCGGTGGTATTAGAAGGGCGCAAGCCAGGGCTAATGTTACAACGTAATGGTCAAGCTATAGGCTTAAAGACGTGGATGCATGAATTGTTTGCTCAATTATCTACTCTAGCGGTATTACTAGATGGCGATGATAGCCATGCCTATCAAACCGCGTTGAGCACATGGAAAGAAGCTATTGACGACCCAGATAAAACTTTATCGGGCCGAGTGATGAATGAAGTGGTAGTAAAAGGCACAGATCACAGCGTATGGGTGAAGCAACTTGCCGAAGACTATCATGAGTTTTTAACGCATTACCCGTTAAGTGAAGCGACCGAAAAGAGTTATATAGACGAGGCCAAAGCATCGTTAGTTGAACAGCAACACATTGAAGAGCAACCGCAAGATACCTTTAGTGAGTTTTTAAAGCAGTATTTTAAAGATGTGGTGCCAGAGGGCACTTTTGAGGCTAAGTAAACATGCAGAAAACGTTATCTTGGCGCCGCTTAGTATCACCCTTTGCATTATGCTTATCGATAGTGATATTGCAAGGATGTGCATCGTCGCCAGATGACATCGCCGCCTGCGGCACAGTGTCGAGCTACATAGCGCCTGACAACAGTGCCCAGCTTTATCGAGTAGTGGTTACCCATCTCGACGGTGTGCCGGTAATATCCAGACCCAACTACCCACTTTCTGTCGGTAAACATGAGTTTACTGTGGCTGAACTTATTAACGCACCAGAACTCAAAGTGTCATTAGCTGCACGCAAAGTGAAAGTGCTCAGCATTGATGTGAGTGCGGATCAACGCTATCACATTGCCGCTCAGTTCAATACCGACCGAATTTATATTGGTGCAAATCAAGGTTATTGGCAGCCAATTGTCTGGCAAACAGAATCACATGAGTGTGAAATGAAGCGTTAGTCCGAATTGCATTAATGATTTATTGATGTAAAAGTCACAGGATGATCATAGGCTTAGATTTTTACCTTGGATATCATTTCGCTAGCGTGAGCTGTTCATTAAGTGCAAATAGAGGTGTTATGAAGCGTTTTTTAGCTATTATTAGCTCAGTTGTATTACTACAACTATCGGGTTGTGCCACCTCTCCTCCGCAAGAACCAGACAACATTTGTTCCATCTTTAAAGAACACAGCTCTTGGTATGATGCCGCAGTTGATACCCGAGAAAAGTGGGGCGTGCCAGTACATGTTCCACTCGCTATGATGTATCAAGAAAGTGGTTTTAGACACAATGCAGCACCGCCAATGGAATACTTTTTAGGATTCATTCCAACCGGTCGAGCGAGTGATGCCTATGGTTATGCTCAGGCTAAAAATATGACCTGGGATGACTACGTAAGAGAAACCGGCAACAGTTGGTCAAGTCGCAGTGATTTTGACGATGCGATGGATTTTATGGGCTGGTATATCTATAAAACCAACAAAGTTAATGGCGTGTCTAAATGGGATGCTAAAAATCAATATTTAAATTATCACGAAGGTTGGGGCGGTTATAAACGTGGCTCTTACAAAGCGAAAAAGTGGTTGATCCCTGTCGCCAACAAAGTCGACCAACGCGCCAGGCGTTACGCTGCCCAATATGGGCAATGCAAAGACGATTTAGATTCATCTTGGTGGTGGTAATACCAACAACCTACTTGAGCGCGATTAAGTCAGTCATAACAAAAAAGGAGCCTAGGCTCCTTTTTTGTTAATCAAGATGGTTTAAGCAAACTCAGCCAAAATCCAATCTAATGGTGCTTGATATTGCTGTGGCATCCAGATTTTTAGTTGGTTAATGCTGTCTTCTAACATAGTTTTATTGTGTACAGATAAGTTTAAGTGGCCTACTTTACGGCCAACTCGTACTTCTTTGTTGTACCAAAATAACTCTGCATTAGGTAGGCTTAGCCAACGGTCGTCTTTATCAACGCCAATTAAGTTCACCATCACACATTGAAAATTTACCTGGGGCTGATGCAGCGGTAGATTACACAGCGCGCGCAAATGTAATTCAAACTGGTTAATGTGACAACCAGCCTGAGTCCAATGGCCTGAGTTGTGTACTCTTGGAGCAAGCTCATTAACCATTAAGTGTTCCCCAACTCTAAAACACTCCATTGCCATTACGCCAACATAATTAAGGCCATTCATAACCTTGCTTAACATGGTTTCAGCTTCTGCTTGCAACGTAGCTAAACGGCTTAATGGTGCAATAGACGCCATTAAAATACCGTCTTGATGTAAGTTGAGTGTTAGTGGATAAAACAAACAACGGCCATCTTGGGTACGCACGCCAACTAAAGACACTTCTTCATCAAAGTTAATTGCTTGCTCAGCAATGGCTTCATTGCGCCAATCATCAGGAATAGTGGTTGCTTCGTTCTGTTTTAACCAATGTTGACCTTTACCGTCATAACCGCCAGTGCGACGCTTTAACAATACTCGTTCACCATAAGCGCTGTGAAGTGCTTCGGTACTGGTATTATCATCGACTAATTGCCATGGTGAGGTTGCTACCGACAGTTCATCTAGTAGACTTTTTTGAGTAAAACGATCAGCTAAACGGCCAAACACAGGGCCATTAATAAAATGCGCATGCTGACTTAATTGCAGGCTGAGCTGTGACTCTGGCCACTGCTCACGTTCAGCGGTAATAATGTCGTCAGCCAATAGCGGTAATTGCACATCAGACGGGGTCATAATATCAACTGGACGTACATTAATGCCCAGTGGCTGCCCAGCATGGCTGAGCATAGCGCCTAATTGACCATCGCCTAATACCCAAAGATTTTTTGGCAATGTCATTAGTCTTCTCTCGGATCGGGATTATCAAGAATAGAGCGAGTCTGCTCATCGCGAAAAGCGTCTAAACGCGCGGCTAAATCAGCGTCGGTAATAGCGAGTATTTGGCTGGCAAGTAAGCCTGCGTTAAATGCGCCAGCTGTACCGATGGCTAAGGTACCAACGGCAATCCCTTTGGGCATTTGAACAATAGACAATAAGCTGTCCATGCCTGATAACGCCTTGCTTTGCACTGGCACACCCAATACAGGTAAGCGAGTTTTAGAGGCGATCATGCCTGGCAAATGGGCTGCTCCGCCTGCGCCACCAATAATGACTTTATAGCCTTTATCTGCAGCAGAACTTGCAAATTCCATTAGCTTGTCAGGTGTTCGGTGAGCTGAAACAACTTCAACATGATAAGGCACTTGAAGCTTATCCATTATTTCAGCGGCGGCTTCCATTGTCGGCCAATCACTTTTCGAACCCATTACAACAGCAACTAGGGCTTGCATGTTAACTCCTTAATGTACTTATTCTATTAGTATATTTTGTTAATTCACTGGGTAAATAACCTGAGCGATTAACCTCAATATTAAGGCGATAAAAAAGGGGCTAGATAATAGCATAAGCCGTGCGCTATTGGCTGCACTTCAGTGTTTCTTGAGGCTAACACTCAGTTTCTAAATACGAAAACTGTTTTGTGGCATTTAAGTCGCTAAAAATGTCATCTCAATAACCCTTTTTTAATTTGTTCTCGTTAATAGTGAGTAATGGCACCTCACACTATTAATCACAAATGATAAAAAGGACACAATGATGATGAATGATAAGCACGTACTTAACCGAAGTATTTTGGCATTATTAATCAGTGGCATCCTTATTGGCGGCTGCGCAAAAGAGTCAAGCCATGTACCTAAGGAAGATCAGACTCGCTCTACAGTGAGCGATCCTGGATCGATAACCGCCAAAAAAGACTTACCAGTGAGCGATTATCAGCTAAAACCGCAACAAGCTGAAATGATGATTTCTGTACAGGGACAAGCTCATAGGCTGGTTAAACAGCATCAACAATTGAGTGAAGCCAAGGTTATGGCCAGTGCAATGCCAATGCACAATGGTAATCGTCTCAGCTCTGCAACGATTAATAATGATAAATTTGCCACTGTGATGCAAAACGGCAATATAGTTGCCGCGGAAACACCGGTTTCAACGTTTTCAATCGATGTCGATACAGGCAGTTACAGCACCACCCGCAGAATGATTAATCAAGGCCAATTACCGGCAAAAGACAGTGTGAGAGTAGAGGAGCTGATCAATTATTTTAGCTACAACTATCCCGTGCCAACCGATGCCGATGCACCTTTTAATGTCACCACAGAGTTAGCCCCATCGCCCTACAATCAAGATGCGCATTTATTACGCATTGGTATTAAAGGTTTTGATATTGCCGCCGAACAACGCGGTGCCAGTAATCTTGTTTTGTTGTTAGATGTGTCTGGCTCAATGTCATCGAATGATAAACTACCATTATTAAAACAAGCATTATTAATGCTAAGCCAGCAACTGTCAGCACAAGATAAGGTTTCGATTGTTGTTTACGCCGGTGCCAGTGGCGTTGTGTTAGATGGCGTTTCCGGTAATGACTTTACGGCCATCAGCCATGCGCTTAATCAGTTAACGGCTCAAGGTGGCACCAATGGTAGCCAAGGGATACAACTGGCGTATCAATTAGCGCAAAAACATTTTATTAAAAACGGCAGTAATCGCGTTATTTTAGCCACCGATGGCGATTTTAATCTAGGCATGACCGACCACCAACAGTTGGTGGATTATGTGGCGATTCACAGTAACAATGGGATTGGGTTATCGACGCTAGGTTTCGGTTTAGGTTCTGGTAATGGCGGTTATAACGACCATTTACTGGAGCAGTTATCGAATAAAGCCAATGGTCAATATGCCTATATCGATACCTTAAATGAAGCTCGCAAAGTGTTGGTTGATCAGCTAAGTGTAACATTGTTAACTATTGCTCACGATGTCAAAGTGCAAATAGAATTTAATCCTGCATTGGTATCAGAATATCGTTTAATCGGTTACGAAAACCGTTTACTTAACCGCAGTGACTTTAACAATGATGCTGTCGACGCTGGCGAAATTGGAGCCGGCCACACTGTTACAGCATTATACGAATTACGCTATAACGACAGCCACAATAAGCTCGTTGATCCACTGCGTTATCAAGTATCAGCAGCGGTTGATGGCAATAAGCATGTGGTAAGCGATGAAGTGGCTTTTCTCAAGTTACGTTATAAAGCCATTGGCGGCCAAGCAAGCCAATTATTAACATATCCAATTAGTAAGCAACAACAATTAAGTCAGTTACAACACGCTAGTGAAGACTTGCGCTTTGCAGCCGCAGTCGCCGGATTTGGCCAATTACTTAACCATAATCATTATGTCCACGATACTGATTATGCTAAGTTAATTGCACTTGCCGAATCTGCAATGGGCCAAGATAATTTTGGTTATCGTCATGAGTTTGTACAGTTATTGAAAACGGCCAAAGTATTGTCTGAGCAAACTGCATTGGCAGTTAAGCAAACTAACCCATACTAAGGATAAAATGGTGCCAACACTCATACAGTCAAAAGATGCACAGTCAAAAGATGCGCTGCCCAAGGATGATATTTTAGTGCCTCAAGCCGGTAGTGATGAGCAACTGATGCTCGACTACCAGGCGGGCGATATTAGTGCATTTGAGGTGCTATATCGCAAACACAAAGGCCCTTTGTATCGTTATTTTGTTCGTCAATTACATGACCAGCAATTAGCTGAAGATTTGTATCAAGACACCTGGGGTAAAGTCATTAATGCATCATCGCAATATCAAGTCAGTGCTAAATTTACAACTTGGCTGTATAAAATTGCTCACAATTTACTGATTGACCATGTGCGGGCTGTTAAGCCCCTCGATAAGGTGGTCCCATTGGGCGAAGATGCAACGATGGACAGCCTTCAAGCAGATGCTCAAGCTTCGCCCGAACCGCAAATTGAGCAACAGCAACAAGCCGATATGATGAAAGGGTGCATTGCCAAGTTACCTGCAATGCAAAAAGAAGCGTTTTTACTCAATATCGAAATGGGCATGACCGCCGCGATGATTAGCGACATTGCTAATGTGACTTTAGAGGCAACTAAAAGTCGTATTCGCTATGCTTATCAAAGTATTAAGCAATGTATTTCTAATCAATTGCAGGAGACAACATGATGAATAAGCCACAAGATCATGATGCAGAGTTCACTGCATTACAAACCGAAATAAATGATACATATCATCAACAACCATTAGAGCAACCCTCCGCAGAACTCGATGAAGCCATACTAGCCAGAGCGCGTTCAGGTGTGTATGTCACCCAAACTGCCAGTTTAGCTAAAAAATCAATCTGGCAACGCAATGCATGGGGGTTATCAAGCGCTGCATCGGTATTGCTGGTGGCGGGATTATTTATATTATCTCCAAGTTTGCAAAAGCACCTTGGCACAGATCTAGAGCAAAACTTATCTGAACCGCCTGCATCATTTAAGCAACTTAAATCGACAACAGATTCCCCTCAAGTCTTCGAGACACCTGTTGAAGATGCTACAGCAGCAGAATCGATTGCGGTACAGGGATTGTCGATGAGTTCAGCGCCAATGAATAACGAACGCATTAATCGTGATGTAATTAGTGAAGTGTCTGATAGTAATCAGTCAGATAGCAATGGATCTGTTGAACCTCAAATGGCAGACAAATCGTCTACGTTAATGAGTGCTGCGCCCGCTAACATCAAAGCACAAGCACAAAAGAAAGCACTAGAACTGCAATCTAGTCGCCATGCCAAAGAGGTGCAACAAGTGAAACAATCATTTAATGGGTCGTTAAAAGGTGACATTGAGTTAGATACTGCAGATGCCGCCTTAGACCGCTTAAAAGTGTTAGTGGCCGACAATAAAATGATGCAGGCAGAGCGTTATATGATCACCGTCGATCAACGCTTCCCTGAACTATCAGACCCGTCGCATCCACTGTATGATCAATACCATAAGATTGTACTGCAACTGACTTCACAGTAAGCATAATACCCGAATACCAAGACGATAAAATACCAACGGCTAAGCAATCATTGCTTAGCCGTTTTTGGTTACATTTTTGTGCTGCAATAAATGGCTTAAGTCTGATAATGTGAAAAGATAGTTAAAAAGGCCTTAGACAGAATAAAGGAAATACTTCGCCATGAAACTTCGCCGCTCTGTAACACATTGCATGTTAGCTTTAGGTACATTCGCCTGTTCATCAATGATATTCGCCAACGCCTCAAATCAAGGTTACTACCGCGCGCCAGCGCTACATGATCAAACGGTAGTCTTTACCGCAGAGGGCGACTTGTGGACCACGCAGCTTAATCAAACCAAAGCCAGTCGCTTAACCAGTTTGCCTGCAGAAGAGCTCGATGCCACTATTTCTAAAGATGGCAAATGGGTGGCTTATACTGCAAATTATGAAGGCGCAAGCGAAGTGTATGTGATGCCAATTGCCGGCGGCGTAGCTAAACGCGTGAGTTTTGAAAACAGTCGAGTGCGTCTGCAAGGTTGGACCGCTACTGGCGAGGTTTTATATTCTACCGACAATGCTTTTGGTCCAGCAAACTTTTGGGTGCTTAAAACCGTTAATCCACAAACATTAACGTTAACCGATTTGCCATTAGCCGATGCCGTTGAAGGTGCCATTGATGACAAAGGCGAGTATGTGTATTTTACTCAGTTTGGCCTGCAAGTGAGTGGCGACAATGCCAAAGTGTATCGTGGTGGCGCAAAAGGCGAAATTTGGCGTTACAAGATAGGCAGTAAGCAAGAAGCACAACCATTAACCACGGCTCATGAAGGCTCTGTCAAGCAGCCAATGGTATGGCAACAACGGGTTTATTTTGTCAGCGACCAATCGGGTAACGATAATATTTGGTCAATGAGTATTGATGGCAAAGACATCAAGCAACACACTCAATACAGCGACTGGCAAGTACGAGATGCCCAACTCGATAATGGCCGCATTGTGTTTCAACAAGGTGCTGACATTAAGCTGCTTAATTTAGCCGACATGGCCGAGAGTACGCTTAACATCGAACTCACCAGTGACTTTGCTCACCGCCGTGAACAATGGGTAAATGACCCAATGGATTACGCGACTTCGACCGTATTTGGGCATCAAGGTGACAACGTGGTGATTACGGCTCGTAGCCATGTAGCGGTAGCCAGCAACGACGGTCGCCGTTTGGTGCAAATTGACTCACCAGCAAACAGTCGCGTCCGTGATGCATTATTAAGTGATGACGGCAAATGGGTGTATGGCATTAGCGATACTTCAGGCGAACAAGAAATTTGGCAATACCCAGCAGACGGTTCAGCAGGGGCAAAACAACTGACTAAAGACGGCAACACCTTACGCACTAGTTTATCGTTATCGCCAAATGGCCGCTATTTAGTGCACGACGATTACATGGGTAATGTGTGGTTACTGGATTTAACTCGTAACAACAATCAAAAAATCATCGAAAATGGTGAAGGCCTTGGTCCTTATCAAGACATTAAATGGTCTGGCGACAGCCAATTTATCGCACTAACCAAATCTGAGATCGGTAAACAACGGCCACAAATTGTGCTGTATTCTATTAATGAGTCTAAAGCACAAACCTTAACCACAGACAAATACGAGTCGTTTTCACCCAGCTTTAGCCATGACGGGAAATGGTTATATTTCTTGTCTAACCGCGAGTTTAAAGCCAATCCAGGTTCGCCTTGGGGCGACCGAAATATGGGGCCTATTTTTGACAAACGCACCCAAATCTTTGCTATAGCGTTAGATGCTAAAGCGACGTTCCCTTTTGCTAAACCAACCGAACTTACCGTTAACAATGGTGCGAAAAAAGCCGATAAAACAGATCAAGATAGTCCCGCTAAAACTAAAGTAGATTGGGATGGATTAAATCAACGTTTATGGCAAGTGCCAGTCGATGCTGGCAACTACAGCAGTTTAGCGGCTACCAAAGACAAGCTGTATTTGCTTGATGCAAACCAAGATAACAGCGAGCTAAAGCTGGTTAAGTTTGATGCGCAACAGCCAAAAGTAGAGACCTTTAGCGACGACGTTGGCCAATATGCATTGGCAAAAGATGGCAGTAAACTCATGCTGCGTAAAAAATCTGATCCAAAAAACATCATGATTGTTGATGCAGGCGATAAGTTACCGACTGATGTGTCAAAGGCTAAAGTCAGTACCGATCAATGGCAGTTAAGCATTTCACCGCAACAAGAATGGCAACAAATTTTTGAAGATGCTTGGCTTATGCATCGCGACTCGTTTTTTGATCCGAAAATGCGCGGCCTAGATTGGCAAGCAACAAAAGCTAAGTATCAGCCACTCGTTGACAGGCTCACCGACCGTAACGAGCTTAATGATATCTTTATGCAAATGATGGGTGAACTTAACTCATTGCACTCGCAAGTGCGTGGTGGCGACATTGCTCAAGATAAAGATGCTGCCAAAGCCGCAGCGTTAGGCGCCCGTCTAACGCAAACCGATAAAGGTGTGGTAATTAGCCATATTTATCAAACCGACAGTGAATTGCCGTTATCAGCATCACCACTTGCTCGTATTGAAGTCGATGCCCAAGAAGGCGACGTGATCCGCGCCATTAATGGTAAAAATATTGCTTCTATTGCCGATGTTACTCAGCTGCTGCGTAACCAAGGCAATAAGCAGGTTTTATTAGGGCTACAACGTGGTAAAACCACGATTAATACCGTGGTCACTCCACACGATAGCGCGACGGATGCCAAGTTACGTTATCTTGATTGGGTAGAGCACAATGGCGCCAAAGTGGCCAAAGCCTCTAAAGGCAATATTGGTTACTTACATTTATATGCCATGGGCTCAGGCGATGTAGAAAGCTTTGCCCGTGAGTTTTACACCAACTATGATAAAGATGGTTTAATCATAGATGTACGCCGTAATCGTGGCGGCAATATCGACAGTTGGATTATTGAGAAGCTCCTTCGCCGAGCATGGGCATTTTGGCAGCCAACACATGGCAGCACCAATGCCAACATGCAACAAACGTTTAGAGGCCATTTAGTGGTACTGGTCGACCAAATGACGTATTCAGATGGTGAGACATTCTCTGCAGGTATTCGTGCTCTTAATATTGCGCCAATTATCGGTAAACAAACCGCAGGCGCGGGTGTGTGGTTATCGGGGCGAAACTCTGTCACCGACAATGGCATGGCTCGTGTGGCTGAATATCCACAGTATGCAATTGATGGTCGCTGGATTGTTGAAGGGCATGGGGTCGAGCCAGACATTGAAGTTGATAACCTACCTTATGCGACGTTTAGTGGTAAAGATGCGCAGCTTGAGGCCGCAATCAGCTACTTAAAGGATGAGTTAGTGCAGCAACCTATTGCACCACTACAAGGTTTACCTATGCCAAAAACAGGTAAAGCGAACGATATAAAAGCCAAATAGGTATATTGTTAGCGATAAACAGGCAATAAAATTTAACCCTTTCAAATTCGATTTGAAAGGGTTAAATTTATAGCGTTATTATGGAGGTTGCGAGCTAACTTAAACTCAAAATAACACTGTAGATTACTGGCTTACAATCTCAACTTCACAAGCAATCGAATTAGCAATGAAGCAATTAGCGTGCGCCTTCTCATGTATTTTGTCTAAGGTTTCTTGGTCTACTTCAATGCCTTCTGCAAAGGTCACAGTGGGTTCAAGGGTCATTTTTACTACCGCCACTTTACCCGCTTCATTTTTGCCTAAATCGGCAGTTGCATGGTCAACATAGCTCAATACGGGCAGTCGCTTTAAATGGGCAATCGCTAAAAAAGTCAGCATGTGGCACGACGACAACGCCGCTAATAAGCTTTCCTCAGGATTCACTTTATCAGCATTGCCTTTATATTCTGGTGCTGATGACGCTTGAATCGTTTGCCCAGTACCAAACTTAACCTCATGGTCGCGATTAAACTCACCTTCTTCGCTGGGTGACGATTGCCAATTTACCGTTGTTTTAAAGCCCATTTTGTACTCCAAAACCACTTTTATAGTGGTATTTATCACGACTCAATGTACCGTTTACTGCCAGAGTAGAGGTGAGTAAAACGATAACTTATTATGCTAGATTCAACACCAATTACGTGTGAAAGTCTATGAAGCAGATCGAAAAAAACGCGGTCAATCTTCTGCTTCTTATTCGGTTTAAGTTATCTTGGCTAGATTATTCTTCATCTGTGGTGAGCTTAGTAATTAACTCTGCAATTGTTGCGGGCTCTTGCGCGCCAGAGATTAAATATTGCTGATTAAACACAATTGCAGGGACGGCCTGAATACCGCGACTAATCCACAATTGCTCTTCCTCTTTTACCGCTGTTTCAAAGCGTTTATCCGTGAGCACTGCACGTGCTTCAACGGCATCTAAACCGACCTTAATGGCAGCTTCAATGAGTACTTCAATATCATCTGGGTTTTTCTGCTCGGTAAAGTAGCTAGTAAACAGTGCCAGTTTTAACTCAGTTTGTTTGCCAGACTCAGCAGCCCAATACAAAAGCTGGTGGGCCAGTAGGGTGTTATAAATACGCGATGAGTCTGAAAAGTTAAACTCAAAACCTAAATCAGCACCCATTTGAGTGAGTCGTTGTCTATTTTGTGCACTTTGCTCCGGTGTTGAACCGTATTTTTCTGCAATATGTTCGCCTAAATGTTGACCGTCTGGCCCCATTGCTGGATTTAGTTCAAATGGGTGCCATTGCAATGAGACATCGATGTCTTCAAATTGACTCAATGCTTGCTCAAGACGGCGATATCCAACAATGCACCATGGACACATTACGTCTGAAATAATGTCAATTTGGAGTGATTTTGTTGCCATTGTGGTTCCTATTAATGATTAATTCGGCTTAATTTAGCTAAACCTAAAAAAATAAAATTGCTATATTTGTTTATAAATTAACTGCTTTTAGCGGTAAATTGATTGGTTTATCACCATTTGTATAAACAACACAAAAGTTGCAACCAATAGGGCTAAAAATGTGTCTATACTTAAACAGTAATCTGATGTTTAATCAATGTAGGGGTTAGGTCTATTTGATATAGCCCATGCGAGTTGGTTTTAACAATATTGATGTTGATGCATATGTCACACGTTCAAGTTAACCACTTGTGATTCAACCCACATGCCCCATGTCTAATAATGTAAGCATGCATTTGTACAACGAAGTTATTTATGTCAGCATGCATTTGTACCACGCGATATATTTGGCAAGTAAAATTCTGTTAAGGACAATCTATGAAAATAAATCTTTCTGGTCACCATGTTGATGTTACTGATACTGTCAAACAACACGTAGAAGAAAAATTCGCTAAAATAGCTAGCCATTTCCCAACTCTTATTTCGCTAGATATCATCATCGCTAAAGAGCATGGTGAATATGATGTAGAAATTCGCACCAACTATGAAGGAACTCGAATTGCTGCAAAAGGTAACAACGCAGTAATGTATCCAGCCATCACTAGCGCGGCTAAAAAATTAGATGCTGCACTGAAACACCGTAAAGGCCAACTTAAAGCAGATTTACATGAAAAGCCGGATGTAACGGCGCCTGAAATCGCTTACGAAAAAGTACAAGAGATGGACCTACGTTAGTCTTTGATTAACTTGGTTTATTCCCCAAAAAACGCAGCTTACTGGCTGCGTTTTTTATTGTTTAACAATTAAAGTACAGGCAGAAAAGAGCGTTTATTCGAAGGGCTAAATTTCTTATCACAATATAGAAAATCGTATCGAGAATATTAAGCTTTTACTGCAAAGGAGATGTTTTTTAGATGTGTGGAGAGTATTTGATGTGTAAATTGTAGAGGTGATCGAGGTTGTCGCGTTAAGCTGTAAAGCACCCTTAAAAGAGCGCTTTAACAGCTAAATGAATTATTCTTCGTCGCTAAACTCTGCATTATGGTAAACGTTTTGTACGTCATCACAATCATCAAGAGCAGCTAAGAACTTTTCAAAGTTTTCAACATCTTCGCCAGTTAATTCTGTCATCGTTTGTGGCACAAATGCTAAGTTCTCTACCTTAAAGTCAATCTCAGGAAAGGCTTCTGTTAAGGCTGTGCGTACATTGTTAAACTCTGACACTGGCGCAAATACGCTGATAATGCCATCTTCTAGCTCAACGTCGGTCACATCTACGTCAGCCATCATAAGCAACTCAAGAATTGCTTCATCGTCTTCGCCTTCAAACACAAATACAGCTTGATGCTCGAACATATGGCCAACAGTACCAGGGCTACCTAATTTGGCATCGTTTTTAACAAAGGCCTGACGAACCTGGGTAAAGGTGCGGTTACCGTTGTCGGTTAAGCAGTCAACAATTACCATACAGCCACCAGGGCCAAAACCTTCGTAACGGGCAGTATCATAATCTTCACCACCGCCGCCGCGTGCTTTTTCAATGGCGCGTTCAATTACGTGTGCTGGTACTTGGTCTTTCTTTGCGCGGGTAATCAAGCTACGTAATGCTAGGTTACCATCAGGGTCAACACCGCCTTTAGCACAAATGTAAATCTCTTTGCCGTAACGTGAGTAAATTCGTGTCTTTTGGCCAGCGGTTTTCGCCATGGACTCTTTTTTATTTTGATATGCTCTGCCCATCTTAATCTCGTTTTAATAAATGTTTAAGGCTAAAAATTGTCATCGATTCTAGCAGGAATATGTGATGCTGTTTAGGTGCAGGTTCTAAATTTTGTATAATATACCCAAACAACCTGAAGATGCTCGATTTCAGCAAGAATTTACACGCGTTTAGGCAAGGCATTGATTGGGGTAATAGTTGTCCCCTTTCCAAAATCAATAACGCAGCATAAACGCGTGTAAAACTTGCCCCTTGGGAGTTTCACCGTGTTCCCACTTCGTTGTTGCGCTAATTTATAAGGTGCCTAAATTACTGCAATAACGCGCCTAGTATTGAAAACACGGTGAAGCTCTGAAACACGTATCTTCAAGTTGATTGGGTATATAGGATTGATAATACGATAAATATCATTATTAGGGCAGCAGCAAAGAGTGTGAGTTTGTTCGAAATACCATTATTTACACATCAGATGTGTTAAGTTTATGTATCAAGTGAGGCCAATCGATAATACAATTTAACTACATGGTATCGATTACCTACAAGATAATATTATAAGAGAAAGGACTTCTCTGCGATAATGCTCATGGGTTTTTCATCTGAGATCATCGCCATTTATTCTGAGTTGATGTTGGTATTTTACAAGTATCAATATCATTTCTACACTTACTAAGTATGCTAGAAATGAGAGTCCTAATATGAAATCTGAATCTTCAGATGCAGGTCAAGTATCAAGCGCAACAGTAACCGTGCTGTTTTACGAAGCACCTGCTGGCCTTGAAATGTATAACGCTGTGTTAACTGATCTCGAGGTTAGCAAAACGGGTCGAGTGATGATCCCTGAATCGTTTAGACGCGGTAAATCAATTATTGCGGTACTAGAAGGGGAATGCACAATATTGAACGCATTAGGCGAACGTGTGTATTCGCAGCGTACAGTTGGCTAATCTAACAGAGTCATCCTAAGCATAAAAAAGACACGAGAGTGTCTTTTTTTGTCACTATCAATCCATTTGCAATTTCAAAACATCATTTTAGTCGTTAACCAAATCCCGTAATAGCTTGTCAGCGAGAGGTAGTAATACTTCTAGATAAGGTTGAGTGTTGGCAATTGTACGTAAACCGTAAATCCCCATGACCAAATATTGCGCTAAAAACTCACTGTCGCTATGTTGCGAGATGAGTTGCTGCTGTTTAGCTTTATCAAAAACTTGTGCTAAAGCTTGATGCCAAGATTTTAAAAAATTACAGGTTATTTGTTTAATTTGCTCATCTTGATCGCCCATTTCGCTTAACGATTTAGTCAGTAAACACGATTGAGTAGCATCACAGCTCAGCCCCTCTTTGACAATTAATCCTAGGTAATCACCGAGGTTGTCTATGGCAGAACGCTCATTGGTAAAAAGTTGTTGAAACTGCTCGTTGCGGTCTTGTTGATATTGCTCAATAGCCGCAATAAATAAACCTTTTTTATTATCAAATGCGCAATAAATTGACCCTGGATGTAATCCAGTTGCTTTGGTGAGATCCTGCATGCTTGTTTTAGCGTATCCATTGAGCATAAAGGTACACATCGCAGCGCGTAACACTTTTTCTTTATCAAATTCAGCATGTCTCATGTTCAGCCACTTTTGGTCTATAACAAAGCGTGATAACTCATATGTCTTGAGTCTAACTAAATTTGATCGACTATTCAAAAAATACTTGAATGTATGTTCAATTAAGAATATTCTTGAATGCATATTCAAGAAAGGAGATCGTCCCATGACGGCCAGTTTATTTACACCTTACAAGCTCAATGACACCCTAACATTATCAAACAAGATTTTAATGGCACCATTAACGCGTTGTATGGCGGATGATGACTTAGTGCCGACACAGCAGATTGCTGATTACTATGCTCGCCGCGCAGAGGCTGGATTAATCATCAGCGAAGCAACGATCATTCGTCCAGACGGCCAAGG
The DNA here is from genome assembly GCF_014648315.1 of Shewanella ulleungensis. Classification (GTDB taxonomy): domain Bacteria; phylum Pseudomonadota; class Gammaproteobacteria; order Enterobacterales; family Shewanellaceae; genus Shewanella; species Shewanella ulleungensis. The sequence goes on from NZ_BMQW01000002.1 coordinate 575,254, forward strand.
TTATCCAAATACCCCAGGTTTATTTACCCCAGCTCAAATAGAGGGGTGGCGTGTAGTGACTGATGCAGTGCATAAAAATGGTGGCAAAATATTTGCTCAGTTATGGCACACCGGTCGTGTCGCTCATCCACATTTTTTTGGTGGTGGGGATGTATTGTCTGCATCTGCACAGGCTGTTGAAGGCACTGTGCCTAGAATGCGCGAATTGGTATACCAAACACCAAAAGCAGCAACCTTAGAAGACATTAAACAGCTGGTGATTGATTATGCTCAAGCCGCTGCAAACGCTATTGATGCAGGTTTTGATGGCGTAGAAATTCATGGCGCTAATGGGTATCTAATAGACCAGTTTTTACATCACGACAATAACCGCCGTGAAGATGAGTACGGTCAAACACCTGAAAACATGTCACGTTTTGCGTTAGAAGTGGTTGATGCCGTTATTGCTCGCATTGGCGCAGACCGTACAGCGCTTCGCGTATCGCCAGGTGCATATTTCAACATGGCTGGCGATGCACGCGACCGTGATGTATTTGACTATTTATTACCTGAGTTAGCTAAACGTAATTTAGCGTTTTTACATGGTGGTATTTTTGACGACTCAATGGAGTTTGATTACTTAGGTGGCCGCATTTCTGCCTACTTACGCAGTGTTTACTCGGGTACGTTAGTCGGCGTAGGCAGTTACACTGCTGAAACTGGCAGTGCCGCGATTAGCGATAATAAGTTTGATTTGTTAGCAATTGGTCGCCCGTTTATTGCCAACCCTGATTACGTGGCAAAAGTGCGTGATGGCGTCGAACTTGTGCCTTATGCAGATACTATGTTGACTGAATTAATTTAAGTTTTTGTTGTTTACGTGGCTAGTCCCTTAGGATTAGATAAGCGTATTTTGTAGGAATCTACTTCGGGTCTCTTTGAGGCTTGAGGTGGCGCTAAATAATCAACCCCAATTTGTGTATTTTAGCATCCGTCTTGACCACAGCTTTTGGCTGTGGTCTTTTTTTTGCCTTAAATTTGTCTCTGTTAGTTCTGTCTATTACTATGTCGACAATTTTGGTAAAGAGTCACGTCATGCAAACATTACAACAACTAAACGATGGCCTGCTATTGGGTGCTAAACGAGTCAAAATAGCACAAGGGTTAACAGAGTTTCCCGGCAAACTATTTGAGTTAGCAGACACGCTCGAAGTGCTCGATTTAACTGACAACCAGTTAACATCGTTACCTGATAATTTTGCCGATTTACATCAGTTAAAAATCTTATTTTTGTCGAATAATCTTTTTGACCACCTGCCTGATGTACTTGGCCAATGCTCTAATTTAGACATGATTGGCTTTAAAGCTAACCAAATTCGGACCGTATCAGAAGCATCGATTCCCAAACAAACCCGCTGGTTAATTTTAACCGACAATCACATTGAGCAATTGCCAGAAAGTTTAGGCCAATGTCATCGACTTGAAAAACTAGCGTTAGCAGGTAATCGCCTAACCTCACTGCCGAGCAGTATGGCCAACTGTCATCAGTTAGCCTTAATTCGTTTGTCTGCCAATCAGCTTAACGAATTACCACAGTGGTTATTTACCTTACCAAAGCTGGCGTGGTTAGCATTTTCAGGCAATCGTTTTAGCCACGTTGAACATTGCGATAATACCCGTGTTCCAACTATTGAGTTAAGCCAATGTAGCTTAGGAAAATTATTAGGGCAGGGGGCATCAGGGTTAATCTATCAAGCTAGGTTACACACCTCGCCTAAGACATCAGCGAGTGCTTTAGCCGCTATCGCCCAAGATGATGTGGCGATAAAGTTATTTAAGGGCATGATCACCAGCGATGGTTATCCTGCCGATGAATTAGATTGCTGCTTAACCGCAGGTGAGCACCCTAATTTAATTAATGTGTTGGCACAAATTAATCAGCCAGATCAATTAGGTTTAGTGATGCAGCTTATCCCGCCAAGCTACGCAAATTTGGGGTTGCCACCATCGTTGCAAACCTGTAGCCGAGATACATTTGAAGTGCATACCAGTTTTACTTGGCAGCGTATTGTTAAAATAGGTTCTCAAATGGCCGATACGTTGGCTCATTTACATCAAAATGGCATTAGTCATGGCGATATTTATGCACACAACATCATGATAAATCCACAAGATAATGTGTTATTTGGTGATTTTGGCGCAGCGTCTAACCTTAATAAATTTACCCCAGAGTACCAGCAGTTAATGCAGGCGATAGAAGTAAGGGCATTTGGTTGTTTACTTGACGATATGCTTAATCTCATTGAGCTTAATCCCGTCGATAATACACAAAGCGTTCAAACATTGAGGTTAATCCAACTGGCACAAGAATGTATGCAAACTAACATCGCTTCCAGACCTAACTTTAAGAGGATTCACCAGCAATTAGCTAGCATGTAATGCACGTTATGGTGTTCTGCTATCGAGCTGGATTAGCGTAATATCCTTGCTAAATTATAGCCTTTAACGACACACTGAATTATAATCAAATTATCATGTTATCGTTAAAGGCTAACCATTGTGGAAAACAAAACTGCACGTTTTACTGTATTAATGGACCCGCTAAAAAAGCAGGCATTCGAACAATTATGCGCCGCACAAGATCTCACGCCCTCTCAAGTTACTCGTCAACTTATTCGTGAATACCTTGAAAAACATGACGTTAGCTTTGGCGATAATCAAAGCAGACCTAATCCACAAGTTAAGAGCTAGTATGTCATAAAGACGTTAATGTATTGACGATGGCTTAATGAGTGTGATTGATGACGTCGTGAGCTAATGCTTAGGCTAGTTAATTTGTGATAATAGCATTATAATGTCATTACAATTTAAGGTGAGGTGGTGATAACGCTATCTCATGCCAATCGATAATGCTTTTCGAACAGTGCGTTGACGCCTTTATCTGGTTCGATTTAAGCTAAAAATAGAGAGTGAAGTATATGAGTGATGTCATCCCGCCATGCCCTAAGTGTGAGTCTCCATACGCTTATTCAGACGGTACATTATTAATTTGCCCAGAATGCGCGAATGAGTGGAACCCAAATGAAGAAGTGGTTGATCCAGACGCCATCATTTTAAAAGATGCCGTGGGTAATCTATTGGCAGAAGGCGACAAAGTCACCTTAATTAAAGATCTTAAAGTCAAAGGTTCATCACTTGTGCTTAAAGTCGGCACCAAAGCCGTGATTAACCGCTTTTCAACTGGCGACCACGACATCGATTGTAAAGTCGACGGTAACGGTCAAATGATGCTGAAATCTCAGTTTGTTAAAAAACAAAGCTAATAGCGATTAACTTAATTGTTATAAGCGACCATTAATCAGCTTCAGGCTTATTAAAAAAATCCCCGCAGGCAACAATGCCATCGGGGATTTTTTATGGACGCCAGTTCAAGTCCCGCCGCCTCATTAAATCAGTGTTCTAAGCAACCGTTGATAATTTAAAAAAGCTTGTTAGTTTTTAGCAGATGTAGAGAATTGCTAGGTGCTAGGTGCTAGGTGCTAGGTGCTAGGTGCTAGGTGTCTAGTGGCAACACTCAAATGAAATCACTTCTATGACACGCGGTAAACCCATCCCAGGGCGCTCTGCGAAAACATCCATGTTTTCGAAGGTCATAGCCGCGATTACATCCGCCGTTCAGTTATCTTCGATTCAACCGTGTTTATAACTAAGCGATCTAACTCATTTTGGACAAAAATGGGTTAGAAGTTACCTTTTTATTAAAGTTTACCCTCAAGCCACTAAATTAAATTTCAACATCAGGGTTACCCAAAGATAGCCTTTTTATTCGTCGATTTTGATCATAAACTCTTAGAATTAAAATGGATGAAAAGAGAAGGAATTTGAAATGAAGAGCAAAGAGTATCAAAACGGATTTAACTCCGGCTCATATAAAGATAATCCTCATAATATGGGAACTAGTGAAAACAATGATTTTGAGCGAGGGGTAACACAAAAGCAGAAACAGGCGTCTAGCTCTACCAGTGCTACCAGTAAATTTAATGCATCGTTTCTTTTATATAACAGTTCAACTCCACCTGAGAAAAACACTCTTAAGCCCGAAGTCCCTGTGATGCCAAGCTACAGATACGATAAAAATAAATGACTATAAATATGTTATCCGTGCCTAATGTGTAATTTTTTTCGACGGTTTTTTATAGATAAGCTCTTTGAACAATAAAATCAGGTGGTTCTAAAGTGAAAATTGTATTACCAGAAATACAAATAAATGACGCTACAGGATTTGATCCTGCGGTTGATATTTTTAGACGTAAAGATTTTGGTGAGCGATTAGCCAATTTAATCGAAAATGCAGAGGGTAATTTAGTTATTGCCTTAGACGCTGGTTGGGGGCAGGGTAAAAGCACCTTTATAAAAATGTGGCGAGGTCACTTATCGCACCACCGAGATTCAAAAATTCAGTCAGTATATTTTGATGCCTTTGAAAATGACTATCAAAAGGACCCATTTTTAGCATTAGCATCTGAAATGTATCAGTTGATACCTGATGCGGATGCAAGCAATAAGATTAAATTTAAGGATAAAGCGATAAAAGCTGGTAAATCCCTTGCCAGAGGAACTTTAAAATTAACAGTAAAGACTGTAACTGCAGGTATAGTGGATGGTAGCACTTTTGATGCTGCAGAGAGCGGCATATCTTCTTTAATAGCAGACCAAGTTGATGATCTTGTTAAAGAAAAATTTGAGCATGCACAAAAGGATAAGCTAGCACTAAAAGCATTTAAAGAACACTTGTCCGAATTTTCAAAGAGTGTGGGGAATGACAAGCCGATTGTTTTTATTATCGATGAGTTAGACAGATGCCGCCCTGATTTTGCTCTTGAATTACTTGAACAGGTTAAACATCTGTTTTCTGTTGAAGGAATTACCTTTCTACTAGTTACCAATCGAGTGCAATTAGAGCAGTCAATTATGGCCAAATATGGTGGAATCGACCCTGTTAACTACCTGCACAAGTTTATTAATGTGTGGTTAACTATGCCAAGATCATCAGAGGTGCATAATGATAATGGCTATCAATATTTACGTCATTTAATGCATTCAATGCTAGTGGAGAGCGATCAAAGGACAAACCTTAAAGATTGCGAGAATGTGCTATATGAAATTGTTCAATACTATCAGCCATCTTTTCGGGAAATCGACAGGATACTTTCTTACTTTGCCATATTAAGCAATATGGCAGGTCAGCAAGGCTATGAAAGTAACTTTGAATTTATAATGGCTATAGTTTGTTACCTTAAAGCTTGCAAACCTTCAGCACTCAACCCAGTAAATGGTACATTAAGTTATAATCTGATTGCCAGCGCAGCCAATTTTGCTGATATTGAAAAAACAGAGCGATTTTCTCAATTAGAATACATAACACGGCTTGTAAAATTTGACTTTGGTGATCAGGAATTAAAGGACAAAATGATAGAGGAAAAGCAAATCAATCAACCTCATTTCATAAGGCAAACTTCAAATCGCCTGATACTCATAAATAAGTGGCTAACAGAAATAACAAATTAATATATCCCGAAACCTTTCTAAACCGCCGCCAGAACACTCTAAACCGAGACAATGAACCTATGTTCCTTGTCTCGGTTTTTTTATGGATCTTTTTCAGCCAAACAGTCCTTACAGTCCAGCCTTTATTGTCGCGGATAATTTAGTGTTCAGCAAAGAGGGCGGCTATCACTGCAACCCTAATGACTTAGGCGGTGAAACCCATTTTGGCATTAGCGCCATGGCCTGCCCTAAAGAAGATATTGCCAACTTAACCCAAACGCGGGCGCAGTTTTTATACCATCGTGATTATTGGCGCGCCGCATGTAATTTCTTTTTTATGCAGAACTAAGTACCGCTAAATCGAAGATAGTAAAATTACAGGTGCAAGCGCGGCTGTGACCTTCGAAAACATGGATGTTTTCGCAGAGCGCCCATGGATGGGTTTACAGCGTGTCACAGAAGCGATTGCACTAAGCCTGCGGCAGGCAATAAGTACAAATAAAGTGTTGGTACCGAATAAATTCCTTTGATTGAAATACGCATCCAGCCACAAAAATAAAGCGGATTTAACTGAGCTAGCAGACAAAGAAAAAGGGCTTAGCATTGCTGCTAAGCCCTTTCGGTATTTGGTGGAGGCGGCGGGACTTGAACCCGCGTCCAGAAAGCCTACATCCTCGGCGCTACATGTTTAGTCTCTCTTTTATTTAACCAAGCAGTCTCCGAAAGACAGGATGCTACTTGGTGAGTCCGGTACTGTTTCGCGGTTCACCCCCGGACGGAGTTCCCTCGCTAGCACACTGTAATATGACCATCAGAATCCACTGTCCACGTGCGAAACGTGTGGTTGATGGCTAGCTAGCCTAAGCTGCTAGAGAGTAGTTAGAGTCGTTTGCAACTATAACGGTGCGGCTTTTTACGAGGCCAACCGCCCCTCGACATGCTCCTTGGGTTTCGTGAATCCTGTCGAATCCAGAATCGCCCCCAATTGAGTTAATCATAACGTGTTGTTGGACGAATACCTAGTGTCCATTAACAAAATATAATCGTTTGTTCACTATCTGTTCGTTCTAGGCCTATGTTCAATAACAACTTATCAGTTTTAATCGTTTCAACGGCCTACTATCGACATTAAGCGTTTTCTTTGTCTTTTTTCATTACGCGCGCTTTTTCTATTTTCCACTCGCGTTCTTTAGTGTCTTCACGTTTGTCGTGATCTTTTTTACCTTTACCTAAGCCAATTTCAACTTTTACCCAAGCACCTTTGCGCCAGTACATTGATAGTGGCACTAAGGTATAGCCTTGGCGTTCAATTAAGCCGGCAAGTTTGTCAATTTCACTGCGCTTTAATAGCAGTTTTTTAGTTCTGATTGGGTCACATATTACATGGGTCGATGCTGTATTCAGTGGTTGAATTGTACAACCATGCATAAAGGCTTCGCCTTCTTTAATGTATACATAACAGTCAGATAAGTTAACTTTACCCATGCGGATAGACTTAACTTCCCAGCCCATTAGCTGTAATCCCGCTTCTACTTTGTCTTCAATGCGGTATTCAAAGGTCGCGCGTTTGTTACGTGCGATGCTCGCTGAGGCATTTGCTGTTTTTTTCTTTACCATTCTATTTACCGTTGTGATTGTCGCTATGGCTCGTTAAGAGAGCGAGCTGACCGTCAGCAGTTAGCCCATTTAATAAACGCTATTATATTAATGCTATAAATTAACACCATTGATATAAGAGATATGGGGAAGATTTTTGATATATCAATGATTATACCCAGTTTCTTCGCTATTGTGCTATTTCCCACGCGATTTAACATCAAGGCGGATGCCTTTTTTGTGTAACGTGATAAAATCCGCATATTATTTTTACTATAGTGATGTCAGATGCCCAAGATTGCCAAAAGTATGCTGGTTAGGTTTAGTGCTAAAGAGATGTATGATTTAGTGAATGATGTTGAGTCATATCATGCTTTTTTACCCGGCTGTGTCGGAGGGAAGGTGCTAGAGTTTGACGGTAAAACCATGGTGGCATCTGTTGATGTGAGTAAGGCCGGGATCAGTAAAACCTTTACGACACGTAACCAGGTTGTTGAGGCGAAAACAATTTCCCTTGAGCTTGAAAATGGTCCCTTTAAGTATATGCATGGATTATGGAAGTTTACTGAATTAACTGACGAAGCCTGCAAAGTTGAATTTGATTTAGACTTTGAGTTTTCAAACATGTTAGTTGATATGGCATTTGGAAAAATTTTTAAAGAGTTAATGTCGTCAATGGTGATGGCATTTACCGAAAGAGCAAAGGTAATTTATCGTGACTAGTGAAACAGAAAAATTTGCCGTGGACGTCATTTATGCTTTACCAAAACAGCAAAAAATCATCACGATAATGGTTACTCCGGGCACTACATTTATTGAAGCGGTGGCTCAAAGTAATATGGTGAAGTTTTTTCCTGAAATAAATCTTGATGAAGCAAAACTTGGTACCTTTAGCAGAGCGGCAAAACAAGATGAAGTGCTGGTCCCTGGGCAACGTGTTGAAATATATCGTCCTTTAATAGCAGATCCTAAAGACGTACGTCGTAAACGTGCTGAGAAAGCTAAAGATGAAGGCCGGATTAATAAAATTACTGGCGCGAAGGTAAATTAAAAAATAGCTTTCGATTTTATTGCAGGCATAAAAAAGCAGAATCAGTTGATTCTGCTTTTTTGTCGGCGCTGATTATGGATTAATCTGGCTCGTTAGCTTTTTCTGGTTGATTGGTCAACGTAGGACGTTCTTCTTCAACGAGTGGTTTTGCATCTGGGCGCACTTCAGGTAATAACGGCTGTAAGTCAGCTGCATCGTTTACCGACGGTAAAGTGCTCAATTCAAGTGGCGTATTGAAGTCGCTACTTAAATCGTAATCGCCAGTCACACTAGATATTTTATCACCGGTAAAATGAACGATGAGTTCTTTATGAGTGATTTTTGCATTACGGCCACTTTTAAAATGGTAAACGTAATACCAGGTGTCGTCGGCAAAACTGTCGCGTAAAACCGGACGCCCTAAAATATATTCAGTTTGTTCTTTAGACATGTCTATGCGCAGTTTTTCAACTTGCTGCGTTTCCATGTAGTTACCTTGCGGAATATCGGGCTTATAAATTAGCCAATCGAAAACGCTACATCCGCTCATAGATAGTGAAAGCGCTACTGCGCTTACAAGGGTAAGACTTTGTTTTTTGTTTATCATTGTCTGCGCTACTTCCTAAATTCTGTCGGTCATCATACCCAAGCTGTCCCTATGCTGACAAGGGCCGATTAGAAGATGTTGTGGCTTTGAGTGAATATCTGGGCGTAAGTTCCTTATTTTGTCAATAAAATGACCACAATGGTGCATTTAAAATCATTATGGCGATTCTAACAGCCTGATTAGCTTATTGCGCCTGTGTTTATTCGTCCTGCATTTTTGATAATTAATCTTAATTTTTAAATAGCACTATATCAATCTTGTGAGCTGAATATGCCGCGCGCCAAGCAAATAACAACACCATTGCCTTGGCGTTTACCGTCATGCTGACGATATTTACATCATAGCGTTGTAGTAATGTTGGCAAATAGTCATTAAAGTGTTTAATTTAAACAATAGTGTTAATTTAGGCATTAATGCTCGTTGCGTTAAAATGACGTTATTCATCAATAAAATAAGATGGCACTATGACAATAAAGCCACCAGACTCACCAAGTGAACAGGTAAAACTCGGTCAGTTAATTTGTGTCGGGACAGGGATCCAACTTGCAGGACAAATAGGCTCGTTAAGCGTGAGTTATATTCAACTTGCTGATGTGGTGTTTTCGTTGGTGCCAGATGGGTTTACCGACAGGTGGCTAGCGACACTTAATGATGATGTACGCTCGTTGCAACCTTATTATGCGCAAGCGGGTGAAATTAAAAATCGGCGTGATAGTTATCAGCAAATGGTAGATGCCATGTTAGCTGAAGTGCGCGCCAATAAAATTGTGGTATGCGCCTTGTATGGACATCCTGGGGTATTCTCCTGCGTGTCCCATATGGCAATAGCACAAACAAGAATGCTCGGTTTTCGTGCCAAAATGCTAGCAGGTGTTTCTGCAGAAGCTTGTTTATGGGCTGACTTAGGGATTGACCCTGGCAGTAGTGGGCACCAAAGTTATGAAGCAACTCAGTTTATGTTGTACCAGCATGTACCTGACACTTGCTCGCATCTTGTATTGTGGCAAATAGCACTTGCAGGAGAGCATACATTAACGCAATTTTGTACCACTAATGCGAGAATTCAGATACTCGTTGAACACTTAACACTGTGGTATTGCGCTGACCATGAAGTGATAATTTATGAAGCGGCAAATTTAGCGATACAAACGCCTAGGATAGAAAAAATTAAGTTAGCTGAGTTAACGGATGTTGAATTAACGACTATTAGTACGTTGCTTATTCCACCGAGTCAACCATTGAGGCTGAACCATAAAATGCTCGCAAAATTAGCAATAACTGAGACAGATCTCGGATAAAAAATTTTTGTGCAATATAATAAATTTATAATTAAGGGCATGATATGTCGAACTTAAGTCAATTTTTTACTCAATTAGGCTCTGACGCCGCATTGTTAGAAGCTTATCAACAAGATCCGCGTGGCGTGATGAAAGCCAATGGCATTACCGATGAAGAAATCGCTGCTGTTATGTCAGGCGATAAAGCCCTTATTCGTCAGCTAGCTGGAGATGATGAGATGCAGATGTTCCAAATAATTACCACACCATAGCGGTGGGCACATTGCTTACTCGCTTTTGCATTAAATGGATTTTTTCTGTGCTACTGATAAGTTGCGCAGTGTTTGCTAATGCAAACGAAATAGATGCTGAGCTTGATATTGCAGAAAGCTTTATGCATACCGACACCCAAAGTGCGATTGATAAACTTAATTCGGTATTAAGCCACGAAGCAGAGTTGTCGAGTAGCCAAAAAAGTCGCTTATACATGCTGATAAGTCTTAAGCATCTCTATGTCGCTGAGTATAAGGAAGCCGATATCGCATTAGAGCGAGCGTTATCTTTTAATCCACCAGATGATATTTTGACGCGAATTTATTTATACAAAGTCACGGTCAACATTGGGCTTAAAGATTATAAACAAGCATTTACACAGTTAGAGATTAATTTAGCCCGCATTCATAATTACCAAGACAATAGCATTAAAATTGCCACTTACAACCGGCTATTAAATGTCTATTTAGAATTAGAAGCGTACGACGAAATGTTACGTATTTCACGGTTAGCGTTGGATCTAAATCAAGGTAAAAACCCTAAAAATCAATGTTATTCGATGCTGTACTATTCGGTCGCTCATTTACGTTTGAAAAAACTTCAACAAGCATCGAGTCTCTTCAGTGATACAGAAGAATATTGTGCCGAACAAGGCTTTCCACTCATAGCAGTCATGTCAGTTAAAGGCCGGGCCATTGTTGCCTATGAAAACGAAGATTATCAGCAGGCTGAAACATTGCTTTTAACCTCATTAGATGGGTATCAAAAGTTTAAGTTTGAAGTCGAAATTAATGAGATCCACTCATATTTAGGCATGACGTATTTTTATTTAGGCCGTTTTCAGCAAGCTAAATTATTTGCCGATAAAGTAAACCAATTGCCTATCGCCCCCAATAACTTACTCGTGAAAAAGCGCGTTAACGAAGCACTGTCATTAGTTGCCGGTAAGCAAGGGCAATTTGACAAAGCATATCAATATCAAGTGGTAGCGAATGCATTGAGCTTGCAGATTTTGAATGAACAGAAAGTAAAAGAAAACGCCTATCAAATGGCGCGTTTTGACAGTGTTGAGAAAAATCGCGAAACCAATAGTTTGATGCAAGACCATGAACTGCTGGTACAACAGAAAGATTTATTCATGAAAGATAAAAGCTCATCAATTATGTTTTCTACTTTATTGGTTGGTGTTTCTGTCGGGTTATTATTGCTGCTTATCTCTGCATGGTTGCAACGTAATCAATTTATGAAGCAAGCACAACGTGATGGGTTAACCGGGATTTACAATCGCCGAACGGGTCAGGAATTAGCAGAAAATGAGTTTATCGAGGCGCAAACGATTAACGAACCGTTTTCTGTGTTGTTGATGGATTTAGATTTATTTAAGAACATCAACGATCAATTTGGTCATGCAACAGGAGATTGGACCCTTAAAAAAGTCACTTCTGTGATTGAAACTATTATACGTCCAAATGATATCTTTACCCGCATGGGCGGTGAGGAATTTGCTATTTTTATGCCGAAACTTGAACAACCAGCGGCAGAAGAATTTGCAGAACGTATACGTATTGAGCTAATGGGCATTAATACGCGTTACTCGGGGCACGAATTCACTATTACGGTGAGTTGCGGGGTCAGCACGGCTAACAAAGACGACCTGAGTCTTGATCCACTCATTCAACGTGCAGATCTCGCCCTTTATAGTGCAAAAAATAATGGTCGCAACTGTGTTGTTTGTTACAACGAGTTAATGTCACAGCCGACTCGTTCATTTTCAAATTAATTCCGCTTGTTCTATCCGCTTCTCCTCCTGCTTAATCTTATATGCGTGACTGAGTAGTTGTTTATTTACTTGGTCAAATTTGGTGAGCGAATCTGCTAGCACTAATTAACAACGTATACTCTGATTTATTATTGTCATTCTTCACCATGCTATTTATTGCTATCGACAGTCCCTTGCTTTAAACGCTATTCGTTTGACTCTTGATTAAACGTCTCTATTTGGTGCATGTGCTTTCTCTTGCCTAGTATTTAGCATGCTCACTTATACTAATGTTGATTTAATATCGACAGATAAAGCCGGTTAGATTGTAATGTCGGTGACAAAAAACAGCTAAACACGCTATGTATTATCATATTCAAGGAATAGTGCGAACAGAGCTCCGTTCAGCGAGTCATTTGTCGCTTATCTCAGGCAATGGGCGTCGTTATCAGCTCAAATTTACGATTAGTAAGCTCAAGCATTTGCACTATTTTTAAGCTCATTATCATTTTAAGTGCACCATTAATGACATTTTTGTTAATTTTTTTGATAATAAAAGCATTTATTTTATAAAAAACCAATCTATCAATTCTTGTTGATCGGGTGACGTAACTCACATTTTTAGTTTATTCAAACTTAAAAGTTATTACGTTTACGTAAGCGTAATATTAAAACAGGTGTTTAAATTTGGTTTCGAGTTATAAGTTTTTAAGTGCATGTTTAGTAAGTGTAATTTTCTTTTACCCTAAGGTAAGCTCAAAACATAATTAAATTGTTCTATTTTTGTATTTAGACTAAAGTTTAGTAAACTTAAATTTACGAGTGGTAATTTAATTACATCGCTTTTTACCAAAAGTATTTCTTGGTAAATTGGTAAGATGAATTTATAAAACTCTATTTAGAATGTTAACCCTAAATTTTAAATCTATTTTAAATCAATATTTTATATTGATTTTTGGTTGTTGGTATTACCAATTTTAATGTTGTTTTTCGAGATCGTATAAAGGGCTTGGTCAAATTTAAACTGTTGCAATTACAAACGTTTCTGGTTAGTTTTTAGTACGAAACAGACATTTGAACGTTTTAGTTTGTAGCGATAATGATTAAGCAAAAGATAACAACTGATATTCAGTTTTAACATTAATAAGCACAGCCGGACGTTACCCGCAAATGAGCTAACAGAAGAAATGCTGCGATTAAATACAAACACAGATGTTGCCTCTAGTAAGTAATAACAAACAAAACGATGTAGCACTTAGGGAACCACATATGACGGCAGAACAATTGGTCGCTCAATATAGTAAGACCACATCAATAGATGACTCGGCAGCCACCGACATTTCATTTGTTGGCCCTGTAATAGAGGGGCAGCAAGATGTTTTCAATTCTGGTGCTGTGACTTTTTTAAATTCTTTATGTGCAAAGTTTGCTGCCGAGGTTCCAGAACTATTAGCTAAGCGTAAGCAAAAGCAAGCGCGTATTGATAATGGCGAACTGCCAGACTTCTTACCTGAAACGCGTGCTATTCGTGATGGTGTTTGGACGATCCGCGGTATGCCAGAAGACTTAACAGACCGTCGAGTTGAAATTACAGGTCCAGTTGATCGTAAAATGATTATTAATGCCTTAAATGCCAATGTGAAAGTGTTTATGGCAGATTTTGAAGATTCATTAGCACCGAGCTGGCAAAAAGTGGTTGAAGGACAAATTAATCTTCGTGATGCTGTTAATGGCGACATTTCATTTACAGCACCAGAAACGGGTAAACAGTATTCACTTAATCCAGATCCTGCTGTGTTAATTGCCCGTGTACGTGGTTTGCATTTAATTGAAAAACATGTGCTTTATAAAGGCTTACCTGTACCTGGCGGGCTTGTTGATTTCGCAATGTATTTTTATCACAACTATCGTCAATTACTTGCTAAAAACTCAGGACCTTACTTTTATATTCCAAAGTTAGAAAGCCATGTTGAAGCGCGTTGGTGGGCCAAGGTATTTGCCTTTGTAGAAGATCGTTTCTGCTTAAAGCCTGGCACGATTAAATGTACATGCCTAATTGAAACATTGCCCGCCGTATTTGAGATGGAAGAGATTTTATATGAGCTTCGCTCAAACATCGTGGCTCTCAATTGTGGACGTTGGGACTACATCTTTAGCTACATCAAAACCTTAAAAAATTATCCAGACCGAGTATTGCCAGATCGACAAGCCGTGACCATGGACACTAAGTTTTTAAGTGCTTACTCACGCTTGCTGATCAAAACCTGCCATAAGCGTGGTGCATTAGCTATGGGAGGCATGGCAGCCTTTATACCTGCAAAGGATGAAGAAACCAACGCCAAAGTATTGCAAAAGGTACGCGGCGATAAAGAGCTTGAAGCCCGTAATGGTCATGATGGAACGTGGGTTGCACATCCGGGTTTAGCAGACACCGCAATGAAAATTTTTAACGATTACATCGGTGGCAATAAAACGAATCAATTACACATAACCCGAGACGTAGACGCACCAATTTTAGCTAGCGAGTTGTTAGAAACCTGCGCAGGTGATCGCACCGAAGAGGGTATGCGTTTAAACATTCGCATTGCATTGCAGTATATCGAAGCGTGGATCCAAGGTAATGGGTGTGTACCGATTTATGGCCTGATGGAAGATGCTGCGACAGCTGAGATTTCAAGAACGTCTATCTGGCAATGGATAAAGCACCAAAAAACGTTATCAAACGGCAAGTTGGTCACGAAAGATTTATTTAAAGATATGTTGAAGCAAGAAACCGCTAACGTGAAAGAAGAACTCGGCAGTGAACGATTTAATGCCGGCAAGTTTACTCAAGCGGCTGCTTTATTTGAACAAATTACTACCTCAGATGAGCTTGTTGATTTCTTAACATTACCTGGATACGAATTGTTGACAGCGTAATGATGGTTTAACAACGAACTTATTAGCTATGAATTTATTAATAAAGAATATAGAGCAAGGTCGAAAATATTCACTTTGCTAACTTATTTACTCAGGAAGGAGTAATGCCATGACGACACAATTAACTCGTTAGTAACAAATACATTTGTATCGCATCTGCAAGAAGAGATTACAGGTTACTTTGGCTCAGTCACTACCAGTATTCAGGGAGGTATGTCATTAGTAACTGCATTAACGGGTTCTACTGAAGAAAAACAGTTTTAGCCGTTAGTCCAACCGTTTTACAGTTTAGTCACTTTGTGGCTGTTGTAACCCCGTGCGGCTCACCTACAGGTCGCACGGGATTTTTATCCAATCTATTGGATCATAAGCAATTGCTTAGTTGTTGATTTTAATGGCTTGGGTACTTCCTACCCGTAAGCTTTCCCAACCACGAATTGTGATTGCGGCTCTGATGAGCCGTTTTTTTTTCGTTAATTTTAGTCAAGCGTATATAAAATAAACTTTCAGTGTTCAATTATGTGAGTTTTTTAGACATGAATACAATAAAGTATAAACAGTACAAGATTGTTGAACAAAATTGAGTATACTGAAATTTACATTTGTTATATTTAGGTTAATTATTGAAGCCCACAACTCAGCCCAAAGGGGCAGATTATTGGACCAAACGGATCAGTGATCAAGAAATGCCCGCGTTATGCTCAACGGTTCGTGACTTAGAAAAACTGGCCAAAGACGATGTGTCTTCATTAGCTTTGCTCGGCCGCAGTGTAATGCATGATAACGCCTTAACCTCACGTATCTTACGTGTTGCTAACAGTGCTATCTATAATAAAGGCATTAATCAGGTTTCTACTGTGAGCCGTGCAGCTGTCGTGCTGGGGTTTGATACTATCCGCAATATTTGTATTACCGCAAAATTACTCACCAGCTTATTAGAAAACAAGCACCTATCTGAAGGTGTATACCAGCGTTTGTTAAAGTTGATGGCACAGTCATTTCAAGCTGCGATGTTGGCGCGAATGATGATGAGTGATCGCGGTGAATCTTTACGTGAAGAAGTGTTTATTGCCTCGTTACTATACCGCATCGGAGAAAGTGCTTTTTGGAGTATGGGGGGCGATATTACTGAGAATCTTGACCGTAAGCTCATCCATATTGATAACAAAATAGATCAAAATGCAGCAATTAGAGCAGAGTTAGGTACATCATTTATTCAGCTAACGCAGGGGATTGCCCGAAGTTGGGGTCTAGGAGAGGTGCTATTGAAATCTTTGGCCCAACCTGACGAACGTATGCCTGAAATACGCTGTATATTTTTGGCAGACAAGCTTTCGGAAGTTTTGTCACAAGCTTATTCAGATCCCAAAGAATTACAAAAAAGATTAACTCAAGCCGCCGAAATGCTAGATGTGAGTGTCGAAGAAATCACTAAACGGATAATTCATTGTAATGAAATGACTCACAAGCTTGCGATTGAATATGGCGCTAAAGCGATTGTGTCATATTTACCTGAACCGAGCCGTGTGGTTGATTGTATCGAAACACCTGTTGCAGAAACCATTGTCCGTCAAGCTGATCAAGGATACCAATTGAGTAAGTTAAGACAGCTTACTCAATATGCTGTGGTGAAAACTGACTTTAATCAAATTATGCACACCGCACTTGAAGGTATTTTAACGGGAGTGGGAGTTGATCGTTGTGGGGTGTTATTGTTGTCGCCAAGCCGTAAATTACTTCAACCTAGGGTAATGATGGGGGACGATGCAGAAATGCTTAAACAAGCTTTTGTGATTGAATTAAACGATCCTCAATCTGTATTTAGCCAATGCATTGAACAAAAACGCAGTATTTGGATTAACGCTCCTTCTTCGCAAGATTGTAAAGTACAAGTTGATGATGCTCTTGTAGAAAAATTATCATCGTTTGGTTTTTTGATTGCACCGTTAGCCATTGGTAATAAAGTGCTTGGATTATTTTATGCTGACAGGCATGGCACCGCTCGCCATTTTGAGCAACATGATAATGACAGCTTTACCCACTTTTGCCAGTTAGCCAACGTGTGTTTTGCAATGTCGATGAGTTAATGTGATTAGGGGCGCTTGCGCTTTTAAGGTTACTTTTACAGCGAATAATTGGTCATGGCTCACATATATATAACTGCGAGGCAGAGACTTTTAGCTGTAGTTATTTTTCATTAAAAGTTGATGATGCTGTAAAAGTGATCAACAAACGCTGCCTGAAGGATTCGACTTAAAACGTTTTCTCTTTATTAAAAAGCATTTTTGCGAATAAAGAATGCTTGTACCAATTCCACTCATTATCTGGTCATTCAGCGGGAATTCTGTACCTTCTAGGCAAGTAATAGGATTGTAGGCATAGTTGCTCTCGGCAACTGCTCCTGCGTTGCTCTGCCTCGTGCGTCCATGCAGTCGTCGGCAACTGCTCCTGCGTTGCTCTACCTCCTGCGTTCATGCAGTCGTACGTCAAAATGCTATTAAGCAGCATAGAAGGCACAGAAACCCGCCTTGCAGGAGACGCTCAGACAGTCCATTTTTTTGTTGCATTGCTTTAAAAGGGAGTAACCATTGTTTCAACAATGCGCCTCAAACTGAACAGTCTGAGCGACTCTGATTGGTCACATAATTAATGGAAATGGTATTAGATGACTAGGCAGCAATCCATTCTTCTTGATTGACACGTTTTTAACTCGAACAAAAATTCAATCAGAAAAGATTAAATGAGCTTAGTATTAAATAATAAAAAAGAGATGGCCATTGGCCATCTCTTTTTTAAGGCTTAATCTATACGATTACTGCATGATCAAGCTGGTGATTCGTTTGGCTTTCTCATTCGGAATTGGAAAACTTAAGTGGTATTGGGCGATTTTCCAGCCTTGCTCTGTGTGCACTAATGCTCCTGTACCTCGGCTTACGCCATAAGCTGGGCTAAACAATTGCTCATCAAATAAAATCGTATCGTCAATTTGCAATAAGTGACGAGATTGAAGTTCATAGCGCCAGCCTTTTGTTGGCTTTGCATAACGTTCAAATTCGACCATATTCCAGCGTTCTGAATCATCAGTGCCAATAAATACTGCTTGTGGGTGATACAAGCTGAAATAAGTACTCCAATCAGCTGCAGTGGCACTTTCATGTAGTTTGTTTAACAGAGCGCTTACTTCTTGACGGTCTTCTGCTGACAAACCTTGGCTATCTTCAATATCAGCCACATTGTTGAGATCTTTTATCACAGCTTGGCTTTCAGAGCTAACCTGCTGACTAACTGCAGCATTTTTAGGTTCTGTTTGAGTTTGATCTGGGGATAAATCATTCGCTCCAGTTGCGTGTAAGTCGAAAGCTGCTGCTGTGGTGACTAACATGGCGATAAAACCAAGTCGGTGAATAATTGATTGCATAGTGTTCCTTACGTTATTAATGACATTTCGCTTTGATTTATTGTGTGTCTGCGTTAATGCCAATGAATTGGATCTAAGTGATAAAACTGACTGAGTTCTTTATATAGTTTTTGGTGTTGTTGGTAAAACTCCGCAGGACGTTCAAAAAAGGTTTCGCTAATAACCGCAAAAAACTCTGCCGGATTGGTTGCGCCAAAATAGTTAAATAATGACGGTTTCTGATGCACTGCGCAATGCTGAAGTTGTTTAAATTCTTCTCCTAGAGTTTGTGACCAAGAACGATAAGCCGTAATGTCATTTAATGGAGGAGCCCCATTGGCTGTGCCGTCCTCTTGGTCAAGCTGATGTGCAAACTCATGAATAACTACATTACTACCGTCAAACGGATCTGCAGCACCTTCAAGTGTGCTGTTCCACGATAATACTACCTTGCCATATTCCCAAGATTCTCCAAGCAATACATTACGTTGAGTTGATTGAACTCCAGCAATATCTGTGCGGTTTTGCTCAACAATAAACGCTGCTGGATAAACTAAAATTTGTTTTAATTTGGGGTAATAATCTGTTTGACGGTTGAGTAACAATAAACAGGCTTGGGCGGCAATGGTGACCTTGACCTCATCATTGATAACAAAGCCACCGCAACCGACAAATTGTTTTTCTGCAATAAAAATTTGGATGTGCTTTTTGAGTTGTAACTGTAAGTCTGTCGGCATGGCTTTAAAGTATGGAAAGCGAGCTTTAAGTATGGTGCGCCAAGCGTTAGGGAAAGGTTGTGCTGTGATACGTTGATGCTTACGTTGTTTACGCCAACGACTACTGCCAATCCAGGCGATTGCCATTACTGCTATAAACACTACCAAGACAATCGCAACCATATAGTTAACCTAAGAATAAATCTACATAGTCTATGTATGGGGGAGGTTCGTGTTAAATTCAAGTTTACTTATTCGTGCATTAATATATTGAGACTATGTCGGCTATGATTTTTTACTGATGGTTTTTATCAGGTTTCGACAGGTGTTGAGTGATAACG
The DNA here is from genome assembly GCF_014648315.1 of Shewanella ulleungensis. Taxonomy (GTDB): domain Bacteria; phylum Pseudomonadota; class Gammaproteobacteria; order Enterobacterales; family Shewanellaceae; genus Shewanella; species Shewanella ulleungensis. The sequence continues at coordinate 594,695 of NZ_BMQW01000002.1, forward strand.
GCCGAGCGATGCTGAATATAAAAAGAACTGGCAAACAAATATCGTCCTGATATTTGCAGCCAGCAAAGGGTGGGGATAGAACTAGTAAACGAATAAGATTAACCCAAGTTAGCGTCAATACGTTTTTGTTGCTCGGGCGTGAGTGAAAAATAGTGACTAATTAATTGTCTAATCAACTTTGATTTAGCAATATTGCCTTGTTGGCTAAGTTGCGTGAGTTGATCGATTGCCGATTCGCTTAACGTGTATGTACAGCGCTTAAACGGTTTGTTGCTACCATTATTCACTTTCGATAATGCTGTCGGTTGATTAGGGTATTTTCGTTGTAAAAAATCAACCACATTTGTTGGTTGATCCAACAGGTTATTACACATGCCTTTATCTGAGTGGAGTGTTGATGTTGTTTTACCCGCTGCATATAAATCTGCTGCGGCAATAAAGTCATCGATTGATACCGCAATGGGCCGCTCTGTTTTACATAACGAAGCGTTTTTCTTGAGATCTGCCAGTCCCATAATTTCCTCTTAATGTCGTTACGCTAGCGATATTATTGCGCTGGTCGATAAGTTGTTTTGCATCGGTAATACCTAATAACTCACAAGCGATACTGCGCATCTCTTCAGTGGCTTTGCCTTTAGGTTCAAGTTCAAATACCGATAATCCTGATTCCTCGCTGTCGTCATAAATGTTTCGACTGTAGTTGACGGCATCGAGTACTTTTATATCATATGTACGGCATACATCTTTCGCTTCTGTAATTCGACCCGCTTGGTTTGGTAAACTAGGGCATTGAGTGATGACAAACGATGCTTGCATTTTTGGGTTAATCATTAGACACGTTGAGACGATGTCGTCCATGTGGCTGACGGTTTTTAAATCCCGACGCTTTGGCCGTAATGGCATTAGCACATGCGATGCGACAGACATTGAAGCGCGCAATGCAAGGTTGTCTTGGCCTCCACAATCGACAATCACATAGTCGTAATGTTGTTCTAAACTGAGCAAATCATTACGAATTTTTCCGTATAATTGCACGCAATTGATGGTGGCTAAATTTGGGTTGTTATTTCGAGCTTGGATCCAGTCCGATGTGGTGCGCTGCGGATCGCAGTCCACCATAATGACACTGGCTTGAGCCTCTGTTGTAAGAAACACTGCAATGTTTTGTGCAAGACAGCTTTTACCGCTACCGCCTTTTTCTCCGCCGACTAATATGATCATCGCAACTGTCCTCTTTATCGGGCCATCCCCTAAATAGGTAAGGGCAAACCATGGCCAAATCTAATGCTTATATTCACTGTATATTCTCAAAGTGATATCGTCAATTAGCTGATTTTTGACGTTTTTTTATAAAAGTCACCAAGATAATTTATTGACAAAAATAGTCGATATGGCAATAAGTTGACGCTATTACGGTGCGTGCGTCAATGTTACTAAAAAGTTAAATAGCATAAACACTTAGGGCTAAATTGTGTATGCAGGGTCAATGTGGATCAGCTTTAGTTTGTTATTAACTTGCTCTATTATTTTGCGTTTTATGCATTTAAAGTATTTTTATGCATTCCTTTATTTCAAATTGATATAACTGGTTAAGGCTAATAAATACACTTTTATTTGATATGCGCGTGATATAATTTGGCTTTAATTTAAAAGAACGTTGGACCTTTATAATGAATGAGCAACAATTACTCGAAGCCATAAACCAAACAATGCCTTTTGGTAAATATGCTGGGCGAAAGTTGCTACAGTTACCTGAACCGTATTTAGTATGGTTTCATTCCAAAGGGTTTCCTGCGGGTAAGCTTGGTGAGCAATTAGCGCTAATGTATGAAGTGAAACTCAATGGCTTAGAAGAAATGTTGCAACCCTTGTTAAAGCGCTGACAAGCGAGTTAACGAAAAATCCTAACAACTAGAACACTACGCGGCTAGATGCTATAAAATCTTAGCAGCGAAGCGACCCTAGCAGGACGAAGTCCGCCCTAGTATCTAGTCTGTTAATCGTTTTTGCATGTAAAATCCTGTAAAAGTTTGCCCGCGTTTTTGCTGATAACTCACTTGTTTAAGTGCAAAACCATGTGTTTCAAACAATGTTTTAGACAAATATGACGCGTCGACACTTAAATAGGAATATTGTTGTAGCTGCGCCCAGTGCAATAATGTTTTATACAGTGCACGCGCTATACCTTGATGCTGGCTTGTTGGCGCAACATATAAACAGTCTATATAACCTTGTTGGCTAAAGTGGGTTTCAACACTGATAAATCCAACGATTTCTTGTTTGTCATTCACCGCTAGCCAGGCTCGATTTCGTTGGTATCTTAATTGCCAAAATTTTTTTGAACGCGGTGCTGATGACCAGGCGTTTAATTTTGCTTGTGGGTAACGAGGATGGTCAATATGTTGCACTGCGGCATGATATAACTGGCTGATTTGATCTGCATACTGTGCAGAAAAATCAATAATTTGATAGGGCTGTGTGTGTGAGTGTTCCATAAAAAAGACCAATCCGAAAGATTGGTCAATTATGGTGTTTTTTAGCCAGTAAAAGAACTATTTTTTACTGATATTGCCAACAAACATGATTTTATCAAAGGTTCTGTTTAGGCTTGAGCTAGCAAAGTCTGTCATCCACATTTGTTCTGACATTTCTACTGTATCACCTTTGCTTACTTGGGTTTGTGGACCCGCAGCCCAGTATGTTTTGTCTGCTTCTTTAATTTGAACATAGGTATAACCACCACCATTCATGGTGTCGAGTACTTCGCCCTGATGTAATGCACCTTGTGCCCAAACAGATGAAATTCCTAATGCTAGGGTGGCAGCGGCAGCAAATGCGATCAATTTAGCTTTCATATTAATGTCCTGTCATACGATTTAGAAGAGGTCCGCAAGGGATTACTTCAGCATTTAAGCATTTAAGCCGATTGGGGTCTGTGATCTAACCCCAATTATCGCTGTCTGTTTTCAAGTAGGGCATTTTTCAGTGTATTTATAGGCGATAAAGTCGCGATTACTCGCGATGACTAATATAGTGAACATTGGCAAACAGTTGGCCACCAATTAAATGTCCATGCTGACTGACGAAATCAATAAAGGCTTCGGGCAAGGTTTGTTGTTCAATAGGCTGTTGCCAGTGAGCATGCAACAGAGCGTCATAACCTTCTTTTCCTGCAGCGGTATAAGCACTGGACACGCCAATATAAAGTTTGTTCGCCTCAAGTGGTTGCCAGGCATCTTGCTTATAAATTTCAATTTGAGTGATACGTTGACCTTTAACTTGTTTGCCATCGTAAAAATAACGAAGCCCATAAGGGTAGGGGAAGCTTCCGGCTCCAGTACCCATTATGCCGTTATTAGTTGCACTGTTAATTGCTGATTCAAGGGCCTCGATGACGTATTTACCCATAATTTGATACAGTGTTAAAGGCAGCTCAAAGGGTAAAATTCGACCCACTACGTCCGCAAGCGACAATTGCCCTTTGTTTAACGATTGCCTTACTCCACCTGCATTATGTAGTGCAAAATCAATATTGGGTTCAATAAGTTTAGCCGCTTTGTACATACTGCGGCTCACCCATGGTGCTATTTCACTGCCGTGGGGTAAATGCTTACTCGGCAAACGAGTATGGACAAAATCGCGAGGAATATGCGCCAATATTTGGTTTTCTAAGGCATCAAGTGAAGGACGGTATTGTGTGTGGATCACCTGATGTATTTGCTCATCGTGTTGCGCATCTTTGATACTTGAATGCGAAAATAACTGCGTAATTAATTGCATGCTAACGCTATTGTCTACTGCTGTACCGTCAGCTTGAGTCACATTAATATTATCATCGAGCATAAAGTAATTGTTGCCAATGAGCTGTGTGACTCGACCTTGTTGATTAAATACTATTTCCGCTAATCCAAGTGTTTCAGCGTATTTGCCAGCATGTAATATTGGTGTGTCGTTGATGGTTTCGGCATAAGGAATGTCGCTCAAACCAATGTCACTCATGCTGCCTTGGAGTGTATGAGAATGACCGCCAATAATAAGGCTTATGCCGTCGACATGTTCGGCTAGCTCCCGGTCCTGATCTAAGCCTAAATGGCTCAAGACAATAATATGTTTGATACCTTGACGAGTTAATCTAGCAATAGTTGCACGCGTGGTATCAATGGCATTAACAAAATGAGTGTCAGGGTCGGGCCTAGCAATTAAACGCATTTGGTCTAATGTAATGCCAATAATCGCCATTTTGGTGTCATGAAAAGGTTTGATTAACACTTTGGCGGTTTCACTGCTGTCATCAAAATCATACAGCATAGGATGACCGTACAATCTGCCGTCTTTTAGCCTGTCTTCTTGGCTTAAATCCATATTGCCAGCCAAAACAGGAAAATCGATACGATTTAAGAATGCTTGTACCGGGCTGTTACCTGCATCAATTTCATGATTACCCAATACCATGGCATCGGGTTTTAATAAATTTAGCAGATGAGCATTGGCTGCGCCTTGGAATTCGCGAAAGTACAAGGTGCCTTGGAAGCTATCGCCTCCGTGTAAAAACAAAAATGGACATTGCTCTGAGGCGGCTTGTTGCCTTGCTTGATCTATCTGAAACCCTAAGCGTGCATAACCACCAGAATGTCCTTCCAACTTATATGATTGTTGATTGGCTGTAAGCGTAAATTGGACTGGGCTAGGTTCAAAATTAGAATGCGTGTCGTTGATATGAGCGATGGATAAACGATAAGATTTTTGCATTAGTTCCCTCTGTATAATGTCATTATCTTAACGTATCAGGCGTAATGATGTCACCCGCAGCAATATTGAAAAGTATCCGTTTAGGATAAACATAACCCGTTAGTGAGACTTAATGTCACTAACGGGTTATGGTAAATCGAGTATCTAGTATCAAAAAAATACACTAGTTTGTTTCGGTTTCGCTATAAATGACTAAACCTTTGCTTTTAATGCGTCGTTGCCACAATTTACGCGCCAGTGCTTGCATGTCTGGGGCAATGTCTTTTGAGTCAACTATCTCGAGACCAATTAAGGTTTCGATAATATCTTCTATGGTCACAATACCCTCGCTCGAGCCATATTCGTCAACAACCAAAGCCATTTTACTATTGCGTTTTATCATGGTTTGAAACAACGGCAATACGCTTACCGACGATTGTAAAACCAATAAGTTTTTGACGTAATCGCCTATTGGCGTTTGCGGCGATAAACTGGCTTGCAAGATGATATCGTTACGATTGACGTAGCCAATAACGTTATCGCGATCATCTTGATAAACAGGAAAACGAGTAAAAGGGCTACTTAAATGATCTGCAATAAATTGTTGATTGGTCATGGTTGTCGGTAATTTAAAAATAACCGTACGCGGTGTCATAATATGCGAGACTGACATGTCTTTCATTGCCAACATTTGAGTTAAAATTTGCGATTCTTGTTCGCTTAACTCGCCGCTGTCTTTTGCCAATTGGTTCATGGCACTCAACTCTTGGCGCATGTAAAGATTATTGTCGCCTTTACCTAAAAAACCAGTCACTTTTTGCGACAACCAAATTAACGGTAAAGTCAGCTTTTCCATCCAATAAAGGCATATCGACACTGTGGGTGCTAGCTTACGCCAATGATTAGCACCAATGATTTTAGGAATAATTTCAGACAGAAATAAAATTAAAAAGGTTAATACTGCGGAAAAAATGCCAAGCATCTCACTACCAAATACTATCGCGGCTTGAGCTCCGGCAATTGAAGCCCCCATAGTATGAGAAATAGTATTAAGCGTCAGGATCGACACTAAAGGCGAGTCAATATTCTGCTTTTGCTTATGCAATCTGGCAGCAACTTGGGGGTGATGTTCTTTTAAATTTGCAATATAGCTTGGCGTAACCGACAGGAGCACAGCTTCAAAAATACTACATAAAAACGAAATGGATATAGCAAAAAATACGATAAACAGAAGGGTTGTCATACAGGGAAAGTAAAAACTTCCTCGTGGCAGGCCACATAGCCCAGGCGGAGCATATCATAAGCTTCGTTAATATAATCTGAATATATTTTGAGTATTTTATTTTGATAAATCAAAGGTGTTAAAACGACCTCAGCTGGCTTTATGATTACCAGATGCTATATCACCAACTCACATCATAGGATTATCTGATGTGGGGCATAGAGCCTAAAAATGACAGCGTGAGAACTATTCCATTTCAAGCTCGTTATTTTTTTTGGGGGGGGAGCAAGACATCGTCTTTTTACTGCCTGCGTTAATCGCAATGCCATTGCAAGTTAATAAAACGTTGTTCGTCACTCAAAGGGCTGTTTGATAACCGTTTATTCACTCGAGCTGGCGTTAACATAGATATACTGGCTAAAACGGTATGCTACCTGTATAATTTGCCGCCCTGTTACAGGTTTTGGTGTTTTGAGGTTAGGCAGATGAGTGTAAAAAAAATCAATTTATTAGATCTTGATCGTAAAGGACTGCGAGCGTTGTTCAGCGAAATGGGAGAAAAACCGTTCCGCGCCGATCAATTAATGAAGTGGATTTATCACTTTGGCGTCAGCGACTTTGAAGAAATGAACAACATTAACAAGGTGCTGCGAGGTAAGCTTGCTGCTAAATGTGAAATCGTTGCTCCAGAAATTGCAAGCTTTCAAAAGTCGAATGATGGCACCATTAAATTTGCCATTAACGTTGGTCAAGGCCAAGAAGTTGAAACTGTTTATATTCCTGAAGAAGACCGCGCGACTTTGTGTGTGTCATCTCAAGTGGGTTGCGCATTAGAATGTACATTCTGTTCTACGGGACAGCAAGGCTTTAACCGCAACTTAACCGTGTCAGAAATTGTCGGCCAAGTTTGGCGTGTATCGCAGTTTTTAGGATTTCATAAAGACACCGGTGACCGTCCAATCTCTAACGTGGTAATGATGGGTATGGGTGAGCCTTTATTAAACCTAGCCAATGTTATTCCTGCAATGGATATCATGTTAGATGATTTTGGTTTTAGCTTATCAAAACGTCGCGTAACCTTATCGACGTCTGGGGTAGTACCTGCGCTAGACAAGCTCGGCGATGCTATTGATGTAGCATTGGCGGTGAGTATTCACGCCCCCAACGATGAACTGCGTGATGTGCTTGTACCTGTAAATAAAAAATACCCGTTACAAGAGTTCTTAGCCGGTATTCGTCGTTACTTAGAGAAGTCTAATGCTAACCGTGGCCGTGTAACTGTTGAATATGTGATGCTAGACCATATCAATGACAGCACTGACCAAGCACATGAACTAGCTAAGTTAATGAAAGACACGCCATGTAAAATTAATTTAATCCCGTTTAACCCTTACCCTGGTTCACCTTATGGTCGTTCATCTAATTCACGCATCGACCGTTTCTCTAAGGTGTTGATGGAATACGGTTTAACGGTCATTGTACGTAAAACCCGTGGTGATGATATTGACGCTGCATGTGGTCAATTAGCTGGTGATATTCGTGATAGAACAAAGCGTTTAGCAAAAAAACAAATGCAACAAAACCAGATTTCAGTCACAATGGATTAACTCTTTGTTTGCATAGATAATAGGCTTATAAATGAAGCATGGAATGCAAAAGATTTTTGCGATGACTTTAGTCGCGATGTTGGTTGGCGGTTGTGTCACCGAGCGCACCTACAGTGGTACTGACACCCCGGTCGCCGAGCGAAAGTTTGACAAGGTCGGCGCAGCGCGTGAGCGTATGCAATTGGGCTTAACGTATTTAAATCGCGGTAACAGTGAGCAAGCAAAGTATAATTTAAATAAAGCGGTAGAATATGCGCCAGAAATGAGTGAAGTACATGTGGCCATGGCGTATTACTACCAAACCGTAGGGGATTTAGCCCGTACTGAAGAGTCATATCGACGTGCTATAGTGCTTAGCGATGCGACAGGAGATGCACGTAATAATTTTGGGGTGTTTTTATGCCAACAAAATAATTTCGCTGAGTCAGAAAAAATGTTGTTAGCCGCGATCAATACACCTAAATATACTCGTACAGCCTCAAGCTACGAAAACTTAGGTGTTTGCAGCCGCAAAGCGGGTAATAAAGAAAAAGCGCGACAGTATTTTAATATGGCGTTAAAGTATGACCAAAGAAGAAAAGTAACTTTATTAGAGTTAACCGAGTTAGCCATGGACGATGCTGACTACGGCGATGCGCGCGAACAACTCGCAAGATACCATCGAGTTGTAAGTGAATCTGCAGAAAGTTTAGCCTTAGGGATCAAGATTGAGCAGGCGGCAAATAATTTAGAAGCCGTAAAACGATTTGGCATTTTATTAATTGCGAAGTTTCCTGCATCTCCACAAGCCAAAAATTATAGAGCTAACTTGAATTAATGACTAATGAATTCGAAGTAGAACAAGACGCTGAAAAAGCGGCATTGTTAAAAAATGTTGTTACCGCAGGCGCTATTTTAAAGGCAGCTCGTGAAGCAAAAGGGTTGTCAATCGAAGCCGTTGCAACACAATTGCATTTGCGTCCAAGAATTATCAGCGATATTGAACAAGACATTTTTGAAAATATAGCCTCAACAACTTATGTTAGAGGTTATATCAAGAATTATGCCCGTTTCGTTCATGCTGATATCAACGAGATACAACTATGCTTAAAGCATCAGTTGCCTGAAATTGTCCCACCGGCAATGCAAAGCTTTTCGCGTAAAACCACTCATCAAGCTCGTAATAGCCGTCTTAACTTAGTGACCTATTTTATCATTACTGTATTGATTGCAATGCTGGTGATTTGGTGGGTTCAAAAGTCGTCGCTGTTAACTGATGTTGATGTTTCACTGCCAACGGTAGAAGAGATTGCTGCTGACTCAGATATGCCTGAGCCACAACAAATTGTTCGTAACCAGAGTCAACAAGATATAGGTGCACAAATTGCAGCTGAAAATGCCGCAGAGTCAGTATCATTACCTGTTGACGCCAACGTAGAGGCGTCGAACGGATTACCTGCTACCGATGCTGTTATTGACGCAGCAAGTAATCTTACTTCATCAAATCCGAACGTATCACAAACAACTACATTGCCCGCCAGCACTTTAAATCCAACAGCAACTAGTACCCTTAATCAGGCCAGTACAGAGCCGACTATCGACACTAATGCCAGTGCAGCGATTAGCACCGGTGCTGATGGCTTGCTCACTATAGAGTTAAGCGGCGATTGCTGGATTAACGTCACTGATGCCAACGGTAAAGTGTTGGTTGATGGCGTCAAAACCGCCGCTAATTTAGTTGAAGTTCGTGGTCTTAAACCTTTCAAGGTTATACTGGGTGCACCACAGGTCGCGAGTATTAGCCTTGACGGCAGTAAAGTCAGTCTTGCTGAGTTTACTAACGGTCGAGTCGCAAGATTAACCCTGCCAAAAGCATAAATTGTTTTAGCAACAGCAGTAGAGCGTATTTGCATGTATAACGAATCCCCAATTATTCGCAGACCTTCCACTCGTATATACGTGGGCAATGTGCCTATTGGTGATGGCGCACCGATTGCTGTGCAGTCGATGACCAATACAAAAACCACGGATGTAGCAGCAACTGTGGCGCAAATTAAAGCATTAGAAAAAGTGGGCGCTGACATTGTGCGTGTGTCTGTGCCAACAATGGATGCTGCTGAAGCATTCAAAATCATCAAGCAATCGGTCAATGTACCGTTAGTCGCCGACATTCACTTTGATTACCGTATCGCCTTAAAAGTGGCGGAATATGGCGTTGATTGTCTGCGTATTAATCCTGGTAACATTGGCAACGAAGAACGTATTCGCAGCGTAGTTGAGTGTGCAAGAGATAAAAACATTCCCATTCGTATTGGTGTGAATGGTGGCTCGCTTGAAAAAGATTTAATGGATAAATATCGTGAGCCAACACCTGAGGCATTACTTGAATCCGCAATGCGTCACGTGGACATATTAGATCGTCTCAACTTCGATCAATTTAAAGTCAGTGTCAAAGCGTCTGATGTATTTTTAGCCGTTGCGTCATACCGTTTACTGGCTAAACAAATTCGTCAACCATTGCATTTAGGTATTACAGAAGCGGGTGGCATGCGATCTGGTTCTGTTAAGTCTGCCGTTGGGTTAGGCATGTTGTTAGCCGAAGGTATCGGTGACACCATTCGAATTTCATTGGCAGCAGATCCGGTTGAAGAAATTAAAGTCGGTTTTGACATTTTAAAGTCATTACGTATTCGAAGTCGTGGCATTAATTTCATTGCTTGCCCATCTTGCTCACGCCAAGAATTTGATGTGATTAGCACAGTTAATGAACTTGAGCGCCGTTTAGAAGATGTCACCACTGCAATGGATGTGTCGATTATTGGCTGCGTTGTAAACGGACCTGGCGAAGCTTTAGTGTCACATATTGGCTTAACAGGTGGTCATGCTAAAAGTGGCTACTACGACGATGGCGTGCGCCAAAAAGAGCGCTTTGATAACAACAGCATTGTCGATGGACTAGAAGCCAAAATTCGTGCCAAAGCGGCTATGATGGCTAATCGTATTGAGATTGCCGACAAAACAGAATAATTCTCTAACTTGTTAATGGTAGTTACTACCTCTACGAGTAAATTTACATTTTATTAGTGCAAACTAATTTCGAAATTGGACCAGTAACAGTGGCAAAGCAAATCCAAGCAATTCGCGGAATGAACGATATTCTGCCTACTCAAAGCCCAATTTGGCAAAAAGTCGAAGCGGTTTTGCGCTCATCGGTGAGCGCATTTGGTTATAGCGAAATTCGTACACCAATCGTTGAAAGCACAGATCTTTTTAAACGTTCTATTGGTGAAGTGACCGATATCGTCGAAAAAGAAATGTATACCTTTGAAGATCGTAACGGTGACAGTTTAACACTGCGCCCAGAAGGTACCGCTTCGACAGTGCGCGCCGGTAACGAACATGGCTTACTGTACAACCAAGAACAACGTTTATGGTATATGGGGCCTATGTTCCGTCATGAACGTCCACAAAAAGGTCGTTATCGTCAATTCCACCAATTTGGTGTAGAAGTATACGGTATTGGCAGTGCTGATATTGATGCTGAAGTGTTAATGCTATCGGCCCGTTTATGGGATCAGCTTGGCATTAAAGAACATGTTGCTCTAGAGCTTAATACTCTAGGCGACCCAGCTGAACGAGCTGCTTATCGTGATGCCTTGATAGTCTTTTTAGAGCAACACAAAGATAAGTTGGACGAAGACAGTCAACGCCGTATGTATTCAAACCCACTACGCGTATTAGACAGTAAAGATCCACAAGTGCAGGCTATTTTAGCTGATGCACCAGCGTTAATGGACTACTTAGGCGAAGACACGAAAACACATTTTTCAACTTTATGTGAACTCTTAGACGCTGTCGGCATCCAATACACCATCAATCCACGTTTAGTACGTGGTTTAGATTACTACAACCGCACTGTATTTGAGTGGGTAACCACGAGTTTAGGTTCGCAAGGTACTGTGTTGGCGGGTGGTCGTTATGATGGTTTAGTCGGACAGCTTGGCGGTAAAGACACGCCTGCAGTTGGTTTTGCTATGGGGTTAGAGCGCATTGTATTGCTGCTTGAAACTCTTGAGTTAACTAATGATATTGCAGCCGAAGTTGATGTATATGTCACAGCGATGGGCGACAATTGCTTGGTTGAAGCAATAAAAGTTGCCGCAGAGTTGCGTCAACAGTTACCAACGCTTAAAGTCATGAGTCATTGCGGTGGTGGCAACTTTAAAAAGCAGATGAAGCGCGCAGATAAAAGCGGTGCTCAATATGCGTTAATTATTGGCGAAAACGAAATTGCTAATAATCAGGTTGCCATTAAACCATTACGAAATAACAACGAACAACAATTAGTCGCCCGCGATGAGCTGGTAACTAAAATTGCAGAACTGATTTAAAAGGGGAAGTGCACGTGGAAATTTATAGCACAGAAGAACAACAAGTAGATGCTATCAAGCAGTTCTGGAAAGATTATGGTACCTCAATTGCTGTAGGTGCTGTGGTAGGTCTTGGCGGCCTATATGGTTGGAACACTTATTCAGACATGAAAGTCGAGTCAGCTGAACAAGCTTCTGAGACATTCCAATCTATTGCAGAGCAGTCAACTAATCCTGCTGCGTTTTTAACTCAAGCAGAAGCTTTTAATGCCGAGCATGACCAAGCGGGTTATCAAGCTCTGCTTGAATTAATGGTCGCAAAAGCGGCGGTTGACGCGGGTGACTTAACCAAAGCGGAAACCGCATTCACTAAGGTGATTGCTGCTCAACCTGGTTCAGGCTTAGGTATGGTCGCAACAATCCGTTTAGCACGTGTTCAAGCTGAACAAAATAACTTAGGTGTGGCATTAGCAACACTGGAACAAGTGACCGACGAAGCGTTTGCGTCGCAACGTGAAGAATTAAAAGGCGACTTTTTAGTGCGTCAAGGTGAATTTGATAAAGCTAAATTAGCTTATCAAGCAGCGGTAGATAATGGCGGAGCTTTAGCCAGTCCTGCGCTGACAATGAAACTAGACAATCTAAACAAGGCATAAGGAATTTAGCCAATGAAGTCGTGGTGTAAAAATCTGCTTGCCGTTGGGCTAAGTGTTGCTTTTTTATCAGCTTGTTCTTCGAGCGATGTTGAAGAAGAACCAGTAAGTGAATTAGTTGAAATTCAAGCAACCGTGTTTCCAGAGATCAGCTGGGACACAAATGTAGGCGAAGGCGTAGGCGATTATTACTCGCAGCTTCGTCCGACCGTCCGTTATGGAAAATTATTTGTTGCTGACCGCAGTGGCGTTGTTGTTGCTTTCGATGAAGTGACAGGCGAAGAGTTATGGTCGCAAAATTTTAATGAAGAGTTTGAACAAAAACTTAGAACTAAAACTAAAGGTCTTCGCTTAGCTGCAGGTGTAACCGCTGCACGTAAAAAAGTGTTTGTGGGTGGCGAAACCGGTTTGTTAGTTGCGTTAGATGAAGCAACGGGTGAAGTATTATGGTCAGCCCAAGCTAACGGCGAATTATTGTCAGCACCAACGGTTGCCGAAGACGTTGTCGCTGTGAATACTGCCAAAGGCGCGTTTGAAGGTTTTAATGTTGATTCTGGCGAAAAGCTTTGGACATACGAAAGCCAACTACCAAACTTAACATTGCGTGGTACTTCGTCTGCAGCATATGAAGCTGGTGGATTCTTTGTCGGTACTGCTGACGGTAAAGTGGCTGTAGTGGTTAAAAATAACGGTCAAGCTGCATGGGAACAACCTGTTTTTAGTCCAAGCGGTGGTAACGAGTTTACTCGTATGGCTGATGTGGATATGACGCCGTTAATTCTTGGTGAAAACTTATATGTTGCCAGCTATAACGGCAATCTAGTGTCAATGGAATTACGCAGTGGCCGTATTATTTGGTCGCGTAAATATTCAAGCTTTAATGAACTCGCTGAAGCAGGTTTAAGCCTGTATTTAGTGGATGATCATAGCCGCATTTACTCTGTCGATCGCCGTAATGGTTTAGAGCTTTGGAGTAATTCAACACTTAAAAATCGTGAATTGACCGCAGCAGCTGTCGTTGAAGGTTACTTAGTGGTTGGCGACTTAGAAGGTTATTTACATTTCATCGACCGAAGTAATGGCGATGTTGTCGGCCGCATTCAAGTCGACAGTGAAGGTTTATACGCTCAGCCACTCGTGGTTGACGACAAAATCTATGTTCAAAGTCGCAGTGGTAAAATCGCCATCGTCACGTTGAGCAAACAAGAAACGAAAGTTGAAGAAGATACCAACGCGAGTGCAGAATAAGTCCTAGGACCATTTCTGAATTAATTAAGGTATAATATCTTTACTAGAGCCCCTGGAAGTGTTCCGGGGGCTTTTTATTGAAAAGTTTTTTAGAGGCAAAATCATGATCCCTGTAGTGGCCCTTGTGGGGCGACCAAACGTCGGTAAATCGACATTATTTAATCGTCTTACACGTACTCGTGATGCGTTAGTAGCAGATTTTCCTGGCTTAACACGTGACCGTAAATACGGCCGTGCTTTTTTAGCGGGTTACGAGTTTATCGTTGTTGATACCGGCGGTATTGATGGCACCGAAGAAGGGATCGAGACAAAAATGGCTGAACAGTCATTAGCGGCGATCGAAGAAGCGGATGTCGTATTATTTATGACCGATGCTCGCGCAGGTTTAACCGCTGCTGATTTAGCCATTGCACAACATTTACGTAGTCGCGATAAAGTGACTTTTGTGGTTGCTAACAAAGTCGACGGTATTGATGCTGATTCAGCCTGTGGCGAGTTTTGGTCATTAGGTTTAGGCGAAGTTTACCAAATGGCAGCGGCACAAGGCCGTGGTGTCACAAACATGATCGACTACGCGCTTACACCTTATGCTGAGGCTATGGGTATTGTCCGTGAACTTGACGAAGAAGGTGAGCAAGTCGAACGTGAATATACCGAAGAAGAAGCTGAAGCAGAGCAAACTCGCTTACAGAATCTGCCGATTAAGCTGGCCATTATTGGTAAGCCGAACGTAGGTAAATCAACGTTAATAAACCGTATTTTAGGTGAAGAACGCGTTGTGGTTTATGACGAACCAGGTACCACGCGTGACAGTATTTACATTCCAATGTCACGTGAAGGTCGTGAATACGTATTAATTGACACCGCAGGGGTTCGTCGTCGCAGTAAAGTACATCAAGTTATTGAGAAATTCTCAGTAATTAAAACTTTAAAAGCAGTTGAAGACGCTAACGTTGTATTGTTAGTGATTGATGCACGCGAAGGGATTGCTGAGCAGGACTTAGGACTGTTAGGTTTTGCTTTAAATGCTGGCCGAGCATTAGTCATTGCCGTAAACAAGTGGGACGGAATTGACCAGGCAATTAAAGATCGCGTTAAAAGTGAATTAGATCGCCGTTTAGGTTTTATCGATTTTGCGCGTATTCACTTTATCTCAGCATTACACGGTACTGGTGTTGGCCATTTGTATGAGTCAATCGAAGAAGCTTACGACAGTGCTACGCGCCGTGTAAGTACCTCTATGTTGACGCGTATTATGCAAATGTCGCAAGACGATCACCAACCACCATTGGTTAATGGCCGTCGTGTTAAGCTTAAATATGCTCATGCTGGTGGTTACAACCCACCGATTGTTGTGGTTCATGGTAACCAAGTTAGTAAGCTACCAGACTCATACAAGCGTTATATGATGAACTATTTCCGTCGTTCATTAAAAGTGGTTGGTACACCAATTCAATTACGTTTCCATGAAGGTGCTAACCCGTTTGAAGGCCGAACTGAAAAGTTAACTTTAGGACAAGAACGCCGCCGTAAACGTGCTATGACACATATTCGTGACCGTAAGAAATAACGGTTACAGATAAAAAAGCCTGACTTGTTCAGGCTTTTTTGTCTCAGGAATACTAAAAGATTAATGAAGGTGTTTATGCAACAGCAAATAATGGCTTATCACCTTGATGAAGAACAACATTGGGTAGCGCAGTTAACATGCGGACATTTTCAACATGTTCGGCATAACCCACCCTGGACGATTAGGGAGTGGGTGATTACAGAGGTTGGGCGTCAACAACACTTAGGCGAGCAGCTTAACTGCAAAAAATGCGACGAAGGGGCTCCCGCTGATATATGAAACTCGTTAGTGTTTAGGATTGCGCTGAGTCCATAAGTAACCCGCTATATACAAGCAAATTGTACTGTCCATGACCATTGATAACCAAAAACCATCAATAAAAGATTGGCTTGAATGACCAATAACGAGACTCACGAAAAATAACTTTTCGATTAATGCTACCCAAAAAATGGGTACGACCCAATCGTGACGAAATATCGCAATAAAAAAGCTACAACCCATCATTAATACTAAAAATCCCCAATGCTGGATAAATATCGTGTCGCTAACCATATAAGGTAGTTGATTTAGCTGCGCTAAAGCCCACTGAGGCGCTAATGTATATAAGCCACCTAATGACGTACCAAATCCTGCAATGAATAATGCAAGCGTTTGCGTACGTTTAAAGAACTCAGTCATGAGAACGTCCTATTCATAAACCCATTTTATACAGCGCCAACATTTACCTTGCCACTCGATGAGTCTTAAAGGCATAAGTGATTGTTAAGGTTACGGGGCAATAATGTAGCGGTTAACTTAATCTATCGAGGTGTATATGTATAGCCAATCCAAATTCCCATTGTTTCACCGACTTCTTCACTGGGGGTTAGCCATAACCATGCTGGTGATGCTACTCACAGTACTGTTACGCCTTGGGTGGATGGAAAAAAATCATATGGCGGCAGTGATTACTCAGGGGTTAGCTAAAATTGATGTGCTGATTACAGACAAACAAGCCATTAGTCTTGCTAAGGGGATCCGTGGCGTGATGTTTAAATGGCACATCTACTTTGGCTATGCGGTGAGCGTATTTGTTTTTGCTCGTTTTGTATACATGGCTAAATTTGGCCTGCATTATCCGTCAGCATTCAGTGCTCAGGCTACAACTAAGCAAAAATTTCAAGCGTGGGTGTATTGGTTATTTTATGCAGGTGTTGCCATGTCGGTGAGCACTGGTTTACTACTTGAATTTGGTCCGGAGGCCATAGAGCAGCAAGTCGAAACAATTCATAAGCTCGCGTTGTGGTATTTTATTCCGTTTATCAGTTTGCATTTAGCGGGTATTTTGCTGGCAGAAGCTGGTCATAATAAAGGCTTAGTATCAAAAATGATTGGTGGCTAACCAATCTGAGTTCAGGATAATAAACGACTTATAAACAACCCTTTACCCTGCTAACAGGGTTGAATCGACTCACAATAGGCTAACTATTGACGCGTCAATTCACTTTGTTAGCCTAACAAATAACAAGCTTGAAGTGAGGTTGGTTAGCATGCAGATTTTAAGTTGCATACATTGATCCCTTATTGCTTAAGTAAACCTTAAGATTGGTAATCTAGTTTGTTATTCATTTAGTCATTAGGCGAAAATATAATGCCAAAGAAGTTATTTTCACTCACCTCAAATATCACAGTTACTTTACTGAGTCTCGCACTTAGTTTGAGTGCAGTGGTAAATGCTGCACCTTCATTAGATCACACTGTGTTAGATGCTAAAGCCCAACCCGTCAGTCTACAGCAATATACTGGTAAGGTTGTTTACGTGGATTTTTGGGCGTCATGGTGTGGACCGTGTCGTAAGTCATTTCCATGGATGAATGCCATGCAAGCTAAATATCAACAACAGGGATTAGAGGTTGTCGCGATTAACCTCGATGTTGACACCGCGTTAGCTCATGAGTTTTTAGCTAAAATACCCGCCTCATTTAATCTGATGTTCAACCCAGAAGGTGATGTCGCTAAAGCATTTGATTTACAAGGAATGCCAAGCAGTTTTTTGTTTAACCGCCGAGGCGAGTTAGTTCAAACGCACATGGGCTTTTTTGAAGAGAACATTCCTGCCTACGAGCAAGAAATACAAATATTATTACAGGAGTAAACTCATGACTAACGTGTTTAAACCCATTGGCAAAACTGTAGTGGCGTTAGCTATTGCAAGTAGTATCGTTGGATGTTCAAGTTTAGGTGTTCAACCATGGGAAAAAGATCAATTTGCCCGTGAAGACATGGCATTGAACAGCGAAAAACTAGATTTATCTTTGGATGATCATATTTATTTCAGTAAAGAAGGTACTAGTGGCGGTCGTTCATTGGCGGGCGGAGGTTGTGGATGCAACTAACATCAAAACAAAGCATTGCCAGCGCCTTAGCAATTGCAAGTTGTAGTTTAATTGGTCAAGCCAATGCAGCCGAAGCCGTGCCGGCTAATGATGACTGGAAAGTCGATGCTGCCATTATGTATTACGGTGAACAAGAGCGCGTGCAAGCTGTAGAGGCCATTGGTAACGTACAAAAAGCGTTTGGTGACAAATCGTTATTAGACATGAAAGTCGTCATCGACAGTTTAACTGGCTCTTCAGCATCAGGCGCAGTCGCTCAAGGCGAAAGCCAAACGTTTACGCGTCCATCTGGTAAAGGCGAATACACCGTTGGCGCAGGTGATACCCCACTTGATGATACTTTCCACGATACGCGAGTGCAGTTAAGTGCTAACTGGCAAGAAGTGTTTAATCAAGATTGGACTGGTAACGTAGGCGTATATGGTTCGAAAGAGTTTGATTACTTATCGATGGGATTAAATGCTGGCCTTGAACGTAGCTTTAATAAAAATAATACCACTTTGGCATTATCTGGCGCATTTACACATGATGTTGTCGATCCAGTTGGTGGCCGCCCTGTCGCCTTCAGTGAGATGGTTTATCGGTCTGACTACAACAGTGACACAGAGTACCAAGCTGCGTTTGATCAAACTCGTTTAAGTGGCGATGATACCAAGCAAACATCGGATATCATGTTTGGTGTTACTCAAATTCTTAATCGCAATTGGTTAATGCAGGCTAATTATGGTTTGTCTAGTGTGTCAGGTTACATGAGCGATCCGTATAAAATATTGAGCGAAGTTGATAGCAACGGGATAACTCAAGGATACCGTTACGAGAGCCGACCGGATTCACGCCTAAAGCACAGTGTGTATGTGATGACAAAAGGTGCATTAGATTCAGGCGTGGTAGATTTCTCATATCGCTATAGTACCGATGATTGGGACATTACTTCGCACACCTTAGAAACGCATTATCGCTATTACTTTAGTCCGAGTTTTTATGGGCAACTACACTTGCGTTATTACCAACAACAAGCGGCAGAGTTTTATCAACCTTTCTTAACGATGGGCGATACCTTACCAGAATATGCCAGTGCTGATTATAGAATTGGCGATATGACTGCTTATACCATCGGACTTAAATTTGGGCAGCGTTTATCGGGTGGACATGAGATGACTTATCGTCTTGAGTATTACCAACAAAATCCTGAAAACAATGGTACAGAACTACCAGGCCAGTTACAAAATTACGATCTATTTCCTTCAGTGAAAGCAATTGTTGCTCAAGTTAGTTATTCGTTTTAAGCAGGCTTTATCTTAAAGCTGGTAGACTCGGCCATTATGACGAAAGTGATAATGGCCGAGTCTATAATATATGACCATATTCAAGATGCTGAATATATTATCAATTACTGGTTATTGGTATTAAGATAGTTTTATGCAACCAACTGAGAGTGTCATGTCAGCCAATTTATCACGCTCTGAAACCAACACTGATAGTGACATCAGCTTACAGCCGCGTACATGGGGTTTTTTAGGCACATTTAAAGCAATGGCAAGTCCTTGTGAAGTCTTGATGGCCGTTCCAGATGAGCACGTAGCTATGCAGATGCTACAAGTGGCTTACCAAGAAGCGAAACGGATTGAACAAAAGTTTAGCCGCTTCATTAAAGGCAATCTTATTTGGCAAATAAACCATGCCAATGGTACAGCTATCCCAATAGATGCAGAGACCTTGCATTTATTGCATTTTGCCCAGCAATGTTACCAATTGAGTGACGGCGCATTTGATATCAGTGCTTGTCCACTTATGACGTTGTGGCGTTTTGATGGCCAAAAAACAATCCCTAATCAACGCGATATAAATCAAACCTTGCAGCATGTTGGCTTAAACAACATATCGCTCTCGCAAACCCATATTCACATGCCTGTAGGGATGAGTGTCGACTTTGGCGGTATTGGTAAAGAGTATGCGGTAGATAAAGCGGCTCAAATGATTGCTCAGCGCTGGCCTAATCATTCAGTGTTGGTTAACTTTGGCGGTGACATTGCCTGTCCGAACACCAAAAGCGATGGCTGGCAGGTAGGAATTGAAAACCCACAAAAGCTGGATAATGCCGCAGCGCTATTAACGATTCGCCAAGGTGCGTTAGCAACTAGCGGTACAACTCGTCGTTATATTGAGGTTGATGGAAAACGCTACGGGCATATTATTAATCCTACAACGGGTTATCCTATTGAGCAGGCGCCTTTGTCTGTCACTGTCCTTGCACCTAATTGTGTTATGGCGGGGATGCTGGCTACCATGGCTATGTTAAAAGGACCTGAGGCTGAAGCTTTTTTACAGCAGCAAGGTGTCGACTTTAAGGTGTTTCGAGGGTAATAAATATGCGTGTATTACTGATTGAAGATAATAAATTACTCGCCCAAGGTGTGGTGATGAGCCTGGCTAAAGAAGGTATTCAAGTTGATCATTTATCATCTTTTAAGCAGGCGCAAGCGGCACTCAACAACGAAGATTTTAGCGCGATTATTCTTGATTTAGGCTTACCTGATGGCGATGGTGCTGAGTTGTTAAAACAATGGCGCCGAAATGGTGTGTCTTTACCCATTATCGTGTTAACGGCGAATACTGACTTTGATACTCGCTTGGCTTGTTTAGACATTGGTGCTGATGATTACCTCAGCAAACCTTTTGATGTGAGAGAGTTAATCGCTCGGTTACGTGCCATTATTCGGCGTCAACATGGTTTAGACAACAACCAATTTAGCTATGGTGCACTCGACATTGATTTTACCTGTTGTGAGGTGCATTTTCGGGGCGAACTAGTGTCATTGTCTCGACGCGAGTATCAGTTAATACTTGAATTTGCTCAATCTGCAGGTCGCGTATTAACTCGCAGCCAACTCGAGCAATTAACTTACGGTTGGGACGAGGTCGGCAGTAATTCGATTGAAGTGCACATACATCATTTACGTAAAAAAATGGCCACCGAATTAATTAAAACGGTACGAGGAATTGGCTACATTTTAACTGAAACGCACTAGCGCGGTTAAGTTATGCGTCATGAATAACGGTTGCGCACAAGTAAGTGATTAATTAATTTTCGTTACTATTTTTAAAGGATTTTATGTTCTCATTACGTTTATTATTTAGCGTATTAATGCTTTTAGGCATTGTACTCACGGTAACGTTTTCGAGTGTATTAAGTTCTCGAGATGCGATGCATGAAGTTGAAGAGATATTTGATGCACAAATGGTTCAAACGGCAAAAATGCTTGAACAGTTTTATGTTAATCAACTGACTGAAAAACAGCTTGCCCAGTTAGTGATACGGCCTATTTTATTTCATGTTGATGATTCCAATATTGAAACATTTGCCGATCAAGCTAATCCGATCTCCCTATCTTATGAACATAAACTGTCTTTTCAACTCTTGTCGATTACAGGCCAATTACTCGCCTATTCAGACAGTTCTGGTGAGCAAACGTTAACCCAGTTCACTCAAGGTTATGATACTCGCAACATCAATGGTTATTTATGGCACGTGTACAGCTATTTTTCAGCGGCGCATCAAGTGTGGATTGTTACTGCTCAACGCCATGATGTGCGCCAGGAATTAGTGTCTTTAATTGTGAGTAACACATGGCGAACACCATTGATTATAACTCCCATCATGATGTTTTTTATGCTGTTGTTTATTTACTATCTATTTAAACCGCTAAAGTTATTAGAGCGCCATTTAGATAAGCGACCAGCTCAAGATCTCACGCCAATTAACTTCACATTACCAACCGAGTTAGCGTCAGTGCAAAAAGCGCTCAATAGTTATTTATTGCGCATTGCCGATACCATAGTGCGCGAGCGTCGTTTTAGCGCCGATGCCGCTCACGAGCTTAAAACCCCATTAGCGATTATTAAGTTACACAGTGATGGGTTAAATGATGTCTTGTTAGCTCAGCATCAAGACGTTCAGCAAATAACACAGCCATACAGTAATGCTATAGGCGAAGGGGTCAATAGAATAAATCATACGGTTGAGCAGTTGCTGTTGTTATCGCGGGTTGATGCTATTGAGGCGCTCAATCGCTCAGACTGTAAGCTGCAAAATAGTATTGATAATGTGATAAATCAATTATTGCATCTCATAGCAGATTACGAATGGCATATTGATATTCCTTTAGACATGACGATTAATGCTGACCCGTTTTATCTTGAATTAGTATTAAAAAATATTATCGAGAACGCTTGTAAGTACAGCCCTGTAGAGTCGTTAATTACGATTCGAGCGAGCAAGCAGGGTGCTCAAACGTTAATCGAAGTAATCGATCAAGGACGTGGCATGTCCAATGATGAAATCAGCTTAGCTAAAAACCGTTTTTATCGTGTAGATGAAAATACCTCGCAAGGGGCAGGGTTGGGCTTATCCATCTGCCAACATATCATAAGCCTACATAACGGCGAGTTGCATTTT
Source organism: Shewanella ulleungensis (assembly GCF_014648315.1). Classification (GTDB taxonomy): domain Bacteria; phylum Pseudomonadota; class Gammaproteobacteria; order Enterobacterales; family Shewanellaceae; genus Shewanella; species Shewanella ulleungensis. The sequence goes on from NZ_BMQW01000002.1 coordinate 616,903, forward strand.
ACTCGAGTTGAGTCACATGGACTGAACGTTAGTATTGTCGTGTAGCTAGTGTTGTAGGGTAGCTAGTATTGTCGAGTGTCATTGAAACATCAAATACAAAAAGATGAGCCGCCTAGCGACTCATCTTTATTTTTTATTCACTTTTTTTACTGCCTTTCTCGCGATGGTTTAATATCTCGAGATTGATTTGATTGGCGTGCAGAGTTGTCACGTTGTTGGCTCATTGACCGCGACGCTTGTTGGGGCTCACGAACCTTTTCAACTCGGGTGTTACGCTGCACTGATTGCACGGTTTGTGTTCGCGGTTCACGCACTTTCTCAACGCGAGTGTTACGCTGCGCTTGTTGCGCTTGTTGCACTTGTTGAGTCCGTGTTTGGTTAGTAACCTTAGTCACGGGCTTTACCTCATTTCTCACCTTGGTATTGACCACGTCTCGTTGACGGCTTACCACTTCTTTGTCTCTACTGTAAGTCGATTTCAATGGCTCATTCTTACGTTCAAATGACTTTACCTGAGTCGTAGGTTGACGTTGCTGGCTTAGTTCGCGCTTTAACTGCGTACTTCTATGTTCAGCAGATCCATTACGGTTTTCTTGCTTCAGACTTTGGTTTATGTGCTTGCGTTGCTCATTAACCTTAATTGAGTCATTTCGTGGCGTGACACGACGTGGCTCATTAGTCACTTGACGTGAGTAACTCACTGGTTTATTTCTTTTTTCATAGTGACCATTGTATCGTTTGCTGATCACCAGGCTGCGATAAGCCACACCTTTACGATGCTTAGGTTTGTGCTGCCAATGTTGTGCTCCATGGCTGTAGCTTATTTTACGTGGTGTGTAGTAGCGGTAGTTTTTATGTACTGGTACTGCAATTACACGACGGTCATGCCAGTGAAAACCACTAAAGAAGAAGTTAAAGCTAATGCGTACACCGCTATCCCAAAAAATCGCATGGTTGTTAGGGCGATAGTTTACATAAGCAGGTGCATGCCAATATACCGGTGGATAACGGTTCCAGCGCCAGTTGCCATAGACAATACGGCTGTCGTAATAAGGTACATAGACAATTTCAGGACGCACAGATTCGATAATAATGCGGCGTTCCACACGCGATACTTTAACCTGCTCAAGATCTGCCAAATTATTAGCTTCATCAGCTTGTTGTCTTAACGCTTGAATGGTGTCGAGCATTCGCCCTTCGTCTTGCAAAAAGGCATCGCCGAGGTTTTGGGTCCACACTAAATCATTGTTTAAACGCTCGAGCACATTAGGAAAGGCCACTAACGCTTTAACGCTTGGGTCCCAATCTTGTGACTCTACCTCGGTCATAATTTGATTAGTGTCGCGATTACCTTGATTGGCTAACCAACGCTTAGCTTGGACAATTTCAAGCGGGTAGGTTGAGGCAATCAAAATGTGAGTTAATAAACTGTCTGGATATAGTGCAATGGGCGCTAGCATTTGCGCCAATTCAGCATCACTCACCACATCATCAGATGCGTTGTATGAATATGATTCAGTTGGCTGCGCTGCTTGCACACTTGCTAATGGCATACAAACCAAGGCTAACGCTAGTAGCGCTTTAGCGGGTGTTTGAATGGCTTTTTTCATGTTATCTCCAGTGTCATTGATGACTGTTAACGTCATCATAGCGAGCTGAAGATGAACATAAGCTGAAAGTGATTTAATTGGTTTTATTTTTTGGATATTTATTTGGGGGATTGAGCCTCAGTCAATTAAGCTTCAGGTTAATGCTCAGCGATTAATGATAAGTGATACAGAGTAAATGTGCTGCTGCGAATGAATAATGTATTAATGAGTAAACTCGAACTCAAATTTGGCACCGCCTAAAGACTTAGACTGAGCAACCGTTAATGTGCCGTGATAGCTGTCGACAAGATCGCGTACAATGGCTAGGCCGATACCGTGGCCCTGTTCATATGTGTCGGCGCGTATACCCCGTTCAAATATTTGTTGTTGCTTGTCTTTAGGCACACCAGCGCCGTCATCTTCAATAATGATCTGTAAACTGTTAGCTAACTGCTTAACACTTATTAACACATGGCTATTGGCTGCTTTACAGGCATTGTCTAATACGTTTCCGAGCATTTCGGTTAAGTCAGACTCGTCGCCTTTAAAACGAGCTTCAGTATCACCTTGATAATCAATCTTCAGCGCTTGCTGTTGGTATATTTTGCCTAAGGTTCGCACCAAGCGTGCGGCGATATCATCAACACTAACACCAAGATGCCAACCCGTGCCTGCAGCACTTTGCGCACGCTTTAACTGATATGCCACTATTTGATTAATACGATTAATTTGCTCTAACGATGCCTCATTTAAATTTGCCTGCGTTTGCATTACAGCTAATGGCGTTTTTAAGCTATGCGCTAAATCGGCAAGGGCGTTACGGTAACGTTTTCGCTGATTTTGTTCTGTTTGCAGTAAGGTATTGAGCTGTTTGGCCACCTTTTGTAGCTCTATGGGGTATTGGGTGCTTAGCTGCATCGATTTACCTTGCTCTACAGCGCTGAGCTCTTGGCTGAATTGACCTAAAGGTTTGAGGGTCCATAACAACCAACTCAACTGTACGCTTAATAACAGGGCCATTAATATCAATAACCAAGTCCATAATGTTTTTGAAAACTGGCTAATTTGTTGTTGGTATTCTTGTTGGTTTTTAATAATGTGCAGCGTCATGGTAAACGGTTGTTCGCTGGTGGCAAAACTGACACTGAAGCTGTAGATCAATTGTGGTTTGTCGTTAATTAAAATACTTCCGTAACTGTTTCGACCCGTTACAGGTTTCGGTAAGTTAATTGGAGTGTTTAAGCCTAAAAACGAATTTGAGGTCCACAGTAATTGATTATCTTTGGTGGTAATTAATGCATACAGCCCAGAACCAATGACATTAAATTGATTTTCGAGCAGGTGCTCAGGCATGAGTAGCTCATCGTTTTCCACTTCGGCCATGGCTAACACGGAATAAACGTAAGCTTTTAATTGGTTTTTTGCCGCAGCATTAATTTGAGTTTCAAAGGCGTTGTTAACCGTAATGCCAATAATGGGCAGTAATACTAAAATAAGCAGTAATGCACTAACGACAATGCGAACTTTAAGTGAGCCCAATAACTTATTCATGTTGCCCTAATTGGCGTAAACGATAACCTTGGCCGCGCAATGTTTCGATGAGTTGGTATTGATTGTCTGGGTCGAGCTTTTTACGTAAGCGACGAATAAACACTTCGATAACGTTAGAGTCGAGATCAAAATCTTGATCGTAAATATGTTCAATTAAGCTGCTTTTAGAATGTACCGAGCCAGGATGAAGCATTAGATATTCAAATAGCTTGTATTCTGAACCACTTAAATTCACCACTTGCTGATGCATTTTTATCTCAAGGCTGCGGGTATTAATACTAAAAGGCCCATTTTGAATCACAGGGCTAGCTTTGCCTGCCGAGCGGCGTATCAATGCATTGATACGTGCGACTAATTCTTCAAGCTGAAATGGTTTACTTAAATAATCATCTGCACCTGCATCTAGGCCAATGACTTTGTCTTGCCAGCTGTCTCGCGCGGTTAAAATGATAATGGGGTAACTGATATTTTGTTCGCGCAGCTGGCTAATGAGCGACAGTCCATCGAGTTTTGGTAACCCAACATCAATAATTGCTACATCGTATTGGTATTCTTGGGCCTGGAATAATCCTTCTTCACCATCAGAGGCGACATCAACAGTATATTGAGCATCAATAAGATGTTGTTTGATATTAGCTTGCAGAGCTAAGTCATCTTCGACCAGTAATAATCTCATGAGTTAGTTCCTTGATACTGAGCCATTAGTTGCGTCTACAGACACATAAAAGATGACGCCATCATTGGTGAGTAATTTCACGCGATACCCAGGACGACCATTTACACTGCTAGATTGTACTTTCAACACTTTGCCAGAGTAACTACGCTTAGCAATTTGTATGGCTTGCTGTGCACTCGTTACAACCAAATTATTGCTTTGGCGATTATCTTTAGGACCAGGCATAAGCTCAAAGGGAGTTGCAGAACTTAATGATAAAACAAGCGGAGCACCAGCAAAGCTGGGTGATGAAATCACTAACATTAAGCCTAAAAGAATGGCCTTGAGCTTGAACATACGCTGCATAGTGTTAATCCTATTTACCTCATTGTTCTTAGTGTAAAAGATCCTTTTATATATAGAAACATCTACTTAAAAAATTGCGCTAGCAGTTGATGTTAATACGTGTTCTTGGGCAAGTATAGCGAGATCCAGATGAACACTAACTGAATGGCATTGAGGATATCTAGATGACGATAACTATTTGCTAATGTTCAGCTTGTGTTCATTTTGAGTGGGTTTTAATGACCGCAACATTTAAGGTCGTGAGGAATCACCATGAACCAACAATTAAATAACATAAACAACACAGCATCATCGTTTAACGCGGTTAAATTGGGATTAAGCTTATGTGTTGCATGTGCCTTAGGCTTAAGTTCTGCCAGCGTATACAGTGCTGAAGAAATAGCGAGCCAAGTCAATGGTGCTGTAAGCCAAGCGAGACAACTTGATGCGCCTGCCAGTGATGACAATGATGCAGAACTTCGAGTAGCTCAATTACATCAACAAGCAACATTATTACCGGGTAATGCTCAAACTAGCCTAAAAGTTACGCGTGAACAACGCATGGCTGTGCATCAAAAAAGCGCAGCGACCAAAGCTAGCCAGCAACAACGTGCCTTGGCTCAGCAAAATCAAGTGGTTTATTACGACTTTTCATTTTATGACGCACAAACAAGGTTATTTGAAGATTTCGATTACGACGGTTTTTATCAAACCTTTAGCGTGACCTTTGACGCAGACATCAACAGCAGTGGTGGCGATGTTCAAGCCGATGTATTTGCTGAATTATATTTAAGCCAAAATGGTGGTCCGTGGATCCATTATTACTCGACCGACGTATTTACCCTTAATGCTGATTCAAGCTTTGATGATTATGAAGTCCTAACAACGTTGGCTAATGGTTATCAGACTGATCATTATGACGTATTAATTGATCTATATGAGCTCGGTTATGCCGATCCTGTGGCCACAATTAGCAGCGACGACATTGATTCATTGTATGCCCTACCACTTGAAAGTAGTGATCGAGATGCCGTGTATGTCGAAGAGGTATATATCGAAGAAGTTCATGCTGGAGTACTTTCTTGGTTTAGTTTTAGCTTGCTTGGCGCTTTTGCCTGGATCCGTCGCAGTTTTATGAACAAAAAATAACGTAATGATTGGTTGTACATCAGGTAGACTTGCGTTTTTTGATGCCCTCATTTTTTGTTTTCTTCAAGAATATTTAACATCAAGAATACGTCGTAAACCGAGCTTGGGATAATCTGTTATCTCATCATTTATCCGGGCTAAGGTCTCTAGGAGAGAGTATGTTAATTAAGTTAAAAACATCGTTGTTGTGCAGTTCTTTAGTGGGGACGGCGCTGTTGTTGTCAGGTTGTCAATTACCTAATCCTTATACTGGTGAATCTGAAAATGCTAAAGCAACCAATGGCGCAATTATTGGTGCCATTGGCGGCGCTGCAATTGGTGTGGCCTCAGCAAGCAAAAAAGATCGCGGTAAAGGTGCACTGATTGGCGCAGCATCTGGTGCTGCTGTAGGCGGTGGTATTGGCTACTACATGGACGTGCAGGAAGCTAAATTGCGTAAGCAGTTACAGTCTACTGGCGTAAGTGTGACTCGTAGTGGTGATAACATTATCCTTAACATGCCAAACGAAGTGACATTTGCGGTTGATCAAACGGTATTAAGTGAACGCGCTAAGTCAGTATTAAACAGCGTCGTGTTAGTGGCGAAAGAATATGACGACACTCGCTTAAACGTGATTGGTTATACCGACAGCTCAGGTTCAGACTCATACAACTTACGTTTGTCACAAGTGCGAGCCAGTGAAGTGGCACAATATATCACTAGCCAAAATGTAAATGGTTCACGAGTGTCATCAACCGGTATGGGAGAAGCCAGTCCGATTGCGAGCAACAATAGTGCTGAAGGACGAGCTCAAAACCGTCGTGTTGAGATTGTATTAACACCGATTGGTAAGTAACAGTCTCAAATCGTTGAACGACGACGTAAACTTATTTACGAATTAAATGAAAGCCATCGAAAGATGGCTTTTTTGCTATCTAATAATCACTGAAAATACTGAGGTTAATATTTCTTAAACGTTCCAGGGTAAACCGCATTATAAAGCGATTTAAAGAAAACCAAAGGCATCAAAAATAAGCAGAATAAATAGAGTAAATACCCACGGCTATTAAAATCTCGTATTTTTGATTTCATGTATTTATAACTAAGTAATGTATTTTGATTCAATACAAGTTGATGAATAAGTCCATCTTGATGCCAAATCGATATTTGTGAACCAGGCGTTAATGTTGCGGCAATCTTATTACATGTTGCGGTGGGTAAGTTTGGGGCTAAAAAAATATCAGGATAAATTGAAACCACGACATCATAATACTCGTCAATTCTACCTGACTCCTCATCTTCCACAGTATCTTTATGACATGTTGCTTGATCGATTACTGCAGTGTATTGATGAACTTTACTGATGTCTGTTACCCAATATTTTGATGCAATAAACGTTATCGCAATGATATTGAATAATAAATACAGCACCAGAAAAGCGATACGAAATACTTTGTGGGTTTGAGTAAACTCGATAATGAGTTCTCGATGATCCCAAAAGCCGACATGATTGATATTATCCACGCTACTTTTTTCAACTTTGAGTTGACCATTTTGTTTGCGGCGAGCTATTTCATCACATAATTGCTGATATCTTTCAGGAAATACTTGTTGATTCATCTTATACAGAGCATCTAACAGTTCAACATTTTTGTATTTACGGAAATTAATTTTCTTCAAGCTAGTTCCTTTAGCGTATACATGTTTTTTCTTTACCTTGAATAGCGGATTATTTTACCGATACTTTTGTCACAGTCGAAGTGACACTTCCCTGTTTTAATCGAGTATGAATCACATCACCTTTGGTTAATTGTTCAGCATTTTCGACAACATGTTTATTCGCGCTTGTGATTGAATAGCCTCGGCTCAATGTGGCGAGTGGGCTGACGGTATCGAGCTTATGGGCTGCTTGAGCTACGCGCAATGACGCCTGCTTAAAATAGTCACTGCTGGCGTCGTTAAAACGCTCGGTTAAATACTGTAGACGCTGCTTTTCTAATGTTAAAGTACTAGAGGGAGAGCGTTGTTGTAAACGGTTATGTAATTGCTGGTGGCGCAAGGTTAAGCGGCTAAGTTTATGCTGTAAGGCATTTTCTAAACGCATCTGCATTTCATCAAAGCGTTGCTCAAACTGTTGCAGTTTACGTTGTGGCTCATGACGTTGAAGCTGATGAGTCAGTTGAGTTAAGCGCCCACTTTGTTGTAACTGATAATGCTTCATGCTTTGTTGTAAGCGGGCTCGCAATAATATGAGCTTTTCGGCTTTGTTGCCTTTATCTTTTGATAATAACTCTGCACCTGCTGATGGCGTTGGTGCGCGTACATCGGCAACATAATCGCTGATGGTGGTGTCTATTTCATGGCCGACAGCACTAATAACCGGTAGGGCGCTATTATAAATAGCGTGAGCTAAGTGCTCACTGTTAAAACACCATAAATCTTCTAACGAGCCACCACCACGAGTCAGTAACAATACATCCACTTCAAGGCGTTGGTTTGCGCGGGCAATGGCTTGACAAATTAATTGGCTCGCGGATGCACCTTGCACCTGGGTGGGATAAACAATCACTTCGATAGACGGGTCGCGTCTGGCTAATACATGCAATATGTCCCTAAGTGCTGCGCCAGTGGCCGAAGTAATTACGCCAATGCGTTGAATATTGCTTGGAATAGGACGCTTTGTTTCTGTAGCAAATAAGCCTTCTGCAGCTAATTTAAGCTTTAATGCTTCAAATTCCTGTGCTAACAAGCCGTCACCTGCAGGTAACATTGACTCGAGTAGTAATTGATAGTCGCCACGAGGCTCGTAAACGCTGATAGCGCCTTTAACTAAGACTTGCTGACCATTGATAGGTTTAAAGCGTACCGATTGATTACGGCCTTTAAACATCGCACAGCGAATTTGTGATTGGCTGTCTTTTAACGTGAGATACCAATGGCCAGAACTGGGTGAAGAAAAGTTTGATATTTCACCATTTAACCAGATTTTACCTATTTGACCTTCAAGAATATGCCTCACTTCGCCGTTTAATTGCGAAACGGTGTAAACATTGTTTTTTGTGGCACTCATGAATGTTCTCATTCTAACGGTAATAAATATCTATTTTCCATTTACCAACTGCAATATGCAAGGTATAATCTCGCCGCAATATTTCACCTCAAATCCTACTTACTAGGGAGATGTTGCCATGCTACGTTTACTGAAAGATGCACTAACCTTTGATGATGTGTTGTTGGTTCCTGCCCACTCGACCGTACTCCCTAATACCGCTGTTCTCAAAACACGTTTAACGACTAAAATCGAACTGAATATTCCACTTGTATCTGCTGCTATGGATACAGTGACCGAGTCTCGTCTTGCTATTGCAATGGCGCAGGAAGGTGGTTTAGGTTTTATTCATAAAAATATGAGTATTGAGCAACAAGCCGAAGAAGTTCGCAAAGTTAAAAGCTATGAAGCAGGGATTGTTCAAGACCCTGTTACCGTCACTCCAGCAACAAGTTTAACCGACCTACGTGAATTAACTGAGCGAAATGGCTTTGCTGGTTACCCAGTGGTGAATGATGCACACGAACTTGTGGGTATTATTACCGGCCGTGACGTACGCTTTGTCACAGACTGGAGCAAAACCGTTGCTGACATGATGACGCCAAAAGATCGTCTAGTGACAGTAACTGAAGGCACCAAATTAGATGAAGTGCAAAAGTTAATGCATTCTCATCGCATTGAAAAAGTCTTAGTGGTGGACAATAATTTTAAACTTAAAGGCCTTGTCACTGTAAAAGATTTCGAAAAAGCTGAGCGTAAACCAAACGCCTGTAAAGACGAGTTAGGTCGTTTACGTGTAGGTGCCGCGGTAGGTGCTGGTCCTGGTAACGAAGAGCGTGTTGACGCCCTTGTTAAAGCCGGTGTAGACGTATTATTGATCGACTCATCACATGGTCATTCAGAAGGCGTGTTACAACGCATTCGTGATACTCGCGCTAAATACCCTGACTTACAAATTGTTGGCGGAAACGTTGCAACAGCATCTGGCGCACTTGCGTTAGTTGAAGCGGGTGTCAACGCCGTTAAAGTGGGTATCGGCCCTGGTTCAATCTGTACAACTCGTATTGTAACTGGTGTAGGTGTGCCACAAATTACTGCGGTGTCTGATGCTGCAGAAGCGGTACTAGCGTTAGGTATCCCTGTCATTGCCGATGGTGGTATTCGTTTTTCTGGTGACTTAGCTAAAGCATTAGCCGCAGGTGCTTCATGTATTATGGCGGGTTCTATGTTTGCCGGTACTGAAGAAGCTCCAGGCGAGACAGAACTTTACCAAGGCCGTGCGTATAAATCATACCGTGGTATGGGGTCTCTTGGCGCAATGGGCCAGACTCAAGGTTCATCAGACCGTTACTTCCAAAGCGATAACGCCGCTGACAAGTTAGTGCCTGAAGGTGTTGAAGGTCGCGTACCTTACAAAGGTAAGTTAAAAGAAATCATTCATCAGCACATGGGCGGTTTACGTTCATGTATGGGATTAACCGGTTGTGCCACCATTAAAGATTTAAATGAAAAAGCACAGTTTGTTAGAGTCACTTCAGCTGGAATGGGCGAGTCACATGTACATGACGTGACCATTACCAAAGAAGCACCAAACTATCGTTCATAATTACCGCAAGGGCGACGTTTGTCGCCCTTTTGTTACTCGCATTATGGCCAATGTATTGGCCATGGCATTTAATCAATTTGTAAAGGTTACCCATGATTAATATTCATGATCATAAGATTTTGATCCTCGATTTTGGTTCTCAGTACACTCAACTTATTGCCCGTCGTATTCGTGAGATTGGCGTGTATTGTGAGTTATGGGCTTGGGATGTGAGCGAAGCTCAAATTCGTGAATTTGCACCTAATGGCATCATTTTAGCCGGCGGTCCTGAAAGCGTAACCGCTGATAATTCACCTCGTGCACCTGAATACGTGTTTAATGCAGGCGTGCCTGTTTTAGGCATTTGTTACGGCATGCAAACCATGTCAGAGCAACTTGGCGGTAAAGTGATTCAAGGCGTTGGCGAAGGCGAGTTTGGCTATGCTCAAATTGAGCTTCAAACTACTTCTGCATTGTTCAAAAGCATAGAAGATGCTGTAAGTGCAGATGGCAAGCCATTACTTGATGTATGGATGAGCCACGGTGACAAAGTGTCTGTGATCCCAGAAGGATTTGTTACTGTTGCTAAAACGGCAACCTGTCCGTTTGCCGCAATGGCCAACGAAGAGAAGCGTTTTTACGGTGTGCAGTTTCACCCAGAAGTGACACACACTCGCCAAGGCCAGCGCATGCTTGAACATTTTGCGTTAGAGATTTGTGCTTGTGAGGCAAACTGGAAACCATCATCGATTATTGAAGATGCTATTGAGCGTTTAAAGCAACAAATTGGCGATGACGAAGTGATTCTTGGTTTGTCTGGCGGTGTTGATTCATCGGTTGTGGCGATGTTATTGCATCGTGCAATTGGCGATAAACTAACGTGTGTATTTGTTGATAACGGCTTATTGCGTTTAAACGAAGCAGAACAAGTGCTAGAAATGTTTGGCGATCACTTTGGGCTCAATATTGTCCACGTTGATGCAGAAAACCGCTTCTTAGATGCGATGGCTGGCGAAGCAGATCCAGAAGCTAAGCGTAAAATCATTGGTCGTGTATTTGTTGAAATCTTCGACGAAGAATCAAAAAAATGTGCTAATGCTAAATGGTTAGCTCAAGGCACTATTTATCCAGACGTTATTGAGTCTGCTGGTAGCGCTACTGGTAAAGCACATGTTATTAAGTCGCACCACAATGTTGGCGGTCTACCTGCTGATATGAAAATGGGCTTAGTTGAGCCACTACGTGAATTATTTAAAGACGAAGTCCGTAAGATTGGCTTAGAACTAGGCCTGCCTTACAACATGCTTTATCGTCATCCGTTCCCAGGGCCAGGTCTTGGTGTTCGTGTACTTGGCGAAGTGAAAAAAGAGTACTGCGACTTGCTACGCCGTGCTGATGCTATTTTCATTGAAGAGCTGCATAAAGCTGATTTATACAATAAAGTCAGCCAAGCATTTACGGTGTTTTTACCAGTACGCTCGGTTGGCGTAATGGGTGATGGCCGAAAATATGATTGGGTTGTGTCATTACGTGCTGTAGAAACTATCGATTTTATGACAGCACATTGGGCCCATTTGCCATACGACTTCTTAGGTCGTGTTTCAAACCGTATTATCAATGAAATTGATGGTATATCTCGTGTGGTTTACGATATTTCAGGTAAACCACCTGCCACTATCGAATGGGAATAACCCAACAGGGTTAATCTTGTATAGAGGGTAAATAAAAAAGACGCTGCGGCGTCTTTTTTATTTGTTAGAATAGTCAAGTAGATCCCATGACTTAGGCTAATAGCGTGACAGATATTCCCAAGGCAGATTGTGCTGCTCAACTTGATGATCCCAATCTAGCTTCTAATACTGCTCCCAGTGCAACTTCAAATGCTAACCTAAATGCTATCGATACACCTGTGAGTGAAGCTCAGCAAGTTATTGACAGGCAATGGATGCGTTTGGCTATGCAGCTAGCTGAGCAAGCAGAGTTAAACGGTGAAGTGCCTGTGGGTGCAGTATTAGTTAAAGATGATGTCATGATTGCCAGTGGTTTTAATTTAAGCATTATAAATAACGACCCCACCGCCCACGCCGAAATGGAATGTATCAGGCAGGCAGGTAAAGTGCTCAACAACTATCGAATGTTAGACACTACTTTGTACGTCACGCTCGAACCTTGTGCTATGTGTGCGGGTGCAATGGTGCACGGGCGCATTAAGCGCGTGGTTTATGGCGCAGATGATTTAAAAACCGGTGCAGCAGGTAGTGTGATTGATTTACTGCAACATCCTGCGTTTAATCATCAATTAGAGGTGAGGGCGGGAGTGTTAGCAGACGAGTGTGCAGAACAGTTAAGCGCATTTTTTAAGCGTAGGCGAGCCGAAAAAAAAGCCCTCAAACTGTTAGCCAAGAAGCAACAGGTTGAAGGCTAATTTATACTTGCGTTTATAAACCGATTAACTTTCTGTTTGAACTAATAAGAAATGTGCGCGTTGGCGGTTTTGAATACGGGTTTTATGTACTTTAAGCATGACACGACGGCGTGACATGGTGTTGCTTATCGCTCTTCTTCTCATACCGATACCCTTTAAATCATGTTGCTGAATTAAATTGCTAACAACGCAGTAAGTTAGCGTTGTTGATAAGCCATAGTATTTTTTCGCACTTAACAATGCAATGTTTATGGTTGTTGGGCCGACACATTAGTATTGATTTTTACTTCTTCGGCAATGACTTCCATACTGTCGCTTTCGTCGATAACTTCCATCTGTTTGGTTTGATTATCAACCCACACTAAGGTGTCATAGTAACGGCGAATACTGTCAACATAATGAACAGCTTCACTGCCTCTGGCATAGCCATAACGGGTTTGCTTGTAATACTTTGACTGCTGTAACAGTGGCAAAACCTTTTTAACGTCTCGCCATGCATTTGGATCTTTGCCCATAGACTCGGTTAAGCGACGAGCATCTTCAACATGGCCTAGTCCGATATTGTAAGCTGCTAATGCAAACCAGATCCTTTGTGATTCAGAAATAGAATCGGGTAAACGTTCCATCATATCTTTTAAATAAAATGCGCCACCACGAATACTTTGTTCAGCATCTAAGCGATTTTCGACGCCAACATAAGTTGCAGTAGGGCGGGTGAGCATCATCATCCCACGGACACCGGTTCGCGAACGAGCTGTCGGATTCCAATGTGATTCCTGATAGCTCGCTGCAGCCAATTTACGCCAATCTAATTCTCCAGCGTGTTCTTCGAACATGCTGCGATACTCTGGCAAAATATTGTCAATGGCACGAATAAAGGCACGAGTATCAACATAATCAAAACGTTTTACGTGGCCAAAATATTTTTCGTTAAGGTGTTCTAAAGTGCCGGCACGTTTTTCTTTGTGCCAAAAAGCTAACAGCTGGCTCATTAAACGGTCGCTGTCTTTGGGCGGTAATAACCAAACGACTTCGAGTTTTTCTTCCAGAATCATTCCTGCGCGTAATTCAGGTAAAAAGCGTTGGTTGATTAATAAGCTATTTGAGTCTGAAATGGTGTAGTTCAATTCGCCTTTGGCAACCAGTGCAAATAGTTCTTCATTGTCTTTGTCATTAACCTGGTTCCACATTAATTCAGGGTGATCTTTTTGTAATTGCGTTAAGGTATTTACCGAAGATGAGTTTGCCATAACCGTAATTTCACCAGACAAGGTGCCGATGTCTTTAGGCTCAGGTGTGCCTTCTTTGTAAACCAGTACTTGATTAACTTTGTATAAGGTGGGACCAAGTTTAAATTGTTTACTCCGATTGGGTGTTTTAGCAATCCCAGCTGCAATGATGTCAATATCATTATCTTTTAACGCTTTAAACAGTGCCTTACGATCAGTAAAAGGGATCATTTCTAACGGCACGGCTAAATAATCAGCAAAACGTTGCGCCATTTCAAAGTCGAAGCCGGTTTCACCTAGCTCAGAATTGAGATAGATCTGTGGTCCATAAAGCGTACCGACCTTAAGGACAGTACGTTTTTGCGCTGGCGCAGCAATATCGACCTGTTGAATATCAACTGGTTGACAGGCGCTGAGTATGGCGCAGAGTAAAATGATAAATAAGGTTTTGATCATATTTATTAACTGGTTATCTTAAGTTGTTCGTTAACATTCACGAGAGTAATAAGAGAAAAACGAGTGTAAATAGCCTTTAAATATGTAGGGGGATAGCATTTTTTTTGGATTACTTTATCAGGTGTTTTCCTAAACGCCTAGGCTTGTATAAATAAGCAGCATAATTTGGTTGATTTGCACTCAAATGTAAAGTCATTATGGCATTCACTTTAGCATTATTATCGTGGGATATTTTCCCTATCAGGAAACACTGTTTTCACCTGCGCTTGAACGTGATTTGTATGGTGCAATTCCCTATAATAGCGCCAATTCTGACCCTCCTATATAAATTATAAGGTGAATAGACGTGATGGAAATCATTCGCGGAGCCCCTGCACTATCTGCATTTAGAGTTCAAAAACTCATGGAGGCTTGCGAAAACGCATCGCTTCCAGTGTCGCAAATTTATGCCGAATATGTGCATTTAGCCAATTTGACTGAACCACTCGATGATAATGAACGTCTACAATTAGAAACTATTCTCACCTACGGCCCGGCAATTGAGGCGCATGCTCCACAAGGAGCGTTACTGTTTGTCACTCCACGTCCGGGTACTATTTCACCTTGGTCATCTAAAGCAACTGACATCGCCCAAAATTGCGGTTTGAGTAAGGTAAAGCGTTTAGAGCGCGGTATTGCCTATTATGTTGAGTCAGCCACTTTGACGGCTGAACAGCAAAAACAGTTACAAGGCTTATTGCACGACCGTATGGTTGAAGTGATGTTGCCAAGCTTTGATGACGCTCAAGTGCTATTTGCCCGCACAGAACCCGCTAAATTTAATAGCGTAAACATTTTGGCCGAAGGGCGCCGCGCGCTAGAAGTGGCTAACACAAAGTTAGGTTTAGCATTAGCAGATGATGAAATCGACTATTTAGTCGAAAACTTTGTTCGCTTAAATCGTAATCCAAACGACATAGAACTAATGATGTTTGCTCAAGCAAACTCAGAACATTGCCGTCATAAAATTTTCAACGCAGATTGGACAATCGATGGCGAAGTACAGCCTAAATCATTGTTCAAAATGATTAAGAACACTTTTGAAGTGACGCCAGATTTCGTATTGTCAGCATATAAAGATAATGCTGCGGTAATGACGGGTTCGGTTGCTGGGCGTTTCTTCCCAGATCCGGATGGCGTTTACAATTATCACACAGAAGCTATGCACGTGTTGATGAAAGTGGAAACTCACAATCACCCAACGGCAATTAGCCCTTATCCAGGTGCAGCAACAGGTTCTGGTGGTGAAATTCGCGATGAAGGTGCAACCGGTCGAGGTTCTAAACCAAAAGCAGGTTTAAACGGTTTTACCGTGTCTAACCTTAAAATTCCAGGTTTTGTACAACCATGGGAAGGCAATTATGGTAAACCAGATCGTATCGTCACCCCGTTAGAAATCATGCTTGAGGGCCCATTAGGCGGCGCGGCATTTAATAACGAGTTTGGTCGTCCTGCCATTACTGGGTATTTCCGTACCTATGAGCAAGAAGTATCAAGCCATAACGGTGTTGAAGTACGTGGTTACCACAAGCCGATTATGATTGCTGGTGGTTTAGGCAACATCCGTGAAGAGCACGTGCAAAAGGGTGAAATCACCGTTGGCGCTAAACTCATCGTCTTGGGTGGCCCTGCAATGAACATCGGTTTAGGCGGCGGCGCAGCGTCTTCTATGGCATCTGGGCAATCGAGTGAAGATTTAGACTTTGCCTCTGTGCAACGTGAAAATCCAGAAATGGAACGTCGTTGCCAAGAAGTTATTGACCGTTGCTGGCAGCTGGGTGACACCAACCCTATTCAATTTATCCATGATGTAGGAGCCGGTGGTTTATCAAACGCTTTTCCTGAATTGGTGAATGATGGTAATCGTGGTGGCGTGTTCAATTTACGTAACGTGCCATCGGACGAGCCAGGCATGAGCCCACTTGAGATTTGGTGTAACGAATCTCAAGAGCGTTATGTGTTATCAGTAGCCCCAGAAAATCTACAACAGTTTGCCGATATTTGTGCTCGTGAACGTGCACCATTTGCAGTTGTGGGTGAAGCCACAGAAGAGATGCACTTAACACTTGCTGACAGCCACTTCAATAACAAGCCAATCGATTTACCACTTGAAGTGTTATTAGGTAAAGCGCCTAAAATGAGCCGTGATGTTGTTTCGGCTAAAGCAGTATCACCAGCGTTAGATCAAACTAAGATTGAATTGACCGAAGCGGTTAAGCGCGTGTTAACTCTACCAACTGTAGCTGACAAAACCTTCTTAATCACCATTGGCGACCGCTCGGTAACTGGTTTAGTTAACCGCGACCAAATGGTGGGTCCTTGGCAGGTGCCGGTAGCAGATTGCGCAGTCACTGCATCAAGCTATGACAGCTATACTGGCGAAGCGATGTCGATGGGTGAGCGTACTCCGTTAGCGCTACTCGACTTTGACGCTTCTGCGCGTATGGCAGTGGCTGAGTCCATTATGAACATTGCCGGTACAGATATTGGTTCTTTTAAAAGAATTAAATTATCGGCTAACTGGATGTCGCCAGCAGGTCACCCAGGTGAAGATGCCGGTCTTTACGAAGCTGTTAAAGCCATTGGTGAAGACTTATGTCCAGCACTTGGCATTACCATTCCAGTCGGTAAAGACTCAATGTCGATGAAAACTGCATGGGAAGACAACGGTGTTAGCAAAACTGTTACATCGCCTATGTCGTTAGTCATCACCGCCTTTGGTATTGTGCAAGATATTCGTAAAACCGTCACACCAGAGCTTCGCTCTGATAAAGGTGATAGCGCATTACTGATGCTGGACTTGAGTAACGGCAAAAACCGTTTAGGCGGTTCATGTTTAGCGCAGGTTTACAGTGAGCTTGGCGATATAGCACCAACACTGGATAACACCGCTAACCTTGCTGGCTTCTTTGAAGTAATGCAGGAATTAGTATCAAACCAGGCGATTATCGCTTATCACGATCGCAGCGACGGTGGATTATTTACCACTCTGGTTGAAATGGCATTTGCCGGTAACACTGGCTTAAATATCGATTTAGCTGGCTTAAATGGTACTGATCTCGAGCGTTTGTTTAACGAAGAATTAGGTGCTGTTATTCAAGTTAGTGCAGCTCAAGCAAACGACATTGCTGAGCAGTTTGAAGCGAAAGGCGTTACCTGCCATCACATTGGCGGCTTACAAGCTGCTGATAAGATCACCATCACTGATGGCGAACGCGTTATCTTTGCCGACAGCCGTACCGCATTACGGACATTGTGGTCTGAAACCACCTATCGTATGCAAGCGCTGCGTGATAATCCAGAATGCGCTAAGCAAGAGTTTGACCTTAAACAAAAGGCTGATGCACCGGGCTTAACTGTTAAATTAGGCTTTAACCCGAGTGAAGATGTTGCAGCCCCTTATATTCTGAAGGGCGCAGCGCCGAAAATGGCTATTTTACGTGAGCAGGGTGTTAACTCACACATCGAAATGGCCGCAGCATTTGACCGCGCAGGTTTTGAAAGCCGTGACGTACACATGTCTGATATTTTATCAGGTCGTGTCAGCTTAGAAGAATTCCAAGGTCTAGTCGCTTGTGGTGGTTTTTCTTACGGTGACGTACTTGGCGCAGGTGAAGGCTGGGCTAAATCAATATTATTTAACAGTCGTGCACGTGACGAATTCAGCCGTTTCTTTGAGCGTGACTCAAGTATTGCATTAGGTGTGTGTAACGGTTGCCAAATGTTATCTAACTTAAAAGAAATCATTCCTGGTAGTGAGCATTGGCCACACTTTGTCCGTAACCGTTCTGAACGTTTTGAAGCACGCTTTAGTTTGGTTGAAGTACAACAAACACCGTCGATATTCTTCGAAGGTATGGTCGGTTCACGCATGCCAATCGCGGTATCACATGGTGAAGGTTTAGCTGAGTTTGCTAATGCGCAAGCGCTTGCCGCTGCTCAGGCGTCTGGCACTATTGCACTGCGTTATGTTGATGGTCACGGTAACATTGCGACTCAGTACCCAGAAAACCCTAACGGTTCACCAGACGGTTTAACGGGTATTTGTACTACTGACGGTCGTGTCACTATTATGATGCCTCATCCAGAACGTGTATTTAGAACCGTTGCTAACTCATGGCACCCAGATGGTTGGGGCGAAGATAGCCCATGGATGCGTATGTTCCGTAATGCACGAGTTAAGATAGGTTAACTTTGAAGGCCAGCCAATAAACCGGTTGGCTATCAGCAACCGTTTATAAGCTACAGTTCAAACGAAAAATGGCGACTCAATTGAGTCGCCATTTTTATTGGTTTATGGCCAAACAATATGCTCAACAAAAAGCCCCACGGCATTAAGCTGTGGGGCTTTTTGTTGAGCATTATAAATGATTGGCAATATTGGGTTGCGCTAACAAAAACAATCGCTAATTCAATCTACTGCATCATGATTTTAGAGTGAATAGAATGGGTTACTCACTTAACCTGAATGTAGGTTATTTATCTTCTTTAGTGGTAAACATTTCAGAAAAAGCACGTTTATACAAGTTTACAATATTTTCAAATAGTAGCGTCATAACAAGATCTCGGAGCATTAGGGGAGGGTATTAAGACTACGACGCAGTAAATGTGGTTATTCGTGTTCTTAATTGTGCATAAATTATACTGCTGGCGTGAATTTTGCTCAAATGAGAAAAAATGTGATTATGGATTAGTTTTATTGATGAGTAAATTTTTAGTTATCATTTTATTTTTAGTAGAGAATCTCAAGCTGTTGTTAATTAAGGGTTATAATTACACTGGTTTTTTATTTGTTAAAATTTTACTTATCCGTCACAAAAGATAGCAATGTGCGACAGCTTTTTATTAACGTTTGCTTATTTTGAGGCTGAATTTAGCACTTTAGGACCGTAAAGTATGCGTCCCTAGCAATTTGCTTAATATTGTCAATACCTCTACGGGGAGGGTGAGTGTTAATTTAGTAACCTTGGTCGTTTTTGAATCAAAAACGGATTTGTCTAACGTCACAAAAATGACTTTTTCGTGCTGTGTAGCACAAGTGTTAAATTTGTAAGGTTATGAATTTTAAGCCTAAATAAATATCCATGCAAAAATTCTAATGTTGGTCACAAAATTGAGTAAAAAATATGATCTACCTGCACTTTATGCCGTAAGATATATGGCGTTTAAGAAAGAATTTAAAAATGTAAGTTAATGGTTAATTGTCACTTTCAACGGCAAACGTGGCAGCTCCATTGTCTTAAAATTATCGTTTTCAGGTATAACATCACACAGTGGTAATTAGTCTATTGCCGTGTTGTATTTGGTCGTACTGAAAGAAGTAAGGAATTGCCAATGATTATTGAAGAGGTTGTTGAGCTTTCGCGTTATCAATTCGCGTTTACAGCTATGTACCACTTTTTATTTGTTCCACTCACCCTAGGTTTAGCATTTATTCTGGCAATTATGGAATCACTGTACGTGATGACAAATAATCAGATATATAAAGATATGACTAAATTTTGGGGTAAACTTTTCGGGATTAACTTTGCCTTAGGTGTTGCTACAGGCTTAGCCATGGAATTCCAGTTTGGTACTAACTGGTCTTACTATTCTCATTATGTAGGTGATATTTTCGGTGCGCCTCTGGCAATTGAAGCTTTGATGGCTTTCTTCCTTGAATCTACTTTAGTCGGTATGTTCTTTTTTGGTTGGGACCGTTTTAGTAAGCGTCAGCATCTTGCGGTGACCTGGTTAGTGGCCATTGGCTCTAATATGTCGGCATTATGGATTTTGATTGCTAACGGTTGGATGCAAAACCCTGTGGGTTCGGTGTTTAACTATGAAACTATGCGTATGGAAATGGTTGATTTTGCCGCTCTAGTTTTCAACCCTGTAGCGCAAGTTAAGTTTGTTCATACCGTTGCTTCTGGTTATGTTGCCGGTGCTATGTTCGTGCTTGCTATTAGCGCGTATTACATATTAAAAGGCCGTGACTTACCGTTTGCTCGTCGCTCATTTGCCATTGCTGCTAGCTTCGGTTTAGCGTCAATCTTATCGGTTATTGTGCTAGGTGATGAATCAGGCTACGAAGTTGGCGAAGTACAGCGCGTTAAATTAGCTGCAATTGAAGCTGAGTGGCACACAGAGCCAGCTCCAGCGGCCTTTACTGCTGTTGGTTTTCCTAACCAAGAAACCATGCATACAGATTACGCAGTTAAAATACCGTATTTAATGGGGATTATTGCCACACGTTCTTTAGATGAAGAAGTGACCGGCCTTAAAGATCTTATTAAAGAGCATGAAATACGTATTCGTAACGGCATGGTCGCATATGGACTGCTTGAAAAGTTACGTGCAGGTGATGAAACGCCAGAGATAAGAGCGCAATTTGAAGCCACTAAAGACGATTTAGGTTATGGTTTCTTGCTCAAGCGTTATACCGATAAAGTGGTTGATGCAACTGAAGAGCAAATTATTGCTGCATCGTATGACTCTATTCCAACCGTAGCGCCTATGTTTTGGACTTTCCGAATTATGGTTGGTGCCGGGGTGATTATGTTGTTTGTATTTGCCGCTGCATTTTGGCAAAGCACACGCCATAAAATCGCTGAGAAAAAATGGGTTCTGCGCGCAGCACTTTACAGCCTACCGCTACCTTGGGTTGCCATTGAGTGTGGTTGGTTTGTATCAGAGTTTGGTCGCCAGCCTTGGACCATCTCAGAAGTGTTACCTACCTTTATGTCAGCATCGAGTTTAACGCCGGCCGATTTATGGTTCAGTATTATTTCGATTACGGTTTTCTACACTATTCTGTTGGTGATAGAAGCTTATTTGATGTTTAAATTTGCACGTCTCGGCCCAAGCAGTTTAAAAACCGGTCGTTACCATTTTGAAAACCAAGATGCTTAGGCGGAGGACCTGATTATGTTTGATTATGAAGTATTAAGATTTATCTGGTGGGCATTACTTGGCGTAATATTAGTTGGTTTTGCAGTAGCTGATGGCTTTGACATGGGCGTAGGTGCACTATTACCGATTATTGGTAAAGATGACACTGAACGCCGTATTATGATCAATACCATTGCGCCCCACTGGGACGGCAACCAGGTATGGTTAATTACTGCTGGCGGTGCGCTATTTGCAGCTTGGCCAATGGTATATGCGGTATCGTTTTCGGGCTTTTACGTGGCGATGATGCTGGTGCTATTTGCATTATATTTACGCCCTGTAGGGTTTGATTACCGTTCTAAAATTGAAGACCCAAGATGGCGTAAGTCATGGGATTATGCATTGTTTGTCGGCGGTTTTGTTCCACCGTTAATTATTGGTGTGGCATTTGGTAACCTGCTTCAAGGTGTGCCATTTAACTTTGATGAATATTTGCGTGCAACCTATCATGGTGGATTTTTTGGATTATTGAATCCATTTGGCCTACTAGCTGGTTTAGTGTGTGTGTCGATGTTCATGATGCAAGGCGCATCTTGGTTACAAATGAAAACTGAAGGAGAACTTCGAGTTCGTAGCGTTAAAGCGACTCAGATTTGTGCCAGTTTGTTATTTGTGCTGTTTGGTGCCGCTGGCGTGTGGTTAATGAATGGTATTGATGGCTATGTTGTTACATCAACGCTTGACCTCGCAGGCCCGTCAAACCCAACCACTAAAACTGTTGCTGTTGAAGCAGGTGCTTGGTTAACAAACTACGATAAATATCCAGTGACAATGTTATTCCCTATTTTGGGCTTAGTGATGCCAGTATTGGTTATATTGGCTAGTCGTTTTAATCGCAGTGGTTTTGCCTTCTTGTTCAGCTCACTTGCTGTGGCTTGTGTGATATTTACTTGTGGTGCAGCAATGTTCCCATTTGTAATGCCATCGTCTTTAGAGCCTAATGTGAGCTTAACCATGTGGGATGCAACGGCCAGTAAAATGACTTTGACCGTAATGACTTATGTTGCTGCTGTTTTTGTACCCATTATTCTGTCTTATACTGCTTGGACTTATTACAAGATGTTCGGCCGTTTAAATCGTGAATTTATTGAAAATAATAAAACTTCACTTTACTAAATTAAGGAGCAACATCTATGTGGTATTTTGCGTGGATTTTAGGTGTGTTACTGGCGTGTTCATTCGGTATTATCAACGCTTTATGGCTTGAGAATACAGAGAATATGGACCGTCAAAGCGAAGATTAGTCTTCTGCTATTGACCCATAAAAAAACCGCTTTAGAGATAAAGCGGTTTTTTATTGGCTGTTATTCAGAATTTACGCTATTTACTCGAGACTGCTAACGCGAGACAGCTTGCCCTTGTCGAAAGGCTCTACGCGGTTTCATCAACAATAAATACATTACCGGAACCCATATTAGCGACAACATAGTAGCCAATAATGTGCCGCCGGCAATAGCGATTGCAAAGGGGGGCCAAAATCCGCCGCCTGCGATAATTAACGGTAAAAAACCACCTATAGTGGTAATGGTGGTTGAACCAATATGACGTCCACAACTGCTTACCGTATCGATTATTAGTGCCAAATTACCTTGTTTAGCATCGGGCACATCTTCTAGCTCTGCCAAAATAACAATAGCAGCATTAATGGCTAATCCCATTAACCCCAATAAACCGATAATAACGGTGAACCCAAATGGATAACCAAACACAAATACCGCTAATAATCCTAAGCCAGCAGATTGAAATGCGCTTAGTAGGATAATTGCCGTTAATCTAAATGAATTGAATGACAGTACAACAGTGGCTAACAGCAGGGTGAACACCAATACAATGTTAGACAATAAGTTGCCAACCGCTTCATTTCGCTTGGCGCTCTCGCCTCCAATTTCGACATGATAGCCCGCTGGAATAACCAACTTGGCAATTTCATCTTTGGCATCATTTAACACCTGGGCAGGCAATACACCGCTAGTAATGTAGGCTTCAACCGTGTTGACTCGCTCACCATTACGACGTGGAATCGCGCCACGACTGACATTCACTTCGTTATAAGATAATGCCGACAATGGAATGCCAGAACCGGAAGGTGATACTAAGTTTATTTCGGCTAAACGGGTGGCTTGTTCGCGACTGTTATCCCCTAATCTGACTCGAACAGGCAACGATTCTGTTTGCTCTAAAATACTGCCGCCAATAATTCCTGTGGTAGCCATTTGGATTTGGCTGGCAATGTCGCTTAAGCTCAAACCACTCATCAAGCTGGCGTCTTCATTTACCTGTAACCACACTTTAGGCGCACCAGAGCTTAAGGTAGCTCGCGTATGAATCACATCCGGCGTGGCATTTAAAATGCCTCTCACTTGTTCGCCCAAGACTTTTAATGTGTCTAAATTAGGGCCATAAATTCGTAACTCTACAGGGGCATTAAATGGCGGGCCCTGTTCAAGTTTACGCACCAATATTTGTGCTTGCGGGTATTCTTTATCAAGCTCTTTTTGTAACTGTAAAATCAATCGATTTGCAGCAACAAAGTCTGTTACTTTTATCATCGCTTGGGCGTAATTGGTTGCCCCTTGCTGGCGTTGGGTTAAGTTATAGTAAAACGACGGCGTGTTTCCGCCTACCACCCAGGTAGTCGCAAGGATGTCATCTATTTTTTGCAGTTTGGCATCGATGAGTTCCACCTGGGCTAGGGTGTGTTCAATACTGACATGCGGCGCGAGGTGAACCTCTAACTGAAACATATCCCTGTCTGATGGCGGGAAAAACTGCTCAGTCATTTTTCCAGCGGCAAAAAATCCGGCCACAGGCAAAATACCAATAACCACCGCTGTCACCAGTGGACGGTGCAAAGCAAAACGTAAGCTCGCGGTAAAGGCTTGGCTAATGCGCGGAAATGCCATGCCTTGTTGATACCAAGCCGTTGGTTTTTCACTGCGACTAAAACGCCCCGCAAGGCCGGCAATAATAGTGTGTGAGATAATATATGAGCCAAGTAAAGCGAACATAACAGAAATGGCAATCCCACCGACAAACTCACCGGCAGCGCCAGGCATTAACACGATTGGCGCAAAGGCCAGCATAGTTGTGACTGTTGAACCTGCTAACGGTAACCATAAATGATGTAAAGTCTTTGAGACGGCTTCGAGCTTACTCATGCCTTGCTGGCGACGCTGAGCAATAGCATCCACAATAACAATGGCGTTATCAACCATGATACCCAGTGCAACCACTAAGCCCGTGACCGACATTTGATGAATCGGTAACCCTGTATATTTCATGCACGTAAGTGTGAACAATGCCGTTAACGGCAGTGATATAGCCACAATAATGGCATTACGTAGCCCAAGCGTGAGCATTAACACCACAAGGATGATAATAAAACCCTGCAATAAGTTAATCACTAAATCGCCGAGTCTATCTTGGGTGTATCCTTGTTGATCGAACAGCCATTGCACTTCAATGTTGGCCGGTAAATTAACCGAAAAAGCATCAATGGTTTGGCTAACTTGTTGTTGCCATAAATCCACTCGATTATTGTTGAGCATGCGGGCAGAAACCAATATACCTTGTTGGCTATCGATAAGAGCAATGCTACTTGCTGGTGTTTTAGCTTGGCGAGTAATGGTCGCCACATCACCTAAGCGAATAATTTGGCCATATTCATCGACTTTTAAAGGCACCTTACGAATGCGATCTTGTGAGTCGAGTTCACCAGAAACTTCAACCAAGGCCCTAAATTGACTATTATTGATTTCTCCAGCAGAGATTTTACTGTCGGCGTTAGATAAAATTGCTGCGATACTAGCAGGCGTAAGATGAAGTTGACTGATTTTATTGCCATCAAGCTCAACGAGGATCTCTTCTTCTGGTGCGCCATAGAGTTTGGCAAAGTCTGTGCCATTCAACAGGCGTAATCGGCTTTGAAGCTCTTTAGCATAGCGATTAAGAATATCGGCTCGAACAGGTGAGTCATCTGCCCACACAACGCCTAAAATCGCGGTGCTGGCATAACCTAATTGATCATCTAACACGCCATTTTGTGCCGCTTCAGGTAATAAAAATTTACTGTCTGCGATTAAGTCTCGTGCCCTTGACCATACTGGATCGGTATCAATAACCGTATCTTTTAGTTCAAGTTGAATAACCGAAATACCGGGACGAGACGTTGACTGCACTAGCTTTAAATCTTCTAAGCGGCGCAATTGATTTTCAAGCACTTCGGTGACTAATGCTTCAACGCGCTCAGCAGAAGCGCCAGGGTATTGAGTGATTACCGAGGCAAATCGATTAGTGATGTGCGGATCTTCGGTGCGCGGCAAACTGGAAATCGCCCCCAGGCCAGCGACAATTAATAGCGCGATAAATAAACTGGTTAAGCGGCCATTTTCAAGAAACGCTTTAATCATAGCGCCTCCAAAGGTTGAGCTTTAACTAAAGTCACTTTTTGGCCTACGACAATTTTGTGTAGGCCGTCAGTCACAATTTGCTCATCGGCTTGAATGGCTCCTTTGATATAAGCCTGTTGTTCATTAGTGTAAATAATCTCAACATCTCTGCGCTCAATTTGGTAAAGCGGTGATTCATCCTTTACCACAACATACACATTCCATAATCCACGCACGCCATCGGTTAATGCCGACATTGGCACCCAGTAACCAGCAGTTAAACTGTCTTGTTGATACACGAGGTAAGCGATTTCACCGTTAATCACCCTAGCAGAGTCGGGTAATTGAATTCTGAGTTGTACCGTACGGCTAATGGTGTTTACTTCAGCGCTTATCCCAGCAATTGTGGCCGTAAAAGTTTGTTTGCCTACACGCACGTCGACAGCTTGTTGCGCAGATAATTGCTGCGCGATATCAATAGGCACGCCAATGTAAGCCACAGGTTGGCTGTTACCTACTAAATTAAACACCGCGCTGCCAAGTGCGATGACCTCGCCAAGATTGTGATAACGTTGGCTAATAACGCCATCAAACGGCGCAAGTAATGTTGACTTTTCAAGCTTTAACTTTGCAGCACTTAAGCTGGCTTCAATACGCTTTTGGTTGGCTTGCAGGCTTATCACCTGTTGCTGAGTTTCATCGAGTTGTTGCGCAGACACATAGTTTTGCGTTTTCAATTTTTCAGTACGCACCAATGTACTTTTGGCTAAATCAATATCAGCTTGAGTTTGTAGCAGGCTCGCCTCTAGCTGTTGTTTTTCTGCAACTAATAAGTCAGTGTCTAATTGAGCTAACACCTGACCTTTCTTGACCACATCACCACTGTCTACCACTATGGTATTGAGTTTGCCTGCTAACTCAAACCCTATGCCTGTGGTGTTTGCTGAGCGGATTGTACCTGTATAGGTTTGCATTTGTTGGTAACGGTCATTAAGCACTAATGCTTGCGTCAATACCGACTGATACTCAACAGTTTGCGAATGCTCTTTAACCTCAGAGCCACAGCCACTTAATACCATTATGCTTAAGCCTAATGCACAGTAGCGAAGATGTTGGGTGAATGACCTTACAGCAAACATAATTATTCCCTTAAAGCGATATGTGGATCGGCAATGACTCATCGTTAACAAAATGGCGCTACAGAAACCTGCACGACATACCGTAAGATGTAACTTAATTGTTAATTAGACTCAGTAGTCTAATTTTATAAAACTAGACTGTCCAGTCTATTTTTGGTTATGATGCATCAATCGTATTAACTGATACTGACTTTTAATTTTTGCGCCCGTTTCACCTTATGGAAAACACATGACTAGAGATACTTCAGCCACAAACAATGACGAACAAGTTAGCTTGAGCCGCAGTGAACAAAAGCGCAACCAAGTGCTTGAATCGGCAATGGAGTTGTTTTGCCATAAAGGTTTTCCGTTAACCAGTATGGATGAGGTTGCCAAACATGCGGGCGTATCAAAGCAGACGGTATATTCGCACTTTGGCTCTAAAGATGATTTGTTTGTCGCCGCAATAGATTCTAAGTGTGTAGTGCATCAGCTCACAGACGATGCTTTGATTGACGCAACCGATCCGCAGCGGGTGATATTACTATTTGCCAAACAGTTTGGTGAATTGATTGTCAGTAAAGACACCATGACAGTATTTAAAACCTGCGTCGCACAAGCCGAGACGCACCCAGAAGTCTCCAAACTGTTTTACGATGCAGGACCAAAGCATGTTTTGGGATTAATTCGTGAATATTTAACCAAGGTTAACCAACATGGTGAGTATTATTTCGATAACCCCCACGACAGTGCCGTAAGGTTATGTTTAATGCTGTTTGGTGAGTTAAAATTACGTCTTGAATTAGCATTAGAGACTGAACACTTGTTATTAAGCAGACAACAATATTTACAAGATACCGCTGAGATGTTTTTGCGGGCTCATAAAGTTGTAATAAAATAATGCATAAGATTTGAACTGAAGTGCCACTAAATCAGTATTGGTTCAGATAGTTTAAGCTAAGCAAGCCACTCACCATTTATTTCGAAAGGATGCACATCACTATGACGTCTTCTAACGCCTCCGACTTTTCGCACAATGCACTGAGCTTATCGGTTAAATCGTTATTATTAATTCCAGGGTTATTGCTTAGTCAACAGACCTTAGCAGCGCCAGATCGTTCTCCATTTTCACTCACTGTCGCACGTACATCAGCAGCCACTGCCGATGTCGGCACCGGTAATGCTAATCAATTGCAGCGCGATGCATGGAAAACCAGTTTTTCAGCCACCATGCCTTTAAATCGTCAATGGTCATTAGGTGCTAATGTCGGTTATGACAATCTTGATTACGATTGGCGTATTAACCAAGCCACGCCATTGCGCTCTAATGAGCAAGACTGGGCGACAGTTCATCAATACAGTGCTGGGTTATCACTAACATATCGTCTAGATAATCACTGGATGTTTTTAGTGGCCCCGCAATTAAAATATGCTTATGCCGATACTGCCTCGTCATCTAACGCCCAAAGCTATGGTGTTGTTGCATCCAGTATGTACCGTTTTGACTCAGGTAATATGTTGGGTTTTGGTGTTGCCTATTTAAATGATATTTCCGAAGTACGCACCGTACCGTATTTAGCGGTACGTTGGCAGATTAATGACAAGTTAGTGCTAGCTAACCCATTCCAGGCTGGTTTTAGCGGTCCAGCAGGCTTAGAACTGAGTTATCAATATCGCCCCGATATTGATTTTGGTATGGGTAGCTCAAAACGTACAGAGCGCTTTTTGATAGCAGATGACGACCAAACTATTGAGATCGACGAATGGGTCGGTTTTATCCGCGCAGGTTGGAAAGCGACCGATAATGTGAGTGTAAACGCATACGCCGGTTACTACTTTGGCGGTGAGATGGAACTTAGCGAACCTGATGTCACCGAAGACATTGAAGATCAAGCTGCATTTGGGCTAGTGTTTAAACTAACGTTTTAAAATAGCTTAATAAGTAAGTGTTTCACTCAGCTTGTAACTCAGCTTGTAGTACAGTTTGTAACACAGCTTTTAGCTCAGTTTTTAACATAAACAAAAATGCCGCTGACATCAGCGGCATTTTTATTTAATCATTCTTTAACGTTAAAAGTAAGTCACTTCTTTAACACGTTTAGGGCGATTTTGTTGTTCGTACAATTGCCATACTTGCTTAAAGTCTAACGCAAGCTCAGTGACATAAAACTCACCAGAAGGGTAGGTCTTAACCACTTTAGCACCGCGGATAATTCCACTGACACTGGATTTAACATTGTCGTCAGTTAATAACCATTCACTGACATCACTGTTAGCTGCAATCTTTTGACCATAAACCTGTTCCGCTAACTCACGGTAAGCCGCAATTTTAGATGCTTGCATTGCCATTAAAATACGGTGCGATGCTTCTGGACTAGGTTGAGTCGCCAACGGAGCATAACCTATAGCTGTTAATGTAGGGAATGAGGTTGGTGCTTCAGTTTCCCATTGCACGTATTTATCTTTGCTTACGCAACCACTTAGTAGCACTAACATCATAACTAACATCAGCGACTTCATAGTTTTTCTCCTAATACGGTATAACGGCTATCGCCTTTTTTCTCATGGCGATACAACAAGCCATTACGAGATTCGATTAATTCAGACTCTTGTAAGTAACCAGATAAACTCGACGCGGCAACAAAAGATTGCACCGCCGAAAGTACGCGGTTGTTGGTGACGTTTACAACGCGACCATTAAACACAATGCCCTCTGGAGTCATAGTCATTGTCGACACTAAAACATGTGACACAGGTAAGCCTGATGGTAATAATTGCCAATCACGACTTAACATAAATTCGCCTTGTTCCGTTGCACGTAAGCTCGTGGCGACATTCATATCCACTAAATTAAACTCGTGTGCATGAAACGCTGTTAACAAACCTTGTTGTAATTGCAAGGCCAGCTCGTTGGTCGCATTTAAATTATTAGCTAAAACAGGTGTGGTGATTAATAGCGGTTGATCAGGGCGCAACGCATCGTTTTGTAAAACCAATTCATTAACCAGTTTTTCAGCCCATACATTAATCTGGCCTTTAGGTGCTAAGCCAGCATCTTGAATGTCGTACGCTAATTGATGATGAGAAACGTTATTCTCATCTTTAACTTTGACGTATTTACCATCATTATTAAACGCTAAATTATTTGCCGGGTTAGGCGTTTGGCTGCACGCTGCGATAGACAACAACGTAAGTACAGCAACTGGGATTATAAGCCTGTTAATCATGATGATTCCTTTAAAAATGTCGCCGACGCTATCTGTTGCATTAATGGCACTTAATCGAAGCGTGCAAGATTGACGCTTAAGCCATTATTACTGCGACATAGCCGCCAATGAACTCTAAATCTGTATCGGCTAATAGCGTAAAAGCTTTACTAGATTTAATCTTTAAAGGCTTAAATGCCTCAAAATATGTTAGTGGCGCGATTTTTGCTTAATTTATACTTATTAGACACTTTCGCGTTAGTCGTATTATTTTATGAGCCTTAGCAGGCAAAACTGACGATTTTTTGACATTAGGACATCGTATGCCGACGCAAACAAACCTTATTAAACAAGCAACCAGCCATAAAACATTCGCGCTTGCACTGATGTTACTGTTGAGCTTATTTCAGGTTAACACGGCATTTGCTGAACAGGTCGAGGTCACCGGCAGGGCTAAAATTGTCAATGGCGATATCGATAAAGCCCGCGAAGATGCCATCAGCCAAGCATTAAATTATGCGAGTTTAAAAGCGGGCGTTAACTTTTCCAGTGAGCAATCAATCGACCAAGGGCGATTAACCCAAGACACTTTTCAAATGCAGCGTATGGGCTCAGCGAATAATGTTGAACTGATGAGCGAAATGATCAGCCAAAATACCATCACAGTGGTTTTGCAATTAGAGCTCACCGAACCAGAACCCAATGCACAATGCAAAAGCCAAGCCTTAAAAGCTGCGATTATGTTGCCGCAATCTTATCTTCAAGAGCGTGAGCAGCTTCGATACGGACAACTGGCCAATTTTGAACAACAGATAACCGAAAAACTAGGCAAAATAATTAATGCTCAGTCTCGTTATAGCTTTGCTCGTGTCCACGCCAATGAAAAGATTGATAACACTAATCAACTGGTTAATTTCAGAGGTTACCGCATTCCGACATGGTTAGGTGAAATCACCGAAAGTCAGTATGTGCTTCAACCCGATATTATTGATATTTCAACCGAACCTGCCGAAAGTGGTTTTTTAGGGTTAAGTGAAGATTATCCATTAAGACAATTTATGATAAAACTCACTCTTTATCATGGGATTAGTGGTGAAGTGGTCTGGACCGAAACCTTTGCCACATCTGCCCCATGGGAATTTGAAAAACAAGAGGTAGTGTCACCCGCTAACCAACGCTTTTGGCGCTCATCTTACGGCCAGTCCATTATTGAGATCTTTCAACAAAGCATTCTGACATTAGATAACCAATTAAACTGCAGGCCATTATTAGGTCAAATTGTTGCTAGGCAAGGGGATAGGGTTATCATCAATTTAGGCCGAAAAAATGGTGTAAAGATGGGCGATAAGTTTCAGATAGTATTGCAAAAAAATATTCCAGATCGCTTAAACACCATGCGTCCCATCGCCAGCAAAAGCCGCGCGAGTGTGGTTATCGAACAAGTAAGCGAAGACAGCGCCACCGCAATATTTGACGGAATCGATGCTGCAGACAACATTCAAGTGAATGATATCGCGATTAAAAACTAATCATCAATAATATCTAAGTGAGTTTGGCTGCCCATTAACGTCGTTTTAAGCTTAATATGAAGTAAATATTATCCGCATACGTCATTAACTCGGCTAAGATTTAAGCAATTAAATTTAAAGGCTTTAAATCAATTTTAAACTCAGTATAATCACAGGGTCTCTCTATAGCTCAACAGGATAGAGCAGCCGCCTCCTAAGCGGCCGATCGGGGTTCGAGTCCCTGTGGGGAGACCATATAGCCTCTTTTTGTTTTGTTTATCAACAACTTACTAAAATCGTTAAAAGTTGTGCCGCCTATGTGCCGCCTCTGGAAACCACTTTTTTGGAATTTTTTTTTAAGCATTCTTCAAAACTCCGCTTTTTAATAGTTTGAACTCAATCATGGACATTTAAACGTATTTCCAATAGTTTTCTATTAAAGTTGAAACATGGAAGTATTGTGTAATGAACCTCAAGAAAGAGTCTAACCTACAAACTAAACCTCAAAAATCAGAAGTCGATAATCAGCTAGATGAACTTCTATCAGCAATGCCAGAAGTATTGAAAACGCAGTTGGTTAACATGTTGGATTCCCCTGAATATGCTAATCAAAATCAGAAAGCCGATTTTTTAGCCAGCTTGCAGTCATTCGACATGCTCATTCAAAAAGATTCAGCCGTTAGACCTTTGCTTCCAGAAGGCACTAATGAAGAGTCTTTAGCCAAAGCGCTTTCGAAAGTTGATGATAGTCAGTCAATACTAGAAACTGAACAGCTTGAAGGCGCAGATATTTTTAATTCCTTATTTGAATCGCTTGCAGCAGATCCTCTTGACGATATTCAAGAGATCAGACGGTTTGCGAATGCTGCCAACTTACATGAAGCGTTTGGTGAAGAAGAAGGTAATGAAGCTCTCACATTCCTAAATGCAATCCCACAAGACAGTACAGAGCTTATTCATGGTGCCATAGCTTGCCAGATGGCTGGTATGCCAAAGCAAGCCAATTTGTTGTTTCAAATATTTGCTAAACGTCAATTTATCGATGCTAATGATGGGTATCAGTCGCTTAAAACAGATATAACAAAATTCAAAGGTTATACAGAAACCTTATCGAAAGCGGGCAAGTTAGGCAGAGATAAACGTTACGGTAAAAAAGATAAAGTAGAAGCTTTTGCAATCCAGCTTTATAATCAGAAAAATTATGCTAACCCGCACCAAGCTGCGCAAGCTATTGCTGAAAATGTGTTAAGTTTTGCTCAGAGTATCAATTATTCTTTTACTTCTCCCTATCAAGCAATCAGGACAATCAATTCTTGGCTAAGTAAGCATATTAAATCAACTTCATAAAAATGGATTTTTACAGTGGTTAATAAACAGATATCTCAAGCTCAACTGCTATTTCCAAAATCGCAGTATCCCCTTTTAAGTACCTACATTGACCTTTTTGTGAAATATATAACTCAACACGATATTTGTGTTTTAGAATCTGACCTTGAAATTATTTCTATTGCGTTGGGGAAAACGACACGTCAGCTTTTCAGGGCTGTTAATTCAAAAGAAAGCGTTCCAGATAAGCTTGAAAGTTTAATTTGTGATGGCCTTAAACTTAAAGTCGAAACAAAAAGAAGGCTTACAACAAGCCAAACTGAGTTATCAAAAGAAGCCAATAAAGATGTTGTCGATGTTGTTATTTCTCATTACCAATCCAAACTCGATGAAATTGAAGCACTAAAACGGCAGGGGATTCTTGAACGAAAAGCTAAAGTTTTATCTGAAGCTAAAGCAAAAGCTGAAATGTTACAGAATCAACTTAGAGAAGAAGCAGAAGCATTCAAAGCAAGCCGTGTTGATTTTGAAGATTTTGAACTTTATGGCATCCAAAAAAACTCTCGTGTAGATAAACTTTTGACCCAACTTCGTAAAAAGACAATTACCCTTGAAGAGTTCAAATGGCTAGATACTGTTGGTTTTTCAACTGAACTTGTCGTACAGAAATATCACCTTCATTTAGCCCATCAGCATTTTCAAAACTGGAAACAGAAAAGCTTACCTTGGGAGCTGGTTAATGCTAGTGCCGCCTATCGTAAAGCTGAAGTGCTGACTAAAATAAAAAAAGCTTTAGATGAATCATATCCATTTAACCTCCCTAAGAATGAAAAGAAATTAAAATCAGCTTTATTAACCACATACGGTGGCGTTTGTAGAGACTTAAAGGATTATGTGAATTCAATTAAATTTGGTTTAGAAGCACATAAAGTGACACCGTTAAATTTTAGGCCATGTACTTTGCTAGGCGCTGTTTACCTTTCAACGGGTGAATTTGACTTAGGCCATGAGTGGTATGACAAAGCAAAAGAACGAGGGTTTAGCCAAGACGCTTACGACAATGATATTAAATCTGTTTATTTCAGGGCGAGTGATGAAATGAAAAACAGATTAAAGCAAAACCTAATAGCTACTGGTCACAAATATAAATGGTTATAAATCTATACCGTCACACCCTGTGACGGTACTTTTACACCCCCAATAATACCGTCACACCCTGTGACAGTACTTTTACACCCCGTGGTGTGAATACTTCAAAAACTTCCGATCATATTCTTCACTTCGACATACACAATATAATCGGAGTTAATATGAATACACTACTCACCCCTGCGGAAGTGGCGAGATACTTAGGCGTTACAACAGGTACGCTTTCAGTGTGGCGTTGTACTGGCCGCTATCCTCTACGTTTTATC
Source organism: Shewanella ulleungensis (assembly GCF_014648315.1). Classification (GTDB taxonomy): domain Bacteria; phylum Pseudomonadota; class Gammaproteobacteria; order Enterobacterales; family Shewanellaceae; genus Shewanella; species Shewanella ulleungensis. Next base: position 650,846 of record NZ_BMQW01000002.1, read on the forward strand.
AAAGTTGGTCGTCGTGTGATGTACCGCCAAAGCGATGTTGAAAACTTCGTTAACGGGAGGGTATATGAACACACTGTATAGCTTTTTATCGGGAATCATTATTTGCTCGTTATTAAATATGACTAGCATTCTTAAAAGTACTGTTGATGAAATTAATGAACTTCGAGAATATAACGAAAACATTATTCTACTACGGCAATATGAAGCCAATGAATCGAGTCTGTACCCGTTAACGGAACATGAACCTGTTAATGAGTCTGAAGATTATAATAGCAATGTTTATGAAGTCAGCTCGTTACATAACGTAAAAGAACATAATGTTAAAGGAGGCAAATAATGGCCGCCTTCACTAATGAACAAGTCACATTCATTGAATGGTTATCGCAAGATAACCACATTGAAGTGTGTATTGAGATTTGTCCCGACCTAAGCAAAATGGTCGGTTATGACTCATATTCAGGTCATTTCCAAAAACGCACTTTGTTCAAATTAAAACTACAAGGCTTCTTAGCCGAGAGTACCCATTACATTGCGGGCGTAAAGTGGCAACGTTGCTCACTAAATCATCGTGGGCAAGAATGGCTAAAGCAACATGGAGGGCAGTCTAATGACTAGACTCGAAATGGATAATGCTCGCTTTGTGGCTAAAAGACTTCATGGCATTCCTCAAATCTATAAGACTGTACTAAAGCAGCGTTATGATCGCTTTTCACACCATAGTGAAGCTAATTTAGATTTGATACAAACAACGAAAGCTATTTCAAAAATACTGGGGCACAGCAGTATTCGAATGACTAGCGTTAATATTAAATCTCCAAATTTTAAGCAAAAGTCTAAACACCACGCTCGCCAATGCGCCAATATGGTTATTAGGCATCACTCTAATGGTTTAAAACATACCTATTTTGCAATTTCACGCTATATAAATTGCCATCAAATTAAGCCGTGCCCATTAACGGATACTATTTTAAATCACCTCGAAAATGACTGTTTGACCGATGAAGAATATTCAAAAGTCATGGGGGTGATTAAGCGTGGATGTGATCCGCTATGGTGGAAGCCAAAACTTAGACGGCTCCATAACAGGCAAGTTGAAACTATTTCGCGGCTCCTAAACCAAATTAGTCGTCATCGTAGTATTTATGCCAGTGACATTACCGTTGAGAGCATTAAGAACCAATGGCTGAACAGTCGTGAACAGCTTGAGAATACCTTAGCTACTAATGAGCTTGACTACAGTGTAAGCCTTGCTGAATTATCAGACCTTAATGTGTCTAATCCTAAAATCCGTAAAGCTGAATTGATGGTTCGCATTCGTGGTTTTGAAGATTACGCCACAAAGCATGGCTATTCAGCTGTATTTTTGACAATGACTACACCCTCTAAATATCACCGTTGCTTTGCCAAATCGGGTGCTGAAAACCCTAAGTGGCAAGGGGCTATACCTTTAGATGGTCAAGATTACCTAAACCGAACTTTTCAGCGTATACGCGCATCGCTTAACCGTGACAAGATCACTCCATTTGGTTTTAGAGTGGCAGAGCCTCACCATGACGGCACACCTCACTGGCATTTATTGTTATTTGTTGAAGCTGAGCAGCAACAACAATTAGTCGAAACCTTTCAAGAATATTGCCTACAAGAAGAGGGTGACGAACAAGGTGCAAAAGAACGCCGTTTTAAGGTTGAATACATCGATCCTAATAAAGGTTCTGCAACGGGATATATTGCCAAGTATGTAGCCAAAGGAATTGATGGTGAAGGGATTGATCATGACCTTTACGGAACGGAATCAGTAACCGCTGCAACACGTATTCGTGTTTGGGCTTCGTGTTGGGGTATTCGTCAATTTCAGCAAATTGGAGGGGTAGGGGTAACACCTTGGCGCGAATTAAGACGGTTAAGTAAAATAACTGATGAAAGCCTAGAGTGGGTGGAAGAAATTAGACAAGCCGCTGATGACTCCGATTGGGGTCATTACACTGAGCTCATGGGCGGAGTTTTTTGTAAGCGTGATGATCAGTTAATTAGACCTTTATACGAACATAAAAAACAAAAGCCTTTAAATCATACTTTTGATGACAATTGCCGCAATGCCTATGAAGACTCTAGGGATGCAGTGGCTCAACCTACTTTGAGTTCAATCGGTGTGCCAATACCAATTTCGGAAAATGCTAAGTGTCATCAGGGATTGAACACTAATGGCATTTCTGGAAATCCAGGAAAATTCCAAGATGCCAATGCGGAAATTAATGCGGGAATAGATTCTGATAGAAGCGAAGTATTACCTAAGCAATCCTGTAATTCAGTTCATGATAATGCTGAATCTAGTACCTATAAACTTAATCGATATGGTGACGAGCTTATCGTGCAGTTAAAAGGCATTGTGGCTTTAGGCTTTGAGATCGTCACTAGAGTACATGAGTGGACGTTAAGCTATTCACAAACTAATGGTAAAATTGAGCTTAATCGCTCTAACTTGGAGTTCTGTCAATAACTGTACGTAATCCGAAATTAATAGTTAAATGAGGTCGTAATAAAAATGTTCAACTAAGATAGAAAAAGGAGTATTGTTAGTGCGTTATAGAATATTCAACATTTACTTAAGGAAGAGTAATGGATCCATTTTCACAATTGTTTGCAGCCTACCTGCACACGGTAAGCAATAGTATTACTGAAGTGTATGTTGATTCAATGAACACCACGGTTACCTCGCAAAGCTTAGTATACAACGACACTAATATTCGATTTCAGCATCAGCTATGGAAGATAAAACCTAATAGTGTTTGCGCAAACCTTGAGCAACAAGCAACTCAATTCTCTAAATGTACTCAACAAGCTAAGGCTATGTTCACTGAACTTTGTTCTCAGCTATCCAGCATGGAAAATCTGAATCAGAGAGGGCGAAGCTTGTCCAACATGTACTGCAATGCATCTTTGAATTACAAACCTATGGTTGCTTATATCAGTGAACCAATGCAAAAGACCGAACAAGAATTGAAAGAAAAAGAATGTAATTTAATGATTTTAAAGGCAATGCAGGATAATAGTGATGAGGTTATAAAACTAAAAGAGCAAATCTGCCAAAACATCTATCTTTAAGAGCGATAATATTAAAGAAAAATTAGAATTAACCTTATTATCTCTCTTGTTCTAGTGCTTAAACTTTCATGATTGATCTTTATCATTAATGTTGTTATGATCTGTTTATACCTAGCGACTAGGAGTATCTCCAGTCATCACGCAAGGTCACTACCTGCTGTTATTAATGTTACGACCACATGGCAAGTGATTGTTATGTGGTCAAGTAACCTCACTCTCAGCACTCTCAGCACTCTCAGCACTCTCAGCACTCTCAGCACTCTCAGCACTCTCAGCACTCTCAGCACTCTCAGCACTCTCAGCACTCTCAGCACTCTCAGCACTCTCAGCACTCTCAGCACTCTCAGCACTCTACAGTGTAAGACTCACAACAGACTTTGTAATATAATCGGCTAAAAAATAATACTAATTCATACTATACTAGTCCAGTAACTAATTAATCAATATGGTATTTATGGCTGGTTAAGTTTTGACTCTATTAGTATAATGATAAAATTAGTAATTTTTGATACGGAGTCATATCAGTTGGAGTTATCAAAGGAAAGAAGAAGCTTAGAAGAGGTATTCATTTCTACTTTTCATGAGAAAGTGAACTTTGACGACTTTGTTAATTTTTCAATTAACAAAGAATATAAAACTTTTGAAGTAAATCGTAGAAAGATTTATGCCCCATCAAAAAAACTCAAGCAGTTTCAAAGATTTATTAACAGCAGCATCCTTGAGTATGCGGACTATAATCGAGATGTTGTATATTCATATCGTAAAGGTGTTTCGATTCGTGATGCAGTAGAGAAGCATGCATCTAGTAACTTTTTTTACCAAACAGATATTAGTGATTTTTTTGGAAGTATTACGGGTGACGATATAATGAAAGTCATCAATACTAGCCTTTTAAATGTACCCGTGTCAGATGTATTAGAATATAAACAGCTTCTTTTCGAGCTTATGGTTGTGGATAATAATTTGCCTGCAGGTTTTGCTACATCTCCACTACTTAGTAATATAACCTTAGTTGACTTTGATAATGCACTAAAAAAATATTGTGATAGAAGTAATATAATATATACAAGATATTCGGACGATTTAATTATTTCATCTGTCAATGAGGGTTTTGTTGATAATATTAATGAAGTAATCAAAAGTTTTCTTCATGAGCACATGGGTGAAAGATTTAACTTAAATTATAATAAAACTAAAGTAAGAAGAAAAGGGCAGAAAGTAAAAATATTAGGCTTCACCATTTTACCAAATGGTATAATTACTATCTCAAAATCTTATAAAGAAGAGGTTGAGTCACTTTTATATTTTTACCTCAATGATACTGATAAATTTTCTGATTATGTAAAAAATAAAATCAATCCACGCGATAATCAAATAGGTGATCGTACATTTGAAGAGTTTGGTATCAGTTCATTATCTGGAAAACTTATTGCTATAAGTTCAATGGATAGCTTATATATCTCAAAGTTAAGAAAGAAATATGGTAATACTATTATTGAGATGTTTTTACGTAAAACGGTGAATTAAATTGAATTTCAAAGTGCGTATCGAAAATGTTCAGCATATAAAAGCAATGGAATTCAAGGTAGACCTTTCGTCTAATAAAATAATATGTCTTACTGGAAAGAATAGCGTAGGAAAAACAACTCTAACTCGTGCCATTAGAAATTTATCTATAAATAATACTTTTCAAGAAACTGCTGCACCATATATTTTTAATAATACTAGCTCAGTCAAGTATTATATTGATGATATCTATATAAAATTTGTATACAATTCAAAACTGAAAACTATAGATACACGTCAAGAAATCAATGACTTGATCAGAAAGCTTGCAGTTGTTGAGCTCCCAATTCCTTATGGCGACCGTTTTAATCATTTTAGGAAATTATCTGATATTGATAGTGAGATTCGAAGTGAAATAGCTTTAGGGCATTATACTATACCCACAGAACTAATTCGTTTTCTAAATCAAGTTTATCAAAACGATCGCTTCTTAAATTTGAAGCAATTAGTCGTAAAGGGCGATGTGTACTACTTTATCCTAAAAGATGAGACTGAACGGTTTTACATTAGAGAGGATTATCTTAGCTCCGGTGAATATTTTGTAATAAGCTTGTTTAAACATATACAAAAAAGAAATAAATTCATTGTAATTGATGAAATAGATATTTCACTTGACGCTAGTGCTCAGGTTAATTTAATAAAATGTTTACGTCAGTTTTGTTCTGAGTATGCTGTAAATATAATTTTCACTACGCATTCTTTAGCTGTTATGAAAACTTTGTGCGATGATGAGTTATATTACATGGCATCTAATGATGAAGCTGTTGTTACTATAAAAAATACGTCTTATAATTTTGTAAAAAGTATTATGTATGGTTTTAATGGGTATGATAGATATATTTTAACTGAAGATAAGTGCTTAGTTGATTTTATGAATTATCTTCTCAGAGAAAATGATAAAACTACTTTCTTTAAATATCAGATAATCCCAATTGCTGGAGGGACTCAGGTTATTGATTTGATGAGGAAAAATTCAGAGACGCCTTTTCTTGTTGAAAATGAAAATCATATCATATCAGTACTAGATGGTGATCAATTGAACGAAAAGTACCATCAAGACCTAAGTAATGTCTTTTTCTTACCATTTTCTAGTGTAGAAAAAGAAGTTTATCAAGGATATCTAGATAATGATCCAAAATTACCTCGTGTAGTTAGAGTTGATGGCGGAAACTTTTCAAAGAAAGCTAAAAATTATTATCATCAAATAATATGTATATATAATAGTAAGCAATTAATGACAGAGTATCAGGTTTATAATTATTTATGTTCTAAATTTCCTTCGGAAACATCCGACTTAAAAGATATCTTAGTCAGATTTTTAAATGGTTAGATTTTAATTAATTTTACATCAAGTTAGAATCTTTTGTAAGAGTTCCTGTTTCTCATCAAGTGGGAGTATTTTAATTTCACTCACCAACCTATCTACTTTCGACTCATGTTGAAAAGTCCCTAGCAAATGAGCTGTAGTGATCCCTAGCTCCTGCCTAACATTCTCAATATCTAAATGCTTGCGATAATACTAATATCGCTATGACCTAGCAGCTTACTGGTGGTTTGAATGTTACCGCCTCGCATGACGCTCCAACAGGCTATAATTCGCCTTAAATCAGCTCTCGCTTTTTATCTCACTGCGCAAGCCTGCTCGGTGATGAGCCACCGTGCCTGACTTTTTGATAATGTAACTCCTGCGGCTAAGTAGGAAAGAAAGACAGTTTTAAGCTTCGATTGACTTATTCGCTCAGATATTTATGAGTCTTCACCCTTTCTGATACTCTAGGTCATACCATGCGAAAAAATAGGCTTAATTTCAAGCTAATACATTATTAAGTTGGACTTGTTGAAGTCATAATATACTGCTAGATTCGTAAGCAGAACATTATATTACAAGGATACGTAATGAAAAAATATTTATAATTTTGGTTGGAGTCGCTTTCTCTAGTATTGCTCAATCTGAAGCCGATCCTAATTTCTTATGTACGAATAAAAGGTTGTTTGATGCTGGTCAGAGTGTAAAACCAAGCGAGAATATAGAGGTATATGCAAGCTGTAAAAAAAATGACCTTATTTTAGTCAATACTCGATTATTAGGTGTTTTATGCGATATGAAACAACCAATTATTCAGCTTGATGCAACAGAGTTTACCAAACAAAATGCATATTGTTACTATCGCGGCAGCCCCAGAGAAGTCAGAAGTGACCAAGAAGATCAGATCGGTGCCAAGGAACTAGAACGTAAACGTGTAGAAGCTGATCGTTCACGGAAAGAACTTGCCGACATATTGAGCTCTAATAAAGGGTAAATTTTAATATGTGGATTCTAAAAATAAGTAAAACTTACTCTTAATCGTTATCAAATTAGTAAGTAACTTATAAACAATCAGCATAAGGATTATGTTTTATGAGTAGCAGAACACCATTCGACTACCCTGATGACTATCTTAAAATCTGGAGAGTATCTGGTAAAAATGCAGCTAAAATTATTCAAAATGAATTCTTTAAGGATGTAAAGCCTGCTTCAGTAAGTGCCAGATTTCAAAAAACAACTAAAACTTTTTGGTTATTAATTCAATCACCATCACCTAATATTCGATTGATATCCCTAAAGTTTAGGCCACCAATTCCATATTCTCAACTTTCAATTAGAGTATGGTTTTATGAACGTAATGAGAAGCTTGTTAATGATGTAATCAATTGCAAACAAACGTCAATTGATGACCATTTAGTCAGTTGCTACAAAGCTGCACATAACAATTATGAAAAATCAATAAAAGAAATTCCCATAGTTGGAATTGAGTATGTTTTTGATAATATTAGTCCGCTATTTGATGGAAATAAAATTGAAAATACATTGTTAAAGTTCATGAGAGGAGCTTTACTTCATATTGATTCTGTTAAGAACGGAACAGTTAATTATCAAGTATTCAATGACTTCCCTGATGAAATATCAGCAAATTATTTAATACAGAATAAACATAGTTTTTTCGAAGGAACAATAACTGAGATAAAAGTTAATAAATATGAACGAAGTATTAATGCTCGCAATGCATGTATTAATCATTACAAAGCTATTTGCAGCGTTTGTTATTTTGATTTTTATAAGACATATGGAGATATTGGTAAGAATTTTATACATGTACACCATAAGGTTGAACTCGCAAAAATAAATAAAGAATATCAGGTAGATCCCATAAACGATTTAATCCCTGTTTGTCCCAATTGCCACGCAATGCTTCATAGAACCAAACCAGCAATGACTACCGAACAACTGAAAAAGATCTTAAGTTTATCTAGTTAAGTGAATTATCAGCTCTCGTTTTTCTTCCTCTGAGAGCTGTTCAATCTCCCTCATTACCTTATCAACCTTCGACTCATGCTGAAAAGTACCTAATAAATGAGCAGTAGTGATCCCTAACTCTTGTCTAACATGCTCAATATCTAAATGAGCATAGGTGCTTGCTGTGATACTGGCTCTTGTTTAAATCCCTAGGGCTATGGCCTAGCAGTTTACTGGTGGTTTGAATGTTACCGCCTCGCATGACGCTCCAGCTGGCGATGGTTCGCCTTAAATCGTGAATGGTGACAACTCTTTTGAAAGTGCAGGCCTTTTTCAGTGCCACTAAGCTCTGCGCGTTCTGTGATGCGATGCCAAATCACTCAACCCAAAACTTTCAATACTTCAAGGTGGGTGTATAGCGACTGGTTTTTATTGTATTTTAAAGCGCTATTTACATTGCTGATAACGTGAACTGACTGACTTTTATCAGCGGAAAATATCGGCGATGCAGAACATGAAATGGATAATTTTGAATGGCTTGCTTAACTTAGCTGTGGCTAAATTAGATTGACCATGGCAAAGTCAGCAGGCGCTCATTATTGGTGACCTGATAAAAAGGACGACAAAGTATGCTAAATGCAGATGATGTATTGATTAGAAATAATGTTAAGTTAATCGGTAAGGGCAGTAAAACGCTGTTTCTTGCTCATGGTTTTGGATGTGACCAAAACATGTGGCGCTTTTTAATCCCTGAACTGGCAAAGCATTTCAAAATTGTATTATTTGATTATGTTGGTTCGGGTGCTTCTGATATTTCTCAATACAGCAAAAAACGCTATAGCAAACTTGAAGGATATGCTGAAGATATTATTGAAATTTGTGAAGCGTTAAAGCTCACTGATGCTATTTTTGTTGGTCATTCGGTCAGTAGTATTATTGGTGCAATAGCTGCAATTGAGAAACCGACGTTGTTTTCGAACTTGATCATGGTTTGCCCATCACCGTGTTTTTTAAATTTTCCTCCAGAATACCTCGGTGGCTTTGAAAAAGAAGATCTTGAAGAATTATTGAACCTAATGGATAAAAACTATATTGGCTGGGCTAATTATTTAGCACCATTAGTCATGGGAACCAATAACTCTGATGATCTGATTGGCGAGTTATCTGGCAGTTTTTGTTCTACTGATCCTGTTATTGCCAAAAACTTTGCTGAAGCGACTTTTTTATCTGATTATCGTTATCTTTTGAAAGAGATTAAGCAACCGTCATTAATTTTACAAAGTGAAAATGATGCGCTGGCATCAACCTCAATTGGTGAGTTTATTGCCAGTGAAATAACCCATAGCCAGCTTAAAGTTATTGCAGCCGATGGCCACTGCCTGCATATGACACATCCTGATGCTATTATTAAATCGATAATAGAATATGCGAATTAACTACCTTGAAAACACTTAAGTTGGAGGGGGATACCTCGATTGGTTTCTCTCCGGATAGTTTCCCGTGTGGGGTATTAGTGACTGACCCCTCAAGAATGATTACCTATGTAAATTCATATTTTACCAGTGAGCTAATGTGGCCGCCCGGCGATCTTATAGGTAAAAGTGCTGATGTTATATTTACTCAATCTTCTCGAATATTTTTTCAAAGTTATTTAATTCCAACACTGTTACATGAAAAGATTTGCGAAGAGATGCAGCTGATTATATTCAATGCTTTAGGAGTGCGTATTCCGATAACGGTGAACGCACGTTTAAGTGAGGATGGCTGTATATATTGGAGTTTTTTCAATGCATCTAAACGAGACCAGCTCTATGAAGAATTAATCAAAACAAGAGAAACATTAGAGGATCAGGCCGAGAAGTTGATGTTGCTGGCGTCTACAGACGAGTTAACCGGTTTACTCAATCGAAGGGAAATGAAATATCGAAGCACTTTAGCCCTTGAACAAGCTGCAAGGTCTAAGCAATCGGTAGGTTTGTTAGTACTCGATATTGACCATTTTAAAAAAATTAATGACACCTTTGGCCATTTAGAAGGTGACCGAGTGCTGAAGGAGCTAGGCGGGTTATTGAAGGGATTTTGCCGTCAAACAGATTTTGTCTCTCGATTTGGCGGAGAAGAGTTTTTGATCATGTTACCGGATACGAACAAAAGTGATACTGAATTATTTTGCCAGCGGCTGCACAAGTTAATTGCTCAAATTAAACTGGGTGATAGTGGATTAACAGTCAGTATAGGGGTGAGTATTAGCGCAAAAGATATATCATTTACAAGTTTATTTACTCAGGCTGATAATGCTATGTATCAAGCTAAAACACTTGGCAGAAATAGAACCGAATTGTATTTGAATGCTTAAGTCTAGGCACTGAGGATTAAGCAAGACAGAGGTCATTGTTATACAATGTGAGGCTGTAATAGCAAATGTTTCATATTTCAAACATAGAAATGGTTATTAACTTAATTTGCTCTAACTTTAATTGGTACAGATTTAGATTGCAAAACGTTCACGCGATTGCTCTGCTCTAGAACTTTAACTAATTTTATTGACTATTTTTAGCACTTAAATAGCGATCCTAAGCAGTTATTTTGCTACGGAGTAATATTAGTTCCATTCATTTGTTACCGCTTTACTGGTTTAACGCTATAATTGCACCTCATTTTTTGTTGCCAGGAGCAATTGTTTGTCACACTCATATATTCCGTTTGAACTTTATAAGCGTAAGTGGATTTTTAACCATAAAGATTTGCCTGTGTCAGATGATGACAAGGCGTTGATTAAGCCATTGGCTGATAAAAGTGCCATGGAAGTATGGAATAAGTGGATAAGCAATAAAAGCAGCCGAGCAGAGCTATTTGAGAAAGGCGATTGGCCAGCAAAGCAAGATGCCTGGAGTGCAACTGAACATTGGCAGTCGGCGTGGGATTCTCATGATAATGCACTGCCTGAAGCCATTTTAGAACACATTCAATGGCCCGATGATACTGTGATTTATTTTTGTTATGAAAAATATCAAGTGTTAGAAACTCGTTGGGATGTGTTTGTGCGCAACTGGAAATGCTTTTTGTTTTTTGATGATGGTCCAATTTTAATGGCGCCAAAACATAAACAAGCGTTGATGTTTGAGCAAAACGGCCAATATAAATTAGGTGTTAGAGGTTAACGTTAACCACTAAATTGAGTATAAATTAGTTTTTAAACCATGTGTTTGATTTTGCTGCGTCAGCGTAATGCCGCAAGATTTATTAAAACGGATGGTTAACACTTTATGAATAACAAATTATATAAAAGAGATAACATGAATTTTTATGCATTAATCGGTTTGGCTTTTTCGGTGTCATTGCTAACCCTCGCACCAACAGCAGCTCAGGCCAAAATCGTTGCTGATGTTAATGTTGCCGATCAAGTGATGTTTGCTGAGCAAACCCTAGTGCTTAATGGTGCTGGTGTGCGCAGTAAGTTTTTTATGGACTTATATGTTGGCAGCTTATATTTGCCCGTTAAAGCAAGCCAATTAGATAGCGTGCTCGAGCAACCGATTGCGGTTATTCAATTAACCATTACCTCTGGGATGATCACCTCAGATAAAATGCGCAGTGCAATTGAAGAAGGGTTTGACGCGGCAACCGATAACAACATTGGTTCGATAAAATCTGATATTCAAGATTTTACCCAATTGTTTGCCGATGAAATTGTCGAAGGTGATCAATTTACTTTTGTGACTCAAAAAGGCAAGGGTGTGACCAGTATTAAAAATGGTCAGGTTCAAGGTAACATTGCGGGTGAGGCATTTCGTCAGGCTTTGTTGAAGATTTGGTTGGGCGATCGTCCTGCACAAGACAATTTAAAGCAGGATATGTTAGCGCAGTAAATCAACTGCTAGGTTCTATGGCGCTAGGTTCTAGGGCGGACTACGTCCTACTAGGTTCTAGGGCGACTAAGTTCTGCTAGGTTCTAGGGCGACTAAGTTCTGCTAGGTTCTAGGACTACTAAGTTCTGCTAGGTTCTAGGGCGGGCTAAGTTCTGCTAGGTTCTAGGGCGACTAAGTTCTGCTAGTTTCTAGGGCGACTAAGTTCTGCTAGTTTCTAGGGCGACTAAGTTCTGCTAGTTTCTAGGGCGACTAAGTCCTGCTAGGTTCTATGGCGGGCTAAGTTCTGCTAGGTTCTAGGACAGATTATGTCCTGCGCGACTGGGTTTATAAGTTTCTAGCCGCAAAGCGTCCTAGCAGCGCTCTAGGCTGTTTTTAGTACCATGACCTCTAGGCTTTATTAAGCTGTAAAATCATTACCTAAACTAGAAATTGTCGAGGTTTTACCTTTGTCATTATAGGTAAGGCTTGTGGCATTACGGCTTACCTGTAGCGCCTGAGCTAAACGATTGATTGTGGCTATGTTGTGTTCTATCAAGCTAGAGTTTTGCGTGTTGATGTGTTTGCAATCAGCAAGAATAGCTTTGGCGGATTCAACTTTTTGAGCTAGCTCTGGGATTGAGGCCAGTTTTTCGGCCTCAGGGTGCGCGGCTAGCTTTTCATCTGTTGCTTTGAGTAAGCTCATTCGTTGCATTTTATCTTTAGCGAGTGCTAACAGTTTGTCGGCATCTTGCTTGAGTAAGGCATCTTTTTCTTCAATGATGAGCTGTTTAAGCAGAGTGAGAGTTTGATGCTGAGCATCAAGTAGCACAGTTAAGTCTGTCATATATTACTCTTTGGTTTACGTAATCAACACTTCCCTATGATGCAAAAATGCACCGATAAAGAAGGTTAAAATACAATAAAGAGTAACGGACTAGGCTACTCTTTATCGAACGATAGGCCACTCAGTTCAGCTTCAAAACTAGCGATATTAGCCGCTAATTTTTCTGGGTCGACTTTATAACGACCTTCTGAGATAGCTTGTTTTATTTCGGCGACCTTTTTTTGATCTACTTCAGGTAATGCAGCCATTTTGGCTTGAGCACTTTGCAGCTGTTGTGCTTGTGAAGTAATGCTGACCGAATCATTTTTAACCGGTGCGGCAGACTTTTGTGGCGCAGCAGTGTCTGTTTGTGAAGTAGACTGCGTATCACGTGCTGTTCGCATCTGTGTATTTGTCGCAGTATTGTGCTTAATATCAATTGCCATGTGAGGCTCCAGCGTAATGTATCAGGTTTTCCATACAGGCTATCGGCGCTCTAGGAAAAAACTTTAGTGTATTTTACATTCTTACTTCAACTTCGCCAACGGCAATTACTACAGCTTCTAATTGTTTGTTACTTTGATTGTTTTTTACTCTAATCGCTTCCCCAATATTACCATCACGCATGGCTTCACCTAAGGTCTTTATTTGTATGTTGGCAGTTTTGGCGTAAATAGACACCATATCGCCTTTGCACACAAAGCATAGGTTGTTCCCTATGATGGGGGAGTCTTTCGCCACTCTACGTTTTACTCGTGAGCCGAGTAAAGAGTGGGGCTCTGAAAAAAACTGGCCTTTTAAGCTGTATTGATCAACATACATTATCGCCAAATGATGAGTGTCGATAATTTGATCGGGTGACAACAATTCTGTTGCTACTACCACTGGGTATTGAATATCAACTCGCACAGAAAGATACATTTGCCAAGGGTAGTCATAGTCTGGCGTGCTACAGCCTATTTTTACGGTATTGTTTCGACTGATTTCTCGATCGCTTGCTAGCTCAACGGATATAGGAGGATAACAGCGCGGAGGCGTTAGCCTTCCTTCCAAATTTTGCGGGATAATTTCGACCTTAGCATTTGACTCTACATCAATTTTTTTTTCAACGGCCTCTTTAGCTAATTGATAAATGGTCGATAATGAAGGAGCAACCGCTGCTTCACTGGCCAATGCCGGTAAAGAAAGCGAGAGCGAACACAAAAAACATAAAAAAAATACTTTCATAATGAAGATACTAGCTTGTTTTGCCAGAATGCACCTATACTTTAAAAAACGATAAATACGCGAGTTGTGCGGACGTATTGAATAAACTGTAAATCGATTGGTATGACGGCTAATCATGTTCATTATCCTCCGTCAAAAAAATACCACATCGTCTAGTTTGTTTTACTAAGCAAGTTGTATGCCTATTTGTTGTGATAAGTATTCGTTGAGTCGCTGACTATACAATGTTTAACTTGTGTTCGTTGCCAGAAAAATGTGTTATTAACAATGTATTAATTATTGCAACTGCAACTTAGTCGCGCAATTATTGCTAACTGGGTTTTACTTTCGATAATTTGAATTTATTCGTAATAATTATATTTTTAAGCAAGAGCTGGGTTTATAAGAAAAAGTGAGTTTTTACGATACTTTTAAGAATTTTTTATCCTTTTGGGTGACAGTTAACTACAAGGCCGCGCTATGTCGAGCATTTTAGATTCAGTAAATAAACGTACCCAACTTGTTGGGCAAAACAGATTAGAGTTGCTGCTATTTAGGCTTAATGGTCGTCAACGCTTCGGCATTAACGTGTTTAAAGTTAAAGAAGTGCTGCAATGCCCTCCATTAACGACTTTACCTAAATTGAATCCATTTGTTAAAGGTGTCGCGCATATTCGTGGTGCCACTATTTCTGTCATTGATTTAAGTGCTGCAACCGGTGGTCGTCCACTTACGTCAACTGAAAATTGCTTCATTATCATTTCTGAGTACAACCGCAGCGTGCAAGGCTTCTTAGTGAGTTCTGTTGAACGTATTATCAACATGAACTGGGCTTCAATTATGCCTCCACCACAAGGCGCTGGGCGTTATTCATATTTAACGGCTGTAACAGAAATCGAAGGCGAGTTAGTTGAGATTTTAGACGTAGAGAAAATTCTTGATGAGATTTCTCCTGTCAAAACAGCTATTAGTAAAGAAGTTAATGAAACGCTAACCATTGACAGAGAACAGCATTACCACATTATGGTGATAGATGACTCAGCCGTGGCACGTAAGCAGATTATTCGCTCACTTGAGTCGTTAAATTTACAGATTGATACCGCCAAAGATGGCCGAGAAGCATTAAATAAACTTAAAGCTATCGCTGCAGAAATGGACGATGTATCGCAGGAAATCCCATTAATTATTTCAGATATCGAAATGCCTGAAATGGATGGTTATACCTTAACGGCAGAAATACGTGACGACCCAAAACTGAAAAAAATCAAAGTGGTATTACACACTTCTCTCAGTGGCGTATTTAACCAAGCAATGGTTCAAAAAGTGGGTGCAAATGACTTTATTGCTAAGTTCAATCCGGATGAATTAGCGGCAGCGGTAAATAAACACTTGAGCTTATAACTGTCTATAATGACAGCGTGTAAATTATTAAGCGCTACAAGCTTACTTATTTTAGGATGTTAATGTGACAGATAAATCACTTGCTGAAGCAGAGTACAATCAATTTAGGCTGTTTTTAGAACAGCATAGCGGTATTGTGTTAGGCGAGAATAAACAATATTTAGTACGTAGCCGTTTAGCACCTTTGATGGGTAAGCATAACTTACCCTCTTTGTCTGAGGTCGTTAAAAAGTCGATGAAGCCGACCGAGCGTCAGCTACGTGCTGAAGTTATCGATGCAATGACGACCAATGAAACCTTGTGGTTTCGCGATCGTTATCCTTTCGAGTTACTGCACAATACCTTATTGCCTGAGTACAGTAAGCTAGGCCGGCCATTAAAGATCTGGTCGGCTGCTTGTTCATCTGGTCAAGAACCTTATTCTTTAGCCATGACAGTACTTGAATATCAGCAACGTAAGCCAGGCGCACTTCCTGGTGGCGCATCTATTCAGGCTACGGATTTATCTCCTTCAATGCTTGAACGTTGTAAAAATGCTGAATACGATAGTTTAGCGTTAGCGCGTGGTTTGTCTGATGAGCGAAAGCGTCAGTTTTTTGATACTTTATCGTCTGGCAATATGAAACTTAAAGATAATGTGAAGCGTCTGGTTAACTTTAGAGCGCATAACCTCCTTGAAAGTTATAGTTTATTAGGCAAATACGACATTATCTTTTGTCGTAATGTGCTGATTTACTTTGCACCAGAGGCAAAGGCTAAAATTTTGCGGCAATTTGCTGCCGCACTTAACCCTAAAGGGATTTTATTTTTAGGTGCGTCAGAATCTATTGCCGGTTTAACCGAAGAATTTAATATGGTTCGTTGCAATCCTGGTATTTACTATCAAAAGAAAACCTAATTAAATAAATGATTTACTAGATTTATCATGCCGACATTCGTCGGCATGTTCATTTAAAATACTTATTCATCCTTTGTTGTAATTGTTGGCATAACCTTTGCTTTAATCCTATCAGTTAGCTGATGGAGGCAATTTTATGGCGATTAATTTCGATAATGCATTAGGTGTTCACCAATACTCGTTGGGTGTGCGTGCTCAAAGAGCAGAAGTGATTTCAAGTAATATCGCCAATGCCAATACCCCTCACTACAAAGCGAAAGATGTTGATTTTGCATCAGCGATGAAAGCAGCAAGCTCTCATCAAAATGGCTTAAGCATGAGTCAAACCACTGAAAAGCACTTTGATTTAACGTCATTAACGCAACAACACGTGCAATATCGTGTGCCGAATCAGCCTGATACTGGCGATGGCAACACAGTTGACACGCAAAAAGAACAATCTGCATTTATGCAAAATGCGCTCGAATATCAAATGTCACTGGGTTTTCTTGAAAGCAAATTTAGTGGCATGCGTAAAGCATTGCGAGGTGATTAATCATGAGTTTATTCAATATTTTTAATGTTTCTGGTTCTGGAATGTCTGCGCAATCTGTCAGGCTCAATACTACGGCCAGTAACATCGCCAATGCTGATTCCGTGTCGAGCAGTGTCGATAAAACCTATCGTGCACGTCATCCCGTTTTTGAAGCTGAAATGGCCAAAGCCAGCAATCAGCAAAATCAGTCTCCAGGTGTCTCTGTAAAAGGGATTGTTGAAAGTGATAAGCCGCTTATTAAAGAGTACTCGCCAGATCATCCGCTTTCTGATGGCGACGGATTTATTTACAAACCAAACGTTAATGTAATGGAAGAAATGGCTGACATGATTTCAGCTTCACGTTCTTACCAAATGAATGTTCAGGTAGCTGATGCCACAAAATCAATGCTGCAGCAAACACTCAGAATGGGTAAATAGTATGATTTTTCAAGGAGGCAGCTATGAGCCTAATTAATTCTTACAGTCAGTCTTTACCACAGACCTCTAGCAGTGTGTCAAATACTAGTGCAGTCACTAAAAGTTCAGTACAGAGCACTACTACGACAACAACGGGTAATTCGTTTCTTGATTCAATTCGTTTGCCTGAAGAGAGTACGGTTCCTGAAGCAAATGATCAGCTGTTAAAGCAAGAGGACTTCTTTGCTTTACTCAGTCAGCAATTATCAATGCAAGACCCTTTTGAGCCAGTAGACAATGATCAAATGATTGCTCAGATGGCATCATTTTCTACGGTTGATGGTATTTCAAATCTTAACGATGAAATTTTAAACCTCAATACCGTAATGAGTTCAAGCCAGGCATTGCAAGCATCGGGTCTTGTTGGACGCAAGGTGTTGATCCCATCAGACACTGGAGTTATTTCAGCTGATAGCCCTGGTATAAACGGTGTGATCAGTACGCCATCGGCTATCGATACTATTACTGTGAGTGTACAAGACTCATCAGGACAGTTAATCAAAACCTTTAGTGTTGATGGCAGTGAAGGCGGCAATGTTGATGTGTCTTGGGATGGACTGGATAAAAATGGCGAGCCAGTAAAAGAGGGATTGTACTCTATTAAGGCTAGCGGAAAAGTCGATGGTGAAGCCCAAGACTTAGCGGTATCTACTTATGCCCATGTTAGCAGTGTGTCGTTAGGCACCACTGCAACAGGAGCTATTTTGAATTTGCGCGGTGTCGGCGGTATTAAGTTATCTGACGTACTTGCCGTATCTGAAACTTAACATTATCTACAGTTTGCTAAATAAACTTGTTGATTATGAATTAAACCTTTGAGGTGAATTATGTCATTTAACATTGCATTGAGTGGTATCTCTGCCGCGCAAAAAGACTTGAACACAACGGCAAACAACATTGCCAACGTTAATACTGTCGGCTTTAAAGAGTCGCGCGCTGAATTTGCTGATGTGTACGCAAACTCAATTTTTTCTAACAGTAAAACTGCAGTGGGCGGTGGTGTAACCACTACCCAAGTTGCTCAACAATTTCACCAAGGCAGCTTAGCCTTTACCAGTAACTCATTGGATATGGCAATCAGTGGCGGCGGATTTTTTGTCACATCTTCTGGTGTTGGCACACAAGATTTGTCTTACACTCGTGCCGGTGCATTTAAAGTCGACTCAGACAACTACATGGTCGATGCCGCAGGTAACTTTTTACAAGGTTTCCCTGTAGATGACGAAGGTAATTCAACCTCGGTTAGCTTAACAACTACTCAGCCTATTCAAATTCCTGATACTGCTGGTAGCCCTGTTAAAACCAGCCTTGTTGAAATGCAAATGAATTTAAACGTGGGTGACGAAGCTCTCGACCCTGCTAGTTTTGACCCTGATAATTCTGACACCTACAATAATTCAACCTCGGTGACTATTTATGATTCACTAGGTGAGTCACATATTATGACCACGTATTTTGTAAAACCTACTGGGGGTTCATATACAGGTGAAAGTAACTGGGTGGCATTTTATGCTGTTGACGGAGAACCCGTTGATGTCACCACTGCTGGAACTTATAGTACTGATACTACTGGTGATGGTGCTTCCGATAGTACCGCAACTGCAAGTGCAACAAACCCAGTAGATGGTACTGCCTGGAATGGTGCTGTGATTAAGTTTAACTCTGTTGGTGCTTACGTTGGCAGTGACCCTACTACAATTACCACAGAAGCACTGGGTACGACTGGTGCGGGGGTTTTAGATCCAGGTGCCGATGGTACTCAAGCCCTTGAAGTTAGATTTGATAATCCTACTCAATATGCTTCGCCATTTGAGGTCACATCATTAAGTCAAGACGGTATTACTGTTGGCCGTTTAACCAATGTGGGTATTGGCTCTGATGGATTAATTACTGCCAGCTACAGTAACGGTTCAACCGTGCCATTAGCCCGCGTAGCGTTAGTGCGCTTTGCTAACGAGCAAGGCTTAACTCAGGTGGGTAACACTTCATGGAAAGCCAGTTTAGATTCAGGTGAAGCGTTAGCGGGTGAAGCTAACAGTGGTACTTTTGGTAGTATCCAGTCATCTGCACTTGAGCAATCAAACGTAGATTTGACCACAGAATTGGTTGATTTGATTTCAGCTCAGCGTAACTTCCAGGCCAACTCTCGTACCCTAGAAGTGAACAACACATTGAACCAAACCGTGTTGCAAATCCGTTAATTATTCATTACTCAGCGTAATCGATAAACAAGGTGTTGCCGTTGTCGGCAACACCTTGCCATTTTAGTTTTTCTCCATCTGTTTTACCGCCTAACTGTTGTTTTTTTGACTATCGGCATCTCCAACTCCTTATTTTTACTCCTTTACATTCATAGTGTTGAATATAACTCCCTAGCAATAAAGTTCATTGGCACGATGCTTGCTTTAACTCTACATATATTATTTTTGTAGAAAGTTTGACGGAGCAGCAAATGGACAAATTTCTTTATGTTGCCATGAGTGGCGCTAAGCAAGGCATGAATGCCTTAGCGGTCAGTGCCAACAACCTTGCCAACGCCAATACTGACGGTTTCAAGGCTGATATGACTCAAGCTCGCTCTATGCAGGCGTTTGGTGAAGGTCTACCCAGTCGCGTGTTTTCAATGATTGAAAGCCCAGGCAGTAACTTTGCAAGCGGCCCGATTGTGACTACTGGTCGTAATCTTGATGTTGCCGTTAAAGGTGATGGATGGTTAGCGGTACAGGCAGCTGATGGCTCAGAAGCCTATACCCGAGCCGGTAGCTTAAAATTTGACAGTACAGGTTTACTCGTTAACAGCAGCAACCGTCCGGTAATGGGCGATGCAGGGCCAATCGTATTGCCACTGCCAATTGAACACGTCGAAATTGCAGCCAACGGTATTATCTCAGTGAGGCCACAGGGCGCAACTGCAGAAGTGATTGAAGAAGTCGCCCGTATCAAACTGGTTAATCCAGGTAACGATCAAATGATGCGCGGCGAAGACGGTTTATTTCGTCTTATGGCCGGCGGTAACGCGCCAACGGATCCCAATGTTGCAGTAGAAAGCGGCGCGGTTGAAGGCAGTAACGTCAACCCAGTACATGAAATGGTCGCAATGATAGAAATCCAGCGTCAATACGAGATGCAAGTCAAAATGATGAAGAACGCCGAAGAAATTGATCGCGCGTCGACTTCCTTGATGAGAATTAGTTAGGAGTAATTATTATGATTCCAGCGTTATGGATAAGTAAAACAGGTGTTGATGCCCAGCAAACAAACATCGCGGTCATTTCTAACAACGTGGCTAACGCCAGTACGGTTGGATTCAAAAAAAGTCGCGCTGTGTTTGAAGATTTACTGTATCAAACCGTTAATCAAGCCGGTGGCGTCAGTGCCGACAATACCAAGTTACCTAATGGTTTAAACATTGGTGCGGGTACTAAAGTGGTTGCCACCCAAAAAATGTTTACTCAGGGCAGCATGTTAACCACCGACAACTCATTAGATTTAATGATTGAAGGCTCAGGCTTCTTTGAAGTGCAAATGCCAGACGGCACCGCAGCTTACACCCGTAACGGTCAATTTAGCTTGGATGATACTGGCCAAATTGTTACTCCAGGTTCAGGTTATGTGGTGCAACCCGCCATTACTATTCCAGATGATGCCACCAGTATAACCGTATCAGCAGAAGGTGAAGTGTCGGTGCAAATACCAGGTACTGCAGAAAGCCAGGTTATCGGCCAGCTAACCATGACAGACTTTATTAACCCGTCAGGGTTAGACCCATTAGGGCAAAACCTTTACACCGAAACCGGTGCCAGCGGTACACCAATTCAAGGCACTGCATCGCAAGATGGTTTAGGTGCTATTCGTCAGGGCGCGTTAGAAACCTCTAACGTCAACGTGACAGAAGAATTAGTTAACTTAATTCAAGGTCAGCGCATTTACGAAATGAACTCAAAAGTAATTTCAGCGGTTGACCAAATGCTGTCTTACGTTAATCAGAATCTCTAAGGAGCTATCATGATTAAGTACATAACGTTAGCGTCTGTAATTTTATTGGTAGGCTGCAGCTCTACACCTAAAAAGCCGATTGCCGATGACCCATTTTATGCGCCGGTATACCCAGACACGCCACCGACGCAGGTAGCCGCAACGGGATCTATTTTTCTTGATACTCAAGCCTCGAGCTTGTTCTCCGACATTCGTGCTCATCGAGTCGGCGACATCATTACCGTTACGTTAAAAGAGTCTACTCAAGCTAAAAAGAGCGCCAATAATGACATATCTAAAGGCAGTGACTTAAATGTCGAACCTGTTTATGCCGGTGGTAAAAATGTGTCAATTAACGGCATTCCACTTGATCTTGGCTACTCCGATAGCATGAGTACAACCCGTGAAGCAGATGCTGACCAATCTAACAGTTTAGATGGCAGTATTTCGGCTAACGTGATGCAAGTGCTTAGTAACGGCAACTTAGTTATTCGCGGCGAAAAATGGATATCAATTAATAACGGTGATGAATTTATTCGCGTTACCGGCATTGTTCGTAGCCAAGACATCAACCCAGACAACACCATCGATTCAACCCGTGTTGCCAATGCTCGTATTCAATACAGCGGCACAGGCACATTTGCCGACTCACAAAAAGTGGGTTGGTTGAATTCGTTTTTCATGAGCGACTGGTGGCCTTTTTAAGGAGTAATACATGAAAATCAAATTGTTGGTGTCGCTAATGACCTCGCTGTTAATCCTAACAGCACCAGTTCATGCAGAGCGCATAAAAGATATTGCCAATATTCAAGGCGTAAGAAGTAACCAGTTAATTGGTTATGGTTTAGTTGTCGGTTTACCCGGTACTGGTGAAAAAACCCGATATACCGAGCAAACCTTTCGTACCATGCTTAAAAACTTTGGCATTAACTTACCCGACTCAGTAAGACCTAATTCAAAAAACGTCGCGGTAGTAGCTGTACATGCCGACATGCCAGCATTTATCAAGCCGGGTCAAAACCTTGACGTTACCGTGTCGAGTTTAGGCGAAGCTAAAAGTTTACGTGGCGGTACCTTAATTCAAACCTTCTTAAAAGGGGTTGATGGCAACGTTTATGCCATTGCACAAGGCAGCCTTGTAGTGAGCGGATTCAGTGCCGAAGGCTTAGATGGCTCGCAAGTGATTCAAAATACCCCAACGGTTGGGCGTATTCCAAGCGGTGCGATTGTAGAGCGCAGTGTGGCTAGCCCATTTGCAAGTGGCGACTACCTCACATTTAATTTACGTCGCTCAGACTTTTCTACCGCAAAGCGTATGGCTGATGCCATTAATGATTTACTTGGTCCAGAAATGGCCCGTGCCATCGATGCAACCTCTATTCAGGTGAGTGCACCGCGTGATGCATCGCAACGGGTGTCGTTTCTTTCAACCCTTGAAAACATTGAAGTTGAGCCAGCAGACGAGTCAGCCAAAGTGATTGTTAACTCACGTACCGGCACCATTGTGGTTGGCCAGCACGTTAAGTTGTTGCCTGCTGCAGTGACTCATGGCGGCTTAACGGTCACCATTGCAGAAGCTACTCAAGTGTCACAGCCTAACGCATTGGCCGGTGGCGATACCGTGGTCACCACCAACAGCACTATCGATGTGTCAGAAAAAGATCGTCGTATGTTTATGTTTAATCCAGGCACCAGTCTTGATGAGCTTGTAAGAGCCGTCAATCTAGTGGGTGCAGCACCATCCGATGTACTTGCCATACTCGAAGCGTTAAAAATGGCAGGGGCTTTGCATGGTGAACTTATCATCATCTAAAAATTGTCGGTATGACTATGGAAAAGTTGTCAAATTCATCGAACTTTCTGGATCTAGGAGGACTAGATTCACTTCGTGTCCAGGCCCAGAAAGACGAGAAGGGGGCACTTAAAGAAGCGGCAAAGCAATTTGAAGGTATTTTTGTTCAAATGCTCATGAAAAGCATGCGCGATGCGAATGCCGCTTTTAAGTCAGACAATCCGATGAACAGTGAAACAACAGAGTTTTTTGAGCAAATGCTTGACCAACAAATGTCGGTCGACCTGTCAAACAAAGGCATGTTAGGCCTTGCAGAGTTAATGGTGCAGCAACTTGATCCAAACAACAGCCCTGTTACCCCAGCGTCAGTATTGCGTGGCGACAGTGATAGTAAAGTTAATCCAACGATGTTTGTGCCGCAACCAAGCGAACTTGACCAAGACACTTTAGACACCATAGCGCCAACAGAGCAAGTCGCAACATCGCACCATGCCATTAATCACAGCGAAATGGCTTCTGTGATGCCACAACAATTAGCCAGCGTATTACGTGGCGAGCAGTTAGCAAGCCAGTCTTTTTCTGGGCAGCAAGCTGCTACACCCGTGAGTGCGGCGATAAGCGCAGGCAATAACTTGCCGCAAGAGACCAATAAATTAAAACCCAAAGGCGTGGCAGTGAGCGAATTTACTAGCCCACAACATTTTATTTCAGTGTTGTATCCGCATGCTGAAAAAGCGGCTAAAACCTTGGGTACGTCAGCTGAAGTGTTAATTGCTCAGTCGGCACTTGAAACCGGTTGGGGTCAAAAAGTGG
This sequence comes from Shewanella ulleungensis, assembly GCF_014648315.1. Lineage (GTDB taxonomy): Bacteria > Pseudomonadota > Gammaproteobacteria > Enterobacterales > Shewanellaceae > Shewanella > Shewanella ulleungensis. The sequence goes on from NZ_BMQW01000002.1 coordinate 674,537, forward strand.
TTCGCCGTAACGACGGCACCATGAGTCATAACTTATTTAACATTAAAGCCGACAAACGTTGGCAGGGCGAAAAAACCTCGGTTAACACCCTGGAGTTTGAAAAAGGCATCCCTGTGCAACAAAAAGCAGACTTTAGAATGTACGACGACCTTGAACAAAGCTTTAGCGACTTTGTGTCATTTATTGGTCAAGGCGATCGTTACGAAGATGCGCGCAAAGTGGCTAGCGAGCCAACACAATTTATTCGCGCATTACAAAAGGCGGGCTATGCCACCGACCCACAATATGCCAACAAGGTGATTAACGTGATGAAGTCGGTAAAAGAAGGCCTTAAATCTGTATTACCCCTGGAGACTAAATAATGGCGATTGATCTACTTAGCATCGCACGCACCGGCGTTATGGCATCTCAGTCTCAACTTGGGGTAACCGGTAATAACATCGCCAATGCCAATACCGAAGGCTACAACCGTCAAACGGCAACACAGGCGACGTTACAATCACAACGCCTTGGCGACAGCTTTTATGGTACAGGTACTTATGTGTCTGACGTAAAACGTGTTTATAACGAGTTTGCGGCGCGTGAATTGCGCATCGGCCAAACCAGCATGAGCGCGGCAGAAACCACATACTCAAAATTAAGTGAACTTGACGAGCTTTACGCGCAAGTTGGCAGCATGGTGCCTAATAGCATCAATGACTTTTTTGCCAGCATTAATAGTGTGGCTGATTTACCCACTGATTTAGGTATTCGCAGCAACAGTTTAAGTTCGGCCGAGCAAATGGCCATTAACATCAATCAAATGCAGTCGCAGCTAGATAATCAGGTTAAACAAACCAACAGCCAAATTGAGTCTGTAACCACTCGCGTTAATGAAATTAGCAAAGAGCTGGCTAACATCAATTTAGAGCTAATGAAATCTCAAGGCGACAACAACGAGATTTTAGACAAACAAGACGCATTGATTTTAGAACTCAGCGAATACGCACAAGTGAACGTGATCCCGCTAGATACTGGCGCCAAATCGATTATGTTAGGCGGTTCGGTGATGTTGGTGTCTGGGGAAGTGGCAATGAGCATGGGCGTTGGCGCTGGCGATCCATTCCCTAACGAACCCACACTCACAGCATCTATTTCTAATAAAACGCTTAATGTCGACCCGAGTAAATTAGGCGGTCAATTAGGGGCGTTATTCGCGTATCGCGACGACACCTTAATCCCTGCAAGTAACGAATTAGGCCAGCTTGCATTAGGTGTTGCCGATACCTTTAATGAAATGCAATCAAGTGGTTTTGATTTAAATGGCGAAGTGGGCAGTGATATTTTTCGCGATATTAACAGCTCGTTAATGTCATCAGGCCGTGCTGGCAGTTATTCAACTAACACCAGTTCTGCGGCGTTATCAGTCAATATTGACGATGTGGGCGCTTTATCGGGCAGCAGTTATGAGTTGAGCTTTACCACCGCAGGCGGTTATGCATTAAAAGATAACCAAACCGGTGAAGTATCAACACTGACGCTATCGGGCACCGAACTTACCAGTAGTGCAGGTTTCACCATTAATGTCGCTAATGGCCCAATTGCCGATGGTGATAAGTTTGAAATCAGGCCAACAGCAGGTGCAGCTTCGGGGTTAAAAGTGGTAATGACCGACCCTAAAGGCATTACCGCAGCAGGGCCAACTTTAACCGCCGCCACAGCAAATTCTGGTAATACGTCAATTAGCTTAAACAGCATGGACTCAAGTGTGGCTGGTTTCCCTGGCTCAGCAACGGGTTCATCAATTACGTTTACCATTAATACGGTTGCCAATACTTATCAAGCATTTGACAGTGCAGGCGCTTCATTAGGCACAGGCACAATTACCAACAACAACATCAATGCCTTTGGTATTGATTTTGACATTAGCACCAGTGGCACCGCAACCGCCGACAGTTTTACCTTCGACCTAGCCTTTGCCGAAGGTAATAACAGCAACGCAGTTGAAATGGCATCCTTGTCGGACGTCAAATTAATGAACAACGGCACTGGCACCTTAACCAGCGTATTTGAAAACACCAAATTAGATATTGGTAGCCAAACCAAAGCCGCAGAAGTGCGAGTTGATTCAGCAACGGCCATTTATCAGCAAGCTTACGACAGGGTACAAAGTGAGTCAGGCGTTAACCTTGACGAAGAAGCCGCCAATTTATTGCGCTTTCAACAATCTTACCAGGCCGCTGCGCGCATTATGTCTACCGCGCAAACGATTTTTGACACCTTATTAAGCTCGGTTCGCTAGGAGATAAGCCATGAGAATTTCTACCGGACAAATGTTTCAGCAAAGTACCAACAGTATTTTAGAAAAGCAGTCTGCCACTAATAGCATCATGGGGCAGATTTCGAGCGGCAAAAGAGTTGAAACCGCAGGCGATGACCCTGTAGCGGCCATTGCGATTGATAATCTTAAACAAAGGAACACCCTGGTCGATCAATTTGTTAAAAATATTGATTACGCCACCAATCATGTCCAACAAACCGAAAGTCAGTTAGGCCAGGCCGACGATTTAGCTGCCAGCATGAAAGAATCCATGTTACGCGCCGCCAACGGCAGCATGACTTCCGCCGAGCGGCAAACCATTGCCGATGACATGCGTCAAAGTCTTGAACAATTAATGTCCATCGCTAACACCAAAGACGAGTCGGGCAATTATATTTTTGGCGGCACTAAAACTAACGATATTCCATTTGCTTTCGATAATAACGGTCAAGTAGTTTATAGCGGCGACTCAGGTATCCGTAAAAGTAATATCGCCACCGGCGTACAGGTAAACACCAATACTCCAGGTGATGCCGCCTTTATGAACGCGCCCAATGCCATGGGCGACTATGGCGTCAATTATTCGTCGTTACAGCAAGGCGACTTTGTGGTGACCAGTGCCAAAATCACTGATGATGCAGCGCATCTGCCTGATACGTATAGTTTTAATTTTGTAGATGACGGTATAGGTGGGCTTAATGTAGAAGTGTATGACGGTGCGGCAAACCTTGTCACAACGGTAACACCTTTTGACGCTTCTGTGCCGGTTACCGTTAACGGCATTACGGTTAACATCGATGGCGAACCTCAAGCTGGCGACACTTTTAGCATTAATGAAGTGGCAGAAGTCAGTATTTTCGATACGTTCAGCAAGGCTATCGCCTTATTTGAAAGCGGTGAAGATACACAAACTCCCGCAGGTCAGTCAGAGTTGGCACAACTATTGAATAACTTAGACAGTGGTGTCAATCAAATGAGTCAGCAACGGAGCTTAACCGGCAACAGCTTAAAAGTGTTGCAACAGTACAGCGACAATCACACTGACGAAAAGATTATTAACACCTCGGCATTATCAAAGTTAGAAGACCTAGATTTTGCCTCAGCGATTACCGAGTTTGAAAAACAGCAGTTAGCGCTTAATGCGGTATCGAGTTTGTTTACTAAAGTCGGCACGCTCAGTTTGTTTGATTATATATAAGCTTGAACAGCAGTTATAAAATAGTAGTGATAAATACATGTAATGAAATGCAGAGTGTTTGGACACAGATGTGAATAATCAATATCTGTAAAAGACATTCGAAAATAGCCTTTTATAAAAGGCTTTACAACAGATTAAACAGTTTAATGATTAACCGTTTAGCCAAGCTCCGAGTCTTGGCGTTCAACTAAGAAGAGGAATTTTACATATGGCTATTTCAGTTAATACCAACGTCACATCAATGAAAGCACAAAATAACCTTAATGGTGCTAACAGCAAGTTATCTACCTCTATGGAGCGTTTATCTTCAGGGTTACGCATTAATAGTGCCAAAGACGATGCCGCCGGCTTACAAATTTCAAATCGTATGTCTAGCCAAATCAATGGTACAGGTGTGGCAATTCGTAATGCCAATGATGGTATCTCTATTGCGCAAACTGCTGAAGGTGCGATGCAAGAGTCGACCAATATTTTACAACGTATGCGTGACTTATCATTACAATCTGCTAACGGCTCTAACTCGTCATCAGACCGCGAAGCGCTTCAAAAAGAATTATCAGCATTGCAAACAGAATTAACTCGAATAGCTGATACGACATCTTTCGGTGGCCAAAAGTTATTAAACGGTAATTACGGGACGCAATCTTTTCAAGTGGGTTCAAATGCCAATGAAACTATTTCTGTTACCATTGGTGATGTATCTGCAGATGTACTGGGTAAAGAAGGTCAAACAGTAGCAGGTTCATATACTGCAGCAAATGTAACTACAGCAATCACTGCCGGTAGTAATTTCGATTTTACCTATACTCCATCTGGTACCGGTGCTGCTGCTGAGGCATTAACCGTTAACATGGGAGATGTAGATGATGCAGCCTCTATGGTTGATGCAATCAATAATGCACTAAATGGTGCCTCTGAACCAACAGGAGTCTTTGCGGTTTTAGATGCTGCAGGGACTGGATTTACTTTTGAAGGCATCGCTAACAATGGTGCGACTTTAACTTCAGCAGGAACTTCAACAACAGCATTCGCTTTAGGTGGCGACGATAGTGCCAATGCTACATCAACGGTAGACCAAATAGATATTACAACCGCTAAAGGTTCTCAAAACGCAGTTACTATTATTGACGCTGCATTGGCTGATATTGATGCGCAGCGAGCTGATTTAGGTGCGGTGCAAAACCGTATGAGTTTTACCATTAATAATTTAAGTAATATTGAATCAAACGTTACAGATGCCCGTAGTCGTATTCAAGATGTTGACTTTGCCTCTGAAACAGCAGAATTAACTAAGCAGCAGATTTTATCGCAAACATCGTCTGCTATGTTGGCTCAGGCTAACCAAATTCCACAAACGGCATTGTCACTATTAGGTTAATTAATCTAATTGACTTAGTAATGTTATAAATAAGTGCTACTACAAACAGGTCGTCTGGCCTGTTTTTTGTTATTTATCAATATCTTTTAGCAAAAAGTCACAAGTCAAAAATTTTCCTAAAGTTTTTATCTTCGTAGCCGTTACAGTGTATGTAGAAAATAAACTTTGCCTGATATAACTGACAGGCACTATTTGAGTTAGGTAGAGGGCATAAATTATGGCTATTTCAGTAAATACCAACGTTACATCCATGAAAGCACAAA
>NZ_BMQW01000003.1 GCF_014648315.1 Shewanella ulleungensis
TGGTTCGAGCCCAGTAGCGACCACCATATTTTACTTGTTTTATAGATTGATATTCCCAGGTCGCTTAGCTCAGCTGGGAGAGCACCTCCCTTACAAGGAGGGGGTCACTGGTTCGAGCCCAGTAGCGACCACCATATCAAATCACATTTTCTGCGTTATATCCCAGGTCGCTTAGCTCAGCTGGGAGAGCACCTCCCTTACAAGGAGGGGGTCACTGGTTCGAGCCCAGTAGCGACCACCATATTCTTCGTTATAAATTCTAATTTAATCCTACTCCAATTTTTCTTAGACAACTGCAATATTATTTGATCACTTAATCTTATTTAGAACACTCTAATATTGCTTCTTACAATCTCACTTTTTAACTTTCTTGATGTTTGGCCATAAAAAAGCCACTCAAATTGAATGGCTTCTATTAAACTCTGTAAATTACGGCATCAATCCAGCCCTAAAAAACCACCTGTTTGATGAGCCCAAAGTTGTGAGTAAATGCCATTGGCTTTAATCAATTCTTGATGAGTGCCTTGTTCTACTATTTTTCCTTGATCTAATACTATCAAACGGTCCATTGCCGCAATGGTGGATAACCTATGAGCAATGGCAATAACCGTTTTACCTTCCATTAGTTCGTATAATGACTCTTGAATTGCCGCTTCTACCTCTGAGTCGAGCGCAGAGGTGGCTTCATCGAGTAATAAGATAGGGGCATTTTTGAGCAATACTCTTGCAATTGCGATACGCTGACGCTGGCCTCCAGACAGCTTAACTCCGCGCTCGCCTACCTGTGCATCTAAGCCTTTATTGCCAAAAGGATCCGTTAACGTATCAATAAAGTCGAACGCTTGAGCTTGAGTAATTGCGGCCATCAATTTTTCTTCGCTAGCGTTTGGATCGCCATATAAAATATTTTCACGAATTGAGCGATGCAGTAGAGATGTGTCTTGCGTCACCATGCCAATGTTTGCGCGTAATGAATCTTGAGTAATGTCCGTTAATGGTTGGCCATCAATAATAATCTGTCCCTGCTCAACATCATGAAAACGCATTAGCAAGTTAACTAATGTTGATTTTCCAGCACCTGAGCGACCGACTAAGCCAACTTTTTCGCCTGGTTTAATGTGTAAATCAAGGGTGTCGATAACCCCTTTTTTCTCACCATAATGAAAACTTACCTGGTTAAAATCAATTTGACCGTGATTAACTATAATGTCCTTTGCATTCGGTTTATCTTGAATTGCAATGGGTTTCGACAAAGTATTCATGCCGTCTGTTACTGTACCAATATTTTCAAATAACGAGCTTATTTCCCACATGATCCATTGTGACATCCCGTTTAAGCGCAAGGCTAGACTCACTGCAATAGCGATTGCCCCTACTGTAATCGCACTGTCTGCCCATAGCCAAATTGAAACAGCAGTGATAGTGAATGCCAACAAATAATTAATGATTTGAACCAACACGTTAATTACAGTAACCAAACGCATTTGGCCATAAACCGTGTTTAAAAAAATACTCATACTGTCGCGTGCATAATCTGCTTCTTGCTTGGTATGAGAAAACAATTTTACGGTTGAAATATTGGTGTAACTGTCAACAATACGTCCAGTCATTGTTGAGCGGGCATCAGCTTGTTCGGTGGCTACAGCTTTGAGTTTAGGGACTAATTTCCATTGGATCGCAACATAGGCAGCTAACCAAACCAACATAGGTAATACAAGACGAACATCGGCGCTGGCAATCATTACTAGCATCGAAGTGAAATAAATCAAAATGTACATCAGTACATCTAATAATTTCATGACTGTTTCGCGAACAGCTAGAGAGGTTTGCATTACTTTAGTCGCTACGCGGCCTGCAAAATCGTCCTGATAAAACGAAATACTCTGCTTAAGTAAGTAACGGTGTGCCTGCCATCGAATGGCCATCGGGTAGTTGCCGAGCAAAGTTTGATAAATAATTGAGGCATGTAACCAGACTAAAAAAGGGATCACAACTAACACTATTATCGACATGCCAATTAAGGTTACGTGCTCATCTTGCCATAATGTTTGTGGATTCTTAGTAACTAACCAATCAACTAATTTTCCCATAAAGCCAAATAAAGACACTTCGAGAATGGCAAGCATTGCCGTAAGCACAGACATCACGATTAAAGGCCAACCAAACCCGCGAGTATAGTGTCGACAGAATGCATATAAGGTGTTCGGTGGCTGAGTCGGTTCTTCAGGTGGTAAAGCTTGGGTCAAAGATTCAAAAAATTTAAACATCTATTGCTCTAACATTGTTAGTGAGATTTCTGGTGCATAGGATAACGTAAAAATGGCAAATGTAATCGGTTAAATTGTTACCGTATACAAATACGATTGAGTTCCGTTTTCCGCTAGGTGTGGTACTTTGCCTTAGGTAAAATAACGCAATAACAAGTTATACGAGAATCCTAAGATGAATGTTCAGTATGTTTTATATTTTATTCAGTTGCAGGAATAGATTATGTCAATTGATGTGTCTCCAGCAGATTGCACATTGACGGCACAAGTATGCCAGCAGGCCAGGCTTAGCCGCGATGCACGTTTTGATGGTCAATTTTTTACTGGAGTGCTAACAACGGGAATTTATTGTCGTTCAATTTGTCCAGCTCCGCCTCCTCATGAAAAAAACGTACGCTATTTCGATTCGGCAATCAAAGCCGCCAATGCGGGTTTGCGACCTTGTCTTAGGTGTCGTCCTGATAGCGCACCAAGTTCGCATGCTTGGCGAGGAACGGACACCTCATTAAATCGTGCCATTAAGTTAATTGAGCAAGGTTTTTTAAGTGGTGATAATGCAGGTACCATCACTGAGCTTGCTGATCGGCTTGGGATTACCAGTCGATATTTAAGCCAACTTTTTAATCAAGGTGTCGGCACCTCGCCCAAACGATTTGCAATTTATCAGCAATTAATGTTTGCGAAACAACTTATTCACCAAACATCATTATCAATGACAGATGTTGCCATGGCTGCAGGCTTTAATAGTATTCGACGTTTTAATGAAGTCTTTAAACAACAGCTTATGCTTACACCTTCAGACTTACGTAAACAAAATAATCAACGTACATTAACGAAAGTCCACTCTGATAATGAAGTTATGCCTGTCAACCCTATTCGGCTAGCTTTGGCCTATCGTCCGCCACTTAACTGGCAAAAAATGAATCGTTTTTATGCTTTTCGTCAAGTAGATCATATGGAGGTCGTTGATGAAAAAGGAGGTTATGCGAGAAGCTTTTCGTTTTTTGGTGTTAATGGTGTTTTTTCAGTTAGTCCGAATACTCAAAAAACACAGCTTGATCTTAGTATTTATTTTGTTAACGCAGAAGACGTAAAACATTTGCACAAAATTGTCGCTAAAGTAAGATCCTTATTTGACTTAGATGCTGATATGCGGGTTATTGAACAAGCATTAACCTCTATTTCATCCCTTGGGGCTAAAGTCGATTCTGGCTTGAGGATCCCTGGTACAGGTAATGCATTTGAAGCAGCATGCCGTGCCGTGTTGGGGCAGCAAGTTAGCGTAGTGCAAGCCACTAAGTTACTTAATACGGTGGTACAGCATTATGGCGAAGAATTAATCGTTAATGGTAAAAAGTGGCGACTTTTCCCAACTCCTCAGGCCATTGCTCAAGCCTCACTTGATGAGCTAAAAATGCCTGCTGCACGTAAATTCGCATTGAATGCTTTGGGGCAATATGTTGCTCAACATCCAAACTCTACACCACAAGATTGGCTAACGGTTAAAGGTATTGGTCCATGGACTGTCGCTTACGCTCAAATGCGTGGTCTAAGTGATCCTAATGTTTTTTTAACCACAGATTTAGTAATAAAAAATCGCTTGTATGCATTACATCAATTGGCTAACAAACCTATTGAATCAACAAAAGTCTATGCTCAAATAGCCCAAAAAATAAGTCAATCTGCCAGCCCTTGGGGCAGTTATTTAACGTTTCAGTTATGGGATGAAGATCCACTGAACCCAACAAAAGAATAAAATGATGCCTATAATTGCTCCCCCAAGAATATCCGCGATGGTTTCAAGCCCTGTAGGCTTGCTTTCGCTCAAAGCATCCGAGAATGGCTTGACTCATTTACAAGTTGAGGACCTAGCAAGTACTCACGCAGATGTTGCGATTCAATCATTAACCACATTATTCATAAGTCACGATGATGATCTCCTAACCGTTGATGCACAAAATTACATAGAGTCTACGACTCAACAATTAGCAGAATATTTTGCCGGTAGGCGACAGCAGTTTAGTGTCACGCTAGCGCCTAAAGGAACTGAGTTCCAACAACAAGTGTGGCATGCTTTAAGTGAGCTGCCTTTTGGCGGAAGCTGCAGTTACAGTGATATTGCCAATACTATAGGTCGGCCTAAAGCGGTTAGGGCTGTTGGAGCGGCAAATGGCGCTAATCCAATCGCCATTATTGTCCCGTGTCACCGCGTGATTGGTAAAGGAGGTAAGTTAACTGGTTATGCTTATGGACTTGAAATGAAGCAATGGTTGCTTAATCTCGAAGCGAGCGATTAAATCGTAATTTATCTGACTGCTGCGCTAAAGTGCGGTAAAATGTCCGATTGTTACCCATTGTTGAGCACATCTGATCCATGACACAAGCTTCATTAGCTACTACTTTTGCAGAATTTAGCCTAAACACTCTGTTGTTGGCTCGCTTGGCAGAGCTTCAATATCTTCAGCCTACGCCTATTCAAGCCCACACAATCCCCAGCATTTTAGCAGGTAAAGATTTACTAGCAGGTGCTAATACTGGCTCAGGTAAAACCGCAGCGTTTGCATTACCGATATTGCAGCAGTTAATGAAACGCACAAACGTTAATGCGACTAAAGGAAACTTTGTGAGTGCTTTGGTATTAGTACCAACGCGAGAACTTGCGAAACAGGTCGCCGACAGTTTTAAATCTTATGCCGTGCATTTAAATGGCGGGATTAAAGTGGTTGCTGCGTTTGGTGGTGTATCGGTTAATACTCAAATGCTTGCTTTACGTGGCGGTGCAGATGTTGTTGTGGCAACACCGGGCCGATTATTAGATTTAGTGTCAACTAATGCGATTAAGTTATCTGCAGTGACCACATTAGTTCTTGATGAAGCCGATAGAATGCTTAGCTTAGGCTTTACTGAAGAGTTATCGCAACTCATCGCTTTGCTGCCTAAGAAAAAACAAACTCTATTATTTTCTGCCACATTCCCTGAAGAAGTGCGCCAACTAACCCAAGCGTTATTGGTTGAACCTTTAGAGGTACAGTTACAAAGCGCCGAAGCCAGTACTCTTGTACAACGTGTCATGACGGTTAACCGTGAGAAGAAAACAGCTTTGCTTGCGCATTTATTACTTGAGCATCAATGGCGTCAGGTATTGATTTTTGTAAGTGCTAAAAATGGCTGTAATCATTTAGCGCAAAAGTTAGCTAAACGTGGAATTAGTGCAGAAGTGTTTCACGGTGATAAAGCGCAAGGTGCACGTAGCAGAGTACTCGAAAGCTTTAAAGCAGGAACGATACAGGTATTGATAGCAACCGACATTGCAGCACGTGGTTTGGACATTGAAAAACTGCCAGTAGTAATTAATTTTGACTTACCACGCAGTCCAGCAGATTATATGCATCGCATCGGCCGAAGTGGTCGTGCAGGAGAGGTCGGTTTAGCGTTGACCTTGATATCTCATGATGAGTATCATCATTTCTCTGTTATTGAGAAAAAGAATAAAATTCGTCTTGAACGCGAACAAGTTAGCGGATTTGAAGCTGACGAGAATATACCTGACGTCGTGTTAGAACAACCTAAACCAGTTGCAAAACCGGAAGGTACAGGTAAGAAGAAACGCAAAAAGTCACCCCCAATTAATGTTGATATTTGGGCTAAAAAACCAGATTAGTAGTAGGTAATATGAAACATATTTTTTGGTTAGTTGATGATCAAATCGCAGGGCGAAGTGGTCCAAACAAAGATGCATGGGACTTAGCTGAATTAAAGCAAGCCGGGTTTGGCGCGATTGCATCATTAAACAATGGTGAAGGCTGTGATACTGCTGCTATGGCACAACTAGGTTTAAAGCATAAAGTCTTTAATCTACCCGATAACATTCCGCCTAAACCGCAAGATTTAGCTGTATGTGCAGAAATTTTGCCACAGGTATTAGCTTTTATTCGTCAATGTGAAGCAGAGCAATTACCAGTATTATTACATTGTCGCTCTGGGATTAACCGCACCGAAATGGTGATGGCCTATTACATGATGGAAAATGGTGCTGCCCCTGTACATGCAGTAAGCCAAGTGCGTAATGCCAGTGGTTTAGCATTTGATGCAGATGGCTGGGATCAATTCGTTTATGATGTACTTTACGAGTTACAGTCAGCATCAAATTAACAGATTAAACACACAGACAACACAGTGCGTTAAGGGAAACATCAAGATAGATCGCTCAGATTTATCTTAATGTTTCCCTTTATTTTTTGTGAAATCGTTATCTCTGTGGATTTTTTTGTCTTGTGATCTGTATATGTTTAATACACGCTAAAGTTTGACGATAAATGCTATAGTGAAAAAGACAAACGCGCGAACAAGGGGAAACAATGAGTCCAAAAATGAGCAAAGCGAATCAATCGCAAGGTTTATTGCTTTTTAGGTTAAACCACACTCAACAGTTTGCATTGGGAACCTTAAAGATTCGTGAGCTTGTTCCGTATACACCGTTAACCAAAATCCCTCACTCTCATATTGCTATTATGGGTGCAGCGACAATCCGTGGCATGACGATTCCTGTTATTGATATGGCTGCTGGCATTGGTTTTAAGCCCGTGACAGATCTAGAACGTCAAGATTGCTACATCATCATTACCGATTGCCAACGCATGGTGATTGGTTTCTTAGTACGTGCAATTGACAAGATTATTGAATGTAACTGGCGCAATATTGAGGCGCCATCAAATAATTTAGGCAAAAATGCTTTTTTAACTGGAGTGACTCGGTTTGATGACAAGCTTGTTCAACTTCTTGACGTTGAGCTATTGTTGTCAAAGATATTCCCTGATGATCCCATTACTAATCGCGCTATATTGACCGATGTCCAACGAGAAAAACTCAAACCATTACGCATTTTATTGGTAGATGATTCAAAAGTCGCTCGTAAGCAGCTATCTGATGCATTAGATTCAATCAACATTGCCTATCAAGTCACGTCCGACGGCCATGAAGCATTGCAGATGATGTTACAGGCTGCAAAAGAGCGTGCGCCAATAGATTTACTTGTTAGTGATATTGAAATGCCGGGCTTAGATGGTTATGAACTCGCATTCGAAGTTAAAAATAATCCCGATATCGCCAATGCTTATATTATTCTACACACGTCATTATCTAGCGAAATAAGCGTCAGTCAGGCTAAGCAAGTAGGGGCTAACGAAGCATTAACTAAGTTTGATGCTAAAGAGTTGATTGAAGCCATGTTGCGCGGCGCGAATACTAAGCATATTGTTTGATAAACAGTAAAAACATCAATATTTTCTGTAGCCTTGGGCTTGTAACATGTTTAACAACTTGATTTCAATTTATATAGAACAGATAAACTATCGTTCATTTAAACAACAACGATAGATTTTTTTAACTCTTTTGTGCTCAAAACTAGACTTCTTATGTTCCATCCTGATATATAGCTACAAGGCTTTTTCGGTGCACCGCGCCCAGTGATAGCATAAAGCTAAAGCCATGAAGTTATTTTTGAAACGCTTATGTTGAGTTAAATTGTTAACAAGGATACCAGCAACATAATACTTTTCAGGGATACGGTTAACTTGTTTAGCGCTTTATATGATAACGATAGTTGTTTTATAACGCATTATGCGATTAATCACAGTATTAGCTTTAGGTATTACTAACAATAAAAAAAGCCATTAATATAATAATCATAGGTTAAGCAATGAATCAGAAAACATCACTGTTAGCTCGAATCGCTAGCGGTAGCTTAGTGCTACAAATTATCAGCGGGATCATTTTGGGAGTGATCTTAGCCAGTGTTTCAACAACCGGTGCCCACAGTGTGGCATTTTTAGGTTCGCTGTTTGTTGGCGCACTAAAAGCCATTGCACCCGTACTTGTATTTGTTTTAGTCGCATCATCGATTGCGAATCAAAAGAAAAACAGTCACACCAATATGCGTCCTATCATTGGTTTATATCTTTTAGGAACCTTTGCAGCAGCCTTTACTGCGGTTATTTTCAGTTTTGCTTTTCCAACGACATTATTGCTGGCAACCGGAATTGAAGGTTCTAATCCACCTCAAGGTATTACCGAGGTTTTAAATACTTTGTTATTTAAAATTGTTGATAACCCCGTTAACGCGCTATTAACCGGCAACTATATCGGTATTTTAGTATGGGGTGCAGGTTTAGGTATTACCATGCATCACGCCAGTGAGAGCACTAAGCAAATGCTTTCAGATCTAAGCGATGCTGTTTCGAATATTGTTCGCTTTGTCATTCGTTTAGCCCCAATCGGTATTTTCGGTTTAGTGGCAGCAACATTTGCTGAAACGGGTTTCGAAGCACTAGCAGGTTATGCTCAGTTATTAGCGGTACTCGTTGGTGCAATGTTATTTATTGCCTTAGTGGTAAACCCTATTATTGTGTTTGTTAAAATTAAGCGTAACCCTTATCCATTGGTTTTTAAATGTTTACGTGAAAGCGGCGTAACGGCGTTCTTTACTCGTTCTAGTGCCGCTAATATTCCAGTCAACATGGCACTATGTGAAGAGTTAAAGCTGCATAAAGATACTTACTCTGTATCCATTCCATTGGGCGCGACCATTAATATGGGGGGGGCAGCAATTACGATTACCGTATTAACCCTTGCTGCAGCCCATACACTCAATATTCCGGTCGACTTTATGACCGCGCTATTATTAAGTATTGTTGCTTCTATATCTGCTTGTGGTGCGTCTGGTGTCGCAGGTGGTTCGTTATTGTTAATTCCATTAGCGTGTGGCTTATTTGGTATTTCAAATGACGTTGCAATGCAGGTTGTTGCGGTAGGCTTTATTATTGGTGTTATTCAAGACTCCGCTGAAACAGCTTTAAACAGCTCTACTGACGTTATCTTCACGGCAGCGGCGTGTGAAGCAGCCGAAGCTAAAGAGGCGGCTCAAGTAAGTTAAATGTAGCAGATAGAATAAAAATGCCGGCCCATGGGATAACTGTGGTGCCGGCATTTTTGTGATTGATTTAAACCAGTTACTATTATCCTGAGTTCATGTTATTAGAATGGATGTTGGCTAAAAAATGTCATTTCAACTTGGGTATATGGATGCGTAATAATTAATGATTGTGCATGTAAATTGAGGCGTTTACTGGCTTGTATGGTTTCTTTGTCGCCATAAAATTCATCACCTAATATAGGATGACCCAGAGCAAGCATGTGCACCCTCAACTGATGGGTGCGACCGGTATGAGGCTTAAGTTCCATTAAGGTTGAATTGCTGCGGTGTTCTAACACACTAAAATAAGTTAGTGCTGCTTTGCCCGAATCACTTAACATCTGAAAGGGTGGCGTGTCAGGGTTTGGGCCTAATGCAAAATTTACTTTACCTTGCTGTTCCAATACTTGTCCAAATACTTCGGCAATATACACTTTTTTAGCTTGGCGGTTCTGAAACTGGATTTTTAAGTGAGACTCCGCTTTTTTGGTGCGAGCAAAAATCAAAATCCCTGAAGTATCACAATCTAAGCGGTGGATTAAAATCGCTTCTGGGTAACGTTGCTGTAAGCGAGTTATTGCTGTGTCATGAGTGTCTGGTGAGCGCCCAGGATTTGATAATAATCCCGAAGGTTTATTAATCACAATAATATCACGGTCTTTATAACGGATGTCCAACCAAGGAATTGACGGTGGTCGATAAGTAAAGATGTGCATGATGGAATTGTCTCTTTAATAAACTGAGTTATGCCTGAAGGTAACGCGCGCATACTAACAAAATTTGTTCAGTAACGAAAATAAGATAACGTTAACAGTGTCTATCAAGTGGGTATTTATGGAAAGGTGAAGATATGCTGACATTTAATATCTTCAAGTTGAGATTAACTACAAACTTGCAAACCACAAGCGCAGCGACATGCCCCAGTAGCTAGTAACGCCAGATGTGACAAAGCGAATTTGATTGTTGCTGTCGACAATATAAATGGCTGGTAGGGCCGTTGCTCCCCATTGCTGGCTATGGTGATTATTGGTTTGGTTGATGACAGCAAATTGGTAATCATTATACTGCATAAATGCATTTATTTCAGTATTTGAACCAGAGGCCACAGCAACAGAAATAACCTGATAATTTTGCTCTTTTGCCACGCTATTGACCATAGGCGAGGTAACTTTACACACTGTGCACCAGGTACCCCAAAAGTACACTAAGCTTGCTTTGTTGGTCTGCTGAGCGTGATTAAAAAATGATACCTCACTCTCGTTGTGTTGCTGACTATTGGCCAAGCTGTTATTGATCACAATATCATTAATAGGTGGGGCTGTACCCGTTAGCATGTCACGTTGAAGGTAACTTGCAACCGCAAATAATAGTGCTGCTAGCATAGCTAAATCTCGTAAGGCCAGTAGCCAAAATCGCGATGAACGAACATTTACACCGATAGTGTTAATACAACGTGTAATCCATATTGGCATATTGAGGGCTTACTTCATTTTAAGGTAAATACTGGTTTGGGGTTTTACGACTGTATATTTTACTATAAGCCATTAACTGCGGGTAAAAGGTCCGAAATGCTATTTCAATTTCGACATACAGTTTATCTACATCACGTATCGCATGGTCAAATAATTCTGGTTTTGACAGCCTCTGGCTAACCCCTTTTATTGCTTGATTTAATCCTTGTTTCGTCTTGTAGCTACTCAACCAATCTTGTTGGATTATTTTAGGTGCGATAGCCTGTAAGGTTGCAGGTAATTGGGGCGTAGTATTAAGTTCTTGATAGGCTTTTTGGCAAAACACATCGAGTTCTTGATGATGATATTCTTCCCAATAAAAGGCTAAATAATGGTCAAATGCTAAATCGATTAATATGGGCGCGACTCGGCGAGACGTTTTAGGGAATTGTTTCAATAAATCGATAATAATTTCATGACTATCAGTTACTTGGTCTATTTGACGATGCAACCAAATTCCTTGCTGAAGATGTTGAGGGTGATCTTCAATTTTTCCTTTGGCGAAATCACCGCACAAATTAGCCACTAGATGGGTATCGCTTATGTCAGCTAAATGTAAGTGTGCTAAAAAGTTCATATTTTGTGCTTCTAATTTTATTATATTACAGTATGATACAAGCCGTTTGTAACAAAGCATTACAATAATGACTAGCTGCTTGGTTCAATCATAACGCTTTATACGCAAATGTCATTGAGTATTGTGAACTGTGTTGTTGTTACTGCTATAAATTAGTGTTAACTAATTGATTATAAAAATTAAGGCTTTATTTAGGGATCATGGATGATGAAAAACTGGCTTAAAAAAATATTCGGCAGGCCGATAGCGGCTAAAACAAATAAAGTACAGATTGATATGCGCTACGAAGTTCATTCTTTTAAGTCTGATAAAACGACTGAGCAGCCAATAACTGCAACTTTAGAACACAACAGTCCCAACTCTGCTACACCAATACAAAAGCCGACAAAGTAATCAGTAAACTTGATCTTAACCTGCGCTCACAATAGACTAGCGGCCGTTTTTACTGTTGAGATATTACTATGCGCGTTGCTGACTTTTCTTTTGACCTTCCAGATGAGCTTATTGCTCGTTATCCGACTGCACAACGCAATGCGTCGCGTCTACTAACCCTCGACGGTATAGACGGACAGTTAGCGGATAAGCAGTTTACTGATTTACTTGAGTTAATTAATCCTGGCGACTTAATGGTGTTCAATAACACCCGAGTGATCCCTGCACGCTTATTTGGCCAAAAAGCCACAGGTGGCAAGCTTGAAATCTTAGTTGAACGCATGCTTGATGATAAGCGTATCCTTGCCCATGTACGTAGCTCCAAATCGCCAAAAGCAGATACATTAATTAATTTAGATTCAGGCTACCAAATGAAGATGCTTGCGCGTCATGAGGCATTATTTGAGCTTGAGTTATTAGGCGATAACACGATATTAGCCGTGCTTGAGCAAGTAGGCCATATGCCACTTCCGCCATATATTGACCGTCCAGATGAAGATGCGGACAAAGAGCGTTATCAAACTGTTTATAACCAAACTCCAGGTGCGGTAGCAGCACCAACAGCAGGTTTGCACTTTGATGATGCAATGTTAGCCGCGTTAAAAGATAAAGGTGTCAATGTTGCTTTTGTGACCTTGCATGTTGGCGCTGGGACATTTCAGCCTGTTCGTGTTGATAATATACTTGAACATAAAATGCATTCTGAATGGGCAAATGTACCGCAAGATGTTGTTGATCTTATCGCGCAAACTAAAGCTAATGGTCACCGAGTTGTTGCCGTTGGCACTACGTCAGTACGTTCTTTAGAAAGTGCTGCTCGCGCTTGTGGTGATGCGCCCCTTGAAACGTTTAGCGGCGATACCGATATCTTTATCTACCCAGGTTATCAGTTTAAGATTGTTGATGCGATGGTGACTAACTTTCACTTACCTGAGTCAACATTAATCATGTTGCTTAGTGCGTTTGCTGGTTACGATGAGGTCATGGCGGCATATCAACATGCTATAGCGCAAAAATATCGCTTTTTTAGTTATGGTGATGCCATGTTTGTGACGAAAAAAGCCCCCTAATCCCTGAAATTGATTTACAATACACGCCAATAAACGCCCGCTAATAGTGGGCGTTTTGATGTTTTAATGTGTTCTTAACCTTGAAGCATTAAAATTCGCCCTCATTACTATAGAAACTAAACAAGTCAGACTGTTTATCTGGCAAGGTGATTTATGAAATTTGAATTAGACACAACTGATGGACGTGCGCGTCGCGGACGTTTGATATTTGACCGTGGCACTGTAGAAACGCCAGCATTTATGCCTGTAGGTACTTACGGTACTGTTAAAGGTATGACGCCTGAAGAAGTCCGCGCCACAGGTGCAGACATTTTATTGGGTAATACCTTCCATTTATGGTTACGCCCAGGCGAAGAAATCATGCGCAAACATGGTGACTTGCATGACTTTATGAACTGGCAACGTCCAATATTGACTGATTCAGGTGGATTTCAGGTGTTTAGCTTAGGCGACATTCGTAAAATCACTGAAGAAGGTGTGCATTTCCGTTCACCGATTAACGGTGAAAAGATCTTTTTAGATCCAGAAAAATCAATGCAGATCCAGGATTCATTGGGTTCTGATGTCGTGATGATTTTTGATGAATGTACGCCATACCCAGCAACGCATGACGAAGCTCGCAAATCAATGCAAATGTCACTGCGTTGGGCAAAACGTTCGCGTGATGAGTTTGACCGTCTAGAAAATCCAAACTCATTGTTTGGTATTATTCAGGGTGGTGTTTACGAAGATTTGCGCGATGAAAGTGTTAAAGGGTTATTAGACATTGGCTTTGATGGTTATGCCGTTGGTGGTTTAGCTGTCGGTGAGCCTAAAGAAGATATGCACCGCATCTTAGAACACGTTTGTCCGCAAATTCCTGCTGATAAACCGCGTTATTTAATGGGTGTAGGTAAACCAGAAGATTTAGTTGAAGGTGTGCGTCGTGGCGTTGATATGTTTGACTGTGTAATGCCAACACGTAACGCTCGTAACGGTCATTTATTTACCAGCGAAGGGGTAATTAAAATCCGTAATGCACGTCATCGTGATGATACTGCACCGCTTGATGCTAAGTGTGATTGTTATACCTGTAAAAACTATTCGCGCGCTTATTTATACCATTTAGATCGTTGTAATGAGATTCTAGGTGCACGTTTAAACACCATTCACAACCTACGTTATTACCAAATGTTGATGGAAGGTTTGCGCGGCGCAATTCAGACAGGTACATTAGACGCCTTTGTGAAGGAGTTCTATACCAGTCTTGGTCGTGAAGTACCTGAGTTAATCGATTAATTTTAGCTAATAAGAAGAGAGAACTATGTTAATTTCAAATGCTTATGCAAGCCCAATGGGTGGCGCTGCCGGTGGCGAAACCATGCAGTTAATTTTTATGCTTGTGATGTTCGGGTTGATTTTCTACTTCATGATTTTCCGTCCACAGTCAAAGCGCGTTAAAGAACACAAAAACCTGATGGCATCGATTTCAAAAGGTGATGAAGTGTTAACTAGCGGTGGTATTTTAGGCAAAGTAACTAAAATCAGCGAAGAAAGTGATTACGTGTTATTAGCCATTAACGATAACAACCAAATTACGATTAAAAAGGATTACATCGCAGCGGTATTGCCTAAAGGTTCTATCCAGTCGTTATAAGCCAAGAGGGCTATGGTGTGTTAAATAAATACCCAATGTGGAAAAACATCATGGTGGTGCTTATCATCGCCATTGGTGGTTTTTATGCCATACCGAATTTGTTTGGTGAAGACCATGCTGTTCAGGTAGTGGCAACTCGTGGTGCGGAAGTTACTGCGTCAACTCAAGCTAACGTTGTACAAATGTTAGAAGGTAAAGGCATTGCGATTAAGCGTGCTGAACTTGAAAACGGACAATTATTAGTTCGAGTACAGAACTCTGAGCAACAGTTAGTGGCTAAAGAGGCCATTGCTGAGCAACTTGGACAGAAATATACCGTTGCACTGAACTTAGCGCCGGCAACCCCTGAATGGCTTGAAGCTGTTGGTGGGTCACCAATGAAGTTAGGTTTGGATTTACGTGGTGGTGTTCACTTCTTAATGGAAGTGGATATGGGCGAAGCGATCCGCAAAATGGAAGAGGCCAAAGTAGCTGATTTCCGTAGCCAGCTACGTGAAGAAAAAATCCGCTATGCAGGTGTTCGCAAAACCCCTAAAGGAATTGCGATTAAGTTTCGTGATGCTGACACGGTTAGCCAAGCTGAGAATTATTTAAAAACTCGCAGCAACGACATGATCTATACCGATGCAAGCACTGATAAAGAGTTTGTATTACTGGCAACGATGAGTGATGTATACCTTAAGCAAATTAAGGAAGAAGCTTTACAGCAAAACATCACAACGATTCGTAACCGTGTTAACGAGTTAGGTGTTGCTGAACCTGTAGTGCAACGTCAAGGCGCAGAGCGTATTATTGTTGAACTACCGGGTGTACAAGATACCGCTCGTGCAAAAGAGATCTTAGGTGCAACTGCATCGATTGAGTTTCGTATGGTTGACGACAAAGCAGACGTCAGTGCTGCGGCCAGTGGCCGTGTACCTGCTGGAGCTGAAGTTTATCAACGTCGTGAAGGTGGCATTGCCGTTCTGAAAAAAGAAGTGATGTTAACTGGTGATCATATCACTGGTGCACAGCCTACTTTTGACGAATACAGTCGACCTCAGGTAGCGATTAATCTTGACGCAAAAGGCGGCACGATTTTCTCGAACGTAACCAAAGACAATATCGGTAAACCAATGGCAACATTGTTTATTGAATACAAAGACAGCGGCCTTCGT
This sequence comes from Shewanella ulleungensis, assembly GCF_014648315.1. Taxonomy (GTDB): domain Bacteria; phylum Pseudomonadota; class Gammaproteobacteria; order Enterobacterales; family Shewanellaceae; genus Shewanella; species Shewanella ulleungensis. The sequence continues at coordinate 15,621 of NZ_BMQW01000003.1, forward strand.
AACCCTGATGGCACCGTTAAAATGACCAAGATTGAAGAGGTTATTTCGGTTGCGACCATTCAAGCTCGTTTAGGCCGTAATTTTGTGATCACAGGCCTTGAGCACAGTGAAGCACAAAGTCTAGCGTTACTATTACGAGCCGGTGCACTTATTGCGCCAGTAACAATCGTAGAAGAACGCACTATTGGTCCAAGCCTTGGTGCTGAAAACATCGAAAACGGTGTACAAGCCATGGTATGGGGCATGGTTGTTGTGCTGGTATTCATGATGGTTTACTACCGTGCATTTGGCTTTATCGCCAACCTTGCATTGATGGCTAACTTAATCATGGTTGTGGGCGTTATGTCGATGATCCCAGGTGCGGTATTAACACTGCCAGGTATTGCCGGTATGGTGCTAACTGTTGGTATGGCGGTTGACGGAAACGTGCTTATTTTTGAACGTATCCGAGAAGAAATTCTAGGCGGTCGTAGCGTACAACAAGCCATTCATGAAGGTTACGGTAATGCGTTCTCGACGATTGCCGATGCAAACATCACTACCTTTATGACAGCACTTATTTTGTTTGCTGTGGGTACCGGAGCGGTGAAAGGCTTTGCTGTTACCTTAATGATAGGTATCGCGACTTCGATGTTTACAGCCATTGTTGGCACACGCTCAATCGTGAATGCGATTTGGGGTGGTAAGCGCGTTAAGTCATTATCTATCTAAAGGAGAAGTTGAATATGTTTCAGATATTTTCAGTAAAAAACACAGTCGACTTTCTTCGTCATGCATTTCCTATCAGTGTCATGTCGTTTATCTTGGTGATTGCTTCTTTTGTATCGTTAGGCGTGCAAGGCATTAACTGGGGTTTAGATTTCACCGGCGGTACCGTTGTTGAGATGGAGTTTTCAGAACCTGTTGACTTAAATGCGTTGCGTGCAACCATGACAACAGACGATGCTGAAGGTGCAGTGGTACAGAACTTTGGTTCTAGCCGTGACGTTTTAGTTCGTTTACCTGTAAGAAGCGAACTGAAAAGTGATGCTCAGGTTGCAGCAGTATTAACTGCAGCTCAATCAATTGATGCTGGTGTGGTGCAAAAACGTGTTGAATTTGTCGGCCCACAAGTCGGTAAAGAGTTAGCAGAGCAGGGTGGCCTCGCAGTTATTGTTGCCTTAATCTGTATTCTTATTTACGTTTCATTTCGTTTTGAATGGCGCTTAGCCGCTGGCTCTGTTGCGGCACTTGCTCACGACGTGATTGTGACTTTAGGGGTGTTCTCTGTATTACAACTGGAGTTTGACTTAACGGTATTAGCCGGTTTGTTAACGGTTGTCGGTTACTCACTTAACGATACCATCGTAGTGTATGACCGTATTCGTGAAAACTTCTTAAAAATGCGTAAAGGCACACCTGAAGAGATTGTGAATACCTCTATTACTCAAACCATGAGTCGTACTGTTATTACTACCGGTACGACCTTGATTACGGTCATTGCGTTATTCCTTAAAGGTGGCACCATGATCCACGGCTTTGCGACTGCATTGCTATTGGGTATTTTTGTGGGTACGTACTCATCGATTTATGTGGCAAGTTATCTCGCCATTAAACTGGGTATTAACCGCGAACACATGCTACCTGTAGAGATTGAGAAAGAGGGCGCTGATCAGCCTTCTATGATGCCGTAACACGTATTATTACAGCTCAATTGCCAACAATAAACCCCAGCTTGCTGGGGTTTATTGTTTTATAGTTATCTAATTTTGAAGGTGTTTTAATACAAGCTTTTATGCACTTATTTGTTTCATTGGCGTTATAAATAAGACGTTATTTTGTAGGTATGAAGCATTAGGCTGGTTTTTGCTGATCATTGCTGTTTAATGATTGCTTGTGAAGGTGTTGTTTACAGGCTGTAAGCAGAGTTTGATACCAACTAGAATCAGTTTCAATGACTAACGCTTCCCAGCCATCGGTACTCAAAATCTCTATCATAATTAACCTTAGCGAGTTCTCATGGTCTGCTGTGACTCTGAATGTCCCTGCCGTAGTGTTTAATCGGCTAATGTTAATCAGACTTGGTTTACTATTAGCTTTTTGAGTATTCATGTTTATAACCGACTATTGTCCTTCTATAACGACTTAATACTGCTGATATTCATACTACTTCTAACTGGCCTTTATTTGCACGATAGGAGCCTTGGTTGTTTGTGGCGCGTATACACCAGTGCCCGTCATGGCAATATGATTGAAGTTTTGGCTAATCATTTTACTGCCAACATCTTTGGACGTTTCAGGACGGCTGATTAAATACCCTTGAATGCAATCAATGCCGAGTTTTTTGACTAACTCAAACTGTGGTGCTGTTTCAACACCTTCAGCAACGATTTTTAAATCAAGGGTTTTCCCTAAGCCACTAATCGAATTTAAAATCTTTTCATATTTGGGGTTAATATTTGCTTGGTCAATAAACAACTTATCAATTTTAATGACATCAACGGGTAAATTAGCCAGGGTGGATAACGAGCTGAACCCAGTACCAAAGTCGTCAATAGCGATTAATACTCCTGCTTGACGCAGTTTTTCTAAATCCGATATCACATTTTCAGAAGCATCTATAAAGCACGACTCGGTGATTTCAAGTAATAATGCTTTTGGCGGTAATCCAACTTTGTTAATGGTTTCCATAACCCAATCATGAAGCGGGATATGTGCTAGTTGTACCCCAGAAATATTGACCGATATTCTTACCTTATTCATACCTGCATTATACCAAGCCGCCATTTGGCGACAGGCTTCAATCAATATCCAATTACCCAACTCTAAAATTAAGTTAGAGTCTTCTGCTATGGGGATAAATTCAGTAGGTGAAATAGAACCTTCAGTTGGGTGGTGCCAGCGTACCAGACATTCAAAATAATCGATGCTGAAATCGTTTACATTCACAATGGGTTGAAAAGATAAACTAAAATTTTGACTCGCCATAGCAAGACGCATTTCTTCAAGTAAATAGTGATAACGACGCATTTTATTGCCCATTTCTGGCGAATAAACACGATAAATGCCTCGACCATCTGTTTTGGCTCTATACATTGCAACATCGGCCATTTGTAATAGAGTATTGGGGTTTGCTGCACTGTCGGGATAAACCGCAATCCCAATACTAGCGCCAATTTTAATTAATTTATTACCTAATACAAAATCGCCTTCTATCTCTTGTAATACATTTTGAGCCACTTCTATTACGAGATTTTCATCATGTAAGTCTTCAATGAAAATGGAAAACTCATCACCACCTAATCTCGATAAACTTAACTCCAAGCCTAATGTTGGTGCAAAATGACTGAGCTTGCGGTTACGTACAACCGTCGCAAGTCGCTGGGCGACCTGAATTAATACTTCATCACCAAAACTGTGGCCGAATGAGTCATTCACTTGTTTAAAACCATCGAGGTCGATAAACAATAATGCCTGCTTTTTCTTTAACGCTTGGGCTTGTTCAAGTTGAGTTTGCAGGTGTTGTAAATATGCATGGCGGTCAATGAGCCCGGTCAGTTTATCTTGATGTTGGCTAATGATATTTTTGTGCTGCTGTGCGTGGATTTGTTTATTGAGCTCAATCAGAGCTAAACTCAATTTAGAGATAGTATTTTGTTGCTCAACCTTAGGCGGTGTAATATTAAAGGCTGCCAGTAACTTGTTTGTTTCGTTGTTTACCACCTCTAACGACTTATCAAGTTTTCTCTTTTGTCGGCGAGTAATGTAAAACGGAATACCGATGGCAAAGAAACCTAAAAGCAATAAAGGCAAGTTACTGAATAGCATAATATTATTGAATGCATCATTAAGGCTAATTACTTTTATTTCATTATCAACTTTGGATAATACTACATAGTTTTTTTTGTCATCAGACACAATGTTATAGTTCAATAAGATGCTTGCCCAATGATTACTTACAGGGGCCACATTACGCTGATCAAATTGTTGCAAATTGACGTTGTTATTATCGCGATTAAAGGCTTGAAGACTTTGATTGAGTGTGATTATAACTAAAAGAGATAACCCGATTAATAAACTTAATGATAACAAGATTATTTTGGTTGTCCGCATTAGTTTGGGCTCTTAAATAGTTAGTTGTAGAATTTGGCACGGTTGTTTATATGGAAACAAATACCGTTTGTGATTAATTTACGAGTGTAGAGTAAATTTTGTCATTTAACAATTGAGTTTGTATATGTTTTGTTGATTATGTAATGAAGTTGGCATTAACATAACGCTTTTTTATTTATATATTCTAACAATCACTTAGCAGCAAATCTGAGCTGCAAGTGAGTGCAGGCTTTGCACTAAAGTTCAAATCAAAGCCCAGCTAAAAACAAAGGAACTCAATAGTATATTGAAGGCATTATTTATAATTAAATATCCCCCTTAGCAAAGAAGTAGGGTAATACTTTTTACTGACTAAAAGTTGTTAATTTAGCGATTGAAATTCAAAAAAATCTATTTGGCGTTAACTAATTAGTCTTTAAATGATGGCTAATTCAAGTAATTGATCAATTAACCATTAAGCTATGTTAAGCGTAATTACATATTCAGCTTGGCCATTCTCAGTTGAAGTAAACTCGCCTTGTCCAATATATTCCGTTAGATTTTCTGTTCCGGACCCGGCAATAATATGAAATTCACTTTGAGCCACACCCGTGACAAATGTGCCGTTATGTTGAAATATGATACGGCCTGTAATTTCAGGTGTCGTAATATTAAGCTCTTCTAAGCCTGTAAATACAGCAGTAGTATCTTGTTGGTATGACATCACATAACGAATATCCGCTGATCCGGTGATGTCTCCTGAATAAGTTTGTTTTATATTTGCAATCGTTTGCTTGGTGCCATCTTCATGCTCTGCATATGCGGTTTCATCCCATTGGGTAATTTGAAAAACGCCTTTTAAGACAACCTTGGTCATGTTGAGTCCTTTTGATTACGAGCTTTGTTCATGGTATCGATAAACTTAAGGTAATCATTGTTTAATAGAAATGTCCAATTTATAAACAGTACTCGACAGATTTTGGTTGAGGAAGTAGGATGAAACAAATTTGCCAGCAGAGCAATGCAGTAGGATAACGCATGGAACAACGAAAAGTATTATTGGCCGGTGGCAATCTGTTACAGGCCCACACATGGAAAGGGTTACTGGAAACCAGCGGCATTGAAGTTGATCTTAAAGGTGAAGCGCTAATAGGTGGCGTGGGTGGCCTTCCTATTGAAATGCAAACTGTTGAATTATGGGTGATGAACACTCAGTTAGCCGCTGCACAAACATTACTTGATGCTCTCGAAATAGAGCAACCACAATGGCAATGTGTGCAATGCCATGAAATGAATGAAGGCAGTTTTGAACTATGCTGGCAATGCAGCGCACAAAAAAGCGAAACGCATAATTAAATAATAATGTTACATGCTCAGTAAGCCACTCTGTTAGGTGCCCTGAAAAGCGGTAATCGGTTAGCTAATGTTAATTTATGCTGCGTTACTTGTAGCGAGGAGTTAACTAATATTTCGTAATATTCATCGTGAAACAAAATAAAGTCTATCTAACTTCTTGTATAAATTATTATTTTCTTAAGCTATCTAATAAACTTTTTTTACAGTTTTGACGTATATAAGTGTCATTATCTAAAAATGGCGTTATCTTTTTAAGGGCTCATTATGCAAGCGTCTCCAGCATTTGCTAGTTTAGTTGAATCAGTTATGTCACATGTCACGTTAGTGACTATCGAACAGTATCAACAGCAAGATCAATGGCAATTAATCGATGTTCGTGAAGACAATGAATGGTTACAGGGGCATTTGCCTCAAGCAAAGCATTTGAGTCGCGGTATCATTGAACGAGATATTGAACACCGTTTTCCTGATAAAAATACGCCAATTTTGCTTTACTGCGGTGCAGGCCAGCGTGCTGCATTGGCTGCTTATAATTTACAATTGATGGGTTACACTCAAGTTGCTTCTATGGTTGGGGGTTATCGAGCCTGGATCCAACATCAATTCCCTATTGTTCAAGATTGAGATTTAAATGCAATATTTTCCACTTTTTGTTGATACTCAAGGTTTACGTGTGTTGCTTGTTGGCGCAGGTGAGGTTGCAACTCGAAAGCTCGATTTGTTGTCGCGAACTGATGCCATTATTCATGTGATAGCTCCAGACGTGGCTAAAGATATTGAGACCTATCATACGCAAGGTCGGATTAAATTATCTCGCCGGGAAGTATTAGAAACTGACATTGCTGGTGTGGATATCGTTTATTTGGCCACAGCAAATGAGCAGCTTAATATGGATTTTGCGGATTTAGCTAATGAACGTGGTATATGGGTTAATGTCGTCGATAATCCGTCGTATTGCCGGTTTATAACTCCTTCAATTGTCGACCGTGGCCGCTTAGTTGTTGCGATTAGTACCGCGGGCGCAGCGCCTGTATTTGCTAGGACTATCCGCTCACGTTTAGAAACTATGTTGCCGGCATCGTTAACTCCATTATTTGATTTTGTTGCAAGTAAACGTGAGGAAGTGCAGCAAACCTTAGCCGACGGTAAAGATCGTCGGCTATTTTGGGAACGTTTCTTTAATAGTAACCAAGACAGGTTCGATAATCTCACCGTGCAACGCTATGTTGATGCTTTTCAAGATATGACTCGACAAGGCGAAATTTTATTACTGACTGAGCATACACCTGCAAGTTTGTTACCGATTGCTGCAATGCCATTACTGCAAAAACTTGATGTTATTTTCAGTGATGAACCCGTTGATAGCGATACGAATGAGTTGTTACGCAGAGATGCAAATCGAACCTCTATTCCTAAGTTAAGTGAGATCTCCCATCATTATGAACAAGGAGAGCGCATGCTGATAGTCGCCAATACTGAAAAAGTGGCCCAGTTGATTGCTTATTTCCCGATGGCAAAACATTTGCGACCCGGTGCTTTATAACGTTTTAAGCGTGCTCAACTAACACGCCGAGTCTAGTTTGTAGTAGACTCGGCTTTTTTATGCCTATTGAGATCGCCTAATGGCCGCCAAAGCTACCGTATATAAAGTTGCACTTCAAATTGCTGATATGGATCGTCATTACTATGCTGATCATGCTATTACACTCGCTCAGCACCCTTCTGAAACCGATACGCGGATGATGGTTCGATTGTTAGCTTTTGCATTAAATGCATCACAGACATTGGCATTTAGTAAAGGGTTGTGTGTCGATGATGAAGCCGAATTATGGGATAAAAGTTTAAGTGATGAAATAAACTTATGGGTTGAGTTTGGCCAAGCTGATGAGAAATGGTTGCGTAAAGCCAGTGGGCGATCCAAACAAGTTATTTTATATACCTATGGTGGTCGCAGTGTGCCTATTTGGTGGCAACAAAACCAGCAAGCATTAAGTCGTTATGACAATTTATCTGTGATTAATTTGCCTGAAGAAGCTGTTAAGCAACTAGAGATATTTGTTACTCGTAATATGGCGCTTCAAGTCAGTATCAGTGAAGGGCAAGTGTGGTTTTCTGACAAAGACAACAGTGTCATGATTGAGCCTGAAAAGCTTAAGTAATAAGAAATATTCGACCTTTGGTTACTCGAATTAACCATACTCCTTTCTAGAGGTATTATAAATTTAATATTATCGCTTCCTCGATAGCTAAACATTATTTTATCAAACACAGCGATGTTTTATCGCTGTGTTAACTCTACATTATTCATCATGTCAGGTTAGCTCGCAGTTTAGCTAGTGATTTACTTCTTCAAAAACACTTCAAGATTACCTATTAATGTTGCCTTTCTATCACACCTCATAGCATTGGAATGTGAATTAAACCTTAATTTCACAATTGTGAATAAACTTTAATCTGGAAAGGTATTGTGCAAATAAAATCACAGGAAGATAATCAAAGCATGTTTTAAACACTATTTTTATTTTATCATCATGATTATTATGGTGTTTTTATTATGTGGCGGTAGTAGATTAAGGATGTTGTTGTGAAAAAATTAGCATTATACCCAGTAGAAAAAATCGACGAATTAACCTCACCTGAAGCACATGAAGATATCTCAATCCTTTCTTCGGCGGTAAATATTTTTACGGATTTCAAAAAAGTGACCCCTCTAGTCATTGAATCAAATGCATCAGCTGTCGAAGTGGAAAGCTTGATGCAAAAATCCCACGTCCGTCTTAAATTAGTGGTTAATCATAAAAATGAATTTTTGGGTTTGATTAGTTTTGAATCTTTACATAATCAAGAAATATTAAAGAGAGTTGCTGAAGGGCATCAACGGGAACAGCTTAAAGTCATTGATTTTATGATCCCTAAAGATCAGTTAAAAGCCATTGATTACGATGATTTAAGCTATGCCAAAATCGGTGATGTCATCGAAACGTTAAAGTCAGCAGGGCAACAGCATTGTCTCGTTTTAGACAGGCAACAACACGCTATTCGAGGTGTGTTATCGGCTAATGATATTGCCCGCAGATTAAAATTAGCGGTCGATGTCAGCACTCCAAATTCATTTGCTGCTATTTTTGATGTGATCAGTAAAATTCAACAGCCAGCGGTACTAAAAACTCCACAACCCCATTTTTAATATCTGTCGATTAAACAAAAAATAGCCACATGATGTGGCTATTTTTATGAGTTAATGAGCAAAGTTATTGAAAACTTAAGCTCCAAGTATCGATATACCCTGTATCTCTATTAGCGTTATCAACGGCTTTAAGCGTCCAAGTGCCACTCGATTCAACACCAGCCATATTTGCCGTGTATGTTTGGCTAATATTATCTGTGCCGCCTCCCGTATTGTTATGTAACACAACGGTTTGGCCTGTAGGGCTTATCAGTTGGATTTTTAAATCACCAATATAGGTGTGGATGACACCAACAGACACTGATACCGTTCCAGAGTTACCGGTACGTGTAACAGAGATAGGGCTTGAGATACCCGTTGTGTTGTTATCAGGGATATTATAGTTGTTAGTATTGGTGTAAGTCGCAGGACCGCCTGTACCACTGCCAGAGCTTGCAGCAGTATAATTAGCCACTAAACTTACGCCACTGAAGGCACTGTAGCCTTGAACCATCACATAATATGTTCCAGATTGCGCCGTTGCGATAGGGCAAGACTCTGCATTCCCACTTTTCCATGGACGACAATCGTAACTACTCGTTGTTGGCGAAGCGCCATACTGAACATACAAGTCAGCATCACCTGTGCCACCGCTCATGGTAAAGCTCAAAGCTGTTGCCCCTGCTGGCACATCAAGCGAGTAGTAAAGCTCATCATTTTTTGCTCCAGCTAAACCGGTTTTTGCAACACCTTTTTCAAGCACGTTGTCACCAGAGCCACTACCCGTATCAGTTGGGCCAGTACATGATTCATCTAAATAAGCTTTTGCAGCAGTAGCATTCACCATACCAAAGCCGGTTTTATTGTCACGGCCTGCTACATTTAAGTCATCTGCAGTTGCATTCAGCGCCGCACGGATCTGAGTGGCACTACATTCTGGGTGGTAGCTCCATACTAATGTTGCTACGCCAGACACATGTGGCGTCGCCATTGATGTCCCGTTATAGTATTCATAATCTTGATTGCCCAAGTTTGATACTGTAGCCGATTGACCAATTTTGGCTCGCAGTGCTAAACCTGTTGCGCGGTCAACAGACATTGATGGTACTGTGATTTCACTGTTTGCATCGACCAAAAAGGGATTCTGTAAGCCAGGCAGTGCGGTGTTACTGTAAACAATGACGCCTTTTGCACCAGCGGTTTTACACGCTTTAACTGCGTTGATTTCTGGGTAGCTAGAACCTTGATTACCTACTCGTTCCACCAAACAAATTTTATTGCTCATGCTGCCACAATTAAAGCTTGTACCATTAACGGTACATTCAGCCAATGTTGCTGTAGCGCTTGCATTAACAGGTGCAGATGCATAACTACTGCCTGATGGTGTTAAGCGGTTATGAGGAACCACGCCATTATTAAAGTATGATTGGCCAGCAATAGTGATATCTGCAGTGCGGCCTTCGCCCACAGTTACGGTTGATAAAATCGCTTCACCTGGGCCAGAAATCTCAACTTGGTCGGTGTATTGTGAAAATGCAGCATGGTCGCGATTGCTGTCTACCGCAGCAACAGACATTACGCTGTCATACGATGCAGGGTAACTGTAACTACTGTCTCCGGCATTACCTGCAGCGGCTATGAGTAACACGCCATTATTGTAATGTGTGTTGAGTGCATTACGTTCAGTTGTAGTAGAACCACTGCCGCCTAAGCTCATCGTCACTACATCCGCGCCGCCAGAGTTAACACAGGTATCTACTGCAGAAACAAGTGATGAAGAATAACCCCATCCCGCTTCGTTAAACACCTTAACCACATGAATATTAGCATTTTGGTTTGGCATCACACCCACAACGCCTTCATTGTTGGCGATAGCTGCTATGGTGCCTGCAACGTGTGTACCGTGGGCATTATTGTTACCCGGTTGATACCAGTTACCTGTACCAGAGTTATTGGTACCCGTGACATTATTACCGCTTAGATCGTTGTGACTACGATCGTAACCAGAATCAATAATACAAATGGTACGATTGCCTGCTTGGCTGTCACTCAATACTGTTGCACCGACATAAGTTTGCCCCCACGGGGTGGTTTCAGCTAATAAGCGACGCGGTAAATCTTCTTCTACGTATTCGACATCTTGACGCAGACGCAACGCTCTAATAGACGTGCTGTCGAGCTTTGTTGAATAACTATTACTTCTGCCAATTCGTTTCATTTCTCGTGCTTTAACGCTGTTAAGTGCTCTTAACTGGCTGAAGATTTCATTAGTTCTAGGTTGATAGTCCATGCTACTGGCATCGGTTATCTCGTTAGCACTTTGGCTTATCGCAATATCACTCATTACTTGCGCGGCATTGTCGTTTCTAAACTTGACGATATAACGCTTAGGTAAGGGAGATTGCTGCTCAATTTGTTGATTTGTTAATGAAAGTGTTAGAGAACTAGGTGCAGCATTCACTTGAGTTGATATGGCTAACGCCAATGCTGTCATGCTAAGTACAACAGCCTTATGTTGGTTTTTTTTCATGTTATCTTCCATGTTATCAGGGTTAAATATTGTCTTTCTAATTATGTTTTATCGATAAGCTATGTTTGCTTAACACAATAAAATGTAATCAAAAATTAACCAGTTGTAAATAAAATGTTAACAAGTGATTTGTGTGAACACCTGTTCTAACTTGTTGATTTTGAATTTTTATTAGATTTTATTGAATTAGTATTCTCTTGTGGAGTGGCGTGCTGATATTGTTTTTACTGTGCTGATGGGGTCTACATTTAATGAAAGCGCTTAACCTAGCTTGCTAAATTAAGTGAAATTTATTCGTGTATTTTTATTTGTTGCAAGTCAGGAGGAGATGATTAAGAGGGCATATATCATGAAAGGTGATGACATTGGCAGCGACATTTGGCAGTGAAGCTATCAAGTAAAAATTAATGGCCTTAAATGTATTTAAGGCCATTAATGATTTAATGTGTAGACATTAGGGTGTCAATCCCACCAGCATTGTATGTTGCTGTATAACCTTGTTCCACTAATGCACTTTGAGCAATACCGCTGCGTCGACCGCTTCGACAATACAGTACTACCTCAGTATCTTTGGTGATGTTGAGTTTTTCTAGTTCTGCAACGATATTTTCAAACGGAATATTAATCGCCCCTTTTACATGCCCTGCAGCGAACTCTTGCGCAGTGCGCACGTCGATTAATGTTGCATTGGCATTAATTTTTTGCCATGCAACATCGGGCTGTAGCTCTGTTGCCTGCACAGGTATTGCAAACCATGTCGATACGATAAACAATGCAGTTAATATTGGTTTAATAGTCATCAGAATAGTTTTTTTCAACACAAGGTTCCTTATGGTTAACCTTAAAACAGGTTATTTGTTTAAGGCTATTTCCGCTGCAGTTTTAATACCCAACTTTTTCATGATCATGGCTGCAGGGCAAAAGCCTGTAAATGCACTTTGGAATAGGTTAGCGCCAACAAACACAGTAAGCCAGATAAAATGTTGGCTAACGGTTGCCATTAACACTAAAGACAACAAAATCATAAAGCCAGCAAAGGCCATAATACTTCTTTCTAACGACATAATGAGCTCCTTTGGGCTAATGCCCGATAACATAATAACTACTGAGTAATTTTTGCTGCCATTTTTGATTTCATCACTGAAAAATACAGTACTGGGATCACAATTAGCGTCAAAATGGTTGAGATAAAAATTCCGAAAATTAAGCTTATCGCTAAGCCGTTAAAAATTGGGTCGTCGATAATAAATAGAGCACCAATAATGGCCGCCATCGCAGTTAACATAATAGGTTTGGCTCTCACTGCACCAGAGTGAATAACCGCTTGTTCAAATGGAACGCCTGCAGCAGTTTGCTGGTTGATAAAATCGACTAGCAAAATCGAGTTCCTAACAATAATCCCTGCAAGTGCAATCATTCCAATCATTGATGGTGCGGTAAATTGTGCCCCTAATAAGGCATGACCAGGCATCACACCAATAATGGTTAATGGAATAGGGGCCATGATCACTAAGGGGACGATATAAGATTTAAATTGCCCAACTACCAGTAAGTAAATAGCAATCATGCCAACGGCATAAGCAATACCCATGTCTCTGAAGGTTTCGTAGGTAATTTTCCATTCGCCATCCCATAAAATAGCCACGTCAGTTAACCCATCTGGTTGGTTTACTAAATGTTGCTCGATAGGGTAGTTAAGCTCGCCTTGTTCTGTTTCATGGTTAATTTGGCTCACCATGTCAAACATTCCATACAATGGACTTCCAGTTGGTCCTGCCATATCTGCAACAACCATAATCATCGGGACCATATTTTTGTGAACAATAGGTGCATCAATTGCTTGTTGTTTCACACTAACCAGTTCAGTCAGCGCAATTTGAGCGCCACTTTGACTTGCCACACGTAATTGCAGTACTTGTTGCAAATTCACCTTTGCGGCTTCGTCTACTTGTAAGCGGATCGGTGTTGGGTGTTTACGCTGTTCTAGGTGCAAATAACTGGCGTCATTGCCATTAACTGCACTGTTAATAGCATCGATAATGCTGCTGTAAGATACCCCAAGTAAACGTGCTTTGCTGCGGTCTATCACTACTTGCCATTGCTGTTGTTGTGCAGGTAAAAATATGTCCATGTCGACAACATATTCAGTATTTTTAAAGCGCTGTAATAAATCATTAGCAGCTTGCTCTCGTAATTGTGTTGTTGGTGCATACACTTCAGCCACAATAGGTGACCACACTGGTGGACCAGGAGGCACTTCAACAATTTTTATATTGGCGTTATATTGCAAGGCAATACGTTGTAAGGGTTCACGTACTGATGATGCAATAGTGTGGCTGTCGCGATCGCGGTGTTTTTTATCCACTAAATTAACTTGAATGTCGCCAAGTTCTTGGCTGCTTCGTAAAAAGTAATGTCTTACCAAACCGTTGAAATTCATCGGTGCATGAGTGCCTGAATAAAGCTGGATATGTTCGATTTCTTCTACACTGGTGAGATATTGACTTAAATCTTGCAGTACTCGCTGTGTTTGCTCAACAGGAGTGCCTTCAGGCATATCTACCATAACCTGAAATTCAGATTTATTATCAAATGGTAGCATTTTTAATACAACTGCTTGAAATACCGGTAACGCGATAGCGACTGCGATTAGTAGCATGATAATGAGCGCTAAGCCCTTGCGCGCTTTAGCGGCATGTTCACCAATGAGAAAAGGGCTCATCATTTTTGTGAAAAATCGAGTTAATGCGGTTTCTTGTTCAACACCGGGCTCATCATTACTGTGATGTTTATGTGGTTTGAGTAAATGGCTGCTTAGCCATGGAGTCATGATAAAGGCGATTAACAATGATATCAGCATACCCATACTGGCATTAATAGGGATAGGACTCATGTAAGGGCCCATCAGACCTGACACAAATGCCATAGGCAATAACGCTGCGATGACAGTGAACGTTGCTAAAATAGTTGGGCCGCCAACTTCATCCACGGCATGCGGAATAAGCTCGCTTATGGGTTTATTGCTAAGGGCCATATGACGGTGAATATTCTCTACCACAACAATGGCGTCATCGACTAAAATCCCGATGGAAAAAATCAGTGCAAATAGCGAGATGCGGTTTAAGGTGAAGCCCCAAGCCCATGATGCAAATAAGGTGATTGCTAGGGTGATGATAATCGCAATACCCACCACAGCCGACTCACGAAGCCCCATAGTAAATAGCACTAATAGCACTACCGCAGAAGTAGCAAATATCAGTTTAAAAATAAGTGTGTTTGATTTGTCACCGGCCGTTTGGCCGTAATTACGTGAGATAGCCACCTCAACGTTATCTGGGATCAGCACATTATTGACCGCTTCTACTTTGGCCAGTACTGCATTGGCAATATCGACAGCATTTTGGCCCGCTTGTTTACCAATAGCAATGGTTACCGCAGGGTAACTGCCTTGTTGATTAACATGCCATACACTTTGTTTAGGAATGTCACTTTGTAATTGAATATCAGCAATGTCTGACAAATATACTACGCCGGCCGCTCCGGTTGTGGTGGTTTGATTGACCTTGATTAATAAATTCTTTACGTCATCGACATTGCGCAAAAACTCGCCGGTTTTTAGTTTGATTTCTTGATTATATTGCGTGAGTGAACCTAATGCAGAGGTCTGATTATTATCTTGTAACGCGCTGCTTATGTCGGTAAATGCTATGCCATAACTGTTCATTTTTATGGGGTCTAAGCGCACATTTAACACCAACTCATGTTGGCCCTGACTGTATATCTCGCGAGTACCAGGGATCCTTTTAAGCTCTGTTTCCACCACAGATGCAACTGAGGTTAGCTGCTCCGCTGTCATGCTTGGGTCTTTCGACCATAAGGTTAATCCGACAATAGGCACATCATCGATACCTCGAGGTTTAATGAGTGGTTCACCAATACCAGCAGCATAATTAAATTTATCACTGTTGGAATATAGTTGGTTGTAAAGGTTCACTACCGCCTCATCTCGGGGCACGCCGACATCAAAAATAGCAATAATTAATGCCCCGTCAGGTTGCGAAAATGAGTACAGGGTATCAATGCCTTTAATTTCAGAAATAATCTGCTCAGCTGGAAGGGTGACTTGATTTTCAACTTCAGTTGGCGTTGCCCCTGGATAAGGAATGAATACATCAGCAAAGGTCACATCGATTTGTGGCTCTTCTTCCTTAGGGGTAATGATGACCGCAAAAATACCCAGCAATAAACCCAATATTGCTAATAGAGGTGTGATTGCACTGTGTTGAAATGCACTGGCGATTTTTCCAGATATGCCTAAATGGGATGAGCGCTCTGAAGGTGTCATAAATTACTCCTTCACCTTAGCGACATTGGCATTAATTAAGTATTGTGCCGCGTCGATGATGATTTCGTCCGATGGCATTAAACCTGAAAGCACTTCAGCTTGTTGCTTGGTGCTATCCATAAAACCTAGCCGCACTTGATTGAGCACAATGTTGTCACCTTTTTTACGGAATACCGAGGTGAGATCTCCCACTTGATGAATAGCAGATATAGGAATGAATAAGCTTGGTTGACTAGTTTGCTCAAACAATACTTTTACCCATTGGCCAACAAGGTTGTCTGTGTCGTTTGGGTTGATGAAATTGACTCTTACAGCATGGCTATGAGTGAGTTGATCGGCAAAGTTAAATGGATTGATCTCGGTAGTCGAGATCACTTTGCCATCGGCTAATTGAATACGGACACTCTCAAGTTGTTGAATCTGAATTAAGTCTTGCTGTGATACTTGAAATACGACTCTAAGATGTTGAGTATCATAACCAGAAAATAGCGCCTGACCGTATGAAATGGTTTCGCCTTGTTCTACAAAACGCTGGGTAACACGACCACTAAAAGGGGCGCTCACAATCGTGTAATTTAAGCTTTCTTTGGCTTTAATAAGTTGTGCTTTAGCACTGCTTACAGCTTGTGCGGATGATTTTGCTTTTGCTGTCGCTTCGTCCATTGCACCTTTTGATATGGCGCCTTTTGGAAATAATTCTTTATAACGCGTGTATTGTGCTTGAGCTTCGCTATTTACCGCTTCAGCTTTAGCCAGCTCAGCTTCTGCTCCTGCGAGCTCAGCACCTTGTTCCTTATTGGTTATTTCAAGTAATGCTGCGCCTTGAGGCACTAAATCATTCACGTCGTAATGAATATTGATAATGCGACCAGAAGTTTGTGCAGATACCGTAGCGGCTTTTACTGCTTCTACTTTTGCGTCAAATACGCGTGGTTGTGCATGATTAGAATATTGCAACGTGACCGTATCAAACGCCTCAGATGCCGCAAATATCGGAAAAGAAATAGCAGTGCATATAGCACCAATGAACGAGAGCGATGTGAGTAACCGAGACATAATGGTTGCACCTATATAAAGTCTATAAGAAAATTCTAATGGACTTTGGTTTTTTACGCAATAGGTGTAGTAGAAAAATTTATATATTAGTACAAAGAGATATAAAAAAACCGCCTATGAAAAGGCGGTTTAGCGAGATACATCATAAAGTGATAAGTCACATTCTTACTTATCACTTCTGTATGTTAGGCATTTAATATGCCGGTAGACTTAAAAACTATAGTTGTACTGCACAGAGTAATACACAGCATTTGAGCGCGTGTGTGCTGAAATCTCGCTGTCTAATCCCGTTACCATAGGTAAGATTGCACTGTCTTCTAATACGGTAACATCTTCACCGCGAACAAATGCAATACCAAAATCCACACTAGATTTATTAGTCAAATCATAGCTGACACCTGCGGTATACCAAGTACGATCAGAATCTGGGATTGAAAGTGATGAGTGCTGATCAACAACACCTTCATCTGATGCAATACCTGCACGTAAAGTCCAATCTTCACTTAGGTTGTATGTCGCCCCTAAGCTAAGGAACCATGAGTCTTTCCAGTGATATTCTTTTAAATCAGTTTGTGCAACACCGTTATCGCCATCGATAACTTCGATCCGGTCAAACTTGCTCCAATTGGTCCATTGTGCGGTGTAATGCACTGCAAAATCATTAGTTAGCTGGTGGAAGCCGGCAAACTGAGCAATATCAGCAATTGGGATATCAATTTCGTTATATTCAGAATAAGCATAATTAACATCACCTTTAGCGGTTAATGTAGGGCTTAAACGATAGCTGAGGCCAAAACGATTATTTTCATTCATTTCATACACAACACCAGCGATACCGCCTAAAGCCCAACCATCGGCTTCAACGTCAACAATACTGCCTATTTGTGTGTTTTGTGTGGTACGAGTTAAGGTACCGCTGCCATAAACTGCATCAAGACCTAAACCTAAGCTCCATTGCTCGCTTATACGGTATGACACGCTGGTATTTAAGTTAATGGTGACCACTTCGGTGTTACCGAGTAAGTCCACCGGTGTTGGCAATGGCACTGCATTACCGCCAACGGTTGGTGTTCTGTCGGCTAATGAGGTTAAATCTGTACCCGTACCGTAATTACTAAATGCAGCAACACCAAAAGCCCACTTATCATCGATTGGGTTAATATAATAAAAATTTGGGATGACTTTTGAGTCTGCAGCATCGTGCTCGCTGCCATAGTCAACATCTTGGCCGCCATACGAACCCGTTACATTAGAAACAGACACATCGATATCGGCGTACACGGCACCTAAAGATAATGAGGTGTTATCAAATAATGCCATTGCTGCTGGGTTACGTGATAACACTGAAGCATTGTCGGCAATAACAGCATCGCCAGCCATTGCACGGCCAATACCTGTTGCTGATTGGCTATTTAGTTGAAAGCCTGCTGCAGAAGCTTGGGCGCTAGCAAGCAACACTGCTGTAGCAAGAAGAGTCTTGTTGAACTTATTCATTATTATTTCCCATTTATTATGACTGTGATGAACAAGAGTTAACTTGTTGGACCACTCACAGCGTAAAGTCTGAGGCATCTTAGGTAAGTGATATGCTACTAACAACTCCGACCAGATGTTAGTTATTGTTAATATTAAGTTAATTATGCTTTGTGACTGTATCCTAGGTGTTTGATAGCATGGCAGTATATGTAAATATGCTTTGCTCGCATTTTCAATTAATTAATTAATTAAAAAATATTCATTTATACAAAATGTAATATAAACGTTAAAAAACAGGAGGGTAAATTAAGCTGACTTAATAGATGGGATGTGGCAACACAACCTCATGACGAGATTGCGTTACCCAAGCGATGTTAATTGATGAATCGCCATTTACTATTACTTTATGATTTTAAAGAGGTATTGAAGTTATCAAAGTCAGTCATTGTTTTAGGCGTCGGTGGTGACAGCTTACTCACAACAACGCCAACTAATGTCGCCAATATAAAGCCTGGCACGATTTCATATAAATCGAATATGCCGCCAGTAAGTTGTTTCCATATCACAACGGTAACAGCCCCAACAAGAATCGTTAATACGGCACCATTACGGCTATAGCCACGCCAAAACAATGACAATATAACCACAGGTCCAAATGCAGCACCAAACCCAGCCCAAGCGTAACTCACTAAACCTAATACACTACTGGCAGGGTTTAATGCCACAATGCCAGCCACTAAGGCAATTGCTATAACACCAAAGCGTCCTACCAGCATCAACTCTTTGTCGCTAGCTTTAGGGCGTAACCATTTAAGGTAAAAGTCTTCAGTGATTACGCTTGAACAAACCAGCAGTTGTGAGTCAATCGTACTCATAATAGCCGATAAAATTGCCGCAATCAGCAAGCCTCCAATCCACGGGTTAAATGCAATATGAGCTAAGTTAATGAAAACCGTTTCAGCGTTTTCTAACGGCTCTGCGGCAAAGTACAAACTGCCAGCAATACCTGTTGCTAATGCACCAATTAAGGATAAGATCATCCAGCTCATGGCGATACGGCGAGATAGCACCAAATCTTTTGGATCGCCAATGGCCATAAAACGAGACAAGATATGCGGCTGCCCAAAATAACCTAAGCCCCAGGCCAATAAAGACACTAAGCCTAAAACCGTGGTGTTGTCGTTAATAAATGACAGCATCGCAGGGTCTATTTTTTCAAAACCAACTTGTGTATCCGGTTGGCTAAATATGGCAACTGGGACAATTATCAAGGCTAATAACATTAAACAACCTTGGAAAAAGTCAGTCCAACTAACAGCAAAAAAACCACCCACGAACGTGTATGACACAATAATGAACGAGCCGATAACTAACGCGACGGTATAATCGAGGCCGAAGACTTTTTCAAATAATATTGCGCCACCGACCATGCCAGAAGATGCATAAAATGTGAAAAATACCAGAATCGTCACAGCAGAGACTAACCTTAATAAACCATGGCTGTCGTTAAAGCGGTTTTCGAAAAAGTCGGGCAGTGTGAGGGCGTTATCTGCCATCTGGGTGTATATACGTAAGCGTTTGGCGACAAATAACCAGTTTAACCATGCACCGAAAATCAATCCAAAACCAATCCATGCTTCTCCCAAGCCGCTAAGGTAGACAGCTCCAGGTAAGCCTAAGAGTAACCAGCCCGACATATCGGAGGCACCTACGCTGAGCGCTGTTACTGCAGGGCCCATTTTTCTGCCGCCTAGAATATAGTCGTCAACCGTGTCTGTTTTACGATAAGCCCAATAGCCTATGCCCATCATTAGCATTAAATATCCAACAAATGTGATGATGATTGGTGTTTGAATTTCCATATATCGTCCAGTGAGTTATTTTTATGGGCGCAATCCTAGCAGAAGTCTGATCTTGTTCACACTTTGATTTTTTTCATGATCAAAAAAATCCGCTATTCAAGGAAATAGCGGATTTTTAGTGATACAGCTTCAGTATTAAATAAAGGTGTTTTCGACTTCTTTTTTGACAAAATCAAGGTCTGAAGCTGGCTCGCCGACCAATACCATATAGGCGTCTGCTGTTTGAAAACTTTGTCCTTTGTATTGTTCGTCAGCAAAAGCTTCTTCTAATACCATGCGACTTTCAACAGGTACAATGAACAAAGTGACTTTATTACCTAATTCATCCGCCATGACCAAGTGCAGTGATTTTACTCCTTGGAAGTCACAGTATGAGGTATAGAACACTCGTCCTGGTTGTTTGATGAATTTAGAGTCGCTCAGACCTTTCAGGCTAGCTAGCTTAAAATTAACATCATTAAAGCCAATATCTTGATCCATCACTAATGCTTTGGTTTCATGATGAACATGCGCTAGTGAGTTCTCAGATAAATTCACCGGGGTAAACCGCAACATACTAAAACTGACACCTACAACAAAGGCAACTGATGCCGCCATAGCCATCATATAACGGCCACGCTTTTTGGTCTGCTGATGTTGACTTAATTGCTGTCGTAAAAGCAATTTATCAGCCAAACCTTCAGGCACATCAATAGTTAATGCCTGAGTCAGTTTTTGGTCAAATGCTTTTAGGTCTTTGACAAATTTCGCATCGTCTTCATTTTCAGCAAGGTGCGCTAAAAACTCGTCGGATTGATTATTCGGGTCGCCGTATGCTTGACGACGAAATTGTAGATCATCCATTTGATTGACCTCTTACCTCTGGTGTTTCTAATGCTTCTTTTAATTGGTTTCTAGCTCTGAATAAGCGCGTCATAACCGTATTGCGGTTCAACTCGAGCATGTCGGCTATTTCATCGCCACTAAATCCACCAATCAGTTGCAATAACAAAGGTTCTCGGTATTCGATATCGAGTTTACCTATTTGGCGACGAAGCCAATATTGTTCTGTTTCATCTTCATTACTTGAGGAAAATACATCTTCAAGTAATTCTTGCTCAACATCACTATAGTCAAATTGTTTACGCTCAAAACGTCTGGCATTTTCCCGTCGTAAGATGGTAATGAGCCACGCTTTTGCTGCTTTATCATCTTTTAAAGAGTCTAAAGCACGCCACGCTCGTAAGAACGTTTCTTGAGTGATATCTTCAGCAACATGCTTATCTCCGCATAGCCAAAAGGCGTAACGGAAAATGTCTGTATGAAGTGCCCTGACAAGGCTATCGTATCGTCGTTGTTTTGTTACCATGTCAGATAAGACCGCGACATCAGTCTTTTTCTTTCGTAGGGATCCGAACATTTTTTAACTTTTTTTAGTTAAACATGTCCAATAGCTTAAAAAGCCCGAGCGGCAATAGCAAGATAAATCACCTCAGCACCATAGTTAGTGACTTTCTCAATCATCACGATAGCACTGAGGTGAAAGATTTAACCGTCATTAGGGATTTAAGTCCGCAATGAGGGATGTTGAATTGGAGTGAGGCTTTTCTTTATACGCCAAGATGGCATCCATCAATGATTTTTTATCCATCGCTTGAGGCTGACGGCTGTATTTGTCGGCTTGCAGTTTATTAATAGCAAGCGCTAAAGCAGGCGATAATCCACTGATTTGGGTTAAGGTCATTGATGTACCACAGCGTTCGCTAAAATAGGCCTGTACCGCCGTAATGGCTGCGCTGCTGTCATTTCTATCACATGCATGAATAATAGCGTTTAAGCCAGTAGTGGCTGTTTTTCTCTGTGTAGTAGTCTGCTCTGTATTCGCATTTCGATTGAACGAGTAACTTGCCGCGACAGCTCTGCGCCATAAGACGAGTGTGATTAACCACAATAACGCAAACACAGCACTCACTATTGGCCAGTATTCATTAGTTGTTGTTGAGCTGAAACTATCTGCAGCAGGAATATCGGCAGTGGTTGCGCTACTGCCTATTACAGTGATTGTGCGTTGTGGCAAAGTGGCAAACTGTTGCTTTTTAAGATGTGGGTTCCACCATGGCACGCGAATTTCTGGCAGGACATATGTCCCTGGCTTTGTCGGTACGATGGCGGTAGTCAGGCTATATTGCGACACGACTTGATTGTCACGTACAAACGTTTGTCTAACAGGTTTTTCTGGGTATGATTTTAATCCTTCAGCTAGCGGGATATCAATATCGGGCAGGCTAGTGTCGTCGGTATTAGAGGCAATAAGACTAATGGTACGGGTGATTGGGCTGCCGACCTCAAATTCAGTGACTTCTTCTGGCCACGTTTCTTTTAATATGGCGATGTCGCTCACCAACCATTTACCTTGATAGCTTGGTGGCGTCGAGTTAATTTGAATCACTTCACGCTCGGCTTCTGTTTGCATTGGCCTGCTTTCATTAAAGCCAAACATGCCACCACGACGCTGCGCTTCAACTAATACGTCCCCCGAGAAGCTGGCCCCATTGATGACGAGCTCGCCAGGAAGATCGGCAATAATGCCATAAGTGCGTTCAATGACTCTAAAGCGACGTCCGTCGAGTATTTCACTGCCGTCTTTATCTTCGCCAATTTGTTTAATTTGAGCGCCTTCAACGGCTGGCGCACTCAATACGCCACGCTGTAACTCTACTGCTAGATACAATTTAACCTTGTACGTAATCAATTGGCCAACATACGCTTCTGAAGCATTGGTGTGTACTTTAATAAAGACATTTTGTACTTCATCTGCTGATGCGCCTGATGGCATCACTTTTAAAGCAATAGGTTTTGAGCTGACATCTTTAATATTAAAAGCCGGAATGATGACTGTGCCAGTTGATTTTGGTGACAGTAATACTTGCCAGCGAGTTTCGCGCGTGGTGTCAAAGTTAACCATTTTAGTGCTGCGACCAACACTTGTTCTGCCAACAATAAAATCATCAAGCAGGATTGAGGTGTCGAGTGCGCCGGCATTGAGGTCGTCATCAGCCACGATATCAAGCACAAAATATTCACCTTCAGCCACGGGATTTCTATCGACTGTGGCTTGTATTTGGCTAAGTGCAAAGGCGGGTGAAGCAATAATAAATAGCAATAGGCTAAATAGAGTTCTGATTACCACTGTTCATTATCCTTAGACGGTTGACTATTTTGACGACGTTTTTGATATTCTAGCTGCATCTTATTACGGATCAGCACTTGCGGGTCTTCGTTAATGGCTCGTAATGCTCGTTGCATATCTGCAGGTAAATCATTTGGATTAACTTGAGATGCTGAAATGACTTCTGAAGACGTCCCTTGCGGCTTATCTTTAGGCGCTTCTGTTACTTCGCTCGCATTCATTTGCTGCTGGTTAGCTTGATCTTCGGCGGCATCTGCTGCAGCTTGCATGCTGGCTTCGTTACTTAATGGTTCACTATCGCTCGGTTGCTGATCTGTTTGTTGCGACTGTGGATCATTTTGCGCGTTGTCGACAGCAGATTGCTCATCTGACGCTGGGTTATTGTCATTAGGCTGTTGCTCTTTATCCGCTTGTTGTTCAGAGCCTGATTGTTGCTGGCTATCTTGTTTTGAATCATCTGAATCATCTGAATCATCTAAATCATCTGAATCATTGTTTTGTGATTGATTGCTTTGTGAATCGTTAGCTTGCTCACTAGCATTATTTTGCGGCGATTGCTGTTGTTGATTGTCAGCATCGCTTTGTTGATTATCATCTGATTGTTGCCCATCTTGTTTATCATCCGCCTCATCAGATTGTGATTGTTCAGAAGAGGATGAATTATCTTGGCTAGACTCATCAGAATTTGAATCGTTTGATTGCTCACCCTCGCCAGATTGATCTTGATTTGACGATTGTTCTTTTTGTTGATCACGTTTCTTTTTTGCGACTTCTAAATTTTGTTGAGCTTCAGTAAAAGGTGATTGTAATTCAATAGCTTGCTGATAACGCTTAATGGCTTCTTGGTAGTCGCTTAGTTGCATTAATGCATTACCCTGATTATATAAACCATTGGCGCTGCTATCTTGCTCAAAACCTTCAAGGGCTTGCTGATAATCACCGGCTTTGTAATGTGCAGATGCTTGCCATTGTGGATCTTTAAAGGTATCAGCGGCTTGGGTGAAGTCGCCTTGCTCAAACGCCGACTGTGCTTGTTGGTCTTGAGTCTGCCATAAGTCTTGCCAGAGAGATGCATGCGCTGGTTGGCTATTTATTGCCGTTAACCCCATTAGGCTGCCAAGTAAAAAAGCGGGATTTAATAGAATTGTCAATAATCCCTGGCGAAAGCTCATGAGCATAGGTAATACCAATAATATTGCAAGGTAAGGTCCTAAATCTTGCCAAGATTCACCAGCAAGTTCGGTTTCGGTGGCATCACCATCAATGGCTAACCATTCGGTTAGTGTTTTGATATCGCTACCGTCGGTTTGAGCGGGTACTAAAATCCCTTGATGTTGTTGAGCTAACTTTTGCAATAAACCGTAATCTGTTTTAGCAACCACCACTTCGTTGCTACTGTCGCGTAGTAACTGACCATCGCCCAAACTAATGGGTGCACCTTGTTGGCTTCCAAATGCCATAATTGATAAGCGGTAGCGGCTATTTTTTAATGCTTTAGCAGCTTGGTTAAATTGGGCATCTGAGACACCGTCGGTCATCAAAATAATATCACCCCGTACATGACCACCTTGTGCCAACAGATTTTCTCCAAGGGTAAGCGCTGAGGCGAGGTTAGACCCTTTTGTCGGCATAATGTCTGGTGACAGAGTGGGTAAAAGATTAAGAATCGTTGCGGTATCACGGGTTAAAGGGCTGATGGTGTATGCATCACCAGCGTAGGCAATAAGGCCGGTTTCACCTTCTTTTAACTCTGACAATAAGTCAGTAGCTCTAAAGCGCGCATATGATAAACGATTGGGGCTTAAATCTGTGGCATACATAGACAATGACATGTCCATTATGAGCACGCGCCCTTGCTCTGTTGCAAATACGGGCAAGTTTTGTTTGTTAACAGCGGGCCCAGCTAAGGCAATAACTGCGATAATCCAACACGCTATTAATAACCACTTAGGTTGGCCTTTGTTGCCAGTACCTTGCGTAATTAACAGCTGGCTTAAATGAGGCGCGATATATTGCTTCCACGCCGACTGCTGGCTGTGTCTACGCCAAAATAATAAGCTGATTAAGGCCACTGGTAGCAGGGCAAATAGCCACTCTGGTCGAATGAAATGCAACATAGTCAATTTTCCTCCTTGGTTTTAGGAGCAAAAACTGTTGGCCATTGCTGTTGTAGCACTATCAGTAAACTGATGAGCAATGACAATAATAACGGCCAATAGAACAATTCACTTTTAGGGCGATAACTCAGTTGGTCACGACTGACGGGTTCGAGTTTATCGATTTGTTGATAAATACTATTCAACTCTTCGGTGTTGCGAGCTCTGAAATAATAACCATTGGTCATTTCTGCTAACTTTTTCAATTGCGTTTCATCTAAATCCATTGATGGATTAATACGTTCTTTACCAAATATGGTCCGGCGCTCAAGTACTTCAGCACCGACACCAATCGTGTATATGGTGATGTTACGCTTAGCAGCAATTTGCGCGGCTACTTCTGGTTCAATATTACCGGCGTTGTTTGAGCCGTCGGTTAATAAAATTAATACTCGGTTACTCTCATCGACTTGATCGAAGCGTTTTACCGCCAGAGCAATAGCTTCGCCAATTGCCGTTTGTTTACCAACTAAACCAATTTGGGCATCGTCTAAAAAGGTTGCAACAGAGCGCCTGTCCTGGGTTAAGGGTGCTTGTAAATAAGCATGGTCGGCGAACAAAATAAGCCCGAGCCTGTCACCTTTACGACGTTCAATAAAATCACTTAGTACGTGCTGAATTAAGGTAAAACGATTAACGGTTTGCCCATTAACCACCATGTCTTCAATTTGCATACTGCCTGAAAGGTCAACGGCCATCATTAAATCGCGGCCTTTTGATGGTAACTCAATCGGATCGCCCAACCATTGGGGTCTAGCGATGGCGATTAATAAAAATGTCCACATTAACCAGTAGCGTTTACGACTTTGTTTATTTTTGTGGGTATGGATGACAGTAGTTGTTGTCCCAATGCCGGGGATATGTAAATGCCCACCCACATCAGTCGTTTTGGTCTGTTTTATCAAAAATGGTAAAGGCAGTAACAGCAGTAACCAAGGCCAATATAAAGCTAACATTAGACCCCCTGCACGCTATTGTGATGTGTTAACGAAGCGTCGCTAAATGCTTGTTTATTACTGAGCCAAGCTTTTGCAAGTAATGCCAGTTGTTGTTTTTCGTCCAATGTTAGCCCACTGGCTTGGTGACGCTTAGTCAGTAGTCGACCTATGATTTGCTGTTGTTTACTAGGCAGTCGAGTGTCTAACCAGTCAAACCATGGTTGACCATTGAGTTTGGCTAGGTTTTCTCGTGGCAGGTAAGTCATGGCTATACGTTTAAGTAAGCTGTTGACCTGCGCGGCAAAGCCATCGTCGTTTATATCATATTGATTCAACATGGCTAGAGCCATTCTTCTTGGCGCATGATATTGATATTTTTTATAAAGTTGATAACCAAGCCAAATTGCAATGGCGATAATGAATGCGGCAATCATCCAGTAGCCGGGTGCGATTGGCATTGCACTAATCTGATCGGGAAGCTTGATATCTTGTAACTGTGCTAATGGTGACGTGCTGGCATCAGTTGTTATTGGCGGCATTGGCGAATTTGAGGTTGTCATTTAACGTAAAATATCCAATTGGGCACTAAGTGGTTTTGCTGCATCAATTAATCTAGGCTGTACTTTAATCAAATTCATTAGGTTAATAAATTGCTGTTGTTGTGATTGCTGGTTTGCTAACCATGCTTCATAACTTTGGCGAGTTAACGTTAGCTGTTGTTGGCCATCACGCACAGGTAAAGTGAACTGTTTGGGCAAGGCTAATGTACCTTGCCTAATAGGGTCCGTAACCACAAATGCGCCGATATCACAGTGGCGCGACAATTCTGTAAGCGGCGCTAAGCATTGTTGGTTTATATGTTGACCATCACTAATAATCCATATTAATGAACCCGGCTTAGCAATACGTTGTAACCGCTGGCAAGCTTTAAACATATGGTCTGGAGCAGACACAAGCTGATTAATTTGGCTTAATTGTTGTTGATGAACGTCAATTAATCCTGAGGTTAATTGCAAAATACCTTGGCGACGACTGCGAGGTTTAAGTTCTAAATGAGTCGACTCACTGGCAATTAGTGCACCTAGGCGGTCGCCATGGTTAATGGCATTCCAGCCAAGCGTGGTGGCAAGGTGGGCTATTTGCACCGACTGCAGTAAGAGTTGTGAGCCAAAATAAGCGCTGTGGCTTAAATCTATAAGTAGCAGAATAGGGCGTTCACGCTCTTCTACGAACAATTTTGTGTGCGCCACACCGGTACGTGCAGTAACGCGCCAGTCGATGGTACGAACGTCATCACCATTTTGATAATGACGTACTTCAGCGAACTCCATACCGCGGCCTTTAATCAGACTACTGCGATGCCCGGATAAGGCGGCTTTAGCTCGCGATTGGCGATCTGGGATCGCTCGCGACAGGCTTTGGCAGGCAATGAGCTCTTGCTCGGTGAGGTTCACACCGTCGCTATAAAGTGGCAATGAATGATTATCGTGCATCATAGCGCTATTATACTTACTAATATCAACATGCAATTGCGCCTTTAAGGTACGGCAACTTGGCTAAGAATATGGTTGATAACCTGATCGGCTGTCACACCTTCTGCTTGCGCTTGATAGCTCAATAATAGGCGGTGGCGTAATACATTAGGCGCGACGGCTTGAATGTCTTCAGGTGACACAAAATCACGATTGTGTAACCAAGCACGGGCGCGGGCGCAACGTTCTAATGAAATAGTTGCACGCGGGCTTACGCCATATTCTAACCATTTAGCTAACTCGGCACTGTAACGTGCTGGCTGACGGGTAGCCATAATAATTTCAACGATATATTGCTCTAGCGGATCGGCTAAATAAA
Organism: Shewanella ulleungensis; assembly: GCF_014648315.1. Classification (GTDB taxonomy): domain Bacteria; phylum Pseudomonadota; class Gammaproteobacteria; order Enterobacterales; family Shewanellaceae; genus Shewanella; species Shewanella ulleungensis. The sequence continues at coordinate 43,597 of NZ_BMQW01000003.1, forward strand.
TCTCTAATGCTTGATCGCGCGCGGCAAATACATCTGCTTGGGCAACGGGGTCGATTGTTGGCAACTGATGTGTTTGTGCTTCTTTACGCGATTGACGCAAAATTTGGCACTCAGTTTCTGCACTGGGATAATCAAGATTTAAATGCATTAAAAAGCGGTCAAGCTGTGCTTCAGGCAGTGGGTAAGTACCTTCGTTTTCTAATGGGTTTTGGGTTGCCATGACCAAAAATAGTGGCGGTAATGGGTAACTATTTTTGCCCACGGTCACTTGACCTTCTGCCATCGCTTCTAATAATGCTGATTGTACCTTTGCTGGTGCGCGGTTAATTTCGTCAGCTAGAATAAGATTGTGAAAAATCGGTCCGGCTTCAAATTCGAATGTACCAGTTTGTTGACGATAAATATCAGTACCGGTTAAATCTGCAGGCAACAAATCTGGCGTAAATTGAATACGATGAAATTCACCTTCAACCCCGTCACAAAGTGCTTTAACAGCACGGGTTTTTGCTAAACCTGGAGGGCCTTCAACTAATAAATGTCCATTAGCGATAAGTGCAATTAATAGGTTTTCGGTTAATACGGGCTGACCTAACACAACAGTATCTAAATAGGTGCGCAGTGAGTGGAAACGACTTAACGGCATAGCTGTACTCAATTTATTTAGTTGGCATTGGGGTTATTGAAGCCTATGTTATGAATTCTATGGGTTTTTGGCTAGTAGGATTAACATATTTTAACTATTAATGAATCAGATAGTTGTAAACGGCTGTTTAAAACTATTCAATAAAAAGTTAGAATCAGATCACACTTTGATGGTCTGACCAGATAATCTGGCAAAAATAGAATACTTATCGGCTCTGCCTTGATGAGCTAACAATAATAGAGGGTGACATATGAGTGATAGACAACAGGTAACGAATGCCCGGGGCGAACGCATTGCGATTGTTGCCGGTTTACGAACTCCATTTGCTAAACAAGCCACTGCTTTCCATGGTGTTTCTGCGCTGGATATGGGCAAAATGGTGGTGAATGAGTTGCTGTCTCGCTCTGAAATAGACCCTCTGCTTATTGAACAATTAGTGTATGGTCAAGTTGTTCAAATGCCTGCTGCGCCAAATATTGCACGTGAAATCGTATTAGGTACAGGTATGAATGTTACAACTGATGCTTACTCAGTTACGCGTGCCTGTGCGACGAGTTTCCAGTCGGCGGTTAACGTGGCTGAATCCATTATGACCGGAAATATTGAAATCGGTTTGGCTGGTGGTTCAGATTCATCGTCTGTATTACCGATTGGCGTGTCGAAAAAATTAGCTCACGCATTGGTAGACCTTAATAAAGCACGTACCTTTAAGCAAAAGTTTGCGATTGCACGTCGTTTAGGCTTAAAAGATTTAATGCCTGTACCGCCAGCCGTAGCAGAATACTCAACGGGTTTGTCAATGGGACAAACAGCAGAACAAATGGCTAAGACATATAATATTAGCCGAGCAGATCAAGATGCATTAGCTCATCGTTCACACACTTTAGCGACAGAAACATGGAATTCTGGCGTGCTTCAACAAGAGGTGATGACGGCGCACATTCCACCTTATAAGCAGTTTATCGACCGTGATAATAATATCCGTGAAAATTCTGTGCTTGAGTCTTATGCCAAATTACGTCCTGCGTTTGACCGTAAGCACGGTACCGTGACCGCTGCAAACAGTACGCCATTAACCGATGGTGCCTCTGCGATTATTCTAATGAGTGAAGGCCGTGCTAAAGCATTAGGTTATCAACCGATTGGTTACATTAAAAGCTATGCCTTTACTGCCATTGATGTTTGGCAAGACATGCTAATGGGACCTTCTTATGCCACGCCATTAGCGCTTAAACGTGCTGGTATGGAATTAGAGGATTTAACCTTAATTGAAATGCATGAAGCATTTGCTGCACAAACATTAGCAAATATGCAGATGTTTGGATCTAAAAAGTTTGCTGAAGAAAAGCTAGGGCGTAACCGCGCGATTGGCGAAATCGATATGAGTAAGTTTAACGTGCTAGGTGGTTCGCTAGCCTATGGTCACCCATTTGCTGCTACTGGCACTCGCTTGATTACTCAAGTATGTCGTGAACTTAAACGTCGTGGCGGTGGTACTGGTTTGGCAACAGCTTGTGCTGCTGGTGGTTTAGGTGCAGCAATGATTTTAGAGGTGGAGTAATGAGCATGGAAAAGACATTTAAGTTAACTCGTCGTGAAGATGGTATTGCCATTTTAACAATGGATGTTCCTGGTGAAACCATGAACACCTTAAAAGAACAATTTGGACCTGAAATCACCGAGATATTGGCTGAAATCAAAGCTGATAGTAGTATTAAAGGTTTGGTTGTGACTTCAGGTAAAGCTGATTCCTTTGTTGCCGGCGCCGATATCACAATGTTAGCCGCCTGTAAAAGTGAGGCAGATGCGAAAGCTTTGTCTCAGCAAGGGCACGTGGTTTTCTCTAAACTTGAAGGCTTGTCTATTCCGGTTGTCGCCGCGATTAATGGCGCGTGCCTTGGTGGCGGTTTAGAGCTAGCATTAGCGTGTCATTTGCGAGTGTGTAGTGACGATAAAAAAACCATGTTAGGCGTACCTGAAGTACAACTGGGTTTATTGCCTGGTGGCGGTGGAACACAGCGTTTACCTCGATTAGTTGGTATTGCGACAGCATTAGATATGATGCTGACAGGCAAACAAATTCGTCCCAAACAAGCATTGAAAATGGGCTTGGTGAATGATGTTGTACCCAATTCTATTTTGGTTGAAACTGCAGTAGAGCTTGCTAAAAAAGGCAAGCAAGCTGCGAAGCCTGTTAAGCAATCTAAAATTAATCAGTTTTTAGAGTCTAGCTCGTTTACGCGCGACATTATGTTTGATCAAGCTCGTAAACAGGTCATGAAGAAAACCCAAGGTAATTACCCTGCTCCTGCGAAGATTATTGATTGTGTCCGTCAAGGTATGAACAAAGGCATGGTACAAGGTCTTGAGGTTGAAGCGACTCACTTTGCTAATTTAGTGATGTCAAAAGAATCTGCTGCACTACGTAGCTTATTTTTTGCTACCACAGAAATGAAGAAAGAAACCGGTGCTGAAGGTGCTGTACCGCGCAAAGTTAAAAAAGTGATGGTATTGGGCGGCGGCTTAATGGGTGGCGGTATTGCCTCTGTCACAACAACTAAGGCGAAAATTCCTGCCCGCGTTAAGGATATTTCAGAGCAGGGCTTAAGCAATGCATTATCGTACGCTTATAAATTATTGGACAAAGGCGTTAAACGTCGTCATATGACGCCCATTGCCCGTGACAATATTATGTCGTTGATGACTACAACAACTGAATACACCGGCATCAAAGACGCTGATATTGTTGTTGAAGCTGTATTTGAAGACCTAGCGCTTAAGCATCAGATGGTTAAAGATGTTGAACGCGAATGTGGTGAGCATACTATTTTTGCATCAAACACTTCATCGCTGCCTATTGGCCAAATTGCCGCTGCGGCAAGTCGTCCTGAAAATGTGATTGGTTTGCATTACTTCTCTCCTGTAGAAAAAATGCCGCTAGTGGAAGTTATTGCCCATAAAACCACGTCGCCTGAAACCATTGCAACTACAGTGGCCTTTGCTCGCAAGCAGGGTAAAACCCCAATTGTTGTTCAAGACGGTGCCGGTTTTTATGTTAACCGTATCTTAGCCTTGTATATGAACGAAGCCGCGCAACTGTTATTAGAAGGTCAGCGCATTGAGCATTTAGATCGTGCTTTAGTGAAGTTTGGTTTCCCAGTAGGCCCGATGACATTACTTGATGAAGTCGGTATCGATGTTGGCGCTAAGATTTCACCTATTTTAGAGAAAGAGCTCGGTGAGCGATTTAAAGCACCCGCCGCGTTTGATAAGTTATTAGGCGATGATCGCAAGGGGCGCAAAAATGGTAAAGGTTTCTATCAATATGGCCCTAAAGCCAAAAAAGCAAAACTGGTAGATGAGTCGGTTTACAAAGTGCTCGATATCTTAATTGCTTCAGATAAAGAGTCTAAAGATGTTGCTGAACGTTGCACCATCCAAATGTTAAATGAAGCGGTTCGTTGTTTAGAAGAGGGGATTATCGCTTCTGCAAGAGATGGTGATATTGGGGCAATCTTTGGTATTGGATTCCCACCATTCTTAGGTGGACCTTTCCGTTATATTGATACCCTAGGTGCCAAGAATTTAGTCGACACATTGCATGGTTACCAATCGCTTTACGGTGAACGTTTCGCTCCGTGTGAGACTCTAGTTAAAATGGCGAGTGACGGTAGCCAGTTCTATAATAGCTAACGATAAATACTCGTTAACTTAAAACCGCTCATCATGAGCGGTTTTTTATTGCTTATCATTTAGCAGTATTAAAGATGTGAACGCTTAGCTGGAATTAAGCTTATTTACAAAAATACATACCGTGTAGACTTTGTCCAGATGAATGCTCAGTCAAACTTTTGACTGAGCATTGCTTTAATGTACAAATAAGCGGCAATGTTTTGCCGATTATTTGTTATCGTATGGCATACCTTTGCCTGATTTTTAATCGAATAATGTCATTGTTTAGCGTATAGTGCTCATGCTTTAGGCTAGGTTGGCTGCTTTGTTTCGAAGCCTTGAGTCATAGTGAGTAAATTCAAATACCCTGAGGTTTGATAATTTCTTTGGTATACGTCCTATGGACGATATTTTTAACGTTGAGGTTAAGCGATATGCCGGTAAGTTTGTTGGTGATTCTTGTGTTATCGAGCGCAAGTAGTTGTATAGCATTTGCATTAGCAGCTTATAAGCAAGGTTTAGCGGTGAAACGATGGGCTTGCCTAGGATTACTGCTCGGTCCATTTACATACCCGTTATTTAGCGCACACAAACGCCTGGCTGATGTAAAGTTATTACGTTATGGAAAGTATCGAATTGAATGCTAAAAATCGCGGATAACACTTATTAAGATTTAATAAAAAAGGAGCATAAGCTCCTTTTTTATTGGGTATTACAATTTGGCGCGCGCGAGTTACTTCCACCAAGCTTTGGCTTGGATAACTTCTAAATGATTCAACCCTTCAGGTAGTTTAACCTTTTTACGTGCAGGTTTGGCTAAACCCAGTGCGATTTTAAGAGAAGTAAACATCATGTTCTCCTTAAGCTGTTTGAGTGTCTAGCACTTTAATGTTTGGAAACCCAGTAGTTTGGGTGTCTAGAACTTTAATGTTTGGAAAGCCAGCAGTTTGGGTATCTAGAACTTTAATGTTTGGAAAGCCAGCAGTTTGGGTATCTAGGACTTTAATGTTTGGAAAGCCAGCAGTTTGGGTATCTAGAACTTTAATGTTTGGAAAGCCAGCAGTTTGGGTATCTAGAACTTTAATGTTTGGAAAGCCAGCAGTTTGGGTATCTAGAACTTTAATGTTTGGAAAGCCAGCAATTTGGGTATCTAGAACTTTAATGTTTGGAAAGCCAGCAGTTTGGGTGTCAAGTACTTTAATGTTTGGAAAGCCAGCTGTTTGGGTATCTAGAACTTTAATGTTTGGAAAACCGGTAATTTCAACATTATCGTTCATTGCGAAATTACCAACAGATAAAGTCGATATCACAGCTAGTGCAATTATTCCTTTGTTCATTTTCATTCTCTCTTATTTATTATTCAAGCTCAGGGTTTAATATCAATATTATTTTGACTACTGAGCTTGTACTAGCATTTAGCATGCCAAATGCTAAAGAGAATGATTTATTTTTTCATTTGTGTGAGGGTAAGCGTATCAAACTTGAGTTTGTCAGCTGTTAACATCAATTCAAAGTCTGCTTCTTTAATCGGTTTGCTGTAAATATAGCCTTGAATTTCTTCACAATTTAAAGCTTTTAGTATGTTGAGCTGCGCAGTTTGCTCTACACCTTCACCCACAACCGTTAAGCCCATATTGTGAGCAATGGTGATAATTGAATCGACCATTTTAAGGTCGCGATCGGACTTATCGATATCATCAACAAACGTTTTATCAATTTTTAAACAATTAATCGGGAAGCGTTTTAAATACGATAATGATGAGTAACCAGTACCAAAATCATCAAGTGCCAAACTAACGCCCATTTTAGCCAGTTGCTGCATCACTTTTATGGCTTGTTCTGGGTTCTTGATCACTGTACCTTCGGTAATTTCTAACTCTAAATGCTTTGCAGGCAGTTTTGTGAGTCGTAAAATTGACTCTATGCGTTGTTGTAAGTCTATGAGTGCAAACTGCTTTGACGATAAATTGACAGCAACACGACCAGTAAATAATCCGGACTCCAACCATTTTTGCGCGGCAAAACAGGCTTTGCGTAATACCACGTCACCAATTTCTACAATAAGACCATTTTCTTCTGCTAATGGAATAAATTCATTGGGACCAATCAAACCGAGCGTTGGGTGATTTAAACGAACGAGCGCTTCCATGCCTGTGAGGCGATCTTTTTTTACATCAATTTTAGGTTGATAGTACACCTCAAATAAGTCGTCTTTTAAGGCTTCTCTTATCAGGTTTTCAATTTCCAATTGACGCAAGGCATTTTGGTTTAGTGATTCTGAATAGAATTGATAACGATTGCCACCAGCTGATTTAGCATGATACATGGCGATATCGGCTTTACGCAGCAAGGCTTGCTCGTTTTGCTCATCTTCAGGATATAGCACAATCCCAATACTGATCCCTAATACCAGTGATTCGTTGTTCAGGCTAAAAGCAGGCTTTAAACAATTAATCACTTGCGAAGCGATAGCGGCACATGAACCTATGTCTGGATGCTGGTCAACAAGCAGGGCAAATTCATCTCCCCCCAAACGATAAAGACTCGCATGCTTGGGAATGGCCAGTTTTATGCGTTCAGCTACGCCTATTAATAAATCATCGCCGATTTGATGCCCTAAAGAATCATTAATGCGTTTAAAATTATCTAAATCTAGCACCATAAGAGTATGGTGAATGTCTTTTTTGACCAGATTACTTAAAGTAACTTGTAAGCTCGAGCGGTTAGGCAACCCTGTTAGCAAGTCATTGTTGGTTAGCTTTCTAAGTTCTTCTTCTTGTTGCTTACGGCGGGTAATGTCTGAGAATACTCCCACATAATGACTCGTTTCGCCTTGCTCGTTGTAAATAGCATCAATGGTGAGCTCCATCAAGAAAAAATCATCTGTGCCTTTGCTCGCTTCTATTTCGCCACTCCAGCTGCCTTGTTGTTTTAGAATCGCTCGAATTTGTTCCGAATAACTGTCAGGGTAACGATTAAAACTCAGTGTTTCATTAAGGTATTTTTCTTGAGTTGATGCGGTTAGTTCACAACAAGCATCGTTGACTTCAACAAACTGGTATTTTTCGTTAAGGATGAACATACCCTCAGAAATATTTTCAATGGCACGAGCAAATAATCGCAGCTGTTCTTCTGCTTGCTTAATATTATTAATATCCTTAATTGTGCCAGTCATACGTAATGGTTGATCTTTTTGGTCGCGCTCTACAATCTTAGCGCGGTCTAAAATCCATACCCATTGCTGGTTTCGCGCTTTAACGCGGTAAGCGATTTCGAAATGATCTGTTAATGCATTAAAATGATCATTTAAAGCTTTAGTTACACGCTCTCGATCAAGTGGGTGGATATTGCTTTCTTCATCTGGATTCCCTGAACGGCGACCGTCTTGAGGGAAGTCTAATGAGCCCCATATGTTAGAACGATAAATTTTACCGCTTTCAATATCCCAGTCCCACATTTCATCGCCACTGCCCCACAAGGATAATTTTAAACGTTCTTCACTCAAGGCGATTTGTTTTTGTGTTTGACGGCGTCGATGAATGGTTCGGAAAATTAGAAATATAAAAAGAAATAAAATAACCGTATAAATACCAATTGCTAAATTTGAAGACCACCATGGTGGCGTAATTTTAATTTTTAATGTTTTTATTTCAGTTTTTTGATTGTTGAGTAGGTCTACCCCGTATACCTTGAATGTATAATTCCCTTTAGACAAATTTGTATAGGTTGCAGAGTTGTTTCCTTTTGATGAAAGCCAGTTGTTCTCTAAGTCTTCGAGGTAATAATAAAACTCAACATTTTTATTAACTAAGCCATTGACATTGAATTTAATTTTAAATGGGTAGTCGGAGTGTTTGAGTGTTATTTCTTCAGTGTTGTTCAAAGTTTTTTTAAGAATGCCTTCCCTTGGTGTTACGATATTATTAAATAAATATAAGCTATTTAAGATTACTTTTTTTGTTTTTCTATTTTGTGAAATTGAGCTTATTATTTTTTCAGGGTTTAAGATACTTAACCCTGTCGTTGAGCCTAAAAGTATGTTGTTGTCTAACATTAAGTTTGATTGGACATTATAATCATCTTCAACACCATTGTGATTTTTTAATAATAATGTTTTACCTTCATATGTTATTGCTATCTCTCCACTAGAATTTGATGTTAAAATGTTATTGTTATTTATTAGTGAATATATAAGGTTTTTGTTATCAGATACTTTTTGTATAATCGAAGTTTTAATGTTTATTTTATATAAAGATGTTCTTCCTCCGAAAAATATATTTTCGCCTACGAGCATTAAATTAATCGAAAAGTCAGAGTTGAATACATTTTTTGAAATTCCATTTTCATAAACTAATATCCCACTCTGGGACGCGATCCATAGCTTACCATCAACTGTTAAAGTATCATGGATAGGATAGTTTGCTTTTGTTTCTATAGTTTTTACTATTTTATTTTTATCAATAAATAATATTTTTCCATCAAATGTTCCAGCAATAAATTTATTTTTATCGTAATTTTTTAAGTGAGTTATATGATCATTAGTAAGTTTTTCTTTTTTATTATTATCTAGGTTTATTGATGTTAATTCATTGTTACTGCCTACATATAGCCACTCATCTGATGATGCAATTAATTTATATCCTTCAGTTAGACTTATATCTATTATTTTTCTATTTTTTAAGGATAAAGAGTACGTTGATATATAACTGTTGTCACTAGCAATAAATATTGTTGAGGAGTTTTTAGAGATTGACCAAATGTTTTTCTCTATAATATTTATTTTTTTTACATAATTACTGTCTTCTTTTATTGAAAAAAAACCTTTGTCGAGGTCTGAAATGTATATATTGTTTTTATCAGCTTGAATATACATGTTCTTAAAGTTTAATGATACTTCACTTATTGTACCTAGTTCTTTAAGTGATATGAAATCTTTTGTTTTATAGAGACTGTTGTCAATAAGTATAGTAAAAAGCCCGTTATAATCTGTGTTTTGTGATATGCTTTTAATTACAAGTTTGCTGAATTTAATTGATGTTTCATTTTTTACTATATATATTCCAGTATCACGTATTGAGAAAATTTCACCTTTTACTTTTATTAGATCCCTTGATTTCTCGCTAACTACTTTGTATTCTTTGTTATTGAATTTAAATATCGTTCCATCATAGTTTCTAATAAAAATGTTGTCGTTTAAAATTGTTATTTTTTTTATTTCTTTTATATCTTCGTTGTAATTATCTAATATTACTTCGTCCGATTTCTTGTCAATTATAATAAACCTGTTATTTAACCCAATTGTGATTTTATCACTTAGTTCGTTTAATGACCAAATTGGTTCGTTTTTTATGCTGTCACCGAACTTAGGTGTAATAAAGCTATCTAGTTCAGGGTTATATCGGACTAGTCCTTTGTCTGTGCCAATTAAGATGTCTCCGGCATCTGTTATTAATATATTTCTAATAAACGAACTAGGTAGGCCTGAATTATTTTCATTTGCAAAATATTGCTTAAATTCATTGCCATCAAATCGATTAAGACCATTTAAGGTTCCAACCCAGACAAATCCTTCATTATCTTCAGCTATACTAGTCACTGTTCCTTGGGATAATCCATCTTTAACAGTGTATGAATCGTAGTTAAGGGAAATGTCAAAATCTGAACTATTAAACTTCGAGTCAGCTATTGCTGCAAGCTCAGGTGAACTAAAAATAGTCAAGACCGTAATTAACGTAAGTAGTAAAATTCTAGGCATAATTGTTATTTTTGTTCTCAGTCGATGCCGCAATAAAATAGCATAATTGTCTACTTTTTCAGAAACCTGCGTGTTTGTCAAAAGCATGTTAACAAAAAAAACGAGATTGGTAGATTATTGAGCAATTATTCTAAATAAGATGGTGTAGAGTTACTTTTTTATCAATAACTTAAGTCGTACTAAAGTTTTATAGGGCACGCAATTCAGTAAGTTGCGTTTACACTCTTTACATTTAAGTGTTTCATTGCTCAGGTAATACAGAGTGTTAATAACAGTCTGTCCTCCTGTTTGACTAAAAAGTAATCTGCTTAGCAATTTCATAATTTTAGACTGTCGATTTGAACTGAGATTGAGTGCTTGTTTTATTCTTTAATATATTAAGCACACTTAAATGATATGTATTCGCCCAGTGTTAAGTACCCATTATTGACTAGTTAAACTGAGCGTTTACGTGCAAATTTATCGATTAAAATTGAAACTTATCGGCCTGTTCTTTAAAGGCTTTCAAATCGACAATCATGTTATCAGATCGAAGACTGGCTTGGCTGTGATGTTGTTCACCACAACTGAATAATACTAAGCGATCACAGTCTTTACTGCGCATATGAGCCACCATAAATTTGATTAAATCGGCTCTGGTGAGCTTCATGACTTCAGCAACCACAGCTTCTCGTTGGTTAAATTGATAATCTCGATTCCCTAGACTCACCCAATAACGCTGACTGCGGGTTTTTAAATTGGTGTCATTTTCCATTATTTGGCTAATCATACCTTGTTTAGTGCTTTCCCACTGCTCGTTGGTTATCTGCATCACGGCATAGTTAAAATCTGCGATAAACTCATCTATGGCTTCAAGTAATTGTCTGGGGCCAGTAGTAGGGGATTGCACATAAAAAATAATCCCAGGGTGTCGATTTAATGGTAAGTAACCAGTACCCACCATATAGCCGAGTTGTTGCTTCGTGCGTAACTCATGAAAGAATGTTGAGGACATTGTGTGATTTAGTAAACTAAATAACGCCATACGTTCTGGTGTTGCTGCCCTAGATTGATAATACACAATGATGGCGCTGTCTTGATGGGCAATGTTTTTTTCTCGTAATAACGAGCCTCTTTTGTCTAAATTAACTAATTCCCTAGAAGACTCGGCACTGGGTTTAGTAACTAATGACAACAAGTGCTGTAATCGCTTACCTAAATTTTGTGTCTCGTGTTCTAACCAATCGCCATAGACTAATCCTTCAAGATAGACTTTTTTGTAGAATGCACTGACATGGTTATGTAAATCTTCTAAGCTGAGCACGGCTAATTCTTCTGCCATTCTTGCTGGTTCAAAGCTTCTTTTTTGAAGTGTTACCGTGAGGCTAGTAAATAATTGTGATATCGGCTTGGCTTGGGCGACGTTATTCCAGCTACGTAAAATTTGTTTTTTGATCATGTCAAAGCGCTGTTCGGTAAAATTACGTTCGCGCGCTTTGTTGATAATTAGCGTTAACAGCTTTTCTTGATTCCCAGTAAAGCCTGTGAGGTGCAGGGTTATTCCACCTTGATGTGGGTATATATTGTAATTAAGTCCTGCAACTTCAGCTTGATAAGTTGGCTCTGTTAAATAGTCGATGAGCATTTCAACATAAAGACGTGTCAATGCTGCTTGTCTGGGTGTTGAGCTGGCTTGATCTGAGTCTAGTGATAGATACAGATGGCCTTTCGGCACATTAAATTCATCATCCTTTTTGTGCCATATCCGATAGCCTTCACCTTCGGCGACAATCTTAGGCACTATGGTATTACTTTTATCGGATCTCGCTTGTGGATTAGCGACAATAAATGGATTTTTTTCAGGCAACTTAAGCGCCGACCTTGTCGTTACTGAGGCCCACCTTTCGAGCTGTTCAGCAGCTAATGGACTGACTTTATAAGGAGTGTCGTACCACGCAGCTTGTTTTTCTACTTGTGATTCTTTGGCTACGGTCATCAAGCGCATGTTATCTGCAGACATCATCGATAATAGCAGTTTGGTTTCATGGTCCAACATTTCATCCATTCGATAGTCACCGTAAATAATATCTTCGATGTCGTAATGATGCATGTTGATGCTGAGATGACTGGCTAAATCTAGGGTTTTGATTTGCTCTTGAAATCGAAATGCCGTGTCTAATAAGCTGGCACGTTCTTGGTATCGCCATGCAACTAAACCATGTTGTTTGATGAGTTCGATATATTCAAACACGCAAGTGACCACTTCTTCTAAATCCGCGAACCCTTTATCTGTGAGTTGAATACTGATTGAATAATCTTTGAAGTTATAACCATTAACTCCACCACCAGCAGATAAATTATTGGCTAGTCCCTGTAGTTTTAAATACGACAACAAACTGCCAGGACTTTCATTGCCAAGTAGGTGGCTGATAAAAGTAAGAGGTTTACGTTTGTAAAATTGATCTATTTCAGGAAGTGTAAAACAGATGCTCACACGTTTTTGATCTTTGAGCGGCACAATTTGAATGTGTTTTTGTTGTTGTTCTTTATTCAATAGGGCTTCTAACGGATAGTGTTTACTTACATTTCTGTTTTGGATGCCTGAAAAGTATTGCTTAACAATAACTTCTAGTTCAGCAATTGGCCTCGGAGCAACAACGCAAAGCGTCATGATGTTGGCGCTGTAGTGCTGCTGGTAAAATGTTAATAGCTCTTCGCGAATATCTGCTTGTTTACCCGCTAGAGTGGCCAAATTACCTACTGAAAACTTTGAAAATGGATGCCTTGGGTTAACCGTTTCTTTTTGTACCTGGTAAACACGGCGAATATCATCTTTGAGCTTTAGGCTAAATTCAGACTCAATAGCCTGTCTTTCCCGGTCGACTAACTCTAAATCAAATTTAGGTGCGATAAAAAACTGGCTAAAACGGTCTAGTGAGCCTTCTAAAGCGTCGGCATTAATGCTGTAAAAAAAGTTTGTTTGTTCTGTGCCTGTCCATGCATTGTTATTACCGCCATGCTGATTAATGTAAGCATGGTACTCACCTGAATCCGGGTATTTTTCGGTACCTAGAAACAACATGTGTTCAAGAAAGTGTGCCATCCCTGGTCGTTCGACGGGATCGTCAAAATGCCCAACGCTGACGGCCATTGATGCTGCGGCTTGGTTTGATTGCATATCTTCAACCAAAAGCACTCGTAACTGATTGCTTAACACTCGATATTGATATTGACGATGATCATTTTGGCTTTTATAAACTGCTGGATAATCAGGCAAAAGGAGGCTCCAGAAAACATAACTTGTTATATATTGATCTTCTTATGAGTTTTTAGCAAATAGCCGAGGCAAGTTTTATGCTTTTATCGACTAAAGTTTAGCTAAATATCGGCGATAGTAGGGTATGTTGTTACGCTATTTAGCGCTACAATTGACTCAGAATGATAATAAAAACATCTAGAGAGAAGTATGCAGCTATTTTTGATGCGACATGGCGAAGCAAGTTTTGACGCACCGTCAGACAGAGAGCGTAAGTTAACTGAAATAGGCCGTATTCATAGTGGATACATGGCCAATTGGTTAGTAAAAAATATTAGCCACTTTGATTTAGTGATTGTGAGTCCATATTTGCGTGCGCAGCAAACCTGGCAAGAAGTCAGTAAGCATTTACCCGATCCCCGCAAGCTCGTTGTGCTCGATGATGTAACGCCTTCTGGTGATGCTAAAAGAGCTGTAGATGTCGTGCTAGCTTACACAGAGCAATACAAAGCAGACAAAGTGTTAGTAATTGCTCACATGCCTATCTTAGGTTTTATGGTCAGTGAGTTAGTTGCTGGTATCGAGCCGCCATTATTTGCCACGTCTGCTATTGCTCAAATAGATAAACATATGGAGCAATGCAGTTTTGTTGCCATGACAGCCCCGCATCAAGTCGTGTCTTAATGGATCTATTTATTCGTCTTAAACATAATGTCTACACAATAAGGTAAGTTGTTACTTACCTTTGTTGCTAGGTATGATGCGACAATTTTCATTGTCCATACTTCTATTGTGTTCAATTTAGCATCGATAAATCACATTAAATAAGGTTAGCGTCGATGAGGTTGTTCGCCTATATCTATCAGTACCAGTAATGCTGCATCGCCGCCCCATTCTTTAGGTGCTTGATGAAACGCTTTTACCTTAGGGTGCTGTGCCAACCACAAAGGCAGTTGTTGCTTCAGAATCCCCGTACCGAAACCGTGCATCACACAACAACAAATACTGCTTTGTTTAACACACGCTTGAATGAGTGCAGCCAACTCGAGTTTAGCTTCAGACTGCCTTAAGCCGTGTAAGTCTAGTAACAAATCGGGTGAATAATCACCTCGTCTTAAGCGTTTTAGCTCAAGTTTATCTGCACTGTCATTTATCCAGCGCATAGGGCCTTCGACCGGCAGCAGCGGCTGATAAGTATCCGAAAAATAGCTATCAACGTGGATTTGACGCTCTTTAAATTCGAATTGTTGTTTGGGTTTGACTGGCTGTTTAAAATGGTGGGTATCTTGCTTAAGCGGTTTGATACCGTCTATCAATTGACTAAACAGCGACGAGTCTGAGTAATTTTCGTCTTTCATGGCGGTATTGTATTGAATTCTAGGTCATCTTAATAGACATCAGTTACAATACCGTAGAACAATTTTTTAGGAGTGTGTTTTGGATAAGATCTTTGTAGATGAAGCGGTCACTGAGTTACGTACCATAGGTGATATGTTGCGCTGGGCGGTTAGCCGTTTTAATGATGCCAATATTTATTATGGTCACGGTACTGATAATGCTTGGGACGAAGCCATTGCATTGGTTTTTCATGCTTTACACTTACCTGAAGAAATCGGTCAGCAGGTTATTTTAAGTAACCTTACCAGCAGTGAAAAGCATAAAATTGTTGAGTTAATTATTCGTCGTGTACGTGAACGCTTACCTGTGCCGTATTTAACCAACAAAGCGCGTTTTGCTGGCCTTGAGTTTTATGTTGATGAGCGTGTGTTAGTGCCTCGTTCACCCATTGCAGAAATGATCAATAACCATTTTAGCCCTTGGTTATACAACAAGCCTGTACATCGCATTATGGATTTATGTACGGGTAGTGCTTGTATTGCGATTGCTTGTGCTCATGCATTTGAACATGCCGAAGTGGATGCGCTTGATATTAGTGAAGATGCATTAGAAGTTGCACAAATTAACATTGAGTCACTTGATGTGATGGAGCGTGTTTTCCCAATCCAGTCTGATTTATTCTCGGCAATTCCTAAAGGACCGCATTACGATTTAATCGTTTCAAACCCGCCGTATGTTGATGCTGAAGATATTGGTGATATGCCAGATGAATATCACCACGAGCCAGCGATTGGTTTAGCATCAGGCCGCGATGGTTTAGATTTAACCAAACGCATTTTAGCTAATGCTGCTGATTACTTAACTGAAAATGGGGTATTAGTGGTCGAAGTGGGTAATTCAATGGTGCATTTAATGGAGCAATTCCCTGATATGCCGTTCACCTGGGTTGATTTTGAATTTGGCGGTGATGGTGTATTTGTGTTGACCCGTGATCAGCTAGTTGAAAATGAATCACTTTTCTCTGTATACAAAGATGTTGAATAATAGAGAGTAAGCATCACGCAGTCGATTAAATAAAATATAGAGGTAGTTAACGCGCATGTCAGGAAACAGTATTGGTCAAAACTTTGTTGTGACAACCTTTGGTGAAAGCCATGGTGTCGCCTTGGGTTGTATTATTGACGGTTGTCCTCCGGGACTCGAATTAACCGTTGAAGACATGCAACATGATTTAGACAGACGACGTCCAGGTACATCGCGTTACACCACAGCAAGGCGTGAAGCTGATGAAGTAAAAATTCTATCAGGTGTCTTTGAAGGTAAAACCACGGGTACCTCTATTGGTTTGCTGATTGAGAATACCGATCAACGCAGCCAAGACTATTCTGATATTAAAGACACATTCCGCCCTGGTCATGCTGATTATACTTACCAGCAAAAATATGGCATGCGCGATTATCGCGGTGGTGGACGCTCATCCGCGCGTGAAACCGCCATGCGCGTTGCTGCGGGTGCAGTTGCAAAAAAATACCTAAAGCAAGTACATGGTATTGAAATTCACGGTTATCTTGCTCAATTAGGTCCAATTTGTGCTGAAACTATCGATTTAACCCAAATTGAACAAAATGCGTTTTTCTTTCCTGATGCAAGTAAGTTAGAAGCATTAGATGAGTATATGCGTGGTTTGCGTAAATCGGGTGACTCAATTGGCGCCAAAATTACGGTAGCAGCCACAGGTGTACCTGTTGGTTTAGGTGAGCCAGTATTTGACCGACTCGATGCTGATATTGCCCATGCGCTTATGGGCATTAATGCCGTTAAAGGCGTTGAAATCGGTGATGGTTTTGGCGTGGTTACCCAAAAGGGCTCTGAAGGTCGCGACTTAATGTCACCAGAGGGGTTTGCTTCTAATCATGCCGGTGGCGTGTTAGGCGGCATTTCATCTGGGCAACCTGTTGTGGCTCATATTGCGTTAAAGCCAACATCAAGCATCAGTGTACCGGGTCAAAGTATGACTGTGCAGGGGAATACGGTTGATATGATCACTAAAGGCCGACACGACCCGTGTGTGGGTATCCGTGCAGTGCCTATTGCTGAAGCCATGTTAGCGATTGTATTAATGGATCATTTATTAAGACACCGCGCGCAAAACCAAGATGTGGTTCGTCAAACTCCTGTGATTGGAATGCGTTAATGTCTTTAAGTCAACGCGCCGAACCAGATTTACGCTGGCTCGGTGCCTGCTATTTCTTTTTCTTTTCTATTCTCGGCATCATGGTTCCCTACCTAGGGGTCTTTTTTGACAGTCGAGGTTTCAATGCGCAAGAGATTGGTTTTTTGTTGGCTATTTTAATGGCTACGCGCATTGTGGCACCCAATATTTGGGCGGCAGTGGCTGACCGAACGGGTATGCGTGCTGAGTTAATTAAACTCGGATCCTTCGCTGCCGCAATGACGTACATCAGCTTTTTCTTTGATGGTAGCTTTTTATACCTTGCCATTAGCTTGGCCATTTACACCTTTTTTTGGAACTCAATTCTGGCGCAGTTAGAAGTGATTACCTTAGAAACCTTAGGTGACAAAGCTGAGCGTTATGGCGCAATTCGTAGCTGGGGCAGTGTCGGCTATATTGTGTTAGTGATAAGTGGTGGTTTAGCCATTGATTATTGGGGCCCTGAAGTGCTGCCATATATGGGCATGATATTATTTCTTGGGTTGTTTGCCTGTTCATTACCGTTACCGGCTAATCGCAGTGTGGTTGTTAATCGTGCAGACAGGCCTAAATTAACATTCGATGCATCACTTATTTGGTTTATGTTATCGGCGATGTTGCTGCAGATGAGTGTTGGGCCTTTTTATGGTTTCTTCGTACTGTACTTAAAGCAGTTTGGTTATTCAGAAACAATAGCGGGTATGTTGGTAGCATTAGGCGTTCTTGCTGAAATTGTTATTTTCTTTTATTCATCACGGTTAATTCGCCAATATGGTATCCGAGCATTGCTCGTAGTGAGTATGTTACTGACAGCTGTTCGCTGGCTTTTATTAGCTTTTGGTGTCGACTCAGTTTCATTGTTGGTCATAAGCCAACTTCTGCATGCATTTACTTTTGGTTTAGTGCATGCCGCGTCTATTCATTTTATTCATCGTCATTTTAATGTTAGCCATCGCAGCACTGGGCAGGCGTTATACGCCAGCGTGAGTTTTGGTGTAGGTGGTGCGTTAGGGACATGGATAAGCGGCATGATTTGGGGCGATGGCAGTCAAACAATGTGGGTTTGGGTCTTTGCCGCTAGCTGTGCGTTTTTATCTATGATTGCGGTATTGATGATCCCCAATATCAATGGTGAAGATTCAGTTAGCGCAGCACAGAATTAATATCTAAAAGTGGGTCGCAAGGAGTTATCGTGAAACGTTTTCGCTTAGGGGTAATCATTAATCCATTGGCTGGATTAGGTGGCAGTGTCGGGTTAAAAGGCTCTGATGGTGTGGCTTTAGAAGCTATCGCTAAAGGCGCAATACCTAAAGCTCAAATGCGTATGCAGCAGGCCTTAACGGTGATATTACCTTTTGCTGATAATATAGACATCATTACTGCATCGGGAGGCATGGGCGCGAACTTATGCTGCCAAATGGGTTTTACTACCACTGAAGTTTATCGCTGTGAAACTACCACTTCCTCGCAAGATACCCAACAAGCTGTGACTTGCTTACTCGAACAGCAATTAGATTTACTACTGTTTGCTGGCGGTGATGGCACTGCGCGTGATATTTATGCCGTAGTTGAAGATAAGTTACCCGTATTAGGTGTGCCTGCTGGTGTTAAAATTCACTCTGGCGTTTACGGCATTACGCCACATGCTTCAGGCTTGGTGCTGAGTATGTTATTACAAGGTGAACTCGTTAGCTTAATGGTGGCCGATGTGATGGACATTGATGAAGTTGCATTTAGGCAAGGCACAGTAAGAGCAAAACGATTTGGTGAAATGACCGTACCAGCAGAGCCGCGTTATATTCAAGCGGTGAAAATGGGCGGTAAAGAAGTGGACGAGTTAGTGTTAGCTGATATTGCAGCTGATATTATTGAATCAATGGACGATGAGTTATTCATTATAGGTTCGGGCAGCACCGTAGCTGCTGTGATGGAAGATTTATGTATAGACAATACCTTACTCGGTGTTGATGTTATTCAAGATAAAATGCTAATCGCTCAAGATGTCAGCGCCAATCAATTAATCGAATTGACCAAAGATACACCAGCCGACAAAGTTAAGTTGGTAATTACTCTTATTGGTGGGCAAGGGCACATATTGGGCCGCGGTAACCAGCAATTGTCACCAGAGTTGATAAAACGCATCCCAAAAGACAATATTTTAATCTTAGCTACAAAAACTAAGCTTAAAGCACTTGAAGGTAGACCATTAATTGTGGATAGTGGCGACCCTGAATTAGACAAAGCACTCACTGGCTATTACAAAATAGTCACTGGCTACCATGATTACGTGATGTATCAAGTAGCCAACCCAGATTTGGTGGAGAACTAAACCATGTTAGAACAGTACGATGCAGCATTAGAGTCTTGGATTGAAGAAAGCGTAAATAACAGTGACGATGATGCATTATTTGCTTGTGGTTACTTACAAGGTCATATTGCTGTTGTGTTAGCTGAATTAGAAGTCGAATCTGAGCAAGATTTAGCGGCACTCGATCAAAAAATATTAACCTGTTTAGCGTTAGCGGATAAAGAATTAAATGCAGACGACTACGCTCTAGTTGAAGCCGCCTGGCAACAATTACGTCTTCGAATTGTTGCTCAAGCAGCATAAACAGGAATAAAAATCGGCTTTATGGTCAATTCGTTCTCACAAGTGACTATTGGTTTAGTCAACCCCAAAACACCTGTAAACGTTGGCGGGATTATGCGCGCTGCAGGCTGCTATCGTGTTGATCGCGTCTGTTATACAGGTAAGCGCTATGAGTTAGCGGCTAAGTCTGGTGATGCGCAATATGATATTGACACTAAAGATGCAGCTAAACGTATTCCGTTAGTAGGTGTTGAGTCATTACTTGAAAGCGTACCTCAAGGCGCAACAATCGTATGCGTTGACTTGGTGGTAGGCGCGACACCGTTGCCGTTATTTACTCATCCCGACAATGCATTTTATATCTTTGGCCCCGAAGATGGCACGATTCCGCAACAATTGATTGATGCCGCAACCGACGTTGTTTATGTGCCAACCGTAGGTTGTATGAATCTTGCTGCATCAGTGAATGTGTTGCTTTATGACCGCCTTGCTAAGATGACTCAAGTCAAAGCAGATGATGAGTTAATTAAGCAAAGTCGTGATAATAATAACCGGACTAAAGTTAAACACTGGCTTAAGTGAACCGTGTTAATCATATTTACAGGAAATGCCGGGTGAGAAATCATCCGGCATTTTTTTATCCCGACTAAAGCCTTAATAGATTGAATAAAAGTTTGAACATAATATAGTTTAAGCTAACACTTTGTTATTTTGGGAACTACCTATGTCACTCATCAGTCGATTATCTCAGTGGTTACCGTTTGGTCATGTACCAGAAATGGATACTACAGCCGTTTTTCAACACCTTGAAAATAACAACATTCAAATCGTTGATGTGCGCACGTCACTGGAGTGGGGTAAGTCACACATCAAAGGCGCTTGTAACCTACCCATTACTCATTTTTCTAGAGGGTCAGTTGACCAATTGCAGCTGAACACTGACCAACTCACCATTGTTATTTGTCTATCAGCTCATCGAAGCATTCCGGCAGTGAGGAAACTTAAGCTGTTTGGGTTTAATAATGTCTACCAACTCAAAGGAGGAATGCTGAGCTGGTGGAAAGCGAAACTGCCGACAATATCAACGCAAGAAAAATAGAAAAAGGTTCACTAACATGACGCTACTTTTTTTACATGGATCAGGCTGTACGCATGTTGTTTGGCAGTACCAACAACAGTTTTTTGAACATAGTATTGCTGTTGATTACCCCGGCCACCCAGATGGACAAACACTGAACAATGTGGATGAACTCGCACTATGGCTGGCAGACTACATTGCGCGGCATCAGTTGGTCGATGTGGTGTTAGTTGGACATTCTCTAGGCAGCGCTGTAGCAATGCAACTCGCTATCATTGCACAGGAAAACTTAAAGGCGTTAGTGCTTATTGGTGCAGGGGCTAGGCTAAAAGTGATGCCTCAACTTTTAGCATCACTCACAACAATCGTCGATTCAAAACAACCATTCCCAGACTATTTATTGGCTACAAATCAAAATATTGCCGAGCCCTTACAATCACAAATCAACACTTCAATTATCAATAATGGTGTTAGCGTCATGCTTAATGATTTCACTCTTTGCAATAAGTTTGATGTTATCGAGCAACTGCCGCAAATTGATGTGCCGACGTTAATTATTGTGGGTGATGAAGATCAAATGACACCGATAAAATACGCCACATTTTTACAACAACATATCTCTAAAGCGCAAATCGTCATCATTGAGAAGGGTACTCACATGGTATTTGCTGAACAACCCGATAAGGTAAATCACTGTATCGAAACGTTTCTTAAGACACTCGAGTAGCATGATCTGACATCAGTTTAGCTTATTCATTTAGCTGGATTGTATGCGTGTAGCTGATTTTTGATCGTAGGTAATGGTTGCGGGAGCAGGACTTGATAAAAAAGAAAAGCGACGACCTTCAGCTTTGGCTTATAAAAAAGAGCTGTTTATAAAAATCTCAGCACGACGCGCTACCAACTGCTTTGGTATTAGTCTGATAATAATGGATTTTTTATGATTTATTTGGAGAGTGCGTTGAGATTTTGGGCTTAAGGTTTCAAAATGGTTGCGGGAGCAGGACTTGATAAAAAAGAAAAGCGACGACCTTCAGCTTTGGCTTATAAAAAAGAGCTGTTGATAAAAAACTGAGCACGACGAGCTATCAATTGTTCTATTACGCGTCTGATAAACGCTATCAACATTTTAATTCTATTGACTAAAGAAATGGTTGCGGGAGCAGGACTTGAACCTACGACCTTCGGGTTATGAGCCCGACGAGCTACCAACTGCTCCATCCCGCGTCCGATAAACGCTATCAATTATTTTAATTCTATTGACGAAGAATCTATTCTCAATCCGTTTATCTTTATTCTTGTTAAACAAGAAATGGTTGCGGGAGCAGGACTTGATAAAAAGCTACGACCTTCGACTCTTGTTGATAAAAAGCTGAGCACGACGAGCTATCAATTGTTCTATTCCGCGTCCGATAAACGCTATCAATTATTTTAATTCTATTGATTAAAGAAATGGTTGCGGGAGCAGGACTTGAACCTACGACCTTCGGGTTATGAGCCCGACGAGCTACCAACTGCTCCATCCCGCGTCCGATAAACGCTGTCGATTATTTTGATTCTATTGACTAAAGAAATGGTTGCGGGAGCAGGACTTGATAAAAAGCTACGACCTTCGACTCTTGTTGATAAAAAGCTGAGCACTACGAGCTATCAATTGTTCTATTCCGCGTCCGATAAACGCTGTCGATTATTTTGATTCTATTGACTAAAGAAATGGTTGCGGGAGCAGGACTTGAACCTACGACCTTCGGGTTATGAGCCCGACGAGCTACCAACTGCTCCATCCCGCGTCCGATAAACGCTGTCGATTATTTTGATTCTATTGACTAAAGAAATGGTTGCGGGAGCAGGACTTGAACCTACGACCTTCGGGTTATGAGCCCGACGAGCTACCAACTGCTCCATCCCGCGTCCGATAAACGCTGCTTCGTTGAATCTAGGTTACACGCCAGTTGGTGTGTAAACCTGTCTGCTTCAAAGCGGAGCGAACTATAGCGATCCCCATTTATCTTTGCAAGTAAAATCGAAATAATTCCTTTTGTTTGCTGGTTAATTAAGCTTGTAGTGCTGTAATCAAATGAGATTGATTATTTATATGGCAAATTGGATAATTTATAGCCCCTTTTCGATAAGTCGTTGGGTATATGTGTTTGAACAGGTATAATGCTGCACTGAATTTTGTGTAACGATGACTGACTAATACATGTTTAATTTTTTTGCTGCAGCCCCTAAGGGTTTTGAATATAGCCTAGCCTCGGAATTGAAAGATTTTGGTGCTACCGATGTTAAAGAAAGCGTTGCCGGTGTGTACTTTTCTGCACCGCTTGAACTGGCATATCGGATCACCTTATGGACCCGCTTAGCGAGCCGTATAGTATTAGTTATTTATAAAGGAGCTTGTGAATCTGCCGAGCAACTTTATAACGCTGCATATTGTATCGATTGGCCATCGCACTTTTCTCATAAAAAAACCTTTAGTATCGATTTCCACGGTACGGGTGGCTTTATTAATAATACTCAATTTGGTGCACTAAAAATCAAAGATGCGGTGGTTGACCGTTTTCGTGATGATGGTACCCCCCGTCCAGATGTTGAGCGTGTTAATCCTGATTTTAAAATCGATGCTCATTTCCGTAATGGTCAAGTCACTATTTCGATGAACTTTTCGGGTGCATCGTTACATCAACGTGGTTACCGTTCAACAACCGGCGAAGCCCCATTAAAAGAAAACCTCGCAGCCAATATGTTAGTGCGTAGTGGTTGGCAAGCAAATCAAACCACGATTCTCGATCCATTTTGCGGTAGTGGCACGGTATTAATTGAAGCCGCTTTAATGGCGGCTGATATCGCTCCCGGTTTAAATCGTGAAAAATTCGGTTTTGAAAATTGGCAAAGTCATAACAAAACGATGTGGCAAGCCATTTTTGACGAAGCTCAGGCTCGTGCGACATTAGGTAAAACACGTTGTAAAATTAAGTTTTATGGATCTGACATTGAGGCGCACCTCGTTTCAATTGCTAAACGTAATGCCGAAAATGCTGGCGTAGCAGAGTTTATTGAATTTACGGTTTCTGACGCATTAGATGTCACACCACCAGTAAGTGAAGGCTTTTTAATTTCCAACCCGCCATATGGTGAGCGTTTAGGTAATGTCACTGAACTACTACAACTTTATTACCAGCTAGGTGACAAGCTGAAAAAAGAGTTCGGTGGTTGGAAAATTGCCATGTTGTGTAGTGACATAGAGTTAATGTCATCGCTCAAGCTTAAAGCAGATAAGCAAATGAAGATGTTCAATGGTGCATTAGAATGTGCATTTAACATTTATACTTTGCATGCTAACAGTACACGTCGCGAGGCTGTTGTTCTACCTGAAGGTGTCGAGCTTGTCGATATAGCGCCTTCATTTGTTAATCGTATTAAAAAGAATGTTAAGCTGCTTGAAAAATGGGCTAAAAAAGAGCGTATAGATAGCTATCGTTTATACGATGCAGATTTGCCAGAATACAATGTCGCCATTGATAAATACGTTGATTATGTAGTTATTCAAGAATACTCAGCCCCGGCAACAATTCCTGAAGCTGTGACAAAACGACGCATTAGCGATGTTTTGTTAGCACTACCAAGTGCTTTAGGTATTCACCCAGATCGTGTGACATTAAAAACTCGCGAACGTCAAAAAGGCGCGAGTCAATATCAAAAATTAGATGAACGTAAAGTTGAAGTTATAACCGAAGAATATGGGGCCAGATTTAAACTTAATCTTACGGGCTACCTCGACACTGGACTGTTTTTAGACCACCGAGTGACCCGCAAATTAGTTGGTGATAAATCTAAAGGTAAACGAGTGCTAAACTTATTTGCTTATACTGGTTCTGCTTCTGTGCATGCGGCTATTGGCGGCGCTAAAACCGTCACCACCATTGATATGTCAAATACCTATATCAACTGGGCGAAAGAAAACTTTGCTCTAAATGGTTTGTCTGGTGCTAAATACGATTTTATCCAGGCTGATTGTTTGCAGTGGATAAAAGACAATAGTCATCAGCAATTTGATTTGATTTTTATTGACCCACCCACGTTTTCAAATTCAAAACGTATGGAAGACAGCTGGGATGTACAGCGTGATCACGCCGAGATGTTAGGCGGATTAATTAAACTACTGTCTCCAACGGGTGAGCTTATTTTCTCAAATAACAAACGTAAATTTAAGATGGATATTGAAGCGTTAAGCCAAGCTGGCATTAACGTCACGAATATCGACCATTTATGTTTACCGTTAGATTATAAGCGCAACCCACATATTCATAATGTTTGGTTACTCACACATGCCAAGTAGTGCTTTACCCTACATTTTATATCACACAGATGGCTGCCATCTGTGTGATATTGCTTTGGCACTCGTTGAGCAAACAGACATTGATTTTCAACACATTGATATTTGTGATGACGCCTCGTTAGCTGAGCGTTATGGCACAAGCATACCTGTGTTAACACATGGTAAGCGTGAATTATTTTGGCCTTTTGATGGCGAACAATTACAAGAGTTTATAGGAGTTTAGATTGAGTCTGGTTCGGATAAATAATGGCTCGTTAGCCTACGGTTATACTCCTTTACTGCAAAATGCAGACTTTACCATTGAACCTGGCGAGCGAGTTTGTATCGTTGGCAGAAACGGTGCGGGTAAATCCAGTTTAATGAAAGTGCTGTCAAAAGACGTACTGCTTGACGAAGGCGAGTTCAATATCGCTAACGATGTCAATGTCAGTCGCTTACAACAAGACCCTCCTAAAGCCGAAACTGGCTCGGTCTATTCTTATATTGCAGCAGCATTAAAAGACATTGGTGAAGCGTTAGAGAAGTATCATCAGTTATCTCACGACGTAGCAGACGCAAATCCTGAAGAAATGGATCGCATGCTAAATGAAATGCAACGTATCCAAGAAGTGTTAGACCATAACAATGGCTGGCAGCTTGACTCGCGCATCATTCAAAACTGTCAATTATTGGGTTTAGATCCTGATAAACCACTTAATGAACTATCAGGTGGCTGGCAGCGTAAAGTTGCCTTGGCGCGCGCCTTAGTTGTTGACCCCGATTTGTTGTTACTAGACGAACCAACGAACCATTTAGACATCGATACCATCGAATGGTTAGAACAGTTTTTATTAAGTTTTAAAGGCGCTATCGTATTTGTCAGCCACGACCGTGGCTTTATTCAACGCATGGCTACCAGAATCGTAGATTTAGATCGTGGAGTGGTGATCTCATTCCCTGGTAATTACCAAGCTTATTTAGATGGTAAGCAAGAATGGTTACGAGTAGAAGCTGAAAAGAATGCCCATTTTGATAAAAAATTGGCCGACGAAGAAGTGTGGATCCGGCAAGGCGTCAAGGCTCGACGCACCCGTAATGAAGGCCGTGTAAGAGCATTAAAGGCATTGCGAGCTGAGCGTGGGGAGCGACTAAACCGCCAAGGTAATGCCAAAATGGCAGTGTCTGACACAGAACGTTCTGGCAAGTTGGTGTTTGATGTTAAAGATGTTAACTACAATTTACCGGATAAAAATTTAGTTAAAAACTTCAGCACTACCGTGATGCGCGGTGATCGAATTGCATTAATTGGCCCTAATGGTTGTGGTAAATCAACATTAATTAAATTATTGATTGAAAAGCTACAACCTCAATCTGGCGAAATTAAAGTTGGTACAAAGTTAGAAGTGGCTTATTTCGACCAGTATCGCGAAGCTCTTGACCCTGAAAAAACCGTTGAAGAAAACGTCGGCGAAGGTAAAAGTACTGTTACGATTAATGGCCAAGACCGACATATTTTAAGTTACTTACAAGATTTCTTATTTTCACCAATGCGTGCGCGTACACCAGTTAAAGCATTGTCTGGTGGCGAGAAAAACCGTTTGTTATTGGCTAGATTGTTATTACGCCCAGCAAACTTAATTATTCTTGATGAACCAACAAACGATCTTGATATTGAGACCTTAGAATTGCTAGAGTCTCTGCTTGCTGATTTTGCTGGTACATTACTTATCGTAAGCCATGACAGAGCATTTATCGACAACACCGTGACGAGTAGCTGGTGGTTTGCAGGTAACGGACATTGGTCTGAATACGTGGGTGGCTATCAAGATGCCATTTCTCAGGGTGCTAAATTTTATTCTGAGGAACCTGTAGCAACAACTGTTGTCCAACAAGCACCCGTTGTTGAAACAAAGCCTGTAAAAGCACCTGAAAAGCCTGCTAAAAAGCTCTCTTATAAATTACAAAAAGAGTTAGAAGCGCTTCCAAATCAAATGGAACAGCTCGAACAAGAGATAGAAACATTACAGCAAACCGTTAGTGGTGCTGACTTTTATAGTCAGCCAGCAGAAACGGTTAACAAGGCTCTGCAAACATTAGCAGAGAAAGAACAGAATTTAGAGCTGTGCTTCCAACGCTGGGAAGAACTTGAGTCACTGAAGTAAAGCATAATAAAACAGGAATGGTTACATGAAGTTAAAGTTTGATAAAGCCTTATCATTAGTTGCAATAGGCGTATTAAGTGTTATCGGTTCGGCTCAAGCCGCCTCTGTATATGAAATTGTTAACATCGAAGATTACGATTTAAATGGCACTTTAGATGGCACGAGAAATGGTTATGCCATGGCCGTTAACGATGAAGACGAACTTGTTGGTATTTCTAAAGGTAAAAACAAGCTAAGCATCGACGACGTCGATGATTCAGTGATTGATATCGAAGATGGTATAACCGCCGCAGACTCGATCACATATTCTGTTTATTCTGAAATTGAAGCGAACAACTTTACTTTTATAGCAAGCGATAATGCTGCCGTGGGCTCTTGGGTTCCTGAATTCTTTAGCATGGCGGATACATTCGACCCTTCTAATGAAGATTATGATGACGACGATGAGCTAATTGTAAATGATGTCGATACCTTCTTTTATGGCATTAACAATAATGGTGTAAAAGTAGGCGCTTATACTGGCCCGCAATTGACCTTAGATTATGAAGGCACCAGCACTACGCAAGAATATTTCTATTATCGTGAATTTGAAATGCGTGGGATAGCAGTAAAAAACGGTGTGGAATATCCATTATTACCGTCATTTACCACTTACGAACGTGAGCAAACTGCTGACGTTGATGCTGCGACTGTTGAAGTCGGTGGTTGGTCACTCGCATCCAAGGTAAATGATGATAATTTAGTGGTTGGTTACGGTAGTACTGCCTTGGCATCATCAAGTGAAACTCGTATCGATAATTGTATCGAAGATGCAGAAGATACTGATGAAGACAACCCAATTCCTACTGATATTTGCGTCCAAGGATGGCAGTATCCAGATGATAATGGTACGCGCTATATTCAATACCAAACCCGCGGCTTTGTGTGGGATCTAAATAACTTAGATGAAGATGGTTTACCTGAGAGTACAGAGCTACCACTAGGGTTAACTCCAGATGAAGATTCGACGCTCATTTTTACATCGCAAGGGTTAGGAATTAACTCTGACGGTGATGTTGCCGGCCGTTCACATGTATATCGTAACGGTGATGAAGATGATTTATATTTTGATGCGGCATACTGGAATAAAGACAGTAATGGCAACTACCAGTACAACTGGGTAGAAATGGATGATGATGTTTATTATTCAATTGCTTATGATATCAATGACTCTGGTATCTTAGTTGGTAGCTACAGTAAGTACATCAGTGGTTATCTACGTAGTAAGTTCTTTATGTTGGATACCAATAATCCAGAAGAGGGCATTACTACCCCTAATGACTTCCAAACCTCACTGTCTGATTTAAGTAGCAAGCCAAAAGACATTAACAACAAAGGCCAGGTTGTTGGTTATATTGAGTCGACATACGATAAAGAATTACCTCGCCCTAAAGTGGCCTTTTTGTATGACAGTACTACCACTGAATTTGTTAACTTAAATAATCAATTGACCTGTGAGTCAAAAGGTTATGAAAGAAACTTAGAAGGTGACTGGGTTCGTCATACAGTGAGTGTTCAAGACGGCACGGGTGAAGTGTTAACCTATAATACTGAAATCTCAGTAGTCGAAGCCAATAGTATTAACGAAGACGGCACCATTGTCGGTACTGCGTTTATTTTAAAGCCTGAATATCAATATGATTCGACAACTGGCGATTTAATTATTGGTGAAAATGGTTTACCACTATTTGAGTTAGATGGTAACGGTGAGCCTGTAACCTCTTACCTGCCGCGTATGGTAGTATTAAAGCCAACTGCAGGTGAACCATGCTCAACATCAGATTCAGTTGAAGACGCCGACTATGAGCGTCAGGGCGCTGCAAGCTTTGGCTGGTTATTCGCATTACCTCTATTATGGCTTCGCCGTAGAGTAAAAAAATAACTCAACCCTTAGTTAATATTTGCTTCAACATATTTGATCCAAATGACTAATCAAAAAATCGAGGAATAATTCCTCGATTTTTTTTAATTTATTTCTCAATACCTTAATAAAAATTCCATAATTCGGTCATTTTTTTGATTGATTTTGGTTAAAAAAGCGTCTATTTCTATATTTACGGCTTCAGCTTCATCCCGTTAAACAGAAGCCTGTAAATGGAAGAGGACGCATGAATGAAAAGACAGAAAAGAGATCGTTTAGACAGAGCTTTTTCAAAAGGATTTCAGGCCGGGATAGGAGGGCGATCAAAAGAAGTTTGCCCTCACGCTAATCTTGACTCACGGTCTCAATGGCTTGGTGGATGGCGTGAAGGAGTTGATGGTCGACTCAGTGGCTTATTTAACAAATAATGCCCAACAAAATGCCCTCATATGAGGGCATTTTGTAATAGGGGAAAACACATTAATATGTTAGAACGTAGAAGTATCGCTGAAAATACCGACTTTTAAATCGGTTGCAGAATAAATTTGGCGACCATCAACTTCCATGGTTGCATCTGCAATGCCCATCACCAATTTACGATGAATTTTACGTTTAATATTGAGTTTATAAGTCACTTTTTTTGCATTGGGTAATACTTGACCTGTAAACTTCACTTCACCGACACCTAGAGCTCGACCTTTGCCTTCAGCACCTTCCCAGCCTAAATAGAAACCCACTAACTGCCACATAGCATCTAAACCTAAACAGCCAGGCATTACTGGGTCAGTTTTAAAGTGACAATCAAAAAACCATAATTCAGGAGTGATATCAAGTTCGGCAACAATTTCACCTTTACCAAATTCACCACCATCTTCATTGATGGTAATAATACGGTCAATCATCAACATGTTATCGACAGGTAAACGAGGTCTATTTGGGCCTAAAAGGTTACCATTACCACAGGCGATAAGTTGTTCTTTAGTGAAACTGTTAGCTTTTTCCATTTAATTCTTTACCACTTTATCAACTATTAATTCAAACAAGATAGCGAACACGTGTAAGCTAAACAACTCCGATCACTATATAATCCGTAACCTAGCTAACAATTTAGCAAAAAAGTTGAGCTCAACATCGTCATCATCTTGACCTGCGAGTTTATCCAGTCGTTGTTGTACCAACCCATAAAGGGTTTCAGCTGCAAAGTCGTTATCTTCATTGGCAACGCCTGCTGGCATTTGCATTAAAATTTCAACTGCCTGGTCCATGTGTTCAATCGCATGGATATGAAATAAACCTTTATTTACCGCATCGATTACAGCAGGTTCCAAATTAAGCTGCAACACATTTGCTTTAGGAATAATCACACCTTGCTCGCCACTGAGCCCACGACGTTGGCATAAGGTGTAAAACCCTTCAATCTTTTCATTCACTCCGCCAATGGCTTGAACGTTACCAAATTGGTCTAATGCCCCTGTCACCGCGAGGCTCTGTACAATGGGCTGTTCAGCAATGGCTGACATTAAACAGCAATACTCTGCTAATGATGCACTGTCACCGTCGATTTCTTGATATGACTGTTCAAACACAATGTTAGCATTAAGATGCAGCGGCGCATCACGGCCAAAGATACGATATAAACAAGCGGACAAAATCATCATACCTTTAGCATGAATATTGCCACCTAATTCAGACTTTCTTTCTATATCTGCAACTTCGCCATCACCATAATGCACTGACGTCGTAATACGAGCCGGTTCACCATAAGTGTAATCGCCAGTATCAATGACCGTTAGTCCATTAATTTGCCCCACCATAGCACCTTTAGTTGGCAGATTTATGAAATTATCGTCAAAGCTTTGGGCCGAATATACTTCAGAGCTATTATGGCGAAACTTGAGCTTCTCCAGCGCTTTAGCTATAGCAGAAGCATTAAGCGATGACTTACCTGCATAAGCTTTGGCTTGAGCGATGAGTTGCTTAATCTCCAACATGTTTAAACTTAAACGTTGTTGGTGCTCAACCTGGCGAGAACTAAACCAAAACAGTGGTAATAAACTAGAAGGTTCCAATTCGGCGGCTTCATCATTAGCCAACACGCTAAGCCATTGTACGTAAGCGGATTCAGGGTGCTGAGTTAAATCAACCTCGTTGTTCATTTCTGCAAGTATAGGGAAGTGACGGTTAAATTTGCGGTCTTCTACTCGCAATTGGCCATAAGCAAGACCAGATCCAACTAAAATTATTTTGCAATTAACCGGGATAGGGGCAAGCTCATTATTGATTCGATAGAAACCATCATGCAGAATTTGCATTAACAAGTCCCACAGATTTTCTCGTTGCCAAATGGATTCTAAACAAATAAAAACCATATGATTACTTGCCAAAGCTCCCGGTTTATAAATACTGGCTTTGTCTGTTTTAATCATTCGACCTAGTAAATCAGCACGGCGCAATGTACCTTGTAAATAACATGACAATGATTCTTGCTTAGCAACAATGCCAACATTTTGTGCAGGCATTGCAGCTTGCCATTTAAACTGGATCTCTGCATCGTCAGACAACTTTTTCGTCGCGACTAAATAGTTATTCGACGGCGTATCAGCCTGAGACACTAATGCCTTGATAAATAATGGTCTATCAACACCAGGAAAATCACCAAGAAACAAATGTTGCGAATCGATTTTGGTCATTAATTTAAATGCATCAACAGCGCGCTCTTGTCCAAGCAATAAATGACTTGGAAAAAAAACCGATGTGGCAGTTTCTGGTAAATGATATTGAGGGGCAAGTTTGGCACTAGGCAATAACGTTGGATTCATAGAGTAATAATCGGGCCATAGCAACGAAAAATAATCTGATGATATTAGCATAAAGCATCACAAAAGCCTTAGCTGATTCTTAGTTCAAATCGATTACGTCACTAATGAATTTAACCTGTTACCGCTAAACACTTCCAAAGTGCGAATGTATAAAATCATAGCAAGCTGTTTAAATGCTAAACATTCAGTCATTTTTTTGAAATTTATGGTTTACAAGCAAACGAGTTACTTATATTATTCACGCCGTTCGGAGGGATGGCAGAGTGGTCGAATGCACCGGTCTTGAAAACCGGCAACGGTTTATCCCGTTCTAGGGTTCAAATCCCTATCCCTCCGCCACATTAAATACGAGAAAAGCCGTTGATTATCAACGGCTTTTTTTGTTTCTGGCGTTTGAGGGGCTCTCCATAAGGATTGACTCAGACAATGTATCTTTATCGAGCACCCAACAACGTATACTTTACGCGTATCTGTTTATCCAAATATTTACGTGACAAGGGTTTCCCCTTTGATGTAAAAGTCTCCTTACTGACTAGTGACAGAGCAGAAGCGGTCATCCGTAACATTGATGTTGCCGGAACACTCAAAAAAATCATCAAGTCCATTGACCATAAAACCCGTATTAACGACTTTATTCGCTACGTCGATGAGGTCATTAACCATCTTAGAGCTCAGTTTGATGCTGATGATTCTGATATTACGTTCAACATCACGCCGAAACCTCATGCTATCCCCATTAGAGAGACTAAATTGTCTCAGCATCGTGAAACTACCGCTGTGGCGCAAGCAAAGCCTATTATTGGGTTAAACGAAGCATTAAGTGCGTTTATTATCTCAAAACAGAAATCAGCCATTAGGCCGCTGTCTATCAAGCAGCTTGAACAACGCATACGCCATTTTATTGATACCGTATCATCAAAATCTACTTTCAAAACTGAGAGCAAATGCGTGCACGATATAACCAGCGCAGACTCGATGATCTATCGCGATGCCTTATTGATTCAAGGCCGAAGCTACAAAAGCAATAAAGAATACTTAGCTGCCGTATTCCAATTTTTCAAATGGTGTAAGCTAATGAACTATTGCAATCACAACCCATTCGAAAGTTTATCTGGGTTGACTAAGACGATATTTTACTTTTACATGGAGATAGCGCTAAACAATTACGTGATAAAGCATTTTTTTTCGCAAAAACTGACCACGTTGTTCTCTTGAAAATGGTCTCGCTAACGCAAGTCGGTATTATTAAGGTCATGATATAAGGCTTTTATCGCACCTCTTAACCATTTTATTTTTGGATTTTGATTGTTTCGTTTATGCCAAATCATGGTGAAGGGGATCATCAGTTTATCTTGTAATGCTTTATCAACAGGAATGGGTAAACACACCAAATCTGGGTGTATATTACGACAGTAGTGCTGGCAATATTGTGGTGCAGTGGTAATCATGTTGTGACCAGGCTGCGCTGTCATAAACAAAGATTGTTCGAACGTGGCCATGGTTAATTCAATATTACGGCTTAAGCCCATTTCTATTAACACTTCATCTAATGCCCAGGTGTCTGACTTTTCCCATGTGATGTTAATTTGTGGGTATTTTACAAAAGTATCAATATTCCAATCTTCTTTTAAGGCTGGATGATCTTTATGCAAATACACTAAGGGGAGGTCGGTAAATAACACTTCGTAATTGATAAAGTAGGGTAAAAGCTTAATCGATTCTTTTGACCTTGGGTGGCTCTCTCGGCCAGTAAAACCAATGTCGACTTCCCCTCTAATGATCGCCTCAATTGAGTCATAGTCCCAGTTATGAACTTTAACTTTAGCGTCTGGATACTGCTGAAAAATGTGCTGTGTAAGTTGGTTAAACATGGTCAGCAGTAATGGCGATTCCATGGCAAGATTAAAGCGCACGCCATTAGGGATTTCATCGCCGCGTTTTGCGAGTATTTGACTGCTGACTTGTAACCAGTCAGCCAGTTCTTGTTCCATACTGATGGCGAGTGACGTTGGGCTAAATCCATAAGGTGTTTTTATAAACAAAGGGTCGTCAAACCATTCTCGTAACTTGCTAAGAGATTTGCTCACGGTTGACGGTGTCACGTTCAGTTTTTTTGCTGTTTTAGTGACGCTTAATTCCTGTAATAACAACTGCAGAGTGATCAGTAAGTTTAGATCAAGGCGTGCTAATGATTTCTTCATTGGAAAGACTCGGCAGTGATGAGGGAATGAATAGTATTAAAACAGCGCTAATAACACCACCAATCAGTAAGATTAACAACAGCATATTCAATGCACTCACACCAAATAAGCCTAATAACCAAATATACAAAGCGGAACTGCAAATTTGCGCAACACCAAGAATGGAACTGGCAATACCAGCCCGATAACGATAGGGGCTAAGCGCTTGGCTCATTACCACACCAAATCCAATTGAAAATCCTGCACAGATAAGACTAAAACCAAATAGGCTAATAATTTGACTGTCGGCACTTAACTGGGTTAACCCGAGTATGACTGCGGCAGCGACAAACAGTATTTGCGATACCAGCATTAAAGTACCTTGCCTGATATATGATAACGCCAGTGGCATAGCAAATGAGGTTAGCATACTAACAAGTGCTGTTAGTGCCATTGCAATTGAATATTCGCCACGACTAAAGCCCATTGTATTCATGATCAGCATTGGCGATACATTTACAAACGTAAGAATTGCTGTGACTGCAATGGAACTGATGAGTAATCTACTTAAAAAGAATCGTTGGTAAAGTGATTCTGCCACTATCGCTGATTGGCTTGCTGATTGAGAGCGTGTATCGACGTTTAGCGTTAAATTATCCATTGAAGATTGGCGTGTAGTATTGGTTTCTTTTAACACAAGCACAGACAATAAAGACACCACTCCACCCATGCCTGCCATAGTAATAAACAGACTTGGCCATGGGAAGCTAAGCATGATCAAATGGCCGATCACCGGGGCGATAACGGGCATGATGCAGGTTATCCCATTGACCATAGATAGCACTTTTACTCTGCGCTTATCGTCCAACTTGTCTCGTAAAATGGCAAAGGCGACAACGTAGCAACTGCCTGCGCCAACACCTTGAATAAAGCGGACAATTAAAAAAGTTTGACTGTTTTCTACTGTACTGCCCATGAACGAAGCTAATGTAAAAATAATGGCCCCAGTAATCGCTATGGGTCGTCTGCCAATAACGTCTGATAATTTACCGGCAAATACCATCGTGGTGGCCATACCCGCTAAATACACTGAGAAAGCGATATGGAGCTGTGATTCACTTGCGCCTAAGTCTTTGGCTATTTGTGGTAAACCAACCAAGTAAAGATCAATTGCAGTGGGGTAAAGCAGAACCAACGCAAAGCTACACAGTATAAATCTAGTCATAAAACCCTCACTTAATGTTGTAAGAATAATAGATTGAAAGGTGTGTAGGTACGAGTTGCCATTTTGACAACAGGTATTTCTATTTACGACATTTTGTTGATTAATTTGAATCTGATGACTTTAAATGCATTGACGAAAAATGTGATAAAAGTGAACTAAGTAGTCCGCTAAGCGTATTGAGTCTGCTGATTGCAGAACATTATTTTATCGCACTTGCGCTTTCTATCAGTCCATCCTTTAGGTTAGGCTGTAAAAGTGTTGCTGAAAGTATTGAAACGATTATCCGGTCTTTACTGGTTATGGTGTTCGATAATGGCTTACATCAACTACACTATTACCATCAATGATTGAAGTTGATTTTAGTTCCCTCATATAAGTCAGGTTTTTAATTGCCTATAGCTGTTGTCTTTAGCGCTTGTTATTTATGTTTTTAATTTTACTGACTCAATTTTACGCTTCAAATTTTACCGAAAAGTACCAATACACTTAATTACACAAAAGGTCTTAACAATGAGAATAATAAGCCGTCTTTACTTTGGCTTTGCAAGTTTACTGGTCATTATGGTTGGTATAACCTTGTTTGGTTTACTCAAAATAAGTATCGCAGACAATAATTTAACCAAATTGTCAGAGCAGACAGCAGTTGAACAGCGCCAAGCGATTAATTTCAGAGGCAGTGTGCATGACCGCGCCATTTCCATTCGAGATGCCGTATTAGTCAACAATGCTTCATTATCACAACAACATCAAAATGACATTGATCGTCTTAAACAGTTTTACCTTACTGCAGGGCAGACGCTTAATGCTATGTATGCCAATGTGCAGCACAGCAATGAAGAATTAAGCTTGTTGCAAGGGATTAAAGATATTGAGAAAACCACATTAGTGGCGACTGAAACCTTGTTAGATATGGTTAACTCGGGCCGTAATGATGTGGCAACAGAACACTTATTAGTGACCGTTTCGCCATTATACAGTGAGTGGCTAAAAAGAATTAATAAGCTTATTGATTATCAAGAAACACAAATTCAACAACAAGTGTCTGCTGCGCGTGAACAAACTACTAGTTTTCAGTCGGTGATGTTAATCGTAACTGCTATAGCATTATTAATTGGCTGTGGTGTTGCATTGACTTCAGTTAAACGTTTAAGGAATATTATTGGCGGTGAGCCAGAATATGCAGCTGATATAATCCAACAAATTGCTCGTGGCGATCTTACAGTGAAACTATCGGTTGATTCTCCTCACAGTATATTAAGTGCGGTTCAAGATTTAACTGTTAATTTAACCGAGATAACTCAAAATTCGATGTTGACTGCCAATAAATTACTTTCGGCCTCTAAAGACTTATACCAAACGGCAAAACAAAACGAGCATCTTATCAACAATCAAAAAATTGCTACCGATAATGGTGCTGCGGCAATTACACAAATGTCGAGTACCGTAACTGAGGTCGCAAGCCATACGAGTGATGCGGCATTGTTATCGCAAACCGCCACAAATGAGTTTAATGCAGGTCAGATTGAGGTGACTAAAACTCAACATGATATTAATGCTTTAGCCACTAAAGTCAGTGAAGCTGCCGACATCATCAATTTGCTTTCAGAAGACAGTAAAGAAATTGGTTCGGTACTTGATGTTATTCAGGGTATTGCAGAGCAAACCAACTTATTGGCATTAAATGCCGCTATTGAAGCTGCGCGAGCAGGCGAACAAGGCCGTGGTTTTGCCGTGGTTGCGGATGAAGTGCGTAACCTGGCGCAGCGGACTCAAGAGTCTACACGACAAATTCAAGCGGTTATTGAAAGTATGCGCACGAGTTCGGTTAAAGCTGTAACTGTGATGAATGAAGGCCAAAATCAAGCAAATAGCAGTGTTCAACAAGCTAAAAGTGCAGGTGAGTCATTAACGGCTATTAATGTCACTGTGATTAAAATCAGTGATATGAATACTCAAATTGCGACAGCGGCAGAGGAACAATCTGTGGTTGCTGCAGACATTAATGAAAACTTTATTCAAATCACTAATGCCGCCTTATTAGCTCAACAGGAGGCGAGTAAAATTACTGCTGCAAGTTATCAACTTGAAGCTTTAGCGCAGAGTTTAGAGTTAAACGTAAAGCAATTTAAGACAGAATAATCGCAAGCTTAATAATAGAAGAAATGATAAAGCTGGCAAATCACCGATGTAATTTGTCAGCTTTAATATCTTTACTTAACGTAGAATCATTTTATTTTAGCTATTTTTACCAAAAGCCAAGTACCTTCCACCAAAGTCCGCCAACTACACCCCAAATGGTTAAGTTAACTACGCTCATAATAAACCCCATTATCCACCAATGTTCCATTGATACATAACCAGAGCCAAAAATAATGGGCGAGGTACCTGTGGCATAATGAGTCAACGACATCATTAATGACGATGCTCCCGCAAGCAGTAAACCAAGGTATAAAGGCGGGGCTCCTAACGCGATACCTGCCGCAAAGAATGCAGCAAACATGGCGGTAATGTGTGCGGTTGTGCTAGCAAAAAAATAGTGAGCATAAAAGTAAACCACCACTAATATCATCACCGAAACCATCCAGCCAACCCCAAGTTGGGCGATATTGCTTTCAACCACTCCAGAAAACCAAGTCACTAATCCCAACTTATTGAGAAATGTGGCCATCATGACTAATGCAGAAAACCACACCACGGTATCCCAAGCGGCTTTTTCTTTGAGCACATCTTCCCAGCTTAGTACACCACTGACTAATAAAATGGATAAGCCTAAAAATGCCACCGCAGTCGTGTCAACTGCAAATGCAGCACCAAATATCATGGCGGGGACGCCTGCCCATAAAAATAATAACAATCCAAAGACACTGATCATGATTTTTTCAGGGTAAGACATAGGGCCCATGTCGGCTAATTTATCTTTAGCATAAATGCTGGCGTCTGGAGTTCGTTTAATCTCCGGAGGATATACGGCATAAATAATTAAAGGCATTAACGCAATACATAATAAACCAGGCAACAACGCCGCCAATGCCCAGGTTCCCCACGTGATACTAATATCTGCGCCCGTTGCATCGGCAATTAATTTTACTATTAGTGGGTTAGGGGCTGTAGCAGTAATAAACATCGCTGAGGTAATGGGGTTGGTGTGATAATTCACTAAGGCAAGATAATGACCAATTTTTCTAGATGTGCCTTCTTCTGGTGATGAACCAAAGCTTGAGGCTATTGATTTCATTATTGGATGGATAATTCCACCTCCTCGCGCAGTATTGCTGGGTGTAACGGGCGCGATGACGAGTTCTGATAGTGCTAATGCATACCCAATGCCAATGGTTTTTCGACCAAACAGAGAAATAAAGTAATAACCAATCCGGTTTCCAAGACCTGTTTTGGCTAATCCTCGCGAGATAATAATCGCAATACCTATTAGCCAAATTAATGAATTAGAAAAGCCGCTTAGTGCATCTTTAATTGCATCTGATGGCTTGTCATTAGTTACGCCAGTCAACGCGACTAAGGTAATGGCTAACACCGCAATAGCCCCAATAGGCATTGCTTTACCGATAATAGCGACAACGGTACCAACAAATAGCGCAAGCAAA
The DNA here is from genome assembly GCF_014648315.1 of Shewanella ulleungensis. Lineage (GTDB taxonomy): Bacteria > Pseudomonadota > Gammaproteobacteria > Enterobacterales > Shewanellaceae > Shewanella > Shewanella ulleungensis. The sequence continues at coordinate 82,326 of NZ_BMQW01000003.1, forward strand.
TGCCATGCATTTGCAGACACACCTTGCGGCGGCTCGACGATAAACCAAAGAAAGAGAATTATCGCAATTGAAATGATGCCTGGAATAACACGAATATCAGTACTTTTCATTGCCGCATCCTTAGGGTGGAAAATACACCGTTAACATGAAGAGATCTGTGGTTTAAGTTGACTAACTTTTTTGTTGAATTATCGTGATAACTTGATACTAAGTCTTTGTGATAATTAATTTTGTGAAGAGATTCTCATTGTGGCTATGTATCATAATTAGTTGAAAAATAATGGGGCAGCTTAGTTCTGACAAGTGTTAAATATGCCAATATGCTTTGTGATTCAGTTGATGCAGAATTCTTCAGTCTAATATAATCAAACATATATTAAGTATGATGCAAAGAGTATTAACGGGATTAACGGGATTAACAAAATAGATACAAACGTGCTGTTTATTCATGATTTCTGCATGTTTTCTGCACATTTCATTGTTAAGCTTTGTCTTATGTTTACATCATGAGATATCACATGAATCCCTATCCTTTACGTTTACTGACGATTGCGATTTCCTGCGCCTTATTGTTGAATTTACCTGGTTGTGGCGGTACCGAAGATACCGATACCGTTAGCTCGAGTTCAACTGATACTGTAACAGACACAGACACAGACACAGATTCAGATTCAGATTCAGATTCAGAAGATCTGGGCAGTGGTATTTTACATACGGCGTATTATGAATTTGATCAAGATAACGTCAACGTGGTACTGAGTGGCACTAAGGTTGTGATTGAAACAAACGGATTACCCAACCATACATCCCCGTACTGGTCATCTAGCAATGAACTGCATGTGGAACCTACAGTCACTTCTTACGCAAAAATGGCGCCTGGCTATATCGATGACTTTGTGGGCACTTATACCTTAACCGTTGATAACTCACCATCAAAAGCCAGTACAACCTCAGCGACAGGGCTTGGTGCTATTGGTATTGCAGTGAGTGGTTCGGTAATTTATAACGATGAAGAAGGTCCTGGTGTGCCATTAGATGATGCGGCAACTAGCCTAGACTTTAACGGCGCGCACACGGGGCCGCAAAGCTATCATTATCACTTGGAACCGATTTCATTTTCAGACGATGATTCAAATTTAATTGGTGTGATTGCCGATGGTTTCTTTTTATACGGTCGTAAATGCAACTCTACTGGTACTTACCCAACAGACTTAGATGAGTCTGGCGGGCATACGTCGATAACCCAATTCGCGCAAGATGCTGAATACCATTATCACATTCAAAATGAGCTGTATTTAGGCTCGTACTACATTTTATTCCCAGGTAATTATCAAGGTTCAGCCAGTGCTATCCGTTAAGGCATTGCTGGTTATTTTGGGCTCAATACTGTTAGCGGGATTGAGTTATGGGCACTTTTTTATGGTAAAAGCTGGGCCTGTAGCAAGTCAGCACATCAGTATTTCGCCAACAACAGGGCTAAGGATGTACCAAAATAGTCCTTTTACAGGTGATGCAGTCACTTTTTACCCCAATGGGCAAATGGCAAAATTAGCTCATTTTGAACAAGGTCTGCGAGACGGATTTTTACGCCAATGGTTTGAAAACGGAACTTTAGCGTTCGACTCTCACTATGTTTTTGGTGTGCTTGAGGGCATAACGCGAAGCTGGTGGAGCAATGGAAATATGCGTTCTGAGTCGGTTTATCATCAAGGTAAGGTTAATGGAACGTCTTTGCAATGGTATGCCACAGGTGAGCGATTTAAAAAGATGAATTATGTCGATGGAGTTGAAGCTGGTTTACAGCAAGCTTGGCGTCGAAACGGTAAACTTTTTAGTAATTATCAATATATTAACGGGCGAGTGTTTGGCCTTAAACGTTCAAATATGTGTGTAGGATTAGAAAATGAAGAAGTGGTTGAATCTGATTAATGTATTAATTGCTGCGTTAGCTGTTCAGTTTGTGGCTATGCCGGTGACGGCTCACCCGAGTGGTGAACTAGCATTGGCTGAGTTACCTTACTATGGTAGTGCTGATTTTACTCCACATTGGTTTAAACCTGATAGCCCTGAATTGGCTGGTTTTCATCAGGTTCCGGCATTTAGCTTTACCGATCAGCAGGGTGAAATCGTCACGCAAAATACGGTAAAAGATAAAATCTATGTGGCGAGCTTTTTCTTTACTCGATGCCCTGGTATTTGCCCTCGAATGAAATCGCAGTTGTCTAAAGTACAAAGTGAGTTTATTGATGATGACGACGTTATGATTCTGTCTCACTCGATTCAACCAGGTAATGACACCGTTGAAGTACTACAACAATATGCTAAGAAAAATCATATTGATGCCGCTAAATGGTTGTTAGTTACTGGTGAGCGTGAGCAGATTTACTCGCTTGCCAAAAAGGCTTATTTTGCCAATGAAGATTTAGGCGAATATGTCAGTAAAGAAGATTTTTTACACACAGAAAACCTAGTGCTGGTGGATAAAAATAGGCATATTAGAGGCATCTATAATGGTTTAAATAATACCTCTGTTGCTAACTTGATTACCGATATAAAACGTTTAATAGGCGAGTAACCTCGGATATTACAAGCCGTTTTCGTATGTCTGAATGAATACGGAAATGGCTTAGATTATTTGATGACCATTCAAGATGCCATTATGCCCAATCAATATTCGCTTAGATTATTTCTGTGAGCCTTAACTTATATTAAGTCATTTCGACATCATCTTTTTTTTGATTGTCAGTATTTTAGAAACGCCTCATTTAGTCATTCAGTAAATTCGTTACTCACCGCAATATCCTTTACAAATAATCGTTTAGCCAACGAGGGTTATTGTTCGTTATGTTACTAACTTCGTTGTCGTAGGGATGTTTCTACCATTAAAACTGTGTTGTTGATATTTACGCGATATATTCTATCGATGAGGTTAACTTGAGTGTATGCTCTAAGTTGATTGTGTCATTTTATTTTATGGTATGATGCTCTGTTTATTAATGGCAAGTGCATTTATGCCGGTTGATATTTTATTGTCGTCGTTATTTGAGCTTTGCTTTGGTTATTTAAGGTTTTCGCTATGTGGACACAAAAAAGTATTACGCTACCCCAAAAAAACGCGGCTTTCATCTTATTACCGATGAGGTGGTTAAGCATATACCACAACTGCGTGATATTGAGGTGGGTTTAATGCACGTATTTATTCAGCATACTTCAGCCTCTTTAACCATTAACGAAAATGCAGATCCGACAGTCCGCTGTGATATGGAACGTCATTTTAATGTGCTTGCACCTGAAGGTGCTCCTTATTTTAAGCACACATATGAAGGGCTTGATGACATGCCAGCGCATATAAAATCAACCTTAATAGGCGTTAGCCAAACAATACCAATTACTCATGGGCGCTTGAACTTAGGTTCTTGGCAGGGATTATATTTGTGCGAGCATCGCGATAATGCGTCCTCAAGAACAATAATTGTTACAATCCAAGGCGAATAGTCTATCCAATTTGAGTTATTACACAGGTAAAGTGTAAATGAAATAATATAATTGTCTGTTTTGTATGCATTCTTCACTTTCGGTTATGACTTTGCTTGTGTAAGTAAATGTAAAGATGCTAAATTCAGGCGTCTTAATCATACAATTAACATCTGGGGTTTTATTGGCACTATTTTGCCTCCAGCCTCATATGAATGTTTTTTATATAAAACGGCCCTAAAGATTTTAAAAGAATAACGCATAAAAATAGGTGGGTGAACGTGATATCTGTATATTTGGTTGACGATCATGAACTCGTGAGAACGGGGATACGTCGCATTCTTGAAGACGAACGCGGTATTAAAGTTGTTGGTGAAGCTCCCGACGGTGAAACTGCAGTTCAGTGGTCTCGACAGAATGAAGCTGATGTTATTTTGATGGACATGAACATGCCTGGTATGGGCGGGCTAGAAGCTACCCGTAAGATTTTACGCTATCAACCAGAGGCTCGGATTATTGTATTAACAGTACAAACCGAAGATCCGTTTCCTACTAAGGTTATGCAAGCTGGAGCTTCGGGTTACTTAACCAAAGGCTCAACCTCGCCTGAGGTGCTAAGAGCCATTACCCAAGTGGCGCGTGGTCAGCGTTATTTGTCACCTGAAATTGCTCAGCAAATGGCTCTCAGTCAGTTTAATCATTCTGATGAAAACCCATTTAGCAGTTTGTCTGAGCGCGAACTACAGATTATGTTGATGATCACCAACGGTGAAAAGGTCAATGATATTTCTGAAAAGCTTAACTTAAGCCCTAAAACAGTTAATAGCTATCGTTATCGCTTATTTGCTAAATTAGGTATTGGTGGTGATGTTGAGTTGACCCGTTTGGCGATTCGTTACAAAATGCTCGATACTGGTTCATTTTAGTTGGGAATATCCCGCGTAACGCATTAAGTAGCTTTAATCATGCCTAGTGGTTTTAATGCCAAGTCTTTCTTAAAAACGGTTACCAGCGCACCCGGCGTCTATCGAATGTACGATATACGCCAACAAGTGATTTATGTTGGTAAAGCCAAAGATCTCAAAAAACGCCTTAGTTCTTACTTTCGCAGTAATATCCCCAGTGTAAAAACGCAAGCTTTGGTGTCGCATATTGATCATATCGATGTGACGGTGACTCACAGCGAAACCGATGCATTGTTGCTCGAAAACGATTATATCAAGCAGTACATGCCAAAATACAATGTGCTGTTGCGTGATGATAAGTCTTATCCATATATTTTATTGAGCGGCCATAAACACCCAAGGCTTGCCTATCATCGTGGCCCTAAGCGCGAAAAAGGCCACTATTTTGGACCTTATCCTAATGGCGGCGCGGTTCGCGAAAGCTTGCACTTAATGCAAAAACTTTTTCCTATTCGCCAATGTGATGACCTGTACTATAAGTCGCGCTCACGGCCATGCTTACAATACCAGCTCGATCGTTGTAGTGCTCCTTGTGTTGGCATTGTGAGCGATGAAGAGTACAGCGAACAAGTTAAGTTAGCTGGATTGTTTTTACGTGGAAAAGATAAACAGGTGATTTCGCAGTTGGTAGCCAAAATGGAAGTCGCTGCGGTTGATATGGAGTATGAACAAGCGGCGCAATACCGCGATCAAATAACTGCATTAAGGCGTGTGGCCGAGCAACAAGAAGTGTCTAATCATAAAGGTGATATGGATGTGATTGGTGTGGATTATGCCTCTGGTATTGCCTGCTTTCATTTGTTGTTCATTCGCGACGGCAAAATTTTTGGTAGTCGCAGCTATTACCCCACGGTACCAGCCGAAACCGACATTGAAGAGGTGTTATCGTCATTCTTAGGTCAATTTTATTTAAACGCAGATATTCAACGCACCATTCCAAAAGAAGTCATACTTAGCCATGATTTTGAGGGCATTAAAGAGCTTGAAGCATCTATTGCACATGCTTTGGATAAAAAGTTTGAATTAAAAACCCAAGTTAGAGGTGAAAGATCCAATTTTTTACGTCTTGCCATGACAAATGCTAGTAATGCCATTGCCACACGGTTATCGCACAAAAATACCGTAGAGCAACGCTTCCAGCTACTAGAAGAGGCTTTAGAGCTTAACGAGCCGATTAAACGCATGGAATGTTTCGATATTAGTCACACCATGGGTGAAAGCACTGTTGCATCTTGTGTGGTGTTTAATCGAGAAGGTCCACACAAGGCAGATTATCGACGTTATAACATCACAGGCATTACCGGTGGTGACGATTATGCGGCAATGGAGCAGGCTATTAGCCGCCGTTTTGATAAAATCGACAATAACGGCAAAGTACCTGACTTAGTCTTTATTGATGGTGGTATTGGCCAACTCAGAGTTGCGCAAACTATTGTCGATGAAAAGTGCGTTAAGATTGATAATCCACCACTGTTAATATGTGTTACTAAGGGGGAGGGACGTAAAGCAGGGTTAGAAACCTTTACCGTGGGCGGCAGTGAACAAACCTTTGAGATCCCAAGCGACTCCCCCGCGTTTCACCTTATTTTGCATATTCGTGATGAATCACATCGTTTTGCTATTACCGGACATAGAAACAAACGTCAAAAAACGCGTAACACTTCAACACTCGAATCTATCCCTGGTGTTGGTCCTAAAAGGCGTAAAGCATTGTTACAACATCTTGGTGGTATTCAAGAAGTCAAAGGCGCTAGTGTGGCTGAATTAATAAAAGTTCCCGGAATTAGCTTAGAAATGGCACAAACAATCCATGATGCATTGCGAGGGGGCTAAAATTAAGGCAAGATTGGCGCTGCTTCTGACAAATTGGTCTTTTTATGCCGTTTAATGTACCTATCGCACTGACTTTATTTCGTATTGCTTTGCTGCCAGTATTTGTAGTGATTTTTTATCTCCCCTACACGTGGGCGCCTTTTGTCGCTGCCTTTATTTTTTGGTTAGCAGCGTTAACTGACTGGTTAGACGGTTACGCGGCTCGCAAATTAGGTCAGTTAACCCGGTTTGGTGCTTTTTTAGATCCGGTTGCCGACAAGGTCATGGTGTCTACTGCACTGGTTTTACTGGTGCAGCAAAATGACAATATGTATTTAACCTTAGCGTCTCTGTTTATGATTGGCCGTGAAATTGTTATTTCTGCTTTACGGGAATGGATGGCTGAAATCGGCAAACGTGGCGTAGTTGCAGTGTCTTGGATAGGTAAATATAAAACGGCAGCCCAGATGGCGGCGATTGTTGGTTTGATTTGGAAACCAACACCGTTACTCACTGACCTCGCTTATGCATTGTTTTATGTTGCAGCAGCACTGACATTTTGGTCTATGATGAGTTATATTTCAGCAGCTTGGAAAGATTTAACCGCCGAATAGTGCAATAATAGTTCAATAAGTTTATTTAGTGCGCAAACAGTCAAAATTGCTTAAATCAATAATTGACACACGAGGTTAATTAGGTAAAATGCCACCCCGTAGACAAGTGATGAGTCAGCAGCAAGCCTTAAGGTTAGATGTTAATCAATATTGTTTACAAGAGTAAAAAATGCGACATTAGCTCAGTTGGATAGGTTTAAAGACGATACCTTTCTTGCCGATTTGATAAAGCATTTAAAATAGATTGAAATGCGACATTAACTCAGTTGGATAGGTTTAAAGACGATACCTTTCTTGCCGATTTGATAAAGCATTTAAAATAGATTGAAACGCGACATTAGCTCAGTTGGTAGAGCGATACCTTGCCAAGGTATAGGTCATCGGTTCGAACCCGATATGTCGCTCCAATTTCTTATCTTATCCGATGGATTTGAAGTTGGTAAGTATGGCGCGATGGCAGAATGGCTATGCTGCGGATTGCAAATCCGTCGATCTCGGTTCGACTCCGGGTCGCGCCTCCACAAATTGCTTTTAATGGTTACAATGAGTAACGGTTAAAACACACTTTGCCCGAGTGGTGGAATCGGTAGACACAAGGGATTTAAAATCCCTCGCTGAATAAGCGTGCCGGTTCAAGTCCGGCCTCGGGTACCATTATAATCTCTAGCAATAGAGAGTGGTGTAAAAAAGCCTCAACATTAGTTGGGGCTTTTTTACGTCTGAAATTTGAGTTTTATTGTTAAGTTTACCCATATTTTGAGTTGAATTGGCACCTTTTCAAGTCAAGTCCATTTATGCAGGTTAATTTAATCGTCGTCCCGGTAATGCTTTTGAGCTGGGATCCAGGTGTTTATTTTGTCTTTGTTCTTTTGTACCTATTGCAATAGGCTATAAGTAAAAAATACAAACACCTAGATGGCGGGACGACGCAAAACTAGCTAACAAGCTATATAAATCGACGTTATTGATGAGTCTGTGCGACTAACGCCAACAGCTGTGGTAAATAGTCTTTGTCTAACGCGGCTATTTCAATCTGTTCTGTTAGTACGTCATGTAAGATTTTTTCGTTTGTTAACGGGTTAGCTAACACGACTCTGAATACGGTAGTGTGTTGCCTGAAGTATTTAGCCGGTTTAATGCGTGTACGTGATACAAACGATTTTCCCTGCTCACGTTGGTGCTTTTGAATAAATTGAGTTAAGCCATCGAGAAGTTCATTGATTTGAGATACCAATGACTCATTTTGGTTTGTCACTGCATCGTTTAAAAACTGTTGTACTGCACTTGGAATATAGCGATATGTAAGTAAACATAACTCAGGCTCGGTTACTAACTCAAACTCTGGGTGCTGTTTGATAATGGATGCAAAATAGCGAGCTTTTTCCAAACTGTTATTAATTAAAATCTCATAGCCGTCGCGGCCAATAATTTGCAGGCAAGCATGTACCAGCATGGCCATGCCTGGGCGTGATCCCTCAAGCGTTTGGCTGCCCAAATCTTTAGAGCCAACTCGTAAAATATATTCAGCATGATGCACAATGGCTTGTGCTAGTTCAGGATCCTTAAATATCACCATGCCAGCCCCCATTGGCACATACATCTGTTTATGAGCATCAATGGTGACAGAGTCCGCGAGCTCTATTCCTTTAAGTAAATGGCGATATTTGTTCGACAACAAGCTTGCGCCGCCCCAAGCAGCATCAACGTGGAAATGGCATTGCAATTCTGTCGCAAGCTCAGCGAGTTCTGTTAATGGGTCTACATTGCCTGTTTCGGTCGTGCCAGCAACGCCGACAATCGCCATTACTTTAATATTTTGCGTCGCTAATTTTTTAGCGGCTACGCGCATTGCTGCAACATCGACTTTATTTTGATGATCGGTTGGGATACTAATGATGTTGTCGCGACCGATACCGAGTAGATCAGCGGTTTTACCTAGAGAGTAATGACCACGTTCAGAGACTAAAATCGCTAAATCATCAAACCCATAAAATCGCAGTGCTTTAGGCATTCCTTCGCGTGTGATGCCTTTAAAGTCACCTTGCGGTTTGAGTAAACGGTTACGTGCTATCCATAATGCTGTGATGTTAGCCACAGTGCCCCCAGAGCAAAATGCACCTAAGGAATGATTAGCGCTGTGCATCCATTGGTCATAAAACTGACTTGGTTGTTGATACACTAAGTGATGCATCATGCCTAATACTTGACGTTCTAATGGAGTAAAAGCTTTTGATGTTTCAATTTTAACTAAATTTTGATTCAATCCGACCATCATTTTAGATAATGGCAGTACAAAATACGGCAGAGCAGAGGTCATATGGCCAATAAAGCTCGGTGCCGCAGTATGAACTGAATGAGCGACTAAATTACGCATGATTTCGTCAGCGTAGTCAGAAACAAAAGTAGGATCGACTGGAATTTGATGGGCATTAAAATCAGTTTCAATTTCAGATAAAGGCTTTTCTAATGCCGCAATGCTATTACCTAAAAAACCGGCTAAGTCTTGTGATAACCTCTGTTCAATAATGCTTAGCGTCGATGAAGCATCTTCAGGTGCGGTAAAAATTCGCAATAAACTGTCTGCTGAAGCCTGTGCTTGACGCGGAATTTTTGAGGTCATTGTGCTTGCCGTTATGGTGAAAAATGCAGCCTATAGACGATGACAAATGCGCTAAAATGATCGCAGTGCCTACAGGACGAAAAGAGGGTGCTAACTTTACTGTAAGCCTTGCTTAGCTTCAAGTATTTATACTGTTTACAGATTAAAAAGCGCCTAATACAGTTGAGTGTTAGGCGCTTTTTGTCACGAGCTCCAAACTTATATTGGCTTGAGTGAGAGTGACCATACTGCTGCAATATTCTGAGCCGTATTGGTTAGGTTTAATTGAGCGTCAGACAATACTTGTTCTAAAGATTGTACTGCGGGAATAATAGGGAAAATTGCAATCATTCCTTGTTGAATAATGGCATCAGCGTTATCACCTAAGCAGCCGGCTATTGCAATGGTTGGCACATTGTATCTTTTGGCCACATTGAGCACACCCATTGGGGTTTTTCCATAGACAGTTTGCCCATCAATACGACCTTCGCCAGTAATGACTAAATCTGCATCTTGACAATGTTTTTCCAGCCCAACACTTTGAGTCACAATTTCAACACCAGGCTTTAAGGATGCAGCTAAAAGGGCCATCACGCCAAAACCCATCCCGCCAGCGGCGCCCGCACCTGCTTGATATTCACAACCTAATGTAATCTGTGGTGTTTGTTGGCGGTTAATCACGTTGGCAAAGTGGGCTAATGCCTGGTCGAGTTGCTCTACCATGACAGCACTCGCCCCTTTTTGTGGACCAAAAATCGCACTTGCACCACGAGGTCCACATAATGGATTGTCTACATCGCATGCAACTTCAATGGTGCAGTCACTGATGTTTGGATGTAGTGATTGAATATCAATATTATGCAATGTGGCAAGTGCAGCACCACCAAACTTAATATTAGCACCTGTAACATCGGTGAGTTTAGCGCCGAGAGCTTGCATCATGCCGGCGCCAGCATCATTGGTCGCACTGCCCCCTAAGCCTAAAATAATGTGCTTGATCCCTTGGTTAAGTGCATCTGCAATTAATTCACCCACACCAAAGCTCGTGCTTAATAGCGGATTGCGTTGTGTTGATGGCACTAAATGCAGGCCTGATGCTGCCGCCATCTCAATGACGGCGGTATGGTGACCGTTTGCATTTGGTTGCCCAAGGATGCCATAAAATGCGTTAACCGGAGTGCCTAACGGCCCTGTAACGCGACGTTCAACTATATGTCCACCTGTTGCATCCACCATCGCTTGTACAGTGCCTTCGCCACCATCTGCCATAGGCACTTTACAATACTGCGCGTTGGGGAAAATTTGTTTAAACCCTTGCTCAATAGCGTTTGCTACTTCAAGTGCACTAAGGCTTTCTTTAAACGAGTCCGGTGCAATTACGATTTTCATATATAGACCTGTGATTTACAGTAAAAATAAACTGAGGATGTACACAGTAATCATCGCTGTGACACCTTGGATTAATGTTGCTGCAGTTTGTGCACGGTAAGCTTGTTTTACACTCATGCGACTAAACTGAGTAACAACCCAAAAGAAGCTATCATTAGCGTGAGATACGGTCATTGCACCTGCGCCAATAGCCATCACGGTTAGTACGCGACCCATTTCAGAATCAAGACCGATATCACCTAATAATGGCGCAACTAATGCCGAAGTGGCAACTAAAGCCACTGTTGAAGAACCTTGAGCTGACTTTAAAGCGCTTGCAACGATGAATGGCATAAATATACCCACACCTAACGCTGATAAACTACTGCCAAGAAAAGCACCAATTTCCGTTGCTTTTAATACCGCGCCAAATGCTCCGCCCGCACCAGTAATGAGTAAAATGGGGGCCGCAACGACTAAGCCTTGGCTTATGCGGTCACTAAACTCGGCAATTTTTTTATCACTTTTTAAAAGTGATAAAGACAGCAGTAAACCAATCATTAAAGCATTAACTGGCTGGCCTAAAAATACCAATATTGAGAATATGCTTTCTTCGCCAAGTGGTTTAGAAGGGAAGTTGGCTATCGACCCTAAGCAAATGAGTAAGATAGGCACAAAAATAGGGGCGAATGCTTTGGTTGGGCTCGGTAACTTACCGTATGCATTTTTAAGGTCATCGAGATGATCAAGTTGTTGAGTTAACTCTTCTGCGCCTTCACCGTCGGGTTCTTCATTTTTAAAGCGGTTAGCCCAGAGCATGCCTGCAAATGCCGCAATGGCTGCAACAAATACGCCTACAGCAATGACCAAGCCTAACTGTGACTCTAGACCTAAGTTACCCGCTGCGGCAATTGGACCAGGGGTTGGCGGTACAAAAGTGTGGGTCGCATAAAGACCGGTTGCTAACGCAACACTCATAGCCACGTTAGAGACTTTCATGCGGTGGGCCATTGATTGCTTTAGCGAGTTTAGAATAACGAAACCTGAGTCGCAAAATACCGGGATTGACACGAGATAGCCGATGATAGACATCGTTAATGTTGGAAAGCGCTGACCAAACAGTTTTATGACTACTTCAGCCATGGTAATGGCCGCGCCACTTTTTTCTAAAATAGTGCCTATGATAGTCCCCAAGACAATCACCAGACCAATATAACCGAGAATACCGCCAAATCCGTTTGTAATCGTTTTGGCTATTTCTTGGCTAGGTAAGCCGTAAGCAAAAGCAGCAATAAATGACGCTAAGATTAAGGTTAAGAACGGATGTAATTTAAATTTTGAGGTGGCAATCACGATAAATGCGATAACACCAAGTAGGATCAATATTAAGCCCATAAGTTACTCATTATTATTGTTTAAGGGTAAAAACACTCAATAATAGTAAATCATTAGGTTTAAATTGCTTTGTTCGTTTGCATCAACTGAGTAGGGTGTTTTTTTTGTTTGTTGTGCAAATGCACAATATATTGCATCGGTTAACTTATTCGGGCTGGTGGATAAGTTGCCCGAGGTACAAACTGAGTAAACCATTGAAATTATGCAGATCAATATTGGTCACATTTTGAATTTTATCTAGGCGATAACGCAAGGTATTTCTATGGATAAACAAGCTGTTGGCACACGCTTGTAAGTCGCCCATGTGTTGTAAATATGCCGCTAAGGTTTTTTGTAATTGTTGGTTATTATCAGCTTCAATTAACTTTTGATAAGGTGCTGCAAGTGCATTACCTCGCCAATGATGACGCAAACCTGAAAGTAATACAGGTAAGCTGTAATCTTGATATAGATATTTGCTTTTTTCTGGGTGGTATTTTTTACCAATGTCGAGGGTTTCTTTGGCTGTACGGTAGGAGTATGTAATGCCTAAGTCCCCGCTAAAATAATGTCCTAATGATATGTGTAATCGCAATTGCATGTTAGCGGGTAGGCGTTTAAGTAATTTATCGATGCGTTGGCTTTCAAGTTCGGGATTAAATTGCTTACCGTCTAAAAATGCAGGTTTGAGGATCACTAATTGAGTCAGTGATGTCATGGCGATTAAATTGTCACGCATGGGATTTTGAAGTAAGTACATGACTTGTTTGAGAGCTTGGTTGTCTTGTTGGAAAGCGGCGTTATGACCATCAAGTTCAATAATGGCTGCAACCCGTGGCATCGATAAATCAATGCCTAACTGCAAAGCCCATTGTTTTAGCGATGGTAACTCTGCTTCGCTCGCAAGGATAAGTTGTGAGATAAACTCTTCTTTCTGGCGGTTTTGCCACTGAAGTTGCTCTTGCAAATTAGCTTGCTCGACAATCATCTCTGCGGTCATTTTAAGTAATTCGCCATAATGGCTTAAGGTGTCAGGTTCGCCTGTAATACCTATAGCGCCGACAACTTGCCCCTGATAGTGCAAGGGAAGATTTAAACCGGGTTTTACGCCTTGTAAATTAGCCGCAATCGTGTGATTTATTTCAACGTTACGGTTTTGGCTAATGGCGAGTAAAGCCCCTTCGTGAATGGTGCCGATACGATGTTTTTCACCCGAGCCGAGAATGACTGCCTGCGCGTTCATGACATTGATATTGTGACCAATAATTTTCATCGTGCGGTCGACAATTTTACTCGCAATATCGGTATCAATTTGAAGCATGATTCTCTCGAGATCCCTCGTGTGTAGCAATTAAGTCTTGATTAAGGTCATGATAACTTATGTTGTATCAATAGTGACAATCAATGTTTAATAAATGCATTTGAGGATAGTTAGTAGAGGTTATAACTTGAAGTTAGAGTCGCAAAAGGTTTCAAATAGCCATTTTTTCGCTAATTGTGGTTAATTAATTTGTAATAGGATAGTTATTGACTCGTCAGTTCGCCTTAATAGTAAAACAAATGACAATTTGAAATAGATGAGCTTTATTGTTTTGATATTAAATGTTTTATTTTCAACTCTAATGCTCAGTTGAGGTAAAATAAAAATAAAATGTGGGCAATATCCTTTTGCCCAAATTTCAATCACAAGATATTCACCTTGTTAATATAATGTTAAATATGGTTGTATTGCAAGTTTTTTGTCCACAATATAAAAATGCCAACATTAAAGATGTTGGCATTTAATTGTTAACACAATCGTTTATAAGCTATAGCGCATGCTCAGCATAATCATATGTGCAGTGTAATCATGGTCGACATTGCCAAAGCTGACTACGTTCCAGATGGTGTCTGGATTGAGGTCGTTGGCGTCGTCGTTATCAAGGTATTTTTCCATTTTGTAGTCAACACGAATGCTCATATTGTCTGTGGCTTGATATTGACCGTAGAGGTTGATGTTATGCACTTTGGCAAAGTAGTCACCATAATCGCCCGTAACGCCTTGTCTGACCTGGGTGGTGCTGTCTGAATCTGAGTAAGCATAATCTAAGCCTAGTTTTAGTCGACTGTCCATTAAGTTGCTGTAACTCATGCCTGCACCGACATAATCAATGGTGTCTTCAATGTCAGCTTGCCAGTTAGCGACGCTAAAACTTGAACTGCCTGATTGTTCAGATTCAATGATTTGATGATTATAAAATGCATTTAGCGATAGATCTGCGTTGACCATATAATGCAGATTAATATCGTAATAAGTGTCTGTTGATTTGGTGAGACCAATGTCGGTTTCAGAGTAATCGTCTAATGCATAACGAGCACCAAAGTCGACGGTTAAATCGGTTAATGGCGTGTGGCTGAAACGTGCTTCTAGTTGGCTGCGGTCACGATCGGCCAAATAGTAACGGCGTAATAATGCGTTTTGCTCAGATGACGCAGTTTCTGTTGCTTGATATTGTGAACCATCACGCTGACTCACGCTGCCTTTTAACCACATATTCCACATGTCAAAGCTGTTAACATTTACCTTAACCCATAAGGTGTCTTCATCGGTGGTTTCACGGTCTTGATAGCTGCGTTCTTCGCGTTTAAAGTCATAACCGCCATCGAGCTTGATACCGTGGGTAATACGATAGTCGCTTGATAATTTGGCGCGGTGAGTGGTGAGATCATACGGCGTGTTGTACGCAGCTTCTCCGGTTACATCGTTGATGCTAATTTGGGTCCATTGTTCTATTTGGGTTTTATTATCTCGGTCGTTGTAGTCATAACTGCCATTGACTCGCCAAGCGCGGTTAAGTCTTGTCACCGCCTTTAAGGTCGCGCCAGTGATATCCACTTTTGCATCAATACTGTTTGCAGGGAGTGGGTATCCGTAGCCGATAGTCGTGAGCGTTTGATCTTGCGTCATTTGCCCAATCAGTAAGCGACCACTTAGGTTCGTCATGGCCATATTATATTGGCCTAATAAAGACACTGTGTGGGCTTCGTTATCAGGATCTAGTGCAATATAGCCCGTCGTTTGTGCGCCAAATGTAGGATTAAATGCGCTGTCAAAACCGAGTTGATTATTGTCATTTTTAAACACCGAGCCAGTGTAATTTACGCTGGTAAACCAATTGTCTCCGCGAAGCTTAATCCCCGCATTGAGGATATCTGTGGTGTAATCGACAGGTTCTGCCAACATCATAGACTGGTTATAAAAACTGCCTGATGTGGTTTTAGTACCTGTTTTCTCTTCACGTTGAAAATTCACATAAGTGGTAAACAGCGACTCTGTCTGGTATTCAAACCCAAGTCCTGCACGGTCACGCGTTAATGAGAGTTCTACAGGATTTAAGCTACGGTAGAGCATTGGCATGTCAGGGCTTGAGCCTGCTGTAACCCAATTATCTGGCAGTGTTAAGTAGTCGCTACCAATATTTTGATAAGGGCTTAATGCACTGTTTGATTGATAATGGGCAAAAGAGCGATAGTTAACATTGATGTTATATACGCTTTGTTTACCGACATCGATATCTAATCGGCCGTTATCCATACCGAGATTATGGGCCTCAACGTTAGCTTGATAACCTTCTTTGCCTTTATAGCGAATATCAGCGTCAACTTTGCCTGCCACTTGGTTACTGCTATTGAATGCATTCGCGGATTTGATATCGTCTTCACTGTTATAAGCAATACCAGCATCAACATAACCTGTTGTTCCTGTTTCTACAGCACATCCTTTACATTGCCATGCATCAAATTTTACGTTGTCCGTTTTAGCATTAGACAAGCCGTATCCTTGTGCGAATAAACCAAAACTGCAACTTGATAATAATGCTAAGGTGATGATGTTTAATTTTGTTTTCATGATGTTCTCTCCTTAGCGCTGCAATAGTTTGCCCGATGGATGGTTTGACCCATGGACTTGGCTATGACAATTTAAGCAGCTTCGTCCGCCAGTAAATGCGTTACCATTAACCGTTGAACCCATATCTGTATTACCAAGGTAAGCACTACTTGTATGGCCGTCGCCTGAGTGACACTGTTGGCATAGTTGTGGAGCACGCGTTTTCAGCATTGCATCATTAACCGACCCATGAGGGTTATGGCAATTTACGCAATTTTCGGTGACGGGTGCATGCTCCCACAGCTTTGGGCCACGTTTCTCTGCATGGCAGCTATAACAGGTTTCGTTCACTGTAGGTTGCACTAGGTCTGCATCACTTAAACTACCGTGTGCATTGTGACAATCGCTGCAAGTCATTTGATTCCATTTCATAGGATGGCTTGTGCGTTTATTCATGTCTGCTTTTTGTTTAGTGTGACAGCTGGTGCACACGTCCATTTCTGTTTGTTTTGACAATACAGGGTCATGCGCAGCATGCACACTGTGACAAGAAGCGCAGGCAACATCTGCATTTGCATGATGGCTGCTTTCCCAAGTCATACGTTTGTCGTCGTTGTGGCAACTCATACAAACACTATTTTGTTTGTCTGGGGCAAGTGTTGAGTCTGGGCCGAAAGTAATCATTGGCTCTTTACCGCCACGATTATGTGTACCTAATGGACCATGACATGCTTCACATTGAAGGCCTGCCATTGGGCTTTTTGATGAGTCTATCGCACCATGTACACCTTTAAATAGGTCCATGACTTTCTCAGATTTTTTATGACACATTAAGCATGAGTCAGCACCTTTAGGAGAATATTTTCCTTCTGCAAATTTTTTATCTAGTGTGGCTTCAACTTCTGCAGGCGTCATAGTGGCATCCCACTTTGCTGCATGAACTTGATTTGATAAAAATAAGGCAGATGCCGTGAGGCAGAGCAGAGTAAATAAGAGCGTATTGATTTGATTTGTGGTCTTCATAAGTAGACTTCCTAATTTGTCCATTTTGATGATCAACAGTTCGATAAAGTAAGTCATAGCATTGGGGAGAAGCCATGCTTCTCCCCAATGGACAAATTAAAATTTAACTTCAGTGTGATTTTCAATGGTGGGTGCATGGCAGTAGAAACATGTTTCTAATTGTGCAGCATCATTTGCCTCTTGATAACTACCATTGACAATTGCACCCTGACTTGTCGCATGTTGCGATATTTCGTCAAAGCCATGGCAAGATGCACATGTTGCTGTGATAGGTGTGGTATATAAGCCCGCAGAAGTAGCAAGGGCGCCTTTCACTTTAAATGCATCTAGGTTGAAGTCATCATGACATTGAGTACAGTCTTTAATAATGCCTTGCTCGCCATGAACACTATGTAGTTTCATTTCAAGCGCACCTTGATTGCCGCCCGATGCATATGTACCGTCTGGCGTATGGCAAGTGACACAACCATCAACACCTACGGTCATTTTACCATTTAGTTCACGACCAAGTTGTTCGGTCATGATAAATCCGGCGTGATAACCTTTATGCAGCTCAAAGGTTTCTCCGTGGCAGCTTTCACATGAGCCAAAATTAACTGAGTCGATATGGCGGTAGCTAGGGGTGTCGCCTGATAATGTGGCATGAGCAAGCTCTGCTTTCATACTGGTTGTGTCTACGCCATCAACACAGTCAATTGCTTCGTTGCCATTGCTGCACATCTCTAAACCAATAAAACTAAATGCGGTGTCTGTATCACCACTGCCAAAAGGTAGTGATGCAATGGTGTACACTAGTTTGCCATCGACAATGCTTACATCAGTTTGTAATTGGCCCACTTTGACTAAATCTTTACTGATTTTTGCCAATCCGCTTCCTGGGCTAGCGTTATAACCCATAATAGGGAAGTTTGGTCCTACATTGGTAATCGTTTCAATTCTTTGGATTTTGCTGACTAAAGTAGTGGCATCAATCGCTGTGCCATTGGCATCAGTAAGGGTAACCGATAACGTCGCAGACATGTCATCATCTGTGGCTTTATTGGCAACTAGCATGGCACTCATACCATATTGGTTAATTAATGTTTGTTTTTCACTGAATGCAGAAATATGTAAGGTTTCTGTCCAACTCGCATTATGACAGGCAACGCAATTGGAGTTATCGGCTTGTTGTGAGTGACCTTCACCAGTTTTAAAGTCGATATCAGTATGGCAACTACTACAGGTTTCCATGGTTGGAATTCGTGTCCAGTTGTTCCATTCTGTTAACTGTTCAGATTCAACGTGACAGGTTGAGCAGTTGTCTTGTACTAGCGCATGAGCAGCTTCGGCACTTTTATCTAAATTACGGCCATACATTTTGGCATTGTTATGGACGTTATGGATTAGGTGGCTGAAGTCGACTTGGACTTTATCTTTTTCGATTGCCATTTCATTGGTATGACAACTGATACAGGTCGTTAAATCGGTATAGCTGTGGTAAATGCTTTCGCCTTCAGCATGACAACTGTTACAGGTGGCATCACTAACCACATTTTTAGTGTATTTAGCTGTATAGCCTTCGCCGTCAAAATCTTCTGTGATTTCAGCTCTTGGGGCCGTTGTTACACCATCAAGTAATGTCGACGCACTTGAAATGACATTGTAACGTTGGGTTAATTCTGAGTTAAAGCCTTCTACATCAATAGTAAAAGTGTATTTGCCGTTACCTAAATCGGTAAACGCATCTTGTGAGCCTATATATTGCCATTGTGCAGCATTACCGGCACCTGATGCTCCAGCAGGAATTAGCTGAACCACCTTTTTAACTTCTATTTCTGTCAGACCGACGATTGGTAAATCGCTTTGATTGGTCGCGAATACCGTTACTGTCGGCTTGTTGTCTTGATATGTTACGTCTGTAATATCAAGATTTAGTGTTTGAATTGTTTCAGCTGGTTCGCCACCTGGGTTACCCGCGTCACCATCTTCGCCGTCACTTCCGCTACCGCAACCAACCAGTGTCATTGATGCTGACATAGCAAGTAATAATGCAATTTTTGTGTGTTTTATATTCATCATATTGTCCCTGCAAAGGTCATCAATCAAACTTACTGGCAGTATTTTCTGCAATATTAAAAATCAGTTAAGTTGATGTGTAAAAAGTTTTCCCAACACTAAGATTACTTTACAAATATCAAGACGTCTGTAAAGCGAACGCAATAGTGTGATGGTGATCAGGCTATTAATAAAGAGGTATGTAAAATACAGACTTAACTCATATTAATTGTTCGTAATATAAAAAGGCCCCAATGTAATTGGGGCCTTTTTAATAAGCATAAACTATTAAGTTATTAACATTAAGAGCCGTGGCTTTCGGTTAAGCGTGCAGGAGTATGGCACGTTGAGCACATTTCGGCTGAGCGGGTATGGACATCTTCTTCACTCATACCATCAACAATACCGCCATTAGATTCTATATGCGATATAGTCGACTCTGTAATGTATTGTTGGTGACATGTTAAGCATGCGCCTGTATCTGAAGATACCCAAACATCCGCTCCAGTGTCAGTATCTGCATAACGCCAAACTCTCTCTTCTGAACGGCCTAAGCTAATTCCGTCAGCTGTATGACAGGTAGCACAATCGGTTTTTAATATTGTGCCAGATTCAACACCTGAAACACTTAAATCGTGACCTTCAGCGCTGTGAGCTTTAAATGCAAAACTGGTTGATTTTTTACCCCCTGGGTATGCCGAATCTACTTTGAGCGTTTTATCAGGTGTATGACAAGTTTGACAGTTAATACCATTATCATAATGGTAAACTTCTTGGTTATGACAACCTTGGCAGGTTGTTGTATCTACAATGTTTCTTCTTGTTGCTGCAGTTTGAGTTGTATCTACTGCATCAGCGGCCATGACAAAGTGGTATGCATTGCTTTTTATTTCAACGCTTCGTACATCGTCAGTCTCGCACGAGGTTAATTGCACTTCAGGGCGACCATAACCGCCATTGTTGTAACATGCCGTTACAGCAGACCAAAGTTCAAAGGTTTTACCTACATAGTCAGTCGGTAGTGTTACGCTGTTCCATACTAACGTCCAACTATTATCTGCATTTGCAACACCTTCACTTAGTCTTAAACGTCTAAAGTTGTAGCTGGCATCGTTATAAGCGGGGTAATCGATATCACTGTCCCATGCCATGACAATACGGCTACTCGTATCGATAAATTCAGCTGCTATAACATTAGCGGACTCATCTGTAAATTTAACAGTTGTGCTAAATTTACCTTCAGCCGTTACTGTTGTATTGCTAAAGACAACATTCATGGTCTGTGTTTCATTGTAAGCCGTCATCACGTCGCCATGGGCTTCTTTTGCACTACGTGCATAACCATCTTCAATATGGCAAGAAGTACATTGAGTACTTAACCCCACGTGATGCTCTGATGCTGACTCTGTATGACACGCTATACAAGCTGTATCACTTTTATTAGCAGTAAATAATGCGGCATCTTTAGGGGCATCAGCGCCTTCGACATGACATGCACTACAATCTGCTGCAGGTTTTTGCGGATACATCACGTTGCCATAATCATGTACACCACCGCCATAACCTATGACTTTGTAAGGGGCTGCTTCTTCACCTGTTGCGGTATGTGTTACGCGGTCTTGGCCTTTATGAATAGCGTGTATCATGTAACCAAAGTCAACACTGTTACCTGTTTCTGGATCGCCAGATGTTGCTGTGTGGCACGATGCACAGTTTTCAAGATCAATTCTGCGACCTCCGTGTAATTCGAGACTATCTGGTTGGTGACAGGTATAGCACGCCTCAATTGATACTACATCTCGCGAGGCGATATCTTCGATTAACCCTGTAGAAGGTTGAAAGTCATAATGTGCATTTGCGGTGATGAGCGGTTGCTTTAATTCAAGGGTAATACGCTGGGTGTTATCTTGATTGTAGGTAATCGTTAATGGCTCAGTAATTTGGCCAACATTAGCTTGGAACGTATAGCTGTAAGTACCATCTTGATTATCAACTAAACAAGTATCACAAGCTGATGCAACTTCAACTTCTGCTTGATATTGAGCTGAGGGTGATATATTGGTTTCACCATCAGGTATCGTACTGGTATTAGGTTGTTTTAATACATTGATATAAGACTGCCATTGGTAGCCGCGATCAATTTGTGTGTCACCGACTATTTCAGTCACTGGAGTTAATTGCGAAATACCAAAGCGGAGATCATGATCCTTTGTTAACCCGAGAACTGCAACACCATTACCATTTTTTAGACTAAAAGTAACATTGACGCTCCCGTCAGTCACTGTTGCATCTGTAAAAGTGGCTTGTAATGTGGATGTGCTGTCAATATCGACACCGATGATGCCATCGATACCATCTTCGCCATTAGCACCATCACTGCCTCCACAGCCCGATAGTACCAACGCAAGAAGCCCTGCACTTAATACCGCTTTTTTTGCGGGACGAACGGTCATTGTTTTCATCATGTATTCCCTGCATTCTTTTAGTTATCGCGCATTTCACCAAGGGTTAACAGTGTGCGGATTTTATTCAATTTTCATATTAGCTAACCTTTGCGAGTTACTCATCGAAATAAGTGCAGAGTTGTGACTAAGATCTGACTATTCCTTTGGGAGTAAATGGCAAATGTCATCTGTTGGAGTCAAAGGCGAAATTATTACCTTAACTTAGCAAGAATAGGGTCCAGTTAATCTTTGTCTAATTGAGAGCAACTTTGGCGAACATAGGCTTAATTACAAAACAATAGAGTAAAATAGCGGTAAGGGAATAACATAAGTTAAGTTGATAAATGCATATTGTTTGAAATTTGCATAAGTATTGTGCAACTAAGCAAGTGATTGCACAGTTATCAGGATTAAGGCTTGATCAAGCCAATAGGTTAGGGGATAATCGCCTCGTTCTGAAAAATAAGATTTGTTAATCAGAAGTCAATGGTGACCCTAGGGTCCCCCCGCAATGATAACTTGTGAACTCGGCCAGGCCCGGAAGGGAGCAACCGCAGCAAGCGACTCGTGTGCCGGGGTGTCGGCTCTAGGGGAACCTCCAAATTTACTCCCCTCATCATTTTCATTCAGTTATCTATTTCATGCTTAAGTCGCTACTTAAAGGCTGTATACCTTCGCATAATTATCTTTAAACTTTAAATTTGCTGCGCCGCTGCTATTTCTGCTTCTTCTTTTAAGCGTTTTTGTAAATTGGCTTTAAGAAATTGACGGGACTTTTCGAGAGCATCATAAATCTCGGTTTTCATCATGTGCAATTCTTGATAATTTTCAAAAAAATAGGTATCAACCAAGTGGCGAATGTAACGCACAGGCAATTGATTGAGCGTGACGCAGCATAAATCGGCAAGGTATTCTTCAGGCAACTCTTCCATTAAGCCTTCATCTCTCAGTATTTCCATTAATAGAACTTCATAATAGTTACGAATATCTAAGTGCATTATATGCTCCATTGAGACCAGTGTTGTCGACGTCTATGTCGAATATATTAGGTGTAAGCGTTCGCTACACTAGCTATGTTGATTAGTTGCCTTTGCTTAACCATAACTTATTTGCTGCAACGAGTAATTGGCTATGTCGATGAGTTAACTCGGCTTCATTACGACTATAGCCTCCACCAATCACGGCTGCAAGGGGGATGTTGTGGCTTTTGGCTATTGATATCACTTGGGTATCTCTTGCTAGAATGCCTTGGTCCGAAATATTGAAGTAGCCTAAATCATCGTCTTGATGAATATCCACCCCTGCATCATAAATAATAAGGTCTGGCTGATGCAGTCGAATAAGGTAGGGCAATATTTGTTGGATATGCTCAATATATTCTAGATCGCTGCAGCCATTATTTAAATCAATATCATGATCTGACACTTGCTTACGCGAGGGGAAATTTTGTGCGCAGTGGATTGAGCAGCTAATAATATTGGGGTATTGCCGAGTTAACGTTGCGGTGCCATCACCTTGATGTACGTCGCAATCAAATATCAGCACGTTATCCGCTTTGCCGCTATCTATTGCTGATTTTGCCGCGATAACTAAATCGTTAAATACACAAAATCCACTTCCAAAATCATAATGAGCATGATGATATCCACCAGTTAAATGCACTGCAAAACCATACTCTAATGCTAATTGACTGCACAATACTGTGCCATTCACGGCATGTAATGTACGCGTAACAAGATGTTGGCTCCAAGGAAACCCAATACGTCGTTGCGCTTTGTGTTCGAGTTTTCCATTGATGAATTGATCAACATATTGCGGGCAGTGCACAGTGTGCAGTGTTTCGAGACTGATTGGTGTGGGAATATGCTGTGATGACCCAAGCAGTAGTTGTTGCTCAATTGCATATTCATAAAGCAGTTGATATTTTGTCGTTGGAAATCGGTGTGTGCGAGGCAACGCCAGCTGCGAATAGCTGGCGTGATACACAAAGGGGATGGATGCTATCATTTAAAGTTGTTTAATGGCCCAACCCATAAATTCTTTGCGAGTTTTTTCATCAGCTTGTAACCACCAGTACTGTAACATTTGCTCCGCTTGCGCTGGCGTAGTTGCTTTATTTTTAGGCATTTTTGTCACAGTTGTTTCTACTGTCACGGGAGCCATGTTGGTTGCTACAGCAATGTCTGATTGCTCCGGTGCTTGTGCTACAACCGTTGTGCCATCACCAGTTGCAGATGCTGATAAGCTTTCAAAGTCTTGTTGTTTATTGGTTTTAAACAAGCTAGTGATAAATGTCTCTTCAGTAAAATTAGTTTGTTCAACACTATAAGAAACTGAACCGTTATCTTGACGGCTAACCTTTACTTCTGGGGCTTTTGCATAGGTTTTAGGCTTTTTAATTACATCACCATTAGCCGGTTTTAGATTGTATTGATAATCACCATCAACCGTGAGGGTGACAATAAAGGGCGTTGATTTAACAAATGATTGGCTGTCACTGAAGGAGTCATCGACGACATCGTGATAGCGGATGGCGATTTTATGAGTGCCATTAGTTAATGTTAAATCCGATTGATGTTTAAACATGCTTGTTTCAATTGCTTCGCCATCAAGAGCTAAATATTCAAAAGACATTGGAATAGTTAAATTAGCTGCAAATACTGATGATGAAGTTAAAAATGCTAACAGCGCACTAGTGGTGAATACAGATTTCATTGTTGCTCCTTAACGAGGGTAACTTTGGCGAGGTCGTTCAAATAATTGAATGCGCTCTTCAATATAACTTGTTGCTTGTTTACATTTTCCTAAGCGACGATGCATCAAAAGGATGTCATTTTGCAATTGAATTTTGTCATCACTATGACAGAATTCAAGATTTGCTTCCATTTGTTGTATTTTTTGTTCAATTTTTTTCGCCCAGTTGAGATGTTTGGTAAGTTCAGCATATAGCTGATGGCTGTTTTGCATCACATTACTGGCTATCCAGCCAAAACCACTGTCTTGAACTGCTTGTTGCTGCTTTTTTGCATATCTCGCACGATTACTGGCTTTACGTTGTGCTTCGGCTTTTAAATTAATGTCGGTGGTGAGCAAGGCTCTTTTTAGCGCGATAAAGCGGTCTTGTATCCGATCACAACTGAGTTGAATAACAGGACCACTCAATTTTAGTAATAATTGTTTTTCTAGCTTTTGAATATCTTGGCGAAGCTGCGAGATACATGGGCTGAGTAGGCCGCCCTGTTGGGCGAAAAGTTGGCTATTAAATCGTTCTGTTTGTTGTAACGTTTGACGTTGGTTGGGTGCTAAGTTTTGGTCATGCATTAGGGCATCTTGCTCAAGTTGAGTAAGCTGCTGCTTTAACATTAAAACCAGTTGCTGGGTATTCATCCCCAAGCACTCCAAGTTAGGTGAATTGCTATCGACAATACCATAACGATAAAAATAGGTTTAATAAAAGGTATGCCAAATCGAATTGCGCTCCTTGCGCCAATATAAGAGCCAGCCATCATGCAAACACCCATCCATAGTCCAAGCATCCACTGCACTTGCCCCATAGAGGCAAATATCAGTAATGCAGTTACATTACTTACAGAAGTCATCACCCTTGCTAAGCCGCAGCTGTGCAACAGCGGGAGTTTGTGAATTGATACTGATGAAACGGTCCAAAATGCCCCAATACCTGGTCCTGCAAATCCATCGTAATTTCCAAGTATAAAACCTTGCGTGATTTGCTTACGAGCAGATGAGCGTTCAATGGGTAGGTTGACATTTTTGTCTCCCATTGCTTTTGGGCTAAACAAGGTATAAATGGCAATACCGATAATTAATAGTGGCAAAATTTTATCTAGCCATGCTGGGTCAATTAGAAAAACGAGAATACATCCAGTGACAGAACCTATGAGAGTGGCAAAAAAACAGGC
Organism: Shewanella ulleungensis; assembly: GCF_014648315.1. GTDB lineage: Bacteria > Pseudomonadota > Gammaproteobacteria > Enterobacterales > Shewanellaceae > Shewanella > Shewanella ulleungensis. The sequence goes on from NZ_BMQW01000003.1 coordinate 107,821, forward strand.
TTTCCATAATTTAGGATTAAATAATTGCTGTTTGTAGAAGGTAACACTTGAAGTTAATGAGCCAAAACACGCTGCTAACTTATTGGTGCCTAAGGCTAAGTGCGGTGGAATACCCACTGTTAACAATGCTGGTATCGACAATAAACCACCACCACCTACTATGGCATCAATAAAACCTGCAATAATCCCGATGACCGCTAATACTGCCCAATGGCTAGGGTCTAATAATAAATCCAACTCAGTACCTATTCAATAACACGTCTAAAAGGGGGAAGGGCATCAATCAATGATTTGCCATAACGTTTGGTCACTAGGCGACGGTCTAAAATAGTGACTCGCCCGTAATCTTGCTCTTTACGCAGCAAACGACCACAACTTTGGACTAATTTACGCGATGCATCTGGAATTGTCAGCTGTAAAAAAGGATTACCACCTTTTACTTTAACGTATTCCGCATGTGCTTGTTCTACCGGTGATGTAGGTACGGCAAAAGGCAGTTTAGTAATAATTAGGTTTGTTAAATAGTCGCCCGGTAGGTCTAAACCTTCAGAAAAGCTACCTGTGCCGAATATGATGCTTGGCAGACCATCATCACAGCGCTGCTTATGCTTTTCTAAAATTTGTTGCCGTGGAATTTCACCTTGAACAAATAACTGATCTTTGGCAATTTTTCCTTCAACTAAATCAACCACTTTTTCCATTTGCCAATAAGATGCAAATAATACTAACGTGGCCATTTCTCCATCCACTAATGCAATAATGTGCTCTGCGATTTCGGCGGTGTAGTTATCATCAGTAGGCTCTGTAACCATTTGCGGAATAAACAATGTGGCATTATTTTCGTAATCAAATGGCGACAACAATGCTAAAAATCGTGTGCCATCATTAATCCCTAAGCCGACTTGATGAGCAAAATGATTAAAGTTGTTTAGAGCACGTAATGTTGCACTGCACAATACAACGCCTGCCGCTTTTTGCCATAGCATCGACTCGAGCATAAAACCGACTTCTATTGGCGATGAGCAAAATAAGTAATCCTGCTGTTTACCGGTAATCAGTTCTGCCCAGCGCGCCATTGGCGCCCCTTTTTTACTGTCTTCTTTGGCCATCATTTTCCACAATTTATGTAAATTGTCTAAGCGTTGAAGAATAAAACCTGTTTCAGACAATAAACCTTCAGATTGATGCTTAGGCACTTCACCGTCTTTTATCGCCTCACTTAGCACTGACACTACTTTATTAAACTGTTTAACCGCCGCACCTGATGCTGTGGCTAAATTTTCTGCCTGAATCAATAATGCTTGCGGTAATTGCCCATGCTCAAAGCGAAGCCGACTTTCTGGGTTGGAAAATAATTGTGGTTGAGTATCGCAATAATGCGCGACTTGAGTTAATAAGTTGGTTAAGTCGGTTGTATGATCAAGCATGGCTTGCACAGGAGCAATAATGTTATTTGTTTTGAGTTGATTTTGCAGCTTAGAGCAGGTTTTAGAGGCTTTTTCTAACCAATCACAAGCACCACGTAATGTCGCTTGCGCGCTGGAAAAGTCCCTTGCCACAATCGGTAAATGGTGTGCCTCATCGATAACATAAAACATGTCTTCTGGATCAGGTAAAATAACACCGCCACCTAATTCTAAGTCAGCAAAAAGCAAGCTGTGGTTGGCAATAAGTACATCCCAGGTATCGACATCTTCACGAGCTTTATGAAATGGACAATTGTGATGTGCAGACACTTGTCGATGACAACTGTGTTTGTCACAACAGATTTGTTGCCATAGAAAATCTGGAATAGGATGCTGCAGGGTATCTATTTCACCATTCCAACGTTTTTGATGGAAGTCTTGATGTAGCTTCTGCAGCTCGTTAATTTGGCTTTGGTCTGGCTTTGTTTGCCACATGGCCATTTGTGAACTGTCTTGATTGCCAATCATGGCTTCAAGTTTGGCTAAACACACGTAACGTTGGCGACCTTTAACTAGGCCGAATTTAAAATCAACGCCAGATTGCTGTAAAAAAAATGGCAAATCTTTGTGGAGTAACTGTTCTTGAAGTGCAACCGTTGCTGTGGCTATGCAGACCTTTTTTTTGCTGGCTAAGGCTAATGGAATCGTGCCAAGAATATACGACAGTGACTTGCCAATCCCTGTACCCGCTTCAACAACAATAATTCGCCGATCTTTGTCATACTCTCCTGCTAAAGTTTTTGATATTTCGGCTACCATGTAGTTTTGTTCGCGACGAGAACGAAATTGCGGCATAGCGTTAGCAATTTCTTTGTAAATTGTGCGAATTTGACTTTTTATCGTATCCGGTAGCATAGAAGTATGATTTCTGCGTTGTCTGAATTATGCTGTACATAATAACAGTGAATTAGCATGCTACGAAGTAATAAATAAAATTGAATCATTTACCGCCGCAATTAAAACATTCCGCCCATGCTCATCAAAGCGTGTCTGCATTGCAGCGTGTGAAGGGGCGTGTATTGACTCGCCATGCGATATACCGTCATGGTCAACTGGTGTTGCAATATTATTTAAAAACGGCAAATGGCCCGATATTAATTGAATTGCCACACAGTGATGTGATTTGTTTTTGTCGTCAGCAAGATGTGAATACTTTATCTCAAAAAGTCGATTTTTCGCTCAAGTCTGAGCTCATAGCGCTAACCAGTTTTGCTCATGAACCGGTATGCGCTTTGTATTTAAAATCTAACAGCCAATTGAAAGGCTTAATTAGGGTTGCGAACGATGTGGGAATTATCCTATTTGAAGTCGACATTAGACCCGAACAGCGATATTTAATCGAACGTTTTATTGCTCTTGATATTGAATGTGTTGGGGCTTTTCACAATATAAGTCTCGATTCCACACTGCCGTTAATGACACTTGAGCGAGCCAGAAAACCTGTAGCAGAAACAACCGACGTTGATATTACATTATCTGTAATATCGTTAGATTTTGAATGCAGCTTTGATGGCGAACTCTATTCAGTAGGGTTGTATGGTGAGCAATACCAATGCGTGTTTATGGTTGGTGAGCCGCAAAATGATAGTCATGACTTTATTGTGTGGGTAAAAGATGAGGTAGAACTTATCCATCATTTAATTACCTGGTTCGAGCAATACGATCCAGACATAATTATAGGTTGGGCGGTAGTCACTTTTGATTTAGCTTTATTATATCGCCGCTGCATTTTACATTGCATCCCCTTATTAATCGGCCGAGGTGGCACTGAGTTAAGCTGGAAGGTCGCTGATAAATTTAGGCCCGAAACCCTGTCTTTGCCGGGGCGGGTTGTGCTTGACGGTATTGATTGGTTAAAAGCAGCATTTTATCAATTTGAGAGTTTCTCATTGGAGTTTGTTTCAAGGCAATTACTCGAAGAAGGTAAAGCAATTGATCATGTTGAAAACCGAGGCCAAGAAATTACCTCGTTATTTCACACTGATAAAAATGCACTGGCGTTTTATAACATCACAGACAGCAGGTTAGTGTGGGATATTTTTGAAAAAACGCAATTGATAGATTTTGCTATTGAAAGGGCAAAATTAACGGGCTTAGAGTTTGGGCGTGTTGGTGCATCGATTGCCGCATTTTATCATTTATATTTACCTCACTTACATCGAAATGGATTTGTCGCACCAGCGCATCCAACTAGCCAAGGCCTAGAAAGCCCTGGCGGTTATGTCATGTCATCCATACCTGGTCATTACAAAGATGTATTGGTCTTAGATTTTAAAAGTTTGTATCCATCGATTATTCGGACTTTTTTAATTGATCCAAAAGGATTAGTTGAAGGTTTACACATGGCCAAAGCAGGTGATATTGCTTCAACCATTCCTGGTTATTTGGGGGCTCACTTTGCTCGTGATAACGCTATTTTGCCTGATTTAGTTGCCAGCCTAGCAGCGCAACGAGAAATGGCAAAAATAGAAAAAAATGCACCGTTATCACAAGCGATAAAAATCATCATGAACTCTTTATATGGTGTATTAGGTTCAAAAGGTTGTGTGTTCCATGATGCAAAATTAGCAAGCTCAATTACCATGCGCGGCCATCAAATCATGAAATTGACTAAGCAATGGATAGAAGAATGTGGCTATCAAGTTATCTATGGCGATACAGATTCTACTTTTGTTTGGCTGGGCGCTAATCATGGTATTGAAGACATTAATGCTTTGGGATTACAACTCGCAACTCGCATAACAACGCGCTGGCACGCTTGGTGTGAAGCAGAATATCAATTAAACAGTTTTCTAGAGTTAGAGTTTGAAACCCACTTTGATCAATTTATTATGCCAACACTAAGAGGCTCTGAAGAGGGAAGTAAAAAACGTTATGTCGGAGCTTCATTAGGTGCAGACAATAAGCTTAAGTTGATATTTAAAGGCATGGAGCAGGTGAGAAGTGATTGGAGCCCGATAGCTCGTAAGATGCAATTTGTCTTATACGAGATGTTTTTCAATGGTGAGGATGTTATTGATTATTTACGCCAAGAATTAGATGCCCTAAAAAAAGGTGAAAGAGACAGCGAACTTATTTTTAAAAAGCGCTTACGCCGTCATGCAGAGGATTACACTGCAAAATCATCTCCCCATGTTAAAGCGGCTAAACAATTGGCACAAATACAGGGTACAAATAAAGCGACAAGGAGAGGGTATCAAATCAGATACTTGATGACGACAACAGGAGCTCAAGCTGTTGAAGCTGAGCCTAATAATATTGATTACGAATATTATATCAGTAAACAGATACAGCCCATTGCCGAACCGGTTTTACAATTATGTGGTCAACGATTTGATGCTCTTGTAAATGATCAACTCTCATTAATCTAAAACTCATTTCATTGTGAACTATAAATATGTAGCGTTTAACAAACATGGAGATTTCATGATTAATTAACAACACTGCCTACGTCGTAAAGGGATCCCAATATAAACAACTAAACACTTATGAATGGGTCTATTGTGGCCAGAAATACCGCCCGCTAAAACAACATAATCTCCTCTCTCATGCCTCTAAAATGACAATGTTAACAACTTTTCTACAAAGCCTACTTTTATAAATGTTAAATTTTTATTGGTTGCAACAGTGAATAAAAAACGGTCCTAGCACAATAAATCAGCTAGCAAAACAGGATGTTAAGTTTTTTATTTTTAAGTTCCCCAATTTATTAAAATAAAACAAAAGTTTTATAAACCCATGCTTTTAAATGTTTTTATTTTTTAGTGTCCATTTTTGTTAACAGGAATGGATATCACATTTGATTAACTTTTGCGCTTACGGCACTTCAATTGTTGATTAGTTGTATCAAATGTGATTTTATTGCATACGTAATTGAGTGATTGTGATGATTTCTGTTGCATTCCCTCATTGAACTAGCGCCTAAAAAGGTCGTTAGAATTATAAGAAAGATATAAAGTCCAGGGAGATAGACAATGCATAAGAATATCCTAGCTAAATCGGTGCGCTTAGCACTGATCGGTGGTGCTGCTGCAACGGCATTTGCTGCACCAGCAGTTTTCGCTGCTGATGAAGATGGCGCAAAAGTAGAACGTATTGAGGTTACTGGTTCGCGTATTAAGCGTTCTGACCTAGAAGGCGCTTCTCCAATTACGACCATTACTACTGAAGACATGAAGATGGAAGGTAACTTTACTGTTGCTGATGCACTTCGTAACAGTAACTTAAACTCTTTCGGTTCGTTCTCTGAACGTTCTGGTAGTTCAGCACAATCTCAAGCAACAATCAACCTACGTGGTGCAGGCTCAAGCCGTACTCTAGTATTGATTGATGGTAAGCGTTTCCCTGGTTCACCAACACTTGGTGGTGCATCAGCTAACTTAAACGCTATTCCAATGGCGGCTGTTGAGCGTATCGACATCCTTACCGATGGTGCATCTTCTACTTATGGTTCTGACGCGATTGCTGGTGTTGTAAACATCATCATGAAAAAGAACTACCAAGGTATTGAATTCAATGTTGGTGGTGGATCACGTGACCAAGACGGCGGATTAACCAGTAAAGAATTCTCGGTAGTTGCCGGTTATCAAATGGACAAAGGTAACATTACTTTTGCATTTGATCACCAAGATCGCCAAGGTATATCAGACGCTGACCGTTCATATACTGCTGCAAGCATGACTGACTTTAACGGTGATGGCGAAATCCAAGCTTATGATGAAACAGCTGGTTGGAGTATCTATGGTGCCACAGTCGCGGCTCCAGATTTTTCTACTGCACAAGCGTCATTACTGTGTGATGACTTAGAAGCTGAATATGGTTCAAACGTTTTCCAAACTGTTGCAGCTGACAACGATTGGAGCCCTGGCTCAACTTATTGTATGTATGCGTTTGCTAACGTGTCTTACAACAAAGCCTCTATTGACCGTAATACTGTTTATGTTGACGCTAACTATGAAGTTGCAGAAGACGTAGAATGGTTTGGTCGTGTGATGGTTACACAAAACAGTTCATTTGGTCGTTATGCACCTCCTGCGGCAGCTTGGAGTAACATGGCCGCTGATAACCCAAACAATCCATTTGGTGAAGAAACTACAGGTTATTTCCGTTGGGTAGGCATCGGTACGCGTGATGGTTACGTAGACGATTACAACCAAGATTATTTAACTGGTTTACGCGGTACTATTAGTGCATTAAATGATGCAGAGTGGGAAGTTTATTACCACCACAACATCGCTGACAACAAGTCAGTGGGTCAGTACTACTTAAGCTATTCTGGTCTTGCTTACAACCAAGCTAATGATATTGATTTAGGTTCAGAAGCTGGCATTAATAACATGAAAGCCACTACACTTACTACTGGTAAGGCAACATTCGACCAGTACAGTGCAGGTCTTGGTTTTGATGCATTTGAATTACCAGGCGGTGCAGTAGCGCATTACGTTGGTATGGAATACTTTGACCAACAGTTCAGCGAAGTGTATGACGCACAGTCTGAAGCAGGTTTGGTAGGCGGCAGTGCGGGTAACTCTTCTGGTGGCGACCGTCAAGTTTGGGCGATGTTCTATGAAGCAGTATTGCCATTAACTGACGATATCGAATTAAACCTAGCCGCTCGTTACGATGACTACAGCGACTTTGGTGACAACGTTGCTCCAAAAGCATCTATTCGTTGGCAGGCACTTGATAATGTTGTGGTACGTGCTTCTTATTCTGAAGCGTTCCGTGCACCTTCATTAAGTCAGCTTTACGCAGCAACGACTTTCAGCGCAGAGTCAGGAACAGATTATCCTTTCTGTACATCGACAGGTGTAGCTGATGCAGATTGTTCTGAGAAGCAATATGATACGTATATTAGTGCAAACAGTGAGTTAGGCCCTGAAACTTCAGAGTATATTAACTTAGGTGTTGCATGGGATATCGTTGATGACATCGGTCTTAAAGTCGATTACTTTAACCTAAACATTGATGATGTTATCAGCCAACGTTCAATTACCAATGTTATGCGTGGTGTTGCTGCAGGTACATTAGCCGAAACTGATACATTCTATGTTGAACGTGCACCTACTACTGATGGTACTCTTGGCCGTGCACTTGAAATTGGTACAGGCTATGGTAATACTGATAAGTTAGAAATTACAGGTATTGACGTTGCATTAAACGCTAAGTTTGAAACATCAATTGGTGATATCGGCTTTAACTGGACTAACAGCTTCGTTCTTGACTACATTCAAGAAGTTGAAGGTGGTCAGGCTGCAGAAGATATCGCAGGTTGGAACGGTGCTCCAGACTATAAGTCTAACTTTACTACTAACTACATGTTAGGTGACCATAGCTTATCATGGAACATCAACTATACTGGCTCTACTTATGAAACAGATGACACAGGTCATTTAGATTCATGGTTAATTCATAACCTAAGCTACGTATACGATGCTGGTAACTATGGCTCAGTATTGTTAGGTATTAACAACCTAACTGATGAAGATCCTGTATTAACATCTACAGGTCAGTTCGTAAATACTGATCTATATAACAACTACGGTCGTGAATACCGTGCAAGTTATACTCTAAAGTTCTAAAAATTAGTCACCATTTGCTAATTATTTAGGCTAAAAAGGCTCCTTCGGGAGCCTTTTTATTTAGACTAATATTCAAAGCGTATGCGTAATAGAGAGATTCATATGAGTAATCATTGGAGTGAATATTGGCGGCAAGGCCATACAACATCATTTGGTGATGCATTATCAGGTAATTATGAAGGTGTTTTACAGTCGGTTTGGCTCTCTGCCTTCAATAATTTACCGACTGATTTTATCGCAGTAGATGTTGGCACTGGCAACGGCTCGGTTCCTTTATTATTAAGAGAGACATTAATTAATAGCGCCAAAGTCGGGACTGTATTTGGTGTTGATCTTGCCGAAGTGCAACTAGCAGACATAAATAAAAGCGAAAAATCAACAATTGAAATAGAGCTTTTATCTAATACAGCCAGTGAAAAGTTACCTTTTGCCGATGATTCAGTGGACCTGTATGCGTCGCAATTTGGTTTTGAGTACTCAAATATCGAGCAATCAATTACAGAAGCCTCAAGAGTACTTAAAGCAAATGGTCAATTTTCAATTGTATTCCACCATAGTAATTCAATGATATTGAATCGAAATAAAAATATTTTAAGGTTGATTGAGCAGCCTCAAGCAAATGAGTTGATAGAATATTTAAGTGAAATTGCAATCGCGATGGGGTCTATGGTGACTGCAAATGATATTGCAAGAATAAAACAAGATCCTAAGTGTGAAACTATTCGTGCAAAAATTAATCAATCAATTAAGTATTTAGTTGGATATGATGAACTATCCGCACAAGATAGTCAGTTAATGATGTTCGTTGCTCAATTTTTTAAAGAAGGGATATTTTGGCCTTTAGCAAAAAAGCAACAATTTATCGAATTCATTAAATTACAAATGGATACGTTAAAGCTAAGACTAACCGAATTGGTTAATGCATCTTTTGATGAAAATAAACTGGCAAAATTTATTGCTATATTTGAGCAAAACTCATTGGTGTTAAATGAGCTTAAAGTGCTTAAAAACGAAAAAAATGAAATTTTAGGATGGTATTTAGATGCCAGCAAAGTCGTTAATGCCATAGATTAGCGATATGTTATGAATGAAAAAGTAAGTTTTATACACTTTAAGTCAATGATTTAAAGTAATTACTTTTTTAAAATAAAATGCCATTCCTATAAAATTCTGTTGAAGATGTATATTTATTCACCTTTCATTTACATTGCTAGCCTTAACAGCTCTTTCTACTAGTTTTTACGCTTTGCAAATGTTGACACAGGTCAACATTTTGTGAAATGATGCCAACGGGTCTGCGCCTTAGGTGGCGTAGAAAAGGGAAGAAAAACTAACAATCACAAGAAAAAGACACACTTAGTTGAATTAACATTGATAACAAAAATTTATCATTCGTTATTTACGCTCTAGTAGAACTTTTTAATTCACTTCAAATTGGTTGGGAACTATGTCCAAGGTAAGCAATAGAACAAAAATCGCTACTGCACTTGTTGGCGCACTGGCTTTAGCGGGTAGCAACTTCGTTGTTGCAGGTCCTCTAGCTGACGTTCAAAAAGCGGATAGCAGCCTACATGCTGCTTCAGCAGCGTCACAACAGAAAGTCGACAAATATTTTGACCAAGCACAAGACATGCTTTTTGAGTATGGCAGCGTTGCTGACGAACGTGAGTCATTAAAATCATATAATGATTACGTTGCAGGCTTGGTAGCTGATCAACAGAAAACACTTGATGCAATTCAAACTGACATCAACGGCGTTGATAAATTACGTCAAGGTGTTGTTCCTTTAATGTTTAAAATGGTAGAAGCTTTAGATCAGTTTGTTAATCTAGATCTTCCATTCAACACTGAAGTTCGTAAAGAACGTGTTGAGAACCTAAAGAACATTCTTAATACAGCAGAGGTTACTCTTGCTGAAAAATACCGTCTTATCCTTGATGCATATAGCATCGAGCGTGAATACGGTAGCTTCGTTGCAGTTCACACTGGTAAATTAAACTTAGATGGTAAAGAAGTGTTAGTTGACTTCTTCAACCTAGGTCGTGTTGCACTTTACGCTCAAAGCTTAGATCAGAAAATAGCATGGATGTATGACGCTGACGCTAAAACTTGGAACAAGTTAGAAGACAGCTACTTACGCGATATTACAAAAGGTATTCGTATTGCTCGTAAGCAAGGCGCTCTAGACCTATTCGCATTACCAATTCCTGCTGCGGAGACTGCACAATAATGAAGAAGTTAATTACATCAGCGCTAGTGGCTGCAACTTTCTCTTTAGCAACCGGTATGGTTTCAGCTGCTGATGCACCGAAAACTATTGACCAGCTGTTACAGCAAGTTAAAGTTGATCGTGCTAACGAAGGTAAAACCAACGCTAAACGCGAAAGAGAATTCCAAGCAGAACGTGGCGATAAAGCTGCATTACTTAAGCGTGAAAAAGATGCTTTATCTGCTGAAAAACAACGTGGTAAAGATTTAAACCAAGCTTTTTTAGACAACGAGCGTAAGATTGCTCAGTTAGAAGAAGACTTAAAAACAGCTCAAGGTGACTTGGGTGAAATGTTTGGTGTTGTAAAAGGTGAAGCTGGCGATTTCGCTGGTAAGCTTGCAGCATCTAACATTAGCGCACAGTTTCCAGGTCGCGATGCATTTATTGCTGACCTAGGTGCACGTAAATCATTACCAAAAATTGAAGAACTAGAGCAATTCTGGGAAGCTCAATTATTTGAAATGGTTCAATCTGGTAAAGTCGTTAAGTTTGATGGCGCGGTTACTGCTATTGACGGTAACGTTGTGAATACTGCTATTCACCGTGTTGGTCCATTTAACTTAACAGCTGAAGGTAAATATGTTGTTTACAAGCCAGAATTGAGCTTGATTCAAGAATTATCTCAACAGCCTGAAGGTTACCAAGTGAGTGCTGTCGGTTCATGGGAAAATACCACTTCTGGTACTGCTCCTTTCTATATCGACCCTGCACGTGGCGTGTTGCTAAACATCTTCACTAACAAAGCAAGTCTTGAAGACCGTTTAGAAGCCGGTGGTACAATTGGTTATATTATTTTGGCTCTACTTGCACTAGGTGCTTTAATTGCCCTTGAGCGTTTAGTTACACTTACTGTTATTGGCGGTAAAGTGAATAGCCAGCGTAAGAATATCGATAACCCAGGCAACAATGCTTTAGGTCGTATCTTGAAAGTTTATCAGTCTAACAAAGATGTTGATGTTGAAACATTAGAGTTAAAACTTGATGAAGCAATCCTAAAAGAAACGCCAGCTTTAGAAGCTCGTATCTCTATTATTAAAGTTATCGCTGCTATCGCACCTATGATGGGTCTATTAGGTACTGTTACCGGTATGATCGCAACCTTCCAATCAATTCAGTTATTCGGTACTGGTGACCCTAAATTGATGGCGGGTGGTATCTCTATGGCACTTATCACTACGGTTCAAGGTCTTATCGCTGCATTGCCGTTAATGTTATTACATGCAATCGTTGTTGCACGTAGTAAATCTATTGTTCAAGTTCTTGAAGAGCAAAGTGCTGGTATTATTGCAGAACATGCTGAGAAGAGGGCTGACTAATGATGCTAATCCTGATGGACGTATGGGATTCCGTCAGGGGCTTCATGGCCTCCGGAGGCGATGTCCTCTGGTTGGTTGCAGCAGTGCTATTCCTAATGTGGGTGTTAATGCTTGAACGTTATTGGTATCTAAATTGGATATCACCTAAACAACATCAAGCAGTAATTGCCTCATGGGAAGCAAGAGAAGAAACAACTTCTTGGCATGCTCACCGTATCCGTGAAGCTTGGGTATCCCAAGCGAAGCAAGATTTGAATGCACGTATGCTGTTAATCAAAACCCTAGTTGCCATTTGTCCAATGATTGGTTTATTAGGTACCGTAACTGGTATGATTTCAGTATTCGATGTGATGGCAGTTCAGGGGACGAGTAATGCTCGTTTAATGGCCGCTGGTATCTCTATGGCCACCATGCCTACTATGGCAGGGATGGTTGCAGCGCTATCGGGTGTTTTCTTTAGCACTCGTTTAGACTCAAAAATGAGAATCAGTTTAGAAAAGCTAAAAGACAGCATGCCTCACCACTAGAGAGAGATTGAACATGGCACGTAAGAAGCATTCCAGTATGGAAGAGGAAGCTCAAATTGATATGACCCCGATGCTAGACATCGTGTTTATCATGCTGATCTTCTTTATTGTAACAACATCGTTTGTTAAGCCATCTGGCTTAGACTACAACAAGCCTAAAGCGTCACAGGCTACGTCTAAACCATCGGCAAACATCTTTATTGGCATCAGTAAAACTGGCGTCATTATGATGGAAAACCGTCAGGTTGATATCGAACGTGTAACGGCTAACGTTGAACGTATGTTAGCTGAAGCACCAGAAGCAGCTGTACTGATTCAAGCAGATAAAGACACCCAACATGGTTTGGTTGTTAAAGTGCTTGATAACGTGAAAGCTGCGGGTATTGACAAAATTTCAGTATCAGCGGGGAATGAGTAATATGCTAAGAGCACTCGTATCAATAATCATTGGTGCTGCAGTGACTTTTGGGCTGTTTGCTTTCATGGCTTTCCTAGTCGGCGGCGGTGCGCAGCGCAACGGCGACTCAGCGGAAACCCCTGTTATTGAAATTACGATGGATAAACAGGATTCGAAGGCACAGAAAAAACCAAGGGTTACACCTAAGCCACCTCCACCACCGGAGCAGCCACCGAAGCCGGATACTACTCCGCCTGACTCATCATCTAATATTGACACCAACTTGGCGTTTAATATGGGTGGAATTGAAGCTGGCGGGCCAAGTACAGGCTTTAAGCTAGGCAACATGATGACCCGTGATGGTGACGCTACACCTATCGTTCGTATCGAGCCTCAGTATCCAATTGCTGCTGCCCGTGATGGTAAAGAAGGTTGGGTTCAACTTACCTTTACAATTAACGAACTAGGTGGTGTTGATGACGTATCTGTTATCAAGGCAGAACCTAAGCGTTTATTCGATCGTGAAGCGATTCGCGCATTGAAAAAGTGGAAATATAAGCCAAAGATTGTTGATGGAAAACCATTAAAACAACCTGGCATGACTGTGCAACTTGATTTTACTTTAGAGAAAGGAGGTAGATAATGCGTAAAGTTACTAGTATCGCTACAGCGTTATTACTTTCAGTCTGTACAAGTGCAATGTTGTCTAGTTCTGCTTTGGCCGCTGAAAAGTGTGAGATTGACAAACGTCAATCGCGCGCAGTAGGCGAAAGTGCAGCTAAAAAAGTTCAAAAATCTTTTGAAGCGTATACCGAAGGTAATTTAGACCAAGCAATTTCAATATTGCTTGAAGCTAATGCTAAAAACGATTTCGACAAAGCTTATGTCGATCGTATGTTAGGTAACTTCTACGCTGAAAAAGGTCAGATGGGCACAGCAATCAAATATTTGAAGACTGCTGTTGATGCTGACATTCTTGGTGGTACTGATCATGCTGCAACTATGCGTTTGTATGCAGATTTATTACTACAGGAAAAAAAGTTTAAAGAAGCGATTCCATACTATTACAAATGGATGGACTTTACCTGTAAGGCTGATGCTCAAATGTATCGCCGTATCGGTATTGCCTATACAGAGTTAAAAGATTGGAACAAAGTACTACAAGTAGCTGATAAAGGGTTATCTTTAGCTGAAACACCTGACAAAGGTCTGTATCAGATGAAGTTAACTGCTTACTTTAACCAGAAAAAGTACAAAGATGCCGTAAAAGTATTAGAAGTTATGGTTCCTTTGTTCCAAGACGACAAACGTCTATGGGTACAGTTAGCTCAGTTTTACTTAATGACTGAAGATTATGATAAATCATTAGCAACTTATGATTTGGCTTACAAAAATGGCTTTTTAGAGACAGACGGTAATATTACTCGTTTAGCTCAATTGTTAGCGCAAAAGGGTTCACCTTATAAAGCTGCAACAATTTTTGAAAAGCACATGAAGTCTGGTCTTATTGCTGAAAACGAGAAGAGTTTATCAACTCTGGCTGGTTTTTATCATAATGCTAAAGAGCTAAAAGAAGCAGCTAACTACTACGGTAAAGCAGCAGCTATTAGCGGAAAGGGTGATTTATTCTTAAAGCAAGGTCGAATCTTAGCTTTAGATCAAAAATTCAACGATGCAATTCCAGTGCTTAAAAAAGCACTTGATGCAGGTATTGATAACCCTGGTGAAGCTCAATTTGAGCTAGCTTTAGCATACCTAAGTTTGAAAAAGTACAAGTCAGCTTATAACCGTGCAGTACTTGCTGCCAATGATAAGAAGACAGAACGTAGTGCAAGAAGCTATATTTCTTATATTAAAGAAAAGGCACGTATTCACAACGTAACGCTTTAAATACTAAGTTAGTAATAAAAAGCCCCTTTTAAGGGGCTTTTTTATTGCCAGTTATTTAGTGCTGGCTTATGTATTGTGTACTAAATTGTTAATTTATGTGTATTTGAATAAGTTTAGTTTCAAGTGGTGCATAGCATAGATACAATACAGTCATGATTTGATTAAAGCTGTTTAACTTATTGCTTATTGTTAGCTTTATTAAGCGTATTTCAGCGAGAGTCAATAACCCTGTGCGAGAATGTGTTAAGGAATAATAACAATGAAAAAAACGATGTTGGCACTTACAGTGTCATTATTAATTACCACTCAAGGGTGTTCAGATAGCACTATTGCACCTGAAATTAATAATACACAAAGCGACTCGAAGAGCCTGGCTGTTGAACAAACTGCTTCAGAGAAATACTTAGCGATGGTTGATGCTTTCTTTCAAGACCAACTAAAACTTGAACCTATTTATGCTACTTTTGTTGGGGTTAACGATTATAACGATCAATTTGGTGGTTCATTAACTGAAGCATACTTAACAGAACGTCATCAGCTCAATAGCCGTTATTTTGATTTGGCTAAATCGATCAATGTAGAACAGTTATCTGCTCCGCTTAAGTTGAGTTATGATATGTTTGTTTATGATCGCAACATGGAGCTTATTGGCGAAACGTACCCAGAACGCTTTTTACCCATTAATCAGTTTTATAGTACAGTATTTACTATGGTCCAATTAGGTACCGGAGAAAGTGCACAACCATTCAAGACTGTAGCAGATTATAAAAATTGGTTATCAAGGCTTCGTGGATTTATCAAATGGACTGAATTAGCCCAGCAACGTATGGATGAGGGGATAGCAAGTAAAGTTGTACTTCCTCGAGTTCTCGTCGAAAAAATCATTCCTCAATTAGATGCCCAATTAGTTGAAGGGGCGCAAAACAGTTTATTTTATTCACCTATTAATTTGATGCCAGATAGCTTTAGTTCAGATGAAAAATCAGAATTAACACAAGAGTATCAATCTGTTATCGAAAAAGAGTTACTCCCTGCTCTAGCGCAATTACGTCAATATGTTAATGATGTGTATCTACCAAATTCAAGAGCATCAGATGGTTGGTGGGGTTTACCTAATGGTAAAGATTGGTATCAACATCTTGCAAATAGCCATACAACAACAACATTACCAGTCGATGAAATCCATCAAATAGGTTTGTCTGAAGTTGCCCGTATCTTATCTGAGATGGATAAAGTGAGGGAACAGGTTGGGTTTAAGGGAGACCTGAATGCATTTTTTGCTTCGTTATCATCTGAACCTCAATACTTTTTTACTGATAAGCAAGATTTGATTGATGGTTATATGATTATTAAAGATCAGATTAATGCGGTTTTACCGCAATATTTTGATGTAATGCCAAAAGCTGACTACATCGTTAAACCTGTAGAGGCGTTTAGAGAAAAATCGGCTGCTGGCGCGTCGTATGAATCACCTGCAGTTGATGGGTCTCGTCCAGGTATCTTCTATATCAATACTTATAATTTAAAAGCTCAACCTAAATGGGGAATGACTACTCTGTCTTTACATGAAGCAGCTCCTGGGCACCATTTCCAAATAGCAATTAAGCAAGAATTAACTGATGTCCCTCAGTTTCAACGTTTCCAGGGATATACAGCCTTTGAAGAAGGTTGGGCTTTGTATGCGGAGTATTTAGGTATTGAAATGGGCGTGTTCAATGACCCTTACCAGTATTTTGGAAAATTGTCTGATGAAATGCTCAGAGCAATGCGTTTAGTCGTTGATACAGGGTTGCATGCAAAAGGTTGGAGCCGTGAGCAAGCAATTCAATACATGAAAGATAACTCACCTATGGCTGAGTCTGACATCGTTGCCGAAGTTGAGCGCTACATGGCGATTCCAGGCCAAGCGTTATCGTATAAAGTGGGTCAGTTAACTATTTTACGATTACGCGCAGACGCTGAAAAAGCTTTGGGTGATAAGTTTGATTTAAAAGGTTTCCATGAGCAGCTATTAACTACGGGTTCGTTACCTATGGCTGTAATGGAAAATAAGATTGCAACTTGGATAGAAGCCCAATCTGCAAATTAGTCGTCTAAAATATCGCTGTTTAGGGCTTATTGATCTTCATGGTTATTTAACCGACAAATTTCAACAGGTCTTACAGTGCCATCTTAGTGTCATTATGTTAGTGTAATTTTTTATTGAGAATATTTTTTAGGAGCCTTTATATGGTACAAGCAACAGCAAGACATTTACTCGTTAGCACGCAAGAGCAATGCGAATCGTTAAAGCAACAAATTGAATCAGGTGCTGATTTTGCCGATGTTGCGAAGGCAAATTCTTCTTGTCCTTCTGGTGCTCAAGGCGGTGATTTAGGTTCATTTGGTCCTGGGATGATGGTCAAAGAGTTTGATGAAGTTGTGTTCAGTGCGCCGTTAAATGTTGTTCAGGGGCCGGTTAAGACTCAATTTGGTTATCACTTACTTGAAGTGACAAGTCGTGGTTAATGTTTAATGCATTAACTGGGGAAATGGCAGCCTAGGCTGCCATTTTTTATGGTTGTTAAACCATTTCTGAATCATGAAGGCTAAATATGCAAGTGATGTTATATGCCGATAAAGTGGTGTTACGTAATTTAACCTCAACGGATTGGGCTGATTTTTTGTCCTTGCATTGTGATCCTGTTGTACAACAATACATTCGCCCAGTGGAGAGCGAAGCCAGTATCAAAACAACGTTTATTCAGCGCACTTTGCCTTGGTCTTTTGAAAGTGGTGAATGGTTATCTTTGGTTATTGAGCGTGTTGATAACCAAGAGTTTGTTGGTTTGATTGGCTTTAGGTGTGATGATTTATCTTTAAAACGTGCTGAAGTCGGCTACCTTATTGCAACAAGCCAGCAAGGCAAGGGGTTTGCAACTGAAAGTTTACGCGCCGTTATTGATTGGGGGGCGTTGCAATATGATATGCATAAATTTTTGGGTATTTGTGCTAGTGATAATATAGCATCACAGAGAGTTCTTAAGAAAGTTGGGTTCGTTCTGGAGGGAACATTACGACAACATAGTTGTATAAATGGTACTTGGTTTGATGATTGTTATTTAGGTTTATTAACTTCGCAAAGGCTGTAACTAGATTGTCAAATCAAGCGTGAATAGAAAATAAATTGCATCATGCACTGTATTCTATTGGGCATTTGTCACATAATACGTAATACAAGTGAAAACTATTCTCGTTAGCAGGTAAAACTTTGATCTAGATTCGAGTTTCACAAGCTAAGCTCAGATAAAATTTCCGGCGTTAATAATGTTGTTTAAGGTATATGTTACATGAAGCTGAGTGAACTAAAAGCAGGTGACCGCGCAATTATCTCTGAAATCGGTCAATTAACGTTACCGCAAACAGTAAAGCGTAAGTTGTTATCGATGGGCATAACACCTAATACGCAGTTTTCTTTTATTCGCCGAGCACCGATGGGATCGGGTGTTGAATTAGATTTACGTGGCAGTAAATTATGCATGCGTTGCGATTTAGCCGATATCATCGAGGTAGTAATAACTAATGACTAAAAAATTCCATTGCGTCACTGTTGGTAATCCAAACGCAGGTAAATCGACCCTTTTTAATGCACTAACAGGTTCCAATCAACAAGTTGGTAACTGGTCAGGTGTCACTGTCGAAAAGAAAACCGGTAAATTTAATTATTCTGGTGTTGAAATATCTCTCACTGATTTGCCCGGTATCTATGATTTGTTACCCGCCGGCAATAGTTGTGATTGCTCATTAGACGAACAAATCGCTCAGAATTACTTAGCTAATCAACAAGTCGATGCAATCATTAACTTAGTTGATGCCACAAACGTAGAGCGTCACTTATACCTGACGACTCAACTGCGTGAGCTTGGCATTCCTATTATAGTTGTTATTAATAAAATTGACGCGGCTAAAAAGCTTGGTATTAATATCAATGTAGATGATATGTCTAGTCGTTTAGGCTGTCCTGTAATCGCTATAAGCTCTCGTAATCCAACAGATGTTGAACAATTACAATCTAACGTATTAACCTTGTTGAAGAGTAACGAGGTAACAATACCGTTAGTGTTACAATATTCTGATGATATTGAAGGCAGTATCAAAGCGTTACAGGCACAAAATACTAATCAAGAACTGCCAATACTTAGCCGTGGTCAAGCCTTATCTATTTTAGCGAATTGTCACGGTAATGCCTGTGGTACTAGTGAAGTACAACTTCACGAGACTGTACAACAATGTGCTCAACGTGCAGAGCAAAATGGTGTTGATATTGAAATTATGATCGCGACTACGCGATATGATTTTGTACAAAAAGTTTTTGAATCTTCTGTTAATCAAGGTAAACACATCAGTGCTTCAGACAGATTAGACAACATTGTTCTACACCCAGTTTTGGGTATTCCTGTTTTCCTATTTGTTATGTACTTAATGTTTTTATTTAGTATTAATGTCGGTAACTCATTTATTGATTTCTTCGATATCACTGCGGGAGCAATTTTTGTCGATCACTTTGGTGCATTATTAGCATCAATGGGTTCTCCTGATTGGTTAGTGACTATTTTAGCTGGCGGGATTGGTCAAGGTATTCAGACTGTCGCTACGTTTATTCCTGTAGTCGCGGCATTATTTTTAGCATTATCGGTTTTAGAAGCTTCAGGCTATATGGCTCGAGCTGCCTTTGTTGTCGATGGTTTAATGCGTCGTATTGGTTTACCTGGTAAAGCATTTGTCCCTATGATTGTTGGCTTTGGTTGTTCTGTGCCCGCGATTATGGCAACCAGAACCCTTGGCAGTGAGCGTGAACGAATAGTAACAGGCATGATGGCTCCGTTTATGTCTTGTAGTGCCCGTTTGCCTGTTTATGCCTTATTTGCGGCAGCGTTTTTCCCGCAATCGGGTCAAAACTTAGTGTTTCTTCTTTATATAATTGGTATTTTTGCTGCAATTGGTACCGGGTTATTATTACGTAAAACAGTACTTCCAGGAACAAGTAGTGCGGTGGTAATGGAACTTCCAAGTTATGAAATGCCTAAAACTAAAGCGGTGTTTTCTCGCACTACAAAGCGTACTAAAAGCTTTATTATGGGCGCAGGTAAAACCATTATTATTGTTGTAACCTTACTTAACTTCGTTAATGCAATTGGTACAGATGGTTCATTTGGCCATGAAGACAGTAAAGAATCATTATTAAGTGTTGCTAGTCAACAGGTTACGCCATTATTTGCTCCTATGGGAATAGAACAAGATAACTGGGCTGCGACAGTAGGAATTATTACCGGTATTTTTGCAAAAGAAGCTGTGGTGGGGACGTTAAACAGCTTATATAGCACTGCTGATGGTGATGATGAAGAAATGCTGTCTATATGGGATAGCGTTAAAGTAGGTCTAGCCACAATACCAACAAATTTACTGGGTATTGAACCAGATGACCCATTGTCAATTGCTATAGCGAGTATTACCGATTTAGATGAAGCTGCCGCAGAACTGTCTGTTGATACTTCAACCTTTAGCGCGTTACAGAGTGGCTTTAAGAGCCAGCTAGCAGCTTTTTCATATCTATTGTTCATATTGCTTTATACACCTTGTGTGGCGGCAATGGGAGCGTTGGTCAATGAATTTGGCGCTAAGTGGGCTCGATTTGCAGCAATCTGGACTTTTTCATTAGCATACGGTTCTGCTACGGTTATCTATCAAGGTGCGACGTTTACCCAGCATCCTTTACAGTCTGCATGTTGGATTGGATTTTTTGCGGTGGCCTTAGTTGGCTTTTATATGTGGTTAAGTAAAAAAGGCAGACAAGCTCAACAGATTATTCCTGGGATCCGTATTGTGACTGAGTAATCATCGCTGTAACTGTTAGCATTAAACTAAAAACCCAGCATGGCTGGGTTTTTTATTCTTTAAGAATAAAATTACCTCTTAAGTGAGATTCTACAGAAATGATTTGGAGTTTTTTGTTTATCTGACGATCTTTTTCAGTGCTAGTAGTTGTAACTACTGAAGAACTGTAGGATCATCTGTTTTTTATTCATATTGCCATTGTGTGCCAAGAGGAATTCCATGAGTCATGTGGACACCGAAGTACGTCCTAGTAACTTCATTCGTAATATTATAGACGAAGACCTAAGTAGCGGTAAGCACAGCCAAGTTCATACTCGTTTTCCGCCAGAACCTAACGGCTTTTTGCATATTGGACACGCTAAGTCTATTTGCTTAAATTTTGGCATTGCAAAAGATTATCAAGGTCAATGTAACTTACGTTTTGACGATACTAACCCTGAAAAAGAAGACATTAACTATGTTAAGTCGATTCAGGAAGATGTGCGTTGGTTGGGCTTTGAATGGTCTGGTGATATTCGTTATTCATCAAATTATTTTGATCAATTGCATCAATATGCAGTGGAGTTAATCACAAAAGGTCTTGCTTATGTTTGCTTTTTAAATGGCGAACAGACAAGAGAATACCGTGGTTCATTAAAAGAGCCGGGTAAAAACAGTCCTTATCGTGATACTAGCGTTACTGAAAACCTCGCGCTATTTGAAAAAATGCGCATGGGTGAGTTCAAAGAAGGCGAGTGTGCGCTTCGAGCCAAAATTGACATGGCATCACCTTTTATGTGCATGCGCGATCCGATTATTTATCGTATTCGTTTTGCACATCATCACCAAACCGGTGACAAGTGGTGCATTTATCCAATGTATGATTTCACGCATTGTATTTCTGATGCGATTGAAAATATCACTCATTCAATTTGTACATTAGAGTTTCAAGATAACCGCCGTTTGTACGACTGGGTTTTAGACCATTTAGACGATTTTCAAGCGCCTAATCGCACACGTCAATATGAGTTTTCTCGTTTAAATCTTGAATACACCTTGATGTCGAAGCGTAAGCTAAACGATTTAGTCGCTCGTAAATTAGTTGACGGCTGGGATGACCCGCGAATGCCAACCATTGCAGGATTACGTCGTCGTGGTTATACACCAGCTTCTATTCGTGAGTTTTGCTTGCGTATTGGTGTCACTAAACAAGAAAACTTGATTGAAGTGGGTATGTTAGACGCATGTATTCGTGAAGAATTAAACGAACATGCTCCACGTGCAATGGCAGTATTAAGACCGGTAAGAGTTGTTATTGAAAACTACCCGAATGCACAGCCTGAAAAGATTACTGCTCCAGCACATCCTAGTAACGAATCGATGGGCACGCGTGAACTGTCTTTTGGTCGCGAGTTGTTTATTGATGTTGAAGACTTTAAAGAAGAAGCCAATAAACACTTTAAACGCCTTGTACTAGGCAAAGAAGTTCGTTTACGTAATGCTTACATCATTAAAGCTGAGCGCTGTGACAAAGATGCTGAAGGTAACATAACGACTATTTATTGTACTTACGATGCTGACACGCTAGGCAAAAACCCAGCTGATGGCCGTAAAGTAAAAGGTGTTATTCATTGGGTTGAAGCTAGTACAGCTAAGCCAGCAGAATTCCGTCTTTATGATCGTTTATTCACCAATGAAAACCCTGCAGCATTTGAGACAGTGGATGAAGTGATTAACCCACAATCTTTAGTTATTGTTAATGGCTTAGTTGAACCAAGCTTAGTAAATGCTGAAGCTGAAAAAGCCTATCAATTTGAACGTGAAGGTTATTTCTGTGCAGATAGTAAAGACTCAAGTGCAGAGCATTTAGTCTTTAATTTAACGGTGCCACTTCGCGATACCTTCGCATAGTCAGTGTAATCAATAAATAATACTTTCAAAAAAGGCGCTAGTAGCGCCTTTTTTATGTCTATTATTTAGTTTTGGGAGGTTATTGCATCATAGGACCTAAACCGACACTCCATAAGATGACGCTTGAGGCCATTAAAGCAACAAGCAATACTAGGCCTGCAGTGACAACCGAACTGGCATAAATAAACCCCTTCTCTTCAGGTATGTTCATAATAATAGGCACCCCAGCGTATAGAAGATATACAGAGTAAGCCAACCCAATTAACCCCACTACCATAATAAACCAAAGTACAGGATATAAAGCTGATAATCCCACCATAAACAATGGAGTAGCTGTATAGGCGGCAAGTTCTAATGCTTGAGTGTAAGTAGGATCAGCATCAAATGTTCTTCCCATCCAAAATGCTAAATAAGCTAAAGCTAACACTCCAGCAATCAGGCCAAAGTACATCCCAATAGACATAAACATAGCGCTTTTCGGTGTTAAGAAAAGGGGATCGCCTGCACCAGGGTGCCAGCCAATGTGGGCAGTGGCAAAATATGAACATACAGCAGGAATTAACGCGATAAGTAACACATGACTTAAGCTACTTTTCAGTGCTTCGTGATTTTTTTCAATTGTTTGCCACTCTTGTTTTGGATGAGTGTAAAGCCCCATTAAGTGATTTAGTACCATTATAGTTATCCTTGTTTAGCATTTTCGACCTAGCTCGCCAAACTATAGACGAGCTGACTGCAGCTCATTATCAATCGCCTTAATCAGCTCACTACCACTTTACAAAAGACTGATAAAAGCTAAACATAAAAACTGTTTACTGTCTGTTGCTAAGCTATCACCTCATCCCAACTAGAGGTTCTCTTTAAGGAGATTGAACACATTGGTTAACAGAGACATTAATTAAAGTGTTAATGTTTCGTTAAATTGCCAATGTCTAGTCTATTTATTGAACATAAATAGACTTTCGTCAAGTTGTATTACGATTTCAGCTTCAGAAAAGATCATCAAAACGGTAAAATGAATTTCAATGTTTGACTCGGATTCATACACAAATGCAGCAACTACTCGTGCCAATTAATCAATTCTTAGGTTGTGAAACGCCAAATAGCTGGATTGAGCTAGCTAAGCAACCTGAGCAATTAACGGCCTTACTTATTGATCATTGTAATTGTGAGCTCAAAGCGGCGCAAACTGCCATGATGATGATCCGAAAATACGCTATAGATAAACAAAGTGCACAAGTACTCGTTGCCTGGGCAAAGCCTTATGAGGACTTTGTATACAGTCAAGATAGAGATGTTAAGGCATTTTTAAATCGTGATATTAAAAAGAACGACATCACGAGTGAGCTCGTTGCAAATACATCCATGAAAAACAGTGCTGATTTAATGGGGAAAATGGTGCGCCTAATCAAAGAGGAGTTTCATCATTTTGAACAAGTTCTTCAGATAATGACGGCCAGAAATATTGCTTACAACAACATTCGTGCAGGAACATACGCGAAACAGCTTATCAGTTATGTTCGTACCCATGAACCGTTAAAAATTGTCGATAAATTAATTGTTGGCGCTTTTATTGAGGCAAGATCTTGTGAACGTTTTGCTAAGCTAGCACCGCATTTAGATGATGAGTTAGCTAAGTTCTATGTGTCATTATTACGCTCTGAGGCCCGCCATTTTCAAGATTACTTGTTATTGGCGCAAGATATTGCAGATAAAGATATCAGCGAGCGGGTTGCATATTTTAGAGCGAAGGAAGCCGCATTAGTTTTATCTGAAGATACCGAATTTCGATTTCACAGTGGCGTACCTGTATCTCGATAAACCCCAGTGTGTCACAAACAACTGGGATCAAAAAATTAGGTTGAGAAGGGTCTTTTTTGCAACTCACAGCCTTGCGAATTAACTGATAAAACACTGCCTTGTGTGTACCAATCTCCCACAACGACACGTTGTTTATGATTGGATAATTGATGAATATCAGGCCTGTGAGTATGACCGTGTATCATGCGTTGACAGTTGGTTTCAGTTAAGAGCGCATCGACAGCTGCAGGTTCAACATCCATTATCTCGTAATGTTTTTGTTGATTGCCTTTGATACTTTTTTGACGAATTTTCGCGGCTATATTTAAGCGCGTTTGCTTCGGTAATATATTGGCGTAAATCCATCGAACGAGTGCAATGCTGCGAAAACGTCTAAAGCGTTGATAAGCTTCATCAAGCGTACAAAGGCTATCACCGTGAAGAATAACGGTTCGAGTGCCGTACAAGTTAACGCAATGTACTTCGGGTAGTATTTGCATGCCAGCTTGTTTACAAAATGCACGCCCAACCATAAAGTCACGATTACCATGAATAAAATACACTGGCATTACGGTTGAAACTGACTTTATCGCTTTGGCGATATCTTGTGAGAATGGCTCCGCAATATCATCACCCATCCATACTTCAAACAAATCGCCGATAATGTAAAGCGCCTCGGCATCTTTTAATCCGTGGGTTAAAAAATCTAAAAAAGCGTGAGTAATATCGGGGCGATCAGCACTCAAGTGCAAATCGCCCACAAAGACAGTGCGCTTCAAAATTACGCTTTTACGCTAACGTTGTTAATAACAACAGCTTCTAAAGGCACATCTTGGTGCATACCACGGTTACCAGTAGCTACTGCTTTGATTTTTTCAACAACATCTAAGCCTTCAACGACTTCACCAAATACACAGTAACCCCAACCTTGAGACGTTTCAGATTTAAAATCTAGGAAGGTGTTGTCATTGATATTAATGAAAAATTGAGCCGTAGCAGAATGCGGATCAGAAGTACGCGCCATTGCCACAGTACCTTTACGGTTTGATAAACCGTTGCTGGCTTCATTTTTCACGGTTTCATTGCAACGCTTTTGACCCATATCTTCGGTAAAACCACCACCTTGTATCATGAAACCATCGATAACACGGTGAAAGATGGTGTTGTCATAAAAGCCTTCTTCAACATACTTCATGAAGTTAGCAACTGTTAAAGGTGCTTTTTCTGCATCAAGTTGTAGAGTAATGTCGCCGTAATTTGTGTGTAAAGTAACCATTAATATTCACCTAGAAAAAATAATTTGCGCGATTCTAACTTATCTTAGTTGCGGCATAAAGTGCAGTGTTCAAAACCCGTGACATCATGATAGACTCACTAGTAACATTTACCGTTATAAATTAGTGTAAAAGAGAACTTTTGATGTTGAAAATTTACAATAGTATCAGTCGTGAAAAACAAGAATTTAAACCAATAAACCCTGGCAAAATTGGCATGTACGTCTGTGGCGTGACAATTTATGATTTGTGTCATATTGGTCACGGGCGTACTTTTGTTTCGTTTGACATGATCGTACGCTATTTACGTTACATTGGTTACGAGGTGAATTTTCAACGTAACATTACCGACGTTGATGATAAAATTATTAAACGTGCAGCTGAAAATAATGAATCTTGTGACGCATTAACTGAACGTTTAACAGTAGAGATGCACCGTGATTTTGATTCGTTAAATATGTTACGTCCAGATTTCGAGCCTCGTGCAACGCTTCACATGGCTGAAATTATTGATATGGTGCAATTGCTTCTCGACCGAGGTCATGCCTATGTTGCCCCAGACGGTGATGTGTTGTTCAGTGTGGCGTCTTACAAAGATTATGGCCGCTTATCTGGCCAGAATCTCGACCAATTACAAGCCGGCGCCCGAGTTGAAGTCGACCAAACCAAGCAAAACCCAATGGATTTTGTATTGTGGAAAATGTCTAAACCTGGTGAACCTACTTGGGAATCTCCGTGGGGAGCAGGGCGTCCTGGCTGGCACATTGAATGTTCTGCCATGAACAGCAAGCATTTAGGTGTGCATTTTGACATTCACGGTGGTGGAAGCGATTTACAGTTCCCACATCATGAAAATGAAATTGCTCAGTCTTGCTGTGCTCATGATACACCATATGTTAATTACTGGATGCATTCTGGCATGGTGATGGTCGATCGCGAGAAAATGTCTAAATCGTTAGGTAATTTCTTTACTATTCGCGATGTGCTTGAACATTATGATCCTGAAACCGTGCGTTACTTTTTATTGTCAGGTCATTATCGCAGCCAGTTAAATTATTCAGAAGATAATTTAAAACAGGCTCGTGCAGCGTTAGAGCGTTTATACACAGCGCTTAAAGATTTAGATCTAACCGTTTCTCCAGCGGATGCTGAGCAATATGTGGCTAAATTTAAGCATGCGATGGATGATGACTTTAATACTCCTGAAGCGTATTCAGTGTTGTTTGATATGGTACGTGAAATAAACCGTCTTAAAACAACAGACATGGCAGCCGCTTCTGCTCTAGGCGTGAGCCTTAAGCAGTTAACCGATGTATTAGGTTTGATTAGCCAAACGCCAGAAGCATTTTTTAAAGGTGAGGGGACTGATGATGAAGTGGCAGAGATAGAAGCCCTAATCGTTGAGCGTAACCGCGCCAGAACAGAAAAAGACTGGCCTGCAGCTGACGTTGCACGAGATCGTTTAAACGAGCTCGGTGTGATTTTAGAAGATGGTCCAAGTGGTACGACTTGGCGTAAAAAATAGTTCTTCAATATATTAAGTAAAAAGCCTGCAACTTGCAGGCTTTTTACTGTTTGATAGTCACTAATGATCAGCGTATTAACACGATATTTTAGCTGTGATATTGCTCGCAAGCATAAAGCGTGTTTTCTAAAAGACTGGCAATGGTCATTGGGCCAACACCGCCAGGAACGGGAGTAATGAATGCTGCATTTTTAACGGCAATATCAAACTCTACGTCACCGACTAATGAGCCATCTTCTAGACGGTTAATACCAACATCAATAACAATTGCGCCAGGCTTAATCCATTCTCCTGGAATAAACCCAGGTTTACCGACGGCAACGACTAATAAATCCGCCTGACGAACTTTTTGTTCTAGGTTTTTTGTAAAGCGGTGACAAGTGGTTGTAGTACAACCGGCTAACAAAAGCTCTAATGTCATAGGACGCCCAACAATATTGGATGCGCCAACAACAGTGGCATCCAGTCCATAGGTGTCGATACCCGTCGATTTGATTAACGTCATAATACCCATTGGAGTACACGATCGAAGAACCGGGATCCGCTGTGCTAAACGGCCAACGTTGTAAGGGTGAAAGCCATCCACGTCTTTATCAGGGCGAATACGCTCAATCACTTTAGAGTCGTCAATATGATCTGGAAGCGGCAGTTGCACTAAAATGCCGTCTATTTGAGGGTTGTTGTTGCATTGGTCAATTAAGGCTAATAATTCTGCTTCAGAAGTGCTTGTATCAAGATCAAATGATTGTGATTCAAAACCGACTTCCTCACAGGCTCTGCGTTTACTTCCCACATATACCTGTGATGCCGCGTCGCTACCCACTAAAATAACTGCCAGTCCAGGAACTCTTTGGCCAGCGTCTTTGCGCGCGGCGACTTTTTGTTTAAGAGTATTACGGATAGATTGTGCAATGGCTTTACCGTCAATAAGTTGAGCAGTCATGGCTGTAGAGTTTCCTTTGAATGGCGCGGCTTGAGGCTGATGAATAAATCGGGTGTATTCTAACAGGCGATTAAAAGTGTGTCATTTGTAAGACAGGGAAATACAGTGAATAAACTATTCGCGCTATGATGCTAATCGCCCTTTTTGCTGTTAAATTCAACATATAGACAATTAGCTCAAAAAAATCGTTGACGATAACAAAGTGACTCGTTAAGATGCGCTCCGTTCTCAAGACAACATGGTTACACTGCATGTGTTGAAGAACACAGTAAACTCGGTGATTAGCGCAGCCCGGTAGCGCATCTCGTTTGGGACGAGAGGGTCAGAGGTTCGAATCCTCTATCACCGACCAAATTCAATTATTTGTTTATGTGTTAACTAAACAAATAATCAAACAAGTGTTAAGCTTGTTTAGCCAGACAGGATACAGCAAATTGCTGTGCCATGCGCCCGTAGCTCAGTTGGATAGAGCACCCGCCTTCTAAGCGGGTGGTCGCAGGTTCGAGCCCTGCCGGGCGTACCATTTCAGTGGTGATTGTAGCTCAGTTGGTAGAGTCCCGGATTGTGATTCCGGTTGTCGTGGGTTCGAGCCCCATCAGTCACCCCATTTTTCTTTGTTTGATTCAAATAGATGTGTAGTAAAAAACTTAACATCTAGTTTGATACCCTATAAAACCGTTCTGCCAAATCATTCCTTAGCAATACAATAAAATCAATTCGCACATTAAACGTGCAAACACGTCAAAAATGGCTCAAAGTCAGCCCTTTTATCGCGTAAATCGACCTTTTCAGGCTCGACTATGCTAAAAACGGTGGCTATAATGTCGCGTCTTGATAAATATCAAAAATAAGCTACCTGAACCAACAGCGTCTTCAGCATCATAATATCGCTGTGCTGGAGGCCTTAGCTAAACACACGGTCAAGAAACGAATATCGAATAGTTGAGTTGTCGACTATTAAAAAGAACGTTAGACATATTTCGAGGTAAAACAATGCAAGTTTCTGTTGAAACAACTCAAGGCCTAGAGCGTCGCCTAACTATTTCTGTACCTGCTGAGCAAATCGAGAAATTGGTTAAAGACAATGTACTTCGCGAAGCAAAGCGTGCACGTCTTCCTGGTTTCCGTCCTGGTAAAGTACCAGTCACAGAAATCAACAAGCGTTATGGTAAAGCTATTCGCCAAGACATCACTGGTGAAGTGATGCAACGTAACTTTATTGAAGCAATCGTAGCTGAAAAATTAAACCCAGCAGGCGCGCCAGTATTCACTCCTGGTACGACTGAAGGTGACACTTTCCAGTTTGTTGCTACATTTGAAATTTACCCAGAAGTTGCATTAACCGGTTTAGACACGATTGCCGTTGAACAGCCTAAAGCTGAAGTAAACGATGCAGACGTTGACACAATGATCGAAACACTACGTAAACAACATGCAACTTATGCTGCTGTTGAGCGTGAAGCTGCAGATGGCGACAAAGTTAAAATGAACTTTGTTGGTTCTATCGACGGTGAAGAATTTGAAGGCGGAAAAGCTGACGATTTCGAACTGCAAATCGGTTCAAACCGTATGATCCCAGGTTTTGAAACTGGTGTTGTTGGCCATAAAGCTGGTGACGAATTTGAAATCGAAGTGTCTTTCCCTGAAGACTACCACGCTGAAAACTTAAAAGGTAAAGCGGCTAAATTCGCAATTACTTTAACTGAAGTTCAAGGCGCAAGCTTACCAGAAGTGAATGATGAATTTGCTTCATTATTTGGTATTGCTGATGGTGGTTTAGAAGCGCTTAAAGCTGAAATCCGTAAAAACATGACTCGTGAGCTAGAGCAAGCGCTTAAAGCTAACGTTAAAGAGCAAGTGATCACTGGTTTATTAGCGGCTAACGAAATCGTTATCCCTAAAGCATTAGTTGACGGCGAAGTTAACGTATTGCGTCAGCAAGCTATGCAACGTTTTGGTGGCCAAACTGAAAATATGCCTGAGCTTCCAGCTGAATTGTTCACTGAGCAAGCAGAGCGTCGTGTGAAGATTGGTTTGCTTTTAGGCGAAGTAATCAAAACAAACGAGCTAAAAGCTGAAGATGATCGCGTTAATGCATTGATCGAATCTATGGCTTCTGCGTATGAAGATCCATCTGAAGTTGTAGCTTACTACAACTCAAACAAAGAACTCATGCAAAACATGCGCAACGTAGCGCTTGAAGAGCAAGCTGTTGAAGCCCTACTAAAATCGGCTAAAGTGACAACTAAAGACGTCGCTTTTGAAGAATTTATGAACAAGGCTACAGGCAAAGCGTAAGCTAAGCTTGACTTAACAAGGCGTTCGCCATTTATAATGGCTCGTATGAGGTTCCTCATGCGGGCCATTTTTATTTTTTAGGGAAATGAATAATGCATAAAGCACCAGAATCAGTACTCAATGCGCTTGTACCTATGGTTGTTGAACAAACAGCTAAAGGCGAACGTTCTTACGATATTTACTCTCGTCTATTAAAAGAGCGTGTTATTTTTTTAGTTGGCCAAGTTGAAGAACATATGGCTAACCTCATTGTTGCTCAGTTATTATTCCTTGAGTCAGAAAGCCCAGATAAAGACATCTACCTTTATATTAACTCTCCTGGTGGTTCTGTCACTGCGGGTATGGCTATTTATGACACCATGCAATTTATCAAGCCTAACGTAAGTACAGTATGTATGGGCCAAGCAGCAAGTATGGGCGCATTTTTACTTGCTGGCGGTGCTAAGGGTAAACGTCACTGTTTACCTAACTCTCGCGTGATGATCCATCAGCCATTGGGCGGTTTCCAAGGTCAAGCGTCAGATATTGCTATCCACGCTCAAGAAATTCTCGGTATTAAGAATAAATTAAACCAAATGCTAGCCGATCACACAGGTCAACCACTAGAAGTGGTAGAACGTGACACAGACCGTGACAACTTTATGAGTGCAACTCAAGCGGTTGAATACGGTATAGTGGATTCGCTTTTAACCACACGCGGTTAATTCAGGCTGATTTTTTGCTGCGACTGGGTTATTCTTCATCCTAGTTAACGAATAATCCAGATATGCAGACGGTAAACATATCGACAAGCAGAGCTCAGATGTAACGTCTAGGCTGTAAGCAGAGGTAGAATAATGGGCGATAACAAAAATAACGGTGACAGTGGCAAACTGCTGTACTGCTCTTTTTGCGGAAAAAGCCAACATGAAGTCAGAAAGCTAATTGCTGGCCCATCGGTTTATGTGTGTGACGAATGTGTGGATTTGTGCAATGACATCATCCGTGAAGAAATTAAAGAGATTTCTCCTAAGCGCGATGAAGACAAATTACCTACGCCACATGAGTTACGCGAGCATCTTGATGACTATGTTATCGGTCAAGATAAAGCAAAAAAAGTGTTGGCTGTTGCGGTTTATAACCACTACAAGCGGTTACGTAATGGTTCCGTTAAAGGTGGTATTGAACTGGGTAAAAGTAACATTTTGCTCATTGGTCCTACAGGTAGCGGTAAAACATTATTAGCAGAAACACTTGCTCGTTCACTTAATGTACCTTTTGCAATGGCTGATGCAACGACGCTAACTGAAGCGGGTTATGTGGGTGAAGATGTAGAAAACATCATTCAGAAATTACTACAAAAGTGCGACTATGACGTTGAAAAAGCTGAGCGTGGCATTGTCTATATAGATGAAATCGACAAAATTAGTCGTAAGTCTGACAACCCATCAATCACTCGTGACGTATCGGGTGAGGGTGTACAGCAAGCATTGCTTAAGCTAATTGAAGGTACCGTGGCTTCTGTTCCGCCACAAGGCGGCCGTAAACACCCGCAACAAGAGTTTTTGCAGGTAGATACTTCTAAGATCTTATTTATCTGTGGTGGTGCTTTTGCTGGACTTGAAAAAGTGATCGAGCAACGTGCACATACTGGTACAGGCATAGGTTTTGGTGCTGAAGTGAAAGGTGAAGCCGACAAAGCGACTATTTCACAAATTTTAGGTCAAGTTGAACCTGGTGATTTAGTTAAATTCGGTTTAATTCCTGAATTTATTGGTCGTTTACCCGTCGTTGCAACACTAACAGAGTTAGATGAAGCTGCACTAGTACAGATTTTATCTGAGCCTAAAAACGCATTGACCAAGCAATATGGTGCTTTATTTGAGATGGAAAACGTGGAACTAGAATTCCGCGAAGATGCATTGCAAGCCATTGCTCATAAAGCCATGTCGCGTAAAACCGGTGCCCGTGGATTACGTTCAATTGTTGAAAGCATCTTGCTAGACACTATGTACGATATTCCATCAACGGAAGGCGTAATTAAAGCTGTGATTGATGAGTCTGTGGTTAAAGGCGAGTCAGCACCTATCTTAATTTACGAAAATACCGACACTCAGGCAGCTTCTGGAGAACAATAATTGTTCTAAAAGCTAATAAACTGAAAAATAAGGAGTCCATTGGGCTCCTTTTTTCGTATTGGCCATTGAAACTGACAACATCACCCCAATATACTCAGTATTAAGTCTATTTCATTAAACGGAATCGAGCCATGACCCAAGAGCGTGAAGCGCATATCGAACTCCCCGTATTACCACTGCGAGATGTGGTGGTTTATCCGCATATGGTAATTCCGCTATTCGTAGGACGGGAAAAATCCATTCGTTGCCTAGAATCGGCAATGGAACAAGACAAACAAATTTTACTTGTCGCTCAGCGTGATGCTGATCTTGACGAACCGACTAAAGACGATATTTTTGATATTGGTACTGTAGCCTCTATTTTGCAGCTGCTTAAACTTCCTGACGGCACCGTAAAAGTGCTTGTTGAGGGTGGCCAGCGCGCAAAAATTACTCGCTACACTCAAGAAGAAGAGTTCTTTGCAGCCACTGCCGAATACCTTGAATCGCAAGAATTAAGCGACAAGGAAGAAGAAGTATTGGTTCGAAGTGCTATTGGTCAGTTTGAAGGTTACATCAAGTTAAATAAAAAAATCCCACCTGAAGTATTAACTTCATTGTCGGGTATTGATGAAGCCGCGCGTTTAGCCGATACCATGGCAGCGCATATGCCGTTAAAGCTTGAAGACAAGCAATCGGTATTAGAAATGATCAACGTCGGCGAACGTCTTGAATATTTAATGGCGATGATGGAATCGGAGATCGACTTGTTACAAGTTGAGAAACGTATTCGTACTCGTGTTAAAAAACAAATGGAAAAAAGTCAGCGCGAATACTATTTGAACGAGCAAATGAAAGCTATTCAAAAAGAATTAGGTGACATTGACGAAAGCCACGACGAATTTGAAGTACTCGCGCGTAAAATTGAAGAAGCGGGCATGCCTGCGGATGCAAAAGAAAAGGCCAGTGCAGAATTAAACAAACTTAAAATGATGTCACCGATGTCAGCAGAAGCCACAGTTGTTCGTAGCTATGTTGATTGGATGACGTCTGTGCCTTGGAAACAACGCTCTAAAATTAAGCGTGATTTAGCCAAAGCACAAGAAGTGCTCGACATGGATCACCATGGCCTTGAAAAAGTGAAAGAGCGTATTCTTGAGTATCTAGCGGTGCAAAGCCGCGTTAAACAACTTAAAGGCCCAATCTTGTGCCTGGTCGGGCCTCCAGGTGTTGGTAAAACCTCACTGGGTCAATCAATTGCAAAAGCAACTGGTCGTAAGTATGTGCGCGTAGCATTAGGTGGCGTGCGTGACGAAGCAGAGATTCGTGGCCATCGCCGTACTTATATTGGTTCAATGCCAGGTAAAGTCATTCAAAAAATGGCTAAAGTGGGCGTAAAAAACCCATTATTCTTACTCGATGAAATCGATAAGATGAGCTCTGACATGCGTGGCGATCCGTCATCTGCATTATTAGAAGTGCTCGATCCTGAACAAAACGCGACCTTTAACGACCACTATCTTGAAGTTGATTATGACTTGTCAGATGTCATGTTCGTGGCAACATCTAACTCAATGGATATCCCAGGTCCATTACTTGACCGTATGGAAGTGATTCGTTTAGCGGGTTATACCGAAGATGAAAAGCTTAACATTGCTAAGCAACATTTGTTGCCAAAGCAAGTTGAGCGTAATGGTCTAAAAGCTAAAGAAATCAAGGTTGATGACAGTGCTATTTTAGGCATCATTCGTTACTACACTCGTGAAGCTGGCGTACGTTCACTTGAGCGCGAATTATCAAAAATATGCCGTAAAGTTGTTAAACAAATCTTGTTAGACAAAACTGTCAAAGTGGTTGAAGTTAATCAAGATAACCTTAAATCATTCTTAGGTGTGCAGCGTTTTGATTTTGGTAAAGCAGAGTCGAGTAACCAAATTGGCCAGGTAACCGGCCTAGCTTGGACTCAGGTTGGCGGTGATTTATTAACAATCGAAGCCACCTCGGTAGCGGGTAAAGGCAAGTTAACTTATACCGGTTCACTCGGTGATGTCATGAAAGAGTCGATTCAAGCGGCGATGACAGTAGTACGTGCTCGTGCTGAAAACCTCGGTATTAATGGCGACTTTTATGAAAAACGTGATATTCATGTGCACGTCCCTGAAGGTGCAACACCAAAAGACGGTCCTTCAGCCGGTGCTGCAATGTGTACTGCTTTAGTGTCTAGCTTAACCGGTAACCCAGTGCGTAGTGATGTTGCTATGACAGGTGAAATCACCTTGCGTGGTGAAGTGTTACCGATTGGTGGATTAAAAGAGAAGTTACTTGCTGCACATCGCGGTGGGATTAAACACGTGTTGATCCCTAAAGAAAATGAGCGCGATTTGGAAGAAATTCCAGCAAATGTGATTGCTGATTTAATCATTCATCCTGTGCGTTGGGTTGACGAAGTTTTAAAATTGGCGCTTGAGCGACCAGTTGAAGGCTTTGAAGTGGTTAAAAAATAGCTTATCAGTTAAAAAATTGCTGTAGAGCATGAAAAAAGTGAAAAAAGGGGCTTAACAAAACGCTGACCTGTGGTAGCCTAGGTCTGTGGAGAGTCAGACGCACCAAGCCCTTGGGGCATCTGACTTTGAGCTGTATCCAATTTTATTTTTTTGGTTTTCATACTAAGTTTGATGTGTTATCAAACTTATTACAATAAAGCCTCCGCAGACCGCTCTAAACACGGATTTGGTTGCGGCGCGACAATAACATTCAAGGGGATGACATGAACAAATCTGAACTAATCGAGAAAATCGCATCTGGTGCTGATATTTCTAAAGCTGCTGCTGGCCGCGCACTAGACTCATTTATCGCTGCGGTAACTGAAGGTCTTAAAGAAGGCGATAAGATTTCTCTAGTTGGTTTTGGTACATTTGAAGTACGTCAACGTGCTGAACGTACTGGCCGTAACCCACAAACGGGTAAAGAAATTAAAATTGCTGCTGCGAACATTCCTGCGTTCAAAGCTGGCAAAGCGCTAAAAGACGCTGTTAACTAAATCGTTAGCAACGTAGCCTTTGTAAGGCATTCGTAATACAAGCACTGCTTAGGCGGTGCTTTTTACGAAAAGCAATATCGTTATGTATAGCATAATGAATATTGGGAGTATTGGGTCATACCCGTGGTAGCGTCTGATAACTCCATATAATTTACATTAAGGCGCATCCACAAGGTGATGCGCCTTTTTATTTTATTAATCGCAACAAGCGAGAATTCAGATGTTAGAAAAAATCCGTGAAGGATCACAAGGGGTTGTTGCTAAAACAATTCTTGTGCTTGTGATACTTTCTTTTGCTTTTGCCGGTGTCAGCAGCTATTTAGGCTCTAACACAGGTGTACCTGCTGCAATCGTTAATGGTGAAGAAGTTAGCGCCAGCGAACTTGAAAATGCATTCCAAAATGAACGCTCGCGCATTGAGCAACAGTTGGGTGAAATGTTTAATGCATTAGCCGCTGATGACAACTACATGAATGGCATAAAGCAGGGTGTATTAGACCGTTTAGTCGCTGATAAATTGATTGATCAAGCTGCTAATAAATTAGGTTTACGTGTATCTGACGAGCAAATCAAAAAAGCCATTATTGAAGAACCTGCATTTCAAACTGATGGGAAATTTGATAATGACCGATACCTAGCGGTATTACGTCAACTCGGATATCAAACGACCAGTTTCAGAACCATGATGCGTGTTGACATGACTCGTCGTCAGCTATTAAATGCACTTGTTGGTAGTGAGTTTGTATTAGACGGTGAAGCTAAACAGCTTGCACAAGTTCAAGGTCAAACACGCGATATACGCTATTTAGTGGTTGATTCTACGCCTTTCTTATCGACGGTTTCAGTGTCTGACGAAGAGGCTCAAACCTATTATGATGCTAACGTCATTCAGTTTATGAGCCCTGAAAAAGTCAGCTTAGAGTATGTTGAACTTAATGCTGCTGATATGGCTCAGAATAGCCAAACTACAGACGAAGAAGTGCAAGCTTATTACGATGAGCATCAATCGCAATATCAAACACCTGAAAAACGTTTAGCTGCACATATATTTGTTGCCGCCACTGACGATGAAAGCGCAGATAAAGCAAAAGCAGACGCGATTGCCGCTAAGCTTAACAATGGTGAAGATTTTGCTGAAGTGGCTAAAGCAGATTCAGACGATCAATTAAGTGCAGAGCAAGGCGGTCAATTAGATTGGTTTGAACAAGGCGTAATGGATCCTGCTTTCGATGAAGCGTTATTTGCCTTACAACAAGGTAAAGTATCACCCGTTGTTAAGAGTGAATTTGGTTATCACATCATTAAGTTACTTGATATTCAAGCAAGCCAGGCAACTTCATTTGCTGACGTAAAAGCAAAAATTGTTGCTCAGTTACAAGAAAAGAAAGCCCTTGATGTGTTTTATGGCTTACAAAGTAAACTTGCTGATACGAGCTATGAAATTCCAGATACGTTAAGCGAAACTGCCCAAGCTGTTGGCGGAAAAGTACAAACTACTGCATTATTTTCTCGTGACAATGTACCTGCACAATTTAATAATCCTGAGTTCATTAAAGCAGCCTTCTCTGATCAAGTGTTAGCCAGCGGTATGAACAGTGATGTGATTGAGTTGGCGCCTAACCATGTGGTTGTTATTCGTATGAAGCAACACTCTATGGCTGGCACTATGCCTTTCGCAGATGTTAAAGCTGGAATTAGTGATCGCTTAAAACAAGATAAAGCTAATGAAACCGCCCGTGAAAAAGCGGCCGAATTTATGGCTCAGTTAAAAGCAGGTAATGACACCTTAAGCGGTGCGACATTAACGGCATTGCCTAAGCTAGGTCGTTTTAATCAAGATATTGATCAAGCTATTACTGATAAAGCATTTAAGATTGCAGCACCTGCAGCAAACAGTGTCACGATTGATACTGCTGCATTAGCCACAGGCTATGCGGTGATTGTGGTTGATAAAGTAAATGAGGCTGAAGGCATTAATGACAACTTAATTAATACTCTTAAGCAACGTTTAGCGCCACAATATAGTGAAGCTGATTACCGTGCGGTAATTGCTACACTTAAAGCAGATGCTGAAATTGAATATCCAGTAGTTGAATAATTAAATGACAATGAATTGCGTTAATCTCATTATCGTCTATTCGTTTTAGTCAATTAAATTAGTGAAATAGAAAAGACCTAGGCATACTGTCTAGGTCTTTTTTTTTTAGGCCATTAAGGAAAACAAGTGAGCCATAAACTCGATCAAGCATTTGAAAAAGCACTCGCCTATATCGATTCTAATATTGCAGCGCCACTGAATATTGATAACCTCGCAAGGATTGCTGATCTGCCAGCGTGTCATTTTCAACACTTGTTTTACTCGCTATACCGTTTGTCGATAGAAGAATACGTCGAGTTACTTAAAAGTTTGCAGGCAGCCCATCAATTGGGGTTTGGTGAACAAATTTCACTTGAGACTCTCGCGACAAATTTAGGCTATAACAATGAAACTGATTTTGTTGACTCGTTCACCCATAGTATTGGTCAAAGCCCACAGTCATTCAGACAAGCGCCCGATTGGAATAATTTCTTTTCCAAACAACAACCGCTTAAATCGTTTGAGTCACCTCAAGATGGAATGCTCACTGCAAATGTTGAGATAGTGTCAATGGATAGCTTAACGCTGGCTAGCGTTACGCACAATGGCCCTGCCAAGGCAATTCCTAAGACGATCGAGCGTTTTATTCAATGGCGTCAACAGAACGAAGTGGGGCCTAACGTTGGTCGAACATTTAATCTCGTGCACAGTCTGCCACAGACGCAGCCATATCATATCGATATTGGCGTCGAGCTTGATGAAGCAACGCAATCTAGGTTGGCGTCTACGGGTTTAACACAAGAGGGTATTGAGACTAAAATTATTGTTGCAGGTCGTTATGCAAAGCTATCGGTAACAACCGATAAGCAAAATAGCAATATCAATGCGCTGTTGCATGCTGGAGTTGATTACCTTTACCGTATTTGGTTAAACGAGCAGTTATATTCATTACGCAATAGCCCATTGATGTTTGAACGCCTTAACGTTGGCCAAGTTGTTGAGCCCGGCACCGAACTGCAACAATCAGTCGATATCTTCCTTCCTTTGCAATAGCTTTTGTTTTTTTAATCAATGAGCCGTCATTGATGATTGGCGGCTATTTAGGGACGAATTCTTTATTGATTGATCATGCGCATTAACTCGGCACAAATCCACACCATGTAATTGGCCCAAGCATAGCCAAATACCGATAACATCACCGCAACGGGAGCTAAGTGGCGGTTAAACGCCATAGCCACAATTGGCGATGATGCCGCGCCGCCAATGCAACATTGGCTGCTAATGGCCATATACGCTAATGGCGCTTTTATGATTAATCCTGCAATCAAAATCAGTAATGCGTGAAAGCCAAGCCAGACAAAGCCAATGGCAAAATAAATTGGAAAGTCATTAATCATGGTTAAGTCCATTTTTAATCCCATCGTAGCGATTAACAAGTACAGTAAAGCTGTCGAGATTTTCGAGGCTCCCTGGCGTTCTAGTCGGCGTACTTTGGTGTATGACAACGCAATACTGACACTGGTGACAATGATAACAATCCAAAAAAAGTGCGATGTGAAACTTAGCTTTTCTGATTGAGGATAGTGCTGACTAAAAAATGGCACTAATAGATCTGCCCCCAGGTGTGCAAAGCCTGTGACCCCAAATGCCACTGCGAAAATAGCCATATAGCTGGACAGACTAGGTAATGGTAACTTAATTTTAGACTGTGTTTTGTCTCGTAAATTAATGCTCTCAACCAGTGTGTTTATGCCATTATTGTCGGCTTTGAGTTTGCTATCAATGGCATTAGCGTGATTGGCACAAAAGAGTAAAAATGACATCCAAAGCGCTGAAAACACCACGTTCACAGAAATCATGATGGCAAACATATTGTCATCAACAGCGTAGACTTCTTTCATGGCCAGTTGATTAGCTGTACCGCCTATCCAATTACCCGCAAGGGTTGCCATGCCTCGCCAAGCCGCAGCGCTTCCCTCCCAGTTAATTAGTTCTGGTGACAAGAGTGAGAAAATATAGAGTGATAAAGGTCCTCCTAGAATAATGCCGATACTGCCAACTAAAAACAGCACTATTATCTTCGGTCCAAGCATTAGCATAGACTTAATGTCCACGCTAATAATTAGCAATGTGAGACAAGATGGCATGATATAGCGTGAGGCAACATGGTTTAATTGGCTTTGAGTGGTATCGATAATATCAAATGTGTTAAACAATGAGGGCGCGATATAGCACACCACCATAACAGGCATAAAATGGTAGAACTTTTTCCAAAATGGATGAGGGTGTTCACTGGTATAAAAAATGAGTCCCAGTGTGGCAGCCAATAAACCAAGAATGACAGGGTCTTGATTTATCATTGAACAGTTTTTGGTAAGCTAAAGTCTAAAAACTCACGTGTAAGGCGCGTTAGTGGTTCATCATTACGATAAATTGCCCAGTAATGGCGTGAGTAATCCCAATGGTTTAATTCAAGTTCAACTAACTCACCGCGAACAATCTCTTCCTCAACCGCTAAAAGTGGCAGAACACTGACGCCAAAACCTGTACCCAAGGCTCGTTTTATTGCTCCCATCGTGTTCATTGATAACTCTTGAAAGATGGTAATGTTGGCGCTTTTGAGTAATTGAGTATTTCTAAATCGAGAAACCGAAATGGTCTCATCCATCACCCAAAGTTGCTGGGACAATAATTCACTGGTAATGACTTCTGTAACGAGCGGGTTATCACATCCTGTGACAATACATAGCCTGTCTTTAAGCCAAGGTTCATGAGATAGGTTTTTAAGCCCAGGTTTTGCGTCCACAAAGCCTAAATCTAATTCTTTTTCAGCAACCATTTGCTCAATACAAAGGCTATTATTTATGACTAATTTAATATCAACGGAAGGGTGCTGCATTTTAAATAAAGGGATTTTTCGAGACAATACGTAATTGCCTGCAGTTTTGCTGCAACCGACTTTAATGCTGCCTCTAATATTATTGCCTTGAGCAAATACATGCTCTAACTCCATGCTTTTTGACAGCATTTCATTGGCGTAAGGTAGTATAACTGCACCATTGTCATTAATGGTCAGTCCCGTACTGCTTCGTTCAAATAAACGACTACCTAGTGAATCTTCTAAGTCTCTTAATGCCATGCTAACGGCTGGAACTGACATGTGCAGTTCTTTGGCTGCTTTAGAAATTTGCCCACAGTGATGTATGGCTTTAAAAATAGATAATTGTTTTAATGTGATTCGCATAAGCATATCGGTAAAGGTTGTTAGATGAATTATACCTTGCCTTAGCGAATGCCTGCGTACAAGGGACTATCAAAATGTTAAAAATGTTAACAAGAGCAAAGTTCTTAATATTTAGTGATAAAGCCAAGTTAGCTGAAACGACAATCTAACTTGGCTTGGATGATTTGCAAATGAATGATCTCTAAAAGCGAGCTCAGGTTAAAAGTTAAATCGTACCCCAACGCTGGCAATGTTATCGTCTACTAGATCGATTACCGTGCCTGAATTCGCGATTTGATATTCACCATCATACATCGCATAGTGCGCTTGCAGCATGGTTGATTTTGATAATTGATATCTAGCACCAAATATCAACGAGGTCACTTCAACATCGGTTGCTTGGTTGAAATCAGCGCTCGATGCAACTGCTGAGTTATACTTGATGAACTTACCAAAACCGGCTTCGTCTTGACCGTATTCAACTTTTAAATCAATACCATTTAAATCGTAAGTCACCGTGAAAAAGTATGAGTTACCTTCTTTTTGGTCGAATGTTTGGCTTTCGGTGTTTTGGAATAATCCGCCTACTTTAAAGTCACCTAATTTAACCTGTCCAACAGCACGATAAGCATCAACCCCTCCAATCGTGTTATAAGCTCCCGCGACATAGTAATGGGTGCTTTTCAATTTTTTATCACCAGCCACAACACTTAATGCATATTGCGTTTCATCGCTGTCTTCGAAGTTATCATCAACGAGGTACGTTCCATTTACTGTAAATAAACCTGCAATGGTAGGAGAGTAATATGTAATACCATCCGCTTTTCTGTCTTGACCGGCAATCATGCGGTTATAAGCTGCGTTGGTTAAATCAAATGCTTCGACATCACCTTTAGATGATTTCATCACAGTATCATTGCGGCCAATTAATACAGTACCGGCATTGGATGCTACACCTAAGTAGGTACTTCTTGCGCTGAATACCTCTTCGTCACCCTCATTTGTCGCGCTATTTACCTGTACTTCCATTTGGTAAACCAGTTGCAAGTCATCATTGATTTTTTCACTGCCTTTTACACCCACACGACTCAAGTTGTTTTCAAGTACGGTGCCTTCTTTTCTATTTTGGGTGGTGAATCCGTGATCTGAATTCGTCATCGATATATCTAAACGACCATAAGCGGTAGGTGAGTCGGCCAATGTGTTGGCAGACATTAATGATAAGGCAGATAGTAACGCCATAGAAAGTAAGCTTTTATTTGTGTTCATAGTCATCTCTTCTCATTAGTTAATGTTATTTGTATGAGTTGGCTTTCGCATCGAGTTGAAAGCATGGGTGAATGCTAAAGATTTACGAATAGGTGAACATGAACGTGGGTCACAGCCCGTTAGATTACTGAGCATTTTAAGAAAGTCTGAACAGGGTTTCACAAAAACTTAACCAAAGACCAAATATGACATGTGTCTAAGTTTCGATATCTCTTTATGAGTAATCTTGCCGTCAACAAAGCAAGTCAATAACCAATAAGAAAAGGAAATGAACAATGAAACTAAAATACTTAGTCTCAGCGATGGCAGTGATGATGCTATCTTCTGGTACAGCGGTAGCCAAGACGAATGACCTGGCGTCTTTTCACGCCGAAATGGACAGCTGCCAGTCTTGTCATACCAAACCAATTAACGTAAGCGACAGTGAAACTCATGAAAATGCGCAATGTAAATCATGTCATGGAGATTACGCAGAACTGGCTAACGACAAGCTACAGTTTGATCCACACAATTCACACTTAGGTGATATTAACTGTACTAGTTGCCACAAAGGCCATGAAGAACCTAAATTCTACTGTAATGAATGTCATTCATTTGATAACAAACCAATGCCTTTTGCTGATGCTAAAAAGAAACAACCTTGGGATACAGGTTGGGATCAGGACAAAATTCAAAAAGCGATTGCTGCTGGCCCACGTGAATCAACAGGCGTACTCGTAGTGGGTGCCGGTAGTGCAGGTTTTAACGCATCACTTACAGCTAAAAAAGCTGGCGCTGATGTTATTTTGGTAGAGAAAGCGCCCTTTAGTGGTGGTAACTCTATGATTTCAGCTGGTGGCATAAATGCTGTAGGTACTAAACAGCAAAAAGATCATGGTGTAGATGACAGCGTTGAATGGTTTATCGAAGATGCGATGAAAGGCGGTCGTCAACATAATGATAAAAAACTCGTGACTATTCTTGCCGAAAAATCTGCTGAAGGCGTGGAATGGTTAGAGTCTTTAGGTGCTAACTTAGACGATCTAAAACGTTCTGGTGGTGCTCGAGTTGACCGTACTCATCGTCCACATGGCGGCAAAAGTTCTGGTCCTGAAATTATTGATACCTTACGAGCAGCAACTAAAGCTCAAGGCATTGATACTCGCTTAAATTCACGCGTTGTTAAGTTAGTGGTTAATGATGATCACACTGTTGTCGGTGCGGTTGTACACGGCAAGCACACTGGATATTACATGATTAGTGCTAAATCAGTGGTGTTAGCAACTGGTGGTTACGGTATGAATAAAGAAATGATTGCTTATTACCGTCCAACAATGAAAGACATGACCAGTTCTAACAATATTACCGCAACAGGTGATGGTGTGTTACTGGCAAAAGAAATCGGTGCCAGCATGACCGATATCGATTGGGTTCAAGCGCATCCAACCGTTGGTAAAGATAGCCGTATTCTGATTTCAGAGACTGTGCGTGGTGTCGGTGCTGTTATGGTAAACAAAGATGGTAATCGCTTTATTAGTGAGTTAACTACCCGTGACAAAGCTTCAGATGCCATTTTAAAACAACCTGAACAGTTTGCTTGGCTTATTTTTGATAACCAGTTATACGCAAAAGCCAAAATGGTCCGTGGTTATGATCACCTAAACATGCTTTATAAGGGTGATAGCATTGAAAAATTAGCTGAAAAAACCGGAATGAAAGCAGCCGATTTAGCTAAAACAGTCAGTGATTACAATGGTTATGTCGCTTCAGGTAAAGACACTGCGTTTGGTCGTGATGATATGCCACTAAACATGACACAAAGCCCTTACTATGCCGTTAAAGTCGCGCCTGGTATTCACCACACTATGGGTGGTGTCGCGGTAAATACAACCGCATCAGTTCTTGATCTTCAAAGTAAGCCTATTGTTGGTCTATTTGCTGCTGGTGAAGTGACTGGTGGGGTGCATGGTTATAACCGCTTAGGTGGTAACGCAATAGCCGATACTGTAGTCTTTGGTCGAATTGCAGGAGAAAATGCCGCTAAATATGCGCTAGATAACAAATAGATTTACTTCATCTTATTACCCCCTTGCGTTACTTTGGGTTAAGCCATCTGGCTTAACCCTTTTTTATGTCTAATATGGAATGAATATAAACCTTTGGTGTAGCGACTCGCATCATTGTTTGTTGATCTTGACGATGGGCAGAATATACAAAGCAGGGAATGGTATTAACGTGAGTTTAATGGTTCTTTTAAATACAAAAAAGCCGCAATGCGTGCATTGCGGCTTTTGGCTAATGAGATGCTAATTCTAATTGAACGTTACAGTTCAATAACCTCAAATGTCACGTTAGGATCGACATCCGCTTCGTAATCGATACCCTCAATGCCAAAGCCGAATAGTTTTAAAAACTCTTCTTTGTATTCATTGTAGTCAGTTAACTCGCTAAGGTTCTCAGTAGTCACTTGTGGCCATAAATCGCGGCAGTGTTGCTGAATATCTTCACGCAATTCCCAATCG
Source organism: Shewanella ulleungensis (assembly GCF_014648315.1). GTDB lineage: Bacteria > Pseudomonadota > Gammaproteobacteria > Enterobacterales > Shewanellaceae > Shewanella > Shewanella ulleungensis. Next base: position 152,077 of record NZ_BMQW01000003.1, read on the forward strand.
TCTAAACGCAGACGGTTTTCACTGTCAACGACAGGAGCTTGACCATCTTCACGGTATAAACGTTCTGTAAACAAACGGTAAATTTGCTCCATACACCCTTCGTGAAGGCCTTCTTGACGCATCTTCTTGAACACCATAGCAATATATAGTGGCATTACAGGAATTGCTGAACTGGCTTGAGTCACAACACTTTTCAATACCGCTACGTTGGCTGAACCACCAGTGGTTGCGAGTTGGGTGTTAAGTGCGTGTGCTGCGCGGTCTAAATCCATCTTGGCTTGTCCAAGTGCACCATGCCAGTAAATTGGCCAGGTTAATTCGGTACCAATGTAACTGTAAGCCACTGTTTTACAACCATCAGCTAATACGCCAGCATCGCTAAGCGCACTCATCCATATTTCCCAGTCTTGGCCACCCATAACAGTAATTGTGTCGGCAATCTCTTGCTCTGTTGCAGGCTCTACTGAGGTTTCAATAATGGTATTTTTATTGGTGTCTACAGCGGTAGCTGAGTAGGTTTGACCAATAGGTTTAAGTGATGAGCGGATCACTTCACCAGTGTCTGGAAGTTTGCGAACAGGTGATGCTAATGAATATACCACCATGTCGATTTGACCTAAATCTTGTTTGATCAAGTCAATAACTTGTTGTTTGGCTGCATGGCTAAAGGCGTCGCAATTGATACTTTTAGAATATAAGCCTTCAGCTTTAGCAAATTTGTCGAATGCCGCTGTATTGTACCAGCCAGCTGTCCCAGGTTTGGTTTCAGAGCTTGGTTTTTCAAAAAACACCCCAATAGTTGCCGCGTCGCTACCAAATGCTGAGGCAATACGAGAAGACAAGCCATAACCACTTGAAGAGCCCACAACAAGGACTTTTTTAGGGCCGTTAGCAATTTTGCCTTTGGCTTTGGTTAGCTCGATTTGCTCTTTTACATTGGCTTCACAGCCAACTGGGTGAGTTGTTGTACAAATAAAGCCACGGATCTTAGGTTTAATAATCATATTTAGGTTTCTTCCTTTAACATTGGCTCTAGGATAATTAGTTCGACGCGTAAATGGCACTGATTTTTGCTAAAAAGCCTGTAAATGTACAGTGGTTGGAGCAGTTTAGCGTCGTTGCATAAATTGACTTTGTTCTTGAATGAGCCTTTGGGTGTATTCATGTTGAGGTGAGTTAAATAAGGCTTCAGTGGTGGTTTTTTCAACCATAACGCCATTTTGTAACACCATGACTTTGTCGCTGACGTGGCGAACAATATTAAGATTGTGCGATACAAAAATATACGACAGGCCCATCTCTTTCTGTAATTTTAACAATAAGTTAATAATTTGAGAGCGTACAGACATATCCAAAGCCGTTAAGGCTTCATCGGCAATAATAATTTTAGGGTTGAGCATTAATGCGCGCGCGACGGCAACGCGTTGCTTTTGTCCTTCAGAAATCATATGTGGATAAAAATCGGCATGCTCTGGCAGTAATCCTACTTTACGCAAGGTTTCAAATACTAAGGCTTTACGCTCATTAGAATTTAATGTGGTGTTAAAGCGTAAAGGTTCTTTAAGTAAATTACCTATTGATAAACGTGGGTTGAGCGAGGTGGTAGGATCTTGAAAAATCATCCTTATTAACCGACAACGTTGTTTTTGGTTGCGAGTTTCTAACGCTTCACCTTCAAAAAAAATCTCACCGCCGCTTCGGCGTTCAGCGCCAACTAGAATACGCGCTAATGTGCTTTTCCCTGAACCAACTGAACCCACAATTGCCATCGTTTCGCCTCGTTCGAGTTCAAACGATACAGGTGCCAAGGCTTGATAATATTGTGGTTTAAAACGTTTATAACCTGTGACGTATTGTTTGCACAAGTCGTTCACTTTAAGCAATGGCGTCGTCATCTTCTTGCTCACTTTGGTAAGGGAAATGGCAGGCAAAATAGCGTCCTTTACTGTGCTCAAGGTGTGGCTGTTTTACACATTTACGCTGCGCTTCAGGACAGCGTGGACCTAATCGACATCCTGTAGGCAAGTGTTGCATCGACGGTGACGAACCTTGTAGTGTTGGTAAGTCAGCTTTATGCCGCATTTTTTGAGTGTGATCCGGTAAGTTTTTTAACAGTGCTCGAGTGTAAGGATGAAAGGGCATTTCTGCCATTGCCGCAGCAGGCCCAGACTCCATCACCTGGCCACTGTATAAAATGGTTAGGTTATCACACCAGTTCACCATAATTTCAAGTTCGTGGCTTACCAATAATATGGATACATTTTGCAGTTGGTTAAGTTGCGATAATAACCTAAATATTTGTGCTTGAGTATTGAGCTCCATCGAGTTGGTCGGTTCGTCAGCAATCAATAACTTAGGGTGATTTGCTACCGCCATCGCAATCATGACTTTTTGACATTCGCCTTCAGACAATTCCCATGGATAACATTTCATCAGCTGTTTAGGTTTTTTTATGCCTACTTTATGTAACCATTTTTGCGCATTCAAATAGGTGTCGCGGCTACGACGCCAAAAAGGCACATTTTTATTAGGCATCATAGCTTCAATAATTTGACTGCCAATCGTTTTGACTGGATCTAAACTGCCGGATGGATCTTGGAAAATCATTGCAATGTCGCAACCCATTAAATTACGCCGTTCTTTGGCGCTCATTTCAAGTAGATTTTTACCATCCCACATCATTCGATCGGCGATAATATGCCAATTGGGGCCAAGTACGCCTAAAATAGCTTTAGCAAATAAGCTGCGACCAGAACCTGATTCACCCACTAGGCCATGGATTTCACCTGGATTGATGGTCAAGCTAACCTTTTCAAGCACTTTCACGCGGCCTTGAGCGGTATCGAGTTCAATGGTGAGATTACGCACGTCGAGTAATGGCATAAGTTAGTTTCTTATTGGTGCAAGTGCTGAGCGTAAACCGTCACCCACTAAATTTACCGATAATACAGTAAACAAAATGGCAACACCGGGAATAGTCACTGTCCATGGCGCGAGTAATAAGTTATCTAATCCTTGCGCCACCATCGCGCCCCATTCAGGGCTCGGCGCTTGTGCACCTAAGTTTAAAAAACCTAATGCGGCAATATCCAAAATGGCCGCAGAAATCGCCATCGTAACCTGAATAATTAATACATCCCACACGTTAGGCATAATCACATACCAAAAAATTTGCATGGAATTAGCTCCATCTAATCTTGCTGCGGTAACATACTCTTTTTGCAGTTCTTCATGGACGGCAAGATGAATTGCACGCACAAATTGCGGGATCATGGCAATCACCACGCCCCAAAATACATTGTTCAAACCCGGTCCCATCACCGCAACCACCAAAATGGCCATTAATAATGACGGGATAGACAATAGTGCATCGAGTAAATGACTGAGTACGCTAGACTTGATACCGCGCATCATTCCCGACAAAGAGCCAATAATAAAGCCAAAAAATAATGACACCGCCACAATTAATAACGACATGCCGAAGGTTAGTTGCACGCCATGTAAAATGCGGCTGAAAATATCACGGCCTAAATCATCTGTACCTAAAAAGTGTTCGACTTTACCTGCCGGATCCCATGACGGTGGCAAGAGCAAAACTTGTTGATCTTGAGCTTCTGCAGAGTAGGGCGCAATAATCGGGGCAAAAATGGTCAGCACCAGTAAAAATATTACCGCCCACAAACCTATTACCGCAAACGGATTGGATGAAAAGCTTTGCCAAACGCGCCACATTGGCGAGTCGATATGGTCTTCATGATAGACTTTAATGCGCGGCATATAATTCCTTTCTACTCATCGGATTGATTGCGGTATGCAATAGGTCAATCAAAATACTTAAGAAAATAATTAACAGCGACACGGACAAAATGCCTGCTTGAATAACGGTATAGTCTCGTTGATAAATCCCTGAAACCAACCAACTGCCAACACCTGGCCACGAAAATATGACTTCGACAACAATACCGTAGCTAGCAAATGAACCGAGCATTAAGCCAATGCTTTTGAGTACCGGAATAAGTGCGTTGGGCATTGCATGGCGGACGAGTATTTTAAAAGTATGTAATCCCCGAGCTTCAGCTGCGCGAATATAGGTTTGATTCATGACATTAATCACAGCTTGTCGAGTAATGCGGACAACCAAGGTAAAGGGTAACAGCGCTAAGGTTACTGCAGGTAATATCAGATGCAGCACTGCGTCATGAAAAGCGGGAATACGGTAAGCTGATTCGGACATTAATGTGTCTACTAACATAAAGCCGGTTACGGGTTCAATTTCATATAATAAGTTAATTTGTCCAGAAATAGGTAACCAACCTAAATTCACCCCAAACCACATCGACAATGTTAGTCCAAGCCAAAAAACCGGAATGGAATATCCTGTTAATGTAAACGCTAAAATGCTGTGTTGCAGAGCTTTGTTTCGGCTTAGAGCTGCTATCACCCCGATAGGAACACCAAAAAATACTGCAATAAAACCAGAGAACAATGATAATTCAAAAGAGGCGGGTAACACCGATGCTAACTCTCCTGCCACTGTTTGTTGTGAATTACTCGAAATCCCTAAATTGCCCGATAACCGCTGACGAAGATAAGCGGTAAATTGCAATAATACGTTATCGTTTAATTGATAATCGATGTCTATCTGTCGTTGTTGTTCGGCTGTGGGATATTGGATCCCCGACAACGAGTAGGCTTTGCTGGCTGGAAACAAACCCGTGGCAACAAACAGTACTGCTATCATCAACATCGATGTGGCAACAAACAGGGTGATGCGTCTAAAAAGATAACGCCACATTTATTCGCCTTCCTCTGATGTCTGTATCGCTTTTGCAAATGAAATACCGCCATAAGGGCGAATTTGCATTGCAGTAATATTGTTCTTTTTCAGGACGACCTTCTTTGCATGAGCCAGAGTCACCATAGGAACCTGGTCGCTAATAATCGCTTCAGCTGACTGATAAAATGCTTTGCGTTCTGGTTGTGACGTAACACTTTGCGCTTGAGTGAGTAAATGTTCAAAGTCTTTTTGGCACCATCTAGACCGGTTGTTGTTTGATGCCAGCGCTGCACAACTAAGTAACGGGGTAAAAAAGTTATCAGGATCACTGTTATCTGCATTCCATCCGATTAATACAGAATCATAGTTTGAGGTAGAAAGCTTTTGCGTAAATACACTCCAATCATAGCTAATGATATTCAGCTTTACGCCTATTCGTGCTAAATCGGCTTGTATAAGTTCGGCTGTTTTTAATGCACTTGGGTTATAAATGCGTGCAACTGGCATCGCCCAAACATTTATTGATAAATTATTAATCCCAGCCTCGTTCAATAACTCAATGGCTTTTTGTGGGTTGTATTCATTTGGCGATAAATTTTTAGAGTAAGCCCACGATGCGGGTGGTAATACGCCTGTGGCTTCAACCGCAGTATCGTTATACACCGCATCCAGAATATTACGCTTATCAATAGCATGTGCAAGAGCTCGTCTCACGCGGACATCATCGAGCGGCGGCTTTTGGGTATTAAAAGCCCAAAAAGACACGTTTAATCCTGGTTTTGCTTCAACAATTACATCAGGGTGCTGCGCGACCACAGCAAGTTCGCCGGCTTTAGGTAACGCTGATACGCTGCAGTCACCGGTAATCAATTTTGCAATACGAGCAGTGCTTCGTGGGGTGATATCAAACACTAGCTGATCGAGTTCTACCGTTGGCCCCCAATAAACTGGATGTTTTTTATAACGAATATACTCGTTTTTAACATATTGGTTGAGCTGAAATGGTCCGGTACCTACCGCATAATAATCAATGTCTTCAGGTTTACCTTGAGATAACAATTGATAACCGTATTCTGCAGATAATATGACAGCAAAATCTGTCGCCAAATTAGATAAGAACGAAGCATCCTTTCGGGTTAAATGGAATATAACTTGATAGTCATTTACCTTTTCAATGGATTCAATAAGGTTTGCAAATCCAATACTTTGAAAAAATGGATAGCCTGTTCGACTGACTAAGTGATAGGGGTGTAAGGGATCGATAATGCGATTGAATGAAAACAGTACATCGTCAGCATTAAAGTCTCTTGCTGGCGTAAATTGGCGTGTTTTATGGAAACTGACATGTTCACGTAAAGTAAACTGATAACTTAAGCCGTCTTCAGACATAAGCCACTCTGTAGCAAGGCCTGGAATGATATCGGCTTTAGCTTGGCTGTAATTGACCAAGCGGCTGTAAATTTGGTTTGAAGTGGCATCAATAGTGGTGCCAGAGGTAACTAATTGTGGGTTAAAGCTCTCAGGGTTACCTTCGCTGCAATATACCAAACCAGAAGGCAATTGTGCTTGTCCACATGCTGCCAGTAGTAAACTGGTAAAACATAAGGAAATCAGCTGATACCAGCGTTTTACTATAACAGGCATGGTGTGATCATTTTTTATCGACTTTGAGTCAGTATTTTAACAGTGTTCATGTCAGTGGAGCAATCGCTGATGCATGAGTTCATTTACGACTTATCAAGTAAGTTGTACTTTTTGAGAATACCTCTGAGCTGGTGATAGCTTAACCCAAGTAAATCCGCGGTTTTCTTTTGGTTATATAGGCCTTCAGCAAGTGCGCGTTGTAATAACGTTACCTCGGCATTTTCGGTGTATTCTTTGAAGTTTATCGGAAACTCGATGCTACTTTGCATTAAAGTTATCTCACTTTGTTCAGCATCCGCTTCCGGTTTATCTATTATGGATTCAATGGGTCTTGCTTGACGTTCGCGAGTTTTAACTCTGCTTAAAGGACGATAGGGGGATGCAAAGGGATCTAAAATAATGTGATCAATCTCTTGCCCTTCAGAGCCTTCTCGGTACACGCTACGCTCAACAACATTTTTAAGTTCACGGATATTGCCCGGCCAGTCGTGCATCATGAGTTGCTCAATGGCTATTGCCCCAAAGCCGCCAAAATATTCTAGCCCAAGCTGTCTAGCCATGCTAATAGCAAAATGTTCAGCTAATGGCATAATATCTTCTGTACGACTGCGCAGCGGCGGTAAAGTAATGACATCAAAAGCTAAGCGGTCTAGTAAATCAGCCCTAAATTCTCCACTTTCTGCCAGAGCGGGTAAATCTTCGTTAGCCGCACAAATTAATCTCACATCAGACTGGACAGTTTTGCTGCCGCCGACACGTTCAAATTCACCGTATTCAATTACACGGAGTAACTTTTCCTGGATCAAACCTGAAGTATTGGCCAGCTCATCTAGAAACAGAGTGCCACCATCGGCGCGCTCAAAGCGGCCTTCGTGTTTACCTTTGGCACCTGTAAATGAACCAGATTCATGGCCAAAAAGCTCACTTTCGAGTAAGTTTTCACTTAATGATGAACAATTAAGTTTAATAAAGCTTTGGTCCCATCGGGCAGATAAGTAATGCAAACGTTCTGCTATTAACTCTTTCCCCGTACCTCGCTCACCAATAATGAGCACAGGTTTTGATAACGGCGCGACTTTAGACACATGCTCTAATACTTCAAGTAACGCATTAGATTGGCCGATGAGATTATCTTGTTGGTATTGTTTACTCACAGTTGGCTTTCTCGCAAAATTGTTAGTGAATTAGACTAATAATTGGTGAAAATCATAATAGATGGCTTAGTTAATAATTGAAAGTAAAAGTTAAAATTTTGTATAACTGCCTGATATTGTTATAGTTGAAAAAGTTGGCACGCAATGTGTAATACCTATTGCGACATCCACGTTACTTTTTGAGGAATACATTATGGGAATTTTCTCTCGCTTTGCAGATATCGTTAATTCAAATATCAGTGCAATACTAGATAAAGCCGAAGATCCAGAAAAAATGGTTCGCCTTATCATTCAAGAAATGGAAGACACGCTAGTTGAAGTTCGTTCAACCTCTGCCAAAGTATTGGCTGAGAAAAAAGAACTGTTACGCCGCATTAACCGTGTTCAAGAGCAAGTTCAAGATTGGCAGAACAAAGCTGAGTTAGCATTATCTAAAGATCGTGAAGATTTAGCAAAAGCCGCCTTAATTGAAAAGCAAAAAACCACTGGTTTACTGCAAACGCTTGAAATGGAATTGCAAGTTGTTGAAGAGCATATCACTCGTTTAAAAGACGAAGTGGCGCAACTTCAAGACAAATTGAATGATGCCCGTGCTCGCCAAAAAACCATCATTATGCGTAAACAAACTGCGACCTCACGCTTAGAAGTGAAAAAGCAGCTTGATTCAAGCAAAATTGATGATGCAATGATGAAGTTTGAGCAATATGAGCGTCGTGTAGAAGGCCTAGAAGCTCAAGTTGAATCATATGACTTAGGTAAAAAAGATTCACTTGCTGATGAGTTTGCAGCATTAGAAGCTGAAGATGCTGTTAACGATGAGTTAGCTGCACTAAAAGCAAAAGTAAATGCAAAATCACAACCTAAATCAAAAGCATAATAATTTTTCAGAGGTGAGTTATGGATATGGATCTTCTTGTAGCACCAATTATCATTTTCTTGGTTGTTGTTGCCCCCATTTGGTTGATTCTTCACTACCGCAGTAAGCGACAAGTGAGCCAAGGACTCACAGAGGAAGAATTTGGTCAGCTCAATGATTTAATTGCGAAAGCTGAAAAAATGAGCCATCGCATAGAAACTTTAGAAGCGATTTTAGATACTGATTCACCAGAGTGGAGGGCGAAACATGGGCACATCTAATGGTCGAACGTTATATCGCAATCCTAAAAGTGGTAAAATAGCGGGAGTCTGTTCAGGCATCGCGGATTACTTTAACTTTGAAACCTGGTTAGTGCGTGTGTTAGCTGTATCGATATTTTTGCTTGGTGGAACCGGGTTTGTGTTTGTGATTTATATCGCGCTATGGATGATATTAGATGTCAAACCACAAGCGTTAGATTATAAAGAAGAGCACAAAGATATCGAAGTCAAAAAGAAAGTATGGCAAGCCGGCGAACCCGCTAAACGCGCTTTGTTTGATGTTAGTCGCCAGTTTAATGGCCTCGAAACTCGACTACAACGACTTGAGAAACACGTAACGTCAGACAGCTTTGACTTAAAACGGGAAATCAATAGTCTCTAATGATTCTAAATGGGCGGTTTACCGCCCTTGTTTTATTTACCTTGATTTAGGAGCTGTCAACTACCATGAACTTTTTAGATCGTTCCTTATTCAAAGTCACCCAAACAGCACAATCTCTCGTAAACCGCAGTACCGACCGTCATGTTAGGCTTGCTGTTACTGGCTTGTCTGGTGCAGGTAAAACGGCATTTATCAGTGGTCTGGTAAATCAGTTACTGCATGCAGGTAAAGGCAATAAACATAACCCGTTACCTTTATGGCAAGTTGCTAGAGATGAGCGATTAATTGGCGTGCAACGTGCAATGCAGCCAGACTTAGACATTGCTAGCTTTGACTATCAAGGCTCAATGAATGCATTAAACTCATCTCCGCCACGTTGGCCGGCATCAACGCGAACGATTACTGAATTACGCTTGGCCATAAAGTACCAACCTCAGCAAGGCATATTGGCAAAATTAACCGATACCGCCACATTATATGTCGATATAGTTGATTACCCCGGTGAATGGTTACTCGACTTACCTATGTTAAAGCATGATTTTACCCATTGGTGTTTATCACAACAGCAAAATATAGCCTGTTTGAGTCACTCTCCTTATTATGCTGACTTTACCCAGGCCGTGAGCAAGTTGGACTTAGTTGAAGTCGCCGATGAGCAACAACTTAAATACGTTGCAGATATTTATCAAACGTTGTTAGTTGATTTAGTTCGTGAGCAAGGTTTTTATCACGCTCAACCCGGTCGGATGTTATTACCTGGCGAGTATGAGAACACACCATTATTGGCATTTTTTCCTTTGTTGTCTCTTAGCCCTTTGAATCATTCTGAATTGGCTTTAAGCCCAAATGACTCTAATTATCATGTGTTAAAGCGTCGTTATGAACAATATGTCTCGCAGGTGGTTAAGCCTTTTTATCGCGATTATTTTTCACGTTTTGATCGTCAATTAGTGCTGGTGGATTGTTTAAATGCGTTAAACCATGGCCAAGCTCAGTTTAATGACATGGGCCGAGCGCTAAACAGTATTATGGAAAGCTTTCAGTTTGGGCAATCAAGTTTGATTAAGCGCTTGTTCTCACCCCGCATTGATAAAGTATTATTTGCCGCAAGCCAAGTCGACCGGGTGACGAGAGACCAACAAAGTCATGTCCTTAGTTTGCTCACTGCAATGTTGCAACAAAGCCAGCATTACGCCAATTTTGAAGGCAGCGAAGTTGAAACCATGGCCATCAGTGCCATTAAGGCAACTCAGCATGGGATGGTTAATACCGGAAATGGCCAACAAGAAGTTGTCAAAGGGACAGGTTTAGACGGTAAACAAATAACGGTTTATCCGGGCGATGTCCCAATAACTTTGCCCGATGCCTCGTTTTGGCAGCAACAGGGGTTTAACTTTAACGCCTTTTTACCTCCGAATATTAGCCATTTAAATGAAACTCATCCTACGTTTGAGCATATTCGTCTAGATCATCTTTTAGAGTTTCTATTAGGCGACAAGTTAACCTAGTTGCATGAGTGTGAGTATCTTTATGAATCAGACAAATAACATTTCAGGACTTAAAAAATCACAAGTCTTCGATGACGTCGATCTTATCAACGACGCAGAGGCAAGCAAAAGTGCTGAACCTATCAAACCAACGCAATCATTCAATGACGTTGAGTTTGTGTGCGAACAGGTTCTGGATGAATTACCTGAATCTATTTCTGACAGCATTGCACCCAGTAAACCTAAACGCTGGTCTAGGTTAGCGATACTGTCGCTTATCAGTGTGGCTTTGTTAGCCGTTGTGCAAACAGTATTAGGCTTATTGGAGTCATTTAATCAAAGCCCATGGTTATTTGGTTTTTATGCTGCTGTTTTGGCCATTGTGAGTTTATGGGCTGGTGTAGGAGTGATAAAAGAATGGCGTAAATTGGTTAATCTTAAAAAAGTAGCCGATCACCAGGCTATTGCAGAACGATTATCGCAAAGTATGCAAATGGGTGAGGCTAATAGATTTATTTCACCTATCTTAGCAAAATATCCTAATACACAGGCAAAGCAGCATTATATTAAGGTCAGTAATAAAGAGCATAATGATGCAGAGATTGTCATGCTGTTTGATCAAATAGTCCTTAGTGAACGTGATTTATTAGCGAAAAAAAGAGTTAATCGATTCGCTGCAGAATCGGCATTATTACTTGCTGCAAGTCCGTTGGCCGCATTAGATATGGCCATCATTTTGTTGCGTAATCAAAAGATGATTAATGAAGTGGCTGCTATTTATGGTATTGAATTAGGTTATTGGAGCCGAATTAAACTTATTCGTAGCATCATTATCAATGTTATTTACGCGGGCAGCACTGAAGTTATTACCGATCTTGGTACGCAATTATTATCGGTCGAAATGACCGGTAAATTATCTACTCGAATAGCGCAAGGGCTGGGTGGTGGTCTGCTGACAGCAAGATTAGGCTACCAAGCAATGAGCTTATGTCGTCCTATTGCCTTTAAAGCTAAAAATAAGCCCAAACTGACTCAAGTACACCAACATTTATTGGGTGAGTTAAGCCAGTTCACCTCGTCGATGATGACTAAAACAAAAGCCAAAACCGCAGAATCGGTCAATAATAAGGCATAGCGAATTGTGTTTTTTGTGTACAACTTCTCGTTGTTGACTACAGTTAGTGTCGATTTAGAAACAGCATAGCGTTCTGAATCTTCGCGCTGGCTTAAGGAGTAAGGAACATGCCAGCAAAATAAGGAAACAAGGAGACTCTAATGAAGTCATCATTGACATTAACCGCGGTATTTATGTGCTTATGTTGTTTTTTCAGCACCTCATCTTTTGCCGCCGACTCAGCCAAAACGAAAGTTACCGCTGAAACATCCAAAAAAGTAACCAAGACCGTCGACGAAAACACCGCTAAATTACAGAATGTTAATGTAAATAAAGCCAGTGTTGTCGAGCTACAATCGCTTAAAGGCATAGGTCAAGCGAAGGCTCAAGCTATTGTCGATTATCGGAGTAAAAATGGTAAGTTCAAAAATTTACAACAATTGACTATGGTAAAAGGTGTGGGCGATAAGTTAGTCGGTCAAAATGCCAAAAATATCAGTTTTTAAGTTAGCTGATGTGAGATTATAAAAGACTGATTGCAATAAAAACGGAAGCCTTGGCTTCCGTTTTTTTGTCTAACGAATTTACCGTTCTATTTGGGTGTTGTTAGTTGAGCACAGCTAATTTTGTTGAGTAGATTAACTGCTACGGACTTGTTATTGCGCATTCAATGCTTGGCCGTTAGTACCGATTGATTCATCACCCATTAAAAATAAGTAAGTAGGCATAATCTGCAGGGCTGTTTTTAATGTCTGTGGATCTTCTGCAGGATATGCTTTAGCGCGCATTTCAGTGCGTGTTGCACCAGGGTTAATTGTGTTGACTCGAACATGTGTTTCATCACATTCATCAGCGAGAACTTGCATCATGCCTTCGGTCGCAAACTTAGAGAAAGCATAAGGCCCCCAGTAAGCACGTCCTTTGCGGCCAACACTGCTAGAGGTGAAGATGATTGATGCATGTGGCGCTTTACGCATAATCGGCAACAAGGCTTTAGTCATAATTGCTTGAGCCGTTACATTGACTTTCATTATGGTCTCTAAAGAGGTTAGATCAATGTGTTCAAATGGGCCTAACGCACCCAGTTGTGAAGCATTGTGTAATAGCCCATCTAAGTGGCCAAATTGTTCTGCAATGGTCTCAGCCATGTCGATATAGTTCTGTTCTGTTGCCCCTTTTAAGTCAAGCGGCACAATTGCAGGTGTTGGATAACCAGCATTGACAATTTCGTCATACACTTTTTCAAGTTTTTTAACTGTTTTACCCAATAAAATAACGGTCGCGCCATGCTTAGCAAATTCAATCGCGGCAGCCTGACCGATACCGTCTCCAGCGCCAGTTACCAAGATAGTTTTATTATTAAGTAAATCTTTTGCAGCTTGATATTCCAACATGATTAATTAATTCCTCTTAGCGCAATCGCCCGTCAAATCTAGAACCGAATAAAAAATAAACGACCGTTTGAAACAAATGATTGATAATTGTATGCGAATAGGTCATTTGTATGTAACAAACTTGTAGCTAACTCTATAATTTTGCGTTAACTTGAGAATAGTTAAGGACTAACATAAGTCCTTTTGGTCGCATGATAGGCCTATTGTGACCAATTCTTGGGGAAAACAAAATTATTAAAACAAGATTTGGGGAAAAAAGATGAAAAGACTCATTTTGGGTGTTGCAATAACATCTGCTCTTGGTTTGACGGCATGTGGTGGTGATAGTTTTAACGAAGCAAAAGAAAAAGCTGAGCCATTGGTGCCTTTGTCATACGTTCAGTTTGATCCAGCTAATGGAAAGCTGCCTCTACCAAACGATTTACTGTTTAGCGGTACTACAGATGGTACCTTGTCTATTCCGGGTGAAACCGGTGTCGATTACACTAATCCTTCAATTGCACTAGGTGCACTAGATGGATGGTCAACTAGCTCACCAATTTCAATAACTATGGAGCTAGCAAACGACCTACAGGGTAATGCACTTACCATTGATGCAGCATCGGTATTTCAGCCAGGTGCTGTTCGCGTTTTTGAAGCCACTGTTGGTGGTTCACTCTCTACCGATCCTGAATGTACTTCACAAGCATCTGTATCTGCTTGTAAAGTAGGTGAAGAATTAACATTTGGTGTTGATTTTGTTACCAAAGCGTCAGGTAGCAGTGTGGTTATTGTGCCACTTAAGCCTCTAAAACCTATCCAATCGTATTTATATGTGGCTACGGACTTAATTCAAGACTCTTTAGGTCGTAGCATTGCACCTTCTTCAACATATAACCTACTTAAGTTAGACATTGACACTAAGCCGTTAGAAACCGCTGCTCAATTGCAATTACAAGGCTTAGTCAATAGCTATGAAAAAGGGGTAGCCGCTGAGCATGGCGTTGACTCTGAAAACATTATCTTCTCAGGCTTATTTACCACTCAGTCGGTTGCTAATGTTTATGAGACAGCTAAGCTGTTAATGGCATCAAGCGATCCATATAAACCCTCTTTTACTCAAACGCCAGCCCCTGCTGGTTATACTGCCGCGAATGCCTTAGGATTAACTTCAGCAAGTGGTGTTGCTTATGTATTAGCTGATATGGCTGATGTGTATACGGCTGAAATTACAGTACCATTTTATGGAAACTGTTCGTCAGCTAGTTGTGTTATTCCAGTTGTTGACGGTGCACCGACAGCACCGAATGGTCGCTGGTTTGCTCAGGGAGACAGCCCTGTATCTGTGTTATTGGCGTTACAAGCTGGCACGCTAAGTCAAACTAACTTTTTCACTCAAGCTTCTGAGCAAGGTGTTGATGCACAAGCTGCATTAGCTAACCCAGCCCTATTAGCCGGTAAACAGTGGAAATTAGATGATGGCACCGCAGCAGATACGTCAAAGCATTTAACTCGTTTAAATCCTATCCCAGCAATTAAGGGATATGAAACAATCCCTGTGCAAATTACGATACCAAATGCAACTAAGCTTGCAGCATTTACAGCCGCTCAAGGTGGCACATTTGTTCCTCCAACAAGTGGTTGGCCAACGACCATTACTATGCATGGTTTAGGCGGCGGTAAAGAAATGAACCTAGCTTACGCAGGTACATACGCAGCGGCAGGTATTGCCACCATTTCAATCGATATGCCACTGCATGGTGAGCGTTCGTATGATATCAATGGTGATGGCGTTTATGAAATGTCGGCAACAGCACCTGCATTTGGTAATTTAATTGGCAAGCCGGATGCATTTACTAATGGTGACCCATTAGTGTTTGTTAACATCGCAAGTACCTTAACGGTTCGTGATAATTTCCGCCAAGCTACGCTAGACCATTTAGCATTGCGTTTATTATTAGAGGGTATGGCAGGGCAATTAGCTGCGGCTAACCAGCCACAAGTGTTCGATGTATCGAAAATCAGTGCTCAAGGTTTAAGCTTGGGCGGCATTGTAGGTACAACCTTCTCGACTTATGCAAGTACTGGGTTAACAGATCCATCTACGGGCACGTATTTAGGTAACCCTTACGCCATTAATGCAGCTTCATTAGTTGCTCCAGCGGGTGGTTTAGCGGGTTCATTTGCGGGTTCAGCAGCGTTTGGTCCACAATTGTTTGCTAACGTCACTGCATCTAGCACTTTTGCTGCACTATTAACTGCGGCTAATACGGCAGGTTATGAAGAAGGCACTGCTGAGTACGAGGCATTAGTGCAGGCTGTTTATGCTGGATTTATCCCATCATTTGCTCTAGCTGTACAAACAGCTGTAGATTCTGCAGACCCATTAAACCATGCGGGGATGTTAGCTGCGACAGAAGTTCCGGTGCATCTAATCGAAATCGCGGGTGATGGTGCTGATAACTTGTCTGACCAAACCTTGCCTAACAGTGTTGCTAATTTCCCTCTGTCTGGAACTGAGCCGTTAATTTCCGCAATGGGTTTAGATTGTGTTGATGCAACCATGCCTGGTTCTGGTGCTGTGCGTTTCTCTAAAGGGCATCACAGTTCAATTGTAAGTCCTAGTGAAGTTGCTGGTGTTACAGATGGAATGGCTGCTGCAGCGACCGCAGAAATGCAAGCTCAGGTTGCAGGCTTTGCAAAAAGTGCTGGCGCTGGACAAGCCACAATTGTGGTATCAAATAGCGATGTAATTAAAAGTTGTAACTAATACTTACTAATTAGTCTTCGTTTTGACTTAAAACCCAGCAATTAGCTGGGTTTTTTATTCTCTATTTATCGATAATTACTGATAAAATATCGGTAGATTGTTTTTTCCTATATGGAGCGAAATTTGGAATTTTTATATGAATACGGCTTATTTTTAGCTAAAGCCGTGACGATTGTGATAGCAATAATGGCGGTAGTGGTGTTGGTGTTAGCCAGTGGCATTAAACATAAAGCTGACAAAGGTGAGCTACGCCTGACCGATATTTCAGATGAGCTATTGCAACTTAAACACCAGTTGAAAGAAGAGTTGCTGTCTAAAAAGCAATTTAAAGCCTATGAAAAACAGGTTAAGGCAGATGAAAAAGCGGCTGAAAAATCCGATGTCACCAAGGGGAAAGTCTTTGTTATTGATTTTAAAGGCAGTATCGATGCTGGTGAAGTCGCTTCATTGCGTGAAGAAGTCACGGCTATTTTAACCATTGCTGATAAAGATGATGAAGTCCTGGTGAATGTTGAAAGTGGCGGCGGCATGGTCCATGGTTATGGCCTCGCATCAAGCCAATTAGACCGTTTACGTCAAGCCAACATCCCCTTATCTATTTGTATCGATAAAGTCGCTGCTAGCGGTGGCTACATGATGGCGTGTGTGGCTAATAAAGTGTATGCGGCTCCCTTTGCCATTGTTGGCTCAATTGGTGTAGTGGCACAGGTGCCGAACTTTAACCGTTTACTTAAAAAGCATGATATAGATTACGAACAACATACCGCGGGTGATTTTAAGCGTACCTTAACCATCTTTGGCGAAAATACCGATGAAGGCCGGGCTAAGTTTCAACAAGAGCTTGAAGAGACTCACGTATTATTTAAAGAGTTCGTTGGTCGCTACCGTCCAGAAATGGACATCGCTAAGGTGGCTACCGGCGAGCATTGGTATGGCCAACAAGCGATTGATCTCGGTTTAATTGATGAAATTTCGACTAGTGATGATGTTATTTTAAACTTAGTGAAAACCCACCAAGTGATTAAAATTCGATATCAGATGAAGAAAAAGTTGGCAGATAAAATTGCCCATGGAGCTTCGTTGTCGGTTAATGCCGTGATGAACAAACTGGTTGAACGCAATCAATCGGTGTAATACTAGTTTAGACTAATAAAAACGACAGCCTAGGCTGTCGTTTTTATTTTGGTAAGCATTATAATGATGACATCATTACTGAGCTTTATAACTGATGTGCTGGTGGAAGCGTAAAATCACATCAACATGCTCTTTATCAATATCAAATTCTTGAGTAAACATGCGCAATGCATCTTCTACTTGATTCATAAAGCGACCATAACCTTCGTCGGTCTCGTCACTCTTACCTGCAACAATCACAAAACGGAACACATCGACGAGCTTATTGCTGTCCCAGTGGCCAATCGGTTCTGGTGATTGGGCATGAGGATCAAAACCAATCATTTGAAATTCATCGGTACTGGTGAGTTGCTCGTATTTACTGTTACGTACTAGTGGTAATTTGCCATTAGCAACCATAGCCACGCGCTTTAACTGCTTACTCTGAGTTGCCTGAATAAACTTGTCATAAACCGTTTGGTAAATAGCACCAAAATCGACAGTATCATTAGCTAATAATTGTTTTTTAATGCGGCGATCGACAGGAATGTTAATCGTAACGTAGTTCAACGTACTAACGTTTTCAGGCAATTCACAGTGACGGCGCTGATAGCGACTGTCTACCGCGCGCAATTTATAACCATATGTTTCTTTAAGACCTTTTGCTTTAGCAAAAAAGTCATAAGAGATATGCTGGTGATCGCGAATTTTAATCGGCACATCTTTTACTGGTAACAGTGGTTTTAGTTCGGCAATAAAGTGCTGAATTTTAGTGTGAAAACTTGCTGCATTGCTGCGTAAGTCATCACCTGTAGCTAAAAATACAATACGTAATTTACGCGCTCTAAATCCCGGAGTGCTATGTAGGCGGTTAGCTTCATGATGGGCTGGATTATAAAAGAAACGCAGTTGCTCGTTTGAACTTAAACAGTAAGCTTCACTGTGAAAGCGCACCATAGGTAATTTATCTGTGGTAACAACATGCACATTATACAGCTCTTGTTTTTCAGCGAGTTGGTATACTAATTTACTGAATTCATCGTAACAAGTTTCTAAGCTGCTGTATGTATTAAGGTATTCGTCGGTTAATGGGAATCCGATAGTGATGTATTGGTTTTTACGGGTCGCACTAGGTAAATATACTTTTTTTTGACGACTGACGGACATGGTATTTCCTTAAATTGTCTAGTGTTGTCTAAAGTTTATCGTTATTTAATTGCTTGCTGAGCATCCATTTTAAACATTGAATCTGAAAATAAAATGACTTTCGTTCACTTTATGCAAAACTTTTTAACATTTGCTATTAAACTCATAAAATTTAAATAGTTATTTATCTATCGCTGCAGTGATCCAAGGCAGCATCCATTGCGTAATTTTATCTTGAGCCTGTTCGTTGGGGTGAATACCATCACGTTGCATCAAGCTTTTATCTGCGGCGATATCCTGCATAAAAAAGGGGACTAGGCTGATCGAAAATTCGTCGGCCAATTGATGGTAAACATCAGTGAACATTTTTGTGTAGCGAGGCCCGTAATTTGGTGGCACCATGATTTCGGTAAGCAACACTTTGGCGCCATGTTCCTGAGATTGGTTGATGATTTTTGTAAGATTTGATTTCAATTGGTTTGGCGGAAATCCGCGCAGACCATCGTTACCTCCAAGCTCAATAACAACAATGTCAGGTTGGCTAGAATCCAGTAAACTAGGGAGTCTACGCAGTCCCCCTGCAGTTGTTTCGCCACTAACTGAACCATTAACTATGTCATGTTGAGGTAGTTCGTTTCGCAACAATTGTACCCAACCTTGATTTTCTGGCATGCCATAGCCTGCACTTAAGCTATCACCTAGTATCAAAACCGTGGCAGCATAGGTGGGCGCGCACATTAACATTAGCGTAAATGCAGTAGCTAACATGCGTTTAAGCGACAAAAATAAGAAGGATTGTATGTCTAATAATATCGTTCGAAATACCAGTGCCATAACTGTAACTAACCTTAATAAAACTGTAGTGACCCAAGAGGGAGAGTTGACTATCCTCAACGGCATTAATATAGAAGTCAAGCAAGGTGACAGCATTGCTATTCTTGGACCATCAGGTTCTGGTAAATCAACCTTACTTGGATTGTTAGCTGCATTAGACACACCTACTACGGGTGAGATTGTCCTTGATGGCGTGGCATTATCAGGATTAAACGAAGAACAAAAAGCGGCCCTGCGTAAGCAAAAAGTCAGCTTTATTTTTCAATCCTTTATGCTGGTCGACACCTTAACAGCGTTAGAAAACGTCATGTTGCCTGCAGAGCTCGCAGGCGTTAAAGATGCTAAACAAAAAGCCCAAGCGATGCTTGAGCGTGTTGGCTTATCACATAGATTAAATCATTTACCTAAACAATTGTCTGGTGGTGAGCAGCAACGTGTTGCAATTGCCAGAGCATTCATTTGTGAACCTAAAGTGTTATTTGCCGACGAACCCACTGGAAATTTAGACAGCGTAAATGGCGACAAAATTGCCGACATGCTATTTGCCCTAAACCAGGAAAGTGACACAACTTTAGTGCTGGTTACTCATGATTTGCACCTTGCCCAGCGTTGTGCAAGACAGCTTGTCATGGAAAATGGTCATTTGTCTGAACCCGCGGCCAATCAGAGCAATACAACACAAGCAGCTGACGGTAAAGTCGCGGAGGTAAGCTAATGGAGTGGCGTATTGCTTGGCGGTTATTTAAACGCGAGCTTGCTCAAGGTCAGCTGGTACTGATTGTATTAGCCATTACCTTAGCTGTGCTCTCTGTTACCGGGCTTGCTCGGGTTAGCGAGCGTTTACAAGTTGCCATAAATGGTGAGGCAGCTAACTTTATCGCTGCCGATCGTATTATTGACACACCTGTTGAATTAGACCCTAAAGTGTTGACGATTGCAGATGACATTGGCCTTGCTCATGTCACCAATATGCAGTTTAACTCAATGGTATATTCGGGTGATAAGTTTCAGTTAGTCACAGTTAAAGCGGTGGGTGATGGTTATCCACTCAAAGGCGATATCGAACTTAGCAATGGTATTACGCGCGCATTGCCTAAAACTGGCCAAGCTTGGTATGAGAATCGTTTAGGCGGCTTACTCGGTTATCCAAAAAGTATTGAGTTAGGCAACAGTGAGTTATTACTAACTGAAGAAATCAGCCGTTTACCGGATGCCGGTTTTAATCCATTTGCTTCATCACCTGTGTTACTTATTCATTTAAATGATGTTGCTGCGACGGGCATTATTCAACCTGGCAGCCGAGTGACTTACCTGTATCAGTTTACCGGTAATGTACAGCAATTGGCCGACTTTGAGCTACAAGCTAAACCGCTGCTCAATAACAGCCAGCGTTGGGTAGATGTGCAGTCGGGCGATTCTCCTATTGCATCAGCGGTACAACGCGCAGAGCGTTTTTTATTGCTAGCCAGTTTGTTAGGGATTGCACTCGCATGTGCCGCCATTGGAATTGCTGCGCAGCGCTATTGTCAGCGCCATTATGATGTGGTGGCGATGCTGAAAACCTTTGGTGCGTCGGGTAAACAGATCCGTGTGTTATTTGGTTTACATTTATCGTTAGTGACATTACTGGGCATTGCGCTTGGTCTAATAGGTGGCCTATTACTCGATATCGGTATTACGGCATTTTTGCCGCCCGAAATAGCAGCCTACTCGCCACCATACTTACGCCCGGTATTACTCGGTGTCAGTACCGGCTTAATCAGCGCGTTTATGTTTTCTGCTTATCCGTTAATGCGTTTGTTAGCGATTCCGCCACTGCGTGTGCTGCAACGCCAGCTTGAGGGCTTACAGCTCGGAATGTGGTTGCATTTGTTATTAAGTTTAGCGGCGATGGCTTTGTTAGGGTATTTGTACTCAAGAAGTCTCGCACTCACAATGACTGTTGTGCTTGCGGTCATGCTGCTTGGGGTATTGCTCAGTATTTTAGGTTTTGTGATGATCCGTCTAGGCCATGGTATCGGCATGAGAACCACTAATCCATTGCAACTTGCTTTGGCTGGATTACGTCGCCGTGCTCGTCAAAATGCCGTGCAATTGGTGGGGTTTAGCAGTGCTCTGGTATTGCTATTAACCATTTTGGCCTTAAGGCAAGATTTGCTTAACGAATGGCAAAAGCAGTTACCTGAAAATGCGCCTAATTACTTTTTGGTGAACATTGCCCCTGAAGACAGCAAACCACTCGATGACTTTTTAACGCTTAATCATATTAAAGCTACCGATATTTATCCGGTTGTGCGTGGACGTTTAACCCACATCAATGATGAAGAGTTAATTTCTCGCCGCCAATCAGAAGATGGTCAGGAAGGGCGAGTGGGGATTTCTCGTGAGTTAAACTTAACCTATCGCGCTACCTTGCCGCCCAATAACAAATTGCTCGAGGGGCAATTTAATCAAACTGACGATGAGGTATCTGTCGAATCTGGTGTCGCTGAGCGTTTGGAGCTTAAACTGGGTGATAAACTGACTTATCGCATTGATAACCAGGATTTATCGGTCACTGTTGCCAGTATTAGGCAGGTGCAGTGGGAAACCTTACAACCTAACTTTTATATGATATTTACCCCAAAAGCACTTGAGCCTTTTGCATATACTTCAATGGCCAGTTTTCATCTCAATGATCAACTATTGGCAGCAGATGGCAGCACATTAACGGCTGACCAAGTGGTGTTGCAGTTAATTAGGCAATTCCCGACAGTGTCGATTATTGATGTTGGCGCCATGGTGGGGCAGTTAAGGCAAATTATTGAGCAAGTGTCTTTGTCTTTGTCATTAGTTTTGGCCTTGGTGTTACTCGCCAGTGCGTTAGTATTGATTGCTCAAACAGAGGCTGGCATGGCAACTCGTCAACGTGAGTTAGCCGTTTTACGCACCTTTGGGGCATCGGGGTGGTTACTGCGAGCATCAACGGGGTTTGAATTTGCATTACTTGGTGCTATTGCCGGCTTGTTAGCGGTCATTGTGGCTGAGTTTGCCTTGTACATGCTTAAAACTCAGGTGTTTGAGCTGGTGGTTTATATGCATTGGCCATGGTGGGGGATTGCGCCTGTAGCTGGTGCCGCAATTGTATCTACGCTTGGTGTGTGGCGTTGCAGGCAGCTATTAAATAAGTCGTGCAGTGACATGCTAAAAGCGGGTTAACACTGAGCAAAATGACAGGTAAATGAATGAAAAGGGAGATGCATTGTCATCTCCTTTTTTTATTTGAGTGGACTGAAGCCATTTTAGCCCGAGTTCAGGTTATTTAGATCGAGGTTTATATTGCGTTGGGCAATAACCACGATCAATTCCTTCTGGTCGCAGCTTAAGGTGTTTGGTTTTTCGGCCTGTAACACGTGCTCGCCACAGTTTAAAGCTGCCAGGTTTCATGCTGCTGCGCATCAATTTGATTACGGCGGATTCGTTTAAGCCATAAAGGTGTTCAATGGCTTCAAATGGCGTTCTGTCTTCCCACGCCATTTCAATAATTCTTGAGGTATCTTGCACTGAAAGCATTGCGTATGATGTTGTTATTGGGTTTGCCTGTACATACGTTAGCCAGCTTATCTTGGTTTAACCATGGTCTATTTAACAATGGTTTATTTTTAAATAATTATCCTGAGTATCCCTATAATATGCGTCTTGACCGTTTTATCAGTAAAAGTACCGAATTAACTCAACAACAAGTGAGTGAGTATATCCGTCAAGCCAAAGTATGGGTCAATGGGGTTACCATTACCGATGAGACCACTCAAGTGCATGAAAATAATGTGGTTCAATTACAGGGCCAAACGTTAGTAACGCGTCCCTTTCGTTATTTGTTGTTTAATAAACCGCAGCAAACTTTATGTTCAAATGTCGACGGGGTTCATCCGTCGCTATTTTCATTGATCGATATTGAGCGCCAGTCTGAGCTTCATATTGCTGGGCGCTTAGATGCAGATACCACGGGGTTGGTGTTAATTACCGATGATGGACGCTGGACATTTAATATTACTTCTCCAGCAAAATTGTGCCATAAAACCTATCGAGTTAATTTGGCAAAACCAATTAAAGAGGATGTGGCAGAGCGCTTTGCAAATGGGATTTTATTACAGGGCGAAAAAGGGCTTACTTTACCCGCAAAATTAACGATTATCTCAGCACAGCAGGTGTTGCTAACACTCACAGAAGGCAAGTTTCATCAAGTGAAGAGAATGTTTGCCGCGGTTGGTAATAAAGTGGTTGCATTACATCGACAAAGTATTGGGGCTGTTAGCCTTGATGTGCCTGAAGGTCAGTGGCGCTATTTAACCGCAGAGGAGATCAGCTCTTTTTACATGGCAAATAGCGAAGACCGATCTGCCCTTGGCTAACATCAACATAAAACTCGTTTTCAATATTTTGTTATCAAAAGTAAACTTATCGATAATCTCAATTTATCAAAGCTGTTATGCTATCGACATCAATAGGATTGGAGCTTGGCATGTTAAACCAGCAATGGTTATCAACCTTTATTAAGTTAGTTGAAGTCGGGCATTTTACTCAGACGGCAGAACAACTGTTTATGACCCAGCCAGGGGTAAGCCAACACATTAAAAAGTTGGAACAGCAAGTTGGTGTGGCATTGTTATATCGGGTCGGCAAACGCTTTGAGCTCACCGAAGCTGGTATTCAATTGCATAAACACGCTCTACTTTGGCAGCAACAGCAGCAACAATTGTTATCACAACTGGCTGTCGATGATGTTTACGTTGGAGAGTGTCGAATAGCTTGCTCCGGCTCGTTGGCATTATTGCTCTACCCGCACTTAATTGATTATCAGCAGCCGCACCAGCAATTACAAATATCACTGGAAGCTGCGCCCAATAAACGTATTATTGACAGCGTATTGGTTAATCAAGTTGAGCTAGGTATTGTTACGCAAGCGGTTCATATGGATGAGTTAGAGCTCACACCACTTAAAGAGCAAGCTCTATGTATTGTACTGCCGAAAAAATATCAAAATTCCGCGATAAGCTTTGAACAATTAATGGCACTAGGCATGGTAGCGCATCCAGATGGTATGCATTATTGGCAACAAATAGTGAACCATTACTTTAATGACAAACAAGCCATGTCCCAGCAGGTGCCAATAAGAAGTTACGTTAACCAGCTGAATCAAATACTCGTGCCAGTAGCAAAAGGCTTAGCCTTTGCCGTGTTGCCACAATTTGCAGTAGACAGTTTTGCCCAGCAAGCACAAATATGCATAGCCAAGCTTGAAGGTATAACTGAGCCAAAGCAGGGGGTCAGTGAGCCATTATTTTTAATTAATAAAAAGCACCGCCCGCTGGCAAAGCGTTACCAACCGATCATCGATATTATTCACAGCTTGGTTTGAGTCAGTTTATGATTTTATTATTTAGGTGTTTTTAGGGCTATTGGGTTCGGAGGGGGCATTATTGGCTCATTTTTGTCTCATTGGGTATTTAATATGGCCTACGACCACTAATATCTTGGTGCAAGTAGCTCTGACCAAACCCGCTTTATACTCCCTTTAAAAACAACAATACACCTGCATGTTAAATAATAATCTTAGAACCACTAAATAATGGAATCAAAATAGAAACTCAGATATTGTTTGTTCATTAATCAAAACAAATCTTAAAACGAGTAATTCTAGAGACTGGTTATGTGTTTAAGATTCTCTGTCAATTCAAGGATGAGGAGTCCAAGATGAAATTAAACCATAAACTCAATCGGGCGCAGCTTAGTGCTTTAACCTTATGTTTTGGCACTTCACTTAGTATGTCTATATTTGTCGGGAGTTCATCGCCTTTCATAGGATTAATGTTTGGTATAATTACAATTGGTGTTTATGTCATGATTATCTCTGGAAAGTGGAGTACAAAACACACATATGGAAAGTGGAGAGCAAAAAATAACTAGTAAGGATAGGCAGTGCGAAGCCGCGTCCTTATCCCAAGTTTACTTTTGTTAGGTGTATAGCCCTAATAGGTAAGATGTGACTATTTATTAGGTAAATAACAGTTTGAGAAAACGCGAAATTTGATGTCATAGTTATCTATCTGGCACTTTTCTGTGGCCAGCAAGTTACCTTAGCTCCTAAGCACAAATCATAACAAAAAACTGTATTTCAGCATTTCTTTACTCACTACACTCTCAATCCAAAACCCATTTAACTCACAACATCGGTGAGTGCTGCTTCAATATCGGTATAGTTAAACTCATAACCTGCTTTGATCGCATTGGTGGGCAGTACAAATTGGCCTTCGATAAGCAACTGTGACATTTCACCCATAGCCAATCTCAGTGCTAACGGTGGCGTGGTGATAATGGCTGGGCGATTAAGCACTTTGCCTAATGTTTGTGAAAACACTTTATTACTGACTGGATTTGGCGCAGTGGCATTGAACACGCCTTGCAAAGGCGGGTGCTCGAGTAAATAGTTAATTAAGCCCACCAAGTCGCTGATGTGTACCCAGCTCATACCTTGGTCGCCTTTGCCAATTGGCCCGCCTAGCCCTAATTTAAATGGTGGTAACATTTTGGCTAACGCACCGCCATTTTTACCTAATACAATGCCAATCCGAGTAATGCACACGCGCGTTTTAGGTGATTGTGCTTGCAGGGCTAGATCTTCCCATTTTTGGCAAATGTCGTGGCCAAATTCGGCGTGAAATCCGCTTTTTTCATCAACTGGTGTAGTGCCTTGGCTACCGTAATAGCCGATTGCTGAGCCGCTAATAAAGGTGTGAGGCGGGTTGCTGCTGTTGCGGATAAGTTGGCTTATAGCGGCGGTAATATCCCATCTGCTATGGCAAATAAGCTGCTTTTGTTTAGCTGACCAACGCTTAGCAACAATAGGCTCACCCGCTAAATTGATCACTGCATCAATGTCATTGAGGTCGGTTTTGTCTGCCAGGCTTGACCAGTATTGGTGTTGTTCGCCTAGTTTTGCTTTAGCGGCGACAATGTTACGGCTCAAAATAACCAGCTGATGTTGTGCTAGCAAATCAACTAAGTGTTGGCCTACAAAGCCTGTGGCTCCAGTAACTAGAATTTTCATATCCGTTCCCACTTGTTATATGCCATTTAATTTTTATACGAGACTTTACATCAAAATGATCATCCGCTTACTCACGCTATGTGAGTTTATTTCTGCTTTTGATAACACAATTCCATCGACACCGAATCGGCAAAACGCAGAGCGTGCGGTTTGTCTATTTCGACACTGGCAAACTCAACCCAATCATGTTCGCTGGCAATGGCCAGTGTTTGGTTTGTGAGATTTTCTAATAACGAAAAACGATTATTTTCAATCAAGGCAATGATTTTTTTAGTAATGGTGCGATAATTCAACGCATCGGCAACATTGTTACTGTTGCGGGCTTTGTCGGCACAATAATGAATAACCACATTGACGATAACATCTTGTTGATTGTTAATTTCGTCTTCTTTAATGCCGATATAAGTACGTAAGCGTAGGTTTTTAATGCGTATAATAGCGGTTTCTGGTTTCATATTGTGTGTGTTATTCCCTAAATGTGATTAGCTGCTAATATAGCCAATGTTAAGGCGTAAAAAATAAAAATTTAACTTAATTAGCAACACGTTACTGGGTTTAGCTTAGCATAATCAATTATTTTAATAAGTAGCAATAAGGATTTTTTACTCTATGAAGGGAATACAACAGTCGTCAATGGCCGTGCGCAGCTTTGTGGTTATGGCGTGTGTGGTGATTATTTTAGCGGGCATTAAAACTGCTAGCCCAATTGTGGTGCCTTTTGTGTTGTCAGCATTTTTGGCGGTGATTTGTAACCCAGCCATTGTGTTGTTGTCCAAATATCGGATACCTAAATGGTTATCAATTATTTTGTTGATGGCGTTTATCGTACTCATGGGGCTATGGTTAGCGAGTTTAGTGGGCAGTTCTATCAATGAATTCTCTAAGCAGATGCCAGTATATCGCCAGCAATTAATTGAACAGTTTGCGTGGATTATAGAAAAACTACAAACTTTTAATATTCAGATATCTAAACAAAAAGTGCTCGATTATTTTGATCCCGGTATGGCGTTATCAATGACCACCAATATGCTGTCGGGTGTCGGTAATGTGATGGCTAATTTGTTCCTGATCATTTTGACTATTGTGTTTATGTTATTTGAAGCACAATCATTGCCTAAAAAGTTTCATTTAGCGCTAGACGATCCTGACATGCGTTTAAAGCAAATAGACAAGTTTTTACATTCTGTTAATCAGTACATGGTGATTAAAACTTTAGTAAGTTTGGCCACAGCAGCTGTTATCGGTATTGGTTTGAGCATCATTGGTGTTGATTACGCATTACTGTGGGCTGTGATTGCGTTCTTGTTCAATTATATTCCTAATATTGGTTCTATTATTGCTGCGATCCCCGCGGTTTTGTTGGCTTTTATTCAAATGGGCCCAGGTGCTGCAGGCATTACCGGGTTGTTATATGTGGGTACCAACATGGTTATGGGTAACGTAGTTGAACCGCGCTTTATGGGGCGCGGCTTAGGTTTGTCTACCTTAGTGGTTTTTTTATCATTAATTTTTTGGGGCTGGTTGCTTGGCTCGGTCGGCATGCTGTTGTCAGTACCTTTGACTATGATTGTCAAAATTGGTCTTGAATCAAGCCAGTCTGGTGGCTGGTTAGCGATATTGTTATCTGATGATGTTGAAGAGATTACTAATGAACCACTTAGTACTGAGAAAACTGCGGCGAGTAATACTGAACACTCGATTGACAGTACAGTGCAGAGTTCGACTGATAGTGAAAAAGTAGCCGTAACCGATGTGGCGACAAATCAAGCGAATGTTAACGCTGTTAGCGCTAAAGATGATCAAATTAAACCATCATAGTGTGATGGTTCATTTATTAAGTAAGAGAGTGTATGAAGCGTTTTTTACAGGTATTACCTAATTTAACGGTTGGCGAAGATGTTTGCCGTTTATTTCATGGGCGTGGCGGTTTGTTTCCCGGCGATGAGCATCTTTGTTTAGACTGGTATAAACCGGTATTACTGCTCACAAGCTTTAAAATGTTAGCGGATGAGCAGCGAGATGAATTGGTGAGTGCCATTGTGGTTTTTTGGCAATCGACATACCCAAATTTACCACTAAATTTGGTTTATCAATATCGTCATGGAGGCCAAACCTTAAGCGAATTACTGTTAGGTGAAGTCCCTGAACAACACGTTGTGACGGAAAATGGCGCCCGCTTTATTGTGCATTTATTACGTGGTCAAAATCACGGTCTATTTTTAGACATGGCTAATGGGCGTGCATGGGTTAAGCAACATGCTAAACACAAAAAAGTGCTTAATTTGTTTGCCTACACTTGTGGGTTTTCGGTAGCCGCACTGCAAGGTGGGGCCGATGAAGTGGTTAACATGGACATGAGCAAAGGCGCGTTAAGTATTGGTAAGCAAAACCATTTACTTAACGATTTACCCGTTGGCGCTCGTTATTTGGGGCATGATATTTTTAAGTCCTGGGGCAAACTCACTAAACTTGGTCCGTATGATTTAATTGTTGCAGATCCGCCAAGTAATCAACGTGGCAGTTTTGTGGCTACAAAAGATTATGAGCGCCTGTTAAAACGCTTACCAGACTTGCTTGCGCCAGCAGGTGAAGTGTTATTGTGCCTTAATGCGCCAGAGTTAGGGTGTGATTTTTTAATGCAGCAAGTGAGTAATACCGCGCCACAATTGAGTTATGTTGAGCGAATAGACAATCCTAATGTATTTGCTGACATCGATGAACAAAAGTCTCTAAAAGTATTACGTTATCGTTTGAGCTTATAGTTAAACTGTTAATTTTTAAATAAAACCGACATCGTAAAGGTGTCGGTTTTTTTATGGGCGTTTGTCTACTACAATTTATTAACAATTTAAGCGTGCAAGCAGAATTAATTTATTTTAGTGAAAGGTGATATTCATCAAATAATCGGTAAATAAGTCTTTATTTAATCGATATTTATGTTTAAGAACCCTGATCTGAATAATGATTTACCTAATTTGATGATCTAGATCATATAACCCTTAGTTTACCAATTTGTGAGTATATAGTTTGTTAATTGATAAACGGTAAAATTCCCCCGAGTCCTAATTAAGAAACAGCAAATATAAATTCATGTGTTGTTTTATCTATCTCCCACTGCTGGAGGGTCTATGAGTAAAGATACTACTAATTTAAAAGGTTTGGAGCTGAAAATATTCATCTTCTTAACTGTATTTTTAGCACCTATTTTATCTGTATTACTGGTCAGTGCACTGGGTTTCAGTATTTGGTTTAGTCAAATACTCACAGGGCCTCCAGGCGCTGGTTAATCCATCAATCCAATAATTAAAATGAGAGTGATGTAATGAGCAATGAACTGCACGTAACCAGCCTAATTGTCCAAGTGAAACCTGAACAAATGGCTGAAGTAAGACAGAAAATAATGGCCATCCCAAATGCTGAATTATCAGCCAATAATGACGTTAAGTTAGTTGTTGTCGTTGAAGGTCCGAGCCAAAAGTCGTTGATGGATGATATCTCAACGATTAATGCCATTCCAGGTGTGTTGTCGGCCACCATGGTGTATCACCAAAGTGAAGCGCTAGAAGAAGGTGAAATATGAAAATGAATAGACGCGATTTTATGAAAGCTAATGCCGCTATTGCAGCTGCAAGTGTAGCAGGGTTAGCGCTGCCTACTTCTGCAAGTAACCTGATCACTAGCTCAGAACAAACCAAATTAGAATGGAATAAAGCCCCTTGTCGTTTTTGTGGCACAGGTTGTTCGGTTATGGTCGCCACCCGTGATGGCAAAGTTGTTGCTACTCATGGTGATGCAAAAAGTGAAGTAAACCGTGGCTTAAACTGCATTAAAGGCTACTTCTTATCTAAGATTATGTACGGTCGCGATCGTTTGCAAACACCTATGTTGCGTATGACTGATGGCAAGTACGATAAACATGGCGAATTTACCCCGATCAGCTGGGAAAAAGCCTTCGACACTATGGCTGAACGCTGGAAAGCCACCATTAAAGCTAAAGGTCCAACCGCTGTTGGTATGTTTGGCTCGGGTCAATGGACCGTTTGGGAAGGTTATGCAGCAGTTAAATTAATGAAAGCGGGCTTTGGTTCAAACAACATCGACCCTAATGCTCGTCATTGTATGGCTTCTGCTGTAGGTGGCTTTATGCGTACCTTTGGTATCGATGAGCCAATGGGTTGTTATGACGATATGGAAGCGGCTGATGCGTTTGTACTTTGGGGTTCAAACATGGCAGAAATGCACCCAATTTTGTGGACTCGTATTACTGATCGTCGTTTAAGTGCGCCACACGTTAAGGTTGCGGTTCTGTCTACTTTTGAGCATCGCTCATTTGACCTTGCTGATTTACCGATTGTATTTACACCGCAAACCGATTTGGCCATGCTTAACTTTATTGCCAACTACATTATTCAAAATGGCAAAGTGAATAAAGATTTCGTTAACAAGCATGTCAATTTCCGTAAGGGGACTACTGACATTGGTTATGGTTTACGTCCAACGCATCCATTAGAAATGAAAGCCAAAAACGTTGCTACAGCTGGCGATTCAACCCCGATGGATTTTGATGAGTTTGCTAAATTTGTTGCTGATTATGATGTTGAATCGGTCAGTAAATTATCTGGCGTGCCTGAACACAAATTGATTGAGTTAGCTGAGCTTTATGCTGACCCTAACCGTAAAGTGACGTCTTTCTGGACTATGGGCTTTAACCAACATACTCGTGGTGTTTGGTGTAACAACTTGATCTATAACATCCACTTATTAGTGGGTAAAATTTCTACTCCAGGTAACAGCCCATTCTCGTTAACGGGTCAACCATCGGCTTGTGGTACTGCACGAGAAGTGGGGACATTCTCACATCGTCTACCTGCCGACATGGTTGTAACTAATCCTGAGCACAGAAAACACGCTGAACATATTTGGAAAATCCCAAGTGGTATTATTCCACCAAAGCCTGGTTACCACGCTGTTGAGCAAAACCGTCGCTTAAAAGACGGCGATTTAAATTGCTACTGGGTTCAGGTCAATAATAATATCCAAGCTGGTGCCAATATTAACGAAGAAGGTTTACCGGGTTACCGTAACCCTGAAAACTTCATCGTTGTGTCAGATGCTTACCCAACAGTGACAACTCAAGCGGCGGACTTAATTTTACCAACAGCAATGTGGGTCGAAAAAGAAGGTGCTTACGGTAACGCAGAACGTAGAACTCAGTTTTGGCATCAAATGGTGAAAGCCCCAGGTGAGTCACAGTCTGATTTATGGCAGTTAATGGAATTCTCTAAGCGTTTCACCACTGACGAAGTGTGGCCTGCTGACGTGTTAGCGGCTAACCCACAATTTAAAGGTAAAACCTTATTCGAAGTGCTTTATCAAAATGGCAATGTTGATAAGTTCCCATTAAGCGATGCCGATCCTAAGTATTTAAACGATGAAGCTAAACACTTTGGCTTTTATGTGCAAAAAGGCTTATTTGAAGAATACGCGACCTTTGGCCGCGGCCATGGTCACGATTTAGCCGACTTCGATGTTTACCATAAAGAACACGGCTTACGTTGGCCAGTAGTG
Source organism: Shewanella ulleungensis (assembly GCF_014648315.1). Taxonomy (GTDB): domain Bacteria; phylum Pseudomonadota; class Gammaproteobacteria; order Enterobacterales; family Shewanellaceae; genus Shewanella; species Shewanella ulleungensis. Next base: position 183,663 of record NZ_BMQW01000003.1, read on the forward strand.
AATGGCAAAGAAACTAAATGGCGTTTCCGTGAAGGGTCTGATCCATACGTTAAAGCCGGTAAAGACTTTGAATTCTATGGTAAGCCTGATGGTCGTGCGGTTATTTTTGCATTACCTTACGAGCCAGCAGCCGAAGAGCCGGATGAAGAATACGATATCTGGTTATCAACAGGCCGTGTACTCGAGCATTGGCATTCTGGTTCGATGACGCAACGTGTACCTGAACTGTATAAAGCCTTCCCTGATGCTGTATGTTTTATGCATCCTGATGATGCTAAAAAGCGTGGTTTACGTCGCGGTGATGAAATTCGAGTGATTTCTCGTCGTGGTGAGATTAAAACCCGTGTTGAAACTCGTGGTCGCAACAAACCGCCTGTCGGCTTAGTGTTTGTACCTTGGTTTGATGCCAGTCAGCTCATTAATAAAGTTACGTTAGATGCGACAGATCCTTTGTCAAAGCAAACTGACTATAAGAAATGTGCCATTAAGATTGTAAAGGCTTAAGGAGACAGACCATGAAAACAGGTAAATTATTATCGATTATCGCGTTATTAGGGTTCACTGTCAGCGTAATGGCGACCAGCGTACCTGAAGAAAAAATCGACACATTACGTTTAGCACCGATTAACGTTGAACCGACTCCGCCAGCAATGCAAGCGGTGATCAATACTGACGTTAAGCAAGTGCGTAACTATCCTATGCAGCCACCGGTTATTCCACATAAGATTGATGGTTATCAAATTGATCTTAAAGTGAATAAGTGTATGCAATGCCATGCTCGTACGAGTACTGGGCATTCGCAAGCGCCGATGGTGAGTGTGACTCACTATATGGACCGCGACAATAATTTCTTAGCGGATTTGTCGCCTCGTCGTTATTTTTGTACCCAGTGTCATGCACCGCAATTGGATGCGAAATTGTTAGTGGAAAATGACTTCGTTGACATTGATCACTTAATTAAAGCGAAAGCTGCGGTTAAGCACTAGGAGTCAATATGTTAGCAAAACTGCTTGAACAACTAAAACTGGTATGGAAAATTCTGCTTCGTCCGAGTGTCCATTACAGTCTTGGCTTTTTGACCATCGGTGGCTTTATTGCGGGAATAATTTTCTGGGGTGGTTTTAACACTGCTTTAGAATTAACTAACCGCGAGGAATTTTGTATCGGTTGTCACGAAATGGAAAACAACGTTTACCAAGAGTTACAAACAACGATCCACTTTACTAACCGTAGTGGTGTGCGTGCAACGTGTCCTGATTGTCACGTACCGCATAACTGGACCGATAAAATTGCCCGTAAAATGCAGGCATCTAAAGAAGTGTGGGGTAAAGTGTTTGGTACAATCAACACACGTGAAAAGTTTGAAGCAAAGCGTCGCCATTTAGCTGAAAATGAATGGAACCGACTTAAGGCTAATGACTCTTTAGAGTGTCGTAACTGTCATAACTTTGATTATATGGATTTTACTCGTCAGTCTAAGCGTGCATCGCAAATGCATTCAACCTCTTTAGCTAGCGGCGAAAAAACCTGTATCGATTGTCATAAGGGGATTGCGCATCAATTACCTGACATGGCAGGTGTAGAAGGCTTCTAAACGCTGTCGATATAACACTTAAATGAATAAGGCCAGCATATGCTGGCCTTATTTTTTGCCTCATAAAAACCAATTAATGGTATCTATCGATCGCTTATTAACGACAAAAGTTGTTACGACAAATCGACTTGTCTGCCAATCACATCAATTAAATACTCAGTAAAATTATGGCCGTGATTTTGTAACATCTTCGGAAACATTGAAATAGGTGTTAGGCCCGGGAAAGTATTGATTTCATTGAGTAGAATTTGATCATCCTGGGTCAAAAAGAAATCGATACGCGATAAATGACGCAGCTTCATGCCTTTAAACGCTTTAATGGCATAGTCTCGAATTTGTTGACTTAACTCGGGTGACAAGTTTTCTGCGACGACGTCGGTGCGCGCTTTACTGTTTTTAGCGTATTTTTCTTCAAATGAGTAAAAAGTATTGCTGTCGCAAATAATCTCACCGGGTAATGTGGCGACGACTTCACCTTGGTATTCGTATACTGCCACTTCTAATTCTCGAGCATGAATGGTTTGCTCAACCACCACATAAGGCGCATAACTAAAGGCATCTTTGAGAACTCTGGCTATATTGGCTTTGACATCAACTTTATAACAGCCTACCGACGAGCCTTGAGAGGCTGCTTTGATAAACACCGAGCCCCATAGATCAAATGCCGCTTCAGTCTGTTTTATGGCATCATCATCGAGTTGGTGTAAAAAGATGTACGGTGTATTTGGTACGCCCAAGGCTGAAAACCACATTTTAGCGGTGATCTTGTTAAAGCAATTGCTTGATGCTTCAGACTCACAGCCAAAGTAGGGCAGTTGGATTAAATTAAAGTACGATTGAATATCGCCGGTTTCACCCGGGAACCCATGAATACAAGGAATAACATAATCTACAGGCCACGCTGGTGTGTCGTTGTCTTCAAAGCGGATTTCACGACGGTTGGTTAAATCGCATAACTTGCCGTCTTCTGTGTGGTAATGCCCATGTTCGTCGAGTACTAATTTAAGTACCGAAAATTTATCTGACGTTGCCAGTGATGACTCAAAAAAACGTGCAGACATTAACGAAATATCGTGCTCTGCACCGCCACCGCCGCACAATAACAGCAGATTAATCTTTGGCATGTTTACTCCTGAAAAGACCAACAAATGGGCTAGGTTAAGATCTGATTAGCCCTGTAAAAGTTTGCTTATGATAAAGACCCACAGCCATGCAGTGCAAGTAAGAGTTAATAATATTTCAGCTTATGTAGTCTGATTTTCGAGGTTGATTGTTGATTTAAGATAATAAATCGGTATACCGCTTATAAGTTATACAGATGGTTAGGTTCAGGTGCATTAGAAACCCTGTACAACCATCGTTTGCGGGGGGGAGTTTAGCGGCTAGCAATGGTAAAAATGACACCTCTTTATATTTTATAAAAGAGGTGTCATGAGGTATCGGCTAGATTGCGTGGCTAAAGCATTAACATTAGCTACGGCTAACGTGGGTGATACTGCGCTTAAAAGCGATACGTTAAGTTAACTGAACCGTTTACTGGTGCGCCGTAATAGCCAACAGTCGCTAAACTGTTAATGTATTTTTCATCCGTAAGGTTATTAATGTTAGCTCTTAGACTAAGGTCTTCCGATACATCCCAGTTGGCAAAAGCATTAACGACTAGGTAGGCATCTTGCTCTACATTGTAATCAACATTTTTGGTTTTAGACTGCCACCGGCCGCCCAGTCCAACACTCACTTCTGGTAATTGTGGTAGGGTGTAATCCATCGAGAAGTTAACCACGTTCCGAGCAGCCCACTCGTTTGCTTTATCGCCATTTTCGTCTTCGACATCAAGCAAGGTATAACCAAATACTGCATTAAGGTTGTCTGTTACACGCCCGGTCACTTCAACTTCAAAGCCCTTTGATTCGACGTTGACACCTTCATAAAAGTAATTTCCATCTGCATTGAGGCCGGCGTAGCTTGCGAGGTTATTTTGCTCAGCACTAAATAACGCAAAGGTTGCCATTAAGTCGTTATCAAGCCATAAGGTTTTAAGTCCTAACTCATAGTTAACACCTTTGGTTGGCGCTAAAAAATACCCATCGTAATCATACTGCTCTTGTGGTTGGTAAATATCTGAATAACTGAAGTAAGTGTTGATATCATCTGTGATGCTGTAAACCACACCCGCATAAGGACTGAACTCGCTCTCATCGTTGTCGATATCAACGCCGCTATTCACACCTTCTCGGGTATATTTTATCGCATTAAAGCCAGCGACCACGAATAGGTTGTCATTGATATTAAGTTTAGTTGAACCATATGCTCGTAATAAACTGACATCAATATCTGAATATTCTACTTTATCATCCCATTCAGGCTCTGGGATTGCGTCAAGGGCATAAGGGAATGCTGGAGTGGCTCCAAATGCGGTTGTAGTAGCATAATCAAATGGGTATTGATACATGTACTTTTTGCTTTGAGAGCCGCTTACTCCCACAGTTATCTCGTGGTCTTGACCAAATAAGCTGTAATGCCCAAGTGTGGTAATGTCTAACATATCGGCTGAAAAGTCAGTGTCATAACGTCCAGGCCAACCGGTTAAACCTAAGCCCGTATCTTTGTCGATAGTGCCATAGGCGTAAAATAATTTGCTTTGGTCTTCTAAGCCTTGGTGGTTATAGGCAACTTTAAGATCCCAATCATTGGATAGCATGTAAGTGTATTCAACAAAGGCCGTGGTATTAATTGTGTCCCACATGGTCCATTCTTGGGTGGTCGTCGCACTAGTATCCCATTCGGCCTGGGTGCCGTCGGTATAATTAAAGACTAACCCACCCCAAGTATTGCCATCTGTATTAGCATCTTGATAAGAAAAGCCTAATGCGAGTGTTGAATTATCAGTTAATTGACCATCAACAACAGCGTAAATATAGCCGCGATCGTTTTCTAGACCATCTAGGTAAGACTCTTTGTCTTCGGCTACCGCAACAACTCTAGCAGCCCAGCTGCCGCTGTCTGTTAATAAAACAGAGTAATCTGCTTGTACCCGTTTGAAGTCATCTGAACCATATGAAACGCCAAGTTCACCTTGATTTTCGTTCGTAGGGCGTTTGCGCACATAATTAATTGTACCAGCAGAATTACCAATACCCGTGAGTAAGCCGTTTGCGCCACGTATCACTTCCACTTTTTCATAACCATAAGCCTCCATCGCCCCGGTCACAATGCCCCAATCATTAGGTAAACCGACGCCATCAATTTGGGTGCTTTTAATTTCAAAACCGCGAGAGGTATATTGCGTACGGTTGGTTTCCCATTCTTCGACATTAATACCGGTCGCCAGACGAAGGACGTCATTAAGGTTGTTAGCGGCAAAGTTAGTGATTTGCTCGTTGCTGACCACACTAATTGATTGAGGGGTTTCATCAATCTCCATGGTTAATCCGGTTGCACCTTGGCTAACGCGTTTATAGCGCACGCCTATAATTTGGATTTTTTCGATATTTTGGTCATTGTTGTCAGCATTTTGTTGCTCAGCTGCATGAGCGAGTGGTTGAACAAGAAAACCCATAGCCAAAACTAATGTTGAAAGTGCAAAGATTTTTTGAGATTGCATGGTTTGCCTTACCTAATTTTTTATGATGATTGTAATTAACAATGTGGCACAATGTTAAGATACAAGAATGGTATTGCTAATCATTATCATTTACAACCCTGTTTTGAAGTAAAAAACGCAAAACTTGATCTATAAATCATTATTTACAATTAATAATGGTTATCATTACATTCTTATTGAGATTAGTTCTCAATCTTATTATCATATGGGCAATATTAGCCTTTACCTAGGCAATGAACAGATTCGGAAGACAAATGGCAAAACTTAATAATCGATTTTGGTTTAGACTTCATGGCTGGTTTTCATTACCCGTGTGGATCATTTTTTGTTTTGTGTGCCTTACTGGGACCATTTCAGTCATCAGCCATGAGTTAACTTGGCTGACTAATCCTGAATCTCGTGCAAGTAATCCACAGGATGTTATAGAAAAACCGATGTCAGAACTGGTTGAAATTGTTCAACAGGCGCATCCAACGGCAAGTATTTCAACGGTAATGAGTTTTGAGCCTTATTTGGTTAATGCGGTTATTTTTACCGATAAGGATGTGCCGTTTGCTATTGCCTATGTCAACCAATATACAGGTGACATTCAGGAGATTAATCAAGGCATCACCTTCATTAATTTTATGCGGTCTTTGCATGGCTGGTTGCTGTTTCCTTGGCATAGTAATTACAGCGTGGGCTATTACATTGTTTGTGCAATGGCCATTGTGATGCTTGGCGCGCTCATTACTGGGCTGGTGGTGTATAAAAATTTCTGGCGGGCTTTTACTCAACCTAAATTACGTATTACTCAAGGCAAAAAAACACTGCTTGCAGATTTACATCGTTTAGCGGGTGTATGGTCGATGTGGTTTTTACTGCTGATGAGCATTACTGGTTTGTGGTATTTGGCACAAGCGATTATGTGGCACAATCACATCGAACTCGAAGAGCACGCACCGTTAATTGAAGTCAGTCAGGTGCCGATGTCGTCTAATGAGGCGCCGACGAGACCTTATACACTGTCTAATGCGTTACAAGTTGCTGAACAACAGTTCCCAGATTTTAAAAGCACCTATGTTATGCTGCCAGAACACCAAAGAGATACGTATAAAGTGTATGGTCAAGGCGATCATATTTTCTATGATCAGTATGCTTATGGTGTGACCGTTAATCCATGGAATGGCAAAGTTGAAAGTGAGCGTTCACCAGCGAAAATGACCACATTACAAACGCTATCGCATATTGCCGATCCGCTGCATTACGGCACAATTGGTGGGCTGTGGACAAAAGCGATTTGGTTTGTTTTTGGCATTTTTCTCACGGGGATGTCTATTACAGGCTTTTTAATGTGGGGAGGGCGCACTGTCAAAGCCGCTAAAGCTGATTTAGACGTGACCTCGGGTGTTAACTCGCACTTAGTTAAACAGGAGAGTCACTAATGGCCCGCATGCAAAACACGATTTGGAACCGTTACAAATATAAAATCAATGGCTTAATATTAGTGCTCGTTGGCTATTTTTTATATCAGTCTCTGTTTCCGGAATTTCCTGATGCGCTGCCCACTCAGGAGCTGGGTGCATTTGAAGTCACGCCAATTCCTTACAATGTAGATGCCCCATATCTGCATGATGGTACTTATACCAAAGACTTTTTACTCTTGTTCAGTAAAGGGCAGGTGAGTGCGATTCGCCAGGCATATTTAACCATTGGTATCGATCCTCTACCTTTGGCGACATTACAGTTAGGGGACGCAGGGATTTTACACGGTAGCCAACATGGACAAGAAGTGCATGCCATTGCGCCTGAAGTATTGCGTGCAGAGCATAAAGTCTGGTTAACGATTGAAGATTGGCAAGGCCAGCATCAGGTGACGAGCTGGGCTTTACCTGAGGTGTTATATTCACACCACTGATAACTAGCCTTGTGCTGTTGGGCGTTGTTTGCTGGTTGTTGGTATTTAACAATTGCCAGCAATAATGCCTCATTGTTAAATACCAAATGCCTTACGCTCAGATTCACACTCATATTCGGCCATTTCAAACTCACGGCAAATAAGTGGTCTCAGTTCGTAAATTGAACACATCATGGTGTCTCTGTCCAGGGCGGCGCACCAACCATCATCAAGGCGGCGCATCACTTCCCCGCCCCAATCATCTTTAGCAATATAGGCTTTAGGCACGCCGGTTTCGGTAATTAACATCACTTCTAATCGGCAGCAACATGCTTGACAGTTTGAGCAGGTTATCGGATTTTTTCTTGGCGTAATGGTGTCGATAGCACTGCCAGATTCAGGTGAAGCGCTAGGTGCTATATCGGTAAACTTGGCAATAAGATTTGAAGGCATTAAAGGCTGCGGTTAACTATTTTGGCTAAGGATACCGTATTGTTGGCAGGTTATCCTAATTGCCAATAACAAAATAACCATCAAACGATGTTTGATGGTTATGTCTAGACGCATAAATTAGAGTTTTACTACTTTCCCCGTTAGTGCGACACCTGCCATTAATGCGCCTGCACCACATTGAAACGTGTCATTACTGCTGGTGAGGTTGTGCTTGTAGTTTGATTTAATCTCAACCACCGCATTGCCGCCTTCTTTTATCGCACGATCTTTTAAAGCAATCATTGCCGATAAAAATACCCATTGGCATGCCTCTAAATCGGTTTTATTAAAGGCGTTGGTTTTTTTACTGGTGTTAAATTCACCCATTGTTTGCTGGGGTTCACCATAAGTTTGATCGCCAAAATAAAAACGGATACTGTCGCCAAGTTTGTTTTTAGCATGTTCTGTGCTCATGGCATCTGCGATCGCGTAATTGCCAATATCATCGCGGGCAAAGGCTGTTGCAGGGAGTAAACATAGTGCCAACATTATTGTTGCTAAGGTGTTTTTCAATTCTAATGTCCTTTTAGTGATTGTTGTTAAATTTAACCCTTAAGCCAAGCAAAATAACATTAAAAATCCTCTATGACACTTATCAAAAAGGATGATCTATTCGCGCTAAGAACACCTCCTAATAAGGGGGAGTATTTATTACTTTGTGTCATCTTCACCCCACAATCGCCAAGCTAAACCTGATGCTCGTGAGGTGGCTTGCTGGCAGGCTTTTTCAAATATGTTTGCGCTGCCTAGGCAATAAAAGTGATTTTTGGCGCGGGTGATGGCAGTGTATACCAACTCTTTGGTGAGTAGCTGCCATTGGGCGATGCTAGGGCGTGTGGGCAGCACAAAGCTGACTTTATCAAACTCGCTGCCCTGGCTTTTGTGAACTGTCATTGCATAACAGGTTTGGTGGCTTGGTAATCTGGCTGGCAACACTTTTAACAAGCTGCCATCGGCCATCACAAAATGGGCCATTAAGCGCTCTGGTTTATTGCGGTCTTGTAAAATTAAGCCAATGTCGCCATTAAATAATCCTAGGTTGTAATCATTGCTTTGAATAATGATTGGTCTGCCAAGATAAAACTCACCTTGAACATGGATTAACTTAGCTTGTTTTAAGCTTTCTGTCACAGCAATGTTGATGCCTTCAACGCCATATTCACCGGCGCGCATGGCACATAAAATACGGTATTGGTTAAAGCTGTCGATAATGGTTTGCTCGCTGTGCGGCAACACAATTGGTGCATTTTTCTCTGGATCTGTGTGTTGTTCGCGGTCAGTTTGTCGCTGAGAGTAAGCCAAAATCGCCTGTTGATTGGCGTTGACTTGCTGTAAGTACTCTCCATAAGCCTGTACCGATAACGCCAGTAACTGCTGCTTACCTGTATTTTCACCTTGGGCATTTTGTTGGTGTTCATACCAATTCAGCTCAGCGTGTTGTTGGCGCCATACTTGACGGATAGCGGCTACGTTGGCCTGATTGACGGCATTTGCTAATAAGCCAATTCCGGCATCACCTTTAAAACGATGACTGTGCATTAACATGCATAAGCTGTCGCCGATTTTCGGCTGGGGGTGAATAAACTGACTCACATCTTGCTCTGTAAGTTTGCCAATTTTCTGAGCTTGAGCTTGGCTGTAACGCATTGACCATGGCGAAGAAGAGGGCGATGAAAAATTGTCTTGTCCATGCTTTAAACCAATGCAAATGTCGGCTAATACCGCGCCAGCCTCAACTGAGGCGAGCTGGTCCTGATCGCCCAGTAAAATCAATCTGCCATGGGCGGGTAATGCGCTGAGTAGTTTGTACATCATAGGTAAGTCGACCATTGAGGCTTCGTCGACCACTAATAAGTCGAGCCGTAATGGATTATCTTGATGATGCCTAAATTGATGCGAGTTAGGAATTACCCCTAAGAGCCTGTGCAGTGTTGAGGCTTCTTCTGGGATGTTGGTGAGCGCTTCAATTAGCACTGCTGCAATGCTTTGGTCGGCTAATTGGGTCAGCTCCTTGTGCAAACGCTGTTTTGAAGCTTTAATCGATTCACTTAATCGTGCCGCCGCTTTACCGGTTGGCGCCACTAAGCGAATGGTTAAACTAGATTGGGTAAGCAGTAGCAATAATAACTTGGTTACCGTGGTGGTTTTACCTGTGCCCGGACCGCCAGTGATCACCGCTAATGCGTTGATGAGCGCGGTGGCAGTGGCGATTTTTTGCCAATCGATAGTGGCAGAATTATCCGTCTGTCCATCGGCAAACAAACTGTCGATAAGCTTTGGCAATTGGCTTTGGTTGAAATCAATACTAATTTGCTGACTGGCAAGCTGGATCAACTTATTGGCGACTTGTGTTTCAAAAAAGTGGTATTTATTAAGGTATAAACGGCCATGCTCTAAAATTAATGGCTTATTGTCACCGGGCAAACCGACAGCATCAAACTGACTGATTTGTTCAATCAGTTGGCTATGGTTTAGGTTGATTTGGCAATTAATTTGGGCATATTTGTGGCTGTCTTCTGCCATTGGATTAGCTAAATTAATTTGATCAATAACCAAACAACTATGCTGATTAGACAGTTGCTGACTTAATAACGCACACACTAATAAAAATAGCGATGTTGAATTATTATCTTGTATTAATTGCTGCTGAAAGCTTGCGGACTCGGCTTGTGTGTTTTGCATTGAGGCGTTAACTGATGGCTGCGTTGGCATCGACTCAATACTGGCAAGTTCAAGAGCAAAATGGCGGTCAAGCGGGGTTAATAAGCGCTGTTGTTGCCATTGTTTAAGTAATAAATCGATAGGTTGGCTGAGCATTAGCATGTTGGCGTCTCCAAAACAGCGTGAGTCGCATCGCCATTAAATAGGCTGTCGAGTTGCTCAATTAACGCTTGTGGTGGTTTGTCAAAAAACACGCCGCTGCCAGGGTGTTCTGGGCTCATGCCGCGTAAAAATAAGTAATAGCAGCCGCCCAGGTGTTGCTGGTAATCATAACCGGGTAAGCGTAAACGTAAATAACGATGCAATGCCAGAGTATACAAGATGTACTGCAAGTTATAGCGGTGGCTATTAATGGCTTGTGCCATGGCGCTTTCGCTATAGTCGCTAAATTTATCGCCAAGGTGGTTAGACTTATAATCGGCAATGTAATAGCGGCCCTGGTGTTCAAACGTTAAATCGATAAAGCCTTTTAGCATGCCTTGCAAGGTGTCAAAGTCGAGTCCGGCGACATAGCCGTGTTGCTGTAAAATGTGGTTGAGTTGCTGCGCTTGTAAGGTCGAAATCGGCAGATAAAACTCCATTTCTACACTGGTTTGTTTGGACGGCAACTGTATTAGGCTAATGGCATCTGAGTCATTGTGAACTGATTGATGCTTGCCTAACGGTGTGGCTAAAATATGCTCATACCACTGCATCAATGGCTCAAACCATAACGTTTCATCGAAGCCGTATTGCTTCATGGCTTTTTGCAGCGCGCCGGCAAGTTCGGTGTCTGCTTGGGTAAAATCAAACAGCTCTAACACTAAATGCATAAAGCTACCGGCATTAGCACCTCGCTCAAAGTTAAAGCGGTCAAGTTGTGGCTCAAGGAGTTCATCATCTTGTAACTGCAATCGCTGTAGCTCATCGCTAAAGTCTTCATCATCAGCGCCCGGGGCGACGCGTTCATGGGGCAAGTGTTTCACTAGGCCCGAGTAACTGCCGACTCGCCAGGCTAAACTTGGCTTACGTGTAACCGCTTTAGCGCTTAAATGAACATCGTTGTTATCAGTGCTGGTTAGTGCTGATGTGTCGATGGTATCGGTAATTTGGCTTACACTGATGGCATCAATAGTGGCTATTTTGTCGACTTGCGCTTTGATTAAACTAAATTCGGTGTGTTTATCGACAATCCCCAATAAATAGCCTATTCCAGTTTCATGCAATTGACTGCTTATGCCCGCTTTGAGCTTGCGACTTTGATTAGCAATGTATAAATAGCACACATAAATTGGCCGGGTTAAGGCAACGTATAATAAGCGTAAATCTTCGGCGAGGGTTTCTTGTTTAAGCTGTTCCCAACCTTCGTCGGTAGCGTCTATGTCCCACACTAATTGCTCACCTTGGTGATACAACATCGGTGATGGGCGTCGGCTGTTGTTTCTAGCGAGGCTAATAAATGGCACAAAACACACAGGGTATTCAAGCCCCTTACTTTTGTGAATTGTCACAATTTGCACCAGGTTTTGTTCACTCTCTAGGCGTAACTGTTGCTCATCGCCGCCTTGAGTATCTATAAGTTGTTGCTCATACCAATTGATTAAGGCGCTACTGCCATCAAGCTCGGTGGCTTTTTGCTGCAGTAATTCGGCTAAATGCCTAAAGTCGGTAAGGCGGCGCTCGCCAGAACCTTTACTGTTTGTTGCCGTGTCAGTGTCGTCAATATCGTTAATGTGCTCGCTTTTAAGTTGCTCTGCTTGCGACAGGTAGCGATGAATTAATTGAGTTTCGCTGGCAAAGTTAAGCAGCGCTGGCATCACGCCGCGTGTTAACCATAGATCGTGCCAGTGAATAAATTGATTGAGCACTTGTTGGCGCTGTTCTTCATCCTGATTAAATTGATGAATTTGTAATGCGCTGTAGCCGACTAACTCGGTGGCTAGGGCTGCACGAATGGCTCGCTCATCTTTTGGGGTGGCGAGTGCGTACAATAGTAGCGCCATTTCACGTGCTTCTAGAGTGTTAAACACACTGTCACGACTTAAAAATACCGCACCAATTTTACGGGCTGACAACTCAGCTTTCATCACTGCGGCTTCGTTGCGATCACGCACCAACACGGCAATGTGTTTCGCAATGAGCGGTTCGCCTTGTGGCTGCGCTTTACTGTTAATGGTGCACAAGCCTTGCTGCGCTTCGGTTAATAAGCGTTTTATTTCACTGGCTACATCGGCGGCAAGTCTCTGTCTGGCGGTGGCTTTATTTAAGCCAAGCTCACTGTCTTCGGCGAGCAATTTAATCCGTAATGCGCTGAGATCTGTATTGGCCTCTATTAATAACTTATGAGCTGAAGCTGGTGGCGTATTGACTTGATCATAAGGAATTTCATCGCTAATAAACGGATTGCTGTGCTGGCTAAATAATTGATTGACGCCGTTTACTAATTTGGTCGATGAGCGATAGTTTGTCTCTAAATTATAGTGCGCTTGTGTTTGTTGGCGGGCCGCAATGTAGGTGTAAATATCGGCGCCGCGAAAAGCATAAATTGCTTGTTTAGGGTCGCCAATCATTAACAAACTGAGTTTGCCTGTTTGCTGCTTGTTTGAATCAGCTTGCTCAGGGCTGTTTGCTTCAACCTGCTCAAGGCTGTTTGTTTCAATTGGCTCAGGGCTGTTCTCTGCCACAAGGTCAAGCTGAGAGGCCAGTGGTTGCTGGTAGACCTGGTTAAAAATAGTAAATTGCAGCGGGTCGGTATCTTGGAATTCGTCAATTAATGCGACTGGAAATCGCTTGGCGATTGCCTGGCCCAAGGTGTACGGATTTTGGCTTAATGCCATGGCTAAGCTGAGTAACAAATCGTCGGGTGTCATTAAATTGCGCTGCTGCTTTTGCCCTGCAAAACGCTGGCGGATCCCTTCGCGAGCTCGCACTAAAAATGAAGGAATTAATTGATTTATTAGCCCGAGTAAATTGTCGATGTGGTCAAGTAGTGGAGCTTCTGCACTGCTGGGTAGCACACCGCCTTTATTCAGCTTAAGTTCTGATAAGGCAATTTGCTCTAGGGCTTTAATTGGTGGTAAACCCTGGCCGAATGTTGCCCAGTTACTGATGTCATCAAATACCTTGGCAAGTTTGGGGTAGCCATCGCTTGCTTTACCAAAGCGTTGGCCATTGAGTGGCAGTTTATGCAGTAATGCTAAGGTTTGCTCCTGCTGAGATTTCCACAATAAGCTAAAGCGATTTAGGCTCACGCTCAAATCTGAACTGAGTTTATCAAATGCCATTGGCTGATTTGATAATTGGGCTTGGCTGGCGCCAAGCAACGGACGTAAACTGTGTGCCAGCGCATCGGGTTCGGCATATTTATCGCTAATGGCTTCTGCTAAAAATGGTGGCAACGGATAGCAGACTTCACGCCAAAAATCGCGCACTGCGTGATGTAAAAACTCGCTGTCATCAAGGGTAAACTCTGACTCAAACAGCAGTGAGGATTCAAATGCCATGTCGGATAAAATACGCTGACAAAAACCATGAATGGTAAAAATGGCGGCTTCGTCTAACGATTTTAAGGCTAAATCTAGGCGGCGCAGCGCGATAGGGCGCTCATCTTCTGTAATGTCTTGGTATAACTGCTCAATAAACGGATCGTCAATCGGCAACCCTAAAAAACGTTTAAATGCCAAGTTGATACGTTTACGGATCCTGTCACGCAGTTCTTCTGTTGCAGCATTGGTAAAGGTTACTACCAAAATTTGCTCACAGCTCAGTGGTGTATAGCCACCATGGCCAAGTAATAAGCGTAAATACAAGCCTGATATGGTGTAGGTTTTACCGGTACCTGCGCTGGCCTCAATTAAGCTTGAGCCTGCAAAAGGTAGAGTCAGGGCGTTTAACGGGATGACTTTATTATCGCTTGTCGCTAACGTCATTCTTGAGTTCCAGAAGTGTTCGGTGCAATCGGTTTTACAACGTTAGTGATGGCGCTTTCAGAGACAAAGCTTTCAAGTTCTGCCAGTTTATCTTTGTGATACAGACTTATCATAGGCTGTAATAAATGTTCTACCAGTTGGCCAAAATGCTCTTGACTAAAATCATCTGGAAAAGTGAATAAACGCTGATTGTGCGGATCAAAGGCTTCGCCAAATTGTGTTTGGCCATCGTCCCATTTCGCTTCGGCTTTAAGCAGTTTATCTTCATGCTCACCTTCAGCTTCTGCATAGGCAAAGGCGGTTTTAGGCATAAAGCACAATGGCTGGCGCTGGCCTTGAATAAAGCACACAATAAAACGCTTAAGTTGTTCGCGGGCTTGCTCGGCAGTAATGGGAGCAAAAGCATGAAAATGTCCAATGTCGAGTAAATAACTATAGCCTTGTTTAGCTTTATATTGCGCTGTTGGTACAACTTGATCTGCCATGGCATTAAGGCATAAGTGACGTAAATGCACTCTAATAAAGTCGCGGCCATGTGCGGTGCCTGGCCGGTAGTTAACTAAGCCTTTTGGCAAGATATCGTCTATGCGGCCAACCAAATTAACCCGAATATTGGGGTTTTCATCTTCAGTGAGTAAATCAAAATTTAGGTCGACATTCACAGTGTGCATGGGTTGCTCGTCTTGTAAAAACTGCACCCGGTTAATTAATGGCACGATGTCGCGTTGATATTGCGCTAACAAAATATTATCAAACGGTGCCATGGGGAGTTCGCCACTGGCTTTGAGCCGATTGATAAGTGCCTCGTTTGGTACGCTCAGTTTATTATCTATGGCGTTATCTATCATCGATAATTGCAATATAAAGCGCTCTAATGCATTGAGGCTAAAAGGCTCATCGTTATCGTCTGCTTGAATATCTAATGATAAATCCACCTTCAAACTGCGATTGAAAAAGAATTGAGCCGGATTTCGGTAAAAGCGGATTAGTGATGACAGCTCTAATTCGACCACTTTAATGCCTAGGTTATCAGTATGTGTATGGGCAAACACTTCATCAGCTTGTTCGGTCGATAACGGCAATGGCTGATAAAAAAATGGCATACTAATCATTCCTTGTTTAGCGGGTGGACACCACTGTGCATTATAGCTTTGTTGCAATGGATTATTTTCGCGGTTGGCGCGAAATAATTTAGCATCAAACGGTTGTAATGGTTGTGCTTGAATGAGTTGCTGTAACACTAGACTGTCAGCGTCATCATTACTGACCTTACGGCCATTTTTAAGCTGATCTTTAAGCATTGATGGTATGTAGCTTAACTGACAATATTCAATTAATTCAGACACCAGCATCGAGGCAATACGTTCAGCATTGTCGCGTTCGCTGTGGCCTATATAGCTGATGTACAATTGCTGCCTGGCGGATAGCAGCGCTTCTAAAAATAAGTATCTGTCGTCTAAACGTCGAGAACGGTCACCTTTTTTAGGGCCAAAGTGGGCCATTAAATCAAAGCCGACAGGGTGCTGCACTCGAGGATATACGCCATCGTTCATACCTAATAAGCATACAACATTAAATGGAATTGAGCGCATTGGCATCAAGGTACAAAAGTTAATGCTGCCGGCAAGATAGCGTTGGCCAACACGAGACTCTGTAAGGCGTTGATTAAACCATTGCTTTAACACTTCAATATTGACCTGGCCTTGGTGTCCTGCACTTTCAAGCTCTGTTTCTAGCACCACCAAGGCGTCGCGTATCGCTTGAATTTGTTCGCGTTCGTCATCATTGGTGTCGTAACAGTCGGCCAATAATTGCTGTAATTGGACCAAACGTTGTTGGGTGCTAAAGTCGCCGGCAAATAAGCTGTAGTAGGTGTCGATAGTTTCTAAAAAGTTAAGCAGTTTACCTAACGCTTGCGAAGACTGACCTTCAATACCTTGTACGGTTAAGGTGTCTCGATATATTTCGGCCTGGTCATTAAACGCATAACCTAGCATTAAGCGTTTAATGCCAAATGCCCAAGAGTTTTGTGCGAAGGGGGCTACACCTAATTGGCTGCGTGTATCTTGATCGCGTCCCCAACGAACATTGGCTTCGTCTAACCAACGTCGGATCAGTGACAGCTCGTCATCATCGAGATCGAAACGACGTAAAATAGCCGGAACTTCTAAAATACTGATAATTTCAGTTAAGCCAAAGCGGCTTTGATTGATATTAAGCAGGGTTAAAAAGCTATTAATCAATGGTGACTCTTGCGCTGCGCCGCGATCGGCAATGGCGTAGGGCAGGTAATAGTCGCCTTTTTGTGGATTGGTGTCGGCAAAGTATTGGCTATTTGCTGTGCCAAATACGGCGTCGATAAACGGCGCATATGCCGCGACATCTGGCATCATCACCACAATATCTTTAGGGCGTAAATTGCTGTCGTTAGATAACAGCTCGAGCAAATGATCGTGCAGTGTTTCGACTTCTCTTAAGGCACTGTGACAACTGCGTAGCGTAATAGAATTGTCGTTAATGTGCAGTTCTCGTCTGGCGCCTAAGTCCTGATAAATATCAGCATCTGGCCCTAATGGTTGCCCGAGGGTTTCCATTTGTAAAATGTCGTACTGTACGCCATGCAATAGGTTGTCTGGTGTGGGTTCAACATAACAATCGTAACCAAAGTCGGTGTGCTCGGGCGGTAAACTGAGCATTAAATCGAGTAATTCGCGGCCCATCTGACCGTTATTTGCCAGTAATGGATTACCGACTTCTAGCTTGTCTTCCCAGCCCTGGTCGAGTTGTTTTTTATTCGCGTATTGCAATGCCATTCGAGCCCTGGCTTTGGGCTCAATTATGTCGCCCCAATAATGCTGACAGGGGCTTAGGGATAACATGATCACGTCTATTCTTGAGGCTAAATGGTAAAGCACCTCAAGGGTTTGTGGTGGCATGGATGAAATACCAAACACATATAAGCGTTCGGGTAGCATGGATAAATCTGTGGCGGGGTTTATCAATGCTGCCAGCAAATCGGCGTGTAAATTAGCTCGATGATAATGGCTAGCTTGTAGCTGGTGGCGATTATAATCGACCAGTGCGCGCCACAATATAGGTTGCCAGCGTTGATTGTCATCGAGTTTAAGTTGGCTATTCATTTCGCTGAGCGGTAAGTTTTGCTCCCAGGCGAGAATCCACTCAGGGCGATAAACTAAATATTGGTCAAAAATATCGGCAATGCGACCACATAATTGAAATAACTTAATTGCCTCGTGGGCGGTGTCGTTTGTTTGCAGCGTATGGGTATTTTTGCAGGTATCTTCAGGTGCACTTGTTATATCATCATCGTGCTCGACGGTTATCGTATCGTTCAGGTTATTTTCTGGTGAGATTTGCGGACTTAAATATTGTTTTAATGGGCTAAAGTCGCTGTTGTCTAACAAATTTGGCAATAAATCCATTAGTTTCCAGGTCATTGCCGCTTTAGTAAACGCGTTATCTTTTGGTACATTAGGCAGTAAGTCATGGCATAACTGCCAGGTAAAACTAGATGGCAGCGGAAAGGTCAGTGCCGCCGCAATACCATTGTGTTTAGCCACTTCTAACCGTAACCAGGTCGACATACCGGGACTTTGCACCAGAATATGTTCACCGCTCAATACACTCAGGTTATCGGAGCGAATAGCCAGCAGTTTTGCTAGTTGCTGCGACAACACTTCCATTTGATTTGATTGAATTAAGGTAAGCATGAGCCACTCGCTGATTCGACATTAATTCATTCTATGGACTCTAAAGTATTTCATCAATCAAAACTGTGCTTATTAATAATATAGCCTGCTGTTTGGTGAACTAATGCGCATTGTTTTACTCAGCCGCAGTAGCCCTAAACTCCCTATAATTAACCTACTGAGTATTAACTGCGAAACAGGCGGATACGTAACCTGCGATACAATCGCATAAATTGTTGTTTCTGTAGTTGGCTTTGTTCTGGCGTCAACGGTTGGTATTTTAGTGCCATAAAGATCTGGCTGAATGCGCTAAAGTCGGCGGCTAAACGCGGATGTTTGTCGCTGAGGTTAGTTAGCACATAATTGGCATAATCTTGCGGGGCTTGTCCTTGTTGACGCGGAAATCCTTTTTTAGCTAAACGCTGACACAAAATCTGGTAGCGTTTATTTAATGGATCTTGTTGGACGTTTTGACTAAACAAGCCAGCATAATAACCAATCACTAAGGCGATAATAATAAAGCTGAAAATCATCATTAAAGCAATTTTACTGCTGGTGACTTCGCCAAGCAATTTTGATAATACTTGTTGTTTACGGTCTTCATCAAAGCCCAGTACCCATACACTCCAATAGTAATCTAGGCTAGAGAGTTGCTGGCGTAACTCGTTTAGCCAAGGATATTGCTTCATTCTTAATGAGCTAAAAGGACTGTCTTGTAAGTAGCTACTTTGGCTGTCAAATGTGGCGTCAAAGCCATCTAAAATCCGCTGTGGTGCAATCATTGCGGTAGGGTCAAAACGCTGCCAGCCTTGGCCTTCTAGCCACACTTCTGTCCAAGCATGAGCCATGTATTGATAAATACTGTAATAGCCAGCTTGAGGGTTATATTCGCCGCCTTGATAACCCGTCACCATGCGCGCTGGTAGGCCGCTCGCGCGGGCCATAAATACCAATGCAGAGGCGTAATGCGCGCAAAATCCGGCGCGATTTTCAAATAAAAAATCATCTATTTGTTGCTCGCCCACTGTTGGTGGGCTCAATGTGTAGTAATAAGCTTGCTCGGCAAAGTAATTCATCATCGCGTTCATTCGAGCTTGTGGCTCTGGGTATTGTTGAGCAAATTTCTGCGCTAAAGCTTGGGTTTTAAGATTACTGTTTGGTGGCAATGTTAAATTCAACTTTTTGGTATTGTCTTTTAACGTTAACTCCATGACATTATCTGGATAAGAGGTAACTCGATAGCTCATACGTTGATCGACTGGTCTCAGAGAATATAAGCGGTAGTCTGGCAACTCAACGATTTGGTTATTGTCGCTAAAGGCTTCATCTAGTCCGTAAAGCCATTTTTGATGGCTAGGCTCGCTGATCACCACGTATTCAATTTTGCGGTTTTGACCCGTAATTTCAGCTTTATCTCGTTGCGGCTTTTGAAAATAGGCTTGGCGCTGTATGTTTTTTATACTCGGGTCTTGGCGCCAGGTTTTGCCGTCATAGTTTTCCATTACTAAGGTTCGCCAGTACAAATCTTGGTTGGCAGGGCCTATGGTTGTGCCGTCTGGATTGTCAAAACCGACTCTAAAGGCCAACTCTGCTGATCGGGTGAGTTTATTAATATCGCCAAAGGACATTTCATCAGATAAACCTGTGGTAGCCGACTTCATATTTGGCACCATCCACAATGGGCCTAAACGTGGAAATACGATAAACAATAATATGGCTAATGGTAGGCTGTGAAGCACCAATTTAACGCTAAAACCTAGGTTGGCAATTTTGTTAGATTTGTCTTGATATACGCTGATCAAAATACCGGTGTTAATGACTACCACGGCTAATAAGTGCAGGGTGTTTAGCATACCTTGTTGGTCGAGCAAGGTTAAAGCAATTAAGAAATAGCCAACTAATACAATAGCTTTTACATCTCGTTGTTCACGCATTTCGATGTATTTAAGGGCATACCCTAAAATCAGTAAGTTTACTAATGCGTTCAGTAAACCGATTTCAGAGGATACTAAGGCGAGGGTCGTTGCCGCGCCAATTGCCAATGATGTCACTAATAGTTTTGGCGGTGCTGCAACTTTACCCAGGTAGATACCGACTCGCCATACAAAACAAATAGCACAGATGCCGATGCTCCATAGTGTGGCTTGCTGATACAGTGGACTTAATACAGCGACATTGGTGACTAATAACCAAAACAGGGTGTTACGGCTGATGATGGCGTCAAAGTTATCTTTCATTATGTCGCCTCTGCACCTGCGTTAACCGAACTTGGGGTAAAGTCGGGATTGATGCTGGGGTAAGCTTGATAGGTTGCTATTGCTGTTTGGCAGGCAATACGATGCGCTTCACCTGTATGTTGGTTTATCACAGTTTGTCCAAGTAGGAGGCCAAAGATTTGCTGTTTTTGACTGAGTTTATCAACTTGCCAGGCTAAACGACTGAGTTGTTGCTCAATATCTTTGCCATTAGTATTGGCCAACGTTAACCACACGGGCAAGCCTTCTGGCTCTGCAAATTCTTTTGATAACATGCCTTTGTCTTGCGCCCATTGTTTCCAGGCTACTTGCTTAAGTGACTCTCCCGGGACATAAGCACGTAGGCCTTTATAATCATCCACCCCGGGGCGTAATTTTCCGTGTTCATATTGACTGTCGCTGTCACTGACTTGGCTAGAGAGCACAATGTCACTGGCTTCGGGTTTTGCAAAAATCACATGATGTATATCAAGGTCGACATACGACCAAGCGCGACATAATCCTAACGGAAAATTGGATGATACTTTAATACGCCCGGGATTTAAGTAACCGCGTTTAGGGTGCTCGAAGGGCACGGTCGCTACGGATTGTTGCTCCATGTGTTTTAAGCGCACATGACGCTGGTGTTTAAACTGCAAACAGATTTGTTGATGAGTGGTATCTTTATGCTTGTTGCGTGCATTGCCTGTCAGCATGATGGGAAAAGGACTGCTATCGCCTGCATAGGCAATAGGCGGACTCATAGCATTAAAGCTAAGCCCTGCAAGGTTCTTGTAGCTGTAAATAATGCAGGTGTGAAACACACTGGCTAATAATAAACTTAAGCCAATGACTAAATTATTTTGATAGTTTGTGCCAAACAGATACAGCAACACAATCAGCCCCATCCAAAACAAACCAAAGCCGCTGGGTAAAATAAAAATACTTCTATGGCTTAAGGTGATGTACTTTTGCGGTGGTAAACGCGTAGTAAGCCAACGGTCCCAGCGTTTTGTTACCGATATGGGAATAGCACGCTGCCACCATGATGGCTTGCTATTACTAGGTTGATTGTTGCTGGCGTTAAGTTTGCTCATGTTAACTGTTGACCCTTGTCGTTAACGGATGGGGTTAACGCTGGCAAGGATAGTGTCAGACAAAGCCTGCCCTTGAAACTGACTGCTGCTTCGTATTCGATGCTCGGCGACTGAGGCAAATACCGCTTGAATGTCTTCTGGTACCACATATTGACGCTGATTAATAAACGCCCATGCTTTTGCGGCTTGCAATAGCGCAATACTTGCTCGGGGCGATAAACCGCTGGCAACATCGTGCTGGCGTGAAAAATCGACTAAGGCGATAAGGTAATTCAGTACCGCATCAGACGCCGACACTTGTGCTACTTGTTGTTGAAGTAATAACAACTCTTGAGGGGTAATGCACTGAGCTAACTGCGCTTGTTTGGTCGCTTGAGTGTGAGTTTTTAACATCGCCAATTCTGCTTCATGACTTGGATACCCAATCGAAATACGCATCATAAAGCGATCTAACTGTGATTCTGGCAGCGGGAATGTACCTGCTTGATCTAGCGGGTTTTGGGTGGCAATAACAAAAAACGGTGAGCTTAAATGATGAGTAATGCCATCGATAGTGATTTGTTGCTCAGCCATGGCTTCAAGCAAGGCGCTTTGGGTTTTAGGGCTGGCACGGTTAATTTCATCAGCGAGTAGCATTTGATTAAATACCGGCCCTTTATGAAACACAAACTGTTGCTGTTCCTTACTGTAAATTGACACTCCAAGAATGTCTGCTGGCAGCATGTCGCTGGTAAACTGGATACGTTGATAGCTCATGCCTAAACTGCTGGCAATGCCTTGTGACAAGCTAGTTTTACCCATGCCAGGAAGATCTTCGATCAGTAAGTGACCTTTAGCGAGAATACAGGCAACCGCCAACTTTATTTGAGCCGGTTTCCCTAATAGTACCCGGCCTAGTTGCGATATTAAGGTTTCGATTGTTAATTGCGACACGAACGCTCCCAGTATGTTAACCCCTTAATTGAGGTTGTTGCTAAATGGTGGTTATAGATTGATGACCCCAAGGCTCATAAATCTATAACGTTACCCTGAGAGCGTATCTAAAGCTAGTATCGATAGCTCAACTCATTGCTGCTAAACATGCTGTCGTTTGATTGACCATTTTGTTGGAAAATCATTCGATAACTCAATACGGCTTGCACATACTCTCGGGTTTCGGTGTACGGAATCGTTTCAATAAATGTCATGGCATCTAAAGAACCGTTTGATGCTCGTAACCAACGGCGCACGCTACCAGGACCGGCGTTATATGCGGCCGTGGCCAGTACTCGGTTGTTGTTAAATTGCTTGAGCAGTTCGCTGTAATAAGCGCTACCCAGCATAATATTTACTTTAGGATCGTATAAGTCTTTTACGTCTTTATAGGCAATTTTGTTCTTTTGTGCGGTTTGTTTTGCTGTTGCTGGCATTAATTGCATTAAGCCACGTGCGCCCACTCCCGAAGTTGCATAAGGATAAAAGGCACTTTCGCGGCGTGATATCGCTCTAATTTCATCGATATTCACGTTATATTTTTTACTGGCTTTAACAAATTCATCATTGGCTGCCAGCGGAAAGCGCAGCGCTAATGAGTCCCAAAGCTTACCTTGAATGCTCGACTCAACACTAAAGCCATGCCAGCCTTGCTGCAGTGCAAATAGTCCATACTGTGCAGTAAGCTCGCTATTGTGGCGGCGCATTAAATAAACCCACTCATTACGGGCATCAATACGTTTGTCTAGCGCCATTAACTCAATCACACGAGCTAAGCCTTTATCTTGGTCTAGCTGTTTTTGCAGCTCAGGGTTTGGTGCTAGGTTGTCGTTGTTCATCGACAACGGGTTGCCTAAAGCTTCTGCAGCACTAAAACCATAAAAGTTGCGTTGGCCACTTAATGCCGATTGCAACTCAGTAGCTTTAGTTTTGTCTTTTCTTGCAGTCATTTTTGCTTGCCAATACATCCAGCGCGGATTGGCTTTTCCTGTATCACTTAATAGCGCTAAATATTTATTGAGCGTGGTGTAATCAAGTTCACGCAGCGCCCAGCGCATACGCATCTCATATAAGTCATCAGAGTCTAATAGTGGTAGCATGTTGTCGATATGATTAACCAACTTTGCGTCTTGCTTGATTAAGGCTCTGCGCACTAAATAACGATTTAATTGGCCACTTTCGGCATCGTTAAAACGGTGAGCTTTTTGATATTTAACATAGAGTTTAATGGCTTGATGTAAATCTCTTTGAGCCAACTTACGTAAACCAGCATCAACAATATCGCCGACAATTGGTTTTGAGCTGGCAAATTTATTCATGTGGCGCAGGGTATTAGGATCTCGATACACAGACATAAGCAATTTAGCTTCATTACTGTGGGTGGTCACTTTTTGCGATAAATAACTTAATAAACTGCTTTGTCCGGAATGAAAGCTCAGTAGCAAACGTTGCCAAATGACCTCTTGAGTGCGATAACCTGCTTTGGTCCATTTATCAAATACTGGGTCGCATTCATTTGGTCTTGAATAACCATACACCCACAAACGTTCAATGCCTTGGTATGCCATGTCTTTGTTGCCCGCATCAAGTTGGGCTTGGTAGTAATAGCATTGTAGGCGAATATCATTTGGGGTATTTGGTGATATCACCAAAAAATCCTGCCAACGCTGCTTTTTACCTGCATTTAACAAGTATCGATAACGGGCATTGTTATACAGCGGCGTGGTATCAAATTGATTAATGGCATTAAGAGCTGTATTGCCAGGCGATTGGACTATTTGATCAATAGTAGCGTGGTAATCAAGGTAAACTGTTAGCGGATAATCGGCTAATTGCTTGCGTAAGATTTGATACTGC
This sequence comes from Shewanella ulleungensis, assembly GCF_014648315.1. Classification (GTDB taxonomy): domain Bacteria; phylum Pseudomonadota; class Gammaproteobacteria; order Enterobacterales; family Shewanellaceae; genus Shewanella; species Shewanella ulleungensis. The sequence goes on from NZ_BMQW01000003.1 coordinate 207,728, forward strand.
CCCAGCTGTTTTTTATCCAGAGCTTTACGCGCATCAAGATAGGTTTGCTGTTGTTGTGTTAGCGCGTTGGCCTGGCTGATAAAAGCCAAAGGCGAGGCCAAAATCAACAAGCCTGTGAATAAAGTGTTAGCCAAAGTGTTACGCATTTAAATGAGAGTCTCCGCCTCAATACATCGTTTGCGATAATAATATATACGGTTTACTTACGTGAAAGTCTGACTATTACGTGTATTGATTAAATAAAGATTAATCTACTCGTTAATCGCAATATTTATTGTATCGGTTGTGCTTATTAAATTGATTGTTCAGCAGCTGTTTCTACCGACTCATCTAATGCTTTGTTGAGCAGTTGTCGGTCAATTTGCTTACTGGTATCAACGCCAAGTTGCTGCATAAAATGTGCTTGTCTGATTAAGTTACCTTTACCTGACGACAATTTTGCCATCGCACTTTGGTAGCTTTTGTCGGCACCTTCTAATGCACGGCCGAGTTTTTCCATATCTTCTAAATAGCCACAGAGCTTGTCGTAAATTCGGCTGGCTTGTTTTGCAATATTTTGTGCATTTTGGTTTTGATATTCGTAGCGCCAAATGTTGTTAATGGTGCGAAGCGCCACCAATAAGTTTGTTGGGCTAACTAACATAATATTATGTTCTAACGCAAAGTTAACCAGACTTGGATCGTATTCAATGGCTAACAAAAAAGCAGGTTCGATAGGAATAAACATCAACACATAATCAAGGCTCTTAAGCCCATGCAGTTTATGATAATCCTTTTGGCTCAAGCCTTTAATATGCTGTCTAATTGATAGAGCATGTTCTTTGATGGCTTGTTCGCGAATGTCTTTGTCTTCGCTATTAAAATATCGCTCGTAACTTACAAGCGACATTTTAGCGTCAATCACCACATCTTTTTGTTCGGGTAAGTGAACGATAACATCCGGTTTGAAACGCTTACCGTTGTCGTCTTTTAAATCTTGCTGGATGTGGTATTCGTGGCTCTCACGTAAGCCGCTCTCTTGCAATACGCGTTCTAAAATGACTTCGCCCCAATTGCCTTGCTGCTTATTATCACCCTTTAATGCTTTGGTGAGATTAATGGCATCTTGGCTCATTTTCATATTGAGCTCACGCAAATGATCTAACTGATGCTTTAACGCACTGCGTTCAGATTGCTCATGAGTATATGACTCTTGGATTTGTTGCCTAAAACCTTCAAGTTGTTGTTTCAGCGGCCCAAGAACGCCGTCCATTTGCGAGACATTTTGTTGCTTAAAATTTTCGCTTCGCTCATCAAAAATACGGTTAGCCAAGTTTTCAAATTGTAGCTTAAGTCGCTCCTCGGCTGACTCCAACAAGACGATTTTGTCTTCTAATGATTTTTGTTCGGCTTCGGCTTTAACCAATATTGTTTGCTGTACAGCGTTTGATTTAGCAAGATTAAGTTGAGATTCCATCAGGCGGTGCTGAGTGTCAGTTAATTGTTGCTCAACAGTGTAAACACGATCTGCTTTAGTTTCGGCGGTAGAAAGCTGTGAAATTAAACTTTCGATTTTATTTTGCAAGTGATTACTATGATCTATTTTGTCATCGAGCGTATCTTGCAACCTAGCCAATTCAGCATGAGCCTCGTTCACTAACGTGAGATTTTCTTGTTCGTGTTGAAGCTTAAGTTGCTCCCAACGTTTACGAGTTAACCGTTGATTGATGAGTGCACCAATTAAAAAGGCAAGGAACGCAACCGCAATCAGCGCTGCAATTTGTGGAGGAGTTAACGACACAGCAAAAGGCATAACAAAAACCGATAGAAAATAATGGCTAAGGGTCGCACGGCTAATAACTGCCTGCAAGAGGCAAAATCATGATTTTATGATTTTTTATTGTTAATGATTAAATTTGAATCTAATCCAGTGGTGAAGCCGTATAGTCAGTAATATCAGGCTTTTGGTAAAAAGCATTAATGAGTATTTTTAAGTCAATTGAAATAAAAACATCAGTTTATCTGTCTATTCATTATATATGGCAGAAAATAACTCAGTATAAGCTTTTTAAGAGGTGATTTATGGCGCGTAAAAATCGATTTACTCAAGGCATATTGCAACGAGCCCCATGGCATGTCGCTGACAATCAAGTAACGCCTGAGTCGGTGTTTAATGACCGCCGTAATATTATTAAAGCTTTAGGTTTAGGTGCATTAGGTGCCAGTTTACCCGGGCAGGTGCAAGCGGGAATATTTGATTTGTTTGGTGAGCAAAAAGCCAACAATCCTTTTACCACTCAAAGCTTAAATTATTCAACTCCGCGACAATTTGTGTTACCAGATGTCAGCACGCCTGAAGATAAAGTGACCCGCCATAATAATTTTTATGAGTTTGGTACTAGTAAGTCTGATCCATTTGATAACGCTCAAGGTTTTAACATCGACCCTTGGACATTGGTGATTGATGGTCTTGTTGATAAACCGATTACTTTAGATTTACAAGCGTTAACCAAGCGCTTTGCCCTTGAAGAGCGTACTTACCGTTTACGTTGTGTTGAAGCCTGGTCGATGGTGGTTCCCTGGGTTGGTTTTTCACTGGCAACCCTTCTAAAAGAAGCTGGGATTAAATCAAATGCGACCCATGTTGCGTTTGAAACCTTGTTTGATCCAGAGCAAATGCCAGGACAAAAAAGTCGGTTAATGGGCGGAGGTATCCATTATCCTTATGTTGAAGGTTTAACCATTGCTGAGGCAATGAACGAGTTACCATTTTTAGCTGTTGGCCTTTATGGTAAAACCTTGCCGCCACAGAATGGCGCGCCAATTCGCTTAGTTGTACCTTGGAAATACGGCTTTAAGAGCATTAAATCGGTCGTGCGGATCCGCGTGATGGATAAGCAACCACCCACCAGTTGGAATCAACTTGCGTCAAACGAATATGGCTTTTATGCCAACGTAAATCCTGAAGTGGATCATCCACGTTGGTCACAGGCAAGCGAGCGAAGTATAGGCGAGGGCGGGTTGTTTTCGGCTAAACGTATTCCTACGCAAATGTTCAACGGCTATGGTGATTTTGTTGCCAATTTATATAAAAACATGGATTTAAGGAAGTTTTACTAATGCGTTTAAGCCCCCGTGGTGTGTTTTGGCTTAAAGTGTTATTGCACATAGTATTTTTATTGCCTGCATTGTATCTTGTTGCGCTTGTGCTCACTGACAATGCCGGTGGCGATCCGGTGCAATATATTATCCATTACACCGGTATGGGGGCGATAAATAGCTTAATTGCCACCTTATTGATTTCACCAATAGCGAAGCGGTTTAAATTAGCTGCGCTTATGCAAACCCGACGTTTAGTTGGTTTATATGTATGTGCATATGCATTACTGCACATTAGTGCTTTTGTTAGTTTAGATTTACTGTTCGCATGGGGATTATTGTTTGAGGAAGTGATTAAACGGCCGTACATTTTAGTTGGTGCCGCCGCGTTGATTATCGTGGTACTGCTAACGTTAACCTCACCGATCAAAATAAAGCGCAAAATGGGTAAACAATGGCAATCATTGCATAATTGGATTTATGTAGTTGCACTGTTAGCACCGATCCACTTTTATTGGTCGGTAAAATCAGAGATTATTGAGCCAAGCATTTATATTGTGGTATTCGCCGCGTTATTGTTTTACCGTCGAATCAGTATTAAAAAATGGCTTACGCCGAAGCGTTAATTCATTTTGTCATTAACAAATCGAGTTAGTGACGTAATCTGTGGTTTAGGCCGTTAGTGCAAAAGGCGGCAAATAAGGTAAATAACATCACGCAAGACATGATCACTGCAAGTCTGAGCCAGGGTTCTGACAGGGTAATGCGCATATCAATAAAGTTAAATGTGGTCACAGCCCAAACAAAAATGACACTTAATACCAAAGTGAACTTAAGAAACTGGCTTATGACATTGTGACGAATAAACATCAATAGCGGCATTACGCACGCGATGATGGCCCATTCGGTTTGACTAAAACGAAGAAAGTGTGCGCCTAATAATAGAAAAGCTAACGTAATGATGATTACTCTCCACCACATAATGTTGCCTCCAATGAAACGTCAAATTCACAATGAATTTGAGTTACTAGCATAGGCGTTATTGCGAACACATTCCTGATGTTTGCTCACATATTAGCCATGTTTAATTACTGTTATGTCAGGTTATCTCTATTTGCCACTTTTGTTTTTGGTTATCCCAAGATGTGCTAATCCAAATAGTAATCCCCAAACCGCAGCTCCAATGCCTAAAAAACTGATCCCTGACAAGGTGCAAGCAAAGGTTAATAATGCAGACTCTCGGTATTCAACTGCATCAAAAGCGCTATGAAGACACATCAATAAGGTTCCCATTAGTGCTAGCCCTGCGAGCATATCGCCAATGCTTTCCGGCAATGCCAAAAATAATGCCACTACCGCGCTGGCCCACAATCCAGCAAGAATGTAAAAGCCACCGGCCCATATTGTTGCGCGATATCGTTGATTAGGATCGTCATCAACGCTGCTGTCCATACAAATAGCTGCTGATATTGCAGCAAGATTAACGCTAAACACGCCAAACGGTGCCAGTAATATATTTGAAATACCCGTGCCAAATAAAAGTGGTTTTCCATGAGCCTGATAGCCATAGTTTTTTAACATGGCTATACCCGGTAAATTCTGCGATAGCATTGTAATAATATATAAAGGAATACTGATATTGAGTATGCTTAAAAGGTTGAACTCAGGTGATATCAAAATGGGTGAGGAGATGGATAAATTGAATTGTTGACGAATGGTGGCGTTAAATACGTCAGCATGAATGGCATATCCTATAGCGACGATTAATAAGATGGTCATGGTATATCTGGGTAACCATTGTTTGGCGAGTATAAAGCTGATGAACAGCAAGCAAAACAACATGGGTTCATTGGACAATGGCATAAATGCTTTGACACAAAATGGCAGTAATATCGACGCTAACATGGCCGAAGCGAGTGCTGGAGGAATAGATGATAACCCACGAGTTAACGGTTTAATTAATCCACTTATGGTGATCAATCCTGCTGAAATAATATATGCTCCAATTACTTGCTTTAAACTGAACTCACCGACAACGCCAATCAACATCGCAGCTCCGGGTGTTGACCATGCAGTCAAGATTGGCGTTTTGTAATACCAAGAAAAACCAATCGACGTTACCCCCATGATTAAGCCTAAAGCGAATAAACTACTACTCACTTGTGCAGCGTTGGCGCCTGCCTGAGTTGCCGCTTGGATAACAATCATCACAGAGCTGGTATAACCGACCAGTACCGCCGTAAATCCAGCTGAGATATGGCTGATTTCAACGCCTTGTTTATTCATAATAAAGTCCATTGCAATGCGTTGTATAAACTAGGGATAAAAGGGTTTTTCTGATGTGCGTTAAAGCGCACATTATTGAAAGGCAATATATCACTGGATGTTATAACGCACAATAGTTTCAAAGTAGCGTATAATTAGCGGCAATATGACTCAAATAGCGTTAGCATATATGAATATTAAAGCCCACATGGCAAAACATTTAAAAGCATTGCGAACAGCGAAGGCATTGAGTTTAGATGCCACCGCAAAACTGACTGGAGTATCTAAAGCGATGTTAGGCCAAATTGAACGTCAAGAATCGAGCCCAACTATTGCAACGTTATGGAAAATCTCTAGTGGCTTGGACACATCGTTTTCAGCATTTATGTCGTCACCGCATGGCGATGTAATCAGAGAGAAAACATTTCCTGATGATCCTAACATGCTTATTAAGAACATATTTACGTTTAATACACAGACGCGTTTTGAAATGTTTGAAATTATCTTAAGCGGATATCATCAACAAATGTCGACACCCCACAGTGTTGGGGTGATTGAACATGTGATTGTGTTACAAGGAGAGTTAGCACTGTTTAGTGGTGGTGAATGGCAAACACTCACTAGCGGTCAAAGTAGCCGTTTTTTTGCAGACCAACCCCATGGTTATCATGCTTTGAGCGAAACCGCGATATTTCAAAATATTGTTAGTTATCCACTGAGTAATAAAGCTTAAGCTATTTACTGGTCTGTTCTAGCGCTTCGATCTCTTGCCAAATGCTTTCCGACTCGGCGGTTAATAACGAATAAGTTTTAATGTCACCTTTGCGCTGCGCCTGCATCGCTTGTTCAAGTTTTTGATCGTAAGTTTTACGTAGTTTTTTGACCGGATCTGGTTTTAAAAATGAAAACATAGTCTTGCTCAATTTAGTTTTGTAGTTGGTAATGCTTAATACGATCCAAGATGTGATTTGGTCTAGTGTGGTTGAATAATATATTCACATTTGATGTAACCTATTAAGCTTAATGGTAATCATCCATAAGCATATGCCGATAACTAAATGAGTTAATCGATTATTGTCCTGTTTTCGGTAATTGATCGTTATTGTTTAGGCATTGCAGGGCTCAAGGGGAGTCTGATTATTGTGCATTTGTAGGTAACTCACCACCCACATCATAAATCCACCAATAAACAATGCTGCAGCAACATAACCTGTTTCGTTAGGCATTGCGCCATTGGCAATCGCGATGCCGCCAACTCAACTCCTATCACTACACCGATGGCATAAGCACTTATTGCATAACTACCCTGTGATGGTGTTCAGGCAACAGTTTCGCTAATGAGCGGCAGCTTGGGCATTATGGCAAACTCAGACAACCCTAAAATAAAGGTTCCTATAGCAAGTATTGTTACGATTGAGTTCCGGTGCGCTGTTGTCTGCCGAGGCCATAAATGTCCTATAAATGAAGAACAATTGAGCCAGCAGAGCTGGCTTAATTATCAATTTAGTGAATGTATTAAAAAGAGAATATTTACACGTGATGAAAATAAATTAACAAGGTGAAATGCTAATCTTGCCAGCGTTGTTTAATGTACAAAATACTGGGTAAACATTGTTGAAATAACACCACTAATTCTGGGTCAAAATGTTTACCGCTTTGGCTTTCAATAAAGTCCATAGCTTGCTCAACCGTCCAGGCTTCTTTGTAAGGACGTTTACTGGTGAGTGCGTCAAATACATCAGCTATAGCAACGATGCGCCCTTCAATTGGTATTTCTTCACCTTTTAAGCCTTTAGGATAGCCACTACCGTCAAATTTTTCGTGATGGGTCAGCGATACCACTTTAGCAAGCGCAATTAAATCTGAATCAGAGTCACCGAGAATTTCAGCCCCAATTTCAGGGTGAGTCTTCATGATGGTAAATTCTTCTTCAGTTAGCTTCCCTGGTTTGAGCATAATGCTATCGGGAATACCAATTTTACCTATATCGTGCATTGGTGCTGCGTGCAACAAATTGTCTGCGGCAAATTCTGACAACCCATATGCTAAGGCAATTATTTTAGAAAAATGGCTCATGCGCATAATGTGCATACCGGTTTCATTGTCTTTGTATTCTGATGCGCGGCCTAGACGTTGAATAACTTGTAAACGGGTGCGACGCAGATCGTCAGCTTGGACTAACGATAAGTGCGTCCGAACCCGAGCTTTGACCACTGCTGGAGATACAGGCTTAGTAATGTAATCTACTGCTCCTACATCAAATCCTTTTGCTTCATCTACCTCATCACTCAATGCTGTGACGAAAATAATCGGCACAGGTTTACTCAGAGGATCAGCTTTCAGTTTTTCACAGACTTCGAAGCCGGTCATGCCTGGCATCATGACATCTAACAAAATCAAATTTGGCAGTTCACGTTGAACTAGGCGCAGTGCTTCCTCGCCACTTTTTGCAAATATGAGTCTGTATTGCTCCTCAAGCATTTTTTTCAATACTCTAAGGTTGGCGGGTTCATCATCTACAATTAGGATGGTCTGTTTGCTGTCTTGTCTGTTAAATATCATTTAATGAGTTCTGTTACCTGTGCATTAATAAGCAACTCAAGGCTGTCGAGTTCTGTTAATGCTTGTTCAAATTCAAAGTCGTCTAAAGCATGTTGAATCGACTGGCACTTGGGGCGATATAACATCGCCGTTGATGCAATGAGTAAATCGACATCTACGTCATTGTACTCGTTGTCTTTTGCCGCGAGCCGAATACGGTTGATAAGCTGTTTGAGTTGTGCAATTTCCATTTTGTGATTTGCAGTCTCAGTAACGCTTGGTGCGACGATTTCAGGATTGGCTTGCTGGGCGTCAAGGTAGGCAGTTATTTTTACAAATGCTTGTTCAATCATTGGTAATAATGCTGATAATTCAGCGGCCGATGATACAAGTGCTAGCCGCTCAGCGTCGATGAGTAATCGAGTGAGCTGTGTGAGTGACAAATTGCCCGCTAAACCTTTTAATCCATGCAGTTGAGCTTGCACTGCAGGCCAGTTATTATCAACAATTAATTGTTGTAATTGGTCTACACAACCTTTTTGTTTAAGCATAAATCCGTTAATTTCTTTAACGAGTGTGCCTTTATCACCCCACAATACCATGCCTTTTTTGTCGTTCACTACTTGCTTGTTATCGACAACGTCTTGTGCGGGTAAAGATGTGTGTTCATGGGGTTCAAGGTGCAATACTTGAGCTATTTCATGATTAAGCAACGCGATATCAATCGGTTTATTTGCAAATCCATCCATTCCTGCATGGAGTGCGGCAAGTCGGTCTTCAGGCAGAACACTGGCGGTTAACGCAATAATTGGCATATGCGGTAGTTGCTGCTCACGCTCTTGCTCTCTGCGCAGTCGGGATGCGGTTAATCCGTCCATAATCGGCATTTGCACATCCATCAAGACAATATCAACCTTGTCGCTTAGCATGCGTAATAAGGCTTGTTTTCCATCTCGTGCAGTGATGACACTATGCCCTTGACGCTTCATTACAATCGTAAGCAAATCAATGTTTTGTTGAATGTCGTCAACAATTAATATCGCTAATGATTTAAGGCTTTTAGTTAATAGAGGAGAAGTCTCGCTTAATATTTGCTTTGGTGGTGTGAGTGGTAGTGAAAACGCAAAACAGCTGCCTTTACCATAAGTGCTCTTAGCGGTAATTTTACCGCCCATTAATTCGACTAACTGCTTGCTAATGGTTGTGCCCAAACCTGTACCACCAAAGCGGCGATTCATGCTGGCATCAGCTTGAGCAAATGCATCAAATACTAGTGCGAGTTGCTCTTTGGTCATGCCGATACCAGTGTCATTAATCGAGAATTCAATACAGCCACTTGGCTTAATACCTACATCTATACTAACTCCACCTTCGGCAGTAAACTTTATTGCATTTCCGATTATATTTGTCAGTACTTGGCGGAGCCTATCTGGCGCACCGTGATAAGATTGTGCGACTTCTGGTGCTACGTCGACATTTAAATATAAACCTTTACTATTTGCTTGAAGCCACAAGGTCGATACCACTGAGTCAACTTCTTCAATGACAGAGAAATCCCTAAGTTCTAATTCAAATTTACCTTTGTCTAGCTTTGCACTGTCGAGTACATCATTAAGAAGATGCAATAATGATTTAGCTGATTGGTTAATAGTATTTAGATGCTTATGCTGTTCAGCGGGCAGATTATCGTCGAGTAATATGTCGCTAAAACCAATAATTGCATTCATTGGTGTACGGATTTCGTGACTCATATTAGCTAAAAAGGCGGCTCTAGCTGATGCTGCTTGTTCTGCTTTATCTTTTGCAATCAATAGCGATTGCTCCATTTCTTTACGTTCTGTGATATCCATTACAAAGCCGTCGAGCCATTTATCCGTAACGTCTAGCCCATCGACATGAGTGCCATAACCCAACAACCAGCGGGTGTCGCCATTTGCATTAATGATCCGATATTCAAGAACAAAGACCTTATCTATTGCGATTTGATTTGCTATTTGTTCAAGATCGTCCGGATGTACATGTTCATAAAAGTGACGTTTTGGTGCTTGGCCTATATAGTCACTTGCAGGGTAGCCTGTAATACCTTCAACTGCGTCACTGATAAACACCATTGGCCAGTTTTCTGAATTTAAACAACGATAGGCAATGCCGGGAATATTGGTAATGAGCGAACGGAATTGAGCCTCACTTTTAATCAGTGCGCGCTGCATTTCAATGCGATGACGTAGATCACTTACATACATCACAAATAAGCTTTTTCCTTCAATGCGGGCATGGCCGATTGAGACTCTAACTGGGATGGTCGTTCCATTGACGTGCAGGGCTTCAACATCGCGGCCATCACTTTTTTGATTATTTATTGTGTCATCTGAATAACTGGACAGATATGCATTAAAGTCGTCGATAAACGTCGATGGAATAAAATCACGAATATCTTGATGGCAAACATCTTCTAATCGCCAGCCTAATAAGCTTTCGACAGCTTGGTTGCCACTTTCTATTTTACCTTTGTCGTTAAAAGTAATAATGCCATCAATGGCGGTTGAGATGGTCGCACGGTAACGCGCTTCGCTTAATTTAGCCTGGTGTAGTGATGCTTGATATTTGAATAGCATATTAACTGTTAGTACAAAAAGGATAATGACGACAGTAATTGTGGCTACCGCAATCCCAAGATACAGAGATACCATTTTTGTTTGGTCGGAAAACTCAAACCCAAGTGGCCTAACAAAACGTGCCGCTGCCATACCAGTATAATGCATAGCTGAAATCGCAGAGCCCATCACCAGCGCCGCGATCATATTCTTGTGCAATATCGTTAACTTGAAACGGCCTAAGTTATCCAAACTAAAGCGGATCCACAAAGACAAAATGGCTAATGTAACGGCAACCACAATGGATAAACCAAAGTAAAACATGTCATAGCGTAAGAGTGGTGCCATTTCCATGGCGGCCATGCCAACATAATGCATGGTGCCAATGCCTGCACCGACTAAAATGCCACCAATAATAAACTGACTCGGTTTTGGGTTTGCATTAGAGATAACATTTAGTGCTACCCAAGATGCGGCAATACTAGGAATAAATGATAGTGCCGTAAGGCCAATGTCATAACTTACAGGGGTGCATAAACTAAACGCTAACATACCAATAAAATGCATTGACCACACGCCGCCACCTAATGCGAAACTGCCGCAAGATATCAACATATGACGTTTGTATGTATTGAATGTTGTAACTGCTTGTGATGCAACTTGCAGTGCCATAAATGATGCAAATATCGCTATAGAGATAGAAATCAATACAACAAGGGGGTGAAAGTTACCAACAATTAAGAGGTTATCATCGGGAATAGCAAAAAAAGTATGTATTGATTCAAGCATAATGTCGTTGATGATGACCATAATTAGTGTGACTGATAAAGAGTGTATCGGCGCCAAATTAAAAAACACCAGCATTTTGATTAATTTTTAATTAAAACATGTCCCCAATCAATGTTTTTATTACTTGTTGGCGTTATAGTTATCGGTTTTGCGTATTATTCCTTTACATTGTGAGCATCTTGTTTCTATTGTTTTTTTATTGTGAAAATTAATTCGAGGCCTATTGTAAAGATTATTCTCCATGCATCTTTAGTCTAAGGATGAGCTTTTTTCCTTGTGAGTGACACAGCTCTTTAGTTAGCTTGGTAAAAAAGGACGCAAGGAGGCTTTAATGACAATTAAACAACATCAAACACAATTCCCACTTGGCTCAAGTGAGTATCATGGTAACAATTCAACCGTACTTACCACTAAGACGATTGGACAGTATTTAGCCGATATCGCAACTCAATATCCTGACAATTTAGCGGTAGTGGTTAATCATCAAAATATTCGTTGGAACTATCGCCAATATTGCGAACAAATAGACGCTTTAGCCGTTGGATTGCTCAAGCTAGGTATTCAACCTGGTGATAGGGTTGGAATATGGTCGCCAAATAATATTGAATGGTGCTTGACTCAGTTTGCCACGGCAAAAATTGGTGCGATAATGGTGTGTATTAATCCAGCTTATCGGCCCGAAGAGTTAGCTTATGCATTAGGCAATGTTGGTTGCCGCGCGGTGATATGTGCAGACAAATTTAAGTCTAGTGATTACCTGTTAATGTTAAATGAGCTATTGCCGGAATTAGCTACTTGTGAGGTGGGTGAACTACAGGCCAAAGCGTTACCTGAGCTCGAGTATGTTATTCGCATGGGCAATGAAACATCGCCTGGGATGCTTAATTTTAATGATTTATTGCAAGGTGTTAACGCAGAAGATAAACACGCGTTAGATTATATTGCGGAGTCGTTGACAGCTCACGATGCAATTAATATTCAATTTACTTCAGGTACGACAGGAAGTCCAAAAGGCGCGACGCTATCACACCATAATATCTTAAATAATGCTTATTTAGTTGCTGATGCTATGGGGTTAAGTCAAACAGATAAATTGTGTATTCCAGTGCCTTTGTATCATTGCTTTGGCATGGTACTAGGCAGTTTGAGTAGTATTATTTATGGGTCTGCTGCGGTATATCCAGGAGAGGCATTTGATCCGCTTACCACATTGCAAGTAGTTGCAAATGAACGTTGTACTGCATTACATGGTGTGCCAACAATGTTTATTGCTGAGCTAGAGCATCCGCAATTCAACCAGTTTGATTTGAGCTCATTACGCACAGGTATAATGGCTGGCGCGACGTGTCCTGAAGAGGTCATGCGGCGCGTACAAGATTTGATGTACATGAAGGAAGTGTTAATTGGTTATGGGCAAACTGAATGTAGCCCACTTAATCACATTACCGAAATTGACTCACCCATAGAGAAACAAGTGCTCACGGTTGGCAGAGCATTGCCGCACACTGAAGTTAAAATCATTAATGAGTTTGGTGATGTGCTTCCCATTGGTCAGCCTGGAGAGGTCTGTAGTCGCGGTTATTGTGTTATGCAAGGATATTGGAACGACCCTGTTAAAACGGCAGCCACTATAGATAGCGCAGGTTGGTTACATTCTGGTGATATCGGCCAAATGGACGAGTTAGGTTATGTGCAAATTGTTGGCCGTATTAAAGACATGATCATTCGTGGCGGCGAGAATATTTATCCGAGGGAGATTGAGGAAAAACTTTATACTCACAAGGATGTACAAGATGCTGCAGTGTTTGGTGTACAAAGCGACAAATATGGTGAGGAGGTCTGTGCCTGGATTAAAGTCCGTGCCAATGCCACGATTTCTGAAGATGATATTCGCCACTTTTTAACCGAAAAATTCGCTTACTTTAAAGTGCCGCGCTACATAAAATTTGTCGATCAATATCCAATGACGGTAACCGGTAAAATCCAAAAGTTTAAAATGCGTGAATTGATGTATCAGGAATTACACAACGCAATCAATTAGGGATTTATAACAGAAATAAGATTATGTGCATGTTAAGTTGTGAGTAAATACATGTAGGAAATTATGGTTATTTACTTGTGAGTTCATTTGCTTAGGGCCAGATTATTATTGATATCATGCAAACGGTTAGGCATGAATACCATTAACAAATTAAGCTTACTCTAAAACAAAACCCCGTATTAGCATGGCTAATACGGGGTTTTGTTTAATATCGACTATGAATCGACACTAGACTGTTAATTTGGTCGGTATGAGAGGATTCGAACCTCCGACCCCTGACACCCCATGACAGTGCGCTACCGGGCTGCGCTACATACCGAATATTTATTGCTGTATACATCAACACTTAGAGAGTTATAACAATTGGGGTAACTAAGTGGATATGCACTTTATCAACAGTAATTAATGAGCGCAAGCAGTTAGTTATATGCTATTTACCGATTGGCTATAAACTATTCAGTTATGGTTCGTGTATCTTAATCAATATCATCATTGGGTAGACAATGAGTGAAAAGCATTTAAGCCTAACTAAATAGAATTAATTAAACATTATTAGCTGTAAACCATTACTGATTGTAGAGTCTACGGCCTTCTCGCATGACTTGTATCAACTCTGGTGCGCTCATTTTTTTATCTAAACGCTTTTTATAATCGACATCGTAAATACGGTATTTACCAAATCGATCAAGGACGGTGATTTCAGACTTTTGGTAAATCGCAAAACGGCGGCTGTCGCCGATGTAAACCCATGTTTCACTGTTGGGTTCTAATAGGCTGCGACCCGCACTATAGTCGGTGCTTGGATTGGTACAACCCAATACATGGCTGAGTATGGTTGGGGCAATACCGTAGTGGCTGGTGCGGTAATTTACTTTATTACCATAGGTGTCTGGCCAATGAATAATTAATGGCACATTAACATTGCCTGGCGATAAGTCGTTACGCGCGTCGCTGCTATTACTCGTAAACACTTGCCCATAAGTACCGGTAATGATCACCACGGTGTCGTCGCTAACATTATTCAGTAATGTAGACAGTTGCTGGTCAATAAAATTAAGTGATTGGCGATATTGATTAAATAATACCTTTTGCGCAGGTTTTAATTCCATTTTCGGTTTGATGGTTTGTACCCCTAAAAAACCGATTGGCGTATCGTAATCTTTTGGCGCGGTGAGGTTAACTAAGGCAAACCAAGGTTGTTTTTGGTTTGCTTGCCAGGCGTTTACAGCATTGATGGTATTAATGTCTGCATCTGCGCTGCCGTTAGCGCCTTCGCTGACATGTATTTGCATCCCTTTAAACATGGCGCTATTTGTTATGTCGTTACTCACGGTAGGCGCAAAAAATGCTTGCACATAACCCTGCTCAGTTAAGATGTTGGTTAGCATTGGGCTAGTGACCGCAAATTCTTTACGATCGCTGTAGTTTCCCTGTAAGCCATACATTAATGTAAACATGCTAGTGTCGAAATCTGTTCCGCCACTGAAATGCTTAGTAAATCGTTGATTTTTATTACGGTATTGACTTAAGAATGGCATTGTTTCGTTATCGACCATATCTGCACGAAGACTGTCGACGCTAATCAGTAACACGTTTTGTTGAGTGTCGGCACTGCACTGCATAGGATTAATTGGGTAGCTGAGTTTACGCGATTTCTCACTGCGCGACTGAGGCGTTTGCATGCTGCTGTCGATACCATGGCTTTCCATAAACGAGCGTGCTGTCGCCGGATAAGACACTGGGTAGGCGTCGTCGAAGCGGGTGACTTCTGTCATGCTGGTGGCATCGGCCCATATGTGGAATAAGTGGCTGCTGACAAAACAAGCACCCACAAACAGCACAACCCGGTTGCCCCATTGTTTTTTCTGTATTTTGTCGATGCGTTTCCACAAAAAATTCGCCGCAGTTAACTCAATTAACACAATGACGATGGGCGTAATAATGTAAGAGGTACTGTGCAGTAATGCATTGAGGTCTTGCCAGGCTAAGTCGAATGCAAAGGGACTTAAATGAATACCGTAGTCATCGTAGATAACCGTATCATAGAGTAGGGCGTAGAGTCCGAGCGAAGCAATAAACGCGGCAAAACCGCGTAGGATTTTAGAATAAGGTAGCAATAAAGTAATTGGGAAAATAAACAGTAAGTAGCCGATGAAGGCTAAAAAGGTAAAATGTCCAATGGTGCTGATGGTCAGATAGACCCAGCCGATAAAGGTTTCTGGGTAGCCGACACTACCAATATATCGAGCGCCAATTAGCATCGCTAATATGCCATTAAAGAAGGCAAACCAGTGACCCCAATTAACTAAACGCGACACGTTATCTCGTGTCATTTGCTGCTTTTTGCGCTCGATCATCTTAACTCGTATTCCTACGTTATCATCACAGACTAACTGAGTGTAACTGATTGTTAGCCCTAGTGATAAATTTTATTTTGTCGATTACTTAACCGACTGTGTTAACGCTTTTGCAAATTGCTCTGCCACTTTTTGACGTGACTCATTAGGCACTTTTTTGTCAAGTAAATGGGTTACACAGTTACCTAATACCATTAGGCTTAAATCGGTAGGCGCTTGGTGCTTAGCCAGGGTAGCAAGCAGCTCGCTGATAAGTGCTTCAACTTGGGTGTTGGTGTATTTAGATTGAATAGCCATAGTCAGAAAACTTCGATAGAAAATGAATTAGCTGCATATAATAACGGATTTAGCCGTTAATCGCCTCAAGTTTTATTCGACATAGATTAAGGAATATCGCAAACCCTTGTTCGATTTATACGGTGGGTCTGATATCATTCTTTTTTAAATTATCATCTGCGACAGACTAGGGTTAACAAGGCTTATGGCTATTAGTATTGAGCAAGCAATTATTCACGAAATCTCTCAAGACGGTCAGGGACAAATGCGCTGTCGTTTACGTCCGCAACCGTTGTTGAATACCAACGCTGTTGAAACCATGTTAGAAGAATTACACCAGACTTACTCAGGTAAAGCGGGTAAGGGCTTTGGTTTTTTTGGTACTCACGGTGATGATGGCGAAGCCAATGATGAATTTGCGAATGCGTTAACTGGTTACCGCAACGGCGATTTAGGTTTTGTTGAGTTTAGTGGCCAGGCAAGCAAGTTATTGCAACAAGAGCTAGCCAAGTATGATTTTAGCCAGGGCGGCTTTTTGTTGATGTCTTGCTACACCAGCATGACGAGCGATTATTTGTTTGTGGCGTTATTGAGCGCTAAATCGTCGATGACAGTATTAGATGACATGGAATTGTCACAAAATAATCATTTAGATTTAAGTAATATTCAATTAGCGGCACGAATTGATTTAACTGAGTGGCAAGCCGATAAAAGCTCGCGAAAGTATATTTCGTTTATTCGTGGTCGCGCGGGCCGTAAGGTTGCCGATTTCTTTTTAGATTTTATGGGTTGTGTTGAAGGGGTTAATACTAAAGCGCAAAATAAAACCTTAATCCATGCGGTTGAAGATTTTGTTGCTGGCAGTGAGCTCACTAAAGATGAACGCCAGCAATGCCGTAATAAAGTGTTTGAGTATTGCTCTGAGCGTGCAGACTCAGGTGAGGTGATTGAAGTAAAAGATTTGGCCGATGAATTAGCCGATTCTGGTATGGATTCATTTTATGATTTTGCTTGCGGCGGTAGTTATGAGCTCGATGAAGAATTCCCAGCAGATAAAGCCAGTTTGCGAAGTTTAAAGAAGTTTTCGGGGACAGGTGGCGGCGTAACCTTAAGTTTTGACGGTGGACATTTAGGCGAGCGAGTTATTTACGATCCTGTGTCTGACACGATTTTAATTAAGGGTGTACCGGCTAATTTAAAAGATCAGTTAGACCGACGTTTAAAGGGCGAGTAATTATTCATTAAGGGTGATTTATATCGTTAAATGAGCGTCCATTAAGGGCGCTTTTTTATTTTGAATAATCATTTTTTAATGTCAACTGGTACGATTATTCATCGTGGATCAGTTTTTTGCTTTTCATTACGCTTTAGTTGAGTAAACTAGCGCCAATTTTTGAGCATTTTTGTTTGTTATGCCTTTAATGGTTTAACACACTTTGGGGGAGCGATGATCACTGCATACGCCTATCAAAATAGACAACTGGTAACCACTGAATTAAATGTTGGTGACAAGGTACCGGAGTCGACATTGTGGTTAGATTTATTAAAACCCGATGATGCCGAACGCCAATGGCTCAGGTTGTTCTCTGCTGAAGAAGTGCCCGACGAAGAAGATATTAAAGAGATTGAGGCATCGGCACGTTTTTACCAAAACCAAGACGGTTTACACATTAACTCGTTATTTCCACAACGCGTTAGTTCAGATGTGCGCGCAGTAAACGTATCATTTAACTTGCGTAAAGATTTTTTACTGACCATTCGTGAAGAAGATGTTGGTTTAATCCGTTTATTGCGTAACTATTTACGTTTAGGTCGTTTAGATATCACCACTCCGCAAGGTTTGTTACTAGAGTTATTTAATTTAAAAGTGGATTACTTATCTGACTTAATCGAAGACGTGTATAGCGTATTAGAAAATGTCGGTGAGCAAGTGTTTAATGACGACGAGCTTGATGATGTATTTAAACTCATTACCTTACAAGAAGACTCTAACGGTAAAATCCGTTTAAGTTTGCTTGATACTCAGCGGTCTTTACGTTACATGCAACGTTATTACCGTGAAAGTTTGTCAGATGAGAACTTAAAATCTATTCGTGAAATGTTGTCCGATATTGAATCATTAATGCCACACAGTCAGTTTATTTTCGATAAATTACAGTTTTTACTCGACGCAGCTATGGGCTTTAGTGGCTTACAACAAAACAAGATTATTAAGATATTTTCGGTATCGGCGGTGGTATTTTTACCCCCAACCTTAATCGCAAGTAGCTATGGCATGAACTTTCATATTATGCCAGAACTTGATTGGCGTTTTGGTTACCCCATGGCTGTAGCATTAATGTTAGCCAGTGCGGCGGGAACTTACTTTTTCTTTAAACGAAAAGGTTGGTTGTAACTTACAAATGGTCTGTTGAGTCACTCATTTTTATTCATAAATTGCATGTAACAAAAAGCCACTTACTTTTAGTAAGTGGCTTTATTTAATTCAAAACAGCTTGTTGAGGCTCTTTTAATTTGTGCCTATACCAAAGCTAATTTTATCTCTTGGGTTAAGGTATTCGTGAATTTTCTTTGGTAGTGCAGCTGCAGGTAAGCTACGCACTATGGTGATGTTGTGATTTTGTAAGCTAATGATTGGCGCTTGGTCTTTAGGGACCAATTGGTCATACACCACAATGTTAGGAAATAATAACTGCTGCAAGTTAACCGACATCACCATTGCAAATTGGCCACTAGATAACTCAACAATGCTACCCGGTGGGTAAATACCAAGCATTTTGATGAGCTTACCTACGTATTCTGTATTGAGTTTAGCATTGTAGTTTTTGTAGAGCATTCCAAGTGCCACACTGGGAGGTTTACCCTTACTTTGGTTGGTGCCATTACACAGGTTGTCGTATTCGTTTACTACGGCAATCAGTTGTGACAGTTTATCAAGCTTGTCTGCTTTTAGGCCTTGTGGGAAGCCGCTACCATCTAAAAATTCGTGATGATTAGCGATTAACGGTTTTGCTTCCTCTGGGAAGCTGTCTGCTAACTTTAAAAAGTTAATACTCATTAACGGGTGTTGTTTGATAAAGTTTTCTTCTGGTGCAGACAGCGCGACTCGTTTATTGAGAATCGTACTGGGTACTTTCAGTTTGCCTATGTCATGAAATAACGCACCAATACCAATAGTTTCAACCTCTTCACGGCTCCAGTTAAGCTCTTTGGCCATTAACATGCATAGCATAGCAACGTTGAGTGAGTGATGATAAATATGCTCATCGTTTTTGGCATCACCCATTAAATGCAATGCTAGATTGTCTGAATTAAGCAGCATGCTGGTCATGTTACTAATTAGATCTTTGGCTTCGATGACGGCATTGAGTGGGCGACTGCTCACTTTTGACACCATTGAGCGCATCATGGCCACTGAGCGTTCAAATTGTTGTTCGGTTTTCTTTAAATCACGTATGAGCTTTTTTTGTTCATCAATTTTAGCTGTTTTGTCGCTGAGCATTTGTTCTTTCAGCGTAGTGAGTTCTTCTTCTGTAGGCGGTTGCTGAGAGTCTGCTGAGGTGACAGGTTCAATGTCACTTTTTTCCGGGTCGAAAAAGACATCTTTGAGTCCTAATCCTTTGATTAACTCAATTTGGGCGCTATTTTTGATTTTAAAACTGCTAAACAAGAATGGATGATCTTTCCACGAGATAGGCAGACGAATAAAAGTGCCAACTTCAAGTTGTTCTACAGCGACTTTTTGGTTTTTTTTCATAATTTAGTCATAGTGACGTTATGGAACAACAAGCGATGTTTGCCTTTATGCTTTACAGGGCCTTTGTTGGCGTGGCAGCATAATACTATAAATGGACAAATAATAGTTACCCTCTATGGATTTTATTGAAGTATATCCCAATGCGATTAGCGATGATTTATGTGACCGCTTAATTGCTGCATTTAATGCCCACCCAAATGTTGGCCCTGGTCAAACTGGATTTGGCGTAGATAGCGAAAAAAAGCGCAGCCGAGATTTAATGTTAGATGCTTTTACCGATTTAGCTGACTTAAAAAATGAACTATTGGCTGCAACATTCAGCCATATAACTGATTATTTTAGCCAATATTCTTTAGCATTAATGGGGGCTGTGTCAGTACAAGTGACCGATGAACAGGGTAAACCTCAAACATTAACACCCGACAACTTCGATGCTTTGGGTATGCCAAGAGCAAGCACTTTAACAAAGTACTTATATCGTAGTGGAACAATCAATATTCAACATTATCAAAAAGGTGTCGGCGGTTACCCACATTGGCATTCTGAGCAATTTCCGCAAAACGGTCATAATGAAGCCTTGCACCGTGTGGTGTTATATATGTTTTATTTAAACGATGTCGAAGAGGGCGGAGAGACGGAGTTTTACTATCAGCAGCGTAAAATAAACCCTAAAAAAGGCACCATGGTGATAGCGCCTGCCGGTTTTACGCACAGCCATCGTGGTAATGTGCCAGTTAGTAACGATAAGTATATTGCAACGTCTTGGGCAATGTTCAATCGTGCAGAGCAATTATACGCACCACTGAGCTAAAATGGTATTGGCTAAATTTGAGTTGATTAGAGTTGTGACGCTTATATTGGAAGCTCAATAATAAATGCCGCGCCGCCAAGTTTACTGGTGTTAATTGTCAATGTGCCGCCATAGCTATTAACCAACTCATGGCAAACGGCTAGGCCAATGCCTTGGCCTGGTGATTGCGTGTCGGCGCGTATGCCTCGTTGTATAATTTTTTGTTTTATGGCGTCATCCACACCGGGGCCGTCATCTTCTACGCTTAGGCATATTTTGTTGTCGTCTTTGATATGAGCTCTCACGCTCACTTGGCTGATGCACAGTCTAAAGCCGTTTTCCATTAAATTACCTAGTAGCTCCATGACATCGCCTTTGCTTAATGGCAGCGCAAGATGCTCACTGATTTTGTAGGTCATTGAAACATGTTTTTGTTGGTACAGTTTAGTGAGCATTTGTGCGAGCGATTCAACAATGGGTAGCAGCTCAGTGTGTTGGAAATGCAGCCCTTGTTGACCGAGCATCGCTCGCTTTAGTTGGTATTGAACAAGATGGTCCATGTCATTAATTTGCTCAAGGATTTGTCTATTTTGTTGCTGTCTCTCTAGGGTGTTGTCATCAATAATGGCTATGCTCGCGGCTAAACGAGTTTTAAGGCTATGAGCAAGATCATTCATCGCATTTTGATAACGAGTTTGGCGATCATCTGCTTGGCTGATTAATTGATTGAGCGCGGTAGTGATCCCTTGTAATTCTTCTGGATAATCTTGAGATAAGCGGTTTTTGCGTCCTCGCTGCAACTGGACCAACTCAAGTTTTAATTGCGCTAAAGGCCGCATGCTCCAATATGCTGCGCTAATCAATAATAACAAAGCAACAAGTAAGACTATTGCGAGTCTAAAATAGGTGAGTTGATTAAACTGGCTTAGCTCTGCTTTTAGCTCGCTGGCATCTTGTAAAATCAGTAGATGGTACATTTGCGCGTCGACATCAATACTCAGTAGGTAAGCAAAGTAGCTTTGATTTTGGTTAAAATTAAGATAAAACGGCGGTAAGTCATCTTTAATCGTGAGGTATTGTTCGCATATTTGGCTTAGGTTTAAACCAGTGGCAAATTCTGAACGCCATAAAGTGTCATAACGCGCATTGCATGTTGCCATAATGTATTGGGTATCAATGTCATCACCTTCTCGAGCTTGGGTGATAGGCACTAAATTATTTTCGCGAAATTCTGCTGCAATGATGGGGAGTTTAGCAATAAGAGCGCTGGTTGTTTGGTTATATCGATTTTGAGCGTGGAGTAAGTTAATTAACCAAGCTAAGCCAAAACCGACTAGGGCAATAATGCACAAGGAGGTAACAAACACCCTAGTGAGTAAACGATTTTTGGGTTGCAAAGTTAGTCGCATGGGTGGTTAAATTTATATCCTTGGCCACGAATAGTTACTATTGGCTCGATTATTCCGCCTTGACTGAGCTTTTTCCGCAACCGGCTTATCATCACTTCGATAGTATTAGGGTCGCCTTCTTTATCTGCATAAATGACATCGAGCAAACGCTGTTTTGCGACCACCTCATGGCAATGGCGCATTAAATATTCTAGCAGTTGGTATTCAAATGCTGTGATGTCTAGTGGTGTTTGTTGCAAGCTAACTTGTTTCGCCGCTAAATCTAATTGTAATGGACCACTGGTAATGATGGAGCGAACAAAACCGCCACTTCGACGTACGATGGCATCGAGCCTAGCAATGAGCTCTTCTTTTTGGAAGGGTTTCACTAAGTAGTCGTCGGCGCCCGCGTTGAGCCCTTCAACTTTATCTTGCCAGGTTAAGCGTGCAGTTAAAATCATGATTGGCGCTTTAATGTCTGCCGAGCGTAAAGATTTTATTAGGCTGATCCCGTCTTGGTCTGGGAGGCCAAGGTCAATAATGGCCACATCAATAGGGTAGTTAGTTGCTTGATAAAAGCCTTCTTTGGCGGTTAAGGCTACTTGTACCTGATTACCTGCATCGCTCAGTTGCACCGTTAAGTGATGCGATAAAATAGGATCGTCTTCTATGACTAATATACGCATTTTTATCCTTAACTAAGGTGATATGAGAGGAGTCATATTCCATTCATATTACCTTATCTATTTGTTTGGTTGAATATTAACCGTAATAAATATCCTGCACTATTATGGTTAGCCCCCTAGGTTAAGTTGTCTTGGGACGTTAGAATGATGCCATTAATGAATAATCAAAGGATTAAAATGAAATTTACAGGAATGATATTAGCAGGCGTTTTAAGCTTGTTTTCAACAGTAGCAGTAAGCGAAACGTTTACATTTACGGCAATTCCAGATGAAGATGAAAGCCAATTACGTACTCGCTTTGACAAAGTCGCCGTGTATCTGTCTGAGCAATTAGGCGTTGAAGTGAAATATATACCAGTGAAGTCTTACTCTGCAGCAGTGACGGCTTTTCGCAACAATCAAGTGCAGTTAGCATGGTTTGGTGGTTTATCTGGTGTGCAGGCTCGTCGTTTAGTGCCTGGTTCTGAGGCCATTGCACAAGGTTTTGAAGATCAGTTTTTCAAAAGCTATATTATTGCGCATCATTCTACTGAATTAGCTGCAACTGATAGTTTTCCGGTATTGAATGATTATACCTTTACGTTCGGTTCAAAAGACTCAACATCTGGGCGCCTAATGCCGCAGTATTTTATTGAGAGTAATGTTGGCCAATCTGTCGATAAAATCTTTAAGCGTATTGGTTTTTCGGGTGATCACAGCCGCACGATTAGTCAAGTTGAAGCCGGTGTATATCAAGTGGGTGCGGTAAATTACAAAGTGTGGGACACCGCAGTTGAAAAAGGCGATGTCGATACCAGTAAAGTTAACGTGATTTGGCAAAGTCCGACTTACCCAGATTACCAATGGACTGTCCATTCTGGTGTTGATAAGACCTTTGGTGCAGGCTTTAAAGAAAAGCTAACTAAAACGTTAATCGGCATGAAAGATAAAGATTTATTAGACAGTTTTCCACGCGAGTCATTTGTTCCAGCAAGTAACAGTGATTATGAGCCTATTGAGCGAGTGGCAAAAGCAATTGGAATGTTAGATTAATGCTTGCTGTTGTTGATACTGATTTAGGCTATGGGCAAAAAGTTATTTTGCCCAACATAAACTTGACACTTAATCCAAGTGAGCATGTTGCCATTTTAGGGCCTTCAGGGGTCGGTAAAACGACATTATTACATCATCTGTATCAACAACTGGCTGAGCAAACGTGTTTGTGTTCTCAGGCACAAGGTTTAGTCGATAATCTGTCGATTTATCATAATGTGTTTATGGGAGGATTAGCGCGTCATTCTCGTTGGTATAATATGGCTAATTTGTTGCTACCGTTTACACAACCGCAGCAACAAATTAGCGTGATTTGCCAACAGCTTGAATTGAATCTGCCATTGCAAAAAAAAGTTAGTGAGTTGTCTGGTGGGCAGCGTCAACGAGTGGCGTTAGCAAGAGCGTTATTTCAACACCAACCCGTATTTATGGGCGATGAACCTTTTTCGGCTTTAGATCCGCTTATGGGGGGCAGGTTACTCAATTTAATAAAACAATCTCATCAAAGTGTTATTTGTGTTCTGCATGATGCCGAGCTGGCGTTGGCACATTTTGATCGTATTATTGTGATCAGTGCAGGTAAAGTGGCGCTTGATACTAAAGCTAATCAACTCACTCTGGCGCACTTGTCTCAACATTATGTTGTGACCGATGAGTCAACTCTACCTCATAGTGCAGGTTAACCCTGACAAAATGGCAAATACTTCTTCAACACGTTTTTTTCCTTTTATTGGCCACTGGCAAAGAATCACCTTAGGGTTATTTTTACTTGTGTTTGTGTGCTGGTTTTTTGCAGATACAGAAGTTATTGCATTAGAGCCTTGGGCTGAACTTGGGCGGATGTTTACTGGCTTTATTACACCTGACTTTGGCGCAACCGAATATTTATTAGATGCAGTATGGCAAACAATCAGCTTTGCATTATTGGGTATTTGTTTGGGATTGCTACTCGGGCTTCCATTAGCGCTCGCATATCAACATCCTTTGATAGCGGCTATTTGCGCTTTTATTCGGGCGATCCATGAGATTTTTTGGGCACTGATTTTTTTACAAGTTTTTGGTTTATCTCCTCTTACCGGGATTTTAGCTATTGGCCTGCCATATGCAGCCACGTTTGCTCGAGTGTTTGCGGATATTTTACAACAAGCTCCCTCGCAAACGCTGTTTACTTTGCCTAAAGGTACGGACAAACTCTCTGCACTAATTTATGGCCGCTGGATGCATATGTATCCGCAAATTGTGGCTTATATCCGTTATCGCTTTGAATGTGCGCTTAGAAGCAGTGCGGTATTAGGCTTTATTGGCATGCCGACGCTAGGGTTTTATTTAGAGTCTGCATTTCGTCAAGGCCATTACCAGCAAGGTGGGGCGCTGTTGATATTGTTTATCGTATTGATAGGGACTATTCGTTTTTGGGCTAAGCCATTGATGTTATGGGTTTACTTGCCCTTAGCAGTGTATTTTTTACCTGAGTTACCCGTATTTCAACCCCAACTTATTTGGCGCTTTGTCTCCATTGATATTTTACCACCGATGCTCCAAGGGCAAACCCTGACAACCTGGTTCGCTGTCGATACGTTTATTGCTGTATTTGATTGGGCTTATGAACTAGTGCGCGACCAAGTATGGCCGGGAATTGTGGCCACGTTAGTGCTAGCTTGTTGCGCATTGGGGTTAACCCATGTGTTAACTTTAATCATGTTACCGCTCAACACGACATTGATGATGCCAAAGCCGGTGATAATACTAATGCGTGGGATTAATTTAATATTGCGTTCGTTACCCGAATACTTATTAGCGTTTGTGTTTATGTTATTACTTGGCCCGTCAATGTTGCCAGCAATCATTGCGTTAGCATTGCACAACAGCGGTTTAATGGTTTTTTTAATGGCTAGACAGTCTGACGACATTATTGTGCCGTTAACCTATCGTCCGCGATTAGATCATTACAGTTATATGGTGTTGCCTGTAATTTATCCACACTTTATGGGATTATTGTTTTATCGATTTGAGGTCATAATCCGCGAAACTGCTATTTTAGGCATGTTAGGTGTAATGACATTAGGGTTTTATGTGGACAGTAACTTTGCGGAAATTCGCTTTAGTGGTGCGTTACTGTTATTGATGTTCACAGCAGGATTAAATGTGCTGGTTGATTATACTGCTCGCAAACTTCTTCAAGCTCCGCGGGACAAATTACAAGCGTGTTAATCGATTTAGATTCTATTAAGCTAGTCATTGACTCATCATATTGCTGGCAATATTACTTGCTATAGTAACGGCGACAGTAATAAATATAATCCCCACTAATAAATCAATAATTGTATTTGCCGCTAATAGTTTTTGTTGAATACGTGGTTTAGATAATACTAATGCTAATAACCCAAACCAAATAAAAGACAAACTAAATAATAATATTGCTGCCGCTGTTTTAGTGGCATAACCCACTTGTGGGGTAATGAGAACTGTAAACAAAGTAATGAAAAAGATTAATGCTTTGGGGTTGAGTAAATTGGTGTATAAGCCAATTTTAAAGCCTTTAAATGACGACATTTGTGCCACATTGTCAATTGGTGGCGTCACCACAGTAGTTGGTCGACGTTTTAATTTAAGTGCTTTAAGAGCAGATGCTAGTGCGCCGAATCCCATCCAAGCTAAATAACCACTACCAATAAGCTGAACCACAATATAAGCCACAGGTGATTGTTGGATCATCACGCTGATCCCCAATAGTGACAATAATGTATGAACCAAAATGGCTGCAGCGATCCCCAAGGCGCAATAAACGGCGGTTAAGCGTGTTTGTTGTGTGGCCATTTTTACGACGATGGCAAAGTCCGGCCCAGGACTCATTAATGCGACTAAATGAATAACCGCTAAACTGGCTAATAAGGTGATATCCATATTCATTGTGCTCTAGTAATTATTGTGTATTTTAGGATAAGCCAATGATCATGGCACAGTTATACAGAAAAATGATAACAAAAAAGCGCTATATTAGCGCTTTTTTATATTCGAGCTGACTTAAGTCTGTTATTTACTGTTTAACACTTGCTCTTCAAAGCTTTTAGCCGCTTTACCCGCTTGTGAGTTGTTAAAGGTTTCTTCGTTAAACTCACCTTCTGACTTAGCGATAATCACAGTCGCAACAGCATCACCGGTTACGTTTACTGCTGTGCGGATCATGTCTAACATTCTGTCGACACCAATAATTAATGCAATACCTTCAACGGGTAAACCCACTTGGTTAAGCACCATAGCAAGCATAATTAAGCCTACACCAGGAACCCCAGCAGTACCGATGGATGCCAATGTTGCGGTAACAACAACCGTTGCGTAATCCATAATGCTTAATTCAATACCAAACACTTGTGCAATAAATACCGTCGCAACACCTTGCATAATGGCGGTACCATCCATGTTTAGTGTGGCACCTAATGGTAAGGTAAATGAGGCAATTTTATTGTCTACACCCATTCTGTGCTCTGCTGTTTCAATGGTGACAGGCAATGTTGCGTTTGAGCTGGCAGTACTGAAGGCAAATAATTGTACGTCACGAATTTTACGTAAGAACATTAGCGGACTTAAGCCTGAAAACAGCTTTAGTAATGTGGGGTAAACCACTAAGCCTTGGATAAATAATACCGCGACGACTAATAAGAAGTACTTAACAACACTCTCAAAGGTTTCTAATCCTAGTGTTAAGCTGAGTGTTGCCATTAAGGCAAAGACGCCATAAGGCGCTAACTGCATAATAAGTGTGACCACACGCATGATGACTTCATTAAGATCATTGAAGAATGATGCGACACGTGCGCCACGTTCACCAATATGTGAGATCGCAAAACCAAAAATAACAGCAAATAGAATGATCTGTAGCATGTTGCCTTCACTCATTGCTTGCATAGGGTTTGTGGGTACGATATTAATAAGTACTTCAGACAGGCTTGGTGCGTCTTTTGCTGTGTATTCTAATGCGTTACCTGCAAGACTTGCGTTACCAGGATGGATAATTACGGCGGCTAAAATAGCGATTGTAAGCGCAATGGCAGTAGTGAATAAGTAGAATGAAATGGTTTTACCCCCAAGACGGCCTAGCTTAGAGGGGTCGCTTAAGGAGCAAGTTCCACAAACAAGTGAAATAAACACTAGCGGTACGACGAGCATTTTTAAGCTGGAAATAAAGATAGTGCCAATAACATGTAAGAATCCATTAGTGATGTATTCTTGAATAAATGCACTACCTGGGAAGAAGTTCCTTAATGCGAGGCCAAATAAAATGCCGACTCCCATACCAATTAAAATTTTGCTCGTGAGTCCGAGCTTGCTTTGTTTACTCACAGAGTATTCCTTTTCATTATAATATTTTTAGATCTGTATTGAATGGTCTAAAGACTAGCAGGAATCGTTCTTTTAGGAAATGGCCATAAAGTGAAAGTTTTCGCTGATAAATAACGAATAAAGCAGTAGAGTTATGGTAAAGTTACAAGATATTTGCGTATTGTTAATCTATAAGTAACTATAATAATTATTTAGTTTAATCTTAATGTAACAGGGAGCCTGACAATGAGGTCAGCATATAAAGTATGTTTTGCACTTTTATGTTCATTTTTTCTCTTCGCTTGTGGCGGAGGGGGAAGTATTACAGATGATTCAGGAGATAGTGATACAACGACAACAATAACCTTAGCTATCGATAATTCTCAAATTTCAGTTGCGGAACCCGCAATCATTACCGCAACGGTAAAGGATTCAACGGGTAAAGCTTTCAGTACGCTCGTTACCTTTGAACTTAACAATGATACCTACGGTACATTTTCGCCTAGTACTGGTGAAGTTGTTACAAATTCAAACGGCGTTGCAACAATCCAATTAGACACTGCTGAAGTCAATACAGGCGCAACAGTTACAGCGACTACAGCCGAAGGCGTTACTGCATCTTTGTATGTCACCATGGCTGGTGATGGTGGTGCCGCTGACGGTGGTGCGCAAGTATCATTAGTGTTAACCGATTCGGCTGGTAACAGTATTGATTCTATTAGTACTTTATCGCCTGGTAAATTAACGGCAACAGTAACGGGCATCTCAAAAACTTCAATTGTTACATTTGCAAGTTCAATTGGTGACTTACCTGTAACGACTGCCGTGACCAATGCATCAGGTAAAGCGACAGTGGATATTTATGCCGGCAGTTCCTTAGGTGCTGGAGAAGCAACTGCAACTTTATCAACCAATGAAACCGGTTCGACTATTGTGGTTGTTGGCGCGACAGATGTCGTTATGGGAAGCGGTACGCCATTTGTTGAAGGTGTAGCGTCTATTAGTACCACCGATTTATCAGCAGGCGGAACAGCAACTATTTCTGTTTCTATTCAAGATGATGAGGGAAATGCCTATACTGAACCCGTTGACGTTTATTTTTCTTCAACGTGTGCAAGTAAAAGTCCTGCTCAAGCGGTAATCAGCTCACCTGTTTCTTCTAGTAATGGTGTTGCAAGTTCGACTTATCGCGCAGAAGGGTGTGTTGGTGTCGATCAAATTAATGTTACTGCTAGTGCTGGTGGTATTAGCTTATCAGCCGTAGGTACAATTAATGTACTGCAATCTGATGTTGGTAGTATTGTGTTTGTATCTGCCACACCTGAAAATATCAGTATTTTAGGTACTGGTGGTACAGAATCATCAATCGTTCAATTTAAAGTATTAGATAAAAATAGTAATCTTGTTGCTAACCAAAATGTGAAATTTTCTTTAAATACCAGTGTGGGTGGCGTTGGTATTGATCCTATCGAAGCAACAACGGATAGCGATGGTTTAGTTCAAACAGTTGTTACAACGGGTACAGTGGCGACCTCTTTACGTGTCACTGCAACTGTAGATAATAGTGCGGTACCTGTTATTTCTAGTCAATCTAGCCAATTAATTGTGTCGACTGGTATTCCTGATCAAGACAGCTTTTCTGTAGCGGCGACTCTACTGAATGCTGAAGGTTGGGACGTTGATGGTACTACAGTGACCATTACTGCTCGTATGGCTGACGCTTTTAATAACCCAGTACCAGATGGCACGACTGTGTCATTCACCACTGAAGGCGGTTCTATTGAAGATGCCTGCCAAACGGTAGATGGTGCTTGTTCTGTTCTGTGGACTAGTCAGTTACCAAGACCTGAAGGCCAAAGCTTGCTGAATGCCGCTGGACAAATGGTCCGTAATCCTGATGCTACGCTAGGATACGATTCTACTCTTGACATATATGGCAACATTTATGGTCAAAAGTACGGTGGACGCGCAACAATTACTGCGACTGCGATTGGCGAAGAGTCTTTCCCTGACCTTAATGGTAATGGCCGATTTGATGCGTCAGAAGCGTCAGAGTTTCTTACTGGCACAGATGTGACAGGCCAATCGTTTGATTTAAATGATGCGTTTAACGATTATAACGAAGATGGTTTCTTTAACCCTCAGCAAACTGGTGGTCAGACAGGTGGTTCATTAGAAGAGTTAGTTGATTTCAACTCTAACGAAGTTTTTGACCTCAAAGACGGCAAATACAATGGTGTGTTGTGCTCTGAACCTGTACATAGTGCATGTGCTGATGGCATAACAGATTCTAAGTCATTATTTGTCCGTCGTAGCTTAACCTTAGTGATGTCTGGCAGTACAGCGTTTGCTACTGCACCAGCCGATATTATCGTTGTTGATAGCACTGGCACTCATTCAGGTGAAAGCAGCATGACTATTGTGGGTAAAGGCTCTGCAACGGCAACGTTTACTATTTCTGATTTGCATAATCAGCAAATGCCAGCGGGTTCTATTGTACGATTTACAACATCTGCGGGTTCTGTAGTCAGTTCAAGTGAATACACATGGCCGAGCTCGAGTTATAATGGTGGTCGTCAATTTACCACTACGATCAAAGGTGAAGATGAACCTAACTCGGGAGTATTCCTTGTTGAAGTTGAATCACCTAATGGGTTAGTCACGCCGGTAGTATCGATTGGGGTTACTATTCTTTAATCGTTAATCAATGTGTGAAGTTGTTTATAGAAGGGCGCATTTAGCGCCCTTTTTGTTTCATAGATAAGTCTCCAATGTGTCAACTTATCTCAGGACGGGACACACATAAAAAAAGCCAGCGACGAAAGTGGCTGGCTTTTTTCTTTCGATATTATTTTAACGTTGGAATTGATACACACTGCCCAGCTTTAAAATTTGCGTTAGCTCATCTAATGCGGTGCGTGACTCGATAATCAATTGCGGATCAGCAAGATCGCTTACCGTAAGTTGATCACGGTAATGTTTTTCTACCCAGGTATTTAAACGAGTAAACAAGGCGTCATTCATTATCGTGTTTGGGTTTACCGCTGCGACTTCTTGCTCGTTCATTGCTACGCGTAAGCGTAAACATGCTGGTCCACCACCATTTTGCATGCTCTGTTTTACATCGTAATAACGTACTTGCTTAATTGGAGTGCCTAGCGTGACTAGTTCATTTAGGTAAGCAAATACCGCAGGGTTTTCTTGGCAATTAGTGGGCGCAATAATCGCCATTTCGCCAGAAGGTAAAGTAATAATCTGTGTATTAAACAAGTAACTACGAACCGCATCATCGATTGATACCTGACTAGTTGCTACTTTCACAAAATGCATCTCAGTGTTCATTTTACGACGAATTTCATCGAACTTGGCTTCGGTGTTTAAAAAAGCCTGTTCATGATAAAACAACACGTTTTGGTTACCGACGGAAATCACGTCATTGTGGAATACACCTTGATCGATAACATCAGGGTTTTGCTGCATAAATACACAACTTTCATCTTCGAGTTGATGTAATCTTGCGACCGCTTGTGATGCTTCTAATGTCTGGCGTGCTGGATATTTTGTTGGTTTTACTGCACTTGGATTAGTCGCTTCTTGCCCATAAACAAATAACTCAACACCAGCGTGTCCATATTCGCTACATAAACGCGTATGATTTGCTGCGCCTTCGTCACCAAAGCTTGTATGTTCAGGGAGGTGTTGATGATGTTTAAAGTAGCGATCGTTATTAAATGTGGCTTGCAGAATATTGCCTGTGGTAATGGGTTCAATACTGCGGTGTAATTTATCGACTAAATTGGCCGGAGTGAAGTGCACTTTACCGTCTCGGGTGTCGGCACTGGGTGAAACGGTTGCTGCGTTTGCTGTCCACATACTCGACGCGCTGCAACAAGCATTAAGCAGTGCAGGAGCCTGCTGAGCCGCTTTTTGTAATACTTCAGCATCTGACCCAGAAAAACCAATTCGACGTAATGTGTATAGATCTGGGCGCTCCTGTGGGGCCAATACGCCTTGTACCATACCTAAATCCGCTAATGCTTTGGCTTTCTGTAAACCTTGTTTGGCTGCTGCCTTTGGGTTTGAGGTGAGTGCCGCATTACTTAATGAGGCGACATTACCAAACGATAATCCAGCATAGTTATGGGTTGGTCCAACCAAGCCATCAAAGTTTGCTTCAAAATGCTTCATTCGTGATCCCTTGAGAATTTTTGTGAATAATTATTATTGTAGTTACACTTTTTTGTGTTACTTATAAAAAAGGAAACGTGATTGCTCATGTCAGTTAACGCTAAATTAATGCCAGTATACTGAAGCTATTAGGGTTAACAAGGCGTGTTAATTTTGCACAAACACGCATAAATGACTAAAAATGCACTGAAGATGCTCGCAAGTATCATTAAGTGAAAAATTACGTTTAAAAAACGCATATTATTTTTTCTATTTTTTACTATTGTTTAAAAAATGACTTAATAACCTATATAAAAGAGGGATTAACTTGAAACTATTGTCTCAACCCTCTATATATGGAATCAATTTTCTATATTTTGAGACTTTTTGGCGCAAATAAAACTATGGGTAAATCGCTAGTTATTGTCGAATCGCCGGCCAAAGCCAAGACAATTAATAAATATCTTGGTAAAGATTTCATCGTGAAGTCGAGTGTAGGTCATATCCGTGACTTACCGACTTCGTCTACTTCTGACGGTACAACTGCAACTAAAACCGCAGCTGAAGTCAGAAAAATGTCACCTGAAGAAAAAGCTAAATACAAGCTAATCAGAGACAAGCAAGCACTTGTGGCGCGTATGGGCGTCAACCCAGACAAAGACTGGGCAGCCAAGTATCAAATTTTACCTGGCAAAGAAAAAGTGGTTAAAGAATTAAAAGCGTTAGCTGAAAATGCTGACCACATCTATCTCGCAACGGATTTGGACCGTGAAGGGGAAGCCATTGCCTGGCATTTGCAGGAAATTATTGGTGGCGACGCTTCGCGGTATCAACGTGTGGTATTTAACGAAATTACCAAAACTGCTATTCAAGATGCTTTTAGCAAACCATCGGTACTTGATACCAATATGGTTAACGCTCAACAAGCACGCCGTTTTTTAGACCGTGTTGTTGGCTTTATGGTGTCACCTTTATTATGGAAAAAGGTTGCCCGTGGCTTATCTGCAGGCCGTGTTCAGTCGGTAGCCGTGCGTTTAGTTGTTGAGCGTGAAAGTGAAATTAAGGCGTTTGTTCCTGAAGAGTTTTGGGATATTCATGCTGATTTAAATACCACTAAAGCGCAAAGTTTAAAAATGCAGGTGATGAAATATCAATCTGCTGCATTTGAGCCAATTAATGAAGCACAAGCCCAAGTTGCAGTCGATGCATTGCGTAATGAAACATTTGTTGTTTCTGCTCGTGAAGACAAAGCAACGTCAAGCAAGCCTTCGGCACCATTTATTACCTCTACATTGCAACAAGCGGCCAGTACTCGTCTCAGCTTTGGTGTTAAAAAGACGATGATGATGGCGCAACGTTTGTATGAAGCGGGCCATATTACTTATATGCGTACCGACTCAACAAACCTAAGCCAAGAAGCTGTTGAAAATGTGCGTGAAATGATTGGTTCTGAGTTTGGCGCGAAGTATTTGCCTGCCGATCCTATTCGTTATGGCAGTAAAGAAGGCGCACAAGAGGCTCACGAAGCGATTAGACCGTCAAACGTTGCCGTGCAGTCTGCTTCACTAACCGATATGGAACGTGATGCTCAGCGTTTATATGAGCTCATTTGGCGTCAATTTGTATCTTGCCAAATGACACCTGCTCAATATGATGCGACTCGTTTAACCGTGACAGCGGGTGATTATGAATTAAAAGCCAGTGGCCGCACGTTACGTTTTGATGGTTGGACTCGCGTACAACCACCAATGGGTAAGAAAAACGAAGAAGACAGCACCTTGCCTGTGGTTGAAAAGGGTGACAAGCTCACACTTGAACAAATATTGCCAAAACAACACTTTACTAAGCCGCCAGCGCGTTACAGCGAAGCATCATTAGTCAAAGAGTTGGAGAAACGTGGTATCGGACGTCCATCAACTTACGCCACAATTATTTCAACCATCCAAGACCGTGGTTACGTAAAAGTGGATAACCGCCGTTTCTTCGCTGAAAAAATGGGCGAGATTGTCAGTGAACGTTTGGTCGATAGTTTTAAAGACTTAATGAGCTACGATTTTACCGCCAGCATGGAGCAAACATTAGATGATGTCGCTCAAGGCAAGCTGGATTGGAAAAAAGTACTTGACGGTTTCTACGGTGATTTCACTAAACAACTGTTGATGGCTGAATTAGATCCAACAGAAGGCGGTATGCGCCCAAATGAGATGGTACTAACAGAAGACATTAAGTGTCCTACCTGTGGTCGTCCAATGGGTATCCGTACTGGTTCTACTGGAGTATTCTTAGGCTGTTCTGGTTATGCACTACCACCAAAAGAGCGTTGTAAAACTACGCTTAACTTAACCCCTGGTGAAGAAGCTGTTAGCGATAATGAAGATGGTGAAACGGAAGCATTACGCGCGAAACATCGTTGTGGCAAGTGTGGCACGGCAATGGACAGTTACCTCATTGACGAGTCTCGTAAGTTACATGTATGTGGTAATAACCCATCATGTGATGGCTATGAAGTTGAAGCGGGCCAGTTTAAAATTAAAGGCTATGAAGGCCCATTGATTGAGTGCGATCGTTGTGGCAATGACATGGAACTTAAAAACGGTCGTTTTGGTAAATATTTTGGTTGTACCAACAGTGAGTGTAAAAATACTCGTAAGTTGTTACGTAGTGGTGAAGCTGCGCCACCAAAAGAAGATCCTATTTTCTTGCCAGATTTAAAATGTACCAAGTCTGATGCCCATTTTGTGTTACGAGATGGCGCTGCAGGTATATTTTTAGCCGCGAGTACTTTTCCTAAATCACGCGAAACTCGAGCGCCTTTAGTGGAAGAGCTGGTTACTTACCGTGAACTATTATGGCCTAAGTACGCCTATCTTGCTGATGCACCTGTTGAAGATGACGACGGCAATAAAGCCGCTGTTAAATTTAGCCGTAAAACTAAAGAGCAATACGTTGCTACCGAAGTTGATGGTAAAGCGACAGGCTGGTCTGCGAAATTTGTTAATGGTAAGTGGATTAGCGAATCGACTAAGAAAAAAACCAAGAAGTAAGCAGTACTTCAATCATATTAGCGTTACCCTCGGGTAGCGCTTTTTTATGGTCGCTATTTACTGTATTACAATAATGGTATTACATTTTTGATGACGACGGTTGCAGTTTTATATGCACTATTTTTGGAACGCCACCTAAATAGATCTTGAATCGATAAAAATGGGCATGATTAACAATGAATAATCGGAATGTGGCGCCAATCAGTGGTGTATTGTGGTGTTAAAAAATCTCTGTGCATCGTCCATTTTTGTTGTGCTCCTTGTGCACCTAGATATAGGGTGTCGCTGCCATAACGGTGATTAATATTATCCAGTACCTGCATCAATTGTGGTTTGGCTTTGCTGGCATTAAATAGGTCGAATTGCTGGTGTTGACTATTCACTAAATCGAGTAGTCCTACGCCTACTTTATAATAATGCACTCCTGGACGGTAAAGCTGATGTATTACCGATGATGCGGCATGAGTCATTTCAGCGCTACATTGTGTGGCACAGGTAAAGTTAACATTCACTTTAAAACTTTGCGGGTAACTATCATGAGGCGAGTTATGCGCGAATAACATCATCACCTTACACAAAGATTGTTGTTTTCTAGCTTTGGCAGCCGCGATAGAGATATGCATGCACAACGCTTGATGTAAGCTGTCAATATCGGTAATACGTTCACCGACGCTGCGGGTTGAGAATATTTGTTGTTTATCGGCCTTTACTTCATCCCATTGTTTACATGCTATGCCATTAAGTTCACGAATTGTACGCTCTATTTCAATGCTAAATTGCTTGCGCATCATGGTGGGTGAGGTGTTTGCGAGTTCCCAAGCGGTATTAATGTTCATTACAGTTAACTTGGCGGCGGTTTTACGGCCAATACCCCAAACATCGCTGATAGGTAGTGAAGCTAATGTTGCTTGGCGAGTTACCTCGTTATCTATTATGCACACCCCTTTAGATGCAGATGTTAATTTAGCGACTTTGTTCGCTACTTTTGCAAGTGTCAATGTTGAGCCGATACCCACACAAACGGGCAGCCGAGTATATTGCCAAACCGTTTGTCGAATACGTCTTGCATGAGTGGCTAAACACGGAATGGCTTGCTGGCAATGCTTAAAGGAGAGAAAAGATTCATCAATCGAGTAAATATGTTGCTCAGGGGCGAATCGGCCAATCACTTGCATCATTTTTGCTGACAAATCTGCGTATAACTCATAGTTGCTGGATAACACAACCACTTGATGTTGGCGGCAAAGATTGGCGATTTTAAAGTAGGGCTGAAACTTGGGGATCCCCAATTCAATTGCAAGGCGATTGGCTGCCACCACACAACCATCATTATTGGATAATACAATTACCGGACGATGACGCCATTCAGGTCTAAAGACCTGTTCAGCACTGCAGTAATATGAAGTGGCATCAACTAACGCGAACATAAATTGACCGCATCATCATGGCATCGTATTGAATAGATGACTGTGCCTTCAATGCTAAAATCATCATACTGATTAATTACTACATCGGCATAAGCATCGTTGGAAGAGAGCAATAATCTTCGTTTGAGATCGATCATTTTACACACGAACTCCCCGTTAAAGTTAGCCACAATAACTTGGCCATTCTTTACAGTACAACTGCGATCGACAATGACTAAGTCACCATCAAAAATACCAATGCCGGTCATTGAGTCACCCTGAACTTTACCGATAAACGTCGCGCTTGGGTGAGTAATTAACAGTTCATCTAAGCTTAATGGACGCTGTTTGTACTCTGCTGCCGGCGACTCAAAACCGCTAATACCGCCAGCAATATAGATTGGGATCACTTTCATATCAGTACCAAGTTAACCTGTAATAACACTGTATAAATAAACAGTATATTAGCAGCGAAACAGGAATGATCAAATATTCATTGCGAAAGATTGTGATGCGCGATAGCTGAGTCTGCAGGTAAGCGCTAAAAGTGGGACACAAAAAAGCCTCTTTACGAGGCTAGTTAGTTAGATAATTAACCCGTTGGGGCAAGAAGCATTACCATTTCTTTTTAGGTTGAAACAGCATATCAATATCGTCGCCTTCTTTTTTAGGCTTAGGAGCCGTTGGCTCGCTGCTACGTTGTGCCCCCATAATTTCATCGAGTAATTGTTTGGCTTCATCGACTTTACGCGCAATAAATGGGTCATTTGGCGTTTGGGCTTTAATTGTGTGCAAAGTATTTAATGCCTTTGTCACCATTTGTTTGCTCGAACCATATTGCTTCATAAAGCAAGCTGCACGGGCACGGCTAATCATCGATTCAACATTAATGCGCAATTGTAAGTTATCAATACGCATTTCTTCTTCGGCAAATACGGTGGGGTCAACTTTTCCCTTGTTATGTTCAGCTCGTAAAATAGCTTTCAGTTTTTTAAGGGTTTTTACTAACTCTAAAATTTGTCTGTCATTGTCTGGTAAGCGAAAATTTTCAATGGCAGGCACTTGGCTAGGTGAGTTAGATACCGTTGTTATTTGTGCTTTTATATCAGCAAGGCGGCGTTCATAGTCAGATTTCAATTGACCAGAAGCATGCGCAATTGATTGTTCCAATGCATCTTGAATACGGCGATATAGCACAAGCATTATGTGGCTAGAGCAGGGGGCCATACCCGTATTAGACAATACGGCATCGGTTTCGTCGATAATGGCGCGTTGGCGCGATACTTCTACTCGGCGTTCAGCTTCTGCGCGCTCTTTTTGTTGTTGGACGATACTAAAACCAATAATGAGTAATAGCAGTGCGCCGATAAGAATTAATACCAAAATTAAGGACATAAAGGTTCCATTTTATCTTTCATATCTCATGGTAAAAACAGCCAATAATGACGGCTAAAAAGTGATTTTGATGAGTGAAAAAGTTGATTAATAAACTTCATCAAAATTACTCTATATCTTAGCGTATGTTATTACGGCTGTCGTTGAATAATAAGTCGTTTTGCGGATAAATCATTAAACAGATCGAACAAATCATTTATTGACTGTAGATATGAGATATTTATCGGTTTTTTTCTTGCTCGTTATTACTATATATATTACATTTCACGTTATGTATATCGTTTTGTCATAGTTGAACGCTAGTTCTAGTTATGTAAAACACAAATAAACTTTATTCTTATTCGCGTCATGTGTGGATAGGTGACGGTTAAATCAAGGATCACACCATGAAACTGCAGCAACTTAGATATATTGCAGAAGTCGTTAAACATAATCTTAATGTGTCATCGACAGCAGAAAACCTCTATACCTCACAACCAGGTATCAGTAAACAGGTGCGAATGCTGGAAGATGAGTTGGGTATTCAAATATTTGGACGCAGTGGTAAACATTTAACTCATGTCACGCCAGCTGGTCAGCAAGTAATTGATATTGCAAATGATATATTAAGCAAAGTAGACAGTATTAAGAAAGTATCTGAAGAGTACACCAAACCTAACCAAGGCGAGTTAAATATTGCCACCACGGACACGCAGGCCCGTTATGCGCTTCCACAAATTATTCGTGAGTTTATTAAGCGTTATCCTAAAGTTAACTTGCATATGCATCAAGGCACGCCTTCACAAATCAGCGAGCAAGCCGCAAGAGGTGATGCAGACTTTGCTATCGCCACAGAAGCTATGCATTTATATACCGATTTAATTATGTTGCCTTGTTATCATTGGAATCGCTCAATTGTGGTTACCCGCGATCATCCTTTGGCGACTCAATCTGGAAAAATCAGTATTGAAGACTTAGCAGAACATCCGTTAGTGACTTATGTGTTTGGCTTTGATAAAGCCTCTGAAATTGAAAAGTCATTTAAACGCGCAGATTTAGACCCTCGAGTAGTGTTCAGTGCAACGAGTGCTGATGTATTAAAAACCTATGTACGTTTAGGCTTAGGAGTGGGTGTTATTGCTTCTATGGCTATTGATCCTGCAGTTGATAAAGATTTAGTCGCGATTGATGCTAGTCATTTATTTGCCCATAGCACAACTAAAATTGGTTTTAGGCGTGGAAGTTTTTTACGCAGTTATATGTATGATTTTATGCGACACTTCGCACCACATTTAACCCGAGATGTAGTTGAAAAGGCCGTAGCTTTACGAGATCAACAATTGATTGATGAAATGTTTGCCGATATTTCACTGCCAGTTAAATAGTATCCATTGTGTGGACACAATAAAAAACCTCGCTAAAAAGCGAGGTTTTTTGTCAGTGCTAATCATTCATATACAAATAGAACAAGTTAGTCTGGCGCATAACCTGATGGACCAATTAATTCGCCATCTAAATACGCTTTGCCATCCGTCATTGTCAATCTACCTAAACTAAACCATTTTACCACTAACGGGTAAATAGCATGTTCTTGTTCGTGTACTCGTTCTGCTAAAACAGTGGCATCTTCATCAGAATATACAGGCACTTTTGCTTGTAATATTACTGGGCCAGAATCTAACTCTGGAATAACGAAATGTACGCTAGCCCCATGTTCGTTATCACCAGCTTCTATCGCTCGTTGATGAGTATTTAAGCCCGTGTACTTAGGTAATAATGACGGATGGATATTGATCATTTTCCCAAGGAAACGGCTAACAAACTCATCGGTTAAAATGCGCATGAAACCAGCAAGAACAATTAAATCAGGCTGATATTTTTCAACGGCAGCTAATAAACGTGCATCGTATTCGCTGCGCGTTTCATTTTTATAAGCGATAACGCAACTGGTATCAATTTCGCTATGGTGAGCGCGGATTAATCCATAAGCATCCGGTTTGTTGCTAATGACTCCAACCACATTGGCGTTTAAGTTATCGTCACAACCATCAATAATGGCTTGAAGATTACTACCACTGCCAGAGATCAGCACCACAACACGACAGCTTTGGCTCATTAGATGATCTCCACTTGCTCTTCGTCACCTTGACGCGTTGCAATTTCACCAATTAACCAAGCGTTTTCGCCTTCAGCTTTAAGCAATGCTAATGCTGCGTCTACTTTGTCTGCTGGTAGGGCGATAATCATGCCTACACCACAGTTAAACGTGAGGTACATTTCGTGTTGAGCGATATTACCGTTTTGCATTAACCAGTCAAACACTATTGGCCATTGCCAAGAATCACCTTTTACAACGGCTTTACAATCTTCAGGAAGTACCCGTGGGATGTTTTCCCAGAATCCACCGCCAGTGATATGCGCCATAGCATGGATTTCTGACTGTTCGATTAGTTTCAGCAATGGTTTAACGTAAATTTTCGTTGGCTCAAGTAAGTGTTCTATCAATGGCTTACCAGCAAGGTCTTGCTGTGTATCTGCTTTACTGACTTCTAACACTTTACGGATTAACGAATAACCATTTGAATGAGGACCGCTAGAACCTAAAGCAATTAATGCATCGCCAGCTTTCACTTTTGTGCCATCAATGATGTCCGCTTTCTCAACAACACCAACACAGAAGCCTGCAAGATCGTAATCTTCGCCTTCGTACATGCCAGGCATTTCTGCAGTTTCACCGCCAATTAATGCACAACCAGACTGGAAACAGCCTTCTGCAATGCCATTGACAACAGAGGTAGCCGTTTCAACGTCTAATTTGCCAGTAGCATAGTAGTCGAGGAAAAAAAGTGGCTCAGCACCAGATACAATTAAGTCATTAACACACATGGCAACTAAATCGACACCAACAGTGTCGTGCTTTTTGTAATCAATGGCTAAACGTAATTTGGTACCAACACCATCTGTGCCCGAAACCAGTACAGGGTGTTTGTATTTAGTCGGTAATTCGCATAGTGCGCCAAAACCGCCTAAATTGCCCATAACTTCTGGACGGCGAGTGCGTTTTACCGCAGATTTAATGTTGCTAACTAACGCATTACCTGCATCGATATCAACGCCGGCGTCTTTGTAACTTAGGGGGGTAGGAGTGCTCACGGAGGATCCTCTAGGGTACATCGTTTTATGGAATTTTATGCGGCAGTATTCTATCAGTTTGTCTCATTAGTCGAAAGCCATGTTTTTACTTTATCCTGAAAAGAAAACGATGAATTGCCTATTTTTTATTGGTTTAGCTCACGATTTACTGCAATTTTGAAACTTTATGTTTTATAGAGGGGATAAATCGACTAACATTTGTCAAATTTGCCTGAAAAGTCGGAAAATCTAGGAGAAAGAAATGAAAGTCGTTGAAGTTAAGCATCCACTGGTTCGTCATAAAGTCGGTTTGATGCGTGAAGCGGATATCAGCACCAAACGATTTCGTGAATTGGCCACAGAAGTGGGCAGTTTATTAACCTATGAAGCAACAGCTGATTTTGAAACTGAAACCGTGACGATAGAAGGTTGGAACGGCCCTGTCAGTATTGAGCAACTTAAAGGTAAAAAAGTCACGGTAGTGCCTATTTTACGTGCAGGTTTAGGTATGATGGACGGTGTGCTAGAGCATATTCCAAGTGCGCGTATTTCTGTTGTGGGTATATATCGTGACGAAGAAACGCTACAACCAGTTCCTTACTTTGAGAAAATAGTCAGCAATGTAGAAGAACGTATTGCGTTGGTTGTCGACCCAATGCTTGCAACAGGCGGCTCAATGATTGCGACTATCGATTTATTGAAAAAGCGTGGTTGTACTTCAATTAAAGCATTAGTACTTGTAGCGGCTCCTGAAGGGATTAAAGCGTTAGAAGAAGCGCATCCAGATATCGAACTTTATACCGCTGCAATTGATGATTGCTTGAATGAGCAAGGTTATATTTTGCCTGGTTTAGGTGATGCTGGTGATAAGATTTTTGGTACTAAATAACCTGATTTCTGGATAATAAAAGTTTATTTCCATCCATTATCCCGAGTGCAGGCCGAATAAACGATATTAAGTCGTTAAAAAGTATCGTTAACAAAATGGGAGCCTAACAGGCTCCCATTTTTTATGTTTTTTACGTTAACTCACAAACCTATTGAGCACTACAACACCATGGCTGCAATCCAGCCAAAGATTAACAATGGGATGTTATAATGGACAAATGTAGGAATAACACTGTCACGGATATGATCATGTTGGCCGTCAGCATTAAGACCCGCTGTAGGGCCTAAAGTCGAGTCTGACGCCGGTGAACCAGCATCTCCTAGTGCCGCAGCCGTTCCTACTAACGCAATCGTTGCGGCAACTGAAAAACCAAAGCTGAGTGCTAACGGCACATAAATAGTGGCAATAATGGGAATGGTCGAAAATGATGAACCAATACCCATGGTAATAAGTAAACCCACAATCAACATTAATAGCGCAGCTAATGCTTTATTATCACCTATGATATCGCCTAGTGATGTTACCAAAGTACCGACTTCACCAGTAGATTTAACGACAGCTGCAAAACCTGCTGCTGCAATCATAATAAAGCCAATGTTAGCCATCATATGCACGCCTTGATTAAATAAGTCTTTGCTGATGTCTTGTTTAATGATCCCTGAAAAACGAAAAATGATGAAACCACTTAATGCACCAAAAATCATTGAGTCAGTTTGGAGTTGGACAATGAGGGTGATGACAATGGCTGATATTGAAATAACAATACTTTTACGATTAATTACCGGTGTAGTCGTGTCGCTAACAACCGGCTGTTCAATCATATATTGTCTTGGTTTACGGTAACTAATGAATACCGCGGTCAATAAACCACATACCATACCGAGTGCAGGCAATAACATTGCTTGAGGTATTTGAGCGTTTACGGCATTTAAGCCATTGGTATTTAAATTAGCCAATAAGATATCGTTTAAGAAAATACCACCGAATCCAATAGGTAAAATCATATAAGTGGTGACTAAACCAAACGTCAAAATACATGCAATGAGGCGGCGGTCGATATTAAGCTTAGAAATAACGTGCAATAGCGGCGGAATAAGAATGGGGATAAAAGCGATATGGATCGGTAAGATATTCTGCGACGAAACAGCCATTGCCAGGATGGTGACTAACAGTAACCAACGCACCATTTGGGTGTTACTACTATTAGGCTCTTTACCCAGTTTATTAATAATGGCATGAGAAATTAATGTTGTTAAGCCAGAATGAGATAAGGCTGCAGCAAATGCGCCCAATAACGCATAACTCAAAGCAATTTGAGCACCACCGCCTAAACCATCATTAAAGGCCGCGATGGTTTGATGTATATCTAATCCACCGACTAAACCCGCAATAACGGCACTAATGGTTAATGCAACCACAACGTTAATTCGAATAAAGCTTAAAAACAGCATTAAACAGACAGCGATAACAACCGCATTCATAATCGTAATTCTTTAAAGTAAGTGAGGCGGCTATTTTTGACTGCGCAGTAGTGTTTGTCCAGCTTAGATGAAATTTTTAGTGGGACATGCTGCGTTTAAATGAATAACTGGGCAGTTTTAGTACACATTTTACCTGCGATTAATTGTAGTCTATTACAAAATAGCTCAATACCTAATGGCGACTACGACTGAATTTATGGGTGCCACATGCCATTTTATTAGGCTATATACTATTTTTGTCACACTACAGTATTACATTAGTGAGTCTGCATGTTTTATTTTTCAGCAGGTAAACTTTTTTCAACTGAAATAGCTTATAAGTCGGCTAAATTAACTGTATGGTAGATGACTGAATTAGTATCAATGGTCACAATGTTTGAGTAATGGATAACCACAAAGAATATTTGTACCCTTGTAACATGTAAAAAGCCATTAAATGGAGATAGATAATGAGCGTATTAGTAGGCCGTCCAGCCCCAGATTTTACAGCAGCAGCCGTTCTTGGTTCTGGTGAAATTGTTGACACATTTAACCTAGCTACCGCTATTAAAGGTAAGCCAGCAGTTATTTTCTTCTACCCACTTGATTTTACTTTTGTATGTCCATCAGAGCTTATTGCTTTTGATCACCGTATGGAAGAGTTCACTAAGCGTGGCGTTGAAGTGATTGGTGTTTCTATTGATTCACAGTTTACTCATAACGCATGGCGTAACACCCCAGTAGACAAAGGTGGTATTGGCCAAGTTAAATACACTTTAGTTGCTGACGTTAAACACGAAATCTGTAAAGCGTACGATGTTGAGCATCCTGAAGCGGGTGTTGCTTTCCGTGGTTCTTTCTTAGTAGATAAAGAAGGCCAAGTACGTCACCAAGTGGTTAACGATTTACCATTAGGCCGTAACGTTGATGAAATGATCCGTATGATCGACGCACTTCAGTTCCATGAAGAGCACGGTGAAGTTTGCCCAGCTGGTTGGTCAAAAGGCGAAAAAGGTATGACTGCTAGCACTGAAGGTGTGGCGGCATACTTAAAAGATAACTCTTCAAAGCTGTAATACTGCTAGTTTGAGTTAATAAAAAAAGCTGCCTCGGCAGCTTTTTTGTTGGACGAGTAATATATAACAATAAACTCACACCATCTTATCGAGACAGGTATATTTTGAAGAGTAGGTTGATGTGGCTTCTTTCTTTGGTTACTTATTTTGTTTCAGTATCTTCTGCGTCAGCACTGACAAGTGGCCAGCCACCGAGCGCTTTCCAACGGTTAACAATATAGCAAAACAGCTCCGCGGTACGTTCAGTGTCATAAAGCGCTGAGTGAGCTTCTTTGTTGTCAAAATCAATCCCTGCCATCTTACAAGCTTTAGCCAGTACGGTATGGCCAATGGCTAAACCTGCTAGTGTTGCAGTGTCAAAGCTTGCAAACGGGTGGAAAGGT
Source organism: Shewanella ulleungensis (assembly GCF_014648315.1). Taxonomy (GTDB): domain Bacteria; phylum Pseudomonadota; class Gammaproteobacteria; order Enterobacterales; family Shewanellaceae; genus Shewanella; species Shewanella ulleungensis. Next base: position 252,573 of record NZ_BMQW01000003.1, read on the forward strand.
GAGCGTTTTAAACTATTACGTTCAATTGCCTGATTCACAAAGCCTAAATCAAATGCAGCGTTATGGGCGACAATAATACAACGATGGCAGTCAGCGGCCTTTTGCGCTTTTTTAACTTCTTTAAAAATTTCTAAAAACGCGACTTTTTCATCTACCGCTCCACGAAGTGGGTTGGTGGGATCAATGCCGTTAAATGCCAATGCTTCGGGTTCTAAATTGGCACCTTCAAATGGCTCAATATGAAAATGTAAGGTTTTATCGAGTTCAATGACACCATCACTGTTCATTTTTAACATGCTGACGGCAATCTCAAGCAACGCATCTGTTTTGGCATTAAAACCAGCCGTTTCAACATCAATCACCACGGGGAAATAACCACGGAAGCGGTGTTTAAACTTGTTAGCGTTGCAAATATCAGTCATTACAGTCTTCATCCTCAATTGATATCATTTTCAGAGCAAATGACATAAGCCGAGTATTATGCGCAAACTGACGCTCAGTGTCATGTTTGATTGTGGTTTTTATCAGCGATTAAAATGATTGTTTGCTAAAGAAACCCTATATAAGGCCGATAACTACTATGTAACCGATTTATAAGGGTGTTTTTATGTGGCGAAAACTGATGGTACTCACAAGTTTGTGTCTTTGCTCAACGGCTCATGCCGATTTGAGACATTATGTTGCGTCTTTAGAAAACTCAGCATGGAGAGTGGGTGAAAATAATCCAATTGAATGTCGACTCGAACATGATATCCCTGATTATGGCCGTGCTATTTTTACTAGCCATGCTGGCAAAGAGTTAAACCTACATTTCACATTAGACATGTGGTTAAAGCCAGATTCTGTCACCAATGCTACGTTAATCAGCCGTGCACCGAGCTGGCGTCCAGGGCATAACTCTAAAGAGATTACCCAATTATCTTATCAAAAACAGTTTAATGGTGAAGTGCCTAAAAAAGCCGCCTGGTCGATGTTGTCAGAATTAAGCCAAGGTATGGAACCAACGTTTTATTATGCTGACTGGTACAATCAAAGTGCCAAAATAGCGGTAGGACTCTCGTCTGCTAACTTTGGTGGTAAATACCGAGAGTTTCGCTCTTGCTTAGCCAATTTACTGCCTTATAGTTTTGATGATATTGCTTTTACAGTATTAAACTATCAAGAGGGTGGTGTTGAATTAACGCGTTTCTCGAAAATGCAGTTACAGAAAGTACAGCGTTATCTGTCTTTTGATCCGGAAGTAGAGCTTGTACTTATTGATGCTTACACTGACAGCTATGGTGGTCGTTCGGTAAACCAAAGAGTGTCAGACAAGCGTGCAGACTCTGTTAAAGACATTTTGGTTGCCAGTGGTATCCCACAAGATCGTATCCATACTCAAGGTCATGGAGAAAAGCGTCATGTTGCAGCTAACGAGCTTGCTCAAGAGCGCCAAATAAACCGTCGAGTTGTAATTAAAATCACCAAAGAAATTTAATCTTCAATATAACAAGTACTCTGCCCAAATATATAAGTCCAAGTGGTTAACCGCTTGGGCTTAATTTTGTGCGTCATTTATAAGCATTATGCCAATAATCTTGTTTAGTGAAGTGTGGTTAAACAAAGGCTGTAATGCGATGAATTAAACTTAACCAGTATTTATTTTTACAGTATTTTTTGAAAAAAAAGGCAAAAAAAACCCACTTAATCCAAGTGGGCTAAATAATTTGCAATCAACAAATTTAAGGAAGGAAGTCAAGCATAAGAACTAGGGTAAACTGAGGTATTGGGTTACACCAGTTTGGAGTTCTTGGTTTTCAACATCTGAATCGGATGTCTCCTGAAAACAAAGCTATAGTAGAATGAATGCACTAATTCGACAAGCTAGAAAAATTACAGTTTATCATTAGTAAAACTAATGGGTTGGTGGTTTTTTAGAAAGTGGAAATAGGCTTTATACTCAGCAATAGCGGTTTGTTAACTTATTATACATTTTTATTGCATAACTAGTCGGATTAGCAAATTAAGCTAAACGATAATATTTAACAAATGAATGATGGGTCGATTTTAGGCTGCATGCTTGAGTGATAAATAGTTTAATCATGGCGTTTCGAACTGAAAACATCTTGATTATATTTGTCATCTCTGTGCCAGTTGATTTTGCGTCATTAGTGATAATAGAAAGTTTATTATCGCGTCGATTTAGGGGGGGTAAGCATTAGTAAGCTCTGTTGGTAATGGCGTGTTATTGAGTTTTTTTAGTATTTTGTGTTTACGCCATATCAATGTGCATCATGCGATAAAGTCCGTTGTGTGTTTGAGGTAAACCAAACCGAAAATGGATAATCTACTTGTGTTATTTATTGTCAATTAACCTTACATTAATGGTTAGTTTTGTATCGTATAACCTGCGGTTTAATTACATTTTTTTGTTTAAAAATTTGTTAATATTTTGGGTAAACACATTAATAAAGCTTCATCTATTACAGTTCCTGAGGTAATTCACGTGTTTTAGCGCATTTTGAGCAAAATAAAGTCTGTTTTTAGCCTCAGACATTATTCACAAGCGTGTTGCTACTCGGTATAGTAAGCCAACTTTTGCAACCTAAGAATTGATACTCTGATTATGTTTGTTTGGCCCATATCAATTTACTATGAAGATACCGATGCCGGTGGTGTTGTGTATCACTCAAACTATTTGAATTTTTTTGAGCGGGCACGAACACAATGGTTAAAAGCGATGGGTATTCGCCAAGCGCAATTGCTAGCGGAAGACATTGCTTTTGTCGTAAAACATGCAGAAATAGATTTTCGTAAAGCAGCAAAATTTGAGCAAGACTTATTGGTTGAATCCAAGGTCGAAGAATTAAAAAAAGCGTCATTGGTGTTTCACCAGCGCTTAGTTGATCATCAAGGTGATTGCTATTGTGAAGCGACAGTGATTGTCGCGTGTATATCTTTGTCACGAATGCGTCCCCGCGCTATTCCCCTAAATATTGTTCAGGAGTTCGACAGTGCACGCTGAAATTTCATTTATTGGCTTGTTTTTAGAAGCCAGTGTGTTGGTAAAATTGGTCATGTTGACCTTGTTGGCATTATCGATTGCCTCTTGGGCCGTGATCATTCAACGCAACAAGTTATTAAGCTCAGCAAGAGTAAAGGCGTTACGCTTTGAAGACACGTTTTGGTCGGGTGTTGATTTAAACCGTCTTTATAAAGAGCTTATTGCACGTGGAAGTGCGATTTCTGGTCTAGAAGCGATGTTTGTGGCCGGTTTTAAAGAATATACCCGTCTAAGTAAAGTTAACAGCAAATCTCCAGAAGCTGTAATGGACGGAACGTCACGTGCGATGCGTGTTAGCTTATCGCGTGAGATGGAAAAGCTTGAAAATCATTTACCCTTATTAGCCACCATTGGTTCAACGAGCCCATATATTGGTTTGTTTGGTACGGTGTGGGGGATTATGAACTCGTTTATCGCACTAGGTGCGGTTGAAAATGCTACTTTAGCAATGGTTGCGCCAGGTATTGCAGAGGCATTGATTGCAACAGCTATGGGGTTATTTGCAGCTATTCCTGCTGTTATTGGTTACAACCGATTTTCGACTCAAGTAGAAAAGCTTGAAAGCTCATATGCTAACTTTATGGAAGAATTCTCAAACATATTGCAACGTCAAGCATATAGCGAGAAGGAAGCTGTTTAATGTATCAGCGTAAACGTCGTCGTCCGGTTGCAGAAATCAACGTGGTGCCTTATATCGACGTCATGTTGGTGTTGTTAATCATTTTTATGGTTACAGCCCCAATTGTATCGCAAGGTGTTAAAGTTGAATTGCCGCAAGGCAATGCAGAATCGCTACCACCAGATAGTAAACCACCGATAGTGGCGTCTATTGACGCTGCAGGTGAATACTTTTTAAATGTGGGCAGTAGTTCAAACTCTGTTGCTATGGATTTAGAGCAGGTGTCTACTGAGGTAGGAGCATTAATTCAGCTTGAGCCGTTAAGACCCGTAGTTGTTAAAGCTGACCGCTCAATTCCGTATGAAAGTGTGATCCAATTAATGATAAGTCTTCAAGGTGCGGGAGTACCTGCTGTGGGACTTATGACCGATTCGCCGAAGGAGAAATAGGTGGCTGGAAACTCAGATTTAACCGTACCAGTTTCTATTTCGGCTGGTATTCATATTGGTGCTATTGTCATTCTTGCTTTAGGCATTAGTTTTGATGATAAACCTAAGCCAATGCAAACAGCAGCCAGTGCACCTGCCGTTCAAGCTGTTGTGATTGATCAACAAAAAGTCACTGACAGAGTTGAGCAATTAAAAAAACAAAAGCAAGATGCGTTGCAGCAAGAAAAAGCGCGTCAAGCTGAGTTAGAGCGTAAAGCGCTAGAAGCAAGGCGTGAGCGTGAAAGCGAACAAGAAAAGATTAAAACGTTAGAGATCCAACGTAAGTTGAAAGAGGTAGAAACGCAAAAAGCAAACGATGCAGCTAAAGCCGCTCAGGTTAAGCAGCAACAAGAGAAAGAGCGTGCCTTAAAAGCTGAAGAGATCAGAAAACAGAAAGAAAAAGAACAAAAGGCATCTGAAGAAGCCGCTAAACAAGCTGCTGAAAAGCGCAAGCAAGAAGAAGCTACTGCCAAGAAAGCGCAAGAAGAGCGCCAACGAGCAGAAGAAGAACGCAAGCGCAAAGAAGAAGCCGAACGTAAACAACGTGAAGATGCTGATCGCAAGCGTAAAGCAGAGGCTGATGCTAAAGCACGTCAAGAGCGTGAAATGGCAGAAGCAATGGCTGCTGAGCAAGACTCGTTATCTAAAACACGCAATAAGCAAGTGTTATCAGAAGTTGATAAATACAAAGCGATGATCATTGCCACTATTCAACGTAACTTAGTGGTTGATGAATCAATGCGTGGTAAAAGTTGCCGAGTCTTTATTCGCTTAGCCGCAGATGGGTTTGTGACAACAGCACAAACACTTGAAGGTGATCAAGTTGTTTGCCGAGCAGCAAAAGTTTCGATAAATAAAGCGGGGCGTTTACCTGTATCGCCAGAGCCTGCTGTTTATCAACAGTTAAAAGAAATTAATTTAACCGTTTCACCGGAATTTAATTAATATCAAACGTATTTAAGATGGAATTGAATTAAAGGAGTCGCATGAAGAATTTGGCTAAATGGTTAACACTGGCACTTGTTGTGTTAACAACACCTGCTCGGGCAGCGTTAGATATTGTAATCACAGAAGGCGTCGATGCGGCAAGACCAATCGCGGTTGTGCCTTTTGTTTGGCAAGGGCAAGGTCCTGCTCCTTCGTCAATATCAGACGTAGTAACATCTGATTTAGCTCGCAGTGGTGCTTTTAAATCATTAGATGTGCGTGCATTACCACAATCTACATTATCATCTGTAAGTGGTTTTGCAGCGCAAAACTGGACAAATGTTGATGCTGAAGCGGTTGTTGTTGGTAGCGTAAAGCCTTACGGTGCTGATCAATATCTTGTGAGTTTTGAGCTAATCGACTTAGTTAAAGCACAAAATTTAATCAGCAAAGGTCCTGTGAATAACAGTGAGCTATTACTTGAAAGCCGCGAGACTGTAATTAGTGCTAACCAGTTTAGACAATATGGCCACCGTATTAGTGACATCGTCTATGAAAAACTGACCGGTATTCGCGGTGCGTTTTTAACTCGTATTGCATATGTTGTTGTTAAACAAGGTCAAAAAGCACCATATCACTTGATGATTGCTGACTATGATGGTTACAACGAGCAAATGCTGTTACGTTCGCCAGAACCATTAATGTCACCAACGTGGTCACCAGATGGTCGTCGTTTAGCATATGTTAGTTTTGAAAACAGAAAAGCAGAGATTTTTGTACAAGACATCTACAGCCAAACGCGTACTATGGTGAGTAGTTTTAATGGTATTAATGGCGCTCCGTCATTTTCACCCGACGGTAAAAAGTTAGCCATTACATTATCAAAAGATGGTCAACCAGAAATTTATGTTGTCGATATTGCGACTAAAGCTTCACAGCGCATTACCGACCATTATGCGATCGATACTGAGCCTTCTTGGTTCCCAGATGGTAAATCATTGTTATTTACCTCTGAGCGTGGCGGCAGACCACAGTTGTATCGTGTAAGTTTAGATACAAATAAAGTCTCTCGTATGACATTTGAAGGCGAATGGAACCTTGGTGGTTCAATTACTCCAGACGGTCGTAGTATGATTTTTGTAAACCGTACTAATGGTAAGTTCCATATTGCTAGAATGGATTTAGCAACACGTTTTATGCAGGTGCTTTCATCAACTCAACTTGATGAATCACCAAGTGTTGCTCCAAATGGCACTATGGTTATCTATGGTACAACCCATGAAGGTAAACAAGTATTAGCTGCTGTCTCTGTAGACGGTAGATTTAAAGCAAGATTGCCTGTCGGCCAGGGCGAGGTGAAGTCACCAGCATGGTCTCCGTTTCTCTAAATAGATATTGATAAGGATTTAAAATGGATCTGAATAAGTTGTTTAAAGCTATGTTGGTTGCAGTTCCGCTTATGGCACTGGGTGCCTGTAGCTCAACTTCAGACTCTGAAACTGACGCTAACGGTTCTATGAGTGGTACTGGTAGTGAATATGGTGCTGGTGGTATTGAAACTGGTGGTGCTGGAGCAGTATTAAGCCCAGCAGAACAGCAACGTTTAAAAGAACAAGAGCTACGTCGTCAAAACATCATCTACTTTGATTTTGACCGCAGTGAAGTTCAAAGCGAAAATGCTGATATCCTTCAAGCACACGGTAACTATTTAGTAGAAAACCCAAGTGTTCGTGTATTGATCGAAGGTCATGCTGATGAACGTGGTACGCCTGAGTACAACATCGCACTAGGTGAACGTCGTGCTAAAGCGATTGCTAAATACTTACAAGGTATGGGTGTACAACCTAACCAAATGAGTATTGTAAGTTACGGCGAAGAAAAGCCATTAGACTATACTCGCACTGACACCGGTTTTGGTAAAAACCGTCGTGGTGTGTTAGTTTATTAAGCGTTAAAAATGTAAGGCCAACCGATATCGGTTGGCCTTTTTTAGGAGTGAAAAAAATGAAACAAGCCATATTAGTTGCGGCAATGTTCTTCACTACTGCGACTGCATTTGCTGCCCCAGCACCTGTTTCAGATGCTTCTAGCGGATCAAGTGATGATCGAATCGCAAAGTTAGAACGTATTATGAAAGCTAAGCAACAGGGCGAGTTTGAAATGCAACGCCGTATGGATGCATTACAAAATGAAGTGTTGGATTTACGAGGCATTACTGAGCAACAAAATTATCAAATGAATCAAATGCTGCAACGTCAACGTCAGCTGTATGAGGAAATTGCTAATCTTACTGCTAAGTCATCAACCCCAACGGCGTCTGCTGAAGCTCAAGCGGATCCAACAACGGTTGCTGCAGCTAGTTCAACATTAGGCGAAACGGCGAGCTATGAAGCGGCTGTTAACCTCGTTTTGAAAGATCGTAAATACGATGATGCCATTCCTGCATTTCGTGATTTTATTAAACAATATCCAGATTCTAGCTATGCAGCAAACGCAAACTACTGGTTAGGTCAATTGCTATACAATAAAGGCGACTACACCGCGGCAAAACAAGCATTCAGTACGGTTGTTAGCAAATTCTCTGATTCTAATAAGCGTGGTGACAGCTTAGTTAAACTAGGCATGATCGCTGAAAAAGAGAATGACTCAGCAGGTGCTCGTGCGCTCTACAATAAAGTCCTTAAAGAATATGCTGACAGTGCATCGGCACGCCTTGCTCAACAGCAATTATCGGCATTAAAAGGCTAATTTAGACAAAAAACAGCCTCTTAGTCTGTTTTTCATGCAAACAACAAGAAATTATAAATTTGCGCTTGCATGAGAAATTGAAAAAGGTATTATAGGCGCCCTCAGAACGGCACAGCATTCTGAGGGGTTTAAAAGCATTAATCTTCTTGTGTAGTTTCTACATAATAAAGTCACTAAGGTTTATAAACTTAGATGGGTCGTTAGCTCAGTCGGTCTTGAAACATAGACAGTTGGCTTTTGCTCCAGTAAGTGTTGAAGCTTATAAAACCAAGATGGGTCGTTAGCTCAGTCGGTAGAGCAGTTGGCTTTTAACCAATTGGTCGAAGGTTCGAATCCTTCACGACCCACCACTTTTTAAACAGTGGCTAAAGAATTTAACCGTAATACCAGATGGGGCGTTAGCTCAGCGGGTCTTGAAACATAGGCAGTTGGGTTTTTCTCCAGTAAGTGTTGAAGCTTATAAAACCAAGATGGGTCGTTAGCTCAGTCGGTAGAGCAGTTGGCTTTTAACCAATTGGTCGAAGGTTCGAATCCTTCACGACCCACCACTTTTTAAATAGTGGCTAAAGAATTTAACCGTAATACCAGATGGGTTGTTAGCTCAGCGGGTCTTGAAACATAGGCAGTTGGCTTTTTCTCCAGTAAGTGTTGAAGCTTATAAAACCAAGATGGGTCGTTAGCTCAGTCGGTAGAGCAGTTGGCTTTTAACCAATTGGTCGAAGGTTCGAATCCTTCACGACCCACCACTTTTTTAAACAGTGGCTAAAGAATTTAACCGTAATAGCAGATGGGTTGTTAGCTCAGCGGGTCTTGAAACATAGACAGTTAGCTTTTTCTCCAGTAAGTGTTGAAGCTTATAAAACCAAGATGGGTCGTTAGCTCAGTCGGTAGAGCAGTTGGCTTTTAACCAATTGGTCGAAGGTTCGAATCCTTCACGACCCACCACTTTTTAAACAGTGGCTAAAGAATTTAACCGTAATACCAGATGGGTCGTTAGCTCAGTCGGTAGAGCAGTTGGCTTTTAACCAATTGGTCGAAGGTTCGAATCCTTCACGACCCACCACTTTTTTAAACAGTGGCTAAAGAATTTAACCGTAATACCAAAATGGGTCGTTAGCTCAGCGGGTCTTGAAACATAGACAGTTGGCTTTTACTCCAATAAGCAATAAGGCTTATAAAACCAAGATGGGTCGTTAGCTCAGTCGGTAGAGCAGTTGGCTTTTAACCAATTGGTCGAAGGTTCGAATCCTTCACGACCCACCACTTCTTATTTTTATCCCTCCAATTATTTCTTACTTCATAGCAAACTTGTTATATGTTCACTTTGTTTAACTGCTATTGATTTTTGCGAACTTATTTAACGCAGTTAGCTTTTAAGCAAATGGTCAAAGGTTTGAATCTTTATCGACTCACCACTTTTTACTTATACCCCTCCCATGATTTTTTTACTTCATTCCAAACTTGTTACATACCCACTTCGTTTTACTACTATTCATTTGTACGAATTTAATGAATACAGCTGGCTGTTATACCATTTCCATTAATTATGTGACCAATCAGAGTTACTCAGACTTTTCCCGTTTGAGGTGCATTGTTGAAATAATGGTTATTCCCTCCTAAAGCAATGCAACAAAGAAATGGACAGTCTGAGCGTCTCCTGCAAGGCGGGTTTCTGTGCCTTCTTTACTGCTTAATAGCATTGACGTACGACTGCATGGACGCAGGAGGTAGAGCAACGCAGGAGCAGTTGCCGACGACTGCATGGACGCAGGAGGTAGAGCAACTATGTCTACAATCCTATTACTTGCCTAGAAGACACAGAACTCCCACTGAATGACCAGATAATGAGTCGAATTGATATTAACCAATAGGTCTAAGATCTGTTAAACGGTTGAGAATTAGGCACCTTTATAACCTTATTACTACACTTTTTGTATTTTTATCGTTGTGGCTTAATCGTTTGTAATAATGTTCTTAATATTAAATGAATTCATTTCAAACGTTTCGCTGAAAAATCTTAGCATTAGCTTTCGCTTGTCTACTTTTGTCTCATAGACCTATTGCTAATGTTACTTGAATGTTAATTAGTCGATATTGCATAAGATTAGAATAAAATTAAAAGGAGAAAAGAATGAAACAAGCAAGATTAAGTATATATATTGCAGGCGCGATATTAGCGATGAGTGGGGGAGCTCAGGCTGCAACCGATATGACATTTGGTGGATACATTAAAGCCGATGTTATGTTTAGTGATTATGGCAATGGGGCGCCAGACTCAGGATCACTTTCACGTCAGTTTTACGTACCAGGGACAATATATGGTACAGAAGGTAATGGAAAGGAGGTTGTCGATTTTCAGGCTCGAGAATCTCGTTTTAACTTTAAAACGGTAACCGATGTAGATGGTCATAAATTGACCGGATTTATTGAGTTAGATTTTATGACTCACACTGATGGTAATGAGCGGGTGTCTAATAGCTATTCTCCCCGTATTCGCCATGCATTTGTTAGCTACGATGAATGGACTATAGGCCAGACGTGGACGACATTTCAAAATCCAGGTGCGTTACCTGAGAATTTAGATTTTGTTGGTGCTCCTGAAGGCACCCCTTTTGTTAGACAGTCGCAGATCCGTTACAGCACAGGTAATTGGCAATTTGCGTTAGAGAACCCTGAAACCACAGTCACCCCTTTTGGTGGCGGTGCTAGAATAACTAGTGGTAGTGGTATAGTGCCTGATTTTATTGGGCGTTATAATTTTAGTACGGCTAATGGCGCATCATTTTCGGCGTCAGCTATCTTGCGACAATTGAATGTAGAACAAGTCATTGGCGGTACGACTTATGATACTTCTGAGCTCGGTTACGGTGCCAGTTTTGCTGGAGTTATCCCTGTTGGGAAAGACGATTTCAGGTTTACTGCGACCTACGGAGAAGGGCTTGGTCGTTATATGGCTTTAAATTACGCTAACGCAGGCGTTATTGATGCCGATGGTGATATTCAAGCAATTAAGTCATTTGGTGGTTTTGTATCATATCGTCATTGGTGGAATGAACAATGGCGTTCGAGTGTGACATTCTCAGGCTTCACAGCCGACAATGAGGTTGCGTTGACTGGAGAGGCTGTGAATAAATCTGCGTACTCAGCTTACGTCAATTTATTGTACTCTCCATCAAAACCATTAACGTTTGGTGTAGAGTTTATGCATGCACTAAATGAGCTTGAAAATGGCTTTGAAGGTGACTTAAATCGAGTGATTTTTTCAGCTAAATACGTACTGTAGACGCTGAGATAAAACAAAAGGCAACCATGAGGTTGCCTTTTTTATGAGCATCAAAATGAACAAATTATTTTAATAAGTTGTTTTGACGAACATAAGCTTCAAATTCAGTACAACCACCAATAGGCTGTTCATCAATAAATATTTGCGGAACAGTTTCTACCGTTTTACCCACACTCTTAGAAAGATCAGCCTTTGTGATACCTTCTGCATGAATATCTACATATTTAAATTTAAAATCTTCACTTTGAGCTGCTAATTTTTCAGACAGTTCAACAGCACGAACACAATATGGACAACCTGGGCGGCCAAAAATAACTACAAACATGGTAACTCCTGTTTAATGATATGGGCAATTTATACCATATGAGCTTTTTAATTCAAAATTCAACGCGATTAATTTTGTTTTAACTCATATCGATTTTATACTTGCCTTGATAATCAAAAAATGAATCAATTAAATCCCAACGGTATTTATTCTTTTTTAATAGTAGTAAATCTGGTTTTCTAAACCGCTCTTTATCGGCAAGCACATCGTTAGCTTGGTTATATTTAGGATGAAGTAAACCGGGTGTGCGAGTGTGACTCAATACAAACACGGCATAAAATGCTCGACGTTGAGCGAGAGTAGAAAATTGAAATGTCTGTTCGAAAACGTTACCTTCAATGTCGATGTATTGAATGACGAGCTTTTCGTCTTGGCAAAGTAACAACATCTCTTGGCATTTAAATAAGTGATGATGCTGGGCATTAAGTACTTGTTTAAGGCGTTTATCCGGGTCAATCAAGGTTGACTGACAGGTTTGGCAAATTCGTGCAGCAATGTCATTTTCAGCGCCGCAGTCAGGGCACGATTTTGAACGGAAACGAAAATCACATTGCTGGTTGTCATCGATTAACCCTTGGCAGCGTCGGCCAAAGTGTTCAATGATATCGCCATCAGCATCAACTAAACCCCAAAATGTATTAGCAAAATAGCAAACAGGACAGTGGACTTGTACTGGGACCGATTTGCTATTTGGTTTAGCTTGACCTACTTCTGGGTAAAATAAATCATAGCCGTTTGCGGCGTAATCAATCACTAAGCAGTCAGCTTTATTGTCAGCAAGCCTTAAGCCTCTTCCAATCATTTGTTGGAACAAACTCACAGATGCGGTTGGGCGTAATATGGCAATTAAATCGACATGCGGTGCGTCAAAACCTGTGGTTAAAACAGCAACATTCACGATGAATTTTAGTTTTTTTGCTTTAAAGCGCTCGATGATGTTATCACGCTCGAAGTGTGGTGTTTTTGCCGTGATCAATGCAGCATCATCATCCATTAACGCCATTATTTCATCTGCATGACGCACTGTGGCGGCAAAAATAAGTACACCTTGGCGATGTTGTGCTAATTGCTTAACTTGCTTAATAATGGCTGTAGTTGCACGGCCTTGATGGTGCAGTAGGTTATCAACTTCTGTAGGTGAATATTCATTGGTTTCGACGGGCGCGAGGTTACTAAAGTCATATTGCGCGCTAAGTCCATCAAATATAGTAGGTTGAGTTAAATATCCTTTCTTAATTAATGGTCGCATAGGTAATTCGAAAATACACTTCTCGAATATTGGTTTGTCAGTATTACCAATTTTACCGTGATAATGGTGCCGATATATCCAACCTAAGCCAAGCCGATAAGGCGTAGCGGTGAGCCCTAATAGTTTTATTTGTGGGTTCTTAGTGCGTAAATGAGTCAACAGTTGTTGATATTGGCTAGTCGGCTCAGTACTGACCCGATGACATTCATCAATGATGACCAATGAAAATGCTTGATCAAATTTAGTGAGTGCTCGTGAAGCCGATTGAACACTGGCCACCACGGTTTTACCATTGGCTTTTTTTTGTTTAAGCCCAGCAGAATAAATATTGGCTGCTTTAGTCAGTAAACCTACTTTTTCAGCATTTTGAGCGACTAACTCTTTTACATGGGTGAGTACTAAAACATTACCATTGGCTATCCTTGCAAGCTCTGCAATCACAATGCTTTTACCTGCACCAGTAGGTAACACTAATACCGCTGACTTCGAGCTTTGTTTAAAATGCGCCACAGCGGCATCTACGGCTTGTTGTTGGTAGTCGCGAAGGTTGATTATCATATTTGAGGTCGTTGGTGGTAAATGTTTATCTATACATCATCATATTTAGCAACAGAGTAGCATATTCATATAGTGGATATATGCCATTGTTGTTAATCATTTAATTTGTTTAATCAATATTTGGGGCTAAGTTAACTCAAGTATGATGTCTGGTGTTGTATCAGGGAGAATTGGGATGACTTAATGTTGTTAGTGCTCATCAAATATACTAAAACGCTATCCGATAATGTCGAGATATGAAGCGCGAATAAAAAAAGCCCCTCAATGAGGGGCGAAAGAGAAATTGGTCAGGATTTCTCGTGGGTGGATAGAATTCTAACTTGAGTAACGTTATTCCGTTTTGTTTAAACGGGTTTCGATTAAGGTATCAATTACAGCTGGATCTGCCAGTGTTGAAGAGTCCCCTAAGTTAGTCACTTCGTTTGCCGCAATCTTACGTAAAAAACGACGCATAATTTTGCCAGAACGCGTCTTAGGTAAACCGGTTGCCCATTGAATCAAGTCAGGAGTTGCTAGGGCACCAATCTCTTTACGAACCCATTGGCGTAACTCTTGGCGTAACTCTTCTGTTGGTTCAACGTCGCGTGTGAGGGTGACGTAGGCATAAATACCTTGGCCTTTGATGTCGTGTGGGTAACCCACCACTGCAGCTTCTGCAACGAGCTCATGCGACACTAGTGCGCTTTCAACTTCTGCCGTACCTAAGCGGTGGCCAGATACGTTAATCACGTCATCAACACGTCCGGTAATCCAGTAGTAACCATCTTCGTCGCGACGAGCGCCATCACCGGTAAAGTACATACCACGGAACGTTTTAAAGTAGGTTAGGGCAAATCTGTCGTGATCGCCGTATACAGTACGCATTTGACCAGGCCAAGAATCAAGAATAACTAGGTTTCCTTCTGTCGCACCCTCAACAATATTGCCCATGTTGTCGACTAATGCAGGCTGTACGCCAAAAAATGGACGTGTAGCAGAACCTGGTTTAGTGTCTGTTGCACCTGGTAGCGGGCTAATTAAAATACCGCCGGTTTCGGTTTGCCACCAAGTATCCACAATCGGGCAATTTTCATGACCGATCACCTCATGGTACCAACGCCAGGCTTCAGGATTAATCGGTTCGCCCACTGAGCCCATTATGCGCAATGAGTCGCCTTTGTAGCTGCTAAATTGTTCTTTACCTTCAGCCATTAATGCACGGATTAATGTTGGCGCGGTATAAAGTATATTCACATTATGGCGGTCAATCATTTCGCCAAGACGCGCAGGCGTTGGATGATTTGGAACACCTTCATGAATTAATACTGTAGCAGCGTTAGCAAATGGGCCATATACCATGTACGAGTGGCCTGTAATCCAACCGACATCGGCTGTACACCAGTAAACCTCGTCAGCTTTGTAATCAAACACATATTCGTGTGTCATTGAGGCATAAACCATATAACCGCCAGTGGTGTGTAGCACACCTTTAGGGTTACCGGTTGAGCCAGAGGTATACAGTAAAAATAATGGGTCTTCAGCATTCATTTCAACAGGTTGACAATACTCTGAAGCGACTTCCATTAATGAGTGCCACCATACATCACGACCATCAACCCAATCAATATCACCACCAGTACGTTTTAGTACAATGACTTTTTCAACAGACGTGACGTCAGGGTTAGCAATTGCTTCATCAACACTGCGTTTTAATGGGATTTTACGGCCACCACGAACACCTTCATCTGAAGTAATAAGTACTTTAGATTTTCCGTCTATGACTCTTGCTGCGATTGAGTCTGGCGAGAATCCACCAAACACCACAGAATGGACTGCACCAATTCGGGCGCATGCTAGCATCGCTACAGCGGCTTCTGGCACCATAGGCATGTATATCGTGACGATATCGCCTTTACCCACACCTTGACTACGTAAGGCATTAGCAAATTTACAGACATCAGCATGTAATTCTGCATAGGTGATTTTACGCTGTTCATTTGCGTCATCACCTTCCCAAATGATGGCCAGTTTATCGCCGTGCTGTTCTAAATGACGGTCTAAACAGTTTGCTGAGGCATTTAATGTGCCGTCATAAAACCAATTGATCGATAAATTGTGGTCATCAAATGAGGTTTTTTTGATTTTAGTGTAAGGTTTAATCCAATCGATACGTTTGCCGTGTTCTCTCCAAAAACCTTCTGGATTAACGATGGACTCCTGGTACATTTTCTTATATTGATCGTTATTAACCAGTGCGTTGTCTGCAATGTCACTAGGAACTTTGTAAAGAGACTGCGAGCTCATAGGGGCTTCCCTTTCTAAAAATGGCGTGGCTAAAGTATCATCTTTAACTGTCTCCTAACACTATTAGACCTTGGTCTAGTTTTAAAATATCCTTAATATTTAGTCTGTTGCACGTGTTAAAGTGATTGATATCGAAGATGAAGAGTAAGCAAATGATCTCTATTTTTCTTGTTTAGGTTGTTTTGTGTTCAATACGCGCGATTATGTAAGCGATAAAAAGCAGTAAGTCAGCTTATCTCTGCACTTGAGATGAGATTATATAAAAATAAAATGATAGCGGATGTCTGATGAATTTAACTCTTATAGTGGCCGTCATAGCCGTATGTTATGTGTCATTGTTGTTTATTTTGGCATGGGGTGCTGAGCGCTGGTTTAGTAAAATAAGTCAAAAAATTCAAGTGTGGATTTACGGCCTTAGTCTTGCGGTGTATTGCTCATCATGGAGCTTTTTAGGCACAGTAGGGCAATCCGCTACTGATTTATGGTCCTTCTTACCTATTTTTGTGGGTCCCATTTTAGTGTTTACGCTTGGCTTTGGCATGTTGCGCAAAATGGTCGTAGTGTCAAAAGCACAAAATATCACCTCTGTTGCCGACTTTATTGCCGCCCGTTATGGTAAATCACAACTATTAGCCGCAATTGTTACTCTTATTGCACTCTTTGGCATCATGCCATATATCGCGTTACAGCTTAAAGCGATGGTATTTAGCCTTAATTTATTTCAGCCAGACGATACCCCATTAAGCCCTGTTGCTGTGCCACTGTTAATTACCATGTTACTCGCTGTATTTGCTATTTTATTTGGTACTCGAAAATTAGATGCCACTGAACATAATCCTGGCATGATGGTAGCAATTGCGTTTGAGTCGTTAGTCAAGTTAGCCGCCTTTATCATTGTTGGCGCAGTGATCAGTTTTGGTTTTTTTGATGGTTTTGGAGACATCTGGCAACAAGCCTCTGCTAAGGGGCTGATTGAAAATAGCCACATACGATTGGAGTCATTTTTACCTGAACTATTTGTCGGTATGGCAGCATTTTTATGTATGCCAAGGCAGTTTCACGTGATGGTAGTAGAATGTGGCGGCGAACATATTTTAAAAAAATCACGTTGGATATTTCCAATTTATTTGGTTCTATTTGGCATATTTGTCGCGCCTTTGGCGTTGGCTGGCAAAGTGTTATTAGGTGACTCCGTCGCGGCTGATACCTATGTGATCAATTTACCTCTGGCATTGGACCAACCGTTTTTAGCTGTTATTGCTTTACTTGGCACCTTGTCAGCAGCAACTGGCATGGTGATTGTTGCGGTTGTAACCATTAGCGTAATGGTGAGTAATGAATGGTTGGTGCCGTTTTTGTTGCGCACAGGACAGATCAGAGAGAAAAATTTTAGCCAGTTCTCGCAATTGCTATTAAACGTTCGACGTTTAGCTATTGTAGTGATTTTAGGTTTTGGTTATTTAAGTTATTTAACCTTGGGAGAAAGCGATTCGTTATCACATTTAGGCATGTTGTCATTTGGCGCATTTTCGCAATTAGCGCCAGCATTGGTCGGTGGTTTGTATTGGAAACATGGTAATCGTACGGGCGTGTATTTGGGGCTTGCCGTTGGTTTTAGTTTGTGGTGTTTTATTTTGTTGCAAAGTGCTGGTAAAGCACGATTAATTGGTGGTGAATTTGATTTACTCAATTCCATTACCCCGAATGTGAGTGACACTCTCATTGCGTTGCTGGCTAACGTGGTGTGCTATGTATTAGGCTCTATTTGGTTTAGGGCGGGAGTCGCAGAGCGAATTCAAGCCAGTAATTTTGTTAAGCCTTGGGCGTTAAAAAAAGACGCCAATAAGCGTCAGGGGCCGATATCGCAACAAGACTTGCTGATTTTAGCCAGCCGCTTTGTTAGTCCAACTCGTGCTTATGAAAGTTTTAGCCGTTTTTCACCTGAAGCAGTTAAAAGTGACAGTTGGTATAAAGCCGCTCCTGAAGAATTAATTGCTCATACTGAGCATATGTTATCGGGGGTACTCGGCGCTTCTAGTGCGTCATTAGTGATGGACTCTGTATTGCAGGGGCGGGATTTGGCACTAGATGAAGTGTTTAGCTTAGTTGATGAAGCTTCCTCTAAAATCATTTTAAGTCAAGACATGCTTCGTGGAGCAATTGAACATGCATACGAAGGGATGAGTGTAGTTGATAAAGATCTTAATTTAGTGGCATGGAACTATCGTTATGCCGATTTATACCAATACCCAGAAGGTTTTTTACAACAAGGTATGCCAATTGCCGATGTGGTTCGCTTTAATGCATCGCGTGGTTTTTGTGGCAAAGGAGACATGGAAACACAAGTTGCTGTAAGAGTGCAGCATATGCGTAATGGTACAGCTCATACTTCAGAGCGCGAACGTAGAGACGGGAAAGTTATTAAAATTCAAGGTAACCCAATGCCCGATGGTGGCTTTGTGATGACATTTACCGACATTACCCAATATCGCTTGCAAGAAAAAGCACTGCTTGAAGCCAATGAAACCTTAGAGAGTCGAGTAAAAGAGCGAACTTATGAGCTGGCTATGCTCAATAGTGAGTTACTTGAGGCTAAAGCACAAGAAGAGCTCGCTAATGCGTCTAAAACAAGATTTTTAGCTGCGGTAGGACATGATTTAATGCAACCGCTCAATGCCGCTAGATTGTTTACTGCGTCATTATCGCAATACCCTAATTTAGACCTTGAGGCTCGCACAACCTTAACTCACGTCAATAGCTCGTTAAAAACGGCTGGCGAGCTTCTAACTGACTTACTCGACATTTCAAAGCTTGATTCTGGCATGGTCGATGTCAACCGCCGTGATTTTGCGGTGTCTGAAATCATTAATGGTTTATCGGTCGAGTTTGATGCAATGGCGGGCGATAACCAAATTTCATTTTCGATGGTGCCATGCTCGGCAACGGTTAATTCAGACCCATCGTTGTTACGGCGTATTTTGCAAAACTTTTTAACCAATGCTTATCGTTATGCTCGTGGCGGTAGAGTCTTATTAGGTTGCCGTCATCGAGGTGAATATATTGAGATTCAAGTGCTCGATACTGGTTGTGGTATTGATGAATACGATACCCAAGAGATTTTTAAAGAATTTAAACGCCTGAACCATCCAAGCAGTCGCAACGTCAGTGGCTTAGGGTTAGGGTTAGCAATTGCAGACCGCATAAGTAAAGTACTCGATCATCCAATTCAAGTGCGATCTGCGCTGGGCGTCGGTTCAATGTTTTCCATTATTGTACCGTTAGGACAAACGATCAGTCAGGTGGTCACAAAACCTATGCCGTCATTAATGCAACCATTGGCGGGTGTTAAAGTATTATGCATTGATAATGAAGACGCTATTTTAGCAGGGCTAGACTCATTACTAAGCCGTTGGCAATGTGAAGTTATTTGTGCAACAGATCTAGCCGACGCTAGAATTAAGCTTGGGCTCAAAGGCGTTGCTCCCGACATTATTTTAGCTGATTATCATTTAGATGATGATAAGAATGGGGTTGATGCCATGGATGATATTCGTGCTCGTTATGGTGACCATGTACCAGGGATTTTAATTACCGCCAATACCAATAAAGATTTAGTGGATGATATTGAGCGACGTGGATATCACTATATGGCGAAAATGGTTAAGCCAGCGGCTTTACGAGCATTAATTTCAAGTTTAGTTAAAAAATAATCGGTGATATTGGAGCAAATAAAACATGATAAAAGCTTACGGCGACAGTGTGTCTGGTAACTGTTACAAAGTGCAAATGGTGCTTAATATTCTTAAGATTGAGCATCAATGGATTGAAATGAGCATTATCAATGGCGATACACAGGCCGTGGCTTATTTGGCCAAAAATCCGACAGGAAAAATACCGTTAATTGAACTCGATGATGGCAGAGTGTTATCTGAATCCAACGCAATTATGGGCTATTTATCTTCGGGCTCAGCACTTATCCCTAACGATGAGTTTAGCAAAGCGAAAATGTATCAATGGTTGTTCTTTGAGCAATACAGTCATGAGCCCTATATTGCCGTAGCACGTTATATTCAATTGTATTTAGGTTTACCTGAAGCGCGACTAACTGAGTACTACTCTTTGCATGCTAAAGGTTATAAGGCGCTGAGCGTCATGGAATCTGGACTGACAAAGCAGCCATTCTTATGCGGTGAGCAATTTAGCTTAGCCGATATCGCGCTTTACGCTTATACCCATGTGGCGCATCAAGGTGGTTTTGAATTAGTTGATTACCCACATATAAGAGCTTGGTTAACCCGCATTACACAAATACCTGGCTTTGTTGCAATGCGGGTTTAATACTTTAGACTGTTTGTTTGCCAAGATTGGCAAAGTGTTTTGCCACAGCGGGTTCATACGGCGTTGATAATCCAACATAAGCTGGGCCAAATGCTTGTAAGCCGCGTTCGGTAACAAACTCTTTTGGTGCTGGTAAAATCACAATAGCGACATTTAGGCCTATATGATGGTTAGGTGTTGTGATTGCCACTTGGTTGTCCATATCAATACAGCAAATCAAGTCTGGGATCGTGACATCAACTTCACCATTACGACGTGCTAAAAGATGCTCATTTTTGATTTCTAATTGATATTGCTCTTGCTGGTACTCACCACTTCCATCAATGATTACGGTGCCAATAGTAAAGCCTTTTTCGGTACTAAAATGTGATTGTGAAACCTGACCTCTAAATGCAACATAACCCTCACCGTGACTTGCAATTGCCTCAGCAATGTCCTCGCCATGCTCTTTTGCTAGGCGGTAAGCTTTACCAATGGCCAGTGACTTAGAAATAGTGCCTTTAATCACCGCATCTTTTACTTGTTCAATTGGCATCGCATGATCGATAGCGGCAATATCATTACGACTGATCACAGATAAAGCACGTATAACCGTCTCTGCACGTAAATCATCAATAATATTTTCACAAATAAAACATTCGCCAAACTCATTTGCCGCCACAATTGGTGCCGCTGGGATATCATTAAAGTAATACGTTGAGTGGGTGATTTCAGGTACGGCACGGCCAGCGACGTCTGCATCAATAATATAGCCATCAGCCATTGCGGCAACATAAAAAGAAACCGCCGTATTTGAGCCGCCTAATTCACAACAAATGGTGCCGTAAAACTTCTCGCCAGTGTATTGTTCAAGGCGTTTAAATGCGGTCATCATTGATGATTGAGCACTTTTAGGCAATCTTGCGTAAACCGCTTCTTCGGCTTCAGATAACGCCGATAATGCACCCAGCAAATAAGGTGTGCAGATTTTTCTCCCCGCTGGGACCTCGTCGACATCAACGAGGGTGAAGGTTTTACCTGCGGCCAGAGCGGCATCGATATAGGCAATACCTTCATTCATTTCGCCACCGCCACCGGTGCCCAAAATAACACATCCGTGTAAAATATCTGTTAGTTCTAAACGCGTTAATAACTTCATATGACTCTCTGATATGTACTGTTAAATCATCGGTTAAGGTTTGGTATTAAAATTTGGCTTATAGACTCAGCGTTGAGTTTTGTGGCTTTTTGGTTGCCATAAGCTTTTTGATTACAAGGTAAAGTGGAGCTGTAATTAGCATGGCATCACACACTTCAATGCCTGTCAGTGTTAGCCAGCCTTTATTTGCCATCATGGCAAAACCAATTCCGCCAACCCAAGCGACTAATGCTTGAAAATTAAACGCTGCTATTTGATTTAAATGCTCAACTTGATAGATTTTTTGCTGTTGAATAAAGAAGAAGTCGACAATGTAAATTGCGGCAACAGGGCTAAAAAGAATCGATAAACTAAAAATGAACCCGGTAAAGTTATCGAGTAAATTTAGTGATGCCATCACGGCACCTAACACTCCGCCAACAATGATGATTTTCCATTCTGACCAATGAGGTTTAATGGCATTAAAACCGAGTGCGGCACTGTAAAGGTTGACCACATTGGTCACGGCACTTGATGCAATTAATAACACAAAGGCAAACACACCTAAGCCAAGGGTTAACATCACCACAAGAATGTCGGAGTTCACCACAGCTAAACCGGCGATTGCTGCCGCGATATAGACAAAATTGCTGATAAACATAAAAGGTAAAAAAGAGGCGATGACCGTGTCTTTGGGCTTGGCTGCAAAGCGGCTAAAATCTGGCATTAATACCACACTAACAATAAAGCTGCCGACAACGGCTGATACAGCTTCACCAAAGGTAAAATCTATCCCTGTTAGACCAACACTAGAGGGGGTGTCTTTAACCACATAGCCCAAGCTTTGATAAAGCATGTATGCCACGAGTAAAAACAAAATAGGCACAAATAAGCTTGATACTCGCTCAATAAACCTAAAGCCCCACAAGGTGGTAAGGGTGATCATTATGCTGGCAGCAATATCGAATGTCCAAATAGGTGGAGCATAATCAAATAGCTGCATTGAAAATTGAGCCGCTACCTCGCTAAACAAATTAATGTTAACGCCGTACCAACCAAGCAACGACAATACAAACGCCAAACTGACAATGTTGGCGCCTTGCAAGCCAAAGACAAATTTCATCGTCATACAAGAGCTTAGTCGGTTTTTCATACCAACATAGCCAGTAATCGTGCCTAACACCGACAAAATAAACCCGCCGATTAAAAATGCATATATGCTTTGCTCTAATCCTAACGCTGAGCCGATCTCTAGACCTGTAATGAGCCCCGGTACCGCAAAGGCTAGGCCACCATTGACCATGCCGATCCGCCAACCGTTATGGGTTTTATTTTGAGGCACTGGTGTGGTTGCGTAGTCTTCTAGCAAGTCATCGATTGTATTGGTATCGGCCATGTTGATTCCTAGTAAAGGCGCCGTTATTGACGCCATTAAACCCCAAGTAGATTGCTTAGAAGTTGTAAATGGCTTCTATACCAAAGCTACGCGGTTTATTGGGTTGACGAGCAAGATCTGTGACACCGTCAGCAACCATGAATAAGTCTTCTATGCTTCGCTCATCAGTGAGGTTGTCTACATAAGCTTGAATTGTCCATTGTTCAGATTTAATCCCAACACCGAGATTTAATGTAGTTGAAGATGATGAACGAATGTCTGCGATATCGATAGAAAATGATTGCGGTCCAACAACTTGAATATCAGCGCGTGACAATAACGCCCACTCACCATTGAGTTGATAGTGGTGATTCATCGACAGTGCATAGTTGTAATCGGCGACATAAAACTGCGTGTATCCGACCAGTTCTGGCTGACGGTCAAACTCTTTGATTTCAGAGTCGACAATACCTGCACTGAAACGCAGATCTAAGTTATCGGTTACTGCAAGATCTGCTTCGAGTTCAATACCTTTTGTTTCAACTTTATCGATAGACAGGTTTTCTAGGGTAAATGTGTCGACATTAAATTGAGTGATTTGTGCATTTGACTGATCTATCCAGAACACTGCGCCATTTAGGGTTAAGCGGTCATCAAATAAACTCGATTTAAAGCCAGTTTCATAACTGTCTGACACTTCTTGGTCAAATGAGCGGCTAATGCCCTCTGCGGGTTCATTAAAACCGCCGCTTCTAAAACCTTTTGAATAACCAGCGTATAGCAATAAGTCATCGGTTGCTTGATAGGCAAGTGTTGCTTTAGGCTGCCATTGGCTAAATGTATTTTTAGCAAAGGTGTCATCACGCGCGCTTGGGTCATAGGATTCACGCTTGTCTTCGTCGTAGCGTAATGCGGTGGTTAACTCGAGTTTGTCCGTAATATCGTAGTTAGTTTGTCCAGACAGGGCCCATGCTTTGCTGCTATTTTTGTCAGCAATGGTGAAAAACAGGCTATCGTCATTAAAGTCTGAGCGAGACTGTGCGGTATCACCGGCAAAATCATCAAAGAAGTTAATGGTGTTGTCGCGTTGTTTATCTTGATAAAAAGCAGAAACAGCCCATCTTAAAGCTTGATCGCCACGAGAGGTAAAGCGTGACTCGATAGTGAATGATTCAATGTCATACAGCCCTTCGGTGGCAAATGGTGCTCTAAAAAAGCCATCTTCATCAATGAATGTGGCATCAGCGGAGTAATCTCCATCATAAAAATGTTCGTTTTCTGATCCGCTATATGCAGTGATAAAGTCAAATGTGCCTAAATCGTACTCTTGGGTTAATTTAGCGCTTAATTCGTAAACATCACGTTGGTCATTATTATCAATGTTTTGCGAAGTCGGTAAGTCAAAATCTTCTGTGCTGTCTTCGGACACGTTCTGATAATAGGCAAATCCCGCATCAGAGGTGGTATAGCGTCCTTTGAGGTTTAAGCTTGTGTCTTCAAACAAATCAAATTGAAGTTGTGCAAACGCTGAGTCCTCTGACATATAATCTGCTTCATCATCTAAGAAGACATTATCAATTAATCCGTCGCTATTTTTGGTATAACCACCAACTCGGAAAAAAGCACTATCTTGTTCATTTAGCGACCCAGATACCACTCCACTCATGTTGTAGGTGTTGCCATTACCATAAGAGCCTTTGACTGAGCCTTCAATATCTTCTGTCGGTATTTTTGTGGTGACAATCACTGCACCGCCAATTGCGCCCTTACCGTATAGCGCGCCTTGAGCACCCCGCATAACTTCAATACGTTCTATATCGACCAAATCTTGATTGATAAATTCTAAATCAGGAGCCGTAACGCCATCTACGACAAAGGCGAGTGGGGCATCACCCACCTGAGGGGTAATTAATCCTCGTATAGTGATGCGAGCAAGCCCCGGGCGAAAATTATCTAATTGGCTCAAATTAGGCGTCATATCGGCCACATCACGAAAGTTAGTAATGCGCTGATTCTCAATCATTTCTGCACTAAAAGCGGTAACGGAATCGGGCACGTTTTGTAAGGTTTCGACACGACCTCGAGCAGTAATAGAGATCCTTTCTACGCCACTGGTGTCAATTGTTTCTACTTGAGATGGGTTGTCCTCAGCTAATAATGGGGAACTTATCGCCATTGAGATAGCAGCAGCAACAAAAGATTTTTTTGTAAATAGAGTCTGGGTATATGGGGTCATGGCGTTCCCTCTCGAAGTTATATTAGTCGTATGTAATCGTAATAAAATTGTTAAATAAATTATCTACAACCATTCTGGGACTTTGTCTGCAAAATAATATTTTGTAATTAGGGTTAAATTCGAAAATTTTGTAGCGCTTTTGTATTAAATAACCTTGTTTTTGCAAATTAATTGGCAATGATTCAGTATAGGAAGTAGCACAAATTCAGTGGGTAGATGCAATGAAGAAGAAATTGAAGATTGACAGTTACAACAAAAAAATATTATCCACCTTGCACCTAGAAGGTGCGTTAACCAATATTGAATTAGCTGAAAGAGTGAACTTATCGCCTAGCGCCTGTTTTCAGAGAGTTAAAGCATTAAAAGAGGCGGGCTACTTTAGAAATTTACATGCAGACATTAACTTAGATCAGCTTTGTGAGCATGTGTTGGCATACATTGAATTTACCTTAGAAGATAATAGTGCACCATCGAGAAGACGATTTGTTAGCCGTATTCACGAAATCCCTGAAATTATGGATTGTATGCAATTGAGTGGTGATGTGGATTATATTTCGTTAAGTTGTTTTCCTAACCTTAAAAAGCTTAATGAAATCTGCTCTGGATTAAGTGACCAAACTGATTTGAGGATCAAACACATCAAAACTCGTATTGTGCTTGAACGTGCTAAATGGTTTTTAGGTTATCCATTATCAAAGTTGAAATGGTTAGATGACGAAAAGTTTGATGGCGAGATGATTTCTGAAAGAGTCAGTATTTAAATGAACAGTTCACCAGCAAGTTAACTGTTCATTTATTAGGATTTTTATTTGTGATGTTATATTAATGTGGTTAACAATGAATAAGCCACTATCAGCATGATAACGCCTACTAAACTGTCAATTAAACGCTGTACGTTAGGCGTTCCAAGCCAAGGGGCGAGTTTAGCTGCACCAAATGCAATGGTGTAAAACCAAAGTATTGATGCCAACATGGTACCAATAGCAAATGCCCATTTTTCGTTGCCATCAAAAGTGCCTCCCACACTGCCTAGGATCATTACAGTATCTAAATATACATGGGGGTTTAGCAGGGTCACGGCAAAGGTGGTGCCGATAATTTTTTTACGACTAGTGGTCGCCGTAATATGTGTTGCAACTGAGTATTGATTTATCCATACACTTTTAAATGATATCGCGGCATAAACCACTAAAAAAGATACGCCTCCCCAACCTATAAGCAACATTAACCATTCACTACTGGCGATTAATTTTCCTCCGCCAAAAATACCAAGGCCAATCAATAACACATCACACAACATGCAAATTGTTGCCGCTAGAAAATGATGATTACGCTTTATGCCTTGGCTTAATATGTATGAGTTTTGTGCGCCTATAGGAATAATCATCCCTAATCCGAGAATAAGCCCTTGAAATAATGCAGAAGTCGTCATGAGTTTACTGTTTACCAATAATGTAAAGAGTGGCTAAATTATCAGACCCCACCATATAAGTTAAATTAATAATTTTTCTGTAGAATAAGAAAAACTAATGAAAGGTGTTTGGATTCTGTTTACGATAGCGTTTACAGATACAATGAATAGGGAAAATGATGAGCAAATTAGATTATAAGTTACTGCTAGCATTGAGCTGTGTCATAAAAGAACAAAGCTTTGAGCGCGCAGCGGATATCTTGTTTTTATCACAATCTGCAGTTTCGCAAAGGATTAAACAGTTAGAGCAACAATTTGCTCAGCCAGTACTCATTAGAAGTCAGCCTATTAAAGCTACTGATTTAGGTAAGCAGCTTTTAAAGCATTATTATCAAGTCGTGCAACTTGAGGCTGATTTGCTACCAAGTGCGATGCCACATTCACCTCAAACACCGTTAACTTTGAATATTGCCACTAATGCAGACACCCTCGCTACTTGGCTTATTCCGGCAATCGCCCCAGTGATTAAGTCGCATTTGGTAGAGATAAATCTATTAATGGAAGGTGAAGAACGTACGATTAATCGATTAAAAGATGGCCAAGCTTTTGGTGCCATTTCTGTGCAATCGACACCAATTAAGGGTTGCCAATTAACTCGTTTGGGCTGTGTTGACTATCTATTAGTTGCATCGCCTGAATTTAGTCGTCATTACTTTCCTGACGGAATTAGTGCTGAAAGCCTTAGAAAAGCTCCTGGTATTGCGTTTGATCACAAGGACAATATGCACACTCGATATATTCAACAACATTTTGGTTTGATGCAAGGTGAATACCCGTTACATGCTGTTCGTTCATCAGAAGCGTTTGTGACCATGGCTAAACATGGTGCAGCTTATTGTTTAGTGCCTAAAACGCAAATTAAACCAGAGTTAGCGTCAGGTGAGTTAGTGCATATTTGTAAAGACCACATCATCACAGAAACCCTTTACTGGCATCATTGGATTTTACTTAAAGGTGTCTACAAAGAGATCTCAGATGCCATTGTTATCCATGCTCAATCGATATTAGATTAACCCAGTCTGAAATCAATTAAGCCTCAGGTTAAACAAGCTTGTGTGAATAAAGTGTTCACTATCCATGACTAATCAAGGTTTGGTTATTCTTGTTAGGGACGATTGTGTCAGCAACAACCAGCATTGCAGAGGTTAATCGGGTTAACTGTTCTTCAGTAATAGTGTAAGGCGGCATAATGTAAATATAGCGGCTAAAAGGTCTCACCCATACGCCTAACTCAACAAACGCTTTTTGCAAGGTTGCAGTGTTTACTGACGAACGCATTTCGATTACGCCGACGCTGCCAAGTACTCGTACATCTTTGACTTGTGTTGATTTCATCGCAGCAGGCAAGGTGTGTAATAGATGCGTTTCAATGTCTTTAACTTGCTGAATCCACTCGCCCGTAAGCAATAAATCTAAACTGGCGGTTGCAGCTGCGCAGGCAAGTGGGTTACCCATAAAGGTTGGCCCGTGCATAAATACCCCAGCGGGTGAGTCACTAATGCCACTAGCAACTTCGTCACTGCATAAGGTGGCTGCGAGGCTAATATATCCCCCAGTTAAGGCTTTACCTACACATAAAATATCAGCTTCGATATTGGCATGTTCATAAGCGAATAGGGTGCCAGTACGGCCAAATCCGGTCGCTATTTCGTCTAAAATCAGTAGAACATCGTATTGGTCGCAAAGTTGGCGTAATTTGGTTAAATAAGCTGCTGAGTAAAAACGCATTGCCCCAGCACCTTGCATTATAGGTTCGATAATCACAGCGGCAATGTCTTGATGGTATTGAGTAAAGGCCGTCTCTAATGCGTCATTGTCGATTTGATTGAGTGGTTCATCAAACTTAGACGTGGGTGCAGGAATAAAGACTTGTTTAGTGACGTTGTTACCGAACATAGTATGCATGCCACCGTCAGGATCGCATACACTCATTGCTGCAAAAGTATCGCCGTGATAACCACTTTTCACGGTCATAATCCTTTGTTTTTGCGGCTTGCTGCGCCCCTGCCAATATTGCAATGCCATTTTTAAAGCAACTTCGACGGCAATTGAGCCAGAGTCAGCCAGGAAAACCTTAGTTAAGTTATCGCTGGTCATCTGCACTAAGCGTTTTGAGGTTTCAATGGCTGGCTGGTGGGTGATGCCGCCAAACATCACATGACTCAGTTGTGATAACTGTTTTTGCATAGCGGCTAAAATGGTCGGATGACTGTAACCGTGTACACATGACCACCACGAACTGGTACCGTCGATCAGTACTTTTCCATTGTCTAACGTTAGCTCACAACCTTGGGCAGAAACAACACCATATACAGGCAGAGACTGGGTCATAGAGGTATAAGGATGCCAAATATGTTGTGCATCAAAAGCGAAGTCGATGGTGGTATTTGTGTCTAGAAATGCCATAATTATAGATGCTCTTTTTTTAATCACTTGTATAGTGCGAAGTGTCTGCTGCGTTGACAGTTTACGGGCTCAGGGTATCCTAGCCAACATAAAATCAAAATAAAGGATTGATCCATGTCGTTAGCTGAAGTTCGTCACAATTGGCAAAAAGCTGAAATCGAAGCATTGTTTGCATTGCCTATGAATGATTTACTGTTTAAAGCACACAGTATTCATCGTGAGACGTTTGACCCTAACGAAGTACAGATCAGCCGCCTTTTGTCGATTAAGACAGGTGCTTGCCCTGAGGATTGTAAATACTGCCCACAAAGCGCACGTTACGACACAGGTTTAGAGAAAGAACGTTTACTTGAAATTGAAAAAGTACTCACAGAAGCCAAAAGTGCAAAAGCCGCTGGAGCATCACGTTTTTGTATGGGCGCTGCTTGGCGAAACCCACGCGACAAAGACATGCCATATTTGACCCAAATGGTTAAAGATGTGCGCGCATTAGGCATGGAAACATGCATGACATTAGGCATGTTATCATCAGAACAAGCCGACAAATTGGCCGATGCAGGTTTAGATTACTACAACCATAACTTGGATACTTCGCCTGAATATTACGGTGATGTTATCACCACCCGAACTTATCAAAGTCGTTTAGACACGTTAACAAACGTCCGCGCATCAGGTATGAAAGTCTGTTCAGGCGGGATTGTTGGTATGGGGGAAAAAGCCACTGATCGTGCTGGATTATTGCAGCAATTGGCAAACCTAGAGCAACATCCTGATTCCGTGCCAATCAATATGTTAGTTAAAGTAGCGGGCACACCGTTTGAAAAATTAGATGATCTTGATCCACTTGAGTTTGTGCGCACGATTGCCGTTGCACGTATTTTAATGCCTAAGTCGCGGGTG
Source organism: Shewanella ulleungensis (assembly GCF_014648315.1). Lineage (GTDB taxonomy): Bacteria > Pseudomonadota > Gammaproteobacteria > Enterobacterales > Shewanellaceae > Shewanella > Shewanella ulleungensis. The sequence continues at coordinate 281,939 of NZ_BMQW01000003.1, forward strand.
CGTTTGTCTGCGGGGCGTGAAAATATGAGTGATGAACTGCAATCGATGTGTTTCTTTGCTGGTGCTAACTCTATTTTCTATGGTTGTAAGTTACTGACAACACCAAATCCAGAAGAAAATGATGACATGAGCCTTTTCCGTCGTTTGGGTTTACATCCAGAGCAAGGCCCGCAAGCTAACATTGAATCAGACAGTGCACTGTTAGCCAAAGCCAGTGCCAAACAAGATAAATCGACTAAGCAGTTTTTTGATGCCGCAGCGCTGTAATCTAATATGACATCATTCAGTCAGCCTGACATTGGAGAACATCCAATGACATTGCGGATAAGTAAAGAACTTGCCGAATTTCAGGCTGCAGGATTGTTACGCCAACGACAGGTGTCGGTAACGACGCAACAATCAACATTGATTGATTTTAGCCATAATGACTATTTAGGTTTAGCCCACGAACCAGCGTTAGCACAAGCACTTTACGACGGTGCAACTGCTTATGGTGTAGGTAGTCGGGCATCACCGCTTGTGAGTGGGTATAGTCAAGCTCATGTGGCGCTGGAACAACGTTTATGTGAGATTACCGGCCACCAAGCTTGTATGCTGTTTAGTTCAGGCTTTAGTGCTAATAGCGCATTAATGAATACCTTGTTTAACGCTGATGATACGGTCATTGCCGATAAGTTGGTGCACGCCTCAGTGATTGATGGCTTAAAAGACTGTGGTAGTAAAATTAGCCGCTTTTTGCATAATGACATCAACAGCGCAGCACGTATTATTGAACGAAATCCCAATTCAGCCGTTGTCACCGAGAGTGTATTCAGTATGGATGGCGATGTAGCCCCCATTATTGAGCTATCTGATTTATGTAAGCAACATGGCTGTTGGCTTATTGTCGATGATGCCCATGGTTTTGGGGTATTACCAAGCTCGTTTGTTAATGCCAATAAAGTTGATATTCAAGTCGTCACCTTTGGTAAAGCACTAGGGTGTCAAGGCGCAGCGATTCTAGCCTCAAAAGAGGTCATTGATTACTTGGTTGCAACTTGCCGTGAGTATATTTACTCGACCGCTTTAGCGCCAGCTAATGCTTATCTAACATTGGCTGCGATTAATTGGCAACACACTCACCCAGAATTATTGGCACAGTTAACAGCAAATATTGTGTTGTTTAGACAACTTGCATTAGCAAATAACATCAGTATTACGTCGTCTACCACCGCAATTCAGCCCATTATGATCGGCGATAATCATCACGTTATCGCGATTGCGCAGCAGTTAAAACAACAAGGCTTTATAGTCGGCGCAATTCGTTCGCCAACGGTGCCAAAAGGTCAAGCGCGTCTGCGTATTACTTTAAATGCACAGCATAAAGCCGCTGATATTCAATCACTCGTGAACACCTTAACTCAGCTTATTCACCAGTACACTGATGCAAAGCAAGGTGCATTAGCACCGCAAGCCGTGACTAAATAAATTGTATCGATGAGACTCTCATGACGTTAGATAATCCCGTGGCAAATAAGTTTTCAATCGCCGCATCTCATTACAAGCAACATGATGTATTACAACGTATTACGGCTAAGCAATTATTAGGCCGTGCACATCTATGTGGCACCTTACTTGATGTAGGAGCTGGCCCTGGTACGAGTTTTAATGCTTGTAATGACGTTAAGCAAGTTGTGGCTGTTGATATCGCTCATGGCATGCTTAAGCAATTGTCTGAGCAACATCCCGATTATTTGCCTATTTGCAGTGATGCGCAGGTACTTGGATTGCAAAGCGCTGCTATCGACAGTATCTATTCCAACTTAGCCTTGCAATGGTGCCAAAACTTACCCCAAGCGTTTGTTGAGTTTCATCGAGTATTGCGACCCCGTGGCGAATGCCATCTCAGTGTGGTTGTTGATGGTAGCTTGGCTGAATTAAAAACATTGGGCTTTAGAGTGAATCAGTTTAATTCGGTATCGGCACTTAAGGCTGCGTTTATCTCATCTCAATATTCACCAAACAATTGGTTAAATATTGATATTCAGGTCGAGAGTATTAGGGTGTATTTTGATGATTTGCGCAGCTTGCTTTATTCAATAAAAGGCGTGGGTGCGTCGTTTGCTCAACAAGACGAAAACAATGTAACGCAACATCCTCCGCTCACTAAGCAACAATGGCAGCAACGTATTGCACTTGCTGAAACTATGCGTACCGATAAAGGCATTCCATTAACTTATCAAATTGCGTTTATCCGCGCTAAGCGAGGCTAGTATCATGTTGTATTTTGTGACGGGCACCGACACTGACAGTGGTAAAACGCTAATATCCACCGCTTTGTTAGTTAAAGCACAAGGGAAAAAATGCGGTTTTAAACCTATTGCTTCGGGTTGTGATGTGACTAAAGATGGTTTGCGAAATAGTGATGCGTTGATGTTAATGGCACAATCGAACATGGCTTTAACTTATCAAGAAGTTAATCCTATTAGCTTTGAACCAGCAATAGCTCCACATATTGCAGCCAAGCAAGTCAATCTAAGCCTTAGTGCGCAAAATGTACTTAATATAATGTTTCATCCAGCAATGCTACATGCAGACTTTGCCTTGATAGAAGGCGCTGGTGGATGGCGCTTGCCGTTAGGTAATGGTGAGTATTTGTCAGATACGGTTAAATTGTTGCAAGCGAAACTTCTACAATCTTCACCCTCGAATAGTGAAAATACTCACTTGACTCAAGCAGTAAAGAAAAATGCGACTATTGAAGTTATTCTGGTTGTTGGGATGAAATTAGGTTGTTTAAACCATGCTTTGTTAACGCAAGAAGCGCTACTTGCAGATGGTTTATGTATTGCTGGTTGGGTTGCCAATCAGGTTGATGCAGATATGGCGTTTATTGACGAGAATCTCGACAGTTTACAGCAAATGATGCACGCTCCATTTTTAGGTTATGTACCTTATCTGCCAAAACCGAGTGCAGAAAATGCTGCAAGATATCTACAATTACCAAAGCGTTAGTGATTAATATGAAGCTTGTTGGTGAGATTAAACATCATGAGTAACCTCACCAACAATCAAAATAGGTGATTCAATTGATTAACTGGCAATTGGCATCACTCGGTTACGGCCAAGACGCTTTGCCTCGTATAATAGCTTGTCAGTTGCTTCAATTAGGTTCCCGACATTTTGTTTTGGTTTCCACTCTGAAACACCAAATGAAGCAGTGATAGAGTCTATCACTTTATCGCTGCGTCTATCTTTTACGCTCAATTTTTCTAGCGCTCGACGGATCCCTTCTGCTAACTGTCTTGCGACTCTCAATTGGCTACTCGGCACGATAATGGCAAATTCTTCGCCACCATAACGATACAATTTTATTCCATCTCGACACGCTTCCTGAATACGTTTAGCAACAGTTTTTAAGACTAGGTCGCCTAATTGATGGCCGAAGGTATCGTTAAAGTTTTTAAAGTGATCGATATCAATTAAAATCAAGCATGTACCTGTTGGCGATAAATCAATTTGTGCTTCAATATCGTGGTTAAAAGCGCGCCTGTTTAATACATTGGTTAATGCATCAAATAACATGTCTTTTTCAGATTCTGCCAATCGCGTTTTGAGTGTATCAATTTCGGATTGGGCTTTTTGCAATTGCTCAGTAAAGCTGACCGTACTTGAGCGAATGCTAGAGGATTCTTTTACAATACTTCTTACAACACCAATGACTTGCTCAAGCGAAAAGCCTTTGGTTTCCAAATCACTTAATTTCTTGAAGTCTTTATCAATTTGAGTCTGAAATGTTTCAGTGTCTAAATTTGTGTCTCTGAGAGATTGTGACAGTTCACATACCATAGCATCCAAGTTTTTACGCATGTCGCGTACATCAAGTTCGACAGGATCGGCCACATGCTTACGATATAGCAACTCACTGGTAACAGGCGAGCATGTTTGATTCTGCTTTATTGCGGTATCGAGTTCTTGATTTAACAATGGATTTTGCTCACCAACATAAGCATACCAAAGCGCATAGTTGGTTGGCGTGGTGGGGATTCTGTACTTAAGCATTAACGGCACTGCTTTTTTCAGATTTGCTGCCGCGGTCTGCAATAATGTGTTAGACATTAACTGCCTCATAAATAGGGCGATAAAAAGACATTAGGGTGATTAGATATAATAGAATTAATAATAGGACATTATCATTTTACTGATCACAAAAAAAGCATCCTAAGATGCTTTTTATGGTGTTCATCAACGTTTCTTAGAAGGCATACGAAACGGCAAACATAGGACCTGTGAAGCTGTAACTGATTTTATGATCGAAGGTTCTCATTTCATCGTTGTTCATCTTACGTTGCTTCTCTATTGTGATGTCTACGTCATAATAATTATAAGCCAATTTTAACGACCAGTTGTCACAAAACTTAGTTTCTACACCTAAGCGTACATCGATTAATGAGCCATCGACATCATCATATTTAATTGAGAAATACTGCGCGTGTGCCGAAAAGTTCCAACCATGATAAAACTCATAAGCACCATAAACACCTACATTAGGTAAAGGAGCTGTAAGCGTTTCATCTACCACCTCTGGAGTTGCGACGACATTGTTACACAAACTAGTGAGAGATGAGTCCGGTATGCAAGTGCCTATAGTGCCTTTAAATACTGTTTCGACAAACATGGTGTGCAATCCAATAGAAACACCAACCGCATAATCAGTACCTTGCCAAACATCGTATCCATAACTTATACGTAAAATATCAATATTTAATTCTGTATTGAGTTTAGTGCCCACCTCGATGAGGTAATCTTTTCCGTCAATATCTTCAAGAATGAAATCTTGGCTAACGGCATTATTGTCGGCTTTTCGGTCGAGAGATTTCCAATCGATAAAAAGATTGTGACGTTGATTAAAAGAGTAGGTGAGTTCGAAATAGGGGAGATATTGTTCTTCTGCGAGTAAAAAGTCATCTTCGAAATCGATCGGAAACGATCCGCCTGTTTTAGGGTTGGTAACAGCCATATTCGAATCTGAGTTAGCATAAAATACCCCAATATCGAGGGCAAATTTATCCATTACTGACGTTGAGTGACTATTATGGCTACTCGCTGCGTATGCAGTTTGAGTGCTTAATAGCATCACGACAATATAAAAAAGGGGCCTAATCATTGAAACTCCGCATTTATTATTTGTTTTAGTGTTACAAGGTATGCGTCTTCATATGATGCTGTTGTCGTATTTGAGGTTGAGTTTATTTTCTTACGACATAACCAACATAGGGTGATTAAAATGTGTCGTCATAAAATTCAAACATAAAAGTAGGACAAACTGTTCAGCAGCTATATTAGCAGTTTGTAACTAAATGTGAAGTATTTGTATAGAAAAATTGCACTAAATCAAGTTTTCGCTGGTAGTTTGAACTTAAAGGCTTAAAAACAGCCTTTTTGTCACAAAAGCAGTCATTGCATGATGTCTAGGAGTGAGTGGGATCTGGATTGGTTGTTTTTGTGATAAAAACAAAAAAGTAGAGCGGTAAAAATGCTCTACTTTCACTTGAAATGTTAATGTGGTGTTAACGTTTGTGTTTGTTGTTTTATGGTTTCAATACGCGTTATTCAGATTCATCAGTGTCAGTGCTATCATCTTCAACGTCATCAAATTCAATTTCAACTTTTGCACTTGCTGGAGTATGAATTGTACCGACGACGGCATAAAAAGGTTTACCTTTTGCTAAACGACAATATTTAGCCCACAGTAATTCCATTACTGTAGATGCTGGTAAATTGCCTTTAGCAACGTTTACAAATTGGTCTTCATCGACATTGCACGGCAGTTGGTTGCCTTCGGCTAAACTTTTCATTGCTTGACCATGTTGTTCAAGCAAGTCAGCTTCCTTACTGGTAAAATCACCGCAGCGTTTGAAGCCTTTAGGAAAGTTAGCGTCATCATAGAAGCGTTTAGTAGAGCGGAAACTGTCACTTGACCCATTGGTGTGAGCTTCAATACCTTGTTTCGCATTGACAAATGATTGCTGAGACATGGCTAATACCTTCTAGATTATGAGATATAAAGATTTTCAACTGGAGTATTGGCTAGTATTATCAATTTTTAAATCAAAATATTTTGTCCTTCATGGTAAAGAATTTTTATGGATACAGATTTATTAAAAACGTTCTTAGAAGTCTCCCGTACACGCCACTTTGGTAAGGCTGCTGAAAATCTTTACTTAACACGCAGTGCGGTCAGCTTTAGGGTAAAACAATTAGAAGGTATTCTAGGCGTTGAGCTTTTTGAACGTCTACGCAATAATATTCAACCTACACCAGCCGGTGAACGAATGCTCGGACATGCCGAAGCAGTATTGAATGCGTGGGAAAGGGCAAAGCAAGATATTATTTTAAACCAAAAACATAGCACTCAATTAACTGTGTCAGCAGGACACAATATTTGGGATGCGTATTTACAACCCTATTTACAACCACTTCACCTTGGTTTAGACGGTGTGTCTTTGCGTACAGACGTATTGTCGGGTTCTGTTATGACGCGCCAGCTTATTGAACGCAGTTTGGACATAGCCATTAGCTTTGATCCTCCAAAACTCGATGAGTTAGAGTTGGTGAAGCTGACACAAATCAAATTAGTGTTAGTTGCAAAACAACACAATCTTAGTTTGGCGCAAACCTCAAGTATTCCTTACATCAAAGTTGATTGGGGCACTGCGTTTAATATCACTCATGCTCAAGAATACACTATGCTTCCAATGCCGGTATTGCACACCAGTTCTGCCAGAATGGCATTGGATTTTATACTGAATAATGGCGGTTGCGCGTTTTTACCAGAAGTGCTTGTTCAGCCTTATTTAACCAACAAAGCGTTATTTGTTGTTGAAGGGGCAAGCAGCATTACCCGTAATGTGTATGCGGCGTACTGGGCGGAAAATGAAAGGCAGTCTTATATTGAACAAGCCATTGATATACTGTCTAATGAATTAACCATTAAAAATAAACCACTTGTTGATTAACAAAGTGAATAAAAGCTTAGAGAATATATGGAGACACCTAAGCTTATATTCTTATTAAATTTAGAGTGTTTTAGATTTTTTAAACTAATGGTATTAGGACCATTGCCCAAGTAATAGCGCACATGGCTAAACTGAGAAATACAGCCGCAGACGCAATGTCTTTGGCTTGACCACTTAGTGGATGAATTTCATCACCGACACGATCCACTACTGCTTCAATGGCTGAATTAAGTAATTCAACAATCAAGACAATCATGAGGGTCATGATCAATAATATTCGTTCTGATGTGCTGATATTTACGAGTAGGGCGATCGGCAACATGACTATGGCCAACACAGCTTCTTGCCTAAATGCCGCTTCATTTTCCCATGCGGCTTTTAAGCCTTTTAATGAGAATCCTGTTGCTCTAAATACGCGTTTAAGGCCATGATTATTTACTGGTTTCATTATTTTTATTTCTTTTTATGCACTTTGTTTTGATTGTAACATTCACGCCTACCGTTGCCAGTATTTTTAGGTATATACCCAATCGAGCATCTTTTGCTTGGTTGGGTATATGTGCACTTTTATACGAGTTGTACTAGGCTTTAGCTTGCCATGAGGCTCAAGCTATTATGCAAGGATTGCTTATGTTACGTGTTTATTTTTCTGTATTTTCAGCCCTGTTATTGATAACCAGTATGCTGTGCCAAAGTGAGGTGCTTTTTAAGCCTGAAATTCAACTTGCTAGTCACTATGCTCCAGACTTAGCTGTAACCGATTACCTTGTGAGCGAAAAATTAGATGGGGTTCGGGGATATTGGACGGGTAAACAGATGCTAACTAAAAGTGGCCGCATCGTTAACTTGCCAACTAATTTTACCCAAGGGTTTCCTGAGTACCCTATTGATGGCGAGTTATGGTTAGGTCGTGAGCAATTTGAGCAAATCTCTGCATTAGTTCGTCGGCAACATACTCAAGTACAAGAGTGGCAATCTGTCTCATTTATGATGTTTGATTTACCGCAATATAATGGCACCTTTGAACAACGGTATAAGGAGATGCAACAACTGGTACAAGAGGCGGACTCAACACACTTAAAGGTCATAGCTCAACTAACATTTGCAGATAATAATGCGTTATTTTCTGAGCTTGATCGTGTAGTAAATGCTGGAGGGGAAGGGTTAATGTTACATTATCGGCATGCTTTTTATACCGTTGGGCGAAGTCAGTATATTGTAAAGTTAAAACCTAAATATGATGCAGAAGCCTTGGTGATTGGTCACACCGCAGGCAAAGGAAAATACACAGGTCAACTAGGTGCTTTAACGGTTAAAACGCCTCAAGGAAAGGTGTTTAATATTGGCAGTGGGCTCAGTGACAAACAAAGACTATCTCCACCCGCTATCGGTGCAACTATTACTTATCAATATTTAGGCTTTACCCAAAAAGGGACACCACGTTTTGCGACTTTTTTGCGCGAGCGACCCGCTCAATAGTGCTGGGTATTATTGAAGGTGAAGGACCATCACGTTATTTGCAAAAAATATCATTTCTAAACGTGAATCGATAAACATCCACCTGAGCTATATCAATCTCGAAAATACATCAACCTCGAAGATAAACCAGCAGGTAAGGGTCATGAACGATATAACTAATTTAGCCAACGTCTCGTCAGTACTATTTGTGTGTATGGGGAATATTTGTCGCTCCCCTACAGCAGAGGCTGTATTTAAGCAGCAAGCTACACTACACGGTTTATCGCTGAAGATAGACTCGGCAGGAACAATAGCGTTTCATCAAGGAAACGCACCTGATACACGCAGTATGTTAGCGGGTCGAAAACGTGGTTTAGATTTTTCAGGTATGAAAGCCAGGCAAGTGGTCGACAATGATTTTGAGGTATTTGATTTGATTTTAGTCGCAGATGAAGCCAATTTAATCGATTTATACTCACGATGTCCTGCGCATTTACAATATAAAATCCGCTTGATTTTGTCTTTTGTGGGTGGTGGCGTAAGGGAGGTGCCAGACCCATATTATGGTGGTGACAGGGGATTTGAGTTGGTTATCGATTTACTCGAGATTAGTCTTGCTGAATTAGCTAAACAATTGGTACTCGCTAAAGCGGGGTAAGCAGTTACCCCGTTTAATCGTGATTAGCTATATTCTAGATTTTTGCGATAAAGGTAAAGATTAGTCGTTGTGGCGTTTACCTGAGCGCTTTAGTTTTTCTTGCTCAATTTTTTGCTGCTTTATTGCTTCTTTTTCTGCTAACACTCGTGCGACTTCGATTTTTTCAGCTTCTGCCATCTCAGGTGTTTCTAAGCTTAATAGACCAATACGTCCAGAGCGATAATCGTGTAATAACAATTCAGACACTTTATGGTAATCAATACGCCCACCTGGACGCAACGCACCGCGTGAGTTGGCAATGGCCTCTAGTAAGCCTATGTCTGTATCAGGTAAAGAGCTGAGCTTATAACGTTCACAAATAGCTTCTGGATAAGCTTTTAAGAAGTACTCTGCGGCAAACATTGCCACATCTTCATACTCCATGGCCGTATCTTTAATGGCGCCAGTTACGGCAAGACGATAACTGCTGGCTTCGTTATCGACTTTTGGCCATAAAATCCCTGGAGTGTCAGAAAGCACAATACCATTACGTAAATTAATGCGTTGTTGGGTTTTGGTCACTGCAGGTTCATTACCTGTTTTGGCGATAGTGCGACCTGCTAAGGTATTGATGATGGTTGATTTACCTACGTTTGGAATACCCATAATCATAGTGCGAATGTCTTTTTCCATCACATCGCGATGAGGCACTAATTTACGGCAAATATCTGGAATACTTCTCACCATACCGGGCTGCAAGGTTGTAATAGCTGAGGCTTTCACCCCTTGTTCACGCTCGAGGTATTCAATCCAACGTTCTGTCACCGCTGGATCGGCTAAATCTGATTTATTGAGTAATTTAATGCACGGTTTATCGCCACGAAGTTGTGACACCATTGGGTTTTCACTGCTGTAGGGAATGCGTGCATCAAGCACTTCAATAACAAGATCGACCTGAGGCATAGCCTCTTCAATCTCTTTACGTGCTTTGTGCATGTGTCCTGGATACCACTGAATTGCCATGATGTTGCCTTATAACCGAATGCTTGTTCGAGTAACTTATTTGAGTAACTTATTTGAGTAAATAATTGAATATTTAATCAAATAATATAAAGGCCGTATTGTACCTTTACTAGCTTAGTAAAAACATAAAAAAAGCGCCTAATGGCGCTTAGTCTTAATGTTATTTAACCGTATAAAGTTAAATGACTCCTAACTCACGTAATCTTTCCATTAAGTAACTGTCAGCAGTATAACGCTCTGACAGCACTACATCGGGATTAGGATGTAAAAACAAAGGTAATGAAATACGTGACTTGGTTTTGTCAGTACCTTCAGGGTTAATTACGCGATGTGAAGTAGAGGGGAAGTAACCGCCAGAGGCTTCTTGTAGCATGTCACCAATATTAATAATGATGCTACCAAAGTCACTTGGCACATCTATCCATTCACCGGTTTTAGTTTTAACTTGTAAACCAGGCTCATTTGCTGCAGGTAATAAAGTAATTAAATTAATGTCTTCATGTGCTGCCGCGCGGATTGCTCCCATTTCTTCATCACCCTTCATAGGCGGATAATGTAAAATACGCAGTAAGGTTTTTTGGCTTTCGGCAATCATGTCTGGCAAGGGTATTGAAAACTTGGCGGCAACATCTGCTGGGGTATGCTTCTCTATCCAACCAAGCAGTTCTGATGCTAACGTATTTGCGTGTTCATAATATGCAAGGATATTTTCTTTCAGTGAATCAGGAATGCGGCCCCAAGGATACACATGATAATATTCTTTGATATCTTTTACTGTGTTGCCTTTGGCTGTTTCTGATATTGAAGCAGGGAAGAAACCATCATGAGTTTCAGCATTGAACAAAAAATCGTGTTTTTGTTCTGATTGAAAGAATTCGTACCATTCTTTGTAGATATCTTCGACAAGTTGTTTTTGAATTGGGTGATTTGATAATACCCCAAAACCTGTTTCGCGAAGTGACTCGACAAAGCGCTCTGCACTATCTGGTGCTAAATAATCAATTGTATTAAGTTTCATTATATATTTCTTATTAGTGTGTTGACCCACGCTAATGGTAACCTTAGTCACACTTTGTCGCAATTATTTGCACGTATTCAAAGAGTATTGGTTGAACTGATGCTATTGATCACGCGTATTATTTACCAATGCGGCAAAAAATCAGTGAGAACGAACAATGAATAATCTAACCGAATTTGAAAAATACGTTATTGAGCAAAAAGGCACAGAGCGTCCTTTTAGTGGTGAGTACGTCGATCATGATGCTCATGGCGTTTATTGCTGTAAAAAATGTTTTGCACCTTTGTACAAAAGCGAACATAAGTTTAACGCTCATTGTGGCTGGCCAGCATTTGACGATGAGATAGCGGGTGCTGTTAAGCGTACTCCTGATGCCGATGGGCGTCGAGTCGAAATTACCTGTGATCAATGTGGTGGACATTTAGGCCATGTATTTGAAGGTGAATTATTGACGGATAAAAATGTACGTCATTGCGTAAATTCGGTGTCGATGGTGTTCAAATCAATAGATGAATTAAACATGTCTGATTCGGCTCCTAACCAAATTCAAAAAGCGACTTTTGGTGCGGGCTGCTTTTGGTGTGTTGAAGCCATTTTTGCTCAGCTTGAGGGCGTGATAAGTGTTAAATCAGGGTACTGTGGCGGAGATGCAAAAGAGGCAAATTACCACGCGGTATGTTCAGGGCGCACAGGGCACGCTGAAGTGGTTCACATTGAGTTTGATCCTGCGGTTATTCATTTTGAAACACTACTAAGCGTGTTATTTGAAAGTCATAATCCGACGACATTAAACCAACAAGGTAATGATAAAGGACCACAATATCGTTCGGTTATTTTTGCGCATAATAGCGAACAAGTTGACTTAGCTAATGCGTATATCAAGCAATTAACTGCGCAAGGGATCTGGCCTAATCCTATCGTGACTCAAATTAGTGCGTTTGACACATTTTATCCGGCAGAGAATTATCATGATGATTACTTTGCTAAACATGGCGAACAACCGTATTGTCAGCTAGTGGTAAAACCGAAATTTGATAAAGTAATGAGCAAATTTGCTGATAAACGTAAAAAGTAACGTCGCAGATAACATGCAAAAGGGGGGGAGGTTGAATCATCAATCTTCCCCTTTTTGATTTTTATACTGCCGCTTTATACAGGACTTTATTAACACTATAACTTTGTGTTTGATACGTTTAAGTTTGCGCACGCAATGATACTTAATTGGCTAGAATTATAGTGTTGTTAGTCAACTTACTTATCCGATGACAATCAATTATAGTCCCAAGACGACTCCCTTCAACAGCAGCTTAGTTTTTTATCTATTGCGAATATGATTGCAACTATGTGCATATCAATACGAGCAAACAGCGCCGCTTAACTAAAAATAACCCAATAAAAAAGCCATGCTAAGCATGGCTTTATAGTTAAGAAGTGTAATCACTCCTTATGATATTACTTACCAGGGCGAGCCATATCAGATGATGCACTGTTACCCATTGCAACTTTAGGTGCGTTGGTTTCAGCTTGCGCTTCATAAGCGCGACCTTGTGGTACAGCCTGTTGTTCGCGAACATCAACCGTAGGTTTAGTCATATCTGAAGATACCATTGAACCAAAACGACTGGCTTTAGCTGGTGCTTTTGGCGTTGCTTCAACCGGTGCGCTAACATCTGGTTTCACGTCAGTTACTGTTTCAGCTTTAACTTGACGTACCATAGCCGCAGGTTTGGCCATTGGTGCCGATGCATTTGATGCTACTGCTTTTTCACGGGCAACATTTGCTTGTGGCTCAGAGTTAACGGTTTCCTGAACCACTTCAACTTTAGCTACTTCAGGTGCAACATCAGCCTTAAGCACGTCAACTACTTCAGGCGCTGCTATCGCGACGGGTTCTGTTTTAGGCTCTACAGCTTTAGGAGCTTCAGCCGTTTTCTCTGCAATCGGTTCAACCACCGGAGCTTCAACCACGGTCTCAAACTTTTGCTTATCAACAGGTGCTGGTGCTTCAGTTTTCGTATCTACTACTGGAGCTTCAGCTTGTGTTTCAGTTACCGGCTTAACAGTTGTTTCAGCATTTGCTTCCGCAGTGTCATCGTTTGCTTGCTTTACTGATACCTTATCTTGTGATTGTTCAGCATCTAACTGTTTTTCTAACTCATCAACAGAGGTAAATACAGCTTGTTGAGTTGTGTCGCTATCATCACGACGACGACGTTGACCCGCAGCTCTAAGGTGACGAGGGCTTCGACGGCTACGACGTTGGCCTTCACGGCCGTCGGCTTTTGCGTCGTCAGATGCATCCGCATCGTTGTCATCAGTAGCTTCAACAGTTTCGGTGTTTTCAACGGCAACTGGTGCGTCACTATTATTGCTTTCTTTGACCGTTTCACTTGTCGCCGTTGTTTGCTCTGTTTTAGCTACATTAGCTTCAACTAGCACTTCAGTGGCATCAGCTTTAACCGAATCTATCTTTGTTTGTGGTGCTGATTCTACTGCTTTATCAGCACTGTCTGATGGTGCAGTATCGTTTTTAGCTTGCGCTTCATTCGATTGCGATTGTTCGCTTCTGTCTTTACGTGGCTGGCGACGACTGCGTTGTGCTCTAGTTTCTGATTTTTCTTCAGCTACCTTAGGCTCTACAGCTTTGGTTTCTGCTGTATTAACAACAACTGCTTTGTCGTTAGTATCAGTTGCTTTTACGGCAGTATCATCAGTTTGTTCGTTTTCAATACGAACCTTACGGCGCATATTGCGACGTTGACGACGCTCACGTGCAGCTTCTTGTTTAGGAGACTTTTCTGTATTGGTATCGGCAGCTTTAGGTTCATTAGTTTGCGCTAATGGTGTTTCTGCTTTTTCATTACGTGGTTTGTTCTTAGCGTTATCGTCCGGAGTATTATTTTTGCTATTACGATCATTGCGCTTGTTACGTGTACGTGGCTCTGTGCCATCTTTTGGCTTATCGCTGTCATTACGTTGACGACGGCTGTCGTTACGGCTGGTGTTGCGATTAGCACTATCGTTACGGCTGTCATTGCGACGTGGACGACGATTATTAGTCTGTGATGTATCTTTTGCTGGCGTAGCAGGTTTAGTTTCATTGGTTTCACTGTCGCTAGTTGCAAACAGTGCACTAATTGCTGAGACGATACGAGCAAAGAATCCTGGCTGAGATGGCGCTGTAGCAACAGGGGCTTTAGCTGCTGGGACCGGCGTTGGAGCCGTTTCAGCTGGTGCCGTTTTTTGTGGTGCAGCAAAACCTTTTAAAGCAGGTTCTGGTGATGCGGCACGCTCCAGTTTACGAGGTTCATATAATTTTGATGATGGTTTTTCAACGCGCTTGTAGCTTGATTCGCTAACCTCATCATCACTTTTACGACGAACGACACGATATTCTGGCGTTTGCATATGTGCATCTGGAATGATGTACACTTCAACTTCATGACGCTCTTCAGTAATGCGGATCGCTTTGCGTTTTTCGTTTAGTAAGAATGCCGCCACATCAACCGGCACGATAGCTTCGATTTGAGTGGTGTTTTCTTTAATGGCTTCTTCTTCCATTAAACGTAAAATCGATAATGCTAAAGATTCGGTACTACGAATAGTGCCTTGACCATGACAACGTGGGCATAAATGTGCTGCTGACTCTTCAAGTGAAGGGCGTAGGCGTTGACGTGACATCTCCATTAAACCAAAGCGTGAAATACGACCTAATTGAACACGAGCACGGTCATGATGCACAGCATCACGCATACGATTTTCAACTTCACGTTGATGACGCACGGGGGTCATGTCGATAAAGTCGATAACAACTAAACCACCTAAGTCACGCAGGCGTAGTTGGCGAGCAATTTCGTCAGCCGCTTCAAGGTTTGTATTTAGTGCAGTCTCTTCAATATCACCACCTTTAGTAGCGCGAGCAGAGTTGATATCGATAGACGTTAATGCTTCTGTTGGGTCGATTACAATTGAACCACCTGACGGTAAGCGCACTTCACGCTGGAATGCTGACTCTATTTGAGACTCGATTTGGAAGTGAGTAAATAATGGTACTTCTGAATCATATTGTTTGACTCGTTCAACGAAGTCAGGACGAACTAAACCGATATGTAGTTTAGCTTCTTCAAAAATACGTGGGTGATCGATGAGGATTTCACCAACATCACGACGTAAATAGTCACGAATAGCACGCACAATCACGTTGCTTTCTTGGTGAATTAAGAATGGCGCTGCTTTACTTTGAGCGGCTTCTTGAATGGCGTCCCAGTGGTGCTGTAGTACTTTTAAGTCCCACTTCAGTTCTGTTGATTCTTTACCGACACCAGCAGTACGAACGATTAAGCCCATGCCATTTGGTACTTCAAGTTCAGAGATGGCTTCTTTTAACTCTGTACGTTCATCACCTTCGATACGACGTGAAATACCGCCAGCACGAGGATTGTTTGGCATGAGTACAAGGTATGAACCAGCAAGACTGATAAAGGTTGTCAGTGCAGCACCTTTATTACCGCGCTCTTCTTTGTCAATCTGAACGATGACTTCTTGACCTTCCTGCACCACTTCTTTGATGTTAGGACGACCTTGGAATGAATAACCTTTAGGGAAGTATTCGCGAGCAATTTCTTTAAGGGGTAAAAAACCATGACGGTCTGCGCCATAATCAACAAATGCCGCTTCAAGTGATGGCTCTACGCGAGTGATTTTACCTTTATAGATATTTGATTTTTTCTGTTCGTGACCTGGACTTTCGATATCTAGATCATACAGCTGTTGCCCGTCTACAAGGGCAACACGCAACTCTTCTGATTGAGTTGCATTAATTAACATACGTTTCATGATGACGTGATTCTTCTAAATGAGGTCATCAAACAACACGATCTTTCTGCATTACGGGCCTGAATTAATCGGTGTAACCTCACGGTTAGCTCCAGGCAATTAGGTGCTCATCACTGTAAAACGCAGTCGCTGCGTGTCGCATCCTATTTATGGCTTATTTTCTAATATTTACAAAAACAAGGAATTCGTTGACTTACAACCAACCCCATAAATTATGGTAATTTAATCCGTTAATGCCCAAGTCGAATCGGTTTGTTTGATAACAAGCTAAAATATTGTTCGAATTTGGGGCGATTTACTGCAGTTAAATTGAAATCTTTATTGAAGACTTACGGTTTAATTGTCGAAACGTTTCTTGTCGTTTTTTATTTATATACAATTTGCAAATCAATGACTTGCTACCGATAAAGCTCATTTTCTTAATTGCAGTTTTTTCGCATTTGGTGAAAGTTGTGAACACTTTATCCACTGTTTACTCTCAACCTGAGCGCAAATATAGCAACAAACGCTATTTTCATCAATCAAAAGCCCATAATCTTTCATGTATTTATTTCAAGTCACCTAGGGTCTGCTGATCTTTGCTTGATGAATTTCGTTCGAGTTAAAAACGTTTTAATCGAGGCTAATGGATTGATGCCTAGTCATCTAAGCAAAGTTCAGTCAACGAAGAGTAAAACGTTTTTAGCCGAACCCTACGGCAGCGTTTGTTGACCATTTTTACTGCGTTATCGACTTTTTGTGTAGAATAACTACACCTCAAAGTCTCTGCCTTGTACAAATGACCAACAATTCGCTGCAAAAACAACCTTGAAAGATCAACTGGCCCTGGGTCATAGCCAATCATTTGCAAGATAAGGTACACTATTGCAGTTACTACTATATGGCGCATCATGAATACTGAAACTACCCCCCAAGTTGAATACGTGACTATCGACGAAGATCATTTTGAACAACGCATCGATAATTTTTTACTCACCAAATTAAAAGGTGTTCCTAAGAGCATGATCTATCGGATTGTGCGTAAAGGAGAGGTGCGCGTAAATAAAAAGCGCATTAAGCCTGAATACAAATTGCAAATCGGTGACATCGTTCGTGTCCCGCCTGTGAGAATGGCAGAAAAAGATAATCGTAAAGCGCCATCACCTAATTTATCAAGGGTGTCACAACTTGAAGAGCGTATTATCCACGAAGATAATCATCTGATTGTGTTAAATAAACCTGCTGGAATTGCCGTACATGGTGGCAGTGGCGTTGATTATGGTGTGATTGAAGGTTTACGTTCACTTCGCCCCCAACAGAAATTTTTAGAGCTCGTACATCGTCTAGATAAAGACACTTCAGGTGTGTTGCTTGTGGCTAAAAAGCGTAGTGCGTTAAAACATTTACACGAGCAGCTGCGCAGTAAAACCATGCAAAAAGATTATTTGGCTTTAGTGCGTGGTGAATGGCAAGCAACTGATAAAGTCGTAAAAGCGCCGTTATTAAAAATTACCTTAAAGTCTGGTGAACGGATTGTTCGCGTTAATAAAGAAGGTAAAGAGTCTGAAACTCGCTACAAAATAATGCAACGTTACCAAGGTTGTACATTAGTAAAAGCGAGTCCTGTAACTGGGCGTACGCATCAAATTCGTGTGCATTGCCAGTATGCTGGTCATGCGATTGCATGTGATGACAAATACAGTGAGCAACAATTTGATGACAGCATGAGAGCATTAGGATTAGACCGTTTGTTTTTACATGCAGCAGAGCTTAAGTTTACTCATCCTGAAAATAATGAAGTCATGCAAGTCAAAGCACCATTAGATGAAATATTGCTCAATACATTGGATAAGCTCAAACGAACATAAACCAGATTTTATAGGGTGTTGAATCAATAGAGTAGGGTATAACGTGAAGAGTAAAGACAAAGCATTTGATTTAGTCATTTTTGACTGGGATGGCACGTTAATGGACACTGTCGGTAAAATTGTGTCTTGCATGCAAAGTGTGGCGCATGAGTTAGCGTTAACTGTGCCGACTGAACAACAAGTGAGAGATGTGATTGGGTTGTCTTTGCCAACGATTATGCCTATTTTGTTTGCTGAACATGAAAACCATCAACAAATTATTGATTGCTATCGACGCCATCATTTAGCGAGTGACTACCCGACGCCGTTATTTGACGGCGTAGAAGTACTGATTAAGCAGTTGCATGAGGCGGGTTATCAATTAGCCATTGCGACAGGCAAAGCACGGGAGGGATTAGACAGAGTACTAGAGTTGACTGGACTCGGTCAGTATTTTCATGCATCTCGCTGTGCCAGTGATTCGCAAAGTAAACCACATCCTGAAATGCTGCAAGGGTTGCTAAGCTATTTTGAGATAAGCGCTGATAAAGCGATTATGATTGGTGATTCAATTCATGACTTAACTATGGCCAATAACGCTAATATGGCCAGTATTGGCGTAAGTTATGGCGCGCATGATGAAGCTCGACTAAAAGTGCTTCAGCCTTTGGCTATTGTTAGTGCTCCCTCTGCAATACGTCATTATTTGTAATTCGATGTTGGGCTTTCACGATATTGATTGAAAGCCCTCATGTAAAGTTTGATATTAGTATGCTTACCGGCTTAACACATCCATCCCTTGTTGTTGCAGTAACTCAATTAGCTTAATTAATGGCAAACCAATCAATGTATTGGGATCATCACCTTCTAAGCGGCTAAACAGCGCAATACCTAAACCTTCACTTTTAAAACTCCCTGCACAATATAAAGGTTGCTCTTTTTCGACATAATAGCGGATCTGTTTTTGCGTTAAGCTTTTAAAATGTACTGTAAAAGGTTCGATACATGACAATATCTGCTGTGTGCTTTGGTTATATACCGCAAGGCCAGTATAAAAGGTAATGGCTTGGCCAGAAGCTGCACTCAGTTGGGCAATCGCATTGTCGACGGTATGGGGTTTACCGATAATCAGCCCGTTTATCACAGCGACTTGATCTGAACCAATAATTAATTGAGTTGAGTCTGTTTTTTGCGCTAGTTTGGCACCGGCGAGCGCTTTTTGTTCAGCTAGACGTTTTACTAATGCTGTTGCTGTTTCATTTTGTTGTGGTGTTTCGTCTATATCGGGATTAACGCAGTCAAATGGCTGCATTAATTTTTGCAATAGTTGTTGACGAAAAGGCGAGGTTGATGCGAGTACAAGATTGAAATTCATAGGGTTTATTCAACTATTTATTTATCAATAATCAATTATCGTTCAGTTTACTGCATTCATTAGGCCAAATGGAGTATTTTTCGCCGAGTAATGCTTGTGTGATGGGGTTTGGTTCGGTAAAATTTGCCAACTTTCAAATTCAATGCCGGATTAAAGAATACCTAATTAGTCAGTGTTAGGTGAGATGACCGTATTTTTACGGAAATTTTCTTTGACTCCAGCGTTTTCAAACTATAATATGCGCGCCTTATGCAAACAGTAAAGATACCGGTTTCAATTGATCCTATACGCGCTGCCTCAAGCGGCCTTCGTTACGAAGGTTACGTGCCAGGCCAGCAACTAAAGCGATTAAGCGAGTTATGTGCCGGCGACTGTTCCAACGTAGTTGTGTCGTTGGAATGTGGCGTCGACTTACAGGGGATAGTCTACCTTCGCGGGAAGGCTGTGACGGAGCTCACTCTGCTATGTCAACGTTGCATGACACAATATACTACTGAGGTTACGGTCGAGTTTTGTTTTAGTCCTTGTAAGACTGAGGCAGAAATCGATGAGCTCCCGGATGCGTATGACCCAATTGAGTGTAATGAGATTGGTGAAGTACGTCTGCATCAATTGATTGAAGATGAATTGATAGTCGCTATGCCGATCATCCCTATGCATGAAGATTCTGATTGCAACCTAGGGTCGAAAGATATAGTTGTAGGCGAGATCGAACCCGCTCATGAGGAGCGTCCAAATCCGTTTGCAGTGTTAGAAAAACTGAAGAGCAAGTAATCTAGGAGACAGGTCAAATGGCTGTACAACAGAATAAAAAATCACGTTCAAAGCGCGGCATGCGTCGTTCACATGATTCATTGAGCACTGCTCAATTATCAGTAGACGCTACTAGTGGTGAATTACATCTACGTCACAACGTGACTGCTGATGGTTTTTACCGCGGTAAAAAGGTAATCAACAAGTAATTTGTTGATTATCTGATGACAAATCTGACGCTTGCGTTAGATGCGATGGGGGGCGATCACGGTCCCCACGTGACAGTGCCTGCAGCAATGCAGGCACTGAAATTTCATAGCACCCTCAAAATTATTTTGGTTGGCAATCAAACCGAAATTCAAAAATATTTACCTCAAACACCCTCTAGTGATTTAAACCGAATTGAAATAATTCATACTACCGAAGTTGTCACTATGTGTGATAGGCCCGTTCATGCGTTGCGTTCACGTAAAAACAGTTCAATGAGAATTGCGCTGGAATTAGTACGAGACGGTAAAGCCGCTGCTTGCGTTAGCGCAGGTAACACGGGTGCATTAATGGCAATGGCAAAAGTATTGCTTAAAACCTTACCCGGTATAGATAGGCCTGCATTGGTGTCTTGCTTACCAGCGGTTACAGGCAAGCCGGTTTATTTACTTGATTTAGGTGCTAACGTCTCTTGTGACTCAGAAGCATTATTTCAATTCGCGATTATGGGTTCGGTTTTATGTGAAGCCGTCCATAAAAAAGCGCGCCCGAAAGTGGCATTATTGAATGTGGGCATCGAAGAGGTAAAAGGTAACGATCAAGTTCAACAAGCCGGGCAGTTATTACAGCATACCGACCAAGTTAATTACATTGGCTTTGTTGAAGGTGACGAAATTTATACTGGTAATGTCGATGTCATTGTCTGTGATGGTTTTGTCGGCAACATTACTCTTAAAACTTCCGAAGGTATTGCCAAGCTATTAGTACACCAACTAAAGCGCGGTTTAAATGATGGCTTTTTTGTACGTTTACTCTCCAAACTCATCGCTCCACACATACAAGCTGTACTCAGTAAGATGAACCCCGACCACTATAATGGTGCAAGTCTGATAGGATTGCGCGGAATAGTAGTAAAGAGTCATGGTAACGCGGATGAAGCTGCATTTTTACAAGCATTAAATTTAGCAGCAACAGAAGCAAAACGTCGTCTTCCTGAAATGATTAAAGATCGTTTGGAGTCGATTCTTTTAGACATCAATAGCTGATCTCATATATGCACACAAAAATTCTCGGAACAGGCAGTTATCTGCCTGTGCAAGTACGTAGCAATCAAGATCTCGAAAAAATGGTTGAAACCAATGACCAATGGATTGTTGACCGAACCGGTATCTCTGAGCGGCGCATCGCTGCTACAGATGAGTCGGTGGCAACCATGGGCCATCAAGCTGCATTAAAAGCACTTGAGATGGCCGGCATTGATGCCAGTGAGTTAGACATGATTGTTTGTGGTACCACTAGTGCAACCAATGCATTCCCTGCAGCTGCCTGCGAAATTCAAGCCTTACTTGGCGTTAAAAATTTTCCAGCCTTTGATATTGCCGCTGCATGTTCAGGCTTTGTGTATGCGCTGTCTGTCGCCGACCAGTTTGTAAAAACTGGCGCCGCTAAAAAAGTATTAGTCATTGGTTCTGATGTATTGTCGCGAATGTGCGACCCAGCTGATCGAACAACTGTTATTTTGTTTGGTGATGGTGCCGGCGCAGCTATTATTGGCGCAAGTGATACCCCCGGTATTATTGCCACTCATATTTATGCAGATGGTAGTCAAGGTGAATTGCTAAAATGCGCTTTTCCTCCTCGTTCAGGTGAAGGCTCTGAAGCCGTCAGTTTTATGACAATGAAAGGCAATGACGTATTTAAAGTTGCCGTAACTCAGCTATCGAATGTGGTCACGGAAACACTACGTTTAAACAATGTAGATAAGTCTGAGATCGACTGGTTAGTTCCGCATCAAGCTAATTTTCGCATCATCAATGCAACCGCGAAAAAACTAGATATGAGTTTAGATAAAGTGGTACTTACGTTGGCAAGGCACGGTAATACATCGGCAGCCTCAGTGCCTATTGCACTTGATGAAGCTGTACGTGATGGCCGTATTCAACGTGGCCAATTATTATTACTTGAAGCTTTTGGTGGCGGTTTTGCATGGGGCAGTGCCCTTATTCGTTACTAATTTAAATCTACTCTTATTTAAATCCACTTTTATACAGGTAAGTGTTTATGGAAAATGTTGCTTTTGTATTCCCAGGTCAAGGTTCTCAGGCTGTTGGAATGTTAGCTGAACTCGCTTTATCTCATAACATTATTGGGCAAACTTTTGCCGAAGCGAGTGACGCGTTAGGTTATGATTTATGGGATTTAGTCGCCAATGGCCCTGCTGAAACGTTAAATGAAACAGATAAAACTCAGCCAGCATTACTGACTGCAAGTGTGGCTATTTGGCGTGCATATCAAGCTTCTAATAAGCCAATGCCAACCTTATTAGCGGGTCACAGCTTAGGTGAGTATTCTGCTTTAGTGTGTGCTGGAGTGATTGAATTTACCGATGCAATTAAATTAGTAGAACTTCGCGGTAAATTAATGCAACAAGCTGTACCTGCTGGGTCAGGTGCGATGTTTGCCATTATAGGCCTTGATGACAATGCCATTGCCGTGGCGTGTACAGAATCTGCCCAAGGTGATGTCGTAAGCCCTGTTAACTATAATAGCCCCGGTCAAGTGGTCATAGCAGGTGAAAAAGCTGCAGTTGAACGCGCTGCGGCTGCGTGTAAAGCCGCTGGTGCTAAAATGGCGGTTGCATTACCTGTGAGTGTGCCATCTCACTGCGCGCTTATGAAGCCTGCTGCAGATGAATTAGCCAAAGCATTAGTTCATGTGACGTTTTCTGCGCCAAACATTAATGTGGTTAATAACGTTGATGTGGCAATGCCAACTGACGCTGAATCAATAAAAGATGCTTTAGTGCGCCAATTGTATTGTCCAGTACGCTGGAGTGAGACTGTTGAGTTTATGGCGACACAAGGTGTTACAAATTTAGTTGAGTGTGGCCCTGGTAAAGTATTAACCGGGCTAACAAAAAGAATTAATAAATCAATATCCGCTCAAGCGGTAAATGATGTTGCTTCATTTGTGACATTAACCGAATAAAGGAGTTTTTATGAGCTTTAACATCAGTCTAGACGGCAAAGTCGCGTTAGTTACCGGAGCGAGCCGTGGCATTGGGCGTGCAATTGCTGAATCGTTAGTGCAAGCAGGGGCGATGGTCATTGGTACTGCAACGAGCGAAAAGGGTGCTGCAGCTATTCAACAATACCTAGGTGACAAAGGCTTTGGGATGGTGTTAAATGTCACTGACACTCAATCTGTTGCCGATTTGTATAGCCAGATCAAAGAAAAAGCTGGTGATGTTGATATTCTTATTAATAACGCTGGTATCACTCGCGACAATTTATTGATGCGTATGAAAGATGATGAATGGCAAGACATTATTGACACTAATTTGACGTCATTATTTAAATTGTCTAAACCTGTAATGCGATCTATGATGAAAAAACGTTTCGGACGTATTATCAGTATCGGTTCAGTAGTAGGTACAATGGGTAATGCTGGTCAAGTAAATTACTCGGCAGCAAAAGCTGGTTTGATAGGGTTTACAAAATCTCTTGCGAGAGAGGTTGCATCTCGTCAAATAACAGTGAATGCTATTGCACCTGGATTTATTCAGACAGATATGACAGATGAGCTGACACCTGAGCAGCAACAAGCTATTATGTCGCAAGTTCCGATGGAACGTTTAGGGCAAGCACAAGAAATTGCCAACGCAGTATTGTTTTTGGCCTCGGATTCAGCTGCTTACATCACAGGCGAGACATTGCATGTGAATGGCGGTATGTACATGGTTTAAGGGCGATAGGTAGGAAACTACCTTCATTTGAGTCAGTGTTAGTGACAATTCAATGTTAATTTTTGTGGTTAGACCACAAAATCTAAGCTTGCATTGTTATCTAATTCGAATAAACTACTCGCAATCTTACGCAAGTGCGTAATTTGAATAGGAAAGAAAACTAATGAGCAACATCGAAGAACGTGTAAAGAAAATCATCATCGAACAACTTGGCGTTAAAGAAGAAGACGTTAAATCAGCTGCTTCTTTTGTAGACGATTTAGGCGCTGATTCTCTAGACACGGTAGAATTGGTTATGGCTCTAGAAGAAGAGTTTGATACCGAGATCCCTGACGAAGAAGCCGAAAAGATCACTACTGTTCAAGCAGCGATCGATTACGTTTCTAAGAATCAGTAATCAAGAATTCACAAAAACAGGCGGCATTTATGCCGCCTGTTTTTGTTTAAAGCATTTGTAAACGCTCGTTCCATTTAATTGCACTAATATATCCCTTCTTATACATCCTTAGCGTTATCGCAATAATGGCATCGTGGCAGATTTTATTTAAAGGTGAATATCATGTCTAAACGTCGTGTCGTCATCACAGGTCTTGGACTTGTGACTCCAGTAGGTAATGATGTCGAGTCTTCTTGGAATGCCTTATTGGCAGGTCAAAGTGGTATTGCTCCAATCACTAAATTTGATGCCAGCGAATTCGGTACTCGTTTTAGTGGTTCGGTTAAAGATTTTGATGTCGAAAAATACTTAACAAAAAAAGATGCACGTAAAATGGATTTATTTATCCAATACGGCATGGCTGCAGGCATTCAAGCCGTTACCGATTCAGGCTTAGATATGAGCCAAGAAAATCCTGCTCGTGTAGGCACTGCAATCGGTGCAGGCATGGGCGGTATGTGGTTAATTGAACAAGGCCATTCTGCATTATTAAATGGTGGCCCACGTAAAGTGTCGCCATTCTTTGTGCCAAGCACTATTATCAATATGATTGCAGGCCATTTATCGATTATGTATGGCATGACAGGACCTAATTTCGCAGTAACAACCGCCTGTACTACAGGTGTGCATAATATTGGTTTTGCTGCACGTACTATTGCGTATGGCGATGCAGACGTTATGGTTGCTGGCGGTGCAGAAGATGTCACTAGCCCATTGGGTGTAGCAGGTTTTAGCGCAGCGAAAGCTTTATCAACCCGCAATGACGATCCTACAGCAGCTAGCCGCCCATGGGACAAAGATCGTGATGGTTTTGTTATTGGCGATGGGGCTGGTGTCATTGTGATGGAAGAATATGAACGAGCTAAAGCACGTGGTGCCAAAATTTACGGTGAATTAGTTGGTTTTGGTATGAGTGGTGACGCATTTCACATGACCTCGCCGCCAAGTGATGGTGCCGGTGCCGCTGCGGCCATGGTTAATGCCATTAACGATGCTCAAATTCAAAAAGAACAAGTGGGTTACATCAATGCCCATGGCACTTCAACCAATGCAGGTGATAAAGCTGAAGCTGCAGCGGTTAAAGCGGTATTTGGTCCGCATGCTTATGATTTGTTGGTCAGTTCAACAAAATCAATGACAGGGCATCTATTGGGCGCAGCAGGTGCTATAGAAGCTATCATTACTTTGCTTGCTCTGCGCGATCAACACGTACCGCCAACGATTAACCTAGATAATCCAGATGAAGGTTGCGATTTAGATTTTGTTGCGCATACTTCACGCCGCCATCAATTTGATTATGCGTTATGTAATTCATTTGGTTTTGGTGGAACTAACGGTTCGCTGTTATTCAAAAAAATAGATTAATATTGTTCAATATAAAAAGCGCCTAGTGCGCTTTTTTTGTATCAGTACAAAGTGTATCGTAAATACACCATCGAATGACTTGGAGGCTTTATGGCCGGTAAAGATAGACAGCTAACATTACGTTTTTTGGCCGAACCTGCAGATGTCAATTTTGGCGGTAAGGTGCATGGTGGTGCCGTAATGAAATGGATCGATTTGGCCGCATACGCAACTGCTGCTGGTTGGAGCGGTAAATATTGCATTACGGTTTATGCTGGCGGGATCCGTTTTGTTAAACCCATTCATGTAGGTAATATTGTTGAAGTTACGGGTAAAGTCATTTATACCGGTACAACATCAATGCATGTAGCGATAGATGTAAAAGCGGGCGATCCAAAAGAATCTGAACGTCATTTAACCACACATTGTATTGTTATCATGGTAGCCGTAGATGATGAAGGTCACCCTACATCGGTTCCTGAGTGGTTACCGGCAACAGCAGATGATATTCGTTTACGTGATAGTGCTTTGCGTTTAATGGATATGCGTAAGCGTATCGGTGCTGAAATGGAAGCACATGTTAAACCTTCTGTTGAATAAATAAGGAAAAATTATGGCCAAGATCGCATTTATTGGTTTAGGCGTAATGGGGTACCCGATGGCGGGGCACTTAGTCAAAAATGGCCATGAGGTCACCGTATATAACCGCACAAGTTCAAAAGCTGCTCAGTGGGTTGAGCAATTTGGTGGTCAATCAGCGGCAACGCCAAAAGAGGCTGCTAAAGGCCAAGATATCGTGTTTACCTGTGTAGGTAATGACGATGATTTGCGTCAAGTAGTATTGGGCGAGCAGGGCGTAATACATAACATGCACGCAGGTGCGGTATTGGTTGACCATACGACTGCTTCTGCTGATGTTGCTCGTGAGATTGCTGCGCATGTTCAAGCGCTTGATATTGCCTTTTTAGATGCGCCGGTATCTGGTGGGCAAGCTGGCGCAGAAAATGGTGTGTTAACGGTAATGATGGGAGGCGAACAAGCACATTTTGACGCAGTTAAACCTGTTATTGCAGCTTACAGCCGCTGCGCAGAGCTGTTAGGGCCAGTGGGCTCAGGGCAACTGACCAAAATGGTTAATCAAATTTGTATCGCAGGTGTGGTTCAAGGTTTAGCTGAAGGACTTCATTTTGCTAAAAGTGCCGGTTTAGATGGCCTTAAAGTGATTGAGGTCATCAGTAAAGGCGCTGCGCAAAGCTGGCAAATGGAAAATCGTTATCAAACCATGTGGCAAGGTAAATACGACTTTGGTTTTGCGATTGATTGGATGCGCAAAGATTTAGGGATTGCATTAGAAGAAGCTCGCCGAAATGGTAGCCATTTACCGGTTACCGCATTGGTAGATCAGTTTTATTCAGAAGTTCAAGGGATGAAAGGTAACCGTTGGGATACCTCGAGTTTATTAGCAAGGTTAGAAAAGTCTAGAAGTTAACTTAGACCATACTAGTTTACTATTGTGAGCCCCAATACTCATTGGGGCTTTTTTATAGCCCTCAACATTAGTCGTAGCTACATTAGATTTGTTTGCCCTTAAAGTTCAACTTAGTGGCTAAAAACCATCGAGTTACATGATGTAGCGCACATATTCAAACAAGTAACACTGCTATTATTGCTTAATATAAATTAATTTTGCTTAAATTGAATTAGTTAACTACTTTTATGTTGTCGGTCAATTTTGATTCCGGTCGATATAAAGGGGTGAGTTAATTCTTAAGTAAAGTGTCGTGCTTCAGTGTAAGACCCGCGTCAGATAAAAAGAATGCGGGCATGCACTAAATTGGAGGAATGAATAATGAGCAACAAACTACTCAGCGCATTGTTTGCGGCAGGTTTCGCGGTAATGATGATGTCTTCTGCATCATTTGCTGCTGATGAAACCCTCGCAGAGTTTCACGTTGAAATGGGTGGCTGTGAAAACTGCCACGCAAATGAAGAACCATCAGCTGATGGCGCATATGAATTTGAACAGTGTCAAAGTTGCCATGGTTCACTGGCAGAAATGGATGATACCCATAAAGCGCATGATGGTGCGTTAATGTGTGCGGATTGTCATGCTCCGCATGAAGCGAAAGTTGGCGAAAAACCAACGTGTGACACCTGTCATGATGATGGACGTACTGCTAAATAAGTCGTTATTCCGCTGATAAAAAATACCGACATTTATGTCGGTATTTTTGTTTTTAGCCTCTCCCCAAAACAAGAATTATAAATTTAACTACCTCTTTATAGGTATTTAATTTCTTTTGTTTTCAATTAGATGCGCGCTTTAAGTGCATGCTTTTGCACTTATGTTGCGCAATTGTAGCGCTCAATGACAGTCAGTTTTTTCTATTTCTAAGTTAAATCAGCAAGTTAATTTTTTGGCACAGCTTTCGCAGTATTAATTACATGAAATGGTTAATATGAAAGGGTCAATGTATGTCAACAATCCAATCAAGCTGTGCTTATTGTGGTGTCGGGTGCGGCGTTAGCGTGTCCTCGACTCAAGCCGATTGGGTTGACGTTGATGTGTCTTCATTAACCTTAACGGGTGATAAACATCACCCCGCTAATCATGGTCACTTGTGTGCGAAAGGTGAACGATTACTTGACAGCTTAGCTCAACCCAATGTGCTGCGTTATCCGGTTTTACGCTCAGGGAAACCGATTCAGTGGGACCAGGCGAGCTCACTAATTGCAGAGAAGTTTGCGCAAACTATCGCCCAGTATGGTGCCAATTCTGTTGCACTTTATCTCTCTGGGCAGTTGCTCACTGAAGATTATTATGTGGCAAACAAATTTGCTAAAGGGTATTTGAAAACGGCAAATGTCGACACTAATTCACGTTTATGCATGTCATCGGCAGTGAGTTCAATGCAGCGGGCATTTGGTGAAGATGTCGTGCCGGGTTGCTATGACGATATTGAACATGCCGAAGTCATTGTACTCATTGGCGCCAATACAGCTTGGACTCATCCGGTATTATTTAAACGTATATTGGCATCAAGAAATGCGAATAACACTAAGTTAGTGGTTATCGACCCAGTTGCGACCGCGACAGCAAAACAAGCCGATCTTCATTTAGCCATTGCGCCTGGTGCAGATTTAGCATTGTTTTATGGTTTATTAGGCTATTTAGCAGATAACGAACGAGTTAATCATGAATACATTACCACTCATACAGACGGTTTTGATGCTGTTGTGAGTCACGCCAAACAACTGAGTACAGATTTGATTGGTTTGGCTAAGCAAGTGGGATTAACTGAGCAAGTATTGAGACAATTTTATCAATTGTTTGTTCAGCATAAAACAGTACTAACAGCATCATGCCAAGGGGTTAATCAGTCTGTTATTGGTACCGATACAACTAATGCAATTATCAATTGCCATTTAGCCTTAGGGCATATTGGACAAGCTGGTTGTGGCTTTTTTTCATTAACGGGTCAACCTAATGCGATGGGCGGTCGCGAGGTAGGTGGATTAGCGACTCAGCTGGCTTGTCATATGGGATTTTCTGAACCGGAACGTGAACTACTTGCTGATTTTTGGCTGGTAGATACTGTTGCTGATAAAAAAGGCTTAGCTGCTGTCGACATGTTTGATGCGTTGGCCGACGGTAAAATAAAAGCTATTTGGATAATGGGTACTAATCCTGTTGTGTCACTGCCAAACAGTAATAAGGTTGCTAAAGCCTTGGCCGATTGCCCTTTTGTGGTTGTGTCTGAAATAACCCCGGATTCAGATACTGCAAAATTTGCGGATATATTATTACCGGCTCAAGGCTGGTCAGAAAAATGCGGAACGGTGACTAACAGTGAACGCACAATAAGTCGTCAGCGCGGCTTTATTACTCCAAAAGGGCAAAGCAAAGCTGATTGGTGGGCCATAAGCCAAGTGGCACAGAAAATGGGCTTTCAAGGATTTGAGTTTGATAGCAGTGCTAGTGTGTTTCGTGAGTTTGCTGCTTTATCTGCAAGCGTTAAGCTGGCATTCCCCAATAAAATTTTTGATTTAAGCGGATTAACCCACTTAACCCAGCAGCAATATGACGACTTAATACCGACCCAGTGGCCTATTGCGTCAGCTGAGCACATTGGCCAACAAGGACTGCGTATATTTAGTGATGGGGGGTTTGCGACACCAACAGGTAAAGCGCAATTTATTTTACCCGCAAAGCCAGTAACGCAAGAGACTCCGAATGTAGCCAAACACGTTAGCGTGTTACTTAACAGTGGCCGCAGCCGCGATCAATGGCACACCATGACTCGCACTGGGCATATTGCGAGTTTGCGAGCAAGTATTCCAGAGCCTGTGATACAACTTCATCCTGATAAGCTCACAAACTTTTCTATTGCTGATGGTGACCTTGTTACTATCTGTTCCGCTACAGATGAAGGAGCTACGCCATTTGCACTGGCTAGAGTCGTGGCTGATCAAGGTATACCGTTGGATATGGCGCTGATGTCAATGCATTGGTCTAAGCAATTTTCATTGGGTAAAGGGGTTAATCAATACCTCGATAGCCGAGTCGACCCAGTGTCGCAACAACCGGGATATAAGTGCCAATATGTCGTGCTTAAACCTGTTCTGATGGCATTACAAGGTGTGGTGTTTGGTTTGCACGATCCTGCGGCTCAAGGTTTATGCTGGCAAGTCGCTCAAACATTGGCTAATGGAGTATGTCATCACATCGGCTTTACTAACAATGAGGATGGTTTTGCTTATCAAGCAACAGCCCACTCGCTTACCTGGTCTGCTAACGTTCATGGTCAGCGTCTACATGTTCAATGCAATATGGAAAAGGGCATGGTAAGCGCGATTAAAGTCTTGTCTCACTCTCGAGTTAACCTAGCGGTTGAACCGATGAATGCCTTTATCGGAAAACCAATCGATAATGTTTTTATAAAACAGCTACACCAACAAATTAATGCCGGCAATAGTCCGCTGATTTGTGCCTGTACCGGTGTGACTGATGCGCAAATTGCTGATGAGATAAATGCGCAGTTTGACCAACAAGTATTTAATGACGGTAAGCAGCATCTGCAATTTAATAAGGCATTAGACGCTACGCAATCAAGTTTAGGATGTGGTCGACAATGTGGCAGTTGCAATAGTGAAGTCAAGCAATGCGCTCAAACACATTGGCAAAACGCTTTGTCGTATATTGAACTTGAATACCCTAATGCTACAGAAGAGGATGTCGCCTAATGAATATTGTAGATGGATTAATCAAATGTGTTAACCCTGGTGGTGACGATTGTTCAGGTACGCTCCAAGCCGGTGATGTCGCCATTGTTGGCGCAGGGTGTGGCCAGCTAGATTTAATGACCATAAAAGCTGCGCGAATTGTGGCTCAAGCAGATGCATTAGTTTACGACAGCCTAGTGAGCAGCGATATTTTGACTTTAGTCGATACGCACTGTCAGCGCCATTTTGTCGGTAAGCGCTGCGGTCAGCCAAGTATTAAGCAAGATGACATCAATGCGTTATTGCTCAAACTTGCCCAACAAGGTTTGAAAGTTGTGCGCTTAAAAGGTGGCGACCCGCATATTTTTGGCCGCGGCTCTGAAGAAGCGCTTTATCTCGCTCAGCATGGTATTCGTTCACAATTTATTGCCGGCGTAACTGCCGCATTAGGCTGCGCATCAAGCACTGGGATCCCACTCACGTTTCGCGGCATGGCTCGAAGTGTCACGCTGATCACCGGCACTAAAATGACCGATGCTGATAACACAGTGGCGCCTAGCCAATGGCAAGCCTTGTTAGCCGCTCAGTCGACTTTAGTTTTTTATATGGGGAAGGAACAAGCATCGCGCATTTCTGCAGGCTTACTTACCGCACAATGCAATGCGAGTTTACCAGTCGCTTTTATTACTAACGGTGGCAGACCTAATCAAATTGTGACATTTGCTACAGTGGCAACAATGGCTAACGCAGCTTTAACCATTAAAGATTCTGGGCCTACGCTAATTATTATTGGTGAAGTCGTCAGTATCGGTCAGCAGCTTGGCAGTTTACTAGATGATATTGAATGTTCGTCATCACAATTCAATACACAGTATGAGGCGAGATATGCCTAAAATTGGAGCATTAACCCTGACATCTGCCGAAACATTTGATTTTCGGTTATTGATAAAAGCGTTGGGCAAAGGCGAAAAGGGCTCTCGTTCGCTAACGTTTGCGGAGGCAAGCCTGTTATTAGAAGGTTTTGCGTTAGGACATGCCACGCGGGTGCAAATGGCGAGCGCAATGATGTTAATGCGAGTCCGTGGTGAAACAGTGGATGAAGTTGCCGGCATAGTTGCGGGATTGCGTCATAGTTTACATCGGGACTGGCCATCTTTAGCAGTCGATATTGACTGGCCGGTTTATGCTGGTAAACGTGAACAATTACCTTGGTTATTGCTAGTGGCATCATTACTGGCTAAGCAAGGGTTCCGAGTCATGTTGCATGGTGACAGTCAAGCGTTACCGCATCGTCGTCATGTTGAATCATGCTTAGATGCATTAAATATTCGTTGCGGCACTAATCCTCAAAGTGCAGCACAGGTATTAGCGTCAGACAATATTGTCTATGTCCGCGCAGGAGATTTAGTCCCTGTGTTAGATGATTGTCGTCAATTACATCAAGAATTAGGATTACGCAGTGTCATTCAAACCGCTGCTCGCTGTATTAATCCAAGTAACGCTCCAATCAGTTTGCGCAGTTATTTCCATCCAGGCTTGGATGATTTACATCAACAGGTAAGCGAAACTTTATTTGCTAAAAATGAATATTCAGCTGGTCATATTGCGATTTTTAAAGGCCTACAGGGCGAGACAGAATTTAACCCTAGGGTGTCTACGTTAATGAAAGTCGTGAGTGGTCAAGCAGCAAATGTGACAGTGTCGAGCTTAACTGTCCCGACATTATTAGCAGGCTTTTTTGGTGCGAAAGTGGGCCAAGCTGACTTGTCTAGCGATATTCTTGCGCTGTTATGGCGCGAAAGTCAGCCATTGGAGTCAACTGAACTGAGTCGCGTCATGTCGCGCACCATGATTGAGCAAGCATCGAGCAGTATTATTGCTACGTTAACCGCTGTTTTGTTGTTACTTAATCAACAATCCAATAATTCAGTTGGCTTGCAGCAACCATTGACGGTTGAACAAGCCATTAATTTAAGCCAGCAGTGTTGGCAACATCGCTTCAGTCATACAAATAATCCACTGGCTCAATGGCACAAAAAGGAGCGGTTATGCGCAGTTTAATTTTTTGTGATGCTGGTTTCTCATTAGTGCCAGTGGTTGATTGTGATGTGGTGCAATATCAAGCTTGTTTGGCCGCATTTGGACATGTCAGTGTATTGACGACAATTAGCCAAATTGAGCAACGTTTACATCAACAACACTTTGATACCTTGTTAATTTTAACTGACGGATTGCACAGTCAAATACAGGGATTAATACAACGTACTTTGGCTCATAAACCTATGGTGATTGTTGTCAATGCAAAATCATGGCAACAGGATGTGCTGTCACAAATTCTTGATTGTGGCCGAATCACTTTTATTCCCGATATGTTAACGGTGAATAGGTTAACCAGTGTGATTAGTTTGGCACAAATTCGCTTTAATGCTGCGAGCAAAACTCTCGAAGAATTTAAAAAGCTAGATGAAGAAATCCGCAGCATTAAATTGCTGAGTCGAGCCAAATTGATTGTGATGCAACAAGGATTTGATGAAACCAAAGCACATCAGATTATACAGCAGCAAGCGATGCAAAAAGGTGTGTCAATGGCACAAATGTCCGCACAAATTATAGCGGTTGTCAGCCAATCTGACCGTGCTCGTTTGGCGGAGTAAATGGCATTGAGCAGTGATGGTGCGCCCCATGTTGGTGCGATTGAGCCTAAAGTGTACGCATCACTAGTGAGATTTTAAAGTTTATAAGTTAAAAGTATTTAATAATCAATTCATTACAAGGTTTTGTTTGTTGGCATAGAGTCTGCAACATCAAAATATGACACTGCAACACATTAATGGGGCATAACCCAAAAATGGTGTAACAGTAAAAATTAAAAAATCGGGATTGTAAT
This sequence comes from Shewanella ulleungensis, assembly GCF_014648315.1. Classification (GTDB taxonomy): domain Bacteria; phylum Pseudomonadota; class Gammaproteobacteria; order Enterobacterales; family Shewanellaceae; genus Shewanella; species Shewanella ulleungensis. Next base: position 315,705 of record NZ_BMQW01000003.1, read on the forward strand.
TGGCAATGGCGCCAACTCTTTAATTGGAGTTGGCGCCATTTTGTTTTTTACCGTCCTAGGCATGAAGGAGCAGGAAATGACAGTCTCAAAACCCAAGTTAGTGGTCGTTGGTAATGGCATGGTTGGGCATCACTTTATTGAGCAATTATGCAGCTTAGGGCTGAATAAAATCTTTGAAGTGCATGTGTTTGGCGAAGAGCCTCGTCCAGCTTATGACCGAGTTCAATTGTCAAAATACTTTGAGACGGGCAGTGCCGAACCGTTAATGCTAACCACTGCACAAGATTATGAAGACTGGGGCATTAAGCTGCACTTAAATACCCCCATCACGGCGATTGATATCGTGGCAAAAACGGTAACAAGTGCCCAGGGTGAGTCTTACTCATATACCCGGTTGGTTTTGGCTACAGGATCGTTTCCTTTTGTGCCGCCTATACAAGGCAATGATCGTGCTCAATGTCTGGTGTATCGAACCATTGAAGATCTCGAGGCCATTCAAGCAGCTGCGCAAAACAGCCAAGTCGGAGTTGTTGTCGGCGGCGGTTTATTAGGCTTAGAAGCGGCCAATGCCATGATGCAACTCGGGGTGAAAACCCATGTTGTGGAATTTGCACCACAATTGATGCCCGTTCAGCTAAATGATAAAGCCGGTGAACTATTGTGCAGTAAAATCGAGCAACTCGGTGTGAGCGTGCACACCTCAAAAGCGACCAGCGCTATCATTGATGGTGAAACGGCGTTGCATCGCATGACCTTTAATGATGAATCGTATCTTGAAACTGACATGATTGTATTTTCGGCTGGGATTCGTCCACAAGATGCGTTAGCTCGTGTGTCGAATATTAATATTGGCGAACGCGGCGGCATTGAGATTAACGATTACTGTTTAACCTCTGCACCCGATGTATATGCCATTGGCGAATGTGCTTTGTGGCAACAAAAAATATTTGGTTTAGTTGCACCAGGTTATCAAATGGCTCGGGTTGTAGCATCTCATATCGCTTCATTATCATCGAATGTCCCGAGCCAATCATTTACCGGTGCTGATATGAGTACCAAGCTTAAACTCTTAGGTGTCGATGTGGCTGCTATTGGTGCCAGTCGGGGCTTTGATAATGCTCAATTTGTGGAATTATCTGATAACCAGGCGGGTATTTATAAAAAACTGTGGCTTGATGACAGCGGCAAGTTTTTAAAAGGAGCGGTGCTCATTGGTGACAATAGCGATTATAGCCGTTTGCTCGATATCTATTTATCACAAGATGAAATAGAAGGCTCAGCTGTTGATTTATTACTTGCAGGTGCTGAAAACGAAGCTGATTTAAAAGATACTTCTATTGTGTGTTCTTGTCATCAAGTGACTAAAGGAGACATTGTCGAAGCCGTTGCTGCAGGCAACCATAAAATGGCTGAAATTAAATCTTGTACCCGCGCAGCGTCAGGTTGTGGTGGTTGTGCTCCGTTGGTACAAAAAATTATAGATCAAACATTACAAGCTGCAGGGCTTGATTTTAATGCTGGTATTTGTGCGCATTTTGATCATGACAGACAAGCCTTGTATCACCTATGCCAAGTGGAAGGCATTAATGACTTTGATTCATTAATGCGTCAACACGGCAAGCCTTCTGCAAGTGGACACACTTATGGTTGCGATATTTGTAAACCCGCAGCCGCCTCGATTTTTGCCAGTTTACAAAACCAATATGTATTAAATCAAGACAGTGGTCATGTGCAGTTGCAAGATACCAATGATGCTTATTTAGGCAACATTCAAAAAGACGGTACTTACTCAATTGTGCCGCGAGTAGCGGGTGGTGAAATTACCCCAACTAAGTTGATAGCCATGGGCCAAATTGCTCAAGAGTATGACTTGTATACCAAAATAACGGGTGGACAACGTATTGATATGTTTGGTGCTACCTTGTCGCAATTACCTGAGATTTGGCAAAAGCTCATTGATGCGGGTTTTGAAACAGGCCATGCCTATGGTAAGTCATTGCGAACGGTAAAATCGTGTGTAGGTAGTACTTGGTGTCGCTACGGAGTGCAAGATGCGGTTGGTTTCGCTATTGACTTAGAGAACCGTTACAAAGGTTTACGTAGCCCTCACAAATTAAAATTTGCCGTATCGGGATGTACCCGCGAATGTGCAGAAGCACAAAGTAAGGATATTGGCATTATCGCAACCGACAAAGGTTGGAACCTCTATGTTGCAGGCAATGGTGGCATGCGTCCACGCCATGGTGATTTGTTTGCTACCGATTTATCGACCGAAACGCTTTATAAATACATAGATCGTATTTTGATGTTTTATGTCAAAACAGCAGACAAACTACAACGTACTTCTACTTGGATGGACTCATTAGAGGGTGGGTTAGCGTATTTAAAATCAGTGGTCATTGACGATGCCCTAGGGATCAATTCAACCTTAGAACAACAAATGGATTTGATTGCTGCAACATATCAATGTGAATGGAAAACCAGCCTTGAACAACCTGCTTTTTTAGCGCGCTTCAATGAGTTTGTTAACCCTAGCCAAGCGCCAGAGCCTGATGTTAATGCATATCAACGCGTTCGCGAACAGCGTTTCCCTAATATTAAAGATGTCGGTGCAGGCACCATTGCCATTAAAGATATTACCGAGCAACAAACTACTGAGCAACAAACAACAGCAAATGGGGTATTAGCATGAGTTGGATTAATGTGTGTGAAGAAACAAGCTTACCCATAGGCACTGGTGTTGCAGCTTGGGTATCCGGAAAAGCCGTGGCTATTTTTAACCTAGGTAAAGATGGCTTGTATGCCATAGATAATGTCGACCCAGCTACAGGTGTTGGCTTGTTGGCCCGCGGATTAATTTGCGAAATGGATGGTGAGCTGTGCGTCGCATCGCCGTTATACAAACAACATTATCGATTAACGACAGGCGTGTGCATTGAAGATACATCATTAGTAGCCAGTCCATTTGATATCAAAACTGAGCAGGGACATGTCCTTGTATTAGCTAAAGCATAAGGAGTATTGTTATGAGTGCTGAAAAATTTAAGCTATTTTCTTTCAACGGCAAAATGAAAATTATGCATTTAAGCTGGATGGCATTTTTTATCACTTTTGTGGTGTGGTTCAACGCCGCCCCCTTAGTGAGTGTGATTGCTGACAGTTTAGGGCTGACAACCGCACAAATTAAAACCTTGCTGATCCTCAATGTTGCCTTAACCATTCCAGCAAGGATTATTATTGGGATGGTTACAGACAAGTATGGACCGCGGATAACCTATTCAGCGTTACTCGCTATTTGTTCTATTCCATGTTTTATGTTTGCTGTTGCCGACAGTTTTGAGCAGTTAGCACTCGCGCGTTTTTTGATTGGCTTTATTGGTGCTGGTTTTGTGATTGGTATTCGTATGGTCAGCGAATGGTTCCCGGCCAAAGAGTTAGGAACCGCTGAGGGTATTTATGGTGGTTGGGGTAACTTTGGTTCAGCCGCGGCGGCCTTTACTTTACCAGCCGTAGCACTTGCATTTGGTGGCCCGGACGGTTGGAGATACGCCATTGGTATTACCGGTTTAATGAGTTTGTTATTTGCGTTTGTATATTATTTTAATGTGACAGATACACCAAAAGGCTCAACCTATTTTAAACCTAAAAAAGGCGGTGGATTGGAAGTCACCAGTAAAAATGATTTAGTGTTACTCATCATTATGAAAGTGCCTATGTATGCCACGCTAGCACTACTGGGGTGGAAGCTGTCTCCAGCGGGTGTCAGCATGTTTACTCAAGATGTGACAAACTTGATTTATGCAGGTCTAGTTTTTGTTTTTTTGATCGATTTTTACCAAACCTATCAGGTCAATAAACATCTTTTTTCTGTTGACGTGCCAGAGTTTGAGCGCTACGAGTTTAAACAGGTGGCGGTATTAAATGTACTGTACTTTACTACGTTTGGTTCTGAATTGGCGGTCGTGTCAATGCTGCCATTATTTTTTGCAGAAACCTTTGCTTTAGGCATGGCGCAAGCGGGTATGGTTGCGTCCAGTTATGCCTTTATGAACCTGATGTCTCGACCTGGTGGTGGCTGGTTAAGTGATAAATTTGGCCGTAAAACCACATTGCTGATTTTAACCGCAGGTTTGGCGATTGGGTATTTATCGGTAGCACAAATAGACTCAAGTTGGTCATTACCTCTTGCTGTTGTGGTTGTGATGGCTTGCTCTTTCTTTGTTCAAGGTGGTGAAGGGGCTGTATTTGCTGCAGTACCACTAATTAAGCGCCGCTTAACTGGCCAAATTGCAGGTATGACAGGAGCTTACGGAAATGTTGGTGCTGTCTTTTTCTTAACTGTATATTCTATGGTGTCGACGCAAACGTTCTTCTATGTCATTGCTGTAAGTGCTGTATTTGGCTTTATTACCTTATTCTTTATGAATGAACCTAAAGGTCATATCGCTGAAGTGAATGAAGACGGTGAAGTCACCTTGATCAGTGTCAGCTAGGCAATCTCTATGAGTGAGATTGTTATTACAGCAGGAACCCTATGCCTCCAAAGTTAGAAACCAATGCAAGCCCTGTGATAGATGACACACTACCTTTTGCAACAAGTTTGCAATTGGTAGTAGGGCAAGCCTCTGAAAAAGGTCATAAATCGCAAAACGAAGATGCGATAGGCATACGTATCCCTAGCGGTGTATCGCTCATGACCAAAGGCATAGTTAGTGTGATTAGTGATGGAGTCAGTACGGCAGAGGGAGGCGCACAAGCATCGGCTATTAGTGTGAGTAACTTTTTAGCCGATTATTACTCCACACCAGATAGCTGGAGTGTACAAACCTCTAGCGCTAAAGTGTTGACCGCATTAAATCGTTGGTTGTATGGGTTAGGGCAAGATTATCGCGATGCCAGACGAGGTTTTGTGTGTACCTTTAGTGCATTAGTGTTTAAGTCGTGCACTGTGCACATGTTGCATGTGGGCGATTCACGTGTCTATCGGTTTCGCCGTGGTGAGCTAAGCCAATTAAGTCATGATCACAGCACAAAAATAAATTCATCACATCAATATTTAACCCGTGCATTAGGGATGGATGTCAAACTAGATGTTGATTACAAAGCGTTAACCGTCGAGCAAGACGATCTTTATCTACTCACTACCGATGGTATACACGACCAATTTACAGAGTTTGAGTTACTGCAAAAAATAAGTAGTTTTTATCAATTGCATCCTCAATTAAGTGATGATTTATGTGAGCAGTTTTGCCATAAACTCATTAAAAAAGCATTTGAGCTTGGCAGTAAAGATAACCTGAGCGCGCAATTATTGTGTGTTCAACAATTGCCTAAACAAGCCATTGATGATGTGTATCATCATTTATCGCAACGTCCATTTCCGCCTCCGCTGAGTGTAGGAATGAAACTTGACGGCTATCAAGTCACTCACATTATTCATCAATCTCAACGTAGCCAGGTGTATCGTGTTGAGAATAACCAGCAGCAAGCTTTTTGCATGAAAACGCCTTCAGTCAATTACATTGATGATGCAGCTTATATTGAACGCTTTATGCTAGAAAGCTGGATTGGCCAGCGCATCAACAGTACCCATGTGGTTAAAGTTGTTGAGCAGCATAAACCTAAATCGGCTTTGTATTATTTGACCGAATACCTTACTGGAGTAAGTTTAGCACAATGGCTGGTTCAGCATAAAAAAGCCCCGGTAGAAGATGTGCTATTACTGCTTAAACAAATCGAGTTAGGGGTAAGGGCATTTCATCGCAGAGAAACGCTGCATCAAGATTTGAAGCCGGATAATATTTTTATTACCCGTGATGGCGTGGTAAAAATTATCGATTTTGGCTCATGTTATATCAAAGGCGTTGCCGAAATTAGCACCCCGCTAACACGCGATCATATTTTGGGGACAGCAGATTACACTGCACCAGAGGTTATATTGGGTTTTCAGGCTGATGGACGAGCAGATCTGTTTTCTCTTGCTGTGATTGCCTATGAAATGTTAGCCGGTGAATCCCCCTTTAAAGGCAAACTCAGCAAGTGTAATACCAGACAAGCTTTTTCAAGATTAGAATACGTCAATGTGCACCAACTCAATCCTATGGTGCCCATCTGGATAGACCAAGCATTAAAAAAAGCATTAAGTATTGAGCCAAATTTGCGCCAGGCAGACACCTGCGAGTTTATCCACCAATTAACCACCGCTAGCGCTCAACAGCGCCCAAAACATTTTGTGCCTCTTATCAACCGCAATCCCGTCAGATTTTGGCAAGCCACTTCAATTGTCCTGCTTCTGGCTTTAATTACCAGTTTATTGGTTTAACATATGGTGATTAAAATAATATCGTCATTTTCTGGATAAAATTAGCTATGACTTAATTCTGTTAACTACACTATGCTTAACTTAGCTAATGAATTTGTATTAATACTAAAGTGTTATTTTTTTATGGTGATGGCTCTTTTGGCTTATTTTCAGTAATGATGATGATTGGTAATATTCACATGTTGGAATGTTACTTGGCATTGAAGTCGGTTAGTTAGTTCACATGGAGTGTTTGGGATGTTTAAAGTCGTAAATTGGATGTTAGTGTCACGATCTCAGTTGCTAATTGATTTACTTGAATGCCGCTGGCCTCAAGAGTTTTTAGTTAAATTAACCCAGGCTCAACCAAGTAATATGTCAAACAAGCTGGCTGATGAAGCTATTTCAGTGGTTTTTTTCGACCTATCAACCATCGATATCCAACAAGCTTATCAATTACAGCGTCTTATTGAGCGAGAATATTGCTCTATTCATACCGTGTTTATTAATTTCCCTAAACAACTCGATACACGTTTTCTTATCCACCCCTCGACGACTCTAGGGGTGTTTTATGCCGACACCAGCTTAACGGAAATCAGTTTGGGGTTGAATGACATCATGAAAGGGCGCAGTGTGATGCCCCAAGACTTATTACATTCTATGATGAATGATGATAATGAACCAGAAGGCGATCAATTGACTATTCGCGAACGTGAAGTATTGCACGCCTTATTATCAGGAAGTACTAATTTAGATATCGCCAATCAATTATTTGTGAGTGAATCAACAATTAAAACTCATTTATATCGAGCATTTAGAAAAATTGGCGTTTCCTGCAGAGGTCAAGCGATCGCATGGGCACAGACTCACATGCACGAGGTCAGAGTTTAAATGGGCTAAGGCTTGATTATAAACAAAATAAAATGGGTATCAGTTGATACCCATTTTTGTGTCAGTTTTTTGTGATGAGTTTTACCGTGGCTAATGTATCAGCGATGAGCTTAACCATGAATTAGTGTAACCACAGTGCAGTTTTAGAAGCATCGTTAATCGTTAATGAAATGGTATCTGCTACAGCCTCACAAACTGGCATTTGACCTTGCATTAATTCATCGCGTCTAAACCAATGTAAATTAAGTTTTTGGCCTACAGTGTAGCTTTGTAACTGTAGCTCAAACTGGGCATTAACTTGTAAATTATCAGCGGCAATCAGCAAATCACCAGCGCTTAATCCCGCTTGATGCGCAGGGCTGTTTTGGCTAACCATTAACACTTTAAGGCCAAGTGATTCTGATTTTGTTTTGGCGCCGAAGGCAATTTTATAGCCTTTAGCCTCTCCGCCACCTAAATCTGCTGTTCCTTCACTGGCTCGTACGGTCATGTTCACTCCGACCTGTTCGAGTAAGTGACTTAACGGAAGATCTTGTTTGTTGTCTAAATAAGCAAAAATGTCATCACATGGGCGGTTAAGCAGTTTTTCAACTATATGCTGGTGACTCATATTATTAGTGCCAATTTGCGGCAATCCATATTGTTGCCATAATGCGCGCATCACATCATCTAAACTGTGCTTGCCTTGGGTTTCTATGCGGATGGTTAAGTCTAAATACAACGCAAATAGTGCACCTTTGGTGTAATAACTGACAATGGCATTAGCGGCATTTTCATCTTGCTTGTAAAACTTAGTCCAAGCATTAAAGCTCGATTGTTTTAGGGTTTGTTTAAATCGTCCTTGGCCGCGATACACTCGAGTCATAATTTGACTCAGCAGGGTTAAATAACTTTTTTCATCGATACATTTTGATTTAAAGGTAATTAAATCATCGTAGTATGAGGTAATCCCTTCATAAGCCCATAACTGCTCAGTGTACGACTCTTGCGATAAATCAAATGGGGTAAACTCAGCGGGTTTAATACGTTTGACGTTCCATGAATGGAAGTATTCGTGGCTGCAAAGTGACAAATAGGTGCGGTAGCCTTTATCAACAGGCGCATCGAGCGACAAAGGTAAGTCGTTACGTGAGCACATTAAGGCGGTTGAGGCTTTATGTTCTAAGCCGCCAAAGCCGTTATCTAATACTGTGGTCATAAACACATAACGCTCAAACGGTGCTGGCGTACTAAATAAATTGATTTGATACTCGCAAATGGCTGTTAAATCCTTAGCCAGGCGAGCCATATTGGCGCGATGCTTACCACTGAGTACAATGTCGTGTGGCACGCCTGCGGCGTAAAAGGTTTCTATACTGAGCTCGCCCATTTCAACGGGGTGATCGATTAAGTCATCATAGTTCGGGGCGTTAAAGTCGCCAAAACCAAATTGCTCGCCAGCAGTTCTATTCATGCTGGTGGCTAAAGTCCAATGGCTTAACTCGGTTAAAGCGGGTTTGGCTATGGTGACCTGGTGCGGTTGATCCTCAAGCCCTTTGGCAGCTATAAAGACGCTACTGCCGTTAAAGAAGCCGTGGTTTGTATCAAGGTGGGCGGTACGTACAGATAAATCCCAGGCGTAAATTTGATAGCACAATACGATGTCGCTACCCTGGTTGTTTACTTGCCAGGTTTGTTTATCTAACTGGGTGACGGTTAAAGCTTGTAGATTTTCTGTGGCGTCAATTTCGATAATGTTTTTAGCAAAATCACGGATCATGTAGCTGCCAGGTAACCAAGCCGGTAAGCAAAAAATTTGCGATGGTGAAGCTTGGGTGATGGTGAGAGTGACTTCAAATAAATGCGCTTTAGGATCGATCGCATGGATATGATAATGCATAAAGATTTCCAAATAGTAGAAGCGTTGCAATCAAAAGGATTGAGCTATAATCGACAATGCTGCCAAAATTGACTCACTTAAGCAAACGAATCCCATTTTCTGTAAAAGATTGATGATTAAATGAGTTTTTTCTGGAGTCAGAGATCAAAGACTTGTTACTATTATCAGTAGCAAAATGCTGTCATTCATTGAGGACCGTTAAATGGCCGAAGAAACCATATTCAGTAAAATTATTCGTCGTGAAATTCCAGCCGATATTTTATATCAAGATGAACTCGTCACTGCATTTCGTGATATTGCTCCTCAAGCGCCAACGCACATACTTATTATTCCTAATCATTTAATTGCGACTGCAAATGATGTCAAAGCATCAGATGAAAAAGCGCTAGGGCGTATGATGACCGTTGCAGCAAAATTAGCAGATGAGGCTGGTATTGCAGAAGATGGTTATCGGTTAATTATGAATTGCAATAAACATGGTGGCCAAGAGGTATATCATATTCATATGCATCTTTTAGGCGGAAAGCCATTAGGCCCAATGCTGAGCCGCGACTAATGAAAATTAACAGTGATTTTTTCCCGTTAACTGAAGTGGCCACACGTTTTGTAAACCAATTAGCTCAGTGCCGCCGCTTAGGATTAAGTGTTAAAGAAGCCAGTGAGCATCACGTGTTAATTGAGTTGCCATATAGCCAAGATATTATTGGTTATCCAGACACGGGTGTTATCCATGGCGGGGTCATTACCACTCTAATCGATACCGCCTGTGGCACCGCTGTGGTGTGCGCCATTTTAAAAAAATATCAATCGCTTGAGTTATCGCCAACATTAGATTTACGGGTTGATTACATGAAGCCTGCCGAACCGCTCAAACCGGTCTATGCCTTTGCAGAGTGTTACCGTTTATCGTCAAGTGTTGCGTTTACCCGTGCGATTGCTTATCAAGAAAGTATTGATGAACCCATTGCCCATGCGGTAGGTTCGTTTATGCGTATTAGCCCAGAAATGGTTGGTGAAGAGTTTCGTCAAGCATTAATGGGTAATTTGCCGGAGAGTCAGCATGACTGAACAAACAACCCCAGAGGCATCAAGTGAGTTGGATGTTCAAGATGTAGTAAAGCGCGCGATTGAATTAAATGATTACAGTTATTTGCTTGAAAAAGTACCGTACTCACAATTTATAGGTATGTCAGTAGCTCGTTTCGGCGATGAAATGGTATTTAGATTACCCGCAAAAGATGACAATATCGGTAATCCAATTTTACCTGCTATCCACGGTGGCGTGATTGCGGGTTTTATGGAAATGTCGGCTATTGTGCAATTAATGGTGTTTATGCAAGCGAAAAAAGTGCCTAAAATTGTCGACTTTTCAATTGACTATTTGCGTGCAGGTTTGCATCAAGATACTTTTGCAGAATGTAAAATCACTCGACAAGGTCGTCGAGTGGCCAATGTCAGCATTAATTGTTGGCAAACTAACCGTAAGCAATTGATTGCTACAGCTAGGGCCCACTTTTTGTTAGATTAGTTGTGTTATATACCTAGTAACAATAAAGGAAAAGACTATGAAACTCACATCAATTATCCTATTCGCATCAACATTGTTACTTGGCGCTTGCGCCCACAATACCGCAGGTATTGCTGTTGATTCTACTGGGCAAGTCAGAGTTGACAGTTCATCGTTTGCCAGTGATATAAATGTCACTGACATATCATCAATCATGGTGGCAGATTTAATTAAAGCGTCGGCACTCATTCAAAGTAAAACGAGCACAGATTTTCGTGTGCAATACAAATTTACTTGGTTTGATGCTAATGGTTATACCATTGAAGATGAAGCAAGTAGTTGGAAGTCCGTAAAATTGCATGGAATGCAACAGCTGCAGGTGAGCGCTGTTGCCCCTAATACCCAGGCAACTCATTTTGAAATATACGTGCGCGAAACCTATTCTTATTAGTGCTTCACAGCCGTATCAATGTGTATTTTGTATACTTGTTATGCAGCTTGTTTCATGTCTAAAGGACACTGACAAAACGCCTACATTGGTAAAGTGTTTTTTGTGTTATCAAATTGTATAACGGATCGTGTAATCATATTTTAGATAGTTTATACTCGTGGCCGCCAAGGGGTGTTCAGTAACACTGAACTGAGATGTCTATAAGACGAACCCTTAGAACCTGATCCGGCTTATACCGGCGTAGGAATGGGCCACACTATCTTTAAGTGCACCTCTTATTCGCTACTCTTGCCGGATCTCAAAATAACTATTTGAGGTCCTATGTTCACGAAAAAATCTATCGGGTTATCCCACACGCCAATTGCTTTAGCGGTTATTGCTGCATTGAGCTCGCCTATTGTTATGGCTAAAACTGCAGATGTTGAGCAGGTCACGCCAGAATATGAAAAAATGGAAGTCATCGTTGTTAATGCTGATTTTAGTAATATCAGTCTTGATAAAATGCCATCAAGCGTCACGGTTATTGATGCGCAACAATTAGAAGACGAAGGCGCGCAGCATTTTGAAGATGTGCTCAATTCAATTGCTAATTTTAACTGGTCTGGCGGCAGTTCACGACCTAAGTATTTTCAAATTCGCGGTGTAGGTGAACAAGAGCAATACCAAGGGGCACCAAATTCTTCAGTTGGTTTCGTGGTCGATGATATTGATTTATCAGGGCTGGGAATGGTGTCTAGCATGTACGACATGCAACAAGTTGAAGTGCTGCGCGGACCGCAAGGAACTCAATACGGTGCCAATGCGTTAGCTGGCTTAATCTACTTAAAAAGTAATGATCCTACCGATTCATTTGAGCATGGCGCTAAAGTCAGTGTAGGCGATGATGATTTGCGTACGTTTTCTGGTTTTAGCTCAGGGCCACTAAACGACTCTGGTAAGTTACTGTATCGCGTGTCTGTTGAGCAACATAATCAAAATGGTTACCGTGATAATTTATACTTAAACAGCGACGACACCAATCAACGTGACGAATTAAGCGCTCGCGCCAAATTACGTTGGTATGCCACCGATGATTTACAAATCGATTTAACTTTATTACATGCTAATTTCGACAATGGCTACGATGCCTGGACACTCGATAACAACAGCAGTAATACCTTAACCGACCAACCTGGTATTGACACCCAAGAAACCACCGGCGCAGGACTTAAGTTTATTTATACTGGTGCAACCGCATTTGACTTTACCTCGCTAACCTCTATTGCGCAAACAGACCACCACCACGCGTATGACGGTGACTGGGCAAACCCTGACTATTGGGCCAGTAAGCAATGTACATTGTACGATGACGATTACAACGTTACAGGGAGTGAGCCATGTGTGTACGATTACACTTGGGATAAAGAGGGTGACCGTCGTACATTAACTCAAGAGTTTCGATTATCGTCTAAAGATGCAGGGCGTATTCTTGCTGGCACTACCGATTGGTTAGTGGGTGTTTATACCATGAACCTCAATGAAGATAATGACTTGTATTCTGAGTACAACACTTGGCCAGACGAAGTGTTGCAGTCGAGCTACGAAGCTACAAATTATGCTGTATTTGGTCAATTAGATACTCAATTAGGCAATGATTATTTGTTGTCTACCGGTTTGCGTTTTGAGCGCAGAGACAGTGAATATCGCGACAGTAATAATGATAACTTTGACCCGTCAGAAAACATGTGGGGTGGTCATATCGCATTATCTAAAGCCATTAATAGCAACCACAATGCCTATGCACGCATTGCTAGAGGCTATAAAGCGGGTGGCTTTAATATGACGCTGCCCACTGAATTAGCCAACAAAAAAGAGTTTGATACCGAGATTTTATATAACTATGAAGTCGGCATGAAGTCGACTTGGTTAAACGGCCAAGTTGATTCTACGTTAGCGATATTCTTTATGGATCGTGAAGATCAACAAGTATCAGCATCTTTACAAGATCCTGATAATCCACAACGATTTGTATTATTTACAGAAAATGCAGGTAGCTCGCAAAACTATGGTGCCGAGGTTGATGCCAGATGGTACGTCACTGAGAATATTGAGTTTTACGGTAGCGTTGGTTGGTTAGAAACCGAATATGGCCAGTATGAATACAGTGATAAATACGGTTCGATTATCGATTTGTCGGGTCGTGAACTCGCCCATTCACCTAATTTTACTTACAGTGCGGGTATGACTTATGTCGCTGATTCGGGCTGGTTTGCTAATATCAACGCGAGTGGAAAAAGTGATTTTTATTACTCAGACAGTAATGAGTCAACATCAGATGCCTACACCATTTATAATGCCCGCCTAGGTTACGAAACTGCAACATGGTCGGCTTACTTATGGGGCCGTAATTTATTTGATAAAGAATACGGTGTGCGCGGGTTCTATTTTGGCAATGAACCTGATTTAGATTGGGCTGACAAACAATACATTCGTTATGGTGATCCTCGTCAAGTGGGTGTCACGTTCGACTATAAATTTATGTAAGTTCAACAGCGGCACCACCCGGTGCCGCATACCTTTTAGGATATGAGCAATGAAATTAACCGCTGAAATCAGTATGTATCCATTCAACGAAAACTATCTTGATCCAATAAAGTGGTTTATTGATCGTGTTGACAGTTATGACAATATTGAGCGCGTAACCAATGCCATGGCCACGCAAGTGTGCGGTGAGTATAGTGATGTTATGTCAATGTTAGCCATTGAAATGCAAGCCGCCCATAAAAAGTGGGGTAAAGCCGTATTTGTATGTAAATTTATTGGCGGTCAACTTGATCTTAGCCATAGCGAATAGCTGCCATGAATGATGTTATCTTAGCCATTCAACAAGCTTTTAGCGAAGCGTCGGTGATGACATTTTGGGAAGCCATTGCTGTCATGCTTGCGCTCGTCTATCTGATCCTAGCAATGCGAACTAATATCTGGTGTTGGTCAGCCGCTTTCCTGAGCACAGCAATTTATACCGTATTGTTTTGGAATGTGTCGCTATTAATGGAGTCGGTGTTGAATATCTATTACATGGGCATGGCTGTTTATGGTTATTGGCTGTGGTTGCATGTACCTTCTATGCAGGAATCTCCACGCCATGAAGTCAATACGCAACTGAATATTACCAGTTGGTCTTTGACTACCCATGGTATCGTAATCGCTGTGACTGCTTTGGTGTCGATTATAGTGGGTTATGGTATGGCGAATTATACCAGTGCAGCGTTTCCTTATATCGACGCAGCAACCACCTGCTTTGCCGTTGTTACTACGTATTTAGTGGCAAAAAAGGTGCTCGAGAACTGGCTATATTGGGTCGTCATTGATGTGGTTTCTATCTACCTATACTTCCAAAAAGGACTGATGTTGACCTCAGGTTTGTTTATTTTATATGTCGCAATGGCTGTTGCCGGTTACATGATGTGGCGTAAAAAATATCAACACGCCATTGTTAAACAAGATAAGCTTTCTCAACAAACAATTAGTGTATAATCACAGCATTATCAGATTGTTATTGCGGTAAAATTTATGTCATCACCTTTACTCACGTTACCCAGTGAGTTAATTAATACATTGCAGCAGGCTATGCCCGCTGCAATGTATCACTCACTATTAACGCAATGTACTGCCGTCACCTTATTAAATACAGGCTTAAGTAACCAAAACTATTTGTTGTCTTGCCCATCGGCTGACAAGGTGTTGCGTGTAAATCGATGTGACAGTAATTGGTGTGATAGGGTGCTTGAAGTTGAATGCTGGCGCTCAGCTATCGCGGCAAATCTCGCGCCGCAACTCGAGTGGGTGAGTGAAGACAAGCAATTTTACTTAAGTGATTTTATCGCTCAACCGCAAGGTGATTGGAGCCAATTTTCATCAATGTTTGGCCACTCATCAACTCGGCCATTGGCAGTGATGCCTCATCCTAATGTGGATACGGTTACTTTATTGGCGCAATTGTTTGCTTCGCTGAGTCAATTACCCGTGCCATCTAAAAGTATGAGTGTTAGTGCTCAATGGCAACAATATGCCCTGCAATTAGATGCAATGAGTCAACAGCAAACCCATGCACAGTGGCATCACGCATGGCAAACTTTACAGTGCATGAATGTGCGCATAAGACATTGGTTATCGCAGTTAGAGTCTTGTGTACTGTTGCCCATTTTTTGTCACCGTGACTTAACGCCATATAACCTACTGTTAAGTACTTCGTCAGTTAATAGCGCATTGCCTCAAAGTAAACTATTTTGTATTGATTATGAGTACGCTATTGCCAGCCATCCATTGTTTGATTTAGCCAGCACTGTAGCAACGCATAATTTAACAAAAGAGCAAACCGCGCAATTAATTCACAAGGTTATTGTACAATATTGCCAATCGTCAAGTTTGACCGACGTGGCGGCAGCTAAAGCTGCAATGCCTGCTGCGATTAACTGTTTTTGGTTATTTTCAGCCATGTGGGCACTGCTCATGGCGGCTAATGCACCGCAAGAAGATACATTAGCGATGTCTAAGTACATTAAATTTTATAATCAATACTTGGCTCTGATCCATTAATCGACGTATATAGAAGTTCACTTAATTTTGAGGGATCAATTGTGACCAAAAAACTGTTGTTGTTATTGTGCTGTACGATTTTCTTTGTTGGCTGCTCAACCAAGGTGAGTTATTTTTTCCTCGATTGGGCTATTGAGTGGGAAGTCGAAGAATATGTTGACTTAAACCGTGATCAGCAAAATAAGTTTGATCACGTTGTGGAACAGTTTTTAGTATGGCATCGACAAGAAGAGTTACCACGTTACCGCGATCAATTAACGCTATTATCAACACAAGCCAATGACTATTCATTAACACCAGAGCTGTGGCAACAGCAAGTCACTATGGCAAAAGCACACTGGTATCGTATTTTTAACGTTGTGATGCCAGAACTACTGCCCATTATTGGCAGCTTTGATGACAAACAAGTTCAACAAGTGTTAACTCAGTTAAAAAAAGAACAAAAAGAACTCATCGAGGAATATGCAGGTAAAGAGCAAGCAGAGTTAGTAAAAGATTCTGATAAACGTATCGAAAAACGGTTAAAGGAATGGACTGGCAGTATTAGTGAAGCACAAAAACAGATTATTCACCAAGCTAACACTGAGCGACTAACCACCTTAGATATGTGGTTGGAATATCGTCATGAATGGTTGCGACAATTTGAACAAGCCTTATTACGCCGAAATGAGACAGACTACTTTGCGGCACAAATGACCCGTTTACTCACTGCACCTGATGAGCTTAAATCGTCAGTGTATCGAGACAATGTTGACGTCAATACCCATAAGTTTGGAGTGATGTTGATAGCATTAAACCAAACATTTACTGACAAACAACGAAAGCATTTTAACAGTAAATTAAATGAACTTGTCAACGATTTAACCGAGCTGCACCTAGATAAATAACTGAACGTCATCTAGATTAATAAGCGCAAGCTGAAATATTTCGGTGTTAGAGCAGGTCTCTTAATTCACTACACATTTAGGACTCAGTATTTATGCAGGCGTTAATCGGATTATATCAAAAAATTCTACAAGCTATTAAACATTCAGAAGGCTTAGCCGCTTTGGCGTTAAGGCTTTATCTCGCACCTGTATTAATGCAAGCAGGATACAATAAATTGTCGCATTTCGAAGACACTGCTGCTTGGTTTGGCAATCCTGATTGGGGTTTAGGTTTACCTATGCCTGAGGTGATGACAGCATTAGCGGCCGGAACAGAGCTTATTGGCGGTTTTTTATTATTAATCGGTTTAGCCACTAGATTAGTAGCATTACCTATGATGGTCACTATGCTGGTTGCTGCGTTTGCGGTGCATTTACCTAATGGCTGGTTAGCGATTGCCGATGCTAGTTCATGGTTAGCGAACGAGAACGTGATTGCCTCAGCAGAAAAATTAGCCGCGGCAAAGTCTATTTTACAACAACACGGTAATTACGAATGGCTTACTAGTTCAGGTAATTTTGTCATTTTAAATAATGGGATTGAGTTTGCCATTACTTACTTATTTATGTTGTTAGCATTATTCGTAATAGGTGGTGGGCGTTACACCAGTGTGGATTATTTTATTAGCCGTCGCTTACTCAAGTAATTTTATTAACTCGGTTGATTAAATCGCATCAATTAATCCCACCAAACTGGTGGGATTTTTGTTAATATCGACCACATCATTTTTTTAAAGGATTGTGATCTTGGACGCAAAAGAATTGTTATTGACCCGCCAATCGACCCCACGTCTTGTGGCCCCAGCGCCAAATGCAGAACAACTGGCATTTTTACTTGATGCTGGCGCAAGAGTGCCCGATCACGGCGCGCTAACTCCCTGGGAATTTATCATTGCGGTCGATGAGGGTTTAGCAAAACTGGCCGATATTTTTGTTGCCGCCGCCAAAGCACAGGGTGCAGATGAGGCCATGATAACTAAAGCTGGTAATATGCCATATCGTGCTCCGATGGTAATCACCGTTGTAGCCAAAACGCAACAGCATGACAAAGTGCCGGCTATTGAGCAGCACATCGCAGCAGGTTGCGCCACTATGGCAATGCAACAAGCGGCATTTGCATTAGGCATTGGTGCTGTGTGGCGCAGTGGTGATTTTGCATTTAATGCTGATGTAAATAACGCACTGGGATTAGCGGCAGAAGACCAAATTGTCGGTTTTTTATATGTTGGCACCCCAGCCGTGGTGGCACCCACAAAACCATTAAAAAGTGGTCAGCAATTTGCGCGTTATTTATAAGTGCCATAAGGCAATAATCTTAGATTAGAGGCAATAGCGTTTGCCTCTGTCATGCATTATCGACATAAAGGGGAGGCGAAATGGATAAAAGTCGAGGCAATAACGAAGCAAAATGGAGGGGTGTTTTATCCCTATGCTCTTACTTCAACTGCGATGGTCATGCTTTTGCTCAACGCTGGAATAGGCAATAATAATTATGATATTAATGCCGATACAATCATGAATTTATATTTACCAGTAATAGTACTTTTACTTTGCATTTGGATTCCAATGTTGAAAGTTATGCGCTTGGTAAAGCAATAAACTTACTTTAATGCAAGTACTGTAAGTCATTCACTTAAATTCGCACCAAAATACTAGTTAGATACTTATAACACCTAACTCAACACGTTCGCATTCCCCACAAGGCAAAGAATGACACTTCTTAAGTCCTATCGTGGCTAGCCGAAAGGGGGAATGCGTAAAATGTAAAGACTCGTTCCCCCCCTTTTCTGGAGCACAAAAGCTTGCCTTGTTTGATACTGGCGTTACGTCATTGGCTTCAATTTCTTTAAGTTCAGCCTAAACCAAACCCATTACAAGCCGGATCTGAAACATGATGAGTATTACATAATGAGTTTAACAGGCCCCAGTTTTACCATATGCTTTCAAGTCCTTTGTTTATCAAACAAGTTAGTGTCTCAAAAATCTGTTATTGAGGCTTATTCGGTGGTCCTGTTGGCGCTTCATTTGCCGAGATGTAACCGTCTTTATTTTTATCTAAATGATTGAAACGCTTTATGCCGGCCTGAAATTCAGAAGTCGATACTTTACCATCGCCATCTTTATCAAAGCGATGAATGAATTTATTGCCTTGAGTACTGTTTATATTATTGTGTTGAGTTTGTGTTGTTAAACGAGTCTGGCTGTCGGTACTCGTCGTATATTCGTTTACCTGTTTAGTCTTTGGTGGTGTATTTATTTGAGCGACCAATTCAACATGTCCACCTCTTACACTGCGCACATAGTTTTCGACACGAATATAATCGCCTTGTGGCCCACGCGACATCGCTTTACCGGTTTTAGGGTCGCTGCGCTGAGATCCCGCACCATGGACATCCATTGTGTTACCACGCATTTCGCCTAGAGCTTTACCAAAAGCCACGTAAACCGCTCCCGATTCGGGCACTTGCCCGTCAAGATGAGTGGTTGAACTCCAATAATAAGGGTAATCTTTTTCGCCTGCTTCATTCGTTATTGATGATGTATAGAAAATAGGGTCGATAGCTGCTGAATTAGAGGTGTCAGGTGAGCGAGTGTAATCCACAATACTTTGTAACTCCTTTGCATTCGGTAAACGCCAATCGCTGTGGCCTGCTAACGTTAGGTTTTCTGAGTAATGTAGTGCTTCTTGCCAATTCAAACCTTTGTTGCTGTCTGTTTGTTGCCAGGTTAAACCGGTCGCTAAATCAGTGATGGTGCCATCATTATTATCAATGAGGTTGTTTTTGCCATAGGCTTCGTTGCCCCTAACAAACCTAAAGTACATTTTATTAGGCTCTTGAGTACGAGGGTTAAATTTAGGGTAACCTTTAATACGACCATCAACAAAATTTACTCCAAAAACGGTATCGTCATTTTTCATTGTTTTGCCGACGTACTCTGTACTAGACCATGTTTGAGCATCAATCTCTCGCTCACCAGCTTTGGTATTACCAAGGGGTTGATTGAAGAAACGGGTGTCGATAAACGGGGTGAGCGCTTTTTGTCCTTTAACGCTGCCTGAAAATTGGATCAAAGAATAGAGCTCTTTAATGGTAGGAATACGCCAGTCACCATGACCTGCTAATTTAAAGCTGTTTATTTTGAGTAATGCTTGTTCATAGCTAAGTTTCTCACCCATCTGCTTTTGCCAGATTAACCCGGTAACATTATCGGTAATAGTGTCATTGTTATTGTCGGTATAAGAGGGGGGATTAGTACTATAATTAGCATCCTGACCAAAAAATGTATTGGCATTGTCAGGTAATGATATCACTGCATTATTGTTGTAGGATATTCTCTGTCCGGTGTCTACTATTGGGTAGCTTGCTACCTTTTGTGATGTAGTGGTTAGGCTTGGCTTCGCCTCAGTATTAGCGACCATCAAATCTTTACCGAAAATAACATTACCACTGTAATTTTTACGGATTTCTTTTAAGCTCGCTGCGGTATCTATTTCTCCAGCAGTAAAGTGGGTATAAACAAGATTTTTGACATTGGCTTTTTGGGCGAGTGTACTTGAATCGTTCAAATTAAGATGAGCGCGGGTTTTCTTATTACCACCATTTTTGTTATCGCTTTTAGCGCCTTTATTGGTGTTTTTCTTACGTCCACCAATCATTACCATGCCGCCAGAATCGATGATCATATAATCTGCATTTCTCGCTAGAGTAGGGAGTGCTTCTGAATAAGTAAGATCCCCAGTAATGACAATCGATTGACCATTGTAGTCAAAGCGATAGGCAACAGTATGTATGGTATGTGGAACCTGAAGTGTAGTGACTTGTATATCACCGATCTTAAACGATTCTCCACCTTGTATATCGGTTACATCATAAGCCTTGATGCGATCGGCAAGGGTTCTTTGAGTTTTTCCTAATCGATATGCAATATCTGCGTCATACAATTCCAAGTTTGTTTCTGTCAGCTTTTCGGTATTGGGAGGGCCAACAATGGTGAAGTCATTTCGCCCCAATAACAGTCGAATTAATATGGGAACAAACTCTTCGTTATGATCAAGATGATGATGAGTAATAAATAGGCTTGAAATATCACGAATGTCGAAGCCGAGCTTAGACAAATTGGCTTGGGTTCCATTACCCATATCAACCAGTATATGAGAGTTTCCGGCTGAAACTAAGGTACTAGCACTCGCACGGTTTTCATTATAAATAGGAGAACCAGAGCCAATAATCGTGGCCGTCAGTTGATCGGCTGCATGAGCAGAAACAGCTATTAATGAAATGAACATAAAAAGCCCAAGTATCATCTTTTTCATAAAAACCCTTTTTATGTCTATTGGAAGGGAGTCATGACGACGTATTAAGGTAAATAGATTCATCATCATTGCTTCGTAGGGAGTTAATATACTGACTACAAAACCAATTAAAATATAATTTACTTAACTTTAACAATGTTACATAAATGATTTCGATTATCGAATCTAACCACTTAGCTGCATCACGATGTGATTTGCATTTAAGTAATAATTTTTCGTAATCATTGGGTTGTGAGGTAATTATGCGTGCTACATATACACGGATATAGGAAGGGGGCTGTAAGAGGATACTAACTGATATGGAAATTAAGGCTTGTACCAATGATAAAAATTGCAGCATGATTATTATTCGTAGAGTCAGCTTTTTGGATGAGCTACTTGCTAGATTTTTTAAACAATGGCTTGTAGTTTTAATTGTTTTAGTTCTTTTTAAAACGACTAATAATAAGTTGTTCTTGTTGAAGATATATGTCGGATTATTCAAGACGATATGAACTGTGTAATCGGTATGAAACACTAAATATGGTCTGAGTGCATCTTTACTGTCTAGAGGTGGACATACCGTTAATTTTTAACTGTATGGCGATGAGATTCGAAACACCACCAGTCAATAGGCCCTTTTGCGTCCGTGCAGGGGGGAACCTTGCGATTGAATCTTTTGTGGCTGCAGGCCACATCTCTAAACAGGTAAATAAAAAGCAGATACCGTAATCAGCATCTGCTTTTTTTTAATTTTGCAATCAACTTGTTAATTGGTTATAGCTTTGATAGTTAGCTACTTTTGCGGTGTAATTAAGTATTTCTCACCGGTAGCTTGTTTAGAATAACCCGCCATTGATTGTAATTGTAATACTTCTGCCAGTGACACTTCATGGGTGTAGTGACTTGCAAATGTGGTGGTAATTTCATCTGCAACACGTTGACGCATTGCCATAACCGTTTTAGTACCTAATTTACCTAGCGCATTGAATAATAAAAATCCATTAACACCCCAAGCAAAGCCGAAGTTACGATTGAGTGTAATCGGGCCACGATCTAATGCGCCATAAATGTATACTTGTTTAAAAGTGTCTGAGCCATAAACACTGTGCTCTTTCATATCACGCGATGCAGCGACTTCCATACAGTTAAGAATATCACTGGTTAATTTACCGCCGCCAATGGGGTCAAACGCAATCGTTGCACCGGTTTCAATTATGGCAGCGGTTAAGTCGGCAAGGAAACTATCACTGCTTGAGTTAACAACATATTTGGCGCCCATATCTCGTAGTAGCGTTTCTTGCTCCGCTTTACGAACGATGTTAATTAAATCGACGCCATCGGCAATACAAATGCGGTTTAACATTTGGCCAAGGTTAGACGCTGCTGCTGCATGGATGATGGCTTTATGGCCCTCAGCGCGCATAGTTTCAACCATTGCTAATGCTGTGAGCGGATTAACAAAAGAAGATGCGCCTTCTTTAGCCGTAGTGCCTTGTTTTAATGCTAAGCAACTTTGCACATTGGCACAAAGATACTGACGATAGGTGCCGCCGCCAATAACAGCAACCGTTTTACCCATTAATGCTTGCGCTGCAGGCGATGAACCCGCTGCGACAACAGTTCCTGCCCCTTCATTGCCAACCGGAATGGCTTTGCCTACACGAGCTTTAACTGCAGGCATAAACTTAGCAGGCACATCCGCAGTAATCACTGGGCTTTGTTCTGTGCCTGCTTGTATCGCACTAGACATATCTGCAACGCTAAACAAAACGGCTAAATCTGACGGGTTTAATGGCGCGGCTTCAATACGAATAACCACCTCATCGGCACTAGGTTGTGGTATATCGATGTTTTTTAAAGCAAGTGTTAATTTATTATCTTCGCTGATTAATGAAGTTAGTTGAATATTGGTATTTGTCATTTAGATTTTCTCCGGCAAATTAATGAGTACTTTAAACTAATATCGTTTTTTTATTGGTCATGTTCTTTTCGTCGTTGAATGTAAGACAACGTATTAGTATTGATGGTTTATCGTAATGGTAAATTGGTTTATACAAATGTTACCCAGCGTTCGCTGCTTGGATTTGTGCTTTTACTTTTTGCATAAATTCGGGCATGTTTGCGAGTCGATCTGCTTCAACCTGTTGGGCAATAACGGTTTTGCTCATAGCATCGTTCCACTGTTTCATGCCCGGTACCTCTGCAAGTACATCCCAGTTAAGTTGGCTAGAACCAAAAGCGTTAACTATGGTGTTGACGTAATAAACATATATATCAGCCATGGTGAATTGTTCACCAGCAATCCAGGGTGAAAACTGACACAAGCGACTTAAGCCTGTAACCCCACGGGTTAATACTTGGCGCACTTCTGTTTTAACTGACTCAGGTATTTCGGTACCTGAAAATACATAAGGTATTAGCCGTCTGCTAGGCAGTTCAAAATACAACTCTGCCATTTTCATGATTTGACGTACAACAGCACGTTCCTCTGCATTTTCAGGATACAGCGGAATGGTAGGGTTGGTCTCTTCGATAAAATCACAGATAACACTAGACTCAGATAGATACTGACCTTGAGGCGTTGTGATAACAGGTACTTTGCCAGCGGGGCTAATGGCCAGCAATTCTTCACTACCACCGTAGATAAGGTTTTCTTTAAATGGTAGTTGTTTAAACAACAATACATGTTTCACTAGGTTGTAATAGTTGCTAGCGGCAAAACCGTGCAAAGTAATCATAAGTTAGTCGTCCATCATTAACGTGAAGGTTGTTATTAATTCCCCATGAGGCAATTAAGGTCCTTGTATTTAACATGCTGCAACAGGGTTAAGGTTGCAATGTTTAAGTTAACACCATTATTACGGGTTTTAATTGGGTTATATATACGAGGAAATGCTAATCACTATTGCTTTTAAGACAACAATAAGGGGAGAATAAAACCACAATACTAACTATTCATTTAGGGAGAAGTGAGTTGGATCAACTACGAGCGATGCGGTATTTTAGCAAAGTGGTCGAAACAGGCAGTTTTACCAAAGCGGCGAGTGCGTTTAATGTGCCGCCATCATCGTTGTCGAGACGGGTTGCTGATTTAGAAAAGAGCTTGGGGGCCACATTATTAAAGCGCTCGACCCGAATGGTTAAACTGACCGAAGTAGGGCAGATTTATTACAATGATGTTCAACAAATATTGAATCAGTTAACGCAAAGCCATGAAACGGTTCGTAGTTACCAAACAACGCCTATGGGACGTTTGCGGATTAGTTCGATGGTGGGCTTTGGTGAAAAAATATTGCTTCCTTTGTTAGATGAACTCAGTGAGTTATACCCTCAAATTGTATTGGATGTCAGTTTAAGTGATGAATTATCGACACTTGGACGTGACGATGTCGATATTGCCATTCGCGGTGGTTATGCGCCCAATGAACGTGTGTTAGCGATAAGGTTAATGGACAATGGTTTTATTCCTGTCGCGTCTCCTGGTTATATAGACAAACACGGCATACCAAACAATGTCATGGAGTTAACGCAACATAACGGCCTGTATTTTAAAGCGCCAACAGGGCCAACACCTTGGTTATGTCATATGCATGGTCAATGGCATGATGTCTCAGGGCCAGCGGTAGCAATTTCAAATAACGGCCCCTGGTTAGCAAAAAAGGCTTGTGATGGCGAAGGTATTTTAATGTCTACTCGGTGGGCATTGGCGTCTTACCTACAGTCTGGTAAGTTGGTAGAACTTAAGTTTGAGCATGAGTTAGCCATCACTCAACATTCTGATATGGCAGTGTATTTGTTGTATCAAAAACAACGTTATTTAGTACCAAAAGTAAAAGTTGCAGTCGACTTTTTAGTTGAAAAAATAAAAATAAATGGGCGTTAAAGAAACGTGCGATTTGCAGGGGAGATATTAGCCAAGTATGTAAATAAATGAGTTAATCATTGTCGTTATGATGTCTTGTATACCGTTTTCCATTTATCAAGTTGGCACGGTATCGATGAGTTCATTGATAAGACAGCCATATAAAGCGTTTGCATCTTGATTTAGTCTCATAAAGATACAAAGGTTGAGGCCGTTGAGCATAGCGCTAAAGAATCATGTTTTAAATAGTGCTATTCGTAAAACTCAAGTGGTATAAGGTTTTGGTAGACGTAATACCCTAGTGGGCCCATTAATAAACTGAGCATTGACCATAAGATGCGTTGGGCATTTTTGATATGTGCTTTCGAGGTAAATGCCCGATAGCAAAAGTGAATATGTAGTATCAATAATGCGATAAGCATAAAGACTAATGTAATATCCATATTGTTCATGTCATGTTCCTTTGCATTACAGCAATGACGTTAATTTAAGTGTAAGCTTAAATTTAAAAGTTGCAGAAAAATTATCGAAAATCCGCTTTCAATACTGCTATTCATTCTTACACCCATAATTTACTGTAAAACTAAACAGAATAATAGTCAGTAAACTACTAAATATTCATAATTTTTTCATTTTTACACAAAGGTATGACTTTTACATTTTGTTATTATGAATATTTGAGCTTCATCATGTTTCTCTCTGGTAACCACAAAGAATACTTTTGCATGACAGCTAAAAAGAGCGGGCTATTGATCAAGTTGTTCAACCATTGGCTCACATTTGGGTAGGGTAATGCGTTAAACCATTGAGGTTCAACATTGGCAAACTGACGAATAAACGGAAAAATCGCAAAGTCCGCTAACGTTGGAGTATGAGTACATAAGTATCTGTAATCATAAGGTTGTTTCTGTAGCTCTTGTTCCAATAGTTGAATAAACTGCTCAGCCTGTTGTCTGTACCATGTCTGGCTTTGCTCGGGAAATCTATCTGCATATTTATACTTGTCTAACCACGGTTTAAAGTCATGATCGTTTGCATTTATGAGCGCAGTAGTTTGGGGGCTCGACACCCAATCAAGTAATGTTTGGTAGGCATTTGGACTTAACCAGGGGGAGGTTAGATCTGGATGTTGTGTTAGCGCAAACTGCATAATTTCAATGCTCTCAGCTATTACACTTCCATCTGCTGTGATTAAAACCGGTACAGTTCCTTTTGCTGACACCGCCAGCATCTCATCAGGTTTATTTTTAAGTTCAATTTCACGCACGGTAGGGTTTAACTGGCTTAAATGCAAGCCGATGCGAGCACGCATGGCATAAGGACAACGACGAAATGTATACAAAATAGCTGAATTCATAAAGCAACTTCTATAAGTAACAAAAACATTGAGTAAGGAATGAGGTCATACTGCGGCCCATTGCGCAGACAGTTTAAAGCTAATTTGATGACAGATCGAATTTATGAGTGTGTTTCAATTGTGATTTGGGTATACTTTCCGCCGTTTTTTTGAGTAAGCGCACGTTGCGTTAGCCTTATATGCACTGGAAATTAAGTTCCAGCCAGCGGAGTTATATAGTATGCACGACACTAATCAAGACCAAACATCTTCAATTAAAGTGGTTGTTTGCGCCCTTTATAAGTTTGTTTCTTTACCTCATTTTGAGTCTATCCGTCAGCCTTTATTGTCTGTAATGGAGCAAAACGAAGTTAAAGGTACATTATTACTGGCCCAAGAAGGTATTAACGGTACGGTTGCGAGTACACAACAAGGTATCGATAACTTACTCGCTTGGTTAGGCACACAACCTGGGTTAGATCATATCGTGACTAAAGTGTCGTTTGACACTGAAATGCCATTTTATCGCACCAAAGTGAAGCTTAAAAAAGAAATCGTCACCATGGGCGTTGAAGGTATTGATCCGCGTAAAGTGGTAGGTACTTATGTTAAGCCTAAGGATTGGAACGCGCTGATTTCAGATCCTGATGTCATTTTGGTTGATACTCGTAATGATTACGAAGTGAAAATTGGTACCTTTAAAAATGCGGTTAACCCAGTCACTGAAACCTTTCGTGAGTTTCCTGAATACGTAAAGCAGAACCTTGATCCTGCCAAGCATAAAAAAGTGGCGATGTTTTGTACTGGTGGTATTCGCTGCGAAAAATCAACGGCTTACTTAAAAGAGCAGGGCTTTGATGAGGTGTATCACCTTGAGGGCGGCATTTTAAAGTATCTTGAAGAAGTTGAACAAGAGCAAAGCATGTGGGAAGGTGAGTGTTTTGTGTTTGATAATCGCGTTGCGGTTAATCATAGCTTAGAAAAAGGCCAATATGATCAATGCAATGCATGTCGTATGCCGATTACCGAAGCCGAAAAACAAACCGAAGCTTATGTGCAAGGTGTGAGTTGCCCGCATTGTATCGATAAAATCCCAGATGAGCAGCGTCAACGCTTTATTGAACGTGAACGCCAAGTGCAATTAGCATTACAGCGTGGCGAAGCGCACATTGGCAGCGATGTTAATCAAGTGATTGAAGCTCGCCGCCAGCAAAAAGAAGCGCAGCGCAAAGCCCAAGAGAAAGTGAATAGTAAATAAGCTTAGCCAGTACTATTGTTAGCCCAGTCAAGATTGATTGGGCTGTATTAAAATCGTAAACTAATTCCTAGTATTGCCAGTTTTTTCTGCTCTTGAGCTAAATCTCGACACAGCAAATCATTTTGCAGGCGTTGGTCACCAGCTAAGGATAATGTAACGGTTTGTTCATCGACTGTAAGGTTAATCGGTTCGATGCTGTTACTTATCCGCCCCAAATTCATCACCATTGCCAACCTAAAAATGACTAATAATCGAATCAATAATGTTTGTTCGTCATCATTAAGTTCACTTATTGCCGCAATATTAATCCGTTTACGCTGATTCGCGACGAGTAATGCGAGTAACTGCTGTTGTAATTGATTAAACCCTGGTAAATCACTGTTTTGAATAATGTAGCCGCCGTGCTTCTGATGGGCGCGCGAATTAATCTGAATTCCTATTTCATGTAGCATTGCAGCATCGTTGAGTAGCCATTGATATTCACTAATGTGCCATTGTGTAGCGACTTGCGAAAATAAATGGTCGATAGATGCTGTAACATTGGCCGCTTGTATTGGATCGATATGGTAAAGCTGTGCCAAGCTACTCACTGTGCGTTGTTTTACCCCTTTAAACTGTTCAATTTGCGACAGTTCATATAACACTCCCTCGCGTAAAGCCCCTTGCGCCACCTGCATTTCATTGATGGATAAGCGTTTAAAAAAACTAATCAAAATACTCAGGCCGGGAGCCAATAGGGAGATTCGTTTGGGGTCGAGATTATCAAGTTTAATATTATCGATGTGGCCAACACCCATAAGATAGTGCTTTAAGGTTTTTAAATTATTTAAGGTTAAACTCTGTTGAGAACCGGTTAAGCATTGTAATGCTTCAGCTATGGCTTTAACGGTACCTGAGCTACCTAATACAAGTTGCCACGACGATTTAAAATAAGCATTGCTGAGTTGAGAAAACTGTTTGTCTGCGGCACTTTGCGCAGCTTTGAAGTTATCTTTAGTCAGTGCCCCATCATAAAAAAAGCGCTGCTGATAACTAACACAACCACATTTTAAACTGGCTAAATGTGAGGTTGAGGTAGCTTTACCTACGATGACTTCGGTTGACCCACCACCAATATCAATCACCAGGTTTTGCTCGGTTAAGGTTTGGCTGTGCATTATGCCATTGTAGATTAGGCGCGCTTCTTCGTGACCTGAAACTATTTCTATAGGATAGGGAATGATATCAAGCGCAGCTTTGATAAATTGATGGCAATTAGTTGCTACGCGCAAAGTATGAGTGGCAACCAATCTTACCCGGGTTTGTTCTAAATCTGAAAACCGTTGATTAAACTCGGTTAAGCATGCCAAGCCACGCTCAATAGCATCATCGTCTAATGAGCCGTTAGCTCGTAATCCTTTGGCTAGTTGCACTTGACGTTTTTCTTTATGCAGTATTTGAATGCTGCCATGTTGCTCGCGAGCAATAACCAAATGAAAGCTATTTGAGCCCATATCAATCGCAACAAAATGTAATGATTGTTCAGAAGATGACACGTGATATTAAGCCTTTTTCTGTTGTGGTTGCTCAAGCCATTCGGATTTTATTTCCGTTATTTTATCGGCACTAATTTCGTTAATTCTTTGAGCTTGTTTGGTTTCATATTGGGATAAATAATGATGAATAGCAATCTGGCTGCGTACTTTTCGTTTATTGCCTCTGGATTTGTAATGGTTTTGTTGTAAAGGGTCAATAATGCGCGACTTAGTATTGTCACTGAATTGGATCTGCAAAATATCAGTGATCATTTGTTTCAGTTCAACATCATAAATTGGTGTACAGACCTCAATACGTTCATCAAGATTTCGCGTCATCCAATCGGATGAGCCTATATAGATTTTTTCTTCACCGTTAGCATAAAACTGCATCACTCGAGAGTGCTCTAAAAAACGGTCGACAATACTCATCACTTCAATATTGTCGCTCATGCCTTTAACTTGCGGTAGTAAACTGCACATGCCTCGAATAAGCAGTTTAATCTTTACGCCAGCTTGAGAGGCTTCATAAAGCTTATTGACCATGATCTCATCAACCAAGTTATTAATTTTAAGCGTAATTACAGCAGGCTTTTTTTGCTTGGCCGCACTTATTTCATCATCGATCAGCGCTAACCAACGTTGGCGAGAATTAAAAGGCGATACAATGAGGTGCTCAAAGTTGTCTTTATGGTAAGGACGCTTTAGTAGGTCGAATACTTGTTTAACTTCTTGGGTGATGTTTTGGTCGGCAGTAAATAATGAAAAGTCAGTGTAAAAACGTGCAGTACCTTCGTTAAAGTTACCCGAACCGATATGAGCATAAAGCACAGTTTCACTGCCTTCTTTACGGCTGATGAGACAAAGCTTTGAGTGGACTTTTAAGCTAGGTATCCCATGATGCACTTTTACGCCAGCCTCGGTTAAGCGAACGGTCCAGTCGATATTTGATTGTTCGTCAAAGCGTGCCAGCAGTTCAATAACGGCGGTAACTCGTTTACCGTTTTTAACTGCATCAATTAATGATTGCATAATGTGACTATTTTTAGCCACGCGGTATAAATTGATTTTTATCGCTGTCACCTCGGGATCGTAGGCCGCTTGTCTTACTAACTCGGTAAAATGAGAAAACTTATGGTACGGATAATTTAACAGAATATCGTGTTGGCGAATGGCTGCAAAGTTGTTGGCGCAAGCGTTAAATTTAACACTGCTCAATGCTGGCAATTTATCGTTTAGCAACTTCTTTCGCCCAAGATTCGGGAAGTTTATAAAGTCTTTAAAACTATGGTATCGCCCTCCAGGAATAAGGCATTCTGTGGAGCTAATGTTTAACTGTTTTTTCAATGTGTTAAGCATATGCTCTGGCATTTCACGGTCGAACACCAGCCTAACAGGTTGAGCTCGCAAACGTTTTTTTAAGCCGTTAGACATCTGTTCTAACTGTGTTTTTTCTAACTCAACTGAAATATCAAACTCAGCATCTCGAGTCATTTTCATTGAAAAGACTTCTATGTGATCATATTCAAAAAATGGTTTAAACAATTGATCGATACAATGTCTAATAATATTGTCTAATAATATCAGATGTTTAATCTTGGTTTTGCGTTGTGATGGTAGTTCAATAAAGCGGGGTATATTAGCTGTTGGTACTTCGACAAAGGCGTATTGCTTATTCTCCCCCTGATGTAAACAAACACATAAATAAGTGGCATCGTCATTGATGTTTTTAATCAACTCACTGTGTTTTGTTAGCACAAAAGGGGCAATGTGGCGCATTAAGTTGTCATTAAAGTATTTACGTAACCAGTGACTATGAAACTCATGCAGTTGTAACTCATTGACTAAAAATATATTACAACGAACGAGTTCTTTCATCAGTTCAAGGTAAATGGCATCAAATCGTTCTTGTAAATCAATGACTTTTTGTTGAATTTGTCTCAGTAAAACACGGCTTGTACATGGTGCATCAGATAAACTCGACAGTAAGGTTGCTCTTCGGACTGAGGCAACTCGGACTTTAAAAAACTCATCCATATTGCTCGAAAAAATGCCTAAAAACCGGACTCGTTCAATTAATGGTACGTGTTTGTCATAGGCTTCTTGTAGCACTCGTTCATTAAAAGATAACCATGATAATTCTTTATCGATAAATAGCGCATTATTAACAGATGACATTGCTTGTCCTATCAACGAAATAGGCTGTTACAGATCCGAGACAACCTAGTTTATGCTTTATCTCGTTAGAGATAATTTAAGTTGCCGAACATATTATGTGATTGTTGTGACAGATTTATTTATTCGGCTTGAGCAAAACAGTGATAAAAGCCGTATAAATGGTTTAGCAAGCGCCACAAGTGTGTTATTTTGAGCGCTTTTTTCGATTAGACGACTGAAGGTAAGCCAATGTTTGTTGGATTTGATTATGGCAGTGCCAACTGTGCAATAGGGGTAATGATTGACGATGCGGTAACCTTACTGCCTTTATCGACGCACTCGGATTTTATGCCTTCAACCTTATATGCCATGGACCGAGAGTTAATTGCTGAAGCGGTATACCAAGGATTACCTGAAAGCTTAAAAGCGGAATATTCTCATATTCGCAGTTCACAATTAATGCGCGCTAAGCAAATGCGCCATGAATTAGATTTATTACCCAATGAGCAAGCCGTATTTGTCGGTCAAGCCGCCATTGATGCATACCTAGAAATGCCCGAAGAAGGGTTTTATGTTCGTTCGCCAAAATCATTTTTAGGCGCCAACGGCCTGCGTCCAGATCAGATAGGCTTGTTTGAAGACATCGTCACTTTAATGATGCAACACGTGAAAACGTTGGCGGATAAAGCGCTTCAACAAAAATCATTGTCTCCATCAACTCATGCTGTAATTGGCCGGCCGGTGAACTTTCAAGGCATAGGCGGTGAAGACAGTAACCAACAAGCTGAAACCATCTTGCGCCTTGCCGCATCGCGCGCTGGTTTTAGTGATGTGACATTCTTGTTTGAACCGTTAGCTGCAGGAATGGATTTTGAGTCAACGCTAGACAGTGATAATACCGTATTGGTTGTTGATGTGGGCGGTGGTACAACAGATTGTTCTGTGGTGACCATGGGGCCTTCGCACAGTAACAATACCGATCGCACTCAAGATTGTTTAGGCCATTCTGGCCAACGTATTGGAGGTAATGATTTAGATATCGCGCTGGCCATGACAGGCTTAATGCCGAGTTTTGGCGCTGATAGCTTAATGACTAATGGCAAACCTATGCCAAGAGCACCTTTTTGGAATGCGGTGTCGGTTAACGATATTAGTGCCCAGCGCGATTTTGTAAGCTTAGCGTCGCGTAAATTGGTTGAGTCGATGATAAAAGACGCTGAACACCCGCTTCTACTAAAACGCTTACAAACGGTTCAAAAAAATCAAATGAGCTACCAAGTGGTGCGCCAGGCTGAAGCGGCCAAAATCAGTTTGTCTGACGCTGATAGCACTCAGTGCTTACTTGATTTTATTGAAAAAGACTTGTTTGTTACCTTAACTGCTACTCAGTTTGAACAAGCCATTAGTGATCCACTCGCCAAAGTCGAAGCCTTAATGAAGCAAGCGATGCAAACGGCAACAGCTCAAGCACAACAACAAGATTGCGCTTTGCCAAGCAGTCCTGATATTGTTTATGTTACTGGTGGTACAGCTCGTAGTCCGGCGATTTACCAAAAAATAGCCAGTGTTTATCCGTCAGCTAAAGTCGTGGTGGGTGATCACTTTGGTTCGGTAACGGCTGGGTTAACTCGTTGTGCCCAATATGCATTTAACTAAATAGAGTCAATACTATGCTGAGTCAATTAAGGTTTAAGTTTGCAATGGATGCGTCTAAAACATCATCACTATTATTAGCAACATTGATGGGGAGTGCATTATTAAGTGGTTGTAGCGATGATGTGGGAAAAGTCAGCTTAGGTTTGTTTACCACTAAAGATGTGATTATTGATGCTAAACACGATCCAAAAATCCCCGGGGTGACTTGTCATATTAGCCGTATTGAGGCCAATTTAGATTTGGCCGACCCGTCTGATATGAGCATCAGTTGCCGTCAAACCGGCCCGATAAGTCATGCAGAATTAGCTGATATTGATAAGTCGAAAAATGGCGAGGTGGTGTTTAAAGAGTCTTTGAGTATTTTATTTAAAAGCTTAAAAGTGCGTCGTATTTATGATGTTGAAAATCAAACGTTATTATATTTGTCCTACTCAACCAAAGAAACCAACGGCAGCCATAAACATGCGTTGTCTACGGTGCCGCTATACGGCACTGCGGCTTGGCAAAAGCCGTTAACCACAAAATAAACGCGTAATAAAAAAGGCAATCAAAATAGATTGCCTTTTTTATTGATGAGCGAGCATGTTAAACACGGGACGCTCTTTTTAATATCAATAACCACAATACTGGCAGTAAAGTGATATAGAAAAACATGGCGGTAGCGCCGATATCACCTGACAACAAAGAGCTAAAAATAAACCTGACAATGCCCATAGGATCCCACGGCATGTAATGCATATTACCGTGTAATAATATAGTCGCTAATACTACGACGGTCACCGCTAACCATTGTTTGCTAGGCTCATAGCTTTTAATCACAAATGCTGGAATAAACGCGACTAAACCTATCCCAACAAAGTTTTGAGTTAAATGGGTGATGGTAGGATAGCCACTTAGGTTAAACCACCAAAATACATTACCCGCAGCAGACTGTCCTATTGCTGCGATGCTTAACGCGAAATAAGCTATGCCTACGCATAAACTGAGTATGATTAATTTGATGAAGTTCATTTGTGTCCTTAATATTTATATTATATAAGTGCTTGTTTTAAATATTACTTTTCTACTATCAAATCAAACACAACGTCTATATTGGCAGCCACACTCATACTGGCTTGTAAATAACGTCCTGGAGTTAAGTCATCTGGATCAACTCTTGAGCCTGTAACAGTAATTCTCTCTAAACCGTAATGGGAAACGTAGTTGTAGCCAGCGCTGTTATTATTAGAGTTAATACTATAAATGTCACCTAGCGTGGCCCCAAAAGCTTTAGCTAACGATGCACCTTTTTCTTTTGCATTTTGAACAGCTAGTTGATTAGCTTTTTCCATTAATTGCTCTATTTGAGAAGAGCTCATTTGAATATCTTCTATTTCATTAATCCCAACACTCAATGCAAAATTAATGACATCATTTAATAGATTTAAATCAGATACGATTAGATTAATTGTTCTTGTCGCGACAAAGCCATCAATGACTTCTTCATCATTATCGCCATAACGAATATGAGGCTCCGTCAACAAGTTTGAAGCCGTAACAGCTTGCTCTTTGATACTAAATTTATGCAGGCCATTTAGCAGGCCGTTGACAATTTCGTCGACTTTTTGTTTTGCATTTAATGCATTTTTATCGATATTTCTGACTTCAAATTTCAATGTTGCAATATCTGGTATTGCTGTTAGTTTAGCTTTACCCTGAACTGCGACATGTCGATTGGGAGGTAAACTCGAATTAGCTAAACAGGACAGTGAAAATGCAATTAGAAACATCCCCATGAATATTTTCATAGAACTTCCTTGTTTGGTGTTTTTATTGGATATGTATAAGGTTCATTTGTAATTACAAACGAACCAGACTTTTGGCAAACAATCCTGTTTGTAGGTTGTTAGTTAACTTAATATTTACTCGTTAGTACAGCATTGTAGCGTTCGAAAGCCGCGTCAAGATCGGCAATTAAATCATCGGTATCTTCTAAACCGATGTGCAATCTAATCAGTGGTTTACTGCTATCCCATTGGGTGGCAGTGCGGATATTATTAATACCAAATACGCCTAAGATCAAGCTTTCAAAGCCGCCCCATGAAAAACCCATTTTAAAGTGTGCCATGTTTTCAACAAATGCGGTAACAGATGCTAAGTCACCTTGCTTTAATACAAATGAAAACAGGCCGTTGCCACTGCTAAAGTCACGCTTAAAGTACTCATGGCCGGGGCAGGTTTCAAATGCAGGATGACGCACATGGTCGACTTCTGGGCGACTTGCTAACCAGTTAGCCACTTTGAGGGCATTTTTATTATGTTGCGCCATACGCACACCTAAAGTGCGTAAACCTCGGGCTGCAAGATAGACATCGTCTGGTGAGGTGGTTTGCCCCATTAAATAACTATTTTCGCGCAGTTGCTCCCAACATTTTTCATTGGCGGTTGCTGTGCCCATCATCACATCAGAATGGCCGACAATGTACTTGGTCGCGGCTTGGATCGATATATCGACTCCCATATCAAATGGACGCGAGTTAATCGGTGATGCCCAGGTATTATCGAGCATGACAATCATGTCGTGCTCGTGTGCGATGCGGCTTAATGTCGGTACATCTTGCACTTCCATGGTGATGGAACCAGGAGATTCTAAAAACAGCACCTTGGTATTGGGGCGAATAAGTTCTCGAATGCCTGCACCTATCATTGGATCATAATAGGTGGTTTCGATACCAAATCCGGCGAGCATTTTATTGCATAAATCGCGCGTGGGTTCATAGGCTGTGTCGACCATGAGTAAATGGTCACCACGTTTTAAAAATGATAATAATGCACTACTGATTGCGCCAGCCCCTGATGGGTATAAGGCTGTACCTACGCCACCTTCAAGTTCGCTTATGGCTTGTTGAAATGAGAAGTGGGTTGGTGTGCCGCGGCGGCCATAAAACATTTCGCCGTTGGTTTTGTTTTTAATCGCAAAACGCATCTCATCCATGGTGTCGAACACCACTGTTGAGGCTCTAAATACTGGCGGGTTAATAATGCCTTTGGTGAACTTTTTCTCGCGGCCAACGCTGACGATTTGAGTCGCTAATTTGTCGTTTTTGCTCATGTTTTACTTCCTGTTGGGGCAGAGTTCATACTATTAATATAAGCGTTACTAATAACATGACGAAATGCGCTGCAATGATTAGTAATGTTCGTTGTTGTGCTCATCCTAGCACCAAGTCATTTAAATAAAACCGCCAAATGATCAAGCTTGACTATTTTTCATCACTTAGCGGTAAGGTTAAACACATTTCAACGCCATTAAGGTCGTTCTCGGTAATGTTTGTCGCTTTAATACTGCCGTGATGAAAATCGGTCACTAACCTCGCAATGTATAAACCTAGGCCTAAATGGGGTTTGCCATTAACACCCTGCGGGCGAATAGACACCATAGACTCAAAAATTTGAGTGTTCATGTCTTTGGGTAACAAAGGGCCGATATTACTGACTTTTAACATAGCTTGTTTGTGGTATTGGGTTAGGCTAACCGTGATTGCGGTGCCTTTATCACTAAACTCAATCGCATTATTAATCAGCTTATCCATTAATTGGGCAATGTATTCTGGTACACCCTGACATTGCATGGTTTTGTCTTCTATGTGCACGGTAAATAGTTGTTCAGGATAAGTAATTTGATAACCTTGCATACAGCCACTAATGACTTTTTTAAGTGAGAATCGACAACTTTCGGCTTGAGTTAAACTGGCTTCTAATCGAGTGGCTTCACTTAAATTATTTAAGATTAAGTGGAGGCGATTAACCCCTTCCTGAGCGCGATTAACGTATTTTTGCGATTGCTCGTCAAGTTGTTGTAAACCTAAATGCTCAAGCGAGCTGCGCACCACAGCGACAGGCGTGCGTAACTCGTGCGACAAGCGCGACGACATGTTTTCAAGGTAATGAGTGTATTGGCCTAAGCGACTAACAATGCTTGAAAAACTGCGTGATAAGTCGCCAATTTCATCACGATTTTTAGACGCCTCAATTTGTTGGCGCACTCGTCCCTGACTGTCGATAGCCAGTTCGGCTTGGTCGCGCAAACTGCGGATACGGCTCGAGATACTCGATGCAAAGATAAATAACGCCAGTGTGCCCATGCTCATAATGGTTAAAATAACATTGAACAGTTTTTCAAGCGCGCGGTTACGTAAACTACGAATGCCATGAGTGGTTTCTTCGGCAATGACTACCCCCATCACTTTATCGTCAATCCAAATAGGGCTGGCGGCGGCTAATACTACTGCTTTATTGTCGGGGGTTAAGCGCCAAGTGGAACCTTGCTTGCCGCTTAACGCTTTTTCAATGTGGCTACCGGTCAGCTCGGTTGAGTCTTGCAATGAATCGATAAAGTCTTGCGGTGGCCGGGTGAGTATTTTGTAGTACAAGGGCAATATGTAGTTTTGCTTAAAGCCTTGCCAAAATGAACTTGGCTGACTTACGTCTAAATCATCTGCCCAGGTGTTGGATGAAGTACGAATATCGCCCGATTTAGCTAATACACGGCCATGATTATCGACAACCCAAATGCGTGAGCTGTTGTGGCTCATGCCTTTAATAATACTTTCTATTTCAGGCGAGGGCACCAATACCGTGCCTAAACTGGCAACAGAGTCGGTTGCAGAAGTGCCAATTACATTGACTAACTGACGAGTATTGACATCGTTCACGTTATGAATAGCAAAGCCGAGTTTACTACCTACCATGGTGAGTGGAAGCCTAAACTCGATATTGTATCCTTGGTCTGTTTGCAGCCATTGCCCTTGAATCCGCGACTCAGGTTCTACAGGGGTTGATTGCGTCGGGTCTTCTGGCAGTTCAAACGCACTGAGCCAACCGCTTTTAGTATTGGCAATAATATAGCGTCTAAATTGGCCATCTGGCGACTGGGTTGCCATCACTAAATGATCATTTCTGTCTACGCGTAAGCTTTTACGGCTCCGAAATACCATTTCAGGGTCATTTACCTGAAAAAAACCATACAAATAACCACCGTATTTTCCCACCATGTGGGTAAAACTGATATTGATGGGTTCGGATTCATTTCGCTGATAAATAAGATGATCATCGGCATAGTTTAACGTGCGATGTTGGTATAAGTCCCAGTCGCTTAATTTACCGTCTAGCTGAATAGGGCCTGCAATCGGATAGGCATATAAGTCGCGGCCTTTTTCAACTTGGTTTAAAAAGCTGGCCTGGTTATCAAACAGTTTTGGGCGTTCGTGTAGCGCGGTTGCGAGTGCTTGTGTCGTTCCCTCAAGGGTTTTTTCTTGGCCATGGCGCAGGTATTTTTCCATTTCCCATACATATTCGTAACCAAGCCAAGGGAGGCAAAGTAAAAAAAGTGACAAGATAATGACTTTGGCCCGCAGCCCTAGAGGTAAATACATAAATTAAATATTGTCCCAGCGATAGCCCATGCCATAAACCGTGTCGATACAATCAAATTCGGCATCGATAACGATAAACTTTTTACGTATACGTTTTACGTGTGAGGTAATCGTACTGTCGTCGACATAAATTTTAGCTTCTTGCATCAAATCTTGGCGGCTGCGGACATGCCCCGGGTGTTTGGCCATGGCATGGACCATCCAAAACTCAGTGACGGTGAGTTCAATTGGTTGAGTTTTCCAATACACCTGGATGCGGTTGCCATCGATGGTTAAATGACCGCGTTCGAGTAGGTTATCTTCAATTGGGCTTGATCCAATCAACTCTGAGCGGCGAAACAGTGCGGCAATCCGCGCAAGTAAATGCGGAAAGCTGACATCTTTTGTTAAGTAATCATCGGCGCCTAAACGCAAGCCGCACACTGTGTCGAAATCACTGTCTCGTGCGGTTAGAAAGATAATCGGTAAACTGCTCGACATGGCCCGAAGTGCTTGGCACAGGGTAAATCCGCCATCTATTTCATGTTCAAGGCCAATATCAATAATGGCTAAATCGGGCAGGCGAGCATTAAACGCTACCATCGCTGTTGGGCGATTGGCATAAGCTTGGACGCTGTAACCTTGTTGTTGCAGCACATCTTTGTAATTTTCGCGGATAGCCGCTTCATCTTCAACAATGGCAATTCGTTTCATGGCGTGACTTCAATCAGTAAGGACATAAATAGATACTGTGTTGACTATACAGGATTTTATTAACCAAAAAAGCTGCTAACGGCAATTGCCATATTGTTGCCACATTTGATCGCCACATTGCCACTTTTGCTCCCCAATAAAGCCATTTATATATTGTTTAATAACGGCATAAAGTTATGAGGTTGCACGTTAACTCAATGACTTTCACTTTAAACATCATTGCTAAAAGGGACTCATTATGAAAAAGCAACTTATCGCCGCCACTATTATCAGCACTATTTTATTCCCCCACACCTCATGGGCCGTTGTGGCAGAGCCTCAAGAAGAGCGCGAGCATACAGAAGAATTAGTTGGCTTAAGCTCAGGTATATTACTCGGTGCGGTAATC
The DNA here is from genome assembly GCF_014648315.1 of Shewanella ulleungensis. GTDB lineage: Bacteria > Pseudomonadota > Gammaproteobacteria > Enterobacterales > Shewanellaceae > Shewanella > Shewanella ulleungensis. The sequence continues at coordinate 354,813 of NZ_BMQW01000003.1, forward strand.
GCCGGCCCTGTTGGCGCCATTATTGGAGCGTTCACCGGCACCATGATTGGTAAAACCGTGGGCGATGAGGCAGAGATTGCCGATAAAAACCAACAACTCGTAAAACAAGAACACGAATTGGTCGAAACGCAGCAGCAACTCATTGCAATGGATCTGCAACAACAAGAGTTAGTACAAGTGTCGGAAAAATATTACCAGTTACAAACCAACCTCGCAGAGCTTAATGCCAATCAGCAACAAACGCTTAATGAGTTGACCATAGGTATGAATGTGCAATTTAAAACGGGCTCGAGCCAAATAGAACCATTGTTTAAGCAGCAGTTAGACAATGTGGCTTACATGATGACCTTGTCGCCAGAACTAACCATCGATCTGACCGGTTATGCTGACCGTCGCGGGGCAGACCAATATAACCAGGCGTTATCTGAGCAGCGTTTGGCTGAAGTGACCCAGTATCTGGTTTTGCAGGGCATAGATAGTCAACGCCTACAAGGCAGAGCTTATGGTGCCACCTCACCACTACACACTGAGCAAAACCATGAGAATGACTTTTTTGATCGCCGAGTCACCCTGACGTTGATGTCTCCTGGTGCAGAACTAGCAGCAAACTAATCGTGTTATTCATTTTATTCTTAATATTGACTCTGTTACGCAATGCCCAGAGAGCCTGTGCGTAACAGGGTAAGGAGCTGCTATGTGCTGGTTATCTCGTATTTCGTGTTTACCTATTCAGTTGGGTTATCAAAAGTGGTTTATAAGTGTGTTGTTGGTAATATTCACTGTCACAGTGCAAGCGTCGCCGTCGGGAGCGACTGATGATGATATTACCCAAGGGACCTTGGTTTATTTTGCCAAAGATCAAGTGATACAAGCACTGGCTATGGACACGCAAGTGAGTATGGATGTGTCTGGCTTACTTAACCGCGTTACGGTTAAACAAGTGTTTATTAATGATTCAGACCAGTGGCTCAATGGTCGTTATGTGTTTCCTTTACCTGAAAATTCCGCTGTAGATAGTATGCAACTTCGTATTGGAGACAAGGTGATTGCAGGGCAAATTCAACCCAAAAAACAAGCTCAGCAAACCTTTGAAAAAGCAAAAAAAGAAGGAAAACAAGCCAGCTTATTGCAACAACAACGCCGAAATATTTTTACCTCAGAAGTGGCTAACTTAGGCCCGCATGATCAACTTGTGGTGGAGTTAAGTTACCAACAAACATTGAACTTTAATGACGGACTTTTCAGTTTACGTTTTCCGATGGCCATTACGCCGCGTTATCACCCTGAGCAAAGCAGCGACAAAGATAAACAAAATATGTCGATTGCCTATATCGATCCCACTGTACTGCCAAATCAATTAACAGAAATAAGCCAGGCTCAAGGGATTAATGTCAGTATGCAGATCACTATTGATGCCGGTTTTGAACTTAATTCACTCGACAGCTTATATCACCCCATTAAACAAAGTGTGAATGGTCAACGATACACCGTAAGCTTTAACGGTAAGCAAATCGCCGACCGCGACTTTGTACTGCAATGGCAGGCAGATGTTGGAGCTTTACCGCAAGCGGCAACGTTTTATCAAACCGGTAAAACCCATACCGTAGCGGTTAATTCAAATGACAATATAACCACTACTGCGCTCGACCAAAGCGTGTACTCATTAGTGATGTTAATGCCGCCAAGTGTTGAAGTCAGCGAGCAGCATTTAATCGGTCGAGAATTGATTTTAGTGATTGATACTTCGGGTTCTATGTCAGGCCAATCGATTGTTCAAGCCAAGCAAGCATTGCAATTTGCTATCGCTGGACTGCGTGATATCGATACTTTTAATATTATCGAGTTTAATCAAGATATTAGTTTATTATCACCCGTTCCATTAAATGCCAACAGCCATAACTTAGGCTTAGCAAATCGTTTTATTTCAACGCTCGAGGCCGACGGTGGCACAGAAATGGCGCCAGCGATCCAAGCTGCATTGGTCGACACCTTACAAACCGAATCGGTTAATGTGCAAGGTGAATCATTATTGCGCCAGGTTATATTTATGACCGATGGTGCCGTGAGTAATGAACAACAATTGTATCAATTAATTAGTGATCAACTGGGTGAAAGTCGTTTTTTTACTGTGGGTATAGGCTCTGCACCTAATTCAGACTTTATGCGCCGAGCAGCAAGCATGGGGCGAGGCACCTTTACTTATATTGGTAAAGAAACTGAAGTGAAGCAAAAGATTGAGCAGCTACTGACTAAAATCGAACAACCGGTATTAACCAATATTGGGCTGTACTACCTTGACGGTAGCGTACCTGATTATTGGCCATCTACTATTAGTGACTTATATCAAAACGAACCGTTGTGGGTCAGTATTAAATCTCCAAGCCAGTTACTTCAGCCTATTATTGTGTCTGGAAATATCAATGGTCAATACTGGCAACAACAACTCGATTTTACCGATAATCAACCCGCGAGAGGTATCGATTTATTATGGGCGAATGCACAAATAACTGCGCTTGAGTTGTATAAAAATGCAGCCAGCGGCCCTCGAGTGAATAAGCAAGTAGAAGCTTTAGGCATGCAATACCACTTAGTGACTAGCCAAACCAGCTTAGTTGCAGTAGATGTAACACCTGTAAACCCAATGAGTGACTCTACTATTGATGCCAATGTGCAATCGCATTTACCTCACGGCTTACAAGTGGGCAATCAGGCACAAGTTTTACCGCAAACAGCTACATCGAGCCGCTTATGGTTATTGATTGGATTTAGCTTATTGGGCTTAGGTATATTGCACTTCTTGTGGCTTAGACAGCGGTTACCAGGCCAGGTATTGGTGATAGACGCCAATGTTTAAGGAGATGAATAGTGAAGCCAAATCAACACGCAAAAACACATTTATGGATTATGACGCTGTTAACGCTGGTGGGCCTTGGTCTCATTGTTCAAGGAGGATATATGCAAGCTAAAGCCCATTTTGCCCAGTTTTTAATTGAGCGTGCGTTTGAGCAAACGTTAGTCGATAACCAGCCTCATAAGCCTTGGTCCTGGGCCGACACGCATCCGGTCGCCAAAATGCGCGTTCTGCAACACAATGCACAAGGGGTACAACCATTAGGCCAGGATTTATATGTGCTTGCTGGAGCTTCTGGTCGTAATCTTGCCTTTGGGCCGAGCTTGATGTTAGCTGGCGCGGGCATCGGTGAGCAGGGCAATATGATCATCGCTGGTCACCGTGATAGCCATTTTATGCGCTTACAATATGTGAATGTCGGCGACATGATTGAACTGTATAGCGCAACAGGGCAATTACAGGTTTACAGAATAACGGCAACACAGGTGGTACATGAGAGCGCAACTGAAGTACTGGAGCAAACAGAAAACAGCAAATTAACCTTAATTACCTGTTATCCATTTGATCAGTTGGCGGGCAATGCAGAATACCGCTATATCGTTGAGGCCAAACCTATGGTGTAGCCTTTGCTGCTAAAAGAAACAGCCCAAACTAGGTAAGTTTGGGCTGTGTTATTTTACGGGTTATTTATCCCAATAGGGCGGGCTGCCGTAATAATTGGAAAAGTAGTCAATAAAAGCCCTGACTTTAGGAGCTAACAAGCGCGAGCTTGGGTAAACCGCCCAAATGGCTGCGTCATCGATTAAAGGATACTCTTCAAGCACTTGCACCATTTCACCACGTTTTAAATGCTCATAAGCTATCCAAGTGGCGCATTTTGCAATGCCCATTCCATTGGCACAAGCATCGCGAACCGCTTCTCCATGGTCGATACGAATAGAGCCTTTTATTTTCATGCTCAATGGGCCATCTGGCGTACTAAATATCCAGTTTTCAAGTCCTGCTTGTAATACAGTAATACAGTTAATAAAAAAAACCGCCTAACTGGCGGTTTTTTATGATGTAATTGGCTAACCGTCTGAGTTAACCTGAAGGAGGTTAAGCGCGCATTGATTTTTCACCACGTGCTAAACCAACTACGCCAGAGCGTGATATCTCAATGACTTTGGTGACATCGCCTATAGAATGAATAAAGGCGTCGATTTTTTCACTCGTGCCGACCATTTGAATCGTATATAAATTCGCGGTTACGTCGACAATCTGCCCTCTAAAAATATCAGCGGTGCGTTTTACTTCTTCACGCTGTTCACCTTGTGCTTTGACTTTAACTAAAGCGATTTCACGCTCAATATGAGCCGCTTCAGTGATGTTAGCCACTTTTAAAATATCGATAAGCTTATGCAATTGCTTTTCGATTTGCTCTAAGACCGACTCGTCAGCGATAACGGTGATGTTAAGTCTTGAAAGCGTAGTGTCTTCAGTTGGGGCCACAGTTAAACTTTCGATGTTATAACCGCGCTGAGAAAATAGACCGACAACTCGTGACAATGCGCCTGGTTGGTTTTCAAGTAATACAGAAATAATACGACGCATTAGCTTTTCTCCGTTTTGCTTAACCACATTTCGTTCATCGCGCCGCCCCGGATCAACATCGGATAAACGTGTTCCGTTTCATCTACGCTGATGTCCACAAACACTAGTTTGTCTTTCATTGCTAATGCTTCTGCCAATTTAGACTCTAGTTCGTCTGGGTGGGTGATGTTCATACCTACATGGCCGTATGCTTCAGCAATTTTTGCAAAATTAGGTACTGAATCCATATAAGATTGTGAATGGCGACCAGAATAAATCATGTCTTGCCATTGCTTAACCATGCCAAGGAAACGGTTGTTTAAGTTAATGATTTTAACTGGAGTATCATACTGCAATGCAGTTGATAACTCCTGAATGTTCATTTGGATTGAGCCATCGCCGGTAACGCACACTACGGTAGCGTCTGGAAATGCCATTTTAACGCCCATGGCAGCGGGTAAGCCAAAGCCCATTGTGCCTAGACCACCAGAGTTAATCCAACGCCGCGGTTTATCAAATGGATAGTACAGGGCGGCAAACATTTGATGCTGACCAACATCGGATGCAACATAAGCATCACCATTAGTCAGTTTATAAAGTGTTTCAATAACTTGTTGTGGTTTTATACGGTCAGTTGTGCGATCAAACTCTAAACTTTTACGCGAGCGCCAAATGTCAATTTCGCGCCACCATATCGCAAGAGCATCAGTATCGTTGGTTTCGTTCGACTCATCTAACAGCTCTAGCATACTGTCTAAAATATTGTCTGCAGAGCCTACAATGGGTATATCAACGCGGACGGTTTTCGAGATCGATGATGGATCAATATCGATGTGTAAAATGGTTGCATTTGGACAGTATTTTTCGACATTGTTGGTCGTTCTGTCATCAAAACGAACCCCAATACCAAAAATTAGGTCGGTGTTGTGCATTGCCATGTTGGCTTCATAAAGCCCATGCATACCCAACATACCTAAACTTTGTTTATGGGTACCAGGAAATGCGCCTAAACCCATTAGGGTGCTGATAACGGGAATGTTCAAACGTTCGGCAAGTTTAAGTATTTGTGCATCACAGCCAGATATTACTGCACCACCACCGACATATAATACAGGTTTTTTTGCGGCGAGTAGGGCGTGTAGCCCACGACGAATTTGGCCTTTATGACCGGTTGTCGTTGGGTTATATGAACGCATTTTTACACTATCAGGATAAATGTAATCGTGAAGTATATCTGGGCTTAAACAATCTTTTGGAATATCGATAACCACAGGGCCTGGGCGGCCTGTTGATGCAATAAAAAAGGCTTTTTTGACTATTTCAGGAATGTCTTTAGCGTCTTTTACTAAAAAACTGTGCTTAACGATAGGGCGTGAGATACCAATCATGTCACATTCTTGAAATGCGTCATTACCGATTAGGTTGCTTGGTACTTGGCCAGATAATACAACCAATGGAATTGAGTCCATATAAGCGGTAGCAATACCCGTTATCGCATTTGTTGCTCCAGGGCCAGATGTTACAAGCACAACACCGACTTTTCCTGTTGCACGCGCATAGCCATCAGCCATGTGAACTGCCGCCTGTTCGTGACGAACAAGAATGTGCTCAATGCCAGAAATTTTATGAAGAGAATCATAGATGTCTAAAACAGAACCACCCGGATAACCGAATATATGGCTTACGCCTTCATCGATTAGAGAGCGCACGATCATACTCGCGCCAGAAAGCTTTTCCATGAAATGAGTCCTTTTTAAGTTACCGTATGGTAAACAGCATCTTGTTATACAACGACGGTAATCGCTTTAAAAAATAAGTTTGAAGGGTAATCCAAACTCGACGATTGAATTTAGCAGTTGTTAAATTCAATGACTTGTTCATTCAGTGACCCAGATGAATCACTGACACCCATCTTATGTAAATTAAATTTTACTGCAAGCTCTTTAGTTAAATATTTTTCAAGGTTGAAATCATTTCATGTTTATGGGTTGCCTCTGGTGTCAAGTGCTACAGATTATTTACTTTGTAGCTGATCATATTTCAAACCAGCAGAAAACATTAAGGCCATCGGTGTGATGGCCTTAATGTTGAGGTATGCATAATGTTTGTGAGTTACTCGTGATGTTAACTGCTGATTAAATTAACGTCTATATTTGGCTCTTAGGTAAGCGAGATTGTATAAGTTGGCAGACACCTACAAGTAAGATGGCGCATAGCATTAATGCGGAGAAGGGCACAGCACTACCATCGTAAAAATAAGCTAATAAAGGCCCCGCCGTTGCCCCAAAACCGAAGCGTAGGGTACCAATAACGGCGGTTGCAGTGCCGGTTTCTTGTTTAAATTTTAATAATACAATGGCATCAGCATTCACCGACATAACCCCTAGTGAGCCCATTAATGGGATAAGCATGAGCACGGTAAAGTGATAGCTAAAATCCAACAAATTTACCATTAATAAGCCGCAAGCTGCAATCACGCCAAAAAATGTAGACACATGCAACATGCGTTTTGAACCATAGCGACCGACAATTCTCGAGTTAACAATGTTCGCCAGCATCAGAGCGCCAACATTAGTACCGAATAAAATCGCAAAGAGTGATTTATCTAAATTAAATACTTCCATATAGATAAAAGGCGACGCAGTTAGATAGCAAAAAAATGCAAATGCCGTTAATACGCCACTGGTGATATTGAGCTTGACTCCATCCCTTGCAAATACCGTGTAATAAGCCCGAAAAAAAGATTTTTGACTGCGACTATCGGCATCTTTATCACTGGGCATTTTTAATTTAAACAGCACGAGTGCTAACAAGGTGAAGGCATAACAACTTTGGCTTAAAAAGATTAAATGCCAGTCACCTAACTCCATAATTAAGCTGCCTAATGTTGGAGCAAGCAACGGTGCTAACATCATAATTAAGCTGACATAAGACATGCCTTTAGCCGTATTGTCGCCATAGACTTCTTTTATGTAACCCGGCACCACAACCGTGGCAGCGGCACCAATAAATGCCTGGGCAAATCGTAAAATTAAAAATTGCTCAATACTGGTACTAAAGGAGATGAGTAAACTAATAACAGTAAATCCGGATAAACCAAAGATCACTAAGGGGCGGCGTCCAATTTTATCTGCCAACGGGCCAAAAGTGAGCATTCCTAAGGCATAACCTGCCAAATAAATACTTAAAGATTGTTGTACCGTGGTAATGCTAGTGTCAAAGCCCAGTGCCAATACCGACATAGCTGGTAAATACATGTCGATGGCTAAAGGGGTAATCGCCACAATAGCGGCCAACATAGGGATCAACATTGCCAGATTAGGAATGCCTGTGGTTATTGGGGATGACGTTGATTTTACTGGCGATACCACAAAAAACCTCTAAGAGAAGATGAAACTAAAAAAACATATTTTATGTAAAAGACGCAAGAGTTTAGCATGTAATGATGCACGGTGATCCGTGATATTTGTAAGCGAGTTTGGCTTAACGTTTATCTATGATTGAGTATGTGTTTTTATGCAACATTTATATCATCAAACTTTAACAGTAGTTCATTAGGTTATTCAGCTTTAAATACTAATAAACTGGACTATTCAAAATGATGCGATTTGCAAAAGATAAAAGCACGCTGTTAGTTTCAGCACTCCTTTCTACTATGTTGCTTTCTGGGTGCGACGGCGATAATGGCCAAGATGGTGTTAATGGATTAGATGGTACTAACGGTGTAAATGGCACAGATGGCACAGATGGCACAGATGGTACTAATGGACTGTCTGCATTAGTCAATATTACTCAGCTGGAAGCTGGCAATGTGCAGTGTCCATTTGGTGGTCAGCAAATTGAGACCGGTTTAGATACTAACAATAATAACGTGCTTGATGTTGCAGAAGTTGACGCTTCACAAACACAAGTGATTTGCAGTGCAACACATGGCCAGTTGAGTATTGATCTAGTTGGCCGTTATCAATCCGGTGTATATGGCTTAAGTGCTGCTGAAATTGTTGATTATCATGCAGGTAGCCAAACAGCATTTGTAGTAAATGCACAAAGTGGCAAAGTCGATTTATTGAACTTATCGTCATTGACTCAAGCTGTTGTGACGGGAGAAGCGGGTTACACGCTAAATAATATCCCTAAAATCTCTGAATTAGATCTTAATTCGGATACTGGTTTAGCGTTGCTAGGTGCCGTGAATAGTGTCAGTGTGTCGGGTGATTTGCTCGCGGCAGCGGTTGAGCGTGCAGATGCGAATGGTAATGCTACGCAAGGTAATGGCATTGTGGCATTTTATCGATTGTCTGCCAGCGCATTACCTCAGTATTTATCGTCTGTTGACGTTGGAGCACTGCCCGATAATGTGACATTTAGCCCTGATGGCAGCGTACTTTTAGTCGCCAATGAGGGAGAGCCTAATAGCGATTATGATGTAGACCCAGAAGGATCTGTTGCCATTATTGATATCACTAATAATACGCCAGCAAGCTCGGCAACTATTGTTGGTTTTAGCGATTTTAATGTGGGAGGGACGCGAGCGGCAGAGCTAAGTGCCGACATTAAAATTAACGGACCAGGGGCAACAGTTGCTCAAGATTTAGAGCCAGAATATATTGCAGTATCGGCAGACAGTCAATTTGCTTATGTTAGTTTACAAGAAAATAACGCCATGGCAGTGATTGATATTCAAGCTAAAACTGTCACGCGCATTAATGCTTTGGGTGTTAAAGATTTTGGTTTATTGGACAACAAAATCGATGCCAGTGATAAAGACGATATGGTTAATCTGCAATCGTACGCAGGTGTTTACGGTATGTATCAACCCGATACTATTGTTAGTTATCGTTGGAATGACACTGACTTTATTGTTAGTGCTAATGAAGGTGATGCCCGTGATTATGATGGTTTTTCAGAAGAAGCACGCGCCGAAGACTTAGCCCTTGACACTAACCATCCGCAATTTGCATCTATTCAAGATGACACTCAACTCGCTCGTTTAAAAGTGACCACAAGCATAGGTGACGACAACAACGATGGCCTAGTTGATCGCATTATGGCGTATGGTGGACGTTCATTTTCAATTTGGACCGCACAAGGCCAACAAGTGTTTGACAGCGGTAGTGATTTTGAAGAAATCACCAGTGCTTTGTTAGGTATAAATTTTAATAACAATAACGATGAAAATAACGGCGATAGCCGCAGCGATGACAAAGGCCCTGAACCAGAGGCGTTAGCAATAGGGCAACTTGGTGAACGTACTTATGCATTTATTGGCTTAGAGCGTACTTCAGGCTTTATGATTTATGATATTAGCAATCCATTCGCGGTGTCGTTTGTAGATTACGTGCATAACCGCGACTTTAATGCCGACTTTACTATTGATGGCGGTGACATTGAAGGACAGGCAGCCCAAGCGGGTGACTTAGGGCCAGAGGGAATGAAATTTATTACTGCAACCAATAGCCCAACTGGATTGCCTTTATTGATGATTGGCAATGAAGTTAGCGGCACCACAACCATATACCAATTATCAATTAACTAATTGATACTAATTGAATGTTGTGAACAAAACGCCAAGGCTAATATCCTTGGCGTTTTTCTGTTAACCGACAAAAAATTTTATGATGACAACGATTGAATATGTCGTAATTAACTTGAAATAAAACTATGATAACCACCAAAGTGATTGCGGTGGAGTTGTTGTGATTTTAAGTCGATTGTATGCGTTTATGCCTGGTTTAGAGACCTTTGCTCGATATGAGAGAAGTTGGCTTAAAGACGATGTGACCGCAGCCTTATCTGTTGCGGCCGTGGCATTACCCGTTGCCATTGCGTATGCGCAACTCACTGGCGTGAACGCTGCTGTTGGCTTGTACTCTTGCGTGCTCCCCATGCTAGTTTACGCCTTGTTTGGTACATCTAGACAGCTCATTGTTGGCCCCGATGCTGCCACTTGTGCCGTGATTGCTGCGGTGGTCACGCCCCTTGCTGCTGGTGATAATTTAATGCATTGGCAGCTTGTCATGACCATGACGGTAATGACGGGTTTTTGGTGTTTAATTGCCAGTCGATTTAAGTTAGGGGTATTGGCTGACTTTTTATCAAAACCCATTTTAATGGGGTTGCTCAACGGGGTCGCAATTACCATTATTGTTGGTCAGTTCTCAAAAATATTTGGTTTTACTTTTGATGAAAAATACCTGTTAGAACGTTTAGGCGGGGCGCCGAGCTACTTGTCTCAAACCCATGTTCCAACGTTATTAATGGCAGTATTAACAGTGATTGTTTATTTTGTGATGAAACGAATTAAACCCACTTGGCCAGCGTCAATGTTTGCCATTGCCGTAGGTGCTTTGTTGGTGTGGGTGTTTAAGCTTACCCAGTACGATATCGCGGTAATTGGTTCCGTGACGGGGGGGCTACCTTCATTTCAAACACCTGCATTTAATATCGGTATTGCGCGTGAACTCGTGATGCCTGCCCTTAACTTAGCCATGGTTAGCTTTGTCAGCATGATGCTTACCGCTCGAAGTTTTGCCGCTAAAAATGGTTATGACATAGACGCAGATAAAGAGTTTAAAGCCTTGGGTTTAGCTAATATTGCGTCGGCATTATCGCAAGGTTTTGCGGTCAGTGGTGCCGACTCTCGCACTGCGGTAAATGATGCTAATGGCGGCAAAACCCAGTTAGTGTCGGTCATTGCTGCAGTATTAATTGCGATAGTGGCGATCTTTTTAACGGCACCACTTGAATATATACCAAGCGCTGCATTAGGTGTGGTACTGGTCATTGCGTCAATACACCTTATCGATTTTAAAGCTATTTGGGTATTACGATTGCGCGACCGTCAAGCATTTTACTTGGCGCTGACCACGTTATTTGCGGTGTTGTTTATTGGTGTTATTCCTGGGATTACGCTAGCGGTATTGCTTGGTTTATTTCAATTTTTACGCACGGTAATGCGCCCAACAGACCAAGTGTTGGGCCTTGATGCAAAAGGTATTATTCGCAGTATAGACGGCAGCGACAAAGCGACGGCGGTACCTGGAGTATTTATTTATCGGTTTAACTCTCCGCTAACCTATTTTAATTCAACCTATTTTAAGCGCAGATTACTTGAGCGTTTTGCGCGCCAGAATCAACTCGAGCCTGTTGATTGTGTGATTATTGATGCTGTACCGTGTTTTACGCATTTAGATTTAAGCGTGATGGCCATGCTGACTGATATTGAAGTGTTACTGCGTAAACGTGGCGTTAGTTTAGTGCTAGCCGGCAGAAAGCGACAGTTAATAAGTTGGTTCGAACAAACGGATATGGTGTCAGGTGATGAGGGTATCACAATACGCTCGGATTTATATTTGGCATTAAGGTTACATCAAAGCCATTTGGCTGCCACTTTACAACCAACGACTAATGAAGATAATACTGCAGACAATCAGTCGGTTTTAATTCACAGTCAAATTTAATCGATATCCTAAATAAGTATCTGATTATTAAGGGTTTTAATATATGTTGTCTGGGGCGGTTTTATTCTATAAAATCGCCCTAAATAATTGAGGTATGGCAATCATACCTTGTAATGACGCCCCCTCGAAAATCAGACTCTTAACTTCCTTTCTGAGTCCTTAAGTAAAGTAAAAAGCGTAGTCTTTCTGTTTGGATGTGGCATGTATGGTTTCGCAAGTAAGTGAAGCAATGCTGGATGTGATCGCAGATGCGTTGGTCGATAAAGGATACATCCTTCTATCTGACATCATTCCTGATTATGTAAGCTTAGCCTTGCTTGAAAAAATGCAAGCTGAGCAAGATATTAATTTTAAAGAGGCGGCCATTGGCCGAGGTATTGAGCAACAAATCAATACTGAAATTCGCTCGGATAAAATTAGTTGGTTAGACAATCAAGATCATACAGATCGTGAATACCTTTCGATTATGGACCAATTAAAAGAGGGCTTAAATCGACGCTTATTCATGGGGTTGTTTGATTTTGAAAGTCATTATGCCGTATACGAACCTGGTGCGTTTTATAAAAAACATGTCGATGCATTACACGGCAGCCAGAATCGTATTTTGTCGACAGTGTTTTTCTTGAATCCAGAATGGCAAGAAAGCGATGGTGGTGAGTTGGTTATTTATGACGAACTTGATCAACAACTCGATGTGGTTAATCCGCAAATTGGTACGCTCGTTTTATTTTTAAGTGAGCGCTTTCCACATGAAGTACGTCCAACGTTTAAAACTCGCAAGAGTATTGCGGGTTGGTTTAGAGTAAGTAACGCTAATCACGGCTTTTAGTCGTTAATTTTTGATGATTGAGACACAGATAATTATGTCGATAATGATTATCTGTGTTTTTATAACACGCTATTTTTATTGATATAATTCCTCAGTATTTTTGTAAGCAGCAGTTGTTGCCATGTTTTCTTACAATAATGTAACTGCTTGCCTGCACTGATACTTTTCAATTTAGTCACTATTGATATACGATAATGTGATATTAATCGTGTTCATCATTTGCTTATGTTGTTGGAACTCAAATTTTATTAACATCAACAAAATAATCTTACTACTTTGACCGTTTTTATTTCGATAGTGTAGGTATTGGCGAGCGAGACGATAAAATAACAAACTAATTTACATAAGGAAGACAATAGAATGTTCAAACCAGCAATGTGGATTTTGGCTTCATCATTTGTATGCTTCAGCTCGTCTTCGTTTGCAGAAGATGCAGCTGAAAAAGCTTTTACCAATGAATTAATTGAATGTGCTGCATATTATCAAATTAGCTCTGAAGCAATTGCTGCAATGAATGCACCGCAAATGAAGGCTGTAGGCGAACGATTAAAGACTTCTGCAACAGATGCGGTAACGCTTGCCAGTAAATATCGCGGTGCTGAACAAATTGAAAAAGATGTTGCTGCTGCTAAACAGGCACAAGTTGAAAAGTTAGCTGGGTCAAACAATCTGGGCGGTTTAATGGCGCAGTATAAAGACTCTTGCAAGACGTTAGTTGATGACCCGCAAAAGCGTTTAGATTACTGGACAATGGCAACAATGTAATGCTGTCGCAGTCAAGTCATGGTGGAAAAAACCAGTAATAGAGCTCGTCGTAAGTGAGAGTAGTTATTTAAGCGTTATTTAGTTAACCATTTTCCTTGCGGCGTTTGTATTATATGACCAGACTCTGCCGCTTGTATGGCTTTTTGTGCAGCAAGCTTTGCAACCGTATCCAGTTTTATGTGGTTACGTTCAGCAATAACAAGATAATACTTTTTACGTTTTTCGTTTACCACTCGGACCAACGCTTGAGTTTCTTGACTATCTACCACCACGCCTAAATAGCCATTTGTTTGTTCTCCAACCCAGCCCGATGTTTTGGCTTGTTGTAAGGTTACAGCCCAGACACTCGAGCACCATAATAGGCTGATGGCACACAATAGTGTCACGATTGCTAATGAAGGTTTCATCGTGCTCTCCGCTTAAAATAACTCATCATTTTCAATCAAAGTATCTAACTCTTTATCGACTTTGATCCTAATCTCATGTTCAATTTTGACATTAAGATTAATCACTATGGGTTTATCAGGTGGCTCAATTTTAACTGTGGGTGTGCAACCTGACAGCGACAAAGAGCCAAGCAAGATACTAATGCTAACAATATATATCGACGAATATTTCACGTGGATTTCCTTATAATACTACTGACTAATGTTACTGGACTTTGGTTTCAATCTTGTTTTGCAATTGGTTGCCTATCTGAGTGCTTTTGTATAATTGAATAAGGTTTTCTTGGTGGTCATAGTTAAGATGAACAGGGCGCTCAATGTCGCGACTTTTTCCTTTAACGCCTACATAAATAAAAGCATCGCCGTTAGGGGTCATATCAAAAGTGCTCGATAACTCAGTGTAGTTAAGATGCTCGAGTGCTGTAAATACCAACTCTAAATAAGGTTGAGATATGGCCAGTTGCTCCATTGCTGGATTACCTGCTACTTCGATTAACCCTCCAGGCTTACGAGCGGCTAGTTTTCCGCCAGCAATGGTTACTTTACCATCGACTAACTCGGCAGGGAGTACACCATCAAAAATACCGCTGGCTTTTACACCTACTTGAGGCTGTTCCTCTAAAAATGTAGCTAAACTTAACCCCTGCAATAAAAGATATCCATGAGATTTCTCATGCAATTTAAGCACAAACTCTGGCAGTAAAAACTGTCCGTCTAGCATGTCACCACTTGCGGTTAAACTGACGTTGGTTTCGCTTAATCCGGTGATTTGTTGAAGCCAGTTTTCAGGAACTTTATTGCCGTCTTTGTTTAATTCAATGTTGGCATTGATGTTGAGGTTAGTCATTAATAAACCCACATTAGCTTTTTTTAAACTAATGGCTGTTTGAGGGCATACTAATACGCTTTGCGCAAAGTGTTGTTCTGCTTGCGGAGTGTTCGGTTTGTCATGTTGCTGTTGCCAGTTAAATTGGCACTGTGCAAATATATCCCCACCAATAAATGATTTGTCAGCTAAGCGGCCTGATAACGATGAAAGTTGTTGCTGAATCTTCATTTCAAATTGGCTGCTGTTATTGATCTCGCTTAACGCAAAACCTGCCACTAATCGGCTGTGACCTTGAAGGTCAAAGTTATTGGGTAATGGTTGTACTTTTTTCAGGGTATTAAGAGCCGCTTCAATGTCGGTGTCAAATGTCCATTGGCCTGCTAGTGAAAGAGGACTTTTTTCATCGGCAAATTTTAATAAATGGTAACTACTTAATGTAAGGGTATCTAATTGCCATTGCTCGGTGCCTACCAATAAGCCTTTTGACAAATTAAGTTGTTGCTGCAAATTGACACTATCAAGAGCAAGCAAGGGTTGACGACGACTTTTACCAACTTGTTTTACGGCATCAAGTTGCTTAATGTTCCAACTAATATGGTTGGCGGTCGGGGTTTGTAACCAACGGGTAAAACCTTGCTTAATGCCTTCATCGCCATTTAGGCTAAATAAAACCTCTTGTTGTACGTCAATGCTAGCAATGTTGGCCGTGGCATTGGTGGTGATTGTTTTTATACTTTTTTGGCTGATGATTTGCTGGCCGATAAATTGTTTTGCGGTAACGGTAAATGGTGCCAATTGAATATCGAGGTTGTTACTTTTCTTAATGCTTGAGGTGTGAGCAAAACTAAGTGTCAACGAGGCAAGTTGCGCTGCGGTATCTTTTTGAATTTTATGAGTGGCTTTCTCACCATCTTGATGGGTAATGTATAGTTTATCAATTGTAATAGTCGAACTTGGGAATAGGGCGACATCAATATCACTTTTCTGTTGACTCCCTATCGTACCTTTCAATATTACTGAGGCTTTCTCAACGCTAATCTGTTCGATATCAATATCTGGCAATAATGTTTTGAGGTTAATTGGCTCAACATTGGACGCTGTATTTGGTGAGGCTAACTCAATACTCCAATCAAAATCACTGCGCCATTGTTGTTGGCTATTTGCCTTGATGTGGCTTAATGACAGTAGGGTGTTTAAGCGCAAGCCCTTAAGGTTTAGCGTTAGATTAGGCATGGACACTTGTGTTGTTGCAGTGTCATGTTGAAGTGGGATGAACACTTCAACTGGCTGTGTCATATTAACGGCGAGGTTAGGCTGCTCTGTTGAAGGCTGCAGTTGCTCAATGATGTGATGGATATGTAGTTTGCTGTCAGGATTGGTAATCAGTGAATCCACTAATTGCTTGATGTCGTCATCACTAGGACTCAGTTGATACTTGATAGGTGCAATCGATAATTTTAATGCTAATGTTTCAAGCATGTTTTGCGTTTCAAGCTTCGCTTTGAACGGATCTTGAATAGGATATTGACCTATATCTAGCGTGAAATTAAGCGCTTGTTTTGGAGTGAAAAAGACACTTGGCCAACGCGATGAGTGTAATGATAAATCGCGTATCGATTGCTGACTATTAAGTTCGCCAGTGATTAAGTTCAGCGTGGTGTGAGTGGTCCATTGACCTTGAACCGATAATTGCTGCTCAGTGATAGGTTTGAGTATTTTTGTCAGTTGTTGATGTAAGCCGTTTAGTAGGTTGTTACTATTTGGATTGGCCTTAAATTGTTTATCATGCAATAAGTTTAAATATTGCTGTAGTGACTCAAGTCCCTGATAACTTGAACCTAAGTCAACCAAACTGTCAAATTCCCAAGCACGTTTACCAAGCGTTGCATCGACACTGAATAATGGGAACTCATCAAAACGCCATACTGTATTGAGTTTACCTGTTTTTGATAATGTTAGATTGTCCATGGTTAAACTGTGTTGTTTTGCTTGTGCGGTATCTAACAAAGGTAATCTTATTGTGATATTACCTAAATTAATGGTTGGGAGTTTGGCAAGGTTCAATTGTAACGTAGCAGGTGAGTCTTCTGTTTGTTGCGATTGCCTTATAAAAAAACTTTCACCTAAGTCGACATATACGCTTTGTGTTTCAATGCTGACAATATCGTTGGCATTGAATTGTTGATTTTTAAGCATTTGTATACTGTCGCGCAGTTCAAGATTAAACTCTTGTACAGCAATATGGCTGTCTTCTATTTTGAGGATAAGCCTTGGAATATAAATATGATTCAATGAGACATATTCAGCATCGAAATTAAGGATTTCAATATGATTGTCTGCGAGTAAATTATTAAGCAGTTTTACCGTCAATGGCTTGGCATGTTCGATAATTGCCCACACTAAACCTACTGCGCATAACAGTATAAAAACTAAAATCCTTTTTATGGTAAATATGCGCAATAGTGACTCACTCGTTGCTTCTGTTTTGCTGTGTTTTAGCGTTGTTACAGCTCAACAATGTAGTTAGATCGATTTCGATTTAACTTAAGGTTAGCATGTTAACAGTTTGATTGAATTACCCTATAAAAGATAATTAATCCCTTTAGTGCGCCAATATGGCAATAAAAAAGGCGCAATTAAGCGCCTTATGGATAACTGTTGAATTGATTAAGATGGCATTGGTTCAACAACAATGTGCTCTAACTCAATGGCTGCAATCGCATGTAAAGCATCCATTGTGGCACCAACTAAACTAATTTTTCCTTCAGATGACTCAACCAATACTGCACGTTTAATTTCACTGTATTGACGGTTGTGTCTAATCAAATTGGACAAGGCCATTTGCATAGGTTGCATTGATGGGTTAAATGCTGCATTTTCGGCATAACGGCCACAGAATGTCGCTCCATCCATCGTTTCAAGCACTACAGCGGCATTACTATTAGTGTAAGGTGCGTAGCTGAGGCCTGTTTGATCTAATGCTTCAATGATCATTGGATCGTCAGAGTTGAGGCTAAATTCTTTTTCACGCTTACATAATAATGGCATAGTGACATCTAAGTCCGCAGGACTAAAACCATAAGGTAAATAATAAGATAAGGCTTGAGTTTCTTGTTGTGGCAAATGGATCTTGATGTTACTGCCATTGAACAATTCATTCATAAACTGACGGCAATGGCCACATGGACTGTAATTTACAATAATGTCTACAATTTCAGTTTCGCCGCTTAACCATGCATGACTAATAGCACTTTGCTCTGCATGTACACTGTGAAAAAGCGCTTCACCTGGTAGTTCAAGGTTACCGCCCATGTATAGGTCGCCACTGGCACCTTTAGCAATAGCCCCTACATAAAACTCACTGATAGGTGGGTTAGCCAGAGCAGCTGCAATAGGCAATAAATCCATTAACACTTGCTCTTCAGGTTTACCACTTGCCTTAACTAACATGGCAAATTGGCTGGCATCTATGTGGCCACAGAATTGGTCATGTAATAACGGTGCAAGTGCAGTCGCTAGTGGTTTGTCTAGTTGAGTAATGCTGTCTAAAAAACGATTTTGCATTCCCTTAATCCTTAAATGAAATAAATCGGGTAAAAGTGATGATTCACTATAATGACTGTAAGTATTGATATAGGGCTTTAAGTAACTTTTGTTTATGCTCATTCTCGCTGGTTTCTTCGACCAAGTTTTCGAGATTAATCACATAATCGGCATCCGAGAGCCTTTGTACGCAAAATTCGCGCCATCGACGAGTCTCATTATCAGACAATGTTTCTGGGTAGTTACGAGCCCGGAAACGAAATAACATTTCATTGATGCGTGGATCATCAAACTGCAATTCTAACGCCGCGAGATTTCGCGGTTCAGTATGGCAAATAATATCTATTTTGGTTTTATCAGCATGACTGAAAAAACCACCACTATATAGCATCAAGTCAGGATCGGTAATTGGCTTGCGGTCCGATTCTAATTCAAATACTTGGTTAAGCTTTTCTCGTATTTCTGGATGATTTTTTAAGCGTTTATATTGTTCACGAGCAAAGTCTTTATCAAACTGTAATTTTGCAGCTACCTCGTCGTCAAGTAATTTTGGTGAACCAATGAAAGGACACTTGTTGAGGTGAATTTGTTTTATGGGTATCGCCAATTCTGTTTCTGCTAATTCATGACGTGGGGTATACATTCTGTCGCTGATTTCTTGAGCGGATAACTCGAGCAATGGTGAAATATCCATGGCCAAGTTAATGCAAATGACAGCATTTTTATTCGTTGGGTGATAAGCCACCGGTGCTATTAAAGTTGTACAACCATTTAACGCACTGATTTTTGAGCTAACATGCACTAGAGGTTGCATTTTTAATACGTCAATATGCTCAGCAACGGCTTGCTTACGACGTAAATTAAAATAGTATTCATACAATTTTGGCTGTTGTTGTTTAATTAACTTCGCCATGGCGATGGTTGCGTAAACATCTGACATCGCGTCATGTGCTTTTTCATGACTTAACCCGTTTGCTTGAGTTAATAACTCTAATTTAAAACTTGGCGAGCCATCTTCTTTCATCGGCCAGTTAATACCTTGCGGACGAAAAGCATAACAAGCTCGAACCAAATCGATAATATCCCAACGCGAATTGCCGTTTTGCCATTCACGTCCGTACGGGTCAATAAAGTTACGATAAAAACCGTAACGGCTAACTTCGTCGTCAAAACGTAACGAGTTATATCCCACCACACAGGTATTTGGTTGGCTAAATAAACCATTGATACGGCGCATAAATTCAGCTTCTGGCATGCCTTTCATATTTGCCAGTTGTGGGGTGATGCCGGTAATGAGAATGGCTTCTGGTGCCGGTAAATAATCGGGTGATTGTTTACAATAAAAGCTCTCTGGCTCACCAATAATGTTTAACTCTAGATCCGTTCTTATCCCTGCAAATTGTGAGGGGCGATCTTTAGCCGGGTTTGCACCAAAGGTTTCATAATCGTGCCAGAATAGGGTGGGTTGAATTGCATTTGCCATAATAAAATTAAGATCCTTTTCGCGATTACTGGCATATTAACATTGATGAGCCTCAAATTGATAATAGCGTTCATGTTGGAAACTTTTTACTATGATCTCAATAGGTTTGCTAGTTTCAATTTAATAAGTAATATAAATTATACAAGTAGTATAGATTTTAAAAGGATATTGAATGCATCAACATATTTTTACTCAACCCATTGTCAGCGAAATTAAACAACCAACGTTGTTGAGGCTTCGTTTGTTAGAGTCGGTGAGTGATTTGTTGGTGTTATCGTCGATGACAAATCCTATCGCTGAGTTTGTGGTCAGCCAAGTTAACGCGACGCAAGCAACGTTGATAGTACGTCATCAGCCTTTTATCGAATTGATTTATCAAAATACGCAGCAGGTAGCAGGCAAATATGATCAGGTTAGATCGCTCGGACAAGGCACTCGTTTATATCCCATGATGGGAATAGCGCCTAGAGTGTGTATTGACCAACTCAGAAAAGGGATTGCCGTTGATATTCAAGCTGATGAACATGTCTATTTTAGTTTAGAATCTCTTGCGCGTTTTGAGTTAATAGCCCTAGAACAAGATTTACGTATTTTGAGTGAGCCTCACGCCTTAGTAATGGCCAAAGCGATTTTAGGGCGTAAGTTCGATTACGACGAACCGTCCTCAATGCTTGCTGTGCATATCAGTGAACTGGAACAAGTCAGACGCGATTTACGAGAATACCTTAAAGGTGAGTCGGGTAAAATTCATCCAGGTGTATCAACTGAGCTATTAAAACTCGATCATTTATTGCAAAATAAACATCAGTGGTTGCTTAGAACGTATCACCAATCTTTAGAGCGCCCAAATTTAGGTCGTTCGTCGAATGAGCAATTATGTAATATTGAACAATTACAGCGAAAGTTAGACTGCTTTGAGCTGTTAGCCCCTAAAGACGTGTCAGATATGGTTAGTAAACTGTCTGACGACGAAATGTAATTTTGACCATTTAGAGCCTACTCATGCCGTATATTTGTCCTATTTGTTCTGCGCCATTAATCCTAGGCGATAAAAGTTGGGCATGTTCCCTGCGTCATCAATTTGATTGCGCTAAAGAAGGTTATGTAAATTTATTGCCAGTTCAAAAGAAAAAAACCAAAGACCCTGGTGATAACAAAGAAATGATGATCGCCAGACGAGAGTTTCTTAATAAAGGTTTTTATCAACCGTTGAGCGACAAAGTAAATCAATTAGCTGCTCAATATCATCCAGATGCTGAAACGCTTTTAGATATAGGTTGTGGAGAAGGGTATTACAGCCATCGCTTATTTGAAGCCATGCAACAGGCATCTATAAATCATTGTCAGCTTTACGGTCTCGATATCTCTAAATCGGCGATACGTTCTGCCGCCAAGCGATATTCTGATTTACATTTTTGTGTGGCCAGCGTGTTTGAAATGCCATTTGCTGATGACAGCGTTGATCTTGCCATACGAATTTATGCCCCGTCAAAAGTTGAAGAGTTACAACGAGTGATGAAACCTGGCAGCACATTGATTACTGTCTCGCCCGGGCCAATGCATCATTTTGCGTTGAAACAAAAGATATACAGTCAACCAAGATTGCATCCGCAAGAATCGTTATTACTTGAAGGGTTTAACTATCTTTTGCATGAATCATTAACTTACTCGCTTACGCTAACACAAGTAGATGATATTCAACACTTCCTCAATATGACACCGTACGCATGGAAGTTGAGTGATATGCAAAAGCAACAAATTATAGAGCAAGGGCTCGAATGTGAGATCGATTTTAAAATAGAAATTCATCAACGCGAACAATCCGCTGTTGATTAAATCAGACAAATAACTAATTGATGCTCAAAGATAAACCGATTTGTTTAATCATTAAATATATTTAGCCTGGTGCTTTATCTTTGTTGACTTATTCTGAAAATGGTTTATAGTTTACTCAGCTTGAAGGTTGGGCTTATATTTAACAATACGATCAGATTCGTCCTGTAAACATAAGTAATACCGGCATTTTCCAGCTTTACCGCCGTTAAGGCTTTATTTTATATATTTACAGGATTTATATCATGTCTCAAGTTACTGGTGTTGTTAAGTGGTTCAACTCTGACAAAGGTTTCGGATTTATTGAGCAAGAGTCTGGTCCAGACGTATTCGTTCACTTCCGTGCTATCAACTCAGACGGTTTCAAAACTCTTGACGAAGGTCAGAAAGTATCTTTCACTGTGACCCAAGGTCAGAAAGGTCCTCAAGCTGAGAACGTTTCAATCGTTTAATCTTTTAGCTTCGGCTAAAAATTAAATAAATAAAGCTGTAGCATTTATGCTGCAGTTTTTTTTTGCTTGTTTCATATTTTGCTTTTTAACCTGATCTCGGTATAAGTGATGAACTTATGCTATTTAAAATCAACATGTTACCTCTCGTCACTTTCAAGCTAGCCTATTGTAAGTCTAATCAACGCAGTTAACAGGGAAAAGGACTGTTTGAAAGGCGTTTATTATCCCGATTTCAGGTTATTTAGGTAATCTGTTTACACTAGATCGCTTATCGCTTATCGCTTATCGCTTATCGCTTATCGCTTATCGCTTATCGCTTATCGCTTATCGCTTATCGCTTATCGCTTATCGCTTATCGCTTATCGCTTATCGCTTATCGCTTATCGCTTATCGCTTATCGCTTCAATATTTCGAATATCAGGCTGGTTTAATTCAGGAATCAATCGCTATAAGCGTTTATTGACTATTCTTCCTAGGTTAAAAAACTAAAGTTGAAGCGCTAATACGTCACTGATTGCCTTGAATGTTGACCCCAAAGCATGCTGAAGAGATCAATTTCTCAGACTGGTTACTGTAGAACTTCAATAATGAATATTGGTAATGGATATATCTACGTAAATTGTGATTAGAGAATATGTGTCGAGGTGTTTTCTCGGGTAAATGCTGATAAATCAATAGGTCATCGCTAATAGATAATTTCTAAAATATAACAATGGTTACGTTTTAGCTGCATTTATGAAAAAAGACCCGCTTTACCGGGCCTTTGATATTGATATGCTGCAATGTCTTAAGAGAATAGGGTTTCTTCTAACGTTCTGCCTTTTAGTATGGCTTTGTATTGCCATTGTTTCTCGGCGAATAGATTCAACAATTGCAACTCTAATTCAAAGCTGCTTTGTTTCTGGTACTCAATAACATATTGCTCATCACCGCTACGTTTAACTTCAATGACATTGATTAAACTGAGTAACTGTTGATGAAGGCTATCCATGTCACAAGTATGCATAGTGAGTGTAATAAAGTCAGTTGCCTGGCTAGCTTTAATTGAAACTGATTGTTGTAATTGGCCTTTTTCAAGGTAGACAACATGATCACAAAGTTTTTCAAGCTCATCAAGATTATGAGAACTTATGATAAATGTTGTTTCACCAGCTAAGTTTTTCACGATTTGGCGGATCTTTTTAGCATTCGCGGGATCCAGCCCAGCTGTCGGTTCGTCAAGTAATACTATTTCAGGAGCGCCGATAAGTGCTTGAGCAATTGACACTCGTTTACTCATACCGTGGCTTAAGCTTTTCGGTTTTGCCTGTGCTGAGTCACTAAGTTCAACTAGTTGCAACACTCGTATTACTTCCTGTTTTGCATCAGCTTTGTTAAACCCTTGCAGCTGAGCAAAAAAATGTAATTGTGAAGCAATCGTAAAATTAGGGTCTAATGCAGCATCTTGCGGTAGCGCGGATAGCACACCTTGTAATGCCTTGCTACCAGGAGCGTGTCCAAGTATACGAATGCTGCCACGAGTCGGTTGAATATAACCACATAACAAGCTGAATAATGTCGTTTTACCTGCACCATTTGGCCCAACTAATGCTATTGGCGCACCCGGTTGAAGAATTAAGCTAACATTGTCGAGCGCCAGCTTATTCGGGTATTGTTTTGATAAGTTATCACATTGAATAAGGATCATAAGGCACTCCGTTTCATTAATACATTGCCCAACCCTAAAATGATTACGGTTTGCACTAATGGGATGGGTGCAAATGCTAATGAGCCTAACCCTTGAGTGTTAATCATGCTAGAGATTTGTGACCCAGGTAAAATCATGCTTAAACCATTCAATTGTGGAAACTGAAAATTAATGATCGCAATGATGATGGATACTATTGCCCATAATATCACCGCAAAAATACTGGCTTGTCTTGCCGAATTTGCATGCAGGGATAAAACTGCCATTACAGCTGTGTAAGGGAGTAACACAATGACGAGATTAACCATGACTATTAAGCTGGTGGTTAATGAAGGTAATAATAAGCTTATATCACGGCTGATAACCATCACTATTGTAGCTAAAAGAGTTAATATAATTAGCGCAAATTGGATTAGCATTTGCCCTATGAAACGCCCAAAAAACAAACTGCTACGGCTTACTCTTAAGGTTAAAAACCGTAAGCTACCACGTTGTTTGTCAGAGCTAAATTGGTCTGCAGCAATAAAAATACTGAACATAGGGAATAAATACAGAGCCGCAAGCCAAAATACAGCGAACTCAGGTACTGGCCATTCAAATAAGTGTTGCAAACTACCGGGGCCAAATAATGCTTCCGTGAACTCTTTGAAATTAGGCTGCATGATAAATTCAGATGCACTTTTTATTGGGTAAAGTAATAAAATTCCCCAAATGAGCATAAAGGCAATCAAAGCAAGCATTCCGCTTTTATTGGTAAAGCGTTTGGTGAGTTCATATTTAGCTAATAACCAAATATGAGCGATCCCCGATGGGGGAGTCTTAACTGGCATAAACGTTTCCTTGCTTAAGCGGCGTCCCCGCGTAAATATCAGATTTATTGAATCAGTTTAATAAGCTTTCAAGTTGAGCTAACTTTTCTTCAAGTGCGTTGACTCGTTGTGTTAGTTCATCTATTCGGCTGTCTTGTGCAATACTTTGGTGCGTTTGTGCAGAGACGTGTAGATTGTCGTTACTGTTAACTTGGTGATCGTTTATATTGCCGCTAAAGCATTCCATAAAGCGACAATCTCGCTTGTTGGGTTCACGTGCGAGCTGCACAACTAATGACGTTTCACGTTGGCTTAATCCAATTAGGGCTGTTTCTACTTGGCTCACATCAGCAAATTCGTGTAACCGAGCACTACGAGTTTTAAGTTCACCAGGTGTTTGTGGCCCACGTAATAGCAGTACACAAATCAGCGCCAATTCTGCACTATTAAGCTGTAACTCGCTAAATTCAGTGTTACAAAATCGATGTTTGTATTTAATCACACGGCTACCAAATCCAGACTGTTCGCTGATTAAGCGCTTTTTATTGAGATCTTCAATAATGTCTTGCACATCGGATTCACTTAAAGACAGTACTGGTTCGCGACTGCTTTTTTGGTTGCATGCGAGAGTTAATGAGTTAAGAGATAAGGGATATTGATCTGGTGTGGTGAGTTCTTTCTCGAGTAAACATCCAATAACCCGAGCTTCTAAGGGCGTTAATTCCATACACTATCCTTATTATAAATAATCTTTGCAATGTTAGTGTTTATATCAGAGTAGGGGATTTATACCAATTAGAAACCATCAGATTACTGACTTGTGCCACTCAAGTTGGAGAGTTATTTATTAAGGTAATGAAAAATGGCGTGGTTTAAAAACTGGTATATCCGAGATTATCGTCAATAGATGTGAAATGAATCCGTCAGAATCATTAGTGATTAACATAATGTTGTTCACCCATAATCCAAACGTTTAAGCCATCTATTTACATGGTGAGACGAATACCATCACTTTCGATGCTGATTTCACCTGCTTTGAATAAGCCTCCGATCGATTTTTTAAAGGCTTTTTTGCTCATTCCCAGTTGATCATAAATGATATCTGCATCTGTTTTGTCGTGTAACGGTAAGAAACCATTAGCACTGCGTAACTTGTTTATGATCAAACGCGCATTTTTGTCTAAGTCTTCTTTACCACTTTTTTGCAGTACTAAATCAATTTTGCCATCGCTGCGCATTGATTTAATGTAACCAGTCACTTTTTGACCAAAACGAAGTTTTTGGAATACTTCGTTGGTGTAAATTACGCCCCAATGCAAATTATTGATGATGGCTTTGTAACCTAAATCAGTTGTGCCGCCGATAATTAAGTTAACTTGTTCGCCATCGGTGTAATGTGCTTCAGTTTTATCGACAAACTTATCGAGTTTAGACGATGCCATGATGCGCTCATCGGCGTGGTTGGCATGAACATAGACTAAATATGAACGGCCTTCTTCTGCAGGTTTGTGTTGCTCACCAAATGGCAGCAATAAATCTTTATCTAAGCCCCAGTCTAAAAATGCACCATAAGGACCCGTCGCGACGACTTTTAAGTAAGCAAAATCACCGACCTGAGCTAGCGCTTTTTGGGTAGTGGCAATGACAATGTCTTCAGAGTCTAGGTAAAGAAATACGTCGACCATATCACCGACATTACAACCGGTAGGGACAAATTTATTAGGAAGCAAGACCTGTCCTAGCTCTTGAGCATTTAAGTAAACCCCAAAGTTCACTTGCTTTACGACTTCTAATGAATAACGTTTACCGATTTGTATCATGAATGACTCTACTTAAATAAAAGATGAAAAGGTGATTTAATCTAAATCGATTAATTATACACGTAAATCAACACTAAGTTGTGTCAATTACTTATCAGTGAAACGTTTTTTTAGTTGGCAAGATTATTGAACTCTTTCAATAGAAAAAAATGTCCCTTTTTATAGTAATTAATGGGTAATTTACTTGCATTACACTGCATTGCGGGTTTTAATTGCGCCGATTTTATCAAGGCGAGTGTCGGTACTATTTCTGTGTATGAAAGTGATCTATCCATTGATTATTTCAGTAAAACATTGGCAATGGACAAACCAAGAGGTTCGCCTTCAATATTTGCAAGCCATGCTGATGTAAGACTAATATGTATTTACAAAAAGCTTAAGCGCAGTCAAGACGACGAGTTGAATTGACCATTAAAGGTCATCTCATTTGACGCTTAAACTGTGGATTGCAACAAAAGCGTGTTGTAACGGCTGGCCAATAAGCTAAACCGTGAAATATAACAACTTTACTTGAGACAACGTCAAGTCGTTGTCGGATTTTTAACAAGCAGCAGATCGATGTTTGTTGCTTACTTTGATACAAATACGGAAAATAATTATGTCTGATTGGTCTATCGAAGATGCTCGTGCGGGTTATAATGTGACTCACTGGAGCCAAGGTTTTTACGGTATTCGTGAAGATGGCGAAGTGACCGTGTCACCTGATCCACAAAATCCTGATCATAAAGTTGGCTTAAATGAATTAGCCAAAGATATGGTCAAAGCGGGCGTTTCGTTACCGGTACTTGTTCGTTTCCCACAGATTTTGCACCACAGAGTAGAGAGCTTATGTGAAGCATTTAATGATGCTATTACTAAGTACGACTATCAAAATGATTATTTGTTAGTTTACCCAATTAAAGTGAACCAACAACAAACTGTCGTTGAAGAAATTCTTGCTAGCCAAAAATCGAAAGAAGTACCACAGCTAGGCCTTGAAGCTGGCAGTAAACCAGAGTTAATGGCTGTATTGGCTATGGCACAAAAAGCCAGTTCTGTGATCGTGTGTAACGGCTACAAAGACAAAGAATATATTCGCTTAGCGTTAATTGGTGAAAAGCTGGGCCATAAAGTTTACATCGTGCTTGAAAAGATGTCAGAACTTAAAATGGTATTAGCAGAAGCCGAAATGCTAGGGGTTACACCACGCTTAGGCCTTCGCGTTCGTTTAGCGTTCCAAGGCAAAGGCAAGTGGCAAGCAAGTGGCGGAGAAAAATCTAAATTTGGTTTGTCTGCTGCGCAAGTATTGAAGGTCGTTGCCGAATTAAAAAATGCTAACATGCTTGATTCGCTACAACTATTGCATTTCCACTTAGGTTCGCAAATTGCCAATATTCGTGATATTCGCCAGGGTGTGGGTGAAGCTGGTCGTTTTTATTGCGAATTACGTCAGCTAGGTGCAAACATTAAGTGTTTTGATGTTGGTGGTGGTTTAGCGGTTGATTACGATGGTACTCGTAGCCAAAGCAACAACTCAATGAACTACGGTTTAAGTGAGTATGCTAATAATATTGTTAATGTATTAACTGATTTATGTAATGAATACGAGCAACCAATGCCGCGTATTATTTCTGAGTCTGGTCGTCACTTGACTGCTCATCATGCTGTCCTAATTACCGATGTTATTGGTACTGAAGCATATATGCCAGAAGTGATTGAAGCGCCAGCAGAAGACGCTCCACAGTTATTACATAACATGTGGCAGTCTTGGGAAGACATTAGTGGCGGCAACGATCAACGTGCCATTATTGAGATCTACCACGATACCCAAAGCGATATTGCAGAAGCGCATTCATTATTCGCAGTTGGCCAATTTAGCTTAGCGCATCGTGCTTGGGCTGAACAAGCTCACCTACGCGTATGCCATGAAGTAAAAGGCTTATTAAGCAATAATAATCGTTATCACCGTCCAGTTATTGATGAATTAAATGAAAAGCTAGCCGACAAGTTCTTTGTTAACTTCTCTTTATTCCAATCGTTACCAGATGCATGGGGTATCGACCAGGTATTCCCTGTGTTGCCATTATCTGGTTTAGATAAAGCGCCAGAACGTCGTGCTGTGATGTTGGACATTACCTGTGACTCAGACGGTATTGTTGACCAATATGTTGACGGTCAAGGTATTGAAACCACATTGCCGGTACCTGCTTGGAGTGAAGAAAGTCCTTACCTAATTGGTTTCTTTATGGTGGGTGCATACCAGGAAATCTTGGGCGACATGCATAACTTATTTGGTGACACTAACTCTGCTGTTGTGCGTCTTGACGAACATGGCGCTGCCAATATTGAATCAGTATTGCAAGGTGATACTGTTGCTGACGTATTGCGTTATGTTAACTTAGATGCTGAAGAGTTTATGCGCACTTTTGAAGAACTAGTGACTCAGCATATTGTTGAAGACGAAAGAGCGAGCATTTTAGAAGAGTTACAAGCTGGTCTAGATGGTTATACTTACCTAGAAGATTTCTAATCTTTATCGTTTGTGATTGTTAAAGAGCCTTAGTTATGAATAATAGCTAAGGCTTTGTTTATTATGCTGGGTTGACGTTATTTTTATGAGAGTTAAAAGTATTGATGTTTTTTGAAGGGTCAGAAAAAAAAGTTGAACTGATCACCGAGCCTACTCTAGGCTCGTTGCGATCGCTTGGGCGACCTTTTTGGACTGACATCGTTGCGTTAGCGAAAGCTGAAATTATTTCAGTAATCAGCAACGAACAATGTGATGCTTATTTATTGAGTGAATCGAGTCTATTTGTATGGGACAAGCGCCTCGTAATTATCACTTGCGGCCTGTCAACCTTGGTAGACAGCTTGATTGCTGTAATGGATCACATAGGTATCGTAAATGTGGCGTTTGTTAGTTATCAACGTAAAAATGAATATCTTGCCCATTTACAAGCATCTACCTTCACTGATGACATCAGCCTATTACGTCAACAAATACCTGGCAATGCGTGTCGAATTGGTCATTTAGACAGCCATCACCATTTTATTTTTACTAGTGCCAAAGTGGCTCAGTTAGCCGCCACTGACACCACAAGCGAACTGTTGATGTATCACATTAGTGGACAACTCGCGCAGTATTTAATTAGCGATAATCAATCTGAAGAAAAGATTTGTCAGTTACTACAACTTGATACATTGTTTGTTGGTTTTGACTATGACTGTCATTTATTTTCACCCCTTGGCTTTTCTGTCAATGGCATCAAAGGCGACCGTTACTTTACGATTCATATTACTCCGCAAGAGCAGAGCTCTTATGTCAGTGTTGAAACTAACGTCGATGTTAATTCAGCCGTCAATCCCATCGCTGCGCAATTACTGGCTTTACTCAAACCCATCAGTTGGGATGCCATCGGATTTAATACACCAATAATTGCGTCTGCGAAGCCTAAAAATATATGTTTAGCGCATTGCGCATACCCCATTGAGCAAGATTACCAAGTACATTTTGGCCACTTTCAACAACTCGGTTCTGAAGTGCTTAGCCCTGAATTTATGTAACTAGACAGTATTGATGTTATGCCTTTACATGTTACATCTTTTGATAACAGACAAAGGCTTAACTAAAAAGTCGTTGATATTGCCTATTTAAATGAAAAAGCCAACGTTTAGGCGTTGGCTTTTTTGTGTCTGCTCAGCGTAAAATAGAACCAGCAAGCATAATCAAGGAAGCACAATGAGTGATTTAAGTGATATTCGCCGAGAGTACACCCAAGGTGGCTTAAGACGTGGTGATTTACCTGTTAATCCAATGGATTTATTCGAAAAGTGGATGCAGCAAGCCAAAGATGCTCAATTAACCGATCCCACCGCAATGTGTGTCGCCACAGTCGATGAAACGGGTCAACCATTTCAACGAATTGTGTTGCTAAAACGTTTTGATGATAATGGCTTTGTGTTTTTTACTAATCTTGAAAGCCGTAAAGCAAAACAAATTGGAATAAATAGTAAAATCAGTTTGTTATTTCCATGGCATCCATTAGAACGCCAAGTCGCCGTTATTGGTGAGGCCGAGCCATTATCAATGTTAGATGTGGCGAAGTATTTTATGAGCCGGCCAAAAGATAGTCAGATTGCTGCATGGGTTTCAAAGCAGTCGAGTAAAATATCTGCCAGGCAAGCTTTAGAGGGCAAATTTGCTGAAATGAAAGCCAAATATGCTCAAGGTGAAGTGCCATTACCTAAATTTTGGGGGGGATATTTAGTCCGGCCTAGTAGTATCGAATTTTGGCAAGGTGGCGAACATCGCCTGCACGACCGATTTATATACAGCAAGGCTGATAACGATTGGCAAATAGATCGTTTGGCACCTTAATCTGTGTTAATAAATAGGAGCATTATCGCTTGATAAGCAATAAAATTTGGGTTGACGCTGATGCGTGTCCAAATCCCGTAAAAGACATGTTATTTAGAGCCTCAGAGCGTAAATCTATCCAGTTGGTGTTAGTGGCAAACCAATTGATTAAAGTGCCTATTTCACCGCTCATTAGCATGATTAGAGTGAGCTCTGGATATGATGAGGCTGATAATTATATTGTTGAGCAAGTTAAGACGGGTGATTTAGTTATTACTGCCGACATTCCGTTGGCTGCCGATGCGATAGAAAAGGGGGCGTTGGTGTTAAATCCTCGTGGTACTGTTTACACCACTGAGAACATCAAGCAAACCTTAACCATGCGTGATTTTATGGAAGAAATGCGTAGTAGCGGGATACACACCGGTGGGCCAAACAGTTTTTCTCAAGCTGATAAGCACGCTTTTGCACAGGCATTAGACAAATGGTTAGCTAAAGTAAAATAATAGCTAACGTCGAATTGATTAAACCGTCATCTATACTTATTTTTTATAATGGCATAACGCGTTATTGTTAACTAAAAGGACGACATAATGAAAATCGCATTACCTTTGTTCGCTGCTGGGTTATTAAGTTTTCAAGCCATGGCAGGTGATTGGCAAGTCAATCAAGATCATTCTCGCGTCAGTTTTATATCGGTTAAGAACAACGATATTGCTGAAGTTCATCACTTTAAACATGTAGCCGGCTCACTCACTGATGCGGGGGCTTTTGCTCTAAGCATTGATTTGAACTCGGTTGATACCGGTATCCAAATTCGTGACGAACGCATGCAAACTATTTTATTTGAGGTGGCACAATTTCCTCAGTTAAAAGTGGATGCTGTTATTAACCCTAAATTACTCATGGGGATGAAGGTCGGTGACACATTAACTACGCAAATAAATGCGACAGTTGAAATGCATGGCAAGACACAGAAGAAAAGTATTGATGTATTAGTGGCGAAATTGTCAGACAACAAAATGCTAGTGAGTAGTTTTGCCCCAATGATTATCCAGGCCGATGAGTTTAATTTTGTTACAGGTGTCGAAAAACTGAGAGAAATCGCAGGTTTACCCAGTATCAGTTTAGCTGTGCCGGTGTCATTTGTGCTAACCTTAGCCCAATAGCATTTATCAATTTGATAATGGCTTTTATCGTTTGGATTTAAGCCATGTTCATTTAATAGCAGTGAATAAAGGTGAAATAACATGGTTACCGATAAAGACGGATATATGCATTTAATTCAGTATTTAACTGAACATTTAGGCTTGTTTGAAGGGCCTGAAAATAATGCGGCCGCAACGGAGACCGTTATGGAACTGTTTGAAGAACAGTTATCTGCGCAAATTATTATGGTATGTGGCCAAAATCCGCAATTATCATTCGCGCAGCGTAATATGGTGATCCGTGAAATTGATGCGATAGTTTATGATTTAGAAGAGATTTTAGCCTCGGTCGCTAATCAACAAGCTACAGCAGAACAAAGTATTTTTATTACTGAGTTTTCTGGTTTAATTAAAAACTTATTTGATCAAGAGATTGATCATTTATTGCGTTAAGCGCATTGCATTTATCGCGTGAAAGAATTTGTGGATGTGTGGAATAGACATGTTTAGAAAAATTGTAATTGTTGCAGCATTGAGTTTTTTATCATTACCCGTTTTTGCCAATAGTAAAACGATAATCCGTCAAGTTGAAGAGATGACCGTCTCACAATCTGACTTAATTTATCAAGCTCGGATTGACACAGGTGCTGTGAATACTTCATTGCATGCTGTGGATCTCGAGATTATCGGCGGCTCTGCTGAAACAATGAAAGGCAATATTGGTAAAATGGTTGAGTTTACAACTGAAAATGAACTAGGTGATCAACAGCGACTTCAAGCTGAAATTGTTAAAGTTTCAACGGTCAAAAATGCCTTAGGAACTGAAAGTCGATATACCGTTAAGTTAGAAGTTGGCTTTCCCGATAGTTTACAGCCACTTTATGTTAATTTGCGCGATCGCAGTCATATGAATTATAAGCTATTGATAGGCCGTAATTTTTTAAAGCAAAAATATCTCGTTGATGTAGCATCTAAAAAAATAATTGGTCCAGTAGCTAAACTCAACATTAAGCAAATCGGTTTAGTTTATACCACTCGTATTGATACTGGGGCCGGACAAAACTCTTTACATGCCGTAAACATCAAGGTTGAAAATGAAGATACGGATGTGATGGAGAATAACATCGGTAAGATGGTCCGTTTTGATACCGAAAACGAAAATGGTGAAACTGTTAGTTTTACCACACGAATTAGAGGGGCTACCTTAATTCGAAATGCTCAAGGTTCTGAAATTAGATATACGGTCAGGTTAAGCATA
The DNA here is from genome assembly GCF_014648315.1 of Shewanella ulleungensis. Taxonomy (GTDB): domain Bacteria; phylum Pseudomonadota; class Gammaproteobacteria; order Enterobacterales; family Shewanellaceae; genus Shewanella; species Shewanella ulleungensis. The sequence goes on from NZ_BMQW01000003.1 coordinate 387,934, forward strand.
GGCGAGCCAACAAACGAGTATCAGGTGGATGTTAACTTAACAGACCGAAGTCAAATGGGTTATAAATTACTTATAGGTCGAAATTGGTTACAAGGTCATTATGTAGTTGATATGTCGCTACCGCAAAAACCGATTTAATGACCCGTGCTATAAAAAAATACCGCTCATATTAAGCGGTATCTTTTTATATATGACTAATGCGATAGCCAACACGCATGAAGCAAAAGCATGAAAGATTTTGGACACAATGAAACAAGCCGACTTATGTTGGATCACTTTAGGCTAGAGCCAATGATAAAACGGCTTTGCTTAACCCTCAGTTATCTGCAAACCATGCTGTAGTTTTATAATCCAATTTTTGTTTTTGCATTGATAACCAGTCGTCGTGAGAGCGCGGATTTACAACTAACTTTACGACGCTTTTTGTTAGCTTATTTGAGCTTGGTAGTGCGAAGAAGCTGATGTTGAAAAGGTGAAAAGGCGTTTTCTAGATTGATAATCTGCCGTGTTTAACATGACAGATAAGCTAACAATTAGAAATTGTAGTTAAATACAGCTATTTGCCACTAAAAAGTCCAATAATGACTAGTAAAATCACGGTCGCTAACGTAAAATTTCACTCTTTTATTTTAACCCTAGCTTTGGCTCTTTGTGGTAAATAACAAGAGTTAAACTATCGCGTCGGCACTATTTATTTGATTTATTTGATAGTCGATTCAGGCGCCCAATCGCATTGATATGCACAAATGCAGTGGATGATAACATGCAGCAGTTAACCGAGATCGTAGAACAAGCCTTAGAGGTCATTGACAAGGCCAGTGATCTAAAGACATTGGATGATATCCGTGTCGATTACCTTGGTAAAAAAGGTAAAATCACAGACATGATGAAAATGATGGGATCATTAAGTGCAGAAGAAAAGCCTGCCTTTGGTCAAGCCGTCAACCAAGCTAAACAAGCCGTACAGCAAAAGCTGACTGAGCGTATCGATGGATTGAAGGCCTCGGAATTAGAAGCAAAGTTAATTGCTGAAAAAATCGATGTCACTCTACCTGGCCGTACCTTAGAAATCGGTGGCTTACATCCGGTTACTCGTACTATTGAACGCATTGAAACCTTTTTTGGTGAATTAGGCTTTGTTGTTAAACAAGGTCCTGAAATCGAAGATGATTTCCATAACTTTGATGCGTTAAATATTTCTGAACATCATCCCGCTCGTGCCGATCATGATACGTTTTATTTTAATCCAAAAGTCATGTTACGTACCCAAACATCGGGTGTGCAAATTCGCACCATGGAACACGAACAACCACCGTTGCGTATTATTTCTCCGGGCCGTGTTTATCGAAACGATTATGACCAAACTCATACACCGATGTTTCATCAGGTCGAAGGGTTAATGGTTGCAGAAAATGTCAACTTTGCGGAACTAAAAGGCATTTTGCATGATTTTTTACGTAACTTCTTTGAAGAAGATTTAGAAGTGCGTTTCCGTCCATCTTATTTCCCATTCACTGAGCCTTCTGCTGAGGTTGACGTTATGGGTAAAAACGGTAAATGGTTAGAGGTTTTAGGCTGCGGTATGGTGCACCCAAATGTACTTCGTAGTGTGGGCATTGACCCTGAAAAATACTCTGGTTTTGCTTTTGGTATGGGCGTTGAACGTTTAACCATGTTGCGCTACGGCGTAAATGATTTACGTGCCTTCTTTGAAAACGATTTACGTTTTCTTAAGCAATTCAAATAACGGAGCAATATTAGATGAAATTCAGTGAATCTTGGCTTCGTGAGTGGGTTAACCCATCGGTAAGTCGTGACGCATTATCACACCAAATTACTATGGCCGGTCTTGAAGTTGACGGCGTTGATCCTGTCGCGGCAGATTTTAGCGGCGTGATTGTTGGTGAAGTAGTTGAATGTGGTCAGCATCCAGATGCTGACAAACTCCGTGTTACTAAAATCAATGTGGGTGGCGACGAGCTTATTGATATCGTATGTGGCGCACCTAATTGCCGTTTAGGCTTAAAAGTCGCTGTGGCGATGGTCGGTGCTGTATTGCCAGGCGATTTTAAAATTAAAAAAGCTAAATTACGCGGTCAGCCATCAATGGGCATGTTGTGCTCATACGGTGAACTTGGTATCGACATCGAAAGCGATGGCATTATCGAGTTACCACAAGAAGCGCCTTTAGGTGTAAATGTGCGTGAATACTTGCAATTAGACGACGCCATTATTGATGTTGATTTAACCGCCAATCGTGCTGATTGTTTAGGTATGGCCGGTCTTGCACGCGAAGTCGGTGTATTAAATCGCCAAGCCGTGACAGAACCTAAATGGGAAGCTGTGAACGCAACTATTGATGCACCATATACTATCAATGTCGTTGCGCCAGATTTGTGTCCACGTTATTTAGGTCGTGTGGTTAAAAATATCAATGTTAAAGCTGCAACACCATTGTGGATGCAAGAAAAACTACGTCGTAGCGGTATTCGCTCAATCGACCCGATTGTCGATATTACTAATTATGTGTTGATTGAATTTGGTCAACCAATGCACGCGTTTGATTTAAACGCTTTAAGCGGCGGTATTACCGTTCGTTTAGCTGACGGCGTAGAAAAGTTAACCTTGCTTGACGGTAACGAAATAACCATACCAAACGACACTTTAGTGATTGCCGACGATAAACAAGCCGTTGCACTTGCTGGAGTATTTGGTGGCGAAAGTACTGGTGTAAATGAAAACACTCAAGACATATTGTTAGAATGCGCATTCTTTGCACCACTAGCCATAATGGGTAAATCGCGTCGTTTAGGCTTACACACAGACGCGTCACATCGTTTTGAGCGTGGTGTTGACCCAGAACTTCAACATAAGGTGATGGATCGTGCTACACGCCTTGTATTGGATATTTGCGGTGGAGACGCTGGTCAAGTGATTGAAGCGGTATCTGCTGAGCATTTACCAAAAGCGGCAACTATTACGTTACGCCGCAGTAAGTTAGACAAAACTTTAGGTCATTTTATTCCTGATACTGACGTTGTGGAAATTTTAGAGCGTTTAGGCTTTAACGTTGAGACAACCAATAGCTCATGGCTCGTGACTACCGCTACGTATCGCTTTGATATGGCTATTGAAGAAGATTTAATCGAAGAAGTGGCGCGTATTTACGGTTACAACAATATTCCGAACACCGCGCCACAAGCTGCGTTAACAATGCCAGATCACAAAGAAGCTGATATTTCGCTTAAGCGTGTTCGTAGCATTTTTGTCGCCAGAGGCTTCCAAGAAGCGGTTACGTATAGCTTTGTTGATCCTAAGATGCAAAATTTAGTGCATCCTGGTGAAGAAGCGATGGTGTTGCCAAATCCGATTTCAATTGAAATGTCGGCCATGCGCTTATCAATGTTTACCGGTTTATTGACTGCTGTGGGTTACAACCAGAGTCGTCAGCAAAACAGAGTACGATTATTTGAAACCGGTTTACGCTTTGTTCCTGATGCACAAGCAGATTCTGGCGTTCGCCAGCAAGCCATGCTGGGCGCGGTTATTTCAGGTGTGCAAAACGAAGAACATTGGTCAATGGAATCGAAAACTGTCGACTTCTTTGATTTAAAAGGTGATTTAGAAGCAATTCTCGGCTTGACAGTTGCTGCTTCTGAATTTAGTTTTAAAGGGGCAACACATCCTGCGCTGCATCCAGGTCAATGTGCTGAAATATTAAGAAATAATCGAGTCATTGGTTACATTGGCGCTATCCATCCTAGTTTGGAAAAGCCGTTTGGACTCAATGGCAAAACAATTGTTTTTGAGTTAGAACTGGATGCATTATTGCACGCCCGTTTGCCGCTAGCCCAAGCTGTATCTAAGTTTCCTGCTAACCGTCGCGATATAGCGCTAGTAGTAGATGAAGCTGTTTCTGCAACTGATGTTATGAATTTGATAAGAAAAGTTGGCGAAAATCAGTTGGTTGGCTTAAACTTGTTCGATGTATACCAAGGTAAAGGTGTTGAGCCTGGCAAAAAGAGCCTCGCTATCGCACTTACATTACAAGACACTACTCGTACGCTTGAAGAAAAAGATATTACCGAAACTATTGATTCAGTATTATCCGCTCTTAAGACCGAGTTCAACGCATCGTTGAGGGATTAAAGTATGGCACTTACCAAAGCCGAAATGGCAGAACATCTTTTTGAAACGTTAGGCATTAACAAACGTGTCGCTAAAGAGATGGTTGAGTCTTTTTTTGAAGAAATTCGTGAAGCACTCGAAAGTGGTGAGCAGGTCAAGCTATCTGGCTTTGGCAACTTTGACCTTAGGGACAAGAATCAAAGACCGGGAAGGAACCCGAAAACTGGTGAAGATATTCCAATTTCTGCACGTCGTGTTGTAACTTTCCGTCCTGGACAGAAGTTAAAATCACGCGTTGAAGCGGCAAATTCGGGTAAAAAATAAATCACTAGTTAATACGCCAAATCCATAAATTGGATCTGTATTACTAAGAGCCACTCTTTATTGAGTGGCTCTTTTGTTTTTGAGTTTGCCAAAGGATTGGTATAATAACTTTTTACCGAACGTTAACATTGAGCGTTAATTTTTTGTGCCCGTTTATTTGGAGTGTTCTTTTGTCTCGAGAAGCAAAACATTTTGATACCCGCTTTAAAATGGCGTTATTGCATCCGCGTTTTTGGCTGACATGGTTAGCCGTAGCAGTATTGTCTATATTTGGTATTTTACCCGCCAGTGTCCGCGATCCTATTGCCAGGTTTTTAGCGGTTATAGTGATGAAAGTGGCTAAAAAACCAATCAGCATTGCCCGAATTAATATAAGCCATTGTTTTCCTGAAATGTCGGAAAAAGAGGTTGAAGACTTAGTTCAGCGTAATGTGAGAATGTTTGTGTTGGTGCTACTTTCACAAGCGGAATTATTGTTTAGATCAACGGCTCATTTAAAGCGTCGTATCCAAATGAATGGATATGAACATGTTCAAGCAGCTAGAGATGCTGGTCAACCTATTATTTTTATTATGCCTCACGTCTGGCCAATGGAGTTTGCAGGGCTACGTGTCAATATGGAAATTCCCATAGTGACAATGGCAAAAGCCCATCGTAATGACTTATTTAATTGGTTTAGTAATCGAATGCGTACGAGCCAAAATGGCCGCGTGTATATGCGTGAAGCTGGCATACGTGCGTTATTAGCAGAGCTCAAGAAAGATAATAGTTTTTTTTATCTGCCTGATGAGGACTTAGGGCCAGATAAAAGTGTATTTACGCCGTTTTTAGGTACAGTAAAAGCGACATTACCAGTAGTTGGTCGCCTTGCTCAAGCAGGCAATGCCCAGGTGATGCCAGTTAACATTGGCTATAATGAACAAGCTAAGCAATTTGTTATGACGGTAATGCCGGCGATTGATCCACAAGATATGGTGGGCAAAGAAAATGAAGCGTTGGCATTAAACAAAGCGGTTGAGCAGGTGATTAAAGCCTATCCAGAACAATACATGTGGTTTTTAAAGCTACTTAAAACGCGTCCACCAGGAGAGAAGCGGTTTTACTAAACGGCTCACAGTCATAGCGTTAATGAGGCTTTAACAAGCTTAACAATAGTTGTTAATAAGAATAAAAAGAGGTTTATATGGATTTTAATGAATTACTATCAGCCTTGTCGTTTGTGGTGTTCACTTATGACACGCGTCCGATCACCTTGTTGCAGCTCTTACAAGTGCCGTTATACATATTTTTAGCGTGGTTTATTATTACTCGTGCCGGTCGATTGATTGTAAAAGCGTTAAAACGTCGTAATGTCGGTGCAGATGCTATCCATTTATTTACTCGTATGTACTTTATCATCAGTATTGCGGTACTGGTGTTTACCAGTATGGAGATTTTAAATATCCCATTAACGGCATTTGCGTTTGTGTCTGGTGCGATAGCGATTGGTGTCGGTTTTGGTGCTCAAAACATTATTAATAACTTTATCAGTGGTTGGATTTTGATGTGGGAGCGTCCAATCCGTATCGGTGACTTTTTAGAAGTTGGCGAAGCGCGTGGCGTGGTTGAATGTATTAATACTCGCTCTACTTTAATTCGCCGTAACGATGGGGTACATATGTTGGTACCCAATAGCCAGTTACTGGAAAATACGGTGACAAACTGGACCTTAATTGACAAAAATGCCCGAACGTTTATTCGGGTTGGCGTGGCTTATGGCTCTGATGTGGTAAAAGTACGCGAGTTGATTTACCAAGTAATTGGCGAGCGCGATGATATTTTACCCCAACCAAAACCGTTAGTCTTATTTGAAGACTTTGGTGATAACGCACTTATTTTCGACTTAATATTTTGGGTGAGTGCGGTATCTGAAACCGATATTCGCCGTCGTCGCAGTGAAATTCGCTTTAGAATGTATGAGCTGTTTAATGAGCATCAGGTAGTCATAGCATATCCGCAACGTGATTTACATGTGGATGGTAATTTGACGATTACTCAAAGTCATAAAAACTCATAATTCACCATTTTAGATCAACAAAAAAGACGCCTCGGCGTCTTTTTTATAAATCCTACTCAGTAGAGCTGAGTGAATTCTATTTGCTGGCTTTAGTGTGGCGGTCCAATAAGTTTTTATTGATATCAGCCATTGATAGCCCTTGATCTTCTAATAGCACGATTAAGTGGTACATCAAATCAGAAGCTTCATTGACGAGTTCTTCTTTATCGTGAGTGGCCGCAGCGAGTGCGGTTTCTAAGCCTTCTTCACCGACTTTTTGGGCAATACGCTTAGTACCACGTTCAAATAATGACGCGGTGTAGCTTGAATCTGCACTTTGCCCTTTACGTGAAATAATCAAATTGGTCAGATTGTCAATAAAAGGGTGTGCGTTGCCATCTGGCCAGCAGCTTTCTGAGCCCGTATGGCATGTAGGACCATTTGGGATCACTTGCACTAAAAAGCTGTCGTTGTCACAGTCTTTGTCGATAGCGATTAAATCTAACGTATTACCTGAGGTTTCACCTTTAGTCCATAAACGCTGTTTAGAGCGGCTAAAAAAGGTGACTTGCTTTGTGGCTAAGGTTTTTTCTAAAGCAGCTTGATCCATGTAACCAAGCATTAACACTTTGCCAGTTAGGTGATGTTGAACAACAGCTGGAATAAGTCCCTGTTGTTTGTCCCAATCTACGCTTGTGCTGTTAAATACTAAATCAGTCATTGATGTTCTCTTTTTTCGGCAACGTTATAAACGAATTGCGATGTTATTGGCGTGTAAGTATTGCTTTAACTCACCAATATCAATAATGCCTTTATGAAATACACTTGCGGCTAATGCTGCGTCGACTTTGGCAAGTTCAAACACATCTTTAAAGTGTTCCATGGTGCCAGCGCCACCAGATGCAATTAACGGTACATCACAAATAGCCCGTATCAAGCTGAGCTGCTTAATGTCGTAACCGCCACGAACGCCGTCTTGATTCATGACGTTTAGCACTATTTCACCACAACCGCGCTTTTGCACTTCTTCAACCCAATCTTGAGTATACCATTGAGTGTCTTTGGTGGCGGCTTCATCGCCAGTAAACTGTTTAACTTTATAGCTATCGGTTGATTCGTCATAGTACGAGTCAATGCCAATCACAATGCATTGTCGACCAAATTCATCTTGCAAGCGCGAGATTAAACTAGGATCGGTTAATGCTGGCGAATTAATCGAAATTTTATCGGCGCCAAAAGCCAGCTTTTCTCGTGCTTGCTCAATAGTTTTAATGCCACCGGCGACACAAAAGGGGATATCAATTTGCTCTGCAACGCGACTAACCCAGGACTTATCAATTACCCGATCATGGGCACTGGCGGTAATGTCATAAAACACCAGCTCATCAGCGCCTTCTTCAGCGTAACGGGCGGCGAGGGGAACAATGTCTCCTACAATTTCGTGGTTGCGAAATTGCACGCCTTTAACCACTTTACCGTCACGAACGTCAAGACAAGGAACTATGCGTTTGGCCAGCATTGTATCGCCTCCTCAACGGTAAATTGATTAATTAGCAAGGCTTTGCCGATAATAATACCCGACGCTTTACTGTCTCGTACTGCAGCAACGTTATCTAGAGTGGCGATTCCGCCTGATGCTTGCCACTGTATATTAGGGTAACTTGCGGCTAATTCAGTATATAGTTCTGTGTTGGCGCCAGTTAAGGTGCCATCACGGCTAATGTCTGTTACTAAGGCGTGTTTGAGACCGACGGTTTCAAATTCTGCTACTAACGATTCTAGTGACTTGCCGCCACCTGATTGCCAGCCTGAAACCGCGACAATTTTTTCGCCTTTATCGTTGATATTGACATCAAGCGCTAAGCAAATGGCATCGCTACCGTATTTTACAAACCAGCTTTTTACTAGTTCAGGCTCTTTGACTGCAAGCGATCCAATCACTACACGGGTTACGCCAATATTAAGCAGCTCTGCGACTTGTTCTTCACTGCGAATACCACCGCCAACTTGAATATCAACATCGAGCCCAGCAGCTAAATCGCTAATCAGTTGGGTTTGACGTTTAGTGGGGTCTTTCGCGCCAGTTAAGTCAACAATGTGCAGTAACTTGGCACCTTGATTTTGATAAGACTGCAATTGTGCTAGCGGGCTTAAATCAAAAGTGGTTTGTTTGTCGTAGTCGCCCTGATATAAGCGCACCACTTGGCCGTCAATTAAATCTATGGCAGGAATAATCACTGTGATGTCCCCATATTTAAAAAGTTTTGCAAAATTTGAGCACCGATTTTAGCGCTTTTTTCTGGGTGAAATTGCACCCCAAAAAAGTTGTGTTTGCCAATGGCCGCGCTAAATGATTCCCCATAAGTACTGCTGGCTAAGGTGTATTCACTAATTGGTGCACGGTAGCTGTGAACAAAATACACATAACTGCCATTTTCAATCCCGCTAAATAGCGGATGGTCACCAACGTCGATTTGGTTCCAACCCATGTGCGGTAAAGGCAAGCCTTTGCTGTCAAGGTCGCCAATATCTGTAGGTACAAGCCCTAAGCAGGTAATATCTTGCTCACTGCGTCCGCCATGTTCATTAGATAAACTGGCGAGCATTTGCATACCAAGACACACACCCATTACTGGTTGAGTTAAACTCTTAATCAATTCGATTAAGTTTTTTTGCTTTAACGCATCCATCGCGGCGCCAGCGGTGCCTACACCTGGTAGTACGACTCGAGCTGCGCTGCGAATAACATCAAAGTCAGCACTGACAACGACATTGGCGTTAAGGCGTTCAAAAGCAAAGCGCACAGAGCTTAAATTGGCGCAGCCAGTGTCGATTATCACTGTGAGGTCATTGCTTGAAGAAACAGATTGTTGTGTCACGTTAACTCCTTACAGTACGCCTTTGCTTGACGGCAATATGTCGCCTTCGACTTTCACCGCTTGGCGAAGTGTGCGGCCTAATACTTTAAATAGTGCTTCTACTTTGTGGTGGTCGTTATCGCCTGTTGAACCAATGTGCAATGTACAACGAAGTCCATCAGCGAATGAGCGGAAGAAATGCGGCACCATTTCAGTGGCCATTTCGCCGACCATTTCACGGTCAAAATCTGCATTAAATTTAATGAATGGACGCCCTGAGATATCCATTAAACATTCGCCGCTAGCTTCATCCATCGGCAAGCTAAAACCAAAGCGAGCAATACCACGTTTGTCACCTAGTGCCTGGCGAATTGCATCACCAATGGCAAGGGCGGTGTCTTCGACACTGTGATGATCGTCAATTTCTAAATCGCCGTCGACGTGGACGTCCATTTTGAAATTGCCGTGTGTTTGAATTTGGTCAAGCATGTGGTCAAAAAAGCCGATGCCAGTTTCTATTGAGCCTTTGGTTTGACTGTCTAAGTCGATGGTGACTGTGATGTCGGTTTCTTTGGTGGTACGTACTACTGTCGCAATTCGGCCTTTGCTCAATAGGGCATTAGTAATGTCGTCCCAGTTAAGGCTTTGACGGTCATATTTAAAGCTTTTAATGCCCATTGCATTAGCAAGTTCTACGTCAGTGTCACGATCGCCAATCACTGCTGAGGTGGTAAAGTCGATTTTACCTTGAGTTAAGTAGTCTTTCACTAGACCAAGTTTTGGCTTACGACAGCTGCAGTTTTCGTCATTAAAGTGTGGGCAAATCACCACATCGTCAAACTTAACTCCCTGACTGGCAAAAATTTGCATCATCATATCGTGCGGGGCATCAAAGTCTTCTTTTGGAAATGAAGATGTGCCTAAGCCGTCTTGATTACTCACCATCACTAAGCGAAAACCAGCTTTTTGCAGTTTAAGTAATGCTGGAATAACTTGCGGCTCAAAAACCAATTTTTCTAAGCGGTCTAATTGCTTGTCGATTGCTGGCTCTTCTACTAGTGTGCCATCTCGGTCGATGAATAATATGTTCTGTTTCATGTGACTACCTTAACAATAGGGTGTAATTTTTATAGTTAACTTTTACAAGTTTCAAATTGGTTTATGCTGCAGAGCCGTCAAACAACGCAACAATGGCATTGGTTTGTTGCTCGTTGGTAAAGCTAAAGCGGATAGCATCAACTAAGCGTGGGTCTTTATATGCTCGGGCAACAATACCTGAATCACGTAACAGCTCAGCGACGCTGGCAACATCATCAAATTTAGCTAATACATAGTTACCGTTTGCCGGCAGAACGTTAGCGCCAAATGAACTTAATGCAGCACTTAAACGTTGACCTTGTTCAACTAAACTCGCCACTTGGGTTAGCATGGTGTCGATACCTTGCGCGCTGAGTGCTTTAGTGGCTAATTCAGACACCGGTAATGGAACTGGATAAGGTGCAATCACTAACATGACCAAATCGATAATGGCATCATTGGCTAACATAAAACCACAACGTGCACCGGCCAATGCAAATGCTTTAGATAAAGTACGCAGAACGACCAGATTAGGGTAGGTGCTTAGTAAGTCTGCCACACTATACTCTGGGCAAAACTCAATATAGGCTTCGTCTATAACCACTATGGCATTTGGCGCAGCTTGGATTGCTTGTTCAATGCAGTCTTTCGCAATGACAGTGCCAGTGGGGTTGTTGGGGTTACAAATAAACACGATTTTGGCTTTGCCAATTTGAGTAGGCCATGACTCGGGCAGTTGATAATCATCGGTTAAACTTAACGCGGTGACCCCAACGTTAAACGTGGCTGCACTAATGGCGTACATACCATAAGTGGGTCCAAAACAAGCGATGCTGTCGATACCCGGTATGCAAAAAGTGCGGATGAGTAACTCAATGGCTTCATCTGCGCCACGACTAGCAACAATGTTACTGGCTTTTACGCCTGAATAGTGACTGTACGCATTAATGAGTTCAGGGGGTTGGCACTCTGGGTAACGGTTCACCTTGTCTAAATCACTATTATTAAACGGTGATTCGTTGGCATTGATCCAAATATCTCCACGCCCGCCAATGCGTCTGGCACTTTGATAAGGTGTTAACTGAAGCAATTCTGGTCTGGCCAACTGTTTTGGGTCAAAAGGCGCTGCTGTTTTTGGGCTCATGGCTATGTTCTCTAATTCACTAAACTATCATTGTTGTAGGCTGGCTAAACGAACGGCAATAGCATTTTTATGCGCATCTAACAATTCATTCTCAGCTAGTACCATGACGCTTTGACCTAAGGTTTGTAACCCTTGTACACTCAACTCTTGCACGGTAAAGCGACGGCTAAAGTCTGCTAAAGATAAACTCGATACGGAACGACTATAACCATAAGTTGGTAACACGTGGTTGGTACCACTAGCGTAATCACCTACAGACTCAGGTGTGTAAGCACCTAAAAATACCGAGCCAGCACCGCGTATTTGCTTAAGCACATCACGAGGTGCATTGGTTTGAATAATTAAATGTTCAGGACCATACAAGTTGGACACTTTGGCTGCTTCGCTCATGTCGCTGACAATAATACTGCGGCTACATTCAAGTGCAGTTGCAGCAATGTCTTTACGGCTAAGTTGAGCAAGTTGTTCAGTTAATGCTTGATTGACTTCTTCTGCTAGGTTGACTGAGTCGGTAACCAGCATAACCTGTGAATCTACGCCATGCTCTGCTTGCGATAATAAATCCGATGCAATGAATGCTGGGTTTGCATCTTTATCTGCAATAACAAGTACTTCAGATGGGCCAGCTGGCATATCAATCGATACGCTTACGCGGTTGTCTTGCGACACTAAACGTTTGGCTTCCGTGACATATCGATTCCCCGGACCAAATATTTTGTCGACGTTTGGTACCGATTCGGTACCAAATGCCAATGCTGCAATAGCCTGGGCACCACCTACTTGGAAAATATCGGTAATCCCACACACATTGGCAGCATAAATAATCGCATCATTAATGGGTGGCGGGCTCACTAAAACGCGTTTTTCACAACCGGCTATTTTTGCAGGTAAAGCCAGCATCATCACGGTGGAGATAAGCGGCGCGGTGCCTCCAGGAATATATAAGCCAACACGTTCAATAGGTTCACTTCTTAACTCGCAACGCACTCCCGGTTGGGTTTCAATATCGACACCATTGAACACCTGTGCGTTATGAAAAGTCTCAATATTATTAACAGCTTGCGCAACCGCTTGTTTAACATTGTCACTGACACGAGCACATGCGGCATTAATTTGCTCAGTGCTTAACGCAAGCTCAGTTAGTTCAACACCATCAAAACGCTTGTTAAAGTTAATTAACGCAGCGTCACCTTGGTTGCTAACTTGTTCAATAATATCGCGCACACCTTGCTCAACACTGGCATCACCAATTAATGGTGAACGCGCTAATGTTTGTTGTTGCTCAGTAGAAGATAAAGACGCCCAATCGAGGATTTGCATTTGTGTTACCCCATCATTTTTTCAATTGGCATAACAAGAATTGAACTTGCACCTAGTGCGGTTAACTCTTCCATGGTGTCCCAGAATAAATCTTCGGTGCTCACTACGTGAATAGCCACACGATTTGTATCGTCATTTAATGGCAATACCGTTGGGTTTTCTGCGCCAGGAAGAAGAGCGACTATTTGGTCTAATGTTTCAAGTGGCGCGTGTAATAAAATGTACTTACTTTCGCGGGCACGAATAACCCCATTAATACGCGATAAGATTTTGTTGATGAGTGCTTGCTTTTCAGTTGGCTGAGTTTCGTTAGACTGGATAATGCACGCCATTGAACGGTAAATGACTTCAGTTTCATATAAGCCGTTTGCCTCAAGAGTGGCGCCTGTTGAGACTAAATCACAAATGCCATCAGATAAACCTGCACGAGGAGCAACTTCTACAGAACCTTTTAACATACAGTCGCTATAAGTAATGCCTTTTTCTTGCATAAAACGACGCAAAAGATTTGGATAAGACGTCGCAATACGAAGGCCTTCAAGCGAGTTTGCATCTTTATATTTGAATTCATTAGGCACAGCAAGTGATAAGCGACATGAACCAAAATCTAATTCACGTAATTTAGTACACTCAGCAGGTTTGCCTGCTAGCTGGCGTTCAATTTGTTCTTCTTCCAGTACGTTTTCGCCAATAATGCCTAGGTCAACAACGCCGTCCATTACTAAGCCTGGAATATCATCATCACGAACGCGTAATAGATCAATTGGCATGTTGTCTGCGTGAGCAATAAGACGTTGTTCGTTGACGTTGAACTTCACACCACAGCTTTTAAGTAGCTGCTGAGACTCTTTTGATAAACGGCCTGATTTCTGAATGGCGATGCGTAAACGTTTAGATTGGCCCATGTGATACTTCCTTAATGTGTTAAATATAAAATATTGTAAATTAAAAAACTTAAATAAAAATAATACTGTAGAAAACAAAAAACCCCTGAAATTCCTTCCAGGGGTTTATGTGAAAATATGTTCACCACCAGAAGGATAACGTCCTTCGGCAGTAAGCATCCGAAGGCTACCGCATATGGTGATGATGATGGATTGTAGTCACTTGGATGTTCATAGTTATTCTCTTAATTCTGTTTTATCTAGTCAGTTTAAATGAGGATTTATTCACTCATAAAATGTCGTGTAAATCGACTTGCAGTTAACTTAACCGTATTTATGTTTGTTTGCAATAGCGGATAAAACATTAATGTCATTTTATGACGACATTTTTTGCATATGTTATGCGTTGTTACCTGTTGTCGCGAATTGAGATGTTATTGAAGCATAAAAAATATCCAATTCACTTATATTAATGGTGTTTAAATATTAAGCCCATCTTGCTTCTAGATTAATAAAGTAGAGCAACTACACTGTTAACTGATAAGCCTAAACTGTTTTATTTTTATTCAAGCAGTATGTGGGAAATGATTTTAAGTCAGAGATTGAGCTTAGCTCGTACTACTTGTAAGCTTAGTGTATTAATCTTTCATAATATAATGTGTTACTCGGGGTGTATGTGTATGAAGACCTTTGATTTAGTCGCACTTAAAGATGTTATGGATCTTATGATGGATGCCGTTTGTGTCGTCGACAAAAACGGTGACTTTGTATTTGTGAGTGCTGCGTTCGAAGATATTTTTGGTTATGCCCCTGAAGAAGTCATAGGTAAACCTATGATTGATCATGTTTACCCAGACGACGGCGAGGTGACTCTTAATGTTGTGGCTGGGTTACTCAATGGTAATCTTCTGCCTAGATTTGAAAATCGTTGGATCCGCAAAGACGGCAGTATTATCCATGTATTGTGGTCTGCGCGTTGGTCTGAAGATCATCAATTTCGAATTGCCATTGCTCATGATATTACTGAGCGTAAGCTGATGGAGCAGCAACTTCATTATATTGCTGGGCATGATCCATTGACCGGGCTTCCTAATAGAGCGTTATTTTTTGGACGTTTACAAACGTCTCTCGCTCTAGCGCAGCGCGAGGGCAGTCACCTTTCTGTGTTGTTCATTGATATTGATGGTTTTAAACATGTGAATGACAATTATGGGCATCTTATTGGCGATAAACTGCTTGAGAGTATTGCACAACGCTTAGGTGCCTGTGTGCGCAGGTCTGATACCGTTGGCAGGTTTGGTGGTGATGAGTTTGTTGTTGTTCTTAATGGTATAGATATGTTTGCTGATGTGCTGTTGATTGCAGAAACGATTCGTGCGGAACTTGAACGTCCTTATCAACTCGATCATCATAACCTGCAGTTATCCCCTAGTATTGGTGTGGCGCGTTATCCCGATGATGGCGATGATGAGCAACAATTATTGAAACATGCCGACCAAGCTATGTATAAAGCCAAAAACGCTGGTGGTAATCGCGTTGAAATCCATTAACCCATCATGAACGACCGCAAAAGAGTGCTTTGCCGTTTCTTAAGGTCTGTCGTCTGAACTTGACTTACTGTAACTAGAAGTCAAGTTCAAGGACGCAAACATACCCATCAGGTTAGGGATAAATGATATTCGATGAGGTGAGTTGCAACTGTATCTGATTGCTAATATCGACTTTTTGACTGGCTGTTAATTGTGTTGAGTTATCAATGGCACTCAACGCTGCGCGCTTATCAAAACCACTCCAAACATTCACAGTGCTGACAATTGACTCTTCACGTGCAGATGCGTTACTAATTCTTTCTGCAATATTAAATGCTTGTTGAGGATCGGTTTGGCTGAGTTGATTTGCCCGTTGACGGTAGGCAATGTCTTTATTGTCATCTGACAGCAACTCTACCACCTGTAAAAAGTTCGATTCAGAATGTTCGGCAAGGGCATAACTGGCATTAATAATAATATCTCGCTGCACATTGGCATCGTAATTGTCTATTCTGGCGAGCATCATGTTGGGTTCAACGCTGGCAATTTCAGCTAATGCACTATTGAAATAGTCTTGGTTTAAATCGTAGGCTTGTTTTTGATTATTTAAAAAAACTAATGCCGCCTCTGGATCCGTTTCTGCCATTTTGCGTGAAATAATAAACACCCCGCTGGCGCGTTGCTCTACCGAAATACCTTCTAACCAGTCAACAGCATCTTGAATATTTTTTTCAACTAACTGATACACCATTGACGTAACCAAATAATTGGTTGATTCATTCAATGGCAATGATGAGATTAAATTTGCCGCTTCATTGGGAGATTGCTCAATATAGTAGTACATAGTATTCAAATACATTTTTAAGGTGGACTGTGTTTCAGGCTGCTGTTTTAACCATTCAAATGCGCTAATAGCATCACTACTTGCCCATGAATCGACAATGGACATGACAATAGAAGAACGCATTGGTTCTACTGCTAACAGCTCAACATCACTTAATGCTTGTTGTGGATTAACAGAGGCTAGGCCGCGCAAGTAGCTGTCGAGTAACGATTCGTATTGTTCGGTACTTTTTTGTTGCTCAAGCCATGAAATCACATTGGTGAATTGCTTTTTACCAGCAATCTCTAAGATAAAGCCGTACAAGTCCTCGTGCTGAGTTTCTTGAGCAATGAGTAAGGCTTCTAAAGGGTCTTGTTCCGCGAGCTGCATGATCTTAAAAATTGACATATACGGCGTTTCATCAGTGTCTAACGATGCTTTTAGTGCGTCGCGATCAAACTGTTTTTGCTCGAGTATTTGTTGCCCTTGTGACGACTTATCACCTGTTGATGCCGTAGGCGAGTGCTTTATTGCCGTGTTTTGACTTAAAATACTGACGCTGCTCGTGGTATTGTGGGAGTTGCTGGGCCAAAGCAGTGGGTAACTAATAAAACCAATACACCAACTGATGACGACCACGATTAACCATTTCATTATTGCTTTTCCTTAAGCTGTATTTAAAAAAATCATAAGGTTTACGGTATTATGATGCTATTAAGATTGCAATGAAATGTTGAAATCTCAGGGCTGGCTATATGAAAAAGCCTTTTATAGTGAATAGTGGTAAGCACTCGTGCTTGTTATATGACTCATGCACAATATATAAGGTGACTAACGGAACATTATGCGCAAAACAGATAAGAAAATAGATAACCAACTTAGGCTATCACTAACAGAAGTATGTGAGCATGCTTTGGCAGCCTATGCGGGATTTGAATGGCTAACACATACTGTTGACTTTAATGCATTTCCTAAAAGTTTACGTATTGTTTGCGTGTTTCAAACCGAGCTCCAACTTAGTCAATTTAACCATGATGGACATAAACTTGAATTACTTAAGTTTATTAAAGCTACATTGGCTAAAGAAGGTGTTGTGCTCAACAATATTGAACAACATGTCCAGTTTGATACTGAAGCTGCGTGCCTTCAAAAACACAAAGGCAATTGGGCACTACGCTTAAGCAGCGCAATTCAGTACCATTAAACAGTATTATTAATCAGTACCGCTAAGTAAGTGACGATAATAAGTGCCATTTAATCAGTATGTCAATTGACGTGAATTAGCCCTTACCCAATTGCTTAAAGTTGTCTAGATGGTTATGGAAGTGCAATACGTGTGCTAATTCGTAGTCTTGTTTATTGAGTTCACCATAGGCAAAATGCGGGGCGAGTTTACCTTGATATTGTTCAAATTCGTGCAGCGAAGTTATCAAACGAAACAATGCTTGATGAACATCTATATTCGGATCAAGTTTAGGTGCTGCAGGAATGGCCTCTGCAAGGTTATGCGTCATTGCGCCTTTTAAGGCAAACGCTGAAAATGCAATTGTCCCAATTGTGCGTTTGAAAACAACTGATTTGTGCTGAGGAAATCCGCTCATTGAATATTCGACACTTTGGGCGCAATGAGTAAACACTTCAGCGCTGTTCCACTGGCCGACACTTAAGTTTGCAAGTATCTCAGTCGGCAATACTGAAAGGGTTGCAAGTTTAGACATTAATGCTTCAAGCGTTAGCGATTTAACATCACCACCTTGACTTAACCAAAGCGCACTAGCTCCGCTAATACCAACAACAGACGTTAGCATACCCACTTTTAGAAACTGTCTACGTTGCATTCATTAGCCTTATTGTTAGGTTTAGAAGGACGAATAAACTCAATGTTAACGCCTTTATGGTTTTGGTTATTCACTGCAAGAGTTAAATGTTGCTGAACAATAAATTTTTGGCAAGTTATGTTTGTGGTCTTCAAAAACACAATTGTGCTGCCATTAGTCTAGGTAGGTTTTACCACTACCTTCAAAGGTATTGTGACTAACTTAGTGCCATTATTCTTGAATAATGCGTTGCTGCGGCACATTTTGCCAGGAGCCTGATAAAACGCTTAGGTCTGAGAGTTTGTCATAAGTCTTTGCCCAAGGGCGATTGGAAGTAATAATACAATTCAAAGTCGTGTTGATTTCATTAATTACCTTACGCGACGATGTTGCTTATTTTAGTCTTTTTTCTTTCATACACTAGCGTAAATAAAGGTGTGGCCATAAACGTCGTTACAATTGCCATTACCACCATAATTGAAAATAATCCTTGCTCAATAATGCCGTGTTGCAGCGCAATATTGATAATAATGAGCTCCATTAACCCTCTGGCATTCATTAAAGCCCCAATTGCCATCGCGGTTGGGTTGTCGGCACCACTTAGCCGTGCTGCTGCCCAACAAGCAATGCCTTTAGCCAATATGGATGCCACTAAAATTATTGCGGTAATACTGAGTAATTGCCACGAAGCTAATAAGGTTAACTCAGTTTTTAAACCTGAATACGTAAAAAACATCGGTAATAAAATCACTAACGTAATGGTATGTAGTCTGGCAGTAAGTATGTCAGTCAGTTTACCCCTAGGCATAGCGACACCCAGTAAAAAACCTCCGAAAACAGCATGCAACCCAACCCATTCCATCGCGTAAGCTGACAAGGCGAATAAACCTAAAATTCCGACAAATGGGACTACGGCCAATTTACCGTTTTTTTGCACATTATTCGCAAGTGGTTGAAGCCAACTGGTTGCTTTTGTAAGCATGATATAGGCATAAAAACCGCCACCACATAAGGCTTTTAATGCCAACAAAACACCACCTCCATAACTGCCCAACACAATAGCCAGAATAAACCATGCAGCAGCGTCGTCTATGGCGCCAGCTGCCAGCGCTAATGTACCTAAAGATGTACCTGCTAATCCACGTTCATAAACAATTCGAGCCAGCATTGGAAAAGCGGTAATTGCAATTGCTGCCCCCATAAATAATGCTGCTTGGGTAAAGCTAATATTTTCGGTGAACAATCCGGGGACATCTACCAGCCAAATACATAATAATATGGCAATCCCAAAAGGGGCTAACATGCCGGCTAATGACACTGCCAGAGCTGATTTCGCCTGTTTTTTAAATAAATCGGTATTAAATTCTAATCCAACCAAAAACATGTAAAGGCCAACACCTAATTGGGCGCCAAAGTATAGCCAAGATTGGGTTTGTTCAATAAATACACTTTGTTGCCATTCTGGCCATATAAGTCCTAAAAGTGAAGGGCCTAACATTACACCTGCAATCATTTCCCCAACCACTTTAGGCTGACCAATAAATTTAGCTAAATACCCCATTATTTGAGACGCAATTATGATAATTAACAGTTGTAATGAAAAAGCAAAAAAAAGCTCGATTGTATTCATATTGCCTTAGAGGAAATGCAGTTTTTATTGAATGTATAGAAGGAAACTAACTATTCTACAGTGCCTGCGTTGGGTCAAGCGGGTATTGTTAAAATAGTGTAGCGATATGATGAAATAAACTCGCGATATAGTGGCCATAATTGCGATAAATGATTGGAAGATGTTGTGGTTACCAGCATAATACCGGCAATCTTTGCCTTTAGACATAACATTAATTGAGGGTATTTTGAGCTCAAGACTCACTCAAAGCGTTATTCACCAATTTAGCGAACATGGCGCGTTAGCTAAAAATGTTCACAACTATCATAACCGTCAAAGCCAAACCGATATGGCGGTGGCTGTGAGTGAAGCCATTAGCCAAAAACATAACCTTATCCTTGAGGCTGGGACAGGTGTGGGGAAAACGTTTGCTTATTTAATTCCGGCATTGGTTAGTGGCAAACAAGTCGTTATCAGCACTGGCAGTAAAAATTTACAAGAACAGTTGTTTTTAAAAGATTTACCCGCCTTACTTACCATGTTAGACGTACATGTACCCATTGCATTACTTAAAGGTCGTAATAATTATTTGTGCCAGTTACGACTCGAATCACAAATGCAAAATGCCAGTCAGTATAGTGACAACTACATTGATGATTTACTTAAAATTAATCAATGGGCTCATTTGAGTAAAGACGGTGATATAGGCAATTTAACTTCAGTTGCAGAGCATTCTGAAGTGATCCCTAGCGTGGTGAGTACCAAAGAAAGCTGTACAGGGAAAAAATGTGAACATTTCGATGTGTGCTTTACCCGTAAAGCACGACTACGCGCTATGGAAGCCAAAGTCGTTGTAGTGAATCATCACTTATTTTTTGCTGATAGGCTTCTTAAAGATACTGGTTTTGCCGAATTGTTGCCCGATCCTGATGTCGTTATTTTCGATGAAGCTCATTTGGTTCCTGACATTTGCATTAACTATTTTGGTAGCCATATATCAAGCCGTGAAATAGACACCTTACTCAATGGTATTATTAAGCTGCACAAAACAGTGATTCGCGACAGCATTCAAATAGAGCAGTTAGCTCAACGAGGCTTAGTAGCACTCAGTGAATGGCACAATGCTATGTATGATAATCAAGTGTCAGATTGGCGGAATGTTTTGGCGAATAAGCAATTAGCTACTGTTTCGTGGTCGCTTCAGCAAGCTCTTGCCGATCTTGCTAAAGTGATGGCACATCATCTCGGCCGCGATGACCAACTTGATTTAGCGTTTGAGCAGTTGCACGAACTTGCACAAAAGCTGCAAGATTATTTTGAATGCAAAGACATGCAAGCAGCTTATAGCGTTGAGTTGGGTACTCGATTTGTCATGCTTAGATTAAGTCCGATAAATGTAGCAAAGCAATGCCAACAATTATTTGATGATAAGACCCGTTGGATTTTCACCTCTGCAACTCTCCAAGTAAACCGCAGTTTAGGGCATTTTGCCACCGAGTTAGGCTTAACCTCGGCCAAACAAGTCATTTTAGACAGTCCATTTGATTACCCGAATCAAGCGATGTTTTGTGTACCCAGGCACTTAGGTAAAGTCGGCCAGTCTCAACATACGGTAAAACAGTTGGTCGATGTGTGCATTCAAGCGATTAATGCCGCGCAAGGGAGAACGTTTATTTTGTTCACCAGCCACCATATGCTTGTGCAAGTCGCTTCCGCGCTGCAAGGGCGTACAACTTATCCACTGTTGGTTCAAGGGCAGGCGAGTAAACAAAGCTTACTCAATAAGTTTAGGCAGCTTGGTAACGCGGTATTGCTTGGTACAAGTAGCTTTTGGGAAGGTGTGGATGTTCGGGGTAAGCTATTAAGCTGTGTCATCATTGATAAATTACCTTTTGTATCGCCTGATGATGCCTTGTATAAAGCGCGTGCCGCCAATGCTGAGCGTCAGGGATTAGATCCGTTTAGTCATATATCTTTACCCCAAGCGGTGATTAGTTTAAAGCAGGGCGTGGGGCGTCTTATCCGTGACGAGAAAGATCGTGGGGTCTTAATTCTGTGTGATAATCGCATTGTTAATCGCGCTTATGGCCAAGCTTTTATAAATTCTCTCCCCCCAATGCATCGCACTCGGGATTTAGACAGTGCAATACAATTTTTAAAACAAATTCCCTAAGCTTTTTAAAACAGCCTGTATCAGTTATTATGTTGAGCTTATTTGACGTTTTTACTGGATAACCCACCATAATGCCTAAGCCGTTAACCATCCTCGCGCTTGATACCTGTACCGAAACTTGTTCTGCAGCGTTAACTTTCAATGAGCAGGTCTTTTCGCTTATCGCTGATGCGCCTCGTGAACATAGTCAACGCCTATTACCTATGGTCGATGACGTACTAGCTCAAGCTCAAGTTGCGTTAGCGGATGTTGACTTAATAGCATATGGCCGAGGGCCGGGCAGTTTTACCGGTATCAGAATCTGCACCAGCATGACTCAGGGCTTAGCGCTTGGTTTAGATTTGCCTGTCATAGGTGTTTCTACATTAGCAGCAATGGCGCAAGCCGCTATCACCGAAGCGGGAGCGACTCAAGTATTGTGTAGTATTGATGCTCGCATGAATGAAGTGTACTGGGGTCAGTTTATTGCTAAAGAGGGCATTGCCACTTTAGTGGGTGAAGAGCATGTTAGCTCGCCAGAAGCCGTTGAGTTGTTACTTGACAATGAACAAGTTATTCACGCCTGCGGTACTGGTTTTCAAGCCTATCCACAACTTTTCGCCTTAGCTGCGGGCATTACGTCATGCACTGCAGTGACTTACCCAGATGCAAAATACATGTTGCAGTTAGCTCAGCATGGTTATCTGCAAGAATTACACACAACGGTTGATGAACTATCTCCGGTTTACTTGCGTGATACTGTTACGTGGAAAAAACTTCCGGGCCGAGAATAGCCATTCGCAATGATTTGACATATTATTTGAGTCACGCGACATTACATCTTTAAGGTAAATGGTATCGTTAATGACGATTAATGCAGCACTTTCTATGGCGAATAATCAATCAGGCCCTGTTAGCCTGAGCCAAGCTGTTGCCGGAAATCGCCCAATTACGCCAGCCCGCGACCCTATTATTGTTAATCCTGTTACATCTGACATTGACTCGCAACGGATTGAAAGTCAATCGGTAGCCATAGTTGACGATGTTACATTATCGGCAAAACAACAAGCGCGCGTAGAGTATGACCGTGACACAAACAATCAACGCGGCGCTATAGCGCAATATTTGTCTACACAACATTCGGCAAAACGCGAAGAAATTCAACAAATGGTCGGTATCGATTTATATGCCTAGTGCGTTATCTGCAACGCCCAGCCGCAGTCGTTTTATGTTTGAACTGCTGGTGGCTTTTTTACTGACTCGATTTCCGTATATATCCATTCCGTTCAAATGGCTTGAAAGTTACTTTCATGAATTATCACATGGTATCGCCACGCTATTAACCGGCGGCATGGTCAGTCATATTCAATTATTTCCTAATGGCGCAGGTCTGTGTTTTAGCCAAGGTGGCAGCAGTATTTTGATTGCCTATGCAGGCTATTTCGGTGCTGCGTTATGGGGGTATGTGATATTTTTATTAGCGACTAAAAAAAGTATTATCCGTTTTACACTTGGCTTACTCGGGGTAACTGTCGCGGCATCATTAGTGTTCTGGGCACGTGATTTACTCACTATCGCTATCTTGATCGTATTGGCCATTGTTTTTTTGTTACCACTTAAATTAAAAAACAGTAGTGTGTTAAACACCTTACTGCGTATATTAGGACTTATGATAATTTTAAATGCCATGGCAAGCCCTATGGTGTTATTAGGGTTAAGTGGTCAAGGCGATGCGGTGATGTTAGCGCAGATGACCTGGATCCCTTCATGGTTATGGGTAATGACATGGCTATTATTCAGTGGTTTTATGCTGTGGTTATGTTGGCAGAAAGTAGATTACAAAAAGGGAGTTATTAAATGAAACGTAACATGATGTTAGGCGCCTTAATTGGTTTTTCGAGTCTTGGGTTCACCACTTCAGTGCTTGCAGCTGATGCCGTTCCTGCTAAACAAGAGGTCATGCCGCAAATTAATGCAGCATTAGCTAAAGCCGTAGCAAGTGAGTTTCGTTCTTCAGAAAATAAGTTACGTGATAATTATCGTCACCCAGCAGAAACCTTAGCGTTTTTTGATATCAAACCAGAACAAACGGTCATTGAGTTATGGCCAGGTGGTGGTTGGTATGCAGAAATATTAGCCCCATATTTAGCCGAAAAAGGTCAATATGTTGCGGCTAATTTTGAAACAAAACCGGCTACAGATACTAATCAAGCTGCTTATTACCAATCTGCTGGTTTAAAGTTTGAAAAGTGGGTAAGCGACAATAAAGCCAGCGTTGGCAATGTCCAATTTGTGACTTTAGATCCACCGGCTAAATTTTCTTTAGGTAAAGATAACTCAGCTGACCACGTACTGACATTCCGTAACTTGCACAATTGGGCAATGAAAGGCGAGTTAGAAGGTGTATTTAAAGCTGCTCATGATGTTTTGAAAGTCGGTGGTTCGCTCGGTGTTGTTGAGCATCGTGCAAACATCGGTATGGCTGCAGAAAGCGGCTATATGGATCAAAACCAAATGGTCGAGTTGGCCCATAAATATGGTTTCGAACTAACCGCAAGCTCTGAAATTAATGCTAATCCAAAAGACAGCAAAGATTATCCAAAAGGCGTGTGGACACTGCCACCGCGTTTAGCTATGGGCGATCAAGATAAGCAAAAGTATATTGATATCGGTGAAAGCGATCGTATGACGCTTAAGTTCACCAAAACTGCGGTTAAGTAAGTACCTGAGACTGTAGAACTTAACGAGATTGGGTTTGATGAGTATGTAAATCTTATAACTCGGATTGACTGCTTATTTAATATGTTAGTAGCGACACTACTCTTGTAAGTTTTACAGTGCTTTTTAATAACACACGGCGAAAAAGCCGTGTGTTATTTTTTGACTTACATGTTCTAATTCTTTCTTCTATCATTGATTATCATGTCATGGTTTGTACATGTAGATGATGCGCATTGTGTTTTATTATGCATCTCCACTCAATACTGTTTTACAGTGACAAAGGTGAGCTCATCATGCTGACACTCAATTCAACCGAATTTCAATTGTCCTTGGCACATATTAACATCGCAGCAAAGCGATATGGACAAGCCGATAAGCCGATTATTTTGGCTCTACATGGATGGTTAGATAACGCCGATAGCTTTATTCCATTAGCCAATGCATTTGAGCAACATGGATTATTTGATTCACATCAACTGATCTGTATTGACTTGCCTGGACACGGATTATCTGATCATCGCCCCGGACGCTATCCATTACACTGGATTGATTATATCTATGATTTACAGGCTATTATTCAAGATGTGTCAATCGAAGGGCAGCCTATAACCCTTATAGGACATTCATTAGGTGGCATTATTGCCTCTGCATATAATGCCTGCATGGGGGAGAATATTGATAAGCTTATTTTGATTGAAGCACTAGGACCTTTGTATGAGTCGGCAGAGCACGCTAAGACTCGACTTCGTAAAGGTTTATTGCAACAGCAACGTTTTAATCTGCAATTATCAAGACCAATACCAACTTACTCTTCGATGGATGTAGCCGTTCAAGCTCGCCATCAATTGACTGGGCTAGCATTACCTTGGTGTGAAATGATCACGCAACGAAATATGCAATTAATCGATGGTAAATGTGCTTGGAGAAGCGACCCAAGATTAAAACTTGATTCATTAAATCGTTTTACTTTTGAACAGGTTGATGGATTAATGTCCACCAGTGACACTCAAACACTCTTCATTTGTGCCCAAGATGGTTATAAACAACTCACCTTAACAGAACAACATGCAAATACCTGGTTTAGCAACATTAAAATGGTAACATTAGCAGGCGATCATCACCTACATATGGGTAATGCAAACCTCGTCGCAGAAACGATTGGAGCTTTTGTTCTAAATTAGTGTCAGAGACAGATGAAATCGCTGTTATTTTGAATGCATTTATGTGATTATGGTCAAAAATTAAAACACTTGTATGATTTTTATCACGACAATTTATCATTACAACTAACAAAAAAAGCCTGCGATAACAATATTAATGATACGCAGTGCTATAAAATTTTACCACTGACGGGGAATGCACGTCTTAGCACAGTGGAATGATTAGGAGACACCTGTGGACCAGCCTTGGATTAATCACCTGCCTGAACATGTTCCGGCCGAAATAGACCCATCTCAATATAGTTCGTTAGTACACATGTTTGAAGATTCAGTGGCTAAATATGCCGATCAAGCTGCATTTATCAACATGGGCGCGACGATGACTTATCGTAAGCTTGAAGAACGCAGCCGCGCATTTGCAGCCTATTTACAAAATGATTTGCATTTAAATAAAGGTGACCGTGTTGCCATTATGATGCCAAATTTATTGCAATATCCAATAGCATTGTTTGGCATTTTACGCGCAGGCATGGTGGTGGTTAACGTTAATCCACTATATACCCCGCGAGAGTTAAAACATCAACTTATTGACTCTGGTGCCAAAGCCATTGTAGTAGTGTCAAACTTTGCCAATACCCTTGAAGAAGTGGTTGATCAAACACCAGTAGAATCTGTCATTATTACTAGTCTTGGTGATCAGCTTAGTGCGCCTAAACGCACACTTGTTAACTTTGTGGTGAAATATATTAAAAGAATGGTACCCAAATACCATTTACCCCATGCATTGTCATTTAGAGATGCGCTAACAAAAGGTCGTCGTCTGCAATACATTAAAGCAGATATAAATGGCGATGATTTAGCTTTTTTACAATACACAGGTGGAACCACCGGAGTCTCTAAAGGGGCAATGTTAAGCCATAAAAACGTAGTGAGTAACGTATTACAAGCTAACGGAGCTTATTCGCCAGCACTTGAAGACGGTGTTGAGTTTGTGG
The DNA here is from genome assembly GCF_014648315.1 of Shewanella ulleungensis. Taxonomy (GTDB): domain Bacteria; phylum Pseudomonadota; class Gammaproteobacteria; order Enterobacterales; family Shewanellaceae; genus Shewanella; species Shewanella ulleungensis. Next base: position 414,510 of record NZ_BMQW01000003.1, read on the forward strand.
TCACAGCATTGCCGCTTTATCATATTTTTGCTTTAACGGTTAACTGCTTATTATTTTTACATAAAGGCAGTAAGAATTTATTAATTACCAATCCACGTGATATTCCGGCGTTTGTGGGCGAGTTAAAAAAATACCCATTTACAGCACTAACTGGGGTTAACACCTTGTTTAATGCGTTAGTTAATAATGAAGAATTTAATAATCTAGACTTTTCTGGGCTCAAGTTTTCTATTGGCGGCGGCATGGCTGTACAGCGTGCAGTTGCAGATAAATGGCAGAAAATTACTAAAACTCGCTTGTTAGAAGGTTACGGATTAACGGAAGCATCGCCATTGGTGACATGTTGCCCTTATAATTTAGAAGGTTATAACGGTTCTATTGGTTTTCCTGCGCCATCAACATTAATCCAAATTCGCGATGATGACTCAAAGGTGTTGGCACAAGGCGAGACCGGTGAATTATATGCAAAAGGCCCACAGATAATGCAAGGGTACTGGCAACGTCCTGAAGAGACATCTAAAGTTATTGATAAAAACGGCTGGCTTGCCACAGGTGATATCGGTTACATGGACGAAAAAGGCTTTTTCTTCATTGTTGACCGTAAAAAAGACATGATTTTAGTCTCTGGTTTTAACGTGTTTCCAAATGAAGTGGAAGAAGTTGTTGCTATGCATCCTAAGGTTATTGAAGTTGCCGCAGTCGGTGTACCTCATGAAGCCAGTGGTGAATTAGTTAAAATTTTTGTTGTCGCCAAAGACAAGTCGCTTACTGAAGAAGAGCTAATTAAACATTGCCGACATCATTTAACGGGATATAAAGTGCCTAAGCTGGTAGAATTTAGGGACGAATTACCAAAAACGAATGTGGGTAAAATTTTACGCCGACAACTTCGAGACGAAGTGAAGAAAGCATAAAATACTAGCCGGCAATTGAGCCGGCTTTTTTATTGGTGCCTTTCCCCCATTTGTATTTTTTAGCGGAGCTTATTTTGTTAACGTTTGAATATATCAGTGATGATGCAAGCCTTTTGTCATTAGTTGAGCAATACCAACACAGTACTTTATTGGTACTTGATACTGAGTTTGTCCGCACCCGCACTTATTATGCAAAATTAGGCTTGATCCAAGCCTATGATGGTAATACGTTGGCCTTGATTGATCCTGTCGCGATTACTGATCTCAGTCCATTTTGGCAGCTTCTGACTAATCCTAATATCGTTAAATTGGTTCATTCGTGCAGTGAAGATCTAGAAGTATTTGCGCATTATGGCGAATGCCAGCCGAGTCCGTTATTTGATAGTCAAATCGCTGCAAGCCTAGCCGGCTTCGGTCATGGGTTGGGCTATGCAAAACTAGTTGAAGCATGTTTGCAAGTTGAAGTGGATAAGGGCGAATCTAGAACTGATTGGATGAAACGCCCTTTAACTGATGCCCAGCTACAATATGCAGCAAATGACGTGTATTATTTGTATAAGCTGTATCCGCAATTACAACAGAAACTTGTTGAAAATCAACGCGAGGCCTGGTTGTTTGAAGAAGGTCAGCGTATGACAGAGGGTAGGATGACCTTGCCTGATGGTGACAGTATTTACCTTAAAGTCAAAAACGCATTCCAGCTTAATGGCCAACAACTCGCCTATTTAAAAGTTTTGGCGAAATGGCGTTTAAACAAAGCGGTTAACCGTAATTTAGCATTAGGTTTTGTGGTTAAAGACCATGCGCTAATTGCCCTTGCTAAAAAGCAACCAACAACCATAGCTGAATTAAACCGTTTAACCGATTTAACTGAGCAAGAAAAACGGGTCCATGGCAAAGATTTATTAGCAGTAATGGCCACGGCCGATTTAACTAACCTGCCTGAGGAAGTTGATATTGTAGCTTTAAAATCAGGTTACAAGTCGGCATTCAAAGACCTTAAAACCCGTTTAACTGAGTTGTGCGAGCGTGAACAAGTCTCGCTAGAATTTGTCGGTTCAAAACGTCATATACATGAATATTTATTATGGCTTTACCACAATAAGCAAACACCAACACCGTTATTATTGTGTGGTTGGAGAGGGCAGTTAATCGGAGATTTGTTGGCAGATATACGTTTTAGCTAACTAACCTTAACTCGGGACAATCAAAGGTTTTCAAATAGCCATTCGCCTTGTTCACAAAACAAATGACAAGTTTGAAATAGTTTTAAGTGTTTTGATTATCATAAATGTCATTGTTTTCGATAGTCAATAAAAAGGATACTGGCATTATGCCAGTATCCTTTTTTCAGCTTAGCGAATTACTTTGAATCTGGTAAGGTGACGTTAAGCTCTAATACTGATAAATTATCATCGTTTTGATCAAGTTGCACAGACACTTGGTCATCTGATATCTGAACATATTTGCGGATCACTTCGATGATTTCTTGCTTCATCTTTGGGAAGTAATCGGGCGCACCGCGTTCTCCACGCTGATGTGCCACAATAATTTGCAATCTTTCCTTTGCCAACGATGCGGTATTAGGTTTTTTATTGCTTCTGAAATAATCAAGTATCGACATAGTTAGCTACCAAAAATCCTTTTAAGGAATCCCTTTTTTTCTTCTGTGATAAATCGAACCGGTACATCGTCACCTAATAAGCGTGCGACAGTATCGCTGTAGGCTAGGCCTGCATCACTTTCTTGATCAATAATCACTGGTACACCAGAGTTTGACGCTTTAAGTACCGACTGAGACTCAGGGATTACCCCAAGTAGCTCGATGGCTAAAATTTCTTTTACATCTTCTACACTGAGCATCTCGCCTGTTTTGACTCTAGCAGGCGAATAGCGGGTCAGTAATAAATATTCTTTAATAGGCTCAAGTGACAGTTCTGCACGGCGCGAACGGCTTTGTAACATGCCTAATATACGGTCTGAGTCTCGCACTGAGCTGACTTCAGGGTTAGTCGTCACAATAGCGATGTCGGCAAAATATAATGCCATCATTGCGCCTTGTTCGATACCTGCCGGTGAGTCACATACAATATAATCAAAGTCTTTGGCTAGGTTGTCTAACACTTGCCCTACGCCTTCTTTGGTTAATGCATCTTTGTCACGTGTTTGCGATGCAGGTAATACAAAGAGTTTGTCACAACGCTTATCTTTGATTAATGCTTGATTTAGGTTTGCTTCGCCATTAATAACGTTAACAAAGTCATACACTACACGACGCTCACAACCCATAATTAAATCAAGGTTACGTAATCCGATATCAAAATCGATGACAACGGTTTTTTTACCTTTTAAAGCCAATCCTGTGGCAATTGCTGCACTGGATGTTGTTTTTCCCACACCACCTTTACCTGATGTGACAACAATAATTTGCGCCATTTTGATTTATATCCTTTTATTTGCCAATTATTGAGGCAATGATTCAACTGTGAGAGATTCGCCTTCAAGGCGCACACAACCTCTTTGATCGAGAGCGTATTGTTGTAAATGTTCTGTTAACCAATACTGCCCAGCAATCGACACTAATTCTGCTTCAAGCGAGTTAGCAATAATCACACTTTGATTATCACCCGCAGCACCTGCCATGGCTTTACCACGAAGTGCACCATATATATGAATGCTACCATCAGCAATGACTTCAGCGCCATTACCAACAGCACCAAAAATGACTAAATCAGCATTTTGTGCGTATATTTGTTGTCCAGACCGCACATTTTGCTTAACAATTTTAGTGGCTCTTTTAGGTAACTCCGCTTTTGCGGCTTGTTTTCCCGATTTTACCACGGCAATAGCCATGTTTTTAGCCTGTTCTATTTGCTCTTCATTAGCATCAGTTATGCCAACGATAATTAAATTTCGGTCAGTTAATAATTGTTTGAGTGCGTAAAAATCAATTTGGGTATGCTTAATCGCGGCAAGATTTAACACCAAAGGCGCACCCAAAAAAAATTGAGGGGCTTGTGCTAGTTTATTATCTAATTCAGCCGCAATAATGTCGAGGTTACTATTATTTATGTGCAGTACTGACAATGTAAAAGACGTGGCTTTTAATTCGAGATTTTGTTTAGCCATCCCGGCATCATTCTCCAAAACATCAGTTAGAAACTGATTTACAATTATTTTCTTTAGTCACCATGTTATAGTGTGCTTAGTTGACTATCAAGTTTGAACCTTTGGAAATTTACACTAAAATGATTTGTGCAGTATATAAAAGCAGTAGAAAAGCCGATACTTACCTTTTTGTCAAAAAACGTGATGTTTTTGATGATGTTCCAGCTCCATTAATGGAAATGTTTGGCGCACCAACGTTAGTGATGGTTGTGCCTTTATCTAAGCGTGATCATCTTGGAATTGCTGATATTGACAAAGTGAAAGTGGCATTAGAAGAACAAGGCTTTTATTTACAAATTCCGCCACCGAATATTAATTTACTCGACCAACACAAACAAGAGATAGGTTTTAAGCAATAAACTGAATCTTTTGAGGAGTAAAAAGGACTCATATGATTCTAAAAATCATTTTAAGCACAATATTTTACTTCTTATTTTCTCCGGTAGTGGTGGCTAGTAATAGTCATCACCTATTTGAGGATTATTTACTTTCTCTGCAACAGCAATCCATTAATTCTGGTGTCGCTCCTGTGACGGCTGAACGACATATCTCACAGATTAAAATCTTTAAAAAAGCGAATCTAAATTCTAATTCGCAACACACGCTTGAGACCTTCATTCCACACGCTATTCCAGAAATTACCGTTAGTACGGCAAGAGCGATGTTGCAACAACATGAAGTGCTACTAAATAAGCTCAGTCAGCGTTATCAAATTCAACCTCGTTTTCTTATTGCCTTGTGGGGTGTTAATTCACGCTTTGGTGAGCAATCTGGCCGATTCCCAACATTATCTGTTTTAGCCTCTCTTGCATTTAAAGGTGAAAACGAATCTTTTTATGTAGATGAATTTATTGCTGCTTTGAAACTCATTGAACAGAAAAATATTCCAATCGCTGCGCTGCGCAGTTCATCAAGTGGCGCAATGGGGCAAATGCAAATGATGCCTTCACAACTATTGCAATATTCTGTAGACGGCGACCAAGATGGTAAAATTGATATTTGGGACTCGACTGAAGATGCGTTTGCCAGCACTGCAAATATGTTACATCAACAAGGTTGGCAGTTTGACGCTACCTGGGGCAGGCAAGTCAAGGCGACCATGATGTTAGACCCTAATTTATTAGGTTTGAGCAGTACCCATACTTTTCCGCAATGGCAAGCATATGGTGTTAGGCGTTTTAATGGTGATAACTTGCCGTCTCGTAGTGATATGAATGTGTCGTTAATCGCACCTGATGGTAGCAAAGGGCGATTTTATTTAGTTTACAATAATTTTCGATTATTACACCAATTTACGCCTTCATTTCATGACACCCTGGCATTAACCTACCTGTCGGAAAAAATTAAGCAGTAACTTGAACTCTTTTCGGTGTAAAATACTCGCAAATTTTGATGAATAACTTTTTAGATAGACCATGATGACACAGTTTTGGACAACAACACCGTTAGATAAAATGACCCCTGTTGAGTGGGAGTCGCTCTGTGATGGCTGCGGTAAATGCTGTTTAAATAAAATTATCGATGATGAAACCGATGAGTTGTATTATACCAATGCTGCTTGTCATTTACTCGATGGCGACAGTTGCAGTTGTCGTCGATACATTGAACGTTTTAAATACGTGCCAGAATGTACCGCGATAACGCCAGCTAACATTAGTGAATTAACTTGGCTACCGGACAGTTGTGCCTATCGTCGTTTATATTTGGGTAAAGCGCTGCCTAGCTGGCATCCATTATTAACTGGTGACAAAGAGGCTATGCATGCTGCAGGTATTTCTGTTCAACGTAAGACGGTTAACGAAATGAAAGTAAAATATTTAGAAGATTGTATTGTTTTGTGGCCATTACTTGATGTGGAATAAATAATAAAATAGCAGGCAACTGTCCATGTCAAGATTAACAAAAAAGACCTCAATTGAGGTCTTTTTTGTTAAATCATAGCGCTAGCTTACTTTGCCGGTTTCAAGCTCGGCACAAGCATCGCTAACCAAATAACAGCATAGATAGCAAAACACACCATCATCCATTGTGCCATGCTCACCGATAACCATGTCCAGGGGAGATCGCTACACATTCCGGTCGGTGAGAACACCGATGGAAGCCAAACATCCAATGGCATAAAGCTTGGAAATTCAGGATAAAAAGAGCATGTTGCAAAAGGTGATGGGTTCACCTGCATGTTGTTAAGCTCGTAAGCCAAACTAAATCCCCATATAGAAGACACCATCCAAGCGACTAATCCTACAAAGCGCAAAATCCACCATTTTGGCTGAAGCATGCCAATCAATCCTGCCAATATCAGGCCGAGTACGGCTACGCGCACATATATGCACATAACGCAGGGTGATAGATCCATCGCATACTGAAAAAAGAGCGCGGCCAGTTCTAATACGATCCCAGAGAGCGCGAGTAATCCCCACGATAAACGACCACGACAAAAGAGTTGTAACGTTGACAAGTACTGCTCCTAGTGCAATTTTGAGATAAAAAAACACCCTCAATTGAGGGTGTTCAAAAGGGTTGTGTCGACTTTAAGATAAATTATCTATTAAGTCCAACATCCTAGCTCACTAATGGCCGCTAACCATACCGCCCAAATCTTTTGCTGAGTGGTGAATAATTAACTGCGTATCGTACAGTAGTTGCGTCATATCTGTTAAGAAGCCTGTTTCAATAGCCAGTACACCCACAATCGATAATACGATGGTGTAAGGTAATGCCATCCAAACCATGCGACCATAAGACAGACGAATAAGCGGTGCAATTGCTGATGTCAACAAGAATAAAAATGCTGCTTGGCCATTGGGTGTTGCCACTGAAGGAAGGTTAGTCCCTGTGTTTATTGCAACAGCTAACAGGTCGAACTGATCACGAGTAATTTGGCCATTCAATAACGCCGCTTTAACTTCGTTAATGTATACCGTACCCACAAAAACGTTATCACTCACCATAGACAATAAACCGTTAGCGATATAGAAAATCACTAATTGCATATTACCTTCATAACTTAATGCCCATTGAATCACTGGCGCGAACAAGCCTTGGTCAATGATCACACCAACAACGGCGAAGAACACTGCTAAAAGTGCGGTAAACGGTAACGCTTCTTCAAATGCTTTACCCAATGCATGTTCATCAGTCACACCATTAAAGGCAGTTGCTAAAATAATGACAGATAAACCGATTAGGCCTACAGACGCTAAATGCAGTGCTAAGCCGACAATTAACCAAATACCAATTAATGCCTGAATAACCAATTTCATTTTATCTTGATTGGTTCGGTGCGAATCTTCGTGTGCGGCGTAGTCAGTTAAAATGCGATGAACTGCATCAGGTAACTGTGCGCCATAACCAAACCATTTTAATTTTTCTACAAGGAAACAAGTAAAAATACCCGCAAACAATACCGGCATAGTTACAGGTGACATACGTAAAAAGAACTCACCAAACTGCCAATGAGCTTGCGCTGCAATGATTAAGTTTTGTGGTTCACCCACCATGGTACATACACCACCTAAAGCAGTACCAATACCAGAATGCATTAATAGGTTACGTAAAAATGCCCTAAATGCTTCTAATTCATCATCGTTTAGTTGCCCTGACGATTCAGATGTATGGTCATGGCCATCATTGTCGCTAAAGCTCTTGCCTGAAGCGACTTTATGGTAAATAGAGTAAAAACCAACAGCCACTGCAATAATGACTGCAATAACGGTTAACGCGTCTAAAAAGGCCGATAAAAAGGCGGATGCAGTACAGAACATCAATGACACGATAATTTTTGAACGAACTTTAGTGATCATTTTGGTAAATACAAACAGCAATAGCTGTTTCATAAAGTAAATACCAGCAACCATAAAGACTAATAGTAAAAGCACTTCTAGGTTAGCTTCAATTTCATGCAGAACCTGGGTGGGTGATGTCATGCCTATCATCACCGCTTCAATTGCAAGCAAGCCTCCTGGCTGTAACGGATAACATTTTAATGCCATCGCGAGTGTAAAAATAAATTCAACTACCAGAACCCATCCTGCGACAAATGGACTGACATAAAAGAACAGCAGGGGATTAATAATTAAAAATGCCAAAATGGCGTATTTGTACCACTTAGGCGAATTACCTAAAAAGTTAACAAATAGCGCTTGACCCTTGGTTGCCTGCATAGCAGCCTCTCCGATATTGTTATTGTGACAGTATTGGTACCATTTCTTGATAGCAAACAACACATTCTTATTTTCAACAGGTTGGGAGAATAGAGGCAAGTTCAGATTTAAAACTTGATGAAAATCAATATTTCATTAATTTTCATTAAAACTCTACCTACTATAATATTACAAATTGCCTGTAAATTAGTTGAAAATAGTAACGTATTGGTATTACAAACAAGGTGTTAACGCACATTTTTATGTGGCAAACTCGATATGGCTCATTATTTCGTCGATAGTGTAGCTTAAACGAATCTCATTGCAATGCCGTAGTGCGCGCAAAAAAACTACACAGCACTAACAAACTAGCTACATGAGTATATACTAAACTTGTTTGATTTTATCGACATAAATCGCGATATGTTGATGATAATAGTCGAGTAATGTGAAGTGAATTCAATTAATCCGATTTGAATTAATTCGGTGTGTTTAAAAAAGCATCATTACATGCGTTGTGAATAAACAATGGTTTTTATTTTCCACCGCTCTGGTATGATCAGTGCAATAGTTTCGCCATTGTTTAGCAATAGGATATGAAGGCTAATGATCATCAATGCCAAAGGCCCAGCAAGTTTCGCCGAAAAGTACATTGTTCGTTCCATTTGGGAAAACAAGTTTCCACCCGGATCAATTTTACCTGCTGAACGTGAGCTTTCTGAACTCATTGGGGTGACTCGCACAACATTACGTGAAGTTCTTCAACGGTTAGCTCGTGATGGTTGGTTGAAAATTCAACATGGTAAGCCAACCCAAGTGAATAACTTTTGGGAAACATCAGGACTTAATATTCTTGAGACCATTGCGGATTTAAATCCAGATGGATTTCCGTTGTTGGTTGACCAACTTATGTCCGCACGTGGCAATGTCAGTAACATTTATTTTCGAGCATCGATTAGACATAATCCAGATAAAGCCATTGCCGCTTTAGCAGGTATTCATTCGTTAGAAAACGATGCTGAAGCTTATGCCGAGTTTGATTATCAACTGCACCACACTTTGGCTTTTGCGTCTGGAAATCCACTGTATGTATTAATTTTGAATGGTTTTAAAGGTTTATATAATCGTGTGGGTCGTTTTTACTTTTCGAGTCAAGAAGCTCGAGAATTAACCATGCGTTTTTATATCAAGCTTGAACAATTGGCAAAAGATAAAAATTATGCCGAAGTTCCAACATTAATGCGTAATAATGGCATTGAGAGCGGTAAATTATGGCAAAAACTGCGTGATGATATGCCCGCTGAAATCGGTCATGACAAAAGCTAAATTAGCTTGATTGTTTAATCATGCAAGCCAATCGTTTAACGATTGGCTTTTTTATGTCCATAAACTAAAGGTTGATATGCCTAAGCGATAACGTTAAATGAGGAATGATGTGGTTGTTGCTCCATTTCAGGACATGTTGATATTACTTTTATCATGCCCAGTTCATCAACTTGCTCGAGTGTCACATTAAATCCCCATAATCGATGCAGATGTTTTAATACTTCCTGATGATTGTCTGCCAACGGGATATTATCAAAAGGAATATACCGAAGCGTGATTGAACGGTCGCCATTGACCAGTACTTGCTGTACCTGAATATTAGGTTCGATGTTAGACAAGTTATACTGTTGCGACAGTGTATTACGGATGTCTTGATAACCTTGTTCATCGTGAATGGCCGATACGGCTAAATGACTGCGTTTTTCATCATCTAAAATACCAAATAATTTAAAGTCTCTTATTACCTTAGGAGACAAGTATTGGCTGATAAAGCTCTCATCTTTAAAGTTTTGCATAGCAAAATGTACAGTGGTTAGCCAGTCGCTGCCAGCTATATCGGGAAACCATTTACGGTCTTCATCTGTTGGGGTTTCACAAATTCGCCTAATATCAATAAACATTGCAAACCCTAATGCGTAAGGATTAATGCCATTATAGTAAGGGCTATTATAAGAAGGCTGCGCGACGACTGCAGTGTGACTTTGTAAAAACTCCAACATAAAACGGTCGCTCAGTTTACCGGTATCATAAAGGCGATTCAGGATTGTGTAATGCCAAAATGTTGCCCAGCCTTCATTCATTACCTGAGTTTGTTTTTGAGGGTAAAAATATTGCGCCATTTTACGCACTATACGCACCAGTTCACGTTGCCAAGGTGCCAATAAAGGGGCGTTTTTTTCGATAAAATACAGAATATTCTCTTGCGGCTCTTCAGGGAAAACTTTACGGCTATCTTCGGGTATTTTTTGCGGTGATATGGGTATGGTGCGCCATAAATCGTTAACTTGAGTTTGCAGGTAATCCTCGCGCTCTTGTTGGCGTGCTTGTTCTTCTTTAAATGACACTTCAGCAGGTCGCTTGTAACGATCTACGCCATAATTCATTAAGGCATGACAAGAGTCGAGCGTCAGCTCAACCTGCTCAATCCCGTATTTCACTTCACATTCTCGAATGTAGTTTTTGGCAAACACTAGGTAATCTATAATTGAGCTGGCGTCTGTCCAGGTTTTAAATAAATAGTTATTCTTAAAAAAACTGTTATGGCCATAACACGCATGCGCCATCACAAGTGCCTGCATCGTGATGGTGTTTTCTTCCATTAAATAGGCAATGCAAGGGTCTGAGTTAATCACAATCTCGTAGGCAAGGCCCATTTGCCCGCGTTTATAACCTTGCTCTGTTTCAATAAAACGTTTACCAAACGACCAATGGGTATACCCTATTGGCATCCCAATACCTGCATAAGCGTCCATCATTTGCTCGGCGGTTATAATTTCAATTTGGTTGGGGTATGCATCCAATTTGAAAAAATCCGCAGCTTCAGCAATGGCTTGCTGGTATTGGTCTAGTAAATCGAATGTCCACTCGGGTCCATCATCTAACGGCTTGCGAGTTGCTTTAACCATGATTGCCCCCTATACAGCCTGTTTTTTAAAGAGTTCGCGAAATACCGGGTAAATGTCTTCAGCTTCACGAATGTGTTGCACAGCAATATTATCAAATTGTTGCTGCAGGTCCTGGTACTGATTCCATAAGGTTTGATGGGCTCGGTGGGTGATTTCGATATAACTGAAATAACGCACCTTGGGTAAAATATGATTGGCCAATAAGTCATGGCAGTGGGGCGAATCATCGGCCCAATTATCACCGTCTGATGCTTGAGCTGCGTAAATATTCCATTCGTTTTCGGGGTAACGTGCTTGTTGTATTTCATTCATTAACTTCAATGCACTCGATACTATGGTACCGCCTGTCTCTTGTGAGTAAAAAAACTCATGCTCGTCAACTTCTTTGGCTTGGGTATGGTGACGGATATAGACCACTTCAAGATTTTTATAACTGCGGGTTAAAAACAAATATAGTAATATGTAAAACCGTTTGGCGATGTCTTTAGTCGCTTGATCCATAGAGCCAGAAACATCCATTAAACAGAACATCACCGCTTGGCTAGAGGGTTTCTCTTGTTTTGAGTAATTGTTGAAACGTAAGTCAAAAGTGTCGATAAACGGAACCTTGGCGATCTGTTTTTTGAGTAATTCAATTTGTTCTTTTAGCGCGATAATTTTCTCAGCTTTTGAGCCTGGTGTATTTTGTAATTGTTCAAGCTCGACTTCTAACAATTTGAGAGTGCGCTTTTTATTGCCCGACATTGCAATACGCCGCGCAAGTGATGAACGTAGTGAGCGAACAATATTGATATTTGCGGGAACACCGTCATTAGTAAAACCAGCACGATAAGTTTGGTATTCAACCAATTTATTCAGGCGATTGTTTTGCAAGTTGGGTAATGCTAAGTCTTCAAATAACAATTCAAGATATTCATCTTTTGATATATTAAATACGAAATCGTCATTACCTTCGCCGCTGTCGGAGGCATCGCCTTGACCCGCACCACCTTGACCACCATTAGGGCGTTTTATCTGGTCGCCGCGATTAAACTGATCATTACCAGGATGAACACGATTACGTTTGCCGCCTTGACCTTGTCTAAATAACGGTTCACTGATATCGCGGGTTGGAATACTGATCTCTTCCCCTTTATCAATATCAGTAACACTACGCCGTGTTACAGCATCGCTCACCGCTTTTTTGATTTGTTTTTTATAGCGTTCAATAAAACGCTGACGATTAACCGTGCTTTTCCCTTTGGCATTGAGTCGTCTATCGATAAAGTTTGCCATACGCCCCCCAAGTCAATGATCTGGCTGAGTTTGTCTCAGCCAGGGCTGGGTATTGATTACGATGATTTTCGTACGCGTAAATACCATTCAGACAATAAACGGACTTGTTTTTTTGTGTAGCCTTTTTCCATCATCCGATTAACAAAGTCATCGTGTTTGCGTTGATCATCGTTAGAGGTTTTGGCATTAAAAGAGATAACAGGTAACAAGTCTTCGGTATTAGAAAACATTTTCTTTTCAATTACCGTTCGAAGTTTCTCATAGCTGGTCCACAATGGATTGTTACCTTCATTGTTGGCTCTAGCACGTAAAACAAAATTAACGATTTCATTACGGAAGTCTTTAGGGTTGCTAATGCCTGCAGGTTTTTCTATTTTTTCTAGTTCAGCATTCAATGCACCACGGTCAAACAATTGTCCTGTTTCAGGGTCGCGATATTCTTGATCTTGGATCCAGAAGTCTGCGTAGGTGACATAACGGTCAAAGATGTTTTGACCGTACTCTGAATAAGACTCGAGGTAGGCAGTTTGTATTTCTTTGCCTATAAACTCCACGTATTTCGGGATGAGGTATCCTTTAAGAAACTCAAGGTACTTTTCGCCTGTTTCATTTGGGAATTGTTCTTGCTCAATTTGTTTTTCAAGCACATAGAATAAATGCACTGGATTTGCGGCAATTTCAGTGCTGTCAAAGTTGAATACCCGTGACAAAATCTTAAAGGCAAAACGAGTCGATAACCCTTGCATACCTTCGTCAACTCCGGCGTAGTCTCGATACTCTTGGTAAGATTTTGCTTTTGGATCAGTGTCTTTTAAACTTTCGCCATTGTAGACACGCATTTTAGAATATATCGATGAATTATCTGGGGTTTTGAGGCGTGACAATACACTAAATTGCGCTAAGGTTTCTAAAGTGCCAGGGGCGCAAGGCGCTGCCGATAATTCAGAATTGACTAACAGTTTTTGATAGATTGCCATTTCTTCTGAAACACGCAAACAATATGGCACTTTAACAATATAAACTCTGTCTAAAAAAGCCTCGTTGTTTTTGTTATTTCTAAAGGTTGACCATTCCGACTCGTTTGAATGAGCCAAAATAATCCCATTGTAGGGCAGTGCAGATAACCCCTCTGTACCATTATAATTACCTTCTTGAGTCGCGGTTAATAATGGATGTAACACTTTAATCGGTGCTTTAAACATCTCCACAAATTCCATCAAGCCCTGGTTGGCGCGGCACAGCGCACCTGAGTATGCATAAGCGTCGGCATCGTCTTGTGAAAAATGTTCAAGTTGACGAATATCAACCTTTCCCACTAATGCTGAAATATCTTGATTGTTCTCATCCCCAGGTTCTGTTTTAGCAATACCTATTTGATCTAACACTGATGGATAAACTTTAACAACTCTAAATTTTGATATGTCTCCACCGTAATGATGCAATCGTTTAACTGCCCAAGGCGACATGATAGTTTTAAGATAGCGAGCCGGGATATTGTACTCGCTCATAAGTAAACTGCTGTCTTCTTCAGGATCAAATAAACAAAAAGGGTGATCGTTGACGGGGCTGCGCATTCCATCGGCACTGAGAATATAGATAGGGACTTGTTGCATTAATGCTTTTAACTTTTCAGCGAGAGATGATTTACCACCACCTACAGGTCCAAGTAAATAAAGGATCTGTTTTGATTCTTCTAATCCTTGAGCAGAATGTTTTAAATAAGCCACGATTTGTTCGATGGCGTCTTCCATACCATAAAAATCTTTAAAAGCAGGGTAGCTTGCAATTAAGCGGTTGGAGAAAATCCGACTCAAGATAGGGTTTTTAGCCGTGTCGACCATCTTCGCTTCACCAATGGCCATTAATAATCGTTCTGCCGCAGACACATATGCGCTTTTGTCTTGCTTACAAATATCAAGGAATTGCTCTAAGGTGTATTCCTCATCGAGCTTTTTCTCATAACGTTGTTGATAATGCTCAAATATGCCCATGGTAACCCCCTCAAAACATACAGTTGTCTCACTTTTAAAAGCCAAAGTGATGGGAGAGGAACTAGTGGAATATACTGCTAGACCTATCCTGATATATTAGGCTTTACGACTAAAGTGTAGGACAGGGGAAACGACTTAGCTAAATTTTATTTAAAAATAAATTAAATAAAAACAAAGACAAACAGTAGCATTTGCAATAGTTGCAAAAATAGGAATAGTCAGAAAGTATTAATTCCGATGAATTGCAGACATAAAAAAGGAGCCTTAAAGGCTCCTTGTTTTTACTGTAAATTAAGATTAAGCAGCAAAGTTTTTGTTAACAAATTCCCAGTTAACAAGTTGCCAGAAGTGAGCTAAATACTCTGGACGTGCGTTACGGTAATCAACGTAGTATGCATGTTCCCACACGTCTACAGTTAATAGAATAGTAACTGATTCATCCGTTAACGGAGTTGCAGCATTGCTGGTGTTAACGATAGCTAAAGAACCGTCAGCTTTTTTCACAAGCCAAGTCCAAGCGCTACCGAAGTTGTTTACTGCAGAATCAGTAAACTTAGCTTTGAATTCTTCGAAAGAACCGAAAGATGCATTGATAGCAGCAGCGATATCGCCAGTTGCTTCGCCGCCAGCGTTAGGCGCTAAACAGTTCCAGTAAAAAGTGTGGTTCCAAACTTGAGCTGCGTTGTTGAACATGCCACCTGTTGAAGTTTTAACAACTTCTTCTAGCGTCTTGCCAGCAAATTCAGTTCCTTCAACTAAACCATTTAGTTTTACCACATATGTATTGTGGTGCTTACCGTAATGGAACTCGATAGTTTCTTGTGAAATGTGCGGTTCAAGTGCGTTCTTTGCATAAGGTAATGCTGGTAGTTCGAAAGCCATTAGTATCTCTCCATGGATTCAGGTTATCGTTTTTGTTTACCAATCAGGTAACATTGCTCTATTACTATTGTACTGATTATTTTTGTGATGTGAATCATTGTTTGGCGAATTAACGTCAGCGTGAGGTTTTAAATGCTTAGCAAACGAGCCAATGTACTTAAACTTAAGCTTTTGTTACATTTTTACTGCTTGTAGGTTTGTTTTTAATCGTATCAATACAAAATTGTTATCCTGGCAATATACGTATTTGTAATGGCGTGTGACATAGTTTGCTGGTTGATTATTTAATAGGAAATTACTTAAGCATTAATCCTACCCAAGATATTTTTATCTATAATCTTTGCTTCTATTTTATGGATTTTAAATAAACCTTACAATCTATGGGATTTTGTTATTGTCTCAGGTGTCGTACAATAGCAATTATGTGTTCAGTCGTCGTACTTAGGAAATCAAATGGAAACTGTAGAAAAGATTAAACAGCAAATTAGCGAAAACCCAATTATCGTGTACATGAAAGGTTCGCCTAAATTACCAAGCTGTGGATTTTCATCTCAGGTTGCTCAAGTGATGATCAACTGTGGTGAACAATTTGCATTCGTAGACATTTTACAGCACCCAGATATTCGTGCTGAATTACCAAAATTTGCTAACTGGCCAACATTCCCACAATTATGGGTGGAAGGCGAGCTGATTGGTGGTTGTGACATCATCACAGAAATGTTCCAAAAAGGTGAGCTTCAGCCAATTATTAAAGCCACTGCTGATAAATTCCGCACAGAAGATGCAGCAGAGTAATCGTTAATCTGTGATGTGTTTTTTGTCATAAAAAAAGCCCCTATAGCAATTGCTATAGGGGTTTTTTATTACCTGCTATTTAACAGAGTAAGTAATATCTCTTAATGTGTTTCATCTGAATGAGGTTTCTTTACCGTAGGCAAAATTAAATTCATTAATATCGCCACAATACCGCAAAGGCTTATGCCTGTTAGGCTAAATGAGCCTATGCCAAAGGCCATGCCGCCAATACCAAATACCAATGTCACACCAACAATACTCAGATTGCGTGGTTCAGATAAATCGACCTGATGGCGTATTAGAGTATTTAAACCAACCGCAGCAATAGAACCAAACAATAAACACATTATGCCGCCCATTACCGGTACTGGTATGGTTTGCATTAAGGCTCCAAGTTTGCCAACAAAAGCGAGGGTAATCGCGGTGATTGCTGTCCAGGTCATAATACGTGGGTCAAAGCTTTTGGTTAATGTTACAGCACCTGTCACTTCACTGTATGTGGTGTTTGGTGGTCCACCTAAAGCCGATGCCGCAATAGTCGCAATACCATCACCCGTTAGTGTGCGGTGCAGACCAGGCTTTTTAAGATAATCTTTACCGGTCACATTTGAAATCGCTAAAATATCTCCAATGTGTTCAACTGCGGGTGCTATGGCCACTGGGATCATAAACAAAATAGCGTGCCAGTTGAATTCAGGGGCGACAAAGTTGGGCATGGCTAACCATGCAGCTTGTGTTACAGGGGTAAAGTCGACAATACCGAAGGCTAAACTGGCACCGTAGCCGACTAAGATACCGGCAAGGATCGGCATTAATCGCACTAATCCTTTGGCAAAAACAGCAACCAAAACAGTAGTCATTAATGCGGCAAGAGAAATAAACAACGCGGTATTTTGCTCAATAATGATTATGCTGCCATCACCACTTTTTCCGAGTGCCATATTGACCGCAACAGGGGCTAAACCTAAACCAATAATCATTATCACTGGGCCGACCACCACAGGTGGTAATAGTCTGTGAATAAAGCCTGTACCGCGTAATTTGACAGATAAGCCCAGTAACATGTACACCACACCTGCCGCCATTAATCCGCCCATAGTGGCTGGGATCCCCCAAGTTTGTACGCCGTATAAAATTGGCGCAATAAAGGCAAATGAAGATGCAAGAAATATGGGGACTTGACGCTTAGTGACGAGCTGAAACAAAAGGGTACCGAAACCGGCAGTAAATAGGGCGACACTAGTATCTAGGCCAGTTAATAATGGCATAAGCACCAGTGCACCAAAGGCGACAAATAACATTTGTGCACCTTGAAGCGGGATTAACACGCGTTTCATATATTTCTCCATTATTAACAAGAAGTGAGCGTGTGATTAAACGGCGCGAATTGTCACATAAAAGCCTTTGTTTTCATAACCTGTATTAGGCCTATGTGGCGATTATAGTTATTTGATATCGCTACAATACTTGGTCAAATTGACCTTAGTGTTACCGTACCGCCAAAAAGAGTTTTCGTTATCCATTTTTTATTATGATATAATTTTGCCACTTATATTTGCTGCGTTTATGTTATCAGATGCTGAAAAAACTAATTAATCTCATTGTGTTACCTTTAATTGCGTTAACCTCAATTGCGCTCGTGCAAGCTGCTGAAGTCAGTAAGCTTGAAGAGGCTGATATTGCGGTGAGTTCACGTGCAAACGATGTTAAAAATAATGCGTTGAAAGAAGCGTTAGCGGCAGTGTTTTTAAAAAACTCAGGCAGCCCAAGTGTGGTACTAAACCCACTGATTAAAGCGCAGATAAATGAACCTGAAGTTATTTTGACTCAGTACGGTTATTTTGAACAAAACGGCGAGTTGATGCTTAAAGCCAGTTTTGACCATCAAAGAGTGATTGCCAAACTACGTCAGGCCGGTTTGCCAGTATGGGGAAGTCAACGTCCATTAACGCTATTATGGTTAACTGTAGATGAAAACACAGAGCCCACTATTTTAGCTGATGCTTCGATTTCAGAACTTCGTGATGACTTGACCCAAGCATCTGCCAATAAAGGCATTCCGGTGATGTTACCGATAATGGATCTTGATGATGTTATGGGGGTCACCGTCAATGATGTACGTGGCGGTTTTACCGATGTTGTGTTTGTTGCTTCTGCCCGCTATCAATCAGATTACTTTGCGATTGCCAATATTGAAAATCAAGGCAGTCGCGTGATGTTTACAATTAATTTATTCAATAAAACTCGAACTAACGGTGTATTACAACCTTTAGTGGCTCAGCAAGGTGAGGCGGCTGATAATCAGCAAGCGGTCAAACGCATGATGAATATTTTAGCCGATTATCACATTAGCCAGTATGCGATAGCATCAACGGGCAGTAATGCGGCTACAGAAGTGAGTTTTTCTGGTTTAAATAATATGACTCAAATGGTCAATATTGAAGCCTATTTACGCCAATTAAGTGCTATTAAATCAATAAGCTTACATTCATTTAAAGGCAGCACAGCAACCTACAACGTTGAATTATATAGTAGTGTTGATGACTTACAGCGTTTACTGGATATCGACAGTCGCCTGTCAAAGCTAGATACAATGGGAAGTGTAGAGTCATTTTACCAACAGAAAACTGACGTTGCGCAACCCACGCTAATGTATCAATGGCTGGGCCAATAAGTCGGCAAAGGTGGCGCTCTGTGATTATAGAGCGCTTACATGTATAATAACGTTTGTTCGTTTATGATTTTGAGACCTATCTGAGTGACACAAAACTCACCAAGACAATTATCTTTACCCGTTTACTTACCCGACGATGAAACCTTTCAAAGTTATTATCCTGCCTCGGGTAACGATGAGCTGATCCAAAAGCTTCAAGCTAGCGCTGAAGGGTCTCTTGCGTCTTCTTTGTACATATATGGTCCTGAAAAATCTGGTCGCACACATTTAATGCATGCTGCTTGTGCCCACGCGAATGATTTAGAGCGACGCACGTTATATATTCCATTAGGGATCCACGCCAGTATTTCTCCAGCACTTTTTGAAGGGCTCGAATCACTAGAGCTCATTTGTATTGATGATGTTGAAGCCATTGCCGGTCACCCTGTATGGGAAGAAGCTATTTTTCATCTGTATAATCGTATTGCTGAGCAGCAAGATTGTCGTTTGATTGTTAGTGGTAATGCATCGCCATCAGAGGTCGGATTCTCTCTGCCAGACCTCGTCTCACGTATGCAATGGGGCTTAATTTATCAGCTTCAACCCATGGCTGATGATGAAAAGCTTGCCGCATTACAACGGCGCGCCGCAATGCGCGGTTTGCAGTTATCTGATGAAGTAGGGCGTTTTTTGCTCACCCGTATGGCACGTGATTTACGTACCTTATTTGATGTGCTCGATAAGCTTGATAAAGCCTCGATGGTACATCAGCGTAAACTGACGATTCCGTTCATTAAAGAAATGCTTAGGCTATAAATATCGCTTATCCATGCCGTGAGCATGCAGTCATACATTATAAATGACAATAAAAAACGCCAAATGAATTCATTTGGCGTTTTTGTTTATCTAAGGGAGTGATACCAATCAGCACAAGAATGTGATCATTCTTGCCGGTTAACATCGCTTATAACGTTGTTAGAAATTTTGACGTTAGAACAACTAGCTTGCTGCAATTTCTGTTTTATTCTAAGCGATTTTTCCTACGTAATCTCTGCTCACTTATTTATCCTGATTGGTATGACTAATGTGCATGTTGGTCGCCACTAAACTGCAATGGTCGATTATCAATGACAGTGCCATCAGATTGATTAGAGACTTTTTGTAGCGATTTAGACTGATCCGCAGTTAAGACTAAATTTTGTGCCCAGGTTTGGCCTTTCACTAACGCAACGGGCTCCGGTAGACCGTCCATCACGAGTTGGGTGTTAATATTGGGCAGCATTTGTCCGAGAACGTAGCTGGCGCGATCGCGCAATTCAACCTGTCCAACTCGGCCGCGCACTCCCCATTCAACGGTAATGGTTGAGCTGGTTTGTACTTCGGGTTTATCCGTAACAGCGATATCACGCAAAATACCGTAACGATGGCTCATCATTATTTCTTCAAACAACATGGCAACATCTTCAGGTTTTGACGAGTAAGCATAATCATCATTTGCTAAATCATTAGCAAAAAATTCAGCGACATCACTGGGACTAAACGCTTTTTGAGTACTGTTTGCAGATTCCCCTGCGTATTGAACCTTAGCAAGGCCATACATTTCATCACTGAGTAATGGATAACGCAGTTGAAGTTGGCTTGATGGCATGTCATTTGAAGCAAAGCGACGATCCCACTCTTCTTTTAGGCTCGGCCCTTGCAGCGTGGCATGAATACTTTGCGGATAAAAGTCATTGGCATGGGCCAGTTCGTGGTACAAGAGTCTTGCTAGATTATAAGACATATTATCCATGGTACGGTTCATGCGGTTGCCTTTATCGATATATTCACCAGCATACGCATTATCTTTAACATAACGGTATGGAGATAAGTAATTCAAGTCTTCACCAAAATTACTGCGATAGTCTGGGGTTTCATCAATGGTGTCTCGTTGAGCCGATGTTAGCCATAAGTATTCAGGATCGAGATAGATGGCTCCGATATAACCCGAATAATAAGCTGGCCTGATATCGTAACTAATAATGACTGCAGTTACTGATTGTAATAGCTCAACAAAGTCAGTGTTTGTTTGTGCACGAAGGTAAGTTTCAAAATTTGCTCCCATCCAGTCGTGGGACACTACGACTCTGTCCATTATGGTGTCAATCGGGTCTGGCTGGCTGTCTTGGCTAATAAATGGTAGCTCGTTGAGGATATTACACGGGGCAATTTGCTGGTTAGAGTAAGTACAGCTAACAAGGTTATCGGCATAAGCTGAATCTGCTTTGTAGGGGTGTACCCGTGCGAGAGGGTAAGTTATGTAAGCCTTCGATGGGATAGCTTGCTCTTTTGTGACAAGTAAATGCACATCATCACTGACTGTTTGGCCGTCAAAGGTTGCTGTGGCTTTTAGGCTAATAAGTTTGTCGCTGTTTACGTCTGGTGCGTTAAACAGTGGTCGATTAAGGTCAGTTAAATCGACGCTATTAAAACCTACGTTGTCGATGTTTGGGTACATGCACCAGCTGATCTCTGTGGGTACTTGGCCATTTATATTTTGAATTCTTAAACTAGCATCTATATTTGCCACCATTTGATGGTCATTGTTAATCCGTAAAATATTATCAGTAGAGTCAGCAGTTATTGACACCACCTCTTCATAATTGCTCGAACCGCCTGTTACCGTCACTTTAAAACTGTAGTTATCGTTACTATTGGGTGTAAAGGCTAATACTGGGCTATTCACTGAGGCTAACTCAAGGCTAGGGCCTGAGACTTGTTGCCATAGAAACGTACGACCGGCACTGTCTTGATCGGCTATTGACGCGGTAATACTGCCAGGTTTATTGGCGGCATAATCCTGTTCAATAATAAAAACCAGTTCAGAATCGGTGGATATTAAGCTTGTGCTTGAATCTTCACTGCAGATCTCAAAAGCTGAAGAGAATGGTACGCCTGAGTTATCATCAGAAGAGTCTCCTCCACATGCACTGACTAATATGGCACTGGCTATAAGACTGTAAAAGCCTACATTACGCGATGCTTTCATTAAACGACTCCATGTTTATTTTTTAGAATTATAAAATACACTTATATAACATCTTGTTAACGTATTAACCTAGCACGCATTGTTTATTAAATGCAATAAACAAAAAAGCGCCCAAAGGCGCTTTTTGCAAAATAAAT
Source organism: Shewanella ulleungensis (assembly GCF_014648315.1). Classification (GTDB taxonomy): domain Bacteria; phylum Pseudomonadota; class Gammaproteobacteria; order Enterobacterales; family Shewanellaceae; genus Shewanella; species Shewanella ulleungensis. Next base: position 436,446 of record NZ_BMQW01000003.1, read on the forward strand.
ATAACAGGCATAATTCTACTGTTGTTCAGATTTTTTCTTTAATCCTAAGCCTAATTCGCGGCCACGTTTGCGGGCATAAAAAGGGAAGGTCACTAATAAGACACAAATCAATATTGATTCAATGAGGGCAAAGACAAACGCGTCATTGGTGACATAAGCTAGAGTTAATCCATGCAGTAAATACACGCACAAAATAAAGCTAGCCCAAGCATAGGTGTATGGATTACCGGTAATGATGCCTTTAAGGGGAAATAATAAAGGCACAATCCAAATTAAACTAAAACCAAGCGAATAGGTGCCATTTAAGCCCTGTTGAATAAACCAGCCGCTAAGCAGCAAGAGTAATGCAAGGTAACCAATACGGCTGAGTTGGAACAAGGTTTGTGTGGTCATTATGTTGCTCGTTACAGAATAGATAAAACATTTTCAGGTGGACGACCAATGGCGGCTTGGTTATTAGCCAATACGATAGGACGTTCAATTAATTTTGGTGTAGCAACCATTGCGCTAATCAATTGTGCTTCAGTGAGTGCAGGGTTGGCTAAATTTTGGGCTTTATATTCATCTTCTTTGGTGCGCATCATTTGACGTGCTGTTAATCCTAAAAGGGTTAATATATTACTGATTTCTGTCTCATTCGGAGGCTGTTTTAGGTACTCGACTACGGTAATGTCAACACCTTGTGCTTCAAGTAACGCTAACGTCTCACGGCTTTTTGAGCAGCGAGGGTTATGTAAAATAGTGGTTTTAGCTTTTGTCATGTTTATTATCCGTCATAAAAAATGGCAAACCTTCAGTTTGCCATTATTCTATCAAAAAAAGACCGCTAAAGTTACACCGTTATATTATAACAATCTGCATTAATCAGTGACCATTCTGAATGTGTCCAACGGTTTTGATTAAGGCATCGCTATGTCGTCATGGTTGTTCCCTTTCAAATAACGAGAACGCAGAGCAAAAGCGGCTGTTACATTCCTTTCAGGCGAATTTTAAAAGGGCTTACACGGCGTTGCATGACTTCGAAAGAGAACCTATTCATTCAGTCATGTGCCTTGTTTAAGCCCTTTTAAACTCTCGCAGAGTCATCACTTATTATCGCGAAATGGTATTACTTAAACTGCTCAAGGTCTCTGTCGGCTTGTCTAAACTGGCGGATCCTGGCTTCAATTCGGGCAAGCTGTAAGGTTTGCCCTTCAGAATAACGGTATGCATAGTTTAATTGGTCTATTGCACCTTGATAATTGGCGGTTAATGCCATAATTTCTGCATTGCTGTAATACTCCAACGCTTTATTATCAAGCTTACGGTAAGCGTCTGCCATAATCTGGTATGGCAACATGTTTTGTTTGTCGAAAAAAATTAACTCTTCAAGCAGTGGAATGGCCTTTAGTGGTTGATCTGCTTCAACGTATATATTGGCAAGGTTAGTATTGACGACTTGCGATGTGGGTTTAATTTTACGCTGCGCTTCAAGCAATGCGATGGCTGCCGCATAATCTTTTTTCTGGGCTAATAGATCCGTTTTAGTGTCTAGGTAAAACAAATTATTATCATCTTTTTTTAATAGCGTATCGATGATGGTTTCTGCTTGATCAAATTTCTCTAAACGAAATAATGCTAATGCTTTACCGTATAGCGCAGCATCTTTAAATGTGTAGTTGTTTTTCTTAAGCTGTTGTTCAAATAACGATAAAGCGCCGTCGTCACTGAAATTTGAAAAACGCACTTGAATACGAGCTTTGGCTAATTGGTAATTTAAGCTGTCAGGCACAAAGCGTTTAGGGTATTGTGCCGCACGGTTTCGCGCTTCAGTTATACGAGACTCAGGTAACGGGTGAGTGAGCAACATTTGTGGCGGGGTTGTTGAAAAGCGGTAACGTACTGCAAGTTGACCAAAAAAAGTAGAAGCGGCATTTGGATCAAAGCCTGCATCAACCAATATTTGCATCCCTATTCGGTCTGCTTCTTTTTCATGAAGGCGGGTGTAGTTTATTTTAGATTGAGTTGCCATCGCTTGTGTTGTCGCTAATGCGGCCATTCCCACTTGTGGTGCGGCAATCGTTAATAAAATAGCACCTAACATACCAGCAATAGTCGCAGTCGAACTTTTTTGTTGTGCCTCGAGCGAACGGGCTAAATGTCGCTGAGTAACGTGGGTAATTTCGTGTGCGAGCACTGATGCTAATTCGCTTTCGTTTTCAGCATTTAAAAACAAACCTGTATGTACGCCAACATGACCACCAAAAAAAGCAAAGGCGTTGATTTCATCATTACGCAGTAAGAAAAAGTAAAAAGGGGTTTTAACGCCTGTGGCATTGGCGACCAATTTATTACCTAACTCAGATAAGTATTGTGTGAGTACCGGATCGCCTAGTACCGGGGCCGATGAGCGTATGACCCGCATATATGCGTCACCGTACACAGTTTCTTTTTCTAAACTGAAGGTGTTCACAGCTGCAGTGCCAAGATCGGGAAGATCATTGTTGGCAAAACTGTGGGCAATACTGCCAGCAAATACAATGCTAATGGCAGTGGCTGTTAATGCTTTTGAAAAGGTCGATAATGATAATTTACGCAAGCGAAACCTATAATGCTAAATGAGTCGTAAGTTCTTGGCTTAACGCACAAGTTGGTTTTGCAACATCGCTTGTGGTTTGTTGTTCAAGCTAGGATAATAGCCCTAGAATGATTAAAGCAAGTTCATAATGATTTTTATTGATTTAACGCCGTATTCTTGTCCTTATCCTTTAGTTAAAGTAAAACTTTTACTAAAGCAATTACAAGTGGGTGAAACCTTACATGTTCTTCTATCTGACCACGGTTCACGTCGAGATGTTCCCTTGTTAATAAAAAAAATGGGTTTTGGTATTGAAATCGTTGCCGATGAGTTGCATTGTTTGTCGGTAATTATTACCAAAACAAATTAAATTAGTGTTTTTTATATAAAGGTTGTTCAATGCTGGCATTTTTAACTGAGTGGTACAAAACCCGTTTTAGCGATCCACAAGCCATCACCTTAATGTTTATTATTATTGGTATCGGTCTTGCGTTGTACTTTGGTGCCGGCTTACTTGCGCCGTTATTAGTCGCATTAGTGTTAGCATTTTTACTTGAATGGCCTGTAGCACAAATGTCGCGTTTAGGTATTAGTCGAACTGCAGCAGCATCTATCGTATTAGTGGTATTTTTAGGCTTAATGCTGATCCTAATGTTGGGATTAGCTCCCAGCATTTGGCGTCAGGGAGTGTCATTGGTTACCGATTTACCCTCAATGATTGATAAAGGCATGTTAATTGTAAGAGAGTTTAGTGCTGATTACCCTCAGTTTGTCAGTGCATCTCAGATAGACTCTATGATGGAAGAAGTTAATAAGATGCTTGATACTCAGCACTTGTTAGACTTAGGTAAGCAGTTGTTAGGTTATTCTGCGTCATTATTAGTGTTGATGGTATACGCGATCTTAGTGCCATTGTTGGTATTTTTCTTCTTAAAAGATAAAGATCAATTAATGAAAGGCAGTAAGCGTTTTTTCCCAACCAATCGTGATTTAGCGCGAAATGTGTGGTTTGAAATGGATCAGCAAATATTTAATTATATTCGCGGTAAAGTCATTGAAATTGTGATTGTTGGCATTGCGAGCTATATCTTCTTTGCCATTATGGGGCTACGTTACTCTGCATTGTTGGGTGTGCTCACTGGCCTGTCGGTATTAATCCCTTATGTTGGTGCGACGTTAGTGACATTACCGATTGCACTTGTGGCTTTTTTCCAGTGGGGATTTAGCCCTGAGTTTGGTTACTTAATGCTTGGTTACGGTATTATTCAGGCGTTAGACGGTAATGTATTAGTGCCTTTATTGTTTTCAGATGCTGTTGATTTACACCCTGTGGTGATTATCGCTGCGGTGCTTGTGTTTGGTGGACTGTGGGGCGTATGGGGGGTTTTCTTTGCGATTCCATTAGCCTCCCTGGTTAAAGCCGTGATTAATGCTTGGCCTAATAATGTCGCACCTAAAGAATCCTTTGATTACGAATAGACTATATCGTTTCTGCTGAATGTTACGTTTAGTGTTAATTTGCTTACTTCTTAGCAATTACTAAGAAGTAATTACAATGACACTTAGCACTGTAATTTCAAGAATACTGAGATAAAAAAAGCTAGCCACTGTGAAGAAGCTAGCTTTTTTTGTTTAATAAGCATCAGGTTAGAGAGTCAATATTAGCCATTAGGCTTACTGTTATCATCTTTTGTGTCAGCTGACCCTTGCTCTATGTCAGTTTTATCCTGTTCTGCTGTCGTCTTGTTATCTTTGGGCTCACCAAATTGTGGCATTTTAAATTTTGCTGAATACTTTAACACTGCAATATTACTGGCAATAACACCAAGCACTAGGATGATAATCAGCCAGACTTCATAGCCTTCTAAACTCATGTGCTACTCCTTTGGTAATGGTGTGCGTCGATAGTCTTCAATTTGCCGCTAAAATGCGCTCACATTTTTCAATATCGCCCGGCACGTCAACTTCAGGTGCGTTGTATTTACTGATAACGACTTTAATTTTATGGCCATTTTCTAATGCGCGTAATTGCTCTAGCTTTTCAATGTCTTCTAGTCTGCCAACTGGCAACTTAGCAAATGCATTAATGAAACGTTTGGTATAGGCATAAACGCCAATGTGCTTATAAACAGGATAGTCTTTAATGTCGCGACCAAACGGAATACGAGCACGTGAAAAGTACAGGGCGTTGTAATCGTTATCAAACACCACTTTAACGTGCATTGGGTCGTCTAATTCCTTCTCTTCGGTAATTTGAAAGCCTAAAGTCGCCATTTCAAATTCGCCGGGATGTTGTTGAAATAAACTTACCATTTGCTCAATAGAGCTTGGGTCGATTAACGGTTGGTCACCTTGCAGGTTAATGACTAAATCGTCTTCACCTAAACCTAGACGTTCAATGGCATCATTGATACGGTCTGTGCCCGATGCAGCATCAGGGTCGGTCATTACTGCCTTACCACCAAATCCTTCGACGGTACTTTTAATTCTGTCGTCATCGGTTGCAACGTAAATATTGTCGATTCCTTTGGCCTGTGCTGCGCGCTCGTACACTCGTTGGATCATAGGTTTACCTGCAATAAGTGCAAGTGGTTTACCCGGGAAACGGCTTGAGCCATATCGTGCTGGGATGATGAGAGTCACGTTCATTAAATTAGCCCTACTGTTGTAGACAATACCTATTGAGGACTTAGAATTATCCTCAATAACTGAATATGTTGTACGATAATCGCACTGATTTAAGTGTTTGATTAAGCGATATAGTTAATTATATACAAGGAAATATTTTAATCTGTATCTTTCTCTTAGCCATGGTCAATTGATAGTTTACATGCTTAAAAAACAGTCGTGTGACAATAATAATACCTTGAGTAATAAACATCTTAACACTTTTGAGCGCATTATTTATAAAAACAAAGGCCTGCAAATAACCGTCGAATAGCTGATGGTCATGCAGGCCTTTATTGTTGCGATTTGTGTGACTGTTTTATGGAATATTACGACCATGAACACGGTCTATTGTGACATCTAAATCGGTTAATAAACCATTGTTAATACCGTAAATCCAGCCATGAATGGCTACATCTTGGCCGCGATCCCATGCTTCTTGAACAATATTGGTTGATACAACATTGGACACTTGCTCCATTACGTTGAGTTCACACAAACGGTCAAACCGTTGTTGCTGAGTCATGGGTTCAAGATCGGCTTGGTGTATACGATGAACATCGCGCAAATGGCCTAGCCAATTATCGATTAAGCCTAATCGCTCATTACCCATAGCGGCGCGCACACCACCACAGCCATAATGGCCAACAACCATAATATGCTTAACTTTGAGTACATCAACCGCGTATTGTAATACAGATAAACAATTTAAATCGGTGTGAATAACCATATTGGCAATATTTCGGTGAACAAATACTTCGCCCGGGAGTAGATCAATAATTTGGTTTGAAGGTACTCGGCTATCTGAGCAACCAATCCATAAATATTCAGGATTTTGTTGCTTCGCAAGTTGTTCAAAAAAAGTAGGATCTTCTTTATTGATCCGCTCTGCCCAACGGCGATTATTATCAAATAATGGTTTAAGAAGTTTCATTGGTGCTCGGATTATTCAGTATTTTGTCTGTCAGGATTTACAGACAATATGTCATTAAGTTACGAGTATATCAGCAATGTTTGTAGATCTGGTCTATCCATTAAGTGGATTAATTAAAATTCACTTTAGCCAAAAAATCAATAAGATGCTGATTAAATAAATCGGCTTTTTCAATATTAGCTAAATGGCCAGCATGCTCAATATGCAGTAATTGGCTGCCATCAATACTGTCGTGCATTAAGTAGCTTTCTAATGCGGTACGAAGGTAACCATTGAGGCCGACAGCCACCAATGTGGGTAAGGTGAGTGCTTCAACAGACTCGAGTGTATCGCGTTTATAAATCGCCATATTGGCAAACTTAAGTAATGGCGCGATTTGTTGAGTGTGTATGTCAGTTAACTGTTTTTCAAATGCTTTGATGGCTTGAGCTAGTGTTATATTGTGCTGACTAAGTTCATAAGCATCTTTACTGAAAAATAATTCAGTTAAGCTTACTGCTAACTCTGCTGGGATCGCCTGAGCATTAGCCACTTGTGCTATAAAGTTTTGGTATTTTATACAGTTTACTTGCGGCTCAAAGCCAACAAAACTGTTTAGCATCACTAAAGCGTGTATACGCGCAGGAGCTATGAGTACCATTTCTGCAGCGATAGCTCCACCGCTCCCATGGCCAACGACTGCAATATCGTTAATTTCGAGAGCATCAATTAAGCGTAAAACGTGTTTGGCAACATCTTGTAAATTATCGCATCCCACGGGCAAAGTTTGGCTTTGGCCGTGTCCCCAAAAATCAATGGCAATACAACGGTACTGCGCCGATAACGCATCAATTTGAGCTTGCCACATGCTGCAATTGGCTAATAAGCCATGACAAAAAACCACAACAGGGCCGTGGCCTTTGTCAATATAATGCAGTGGTTGTTCATCGATAATGATATGGGGTAATAAGGTCGGCATAGCAGTAGACTCATTTATTTAGGCGGCAAGCAGGCGTTAAGCCGGAGAGGGCGCGACATAAAATACATAATGATTAACCAATTCGGTTAATCGTTCAATTAGCGGCGATTGTAATGATATTTCAGCGTGAGACAACACCTTTGCTAGTTCAGCTGCCCGAAACTGGCTTACGTAGTCTTTGGCGACAGGAAAATAACTTAAATGCCAAGGCTCTGGGCTTACGCCACTTTGGTGTGCTTGATAAGGGAAATAAAAGCCATAATCAACCGCATGTTCTATAAGCCATTGATGTAAAGCAAAGCACGGGCCTGTTTCTTGGTATTCTGTGCTAACTAATTGCAGAGACTGTTTGCTGATTTGCTTGGCATCAAATACATCTATATCTGTTCCCCAGTGATGCCTTGATGCGCCAGGTAAAGCTGACCAAATCAAAATAGTGTCGATAAGTTGTTGATCTGACAAAGATGCATAATCAATTGGCTGCGATGCTTTATCGAGCAAAGGACGGGTGCCAGAAGCTTTCGCATTCCAAATATGAACTTGTCGTTCAAAAGGTCGGTAAGCCGAACACAATTGCAAATCTAAGCCACTTTGATTCGCAGCGATCTGCATTTTGCAAAACGCTGCAGCGGTGTTCTGCTCAAGTAAATATTCCCCAACGGACACCATATGCTGACCGTCTAAGCCATACAGTTTGAGTTGTTGTTGAGGCACATCTATGTTGAGCGATGGTGTTAGTTGCACAATAACTTTTCCAAAATGCGCTCATAACAATTAGCTAACACCTCTAAATCAGACACTTTTACACACTCATTCACTTTATGAATGGTGGCATTAACCGGGCCGAGCTCAATGACCTGAGCACCCGTTGGTGCAATAAAACGTCCATCTGAAGTGCCGCCAGTGGTTTGTGGGTCGGTTTCATAGCCTGTAACTTCACGGATGGCATCACGAGTGGCTTCAAGCAGTGGACCATCACCGGTTAAAAATGGTAAACCATTAAAGACCCAATCAATATCATAATCTAAGCCATGAGCATCAAGAATGTTAACCACACGCTTTATCAGTTCTTCTGCGGTAACCTCAGTTGAATAGCGGAAGTTAAACATTACCTTAAGATCGCCTGGGATCACATTAGATGCGCCAGTGCCGCCATTAATATTAGCGATTTGAAAACTGGTCGGAGGGAAAAATTCATTGCCATTGTCCCAATGCATTTGCGCCAACTCAGCTAATGCTGGCGCAGCTTTGTGAATAGGGTTGTCGGCAAGGTGAGGGTAGGCCACATGACCTTGAATACCATTTACGGTTAAATTGCCGGTTAAACTGCCACGACGACCATTTTTGACAATATCACCAAGCTTATGGGTCGATGATGGTTCACCTACGAGTGCCCAAGTGATCTTTTCGTTTCGTGCTTCTAAGGTATCAATAACGCGGGTAGTACCATTAATAAATGGGCCTTCTTCGTCACTGGTGATCAAATAGGTAATCGAACCATTATGGTCTGGATGTTTTGCGACAAAACGCTCAGTGGCCACAATCATGGCGGCTAATGAGCCTTTCATATCGGCTGCGCCGCGCCCATGGATGTAATCGTCAATAATTGTGGGCTCAAAAGGTGGGGTATGCCATCGGTTTAAGTCACCGGTAGGTACCACGTCGGTGTGGCCTGCAAAGCAAAATACCGGATTGCCTTTACCACGCCTAGCCCACATATTGGTAGTATCTTCAAAAACCATAGGTTCAATGTCAAAACCAATGGCGGCTAAACGATTAGCCATTAATGTTTGACAGCCTTCGTCGAGCGGTGTAACCGATGGACGAGAAATTAACTCTTTTGTTAATTCAACAACATCATTATTCATTATGCGAACCACGCTTGGTATTGCTCAGCCTTAAAACCAACCAAAATGTTACTTTGATTAACCAATACTGGGCGTTTGATGAGAGTAGGGTGTTGCACCATAAGCGCGATGGCTTTGTCTTGAGTGATGTCTATTTTATCTGCATCGCTTAAACCACGAAAACTAGTACTGCGCTTATTAAATAATGTTTCCCAGCCAACAATATTAGCCCATTGACTGACTGTTTCAGTCGTTAACCCATCATCACGAAAATCATGAAAGGTGTAATCAATATTTTCTACTTCTAGCCATTTGCGTGCTTTACGTACTGTATCGCAATTTTTAATGCCGTATAAAGTCAAAGGTGGGCTCCCTTTTATCGGTTAAATTTTATGTGCAGAGTTTGCCGATTAAACCATGCAAGCAAAAGCATGCAATCTTTAAGCAATACTCCAGATCATGAGTGAACATGAATCATTGGTGTAAAAACTAATGACAACATTGTGGCATCGAGTCGCAGGTTGGACAAGGGTAATGCAGGCATTTGAATATATTTCATAAAATGCAAGCTGAGGGTGCTTGCATCTTGTTCAATTACGGAGGCAATAAAACGTAAACGTGATCATAAAATTAGGTTACATTTGAACAGTAAAAATCACGTCTTTACCGGCAATAACACTGCCCTGGGCTTTGTCTAATTTGGTTACATCTTCCATGTTTGCTAGTACTACTGGGGTGAGTAAACTTTCAACATTGTCGCGTAAAAAGGCTAAATCAAATGATAATATAGGTTGGCCAGCTTTTACTTGCTGGCCTTCTTCAGCTAATCGTTTAAAACCATTACCTCTTAGTTCAACGGTGCCTACTCCAAAGTGGACAAATAGCTCAAGACCTTGTGGGGACTCAATACTAAAGGCATGGTTGGTTTCAAATATTTTGCCTATGGTACCGTCAATAGGGGCAACAATAAACTCACCCTTAGGATCGATGGCAATGCCGTCGCCTACAATTTTTTCAGCAAAAACAACATCTGGTACTCTTTCAATTGGCACAATCTCGCCCGACACCGGGGCCAAAATAGCAATGCCGCCAGTTAATTGCGGCTGGCCTGAAATAAGTCGCCTAATACGGCTTAAAAATCCCATATGAAAAAGCCCCTTTTATTAATATTTTTATGTGTTTAATTGTAAACTTCTCTGATTACTTTACCAGTTTTAATTGTAATTAATAGTGTTGATGGCTGTGCGAATATCATCTATTCGCGTTAATGCAGATACAGTTTGCGCATGTTTAACAAAATCTTGATACCGGCCTTTTATCAATATGGCTTTTACTTCTAACAAATTGGTTGGATTGATACTGATTTCATCTAAGCCTAGGCCGACCAATAATGGTAAGACCTGCGGATCGCTGCCAAGTTCTCCGCATAATGACACCTTAACGTTGGCGGGTTTACAAAATTTAATGACCATCGAGATTAACTGGATCACAGCCGGTGATAATGCTGGATACTGTTTGGCTAAATGCGGATTAGTACGGTCTGCGGCTAAGGTGTATTGAGTTAAATCGTTAGTACCAATACTAACAAAATCAAGCAGTGGTAACATACTAGGCAGGTTTAATACTGCTGCTGGGGTTTCAACTACAATACCTAAACTGAGTTCACCAAAGCCTTTCTCTTGCTCAATTAATTGTGCTTTAGCTTGTTCAATTAATGCTAACGCGCCTTCAAGTTCTTCAATTTGACTCACCATTGGGAACATTAATCTTATTTGCCCATGATTAGCGGCGCGCAGTACGGCTTTAACTTGCGTAATAAAGGTGTCAGGATGCGCCAGACTATAACGGATCCCACGGATGCCCAATGCTGGATTATCTTCTTGAGTTTGGTGTAAATAAGGAATTTCTTTATCGGCACCTATATCGAAAGTTCGAATTGACAATACTTGCCCTTGCAAGCTGTGCAGGGCATCACAATACAGTTTGTACTGCTGTTGTTCATCCGGTAGAGCTTTTGCATTCATTAGCAAAAACTCAGTTCTAAACAAACCAATGCCCTGAGCGCCTACATCTGTAACATGAGGTATTTCACTTAAATTACCTACGTTTGCGAGCAAGCTAATCGCGTGGCCATCAAGGGTAATACTGGGTTTGTCTTTATATGCTGTTAATGCTTGACGACGTTGTCGTTCTTGTTGCTGTTTTTGTTGCAATTGTTCAAATACAGTAATTGTAGGCGCAATATGCAATTCGCCAGACATGCCGTCTAATACCAGTTGTTCACCATCTTTAATTTTTACGGGACGTTGAGAAAACTGGTAATTTAGCAAAGCCGGAATACCCGCAGCACGAGCTAAGATGGCGGTATGGCTAGTGAGTCCGCCTGTTTCTAACACAATGCCAGTAATGTGTTTAAGTGGCAAAATGGCAAACTCGGCAGGAGTTAAATCGTCGGCTAATAAAATGGTATCTTCGGTAAGAGCAGATAAATCCCACTGTAAATGACCATGTATTGCACTTGTTAACCGTTTAGCCAAACACAAAATATCGTTACTGCGATTCGCCAGATATGGATCATCAAATTCAGCTAGTTCAGCTGCTTGTTGGTTGAATATTCTATCAATCGCCACAGCGGCACATACTTTAAACTGCTTAATATGTTGCAATAGCTCTTGTTGTAACTCTTCATCTTCGAGCAACATGATATCGGCATCGATAAGTTGAAAATTCTCACACTCTTGGCATAAATGACGTTGGCAGTGTTGTAAATGGTGGATTAGCAGTTCAATGGCATGAGTTAATTGTTGCTGTTGTTGGCTTATTTGTTCGTTACTGAGCAGTTTAAAGTCCAATGGCGGCATGTGCGAGGTCATGGTTAATGCCTTACCAAATGCAATACCAGCAGAAACCACAATTCCATTGAATGACATAAACAATCCTTTAACTGAGGGTAATCAGCAAAGTGGCAATTTTATCGACTGCCGCTTGCGCTTGTTCTCCAGTTGCAAATACAGTTACAGACACCCCTTGATATAAGCCTAATGTCTGTAATTTAAATAAACTTTTCGCACTGGCTTGCTTGCCATTGCACTCTACCATAACGTCGCATGCGAATGTTTTTGCTTCTTTTACTAATAACGCAGCAGGGCGAGTATGTATGCCATGAGGTGCGACAATCGTAACCGTTTTTTGATACATAGAGAAAATACTCATTAATGAATGACAACTAAATACTCATTTAACGCTATATTTCAGTTATTTAACCTGTTGTTGTATTGATGTGCTCAGTGTCAAATAAGGCTGAAATACCAAGGTATTCAATCTGAAGCGCTTAATATACCCTAAAGTATGGAGAGCTAAAAGTGATGCTACGCGCAAAGTCTGCTGCAGTGCGGTGTAGGTGATAAATCGTTATGCCTGCAAAGTGAATGACAGGCATAACGATTTACATGATTAGATTTTGAACTGACCCAAGGTGTGGCTCATGTCTTTACTCACCGTTTGTAATGATTGTGCCGCGTGAGCATGAGTTTCGTTGGCGCTAAGGGACAACTCAGTCAGTTCTGAAATTGTAGTGACATTACGATTGATATCTTCAGTGACCAGAGCTTGCTCTTCAGTTGCGCTGGCTAATTGCGCTGTCATATTACTGATATTGTCGATAAGCGCTAAAATCTCCACGATGGCGTCGCTAGATTGAATCGCTTTAGTTTGTAATTGTGATGACTGTTGTTGAGTATGGGTATTGCTGTCAATCACTGATTGAATACCGTGCTGGATCTGACTAATAATTTTATTGATTTCATTGGTCGATGATTGAGTGCGATTAGCCAGTGCGCGAACTTCATCTGCAACCACAGCAAACCCACGTCCATGCTCACCTGCTCGCGCAGCTTCAATTGCCGCATTAAGAGCTAATAAATTGGTTTGGTCGGCAATACTGCCGATAACATCTAAGATACTGCCAATTTCTGCTGATGATTGGCTTAAACTTAAAGTCACTTTTTCAGACTGTTTTAATTCACTCACTAAGCTATCTGTATGCTCAACCGTTTGGCGCATTAGCTGCTGATTTTGCAAAGCCTGATGTTTAACATTATTGGCGCCTTGTGCGGCATCTTGTGTATTTCGAGCCATTTCATGACTGGTGGATAGCATTTGATTAATGGCTGTGGCGACGTTTTGGGTTTCATTGTTGACTTGGTTTGCGCTTTGATTCGACTCGGTAACCGTACTCAATAAATGAAGTGCCTCAACTTGTAAGTTGGCACCCAACGGTTGTAAATGAGCGACCATGTCTGCAATTTTTATCACAAACTGATTAAATTCATGGGCCATTTGGGCTACTTCATCGTTGCCTTCGGTCGATAGGCGCTGGGTAAGATCGCCTTCGCCTTTTGCTATTTTTTCCATTGCGCTAATTGCCGCTTTTAATGGTTGAGTAATCGAGTGATTCAATAATAAAAAGAAGGCAAAAATAGGCACCGAAATAATCATCATGATAATTAAATAATCAATAATAATTCCAGTCATGCTTTGATTCACATCATTTAAACTAGCACGGGTGATTAAGGTCCAACGATGGCTTGGGAAATAAGTTGCAGCGGTTAATACCGTTTGATCTGTATTATCTGCGGCACTAATGGTCAATTGTGTTTGAGTAACGGTTTGCTTAGCATCGTTTAACAATTGATTAAAAATACTACCATTGCCGCTGCTTGATAACGCATTAACTGACCTGCCAACATTCGTAGCGTTTATACTGTCAATTATCACTTTCTGTTGTTCATCGACTACCCATAAGCCCACATGGTCATTTAAGTTAATTTCGCGAATGAGCGCTAATAAATCCGGATCTGATAATGGCTGACGCTGCTGCATCGCCTCTAGGCTACTGCTGAGCAATGACACTTGAGCTGTTATTTGCTTTTGCTTTTGTTCTACCAAATGATTGTATTGTTCTTTAACGGAAAAAGTGCCAAAGACCACAGTGCCAATCGCTGCGAGAATGAGCATAATGAAAAGTCGTTTTAAAATGGTTAAACGTCTTAATAATTCAATCATTTATAGTCCTAAAGTACATATCCATATAGAGTGTTCGAATTATAATCGGGTTGCAGTAAAAATTAACTTTTAATGTGTATTTTTGTGAACAAACAAAGCTTATTTACAATTGTGTGGTGTACATAAATAGATTTCGAAAAGTATTTGTATATCATGCGGTTAATCACATTTATGATATGTTTGATTATTAAACATGCTAATCGATTGTTTTAATTTTGATTTTTTTACGTTTTACCCGCAAGATTAGTCTAAATAATGAAAAGGTACCTAAAGCCATGAATTCTTCTAACATAGTTAATAACGACGACATTCTTTTAAAACTCTGCCACTCAGTTTCTCATGTATTGTCGAGCGCTAGCGCAAGCCGAGTGAGCCATGCAGGCATGGTACAAAGCATTTCTCGTACACGTTTAAAGCCTGATTTAGGTTGCTTTTCAATTTTCGATGGCGGGTTTTCTGGTCTTGTTGTTATCAATTTTTCAGCCAATGCCGCCATTGAGGTATATCGCCGATACATGATTAATATGGGTATGCCAGAGTCTGAATTGGCTTTTTCACACACATCAGATGATGTCAGTAATGTGATGGGCGAATTGATGAACCAAATTTTGGGTGATTTTATTGGTAAAATCTCGAAAGAGTTACAGACTTCTATCACTCAAAGTCAGCCTAAAATGTTAACTATTAATAAAGAGTTAACAATATCGGTAGATACAAATCTTGATAATGCAGTGGCAAGACGCGTGTCCTTTAAGACTGAAAATAACCATATTTTTTATCTTGAATTTGCCATGGACCAAACTGAGTTTATTCGTTCTGCAGATTTTGAAATGGACGAAGAGTTTGATCCTGATTCGCTAATCGAAGCGCACCGAAAGACACATCCTAGCGATTCTAACCAATCCAAAGACATGCTAAGCGATCCAAATGTAAAAGGCATTGTGGTAGATGATGCTGATGATTTACTCAGTGAGCTTGGTTTATAAGTAAGTTAAGGCTATGAAAATAATAAAAGGTGATAGATAACAATGACCTCAAAAGCGACCTCAATTGATATCGCATACAAGGCTGGCGTGTCGCAATCGACTGTGTCTAGAGCTTTACGAAATAGTCCGTTGGTAAATCTAGAAACTCGCCAACGTATTCAAGCTATTGCCAAAGAGCTTAATTATAAAGTCGATAAAAACGCCAGTAATTTACGCACCCAAAACAGCCTGACATTAGCTTTGTTGATTTGTGAAGACCCCACAAACGACGACTCAATGATTAACCCATTCTTTTTATCCATGCTAGGTTCAATTACTCGTGCTACTGCACGGCAAGGTTATGATTTATTGGTGTCGTTTCAACAATTGTCGACAGATTGGCATGCCGATTACGAAGACAGTAACAAAGCAGACGGTATTATTTTACTCGGCTATGGCGACTACATGGACTACGCCCATAAACTTGAAACCTTGATTGAAAAAAATACCCATTTTGTGATTTGGGGCGCCGAGCAGCATAATAAAGCCGTGTTATCTATTGGTTGTGACAATCACCAAGGTGGCGTTATTGCCACTGAACATTTACTCAGTCTCGGCCATCGACATATTGCGTTTTTAGGTGATGCATCAGGGCACAGCCCAGAATTTCGCGACCGATATTTAGGCCATGTTGATGCGTTGACCACGGCGGGAATTAATACCGATAAACAATTACAACATCATGCGATTAATACCGAGGCTTCAGGGTATGAGGCCGCAATGACCTTACTTGATAGTGGCGTGCAATTTGAAGCCATTTTTACTGCTAGCGATCTCATAGCTATTGGTGCCATTCGGGCGTTAAAAAAACGTGGAGTGTTAGTGCCTGAGCACGTTGCTGTGGTGGGATATGACGATATTCCTGTTGCCAGTTTTGCTAATCCAGCATTAACTACGATAAAACAAGATACCCAATATGCTGGTGAAATTTTAGTTGAAAGTGTGCTGAAATTAATTCGCGGCGAAGAAGTCAGCCAGCGGTTAATTCCAACCAGTTTAGTCGTTCGTAGTTCATGCGGTGCTAACGTTGACGAATAACACCAAGCCGTCCGTCGTTACCGATTGATAAT
Source organism: Shewanella ulleungensis (assembly GCF_014648315.1). Classification (GTDB taxonomy): domain Bacteria; phylum Pseudomonadota; class Gammaproteobacteria; order Enterobacterales; family Shewanellaceae; genus Shewanella; species Shewanella ulleungensis. The sequence goes on from NZ_BMQW01000003.1 coordinate 452,568, forward strand.
AGCTAGAAAGAATCACAATAAATAGAAAGCATCATAATACACACACAATTTTTGATTGATAAAGGATACAAGCAATTATGGCAGGCGCCAGTTTATTAACCTTGTTAGATGACATTGCGACGATTTTGGATGACGTAGCTGCAATGAGTAAAGTGGCGGCGCGTAAAACAGCAGGAGTGCTGGGCGATGATTTAGCCTTAAATGCCCAACAAGTGTCTGGCGTCGCGTCAGAGCGTGAGTTACCTGTGGTATACGCGGTTGCCAAAGGCTCATTTCGTAATAAATTGATTCTGGTGCCGTTGGCGTTATTAATCAGTGCTTTTATTCCCTGGGCCATTACGCCGCTGTTGATGTTTGGTGGCTTGTTTTTATGTTATGAAGGCTTCGAGAAAGTCTATCACTCGATGACGCATAAAAAGGCCGCGCTAACTGACGATGAAACCATTGTTGCTAAAGGCAAAGCTGACATTGATGATTTAGCTGCGTTTGAAAAAGACAAAATTAAAGGCGCCATCCGTACCGATTTTGTGTTGTCCGCTGAAATTATCGCTATTAGTTTAGGTGTTGCTGCTCATATGGATTTAATGGGCCAATTTTTAACCTTGTCGGTGATTGCAATCATCATGACGGTTGGTGTGTATGGCTTAGTGGCGGGTATCGTTAAAATTGACGATTTAGGCTTATACCTTGCCAAACGTAAATTGGAAGGGGTAGGGCACAATATTGGCTTAATGTTAGTCTCTGCCGCGCCCTATTTAATGAAAATACTAACTGTTGTCGGCACCATTGCTATGTTTATGGTAGGTGGTGGTATTTTAACTCACGGCATTCATGTGGTATTTGAATGGATAGAGCATGCTCAAGTGGTAGTTGAGCAGTTGAGTGTTGTTGGTGGCTTTTTAGGAATGTTAACGCCCAGTTTACTAAATGCATTATTTGGTGTGATCGCGGGCGGTTTAGCGGTATTACTGATGAATGGCATGATGAAATTAATGCCGTCAAAAACCTAAGTCTTTAGCGTTTCACTCGTAAAGCATGTTGTATTGTTAGGCCGTAAATAAATGATGTAAAAAAAGAGCAAGGTCATTGACCCTGCTCTTTTTATTTTAACGCTAAAGATAGCTTAAGCGGTTAAATTGTCGTTATCAGTAAAGTTTGGCTCAGCTTTTTGATTTGGGCCGTATTCGTTGTCATCTTTACTGTTAAAGCACAGCACAACCAAAATAATCAGCGCGCCGATCAGCGGGATAAGCAATAAAATAACCACCAACCCGAATGATCAGTATCGTGTAAGCGGCGCACACTGACCGCAATACTTGGAATTAATACTGCTAACGAATAAAGTGAGCTCAATAAACCTGTGCCGTAGATGTCACTGTACAGGCCAGTACCCATATCAACTAACGTCAGTAACACACTGAAAATGGTGTTAATTAATACAAACATCCAATATTCTTTACGACGCGCTCGCCCTTTAAAATCAAAATATTGTTTTAAAACCTTTAAATACCAATCCATTCGTTAGTCCTTAACGTTAATTTTTATTAATCTTAATCATTTTTACAAAATAGTATTTAATTATCAATATTATATTTTGATTTTGTCAAAAATAAGCCATTGCATTTAGCAACAGCTTTTTAGTAAGGAGGCGCATATTAATCATTTTAAAATAAGCGTTTAGCTATTATTCATTGTCTCAAAACATTATTGAGCTAGTTGTTTCACCACAGGATAAAAGTCCCACACTTGCTCATCGGTCATTGAACGTACCAATTTAACATATTCAGCATGAGTCCACGCCAATGGCGTTGCAGAGTTGGTACCATCACCCATTTTATAATCATAACGTGTTGGGTTACCGACACCGTCCCACGCTTGTTCTGGCAGCATTAATCCCTTGTTGGCAAAAGTTTCCATGCCTTGAACGTAGGTGTTAATTAATGCTTTTTTGCGGTCTGGGGTTAAATTGCCTTCAGCTGTGGCAAGTGCTAACTCGTAATGGCCACGCTCGCCGGTAAAAAAGGGCCATACTCGGCCGCGTTGATCTTCAGTATTGCCATTTTCAGCATAGCTAAAACCTGTGACCGTATCTTCTCCGTAACCATCGTTACCATAGCGGCGATACCCCGGTACTTTACTGCCATCTTTAGCGGTAAACTCGTACTTAACCCGTAGGTTATCTTCAAGTTGCTGATTATCGATTAGCATTACGCTGTTTTTAATGACAGGGTCTTGCGCATCCACTACGCCATAACGCACTAACTCTAAAAAGCCTCCGTCTAAAATAAGCCGTTGATCTAAGCCTGGCTTACCATTGTTATCGAGTAGTTTCTCTTCTGTATTAGGATTGCCGTTTGGGCTAATACGCACATAATAGGGGGCGACTTGACCTTGATTATTGGTTTCACCTAATAAACCTGCGGTGGTGACCATTGTCGTTGCTAGTTGGTTTTGCAGTTGCTTGGCTAGCGCTAGGTATGTCTTGGCATCACGGTCTTGTGCGAGTACGCCAATGTCATTGGCAGCCACTAAACCTGCAATAATTGCCGCGGTGGTAGACGGTGAAAACCCTGCTTGTTCTTCCCAGCGCTCTTGTTGGGTACTTGGTGGGCTAATGTTAGTCTCATTCCAGTCAAGCTTTACCTTACCACCTGTAACTAAAAAGTCAGCGGCAGGCTTAAGCATGTCTTGATACCAAGAGATAATCTCAGCGTCTGTTAACACACCAGCTTGCCACAATTTCCAGCCTAGCATGATTGGCATCGCGGTTTGATCAAGTTGTACGCCAACCCATTCTATTTCGCCATCAACATGAGTTTTTTGTAAAAACCATCCAGGTGTACCTGCAAAACCTGGGGTTTGCTGACTAACCTGAACTTTCTTTAAATACTCAAACGCCACTTTAGGTGTTTGTGTATCGCCCATGGCTAAAAATGCCATTGCACATTGATAAAAGTCACGCGGCCATACTGCTTTATAACCTGTACTTCCAACCTTAGCTGATACCGTGTCGCCCCAAGGATTAGACAATGATGCGATTAACGCACCCGCATGGGTTTTATCTTCTTGTGCTTTTAATACTAATGCACTGGCATAAAGCAGTTTGCCGTTATCTGTAGTGTTAGCACTCATGCTGGGCAATGGTGTGAGTGAGGCGAGGTAGTCTTTCCAACCAATATGTTGTTCATCGCCTAAATAAGCCTGCTTTACCGCATCGTAACCGGCATCTAATGTGGCCTGTGCTGTTGCTAAACTGCTGGCTTTGTCTTGAGCGAATCCGATGGCTAAGTTAAAGCTTAGGCTGTCATTTGCTTTTGTCAGGGTGGGGTACTGTGCAGTTAAGGCAACATTGCCACCTTGATTAGTATTGCTAGTCGTTTGGTAGAGTGAGTCAAGCTTACCATTGTCTTGTAAATCGATAATCCCGTCAGATGAGCCTACAAAGCCTGCGCTCGCGTGAACAAAGTCAACATCGCTTTTAATGGTCATAACCGTTGAGTTTGTATCACTGGTATGTGCGACAAGTGCTTTACCCTCAATCGCTGCAATATCATTAGCACCACTATTGTCGATATGTGGGTTTACGTACAAATGAGGAGTAATTCCAGCTTCAAAAGCACTAAAGGTCACGTTCATCATCAAGCTATTTCTATCAGGATCGGTAAAAATATGCTTTTCGATTTGGTATTTCCCCTCAATATCTTTGTTGATGATTTTATAAGCCAATGATTGTGGACGGCCTTGGTCGTCCGTATCGAGATATTCTATAGTGCTAATAGTGTTATCTTTTTCAGTATCAACAAAGCCATTGCCGCTGATAATAAATTGCAGCTCTTTTAATTGCGCATTATGAATAAGACCAAACATGGTTTCGGTGAGTATGCCCTGGGCAACAGAAAACCACACTTTACTTACAGGATTTGCGGCCTGGTCTTGGTATTGACCATTGATGTAAGGCTCGTAAGATGTGCCGATGCCTGTTTTGCCAGAGAATGCCCACGTTGGCTCTGTGCCCGGAGAACCAGGTGCAACCTTATTTAACTGCGATACTTCAGCTAAAGTGTTAACGTTTGTTGCTGTGTCTGCAGGTGAGCAGCCAGTTAATACTAGGCCTAATAAGCTTGCGGCGATGGCATTCGAAATGACACTGTGCTGTGAGTGTGGCTTTAACATAAACTTCCCCAAAATATTGTCTGTGACGATGACAGAGCACTGATATTGTTGTTGCTGTATTATTCTTATTTATTCTTTAATGGATTTATTGTTCTTGTTTTACAAATAGCACCGCAATACCCGACACCATCATAAATACACCACCTAATACCAATGCATAAATTGGCTGGCCGTCAAAAAATACTTTTAACAGTAACCCTAAAATACTGGCTGCAAGTAACTGCGGAATAACAATAAAAAAGTTAAAAATCCCTAGATACACCCCCATTTTTTTAGCGGGTAAAGCTGAAGACAGCATGGCGTAGGGCACAGACAAAATAGAGGCCCAGGCAAAGCCGACACCAATCATTGGGATCCATAACTGGTTCGGGTCTTCAATAAACATAAAGCTTATTAACCCCATGCCGCCTAAAAACATATTAATGGTATGAGTGAACTTAATGCCGACAGCTTTGGCTAAAAACGGAATGATGATAGCGGCGAGGGCGGCAAAACCGTTATATGAAGCAAATAACATCCCCACCCAATCTGCTCCGTCGTTATAAGCTTGGCTTAATACATCACTGGTGGCGTAATGGTGTGACGTCACCGCAGCGGTGGTGTATATCCACATGGCAAAGAGGGCAAACCAAGCAAAAAACTGTACTACAGCTAATTGTTGCATGGCTTTTGGCATATGAAATAAATCATCGACCACATTAAATAACATGCCAAACTTTTCGCGTTGCACGCTTGTATTGCTTGTTTGAGACAGTTTGCGGGCACAAAATAGTTGCAGCGGGCCAAATGCGAAAATACCAATACTAAGAATATAAAGCTGCTTATCGAGGGCTTGTATTAAAATTGCTGAAGTAAATACGGCACCAATGACCATCCAAATGATGCCACCGGTTTGGTACTGTTTACTGGTACGGCTATTGGTGTTTTCTGTTGCGTCAACACGATTAGCGTGTTGCTCAAACGAGGCTAACTCTTCTGGCGAATATTCTTTACTTGAGATAATGGTCCAACCTACCGCAACAAATAACACAGTACCACCAAAATAGAATGAGTAGCGAACTGAATCAGCAATTTCACCTGCAGCAGCGGTATTTGCCACGTCAAATACATTGGTTAACATATAAGGCATGGCAGAGGCGACAACAGCACCAATGCCAATAAAGAAGCTTTGCATTGCGTACCCTTGGGTACGCTGGCTTTTAGGTAAGTTGTCGCCAACAAAGGCGCGAAATGGTTCCATGGCGATGTTGATCGACGCATCCATAATCCACAACATCCCTGCTGCAATCCACAAGGTAGGAGAATGAGGCATTATAAAGAGTGACAATGTGGTTAGCACTGCACCAACTAAGAAGTAGGGACGACGACGTCCAAGGGCATTCCAGGTGTTGTCACTCATGTAACCAATAATAGGTTGTACAATTAACCCTGTGAGCGGCGCGGCAATCCATAAAATAGGAATGTCATCGATGGCTGCACCTAAAGTTTGAAAAATACGACTGACGTTGGCGTTTTGCAGAGCAAAACCAAATTGAATCCCCAAAAAACCAAAGCACATATTAAAGATTTGCCAAAAGCTAAGCTGTGGTTGTTGAATCACTTTATGATGATTTTCTGCAGACATGTTCTATCCCTTTTATCAGTCGCGATGCTGACTTTTTATTATTTATTTTAATGATGCTATTTAGCCTTCAAGTGTGTCAGACACAAGCTTGAGGTCATGGATATGTAGAAATATAAAAAACGGCGAATACGTCTCTCCCTAAGACAAGTATTCGCCAAGACCTAAGCATTGACTATGGCTATTGTCCAAATAAACCATCGACAAACACAGCGGAGGTACTTAAAGCTGGTGGACTTAACACGTGACACACCAGAAACGACCTAGCCCTCTCATCCTGCAATTTGAGAACGAAATAGCAGGTTTTATAGTAGCCTCGAGCATATTGTGGGTTCAACTTACTACATACGTATTCATGGCATTTGAGCAACGAAAAGCACACACTTATGCAACATATTACAAGGCTTTAAAGCGAATTGCTGTACCGCCACTAGGCGCGAGTGACAACGTAAGTGAATCAGTGGCTGTGACGGTTTGGGTTTCTATTACATAGTCATAAGGATTACTGAGCCAGTCAGCCTTTTCCCCATCGCGATAAATCTGTGCCTGGTATTGTTTACCTGGTGTTAAAAAATCCAGTTTTATTGAAATTTTACGTGGTTTTTCGTCAGTAAGCGCTCCCAAATACCAATCTTCTGCGTCACGTTGTTTACGTGCAAAAGCCACATAGTCGCCAATGTCACCTGCGAGGGCGATGCTGTCATTCCAGTCGGTAGGCACATCTTGAATAAATTGAAACGCATCGAGCCGTTGTACATAATTACGCGGTAAGTCTGCTGCCATTTGGATAGGGCTATACAACACAACATACAGTGCGAGTTGTTTGGTTAAGGTCGTATTAACCCGATTAATCGCCTCAAGACCTTCAGGTGCTAAATTGAAAATGCCTGGGGTAAAGTCCATTGGTCCTGCCAGCATTCGAGTGTACGGTAATATAGCGGTATGTTCGGGTGTATTTGGCGGGCTGCCCCATGCATTAAACTCTTGACCTCTTGCGCCTTCGCGCGCAATCCAGTTAGGGTAAGTGCGGCGTAAGCCCGTGTCTTTAATTGGTTCATGGGTATTAATGCTAATGCCACGTTTTGCCGCTTCAGTCACGCTGTGTAGATATTCGTTTACCATAAACTGGCCGTCGTGCCATTCGTGTCTGGTTATGCCGTTTTCATCAATGCGCTTTATGTCGCCGCCGTCTGCCACATAACCGGTTTTTATTTGAGTGACGCCATGCTTTTTATACAAGTCATAAGCGTCGCTCATTTGATTGCGGTAGTTCGTCACAGAGCCTGAGGTTTCGTGATGGCCAATTAAGCGAACGTTTTTACTCTTGCCGTATTGGCTTATCGCTTCCATATCAAAGTCAGGATAAGCTTGGGTAAAACTAAATACATCGCCATTGTGAAACCAGCTGCCGTCCCAGCCTTCATTCCAACCTTCAACTAATACGCCATCAAAGCCATATTGCGCAGCAAAGTCCATGTAGCGTTTGGTTTCGCTGGTGGTTGCGCCGTGTTTAGGCCCACTACCCCAGGTGTTTTCGTTGAGGTGCATACCCCACCAAATACCCACGTATTTACCCGGTTGTACCCAAGACACATCACCCAGTTTGTTAGGTTCGTTAAGATTAAGAATGAGATCTGAATTCAATAACCCTGGAGCATCATTAGCGATTTGAATAGTGCGCCAAGGTGATGAAAATCCCGGTTGTGTTTTTACCCGTATGCCATCTGACCACGGGGTTAAATCTGCGCGTAATGTGCCGTCTCGGCCTTGATTTAATACCATGGCGGCATAATCAGTTAGTGCCGCTTCATGGATGCTCATGTGCACGCCATCAGCCGTTCTAAATGTCATCGGGGTATGGGCGCGGTCGATTTTATCGAGTGTAGTGGTGCGATATAAATACTCATACCGGTTCCAACCACGTCCGGGGATCCACCATGCAGTGGTCTGCTGTGGATTGGGGATAACAAACTCGGTGAGTTCGTCTGTAATATCCAGTTTGGGTGTGCTCGTCAAGCCTGCTTGTTTTGGTACCACATAACGAAAGCCAATACCGTCGTTAAAGGCTTTAAATTCAATATCAAAATCGAGCTTACCGTTAGATAAAGTCGCGACGATCCTATTGTAATGATCGCGTACGTTTTCACGTTCGCCCCAAGGTTGTTGCCAGGTTTGGTCAACACTGTTACGGGTGACATTCTTAATGGTAAATTCACTGCCAAGTTCACCTAGCTGTGCAAAAACTAAACCTAGTTTACTCGGATTAATGACGGTTTTACCGTTAAATTGAATGTGGTATTCAGGGTGGCCACTGTCGTCTGTTAAGCTGATATAGATGTGGGTGTCTGGCGAGCTCACCTGCACAGTTTTCGCATTCACCATGCTCGACAAGGTCAAGCCACAGAGTGCTAAAGCGTAGGTTAAACCAATGATTGGTTTGTTAAATTGAGCTCGAGTATCAACACCAGCGCACAAAGCCGCTGGCTGTAAGTATGAGGGTGTCATACGGTATCCTTGTTGTTTATTATTATATCGTTATCAACAAGTAATATATGACGCTTTTAGATTTTACCGCAAAGATCTGCATACGTATTCAGAGCGAGAATGGCAAGATGGTATTGTCATGCTTGCAAGAAGTGACACGCTAACTCAGAAGGTGAAGGTAAGTTACTCACGTTTTACTAGCGCAAATTTCCCTGTTACTCGTTGGCCGCGTGAACGTTCGCACCAAAAACTATAGATAGGGTAAATGAGTGCAGCGCCAATGACCGAAAACACAAAACCTAAAAAAGCATACATTAAGCTAGCGAACCAAAAAACGTCACCTTCAGAGCCTTCAATATGGATTTGTGTTGAAACGACCAAGTGAAATGCGATGGAAAAGGATAAGGCAGCGCCAAAACAAATCCAAAGTGCGATGGCCATAAATGAAAAGAAGCTGAGTTGGATGCGCGCCTCGTCACTGTAGTGTTCGTGAATTTCCATATAAAGAACTTCCCTATATAAACTTGGTTTTACTTAAATGAAATCTAAAGACTTGAGTGCAGTATGAATTGTGAATTGTGCACTCGAATCGATAGCATTTGGGTAAATAAGCCGACTTTTACAATCTCATGTCTAATTCATTGTGGATAAGCACCACGCATTGAGATGCAAAAAGCATTTTAGGGCCCAAATTAATATGTTGGGTGCCTAAACGCTTTAAGCTGTTAAAGCTCTTTTTAGGCATAGGAATATGGTCGGTCAATAAAAAACATGGGTTTACCGCAAACTCAATATCGCGAACTGGCGTGCCTTTTTTCTCTAACATATACAGCTGATATTCTTCGGCTAATTCTTGCACCAGCTTTTCAAAACTGACTGTGCGGACGGTAATACCAGCTTCCACTTCACGTAACTGCTCTTTATCCATGCCTTTAGATGCTGTTAATGCTTTAGCAATTTTATTGGTGAGGTTTTGCTCATGAAATCCACCAATATGACCTAGCTCACTTGAACGAAAGCATATTGTGCGGGAAAAATCGTTTGTGCTTTCTAACACTAGATACACCACGACATCATCACGATGAGACTGCGCAACGAAGATGGTATTCATTAAGGTGTGGGCTAAAATTTCGGTGTGAGCAGATTGGCCAATCCCCGCCAAAAACTGTTGGCTATCAACTGGAGCCGCTCTGGCTCGAACTACAAAAGCGCGCATCGTAAATCCTATTGGAAAAAAATTAAGCAAAAATAAATCACCTTTTCGCTAATCAATGAGCAACAGTCCAATCTGTGTATTCAAACTGATTAAAGGTAAATTTTATAGTTCATTATCACAGTTTTAGCGTCTGCTGTAATGCGATTAATCTCACTTACCAGCATTACGGCTCAAAATGACGCTAAAACAGAGTTCTATTCTATTAGTAACCGTAGATTTACGCTCGCTAGAATGCGTTATTGCTGTGTCATGTTTAATTTTCTCTATTTAATTTTAGAAACATCCTTGCTGAACTTGTGTGCGAGATCAGGGTTTATCGGACAAGAATAAGATATAAAGTACAAAAAATTTACACCTTAACTGGAGATATAATGTCTGAATCAATTCATGGTCATCAAGTAATGCAAATGATGCTAGAACATGGCGCCGCGCTAACAAAACAAGATCTTAAAGCTATGATGCACACAACATTTGATGCAGATACGTGTTACCACACTTGTTCTGCCACTGAAATGGATGCTGATATGTTGATCTCGTTTTTAGAAAATAAAGGTAAGTTCATCGACAGTGATAATGGTATCACCACTGCCGCAGATAAAATCTGTAATCACTAGTTCAATTATTAGGCTTTTGTTGGTTTTACGGTTGAGAGTCCGTTAATGATTATGAGATAGCGGTGCTGAACAATGATTGGACGAATAGATTGATATTGGTTGATACAGATTGATATTAAAAAGTGCCGCAGATTGCTTATCTGCGGCATTTTTTGTTTTAACCATCCGAATTTAAGTTTAGTGTTTTTGAGTTAACTCAAGTACCACTGATTGCAATGGTTGTAATTGCATTTGAACACTGGCGTGGTCATTATTATCCAATATGAGATCGTGCTCATATGGCTGCTGGGCGAGCAAATCAATCAGCCTTATATTTTCAACGATGTGCCATTGCTCGATGAGTATTTTGGGAAGCATAAGCGTAAATGATTTAGGCTCGATTTGGCTAAAATTACTGACAATGATCAACTGCTGCTCAGCATTAAAACGGCTAAAGGCAAATACTTCATCATCGTACCCCTGGGTATTAAGTTGGCGCTGTAGCGTGTCTAATTCGATATATTCGCCCGTTAATGCTGGGGCACTATGACTTAGGGTTAACAAGGTTTGATAATATGCGCGCAATGCCTTTTCATCTTGGGTGGATTGCCCGCCATCAAACTTGCCGTTGTTCATCCAGCGTTGATGTGCAGGCACGCCAACATAGTCAAAAATACTGGTGCGAGTCGGTTGACCAAATCCAGCCATTTCAGCGCCTTGCTCGCCCACATCCTGGCCAAAATATAACAGGGTGGGTGAGCGACTTAATGTGGTCGATACCACCATTGCGGGCAGGGCATTAAATGCATTGCCAGCAAAGTCGGACGTGTTAATACGCTGCTCGTCGTGGTTTTCTAAAAAGTGCAGCATGTGTTGCTCAATGTCGCTAACTTTAGCTTGCACTGTGGCGATAACCGCCGTGCTGGCTTTGCCTTGAATAATGGCTTTTAAGCTGTCGTATAAATCTACTTTATCGTACAGGTAATCCATTTTACCTAAATGAATGTAATCACGATATAAATCAGGGTTATACACCTCAGCTAATATAAAGGCATTGGGGTTTGTGTGTTTAATATGGCTGTTGAGGTAACTCCAAAATTCTACCGGTACCATTTCGGCCATATCATATCTAAATCCATCAACGCCTTTTGCTAACCAATATTGGGCAATACGTTCAAATTTATGCCAAGAGTCAGGAATGTCATCTGCGGCCTTTGCTTGCCAAAACGCCAGATGTTCTGCGGCCGTTTTGCTTGCATATTCAACTGGCAGTGCCGGGAAGTCGTGGCTGCCGTCTGGCTTTACGCCATAATTTATTTTAACGGTTTCATACCAGTCGTTGGCGTCAGGTTTTGCAAGGCGTGAGCCATTACCGGTCCATTTTGCTGGAGATTCAGAAAACTTACCGTCAATCAGAGGGTGAGTTTCACCGCCTAGCGGGGCGTAGCCATTGGGGGCGTCTGGTACGGTAAATTCTTCACCTATTACATAATAAAAGTTGTTATGTTTGTTATAAACCTTCGAGGTATCGTCATTGGCACCAAAGTCAGATTCACCTTTTGGAGCTGACATAGAGTGATAGTTTCGGGCGATATGGTTGGGCACTATGTCGATAATCACTTGCATACCATTGGCGTGGGTGCGCTCAATAAGGGCTTCAAATTCTGCCAAGCGATTAGCCGGATTGGTCGCTAAATCTGGGTTGACGTTGTAATAATCTTTTACCGCATAAGGTGAACCTGCACGGCCTTTAACCACATCTGGATCGTCATTGTTGATATCAATCTCGGTGTAATCGTTAATGACGGCATGATGCGGCACACCGGTATACCAAATGTGAGTAGTGCCTAGTGATTTAATGTCTTGTAAGGCGGTATCGGTAAAGTCGCTAAATTTGCCGACGCCATTGTCGGCGATAGTGCCCCAGGGTGTATTAGTGGTATTTGTGTTCCCATACAAGCGGGTGAAAACTTGATAGACCACAGGTTTATCGGTTGTCGATATTTGTTTGGTTTTAGTCATTGACGCTGCCGATTGACTCACATTTTGATTTTTTTGAATATCTGTATGTGTGGGTTGGCATCCGCTGAGGCTTAAGCTTAAGCCTAATGCAACTACACAGGTTAGTGGGCTCTTGTTCATTAAATATGGTTTAAAATATAATAACATAGGGGCTCTTTTTTATTGGAATTGCACTTAGCTTGGCTATCTAGATTGGGGTTAACCATGATGATTCAATGATGGCGCGGCTCATCTAAAATGTATGAACCTCGCCATGACAAAGCGTAAAAATTACCGACTTAATGACAAAATAGTCACGCCTTTTTGCTCTAGCTTAAGCGGGGTATCAAATTGATAGGATTGCTTATTGATAATATCAACACCTTGAGTATTACCATTAAATACGCTGCTAAAGCGTTGTAAGTCGAGCTCAACGCTTTGATCATTTTTATTGTAGATAATCAATAGGGTTTCATTATCAGCATGTCGGCTTTGCACGTAAACGCCATCCTTAGGCACAAAATGACGTAAATTACCGTGTTGTATTGCCGCAGAATTTTTACGGTAATTGAGCAAGCTGCGCATAAACGTTTGCGCTTGTTGCTGCTGTACCGATAATCCTTTTCCTGTTAAGGCATTTACTTTATCTTGCGGCCAACCACCGGGGAAATCACCGCGCACGGCACCATCGTTTCTGCCTTCACTTGGGCTTTGCATAAGCACTTCGGTGCCGTAGAAAATCTGTGGGATACGGTTGCTGGTGAGTACGTAAGCCATCGCGATATTAAATAAGCCTAAATCATTTTTCATTAGGCTGTATAAACGGTTGGTGTCGTGATTGCCTTCAAATAAGACTAAGTCTGTCGGTTTGGCATACACCACATCGTCGGCTAAACGCTGATACAAATTAATTAAGCCTGTGTCCCAACCTTCTGGCTCGGTTAAGCTGGCAATTAAGGTGTCGTACAGTGGAAAGTCCATCATACTTGGGGTGTATGAGGTGTAACCATCGTTATTTTGTTTGCCAGCTTGCCAGTAACTCACGGTAATGGGGTTGCTTGTCCACTCTTCGCCAACAATATTAAAGTTAGGGTATTCGTCCATAATGGCTTTAGACCAATGAGTTAAAAATGTTTTGTCAGCATAAGAGTAGGTATCTTCGCGAATACCACTTAACCCCGCATATTCAACCCACCAAATGCTGTTTTGAATTAAGTAAGTCGCCATGTGTGGATCGGTTTGATTTAGGTCTGGCATGGTGTCGGTAAACCAACCTTTATCAAAATCAGCGGTGTCACTGGTTACAGCGTATGGGTCTTGTATTGTGGTGCGACGATGGCTTGTGTACAAAATATCTTGCGGATTTTGCTGCCAGACTTGTTGGCCGTTAACCCAGGTTTTGCTGGGGAAATCGGCCATCCATTGATGCCCTGAGCCCATGTGATTAACGATAACATCTTTAATCACCCCAATACCAAAGCTACGCGCTTCTTGCACAAGTGCTTGGTACTCTTGGTTGGTACCAAAACGTGGATCAATTTTATAAAAGTCAGTGGTAGAGTAACCGTGATATGAATACTTTTTTTGGTTGTTTTCAAGCAGCGGGTTAATCCACAACTGAGTTACACCTAAATCGTGCAAGTAGGGCAGCGCTTTGCGGATCCCCATAATGTCGCCACCATGACGACCACTATCAATGCTGCGATTAGCTTTTTCTAACATGCTAGGGTGATTATCGTTATCTGGATTACCGTTAACAAAGCGATCTGGGGTGATTAAGTAAATCACGTCTTTATTGCTAAAGCCCTGACGTTCACGCGCTCCAGTTTCCCTTGCTTGAATGACATAATCAAATTGTTCAACGAGCTGATCGTTATCATAAAGGCCTATTTTTAGTTGTTGTGCTTCGGCATCTTGTAAATCTAAATTGATAAATAAATGATTGGGACTCGCGGTTTGCTCTGTGTTTATAAGTTTTACGCCCTGGGCGCTGAGCAGCTTAACCTGATGGCCGCTTATGTTGTCGCCAGCTACCAATAACTGCAGGTGCGGATTGTGCATGCCAGCCCACCAAGACAGGGGCTCAACGTTGACCTGTGCATTAGCAGACAATGCACAGCAACTCATCGCCAATCCTAAAAAAGTGGATACAGCAAACAAACGATTTTTTACTGGCTTTACTGTGTGTATATGGCGAGTTGATAAAGTCATATGGTGTCCTATATCGTTTTATTTTTTATTTATGACGTTAATGGATTTGGTTACTTACTATGGGCTCGTTACAGTGCCCGAATAAACGCGCTATGTTCAGGCATATTGGCAACCGTGGTATTTATCACTTTAACTATATTGCCGAAGTAGTCTTGTAATGCAGCCGGCTCAACCGCTGCCGCGAGCGGATGAAAGTCTGCCGGTTGAATACCTTGGCCGAGCATCACCTGTATCCAAGCGGCTTCGGTAAACAGTTCGTCTTGGTGTCTAAATACGCAGGCTGTTTGTCGAAATAAATCGATTTTTTGTCGCAAACTATCTGGAATATTCATGTCACGGCAGTACTGCCACAGCCCTGTATTATCAGGTGCTGTTTGTTTGGTATTGAGGTGGTAATGCAAAATGATAAAGTCGCGAATTTGTTCAAACTCGGTTTGTGATTGACGGTTAAACTCATCGATTTGCTGAGATTGAATGCCGTGATGTGGGAACAATTTAGTTAAGCGAATAATCGCCGATTGCACTAAATGTAAACTGGTGGATTCTAGCGGCTCTAAAAATCCGCTCGATAAACCAATCGCAATACAGTTTTTATGCCACTGCTTTACTCGTCTACCTGTGGTGAAATTGATTTTTCGCGGTTCAGCTAATGGTTTGCCATCAAGGTTGTTTAGTAACAGCTGTTTTGCTTGTATATCACTCATGTATTGGCTGCTATATACAATGCCATTACCGGTGCGATGTTGCAGCGGAATACGCCATTGCCAACCTGCATCATGCGCAGTAGCTTTAGTATACGGTAGCATGGGGCTGGTGCTTTCACACGGCACGGCGTAGGCGCTGTCGCAGGGTAACCAGTGCTGCCAGTTTTCATAATCCACACCTAAGGCTTGTTCTATTAATAGGGCCGCAAAGCCGGAGCAGTCGATAAATAAATCGCCGACAATGGTTTGGCCGTTTTGTAAGTGAACGCTGGCAATGTTGCCGTTGTTATCGAGTGCTGTTTTATCTATTTTACCCTCAACGCGGGTAACGCCTCGTTGCGAACAATATTGTTGCAGCATGGAGGCATATAAGCTGGCATCAAAATGGTAGGCATGAGTAATGCCCGACATTTGTGCATTGGGGATATTGGCAATAGGTTGAAATTTATTGTGTTTAGCAGCCTGATAATTAATGGAATAACGCCAAAAATCTGCCGGATTGTATTGCGTGTCTGAGTCAGCGTTATGTGCAGCTTGGGCGCAAAGCCAATAATGATGAAATGAGGTAAAGCCTAGATCTCGGCCAATATTACCAAAGGCGTGCATGTAGCTGTCGCCTTGCTGATACCAGTGCTCAAATTCGATGCCTAATTTATAAGTCGCTTGGGTCGCGTTAATAAAATCACTTTCTTTAATGCCCAGCACGCTATTAAAAATTTGTAGCGGGGGAATAGTGGCTTCTCCAACGCCAATGGTGCCAATGACGTCGGATTCAATCAGGGTGATATCAAGTTGTTTATTGAAAAGCTTAGCTAACATGGCCGCTGTCATCCAACCCGATGTGCCGCCGCCCACAATGACAATGTTTTTTATTGTAGTTTGATCCATTGTTATCGCCTTTTGTTTATAGTGACTTTTTACTATATGCACACAATAAAAAGCCCCTGTAATAGGTTACAGAGGCTTTTTGTCAGTTTAGTTCAAAATACAAGCCTAGTTAGAACTTGTAGTTTGCACCTAGCATAAAGTTACGACCGTAGTTTTGATAATCACGAACGTGACGAGCATCTTCACCTGTGTAAGATGTAAATGGCTCGTTAGTTAAGTTGTTGACTTGGAACTGAACTGATAAACCATAAAGAGCATCGATTCCACTTTCAGTAAAGTCATAACCAATTTGCGCATCGACGACGGTTTCCGCTTTCACGTTGACGTTGACACGCGTTAAGCTGATTGCAGTCACTTCACCTAAGAAGTCACTACGGTAACGTGAACTGATACGCGCTTCAAATCCTGCGTTTTCGTAGTAAACTGTTGCGTTAAAGGTTTTTTCAGATAGTCCTGGTAATGTTGTCGCTGCGCTATCTGAGGTTTCTTTTACTTCACTGTCGTTATACGAACCGCTCAAGATGGTACCAAAACCTTCAAGTTGATCTGCAAACAAGCCAAAATCTAGCGATAAAGATGCTTCGATACCTTGTACATAACCGCCTTGACCATTTTGCGGTTGAGTCACAAGTCCGATTGGATTGTCGTCAGCGCCTTGAGGTAAAATAGTACTAAAGTCAAAGGCAGATTGTTGATCGTAGACGTAGTTTTCAAGGTCTTTATAGAAAACGGCTAATGAAAAGTATCCCTGGTCGCTAAAGTAGTTTTCGTAACTAATGTCATATTGACGTGCTAACCATGGGCGTAACTCAGGATTACCTGCACCACCAGACCAGTTAACCCCGTCATTTGGATTTTCATTATAGCTAAAGTTGACGTTAGCATTCATTTTGTCCATACGAGCACGGGTTAGGGTACGGGCAGCTGCAAAGCGAACCATTTGACCATCGGCCACTTCAAAACCTAAGTTTAAGCTTGGCAACCATTCAACGTAAGAGTCACCTGCGGTGCGTGGCGTTAAAATAACGTTGCCATCTTCGACTGTTGCGACGGTACCGTCTGAACTTTGGTCAGTATGCACGGCTTGTAAACCGACGTTACCCGTTAATGGAAAACCCATTAACTCAGATTCTAGGTTTGCTTTAACAAACACGGTAGACACTTCTTCAGATATCGCCCATGAGTTCGTTGCGCGAGATAAATCGACATCTGCTACGTCTGTTTCGGTGTAACCGCCAGCATTATAAAAGGCTAACGAATCATAACTGAGTACATCGCCCATGCCGAAAAAATCCAGTGAAGTAGGCGATAACAAGAATTGATCGGGAACAGTTTCTAGGTAGTTATCTGACCCATCGTAACCGGCAAGTGTTAAGTAATAACCTTTATCAAGCTTGCTCTTGTCACGATTTGTGCGGTTAACACCAAATTCAACGCTGCGCACAGCGCCTTCATCAAAGATGTATTCTGCACTTAAGCGGAATGAGTTTAGTTCATCCTCAATTTCTGGTTTATTAATAAAGCCATCTTGCGTGTTAGGCCCTAATGGACTGCCCCAGCCGAGTGGGTCGCCTAATTTAATCACATTTGGATCGGCGTAATCTAAGTTGTGAGTAAAGTCATAACCGCCATCGCCATTGTAGGCAAAACCTAAGTCATCAACCGCGCCTACACCAGTGCCACGGCCAGTGCCGCTGTAACTTTCCATACCAATGTCGGTACGATCGGCTTTTGACATCGCGATGTCAGCTTCAATGCGCCAGTTATCATTGATGGTGTATTTGTTGTTCCATCCAATGGATAAAGAATCGGCATCACGTTTATTAACATCGTTACGCACAACGACTTCAGCGCCATTAATGGTACCTTGAGTCACCAACCCATTTTCTGTTGTTAAAGCAGAAACTCCACCGTTGCTGCCCCATGCTGCAGGGATTTCAATACCGCGTAAACGCTGGTCATCGGTAAATTTAGTGTAATAAATATCAACTACAGAGGTAAATTGTTCATTAGGTGCATATTCAAACACGGCTAGCACACCGTCACGCTCTAATTCGCTTGAGCGAACAAACGGTTTTGCTCCACCTAACACGCTATCGCCATTAGCATTTTCAGGGTAACCCCAAGCTTGCCAGCGCTCTTCTTGGTTTGGTGACATCATACGGGCATAACCTAATGCAATACCTATGGTGTCGTCTGCAAATTGGTCAATGTATGAAATGCTGCCGCGGTATCCCGTGTCTTCTGAACCACTGTTTAATGAACCTAAATCGTTCATTTCGCCACGAAGTGACATCGCAATGGTCTGTTCGCCATGGGTTAATGGGCTAATAGTTTGCATGTCTACTGTGCCACCAATAGCTTGCGCCATGACAGATGCATCAGGGGTTTTGTAAACCACAACACGGTTAAGTAATTCTGAAGGGTATTGGTCAAATTCAACGCCACGATTGTCATTGACTGACGCTTGCTCGCGACCATTTAAGGTAGCGGTAGTGAAGTCTGGTCCTAAACCACGAATAGAAATAACGTTTGCACGGCCATCAAGTCGCTGTGCGGCAATACCGGGTAAGCGAGCAAGTGATTCTGCGATACTCACATCGGGCAATTTACCAATGTCTTCTGCAGAAATGGCTTCGACAATTGAAGATGAAGACATTTTTAATGATTGTGATTCTTGTAAACTGCGACGAATACCTGTGACCTGGATCACTTCAATATTTTCGTCTGCAGTTTCTGTTGTTTTGACATCGTCTGCAGCGTAAGCACTCATGCTTGCGCCAGCGGCAGCTAATGCTAGCGTTAATAGACTCGGTTTAAATAGCAACATTCATCTTTCCCCTTTAAGTGAACACTTAACAACTTGATTTAGGTCGAGTGTTAGTGTCCTTTTGAATTTTGGTTACAGTCTTTATTGTGTTTATGCTCCAGCATGCTTAATTACTGTTTTAAGTGACTGCATAAGTGCTGAAGTTATGACCAAATTGTTGCACAACAGTGACGATACTACTCCCAGTACACTTTTGCCGACAATATTATGCATACGTATTCAAAGCATGTTGCAGTGATATAAGGCGCTGGCTGCACATAAAAAAGCCATTGCGCCGAACATCAAATTTGTCTTTAAGCACTTGTTTATTATTAATTATATTTGTTTGTGGTTGAGGGGTGATGCTATTTATTTCTTTGCATACGTATGCAGGTGTATTGAACCTCATTTCCTTATTCACGTATCCTCAGGGATATTAATAAAACAACTGCGAAATGTTACTCGTTCGCAACATAAAGTTAACTTTTGGGTCTTGAAAGGGGTTAGCTTACTTTAAGGGGAAACAATGGGTCAGGTAACCTGGTGGCGTGGAGGGGTGATTTATCAAGTTTATCCTCGCAGTTTGATGGATTCTAATGGCGATGGAGTGGGTGACTTGCAGGGAATAATAGCCAAGCTTGACTATATTGCTAGCCTCAACGTTGACGCAATATGGATTTCTCCTTTCTTTAAATCGCCAATGAAAGATTTCGGTTACGACATTAGTGACTACCTAGAGATTGACCCATTATTTGGCACAATGGCTGACTTTGATCAACTTATCGAGCAGGCTCATTTACGCAATATAAAAGTAGTAATTGATCAAGTGTTAAGTCATACCTCTGATCAACATGCTTGGTTTGAGCAAAGTAGACAAAGTCGCGATAACGATAAAGCCGATTGGTATGTGTGGGCAGATCCTAAAGACGATGGTAGCGCACCGAATAACTGGTTAGCCATTTTTGGTGGTTGTGCATGGGAATGGGAACCTCGACGTCAACAATACTATTTACATAATTTCCTTAAAAGCCAACCGGATTTAAACTTTCATTGCCCGCAAGTTCGACAGGCTGTGCTAAATAATGTTGAGTTTTGGCTTAAAAAAGGGGTAGACGGCTTCCGCCTTGATGCCATTACTTTTTGTTATCACGATGAACAGTTACGCGACAACCCAGCAAAACCGAAAGATAAACGTCAAGGTCGTGGCTTTAGCGAAGACAATCCGTATGCGTATCAATACCATTATTACAATAATACTCGACCACAAACGGTTGGTTTTATTGAAGAGTTACGCGCGTTGATTAACCGCTACCCAGGTGCTGTGACGCTTGGAGAGGTGTCTTCAGAAGACTCACTTGCGACTATGGCTGAATATACTCAGGGCAATGATCGCTTACACATGGCGTACAGTTTTGAGTTATTAACTGATGATTTTAGTGCAGCATATATTCGCCAAACAGTAGAAGAATTGGAGGCCAGTATTGGTGATGGTTGGCCATGTTGGGCCATCGGTAATCATGATGTAAAACGTGTTGCTTCGCGTTGGGGTAAGCAAGATGTTAACCCAACAATGGTCAAAATGCTCAATGCGATGTTGTTTTCATTACGTGGAAGTGTATGCAGTTATCAAGGTGAAGAGTTAGGCTTAACCGAAGCCTCTATCGAATTCAGTCAATTACAAGATCCATTTGGCATTGCATTTTGGCCAATGTTCAAAGGGCGTGATGGTTGCAGAACACCCATGCCTTGGTTACAAAATGCCACAAATGCAGGATTTAGCGACGTTGAGCCTTGGTTGCCTATTGCATCCGAACATAATAACAGTGCCGTGGATGTGCAAGAAGCCGACAGCGATTCAATTTTAAACAGTTATCGTCACTTTTTAGCGTGGCGTAAACAGCAAACTGTGTTGATCGACGGTGAGATCCAATTTGTTGATTCGCATCCTAATGTGCTGGCTTTTGTCAGAACATTAGACACACAGCGCATGTTAGTATTATTCAATTTATCGGTACAACAATCAAAGTTTGAATTGGTTGAGTTTAAGGTTAATACCGTGCTTGATGAACATGGACTTGTGGCAGGGTATAAAGATAAGCAACAAGCAAACACCATTGTGTTACCTGGTTTTAGCAGTTTTTATGCCTTGATCGACTAACTTGATTAAGCCGAAGTACTCTAAGTATTTCGGCTTAATTGATCTAAAGGTCAAATATCGTATTGTATAGGCCTTAATACGCCATTGTGTTGAAATGACAACAGTTGGCTTAAATATAAACATTTCTAAAAATCAAATCTAAATAACTAACAAGAAGAGACCAATTATGGCTTCAACAATGCAAAGTACACAACACACCACGACAGAAGGTGGCAGCGGTAACTACCGCTTTGCACTCGTGTCGTTAACGTCATTATTTTTTATGTGGGGATTTATTACCTGCTTAAATGACATTTTAATCCCACATTTAAAAGCGGTGTTCTCACTTAATTATACCGAAGCCATGCTGATCCAATTTTGCTTTTTTGGCGCTTACTTTTTAGTGTCACTGCCAGCCGGTAAATTGGTCAAAAAAATGGGTTACCAAAAAGGTATCGTGTGTGGATTATTGATTGCATGTGTAGGGTGTTTATTGTTTTACCCTGCCGCTGCATTTGCCACTTACGGTTTATTTTTAGGCGCTCTGTTTGTGTTGGCGTCGGGGATTACTATTTTACAAGTAGCCGCGAACCCTTATGTCAATGCTTTAGGTAGTGTAGAAACTGCCTCGAGCCGTTTAAATTTAACTCAAGCATTTAATGCTCTAGGCACGACCGTCGCACCATTTTTGGGCGCGATATTGATTTTGTCCGTAGCAACAGGCGCAGTAGAAGGTTTAAGTCATGCACAAGCCGAAGCTGAAGTCGTTAAACTGCCTTACCTCATTTTAGCAGGCATGCTTGGTTTATTGGCATTGATCTTTTCTAAACTAAATTTACCTACCATTGCTGAACACAATGACGTATCAGACAACAACGATGTGGTTTCACATAAGGGTAAAACCAGTGCATGGCAGAGTATGCATTTAGTTCTAGGCGCAGTGGGCATTTTTGTTTATGTGGGTGCAGAAGTATCAATCGGCAGCTTTTTAGTTAATTTTTTAGGCGAAGAACATATCGCCGGACTACAAGAAGCTGACGCAGCGAAGTACATTACCTATTATTGGGGCGGAGCGATGGTCGGCCGCTTTATTGGTTCTGCTGTGATGCAAAAAATTCCAGCGGGTACGCTATTAGCATTTAATTCGTTAATGGCCGCAGCGTTAGTTTTAGTGGCGATGAACAGCAGCGGCGCGGTTGCGATGTGGTCTATTTTGGCTGTGGGTTTATTCAACTCAATTATGTTCCCAACTATTTTTAGCTTAGCGTTGCGCGATTTAGGGCCTCACACCTCACAAGGCAGTGGTATTTTATGTTTAGCCATTGTTGGTGGCGCAATTGTACCGTTATTACAAGGCGTAATGGCAGACAGTATGGGGTTACAATTAGCCTTTATTTTACCCGTTGTGTGTTATGGTTTTATTTTGTTCTATGGTGCTAAAGGTTCAAAAATGTAACAACAGCCAATGCGTTAATGGCCTATAAACTAAGCGACCTTCGGGTCGCTTTTTCTTGCTATCAGTGGCCTAAATCCCTATGATCGGCACGTTTTTACACTGATTGTTATTTTATGAGAGAGCCCATGTTAACTTACCCGCTGTCTGGCAGTTCATCTGAATTAGTATTAAACGTACTAACCATGGTGTTAACCCGAGGAAAACCATTAGATAGAGCTTATTCTGAGCACTTTTCAGGTTTATCGCTTAATCCATCAGAACAAGCGCGGATCACCCAAGTTACTGGCGATATCTTACGTCGGCTTAATCTATATTGTTTTTTAGTCGATATCACCCCCGATGAGTTTGACCGTCAAGGTTCAAAACTACTTAATGGCTGGCATGTGTTTCACGGCCTTGATTTGCCTAAAATGCAGTATTCATTGCAAATTGAACAAGCATCTTTTGATGCAAATCTTGAAAAAGCCAAAGCGGACCCTGTGCTATGGGATGGCTGTCCAGAATGGCTAAACGAGTTAGGTCAAGCTCAATTAGGCGACAAGTGGCCTGCAGAACGTGCAGCATTAGCAGAGCAACCTAAACGTTACTTACGCGTTAATGAATTAAAGTGCGATCGTGAAAAACTGATTGCCCGTCTGGAAAGAGAAGGGGTTACCGCGATTGCATTGCCTGATGTGAGCTCGGCAGTTGAGGTCACGTCCGATTCTGCATTGTTTCGTACCGATGCGTTTAAAGATGGTTGGTTTGAACAACAAGATGCCGGTTCGCAATTAGTTGCTGATGCAGTCGGCGCAAAACCTGGTATGCGTGTCGTGGATGCATGTGCAGGCGCGGGCGGTAAAACTTTACACATAGCAGCACAAATGCAAGGCAAAGGGCGTTTACTGGCAATGGATGTTGAGCAATGGAAACTCGACAATCTTAAAACCCGTGCCAAACGTGCCAGCGCACACAATGTAGAAACACGTATTATTGCCAGTTCAAAAACCATTAAACGCTTAAAACTTACTGCAGATCGTGTATTACTCGATGTGCCATGTTCTGGTTTAGGCGTATTAAAGCGTAATCCAGATTCAAAATGGCGCGATACTCCAGAGCGTTTACCTGTGTTAATTGAGCTGCAAAAGCATATTTTGCAAAGTTATAGCCGTATGGTTAAAGTCGGCGGGATGCTAATTTATGCAACGTGTTCCATCATGCCAGAAGAAAACCGTCAACAAGTGGATGCTTTTTTAGCTGAAAACCCACAGTTTACTTTATTAGAAGATGAAAACATCTTAGTGTCGGAGCGCGGCTTTGACGGCTTTTATCTTGCTAAGATGGAACGTATTGCCGAATAGCATTTCAATAAAATTTTATCGCTAATATTGGTGTACGATTTTACGTAACCGATAATTAACAACTACTTAACGGTGCTTTTTTAGGCACCGTTTTTTTATCTGTACAATAAAGAATATGTTTTATAGTGTTTTATATAATAAAAGCATAATTTAACGTTGATAAAAATGCTATAAATGCATAATCTTATTTACTATTATTGAGTAGTATCAAAGTGAGCTCATACCATTGCGGAGCAATATGGATATAGGACCGAATATCGACAATTCAGTACAACAACCTCAACAAGATGGTTACCATGAATCAAGATTAGAGCGCTATAGCACTATCTTGAACATGGTATTGCAAGGCTTGCCACTCGGTGAAATGTTGAACGCATTAGTGCTACTTATTGAGGCTCAAAAAGTCGGCACTCGCGCGTCAGTATTGTTAATCAGCGATGACGGTAAACGTTTAATATCGGGGGCAGCACCTAACTTACCAGATGCTTACAATCAGGCTATTAATGGCGTTGAAATTGGTCCTCAAACTGGCTCATGCGGCGCAGCTGCCTTTTTAGGCCAGCGGGTTATTGTTGAAGATATTGATACTCATCCTAATTGGCAGCAATATAAAGAAATTCCGCTAAACTGTGGCTTAAAAGCTTGCTGGTCTGAGCCGATTAAAGACAGCGATGGTAAAGTGCTCGGCACATTTGCCATGTATTACGACACCATTAAATCACCCACTGAACAAGATTTAATTTTGATTCAAGAAGCGGCTCGTTTAGCCAGTTTGGCCATTGAACGCAGTCGCGGTATGCATGTTCAGCGTTTAAGCAGTAAAATCTTTAACAGCTTACCCATCGCCTTAGTGATCACCAGCGAAGATAATTCGGTACTGTCTGCTAACCCGATTTTTAAATCGTTAACCTCTACTTATTATGCCAATCTTAAATTATTTGATGTGCAACGATTTTTGAGCCATTCTCCTGCTGAGCAAATTGCAGATTTGTTTGATAACTTATCGCGAGGACATGCTTGGCAGGGTGAGTTAAAAGGATTAAGAACCGATAACGACATTATTGATATATCGTTAACGGTAGCAGTAATCCGTGACTCTTTTACCCAGCAAAATTGTTTTGCCTGGTTAATTAATGATATTTCCGCACGAAAAAATGCCGAACAAACGATACATTTTCAAACAAATTACGATCAACTCACCGGTTTAGCCAATCGTAAATATTTATTCGACAGCTTACAAAACATTATTGAACCTGATAATGAGCATCAAAAATGTGAAAAACAGTTTAGTTTGATGTTGATAGACATTGATCATTTTAAACAAATAAACGACACATTAGGACATGATAAAGGTGACTTAGTACTAACCTTGATGGCTAAACGTCTGTCGAGTGTGACCCCTGAAAACGTATTGTTGTCTCGGATTGCCGCCGATGAGTTTGCTTTAGTGTTCCCAGGAGAAATGTCGACAGAAATGCTTATTAGTATGGTTCACGATGTCTCTGCTGTATTAGATAATCCTTTTTCTGTTGGTGGACAACATCTTAAACTGACTATGAGTACTGGCTTAGCGAGATATCCTGATGATGCCGACAAAGCTGAGCAAATTTTAAATTGTGCAACTCAAGCTATGTATAATGCTAAGTCACATGGCCGTAATTGTTATCAATTTTTTAATCAACAAATTCAAAAAGATGCAGAGCGCCATGCCGAGCTTCATTTACGATTAAAATCGGCCATTAATAACCAACAGTTTGAACTTTATTATCAACCTATAGTAAACCCAAACAACGGCTTAATTATTAAAGCGGAAGTGTTATTACGCTGGCAATATGATGGCCGATTTATTTCGCCGGATGAGTTTATTCCAATTGCTGAAGAGTCAGGCTTTATCGTGCAAATTGGCGAGTGGGTCAGAAACCAAGCTCTTGATACCATTACGACCTTACAAAAACGTAGTTTAGCAATCCCATTATCTATTAATGTATCGACCATCGAATTTTGGACAACCGAATTACAGCAACGATTTTTAAGTTATTTTGATGCCAAAGACACCGAGTATGGTACGAACGAGTTTCCCTATTCATTGATTACATTAGAAATCACTGAGTCACTTATGATGAAAAAACTCGACACAATTAATCAATTGTTAATAGAGCTTAGACATCGTGGAATGCAAATTTCGGTTGATGATTTTGGGACGGGCTATTCTTCATTATCATATCTGGCGAATTTCCCAGTTGATCAGGTGAAAATTGATAAGTCTTTCATCCAAAAAATATCAATGGGTACTCGACATGAAGCACTGATTGAAGCCATTGTCAGTATGAGCCGGGCACTCGACTTAACTATTGTCGCAGAAGGCGTTGAAACTCAAACAGAGCTGGACTTTATTAAACAGCAAAATATTGAGGCCGTGCAGGGATACTTTTTTTACAAACCGATGCCAGAACAAGCGTTCTTCGCGTTATTAGAAAAACAGTCTCAATCAAATTAGTACAAAACGGAAGATATAATGATAAAAAATGCCGCATTAATTATGCGGCATTTTTATTGATTCTGAATAAGGTTAACATTGTTAACCTAAACAAAGGTTATTAGTTAAGCATGCTCTTTGGTTCAGTAAACTCAAGGCTTAATGCTTCTGCAACTTCTTTGCATACGAGTTTACCGTGGATTACGTTTAAGCCATTTAATAAATGTTTGTCATTTAATAAAGCTTGTTTGTAACCTTGGTTTGCTAACTTAATGATATAAGGAAGTGTTGCATTGTTTAATGCAAAAGTAGATGTACGTGCAACAGCACCAGGCATGTTAGCAACACAATAATGTACTACATCATCAACAATGTAAGTTGGGTCTTGGTGAGTTGTAGCATGTGACGTTTCTACACAACCACCTTGGTCGATTGCAACATCAACAATAGCACTACCAGGCTTCATACGCTTAACCATGTCTTTAGTGATAAGTTTTGGTGCAGCAGCACCCGGCACTAATACACCACCAATCACTAGATCAGCTTCGAGCACATGACGCTCAATAGCATCAGCAGTTGAATAAATGGCTTTAACGGCTGATCCAAATTGTACGTTTAAACGACGTAATGCATCGATACTGCGGTCCAGTACAACAACATCAGCGCCCATGCCAACCGCCATTTGGGCCGCGTTAGTTCCTACCATGCCACCGCCAATAATCACAACTTTAGCCGGTTCAACACCAGGAACGCCGCCTAATAGCATACCGCGACCACCTAGAGACTTTTCAAGTGCACGAGCACCCGCTTGAATAGACATACGGCCAGCCACTTCTGACATCGGAGCAAGTAGCGGTAAACCACCACGGTCATCAGTTACTGTTTCGTAAGCGATACACACAGCACCACTAGCGATTAGGTCATTGGTTTGAGCTAAATCTGGCGCAAGGTGTAGATAAGTAAATAGAATCTGATCGTTACGTAACATCGCACGTTCAACAGCTAACGGCTCTTTCACTTTTACAATCATTTCAGCTTTAGCAAAGACTTCAGCAGCAGTTGCTAAAATTGAAGCACCAGCATCAATATAATCTTGATCGGTAAAACCGATACCCACACCCGCATCTGTTTGAACAAAAACGTCATGACCTTTAATGGTCAATTCGCGCACGCTTGAAGGAACCATGCCAACACGGTATTCGTGGTTTTTGATTTCTGTTGGTACACCAATAATCATTTTGAGCCTCAATTTGCATAAAACCCACTTATAAGTGGGTATAGTTGTTATTAATTGTGACCTGAACGTGCTTATTTCAGGGAACTCTAGTATAGTGCCGGTTAAGCAGATTATGCTGCTAAAGATTCCCCTTAAAAAGGTTTAAATATTGTTTTAGGGACAAAACAAGGTTAAATGTATGGCAACTAATAAAAACTATTCTATTAAAGATTTAGATCGTATCGATCGCAACATTCTCCATGAGCTTCAAATTGACGGACGAATCTCTAATGTAGAGTTGTCTAAAAGAGTGGGCTTAAGTCCGACACCATGTTTGGAAAGGGTTAAAAGACTTGAAAAACAGGGGTTTATCAATGGTTATACCGCATTGGTTAATCCACATTTTTTAGGTGCATCGCTGTTAGTGTTTGTAGAGATAACCTTAAACAGAGACACGCCAGACATTTTTGACCGCTTTAATCGTGCAGTACAATTACTTGATGATATTCAAGAGTGCCATTTAGTCTCTGGTGATTTCGACTACTTATTGAAGACTAGAGTGTCAGATATGTCTGCATATCGACGATTATTAGGTGAAACCTTACTGAAATTGCCGTCTGTATCAGATACTCGTACTTATGTGGTGATGGAAGAGGTAAAGCAAACTAATAAAGTTGCTTTATACAACCTAGGATAACCTTATCTTAGTCAACAAGTGGTTTTACCTGTTAGTTCTAGTTAAGCGTTAATAGTAATGGCATTTTTATCTAAACTTGATGAACAATAGTGCGACTAATAAAAGTAGTATTTATCAGTTCATCATTGTTTTGTTTGTTGATAAATTACTCAGTTTTATGCATCTCAATCTCACTTTTGATTCACAGGATTAATTCCGTATAACAATCCATTGAGCTTGACTAAATCAAGGTGCATAATCACTGCAAATACAGTGATATTCTGTTATCTTAACCCTTATTTTTCACTCTTTTATGGATGTTTTCGTTTGACTCAGGAAAATAGTCTAAAAACACTCAGCGGCTTACAACGCTTGCTTGAAGGTGGTTTAATTCTTTGTTGCATGGTTGCAACCTACATTCTATTGGCGCTCTCCAGTTTTAACCCGAATGATCCGGGCTGGAGTCAGTCGCATTTTCAAGGTGAAATTCATAATTGGACTGGCGCCGTTGGCGCTTGGACTGCAGATGTGCTGTTTTACTTTTTTGGTTTTATTGCATTCTTAATTCCGGTAATTATCGCTACAACTGGTTGGTTTATCTTCAATCGTGCTCATCGGGTCTTTGAGATTGACTATTTCTCAGTCGGCCTTCGCATTATTGGTTTCATGCTCATGCTTTTAGCATTAGCTGCGTTGGTTAGCATGAATGCTGACAACATGTTTGTCTTTTCTGCCGGTGGCGTAGCGGGCGATGTAATAGGGCAGGCGATGCTGCCATATTTTAGTACTTTAGGCACAACACTATTATTGATGTGCTTTATTTGCGCCGGTTTTACGTTAGCAACAGGTGTTAGTTGGCTGACAATTATTGAGTTAACTGGTTTTGGTGCAATTTGGTGTGCCAAACGATTATGGAGTTTTCCGAGCTTATTTAAACGTGAGCGTGAAACAGAAGACACTAAAGGATTTATGTCATTGGTTGATAAATTTAAACAACGGCGTGATGAATTAGACGAACAAGATCCTTCAGATATACCTGTCACATCAAAAGAGTCTAAAAAAGCAAAAGAAATATTTGCAACCAATGCCGAAGAAGCAGACGACATTACTGTTGCACCAGTCGAGAAAAAGCGTAGCTTCTTTAGCCGTAAACCCAAGGTGGTTGACGTATTTGAACCGCGTGATATTGACGATGACGAATTAGATACAGATGACCGTCAAGAGCCATCGATTAAACTTGAAGATGACGAACCTGCATTTGCACCATGGGTTGCGAGTAAAGACGATGTTGATGAAGTTAGTTTTAGTGTTAACAATGATATCGACGACACTGAAACTGAAAATACACCAGATCCATTTGACGGCGCATTTGAAAAATCACATTCTGTTGGTGCATTGGTTGCTCAAAAACAACCTAAGAAAGAAGCCAAAATTGTAGACGGTTTAGTGGTTATTGATGGCCAAGCGCCACAAGAAAAACGCAAAATGGATCCATTACCAAGTATCACTTTGCTTGATATACCCGATCGTAAGAAAAACCCAATTAGCGAAGAAGAGCTAAACCAGGTTGCAAGACTGGTTGAAACCAAACTGGCCGATTTTAATATTATTGCCAATGTGGTTGGCGTGTACCCAGGTCCAGTGATTACTCGTTTTGAGCTTGAGCTTGCTCCAGGCGTAAAAGCATCAAAAATCTCTAACCTTGCTAAAGATTTAGCGCGTTCTTTGTTAGCTGAAAACGTGCGTGTTGTAGAGGTTATTCCGGGTAAAGCGTATGTTGGGATTGAGATACCAAACAAATTCCGCGAAACCGTGTTTATGCGTGATGTGTTAGACAGCGCAGCGTTCAACGACAGTAAATCAACTCTATCTATGGTACTTGGACAAGACATCGCTGGCGACCCCGTTGTTGTAGATTTAGGTAAAATGCCGCACTTATTAGTAGCCGGTACTACAGGCTCTGGTAAGTCTGTCGGGGTTAACGCGATGATCACCAGCCTGTTGTATAAATCTGGTCCTGATGATGTTCGCTTTATTATGATTGATCCTAAAATGCTTGAGCTGTCGGTATATGAAGGTATCCCACATTTACTATGTGAAGTGGTCACCGACATGAAAGAAGCTGCCAATGCACTGCGTTGGTGTGTGGGTGAAATGGAACGTCGTTACAAATTAATGTCTGCATTAGGTGTGCGTAACTTAAAAGGTTACAACTACAAAATTAAAGAAGCGGCTGCCAAAGGTGAGTACATTCCAGATCCATTGTGGAAATCATCTGAGAGCATGCTCGATGAAGCGCCGCCATTAGAAAAGTTGCCGTCAATTGTGGTTATTGTCGATGAGTTCGCTGACATGATTATGATTGTGGGTAAAAAGGTTGAAGAGCTGATTGCTCGTATTGCTCAAAAAGCACGTGCGGCAGGGATCCACTTAATTTTAGCGACGCAGCGTCCGTCGGTTGATGTGATCACCGGTTTGATTAAAGCCAACATACCAACCCGAATTGCGTTTCAGGTATCATCACGTATCGACTCGCGCACTATTTTAGATCAACAAGGCGCAGAAACCCTGTTAGGTATGGGTGATATGTTGTATTTACCACCAGGCACCAGTGTACCTAACCGTGTCCATGGTGCATTTATCGATGACCACGAAGTGCATAAAGTGGTAGCAGATTGGTGTGAACGTGGCCAGCCACAATATATTGATGAGATTTTAAATGGGGTGTCAGAAGGTGAGCAAGTGTTGCTACCTGGCGAAACCTCAGACACTGAAGAAGAATACGATGCGCTTTATGATGATGCCGTGGCGTTTGTCACCGAAACGCGTCGAGGTTCTATTTCAAGCGTGCAACGTAAATTTAAGATTGGTTACAACCGCGCCGCTCGCATCATTGAAATGATGGAAGGCCAGGGTATTGTGAGTTCGCAAGGCCACAATGGTAACCGCGAAGTGTTGGCTCCGCCACCACCAAGAAGCCAATAGGAATAATGATGAATAAACGTATTACAGTATTAAGCCTATTTCTCGCGACGAGCATGTTATCTGCCGCTGCGCAGGCTGATGATGCCACAGAATTACGCAGCAAGTTGGCTAAAATAGACAACCTGCATGCGACCTTTTCTCAACAAGTAACTGACATTAATAATAAGCCTATCCAAAGTGGTAATGGCGTATTTGCACTGTCATACCCAAATCAATTTTACTGGCACTTAACCGAGCCAGACGAGTCATTGATTGTGGCCGACGGCACCAATTTATGGGTGTTTAATCCCTTTGCCGAAGAAGTGACCGTGATGGATGTATCACAAGCTGTTGATGCATCACCAATGGCGTTATTAGTCCATCGCGATGATGAAACATGGAACAAATACACAGTAATGAAGCGTCAAAACAAAGCTAAATCAAACTGTTTTGATATTCAGCCTAAAAAGT
This sequence comes from Shewanella ulleungensis, assembly GCF_014648315.1. Lineage (GTDB taxonomy): Bacteria > Pseudomonadota > Gammaproteobacteria > Enterobacterales > Shewanellaceae > Shewanella > Shewanella ulleungensis. The sequence goes on from NZ_BMQW01000003.1 coordinate 484,004, forward strand.
TAAACAGCAGCGTCGTTGCGGTAAGTGTATGTTTTAAAGCTGAACAATTGACTCAATTTAATTTAACTGACGAGCAAGGTAATTTAAGCCAATTCCAATTGTCAGCACAGCGTGCAGTACTACCTGCTGAAAACAACTTGTTTAAGTTTGCCATTCCAGACAACGTTGATATTGATGATCAGCGTTTAAAGCAAGCAAACTAAGTCGTTGCATGGCTAATTTAGGTTTTGATTTTGCACCCGATTTTCGTCCCTTGGCTGCACGTATGCGGCCAAGGGAAATCAATGAGTATATTGGCCAAGCCCACTTGCTTGGCGAAGGCCAGCCGCTGCGTAAAGCGCTAGAGGCAAACCGGGCTCACTCAATGCTATTGTGGGGCCCCCCTGGTACAGGAAAAACTACCCTAGCCGAATTAATCGCGCATTATGCCAATGCCCATGTAGAACGTATTTCGGCCGTCACATCAGGCGTTAAAGACATTCGTGCCGCCATTGAACAGGCTAAAGCGATAGCTCAAAGCCGCGGCCAACGCACCTTATTGTTTGTCGATGAAGTTCATCGTTTTAACAAAAGCCAGCAAGATGCCTTTTTACCGTTTATTGAAGACGGCACCGTCATCTTTATTGGCGCTACAACCGAAAACCCTTCGTTTGAAATCAATAACGCCTTATTGTCCCGTGCTCGTGTTTATTTAATCAATCGGCTAACGCCAGATGAAATAATCTTAATTGTTAGTCAAGCCTTAACCGATGTAGAGCGTGGCTTTGGCAAACGCCAATTGATATTACCGGCAGACGTGGCGAAACAGCTCGCGGACATAAGCGAAGGTGATGCTCGCAAAGCCTTAAATTTGCTTGAACTTATGAGCGATTTAGTGAGCGACGGTGGCGAATTTACCACCGAAATGCTTACTCAAGTTGCTGGCCATCAAGCGGCGGGATATGACAAAAATGGCGATCAGTTTTACGATTTAATTTCCGCCGTTCACAAATCGGTGAGAGGCTCTGCACCAGATGCTGCGTTATATTGGTTTTGTCGGATTTTAGAAGGTGGCGGTGACGCACTTTATGTCGCAAGGCGACTGCTAGCTATCGCGTCAGAAGACATTGGTAATGCAGACCCTGTTGCTATGACCGTCGCGCTTAACGCTTGGGACTGTTATCACCGCATCGGCCCAGCAGAAGGCGAGCGCGCCATAGCACAAGCCGTGCTTTACTTAGCCAGTGCACCTAAGAGTAATGCGGTATACAGTGCCTTTAATGAAGCGCGTGAACTCGCTAAACAAACCGGTCACGAACCCGTGCCCAATCATCTTCGCAATGCACCCACCAAACTGATGAAAGAAATTGGCTTTGGCAAAGAATACCGTTATGCCCATAACGAACCGGGGGCATTTGCTCCTGGCGAAAATTACTTTCCTGAATCACTCAAACATAGCCAGTTTTACCAGCCAACAAATCGTGGTTTTGAAAAGCGTATTCAAGATAAACTGGCCCAGTTGCATGAGCTTGACCAGCAAAGTGAGGTCAAACGCTATGAATAATGTGTTACTCGTGGCGCTTGGTGGGTCAATTGGTGCAGTTTTGCGCTATCTTCTGTCAATATTTATGATCCAGCTATTTGGAAGCAGTTTTCCTTTTGGTACACTGATAGTCAATATATTGGGATCGTTTTTAATGGGTGTTGTTTATGCGCTCGGGCAATTGAGTCATGTTAGCCCAGAATTAAAAGCATTGGTTGGTGTGGGGTTATTAGGTGCACTAACTACGTTTTCAACTTTCTCGAATGAAACCTTATTGCTGATGCAGGAAGGCCTTTGGCATAAGGCTATTTTAAATGTGTTGTTGAATGTCACCTTGTGTTTATTGATGGTGTATATTGGTCAACAACTTGTATTTTCTCGCGTTTAACTAAAAAGAACTGACAACATGCTAGATCCAAAATTTTTGCGTAACGAACTAGAAGTCACTGCCGAGCGTTTAGCCACTCGTGGTTTTGCCCTTGATGTCGATAATTTGACCACGCTTGAAGAAAAGCGTAAATCGCTTCAAGTTGAAACTGAAGACTTACAAGCATCGCGTAACGCGATTTCTAAGTCGATTGGCCAAGCTAAAGCGCGCGGTGAAGACACCAGTTACATTATGGCGCAAGTGGGTGATTTAGGTTCTCAGTTAGATGCTAAAAAAGCCGAACTTGCAGAGTTACTTCAGCAAATTAACTTCATCGCAATGAGCGTCCCAAACCTACCTGACGAGTCAGTGCCAGTGGGTAAAGATGAAAGCGAAAACGTTGAAGTACGTCGTTGGGGCACGCCTAAAGTATTCGACTTTGAAGTGAAAGATCACTTAGATTTAGGTGAAGCACTTGGCGGATTAGACTTTAAAAGTGCCGTTAAAATTACCGGTTCACGCTTTATTATTATGCGTGGTCAAATTGCCCGCTTAAACCGTGCCTTAGGCCAGTTTATGTTAGACCTACATACCACTGAACACGGTTATACCGAAGCCTACGTGCCATTATTAGTTAACGAAGACAGCTTATTAGGCACAGGCCAATTACCTAAGTTTGGTGAAGATTTATTCCACACTAAACCTGCTACCGAAGAAGGCCAGGGTTTATCACTTATTCCTACCGCTGAAGTGCCATTAACCAACTACGTGCGTGACATGATTGTTGATGAAAGCGAACTACCAATGAAAATGACGGCATTAACGTCATGTTTCAGAAGTGAGGCGGGGTCATACGGTCGTGATACACGCGGGTTAATTCGTCAGCATCAGTTTGATAAAGTTGAGCTAGTACAAATTGCTCACCCAGATCATTCTATGGCAGCACTAGACGAAATTACTGCTCACGCAGAAAAAGTATTACAGCTATTAAACCTACCTCATCGTACTATGGTGCTGTGTACCGGCGACATGGGCTTTGGTTCAAGTAAAACGTTTGATATTGAAGTGTGGTTACCAGCACAAAATACGTATCGCGAAATTTCATCTTGTTCAAACATGAAAGATTTCCAAGCTCGTAGAATGCAAGCGAGATACCGTAGTAAAGTCGACAACAAGCCTGCATTATTACATACATTAAACGGTTCTGGTTTAGCTGTAGGTCGTACGTTAGTGGCAGTACTTGAAAATTATCAAAACCAAGATGGCACTATTACGGTACCTGAAGTCTTACGTCCATACATGGGTGGTTTAAGCGTTATTGGTTAATAATTAATGTATTTGTCGTGCTCCTTGAGCGCGACAAACAATGTTGATACTTTTCAAAGGAAAATAAGCGGTGGCTACTGGTCAGCGTAATAACAGCAAATTTGTGTCTTCTTCGATTGGGATGTTTTTTGTATTACTGGTTTTCGTATTGCTTGGCCAAGTCGCTTTTATCTTGTTAGATAATATTGTACCTAAGTAAAGTCAATAAATACCAAGTCCTAAATCTAAAGCGTCGAATTAAAAGTACCGAAAAATAATAGATATTAACAAGCCCAGTTATGCATATTTAACTGGGCTTTTTGTTTGCTGTTTGACTCACTCGTCAAGTTAATTACAAGCATTTAGCCGGTTTTGGTAATCCGGCTATTTTAGTGGCTTGTTTGGCAGGCCCAATTGGGAATAGGGTGTAAAGGTACTTAGAATTACCTTTATCGGCCCCTAAGCTTTGGCCGATGGCTTTGACCAAGACTCTGATCGCTGGGCTGGTTTTGTATTCTAAGTAAAAGTTACGCACAAAGCGGATCACTTCCCAGTGTTGCTCTGTGAGTTCAATGTTTTCTGTTGCCGCGATCACAGGAGCCATCGACTCTTGCCAATCAGCGACATTTTTTAAATAGCCTTGATGATCAATTTCAATATGCTGACCATTAAATTCAAAAGAGTTTACCAAGTGATTACCTTGTTATGCTTAAGTGATTGCTCAACAAAATTAGAGTAATCAATAATATGAAAAAGTTCGGCTGACATATTTGCTGCAATGCGGCCAATATGTTGCTGTATTCCACGCGCATGAATATCATCATACAATACAAACAGGTTAACCGAGGCTAATCGCAGCTGCCACGAGCTTTGTAATAAGCAATTAACCGCATCGCCAGCCAATAATATACTGTCGTTAGGATGAATGTATCGTAAGCAGGTATTGAGGGCATTGTCGGTTAATGCTGATGTTTGAATGTGGTGTAAAATCAAAATACCAGTACCTCATCAACCGCTTGCAGCGTGTTAGTAATCTCATTACAACTAGCAACTTTAGCATCAATACTTAATTCTGCAGCATTAATGCCCAAGCGTTGCATCGACTCGTTACACACTAATACAGTATCAATATCATACAGTGGCAACGCCTTTAATGCCGACAAATAATCTTTTGAACCGGCTTGTTCAGGGGTTTGTCCAGCGAGTAAATGCAGCACAGCTTCGTCAGTAAAAATAAGACTCACTTGCTGCTCAAAACTAGCGCTGAGCATAGCAACATCTAAGCCTTCGCGGCCACAGGTGGTGCCAAATGGCGCATGGCGAAACAAGATAGCCACAGATTTCATTATTGATCCTGTTAATTAATTAAAAGCTGACTAGGCGATCGGCTTTTTCTATGCCAACCACTAATTCGCCTAAGCCGCCCATGGCAAAAGCCTCGTCACTGTTCCAATGGTCCTTGCCATTTTCAAGTGATTCTTGCTTTGATAACACACCACGGCGAAGCGCTGCAGAAACACAATTGGTTAGCGGCACTTGATGTTGTAGTGCAAAAGCTTGCCACTGCGTATGCATATCAATTTCGTCTGAGGCTGGACAGGTCAGGGCGTTACTGTTTGTCACGCCATCTTGGTAGAAAAATACAGTAATAATATGATGGCCATTTGCCAGCACACTTTGACAAAAGTTCAATGCGCGAAAGCTGGCACTGGAGCCATAAACACTGCCGTTTACTTGGATGATGAATTTGCTCATGATAAAAAAAATGACCCTAAAGTAGGGTCATTTTATCGTAATTTAACGTTGAACTCTATCGGCGATTAATCGTCGTTGCCCATACCCATTAAATGCAGAAGACTCATAAATAGGTTTAAGAAATCTAAAAATAACGAAACAGTTGCACGGATGTAGTTTGTTTCACCGCCGTTCACGATACGGCTTGTGTCATATAAAATGAAACCGGTCATCAGTAATGCAATACCTGCATTCATTGCCATAAACATAATCGAGCTTTGCACAAATAAATTAATCACTAACGCGCCAATCATCACTAGCATACCGGCAAACAAGAACCCGCCCATGAACGAGAAGTCTTTTTTAGTGGTCAGTGCATAAGCAGATAACGCAACAAAAATAACCGACGTTAAGCCTAGTGCTTGCATAATTAGGCCTGGACCATTTGCCATACCGGCATAGTGGTTGAGAATGTAGCCTAATGAAGCACCTTCCATACCTGTAAATGCAAAGACCCAAAAAATGCCTGCAGCAGTGTCAGCTTTTTTTAATGTCACAAACAACAACACTAAGCCACCTAATGCTAAGCCCAGTGATGGCCAGCGACCAATTTCAAATAACATGCTTAAACCTGCGCTAGCCGCAGCAAAAGCTAATGTCATAGATAACAGCATATAGGTGTTTTTTAACAGTTTATTGACTTCAGTAGTCGATAGACTAGGGGATATAACTGATTGTTGACTCATTATCGTCTCCAGAGATTAACTCAATGATTTGTTCAACGCGAAAACCTATCGTTTTCACTCTGACAGTAAATCTTTGTTGTTAGCGTAAGCAATGTACATTAAATATAAATTAATTTATGACATCGATTCATGCCGCTACGTTACCATAAAGCTAAGAGTAATATAACCTTATAATCTTCAATAGCTTCCGTTTAGCTTAGCCATTCTTTTTTAAGCTTAGGTGTCTCGCCTAAATAATCAAGAACCCATTGCATTGCTGGGGTCAGATTGGCGTTATTCCAGGCTAAACAGCAAGCGGTATCTTGTTTAGGTTTGTCTAGTTGCTTTTCTATTAACGCACCGGCTTTTATGAATATATCCGCCAGATGATAGGGCATATAACCTACACCTAAGCCTTCCCGAAAACAGTTTAATGCGCGGATCCAATCTGGCACGACAATACGGCGCTGATTATTCAATAACCAATTAGGTCTGTGAGCGATATTGTGCGCAGTATCTTGCAAGCAAATTGACGGGTACTGTAATAGCTCCTCGTCAGTTAAGGCATGTTCAGCTTTAGCTAGCGGGTGATTTTTACCCACCAAAAACGACCACTGTATCATTCCCATATCGCGAGACTTAAATACCCCACCAACAGGAATGCTAGAGGTCGCGCCAATAGCGACATCACTTTTACCTGTCGATAATGCTTCCCATACGCCGTTATACACTTCAAGGCGGATGATGAGTTCTATGTCGGTAAAGTGGCGGTAAAAGTCGGCAATCAATCCGCTTATCTTGTCGGCGCGCACCATATTATCAATCGCGATAGATAAAGAAGGACGCCAACCATTGGCGACTTTTTGAGTATCACGCTTAATATTGTTCAATTTAGTCATGATCTCACGCGACTGAGCAACAAAATGCTCACCTGCAGGCGTTAAACTAACGCTGCGATGATGACGTTCAAATAATATGACGCCTAAGTCATCTTCAATTTGTTTAATCGCATAACTTACCGCAGAAGGGACTTTATTTAATTTATTGGCTGCAGCGGTAAAACTGCCCACTCGGGCAACTATATCTATCATTTCGAATGCTTGTTCTGAAAGCATCTCGCTATCCTTGGCTTTGGCAACATTACTTGCAGTAAAGGTAAACATTAACCCTAATCAAATCAAGCAAAGTCGCTGTAATCATCAGTTTAATCACACAATTTGCTTAGCAAAACACCAGATAACCTATTTAAAGAATACTGGCCATTCTTTATGTCTTGTAAATAACATTCGGATCCGCAGCTATATCGGCTTAATAATGCCAATCAATCACCATCTAAACACGATTTATTCATGTTACTGAGTGTTTTATCATCATTTAACTGATTATTTTCAATTTACCCTTTACACCAAACAGCCATTGTCATATTATTCGGCCGCTCGGAGGGATGGCAGAGTGGTCGAATGCACCGGTCTTGAAAACCGGCAACGGTTTATCCCGTTCTAGGGTTCAAATCCCTATCCCTCCGCCACATTAAATACGAGAAAAGCCGTTGATTATCAACGGCTTTTTTTGTTTCTGGCGTTTGAGGCGCTCTCCATAAGGATTGACTCAGACAATGTATCTTTATCGAGCACCCAACAACGTATACTTTACACGTATCTGTTTATCCAAATATTTACGCGACAAGGGCTTCCCCTTTGACGTAAAAGTCTCCTTACTGACTCGTGACAGAGCAGAAGCGGTTATCCGCAACATTGAGGTTGCCGGAACACTCAAAAAAATCATCAAGTCTATTGACCATCAAACACGTATTAACGACTTTATTCGCTACGTCGATGAGGTCATTAACCATCTCAGAGCTCAGTTTGATACAGCTGATCCTGGTATCACGTTCAATATCACGCCGAAACCTCATTTCATCCCAATCAGAGACACTAAGTTGTCAGAGCATCGTGAAACCACAGCTGTTGCGCAAGCAAAGCCTGTTATTGGGTTAAACGAAGCATTAAGCGCATTTATTATTTCAAAACAAAAATCAGCCATCAGACCTCTATCTATTAAGCAGCTTGAGCAGCGTACTCGACATTTTATTGATACCGTATCATCAAAATCCGCTCTTAAAACCAAGTTTAAAACTGATGATAAATGTGTGCACGATATCACCAGCGCTGATGCGATGACCTATCGCGATGAGTTGCTGACTCAAGGCCGAAGCTACAAAAGCAATAAAGAATACTTAGCTGCCATATTTCAGTTCTTTAAGTGGTGCCAATTAATGAACTATTGCAACCACAACCCGTTTGAAAGCGTTACTGTCGGACAAAAACCAAAAGCTAAACCGAATCAAGCTAGAGACCGCTGGACGCACATTGAACTTAAACGCCTACTTCGCAGCTCATCATTCAAGGCTTCAACAACCGATTTCAAGTGGGTCACCCGTTTGATGCTTTATGGTGGTTTAAGGCCCTCAGAAGCCTGCCAGCTCAAACCAGCCGATATCAAGCTAATTGATGGCATACACTGCATTAGCGTTGATGACAGTGGTGCTGTACAACGATTAAAGAACCTCAATGCCAAACGTTATGTGCCCATTCACAAATACTTGCTTGAGCAAGGCTTTATTGCGTTTGTTGAGCAAAGAAAATCAACTCATACTCAGCTGTTTGATTATAAACCCGTTGGTATAAACGAAGATTGGTCAAAAACTTACTGTAAACAGCTCGCCAAGCTTCAAACCGACATCGGCATGCAAGCGAATAAGCGTCCAACCGCCTACGGCTTTAGGCACACGTTTATCGATGAAATGAAGCAACTGGATATCAGTGAGCATATCGTTGCTCAAATCGTCGGTCACGCTAATCCCAACATCACTTTCAGTCGTTACGGCAAAGATGTAAACGTTGCTGCATTGCTGAAGGATATTGAGAGAATTGAATATCAAATTTGATGATCGGGTGTGGTTAATAAATAAACTTTAAACCTAAATTAACAATCTGTCTCGATTGGCAGTAACAGTGTCAGTTGAGGCACAAACACTGCCAAAGCTGTAATTATTTCGCTACAGCAGAGAGCGAAATATAATGGTATTGAAAATGGCTCGCAGTCAGTGAGTGCGAAGAAAAACTTATAAATCAAACAAGCGTTTCAAACATTGATTTTTTTATAAATTGTCTTAAATACTCTGCAACCCAGCACGAATCAGCTACAGGGTAGTGCGAAACAAATCTTTTCGCTCTCACTGAGAGCGAAATTTATTGATGAAAAAGAGTGAGTCAGTGGTTTTAACTGGAGCTTTTTGTGAGATAGTTGCAGCATTTAGAGGGAGCCGCCGTGCTAAGATGCCTTGTAAACAATACGTAAGATTCGGGGGCTATATGCGTTATTGCGAGTAAGAGATATAAAGCGAAAGTTTCCGAGTTTCACAAAAAAGCGCGCTCTAATGATATGTCCATCGAATTATGGCTGGAATTAAAAATAAGATGCTCAGAATTAAAAGAGTCTAGGCGTTTAAGAGACAAGGAAGGTCAAATTATTATTTGGGAGCAGTTAAGTATCGATGACAATATGGTGACTTTTCCAATGCAAACACTTAAAGGAACACCTTTGGATGTCTTAAGCGTCTGCTTTAATGCAGAATCATTTATTCGTCTCCAGCAATCATATGGCGAGTGCCCTCAAGAAATCGCTGTTAAGGTCATCGCCTCACTTGAGGCAAATTAGGTCCAATGCAGTTCTGCTAAATCTAACAAACTTTTTCCCCATTCCTGCTTAGAGTAGTGACTCGTAACATTTCTTGGTTTTAATGTTTGACCGAATTTTCCTAATGACTGAATATGGTTCTAGTTGAATAATCATGCGGGCTGGCATGTATCCACTGATACGGTGGCGATTCACTCTATAACAACCGTTATGTTTAGGGAGAGTAATTACAAATGAATCAAGATTGGATTCTTCAAAAGAAGGAGACCCGTCGTACATTTTCTAAATCGACTTGGGTACCTTTGCGAGCTTCTGTAGAGAACGAGAACGGCAACGTTAAAAACATAGGTTATAGCAACGAGTTCTTTGGATGTGGGTCCGTTGCGTTCTCGCCAGAAAACCGTGAAATAGCTGAGAAATTAAGCTGGATGGACATTGGGCTTAGCAGAACGATTGCCCCTTATGCATATGAGGACGGCTTTTACTCGACTATTTATGAGTATCAATATAACGACAAAGAACCCATAGGTGTTCACTTAGTTCTGGAGTTACCTTTACCAGTTGTCGGAGGAAGACAATGGATATTGAATCCAGATCTTGTTGCAGCCCTTCGTCTCATTAAAGAAGGGGATAATTGGGTTAGACCTGAAGAAAATTTTGTGGTTGTCGCTCGTGAGATTCTCGACGAGAAGGGTGAGCAGCGCCTGATAGAAATCAAGAGAGAATACTTACTTGATTACTTGGCGGCTAGGAACTTAGCGTTACGACTCTCTTACTACCGTCAAAGAGTTGAAAATGTAGCCTCTCTTGAAACTAGCGACTATGTAGGCATAGAGGGCTATAAAGAAGAGCGAGATGGCGGTCGATATGAGCTACTGGTTCGCGACATCAACGACGTTTTTGGCGGAAACTGGGCGATGTTTCGAACTTGGCGAACTGACGTAGATGAAGAAGATGATGCCCCCGTGATGGGACCAGAAACCAACGAAAATACTGATTATGAAAGCTCCCATGGACAAAAGGGTGGCTATAAAGGTGTTCGTGTCGAGGGGGAGTTCTGGCGGGACGAATGGATAGATCACCAAGGGGCTAGTACTCGCATAAGAGGGGACGAAGATAACAACCTACCTCAGTTCATAGTAGAAACTGATGGTACTCGTTTGCCGTCTACCGAATTAAATAGTGAAGACATTGGAAGATGGCTTTGGTTTCGGACCAGTATTATTAGTGAGCTTCTTGATCTGCGTGGGTTTTCGCTCGAGTGGTATACAGCAGAAACTGGCGGTATCAAATCAACTTCCGGCTATTCGATTCACTTTGGGATAAACTCTTCAGATTTAATCACCATCTACGCTTATGACATTGCTCGCCTTCCTGCATGGGAGCAGCATATCTGGGCGGCACATAATGTCGTTCCAGATGGGAAGGTATCAAGTGAGTTGCTGGAATCGCAAGTGAAGGCTCAACCGGCATCTACACATGCTGTGGAGGAACTTTTCTTTGAGGTAATGGCTATGCTTGAAAACGGATTTCATGACACTTTCGGTGTTCAGCTTTACACACATGATATTAACCGGTCAGAAGTTTTGAAACACATATCTCGTTTTGCCAGCAAGGATCAGGCATCTCTTCTACGGCTCGCAAAAGAACTTGTTCGTGTATTTTCAGATAGATTGGATGTGCGAGAGCTTCGTAAACTTTCAACGCATTCAAATAAGGACAAATTGGGTTCAAATAAGCTACTAGAAGATGTGCTAGCTCAAAAAGTAGGGCCTGAAAAAGCGCGTAAAATATTTGGCCCAATCGCAGGGGCTTACGATATGCGAGTAGGTGATGCTCATCCTACTAGCTCGAAAATTGGGGATGCGTTAAAGCTAGTGGGGATTGACGACAGCAACTCTTTTTTGCGACAGGGAGAGCAGTTAATATCTAATTTTGGCCAATCAATTTGGTGGATTGGTAAGTTACTGTTCGAAAATCCATAAAGTGAAAATATTCAGGATGTTGGTATAACAAGGTCTGCGGTCGGCAAATTTGCCACAGAGTGCGGCATTAACTGTTTATTTTTTTTGGAACTAAAATGACACGAAACGAATTAGTACAAGAAGCTCTATATATGGCTGAAAATATAACTCAAAATTTTAGGTCTGTAGACGGTAGTTGCTTGTATATGAGTGCATTGTTAGCTGCAATGATGAATGATCAATTCTCTGTTGAAACTAGATTTGTAACCGGGAGCTTGTCGGTTGCTGGTTATACGATATTTGCTCATAACCCAATTAAACCCAAATTGACTAAAAAGTCTGACGTAATTGAGCAGTGGGATGGTCATGCATGGGTTGAACTCGATGATTTAATTTTTGATTTGTCAGTATTTCGAACCGTCTTTTCAACAGCTTCCACCTCTCGTATTCAGAGCCTTTTTGAAGCTAGATTTGATCGTGGTTCGGCTTATTTAGTTGGACAAAAAAATAAGTTAATCGAAATGGGTGTAGTGTACACCCCGTTGGAACTATTGTCTGACGACGATGCGACCATATTTATACAAAATGCCGATAGAATGGGGCTAATAAACTACTGACAAAAGTATTAGGTTTCAACATACCTTTCCTAAGGAAACTGAAACTTTTTAGAGCAATAAAACTAACGTGTTTATGTCTAATTCAATGACAGACGGTATGCGTGTCTGAAGGCCAATAAATAAAAATATTGAGACACGGTAACTCGTTTTACTAAGCGATATCTTAGTACGAAAATAAAGAAACTAAAGGTGCTTATCGTGACGAAATTACCTACAAACTCACCAACTGACTTTTGCGTAGCCTTTATAGAAAGGGAACTTGAAGATAACCGAGAAATAACATGGCCACCCATTCTAACTGGCTAAATATTCAACACTGAACTAGGCTTTATTACCCTTTTCAAATGGTAATAGAAGATGGCCAGACCAAGACAGACAATCGTTAGTTTAGAAGATACGCCTTACTATCACTGTTGTTCGCGTGTGGTGCGTAAGGCATTTCTTTGTGGAATAGATAACTCAACAGGTGAGAACTTTGAGCATCGGCGGGAGTGGGTCGACTCTCGGATTCTAGAATTAGCGACCATCTTTGCCATTGATATCTGTGCTTATGCCGTGATGAGTAATCACTTACATGTGGTTATAAAAGTCGATGCTGATAAAGCAAAACAGTGGTCAGATAAAGAAGTGCTCATTCAATGGCACAAAGGCTTTAAGGGCACGTTGCTTATGCACAAATACCTAAAAGAAGAAGACCTTAACCAGTTTGAGCTTCAAACGGTTAATGAATGCATTACTGAATACCGTAAACGCTTAATTGATATCAGTTGGTTTATGCGCTCACTCAGTGAGCCTATAGCTAGAATGGCCAACAAAGAAGATAAATGTACCGGAAGATTCTGGGAAGGCAGGTTTAAATCTCAGGCTTTGCTTGATGAAGCCGCAGTTTTAGCCTGTATGGCTTATGTCGATTTAAACCCTGTCAGAG
>NZ_BMQW01000004.1 GCF_014648315.1 Shewanella ulleungensis
CATTGGCGCTGTTAAAGCTGGCCCAGGTGGGTTTATTGATAATGCTAAAAGTGAGGCTGTCACCGCTGTCGTCATCACTGGCGGTGGGCGTAAAGCTGTAGGCACTGTCTTCATTCACCGAGGTCGCGGGAGTGCCACCAATCACCGGCGCATCGTTGGTGTTGCTCACCGTAATGCTAAAGGCAGTTAATGTAGTGCTAATGTTGCCATCACTGACGCTGATCACAATCCCCGCCGTGGTGCCCACATCGGTATTGGTCGGCGTGCCGCTTAGCTGACCATTGGCGCTGTTAAAGCTGGCCCAGGTGGGTTTATTGATAATGCTAAAAGTGAGGCTGTCACCGCTGTCGTCATCACTGGCGGTGGGCGTAAAGCTGTAGGCACTGTCTTCATTCACCGAGGTCGCGGGAGTGCCACCAATCACCGGCGCATCGTTAGTGTTGCTCACCGTAATGCTAAAGGCAGTTAACGCGCTGCTAATGTTGCCATCACTGACGCTGATCACAATCCCCGCCGTGGTGCCCACATCGGCATTGGTCGGCGTGCCGCTTAGCTGACCATTGGCGCTGTTAAAGCTGGCCCAGGTGGGTTTATTGGTAATGCTAAAAGTGAGGCTGTCACCGCTGTCATCATCACTGGCGGTGGGCGTAAAGCTGTAGGCACTGTCTTCATTCACCGAGGTCGCGGGAGTGCCACCAATCACCGGCGCATCGTTGGTGTTGCTCACCGTAATGCTAAAGGCAGTTAACGCGGTGCGTGCTAATGTTGCCATCACTGACGCTGATCACAATCCCCGCCGTGGTGCCCACATCGGCATTGGTCGGCGTGCCGCTTAGCTGACCATTGGCACTGTTAAAGCTGGCCCAGGTGGGTTTATTGGCAATGCTAAAAGTGAGGCTGTCACCGCTGTCGTCATCACTGGCGGTGGGCGTAAAGCTGTAAGCACTGTCTTCATTCACTGAGGTCGCGGGAGTGCCACCAATCACCGGCGCATCGTTGGTGTTGCTCACCGTAATGCTAAAGGCGCTTAGGGGTGTACTGACATTGCCGTCACTGACGCTGATCACAATCCCCGCCGTGGTACCCACATCGGCATTGGTCGGCGTGCCACTTAACTGACCATTGGCACTGTTAAAACTGGCCCAGGTGGGTTTATTGGTAATGCTAAAGGTGAGGCTGTCACCGCTGTCGTCATCACTTGCCGTTGGCGTAAAGCTGTAAGCACTGTCTTCATTCACTGAGGTCGCGGGAGTGCCACCAATCACCGGCGCATCGTTGGTGTTGCTCACCGTAATGCTAAAGGCGCTTAGGGGTGTACTGACATTGCCGTCACTGACGCTGATCACAATCCCCGCCGTGGTACCCACATCGGCATTGGTCGGCGTGCCACTCAACTGACCATTGGCACTGTTAAAGCTGGCCCAGGTGGGTTTATTGGTAATGCTAAAGGTGAGGCTGTCACCGCTGTCATCATCACTGGCCGTTGGCGTAAAGCTGTAAGCACTGTCTTCATTCACTGAGGTCGCGGGAGTGCCACCAATCACCGGCGCATCGTTGGTGTTGCTCACCGTAATGCTAAAGGCGCTTAGGGGTGTACTGACATTGCCGTCACTGACGCTGATCACAATCCCCGCCGTGGTGCCCACATCGGCATTAGTCGGCGTGCCATTCAACTGACCATTGGCGCTGTTAAAGCTGGCCCAGGTGGGTTTATTGGTAATGCTAAAGGTGAGGCTGTCACCGCTGTCGTCATCACTGGCGGTGGGCGTAAAGCTGAAGGCACTGTCTTCATTCACCGAGGTCGCGGGAGTGCCACCAATCACCGGCGCATCGTTGGTGTTGCTCACCGTAATGCTAAAGGCGCTTAGGGGTGTACTGACATTGCCGTCACTGACACTGATCACAATCCCCGCAGTGGTGCCCACATCGGCATTGGTCGGCGTGCCGCTTAGCTGACCATTGGCACTGTTAAAGCTGGCCCAGGTGGGTTTATTGGTAATGCTAAAAGTGAGGCTGTCACCGCTGTCAGCATCAGTGGCGGTGGGCGTAAAGCTGTAGGCACTGTCTTCATTCACCGAGGTCGCAGGGGTGCCGCTGATCACCGGCGCATCGTTAAAATCATAAATGACGGAGTAACTATTAGATGCGATATTACTATTATTTAGCACATCCACAGCTACCGATGAGTTAACAGCAAGTATGACGGCAGATTGTGCAATAGGAGATACTGCAATGGTATACTGCTTATCATCGACATTGGTAAATGCTGATAAATTAGCATTCGTCACTTGAATGTCGTTTATGTCAAAACCAGTTACTGACTCACTAAAATCTATCGTCGCAGTAAAACCTGAACTTACTGAACCTGAAGGCCCACTCACAGTAACACTAGGCTGTAAATCATCGTAAGTAATATTTAAAGTATTGGAAGTGTTATTACCATTCCCTGCACCATCACTTGCCACACTATCGAGAATACTTAAATTAACAGACGTTTCACCTATAGCGCTAACAACAACACTATATGTTTTAGCATTAATTATTTGAAAGTTAGATAAGCTACCGTTAACAACAGAAATATCACCAACGTCAAAACCTAACACATTTTCATCAAACGCTATATTGACGGTAAAATCAGTTGTTTGATTTAATGAGCCAGTACTCAGAGCCACATTCGGTTTCAGCGTATCAACAATAAATACTCCAGAAGGCCCTGCAGAAGGTGCTAAGTTGGTACTAAACCGTGCGGTCCCTCCAACAATACTAATACCGATTGAACCATTACCAACGATATTATCTAAACTCACAGTGACAGTACTAGAGTCACCGTTAAAAATAGAAATGTCAGCATTTGCAGTACCTGTAGTATTAAGGGTGACTTCATTAGCATTTAAGTCAACTTGCTCAACATCGGTATAATTAACGGTATAACTCACGGGACCAGAATTAACCAACACACTTGATGGTGAACTCAATGTTAAGCTAGGTGTTGCCACTATTGGCGTTGATTGATATTCAAAAACAGTATCTAACGCAGCTTTATTGCCGACAGATCCATCTAACACATCAAACGCAGCATTTGCAGCGATTTGCAAAGTGACAATCCCGTTGGCTGTTGGTGTCACATCTGCAGTATAAATTGCACCTGTACCACCAAAATTAGACAACGATGCATTGGTTGCAATAATGTCTGTTTCATCAAAGTCAGAAACCTCGTCAGTAAAAGTAATCAATAAACTAATAACCGACTCAGAAGTAGGACTACTCACATCTACAGACGTCACCACAGTTAACTCGTTTATGTTCAAATTAGCAACAACAGCACTAACCGAAGTATTAACACCGTCTATGGTGGCAGATAAATTACTCGTTACCGATAAGTAATTATTAGCCGCGACTGTATTAGGGATATTCAAAGTCACAGTAATAGCACACTGCTGACCATTTGCGACTTCAACGCCACTCACTATTAAAAAGCTAGATCCAGAACCTGATGTTGCAGAGCCTGTGCCACAAAAGCCAGTTTGATCTGCTGAAGCAATCGTCGAACCAGAAATAAAGCTACTAAAATTTTCGGTAAAAGCGATACTTGTCGCATCACCCGCCCCCGTTTCATTGGTAAGTAAATAAATAACATCTACTTGTCCTCCGGCACTCCCCACTTTAATCGAACTGTCCGAGAAAGTTTGACTAAACCGTAAACCGCTTACAGTTAGCGATGTTGAACTGCCAGCTTTATTAACGACTTCGCCCGCTAAATTCGCCGTAGTACTTGAACTAGTAAACGTTAAGTTGCTACCAACACTTCCAGCAGGAAGCTGAACAGGCACAGAAAAATGACAGCTTTCTCCGGGGCTCAAACTACCGCCAGAAAAAGTAATAGTAGATGTACCACTCACAGCAGAACCAACATCGCACACATCAGAAACAGGTAACCCTGTAGCAACTAATCCTGATAAAACAGTTTCTAAATCGAGTGTAAAAGCAATATTTGTTGCATCCGCAGAGGCATTTTCATTGTGAGACAATTCAAAATCTATAGCACTTGTAGCACCAGGTAGTAACACTCTTTCTTGAAACGAGAAACGTAAACTAGGCGCTGTATTCACTGTAATCGCAGCATTGGCAGAGGGATTCTGACTCGATATAGCCTGCCCATTAATTGTTGTCGATATTTGTTGTGCTATAAACTGATAATCACCAGAATTAATATCAGCATTAAGAGTTAAACCGAGATCAAATGTACATGATTGCCCTGCAGAAAGAGTGATTGCAGCTACATTGGCTTGAAAGGCATCACTAATAAATGGAGTACTACTTGTGCCTGTAGCGTTACAAAAATTACTACCTGGCAATGTGGTAATCGTAGCAACAGAGTCACCTCCAATTACCGTATTAAAAGTAAGATCCGTTGCATCATTCACGCTGTCGATATTTGTTAAGACATACCTAAGCGTAATATTGTCACCAGCGGTCACGTTCGATTCAAGCACTTCCATACTTAGCGTCGGAGCATTTGAAACATAAAAAGAATTAGTTACATCAGGATAGGTGTTAATTGATGATGAAATATTGCCCACGGTATTATCATACAAACCAATTACTGAATTAGATGGAATTTGCACAGGGATACTAAAAGAACAACTATCTCCACCAGATAAAGAACCATTGGTTAACATGACAACATCTGTTCCAGACAACACTGAGCCACTGCCACACACATCGTTTAAAGGTAAACCAGTGGCAACTAACCCTGTTAATGTAGCGTCTAAATCATCACTAAACGTAATGTTAGCTGCGCTATTACTTCTGTCAAAATTAGTTAAAGACACATTTAAAGTAGCAGCTTGCCCAGGTGTTACCGTCAACGGGTCTAAAACCATATTAACAAACTGTTTCTGCACATTTAAAAAAGTAGACGCCTTACCAATACGGTTGCTTGAATTGGCATAGGTCATATCTGAAGTGATAATGTCAAATTCACCTGCAACACTTGAAAGTAAGTCGATTGACACAGTACATGAAGAAAATGGCGGTAAAGTAGCGTACTGTGAAATAGGTATATATTGTGCAAACAACGTAATCGAACTCGCGCCGGCAGACTCAGTCAAGGACATAAAATCTCCACAATCAGTTGAAAAATTAGCAACTGGTGCGATAACCGTTCCACTAGGCAAGTCAATTTTGCCACTAAACCCATAAGCATAAGAGTCTTGAGAATTGACTAATGTCAACGTTAAGCGAGTAAAATTACCAACTGAAACTGAACTTGGTGATAGCGATAAAGTTGCCGACACTGTGGTGTCACTAACAGTAAGAGTTGTTGACGAATCTGCGCTACTACCAGCACTCGATGACAGATCAGTAGTGGTAATATTTAATGCGCCAGCAGAGCTCGCGGTTACGTTAAAGATTAACTTACAGCTTTGTCCCTGACTTAACTGATACCCGCTAGCAGCAACAATACTCGCACCGGCATCAAGGGTGTAGCTGCCACTCCCACAGGACATTGATTCATTCGTTTGTGCTGCAACCACTACACCAAGCGGTAAATTAACATTAAAACCAATTTCAGAAGCAGAGTCGGACGAAGAATTATTAGTTAACGTGTAGGTTAACGTACTTGAATTCCCAACAGAAACCGTTGGGCTACTTAAAACACCAGCCAAAGAAAGATCGCTAGGAACAGCATTTGCAGTAAAGCTAGCCATGAGTACAAACAAGTAAACAAGGCGAGAACTATTCAATAAACCTGATAATGTGTTTTTGGGCATCGCAATCATAGCGAATCCTTTCTCATTGTTATGATGGGTTCAATTTTTTACCGCGATAAACGGTAACAGCGAGTTACATTTATTTAACAATAATAACAGCAAAAACTAAAACCAGCCTCACTAATTGTTTAAATTCAAACAATCACCAAAACAGAAAAACAACAACTACCATGAAAAACATTGAAAAATAGCGCTTATAGAGCCTTACCCTCTCACAAAAAAATAAATATAAACAAAAATTCCCACCCAAAAAGATTAGCAAATAAGTGCTTAAAATTTGCTAAATGTTGCTTTTTGGTTAAAATAAATCCAGATAACAACATATAGGCTTAAAAAATGAAAACAATACGAAAAACAATCAAAGCCACATTGTGTATCGCGGCATTATTGACTTCGTCCGCATGTTTAGCAGATAACATCGCGGTAAGCGGTTCAATACTAGACGTCGACTCGGGTAATAATTTTGATACCGCAACGATTACAATTTCTGGGCCTAACGGCTTTAATGAGACAATCACACTCAATAACAACAAAACCCAAGTTGACATTGAAACACTCAATATCACCGACTCAGGTAGCTACACTTACCAAATTCAATACACCCAAAACGGTAAACTTGAATACATAACGGATCCTAAAACAGGCCGCAAAAACGCCAAACGTAATACTGGCAATATTCAAACCACGTCAGGACACTTCAATGTTAAAGACAGTCAATTTGTCATCGACGATGAGGCTGAAGCTGATTTTGAGCAAACGATTCAACCAATTCAAAACAGCAGGTATTAATGATGAAAACAACACATAAACTTGCTTGGGCAATCATTCCACTTGCGGTATCGATTAATACTTATGCCGACCAGCAAATACTTGACGACTTAATTGTTGGTGGTAGTGCCTGTATAGGGCAAGACTGCGTTAATGGTGAAAACTTTAGTTTTGATACGTTAAGACTAAAAGAAAATAATTTACGCATTAAATTTGATGACACAAGTAGTAGCGGAAGCTTCCCGAGTAACGATTGGCAAATAACTGCCAATGACTCCACAAACGGTGGTCAAAACAAGTTCTCAATTGATGATGTCAGTGGTAGTAAAACACCATTTACAATAGAAGCCAGCGCCCCCAATCACTCACTATATGTTGATGATGGCGGTAGAATAGGCATAGGCACATCAACCCCGGTAGTAGAGTTACATGTTGTCAATGGCGACAGCCCAACTATGCGCTTAGAGCAAAATGGTAGTTCAGGCTTTACAGCACAAACCTGGGACGTAGCAGCTAATGAAACAAACTTCTTTATTCGCGATGCTACCAATGGATCCAAGCTACCTTTTAGAATTAGGCCTGGTGCGCCGGATAGCTCGTTATATATCGATACAAACGGAGATATAGGTTTAGGTACATCTAGCCCAGCTGCATCACTGCATATACAAAATACTAAAACAACGGAACCAAAGTTAATACTTGAAAACACTGGGACAACTGCTGGTGATAAGAACTATATTTATTTAAAAAACAGTGGCGATACGCAGATCGTGTTTTCAAACAAAACCAGTAATGTTGATTGGAAAGTATCAAATACCAACAACGATTTTTATATTGTTAGCCCAGAAGAGGACGGAGTTGAGTTTAAATTAGATAGAACAGGTAATTTAAACGTATCAGGAGTCGTTACTGGAGCATCAAGTAGGTTACTAAAAGAAAACATAGTCTCAGTAGATACGTCAGATGTGCTTAATAAAATTGCAAGTTTAGGTGTTTATACTTGGAATTACATAAAAGAAGACAAAACTAAAATCCACTTAGGGCCAATGGCTGAGGATTTTCATAAAATATTTAGTTTAAATGGTGAGCAAGATGATAAAATTGCTTACACAGATATTACAGGTGTTACCCTAGCAGCAATACAAGCCCTTAAGTCAGAAGCCGATGAAAAAGACAAACGTATTGCTCAACTAGAGCAACAACTACAGCAAATTCAAGAAAAACTTAACTTAATAAATTAATATCATTTTTATAACAGCATACATAAAACCTCACGCTTGTGAGGTTTTTTAGATTAGGACATTTAATAGATGGATAATATTGATTTTAATCAGCCTGTTGCTATAGGTGGTGTGGGAGGAAGTGGTACAAGGTTAGTCGCTGAAATAGTAAAGCAATTGGGTTATTTTATCGGAGATGATCTCAACCAGGCTAACGATAATCTATTGTTCACACTATTATTCAAAGACGCAAGATTATGGGGTTGTGATCAAAATGACTTTAATGCAAGATGCAAAATTTTTGAACAAGTCAGTCTCAAAGTTAAACCACTGGAAGATGAACAAATTACTCAAGTTGCTCATTGGATATCACACAGATCTCACCCATCAAAAGCCTGGTTATCAGAAAGGCTTAATCAAGCTGTTATATCATCTAAAGCAAGTAAAATTAAACTTAATTGGGCATGGAAAGAACCCAACACCCATATATTTTTACCATATATACTTAATTACTATCCTAATGTTAAGTATATACATGTAATGCGCAATGGTTTAGACATGGCTTATAGTAAAAATCAGAATCAATTAAATTTATGGGGAATAAAACTGTTGCAATATGTCCCATCTATGACACCAGCTGACTCATTAAACTATTGGATAGAAGTTCACAAAAGAATTAAAGCTTTTGAAAAATACCACCCTAAAAGAATACTACTAGTTAATTATGACAAGCTAAACAATGGAACTTTAGATGAATTAAATAAAATAATAAACTTTTTAAAGATAGAAGTTGATAAGAAAAAAACAGACAAATTAAAATTACTTTTTAAAGCTCAAAGCAGCAGTCAAAGATAC
Organism: Shewanella ulleungensis; assembly: GCF_014648315.1. Lineage (GTDB taxonomy): Bacteria > Pseudomonadota > Gammaproteobacteria > Enterobacterales > Shewanellaceae > Shewanella > Shewanella ulleungensis. The sequence goes on from NZ_BMQW01000004.1 coordinate 8,618, forward strand.
AAAGAATACAAAAATGATTTCGTAACTAATCAGCAGATCGACTTTTTAACAAAACTAGGCTTTGAAATCAACTTGTAAAAAATTATTTACCCATCAAGAATATGGGTTACTCATACCCAATTCATTAAACAAAATACTACACGACCTATCAACATGAGACCAATCGATTGAGTCGAGGTTAACTGTAAAATCAATTAAGCTTAATGACTTCAAAGCATCTTGAATAATAGATGGAGGTGTATTTATAGGTAAAGGATGCTGGTTAAACTCAGATAACCTTGTCATATTTATAGCATATTGTTTATTAATATCAAATTTAGATGACGAATTAACGGCCTTAATAATATTTTTAGGAGTAAAGCTTACAACTTTTAAAAAATTACAAATGTCATCAATATAATTTTGTGGTGAATCGCGAAGGGTTTCATAAAAAACAACTTTTACATTCTCACTCCCAAACAATCTGCGATATAAAAAAACAATATGATGATACTCTAAATAACTTAAATCAAAAAAAGGACGCTTCCAAGCTTTAGTGGCAATAAAAGTGTCAAAGTTGCCTACAAAACCTTCACTTACCATCTGTTTAAAAATGGATACTATGATATCTTTAGGATTACGTAAACCAATAATAATCTTAGCATCAGGGCACAATTTTTTAATTCTTTTGGCTATTAAAAAAGTATCAAAGCCACCGGAGTAAGGATGACCAGACAAACGCTCAGCTGAAATAACATTCACTTTTCCTCTAGTCTGACTACCATTAATATTAATTAGTTCACTTAATGCTCTATCGGCTTTTTTATGCTTATAACCTCTCTCATTCTCTCCAACAAGTAAACTGATTAAAGGACAGTTCCAAGGTTGAGAAGAACTATTTAAAAGTAGTAAATCCGGATGTTCAATAAACAAGCCTTTTTGTAACCAAGTTGTACCCGTTTTATGAAGCCCAATATGGAAAACAACATCGACATCCTGTGCTGCATTTTCATTGTTATATTTAGAAGATGTTATAGGAAAAGATATCATTTTCTTGGATAACAGTTCTAAGATTAATGATGCAGCAGTAACAGGCCCATTGTCTAATGACATCGAATGAGAAATACTAACAGCGTTATTCCTCATTATGTTAATTCTTTCAGACGTAAAAATATTGTCAATATTATTCTTGTCATAATTAAAAGCACACCCCAAGTCACTCAGAATTAACCCAAGAATATTTTGATTTTGATGTTCGTGGCAAACAATTATAGGCAATCCATTTTTTAATGCTTGATAAGTCGAACCAACACCGCCTTGTGTAACAATTAGTTTTACCTGTTTATATATTTTTTCCAACGGAATAAATGTATAACAATGTTCAATTTTCAACTTGTTCTTATAATAATCAATTTTGTTACCTACATAAACGACCGTATCTGCTTTCACAGTATTAAATAAATTAATAAAAAACTTTTCATCAATGTCACCAGGTCCAGTTGAGCCCATAGATAACAAAAGAATATTATTTAGCTTATCTTGTGAGCAAAGCAACTCTTCGGCATCAAAAGACAAACTACACTCCCCAACCTGTTTATAACTATTTGGTAATAAAGAGCAAACATGTTCTACAACCGGTTTAGGGTCTGCGAGCAGGGTTAAACTAGCTTCATAAATATCACGAGCCGTCTTTAACGGACTCAAACCTAACGCTTGTCTTTGAATATTGATTGTCACTTTATTATTTAAGAAAAAATCATCTTGAACAATTTTAAAATTACTAGACACTTTTGTTAAAAATACATTCGTTACACATATGGTCGGCAAGCATAAAGTATCAATATAGAGCAACCACAACATTGGATTTGCATCGTATATAATTAAAGAGAAATCGCACTTAATCAATTTCTCATTTACGCCCATCCCAAATATTACTGCTTTATCTTCTCCCTCTACATCAAAATTATGAACGACATAATCATTTAATACTTTTTTAGTAAGTATAGACATTTTAGGAACAAAAAACTCTACCTCAACATCTAAATTAATCAAAATATCGGCAATAGATCTTAGTCTAACCACGTGGCCAAGTGCAGGGCCTGAGATCATTGCGACTTTTGCTTTCATTGGTGACCCTTTGTATATATGTTATTTCTAGCTATATCTTGATTATTATAATATTCTAGCAATTCATTATAGATGTGCGTTGTATTCTGCGGTAAATTTATATACTCATTACCAATATTATGATTACGCAAAGAAGATTCAAAAAAATCAGCGCTATTTGAGGGTTTGTTTAAATCCAAAAAACTGCATATACTTTCAATATCTTGTAAATACTTAGCATTTTCAACATCGAAACAAAGCAGAGGAAACTGATAACTACGTAAATACTCTAACAACTTTGTGTTATATTTATTCCATAAATCGTAAGCGACGTCTAATGGCATGTTGTTTCTGTAATTGAGTGACAAAGCAACAGAATGAGGATGCCTAAAAGTACCAATAAATCTGTATTTTTCAATGCCATCTAACCAAAATGGTAAAGAAAAACAAATCCTAGGATCTTTTATACCAACAGAATAATTATCGCACATAGCGTAGGAAGATATTAAAGAACCTCTTGCTAATTCATGTTCCATATCCCAAGATACAATATCCATAGGATTACTCCAACTAGCTGAATTATGTGCTAGTAATAAATCATTTAATTGGACTATTTTCTTATTTTCTCTATTACCTCTTTTGTTAAATTTAGCTTCGGTAACCACATCACCTAAAAACAAACCAGCGGACTCTAAACAACCAGTCAAGCAGCTTGTTCCACTACGATGCATACCTAAAATTAACGTAAAAACTGTCATTCAAAATTCTCTGTAATATTACTTAATTAAGGTCTAGAAGGATAAAGACCTGTGAGAGCAACACAGAAGGTCATTGCTAAGTAAGGTGAACGAGTTTCAATAGGCACACTACCACCGGTATTACTGACCATACCAGGGTCCATCGTTCTATTGGGTGGACCATCATGATAATTTGCCCCAGCATCACTTGCTACAGCCAAAAAATCGCCTCCGGGGCCATTTTTGTCACCAACTTGATTTGTAGAGTTGATAATATGATTATGCATAGGCATATTGTTTAACGTAATACTGATGTATTCTGAACCACCAGTGTTACCAATATTGTAATTTTTTAAACCATTGCCTGTACCACGATGAATAGGGGCCCTACCTCGTAAATCAGGTAAAGCAAAAGTGCTAATACCGTCACCTCCATAAGCGGTTCCAAACAACGAGAATAAAGCCGAATAATTGCTTATAGACAAAAGAGCACCATCAGCAGGTAACCAATTTTGAGGACAGAAATTATAGCCGACTAGCATAATCTCACCAATGTAAGGATCTGCACTTGCTTTGGTGTTAAAGCTGACGCTACTACAAGTTGCCACTAAAATAGCGAGGTGTATGTAAATTTTTTTCATTGTAATTCCCTTTATTAAATATTAATTCAAACACTCTTGTATTAACGTATCTAACTGACCATTATTATGGAAAACTTGGAAAATATCGTGTTCCGATACTCCTGGTAATTTTTTATCTATAACACAAGGAAAACCAATAACATGTTCAGCGCTGCGCTTATCTAATGGATGCTCTTCTCCATAGTATGCCTCAATAGGTATAGCGTAATGTCCCTTTTTTATCACGTTAGCTAAATCTAAAATTGATTCATGATAAATTTGTTGACGCTTAATCGCGATTTTTGCACGAAGATCATGCTTCATAAACTCTGCAGTAATATTAAATGGTGCGCCAAAAGTACAAATTTTATCAGCGCCCAAAGCATAACCATATCTAACGGCAGCATATCCTCCAGCTGAAGTACCAATTACAATAAGCTTTTTGCCATTTAATTTATTATACATTTTTTTCAAATATATAACGGTTTCATCAAAGTCAGTTGCTACCGACTGAATACCTTGATTAAAAAAAAGGCGATTAACATCACGTAAATAAACCGTCGTTAAGTTTAACTTAGCAAAGGCAACATCTAATAACGTAATAGGTATTGCAGTCGCTTGGGCAAGGCCTGTAAATACAAATATAACGGTATCACTCACTACAGGACTGATAATCACATCTGAGTCATCATCATTAATAATATCTCTTTGTAGGCTAGTATCACGTAAGTTAAATTTTATAATAAGCTTATTTACACTATCATCTATAGGAAATTGCGAATAAAATCGTATAAAACATTTTGTTGCTAGCTTTCTAAATTTTGGATGTTCAATAAAATTAACGGCCCAATGATATAACCGTGATTTAAAACAATCACTAATAGGTAGCAGTAATGCTTTATTTAACACACTTGGCGTAACTTTATCATTTAAGTCGCCCTCATAAATAGATTCAATATACTTGGCAGCTTGGGGTAACCCGACACCGTCTATTAATAGATTTAACTTATTTAATTGCCAATGGATTTTCGCTACATCACTCAATTGAATAGCCAAAATTCCTTCACAAAGAGATAATGCTTCAGAGTATTTTGTAAGCTGGACATATACATCATATTGCACTTGTGCATAATTTAAACGTGCAGCTAGAGACAGCTTTTCAGTTAACTTATTTTTATTCGCATCACTCAAGACCTCTTGAGCATTAAGGGGGGCATTATTGCTAAGATATAAATTTGCTAATGTTAAAGGCCACCGTACATTGTCAGGATCAAATTTAATTAAGCTAGTTAAGATAATAACAAGTTGATCAAACTGTTTAGTCAATGAGTAAAACCTAAACTTAGACCGCAACTTTATCAACTCGTCACAATTTGATGCAAGGATAAATGCTAAATACTTCTCTGCAAAATCGACGTTATTGAACTCGCAATACAAATCATTTAAACTCACTGCAGCCCAAATTTTATCAGAAAACTGTTGATGTATTTCCTCATAGGTGTCAATAGCACTTTGAGTATCACCCCTTAGCTTAAACGAACTCGCCTTTAACAATAATAGTTGATAATTATTAGGTTTAATAGCCAAATACCTATCTAATAGTTTATCAAAATCACTAAAGTTACGTTCTGCCAACAAATATTTAGCATGTTCAATTTCGTTCATATCTGCCACTATTTTTAATACCTCACACTTTAATCAAACAATAATGAAAATCTATCTTTTATGCCATTTAAAAAATCGTCAAAATCTATACATGGTTTAATAATTGTTTCAGGATATAACTGATGGGCTTGCTTTAAAATCTCTACTTCTAACCAACAATTTTCATCAATAAGTTTTTTGAACGTCGCTTGATTACATCCCATCTTTATATTAATAGGTATGCTAGATACATTTTCTATAATAGGCTTTAATACTGGAACTAGGCTCAACTGCGTTAAATGTGATAACAACAAACTCATATCGCAATAATAAATTACATCTAATCTCGATAACGCCTTATTAATAGTCGTCCTACATAATAATTCATTATCTCTAAAAAAAACTCTATCGATTAATAATTTACTAATAGGATCAGGATAATCTGCAATCAATTGACTGTATGTGGTATTTATTTTTCTTGACGACAAAAACGCTAAATGTTCAATAAATGTTTTATTTTCATAACCTTGTAAATGGGGTATATTACTGGATTTTAACGCCCTCGTAATATTATAAGTAAATAACGAAAAAAAACGTTCGTAAGGATTGCGTAATACAGTAAAGATAAAATTTCGTTGCAGTAGTGCCATTTCTTTAAATGACACATGGCCGGATACAAATTGTCTATTCGACAGTTCAAAAAAATCAGGGCTATCAATGACAACATCGAGTGTACGGTCTGTTTGTTTTTGATAAACAACACCAGTAAAATGTTTTGGGGAAAGCTCAAATTGCTTGTATAACATTTTATTGAGCGATGATCCGGCACACTTAGGAATATGGATATGACCCATTTTTTTCATGTGGTTTTACCTGATTTTTTACAGCGTTGAATGTGAAAATAGTTTTTACAGTTTTAAATTAACAGCGAGGTTAGCAATAATTTAACCCTAAAAAAACGCCGAAACTTTAACATTTCAGCGTTTTATCAAAACATACCGACTAAATATTACCAATAGCAGTTGTAATGGCTTCTAGTTGGTTAAGAGGAATATCAAGCTCTACTGCTGGTAATGGTTCGCCATCTGCATCTAACCGCATAAACAACACACGTGCAACACCATTGTGTATGGCGATAGATTTGATCCCATCAACCACGTAAGCTGGAGTCATATTCATATTAAAGGCCTTCTTGTTGAATGTTATTTTCTAGCATCTCAATTTAGGATTAATCATAAACAAAATACTAAATAATATCACTTAATATTACAAAAAAGACATTCATTCAGCCTTAACTAACCAATTAGCCTAATCTGTGCCAGTTAACATAATAAGATAAATTAGTCGCTGCCAAACAAATCACGGGTATACACTTTATCAACGACATCAACAATGTTGTCATCAATGCGGTTTGCGACAATCACATCGGCCATTGCTTTAAACTCATTGAGGTCTTTAATCACCTTAGAATGAAAAAACTCAGACTCTGACATGACAGGTTCATAAATGACCACCTCAACCCCTTTAGCTTTAATGCGCTTCATAATGCCTTGAATGGCTGATGCCCTAAAGTTATCCGACCCAGTTTTCATCACTAAACGATAAATCCCTACAACCTTAGGATTGCGACGCAATATAGAGTCAGCAATAAAGTCTTTGCGGGTGCGGTTAGCATCAACAATCGCGCCGATAATGCTATTAGGCACATCAGCATAATTGGCGCGTAATTGCTTAGTGTCTTTAGGTAGGCAGTAACCACCATAGCCAAAAGACGGATTGTTATAATGGCCACCAATGCGCGGGTCTAAACTTACCCCTTCAATAATCTGTTTACTGTTTAAGTTATGGCTTTCTGCGTAGCTGTCTAGCTCATTAAAGTAGGCAACACGCATGGCAAGGTAGGTATTTGAAAACAACTTTACGGCTTCAGCCTCTGTTGAGTCAGTAAACAGCACTTCAATATCTTGCTTTTTTGCCCCCTGTACAAGTAAATTAGCAAACTGCTTAGCACGCTCAGAACGCTCACCCACGATAATACGCGACGGATACAAGTTATCGTGTAGCGCCTTGCCTTCACGTAAAAACTCAGGCGAAAAGATGATATTGTCAGTGTTAAACTTCTCACGTACACTTTTAGTGTAGCCCACAGGCACAGTAGACTTGATCACCATCACCGCATTAGGGTTAATGGCTATAACATCTTTAATCACCGCCTCAACAGAGCTGGTATTAAAATAGTTAGTTTGTGCGTCATAATCTGTTGGTGTGGCAATAATCACAAAATCAGCCCCTTGATAAGCTAACTGCTTATCTAAGGTGGCGGTTAAGTTAAGCGGAACGTGTTGTAAATAATGCGCGATATCCACATCCACAATAGGGGACTGTCTATTGTTAATTAACTCAACTTTATGGACGAGCACGTCAACGGCCACAACAGTGTTATGTTGGGCAAATAACACAGCATTAGACAGACCAACATAACCGGTACCGGCGATAGCAATTTTCATTTAAATACCAAAATAAAATACTGAAAAAATAAAAAGCTCAATAGTGGCTTGTGAGTTAACACCTAACGGAACAATAAATCAGCAGCATCACACTTGTCTGAATATAACTTGATGTCATCGGCATACAAACGCTGTACCAGTGCAATTAGCTCATCATTATACATCGCTTGGTGGCTCGGACATTGCCCTTGGCGCTTTAGGGTGGCGATATCAAACGCGGCAGTGGTAGCAAAACATCTGTCGTTTAACATATCAAACTTATCGGTACCATGGCCGGTTAAGCTGCGAGCGTCTACCACATCAAAATTGATTTTTTGTTTTAAAGTCGTTATGGCATTATCAAAATGCTCTAAAGCAAAATAGTCGTCATATTGGCTATACAATAAAAAATCGCTTTGGGGTTTCCAATGAATATTAAACCCTTTCATAGGGGGAACCGCCAATGACTTAACAAATTGCTCAAAGGTTAAATCATCTAACTCAACGCTACGATTAAGTTGATTACGATATAACCATGCCTCGGGCTCTTTTGAAACAAACTTATCCAAATATACACTTGCCAAACGCCTAAATGGGCAACGCAATACAACAAAAGCATAGTCTGCAGTTATTGCATCACGCAGCCCTGGGGTGAAAGTCCCGTTATTAGCATGGATCCAGTGCCCATCTGAGATATCGCTAATACAGCCATTGGCCATTGCCACAGACAAGCGTAAGGTACTGCAACCATTTTTTGGTATAAAGCTATACACAACGTTACTGCCATACATATGCATTGCATGGCGCATCGCAAACTGATGCTGACCATTTTGGTTAAGATTATTTAAATTTTTATCTGAAAAGTTAAATTTTTTCACAAGTTCTCTTATTATACATTTATATTATTTGATTATTTGATTATTTGATTATTTGAAAGAGTATAAAATACCTGAAAAGCTAAAGTAAATCTTAACCAATCAGCCTAATCAGTGCCAGTTAACATAACAAGATAAGTTAATCGCTACCAAATAAATCGCGGGTGTATACTTTTCCAACCACATCACTAATGCTGTCATCTATGCGGTTGGCTACAATCACATCTGCAATCGCTTTAAACTGGTTAAGGTCTTTAATCACTTTAGAGAGAAAAAATTCAGTATCTGTCATTACAGGCTCATAAATCACCACCTCGATGCCCTTAGCCTTTATGCGCTTCATAATGCCTTGAATAGCAGATGCCCTAAAGTTATCCGACCCCGTCTTCATTACTAGACGATAAATGCCAACAACTTTAGGATTACGGCGCAATATAGACTCTGCAATAAAGTCTTTACGGGTACGGTTAGCATCGACTATAGCACCGATAATGCTATTAGGCACATCAGCATAATTGGCGCGTAATTGCTTAGTGTCTTTAGGTAGACAGTAACCACCATAGCCAAAAGATGGATTCTTATAATGCCCACCAATACGAGGGTCTAAACTCACCCCTTCAATAATCTGTTTGCTGTTTAAGCCATGACTTTCGGCGTAACTGTCTAGCTCGTTAAAGTAAGCGACACGCATAGCAAGGTAAGTATTAGAAAACAGCTTAACTGCTTCAGCTTCTGTAGAGTCCGTAAACAGCACTTCGATATTTTTTTTGCCCCTTGCACTAATAAATCAGCAAATTGCTTGGCGCGTTCACTGCGCTCACCCACAATAATGCGTGAGGGATATAGGTTATCGTGCAGCGCCTTACCCTCACGTAAAAACTCGGCCGAAAAGATGATATTGTTGGTATAAAACTTCTCACGTACACTTTTGGTGTAACCCACAGGCACGGTCGATTTAATCACCATCACCGCATTAGAAAGGCCAACATAACCGGTACCGGCAATTGCAATTGCAATTTAAATACCAAAATAAAATACAAAAATAGAAAGTTAAATAAAGACTTGGGCGTTAACGGTTAACTAAACAATAAGTCAGCAGCATTCCACTTATTAGAATACAATTAGATCTACTCCTTCACTTCTCTGTGTTCTCTGTGTTCTCTGTGTTATCTGTGGTGATAACAATGCTTTATTTACTTGTTTATAAGCTACAAAACCAAATATGTTATTATTTGGTGGTGGCTAGCTTGGCCTGGTAGGTCTTCACTTTATTATTAATTACCTTACCATGAGGGCAGGGTGAGATCGTGAACGTTTTTTGAACTGCTGATATTGACACACAATCTGTTTGACGCATTGGCTTAGCTGTGATCTTATACTCTCTTTTAGGAGAGTAAATTATGTACCTTGAGGCCTTCACAACTTTTTTCAGCGAGCTTACCGACACTCGTCAATCAGCTAAAATCACTTATCCTCTCGAAGATATTTTATTTGTTACTCTCTGTGGTGTTATCGCATGAGCCGAGGGCTGGAGCGAGATTCGTGATTACGCTGACAGTCATCTTGATTGGTTTCAACAGCATGGATATTTAAGTGATGGTGTCCCTGTCGATGACACCATCGCGAGGACCATCTCACGCATTGACCCCGAGCAATTTAGGCTGTGTTTCATAAAGCGGATGCAAGCCGTGCATGAAATAACGCAAGATCAACTTATCGCGATAGACAGCAAGACATTAAGAGGCTCCTATCAACGTGGAAACCGACAATCAAAAATTCATATGGTGAATGCGTTTGCATGTAAAAACAAACTCGTTCTTGGGCAAGTCAAGACCTCTGAAAAGTCCAATGAAATCACTGCAATCCCAGAGCTAATAAAGCTTCTGGATATTGAAGGTGCTTTGGTTTCGATTGATGCCATGGGCCGCCAAGTTAACATTGCAGAGCACATTGTCGATTACTTATTTACGCTAAAAAGTAATCAGGGCAATCTACATAAAGCTGTAGAAACAGCATTTTCTGAGACACGTAAAGCTCCGCTTGGCGGCGTAAGCTTTGAGCTACAACATGGTCGTATCGAAGCGCGAGTTTACCATGTCTTAAGTGCCAAACAGTTTAAAGAAGAATTCTCACAATGGCCTCAATTACAAACACTTGGCATGAGTATGAGCTTTCGTCAGCAAAAAGGAAAAGCGCCTGAGCTCATGTATCGTTACCATATCAGTTCCGCTGAACTGACAGAGCAGCAACTCGCTGAAGCGGTGCGTGCACATTGGGCTGTAGAAAATAGCCTGCATTGGGTGTTAGATGTCTGTATGGCTGAAGATGCTTGCCAAATTTATCAAGACCATGGTGCTGAAAATTGGACTATGTTACGCCAAGCTGCATTGAATATGCTTAGAAGCGAACCTTCAAAGGGAAGCATACCAGCTAAACAAAAACGAGCCTGGATGAAAACAGCATACTTAGAAGCGGTATTAAATGCTGGATTCAGTGATGTGGCTAATTAATGAACACTCATGCGGTTGCCCTGCCCAATATGCTGTTTGTTTATTTCGCATCGTTACATAAGCATTTAAAAAGTTAGGTGTGCTTTGTAATTGGCACTCATCATTAAATTGCCAATTTGTAGCAGACTGTTCTAGCTGTTCATCATGCAGTTTTACAGCACCTAAATCTTCATAGTGACCTTTTGGGTTACTAATCGCACCTGGCATTAGGTTTTGCCCTAGCGGCAACCCTGCATTATAAAGGTAGTTAGCGGTTGCTGAGGTAACACTACGGTTAAAACCTGTACAAACAAGCACTTTATTATCAATAATCACAAAAAACCTATTGCTGTTTTAAGCTACTTTATTTTTGTAAATAAAAATAACTTTAAAATCAAGCGCTTATGTAAATCATAGATTAAATGAAGCTCTAATGGGATCTTTCATAAGACCCATTTGTTAGTGGGCGATAGCTTCAGGAAAGTCGGCTTAGTAAAACTTAGTTTGGCGAATTACACACTAAAAAATCATCATATTCATCAGGAGTGCCACAAAAGATAACCTCATTATTTTCTATAAGATTATAATGTAGTTCTTTCCCCTGAGTTATAAGGTAATTGTAAAGTGGTGCCACATAAAGCTCACCCTTTTCCCATTGTTCTCGTGGTAAAGATATATAATAATTGTAAGCGGTAAAATAATCCTGAATATTCGCAAAGTGATATAACCCAGTGCAACATAAATCAGATATTGGATTTTTTTCAGTCGTTAAATCAATAACCGTGCTGTTCTCATTAACAGGTCGCACGTAGGACCAATTAGCCCCTTCACCGTTAAATACTTCTAAATAGCCATCGCCTAGACTCTCAAGATCCGGATACGTAAAATCAGGTCTAAAGGTGTCAATATTAAAAATAGTGATAGGATCGGTACTATTCTGGTAATTAGCTAAACCTAAAGAAACTGTCTCTGCTTGACCTCGTGTTTCTTCTGTTAAAGTTACAATGTCGTAATCTAATATATTCAGCGCTTTTATCCGCTGTAGAACAAATTCATAGGTACCGTAAACATCTCTGATTATAAAAATAAACTTTTCACTAGCAAAATATTTAGAAAAACTCTCTACTGAATGATCAAATAAACTTTTACCGTAAGCCTCAAGCATATATTTTGGTTGCGTATAACCTGCTTTAAAAAAACGGGAACTTAGTCCAGCCATTGGAATAACAATCATTTTGGTGTCCTATTATAATTCTTTTAGTTTTTTATGGAGGCGAAAGGCGTTAGCAAATAGCGCATCTTGGCGTATTGTGTCGTCACAGTGTAAAGGTAGCATCGATAAAAAAAGCTGTATTTGCATGGCAATAACTTGCTTTTTTGAAATTGCAAACTCTTGCTCAATAAGCTGAATAAAAAATTCTTGGATATTTTGCTGCTTATTATTCGTGTCAATACTAAGCTCAATATCAGTATTTTTTAAATCGACTGTATAATAGCCAGCAATTATCCAATCATATAAGCCAATAATTGAATGAGCTAATTTTGCAATGTCGTAATAGACATGCCCATAAATTGAAAGTTCATTGTCGGTTGTTAAACCACGGGGATCGATGGTTTTAATACGATTAGCGCGAAAGTCATATAAAATATTACTAAAACAAAAATCACCATGTAGTACAGAGCTACTATGATTATCGCTAGGTAAATTATTAATCGATAAGCTCAAAACATCCTTTAGGGAAGCTTTTACACCAGCATATATCCAAACTTGATCTTGGTCATAGCCACGACTATTACAAAACTCAGTTAGTCGCTGGTCCGTTTTCGTACCAAAAAGCTCTGGCAAGGCATTAATAGCCGCCTCTATGGGTGCTTTTTCTTGACTACATGCTTTTAAAAAACCAACACATTCAGTCAGTATGCGTTTCCATACTTTTTGTGGTAGCTCAGAAAAAACATACAACTCATTAAGTGCCGTATTATGTAAATACTCTAAGCGGTAACTTGTGCGCCCTTCGTGATTACGCTCACCTAAATATTGCGGTATATAATTACGTAACGAAAAAGGTAACGTTGCAAACCAATTAGACTCAGCTGCAATTTTTATATCTTTACTGCTCGATTTCTCAATCCAATTAGGAGTGATTTTTAAATCATTGAACGCACGCTGAGTAGTAAAGTTAGCCTTTGATGAGTAATAAGTATTAACGTGACCAAAATCTAGCCAATCTTTAGCCAAGTACCCTGCAAAGTCTGTCTGGGTTTTATAATAGTTTAGACCAGTTAAAAAGTTCCAGTTCGACTTTGTAATTGCTCTTAAAAGCTCTCTAGGCTGGGAGAATTTAAAATAACCATTAATAATTTGGCTGCCATTAATATCAAGTTGACCTTGTGCTAACTGTAACCAATCATTGTCATTTTCGGTTGCAACTGCCCAGTGGTAGTTTTCTTCTACTGTTGAAAGTGAAGCAAAATTATCGCCCTGTGGCAGCTTTTTAAAAAGCGTATCGCCAAATAGCACATGTAATGGCTCATTAAATGTGTGCTCAGACAAATTAAGCGCTGTAATTAAAGATTCACCCAATGTGAGGTTGTCTGCCAAGGGCAGTACTTCAACTTCATTCGCTTTTAGTAACTCTAAATCAGTACGAGACACTTTATAACTTTCGGGTACAGTGAGGTATATACTCACACCTTTAGGCGCAAGTTTTAATTGGTGTAAAAACAGCCTTCTATTTCCTAGAGGCAAAAAACTAGGTGGTATACGTCCAAATTCAGATTGCAGTTCTTGCCCAATGTACGCACCCGACATTATTAAAAACATAGTTATTACCTAAAGTTCATTACCACTATCGTTGTGTGCATTTTCTTTTGCAAGCAATTGCATAATTTCATCATAACTCATTGATGCAAATTCAGAAGGTCTGATTGATTTATCATCAATATAAAAACCATCAAAGCCACACCAAGGTTTACCCACTATAATTTCATCGTAAGGCACTTCATGCTTCTCTAACCATTCAACAATGGTGGGCAAGGTATGAACATTTATCTTACCTACATTTCCTTCATAAGTACGCATATTTCTAGCCGTTGCAATGACAATTGAAAAACCATCATTTTGATATTGTTGTAACTTTTTTATCACATCAAAATTAGGGGTTACATTTAGGTAATCACTTGTATCACCTAAAGTTATAGTACCATCTAAGTCTACTACTAATTTTTTCATATAAATCAACTCACTTTTTTAAACAGTCTTCAGTTAAGGCTTCAATGAATAATTTATCTACTTTGCTATCACGATGAGATGAATCTGTCTCAATAGCTTCTAAGATAGTTTTCTGGGGTAGCCTTGGATTGTAGAATCCAGTAGCGATGATTGCCGATGTCAAAGTGTCTATTGATAACGAATATAAATAATATGCCAACTCATTATGTGGTCGAATAACAATTTTTTCAGTTTTAACATGATTATAAAAAATAGAATACTTACTCATTATGCCGGGAGTTCCGAAAGCTAAAGTATCGCCAACAGTCATGCCCTTAAAAAAATGCAATCTGGAAGGAGCGTCTACAAATAGCTCACTACTTTCAATATCCAGCATATCAGATAGCTTTGATAGGTCATTTATCTCTATTTTGCGATCTGGGCGAGCTCTTAGAACAAAGTCATAATCTTCTTCCTTCCCATTATGTTCGAGCATTTCATAGCATCTTGCTATTTTATAGTACATTTTTTCTTGGTTACTTAATAACTCTACGGTTATATCATCTTCAATGTCTAAGAAAACTTCGTTCGCTCCTTTAAATGCACTATTTATATAATCCTTATCGATACTGTTATTATCTTGTAAGGCAGTTAATAAAGTTGGGTACATTAAGCAAAAGTCATTCCACGTTACATTTCCACTAGATAAAACACTTTTAAAGCATTTTAAGAAACTTCCTTCGAAAACTCTGTCGGCTGCCACCAATGGATAAGGTAGCCTTGAACCGACACTACTCCAGGTACTTATATAGACATCAAAGTCAAAAAATGGAGCCAATGCATCATTAATGCTCTGAAATGTCTGCTTATACCCTCTTAATTGACCAGAGATACATACAGCTAACTTAGGTTTCACTTCATTTAATCTAGCTTTCACCTTAGTAGAAGGAAAACGTCTATTGGTGCTAAGCAATCTTCTCGCTAAATACTTGTCTTCAAGCTTAATAGATTCATTCAACTCAATTGAGTTAATTATTTCATTTCTAAATTTGCTTTTACTTACGATTAGATCAAACAAAAATATATTTTTATTTTCTAAAAATAAAATCAACATATCAGTTTGAAAATCAACCCCAAAAAAATCAAATAACTTAATTAGAATCGATAGATAATTTTCATCATTTTCTCCAACTTTAAATTCAACCAAACATATAAAATCTAAATAATAGCCTTTCAAGTCCTCATAACACAAAAAGGCATTAAACATTATCACGCATTGATTTAAGTTATTGATATCGCAATACTTTCTAACATTATTTCTAAATTCATTAAATTTACTTTTATTATCAACCGAAATTATTTTTAATCGATTAATTGTGATCTGGTACTGAGATATGCAACTAATTATTTTTTGTAAATTTTCATCACATTTCTGTTTGAAAACGTCTGGATTATAAAAAAAAGCATCACAAATTGCGGCATTGACGAATGGGTATCTCACTATGTGAGTATTTGAGGCGACTAAACTTATGAGCCGACTCCATTTATTATCCTGAACGAGTAACTTTATTAAAAGAGTAAAGAATCTAGCCTTAATTCTTTCATCTACAGAGGAAAACAATATTATATACTCGAGATCTGTATAATCTAACTTTATAGACGAGCTAAGAATATAATCTTCACTTAGTTTAATAGCTAATTCTTCAGTTAAATCGCTCTCTCCATATAAAATAGAATCAATTTCAAATCTTACACTCTTTTCATCTAGGGTAGCAGGTAGGCTCTTTAAATCAAAACCATGATTCAAATCGTAGAATCGATAAAACTCTTCGACTAAAAAATCAATTTTATATTCCTTTTTCCCTTTGTATTTATATGGTCCTATTGAAGATAGCTCTCCCATGCCTTGGTAAATATTTTCTCCTATAAGATCTTTATACAAAGGTATAACTGAAATTATTAAGCTATCTAGAGGTTCCTCTCTATTTGGTACTTTTATGCTAGTTAATGGCAAGCCTAATTTAGCTATAATATTTTTTGTATATTCAGATAGCAGCTCTAAAGTAGGATGATTAAATGTGAAAAAAAGCTTTTTTTCTTTATAAATTCTTTTTATATAAGATACAATGTTTACATCAGAATTTTTTTCGCGTCTAACTAACTCATTTAATGAAGCCCTATCTGCATCCATGTAAATTTTGGAGTAATAAGTTTGGCTTTTTAGCTTTTGTATTACTGAATCTATAGACTTTTTATTCCTCCAGCCATGAAAAATTATTGAAT
Organism: Shewanella ulleungensis; assembly: GCF_014648315.1. GTDB lineage: Bacteria > Pseudomonadota > Gammaproteobacteria > Enterobacterales > Shewanellaceae > Shewanella > Shewanella ulleungensis. Next base: position 25,048 of record NZ_BMQW01000004.1, read on the forward strand.
TATGGTAGTCGCCCATCGGCCCATGAAGCGTCCCCCCAGTTGGAATCCGCAAATATCTCCAGTCAGGGAAATAGCCATTAAAAAATAAATTAATAACTTTAATAACTTTGTTACCGTACTGATTCGATAATTTGTCACTTCGTACGAACTCACAAGGATAGTTATCACTAACTAATTGCGCGATTATGTAATCAGCTTCTTCAAAAAAAGGCTTATACTCAGCTTCTTGCTCGGAATTAAGTAAATGGACAATCGCTACTTTTGTAACTTCTATTTCTTCACTCATTGCCTCAAGCAAGGTTGCTATTGGCCTTGCTTGGCAGTTACCAACAACAACAACTTTTTTTTTATTAGCCATTGTTTAAGTTTTCCCAGATAATCAAGTCAATCTCATTAGCCACTAATAACTTGCTAAAAACCTCATCGCCCAGCTGATCTTTAATTTCACTTAGCTTTTCATCTAAGGTTTTCTTAACACCGCGAGAAACGTTTTTTTCTACTGGTTTTAGCTTAATATCTTCAAACCCTTGAGCTTTTAACAAAGCCTCTAAGAGCTCTAGTGATTCCGAGTACTTTTCTACCAACCCGACAAAAGGTAAGGCTTGTATCGCCATTTTAGCCCTGATTGCTTCATCGCCATGATTCTCACCGAACATTGTTGCTAAACGGTGCACATGAAAATCACGACACTGCCTGTCGGCCTTAATAGACAAACGGGTTTCAATATAACCGGCTAATGTAGTATTGCGTGCTAAAGTTGGACCAAAGCCATCACCACCTTGTTTGCGTTCAAACGAATATGCTGATGCCATTCGGTCTATTGGATGTCGATAAAAAATGACAGGTACTATGTTTATGCCTTCAATCACAGGTACTGGAAATATCGCGGTGTGAGAAGAAAAGCACTTAGCCTGTGGATTATCGATAATCCATTGTTTTAGTTCTTCTCTATTTTTAGCTGGTTGTGCTGGGAACTCTTTCGTTACCCATTCGCCTTTTTCTTCGCTAAAGTTTTCTTTAAACGCTGCATCTAGCGATGTGCCCGCATTTTTAAAAAGGTGGTAATGTAAAATCACTGTTTTCATATTGTTATCCTTTGCGCTAACAACTTGTTATTGTAAACAAGCTGTTAGGTGCTTCGTTGGCCTTTGTTTTGTCATGTTATTTACTTGAATACACGCCAACACTGGCAAAAATCTTTTTAAATGCTTTGTGTCCATGCTCAACAGAATACTTTTCGGCCACTAAAGTTTGCTCGTTTTCGGCAAACTTAGCCCAAAGCACTCTGTCGTCGTACAACTTAATTATCGCGTCTACCCATTCTTGCGGCTCTTGAGCAATGAGTGTGCTGATTCCTTGCGTTAACCCAGTTCCCTCTGCTGCTACCTCGGTGAGAATGGTTGGTGTACCGTAGGCCATGGCCTCGAGTACTTTACCTTTAATACCTGCGCCTGATAATAGCGGGGCAACAAACACGCGATGGTCGTGGTATACGCCATCTAATGTTTCTGCAAATCCCAGCATTTTGATATTATCTGTATCATACTGTTTAAGCGACACAGGCATGTTACTGCCATACACGTAAAGAGTAATGTCTGGGCGCTGCTTATATAGCAGCGGCATAATATCTTTTGCCAAATATTCAACGGCTTCAACATTTGGATAATGATTAAAACCGCCTAAAAAGGCAATCCCCTGGCGTTGTTCAAACGCTGGGCCGACTGGTTTTTGTTCAAGCACCCATGGGGTAATGTGTAATTTGTTAGCATCTAGGATATGCGAGGTAATGACCGCATGCTCTGTGGCGTTATAACATAAAATGGCATCGGCTTTTTGACACACGGCAAGCTCTTGGGTTCTTGTTTCTAGCGCTTTCTCTAATCCTTTTTGGTTTACTTCACCACGCAGTGATGCGCGTAATTCGCGTAAAAAATGCAAATCAGCGTTGTTAAATAATATTTTTGCCTGCGAGTGTTGCTGAATATAGTCTATGTATTTTTCAGCCACTGCATAACGAGTAATGTAAACCGCATCCATTTCTGCTAAGCGTTTACCAAGAACGTCGTGCACTGATGTATAAAACGGAGAATATAGTACTTCTACGCCCATACGCTGTAACTCGATAGTGTACTTACCAAAGTGGGCCATGTTTTCTGGTACAAAAGTGACTTTAAACCCTAATGACTGGATGAGTTTAATTTCTTGAATTGCGGCGTAACTGCCTGCATCTTTATTGGGCATGGGTGAGGCATAGTCGATAACTAACACGCGCTGATCAACATTACGGTCTTTTTCGATCATCATGTTGTCTAAACTTGCCTTACCGTTATTTCTAAAGGCTTTAAACCACTTAGCACGGAAAGTTTGCTCGTTAACCACTTGATAACGTTTTAATCCTTTAGTGACATCGGTACCGTGGCTTTGGCCTTCAAAGTGAACCACTTGTGAATGTGGCACATACACGGTTTTATAGCCTGCATCGCGCACTTTAAATGCGATATCAGTGTCTTCGTAGTAACATGGCACTAACTCTTCGCTAAACGAGCCAACGTCGGCCCACACTGATGCACGAATGCACATAGCTGCACCGGTTAGGTAGTCGACTTCACGGGCATAGTTAAACTCTGGTGCCATTGGGTTACGGTCGCGCCCAACGTTCCAGGGTTGACCGTTTTCCCACACGATACCGCCCGCTTCTTGCAAGCTACCGTCTAAATTAAGCAGTTTGGAGCCAGTCATACCAATGGTTTGATCTTCATCTAACTTATTAATTAACTCATCAATCCAGAATGAGGTGACCTCGGTATCATTATTTAACATGATAATGAACTCGCCTTTGGCAATAGTCGCCGCGCGGTTACAACTGCGTAAAAAGCGTAAGTTTTCTGGATTACGTGAAATAACAAGGTTTTCGATAATACTTTCTGCGTCGGCTGTTTCATCAGTCGAGCAATCGTCCGCTAAAATCACTTCATAACTGGTTTTATTGAATGCTAATGCAATTGAGGCAATACAGTGATAAGTCAGCTCAAACTTATTGTAGGCCGGCACAATAATTGACACACGAGGTTGCTCAAATTGAGGTAAGCTAAATTTAGGGAATTTGGTGCGGCCTTCATAACCTTCAACTAACACATTATGTACTGTCATAATGTCTTTAACATTGAGTGATGACGCTTCGTTTGCAATAGCCTGCAGCTGGTACTCTAAAGATTCATAACGGTGCGAAGCTTGCTTGGGCAATGACATAAAGCCAGGCTGTTTATAGCTTTCTTTTATGTATTGCCAAGGGGTTTGCACTGGATGTGCAGTAATTAACCCCATGGCTAATATATCAGGAAAACCGACAATGCCGACTTTTAATAAATGAGTGTTACCGTCTATTAAGCTAAATGGTAATGTTACATGCGCGCGGTGATGGTTGGCTGCTATATCAAGTGTCTGATTAGCAATGACCTTGTCGTTATGATAAACCTCAATCATAAACTGGCCTAACTCTTGATTTGACTTAAAATCAATCAGCAGGTGCCCATGTTGCTCTCGTATTAGTTCTGCTTGTATTTCACGTTGCTGAATTTCGTAGATGAACTCAGGATGTGCCACTTTCTCGTTGGTTTCAGCATCCACTAACTGAAGCTTGACTTGTTTTGTTTTTTGGCTCCAAACAGTGGTTAGCGGAATAATAAATTTATGAATGCCGTTATGAATACCGTTTTGTTTTAAATCAGGTCTAAATTGATCTGCGATACCATGACCAATAACAATATTATCAGCAAGTACTTTTACATGTAATGGCTTATCATTCAATTTTGAAGCAGCCCATCCTTCTAAATGCCCGGCATGTAGACCTTCAATATTGCCGTGTAATTTAGGGCCAGATACCGTTACTTGATCAGCCTGTTTTACTGTAGGTTCAGCGACTACATCTTGTAAAATTTCTTGTGTCTTTTCTGTCATGATTAGTGTGTCTCTTTTGGATTCAACATTAAGTCTGATCAATGGTTCAGTATTTGATTTACGTAAATTAAACCGCCACTCTGGGAACTCTATACCTAGTCCATCTGTGTAATCTATTTTGGCATTTGGCAGCGCGGCATATTTTTGTTCAATTGCTGTTATTGTGATATCAGCATCGTTAACTTTACGGTTTATTTCACCTGAGCTGGGGTACTTGGCAATTCGTTGTTTCACCATGCTAGAAAGTGGCACTGATTTAATGCTTAGCAGCTCAGCGACCAACAACCATGGGATCATGCCGCTGTCGCAATAGGCAAAGTCTCTAAAATAATGATGCGCACTCATTTCGCCACCATAAATGGCGTCTTCTTTACGCATGCGTTCTTTAATAAAAGCGTGACCCGTTTTAGACATTACAGGGATACCGTTATTAGATTCGACGATGTCGACGGTATTCCAGTAAACTCTTGGGTCGAAGATTATTTTTTCGCCTGGATTTTTAACCAAAAAAGCTTCTGCCAATAAGCCAACAATATAATAGCCTTCAATAAATTCACCGGTTTCGTCAAACAAGAAACAGCGGTCGAAGTCACCATCCCAGGCAATGCCCATGTCTGCATTATGTTGCTTTACCGCATTGGCCGTGTCGGCCCTATTTTCGGGCAATAATGGATTAGGTATACCGTTAGGGAAAGTTGGATCAGGATTATGATGTACTTTGATAAACTCTATTGGAATATTGTTGCTAGCAAAAGCAGACTCTAGCGCATCAATTACATGCCCTGCTGCGCCATTGCCTGCATTTACAACCAATTTTAAAGGCTTAATGTTACTTGGAGTAATGTAAGTGAGTAAATGCTCTACATACGCAGACAAATTTGACTGCTTGGTATAACAGCCTTTAGTGATATTTTCATCGGTTTGCCAGTTGTTTTGCTCGGCTAAACGTTGAATTTCATTTAAACCAGTATCGCCAGATATTGGCTTGCTGTTTTCACGTATTAGCTTCATACCATTGTAGTCAATAGGATTATGTGAAGCGGTAACTTCAATACCACCATCTAGATTGAGATTACTCGTGGCAAAATAAATTTCTTCAGTGCCTACCATACCAATGTCTATAACATTGACACCACCATCTTGTAACCCCTGCGCAACGGCCAGTTTTAATGCTTCGCTTGTTGCACGCGCATCACCACCAACAACTACAGTTTTAGGCTTTATGGCTGCGGCGTAGGCTCTACCAATTCTATAAGCAATATCTTCATTTAACTCTGTGCCCAATTGCCCGCGAATATCATATGCTTTAAAACAAGTTAACTTATCCATAATGTTTGGCTATACCCTTCCGTAGCGATCTTCAAAACGCACTATGTCATCTTCACCCAAATAGCTACCCGATTGGACTTCTATCAATTCTAAATCAACCTTACCGGGGTTTTCTAACGCATGAATTACACCAACTGGAATAAAGGTTGATTGGTTTTCAGTGAGTAGTATTTGTTTGTCGCCATTAGTGACTTTGGCTGTACCAGAAACCACAATCCAGTGTTCTGCCCGATGATGATGCATTTGCACACTTAACTTGGCACCGGGTTTTACTGTAATTCGCTTAACCTGATAACGATCTCCATTGTCGACTGAATCATACTTACCCCAAGGGCGGTATACTTCGCGGTGGTTAAGAGCCTCTGTACGTGAGTTTTTCTTTAATCTATCGACAATGTGTTTTACGTCTTGTACCTTGCTTTTTTCAGCCACCAGTACTGCATCTTTTGTTTCGACAATAACAATGTTTTCTAAGCCAACGGTGGTTACGAGCCGACTTGTTGAGTGCACTAGTGAGTTTTTAGTGTCGTGCAACATTACATCACCATTAATGGCGTTGTTGTTAGTGTCTTTGCCATCAATTTCCCAAAGCGCAGACCATGAGCCTATGTCACTCCATCCGGCGTCCAATGGTATAACAATCGCTTTATCCGTTTGTTCCATAATGGCATAGTCGATAGAGTCATCTGGTGATGCTAAAAAGGCGTCTTTACCCGCGCGAACAAAATCTAAGTCTTCTGTTTTTTGTTGGTATGCTGTTTCACACGCTTGGTATATTTTAGGCGCCCATTTTTTTAGCTCTTGCAAATACACACTGGCTTTAAATAAAAACATACCGCTGTTCCAGTAGTAGTCACCGGAATCAAGATATTGCATTGCTGTATTTAAGCTTGGCTTTTCTACAAACTGCTCAACTTGATATGCAGAATCAGCTAGTTGAGCACCACGTTTAATATAGCCATAGCCGGTTTCTGGCGCGTTAGCAACAATCCCAAACGTGAGTAAATTATTATTTAGCGCTAATGGCATGGCTTGATTTACTGCATATTCAAATGCTGCGGTATCTTCAATAACATGGTCGGCTGCCATCACCATCATCACACCATCTTGGCGTGTGTTAATAATATCAAATGCTGCTAACGCTAACGCAGGTGCAGTATTACGACCAGCAGGCTCAAGTAAAATACGCGCATTCTTGTAATTTAGGGTTCTGAGTTGCTCAGCCACCAAAAAACGATGGTTTTCATTACAAAGTAAAACCGCTTTTGCGGTTTCAAGGCCGAAAGTTCTTTTTAACGTTTCTTGCAACATACTTTGGTTTGTTGCAAGCGATAAAAATTGCTTTGGGAATAATGAGCGACTTAATGGCCATAAACGCGTACCCGAACCGCCGGCCATAATTACTGGTACAATTTCCATGTCTAAACCTATTTATTTAAGATTGATAAGAACCATCTAATACTGCTTTCCACCAGCTGTCGTTTGTTAAAAACCAGTCTAATGTTTTCGCAAAGCCTGTTTCAAAGCTTTCTGCAGGTACGTAGCCTAATTCGTTATTTGTTTTTGTGGCGTCAATTGCGTAGCGTCTGTCATGACCAGCACGGTCTTGTACATAGGTAATAAGTGCTTCTGTTTTACCCGAAATGGCAGATGCGGCATGTGGGAAGCGACTCGCCAGGGTTACATCAGCAGCAAATTTAGCGTTCATCACTTTACACACTAGCTTGACGATATCGATATTAGCCCACTCGTTATTGCCACCAATGTTGTAGTTTTCGCCTATGCGACCTTTGTTAAGTACTAGTTCGATACCACGGGCGTGATCTTCAACGTATAGCCAGTCGCGAATTTGCTGACCATCACCATATACTGGCAATGGTTTGTCGTTAAGTATGTTGGTAACAATTAACGGGATCAGCTTTTCTGGGAAGTGATATGGGCCATAGTTATTTGAACAGTTTGAGGTTGTTACCTCTAACCCATAAGTGTGGTGATAAGCTCGAACTAAATGATCGCTAGCTGCTTTAGATGCTGAATAAGGTGAATTAGGCGCATAAGCTGTTTCTTCAGTAAAGGCTGGGGCTGTTGCACTTAAGGTGCCATAGACTTCGTCTGTGCTGACGTGGTGAAAACGATGTTCTGGTGTAGGTTTTCCTTGTGCTTTTGGCTCATCTATCCACTTTTTCTTAGCCGCCTTTAATAAACTATAGGTGCCTAGAATGTTGGTTTCGATAAAGGCATCTGGCCCAGTGATTGAACGGTCAACGTGCGACTCTGCGGCGAAATGGACTATGGTATTTAATTGATGGGTATCAATAAGGGATTCGATTAATGCGGTATCACAAATATTGCCATGCACAAATGTCATTTTATTATTATCAGCAACGATATCTAAATTGGCTTTGTTGCCTGCATATGTCAAGGCATCTAACACAACCACGTTATCTTGTGGGTATTGTGCTAACCAATAGTGGACAAAATTTGCCCCAATAAATCCTGCGCCACCAGTGACGAGTAAATTACGTTGTTCCATTTTTATATTCCATTTAACGATTTTAGGGCTTACGCCCGAGATTGTTTAAACTTAAGAGGCGAGTGACAAGTGACGAGCTGCAAGTAACAAGTGGCAAGTGGCAAGTGGCAAGTGACGAGTGACGAGTGACAAGCTGCAAGCTGCAAGCTGCAAGCTGCAAGCTGCAAGTAACAAGCGACAAGCGACAAGCTGCAAGCGACAAGTTGCAAGTAACAAGTTGCAAGTGACGAGTGACAAGCTGCAAGCTGCAAGTAACAAGTAACAAGTTGCAAGTGACGAGTGACAAGTAACAAGCTGCAAGGGACGAGCTGCAAGCGACAAGCGACAAGCTGCAAGCTGCAAGTGGCAATAGTCTAGAGTCCGAGGTTATTGAAGCTTTTTGGCCATTAGACTTGCAATCATTCTTGAAATTTCTTCAGACTCTCTAATCCATTGATTACCTATTTCAGATGAAATATATTCAATCTTGATTCCGATATAGATTTGAGTTCTTAATTCTCCACAAGAACCTTTGGCATAAGACAAAAAGTTAGCAAACTCTTTCCTGCTTTTTCTTTCAAAACCCTCAGCAATATTTGAATGTACTGACAATGAAGAACGTGTGATTTGATCTTTAAAACCAAAATCACGTGAACGCCTGAAATAAGTATAAATTTCAGCTGACAAAATCACCGAACGATTCCAAATTTCAAGGTCTTCAAATCTCATAAACAGTCCTTTCACTGTTCTTTAGTGATTGTAAACCTTAGCCCAACGTCCAGCTTTTGTCTGTTTGCTACTTGCGGTATGCATTTATATTTTTGCTTTTCTTGTTACTTGTCACTTTCGACTTTAACCTATTCTTTCTCAGCTTTTCTTGTTACTTGTCACTTTCGACTTTCACCTGTTCTTTTCTCAGCTTTTCTTGTTACTTGTCACTTTCGACTTTCACCTATTCTTTCTCAGCTCTTCTTGTTACTTGTCACTTTCGACTTTCACCTATTCTTTCTCAGCTTTTCTTGTTACTTGTCACTTTCGACTTTCACCTATTCTTTCTCAGCTTTTCTTGTTACTTGTCACTTTCGACTTTCACCTATTCTTTCTCAGCTTTTCTTGTTACTTGTCACTTTCGACTTTCACCTGTTCTTTTCTCAGCTTTTCTTGTTACTTGTCACTTTCGACTTTCACCTGTTCTTTCTCAGCTTTTCTTGTTACTTGTCACTTTCGACTTTCACCTATTCTTTCTCAGCTTTTCTTGTTACTTGTCACTTTCGACTTTCACCTGTTCTTTCTCAGCTCTTCTTGTTACTTGTCACTTTCGACTTTCACCTGTTCTTTTCTCAGCTTTTCTTGTTACTTGTCACTTTCGACTTTCACCTGTTCTTTTCTCGGCTTTTCTTGTTACTTGTCACTTTCGACTTTCACCTGTTCTTTCTCAGCTTTTCTTGTTACTTGTCACTTTCGACTTTCACCTATTCTTTCTCAGCTTTTCTTGTTACTTGTCACTTTCGACTTTCACCTGTTCTTTTCTCGGCTTTTCTTGTTACTTGTCACTTTCGACTTTCACCTATTCTTTCTCAGCTTTTCTTGTTACTTGTCACTTTCGACTTTCACCTATTCTTTCTCAGCTTTTCTTGTTACTTGTCACTTTCGACTTTCACCTGTTCTTTTCTCGGCTTTTCTTGTTACTTGTCACTTTCGACTTTCACCTTCTCCGCTTTAACTTCTGCGAGCATAGATTTTAATTGTGTACGCCAGTGTACGGTTTTTACACCTGTTAGCTGTTCTGCTTCAGTTTTGTCAATAATACTAAATGCAGGGCGTTTGGCTGGCGTTGGGTAGCTTGATGCGGGTATTGCACTAATAGGGATCGCTTTATTGAGTAAGCCTTGCTCTATTGCTAGCTCTTGGATAGCCACTGCAAAATCGTACCATGACGCGACGCCGGCATCGGTCCAATTAAGAATTGTCGTCTGATTTAATGTCTTGCTCTCAGCTCCAACCTTGTCACTTGAATCTTGTCTCTTGTATCTTGCATCTTCTACCTTGTCACTTGTTACTTGTATCTTGTCTCTTGTCTCTTCAACCTTGTCACTGCTCTTCTGTACTAACGCCCACAGCATATTCGCAAGGCCTGCTGCCCAGGTCGGGGTACCTACTTGATCGTATACTATGCCGAGTTGGTCTTTTTCGGCCATTAAGCGCAGCATGGTTTTAACAAAATTATTGCCAAACTGTGAGTATACCCACGCAGTGCGAACTATGATTGCTTGTTCACCTAAAATTAGACTCACAGCTTGTTCACCAGCTAACTTAGAAGCGCCATAAACACCTAATGGATTAGTCACATCAGTAGACACATAAGGTGTAGTTTTAGCACCGTCGAAAACAAAGTCTGTCGAAATATGGATTAACTTTGCATTAATCGCTTTGCAGGCTGATGCTAAGTTTGAGGCACCCGTTTTATTAACCGAATAAGCTGCTTCAATGTCTGACTCTGCTTTATCTACTGCAGTATAAGCAGCAGCATTGATGACGATATCGGGTGAAAAAGCGATTAATATCTCGTTCACTATGGCAATATCGGTAATATCAAGTGTTTGACTGTCAAAGCATTGAATTTCTATATTGTCAGGGCAACTACGTTGTAGTTCTGAACCAAGTTGGCCATTTTTACCTGTTATTAATACTTTCATTTTAGTTTTTGTTCGTCTTTTTATGAGGGGTATTCAATGACATTAAAATGTCGGCGCATCTGCAAATGCTAATCCGGCTTCATCTTTGGCTGACAATGAAGGTAATTTACCATCAACTAACGGCCACTGAATGTTAACGGTTGGATCGTCCCATTTGAGCGATACTTCGACCGTTGGGTTATATATATCTGTACATTTATAAACAAACTCTGCTTCTGCCGTAGTGACATAAAAGCCATGAGCAAAGCCCTCAGGAACCCATAACTGACGTTTATTATCTTCTGACAGCAATACTCCAACCCATTGGCCAAAAGTCGCGGAGTCTTTACGCATATCAACGGCAACGTCAAACACCTCACCCCTTGTAACTCGAACAAGTTTGCCTTGTGTGTTGGCCGTTTGGTAGTGAAGACCGCGTAATATACCGTGTGATGATTTACTGTGGTTTTCTTGAACAAATACACGCTCACCACAGTGTTGATTAAATAACTCAGTACGAAAGGTCTCCATAAAAAAACCGCGTTCGTCGCCAAAGACCTTCGGCTCAATGATTTTTACGTCTGGAATTGCTGTGTCTATGAATTTCATAATCTCTCTTGATGTTTAAGTGGAAAGTTAAAAGTGACAAGTAACGAGCGGCAAGCAGCAAGTGACTTGTTTCTTCTATGCCTTTACTTGTGACTTGTCACTTTCTACTCGTCTCTTCTATGCCTTTACTTGTGACTTGTGACTTGTCACTTTCTACTCGTCTCTTCTAAGCCTTTACTTGTGACTTGTGACTTGTCACTTTCTACTCGTCTCTTCTAAGCTTACTAAAACACTTTTTGTTCTAAAATATCGAGTAAGTATTGTCCGTAACCTGACTTTTTAAGTGGTGCGGCTAAGTCACGTAATTGTTGTTCGTTTATGTAACCCATGCGATAAGCAATTTCTTCAGGGCAATTGATTTTTAACCCCTGGCGTTTTTCGATTGCGCGGATAAAGTTCGCTGCATCTAACAAATCATCTAATGTTCCAGTGTCTAGCCAGGCTGTGCCGCGGCCCATAATTTCTACACTTAATTCTTGCTTATCTAAGTACTGCTCGATTACATCAGTAATTTCTAGTTCACCACGCGCTGAAGGCTTAACATTTTTAGCGTATTCAACCACTCGATTGTCGAAGAAATATAACCCCGGTACCGCATAATTTGATTTTGGCTGCAAAGGCTTCTCTTCTATCGAAATTGCTTTACCAGTCTCATCGAACTCTACAACACCATATGATTTAGGATTAGAAACATGATAACCAAACACAGTTGCACCTACTTCACGTGCTGTTGCATTTTGTAGTGAGATTGATAAATCGTGGCCATAAAACAAGTTATCGCCAAGCACTAATGCCGCACTTTGGCCTTGTAGAAAATCTTCAGCGAGTAAAAATGCTTGCGCAAGACCATCTGGACTTGGTTGTTCTACATATTCAAAACAAATCCCCCAATCACTGCCGTCGCCAAGTAACTCTTTAAAACGGGGCAACTCAGCTGGTGTTGCAATAACCAAAATCTCAGTAATGCCAGCCACCATCAAGGTTGATATGGGATAGTAAATCATCGGTTTATCGTAAACAGGCATAAGCTGCTTACTGACAACTTTAGTTAATGGGTATAGGCGCGTACCAGAACCACCGGCTAAAATAATACCTTTACGAGATGTTTTGTTTTTAGGTGCGGAAACGATATTCATATTAAGGTCCAATAAAAAATAAAATCTAGCAACAAAGTTTGTTAAATGAATTAACGAAGCTCTTTCGCTGTTGCAATAATAATTTTGCCAATGGCATAAAGCATTAGTTGTATCACTAGAAACAATAAAATATTGTATAAGGTTTTAGGATATTGATTATCTTCAGGAAATGTAGCTGACTCTACCACTACTAAATATTTTAGTTGGCGATAAGCTTCAATTCTTGCCTTGTCTAATGAAATCTCTGACGAAGTGTAGCCTTGTAAGGCAAGTTCTAATTCAATTTTTAAGTCGGCAAATTGGGCTAACACTTCACTAACCGCGGTCCCCTTGGCTAAAATCGCATTTGAATTAGTGCTACTTGTTACAGCAGAAACAGATGTGCCATTTGTGTCTTGAAGCGAAAGACGATCACGTTCAAGCTCTAATTGATTTTTAAGTGCATTTAACTCTGATTCGAGTATGACAACTTGCGGAGCCTTGCCTGTCATCACTGATTTCAAGCCTTTTAATTCAGCACTTTTTGACGCTATTTGGCTTTCTAAACCATAGGTAATTTGTTGAAATGCCGAACCTTCGGCTTCAGGATCTAACAAATTGTTTTTTTGCTGAAATGCTAAAATACTTTTTTGCGCATCGCGCAAACGTACCTCTATTTGTTTGTGTTCTCCGCGAATAAACTCTAACTGTGCATCGGCCAGTTGATGCCCAATAGAGTTTATATACCACTCCGCTCGATCAACAATCGCTTGGGTTAGTTTATTAGCAAACTCAGGGCTAAAACCTTGGGCTAATACTTTAATGACACCGGATTTATCATCAATCTCAACTGCGGTGTGCTCAATATAATATTGTAATAAGTCTTCTATTGTTGCGTTATTACTCAACCGAGAAAAAATATCTCCACCCTCGTGATAATGCTGTTGAATATTATACTTTGCTTGTAAAAACTTAAGCATGTCTTCTGAATGAATATATGCTTTGGCGATCTCAGTGTCCGCAGTTGAATTAGAACCTACGCCTAAGCCACTTAATATTGCCATTGACGGGTCCATTGTAGACATTCCGTCAGGTTGTTGAACAATCAATTGTGCCCTACTCTCATAACGAGGAGCAGCCCAAACTAATTGATAAAAAGCAAACAATATAAATGGGATGACTAAGAGCAGAAACCAGGGTTGGTTAATTTTTTTAGCTTTAGCATAATTGGAAGTATTAGCCGCTAACACTGTAATTTTGCTGAATATAGACGACTGTTCAGAATTATGTGTATCACTTTCAAGCTTGGTATCAAGCATGTTTTTATTAAGTGTTTCTTCTGAAGAACTTGTTTGAGTCAATTGTGCTTTTGTCGCAATCTCATTTGATAAACGTGTTAGTTCACGAACAATTCGAGGATTGTCGGGCTGTAAATTACGCACCCGCTGCAATACTCGTCTTGCTAAATAAATGTCGGTTAGCTCAATTTGCTGCGATAATGCAATAAGCTGTTTAGGCGTATTCCAAATATTAGGATCAGTTTTTTCAGCTAATGCTTGAAACCGTTGTTCTATTTTGTCTACTGCTTGTTGACTCATAATTATAATGCCTGATACTGAGCAATACCTTGCTCGAGATCGTTGTAAAAAGTTAATTGACCTTTATGTAACACAATAGCACTGTCACAAAAGTGCCTGAGCTCGTCCATTTCATGACTCACCATAATCACATTGGCTGTTTTACTTTTTTGTGTAAGCGCTTTTCTTGCTTTATTACGAAACTTGGCATCTCCAACGGACGTAACCTCATCAATGAGGTAAACATCAAAGTCAATCCCTATAGAACAGGCAAAAGCAAGACGTGGCTTCATACCGCTAGAATAAGTGCCGACAGGTAAATCAAATTTAGGCCCTAACTCTGCAAATTGACGAACTCTGTTTACATAGGTGTCTAAGTCTGCGACGCCATTTATCATGCCGATAAAACGGGCATTTTCAGCCCCTGTCATTTGTCCGTGAATACCGGTCGTTAACGCAACCGGCCATGATAAATGCAGGTCGGTGACTATTCGCCCTTTATTAGGATATTCGCTGCCCGCTAATATCCTGAATAACGTTGATTTACCGGCACCATTACTGCCTAAAATAGCAATATTATGTCCAGAGGGAATATCAAAACTCACATTGTCAAAAATGTATTGTTTACCCAGTGCTGATGGATAATATTTTGTCACATTCTCGAGCCTTATCATGCGCGATGACTCCTGTATAAGTTCATCATCGACTGATCGCCTGTTTCCATGAGATTTGATAAACCGATAACGCAAAAAATGTAAATACTAATGCCGAACCAAATAAATAAAACTCACTAACGGCCTCGTTACTGTACGTGTTATATGCAGCATGGCGCGAAAGCTCAATAGCATGCAAAATCGGATTCCAGTCCAAATAATGCCAATATTCAGGCGGAATATCTTGCATTGAGAAAAACACTGCTGATATGAAAAATAATGGCCGAGTTAATACAGATTGAATCTTGCTAATCTCAGGCACATAACATTGCGCTATTGCAAAAATCAGCCCTAAAGACGTGGCAATTAGCCATAAAGCAACAGCATTGATAATAATGAAGAATGGGTCGTCTATACGAAACTCCATTCCCAAGAAATACATGATCACTAAAACTAATAAATACACAGCCAATTTAACTACAAAGTAAAATGCGCCCGTAGCGATAATACTGCTAATGGGTTGTACTTGCCTAAAAGCAAACAGAGCTTTATTTTTTTTAATTGCATTAGAGCTGTTCATTAAAACATCTAAAAACAACTGAATAAGAAGCATACCATACATCATAAACTCGAATGTAGGTATGGTATGAGTCTCCCCGCCGCTCATTCGCCCCCGCATATATGACAATGCAAAGATAAACACCAGTGGATTGACCACTGCCCAAGCTAGTCCTAAGCGGTCATTAAAACTGGTTCGTATCTCGCGCACAAAAAGGGCGAATATGACGTCACGCCATATTGCCCAATTATTACGTTTTATAATAGTGGTCATTAATTATGTAGCCACATTAGCCGCGATGGCTATTTGGTAGATAATTTGAGTTACATCTTTAATTGACTGCATAATTTTAGCGTCCACTTTTGGCAAGACTAAAATTTGGTCGCCAGCTCTTAGAGGGCCTTTTGCATTTAGGTCTATCATGCCGTTTGGATGTATTACCATAATTTGCTCATAGTTGGCGCGTTCGCTGTAGCCACCCGCCCAAGCAACATAATCTTCTACACTTGCATTTTTGTTAAACACCAACGCTTGAGGCATTAATACTTCACCGCCGACTTGAATTAAGTCTGTTTTAGCTGGAATAAATACAATGTCACCCTGCTCTAATTGGATATTAGCAACTTTGCCTTGGTCTGATATTACGACTTTACCTAGCGGAATAATTTTACGTGCTCGCTCTGTAAACTCTAGGATCATTTTACCTTCTTCAGCGCGAATTTTAGCCTCACCGTCTGATGATGCCGGTGCGGTAAACACGCTACGTTCTAAACGTTCAAGAGATTGATCTATCATCTCTTTTTGTTTAATCGCGACACTTTTACGCTGAATATAAATAGATTCGTAGTCTGTTAAATTTTTATCCACTTCAATCTGGGCGAGTAGATCGTGTAAACGTGTTTCTTTTTTAACAGCGAAATAAGACGGGCCTAGATAACTACCTGAAATTTGAATATCGAATACTTGAGCGCGAATATCATCATTAAATATCACTCGGTCGCCGTCGCGTAAGTTAAATGTTTGAAAATCGCGATATGGTAAATAGACAGAAAAAGGACCATCGTTACGATCGCCAACAATGCCAACATGACTCACTTTAGCAAGAGGTAAAGCAAACTTTGCTAGTTGCTGGCCGTTTGATTGATTACCTGTAAACTCAAATCGAAACGGGTTTCTTACACTACCTGACACAACTACTGTCGCTTTTTGTCGCTCGACCAAAATAACGTCGTTATCTTTAAAGTTAAATTTAGGTAGGAATCCTTTTAACATGAAGTCGTATAAGTCTATTTCTTGTACAACCTGATTTTGACGAAGAACTTTAATTGAACGATAGCTACCACGCTCAGAGTCAATGCCACCAGCACGTTTTAAGTAATACAGTATGCTGTCTGATGCGATACCAGCATATTGCCCAGGACGTATAACACTGCCACTGATATAGACACTCACTGGTGTAGCTGTTAATAAGTTTACGTAGATTTCTACGCTATTTTTATAGACCTGCTTAATTTTTTGACTAACAAAGTTATTCAATTGACTTGCTTTAACGTTTGCCACATAAACCGGACCCACATTAGTAATGAACAAGTTGCCTTGATTATCAACAGTAATGACTTCAGATTGATTGATTGCGCCCCATAACCAAATTGACACTTTGTCACCCGGTGCAATCGTGTAGTCTTCGTTTAAGCCATCGATACGTTCACTTTCATAACCACCAGCAAATAAATTAGCGCCAAATGGCGGTGGTAAACCGACTTCTGATATAGGTAATAACTCTGCAGCGGTCATCTCTCCGGGTAACATAATCCCGTCACGGGGCGATTTAGCATAACTGCCATTTTCTAGCGAAGAGTTAGGCAATGTCGTTTGCGTTGTCCCCATACTTTGTAAATTACTTAATGACATTTGATTAGGTTCAGCTGCAATGGCTGAAAACACACAACATTGGGTAATAAGAACAAAGCCTAAGGCTAATTTATGGCAATAACTATCAATTGATTTAATCATGTAATTTATGCTCCAAAGTCAATTTGATTGTTTTTGCTATCAATTACTTGAGGAATAATTGACCATTGAACACTTTGATTGTCTTTGCACACTACACGTCTTTGCTTATCTGCATTATTAGATGCGTAATTTAGGTAAACCTCTCTACATTGTTTACCTAAAGCCGAAAAATACTGCTTACCTAATGTAAATTGGACATCATTATAAACACCTGCATAACCTTGAGGTTGCTGGGATACAATTGAGTTCAATTCTGAAGGAATGACATTCTCACCGATAGATTTAATCGGTTGGTCAAGCAGTGGGATCGAAGCTTCAATAACTGGAGGTGAGGAAGCACAGCCGACAAGAAATAACATTGTGGCAGAAAATGAGATAATGCATTTTTTTTTCATATTTTTATGTAATCTAATAATTTGATTAATAATTTAAAAAATTCAGTTATTTTTTTTATTATTTATGTTATCCCACATCTGTTGTGTAAACAGTGAGTAACAGGTAAATAACAGGATAAAAAACGTAAACAGAATCCACTCTGGGACGAAATATATTTCAGCAAGGCAACCAATAAAAGCAAACAAACAAGCAACACAAGAGATAGCAACTAAAGCATATCTTCTGCTATATCCTAAAGCCTCAAATAGATGATGTAGATGCTGCCTATCTGCAGTGAAAGGCGAACCACCTGATCTCATTCGACGTATCATGACCGACACCATATCAATCAATGGAATTGCAATGATGTATAACGCAGTAACAGGTCTAAAAGCGGGTGTGTCTAGTTCAGTACCAACAATCATTAGCCACACTATGGTTAAGCCAATAAACATGTTGCCAGAATCACCCATAAAGACTTTAGTAAATGAATGGTGTAAGTTTAGATTAAACAGCAGATATGCTAATAATGCAGCGATAAACAGAACAGGAAGTAGATACCATTCATTGGTAAATCGGCTGAGTAAAAATGCTAAAGCCCCAAATGCAATTAAACTTAATGCCCCAGCCAAACCATCGATACCATCCATCATATTTATGGCATTAATACCCGCTATAATTGCAATAACACTGACTGCTGCCCCTGTATAGCCTAAATGAAGTTCAAAAAAACCAAAAATAGTACCAAAACTTTGCAAATATGTTTCGGTGCCAAAAATCATTAATGACGCAACGATAATCTGTGAAACCAGTCTCACTTTTACCGAGAGTAAATAACGATCGTCTAATGCACCAAGAAATAATACCAATGCTGCAGCAACAAGATAAATATTCAGGTTTTGGCTATGTTCAATAAACACCATTGAAGTGATAAGCACAGACAAATAGATCGCTATACCGCCAACTAAGGGGATATGGCCATCGTGAACTTTCCTTTCACATGGGTAATCTAAAAGACCTGTTTTAACCGCCAATGGCTTGACTAGCTTTATGGCAAAAAATGAGACTAGAAAAGTCACAAAAACGGGGAACCAATAATCCATTATTTATCCCTTATGATGAATGACGAAAGTATATTTTATAATAACCATTATATTTAATAACTTGTATAGGCTAATGATCGCGCATTTAATAGGGTACGGTCTACATGACATCTTAACCTTTCAGGCACGCTACCGCCCATGGATTACGGCTTCCAAAGTACCTGTTGTTTACCAGCTTGTCATGAGCATCAACTATTGTACCTAAAAAGCACAATTAAATCTGTTCAAAAAAAACACAAAAAATACCAACCTAACAATTTTTATTTATTTGTATATTTCTAACATTAATTAGGTTGAAACATGAACAAAATGTACTTTAAATGCTATTTTTGAACATTTTATATAGTTAATGTCTCACAACATTTATAGCTAAAACAGTAATTTTATACCTGTTAGATTTCACTCGTTTTATCTATCAATTTAAGATTGGTCAACTCGACTAAAATACGTTTTTGTTGCCCCATAATGGTAAACAATACATGGCAACGTTTATCTGGGTTGCTTTCGTCAAAGATGGCCTCGAGATCTTTAAATGGACCGTCAACAAATGTGACTTTATCGCCTTTGCTTATCGTTTTTTCAACATCAGGTACATGTCCTTGAACACGTCTTTTAAGCGCTGAAATTATTCGGTCGTCAATGGGGGTCATGTCTTCTCGACAGCCGACGATGCGATTAGCACCACGGGTATTGTGGATTTTGCTTACGCTAGTGACTTCTGGATCGAAATAGATAAACAGATAACTTGGGAAAAGAGGTGCCGTAACCATTTGGGTTTTATTACGAACCTTTTTTTGTTGGCTAATCATAGGTAAATAGCTTTCGACTTCTTGCAAAGCCAAGTTTTGCTGTGCACGGACTTCTTCACGTGATTTGCAATACAGTAGATACCAAGATTTCATTGTTACTCACTTGTTTAAATTTACTCATATGTCTGAGTAAGTGACGTCCCATTCACGATTCAAGATAGTATCAAACTTGGTCATCCATTTGAATGAGTTTTGCCGATGAATGCCTATAAATACGCCACTTTCACGCTTTATTTTATCTATCGTTTTTGCTCATTGCTTTAAAATGACGGTAACGCTTTGATTTAACGCTATGGATACTTATTCGGACTTTAAACATCACATATAAATTAAGCTGTATTTCTTTGTTAATGTAAAAAGAAAAAACCTCGACTGTTAAGCCGAGGTTTTTAGGTCCATAAATCAGTCGTTGAAATTGAAGAAACTGATCAAACTATTTCAATTATTGGCCTGATTTAGGTGGGTAATTCATCATGACAGAGCCAATAGCATGATTAATGGTTTCCACTCGTTCTTGTGGGGTACTTTGCTCTCTTACTGTGTCGGCTATCGTACCACGCCATACAAGCTTACCCGTTTTATTGTCAACTAAATCAACCATTAGAGTACCAACTTCATATTCACGAACTATAGTCTCTGTTTGCATTGAACCGGCTAGTCCCCAGCGTGGACCATAGTAGGGGTTATAACCGAAATGGCTATTAAAGGTGTCTACGTTGATTTTTTTATCGACTTTTGTAATGTAATTTATTAATAAGTCCGCTTCTGGCTTATCGACTTTACTGATACCTTTTTGGCTTAATTGAGTTTCAATTGCAGTTCGGACACGCTGGTCCATTAGGCCATCTAGATGATATTCCGCATCGCCATTGTTTTTTTCTACCCAAGCGAAAGACTTATATTGGCTAAAGTTTACCGATGGATCAAAGTCTGAACTTGATTTTAAGGTGCTACAAGCGCTTAGCGCTAATACCGCGACGGCGATAAACAGTTTTTTCATTACAGACTCCAAACAATATGTTAATGCATATAAGCTTATAGAGCGCAAAGATGTTGTCAAGTTAACTAGAATTTATAAATATCGGTGCTAGGTTCTAAGTTCTAGGTTTCACCCTCATGTCATCCCTGAGTGCTTGTATCAGGGATCCAGGTGTTTCTGTTGACTTAAATTTCAGACTTTAGATATTAAAATTAAACACGTAAGAGCTAACACCTGGATTCCGGCTCAACAACATTGCCGGAACGACGTAGTAGTGGGCGTTATTTGAATACTCAACAGCATGTCATCCTCAAATGCTTGTATTGGAGACCCAGTTGCTGCTCTACCATACGTCATCCTCAAATGCTTGTATTGGGGCTAGCTGTTGCTCTACCGCACGTCATCCTCAAATGCTTGTATTGTGGACCCAGGTGTTGCTCCAACCGCACGTCATCCTCGAGTGCTTTTATCGGGGATCCAGGTGTTTCTGTTGACTTAGATTTTAGGTTATCAGTTTTAAGTTTTAAGATCTAACACATAAGAGCTAACACCTGGATTCCGGCTCAACAGCATTGCCGGAACGACGGAGTAGTGGGCGTTATTTGAATACTCAACAGCCCGTCATCCTCAAATGCTTGTATTGGGGACCCAGTTGCTGCTCTACCACACGTCTTCCCAAAATGCTGTATTGGGGCTAGCTGTTGCTCCACCGCACGTCATCCCTGAGTGCATGTATCAGGGATCCAGGTGTTTCTTCTGACTTAGATTTTAGGTCATAAGTTTTAAGTTTTAAGATCTAACACATAAGAGTAAACACCTGGATTCCGGCTCAAAAGCATTGCCGGAATGACGGAGTAGTGGGCGTTATTTGAATACTCCAACTTCACGTCATCCCTAAAATGCTTGTATTGTGGACCCAGGTGTTGCTCTACCGCACGTCATCCTCAAATGCTTGTATTGGTGACCCAGGTGTTGCTCTCCGCACGTCATCCCTGAGTGCTTGTATCAGGGATCCAGGTGTTTCTTATGACTTAGATTTTAGGTCATAAGTTTTAAGATCTAAAACATAAGAGCTAACACCTGGATTCCGGCTCAACAGCATTGCCGGAACGACGGAGTAGTGGGCGTTATTTGAATACTCAACAGCATGTCATCCTCAAATGCTTGTATTGTGGACCCAGGTGTTGCTCTACCGCACGTCATCCCTGAGTGCTTGTATCAGGGATCCAGGTGTTTCTGTTGACTTAGATTTTAGGTCATAAGTCTTAAGTTTTAAGATCTAACACGTAAGAGCTAATACCTGGATTCCGGCTCAACAGCATTGCCGGAACGACGTAGTAGTGGGCGTTATTTGAATAATCAACAGCATGTCATCCTCAAATGTTTTTATTTGAGATCCTGATATTGCTCCAACCGCACGTCATCCTCGAGTGCTTTTATCGGGGATCCAGGTGTTTCTGTTGACTTAAATTTCAGACTTTAGGCCTTAAAATTAAACACGAAAGAGCTAACACCTGGATTCCGGCTTTAACAGCGTTACCGGAATGACGTAATAGCGTAGCGTCCTAGCAGTGACGAAGTCACACCCTAGAACCTAGCACCTAGACCCTTTTAGTGACTAGGCTTTATTACTGATCCACACGGTTTGGTATGGCTGCAGTTGTATTGTTTTGGTGATGTCTTCAATTTGAATCCCTGTCAGTAAATCGACCCAGTATTCTGAAATCACTAGATTTAATTCGTTAATAGGTAAGTCGGTAACCTGGTCTGACACATTACTGATACAAAAAATACTTTGTTTGCGGTTACGGCTTTGTCGCCAAAAACCAAACAGTTGCAGGCCTAGGTGTAAGGTGAATTGAGTTGCATTTGGGTGGAATGCAATTTGTTGAGTACGGATATTAATCAGTTTTGTCATCGCGGACAGGACTTGGCTATGAGTGCTTTGTGCGTCACTTAGCTGTTGTTTTAAACTTTCTAACACCCAGCGATGGCGGTTGATGGCTCTGTTATGTGAAGTATTGGCGAGCTTTTCATAATCATTACGTGTGCCAAGTAAACTGTGTATGTATATCCCAGGTATCCCCTCAAGCGCTAGCATGATGCTATGGGCGCACATAAATCGTTGCATGCCCCATAAATCTTTACCTTTTGTAGTGCCTTGCAGTGCATCGTAAAGCGCTATGTTCATCTCATACGGTTTTTGCTCACCCGTTTCGGTAGTTCGCGCTGATATTTGTCCGCCAAACTGCTTCATGGTGTCGACGAGTGTTTGAATTTCATCGTCATCTAATAATCCTTCAACCGGACGTAAACCGACACCGTCATGCGAGGCGATAAAGTTAAAATATGTAGTGCCATCTTGTGCTGGCGGCATACTCATTAGCCAGCGTTTTAAATACAAACAACTGCCAGTAATTAAGGTATTAATGAGTAATGGGGGTAACGAAAAATTATAAATACAGTGGGCTTCGTTGGCATTGCCAAAATACGTTAAATTTTGTGTGTTAGGAATATTAGTTTCGGTGATGATCATCGCATCGTTTTGCGCATGCTCAATTAGAGTACGCAGTAAACGAATAACCTCGTGAGTTTGTGGCAAGTTAATTGATTTACTGCCAACCACTTTCCATAAAAATGCCACTGCATCTAACCTAAAGATACTGACACCCGCATCCAGGTATTGACGAATAATCGTCACAAATTCGATTAATACTTTAGGGTTTCTAAAATCAAAGTCGACCTGATCGTGGCTAAAGGTAGACCACACATATTGTGTTCCACTTGGGGTTTCTGTTGGTCTTAGCAGTGCCGATGTGCGCGGTCTAACAACATCTGACAAATCATCGCTTGATTGTGCTGTAAAGAAGTAATCATGACCTGGGCCATCGCCTTTGCAGAAATTTTCAAACCATAAACTTCGGCTTGAGCAATGATTAATGACTAAATCAGACATTAGTCGACGCTTACTGGCGATAGCACTAATATCGGCCCAGTCCCCTAAACTCTCGTTGACACTGGAGTAATCGATAACGGCAAAACCATCGTCGGAGCTATAAGGAAAAAATGGCAAAATATGTACGCCATTGATACAGCCTACATAGCTGTCGATAAACTGTGACAATGTAGTCAGTGGCCGTTCACCTTGCTGTAAAACACTGTCACCGTATGTAATCATGATGGTATCTTTTTCAGACCAATGATTTGCAAATGGTTCTGGGATTTGGCTGAACTCGGTAATTCTCATTATTTCGATGAGCCTTTGCGCCAATGTGACTATTGATATGTCGAGATCAATGTCTTTATAAATACACTCAAGTTGATGTTGCAGTTTTTGCTGTAGTCCATCCATTACTGACATAGAAAGCCCTTTCAATTGTTGCGTAAAGGAGTAAATACTTAACTAAACTCGGCGTTATCAGCTTCAACTGCTGCTTTAAGTTGCTCAAGTACATCTGGCATAGCGCTCACCACTCTGCTCCAGGTCGGCATAAATGGTGTTTCCATTGGGTTATCTAAAAAACGCTGCCCTGCGGTCACAATATTTTGCGCGAACATTTCAACGGCCTTTTCCTCTAGATGAATATCTGTGGTTAAGCCATTCATTAACGCATCATTATGATAGGTTTCAACATAATCGAGTGCCACACGATAGTAAGTCGCTTTTAGCGTGCGAAATGACTCTGTGCTAAAAGTTTCTCCCTGGGTCGCCAATTTACGGAAAAATGCTTTAGTGATATCAATCGACATTTTGGACAAACCCGCCTCTTCGTTGTCGAGTGATAAGTCTTGATGCTTGTGATCGTAATTGTCGGCAATATCCACCTGACAAATGCGATTATGGGCATAGTTGCGCTGCATTTCAGACAGCACGCCTATTTCTAAGCCCCAATCACTGGGGATGCGTAAATCGGTCAGCACATCGCGTCTAAAGGAAAACTCTCCTGCTAATGGATAACGAAAGCTATCCATATATTCTAGGTATTCATTGTAACCCACTACTTTTTTAAGTGCTTTAATCAACGGTGTAACTAATAAACGAGAGACTCGACCATTAATTTTGCCATCGGATAATCTGGCGTAATAGCCTTTACTAAAGGCATAGTTAAACTGTGGATTAGCAACAGGATAGAGCAATCTCGCTAAAAGTGACTTTTCGTAGGTAACGATATCACAGTCGTGTAAGGCTACAGATTCTGACTTTCCAGAGGCTAAAATATAGCCCATGCAATACCACACATTACGGCCTTTACCCAATTCAGTCGGTGCCAACCCGAGCTTTTGCAATTTAGCGTCTAATGCTTGTAAACGCGGACCATCGTTCCATAAAATACGGTGATGTTGCGGCAAATCGCCAAAAAAGTTTAGTGCGTGTTTGTATTGCGCTTCATCGGCACGGTCTAAGCCAATGACAATTTCTGACAAGTAGGGAACTTCTTTAAGGTTAGCTACAATGCCTTTTAACGCATCACCTTCTAACTCTGAAAATAATGACGGTAATATAAGCCCTAGTGGACGTGTTTTTGAAAATTTTAATAAGTCTTGCTCGAGTTCTTCGTGAGTTCGGCGGGTTAAGTTGTGCATTGTGGTGACAATGCCATTTTGGTAAAAATCGGCCATATTAAACGCCTCCTAAAGACATTGATTTCGACGTAGTTGCCTGTGTCGATGTTAATAACGTCGCGGTGATACATTCAGCCCAACCTTTGGGTCCGCATTCTTGGCTTTTTATGGTGTGTTTTTTATTTAACACAGGAAACTCATGAGTTGGCGATTTGATTTGAATCGCGATATCAGCAGCCTCTAGCATGGCACTGTCGTTGCCACTGTCACCTAAAGCTATTGTGGTTACCTTACTTTGGTACTGCTTCTCATATATTTGAGCAAGCCAGTTCATTGCTTTGCCCTTATCGCTTTCACCGCCTACGTGTAAAAAACGCCCACCTTGGAGCATATGTGCACCTAAGGATGTCATGTGTTCAATAAATTCTTGTTTACGCCCTTCATCGCCTTGCCACAACAATGGCTCCGAATAGTGTCTAAGTAATGCTAGACGCGCTTTGTCGGGGGCTAAATCTGTAACTTCACATAACTCTTCAACAGTGAATGATGAAAAACCTACATATTCATCTTCAAACTCAACCGCTTGCTTCGCTAAAAGCTCAAGCCAATGCTCACGTGGTGGGCAAAATTCTTTAATCCAGTAATAACCTTGTTCAAATGTGTCTTGAGGTTGCTCATCAAAATATCCAATAGGAATATAAATAACTGCACCATTTTCAGAAATAAACGGGGAGTTTATGCCAATGGTTTGCTGCAACTTTTCCATTTCTGCAAAGGTTTTACTGGTATTGGCGATAATGGGAATATGACGTTCATTGAGCGCTTCAATCACTTCAATGGCATGATTAAAACTGTAATCAAAGTGGTCCAGTAATGTTCCGTCAATGTCAGTGAAAATGAGTGGTCTGGTTGTCATATCATGTCCCTTTAAAGTTAAAACGGGGTAAAGCATCAGAAACGTTTGAGCAGTCACTTTATGCTTTATTGCTAACAGTATAGATTCAGAAAATGTGCCAGTGCCGAAAACAATGCCCCGAAATGGAACAAACCTATCATTAACCACTGAATTTAATGCTTTTTTAAATAACTAAGATTTAAGGTTGATAGATATTCATCTATACAAAACTTGTTATAAACGTGCAACAAATCGACCGAAATGCACCATGTTGGTGCAAGAAGCTGTTTTGATAGTCACTGATAAAAATCATTGAAGGGGCTAAAATTTAAAGATAACAAACGATATGAGTGATAAAAATGGAGATCTGAAAACAGAAGTACTTAATAAGTGAAAATAAGATCAACAGACCTTAATTGTGTATCCCCAATAACGGCACTTGGGGATAGAGGATTAAACAACTTGAAAGTTAACTATTCATATTGATTTTCAAAGTAGCTTTCGATAATCAATACTGCAGAAACTGCATCAACCTGCCCTTTTGTTAGCGCTTTAAAACCGCCTAACTCAAATAATCTCGCTTTAGCATCTGCGGTTGTGAGACGTTCATCTTGAGTCGCAATTTTAACCCCAAAACGTCCATTGATTCGGTTAGCAAATTTTCGTGCTCTTTGGGTCATTTCTTGTTCAGTGCCGTCCATATTTAACGGTAGACCGACTACGACTAAGTCTGGTTGCCATTCTTTTAGCAGTTTTTCGATATCATCCCAATTAGGAATTCCGTCAACGGCTTTAATCGACAAAAGCGGGGTCGCGCTTGCTGTAATGGCTTGACCAATGGCGACACCAATACTTTTGGTGCCATAATCAAACCCTAAAACCGTTTGTGATTGCATGTATTTCTCTTTATTTTGTCTTTAGGTGTTAGGTTTTAGGAACTCGCCAGAGAGCGGACTTCGTCCTTCTAGGTTCTAGGTTCTAGGTTCTAGGTTCTAGCAGCGTCATAGTCCTAAAGCGCAGCGATACTATTATTAAGCATGTCCTACTTGACTCGACATTTGCCAAAAATTGAACCCTAATGTTTGGGTGGCATTTTGCCAAAGCTGCTCATGATCAACGTTGAACAGTAATTCAGGCGAAGCTTTAATGGTTAACCAGGTATTGTCGGCTAATTCTTGTTCTAATTGATCTTTACCCCAACCGGCATAACCCAAGGCAATAATAAAGTTGTCAGGAGATTTGCCAATAGCAATCGAACTTAGAATGTCACGAGAAGAGGTAAGCATTGAGTACTCACTGATCTCAACGCTATTAATCCAATTTTTCTGCGGCGTATGTAATACAAAGCCTCGATCGGGAGAAACAGGTCCACCCACAAGCACTTCTTCATTAATGGAAAACATTTGCTCTGCAGAGGGATGAAGATCCATTTGGTCGAGTAACTCTTCAACATCAACACCTATAGGTCGATTGACCATAATGCCCATCGCGCCTTTGTCGTCGTGTTCACAAATATAAATCACTGAACGTTCAAAAAATGTGTCATCTAATGACGGCATCGCAATTAAAAAGTGATCTTTCAAGCTATCCATATGCTCTCCCAAGTCGTGTTGTTAGCGTTTATCCACCCGCTAATTTCACGGTGAAATTCAATTTCTCTAATATGGATTTTACCAGTTCGCGATTGTCTGTTTGTACTTCAATGTTGAAGTCTTTCACTGTACCACCACAGCCACATTGTTTCTTGAGTTTTTGTGCTAATTCTTTTAGGGCTTTCTCGTCCAGCGCAAGGCCTTTTATCACACTCACCCCCTTGCCCTTTCTACCTTTACTGTCTTTATGAATGCGAACAATACCATTGCCAGCTGGCACTTCAGCTTGAGCTTTAGGTTCGTCGATGCGACCTTTATCAGTACTGTAAACGAGGGTGATATTAGGATCTATTCTCATAACATTTCTTTTCAATGACCATGAGTTAAGTTTAGCAAATCGTAAAAGCTGAGGCGAGGATATAAAATGAAAAGCCTAGTATCGAGGACACTAAGCTAGTAGAAAGACCTGCGGTATCGAGAGCTCTACGCTTCTAGGTTCTAGTTTCTAGGTCCTAGCAGTGACAGAGTCACGCCCTAGAAGCGAGCGCCCTAGCAGGACGTAGTCCGCCCTCTGGCGAGCTTGCGAGTTCCTAGGACCTAAATGAAAGGTTTAACCAAACTTGCCATCATATTGATATGGTCATCGTTGTCATTTAGGCATTCGATATAACGGAAGTTTTTACCACCAGCATCTTCAAAGACATGACGATTCTCGCCTTTAATCTCTTCTAGTGTTTCTAAACAGTCTGCACTGAACGCCGGGCAAATCACCGCGATATCAGTGACGCCTTTTTCTGGCAGGCTGCCTATAGTCATATCTGTATAGGGTTGTAACCATTTTGCTTTACCAAAGCGCGATTGGAAGGTAGCCACATAATCGTCTTCACTTAACCCAAGCTTTTCAACAACTAAACGAGTCGTTTTCATGCAAAAGCAATAATATGGATCGCCTAGATGTAAGTTACGCTCTGGCATACCATGATACGACATCACTAACTTTTGCGGCTTGCCATTTAACTCAAAGTCTTTTTGAATTGAGGCAGCAATAGCATCGATAAAATCGGGATTATCATGATAAGTATTAATGAAATGAAGTGCGGGTAAATAACGCCACTTCATCATTTCTTTTGCAAGAGCATCAAAAGCTGAGCCTGTAGTTGGTGCTGCATATTGTGGATACAAAGGCAGTACCACCAGGTTATCAATACCTTGCTTGTGCATGGTTTGCAGCGTTGTCGCAACAGACGGTGAACCATAACGCATGGCTAGATGCACACTCACATCATGACCTTCTGCTTGCAGCTGGTTTGCTAATTTGGTTTGTTGACGTTGGCTTATATCAAGTAATGGTGAACCCGCGTCAGTCCACACTTGTTGATATAACGCCGCCGATTTAGCTGGGCGAATACGTAAAATAATGCCATGGAGGATTAACATCCACACCAATTTTGGAATTTCAACCACACGAGGATCTGACAAAAACTCAGCTAAATAGGTGCGTACTGCTGATGCTGTTGGCGCATCTGGTGTGCCTAGATTCATGATCAACACGCCAGTTTTACCACGAGCTTTATGACCAGTGTCTTTATCTAACCCTGAAAATCTAGCCAAAATATCTTCTCCGTAATCAGTCAAGGTGCCTGTGCAATGTAAGATAAGCAACGGTGTGATTACCTGTAAAGCAAAGGCTAAATAGCTACTATAGTGAGTATTGTATCTTATTCTTTAAAAACAAAAAGAGCGCTAGTTATCGATTTTGATCGTCTTTAGCGCTCTATTGATAGTGCTTCTGTTTATAATACAGACTCTATCGCTTTTTTCATTTCTTCGCTGTCTGGTTTTACCCGCGAGTTAAATTGTTGCACGCTTTGACCATCGCCAGAAACTAAGTATTTATAAAAATTCCATTTAGGTGAGTCGCTTTTGTCGCCAAGATATTTAAACACTGAATTAGCATTATCACCTCTTACTGGCGATGTTGCTACCATGGTAAAGCTAACACCATAATTAATAAAGCAAACATCTGCGGTTTTCGCTTCATCTTTTTCTTCTTGGAAAAAATCATCAGAGGGAAAACCAATCACGACTAAACCTTTATCGGCGTATTGCTTGTGCAGTGCTTCTAATGCTTCAAATTGCGGCGTAAATCCACAGTTTGATGCGGTGTTTACAATTAATACTGGCTTACCTTGGGTCAGCTCGCACAAATTGACATTTTCTTTTGAGTGTAATTTACGCGCGTCAACATTAAGGTATTCTGGACAGCTTGCCGCTGACGCACCAAGACTACCGGTTAATAGAACGATTGCTGTTATGTATTTTATCATTTTGCCAGTCCTTTACACCCAATAAAAAAGGTATTGATAATCAACTTATCAATACCTTAGCAGATTTCAATCAACAGTACGTATTATGGCAATGTTAAGATCATTTACGTCTAGAAATAAAAACCAACATTGATGTTTAAGCGTGAATGCCAAGAAGTATCACCGTTGTCGATACCAACTCCTGGACCATTAACAAAATACATGTTTTTACCAGCAATCCAGTCCACATAAGAATACAGTTTACCCGCAGTGATAGCACAACCGGTTACGTTTTGAATTGAGTCATCTAAGCCTTGACCAGATGCCATCACTTGGCTGTAATCGTTATAACAGCTTAATTGGGTAATTGGTCCCCAATTAACATCAAACGACTTAGCAATGTTAACGATTGCCACATCAGCTTCAGCAGCTATATCAGATTGATACTGGAAAGCGCCAATCGCTACACGGTTGCTGTCTACGTCATAGTCGTAATGCATATATTGAACTTGTAATTGCCATTTTTGCCAGTCGGCTTGCCAATGTGCAGCAGCAGCAATGCTGTCTGAGTCTTCACCATTGACGTTTGCTGCATCGGCCACAAAATCCAACTGACTAAACTGAAGCGAACCACCTAACTTATGAGTCACCTCACCGGTGGTAAATTCACGTTCAATACGTGCATTTACTTGGCCAGATTCTTCGTATGGCGAATCACCGGTAGTTGCTACGTCAAACGAGTAACGATCATAACGTGATCCATTAGCATATTCATCATTAGCAAAATACGCTAAGTCATAACGCCAGCCATTTTGTTCATTTTTATAATGCACACCTGCATCGTAATCATCTTCGAAACCAAGATAATAAGCAGCGCTAAACCAAAATGAATGCGCGACATAAGGCAATAAACCAAATGGCACTTGAGTAACGCCGACTTGCACAGACTGCGCTTCATCAAACTGATAACCCATGTAGGCATGATGGATAACATCCATATCCTGGTACCAACGGTATTGGGCTGATGCAAATAGACCGTCTTTAGCTTTGTAGTTCACGTCGGCACGGAATAGTTCAAACTCTAACTTTGCATCGTTATCATAGTCCTTCCAGCCGTAGTTAATTCTAACAGCGCCTCCAATATCAACTTCGTCTGTCACTTTTACAGCCATAGCTGAACAAGAGAATAAAATGAGTGACGATGAAAGTGTGACTTTTTGCCATAACTGCATGGAGTATCCTTGGAATAATGATGTAAAAATGAGTGTCAAAATAGAAAATAATATCGTTGTAAAAGCAACGAGCCGCGCATAATAACAAAAAAGGTCACAAGATGTTGCTTGTAACCTCTCTATTTTAACACTTTGAACAACTCTAGTGATTTAAATATAGAATTAATCCATGTCTAACGTAATGCCTTCCATTGACCCGGCTGAAGTAGCTTCGTTGCCTTGCAGTTTAATCATTAAGCGTAAATCATTTGGAGAGTCGGCGTGGTGCAATGCATCTGCGTAGCTAATTTCGCCTTCGAGGTATAAATCTAATAAGGCTTGGTCGAACGTTTGCATGCCCTGCTCACGAGATTTACCCATGGTTTCTTTAAGAAGATGCAATTCGTTTTTGGCAATCAAACTTGCAACACGCGGGGTGTTAATTAACACCTCAATAGCGGCTCGACGACCTGTACCATCAGATTTGGGAATAAGTTGTTGTGCGACAATACCACGCAGGTTTAATGATAAATCGAACAATAACTGATTATGCTTACTTTCTGGCACCAAATGCATAATACGGTCGAGTGCTTGGTTAGCGTTGTTGGCGTGTAAAGTTGCCATACATAAGTGACCTGTTTCAGCAAACGATAGTGCAAACTCCATGGTTTCTTGAGTTCGGATTTCACCAATTAAGATCACATCTGGCGCCTGGCGTAATGAACTTTTAAGTGCGGCATCAAACGAGTCGGTATCAATACCGACTTCTCGCTGAGTAATAATACTCTTGCGATGGTTATGCACAAATTCGACCGGGTCTTCAATCGTTAAAATATGCCCGCGAGCATGAGCATTGCGGTACCCCACAAGTGCTGCAAGTGAGGTTGATTTACCGGTACCAGTACCGCCTACCATAATAATCAAGCCACGTTTACTCATGACTAAATCTTTAAGAATGGCGGGGAGCTTTAAATCATCAACTTCTGGGATATTGGTTTCAATACGACGCATTACGCAGCCAGCAGATTCTCGTTGCCAAAAAGCGCTAACACGAAAACGCCCTAAATCTTTAGCGGCAAAAGCAAAGTTACATTCACTGCTTTCGTGAAATTCTTTTTTTTGCACATCGCTCATTAACGACTCAACAAATTCTAAAGACTGTTGCGGTGTTAATTTTGTTTCAGACAATTGACGTAATTCACCGTCAATTTTCGCGCTAGGCGGAAAACCCGCTGTGATAAATAAATCTGAGGCCTTTTTCTCGACCATAATATTTAAAAACGGACGAACATCCATGATCCTAATCCTTAAAAATTAGCTTGTTTATTCGAGCTCTTATGCATTGCATCTTCACGAGTTATAAGCCCGCGATTAACCAAGTTTTGTAAACATTGATCGAGTGTTTGCATACCATGCGCCATACCTGTCTGAATCGCAGAGTACATTTGCGCCACTTTATCTTCGCGGATAAGGTTTCGAATAGCTGGGGTACCCATCATAATTTCGTGCGCGGCCACTCGGCCACCACCGATTTTTTTAATCAAGGTTTGCGAAATTACTGCCTGTAGTGATTCTGATAGCATGGTTCGCACCATGCCTTTCTCGCCTTCAGGGAATACGTCGACAATACGGTCAATGGTTTTGGCGGCTGAGGTGGTGTGCAAAGTACCAAACACTAAGTGACCCGTTTCGGCTGCCGTCATCGCTAGGCGGATAGTTTCAAGGTCACGCATCTCACCGACAAGAATCACGTCAGGGTCTTCACGCAGTGCGCTTCGAAGTGCAGCGTTAAAGCTGTGAGTATGTTTATGCACTTCACGTTGGTTAACCAAACACTGTTTATTTTGGTGAACGAATTCGATTGGGTCTTCAATGGTCAAAATATGTTCGTGACGATTATCGTTGATGTAATCGACCATGGCTGCCAATGTGGTTGACTTACCTGAACCGGTAGGCCCGGTAACTAGTACTAAACCACGTGGGTAGCTGGATATTTTTTTAAAAATCTCTGGTGCGCCTAATTGCTCAAGCGACAATATGTCAGATGGAATGGTACGAAATACTGCACCAGCACCACGAGCTTGGTTAAAGGCGTTAACACGGAAACGCGCTAAGTTAGGCACCTCAAATGAAAAGTCGATTTCGAGGTGTTCTTCGTAGTCTTTTCGTTGTTTATCGTTCATGATGTCGTAAACAAGGCTATGAACACCTTGATGATCGAGCGCGGGTAAGTTAATTTTTCGTACTTCGCCGTCAACTCGGATCATGGGTGAAACACCCGCAGAAAGGTGTAGATCTGATGCTTTGTGTTTTACACTAAAAGCGAGTAATTCAGTGATTTCCATTGTAGAGACATCCATTTAACCAACATTATGACAACAATAGCAGACAGATTATCAATCGCCCAGAGCAGAATTAACCAAGCGGCGCAAAATTGTTCGCGATTACCTAGCGACATAAGCTTGCTTGCCGTGAGTAAAACGAAGCCAATCAACGACATTATCGCGGCATATGAGGCTGGACAACGTCAATTTGGTGAAAACTATGTCCAAGAAGGTGAAACAAAAATCACCGCACTTGCTGCCGATTATCCCGACATCGAATGGCATTTTATTGGCCCATTGCAGTCAAACAAAACAAAAATCGTCGCGGAACATTTTGATTGGATGCATACCGTCAGCCGCGACAAAATAGCCCAGCGCTTAAACGACCAGCGCCCTGACAGCAAATTACCGTTAAATGTTTGTATTCAGGTCAACATTAGTCAAGAAGACAGCAAGTCTGGCGTTGATGCTAATCAAGTTGCCACGTTAGCACTTACTATCAGCCAATTGCCTAATTTAACGCTGCGCGGCTTAATGGCAATCCCAACCGCAACAGACAATACCCAATTACAGCAACAAGAGTTTGCCAACCTTAAAGTGCTGTACGACCAACTAAAACTGCAATATCCCAGCATTGATACGTTATCGATGGGCATGAGCGGTGACATGGACATTGCCATTGCTAATGGTTCGACCATGGTACGAATCGGCAGTGCCATATTTGGTGAGAGATAAGCATAACGAAGACAGATTCTAGGTTCTAGGTTCTAGGTTCTAGGTTCTAGGTTCTAGCAGCGAAGCGTCCTAGCAGCGAAGCGTCCTAGCAGCGAAGCGTCCTAGCAGTGAAGCGTCCTAGCAGCGAAGCGTCCTAGCAGTGACGAAGTCACGCCCTAGCAGCGAAGCGTCCTAGCAGTGACGAAGTCACGCCCTAGCAGCGAAGCGTCCTAGCAGTGACGAAGTCACGCCCTAGCAGCGAAGCGTCCTTTTATGTAACATATATAACAACAGGACATAAATTCACTCTATCTATTGGATGTAATTGAAATGACTCAAGCAAAAGTATGTTTTATCGGTGCGGGCAACATGACTCGCAGTATTATTAGTGGCTTAGTCAAACATGGTTATCCAAGCGCCCTTATTCACGCAACCAATCCAAGTAAAGGCAAGCTTGATGCATTAAAGCAAGACTTTGCAATTGCAGTGTCACACGACAACGCTGCTGCTGCACAAGCTGCTGATGTCATTGTACTGAGTGTTAAACCACAATTGATGGAAACTGTTTGTGATGCTCTGAGCCACCTTGATTTAGCCAATAAGTTAATCATCACTATCGCTGCAGGTATCCCTGCTGCGCGTTATTCGCAATATCTTAAGCAACCTATTAAGCTTATTCGCACCATGCCAAACACACCCACTCAAATTGGTTACGGCATGACGGGTATTTATGCTGGAGATGATATTTCTGCTGAACATAAAGCCATTTGCGAAACCTTAATGCAAAGTGGTGGCAAAGTGGCATGGGTAGACAGTGAAGATGGCTTGAATCAAGTTATTGCACTGGCTGGCAGTTCACCAGCTTACTTCTTCTTATTTATCGAATCGATGATTGCATCGGGCGTAAACATGGGCATGGCCGAAGATAAAGCCAGATTACTTGCAGAACAAGCGGCACTTGGTGCGGCGCAAATGGTGATTCAAAACCAACAACTATCTGTGGCACAATTGCGTCAAAATGTGATGTCAAAAGGCGGCACAACAGCAAGAGCGGTAGAGACATTCCAGCAAGGCGACCTTGCAGGTTTAGTCGATAAAGCCATGAGCAATTGTGTGGCTCGTGCTGAAGAGATGGCGAAAACGTTTTAATGAACCACTAGGCTTAATAACATAGCGCTCAGATGAAAGATTATTTATCTCAGTGTAAAATGCTTAATGATAAGATTATGACATGTAGTGAGACTACAAAAGTGAAATAGGCAAATGAGCCTCATCCAATTCAATGATGTAAATGTAAGGCAATATTCATGAATGCAATGGTTTTCTTGATCAACACGGTGTTTGATTTATACCTTATGGTAGTCATTCTTCGATTTTGGTTACAACTGGCTAAAGCCGACTTTTATAATCCGTTCAGTCAATTTGTCGTCAAGGCGACTCAACCTATTGTCGCCCCAATGCGCCGAGTGCTTCCGTCAATAGGCAGTATCGATACCTCATCAATTTTATTGGCGCTTATCGTTGTCATCTTAAAAATGTTAGTGCTTACTTTCATTGCAGGGGCTGGCTTTGATATTTTAACCATTTTGCTATTTTCTGTGGTGTCTGTACTTAAAAATGCTGGCGTATTGCTGTTTTGGATGCTGCTTATCCGTGCAATTTTGAGTTGGTTTAATCAAGGTTATAACCCAGTCGTTATGATTATGACTCAATTAACAGAACCTATTTTAGCGCCTGTGCGTAAAATTTTACCATCGCTTGGCGGCTTAGATTTATCGGTACTGGTGGTGTTTATTGCGATGAACTTCTTAAACATGCTATTTGCGCAATACATTCCATTTTGGGCAATGATTTAAGCGATATCGCTCTTCATCATCTACGGAATAAAAAAGAGCAGCTAAGCGTTAATAGCTGCTCTTTTTAGCTCTACGGTCTATTACTAGACAATTTACAGGACTCTATTATGTTAAAATCACTGTTTAATCCACGTCATTTTATTACCGGCTTATTGTTATCTCTAGCCTGCATTGCGAGCGTTGCTAATGCTGAACAGAAACAACAAGTGGGGAATTTTGATATTCATTACATGGCTCTTAGCAGCACTTTTATTACTCCAGAGATAGCTAAAACCTATGGTATAGAGCGTAGTGGTTATAATGGATTAGTTAACATAACCGTATTAAATACCAACTTAGATGGCAATCCAGCTGTTGCAGTTGAGATATCGGGCATCGCCAACAATCTAATTGATGCGCGCATAACACTTGATTTTAAAGAAATTCGCGAAGGAGATGCAATTTACTATATTGCCGAAGTACCTTTCAGGGACGATCAAGAAGTCAATTTTGACATCGCGATTAAATATGCAAATCAGCTCAATACATCACTTAAGTTTAAGCAAAAATTCTATGTGGAATAATCAGACGCTTCGCTGCTAGGACAAGCTCAGTCTCGAGTAAGCTACGCTGCGAAAACCTAGTGACTAAATCTTAGCAGCACAGCTGTCCTTGCGACCCTAGCAGTGACGAAGTCATGCCCTAGAACCTAGCAGTGACAAAGTCACGCCCTAGCTCCAACACCTGACTGAAGAACCATAGTACATCGCAGCTTTGTTAGCGTATAATGTTGCAAATTTTTACCTTAGGTTGACCAATTCATGCAATCTCCAATTCAACACATCGTGCTTGCCAGTGGCAACAAAGGCAAACTTGCCGAATTTGCGCAAATGTTTACGACTTTTGGTATCGAAGTTTTGCCTCAAAATCAATTTAACGTGCCAGATGTTGCAGAAACCGGTACCACATTTGTAGAGAATGCCATTATTAAAGCGCGCCATGCTGCTGAAATAACCGGAAAACCTGCAATAGCAGATGATTCAGGTATTGAGGTTGATGCATTACAAGGACAACCAGGTATTTATTCGGCGCGCTATTCAGGCACAGGCGCTACAGAAACCAGTAATTACCTTAAGCTATTAGATGCACTAAAAGGTGAAACTCAGCGTTCTGCACGTTTTCAATGCATATTGGTGTATATGCGCCACGCTAAAGATCCTACGCCTATTATTTGCCAAGCTTCTTGGGAAGGCAGTATTAACTTAGCGCCAAAGGGGGAACAAGGCCATGGATACGATCCGGTATTTGTTCCACAGGGTTTTGATTGCAGTGCAGCTGAACTCACGAGTGAGCAAAAAAATGCCCACAGCCATCGCGGTAAAGCGCTTGAGCTGTTAATTAATGCCATGAGAGCACAGGGTGTTATTCAAACACAAAATCCACAAACAGTAGATGGCGGCCAATAAATGACCTTGCAACTGCCACCGTTAAGTTTGTATGTGCATATTCCATGGTGCGTACAGAAATGTCCTTATTGTGACTTTAATTCCCATGGCCAAAATGGCGAGCTACCACAACAAGAATATGTTGATGCATTGTTAGCCGATCTACAGGCAGATCTAGGTTATGTACAAGGCCGTAAAATACATACTATTTTTATCGGTGGTGGTACACCTTCCTTGTTTGATGCCAGCCAAATTCAGCGTTTTCTTGAGGGAGCTAATACATTAATTCCATTTGAAGATGACATTGAAATCACCATGGAAGCAAACCCAGGCACACTTGAACATGATGACTTTAGCGCTTATAGAGCCGCTGGCGTTACAAGGTTATCTATTGGAGTACAAAGTTTTTCTAAAGAAAAACTTAATTTACTTGGTCGTATCCATAACGAAGATGAAGCTAAGGTGGCGGCGCAAAAAGCCAAACAGGCTGACTACTTAAGTTTTAATCTCGACTTAATGCATGGCTTACCCAACCAAAGTTTTGCTGAAGCCATGCACGATATCGATACCGCGACAGCTTTAGCACCACCGCATCTATCCTGGTATCAACTCACTATTGAACCAAACACTTTGTTCCATTCAAAACCGCCACAACTTCCAGACGATGAAAACTTGTGGCAAATATATGAGCAAGGACAAAAAAAACTCGCCGCCTTAGGTTACGAACAATATGAAATTTCTGCTTATGCGAAACCTGGATATCAATGCCGACATAATTTGAATTATTGGCAATTTGGCGATTACTTAGGCGTAGGCTGTGGCGCACACGGTAAAATCACTTTACCTGAGCAAAACCGAATTATAAGAACGGTTAAAATTAAGCATCCTAAAGGCTATCTTGCCGCAAGCAATTACACGTTTGAAACTTCTGATGTGATTGAAGAAGATCGTCCCTTAGAGTATTTGATGAATCGTTTAAGGCTAATGACTCCCATTGCTAAAACAGAATTTGAGCAACGTACAGGGCAATCTGCAGAAATCGTTAAGCTTGGTATGAAAAAGTCGATAGACAGAGGCTTGCTCACTGAAACGGACACTCACTGGCAACTTACGCCAAAGGGCCACATGTTTGTTAATGACCTGCTGTCGCAATTTATTTAGCCCGTCTTTACTCATAATACCTTAAACAATGTGCCCTTTAGCAATCGCTTGGGCACATATCTTCTACCCATCTTTTTTGTATATCTCGCTAATTGCAGATAACAAAATACACACTTTCTAACATTTCAGTTAACACATTCAGTGAAAGCTTGATTAGGATATCACCCTATAATTGGGTACTTTAGGAAGATATCGATGTCCATCAAAACAAAAACCACTATCATTGCTGTGGCACTTTCAAGCTTATTCAGCTCTGCAACAATTGCACACTCGCACACCACTGCCTCATTAGATCAACAAGAAACTCAGGCAGTTGTTATGAATAGCGAGTCAGAAAAAGCCAACGCATTGTTTGAAGACATCTTCATGGAAAATGTCATGTCCAGCCCAGTCAATCAAACCTACCTGGGCATTAAAAAAGACTATGATAAATGGAATGATTTATCAGAAGCTGCAGCTGATGCAGACCTCGAACGCGCCAAAAAGCAACTTGCGCAATTAAATGCATTGGATGTAAAACAACTCGATGAGCAAACATCACTGAGTTTTGAGTTATTACATGCACGCCTAGAACAAGCTATTGCCGATGATAAATGGCGTTACCACACCTACCCTATGAACCAGATGTATGGTGTGCATTCAATGGTTGCAGCTATTCTTATCAATCAACATCAAATTACTGATGAAAGCGATGCTAAGGCTTATATTAGCCGTCTGAATGCTACTGAAACCTTGTTAGCTCAGCTAGAAACTGCATTAGAACTGCGTGCACAAAAACAGATTATAGCGCCTAAGTTTGTGTTTGCTTATGTGATGGCAGACAGTAAAAATATTATATCGGGTGTCCCGTTTACCGACACAGGCAAAGACAATGCACTTTGGGCTGATGCCAACCGTAAAATAGCTAAGCTCAATATCAGCGACGACAAAAAACAAGCCTTGTTAGCAGAAGTGAAACAAGCTTTGCTCACCAAAGTTAAACCCGCTTACGAGCAACTTATCAGTTACACCAAAACCTTAGAGGCGCGCGCTGATGATCGCGATGGCGCCTGGAAGTTGCCTAACGGTGAAGCGTTTTTTAATAATGCCCTTGCCCGCACTACCACGACCAACATGACAGCAAATGAGATCCACGATCTTGGATTGTCTGAAGTAAAGCGTATTCATGATGAAATGCGAGTCATTATGAAAAAAGTAAATTACTCAGGTACCTTGCCTGAATTCTTCACATTTATGCGTGATGATAAGCAGTTTTACTATCCGGACACCAAAGCAGGTCAGCAAGCTTATTTAACGGAAGCAAAAGCGTTAATCGATAACATGGAGTCTCGTTTAGACGAAGTATTCAAAGTTAAACCTAAAGCAGCTTTACTGGTTAAACAAGTTGAATCATTCCGCGAAAAGTCTGCTGGTAAAGCATTTTATGATCAACCCGCTCCAGATGGTTCACGCCCGGGCACCTATTACGCCAACTTATATAAAATGGCTGCCATGCCTAAGTACCAAATGGAAGCATTGGCATATCATGAGGGCATTCCTGGTCATCACATGCAAATAGCTAAAGCTCAAGAATTGCAAGGTATCCCTAAATTTCGGAAATTTAACGGATACACTGCCTATGTTGAAGGTTGGGGATTGTATTCGGAGTATTTCCCTAAAGAAATGGGCCTATATGCTGATCCGTATTCGGACTTCGGCCGATTATCAATGGAGTTATGGCGCGCCTGTCGTTTAGTCGTTGATACTGGTATTCACACTAAAAAATGGACCCGAGAACAAGCGATTGCTTACTACGTTGAAAACACGCCAAATGCCGAGTCTGATGCGATTAAAATGGTAGAGCGTCATATTGTGATGCCATCTCAAGCGACCGCATACAAAGTGGGAATGCTGAAAATTTTGTCACTTCGTGAACAGGCGAAAACACAGCTTGGTGATAAATTCGATATTCGTGAATTTCATAATGTGGTGCTAAGAAATGGTCCGTTGCCATTAGATGTACTCGAAGAGCAAGTCAACAAATGGGTTAAGCAAGTAAAAGCGGTATAAATCAGGCTTGGGAAGTAAACCACTCTCATATAAATTTTCATAACAAAAATGCAGTAACCTAGGTTGCTGCATTTTTTATTGAATTGAATACGAAATTAACACAAAAAAATAACCCCAGATCAATGTCTGGGGTAACCAAATAACTAGGATGATGGTTTGAAAGCCGACATAGTTTTAGTTTGAAAAAACAATTGTCAGCACTGATTCAAAATTCGCTTAGTTGCAGATTCGGGCCTCAACTGAAAAGGGGTCATTTCTCAGAAAACGCATATTCAAATCATTCTGAATCAACTGCCTTCTATTGTATTTAAATAAGAACAGAGTGCAATAACAAACGCATTGATATTCAGTAAGTCATTGATTAATCATCCGCTAAATAATTAAACAATGAAAAACCTAAACAATTGATAAATATGAGTTAAAAATAAAGCCGCAAGGTGAGTTGCGGCTTTGTTTTATTAAGTGAACAATGTTTCCATTTTTACTTACGAAGTTTGTATAAATGATCGAATTTCGCGTCCCAATATGGTGGGCTGCTGATGTGGGTTTTAATGAAATCAATAAATGCACTGACTTTAGGCGCTAAATGCTTACGGCGTGGATAAACCGCCTGTAATGGTAAATTATGCGTTAACTGCCAATCCGGTAGTAATGGTACTAAAGTGCCTTGAGCAATTTCATCTTCCATTAAGTAACTGGCAAGATACACAATACCT
Organism: Shewanella ulleungensis; assembly: GCF_014648315.1. Lineage (GTDB taxonomy): Bacteria > Pseudomonadota > Gammaproteobacteria > Enterobacterales > Shewanellaceae > Shewanella > Shewanella ulleungensis. The sequence goes on from NZ_BMQW01000004.1 coordinate 66,124, forward strand.
AGACCACTTACTGCAGCAGATTTAAGTGCTGGTGCATTATCAACACGGAAGTTACCCGAAACACCGATTTCGCAGTAATCTTCACCCTTTTTAAATTGCCACATGCTGTGTTCATGCCACTCGCCTTGATACACCAAACAATTGTGTTCAACTAACTGCTCAGGACGGCTGATATTTCCATGTTGGGCAATATAACCTGGTGATGCAACTAGCAAAAACTGACATTTCATTAAAGGTCTTGCAACCATACCTAACGGTAGTTGCTCAGACATAGTTAACAATAAATCTAACCCTTCACTGACAACGTCCACTTTATGGTCAAGTAGGCTTACTTGTAACTCAAGCTCTGGGTGACGAGCCATAAAGTCTGGTAATGCAGGAATGATATGCATGGTACCAAATGATTGTGAAATACCTACTTTCAACACACCACGGGTCGCGTCATTTAAGTTATGCACACTTGCAACGGCTTGCTCTGCATCGCGTAACAGTTCTTCACCTTGAAGGTACAATAAATTACCGGCTTCGGTCAGGCTTAAGCTACGAGTAGTACGTTGAATAAGCTGTACGCCAAGTTTGTGTTCAAGATCTGCGACTTGGGTACTGACTTTAGATTTAGAAATGCCAAGACGTCTGGCTGCAGCACTAAAACTTCCTGCTCGTGCAACGTGAGTAAAAATTGCGATAGGTTCTAACAGTTCTAACATGGAAGTCGCCTTAAACTGGTTACGACATTAATAAAATTCAGGTGCTTGTTGAATCCCAATATACGCAAGTCAATTGCTATCATTGAGTTAAACATTCACATCAACTCAGTCATATTTATCGAATTAGATTAAAAATAAACGGAAGTACAAGTAAAAGCTGTAATCCGACACTCATTTTTGTCATCGTTAAACATAACCGCATCTAAAGTAGAGTATATTTTTCTTATAATTTGAGAGAGTATAACAAAAAAACACTATATGGCTCTATATTTATAATTGACAATTTTTTTATCAGAACAAAGAAATTAAGCTATGGCAGGCAGATGGAAGGTTTAGGCGCATAAAAAAAGCCCCTGTGTCTTGAAAAAGAGCACAGGGGAAGTCAGGTGTCATATTAGGGAGACGGGTTGACTAAAATAGAACCTTTTTACTTGGCGGTCTCACCAAGCTTAGCTAACGTGTATGGCGCAAGTTCAGGGATAGCTTCCCGAGCTTGGCTTTCGAGCACTAATAACGTTGCAAAATTGTCACATACTGTTGTTGCTCGCGCCTCAAGCCCTTGAGATTGTGATTCAAGTTGCTTCTCTATATCGGTGCCTACATTGTCCATTTTTTGCGAAAATGCATTCATTTTCTCTTCAAAGGTCCCGCCTTCTGACGACATAATTTGACTGCCTAGGGTCATCATTAACGATCCCATTGAACTTGTTACCATTTGTTCAATCTCTTGCTCAAACTCTTTATTAAAGGTTTTCTCTATTGATGTTTCAGTTGAACCAAGATAAAACTTATCACCTTGTTGATATGCCATAGTATCGACACGCTTTTGAATACCGACCATTAACTTGTCGATATGCATACTTGCAGCGTCACCAAAAACAGGTGTCAGTGCCATATTGACGGCTTGAGTAGCAATGGATACCACATCACCCACTAAATCAATGACATCGGGCACCTGACGCGATAACTCTTCTGAATACTGGGTTAATAGTTTTTGCTGCTTATCATCTAAAGTCACTTTTTTGCCATCAACATACAGTTGGCCTAACTCAACACGGTACTTTTCATTACCATTATCACTCACCTGTAAAGTAGTCGGTTCCACGGTGACATCGTAGTTTAACGTGACATTACACTTTTCATCATTAAGTGACATTTTAGCCATAGCGGGTGTCCATGCACCTGCAGTAAACAACAAACTACTTAACGCTAAACCACAAATTAACTTTTGTTTGGTCATGATAAAAACCTTTTTGTATAAGAATATGAGTAATTGTTTAGATATGTTGATTACTAAGCACAAGTTGTGCCAATAACGCAACCCATTGATTAATATGAGATAAAATAATTTAGATGTATTCAGGTAGGAGGTAAAACATTCAATGACAGCAGTGTATTCGCAAAATAAACCAAAAAGTAGTCTATTTTGCGAATCTCAATAATAATTAATTTAGCGATATTCTGTTAGAAAATAGAACGACCCAGTTGTTGGCTAATATGTTCAAGCATTGCCGTACCAGCAAGAGAGTTACCATTCATATCCAGTTCGGGAGACCAAACGCAAATAGACATATCACCCGGTATTACAGCAATAATACCGCCACCGACACCACTTTTACCTGGCATACCAACACGATAAGCAAACTCCCCTGCGCCATCATATAAACCCGATGTAGCTAATAATGCATTAAGCTGTCGAGTTTGCACTGGTGACACCAAACTATCACCGTTTAATGTTTTACCTCGATTAGCTAAATAAAACATCGCCCTAGATAAATCCGCGCAATTCATTTTTAATGAACAATAATGGAAATAGCTTTTAAGAACTGTATCAACATCACCATCAAAATTACCAAATGATTTCATTAAATACGCTATAGAGGCATTTCGGGCACTGAACTGATATTCAGAGTCAGCTACGACTTTATCGTAGGCTACAATCGGATTTTGGCTTAACTGTCTTACCACCTCTAACATACGATGCTTGGGGGCACCTAAACGCGCTTGCAGTAAATCGGCTATGATCAAAGCACCAGCATTAATAAATGGATTTCGCGGTTTACCACGTTCTAACTCTACCTGCACTAAAGAGTTAAATGAATGCCCTGACGGCTCTTTACCTACACGGTTCCAGATTTCATCTTCGGTGTATAAATTTAATGCTAGCGTGAGGCTAAATACTTTAGAAATACTTTGAATTGAGAATGGTTCGAGGTAATCACCAGCACCGATGGTAGTACCATCAATCGTAGTAATGGCTATACCAATTTTATTGGGGTCAACATTGGCAAGGGCAGGAATATAACCTGCCACTTTACCTTTACCCAATAGCGGTCTGACTTTGTCTACCGCTTCTTGAAGTAATAATTGCTCAGGCAATTTAGTCTATCCCCACCAAATATCGTATAAGTCGCTGACTTCGATACCTGATACTGGCTTACTTTGCCAAAATGCTTTTGCAGCGGCAACGTCTTCAGCAGTACATTTACCAATGGCTTGAGTGGCAATAATACCTTCCCACTCTTTATGACCACCACCGTGGAAACCTAATTGGCGAGGTTCTATTACTTCATTGATGAACTGATCAACTAGGGCATCAATGTCAGCTTCAGATACTGACTCATCAAATACCCAGTTAATATCAAACCCGAACTCTTGAAATTCATCGACTCGTAATTTTTTACGTAAACGACGGCTACGATTTTGCGCCATGATGTACTCTCCTGTTACTTAAATTAAGCGGTACGCTCAAACATGATATCCCAAACGCCATGACCTAAACGGTGACCGCGCGCTTCAAACTTAGTTAACGGACGATGATCAGGACGTTCAACCACTGTACCAGTAGTCGATTGGTTTTTATAACCTTCAGCGGCATTCATTACTTCTAGCATATGCTCACTATAATTTTCCCAGTCTGTCGCCATGTGAAATACGCCACCGATTTTAAGCTTACGACGAACTAGCTGAACAAATTCAGATTGTACAATACGACGTTTATGATGACGTTTTTTATGCCAAGGGTCTGGAAAGAATAGCTGTAAACGCGCTAATGAACCGTCTGCAATACTGTGTTCTAACACTTCCATCGCATCATGATGATACACTCGAAGGTTGGTCACTTTAGCTTCACCTGCATCAGCTAAACAAGCACCTATACCAGGTTTATGCACTTCAATACCGATAAAGTTTTGCTCAGGCGCTGCACTGGCCATTTGCACTAATGACGCCCCCATACCAAAACCAATTTCAAGGACGGTATCGGCTTCGCGACCAAACACGTTTATTAAGTCAAGTGGTTGTGGCGTGTAATCTAACCCCATTGCAGGCCAATGTGCCTCAATTGCTTGAGATTGTCCTTTGGTTAAACGGCCTTCGCGTAAAACAAAACTTCTGATTTTACGAATATACTTACCGTCTTCGTTAAACTCAGCTGTGGTAACGTCGCTCATTATTGCCTCATTGCTTACAGACTTAACATTAATATGAAGTGAGCAGACTTTATCCACCGCTATTTACATCAACATTACGTCATTGCTATTTGTTTTAGATCAATTTAAACATTCAGTGGCGCATTATACCTAAAGTCGCAGCACATGTTTACGCTAAATTATCATCGAGATTTTCATCATGCGATAATCACGAAAATCAGACAGCCTCTTGTGTAATAAAATCGCTATGGATACACTGCGACCATGAAAAAAGTGACCCCATTTGCTGAGCGTATAATCGCTTGGTACGACCTTCATGGTCGCAAAACATTACCGTGGCAGATTAACAAAACACCCTATCGAGTTTGGGTGTCTGAAATTATGCTGCAACAAACCCAAGTAGCTACAGTTATCCCCTATTATGAAAAGTTTATGGCAAGGTTTCCAACAGTTATCGACCTTGCTAATGCTCATCAAGATGAAGTTCTTCATCTATGGACAGGTCTAGGCTATTACGCCAGGGCACGTAACCTACATAAAGCAGCTCAGCATATTCGTGACACTTTTGACGGAGTGTTTCCAACTCACTTTGATGATGTTGTTGCATTATCTGGTATCGGCAAGTCAACCGCTGGAGCTGTACTGTCGTTATCTCTAGGGCAACATCATCCTATATTAGACGGTAATGTAAAACGCGTATTAGCAAGACACGGTGCAATTGATGGTTGGCCAGGAGTCAAAACCGTAGAGCAAAAATTGTGGCAATTAACTGAAACACTCACGCCAAAAGCTGGAGTGGAGAAATTTAATCAAGCCATGATGGATATTGGCTCTAGTGTATGTACTCGCAGTAAACCATTATGTGCTCAATGCCCAGTAGCAGTTGATTGCATGGCGCAACTACAGGGAAATCAAAGTCTATATCCGGGAAAAAAGCCTAAAAAAATCACCCCAGAAAAATCTGCATTTATGTTGGTTATGGTAGATAAAAGCCAAAATACAACTAAAGTTCAGTTAATCCAACGACCTCCTGCGGGTATTTGGGGAGGCTTATGGTGTTTTCCACAATTTGAGACTCAAGCAGAATTAACTGATTATTTAAATATTCATAACTTAGTGATGTCAGAACAAGGCCTTGCAGGGTTTAGGCATACCTTTAGTCACTTTCATCTGGATATACAGCCTGTATTAGTCGAATTAACCTCTCAGTCGGCAACCAGCATAATGGAACAAAACAGCGCTCTCTGGTATAACATAGAACAACCTGCGAAAGTCGGGTTAGCGGCAGCCACAGAACGTATTTTGTCTAATTTAGCCGTACTTTTCGCGACACATTAGTTTTAATCGTAAATAAGTTAGTAAGGAATCATCATGGCTCGCACAGTTCAGTGTCTACACCTTAATAAATCTGCCGACGGCTTAGATTTTCAGCTTTATCCTGGCGAATTGGGTAAGCGCATTTATGACAATATCAGTAAAGAAGCATGGGGCTTGTGGCAAAAAAAGCAAACAATGCTCATTAATGAAAAGAAACTTAACATGATGAATGTTGATGACCGTAAATTTTTAGAAGCGCAAATGCTGAGCTTTTTATTTGAAGGTAAAGATGTAGAAATTGAAGGCTACGTGCCACCAGCTGAAGACGAATAACAGATTAATATAAACTAAGCCGCTGATACAGCGGCTTTTTTGTTTGTGTAAACCGATGATGACTTAATGCCTTCAACTACCAATACCCGTTCGACACCGACTTACAGCACATGCTATTAAGAAACACTCTGTGTGGAACAACAGGCTTATGGGGCAATAGTTACGTATCGATTTAGAGTAAAACGATCATTTACAGGCGCTATAGATCATTTAAGGGCAATAACTCTCATACTTAACGTTACTTTAATGGTTGTGAATATTCATAAATCCTATATTTGCTCAGGTTTACTCGTGATTTGCATAACTAAATAAGTATTTTTATGCTAAAAAACCATAAAAGTAGATAAAATAGCATCAGTTTGCACATTAACTAGCCGAACGAGTAAAAAGATTTAAAAAGCACTTGCACGATAAAAACCATCGCTATATTATGTGCGCACTCCAGACGAGACAGGCACTGATTACCAAGTCAGAACCTAGTTTGAAGTAGTAAACTAACGCTTAGTTTAGTTGCCCGAATAGCTCAGTCGGTAGAGCAGAGGATTGAAAATCCTCGTGTCCCTGGTTCGATTCCGGGTTCGGGCACCACAATTAGCCGGCATAGCTCAGTTGGTAGAGCAACTGACTTGTAATCAGTAGGTCCCGAGTTCGACTCTTGGTGCCGGCACCATAAAAACAAAAAAGCCACTCAATGAGTGGCTTTTTTGCATCTGACGACCCTGTATTAATAATATGACAAACGCCCTGCCTAGCTTTAATACCATTCCGCATTAGTAAATGATCTCTCAGCGAGAATTTAAAAGGGCTTAAACAAGGCGAATGACTAATGAATAGTGTTCTCTTTCGAAGTCATGCAACGCAGTGTAAGCCCTTTTAAAACTCGTCACAAAGGAATGCCCCAGCCGCTTTTGCCCTGTATTCTCGCTATTTGAAAGGGAACAACCATTAAGACATAGCAACGCCTTAAATTAAAAACCGCTGGATGCATTCTGAGTGGTCACTTATTAATGCGCAATGGTATACAACAATCTGGCTTTATCTCTTGAATGGTTAACATTAAGGTACAAATAGCGAGCCATAAAAAAGACACTCATTGAGTGCCTTAATATTAATGCGAACATATAAACAGGCTATTTACCTTGCATTTCAACTCTTGCAAGACGATTAACTTGGTTTAACGAACCTAAATGACCAAAGATTGGACCTAACAAACCACGCTTTTTCAAGTCTAAAAACTCTTCGTCAGTTAATGCATTAAGTTTTACTTCATCAATAACATACAGACCATTGATATTGCGTTTTTCGCCAGCCACATCTACCGTTAGTGTTTGATTAATCAGTAAGCCTTTTTCATTTAAAAAGCCTAAAATGCCACGAGTAGCTTGATCTTGCTCATAGTGAGTAATCAATGCCTTCTTGCGTGCTTCTAAAAACGGCGTTTCTTTTACGCCGTCAAATAATGCTTCACCGTCTGTTTTGCTAACTTCTTTTGCTCCTTCACGGATCCCAATCCACACTTTGTCTTTCACATCAGGGTTAAGCACTAATCCAAGTGGGTAATCGCGCACAACGGCTGGAATATACAAACCTTGCCACTTGCCATCTTTCACACTTAAGTTTTGTCCAGGCTTTAAACCTAGCATTGCAACTGATTGAAATTCATTAGTATCGCTATTTTTAACAAATACAATTGGGTATTCCGTTGCTGCGCGACTGATTTCATGAAGTGTTACAGGCACGATATGCTGCTCAGACACATGTGAAAAGTCACTTGGGATCAGCTTTAAATCACCATGTTTTGTTTGTTCTAATAGCGTAATTTGGTTTTGCATCTTGGCTCCCTGAGGCACTGATTATCTTCTTTGACGTACGTATAGCGTAATTGCGATACGAGAGTTAACAACTCGTTAATAACTGAAACTACCAAGATCAATCTTAAATTCAAGTACATTTAGATTAAATTGCGCTTATCGTCATCAAAAGCTGTTTTATTGTGCAACAAAAAGGGCTCTAACAGTAAAAAGCCCTTAATTGGTTAAAAGCGAGCCTAATGTAATTTAAGTTTAGGGCGCTGCCAGCGTAGTAATTTTTGGGCTATACGATACACAGTTGCAGAGAACCAACCGTACAAGCTAGCTAAGTGGCGTTGATATAACGAGATATACATTAAACGTGCAACATGGCCTTCTACGAAAAAATCGCCAGAGCGTAAATTCCCCATTAAATTGCCGACTGCAGAAAAACGACTTAATGAAACCAATGAACCATAATCTTTGTACTCAAATGGCTTTTCAGGCTGTGATTTCATTTTTAAACACAAGTTGGAATAAAGGCGGTCTGCCATTTGCGCTGCGGCTTGGGCACGGGGTGGAACAGGTTTGCCTGATGGCAATATCAATTGTGCACAATCACCTAACGCATAGATGTCATTTATTCCTTTTACTCGCATGCATTCATCTACATCTAATTGATTACGAGGTGTCACAGGAAGTTGAGTAAAGTTCTCGAATACTTTAGGGCCTTTAACACCTGCAGCCCACACCTTAATATTGGCTTTTATTACATCTCCCGTTGCGGTTACAAAGCCTTCTTTGGTGACTTCTTTAACCTGTACACCTAAATGCAGTTTGACTCCGAGCTTTGATAATACCGTTTGTGCTCTAGCACTCACTTGCTCTGGCAATTGTGGTAATATTTTATTTGATGCTTCAATGAGGTTAATGTCTAAATGATCTTTTGAGATATTTTGATAGCCATATTCTTTTACTGACTCAATCACATGATGAAGCTCTGCCGATAGCTCAACGCCTGTAGCCCCCGCACCAACAATACCGATACCTAACTGATCTTGAGTTTCATTAAGTTGAAGCAAGGCGTCCATCAATTTGTGATGAAATAAATTAGCGCTATCGAGGCTGTCTAAAAAAATACAATGTTTCTCCGCGCCAGGCGTATTAAAACTATTAGACACACCACCTAAAGCTAACACCAAAGTGTCGTACTCAATATGGCGAGCTGCGATGATTTGTTCGCCATCATCGTTATAGACGGCCGCTAACTGGATTGTTTTAGCTTGTGGATCACATTGTTCAATGGCGCCACGAATATAGCGATAGCCATTTTTAAGCCCATGATCACGATATTGTAATCCTTCGATAGATTGATCTATAACCCCTACGGCAACTTCATGTAGTTTTGGCTTCCAAATGTGTACGGTGTTCTTATCAATCAAGCTTATATCGACCAAAGAATTGTTACCGAACTTACGCCCCAATTTCGAAGCTAATGCTAAACCTGCTGCTCCACCACCTACAATAACAATTCTTTGCTGCATAAATTACCTCTAAACACCTTTTACTAACAACGTGATACAAAATAAACAAATATAAAAAAAGGCCCCTGTGGGCCTTATACTGCTTCTTCGTTCTCTTCACCGGTACGAATACGGATTACTCGCTCTACATCGGTAACAAAAATCTTACCATCACCGATTTTACCCGTTCTGGCGGTATCAACTATGACATCGATGGCTCTCTCTAGTAGCTCATCTTGAATCACTAGTTCAATTTTAACTTTAGGTAAAAAATCAACCATGTATTCTGCGCCGCGATAAAGCTCAGTATGACCTTTTTGACGGCCAAAACCTTTTACTTCTGACACTGTCATACCCGTAATGCCAATCTCAGCAAGTGACTCACGCACATCATCAAGTTTAAACGGTTTAATAATGGCTTCGACTTTTTTCATTACATACTCCTGTCATCGGCTAAATTGTTGGTTAAACATATGTCGTCGTTGACGTTTATTGCAACCAAACTGCTTGCAAATATCTTACTTTAATCTGTGGCTAATTGTCGCTGCTATTTTACGTATTTAGAAAAAGATATTTCACAGCAAAAACACTGTTCATTTTCTATACTAACTGGCCCCGTAGCAGGATGCTGCAACCAGATTAAGGATGAACTGTTATGCCTTACATTCAATCAAACAAAGGCTTTGGCCTCATTGAAGTCATCGTTACCACATTAATTGTCATGTTAATGTCACTTATTGCCATTCCATCTTTTACAGCGTTGAATGAGCAAGTGAGAGCACAGAGCAGCATTAAAGTAATACAACAGACCATACAATTTGCCCGCAACATGGCAATTAGTTACGGAACCAGAGTCACAGTCTGCCCCATTGTCGATAACAAATGCTCCTCAGATTGGCGAATTGGTTTAAGTGTATTTATCGATAGAGGTAAGAAAAATCAACTCGATGCCAGTGATAGCTTATTGCAACAGACTTCTGCATTTTATCAAAATGACTTTGTCGGCTACAACAGAGCAGCGGTGCGCTTTCAGCCAGATGGGCTTGCCTCAGGGACAAATGGAACGCTGACATATTGCCCTAGCACCATTGATAGTGAGTATTCCAAGGCGGTTATCGTTAATCAAGCGGGAAGAGCCAGAATGTCAAAGAAGAAAAATATTAAATGTAAGCCCATTTAAAAAAGTGGTTTTATCTTTAATTAATAGTGATATACATCGTTTTGAGGAAATATATTAACTAGACAATAAATAGCCAATTAAACACTGTAATTCATGCTGTGCTTCGTTATACTCTTCTTTATATAGTTGAGGATACACACATGAAAAAGTTACAGTCAGGATTTACCTTAGTTGAGGTTATGGTTACGGTTACTGTGGCGGCTATTCTTCTTGCTGTTGCGGTGCCTTCATTCCAATCTCTTTACGAAGGGGTTAGAACAAGAAGTGCAATCAGCACGATAGAATCATCATTAGTTTTTGCCAGAAGCCAAGCTGTGAGTTATGGCAGTAGAGTCTCAGTTTGCCCTATAACATCGACTTCATGCGGCAGTGACTGGACACAAGGCTTTAGCGTATTTATTGACAACGGTACTATTGGTTCAATGGACACGACTAATGGCATAGCAGATATTGTATTACGGAAAGTTGATGCATTTAATAGTAACGACTTTATTAAATCAGACCTTACCAGATATAGTTTTAATCCTGATGGGATGGGCACCAACGGCGGTAGTGGAGTATTCAGATATTGCCCAGGAAAGGTAACGAGCAGCTCTTCCGAAGCATTAAGTATCAATTCTTCAGGACGTATTTCAAAAGTCACCACCACAGTGACATGTAGTTAACCTAAGTTTGGGTTACTTCAATAAAAAAGGCTTACTTATTTAAATAAGTAAGCCTTTTTTATTTTCACATATTAATACAAGGTTAATACGTTCTTTGTGCGTCAAGCTCTCGCACTAATACATCTTTAAATACTTTATCTTCCGTTATACATTCAACCACTCTTTTAACGATCAGGCGCTCATTTGAGATGGTTGGGACATACTCTGCAAGTAAAGCGCTTTGTTCTTGTATAAGGAGAGCTTTATCCCACTCAAATACTGCGATATTAGATCCATTAGGTGTTTCTATATGGCACTTATAAGTTGTTAACGCCACTACGTCTTCTTCTGAAGCTAAAACATTAGCAGATATAAACATTGATAATAGGACATAAGGTATTACTGTTTTCATTTCCAACACTCCGTAGGGGTTTTGCTGCCTGTTGAGGTTAATGATATTGCAGAACAAGCACTATCACGACTCGCTTGAACACCTACAGCGGTGGCAGTAACAGTGTAATTATCCCCGCTTAATGTGGTATCTACTTTATAGTAAGTATTTTCTACAACCCAAGGATCAGCTGTTAAACCGAGTTTAGTCATGTCAGTGGTAAAGCTTCGGTGATCCAGATAATACTGTTCCTGTAAATTAGCAACATGCATCACACCAGCTAAACCGTCACCCCTAGCTCCTTTAGCGACAAATTGAGTATAACTTGGATAAGCAATTGAAGCTAAAATGCCTACTATCACGACAGTGATCATCACTTCAATTAATGTAAACCCGAACTGTAACTGCTTCATTATTTTTACTATTTCCTACTCATCAATATGATAATAAATTTTATTCGCGCCTAAACCACCACCGATACATTTATCATCACCAGCAGCACAGCCATCACTCTCATCATCATCTACTTTTTTCATGTCATCACCAGCAGAACCAATACCAATTAAATACATATAACTATCTGATGTACCATTTGGCGGTATCACTAACTGCGGTGTATCAGGTACTCGCGCGCCCATTTCTAAATACTCTTGAGTGTATGAACGGGTACCTTTGTGTAGATCAAAACCATATAACCGGCCTTGACCAACCGCTAGACATTGGTTTGCAGAGGTATTGTCCCCTGGGACATAGGAAGTAAAATACACTCGCCCTTGGATGATTGTAGAAGCGGATAAGCTTTTTTCTCCTTTCGCTGTGAAGTTATAGTACCAGCCTCGTTTAGTGCCAAAAGTAACATTTTCAGCTTCAGTTGTTGGTGCTGCCGAAGAAACATCATATAAATTAGACAATTCAAGTGTCGCAGGAATTTCCTTCCCTGTTGCGCCAGTAAAGGACTTAGTGACAACATTTCTGTCCTGCAGTACAAAAAACTGGTCTGAACGCGTTGTATCTAACGGATGTGGCCTGTTACCACTGCCCACTGTAACTGCATCATAAGGGATATTCTGGTACGTCAAACTAGTAGTAGTATTACTATCAGCATCCGTCACTGACACTTGAGATATATTCGTGAATACAGTTTGCGCAACTGCCGCTTCAGCAAAAAAGCGTCTATCAGTTGCTTGTGTTGAGCCGCCTAAACTCGCAAATTTAAATGCCGTCCACGGACTTGTTGAACTCGTCGGTGAAGCACTCGGTAAATCCATACGCCAAATATTAGCCCCTGTATCAGTTGCATATAATCTGTCTGTTAATTTATCACTGTTACTGTCTAATATTGCAATGCTGTTTGGAATACTATCAACAATACCAGGTAATTGCGTACCACTAGAGCCTGTACCAAATCGATACACAAGGGCGCCTGTTTCAGCATTTAAAATATAAACGCTGCGGCCGGTAGTGTCATCAGTACCAACCCCTGCACCATCTTTTGTTGAAGGGTTATACCCACCGCCAATAATAACTACCGGAGATGCAGTATCAGCAGAAGTACTGCCTGCTGGTACACCAGGAATTAACGTGACCACGGGTTCCGCCCAAGACTGGCCCATATCACTCATCCCTGTTGAACTAGGGTCAACTTTCCACATAAATTGTGGAGAGTCAGGATTAGTAATGTTAAAGGCATAATACGATTTGCCCCCACGGCGCATACCCACAAATAACCAGGCTTTATCAATAGTACCTGATGCATTACGTTTAACATATGCTACTGGCGGACTATCCATACCGTATACAGAATGAACGCCTGTTGGCACGTTTGCCCTTAACTCTCTAAGGTTAGGTAATAGCTCTTGCGGCATAAAGGCCCAAGACTCTTCAATGCTAGCACCGCTGTCTTTAAACATATGTAAAAAGCCCGCATTGGTGCCCAGTAAAATACGGATATCTGGCGAGCCATCAGTACCATAATTAATGGCTAACGGTTTAGAGTGTAATGGGTCGCCCATAATATCTGAACGTTTATCGGTGGTTGAGCCATCACTGTCTTCATCATCTACATCGATGCCAATCGTCCAATCAAATAATTTGGTCAATTCAGTTTTATCGACCCCCATGAAAGTCGCTAAGGCCGCTTCACTACCGAGACTGGTAGCTGCATTTGATTTATTGAATGTTTTTAGTGCGCCGCCAGTACCAAAATTACCATATAGCGTGCGACTAGACGTTGATTGAAGCTTGGTTAATGCCCCTCCAATTTCAACGTTATTACCATCACCGCCACCACTGGTTGAACTACAGACAGAGTCTGCTGTCCAATAGGAACATGCAGACGAAGCCAAATTGCCATCATCGTCAATAGCATCATTGCCGTTTTTATCGACAATATCACCTGTACCAGTCACCTTAAACTTTTTCAAATTCCCTACCCAACGAGGACCTTCGTTAGGTAAAAACATCGCGTAATAAACTGAATCTAACGTTTCAGTTCTATCAAAATTGTTACTGGCAATAGATGGAGAAGTGAAACTTGAATTAGTTTCTAGAATGTTAGAGAAAATCGACTGTAATGCTTCTTGTAATTTTTCAGCATTAGCTGCTGTGTAAGTTGCTCCGCCACCACGTGATGCCGTTTCTTTTAAAATACCTGCGACTGAATCTGCATCAGAACCAAAACCAATAGTGTAAGTTGAAACGGTCTGAGTACCATCAAGGCTGGTGTTGACGTCATTGGTATTTAACCAACCAGCAAGCGCTGGTAAATAGTTACCTGAATATGCGCTTGTAATACCTGAAAGTTTTTTTATCAGAGTATCAGCATTATTGTCACGGGTTGGCTCACCATCTGTCATATAAATAACATAGGCTTTATCTTGACACTGCTTACCCACAAATGGAGATGTATATTTTCCATCTTTTTCAATCGACTCGTCTCTCTCTGGAGTACGATCAGGATCATCGTCACCAAAGTACACACCTAAACCAGCAAAGTAACGATACGCTTCATATAAATTTTCACATAATGGCGTGTATCCATCTGCTGTAAACTTGCCAATAGTGGTCAATAAGCTCGACTTATTCGATTCGTTATTTGTCGTGATACCATAAACAATACGCCCACCACTTTTTGAACCATTAGCATCATTTCGGTTAAACACAGATAATCCAAAGTCAACGCCTGGAGTGGTAACAATGGTGTCTTCAATTACGCGTTTTGCCACATCTAATCTTGAATAATTTTTTTGCTTTTTAGTGCTATGATACCAACTAACATATTTTTCAGTATATAATGTGATCGGTTGCCCAATACCAAAGTTAGTTAAGTTAGATTTTTCTATTGCTGCATCTATTTCAGCTGTAGATGACGAGTTATTTGCCACGGTGTAACGTACAGGACTTGCACTCGTACCGAGCCCGTCAACAGGAAAACCATAAAAGTTAGTGCCGTTATTATAATAATTTCGCTCTGCAATATCTTCGTAACAATCAACTTGCTGGATAGAGCTTCCATCCGTTAAGGGTAATTCAGACCATACGCCATTTTCACCGACATATTTATGCTCGCGAATATATCCGGTGAACATACCATAATCTTCAAGATATCCTTCCCCGACATCGCAACCATTTACACTGTGCAAGAAAAACTGACTGCTGCTTACTTCAGGAATAGTGCTACTGCGAGTAAAATACAGTTTAGTATCACCCTTTAATGTACCATTTGAGGTATTCTCTTTTCCTCTTTCATAAGGCTCGTCTGTTTTAAAAGTAGAACTCATACTACCAGACGTATCAAAAATAATGAGTACTTGCGGTTTAGAACCCGTTCGAGCAGTAGATTCAAGTACATACAACTCAGTATCATCGGCGAAGCTGATGGATGAGTAAGCCAAAATTGCAAATAGCAATGTGGATAATAACTGTTTCAAAAACATGACTAACTCCCTGTTAACACTTCTTGTTCAATACCTGCAACTACGGTAACTAACCCCATATTGCTGCGGCCAAATGTTGAAGAGCTCGATATCTCTACTCTTCGACAACTGATTAAATTGCCTGAATTTGCTTTTGTGCTGCGTTGACAGCTCACATCGCCAACTACCATCGGTGTAATCGTATTCGACACACCGAGTGCAGCATCTACGGTTGTTGAAGCGACAGTCATTGTCGCCATCGTAGTGCCTTGATTGGCTAAAATAGCTTTATCTTGTCCACCTTGAGCAGAAGCCATCGCTTCAATTCGTTCTGAACCCGCACCTGCCATTCTCAATGACTGTGTAGAGTTCACAGCAAGTGCCACACCAATCAAGGTCATTAGCACGAGAACAATTAATGAAAAAAACAACACGATTCCTTGCTGCTTCTTTATTGATTTGATCATTTACCTGCCTTTTGATGCATCAACTCAAAATTACGTATTGAGTTACTGAATTATAGGTTGATTAAAATTGGATTTTCTAAAACGATAGTGCTCGATACCACTTTACGTCGAAAATTATCATTAAGAGGCCCGATAGTTTTGTCGCCAAGTGTATAGGTATTGTCATTGGTATAGGTTCTGTCTTCTTCACTTGAACGAACCAATAAAAACACCCTTAAAGACACTAAACGTTGAAATAATTCATTGTCCCACATTAATGTGGTCACATTTTGTACTGGCATATAGCTATCTGCAGTGCCGTCGCCATCACTATCAAAACCATACAGAATACGCATATTTTCTATGCCTTCTACGAGCTGTTCTTCGTTATTCATGCCATTGTTAATGGATAGCGTACGGCGCCTTAAAACGGGAATAGTACCGTCATCACGAATAAAGTAAACATGATGCTGATATTCCCAAATACGGCTATTAGCCAAGCCTGGCGCCGCGGCACTACCATTGAAAAATACAATTTCATTTGACGTTGATGCTGCATAATAGCGTGTTGAAGTAAGCACTGTTACTGGTGGCCCCATCAAACGCTTTATTTGAATAACATCAGTGCCGCTATTAGGTGACACACACGCTAATGATTCTGCACTTACGCCTTGCTCATACCCCCATAGCCGCCTGAAATGAGAGGGTTGTGCGTTAGGGAAACTGGCATTATTTAACCCAGCCCCTATACAATCTGCCGTTACGGCCGTAGCAGATAACGTTGTATTACTGCCAATAATAAAATCAGTACCGGTAATGTCGCCCATAAAACCAAGTTGGCTTAAGTCACGCTCCATAATAGCTAATGCTATACGGCCATTTTCTTGTAATTGATTAAATTGACTTGTCGTTGTGACATTACTTGAAGACATGCTAAACATGGTAAAAAGACCAGCCGTTAAAAACAAACTGATCAACATCGCCACCATCAACTCTACTAGTGACATACCTTGTTGTTTTGTTATTTTAATCATCATCTTATAATCGCCGTATCTACATCTAATACACGCCGTCTATCACTACTGCTTCCACAACTTTTTACGAAACTAGATTTCGCTTCAGTGCCATCTGAAGTAGCACGAACCCCTTTCCAGGTCATCACCACTGTTACATCTGTCCCAACAACACGGATACATGCTGTAGCCGAATCGAGTCCACCGACATTGTTATTGTCTGATGACTTTTCATTCTCGCCAGAAAAGGCCCGTTCCCATTGAAATAAGTCCCAGTTACGGGTTTCTATATTGGTACAGGTAGTATTGGCACCCACGGCAACATCACACGCTTTTGCTGAAGTAATGGATGTACCGGTATAAGTGCCTGCATAGTTCGCAAGTTGACCACTATTAATTCGCATACGATTAATAATATCATTGGCATAATAAGACGCTTGGGTTTGTTGAAAGGACTCAAAACTGCCTTTTTTGGCGACTAAATGCAGATTAAAAATGCCAATAAGGCCTATCACCAGAATAACCAGTGAAACCATTACTTCGATTAAGGAAAATCCATTCCTTTTAAATGACATTTGAGCCAAACCTCCATGAAAAGGCAATCAAATTTGGGTTTGCCTTAAGCTTAATCTACTGACAAATACATTAACCAATCCGTAATCATAACTGAGTTAAATGTAATCAGTAAGTAACATTGACATATATTTACATTGATTTAAAAAAGTTAACATCTAATCAGTATTATACCCGGTTTATTGCGCAAGTACAAAAAACCCGCAACCTAAAATAAGTTGCGGGTAAGCATAGTAAGGCTATTGAATTGATTAACGTAATTCGGCCGGAACGGCAAATACAGTGTCTTCTTTTCGACCTTCGACTTCGGTAATCACACTCGGTGCTAATGTAGCTATTGCGTTAACGACCTGTTGTACCAAAACCTCTGGTGCTGAAGCCCCTGCAGTAACAGCAACTTTCTTAACGCCATTAAACCAAATAGGTTCAACATCAGCGGCAGTGTCAACTAAATAAGACTGAGTGCCTGTTTTTTCAGCGAGCTCACGTAATCTATTTGAATTGGAGCTATTTTTTGACCCGACCACAATAAGTAAATCGACTTCAGCAGACATGCTACGCACCGCATCTTGTCTGTTCTGAGTGGCGTAGCAAATATCATCTTTACGCGGACCTTCAATAGAAGGGAAACGTTGTTGTAAAGCTGCAATAATATCTAATGTGTCGTCCACTGAAAGCGTCGTTTGGGTAACAAAGCATAAGTTGTCAGGGTTATTCACCTTCAGATTGTTCACGTCTTCTGGTGATTCAATCAGATAAACACCGCCATTGGGGTTATCGTATTGACCCATGGTGCCTTCAACTTCTGGGTGCCCTTCATGACCAATCAAAATACACTCAATCCCTTTACGGCTCGCGCGAGTCACTTGTAGATGCACTTTAGTCACCAGCGGACACGTTGCATCAAATACTTTTAAGCCACGCGTTTTCGCTTCTTTTCTAACGGCTTGTGACACACCATGAGCACTAAAAATAACAATGCTATTATCTGGCACTTGATGAAGCTCATCGATAAATAGCGCACCACGCTCTTTTAGGTTTTCAACCACGTATCGATTATGCACCACTTCATGGCGCACATAAATTGGTGGTTCAAATAACTCTAGGGCACGTTCTACGATACTGATAGCACGATCAACCCCAGCACAAAAGCCGCGTGGATTAGCGAGTAAAATGCTGAGTTCTGGCGATGTAGGATCAACTTTCAACATGTTATACCTTTATTCTGTAATAACACTGACCACTTCAAGCTCAAATGTAATTGTGTGTCCTGCTAGCGGATGATTTAAATCAACGGTAATCGAATCACCGGCAGTGTCACGTACAATACCCGGTATTTCACTGCCACCTGGGCCGGCAAAACTGACAATTACGCCCGCTTCAAGCTTCATGTCGGCAGGAAAACGACTGCGGTCCATGTAATGGATTGCATCTGGATTTGACTCACCAAACGCATCTTGTGGCGCTAGGGTAAATTGATGCTTGTCACCCGCCTTCAAGCCTCTAAGCTGAGCTTCAAATGCAGGGCTTAAACTGTTGTCGCCAATATTTAAACGAGCAGGCTTTCCCGATGCTTTGGTGCTGTCAGCGGTCGAACCATCCTCTAAGACTATGTTCATATGACACAGTAACGCTTGGTCATCTTGTTTTGTTAAATCAGTCACGACTAGATTGCTCCTCTGATGCTTTAGCATCGGGCTTAAATGATTCCCAAATAATCAATATTGCACCGACAAAAATACCGGCATCTGCGATGTTAAAGGCAGGGTAATGGCTGGTGTTCCAGTAAAAATCAATGAAGTCCACAACAAAGCCGTGCATTAGGCGATCCACTAAGTTTCCTAATGCGCCACCAATCACTAAGGTAAACGCCAAATTACTGCGCCACATTGTGTGTGACTGTTTACGCAGCCAAATAGTCAGTAAAGTACTAAAACCAATAGCAATTACTGCAAAAAACCAACGTTGCCAGCCACCTGCATCATCAAGAAAACTAAAGGCTGCACCAAAATTTCTCACGTAAGTGAAGTTAAAAAATGGCAGAAGTTTTACCGACTCATATAGTTCAAAATTGGCTAAAACCCATTGTTTAGATAGCTGATCGGCCAAAAACACCAATGCAGCTACCCAATACCAACGCAAGCCACTGTCTTTCCAAGTTAATGGCACAGAACTCATTATTGTCATTCCTTTAAGCGAATTCGCGTTGCTCGCCTTCACCTTCAATATTGGTCACACAACGTTGACACAATGTTGGGTGAGCTTCGATAGTGCTGACTTCTTCACGGTAGTGCCAACAACGTTCACATTTCTCAGCGTCGCTTTTAGCCACAACAAGTTTAAGTGAACTTAATTCAGTTTCGATGGCATCGCTACCCGCTTGTGACATATCAGCAACGGCAGCCTTAGAGGTAATAAGAATAAAGCGTAACTCATCACCTACTTTAGCTAACTCGGCAGCTAAATCAGCATCGGCGAACAATGTCACTTCAGCTTCTAATGATCCACCAATACGTTTGTCACGACGTGCTTGTTCAAGTACTTTGTTAACTTCATTACGGACAGTTAATAATTTATCCCAGTAATCATCACTTAAATCACTTTCGAGGGTGACCGCTT
This sequence comes from Shewanella ulleungensis, assembly GCF_014648315.1. Classification (GTDB taxonomy): domain Bacteria; phylum Pseudomonadota; class Gammaproteobacteria; order Enterobacterales; family Shewanellaceae; genus Shewanella; species Shewanella ulleungensis. The sequence goes on from NZ_BMQW01000004.1 coordinate 86,005, forward strand.
CTAAGCCTTGGTACCATTCTTGGGTAAACACATACTTTTCACGCTTGCCTGGCAGTAATTGCCACACTTCATCAGCAGTAAAGCTTAAAATTGGTGTCATCCAACGCACCATTGCCTCAGCAATATGGTAAAGCGCAGATTGACAGCTACGGCGCGCATGCCCTTCTTGCTTAGCGGTGTACTGGCGATCTTTAATGATATCAAGATAGAAGCTGCCCAACTCAACTGAACAGAACTGCATCAACTTTTGAGTGACTTGATGGAAGTTATATTGATCATATGCTTCGATAATTTCTTGTTGTAATGCAGCTGCACGACGAACAACCCAACGATCTAACGCGACCATATCTTCTGATGCAATCATATCAGTTTCAGGATTGAAGCCATTTAAGTTCGCAAGTAAGAAACGTGCAGTATTACGAATACGACGATATGCATCAGCGCTACGGTTCAAAATCTCATCAGATACGGTCATTTCACCGCTGTAATCTGTCGCAGCAACCCATAGTCGTAAAATGTCAGCACCAAGCTTGTTGATTACTTGTAATGGTGCAATCACGTTACCAACAGATTTTGACATTTTGCGGCCTTTACCATCAACGGTAAAACCATGAGTCAATACTTGCTTATAAGGTGCTTTACCATTCATAGCGGTAGAAATCATCAATGATGACATAAACCAACCACGATGTTGATCGCTTCCTTCTAAGTACAAATCAATATCATGTCCATGAAACTCTGGACGGGCAGCAACCACTGATGAAAATGATGAACCTGAGTCGTACCATACGTCTAAGGTATCGGTAACTTTACGGTACTGCTCTGCCTCATCACCTAATAATTCACTTTCATTTAAATCCCACCAAGCTTGAATGCCTTGTTGTTCAATACGATGTGCGACTCGCTCCATTAATGAAACACTGTCTGGATGCAATTCATCTGTTTCACGGTGAACAAATAATGTAATAGGCACGCCCCAGGTACGCTGACGTGAGATACACCAGTCTGGACGGTTTTCAACCATTTTCTCGATACGACTTTGACCCCAATCAGGGATCCATTTTGTTTGTTCAATCTCTTTTAGTGCTTGAGAGCGAAGACCGTGGTTGTCCATAGAGATAAACCACTGTGGCGTAGCACGAAAAATAATGGGTGTTTTGTGACGCCAGCAATGCGGGTAGCTATGACGATAAGGCACATGAAGCAATAATGCGCCTTTTTCTTCAAGTAGCTCCACTACGCTGGCATTGGCTTTAAATACATGCTGACCAGCAAAAAATTCAGTGTCTGGTTTGTAAACACCATTGTCGCCGACAGGGTTTGCAACTTCTAGACCGTATTTCTGGCCAACAATAAAGTCGTCTTGACCATGACCAGGTGCAGTATGAACAATGCCCGTACCGGCGTCCGTAGTTACATGGTCGCCAAGAATAGCAGGCACATCAAACGCATAGAATGGGTGATTAAAACGCATTAGCTCTAGCTCAGCGCCTTTCACTTCACCTAAAATAGTATGTGACTCTGCACTATAACGCTCTAAGCAAGACTCAACTAAAACTTGTGCCAAAATGAGGGTCGTTGTTTTACCTTCTTTCACAAATTCAACCAAGCTGTAATCTAACTCAGGGCTAAGTGATAGCGCGCGGTTAGCAGGTATGGTCCATGGCGTTGTTGTCCAAATAGCCATTGCCACCGGTTTAGTGTAATTTTCGACACCAAACTTAGCAGCGACGGCTGCAGCATCGACAGCAAAAAAGGCGACATCGATAGCTGGAGACGTTTTGTCTTCGTATTCAACTTCAGCTTCAGCAAGGGCTGAACCACAGTCTGTACACCAGTGCACAGGCTTGACCCCCTTATGCAAATGGCCACTTTCAATCACTTTCGCTAGCGAGCGAACAATATTGGCTTCTGTTGAAAAGTCCATGGTTAAATATGGGTTTTGCCAATCGCCTAGTACACCTAAACGGATAAAATCGTCACGCTGGCCTTCAACTTGGGTCGCTGCATATTTACGACATTCTTCACGAAATTCTGCTGCAGATATTTTAACCCCTGGCTTACCGACTTTTTGCTCTACTTTCAATTCAATAGGTAAACCGTGACAATCCCAACCAGGAATATAAGGTGCGTCAAAACCTGACATGGTTTTAGACTTAATAATAATGTCTTTTAGAATTTTATTTACAGAGTGACCAATATGAATGCTGCCATTAGCGTATGGAGGGCCGTCATGCAAAATGAAAGGTTTACGACCAGTACGGCTATCGCGGATCTGCTGATACAGTCCGTCTTCCGTCCAACGATTTAACATTTCTGGCTCGCGATTTGCCAAATTACCGCGCATCGGAAACTCAGTTTCCGGCAAATTCAAAGTAAATTTATAGTCGCTCATTGATCCCATACCGTTATTAAAGCTGATTAGTTTCAGCTAGCATCGTTGCTAAACAAAGCGCGAGCTTCGTTCGCATCATTTAAAATTTGTTTTTTTAGTGCATCCAATGACTCAAAAGGTTGTTCATCACGGATTTTTGCTACTAATTCTACTTCCACTCGTTTGCCGTATAAATCACCGGAAAAGTCAAACAAATGAACTTCTAATCTACAGGTTTGCCCATTAACAGTAGGTCTAAAACCCACATTGGCAACTCCTTCATATACATCACTGCCATCCCAATATAAACGCACGGCAAATACGCCGCGCACTGGAACCACATTTCTTTTTAATGCAATATTTGCCGTTGGAAACCCAATTGTACGACCCAGTTTTTGCCCATGAGCAACACGGCCACTTAATATAAATGGGTGCCCTAATAAGCGCCTTGCTTGCTCTAAATGTCCAAGAGCAAGGTGCTCTCGTACCGCTGTAGAGCTGACTCTTAACGAGCCCACCATAAAACTTTGAGTGCTGACGACGGTAAAACCAAACTTTTTACCCGCCTCAACCAACATTTTAAAATTACCTGCACGACCTTGACCAAAACAAAAGTCATCACCAACAACTAGGTATTTAACACCTAGTTTTTTTACCAGTAAATCTTCAATAAAGACTTCTGCAGGTTGATTGGCAAAAGCTGCGGTAAAATTTATACACAACAATTGATCAACTTTTAGCTCATCAAGCAACCTAATTTTATCGCGTAAAAGACTTAAACGGGCCGGAGCATCAGCACCACGAAAACGTTCTTGAGGCTGGGGCTCAAAAGTCATTAACGTAGCAGGCAGTTGAAAATGATGAGCTTTATTCACTAAATTGCTTATCACCTGCGCATGACCACGATGGACACCGTCAAAATTCCCAATGGTTAAAACGCAACCATGATGAGAAGGTAAAATATTGTGTATACCGCGGATTAATTCCATTGCACTCAATAACAGCCAATTGTAAATCGGCAGATTATATACCCAAACCAATGTTAGATGCGAGTTTACAACTCAGTTTATTAACGCCATTTTGGTGCATCTACAATTGATTGAATGTTAAATTACCTTATTGGATTAGTGTCGCTAATTATGCACTACGTTTAATTTTCCAAGGACGAACACCAAGTATCAATAAACTCAACAGATAAACGAGTGCCCCGCCAACAATAAGTTCAATTAACATCACCATACGTTCAAAAGTTTGCCATTCGAGCCACTCATTCACTTGCGGCATGAAATAAAGGATGGCGGCTGTCATTAAGGCGGTAGAAATCGTGACTTTGCCTGTAAAAAATAACGTCTGCTTAGTCATTTTATAGACCCCAGCACGGTGCAAACCACGATAAAGCAAACCAGCATTTAATAAGGCAGACATAGATGTTGCGATAGCCAAGCCCACATAACCAAATGGAATGGCAAAAATAAGGTTAAATACCATATTACTCACCATGGCGATAATGCCATATTTAACCGGAGTTTTGGTATCTTGGCGTGAGTAGTAACCAGGTGCTAACACTTTGATCATCATAAAACTAAGTAAACCACAGCCATAAGCAACTAGACTATATGAAGCCATTTCAACATCATTAATCGTAAATGCGCCGCGCATAAACAGCACCATTAACATGGGTTTTGCTAAAATAATTAACCCTAACATTGCTGGCACGCCTAACAACATAATCGCTTTAACGCCCCAGTCCATTGTTTGGTTAAACCCGCTTCCTTCTGCATTCACATGTTTTTGTGATAATGCAGGCAAAATGACAGTGGCAATGGCAATACCAAATAACCCCAACGGAAACTCAAGTAACCTGTCTGCGTAATACAACCAACTAATTGAACCTGTCATTAAAAAACTGGCGATAAAGGTATCGAATAATAAATTAATTTGCGAAACCGACACGCCAAACAAAGCTGGGATCATTAATGTTCTGATTTTTACGACGCCAGGATGATGCCAACCCCAAGATGGTTTAACTAAGGCTTTTTCTCGGATCAAAAAAGGAATTTGGAATAAAAACTGTATTAAACCACCGGCAAACACGCCCCATGCCAAACCTATTTCTGGGTTTTCTAAGGTATGTGCGTACCACATCGCAACTGCAATAATCGCGACATTTAAGAAAACCGGGGTAAATGCCGACACAGCAAACCGGCCTCGGGTATTTAATATCGAGCCCGCCAATGCGGTAAAAGTAATAAACCAAAGATAAGGAAAGGTAATTTTTAGCATTAATGAAGCTAGCTCAAACTTTTCAGCATTAGGGCCGTCGTTTAACCAGTCTAAAAACCAACCGCCTCCAAACAACGCCGCCAAGACAGGAGAGCAAATAACACCGAACAAAGTCACAATGGTGACCAATACACCTAAAGTACCTGCGACCTTTCCGATCAACTCGCGGGTGTCCTCAGGTGTCATTTTTTCTTGATATTCGGTTAACACAGGCACAAAAGCTTGAGCAAAGGCACCTTCGGCAAATAAGCGCCTTAAAAAATTAGGGATTTTATTGGCAAAGAAAAATACATCTGCACTGCTACCTGCCCCCATTAAATTAGCAATCACCACGTCGCGGACTAAGCCTAATACTCGCGAAATCAGCGTCATAACACTCACAATCAGACCTGATTTAAATAATTTTTTGCTCAAACAGCCCCCAGACTTACGGTCACATCTAACAAAATTAATGGGATTTATACAAATATTCGATTCTAGCTCTGTCACACAGGCACAAGAGCTGGTAGAATTGCGCCACATATTACACGAGTTGGGTTGAAGTTAGGCATGTTAGGTTGGATTAATTTATCTTTATGATGAATATTCAATCGTAGTCGTTGACAAGACGACGAAAAGCAGGCATATTCCTCGGCCTTTAAAAGTATCAAATCCAGTTTTTAGGAGTTGCACCTTGGCTAATAGCAAGTCTGCAAAGAAGCGCGCGCTTCAGTCTGAAAAGCGTCGCCAGCATAACGCTAGTCGTCGCTCTATGTTACGTACATACGTTAAAAAAGTTATCGCTGCTATCAAAAGCGGTGACCATAAAGCGGCTACAGAAGCATTCGCTACTGCACAACCAATTGTTGACCGTATGGCGACTAAAGGCCTTATTCATAAGAATAAAGCTGCTCGTCAAAAGGCACGCTTAAACGCAAGAATCAAAGCACTAGTTGCTTAATACTTACGATTTAAGATTTTAAAAAACCGGCTTAGGCCGGTTTTTTTATATCTAAAATTCACTGCTTCAACTGTTTCGCATAATAAAAATATCGACCTATTTAGCAGATATACCAGTTTACAATCCATGAAAAAGCCAAATAACTCAAGATCCAATGATGTACATATTGATTGAACTAATAAAAGTCATAATTGCTGTAGATTTGGGTAGGCTGGGTGAAGTAAATGCTGAGTTAATGTCTTAGTAGATACTCATATAAGCACAAATATTGACGTTTTGTATTGATAACGAATGCTTAGATATGGTTAAAGGATGGGTAAAAATTGATAGCGTCTCGCTCACGATAAAACGCGAAACGTCTTAATGAGTAACTCATTAAGACGTTCGTGAGATGATATTAATGGCAATACATATTATTTAGCACTTGGATCAGCTCTTTTACCTCATCACTCTTTAATGAATAAAAAACGGTCTGTGCTTCTTTCCTGGTACACACTAAATTATCTTTGCGAAGCCATGCTAAATGTTGAGATAAGGCCGATTGGCTCAATCCCAATTTTTTGTTCATTTCTCCGACACACATTTCACCTTCATTAAGAAGGTGACACAAAATAAACAATCTACGTTCATTTGCTAATGCTTTTAGCAACACTACTGCATGATCTGCTTGATGCTGCATTTTTTCTATATTCATCACGAGTATGTTCTCCTAAATCTAACCCCGCACTAATATAGCGTTCCCTTACAAATAGAGTCGGGACATAAAGCACACTTTTTGGTAGATTGTTGTAAAAAGTGAGACTTAGCTAAAATAATCAAAGGAAACTCATGAAACACTTTCAAACGGCAAGCCTCTTCGGCGCCATTTTTGTCGCGCTGGTTGGCTGTCAAACAATTTCGCCGACTAAAACAACAACCCCAAAATTGGTTATTAATAATTCAGATGATGCTCAAATTAGCCAACAATTAGCTAAACAAGCGTTATCGTCACGTTTAAGCTACGACATTGTAGAATCGCTTACGGTAGAAGTTGGGCCACGATTAGCTGGAACAGATAAAGATATTGTCGCTGTAGATTGGGCCATGGAAAAACTTTGGCTAATGGGGTTTGACAAAGTATATAAAGAGTCGGTACAAGTTCCGGCTTGGTCACGCGGCTCAGCCCACGCAAGTATCGTATCACCTTACGAGCAACCGTTAGTTGTTACAGCACTAGGCGGCAGCGTTGCGACACCGGTAAATGGTATTCAAGCCTCTATCGTACGTTTTGAAAGCCTAGAAGAACTGAAAAACGCTTCACCAGGTCGTATAGAAGGCAAAATCGTATTTATCGATCATAAAACAGAGCGTCATATTACGGGTAAAGGTTATGGCGAAAGTGTTGGAGGTCGTTCACGTGGTGCGGTGGCTGCTGCAGAAAAAGGGGCGGTTGCCATTGTGATCCGTTCGATTGGTACTGACCATGACAGAATGGCCCACACAGGTATGATGCGTTATGAAGAAGGGATCCCAAAAATTCCTGCTGCAGCCATGTCTAACCCGGATGCCGATTTAATTAATGCCATGTTAAAGCGAGATCCTAATATTGTGCTGTCGTTAAATATGACCCCAGAAAACCAAGGAATAGCGACATCATATAACGTAATAGCAGAAGTTACCGGTAGCAGTAAGCCAGATGAAATAGTATTAATCGGTGCACATTTAGATTCGTGGGATGAAGGCACTGGTGCAATTGATGACGGTGCAGGTGTCGCCATTGTCACAACGGCAGCTAAACTCATTTTAGACTTACCACAAAAACCGGCCCGCACAATTAGAGTCGTATTATTTGCCGCTGAAGAAGTTGGTATCGTTGGCGCTAAAGCATATGCTGAACAACATGCAGATGAGTTAGATAAACATTACATAGCTGCAGAGTCTGATTTTGGGGCTGGTCCAGTGTATAAAATCGATTTTAACGTTAATCCAGATACGTTTGAGCAAGTTAAGCAAGAACACTCAGCCATGACTTTGTTTGGAGTGCAATTAGGTAATAATGAAGCATCTGGAGGCCCTGATGTGTCAATAATGCCTGCATTAGGGGTACCGGTGGCATCGCTCAATCAAGATGGTACTGACTATTTTGATTATCACCACACACCAAATGACACCTTAGATAAAATTGATCCTAAGAAGCTTGCGCAAAGCGCTGCGGCTTATGCTCAATTTGCTTATATGATGGCCCAGTCAGAAATTGATTTAAGACCCATAAAGCAAAAAGAAGCTCAACATTAACAACATGGGATCTTGACAGCGGCATTAGACTAAAAAGCCCTTAGTTAATCATTAACTAAGGGCTTTTTGTAATTTATGTAAGCTGGATTCATATCAAAATACAGTTAATTATTTTTGTTCATCGCGTAAAAAAACAGGCTCTGTCGGAGTTGATTGCGCAGTGTTGTAGTAATACCCTTCAAGATCAAACTGGGTTAGTTGTTCGATGTTTTTAGGTTTTTTATCTACTATATAGCGGGCCATCAGGCCACGGGCCTTTTTTGCGTAAAAACTGATCACTTTAAACTGGCCATTTTTACAATCTTTAAATACCGGTGTGATTAACTGCCCTGCAAGTTGTTTCACCTTAACCGATTTAAAGTATTCGTTTGATGCAAGATTGACAATAATATCGTCACCTTGTTCTTGTAGTGCTTTATTCACTTCTTCGGTAATCGTTTCGCCCCAAAAAGAATAGAGGTTATTACCTTTAGGGTTAGCCAATTTAGTTCCCATTTCTAGGCGATATGGCTGAATTAAATCCAATGGTTTAAGCAAACCGTACAAACCAGACAAAATGCGCACGTGTTTTTGGCTCGCACTGATTTGTGACTCAGATAAATGGTCGGCATCAAACCCGGTATAAACATCCCCTCTAAAAGCAAATATGGCTTGCTTTGCATTCTTTAGCGTAAAGGGAGGCTGCCAGTCAGCAAAGCGCGCAGCATTTAATCCTGCAATGTTGTCGCTGACTTTCATCAAGCTGGCAATATCCATTGGCGTTAACTCTCGACACACGTCGATCAATTCTTGGCTTTGCTTCAATAAAGTCGCTTGAGTAAACGTATTGGTGATTGGAGGATTGTCGAAATCCAATGTTTTAGCAGGTGATATTAAAACCAGCATAAGTGCACTCCAAATAAAATCATGGCTTTATGATACTTAACTGACATAAAAAAACCATGCCGAAATAGCATGGTTTTTTCGATTGCCCTAACCTACAAATACTATTTTTTAGCGGGTTCGGTAGAATTAGGCCAAATTTTCTCTTCTAACTGATCGGCTAATTCTGGGAATTTACTCGTGTCAAACTTAGGATCAATACCTGCATCGATTTGCTCACGATAATCATTGATCACTCTTACCGCTAGTCCAGATAACAATACTAATGCGACTAAATTGACAATCGCCATCAAGCCCATTGATACATCCGCTAAATCCCACACCAAGCTAATTTTCGCCATAGAACCGAACATCACCATGGCCAAAACGACTAAACGGAACGCTGGTAAAGCCTTTTTACTGTTACCAGACAAAAACATTACGTTGGTCTCAGCGTATGAGTAGTTAGCAATAATAGATGTGAAACAAAATAACAGAATTGCAAAAGCAATAAATGCCCCGCCCCAATCCCCAACATGGCTTGTTAATGCACTAATGGTTTTAGCAATACCGTCAGAACCTGCCGCGGCATCACCAGAAAGCAAAATAATTGCTGCGGTAGCTGTACAAATCACGATTGTGTCTACAAACACGCCCATCATTTGCACAAAACCTTGTGACGCTGGATGATTAGGGTTAGGTGAAGCACTTGCGGCAACGTTTGCCGCACTACCCATGCCTGCCTCGTTTGAGAAAAGACCACGTGCAATACCCGCTTGCATTGCTTGAGCAACACTATATGCAATACCACCTGCTGCCGCTTCTTGCCAGCCAAATGCACTGTTTATCACGAGCATGAATACATCTGGCAGTTTTTCAATATTCATCGCAACAACGACAAAGGCGATAGCAATATACGCAATAGCCATCACTGGAACGATTAACTCTGAGGCTTTAGCGACTTTCTTTAATCCGCCCACAATCACAAATGCACTGCATATAACAATACCGATACCGACATAGATAGGTTCAAACCCAAATACTTGAGTCATAGCACCGGTAATCGTATTGGCTTGCACAGCATTAAAGACTAAGCCAAACGCTAAAATTAAGAAGAATGAGAACAACACGCCCATCCAGCGTTGACCTAAGCCTTTTTCCATATAATAAGCTGGGCCGCCACGGTATTGGCCGTCGCCGTCTTTCACTTTATAAACCTGCGCCAATGTTGACTCAATCATGGCTGTAGCCATACCTAAAACGGCAATGGCCCACATCCAAAATACTGCGCCAGGACCAGCTGTACCAATTGCAACCGCTACACCGGCCATATTACCAGCACCGACACGAGCGGCCATACTGGTACAAAAAACCTGAAATGATGATAACCCGTGCTTACCAGGGCGACGACTTATAGCCAATACTTTAATACCATGAACAAAATGGGTTAGTTGTATAAAGCCAAGGCGAATAGTGAAAAACAGACCTGCACCTACCAGGCCATAGACTAACAATTTACCCCAAAGCAAACTGTTCATGAAATTAACAATCGTTTCTAACATTGCCATATTGTTTTATTTTCCCCGTTATAGGTTATTTTTTTATTTCAGGTTTAGACCTGAATATTAATCTCTTCATAAACAGACTGAGCACGTCATTGTGCAAACTGTTTTGCGTTAAACGTTTTACCGTTTAAAAATATCAACGTTAATCAATCATTATAAAAGCTAAAGTATGCATATTCATAGGGATTGTTTTGTGAGGTCTTTGAATGCTAAAAGCATGTTACCTAGCAGATATTTTACATAAGTAAATGACACGTTCAGGTAACACAAATAAAACAAAATACCGCAAGTGACCGCTATCACACTTTAACACTTCTGCTATTAATGCTCTATTCATAATACCTCCACAAATCGTTACTAAATTTCAAGCAGTTAGCCCGATAACGATTAAAAGTGCGATCTAACATCAAATTCATTACTCAAAACTTAGATAAAGGCCACATTATTGTAACTAAATTACGAATACAGTGTTTCCCAAGAAAGTTAATCAAATATTTTCACTTTTAATCGAGGTCACTATGACTAACTCAAATGAGATCACAGCGCTAAAAAAATATGTAAGAGCAACTAACTTCCTTGCTACTTCACAAATTTACCTAAAGCAAAACGTACTTTACAAACGTTCTTTACAGCATACTGATATCAAACCACGCCTGTTGGGCCATTGGGGGACGTGTCCTGGTATCAACTTCGTTTATGCCAACGTAAACCGCCTTATTGTTAAACATAATCGTGAATTCATTTACCTTGTTGGTCCTGGCCACGGCTTCCCTGCTGTTCAAGCAAACTTATTTATGGAAGGTTCTTTAAGCCATTTCTACCCTGATACAATTCCGTTTACAGAAACAGGTATCGAAGATATCTGTAAAAAATTCTCGGCAGCATATGGTTACCCATCACACGCAAACCCAGAAGCGCCAGGACAAATCCTTGAAGGCGGTGAACTTGGTTATTCATTATCTGTAGCTTGGGGCTCTGTATTAGATAATCCTAACCTTATTGCAGCATGTTTAATTGGTGACGGCGAAGCAGAAACCGGTCCATTAGCGGCATCTTGGTACGCAAACCGTTTAGTGTCTCCAGATAATAACGGTGCAGTTTTACCTATCGTTCACATCAACGGTTACAAAATCTCAGGTCCTACTCGTATGGGGCGTATGAGCCATGAAGAACTTGATTTAGAATTCCGTGGTCTGGGTTACCACCCAATCATTGTTGACGATGAACTGGATACCGATATCTATGAGCAGATGACCGCTGCGATGGATTTATCTTATGACATGATTACCGATATACAGCGCCGTGCTCGCTCTGGCGAAGATGTTGTTAAACCACGCTGGCCTGTTATCTTAATGAGAACAGCCAAAGGCTGGACTGGTACTTCTGAGTATGCAGGTAAAAAGCTTGAAGGTAACTGCGAATCTCACCAGGTTATCGTCAATAACTGTGCAACCGATAAAGGTCATTTAGAAGCGCTTGATCAATGGCTAGCGAGTTATAAGTTTGATGAACTAGTGCAAACTACCGCTGCTGGTGAATTAGTATTTGATAAAGACATTTTATCTTTAGTACCGCCAAAAGACTTATGTTGTGGTCGTCAGCGTCTAAGTTACGGTGGCGAAGTAGTGCGTGCCTTAGCTAACCCAGATCTTGCTAAGTTAGGTTATGGCGCTGAAACGCCTCGTGGCCAACGTGGTTTTTCAATGTTAAAAATGGGCCAATGGATGCGCGATGCATTCAAGCTTAACCGCGATCAACGTAACTTGCGCATCTTCAGCCCTGACGAAACTTACTCAAATCAATTACAAGCTGTATTTGAAGAAACAGATCGCGCTTGGCAGTGGCCAATTGAGAGCTGGGATGAAGATATGTCTCGTGACGGTCGTGTCATTGAGCTGTTATCTGAAAACTTACTTTTTGGTATGTTACATGGCTACACAGTAACAGGCCGTCACGGTATGTTCCCAACTTATGAAGCTTTCTCTCAAGTCGTATCATCAATGGCTGACCAGTACTGTAAATATGTGCATGCTAGCCAAGACATACATTTCCGTAAGCCAATCCCTGCATGTAACGTGGTATTGTCTTCGCTATTAGAACGTCAAGATCACAACGGTTATTCTCACCAGAACCCGTCTTTCCTTGGCGCGATGCTTGAGAAGCACCCAAATATTATCTCAGCTTATTTACCAGCAGATGCTAACAGCACCTTGGTGTATACCGAAAAAGCATATGCTGATCGTGACAAATTAAACATCATTGTTGCTGGTAAAAAAGCACTGCCACAATGGTTATCACTTGATGAAGCCCGTAAGCAAGCGAAAGACGGCATGATGGTGTGGGATTTTGCTTCAGATAATAATCCTGATGTTGTTTTGGCTGGCTGTGGTGATTACGCGACTCAAGAATGTATGGCTTCATTGGTACTCATTCGTGAAATATTACCACGAGTACGTATCCGTTTCGTCAGTGTATCAGAGCTACACAGCAGTGGCTTAGGCAGTCTTGAGTTCCAAAGCAAACCTTGGATGATGGATGAAGTTTTCACTGAAGATAAAGGCGTTGTCTTTAACTATCATGGTTATCCAAATACCATCAAAAAGTTAGTATTTGATTATAAAGGTAACCGTCGTTTCCGCATTAAAGGCTATGAAGAAGAAGGTTCAACCACGACACCATTTGATATGGGGGTTCGTAACGGAACATCTCGCTATCATTTAGTGATTGATATGGCGTACAAATTATTCCAACAAGGTGTAATTGATGAATCACAACATGTGACTATCACTACTGACATGTTACAGCGTCTTGTTGACCATAAGAACTACATTAAAGCTAATGGTGTCGATCCAGAAGAAATTGAAAACTGGGTGTGGACGCGTTAATTTAAGTCTATATAACTAATAAAAATACGCCTTAGTGGCGTATTTTTTTTTCAAGATTACCAAATATATCGATAAATTAAGGTTTCTTTGAGTAACTTATTAAAAATAAAGGCGATATTTATAATTGATTTTTAATCATTCACAGTTATGAACAACGACTCTTAGCACATGTTTTTGTTAAGCTTTTCATTTAAAAGTTATTTCTTGTACAGTGAATTTTAATTAACCATTACAAAAAATTAATCCTTTTTACTATGGAAAAACATCTAATTACAGCCCATAATTGCGCCGCTGACTAAAATACAAAGAATCACCACGCTAAGTGTCAGTAATGCATGACCCTAACAACTCCGTTACATGCATGTATGGTGGAGTAAAATAACAATGGACTAAAAAATATGATGAAGAACACATTAAAAGTAGTATTACTCACCTCTATGTTACCTTTCGCAGCATCTGCAGCAGAAGGCCTAACGCCTTGGTATGTTGGTGGTGGTTTAGGTATCAACGATTACGAACAGAACTGCGACAACGCATTAACATGTGGTGACGACGACCCATATGCTTGGGATGTGTTTGGTGGTTACTTATTTAACGAATATATCGGTATCGAATTAGGCTACCGTGATCTAGGTAACGCAGATTGGACTGGTAATGACAGCCGTAAATATGATGTTGGCGCTTCAGGTGTTAGCGTTGGTATTGTAGGTTTTTACCCGTTAGCTGATAAGTGGAGCCTTTCTTCAGAAGTAGGTACTTACAGCTATTTATTAGAAAACGACCAGAAATTTAATGGTAATAACCTAAGCGATTCAGGTGTTGCCCTATTTGTTGGTGCTGGTGTTGGTTATAACTTTACTGACAACCTAAAGTTACAAGCAAAATATCGTCGTTATGAAAACATGGACGCCGATGTATTAAATAACTTGAAAATGGAAAGCAACTACTGGGGATTAGCATTAAGCTACCGCTTTGGTACTGCTGCTGCAGCTCCTGTTGCCGCTGCACCAGTTGTAGCCGCTGTTGTTGCCGCTGCTCCTGGCGATGATGATAAAGATGGTGTAACAAACAACATCGACAAGTGTCCAGATACACCAATGACTCATAAAGTAGATGCAACTGGTTGTACTGTTTATGAAAACGTAACAACTAAATATGACTTAGGTGGTATTTTATTTGCTAACGATTCAGCTGAAATCCGCGCGGGTTCATTTGCTGATTTAGAAAAACTAGCAGACCACTTAAACAAATATCCACAGCACACTGTATCTATCGAAGGCCATGCGTCTAACGTAGGTAAAGCTGCATATAACATGAAGCTTTCTGAGCGTCGTGCAGTAGCTGTTGCAAGCTCATTAAATACTAAGTACGGTATCAACAGTACTCGTATCAGTTCTATTGGTTATGGTGTAACTAAACCAGTTATGCAAGGTAGCTCAGCTGAAGCAAACCGTGTAAACCGTCGCATCGAAGCGATTGTTACTGGTACTGAAAAACGTCCAGTAATGCGTTAATCTTTACATTTTTACGCTACACTTTAAAAGTCGCTGCTTGCAGCGGCTTTTTTATTTTCAGAACAGCCTAAATTGAGCAAAACACTGATAACCACTGACGTTGCTGTGATAGAGTTGCAAGCGCCTTTCAATTTGGTTAACCAATTCTGTTCATTTAGCAACAATATCAGCCGAAAAAGGGCGAAAAATAAGGGTTATTTCGTAATTTTTTTACAAATTAAGTTGGAATAATCATTAAAATCGCTTCTAATAAAGATATAGTTCTATATTAATTGCTTACCGAGAGGAAATTTTCATGGCCAACACACTCGCGCAACTCAAATCATTCACCACCATCGTTGCTGATACCGGCGATATAGAGGCAATTAAGCGTTACCAGCCTGAAGATGCGACCACCAACCCATCATTAATCTTAAAAGCATCTCAAATCCCAGAATATGCACCGCTTATTGATGATGCTATCGCATGGTCTAAGACACAGAGCAGCAATATTGAACAACAAATTGAAGATGCAGGTGATAAGCTTGCTGTGAATATCGGTGTTGAAATCTTAAAAATAGTTCCAGGCCGCATCTCAACAGAAGTTGATGCTCGTCTATCTTTTGATAAACAACGCTCAATTGATAAAGCGCATAAGCTAATCAAGCTTTATAAAGAAGCGGGTATCGACAAATCTCGTATCTTGATTAAGCTAGCTTCAACTTGGGAAGGTATTTGTGCAGCAAAAGAGCTAGAAAAAGAAGGTATAAACTGTAACTTAACCTTACTATTTAGCTTTGCTCAAGCAAGAGCATGTGCTGAAGCTGGTGTTTATCTTATTTCTCCTTTTGTTGGCCGTATTCTAGATTGGTATAAAAAAGACACTGGTCAAGATTACACAGCGCAAACCGATCCTGGTGTTGTTTCTGTGACAGAAATCTATGACTACTACAAGCAACACGGTTACAACACAGTCGTGATGGGTGCTAGTTTCAGAAACATCGGTGAAATTATAGAACTAGCGGGTTGTGATCGCTTAACCATTGGCCCTGCACTACTTGAAGAGCTCGCCAACACTGACGTGACAATTAGCCGTAAGCTTGTAGCGACAACATCAACCGTTGCAGCACCAACAGCATTAACTGAAGAACAATTCCGTTGGGCATTTAACGAAGATCCGATGGCCGTTGATAAATTAGCCGAAGGCATTCGCAACTTTGCTATTGACCAAGGTAAGCTAGAAGTTATGTTAAAAACCAAATTAAGCTAGTTGGAGACTTTACTCGTGACTAAACTCACTCAAAGTACGACGTGGAAAGCATTACAGGCTCATACAAGCCAGTTGCCCCATATGCGTGAACTCTTTGCTCAAAACCCACAACGTTTCGAGCAAATGAGTGTTAAAGCATGTGGGCTATTTTTAGATTATTCTAAAAACCGTATCAACGATGGCACACTTGAGCTACTTTTTTCACTGGCGAATGAAGCAAACTTAAGCGAAAAAATTACTGCGATGTTCAAAGGCGACGTGATTAACAATACTGAGCAGCGCTCTGTATTGCACACAGCTCTTAGAAGTAAAGCAGATCAACAAATCATAACGGAAGGCGCGGATATCGTACCTGAAGTGCAGCAAACTTTAAGTAAGATGGCTGGATTTGTTGAGTCAGTACAATCTGGTCAATGGAAAGGCTATACCGGCAAATCTATTACTGACATTGTGAGTATAGGCATTGGTGGCTCATTTCTTGGGCCTAAGATAGTCTCTCAAGCATTAAGACCATATTGGCAAGCAGGACTTAATTGCCACTTTGTTGCCAACGTTGATGCATCATCAATTTGTGAGAAGCTTAAAGGCTTAAATGCCGAAACCACGTTATTTGTTATGTCATCGAAGTCATTCGGTACTCAAGAGACGCTAACAAATACATTAAGCGCCAAAAATTGGTTTTTAGCTCAAGGTGCAACGCAACAAGATATTGCTCAACACTTTGTTGCGGTGACATCTAACGTAGCAAAAGCCACTGATTTCGGTATGGATGCAAACAACATTTTCCCAATGTGGGATTGGGTTGGTGGCCGTTACTCATTATGGTCTGCAATTGGTTTACCTATAGCGCTGCTTGTCGGCATGGATAACTTCAAAGCTTTGCTCGATGGCGCTCATCAAATGGATGAACATTTTGCATCGACTCCTTTAGAGCAAAATATGCCCGTTATCATGGCGATGCTATCTGTGCTATATGGTAACTTCCATGGTGCCCAATCACATGTAATTTTAACCTACGACCATTATTTACGTGGTTTACCCGCCTACTTCCAACAGCTAGACATGGAAAGTAACGGTAAGTCTGTCACTCTTGATGGTACCGATGTAGATTACAGTACTGGCCCTGTTATTTGGGGCGGCGAAGGGACTAATGGCCAACATGCCTATCACCAGTTGCTTCACCAAGGTACGGCATTAATTCCTGCTGACTTTATTATGCCACTGCAAAGCCATAATCCTTTGGGCGAACATCATGATCAACTTGCATCAAATTGTTTTGGTCAAACCCAAGCATTAATGCAGGGACGCACATACGATGAAGCATTAGCTGAGTTAGGTAGCAGTAAGCTTAATGATCAAGAAAAATCCCTTATCGCTAAGCATAAAGTTATGTCCGGCAATAAGCCAAGTAATACCTTATTGATGGACAAGTTAACCCCTACCACCTTAGGTGCGTTAATTGCGCTATATGAACACCGTACATTTGTACAAGGTGCAATATGGCAAATAAACTCATTTGATCAATGGGGTGTTGAACTAGGTAAACAGCTAGGCAATGATGTACTCGAGCGAATTGGTGCTAAGCAAGATGCAACGGAGCTAGACGCATCGAGTAATGCATTAGTGAATATTTATCGTCAAGGTAAACTATAACACTCAAGTTTGCTAAGGCCTGTGCTGTGAATGAATTATGCCGCTCACTTAAACCTGAGTGGCATTTTTATTACCCTGAATAGGCCCCTACCTCTTTATTGCAATATATTTGTACAAATCCACCAGCCTCATTACATCAATTCAACCTAATCAACCATATTCCTTGCTTTAAGCCACCAATCAACGAAGTACGATTCAAATATTGTTGAGTGAGCATGATAAAAGCAAAGAGTGAATCGCTTGAGGTTAAACCTTAATATTAACATTATTCAGATAACGCTTTTCGTCGCATCGAAATAAACAGATAAACTCATCTTCAAGTGATTAGTTTAATTAACGAAAATCGAATATAGCTAGGGCTGTTGATCTTTACTGGTGGAATGTTATTCGAGATAAAAACGAATTAAGCGCGGCGAGTGAAGTGTAGCCTAGCAATCTAAGCAAAATTCACTCAACAAAACGTAACTCGTTTTTAGCCGAATCTGTCGGACAGCGCTTGTTGGCCATTTTTACTGCGTTATCGGCTTATTATGTAGAATAACTACACTGCAAAGCCTCTGCCGCGCAGTTGTATATGTGAGTAATTGTCAACAATTCGCTGTAAAAATAACCTTAAAAGATCAACTGCCCCTAGTTAATACATGTGTTTTATTGTCGAATATAGTCGACATTCACTAAAACGTGATGTTTTAGTAACGTAAATGCAACACAAGTATTGCACCCTATAGTTGAAATATGATACTTATTTGTGCAGAGACATCATAATAACAAGGGAGGTTACCATGGATCGATTAGACTATGGTGGTGCGCTAGACGAAGTTGTTGAAAGACCAAGCCGCTCAAAAAGCTCGTCCAAGAAACGTAAATGGCGTGAAATTGAAGCCATTAAAGATAAACAACGTTTACTCAAGGAATTGCAAGATATCGATGATTCATTCGATTTCGATGTTAGTACATTAGTCCTCTAATACTAAAAATGCACAATCTTTGATTGTCGCTAACATCCATAAAAAGAGCGCATCATGCGCTCTTTTTGTTATTGCTACTGTTAATGTTGCATCCATTACATAAAGATTATAAAGGCTTATCAACCCTGTCTATGTAAGCTCGTAGGTCCTCAAACATTGATTTATCATTATCATTAAAAAGCGGATCATCAACCAATCGCTGCTGACATAATATTGCAACCCTATCCCAATCGTTATCGTCTAAGGTACTGACAAAAAGCGGAAAAACTTCTCGTTCTTCATACTCCATATGCAATTGCTGCAATTGAATATAATCCTTTAAGTCTTTTATCAATTTTTCACGAGAAATAACCACATCAGACAAAATCATATTTAAGCTGTAAATAAGTGAGCCAGATGCTTCAGCTAACCGATGATGCTCGTTATATAATTGTCCACAATTTGCTAAGCCGGCTTTATTGCTATAGTAGTCAAAAATAATATCTTCTAGGGGATGATGACTATGCTCTGCATAACCTTGCATATACTCAACAATATCCCTGACAAGATTAAAATTAACCCCATTACCATCAGCTAATCGAGTCAATTTATTTGAAAGGATATTCAACAAAATGGCAATATGCTTATGATCGCGCATCAAACGTTGTAACATAACCTTCTCCAGTCATTTATATAATCAATACTAATGTATAAATAATAGCCAATATTCTTGTTTTTTCTAATCTACACTAGGATATACAAAATGAGGTATGACCAAGATCATAATATTGGAATATAAAAAACACCTAATACCTGTTATGCAGGTGGTTAGGTGTTTTTCTGTATGAATGGTACTGAAAACTATTGACTCTCGATCAATTAAGTTAGTATTAGAAGATTAAGTTAACACATTAAACATGTGTGCTTTTAGTACATCAAAATCTGCTGCAAACTCAGCTGATAGAATAGGTTTTTGTGCAACGGCAGCTAACTCAGGTGGTAAAGGTAGATTAATAGACAACTGTTTATCAACTACATCTTTAAACTTAGCGGGATGAGCTGTACCAAGAAATATTCCACTTTCGTTACCTGTTAAGCCCAAAGTTAGTGCATGTGCTGCAATAGCCGCATGCGGTTCAGATAAATAACCCACTTGGTAGAGTTGTGCTAACGCTGCCGCGGTATCAGATTCAGATAATGCAATACCTGTTACTAACGATAGCGGCCACCCCATTTGCTCACATATCGCTTCGACACGCGGCCAATTGCTTGGTTCTGACACATCCATAGCATTTGACATGGTTGCTACCGTTTTATAAGGCTGCCATGTTCCTTCTTGTAAATATCGAGGCACTGTATCATTACTGTTTGTCGCAGCAATAAAGCGTTTGATTGGTAATCCCATAGCTTTAGCAAATAAGCCCGCAGTTAAATTACCAAAATTACCGCTGGGTACAGACATAACAATCTCATCATTACCTGCATTTTTCGCTTGTGCGACAGCTTCAAAGTAATAACAAATCTGGGCTAATAAACGGCTAATATTAATTGAATTAGCTGAATTTAATGCCAAACCATCACGTACATCACTGTCGTCAAATGCTTGCTTAACTAAGTGCTGACAAGCATCAAAATCTGATGTTACAGCGACCGTATGAATGTTTTGACCTAACGTAGTAAACATTTTCTCTTGAAGTTCACTGATCTTGCCTTTTGGGTAAAGCACCATCACATTGACGTTATCTAAACCATAAAATGCGTCAGCAACGGCGGCTCCAGTGTCACCAGACGTCGCGGTGAGAATGGTCAGCTTTTTATTACCAGCAAGTAAATTGACACACTGGGCCATAAATCGGGCGCCAAAATCTTTAAACGCTAATGTTGGACCATGAAATAACTCTAAACAAGCACGTTTCTCGTCAACTTTGGCAAGCGGCACTTCAAAAGTAAACGCATTATCAACCAGTTTATCAACACTACTCTGACCCAACTCGTCTGCCAACCAAGCGCCCAATACTTTTTTGCTTCTTTGCGCAAAAGGCAAAGCCAACAATGCGTCAATATCAGCTAAAACAGGGATCGATTTTGGAAAAAACAACCCTCTGTCTTTGCCTAATCCCAGCTGTACTGCTTGACTGAAATTTACTACCTGTGATGGGTGTTTTAAATTATATAATTCCATTACGACTGCCTTTTCAATTTCAAATAAATAATGTCTAGATGCTGTTACACGCAGCGGGTACCTAACTGATCTAATTTACACACATGGGCAAATCCGCCAGACTGAGAAATATAGTGCTGCATCAGCCAGTCTTTCGCTTTTTCTGCGGTAGCTAAATCGTCAGTAACACTAAACAATGTTGGGCCGCTTCCGGAAATACCTGTCGTTAACATACCTAAGTTTGCCAATGCATCTCGTGCATCGGTATAGCCCGGTATGGCCGCTGCACGATAAGGTTCAGCTAAAACATCTTTGAGCATCTCAATTGCCAGTGGCGCATCTTGTTGGTAACTCGCGTGTACAAAAGCACTCAAGTAGCGGCCAAAATCAATGGCTACTGATTTATCATATTGTGCTGGCAGTAATTCACGCATTTTTGCAGTAGATAAAGAAATACCAGGATATGCAATCACCCAATACCAATTATCAAAGCTAGGTATAGCTGCACATGCTTTAGTACTTGAGTTGAGCATTAATTGCATGCCGCCCAAATAACAGGGTGCAACGTTATCGTAGTGAACACTGCCAGAAATTTTACCTTCAAACTCCCCCATTAAGCCTAGTAATGCCTGCTCATCAAATGGGTTACCAAAATGTTCGTTTAACGCATAGAGTGCGGCCACAACCGAGCTGGCACTAGAACCCAAGCCACTACCAACGGGAAGATTTTTTTCTAAACAAATTGCCACACCATCTTGGCGCTGCAGTTTATTTAAGAAGAATGCTGCACACTGATATACAATATTATCTTTACCTTCTGGCGGTAATTTATGTGCCCATTCACCAGTTTGGCTAAAGTTAACACCTGCGTCAGCGGCACTTATAATCACTCTATCACCTAGTAGTGAGCCATCTATAGGGGCTAGTGCTGCACCTAATAAATCAAATCCGACGCCCACATTACCCATTGATGCTGGAGCATACACAGTAAGGGTTTCTTGGCTTACATTTACCGCTTGATTCATAGCCCAACCTCACGAGTCCAATTTAAGGTTCTTAACACATCAGCAAATGCACCTGCGGCAGTGACAGCAGTGCCTGCACCATAACCTCTGAGAACAAACGGGATAGGTTGATAATAACGGCTATAGAATGCCAGCGCATTTTCGCCACCTTTGACACTGTATAAAGGATCTGTTGCATCGACCTCAACAATTCTCACATAGCATTGTCCTTCATCAATTTGGCCAACGTAACGCAATACTTTACCCTGTGCTTTAGCCGCATTCACGCGTGCAGATATTTCAGCATCTAGTGAAGGTAATTTAGCCATAAATTGGTTTACATCACCTGAATCGTCAAATGATGCAGGTAAAACAGATTCGATAGTAATATCACTTAACTCAAGTGGTAAACCGACCTCACGAGCAAGGATCAGCACTTTACGCGCTACATCCATACCACTTAAATCATCACGAGGATCGGGCTCAGTAAAGCACTTCTCACGCGCAATAGTTGTCGCTTCAGATAAGCTCATACCTTCATCGAGCATTCCAAAAATATACGATAACGACCCCGAAAGAATGCCGTTAAACTTATGCAACTTATCACCTGCGTATAGTAACTTTTTCAAATTATCAATCACTGGCAAGCCTGCACCTACAGTCGTTTCGTATAAAAATTGACGGCGTTGGGTTAACGCAGTTTGGCGCAGTGCTTGATAATAAGCATAATCGCGAGTATTAGATTTTTTGTTAGGTGTTACCACATGAAAACCGGCATTCATCACTTCAATGTAACGGTCTGATACCAATTCACTTGATGTACAATCAACAAGTACTGGGTTTAATAGCTGCTGTTCTTGGCCCCACTCCAGTAATTTGACTAAATCATAGTCTTGGCCTTTTTCAGTAAGCAAAGATTGCCAATCGTTAAGCTCGATACCTTCACTATTGAGTAACATTTGGCGCGAGTTGGCAATGCCACACACTCGAATACTGATATGTTGCTCTTTCAACATGGCCGCTTGCTGTTTTATTTGATCTAATAATCCAGCGCCAACATTGCCACTCCCAACTAAAAACACATCTACATATTGTTGAACATCAAAAAAGGCTTGATGACACGCACCGATAGCATGCTTGGTCTTTTTTTGCTGAATAACAGTTGAGATAGAACGCTCAGATGACCCTTGGGCAATTGCAACAATATTAACGCTAGCTTTAGCTAAAGCGCTGAAAAATTTTGCCGCGACACCTTTATGCGTCTTCATACCATCACCGATAAGTGACACTATCGACAAGTCTTGACGTTGCTCAATAGGTTCGAGCAACTCATTTTTAATTTCCAGCTCGAACTCTTGCTCTAAAGCCCATTTAGCTTTGTTTGCATCATGAGTCGCCACACAAAAGCTGATACTATATTCCGACGAGCTTTGGGTAATCAATGACACTGAAATACCACTTCGAGAGATAGCAGCTAATGTACGGCTCGCCATACCTACCATGCCTTTCATACCGGGGCCTGATACGTTAAACATGGTTTGATTGTCTAGATTTGAAATCGCTTTAACTTGTAAACCGGTTTGATCAGCCTCGTTTGACACTAAAGTTCCCGGAGCTGAAGGATTAAAGCTATTTTTGATGTAACAAGGAATGTGATACTGAGCAATCGGTGCAATCGTTTTTGGGTGTAATACTTTAGCGCCAAAATAAGATAACTCCATCGCCTCTTGATAACTTAACTGCGACAGCAGCTTTGCATCTGCGACAACCCGAGGGTCGGTGTTATACACACCATCAACGTCAGTCCAAATTTCACAGCTTGACGCATCTAAACAAGCAGCTAGAACTGCGGCAGAATAGTCTGAACCATTACGTCCTAACGTCACAACATTGCCGTGCGCATCAGCAGCAGTAAACCCAGGCATAACCCATACACGATATTGATCTAATGGGAGGACAGCGAAACGGGGCTTACTCACGCCAATATCAACAACCGATTCCAGTGGTTGACCTTGTCCCAAAAATAAAGCTACCGGATCTAATTGCGCTGAAGTCAGTCCCTTCGCTAACATGACTTGTTCCATTAACGCTGCAGACAAGCGTTCACCGGTTACAACAATTTGAGCTCGAACACTGTCAGGGCATTCAGCAAGTAACTTAACCCCATGCAATTTGTCTTGCCAAACGAGCATTTGCGCCGCTAACTTAGCAACTAACAACTCATATTGCTGCTTATTCAGTAATGACACTGATGCTTCGCTAAATAAACTGTTAAAAACCTGATTAATATGATCTAAAACAGGTTGGTAATCTTGTTGGCTCACAGCAAGATCAACCATTTCGAGTAAAGCATTTGTCACAGTGGCAGGAGCTGAAAGTACCGTAGCGACAGACTCAACAGATGAAGAATCTGCAATAATGTCTGCTGCCATTGAAAAACGTGACCAATTCGCCAGCGACGTTCCGCCAAATTTCATTACTTTCATTTACTTCTCCCTGTCACCAAACAATGATGACATTAATTTAATATACTGAATTAAAAACAAAAAAGCCCGCTTCTATTGTGGGAAGCGGGCTTGTTGTACAAATCTTTTAGGGTGTAATCAGCCCGCCCCCACTATGGTAATAGTGGTGGTTGTAATGGTAGTAATTACAACGAGCATAAGGGTATACATCTGATAATCTCTTGTTTCATTTAGCAACGCACAATAGCAAGCTGCCGAATTAGCTGATACACATTGGGTTACAGAATTGCTTTTTTTGCCCTATCTTGTCAACCCCTGCTTACAGTTTATTTCTAAGTTATTTTAGAAAATGAGTTGATTTAAATTATTTTCGATTTTCACAATTTCAAACTAGAGGGATTTCAATAGTTAAAGGTTCATTAAAACTTTGTTTACGTTCACGTCAACTGATGCATTTAGATAAATAATCTATTATTTTTCATAAGCATAGCGCAATACCTTGAGAGGTTGATAACGAACAAAAAACCTGACTTCACCAATAACAACTTAATGAACCCGAGCGTTGGACCTTGAGTTGAACAAGCTGATTTATTTTCATCTTAAAGGAGTTAATTTTAACAAGTCGCTTACAAAATACAAAAAGCTGTGATTGGATAAGCAAAAACTGATGTTTGTCATCGCAGTAGGCTTATAAAGTACGGTATGATGCGCACATCAAGAATTGGAGGCGATATGAAAATTACAAAACATGCAGCGGTCACGATTCATTACCGCTTATCTGATGAGCAAGGTGAATTAATCGAAAGTTCTTTTGAAGGTGAGCCGATGGTTTACCTTCACGGGACAGAAAATTTAATCCCTGGACTCGAATCTGTATTAGAAGGTAAAACTGCAGGCGAAAAAGTAGAAGCGGATATTCCTGCTGCACAAGGTTACGGTGAATATCACCCTGGGTTAAAGCAAGAAGTACCTATTAGTGCATTTGGTGACGTTGAAGACATTATCCCTGGTATGCGTTTTATTGCAGAAACCGAATTAGGCCAACGCCCAGTACAAGTTACTGAAGTCAAAGACGAAGTCATTGTTGTTGATGGTAATCACCCTCTAGCAGGGCAACAATTACATTTTAGCGTAGAAGTGATTGCTGTACGTGAAGCGACTGAAGAAGAGCTCGCTCATGGGCATATTCATGCCGAAGGCGGTTGTGGCAGCCACGGACATGATCACGACCATGAACACGGTTCTTGTGGTTCAGAAAAACCAGGTTGTGATGGTAATGGCGGCTGCGGCTGTCACTAATAATACTGAGAGATATCCCCTCAGCGTCATTAGAAAGTTTGAAAAAACATCAAGGCATTGTCTAAGCTCTAGGCAGTGCCTTTTTATTTACGTTATACTAAAATTGTAAATAACAACAATTAGTCAGACTTATCTTTACTGCTGTAATGGACAACGTCGTAGTAAAGATCCTTGCTAATTGTCTATCCATATAAGAATTAATACATAGCGACGGAGTGCTTATGTTAATTAAACCCGTATACGAATTACTACCTTACAGTTACATGGTGGTTGGCACGGTGAGCCTATTTTTACTCGAACCAAGCTACGCTTTAGTCGCTTCCATAGTCGTGTATTTATATGGTGCCCACGTCTATAACTTACGTTCAAAAAATCGTCGTACAGACCCCAAGAGAAAACGTAAACCAGGTGCTATACCTGAGACTTTATATGGCTTGATGCCCTTTATTTACGTGTTTTCGGCGCTCAGCCTTTACCGTTTCTATCCAAGGGACTCAAGCACATTATTTGCTTTATGCTTAGTCACCTACGGCGTTTATTTAATAATGAGGCGTTCAAGCTACCGTCACCATAAGTACCCCAAAGGCATACGTCAGTAAGAGCCTAAAATGCCAGGGAGCCAATTTTTTAATCCAGAATTAACTTTCTAACTTTGGCCCGCTGGCTTGGTGGCATATTCTTTAAATAATTTGAGCAACGTGTGATGGTCGCTATACTCACTTGATGTTCAGTAGCAATTTGTCGTTGGCTCATTTCTCCAGCAAGTAGTGTTTGGAACACTTGCAAACGACCAGATACAGCACTTCGCTCTTCCTCTGTAAGTAATAATTGAAACAAAACTGACAGGTCTTCATCATTTGCATGAGTTAATATTTTATCTACAACTAAATTCCAGTTGGCACGCATAATTTTTATTCTCTTTGTATTTATACCAATCTCACGAAATACTTGGTCAATTTACAACCACTTAGTTTTTTTCATTCTAGTTGCGTTGATATTAAAATGGCTGTTCACTTTTAAATCGATACAACATCAATGGAATATTTAAGAAGCTCCATTATGGCAAGTTTCAAAGTATTTTATACTTTGTTATATCCCTCTCAAATACAGCGACGTGGATGCCGGAGATCGAATAATGCAGTAGCAAGTTACCAAGAAAACTATGCGCTGAAAGTATCAGCCTTGCCTACAGCACTTTGGACTCCCTTGAAAGACTACATATTTAATTGGATTGTTATAATGCCGTAACAGTACAAGTGTATCAATTAAACTCACTACTTTGCAAAAATGCCCAGTTAATAATCTTTGAAAAACATATCGCATACATACATTAAAATTGTGTAGAATAAAATTGTGACTGATCGCACGTTTACTCACTAAGCAATATGTGTGACAGGCTTAAATAAGTGCTTATGGAACCCTTGCTATTACTAGAAAGAAGAGAAGGATCACGATGAAAAAGACATTACTTGCAATTGTAGCTACAGCAATAATAATTCCTGCTGCAATAGCTAATAACTTCGAAGAACCCGCTGACGCTATTAAATATCGTCAATCTGCATTTAGCTTAATCGCATACAACTTTGGCGACATGGGTGCAATGCTTAAAGGTAAAAAACCATTTGATGCTGCTGTATTTAGCAGCCGTGCAGACAATGTTGCAGCACTTTCGAAATTACCTCACGAGGGTTTTATCGCAGGATCAGATAAAGGAGATACTGAAGCGCTTGCAAAAGTGTGGCATGACAAAGCTGATTTCGACAGCAAAATGACAGCATTTCAAGATAACGCCGCGGCATTAGCTGTTGCAGCAAAATCTACTGACCAAAACCTTATTAAACAAGCTTTTGCTAACACAGGTAAAAGCTGTAAAGGTTGTCATGACGTGTACAAAAAAGATTAAAACTGTGTTTATCACATTCTAAATCGAGATAGACGTTTCAAAAAGCCCATATTTTATGGGCTTTTTGCTAGGTTTTTTCATTACTAATGAATTGTGTAAAACAAAGTTGAACATTTTTTAAGTTAATTTATTAGCTGTATTAACCAGCATTTTGCTCACTGTCAATGTTCACAACCGGTTGCACCCTATCTTATTTATAAAAAACTCACCACAGGTTCTAGTAGTAGCCACCAAATAAAACCAAAAATGACAGCAACAATAACTAAAGCCAACCAAGGCGAGCGTAAAACCGGCTTTGCAGTATGTTCCTCAACTTGCTTATAACCACTGAACATGGCTTTTAGAATATTATCGCCTTTAACAACATGTATTATTACAGCTAAAACATGAATCGCTGCCAAGGCCAAAATGATATTGAAATTTGTTTTATGCAACCAGGTTAACCAAGAGGCGGTATCGGACGACACAAGGTGAATTAGCGGACCCTCAGTAAAAATATCATCCGTAGCAAACAGTCCAGTAGTCAATTGCAATGCCAATAACCCTAATAACGCAAACACCATGTAACCCCCTAGAGGATTATGGCCAATTGTTGATGGTTTAGGTTGACTGGTCGCATACTGAATAACTTTTTTAGGGGATACAAAAAAATGACTAAACTTTGCGGTATCGCTGCCTACAAATCCCCACACTAATCTAAAAGCAATAAGCGTCATTAATACATAAGCCAGTACCTGATGCCACTGCATCTCACCAATGTCTGCAGTCCACCATAATCCACCTAATAAAGACACCATAGCCCAGTGGAATAAGCGTGTAGGAAAATCCCATACCTTAATTTTACGTTGTTCTATACTCATTAATAATCACTCTTGTCATTTTGCTTATAAGTTGATTATAAGCGAATCAAAAATGATTTAAATCATTTAGGTGGAGGTATCGTGGCTAAATAGAGAATTCTTGGCAAAGAAATAAGGAAACTAAAAACTAAAGCATAATTACACTGAAAGCATGCTGCACTGAGGAAGTTTTTTTAACATTTAATTGGCAATAAAGGTAATTGAGGAACTACTTATCCATTCAAATATGGGCCTATCGTCAACGTAATACAAGTACATTTTAACGATTAATAGTCAAAAATGTCTAAGCGATCAAATATGCAGCACTCGACATTAACAGCACACCAAAGTGTGATTTAGATCACGATTTTTATGGCTAACCTTGGTAATCTGAACTCAAGCAAACAACAAGAAGGTTCTAAATATGCTGAAAATCACTAGCAAACAACTTGAAGTCACTGCCCTCATCCGCGAACGTATTGAAGGAAGATTAGAAAAACTATCTCGACACGATATTCAATTAATTAACCCGCACGTTATTATCACACAAGAAAAGCAGTTGTTTAAAATTGAGGCTTCGGTTGGATTACCTAGTGGAGATTTATTTGCCCAGGCTAAAAGTGAAAACCTATACGCAGCGATTACTGCAATGGGACAAAAGCTGGAAAAACAGCTAAATCGCCTGACTCACAAACCCCAGGCTCAACGCCATGTATCATTACCCAATGACACAGAAAGCGAATTTGAGTATGTCTATAAGGAGGAAAACGCAGCTTGATGTTAATTATCTTTCACCAGCGCACCTTCGGGTGCGCTTTCTTTTGCCTGTAATTGCATCTTGTTGAATAAAATTACATTGACAGGTTAACGCGGTGGCTTTAGTTTTACTCTATGAACACAAAATTATTCAGCTTTTTTATTTTCTTTTTTATTCAGCCCACCTTCGGAGGCGGATTTTCTGTGTAAAAACGAAAATGAAAATTCTAAAGCCTCCCACTGGGAGGCTTTTTTGTCTTATATACTGCGGTATTATTTGATACATCAGTAAATCGCGTTACATTGAGGTCAATATGCAAAAACCACCAGAGTTAAGTCAAACTCGAGAGCAGATTACAGCGTTAGATAAATCATTGTTAGAACTGTTATCTAAACGCCGTCAATTGAGCTTAAATGTCGCGCGCAGTAAAGAGATAGATGTCAGACCAATTCGAGATACACAAAGAGAAAAAGAACTACTTGAACGTTTAGTGCAACAAGGACGCGATCAAGGTCTTGATGCACACTTTGTAATATCACTTTACCAAAGCATCATTGAAGATTCAGTACTCTTTCAACAAACCTACTTGCACGGCCGAGCAAACCCTGACACTCAAAAGCAGCAATATACTGTGGCATACTTAGGTGCTAGAGGTTCATATTCGTATTTAGCAGCAACGAGATATTGTTCACGTCGCCAAGTTGAAATGATTGATTTTGGCTGTCAAAGCTTTGATGACATAGTTAATGCTGTTGAGTCAGGACATGCCGATTATGGTTTTTTGCCGATAGAGAACACTTCATCAGGTTCAATCAACGAAGTGTATGATGTATTACAACATACAACCTTATCCATTGTAGGTGAAACAACAATCGAAGTTGGCCACTGCTTGCTGACAAAACCAGACAGTAAACTCGCTGATATCAAAACGATTTATGCCCATCCACAACCTATCAGCCAATGCAGTCGCTATTTAAGCCAGTATCCGCACATTAAACTAGAATATTGTTCAAGCAGTGCTGAGGCTATGACAAAAGTCATTGATGCTGACAATAACTCCGTCGCCGCTATTGGCAGTGCTGAAGGCGGTGCTTTGTATCAATTAGTGGCACTTGAAAACGGTTTAGCTAATCAAAAAATAAATCAAAGCCGTTTTATTGTTGTCGCCAGAAAGGCCTCTGCTGTGCCATCGCAATTACCGGCAAAAACAACATTGATTATGGCTACAGGCCAAAAACCAGGCGCTCTAGTTGAAGCGCTATTAGTATTGAAAGCCCATAATCTGAACATGAGTAAGCTTGAGTCTCGCCCTATTCCCGGCACACCATGGGAAGAAATGTTCTATTTAGACATAGATGGCAACTTAGCCACAACTGAAGTACAACAAGCGATTAAAGAGCTAGAGCGGTTAACACGCTTTATTAAAGTGCTAGGTTGTTATCCATGTGAAACTGTTAAGCCCACTCAGCTATCTCAAGCTCAACTGCTAATAGAGCCTGACAGCTCTAAGCAAGCCCCCGTTAAAGTGCAACCGAGTAGCCAAGCAAAACATTCTCGCGCTTATAAAGCAGAGGATACCCAACTTGTATGTCAACATATGCAGTTAGGCGCAGGTCAATTTAGCACACTACAACAAATTAACTTGCCAATAGACAACACAGTACTAGCAACGCAAGCCAAGTTGATTAAAGAAGCGGGCTTTCAAGCGATACTGCTTAATGATTTAAAAAATCAAATGAGTGAACAACAACTTAAGCAACACGCACAAGTTATTGAGCAAGCAGGATTACTTTGCATAATGCAAATTGATCAAGAGCAGGAATTTACTTTAGCAAGTCAGCTAGCCGATATGCTTATTTTGTCTGGTAAACAAATGTACAACCCAGACATGTTAGCGTTGATCGGCTCGGTTAATTTACCTGTTATGTTAGAACGTAACACGATGGCAAGTATTGACGATTGGCTGCAAGCTGCTGATACTGTACTCAGCCATGGCAATCAGCAACTTGTGCTATGTGAGTCAGGAGTAAGAAGCTTTACTCACCCAGAGCAGCTTAGTCTCGATTTAGCGGGCGTAGTGGAAGTCAAATCGCGCAGCCATCTACCTGTTATTGTTAATACCAGCTTCTGTATCAATTCAGCATTGTTAAGCACTCATGCCAATGCAGTAAAACGGCTTAAGGCTGATGGTATTGTATTATTGCAACAAGAGGGTATTTCTCAGGCCGATATTATTCATAGTTTGTATCAATAATAAATGCCTACAGAACCAAAATCTGGTCCAAGTAAACCAGCCATAAAAATGCCGAGATAATTCTCGGCATTTTCATTTCAACGATATGTTTTAACTGACAGCTACACAGCTAGCCCATCATTAAGGCTTATCCAGCCTTTAAAAATCCGGTAACTAAACCAACTGACACCGACAAGATACATCGGCAAACTTAACCATAATGGACTAATCCAATAACCTGCTATAAAAAATGGACATAAACCGATAATACTCATGCGTTGCCAACGTAAATGGCTGCCAAGCACTGAGTCAGGACTAACATTTTTCTGAATTAAGTTAAGCCATAAGCTTAATAGAACAGGAACAAAAAAAAGTGGGAAAGCACTCATTAAACCGTAAAGAAAATGCCCAAGGGAATTATCTTCAACCTGTTGTACAGGGAGCATATGCGATGGTGTCATCGACATGGGTTTCCTCCAAAGGCAAGTTTTTAGATGTTAGCTAACATTGAATAAACTAGGAAAATCTGTTCATCTCATTAGCTAAACATAAGCCTTGTGTTACTGTTTGGCAATAATTTGATCAATTAAAAATGATTAACCTGTCTTCATATCATTTACCGATTGCAACATTGCACGGCTTTCATGTTGGAACTGAGGAGCAAAGTCTCCAAACCATTTTGCGACACGTTGAAATTGAGTGACAAACTCTTGGCGATTACCTGATTTTAGCATAGTAAGCGCATCACGATAATTATCTAAATAATCACTAATCGCATGCTGGCTGCCTTGCTGGGCAAAGATTATATCGGCATAAAGTTCAGGATCTTGAGCGAACAATCTACCGACCATAGCTAATTCTAAACGATAAATCGGCGAACTAAACTGTAATAGATTATCAATATCGGCTTCTTCTTTACACAGATTTAACCCATAAACAAAAGTCGAAAAGTGGCGCATAGCCTGCACAAGTTGCATTGCATTATCATGACGTTCAGCTTCAGCTTCAACAATTCGTGCGCCCCAAATCTCAATTTGTTGCAATAACCATTGATAAGCCTCCGGTTGACGACCATGACAGACCACCACGACTTGCTTTGCTAAGCTGCCCACATCTGGCCCGAACATAGGGTGTAAACCAACTACAGGGCCTTTATGAGCGGCTAGCATCGCAGCAAGAGGCTTTTCCTTAATAGATGTTAAGTCCGCTAAAATACAATTTGGTGGTAGCTGGGTTAATTTATCGCGGATCACATCACAAGTAACATTAATAGGTACAGTGACAATAACTAAACCAGCCCCGTCAAAAATAGCATTCGCATCCTGCCAATCATGTTTATCAATACTTTTGACTTTATAACCCGACAGGGTAAGCATTTGGGTAAACAACTGACCTAGCTTTCCTTGGCCACCAACCACTACCACACGCCCTAAATCTTGTTTAACTTGTTTAAAACCAACATCTTTTTCATTCAGATAAGACTCGCGCATTAATCGGCGTAAGATATCTTCGATAAGCTGTGGCGACACATTCATGCTTTGTGCTTCTGCACGGCGTTTAGCCAGCATTGATGCTTCCCGCTGAGGCGCATAAATGGGTACGCCAGCAGAATGTTTAACAGCACCAACTTGAGCAACTAAATCAAGACGTTTACGTAGTAAATGCAACAGTTGCTGATCGACACCATCAATAAGGTCGCGTAAATTCTCAAGATCAGCAGTAGTCTTTTCGTTCATATTATTATCCATTAACCGTTGGCAACCTGTAGCATATCGAATCGAGTCGGTAATACTGCAGACAACTGGTTAGCGCCTTGTCTTAAAATAGTTTCAGTGGTTTCCCAATCAATGCATGCATCAGTTACAGAAACACCATATTTTAACTCTGCCAATGGCTTATCTGAACTCTGATTTCCTTCATTGAGGTTACTTTCAAGCATAACACCGATAATCGATTTATTACCTGTCTCAATTTGGTTAAATACATCTTCGCAAACGTTTTTCTGACGAAAATGATCTTTTGAAGAGTTTCCATGACTGCAATCAACGACCAAACGAGCGCTCAGTTTTGCTGTGTGAATTTGCGCTTCGCTTTGTGCAACACTTACCGCATCATAATTTGGTGTTGAACCGCCACGTAGAATGATATGTCCGTCAGGATTGCCAGCAGTTTGTAATAATGCCACCTGGCCTTCTTGATTAATCCCCATAAAGCGGTGGCTGCTTGCCGCTGATTTTAATGCATTAATAGCTACGTCTAGTTTACCGTCGGTACCATTTTTAAAACCCACAGGCATCGATAGGCCTGATGCCATTTCACGATGAGTTTGTGATTCTGTGGTTCTTGCTCCAATGGCAGACCAAGTCACCAGCTCAGATAAATACTGTGGGCTAATTGGGTCTAATGCCTCAGTCGCAATAGGTAACTCGAGTTCAGCTAACCAAATCATTAGCTCACGCGCCATTCTTAAGCCTTTTTCAACATCAAACGACTCATCCATATCAGGATCATTAATAAGCCCTTTCCAACCAACAGTTGTTCGTGGTTTTTCAAAGTAAACACGCATAAGAATATAAAATTCATCGCTTAACTCATCATGGAGTTTTTTCAGCTTTAATGCGTATTCCTTGGCAGCATCGATATCATGAATAGAGCACGGGCCAGTGACAACTAGCACTCGATTGTCACGCTTGTGGACGATATCAGCAACTTGTTTACGGGCATTAAGAATATATTGATAAGCATGAGTCGATAACGGCAATTCTTGCTTTAATTCTGCTGGAGTCACTAGCACTTGTTCTGAACTAATGTGCACATTATTAATCGTATCTTGCTGCATACTTATTACTCTCTTTTGACGACAGACCAAAGGTCACTAATAGATTTATGTTTGAGTATTGTTTAGTGCAAATCGTACCCTTGTACTGATACACCATTACACTCTTAAAGCAACTATGCCTGTACAAAGCTCCTAGAGCAAGGCTTATTTACACAAAGGGACAAAAAATGACTTGGTAATACCAATTCCACTAATTATCTGGTCATTCAGCGGGAATTCTGTACCTTCTAGGCAAGTAATAGGATTGTAGGCATAGTTGCTCTACCTCCTGCGTCCATGCAGTCGTACGTCAAAATGCTATTAAGCAGCATAGAAGGCACAGAAAACCGCCTTGCAGGAGTCGCTCAGACAGTCCATTTTTTTGTTGCATTGCTTTAAAAGGGAATAACCATTGTTTCAACAATGCGCCTCAAACTGAACAGTCTGAGCGACTCTGATTGGTCACATAATTAATGGAAATGGTATAATGATATGATGTACGAAAAACAATCATTTTTTTACTTTTTAGCTGTTATACCATTTCCATTAATTATTATTTTTTAAAAGCCCCACAAACAAAAACCCGCCTTTCGGCGGGTTGTTGTGCGAACACTGCATCTTTATTTTGAATCGGTAACTATTACTTAGTTGCCAATTTTTCACGGATACGTGCAGATTTACCTGAACGCTCACGTAAATAGTACAGCTTAGCACGACGTACACGGCCGCGACGCTTAACTTCGATGCTAGCAATTAACGGGCTATGCGTCTGGAAAGCACGCTCAACACCTTCACCATTAGAGATTTTACGTACTGTGAATGCAGAGTGCAGACCACGGTTACGCTTTGCGATAACGATACCTTCAAAAGCCTGAAGACGCTCTTTATCACCTTCTTTAACACGTACTTGAACCACTACTGTATCACCAGCACCGAAATCAGGTACGTCTGTTTTCATTTGCTCATCGTTGAGCATTTTAATGATGTTGTTCATAACTACTCCATTCTAGAATTAACTGAGCATTGACTATGCGGACTTGTCCGTTTCATTCACGAACTGCGCTAATAAAGTCGTTTGTTCGTCAGTCAGAGCTAGATTTTCAAATAATTCTGGTCGTCTCAAAAAAGTTCTTCCGATACTTTGTTGTAAACGCCAGAGTCTAATTTTTTCGTGGTCACCGCTTAACAGCACTGCCGGAACATCCATGCCATCCAATTGTTCAGGGCGCGTATAATGAGGACAATCCAGTAAACCTTCAGAGAAAGAATCTTGCTCTGCTGATGCTTGCTTGCCCAGTACACCAGGTACTAAACGAGCTACTGAATCGATTAACGTCATTGCCGGTAATTCTCCGCCCGAAAGCACATAATCACCGATAGACCACTCTTCATCCACTTCCGTTTGAATAATGCGTTCATCAACACCTTCGTATCGACCACACACTAAAATCAATCGGTCTGATTTAGCCAATTCAGTCACGCCTCGCTGATCCAGCTTACGTCCCTGAGGTGACAAATAAATCACTTTTGCCCCATCACCTGCAGCAGTTTTTGCTGCATGGATAGCATCGCGTAAAGGTTGCACCATCATTAACATTCCTGGGCCACCACCATAAGGGCGATCATCCACAGTACTATGTCTATCATGGGTGAAATCACGAGGATTCCACGTTTGCACCTCTAGCAGGCCGCTTTTGACGGCTCGACCCGTAACACCAAAGTCTGTAACGGCACGAAACATCTCTGGAAACAGGGTGATTACCCCTAACCACATATGTTGTACCTCGACTTAGAAGTCAGGATCCCAATCCACTAAAATCTGTTTCTCTTGCAGATTCACCTGTTTGATGAATTGCTCGGGGACAAAGGGGACCATACGTTCCGCTTTGCCGAAGGCATCTTTAGCGTTAGCTTTAATAAGAAGTACGTCGTTTGATCCTGTTTCCACGATCTGGTCAACTATACCCATGTTATAGCCGTTTATATTGGTCACTTCACAGCCGATAAGATCACGGTGATAAAATTCATCATCAGCGAGGTCTTTCATTTGTTCCGGCAAAATCGCAATTTCACAATTTGTGAGCATTTGCGCATGCTCTCTAGAGTTAACACCTTCAAGTTCAGCAACAAGTGCCTTGCCTTGAAAACGCCACTGCGCGACCTTAACTTCACGCCAAACACCTTGCTCTTTAATCAACCAAGGCGAGTAATCAAAAATACCTTCAACAGAATCGGCATAGGAAGTGATTTTAAGCCAACCTTTAATACCATGACTGGATCCTAATTTACCCAGTACGATTGGCTGTTGGTTATCGCTCATCTATCTATACCTTTTTAATACGCAATTAAGCAGCAGCTTTACGTGCGTCTTTGATCAGTTTTGCAACACGCTCAGATGTTGCTGCGCCAGTAGCAACCCAGTGCTCAACACGATCAAGATCTAAACGTAAAGTTTCTTCTTGGCCACGAGCCAATGGATTGAAAAAACCAACACGTTCGATGAAACGACCGTCACGAGCATTGCGGCTATCAGCAACAACGATATTGTAAAATGGACGCTTTTTTGCGCCGCCACGAGCTAAACGAATGGTAACCATGCGTTTTATTCCTCTAATGATTTGCTAGAAGCAAAAATAAAAACTGGAACTCCGTGTTCGCGAAGAGTCCCAGAAAGAAAGCCGGAAGATTTTACCTGACTTTTGAACTATTGCAACCAAATCTGATGATTTTTAAATCACCGATTTTGCTACCTTAATTGTAAAGATCCAATCTAACCAACTGATGTGTATATCAATTAACTGCATTTATGTATAAAAGATGCTTCAATTAACGTCCTGGAAATTTCATCCCTGGAGGTAACATTCCGCTCATTCCGCGCATCATCTTCTTCATGCCCCCCTTTGCAGACATCTTTTTCATCATTTTCTGCATTTGGGTAAACTGCTTTAATAAACGGTTAACGTCTTGAATTTGAGTGCCAGAACCTAATGCGATTCGGCGTTTGCGAGACCCTTTGATTAAATCTGGGTTTTTACGTTCTTTGGCTGTCATCGAATTGATGATGGCTTCCATTTGGCCGGTCATTTTTCCGTCTTGGACCTGAGCTAAAGCCTCTGGCGGCAATTGACCCACACCAGGTAACTTCTCGAGCATGTTCATCATGCCGCCCATGTTTTTCATTTGCTGTAATTGCTCACGAAAATCTTCTAGGTCAAAGCTGCCACCAGATTTTACTTTTGAAGCAAGCTTCATGGCTTTGTCTTTGTCGACGCCGCGTTCAACTTCTTCAATCAGTGACAACACGTCACCCATGCCTAAAATACGTGACGCGATACGGTCTGGGTGGAACGGTTCTAGAGCATCCGTTTTTTCACCCACACCTAAAAATTTAATCGGTTTACCCGTAATGTTGCGGATAGATAATGCTGCACCACCTCGAGCATCGCCGTCTACCTTAGTTAAAATAACCCCGGTAAGCGGTAAAGCTTCATTAAATGCTTTAGCTGTATTAGCCGCATCTTGCCCGGTCATGGCATCGACCACGAACAAGGTTTCTACTGGTTTAACCGTTGCATGAAGCTGCTTGATTTCATCCATCATTGCTTCGTCGACGTGTAAACGACCTGCGGTATCGACAATCACCACATCAATAAATTTAAGCTTTGCGTAGCTAATTGCGGCTTTAGCAATATCTACTGGCTTTTGACTCACATCCGATGGAAAAAATTCTACGTCAACTTCTAATGCTAATGTTTCTAACTGTTTAATTGCCGCTGGTCGGTATACGTCAGCACTAACTACTAAAACAGATTTTTTATGACGAGTTCGTAAGAATTTACCTAGTTTAGCTACAGAAGTGGTTTTACCCGCACCTTGCAGGCCGGCCATCATAATGACGGCTGGCGGTATTGCCGCTAAATCTAGCGCTTCATTCGACTCGCCCATGGCTTTTTCAAGCTCACTTTGGACGATTTTAATAAAAGCTTGTCCAGGGCTTAAGCTTTTTGATACTTCTTGACCTACAGCGCGTTCTTTAACGCTGTTTACGAATTCTCTAACAACAGGTAAAGCGACATCTGCTTCAAGCAGCGCCATACGCACTTCACGCAAGGTTTCTTTAATGTTGTCTTCTGTTAAGCGACCACGGCCACTAATGTTTTTTAGTGTGCGTGACAGTCTGTCGGATAAATTTTCAAACATTGGCCAGCTCTTTTCAGCATATCGATAATTGTGGCTATTATACCCAAGCCACTCTAAATTACGATACTTGCGATGATCAGTTATCGTGATTAGGTAAATTATTTGCAGCTAAGGGTAAGATACTGTTAAATTTTGAGCCTCAGGTCACTGCCATATTAGGGGGTGATCATGTTAATCTAAGACAAATAATGAGATTGCGGTGTATCGGCGATATTTTTATTGCGCTTACCGCTTTTTCAGCGATGCTTTCATTACTTTGATAGGTTGATTTCAAATGGTTATTTTTTCAGCTGGCGCCATGCTGTTTTATTGCATTGCTTTAATCCTAGTCACCAGCAGACTATTTCATGTGCAAGGCCCTAACCGCAAAGCGGTAATGATAGCGTCTAGTATCGCAGTGGTATTTCATGGCCTTGCGTTATCAAATGCCATATTTACAGTAGATGGCCAAAATTTTAGTTTAACCAACGTGATCTCGCTGGTTAACTGGATTATCGCGTTCACTTTTACTATCACAATGCCGCGCTTGAAAGTGATAATTGTTGTTCCTGTGGTCTATGCCTGTTCAGTCTTATCTGTTGCATTGCTTTGGTTATTACCACCACAGTTTATGACTCATTTCGAACTTCATCCTGAAATTTTAGCCCATGTAGTGCTCTCTTTAATGGCTTACAGCGCCCTGATGATCGCAGCGTTATATGCTATTCAATTGTCATTTATCCAAAATAAGCTTAAAAAGAAACAAATGATGATGAGCCCAGCAATGCCACCATTAATGACGGTTGAAAGACAGCTTTATCATTTAATCATTATCGGATTTGTGTTGTTAAGTTTATCTTTGGTGACGGGTTTTGTGTATTTAGATGACATGTTTGTAGATGGTAAAGGCCATAAAGCCATACTATCAATGATGGCGTGGGTAGTTTATGCCATTATGTTGTGGCAACAATATACCGTAGGCTGTAGAATTCGTACCGCTGTCATTTATAGTTTATCTGGCGCAGGTTTACTGTCGTTGGCCTATTTTGGTGCTCGAATAGTTAAAGAACTGATATTAAGTTAGTTTTGTAGCTCAATAGCCAGATAACAAGCTTTTTATCACTGACTCATCAAATAAGATAACTTGACACAAACAGTCATTAATAAATAATGATTGTTCAAATTTTATGTATTGGTGATATTTACCAACTTTAATGTACTTAACGGGGCCCTTTTTTGGACGCTATATCTACCAGCGCGCTTTTTATTTTCCTTGCAGTTTTAATTATCATTTCTGCTTATTTCTCTGGTTCAGAAACTGCAATGATGACCTTAAACCGTTATCGACTAAGGCATCTTGCAGGAAGTGGTCACCGTGGAGCACAACGTGCTTTAAAGTTACTTGATCGTCCAGATCGGCTCATCGGCCTAATCCTAATCGGTAATAACCTTGTCAACATCCTAGCTTCAGCCATCGCAACTATTATTGGTATGCGTTTATTTGGCGATATGGGCGTAGCGATTGCAACAGGCGTATTAACGGTTGTGGTGTTAGTTTTTGCAGAAGTAACACCTAAGACGTTTGCAGCTTTACACCCAGAACGAATTGCATTTCCGTCGAGTATTTTACTAGGCTGGCTATTAGTATTGTTATCGCCTTTTGTTAAAGCGATTAACTTAATAACTTCAGGTTTTTTACGCCTAATGGGTATAAAAACCGTTAAAACAAGCGACGCACTAAGCCAGGAAGAATTACGTACGGTTGTACACGAAGCTGGCGCACTCATTCCACAACGTCACCAAGAAATGTTGTTATCCATTCTTGATCTAGAAAAAGTCACTGTTGAAGACATCATGATTTCACGTTCAGACATTTACGCAATTAACGTAAATGATGACTTTAAGTTAATCAATAAAATGGTAATTCAAAGCCCTCATACACGCGTATTAGTTTATCGTGACAATATTGATGATGCCGTAGGCTTTATTCACTTGCGAGATGCGTTACGCTTACAGTCTAAAGAGCAGTTCAGTAAGTCATCTTTGCTCCGTGCAGTAAAGGAGTTGTACTTTATACCAGAGGGCACTCCGCTAAACGTACAGCTCACAAACTTTCAACAAAACAAAGAACGCATTGGTTTGGTTGTTGATGAATATGGCGACATTCAAGGTCTCGTGACTTTGGAAGATATTCTAGAAGAAATTGTGGGTGACTTTACAACGTCAATGATTACAACGCCAAGTGAAGACATTAACATTCAACAAGATGGCAGTTTTTTAATTGACGCAACCATTAACATTCGTGATCTCAATAAAGAAATGAAATGGAACTTCCCTATCGATGGCCCTAAAACCCTAAACGGTCTTATCATCGAGTTTCTCGAAGACATTCCTGCTGCCAATACCAGTTTGCGAATTGCGGGTTATCATTTAGAAGTAATTGAAGTCGCTGATAACATGATTAAAGCAGTAAGGGTATTACCCAGTCATTTAGACATTACTGCTGCTGAGAATGATGATGAATAACGTCAGTTATTGATTAACAAAAAAAGGCTCATAGAGCGCCTTTTTTGTGCTTAAACGACTAACACATGCCGTTAGTTATTTAATACTAACCCCGCAATTTCGCTTCTAAAGCGCGGCGCTTATCTCGGGCAAGCGGTTTGATTTCTGCAGCAAGATCTTTTTCCCAACCAAACATAAAATAAAGCTCTGCCATTAAGAAAAAAGGCCCAATTAACAGTTGATTTAAGTCATCCATAAAAGCGGGTTTGGCTTTTTCATATTTATGACCAACAAATTGAATAACCCAACCTAAGGCAAAAACACTCAGAGCAATCATCATTGGATGTTCAGTATGGACCACCATCTCTGTGGTATAAAGTACTGGTATAATAAATAGCACTAACCCTATGGCTAAACGCACATGTAGCATCATGTAATAAGCCAATACCACTAGTGTTAATAACATTGCCACACTCACTTGATAATCTTGCCAAGCCAAGCGAAGTGTACCTAACATCAAAAATGCCGACCAAATAATCATCGGCACACCAACAAAATGAGTTCGTATATTTTTAGGGTTTAAATGAACGCTTTTATAAGTTGATAATTGTTCTACTGCCGATTTCATCTTGGGTCTCTTATTATTAGTGTTGTTATATTGTTAATTTAACCTAGTTTGAATCGTTTTAAAAGACACAAAAAAAGGCGCCTATGCGCCTTTCTATCGACAAATACGACAAATTAACGCTCTAATATTACAGTGGCTACCGCATAATGTTGTTCATCAGCAATGCTAATAAACCCTCTGCAGCCACCAAGTTGTGTTAAGCGAATAAGTGCACCGTCAGTAAAATGGATTATCGGAGCACCATTGGCATCATTGTCGATATGAATATGCTGAAACGAAACACCTCTCCCAATGCCTGTGCCTAAGGCTTTGGCGGCGGCTTCTTTAGCAGCAAAACGTTTTGCTAAAAAACGCTCTGCTTGTTTTGACTGCATATATATAGCCAGTTCAGACTCCGTGAGTACGCGTTTGGCTAATCTGTCGCCTAGGCGTTCACGCTGCTCGTGTATACGGGCTATTTCAACAATATCGGTACCAATACCCACAATTGCCATTACTCGCCTCTACGGCCTTCAAGCATCAATTTTTTCATATCACGCACAGCAGTCTCTAAGCCATCAATTGCAGCTCGAGCAATTACCGCATGACCAATATTAAGCTCATACAATTCTGGAATGGCCGCTATCGCTTTCACATTATGGTAATGCAAACCATGTCCAGCATTCACAACTAAACCTTTGCTGTGAGCGTAGCTCGCCATCTCGGTAATGCGTGCAAGCTCTTGTGCTTGTTCGGCATCGGTCTGTGCATCTGCATAGCAGCCTGTGTGAATTTCTATGTAAGGTGCACCAACAGCAACTGCTGCGTCAATTTGGGTTTTATCTGCATCAATAAAGAGCGACACCTTAATGCCTTGTGCAGCTAAACGAGTCACTGCAGAAGTCATCTTATCTAGCTGCCCCGCAACGTCTAAGCCACCTTCAGTTGTTAGCTCCTCACGTTTTTCAGGTACTAAACAAGCGTACGCCGGCTTTATATCACACGCGATAGCAATCATTTCTTCTGTAACAGCAAACTCAAAGTTCATTCGTGTTTTAAGCGTTTTCGCTAATAAGTAAACATCACGGTCTTGAATGTGACGTCTGTCTTCACGTAAATGAATCGTAATACCATCGGCACCAGCATGCTCTGCAACTGCAGCAGCATGGACAGGATCAGGATAGTTTGTACCACGAGCTTGGCGTAATGTGGCGATATGATCGATGTTAATGCCTAATAAAATTCCGCTCACACCGAGCTCCTTAAAATTAATAAACGAATAATTGGACTGACCGTAACTAGTACGAAATGAATTGTACTTGGTTCATGTCATAATACGAAAAGCTTTATTGCGCATTTTTGGCAAATAATTGCCGACTTAATAATGGTTTATTACCTAATAACGGCGTTAACAAATAACGCATTAAACCTTTGGCTTGATTAAGTTGATCTGTCTGTAAGTTTTGTGATGCCAATGCTAACAACATCGCGCCAGTTAAATTGCCTTTACCATGTGAGAAACTAGAATCTTTAGTTTGTACCACTGGTAAAAAACCACTTTCAGCAACGAACCTATAGCAGCACTGTGCCTCTAACTCATGCCCTTGAGAGTCATAATTTAATGAGGGGAAAGCACCTAGTTCAAGTAATAACGCCATTTCAAAATACCGTAAATGACTGGAGCAAAAACCTTTAGCAAGTGACATTAGCGCACGATGATACTCTAAGAATAGCCCTTCAGCCTGGTGTTCTACTGACAATAGTCGTACGAGTAATTCATTAAGATAAAAACCAGAATATAAGCTATTGCCGGTTAAAGGCATCGCAGGAGCGGCAGACTCTATTTGGGTAATATTTTTTAATCCAAGGTTTTTAGCTTCAGATTGGGCACTAAATTGAATAATTAGTGGTTGAAATGGTTGTAAAATACTTTTAATTGACCGTTTGCCTGAACCCACTCGAGTAATAGCGTCAACTCGACCAACGCCTTCTATCAATAAATTGACAATAACACTCGACTCACGAAAGGGTCGATGATGTAACACATAGCCACGTTTCATGGTGGCCATGCCTACAAGATAACGATAGTGAGGAAAGCTAGCGACTTAGTCTTCGCCATAACCTAAACTTCTTAATGCACGTTCGTCATCAGCCCAGCCAGACTTTACTTTCACCCAGACTTCAAGAAACACTTTATTGTCGAATAACGTTTCCATATCCAGACGTGATTGAGTGGCAATGGTACGAATACGCTCACCTTTATTACCAATGACCATACGTTTTTGGCCTTCTCGCTCAACTAAAATCAGCGCGTTAATTTGATAGACACCGTTGTCCATCATTTTAAATTGCTCAATTTCAACCGTGGCATCATATGGAAGTTCATCGCCTAAAAAGCGCATGAGTTTTTCACGGACAATTTCAGAAGCCATAAAACGTTGCGAGCGATCGGTAACGTAGTCTTCAGGGAAGTAAAACGGCGCTTCAGGTAACGAATCACGTGCCATCTCTAAAATGCGCTGTACGTTGGTTCCTTTACTGGCTGAAATGGGCAAAATTTCGTCAAAATCAAACTTCTGAGCAAGTTCTGTTAAATAAGGAAATAGCTTTTCCTTATCTTTAATGTTATCGACTTTATTAATCGCTAAAATGATTTTACGGTCATCGTTACGATGCTTGAGCTTTTGTAATACCATTTCATCGTCAGCTGTCCATGTCATACCATCGACCACAAAAATGACCATCGCAACATCAGCTAATGAGCTGGCAGCTGCTCGATTCATTAAACGGTTAATTGCACGTTTTTCTTCAATGTGTAAACCAGGTGTATCAATAAATACGATTTGGTTAGGACCATCAGTATGAATACCCATAATACGATGACGAGTCGTTTGTGGTTTTTTAGACGTAATACTGACTTTTTGGCCAAGCAATTTATTTAACAGTGTCGACTTACCTACGTTAGGACGACCGACAATAGCCACCATACCACAGTATGTAACATCAAATTTCGCGGCGGCAGTTGGGGCTGCTTGGTTCATCCTTGCCAGCAGTTCATCTAAGCTAGGCTCTTGATTAGCACCTGCTGGCAAGTCTGTTTTTTTGGTCATTTATTCAGTAACTCCAATACCTGAGCAGCAGCAAGCTGTTCAGCTTTTCTTCTAGAACTTGCCACACCTGTGACAACTTGATTCAATTCGCTAATTTTACATTCTACAGTGAAGGTTTGATCATGTGCTTCACCTTCTACCGCAACAACCTGATAGTCAGGCAATGGCTTTTTAAAACCCTGCAAGTGTTCTTGCAAAATGGTTTTAGGATCTTTTTGATTAATCCCTGGTTTAATATTTGCTAACCTGCCTTCATACCAGCTCAATAGCAAAGTTCGACAAACATCGAGATTGGCATCAAGATATACGGCACCAATAATAGCTTCAACAGCATCAGCTAGAATAGACTCACGTCTAAAACCGCCGCTTTTTAGCTCTCCAGGACCTAAAAATAAATAGTCACCTAACTTAAATTCTTTGGCGATTAACGTCAGCGTGTCACCTTTA
Organism: Shewanella ulleungensis; assembly: GCF_014648315.1. Lineage (GTDB taxonomy): Bacteria > Pseudomonadota > Gammaproteobacteria > Enterobacterales > Shewanellaceae > Shewanella > Shewanella ulleungensis. The sequence goes on from NZ_BMQW01000004.1 coordinate 130,877, forward strand.
ACTAAGGTTGCGCGCATACGGCTTAAATCACCTTCGGTCGCCTTAGGAAATTGGTGATATAACGCATCCGAAATCACTATCGATAAAATCGAATCACCTAAAAACTCTAAACGCTCATTATGTTTATTTGCTGCGCTACGATGAGTTAATGCCTGAGTAAGTAACTCAACATTATTAAACTCGTAACCTAAAGTACGGCACAAACGCGGCAAATTTTTAATGGGTTCCATCAATGTATTCCACCTACTCTATCAAAACGCACACCGGTAGGAACCCAAGTAGGTAACCAATCATTAGGGTTGCGGTCAAATTCAAAACTAATCCAAATAGCAACAGCTTTACCGACTAAATTCTCTTCTGGCACGAAGCCCCAGAAACGACTATCAGTGCTATTATCGCGGTTATCACCCATCGCAAAGTACATGCCTTTAGGTACCACGAACTCTCCAGCAGGCAAGCCTGGCTGCGGGTAAAAATGTTGTCTAAAATCAGGACGCGCTGGATTGATCAAAATATCATGCTGAACATCGCCTAATTGCTCGCTTAACCGAATTAATGGTGTATCGTTTTGACTAAATTCGCCACGGTTTAGCTCAGTATGTTCAATCACTTTCGGTGCAGCACAATCAGTGCCACTATCACAGGCTTCTTGAATCATTAATTGTTTATTCCGGTAGATAATCTTGTCACCAGGTAAACCCACTACACGTTTAATATAATCAATTTTGGGGTTTTCAGGATATTTGAATACAAATACATCACCGCGTTCAGGCTCACCGGTTTCAACTAACTTGCTTCGCCATACCGGGTCACGTAAACCATAGCTGAATTTTTCCACCAAAATAAAATCACCCACGAGCAATGTTGGCATCATTGAACCTGAGGGTATTTGAAAGGGTTCATAAATAAATGAGCGTAAAATCATTACAAATGCGATAACCGGAAATATCGAATGCGCGGTTTCCACTAAAATAGGTTCACGGACAATTTTGTCAATGGCATCAGCACTCAATTGGTTTGAGTTAGCTTGAGCTAATGCCAGTTTTTCACGACGTTTAGGCGCAAAAAATACAACGTCAATCAACCAGATAAGACCACTACCTAAGGTTACGAGCACTAAAATAAGTGAAAAATAGGCTGCCATTACTGATTTATCTCCTGCAGGATGATGTAAATGTTTCCATATGGTTTGGGTAATAACCCAATTTAACTCATTCCAGTATGGTGATTAACGAATAAACATTCACCCTGTTGAGTGTTACAAAATATATAGTAAAAATAACGATAACGCCGCAATACGCGGCGTTATTAAGCAAATTAAAACAATTAATTATAATTAATCGTTTAATTTAAGTACCGCTAAAAATGCCTCTTGCGGCACTTCAACGTTACCCACTTGCTTCATGCGTTTTTTACCTTCTTTCTGCTTATTAAGCAGTTTCTTCTTACGCGAAACGTCGCCACCGTAACATTTAGCGGTTACGTCTTTACGTAATGCTTTAATCGTTGAACGCGCAATAATCTGACTGCCTACAGCAGCCTGAATGGCAATATCAAACATTTGGCGTGGGATCAGTTCTTTCATTTTTTCAACGAGAGCTAAGCCACGATGACGAATGTTAGAGCGGTGAATAATCATCGCTAATGCATCAACACGATCACCGTTGATTAAGATATCTAAACGCACCATATCTGCTGGATCAAAACGAATAAAGTTATATTCAAGTGATGCATAACCACGACTGGTTGATTTTAGACGGTCAAAGAAGTCCATCACAACTTCAGCCATTGGCAAATGATAGGTTACTGCCACTTGGTTGCCGTGATAAACCATGTTGGTTTGCGAACCGCGCTTTTCGATACATAAGGTAATAACGTTACCTAAGTACTCTTTTGGCACAAGGATATTGGCTTCAACTATCGGCTCACGTAGCTCTTCGATATTATTCAGAGCAGGTAAATCCGATGGATTATCAACATATACGACATCGCCATTGGTCATCACAACTTCGTAAACTACTGTCGGCGCTGTGGTGATCAAATCAAGGTTATATTCACGCTCTAAGCGCTCTTGAACAATCTCCATGTGGAGTAAGCCCAAGTAACCAATACGGAAACCAAAACCAAGTGCACTCGAGGTCTCAGGTTCAAAAAACAGCGACGCATCGTTCAAGCTCAGCTTGTTTAATGCATCACGGAAGTTTTCGTATTCGTCAGTAGAAATAGGGAACACACCAGCATAAACCTGTGGAGTAACCTTTTTAAATCCTGGTAAGGGTTTGTCGGCACCATTTTTTGCGTGAGTTAACGTATCACCCACTGGTGCACCGTGAATTTCTTTAATACCCGAAATAACATAACCTACTTCGCCTGCGCGCAGCTCCGGTTCATCTTTTTCTTTCGGAGTAAAAATACCTACACGGTCAGCATTGTAGTTTTGACCTGTCGACATGACTTTAAACTTGTCGCCTTTCTTTAATACGCCATGTTTAATACGTACTAATGAAACGACACCAAGATAAGCGTCAAACCATGAGTCGATAATTAATGCTTGTAACGGCGCATTCTCATCACCTACTGGAGGTGGAATTTTTGCAATAATTTCTTCTAAAACAAGATCTACACCAACACCCGTTTTGGCAGAACAACGTACTGCATCTTTAGCGTCAATACCGACAATATCTTCGATTTCAGCGGCAACGCGGTCAGGCTCAGCTTGTGGTAGGTCTATTTTATTAAGAATGGGGACAACGTCTAGATTCATATCTAGTGCTGTGTAACAGTTTGCGAGTGTTTGAGCTTCAACACCTTGCCCAGCATCAACAACTAATAATGCACCTTCACACGCGGCAAGCGAACGTGATACTTCGTAAGAGAAGTCAACGTGGCCGGGGGTGTCAATAAAGTTTAATTGATAGGTATTACCATCTTTTGCATGGTAATCAAGGGTTACGCTTTGGGCTTTAATCGTAATGCCACGCTCACGTTCTAGATCCATAGAATCTAAAACCTGTGCAGCCATTTCACGGTCAGTTAAGCCGCCACATACCTGGATCAGGCGATCGGATAAAGTTGATTTACCATGGTCGATATGGGCAATAATCGAGAAGTTTCTAATGTGTTTCATTATGCTGCAATGACTACTACTAAATTTGATTAAAATTAAGGAGGCAAATTGTACCTGATTAGGGGGGCAATACCAATCAGATTCAGCAATAGTCTCTATTTTGCCTCTAAGATAGACCAAAACGCCAAGTTTACGTGGGTAATTATAGCCCTAATAGGGCTCTATTAAAGCTGGAATTAAGTATTAACTTAGCGAAATATGACTGATTTATGCTTGATGAGCACGAATAACACCGACTTCTTGGCCTAAATAGGCAATGATCACTGGCGACGCATCCATTTCTATTTTGCTGGCTAAATGCTTGCCTATAAACCAAGCAATGACAGCGCCAATCGCACCAAAAATCATTGCAAATGCGTTAGTACTTAAATCGAGCCCAGCAGCAAATAAATGACCAAATGTTGCAAAGACAAACAAGCCGAGCAAAGGTAATAAATATACCAATGCAGCAGCTTTGATAATAACGCTTTCTGGCAAGCCTACTTTCAATAAGTCACCTTCACGACAAGGTTTATCCGCAGGCAATGAAAATCGTTGAGTTTTTACAGAAAAAGCTTTCGCAATAGTTGATGTACCGCAGTTTTCACTACTTGCACAATGATTACAGGCACTTTTTAATTCCACCTCAACGGTCGCCCAGCCTTGTTGATAGTCAACAACACGAGCAATTTCTTCCATCATTGTTGATTGTGACGCTGTTGATTGGCTCATAAAACGACCTATTGACCTGAATGCCCCGATATTAACACAAAGCGAAATAATACAGTTATTCCTTTCAGCACAATGTTATTCCTACACCTGAGCCGTAGAAATAGACAACACTACAATTAGAAATTTAAGATTGTAAATAACAGGTTAAAGCATCATTTAAAAGATACTTTAACCTTAGGAGTTGGCTATTTTAAAACCAAACTATTTGCTATACGCTCTAGCGTTTCTGAAGGGACCTTACCAATGGCGACCACTTCTAGCGTCCCCACCTTAACAACCACCATAGATAAACCATTACGGGTAAGTAACTCATTTGGCATAGGGTTTTCACCTGAACGTGCCACGTAGACAGAGATATTGGCTAATCCATCTGTTAACGCAATATATTCTACAGGCTCATGGATCCCTATTAAGCGATGATGATCGCGTACAACTACGTCAAATCCCTGTGGTAGCCACGTAAATTGCCAATTTTTACCGTCTGTACGCTCTGCTTGATTGATGACCGCTGGCCAATCTTGCTTAGCAGCTTCAATCAAAATATTAGCAGGCTCAGCAAGCTCAATTAACTCAACCACCATAGTTTGTTCCAGCAGTTGTTTTTCTTTATTTAACGTATCAAATCTAAGTGGCAGATAGGTGTCCATATCGACCCAAACTTGCGCATCATAACGGTTTTCGTCGTTAGCGAGTAAACGGATCATTTGACCTGGACGGCCAGCAATACGGCTACGCCCGCCAATAACAAATTGATAGCCTTTTTCAAGCTGGCTAATGTCACCCGCTAACGCTGCAGGCCACACACCTTGAATGCGTGGAGCACTGACACTGTAAGCGGGTTGATCATGCTCAATAAAAGTAACCCGATTACCCACTCTCACAGCATTTTTAGGCGGGCCATTGAGATATTCAAGTAATGCAACCTCTTGATTATCGACGATACCATGTATATAAACCAGTGGACGTATGTGATCGGCTTGAAGTTGGATGATAGACACTTTGAATTGTTTATCTTGTAACGCTTGGCTCATGTTTTTAAGCCAAGCTTTTGCAGATAAATCTTCTTCAGCGTGTGTTGAAAAGGTTAAAACTAACAGTGCTAGCAGGATAAGGCGCAAGCTAACTCCTAAGAATGATAAGGCAAGGTTTCGCTACGGATTAAGGCTTAACCGCAGCATCTTGATTGTTATTTTCGTCGATAACCACACCTGGATTCAAGCGTTGTTGCAACATATGGTCTTGAATATAAGCATTAATACGACGACGTTGTTCAATCACTTGATCGTTTGAGTAATTTTGCTGACTTTGCACTGCCCCAGTTTGATAACTTACTGGCGACACAGTACCCACTAAAGGCCGTGTAGTTAATACAGGTAATGGTGACTCAGCATCATTAGTTTGATTATAAGATTGCACACCTACAATGGCTACCATTGCAACAGTTGCTGCGATCGCATATTGGCCAAACTGTTTGAAAAATGGCACAACATTGCTGGTTTTAGCAGGACTTGAAGCAACTTGCTCTGTCGACTCTTTAAGCTGCGCTTTAGGGGCCATAATTGTCGGTTCAAGCTCAATTGCAGCCATAATGCTAGCAGAAAGATCTAAGTCAATGGTCGCGGGCAGATCACCGCGCATCGTATCACCTATCATGTGATAACGCTGCCATTGTGCATGTGAATCAACGTCAGTAGAAAGTTGTGCTAATGTGTTTTCATCGGCTTCACCATCAACTGCTGCAGATACCCATTCTTGACTTGATTTAAGCATTTTTCACCTATTTAACGTTAAGGCAGTTACTTTTCCAGCAAAGGCTGGAGCTGTTTGTCGATTGCTTCTCGAGCACGAAAGATACGTGATCTAACGGTCCCGACAGGACAATCCATGATATTGGCAATATCCTCGTAACTCATACCGTCTAACTCTCTGAGCGATATCGCCATTTTTAATTCTTCTGGCAAGGTATCAAGCGTATCGAAGATCACTTTGCTCATTTGATCTTTCATTAATAAACGCTCAGGCGATGCAAACTCTTTTAACGCATCACTACCTTCATAATATTCTGCATCTTCAACATCCACATCGTTTGCAGGTGCTCTGCGCCCTTGTGAAGTAAGATGGTTTTTTGCGGTGTTTACCGCAATACGATACAACCAAGTATAAAATGCACTTTCACCACGAAAATTCGCTAACGCTCTATATGCTTTAATAAAGGCTTCTTGTGTCACATCTTGAACATCCGCTTGGTTGCGAATATACCGAGAAATCAAACTCATCACTTTATTTTGATACTTTAGCACTAACAGGTTAAATGCGTTTTTATCGCCTTGCTGTACTCGTTCAACTAATTGTTGATCACTATATTGTCCACTCATCCGAGCCGACTACTCCTAAATCTGTAATACTGATTTCTCAGTCGCTCGAATCCTGTTCATATAAGTAGACTCACCGATATGAAAAAAGTTCGATATTGAATTAAAAAAAGTTAATTATTTTGAGATGTAATTAAAATAACTAAGCAAAACCGCAATAAAACACGCTGTAAAAGTACCCAGCCTAGATAATTTGATTTACTATAATCAAACCACTTGGCCACACCATGATACCTGATGAAACAAGCAGTTGAACACCAATCTGACATTTTGGTCATCGGCAGCGGAGCTGCAGGACTGACTTTAGCGTTACATCTAGCTGAAAAATCAAAAGTAATTCTTCTTTCTAAAGGCCCTTTATCTGAAGGATCAACCTTATATGCTCAAGGTGGAATCGCATCAGTATTTGATGAAGGTGACACAATTGAATCTCATGTCAGTGATACTTTAATTGCTGGCGCAGGACTGTGTGATAAATCCGTTGTCACCTATACCGCAGAAAATGCCAAAAGTGCAATGCAGTGGCTCATTAACTGTGGCGTAGCATTTGATAAAGAAGAAACTGTCGCTGGAGACAGCACCGCAGCTATGCCATACCACCTTACCCGTGAAGGCGGACACAGCCATCGCCGTATTTTACATTCAGCTGATGCTACCGGTAAAGCAGTACAAACCACATTACAAGAACGCGCTCTTGCGCACCCCAATATCACGGTGCTAGAGCGTTATAACGCTATCGATTTAATTACTACGCGTAAACTCAATCGCCCGGGTAATCGAGTGCTAGGTGCTTATGTGTGGAACCGAGATGAAGAACATGTCGAAACCATTAAAGCAAAGTTTGTTGCTCTGGCAACCGGAGGCAGTTCTAAAGTATATCAATATACTTCTAACCCAGATATTGCCAGTGGCGACGGAATAGCTATGGCATGGCGCGCCGGTTGTCGTGTCGCTAATATGGAATTTAATCAATTCCATCCAACGTGTTTATTTCATCCTAATGCTAGAAATTTTTTACTGACTGAAGCATTACGAGGTGAAGGTGCTTATTTACGTCGTCCTGATGGCAGCCGTTTTATGCCTGATTTTGACGAGCGAGCAGAGCTCGCGCCTCGTGATATTGTTGCCAGAGCCATCGACTATGAAATGAAACGCCTCGGAGCTGATTGTGTTTATTTAGACATAAGCCACAAGCCTGCTGACTTTATCATTAAACATTTCCCAACCATTTATCAGCGCTGTCTTGAATTAGGTATAGATATCACTAAAGATCCTATTCCAGCGGTACCTGCCGCCCATTACACATGTGGTGGCGTGATGACAGATCTGCACGGCCAAACAGACATCAATGGCTTATATGCCATCGGTGAAGTAGCTTATACAGGCCTACATGGCGCAAACCGTTTAGCCAGTAACTCACTACTAGAATGCTTAGTCTTTGCACGAGCAGCCTCTCAAGATATCGAAAGCCAACTGCATAAAATTGCCATGCCATGTCCGCTGCCGGTTTGGGATGAGAGTAAAGTCAGCAACTCTGATGAAGAAGTGGTTATTGCTCATAACTGGCACGAGCTACGTCTGTTTATGTGGGATTACGTCGGTATTGTGCGTACCGATAAACGCTTAGAGCGCGCACTTAGACGTTGTTTGATGCTGCAACAAGAAATTGAAGAATATTACTCAAACTTTAGAGTCAGTAATAATTTATTAGAACTGCGTAATCTAGTGCAAGTAGCTGAGTTAATAATTCGATGTGCCATGGAGCGTAAAGAAAGCCGGGGCTTGCATTACAACATCGACTATCCGGAACAAATTGACAACCCTAAGCCGACAATTTTACAGCCTGGACGATAAAGTTAATAAGGCAGTTTAAGTTGTAATAATAACCGACACAGAGTGCGATACTCGGTGTCGGTTAACATATCTTGCCATACCCACACCCATCGTTTTTCACCGGTTTTAACCTCCCGTAAAAAGAGAACACACACTAATGGATTCACTATCGGGTGTCGGCTAAACTCGACTATACAACCTTTAGATACGGCATCTGACACTGTTGTTCTGCCAGAATTATCGATGCACAACACGCAATACCATAAATTTAGCTTACGCAAACAATAAATCAGCAACCCTAGGGTTAACATGGCCAATAACAATTGTATAAATAGATATAACGATAATGATGAAGCTGGCCAAGCTAGAAAGCTGCACAGCATAACGGCAAAAGCACACACTAGTGCGAATCGAAATAGAAATGAAGCACTCAACGCAAATTGATGCTGATGAGTGCTAAAAGAGCGGGTAAAAGCTGAAGAAGCTTTAAGGTGCTGCTCGTCCACGAACTTTAACGACCATGTCGGCTAATTGTGAGTCAGGGCATTGTTCATGACCCATAAACCAAGCAAATAACTCAGGGTCTTCACATTCTAATAAACGGATAAAGGTCTGCTTGTCAGCATCAGTCAGTGCTTCATATTGTGCTTCAACAAACGGTTGAAACAAGACATCTAATTCTAACATTCCGCGACGGCATGCCCAGCGAACACGAGCAATATTCATTAATTCCAACACAAATCTCCTGATGCCTACTAGCTAATACGATGTTCAAAACTTTGTACTTGTAGATCTAACCCTGCAAACAAATCACCAAAATCAGTGGCTAATAACGATTTAACCGCCGGATGTTGAATCATACGTTCAGCAAACATTACATGGTATTCTTCTTGTATATCGTTGGTTTCACCAAGCAAAACCATTCCTTGGGACAGTATATCATGACGATAAATAGACGGTGCGACAAAAATACCCCGATTAAAATAACCAAACGCCTTCATCATCTCTGCATCATCAAACTCGCCTAGTATATTCACATTAAGATTTTTTTCAGCAAACCAACGATGTAGCTGTTGCCCAAGAGATGTCCGCTTTCCGGGGATAAGTAATTTACGCTCTTCAAGACAAGCAGGAAAAGGCAGCGATGAAGCTTCTGCTGCAAAAAAGCTGATACCACATTCACCAAGTTTTTTTGATAGAATTTCTGGATATTTTAATGAGCCGCCAGCACAATCCGATAAAATCATATCTAACTTATGCTCGCGCAAGCGCTCGATAAGACTTTCATGAGTCGACTCATAACAAGCTAAATGCACCGAACCATCGTTAGGGATAACCGTTAACAACACTCTGCTAACTAATGCTTTTGATAATGCATCTGCAATACCCACTTCAAATAACAATGAGTCATCTTTTTGGTAATTGAGTAAATCAAGCATTTCATAGCTAAGGCTAAACATTTTATCTGCATAGCGAAAAACCAATTCACCTAACTCGGTCGCTACTAAATTTCGCCCTACACGTTTAAACAGCGACCCTTTCAGGCGTTCTTCTAATGCACGAATTTGGCCAGTGATGGTTTGTGGAGCAAGACACAGAGCTTCGGCAGCTTTAGTCACCGAACCTTTTTTTTGTACCATCCAAAAATAATAAAGATGGTTATAGTTTAAATGCTGCATATCATTCAAAAACCTAAAAAATTAATCTCTCTACTATAGCAAAAATCGTCGATCGCAAATAATTGAGTACTTTCACGGTAAACACTTATAAAAAAACGCAGCCTTGAGGCTGCGTTAAAATAGCATAGTCACTATTTAGGTCGTGGGCAATCCAGCAGGCTAGTAATAACAATTTCTAACTCATCGCTATTACTCACATTGTTTAATGACACTTGCTCGGTTAGCGCAGACACCACTTCTTCTTTAATCAATATGTGGCTTGAGCAGTAATTAACATTGGCAGTTTGGTAACGTTTACCCGCACGATATTTTAACGCACGCGATTCATAGTTATTGGGGTCAATGCGCTTCTTAGCCTGATTATCACGGTACATCAACGCACCATCAACAACGCCCTCTAAATAACTCTGACATGTGGCCGACTCAGATGACTTCAAACAAACATCAAACGAGTTTGCAGACGCAGGGATAACAAATGCACTCAGTAATAGCCCTAATGATAATTTAAATAGTTTCATGGTTTTCTCCTGTCTTAGGCAGAACTTTGGCTAACCAAAAGTAACCAATCAGCGCTGCAAATAACGATCCTGTTAAAATGCCTAATCTTGCATAATCACCATAAGCTGCTGGTGAATGTTCAAATGCTAACGATGCAATAAAGACTGACATGGTGAAGCCGATACCACACATTACTGCAACAGGGATAATCTGACTCCAACCAATCCCCGGGGGTAACTCTGCTAATTTAAGTTTCACTGCCGCGTAGCTAAATAATAATACTCCAATAGGTTTACCTAACATAAGCCCCATCATGATGCCTAAAGTAATCGGTTCTGCAAAAGACTCGAAAGACATATTGGTCAATGACAAACCCGCGTTAGCAAAAGCGAATACTGGTAGAATTAAAAAGGTACTCCAAGGATGTAACTTATGCTCTAAACGCCCTGATGGCGACGCGCCAGCTTTGTCTCGTAATGGAATACAAAATGCAATAATGACACCCGCTAACGTGGCATGCACACCAGATTTTAAAACCGCAACCCACAATACGAATCCAATTAATGCATATGGGGTTATTGCGCTTACACCTCTTCGATTAAGCGCGACCATTAACACTATAGAAACAGCAGCAATAATTAAACTCATCATCGATAAATCAGTGCTGTAAAATAAGGCAATAATCACAATTACGCCTAAATCATCAATAATAGCCAAAGCCAATAAAAACACTTTTAACGCAACAGGTACTCGGCTGCCTAACAACGCCATAATACCTAACGCAAACGCAATATCAGTTGCTGCAGGAATTGCCCAACCAACCTGGGTTTCAGGATTGGTATAGTTAAATGCAAGGTAAAATAATGCAGGGAATACCATACCTCCAATCGCAGCAAAACTTGGTAACGAAGCTTTAGCGACACTTGAAAGTGCACCTTCTAATAGTTCGCGTTTAACCTCAAGACCTATGAGTAAAAAGAACAATGCCATCAAGCCATCATTAATCCAGAGTAATAATGGCTTATTGATATCTAGCTCGCCTACACGCAATTGTACTCCTGTACTCAAGAAGCCCTGATATAAATCCGCTAAAGGCGAATTAGCTAAGAGCATTGCCAAGGCCACTGCGACCATCAACAAAATACCACCAGCTGACTCTTGACTGACAAAGTTTCTAATTGCACGTTCCATATAACACTCCTTTATGAACAATAGATTGACTCTACAGTATCAACTCAAACAATAATAATCGATTCTTTCTGCTAGTTAACTCGGTTTTACCGAGGTATCTATGATATTACTTAACGTATTTAGTCTTAAATTAAAATTTTAGCGCATAAAGATTTGGCTGCCTTGATTAGGTATAATCGCTAAAAGCAAAAAAGGAATTGGAACAAATGAAACAGTATTTAGATCTGTGCAAACGCATCGTAGATGAAGGTGAATGGGTCAATAATGCCCGAACCAACAAAAAATGCCTTACCGTCATTAATGCCGATTTAGTTTACGACGTTGGCAACAATCAATTCCCACTAGTCACCACGCGCAAGAGTTTTTGGAAATCGGCAATTGCTGAAGTGCTCGGGTATTTGCGTGGTTATCAAAATGCCGCTGACTTTAGAGCATTAGGCACCAAAACATGGGACGCTAACGCCAACGAAAACCAAGCTTGGCTTAATAACCCAAACCGTAAAGGCCACGATGATATGGGGCTCATTTATGGTGCACTCGGTCGCGCGTTTCCAAAACCGACAGGTGGCCATGTTGATTTACTACAACAAATAGTGGATGACCTAAGTAAAGGCATTGATAACCGCGGTGAAATCTTAACTTTTTATCATCCTGGCGCTTTTGACCTCGGTTGTCTACGTCCTTGTATGTACGAACATCATTTTTCGCTCTTAGGTGACACATTGTACCTTAACAGTACCCAACGCAGTTGTGATGTGCCGCTTGGGCTCAATTTCAATATGGTTCAAGTATATGTATTGCTTGCGTTAATGGCACAAATAACAGGCCATAAACCCGGCAAGGCGTACCATAAAATCGTTAATGCCCACATTTATGAAGATCAACTGGCCCCCATGCGTGATATTCAATTAACACGTGAACCATATAGCTCACCAAAGTTGATAATCAACCCCAAAATCACCAGCTTAAACGACATTGAAACCTGGGTCACATTAGATGATTTTAGCGTTGAAGGCTATGAACATCACGATGCCATTAAATACCCTTTTGCAGTGTAATGCAGCTCATAGCCCTTGTTCAAGAAAGTGAACTAGGGCTTGCTTTAAATTAACTCAATAAAAGCTTCAGACCAACCACGATAAGCAAACAAGCAAAGATTTTTTTCAACACTGGAGTAGGCCAAGAACTCGCCGCTTTAACCCCAATAGGTGCGCACAGTATTGAACTAATAATGATGCCGAATAAAGCAGGTAAATAAATAAATCCAAATGCACCTTCAGGTAAATTTGGCGCATCAAAGCCTGCAATGATATAGCCGATGGTACCTGAAATTGCGATAAACATACCGGTTACTGATGAAAACCCGACCGCTTGACGCATTTGCAATCCGCAGTAACTCAAGAAAGGCACCAACAAGACGCCACCGCCTATCCCCATTAAACCTGCAATAAGCGCAATTACAATGGATATACCAAATAACACGCCAAATTTAGGCATGTTGTCGCCGGTTTTGACCTTAAAAGGAAACGCCATTTGAATTGCCATTAACACCACGAATATTGCAAACGTTTGTTGCAAATCTGCAGATGAAATTTGTTCAGAAACAAATGCCGAGGCCAAAGAGCCAACCACAATACCTGGCATGATCGGTTTGAATAATTCCCAAGGCACATTACCGCGTTTATGGTGAGCGGTAGCAGATGACATAGAGGTTAAAATAATCGAAGCTAGTGAGGTTGCAATCGCGACATGGGTTAACTGAGCAACGCTCACACCAACTGACGGTAAAATGTATAATAATGCAGGTACTATAACGAGCCCACCACCAATACCCAGTAACCCGGCTAGAAAGCCAACAATTGAACCAAGCAACAGACAAATAATAAAAACCTGCAGCATACTATCCATTACGACATCCTTCTAATAAGCGCTATAAACCGTAATAACATTTACTACTTACGGATTAACTAAATCTTCTAAACCATGCTGTTGTAAAAAATTAGCTAATAAAGTTCTTACTTGTTGGCCGTTACATTGGCTCAGCACAACTATAAGTAACTCTGATAAATCCTGTTGTGAAACACGTCTAAGTAAATAGTTAATCCTAGCTAAACTGGCCTGGTTCATACTCAACTTGTGGTAGCCCATCGCCACCAATAATAAGGCACCATAGGGTTCGCCGGCTAATTCACCACAGACACTCACATCTAAGTCGTAATGTTTACAATCATCAACGGCCATTTTTAGGGCACGTAAGATCCCAGGATGATAGCTGTCAAATAATGAGCTAACGCTAGGATTATTACGATCGACAGCGAGCAGATATTGCGTCAAATCGTTACTGCCTACAGACACAAAATCGACACGCTTGGCCACATCTTGTAACTGATAAAGTAATGCTGGCACTTCAAGCATGACGCCCACTTTAGGTCTCACTAAAATTGTATTTAATTCTCGGCTTAATTCGGTAAAGGCTTGCTCAAGATAAGCTAAAGTTTGATCGATCTCATCGAGGTTACTCACCATAGGTAATAAGATTTGTAGCTGATTACTTTTACCACCCGCTTGTAACATGGCCCGTAACTGCACCAAAAATAATTCGGGATGATCAAGCGACAACCGAATACCACGCCATCCTAAGAATGGATTATCTTCTTTGATTGGAAAATATGGTAAAGGCTTATCTCCACCTACATCTAACGTGCGCATCACAACAGGTCTATCACCTGCAGCGCTAAGCACCTGACGATAAACATTGATTTGTTCACTCTCACTCGGGAAGCGTTGATGAAGCATAAAGGGAATTTCGGTACGATAAAGACCAATACCGTCAGCACCTTCGGCAATTTCAGACGCAATACCACTTAATAAGCCTGCGTTGAGATATAACTGGATCCGCTGCCCATCGGTTGTAATCGACGGTAAACTTAACTCAGCAGAAAATTGCTTTTGCTTTTCAACATCAGCATCAAGCAGTAATTGATATTCTTCAATTACTGCCGGAGAAGGTGAAACAAGAAGTTGCCCTCTCGTGGCATTAAGCACTAATAGTTTTTGATCGATATCAGCCGACAGAATATCTTCTGTACCCACAATAGCAGGGACACCTAAAGCGCGAGCTAATATTGCAGCATGGGCATTAACCCCACCACGCTCTGTTACAATACCCGCTAGCTTTTGTCTTGGAAATTCAGCGAGTAATGTCGCATCAACTTCTTTGGCAACTAAAATAACCGGCTTATCTGGATCAACCTCTAAGCGTCCAGGCTCAATCAATTGTCGTAGGACTTTTTGACCTAGTTCTCGAATATCACTGGCCCGTTCTTTTAAATACGGGTCTTCCATCGCCAAAAACTGTTCAATATAGCGCAACGAGACACGACTCACCGCCGACTCTGGCTGCCAACCAAGTGCAACTTCGCGGGCATATTCACCGCCTAAGCTAGACTCGTCGAGGAGTAATTGGAATGCGGTAAAAATAGAGGCAACATCGGCTGACTTTTCGCGTTCAAAACGCTGTGATATCGAAGACAACATGTCACTGCAACGCTGCATAGCATGTTTTAGTCGACGCAATTCACTTTCTATATCTGCGCAATGTAATTCTGGCTGCTCTAATGAAATAGTGCCACCCAGCACTAAGCCGTGGGCAATCGCGATACCACTCGATGCCGTAACACCACTGAATACAACTTGATGCTGAACATTGGTAATGGCAGCTTTATGCTTAAGACTTCTAATCACAACCGCAAGCTGAGCAGCCAACGTCATCAGAAATGCTTCTTCGTTTTCGCTAAACTGTCTAGCTTCAGGCTGCTGTACAACAATCACACCCACAACCAACTTTTGAAAAATAATTGGAACCGCCAAAAAGGCTCGATACTCTTCTTCAACAGCTTCGGGGAATAATTTAAAACGCGGGTGGATACGTGCGTCAGCCAAGTTAACGGCTTCTTCACGTTGGGCGACTAAGCCGACGAGGCCCTCAGAAAGAGGCATACTGACTCGGCCGACAGCGGACTTTTCAAGTCCTTCAGTGGCCGATAACACCAGGTTTTGTTGCTCGAGGATATAAATAGAACAGCAATGCGTCGCCATCGCGATGCGCGTTTGTGACACCAAAATATTTAATGCACTCTCCAAGCTATTGGCTCTCGCTACAGCTTGGGTGATATCCCTGAGCATATTTATCACTGTTTCAACCCTCTATGAAATCAGTTAACTCCGTTGTTTGCTTCGTTTGTTACTAAATTCGCGCGTTTGCAGCGCTAATGTCGTCGATGCGAACTCTTTCATCACCTTTCTATATACATCGCGCTTAAAAGACACTACCTGACGAACCGGGTACCAATAACTCACCCAACGCCAATCATCAAATTCAGGATGACCTGAAGAATTTAAGTTAATGGTATTATCGTGACCTTTTAATTGTAGTAAAAACCATTTCTGCTTTTGGCCAATGCAAACAGGTTTGCTTTCTTGGCGTACCAAACGCTTAGGTAAACGGTAACGTAACCAAGAGCGAGTGGATGTTAAAATTTGAACATGTTCGGGTCTCAGCCCCACTTCTTCGTAAAGTTCACGATACATAGCTTCTTCCGCAGATTCGCCATCATCTAACCCACCTTGTGGAAACTGCCATGAATGTTGGCCAAAACGTCGGGCCCACATTACTTGTCCAAATTTATTGCAGATAATGATGCCCACATTTGCGCGAAAGCCGTCGCTATCAATCACATGGACTCCAAAATTAACAAATTTTATATCGTTTGATTGTTTCACAAAGCATGCCTATCGGCAAACCTCTATTTACCCTCAATTCACCTTAGTTAGCGGGATAATTAAATTAAAATCAGGAAATTGCATAAAATTAAGTCTTTGCTTTACTCTTGGCTAGGATTCACTCATCAATTTCATCGCACTTAAAGTAAAATACAGCTGCGCTCAATAACAAGTGTAAGAAGCTGCCAATACCTTACATTGTGGATAATTGCATAGCATTGTGCACAAATACACTTTATCAACAGCCAAACTCGATAGAACTGTAGATTATCCACAAATTCTGTGGATATCTCTGTTCGAAACTTTGGTAAACCTTGATTAAGATGTAAAAACCAGCAGTTAACAATTTTTAATAACCATACAAATACCACAAAAATACTTAACAAATACAAAGCGATAAAAATTTAAAAGGCTAAGGATTATGATCGATCGCAATAACTGAACAAAAATCAAACAGCATTACAGATGTTACCTAAATGCATTGCTTACCTTATAAGTTATACACAAATAACAAGGCTTTTTTGAAAATAAACTGATAAAAAAGCTATTTTATTGCGTTGACTTGGCCTTTTTAATCAGTTAAAGACATTGAAAATAACAGTTATCCATTAAATCTGTGGATAACTATGTGTGAAATACAGGGAAAAGGGAGAGTAACTTGGGACAAACTAAAACCTTTGAAATACGAAAGAAAAAAAGAAACTTAAAAACAATAACTTAAAGTATCATTTTGTTGTTTTTTGTTATTTGCAACACTTGAGGTTATTTTTTAACCAAGAATAATAAACTCAGTAAACTTGTTATTGTTAATCAATACTTGATAGCATATTGCACACTGTTTTTGGCTTGGCGAAGGTTAAGTTCAAAATCTCCATTAATATACGTATTGCCAACGACCAACAGCAATTAAGCCATTCCAGGCAAGTTAACGATTACTCATGGTAATATCATTGTATAAACACTTTTCTCAGAGATTACTTGCATCAATATAGAGGTACTTATTAGCTCATGGCAAAATCGTCCCCTAAAGACATTCATGAATTAATGCAAAGAGCGCATGATATGGCGGGTATTCGCCTTGCAGATATTGCAGCAGATAACCAAATATCAGTACCAGAAAACCTAAGACGCGATAAAGGTTGGGTTGGGCAATTGATCGAATCTGAATTAGGCGCATTAGCCGGTTCGAAACCACAACCAGACTTTATTCACCTCGGTATTGAGTTAAAAACAATCCCTATTGACTGTAAAGGCAAACCGCTCGAAACCACTTATGTCACCGTGGCCCCACTGGTTAATATTCAAGGATTAACATGGCAAGACAGTGTTGTATTTCATAAGCTGCAACACGTATTGTGGGTACCAGTAGAAGGTGAGCGCAGTATTCCCGTTGCAGAGCGACGCGTAGGCACACCTATACTGTGGCAACCTAATGCGCTACAAGCTCAACAATTGCAACAAGATTGGGAAGAAATCATGGAGCTTATCGCTCTGGGAAAAGTAGATAAAATCACAGCTCGCCATGGCGAGGTATTGCAGCTTCGGCCTAAGGCTGCTAACAGTCAAACGTTAACCGAAAGTATTGCCGAAGACGGTAGCATACAGTTATCTAATCCTCGCGGTTTTTATTTAAAAATTGAGTTTACACAACAAATTTTAAATAACGCCTTTGGCTAAATTAACCATCACGATTATTGAATACAAGTTACATCATCTGGACAAAAGTATGCACTAGGACACATTTTTCTGCACATCTCTTGATCTACATCACAAATAAACTGTCCCAATCGAACCGTTATTCTATAAACTACACCGATTATTACTAAGCCATTCGGACACTTAATTTCCTAGTGAAAGCACGCCGTCAGACTCAAAAATTATTATTCGCTGTGTTTGCTTGGTGCGTCGCAATGGCGTCATTTGTGTTTTTTCGCTATTCACAATCCGCACAGCTTCCAGATTGGGCCATTAGTAATGCCGATTTAGCCACGCTTGCGGTATTCATGGGATTTATATTTGGTGGATTACATTGGATGTCAAATTTAATCGCCGACTTCAGTGCTATCAGCCGCCTGCCCTATTTATTTTCAGTGGTATTTAAAGGCCTGTTTTTACTCCTCGGTGCGACCACACTTGCTTATGTTACTCAATTTTTAAATATGTGGGCGATAGACAACCACATGGTGACACTAAGACAAATGCTTAGCATACATATTATTTACAGTCCTTCATTTCAGGCGCTGGTGGTATACCTTGTAGTGGTGCGGGTTAGCTTAGCGTTTATCGAACAGATGGCTCTATTAGTTGGACCTAAAGTTCTACTAAATATTGGTTTGGGTAGATACCATAAACCTCGATATGAGCATCAATTATTCTTATTTATCGATATGGTTTCTTCTACAGCACATGCAGAGAGTTTAGGTGATTATCGTTTTAGCCGCTTAATTCAGGACAGCTTTAGTATGTTGGCCGATACCGTTTCAGACAATGAAGCGGAAATTTATCGTTATATGGGCGATGCAGTGTTAATCCATTGGCCTTTGGAGCAAGGTATAAAGCACGATCGCTGTATGAACATTTATTTTGAATTTTGCCAGCAGCTCAAATGGCAAACTCAATATTTTGAACAACAATATGGGTTTGTCCCTAAATTTAAGGCTGCAGCGCATTGTGGCCAAGTGGTTGCGGCGGTAGTTGGCGTACATAAACAAGAGATTAGTTTCTTTAGTGATGTCCTCAACACACTGGCAAGACTACAAGATCAATGTAATCCATTAGGCCAAAGAATGTTGCTATCTGGAGATGTGGTCCATCGGCTTGAGCAGCAAAACAGCCAATACGAATTAACAGATTTAGGCCCAATTGTCCTAAAAGGAAAGCAACACCCAATTGAAGTATTTGGTGCTGCTCCGATCAAATCAACGCACTTATAATTCGTCTATTTTTTGCTTGGTAATTCTTGAGCAAGCAATTTCTTCTGAATCGCTAACCCTAAAGTTCTAAACGTTGAAATACGACTAGTTGTTTGGCGCCACACTAAACCTATATCTCGATACGGTGCTTCACCAGGAGGGTCCATAGCGATTAAATCAGTGTCGTGTAAAATGCCAGTATCTATAGCCATCTGCGGTAAAAAAGTGGTACCTAATTTGCTATTAACCATCTGCACTAACGTATGCAAGCTGGTTGCCGCAAATGGATTAACCTTGGTACTATCACCTAACTGACATGCTGTAATCGCATGACCAGTAATGCAGTGCTCTGCTTGCAGTAAAAAGATACTTTCATCTGGCATTTTTTGGTAATCAATAGGCTGCAAAACACCTTGCGATAACTCTTTGTGCATTACCATTTTAAACGGGTCGATACCCACTTTCATACTATGGAAACCATTAGTATCAACTGGCAATGCCAATATTAATAAATCTAACTCACCTTTAGCTAACGCATCGAGTAAACGCTCAGTAGTGTCTTCTTTTAATAGCAAGCTCAGCTTTGGGTAATCTTGCTGGCACAACTTAACCACGCGACTCAGTAAAAATGGTGCAATAGTTGGAATGCAGCCTAAACGGATCTCTCCGGTCATTGGTTCACCCTGGTTTTTAACCAGTTCAACTAAATCATCCACATTGGTTAATATATTTCGAGCACGCTCAACCACTTCTTCACCAATAGCAGTAAACATAAACGACTTATGATCGCGCTCAATTAGCTGATAGCCTAATTGTTCTTCCAGGTTTTGGATACCACTAGAAAGTGTAGACTGACTCACAAAGCACATTTTTGCAGCACGGTTGAAGTTTTGTTCTTGATGTAAATGTACTAAATAATAGAGATTTTTAAGGCTGGGTAGGTTTTTCATATAAGCGATTGCCCTTATCGTTGTTGATTCAAATAATGAATTAAATAAGGTCAAATGACAAGTTAATGATGTGGATTACATGATAAACGCCCATAAAAAATGCCTCATAAATATGAGGCATTTTTTCGTTGTTATGTGCTTACGTTTAAAAACTTACTGATGCGAGCTTAATAGCAATTAGGCTTTAGCTTCCAAGTACTCTTTTAATTGTTGTAAATCGTTAGCAGCATGTTCAACAATTTGGCCAAGCCAAGTTTTATGATCCGCATCCCAGTTAGCTTCTTCGCTATGCTGTAATAGCTGAGCAAATTGTTGAATGCGCTTTAACCCAACAGAACCTGCCGCACCTTTAAACTTGTGTGCTTCTGCACATAAAGTTTCTTTGTCACTAGCATCATCAGCTTTAACTAAACTACTAACATACTCAGGCATTAACTGCTCAAATAACACGACGCTTTTTAATAAGGTCCCAGCACCAATGGCACTGATATATTGCTCAAGCGTATTGAGATCCAATATTGAGTCTAACTGCGTTGTTGCCATTGTGGCACCTCTATTAAAATCTAACTCTATAAAATTACAAACATAATACCGAGTAAAATACCCTATGCAAGACTTGCTAAAGGATCATGCCATTTTTATTTAAAACGATAACAACTCATTAACACCTCTGTACCACTGGTATTACCAATGTTTAAAAAAAGCTCATTTTGGCACTAATTTATCCAATAAGACGATTAAAAAGACTAACAACACACTCGCACCTAATAACACTAAGCCGTTTTATATTGCCCAACAAGAGCGCTTCCTTGACCACCGTATTCTCGAAGTTCATCCACAATCGCAACAAGACCATCCCAGCGGTAAGCACACCAGTCTGGTGCAAGTAACATTGGCTTTTTAGCGTAAGCGGTTACACGATGATAAATAATGTGTTCAGGTGTATGACGAATGAGTGTTGCTGCAGCTGAAGCATATTGCTCGAGAGTTAATAAAGGCATAGGCTTATAACGCCATTGCTTCGCCATCGTACTGCCTTCTACGATATGTAAAGGATGCAATTTTATCCCATCTACACCTATGCCTAATATGGTTTGTAAACTATTAAAGTAATCGGCCGTCGTTTCCCCTGGTAGACCTAAAATTAAGTGAGTGCATACTTTAATTCCACGTGAGCGTGCAGCATGAACAGTTTTGCGATATTCATTTAAATGATGGCCACGATTAATCCTTTTGAGTGTCAAAGCATTACTTGTTTGCAATCCAAGTTCTAACCACACATCTAGCCCTTGCTGTTGATACTCAACTAATAAATCGATGACCTCGTCAGGTACGCAATCTGGGCGAGTACCGATATGCAGACCAACAATGTCTTTATCTTCAATCGCCTGATCATATTTGCGTTTTAACTGGCTAAATTCATCATAGGTACTCGTATATGCCTGAAAATAAGCAATATACTTAGCAATTGATACTTTTGCCGGTCGAGTTTTTTGCTTATCAGAAGGAGGAAAGTGAGCTCGTAACTTTCCTTCAGCAAGCTGAGTTGAAATAGGTTGTTCGAGACCTTGTTGAGCATTAAACGAGGCCACATTACAGAAGGTGCAGCCTCCTATGCCTAATGTGCCATCACGATTTGGGCAGGTAAACTGCGCGTCAATAGTGAGTTTTTTGATGCGCTCACCGTATCTAGATTTGCAGTAAGAGCCAAAAGTATTAACGTAATCGTCTAAGCCCACAATAAGCCCTTAATATTTATCAAAAGGGCGTCATTTTAAGGAGCAGTTAAACGTCTGTCTTGGTGCTAAATCAATAAAACGTTCGATCAATTCAAGTATGCTGCAAACTGAGATATGGAAGGAAAACTGTTTAAAACAATGCCAGACGTATTTACATGCCCAGAAATGAATATTTACTCATTTAGAATAATTTTTTATCCATAAACTGTATTTGAAATAAAATTCAATATTTTTATTTCACATACAATTTTAACTGATTGTTACTAAAAGGTAATCATTTGTTTGAATAATTTCTAAAATTGTTTTTATTCATAAGGTTATAGCAACAAGAACGCAGTTAACGTTAACGTAAACTTGGTGGGTTGTTACGCTTATTTGGTAATTATATTTCAGTTTGTTGCATTTTTTTGGTTTGACCTTTATGCATTCTCAGTTTAATTTGAATGGTTCGGGTGCATATCTATGGAATGTTTCACATTTACCCCGAGTCGTATCCAGTAGAGGTTTAGGGGGTTTTTTGTATGAGCTTGTATCATCCCAGTTTTGAGCGTGACAATTGCGGATTTGGTTTAATAGCACAAATGGACGGTGACGCTAGTCATCGCATTGTGCGCACCGCAATTCATGGTCTCGATCGAATGAAGCATCGTGGTGGTATTGCAGCTGACGGACGCACAGGTGATGGCTGTGGTTTATTAATGCAAATGCCTACGGGTTTCTTTGAAGCTATCGCCGCAGAAAACGATTGGCATTTAAGCCGAAAGTTTGCCGTTGGTATGCTGTTTCTCAGCCAGGACGAACAACGCGCTGACGAAGCTAAATTAATTTTAGAAAAAGAACTACAAAGAGAAACATTGAGTGTTGCAGGTTGGCGTAAAGTACCGGTTAATCCAGATGTTCTGGGGGAGATTGGCCGGGCAAGTTTGCCACAAATTTATCAAGTTCTGATTAATGCGCCAGTGGGATGGCGTGAAAAAGATCTTGAACGCCGTTTGTATATGGCGCGTCGTCGTCTTGAACAACAAATAACCGATGACAAAGATTTCTATGTTGCCAGTTTATCTGGTCAAGTGATCGTCTATAAAGGTTTAATGATGCCGGCAGATTTGCCCTCATTTTATACAGACCTTGCTGACATTCGCTTAAAAAGTGCTATTTGTTTATTTCATCAGCGCTTTTCTACCAATACATCGCCAAAATGGCCATTAGCGCAACCGTTTCGTTATTTAGCCCACAACGGTGAAATCAATACCATTACGGGTAACCGTCAATGGGCACGAGCTCGTGCTTATAAATTTAATTCACCATTGCTACCAGATTTACAGCAAGCCGCTCCGTTTGTGAACGAAACAGGTTCTGATTCATCCTCACTTGATAACATGCTCGAAATGCTCTTATCTGGTGGTATGGACTTATACCGCGCCATGCGTTTGCTTATTCCACCAGCGTGGCAATCAAACCCAGAAATGGATGATGAGTTAAAAGCCTTTTATGACTTTAACTCAATGCACATGGAACCTTGGGATGGCCCTGCCGGTATCGTAATGACCAACGGTCGTCATGCTGCTTGTGCGGTTGACCGTAATGGCTTGCGCCCTTCTCGTTATGTGATCACTAAAGATCGTATTTTAACCTTAGCCTCTGAAGTGGGTATTTGGGATTATGCTGCTGATGAAGTGATTGAAAAAGGCCGTGTCGGTCCTGGAGAGTTATTAGTACTAGACACTGTAAATGGTCGTTTATACCAATCATTTGAAATCGATAATGATTTAAAACGTCGTCATCCTTACAAAGAATGGATGGCTAAAAACAGCCAAACCTTAATTCCTGCCGAACAAATGGCTCCGACGAAATTAGGCGCTAGTGGTTTTGATTCAAAAACGTTATTGCAATACCAAAAACAATTCGGTTTCACCCGCGAAGAACTTGAGCAAGTTATTTGGGTACTCGCAAGTCAAGGTGAAGAAGCAATCGGCTCAATGGGTGACGATACCCCAATGGCAGTATTGTCGAAAAAGTCACGCTCGTTATATGACTATTTCCGTCAAAAATTTGCTCAGGTCACCAATCCGCCTATCGACCCATTACGTGAAAAACATGTGATGTCTTTAGCAACATGTGTTGGCCGCGAACAAAACCTATTTAGCGAAACCACAGGTAACGCTTATCGTGTAATGTTTAACTCACCGATATTACTGTTCAGTGACTTTAACCAGTTGCTCGGTCTAGATAGCACGAACTACCGTGCTAATACCGTTGATTTAAACTACGACACACACGAAAGCCTAGAACAAGCGATACATCGTATTACCGATGAAGCTGAGCGTTTAGCACGCAGCGGCACAACCTTGCTAGTACTATCTGATCGCGCTGTTGCACAAAATGCACAAGTGATCCCTGCTGCAATGGCTGTCGGTGCTGTTCAAACACGTTTAGTTGATAAAAGCCTGCGCTGTGACACTAACATCATTGTTGAAACCGCCTCTACACGTGACCCACATCATTTTGCGGTGTTACTTGGTTTTGGCGCAACGGCCATTTACCCATATCTTGCCTATGAATCAATTTCTGCGATGGCAAAGTTACACCAAATAGAAGACGTCACCCCATTAATGCTTAACTTCCGTTATGGTATTGAGAAAGGCCTGCGTAAGATCATGTCAAAAATGGGGATCAGTACCGTTGGCTCATACCGTTGCAGCCAACAATTTGAAGCCGTTGGACTTGCGCGTGACGTCATTGATTTATGCTTTAAGGGTGTGATTAGCCGTATCGAAGGTGTTAATTTTGAACATATCGCTAACGATCAAAAGATTTTACATACTGCGGCGTACCGAACTCATGTGCCACTTCCACAAGGTGGACTATTAAAATATGTTGAAGGTGGTGAATACCATGCCTTTAACCCTGATGTTGTAAACACCTTACAAGCATCACTTAAAAATCAAGATTATGCCGAGTACAAAAAGTTTGCTCGCTTAGTTGATGACCGCCCAGTAGCGACGTTACGCGATCTTATTGGCATTAAAGGCCAACTAGACGCTATCGACACAGACAAAGTAGAAGGCGCAGAAACCTTGTACTCTCGCTTTGACAGTGCAGCCATGAGTATTGGAGCGTTAAGCCCTGAAGCTCATGAGGCGTTAGCAGTTGCAATGAACCGTTTAGGTGGTCGCTCTAACTCCGGTGAAGGTGGAGAAGACGCAAGACGCTTTAACAGCGAACGTAACTCGGCAATTAAACAAATTGCATCGGGCCGTTTCGGCGTAACAGCGCATTATCTTGTTAATGCTGATGTTCTGCAGATTAAAGTCGCTCAGGGCGCAAAACCAGGCGAAGGTGGCCAGTTACCGGGTCACAAGGTCAGTGTTGAAATTGCAGGATTACGTCATGCACGCCCAGGTGTCACTTTAATTTCACCTCCACCACATCACGACATTTATTCGATTGAAGATTTAGCTCAACTTATTTTCGATTTAAAACAGATAAATCCTAAAGCACTTGTGTCAGTCAAACTGGTTTCAGAACCTGGAGTAGGCACAATTGCAACGGGTGTCGCTAAAGCGTATGCCGACATGATTACGATTTCGGGTTATGACGGTGGTACCGGTGCAAGCCCTATTACTTCAGTTAAATATGCCGGTTCTCCTTGGGAACTTGGTTTAGCTGAAGTACATCAGTCGTTAGTTGAAAATGGCTTACGCCATAAAATCCGCTTACAAGTGGATGGTGGCTTAAAAACCGGTACTGACGTGATTAAAGCAGCATTACTTGGCGCTGAAAGCTTTGGCTTTGGCACTGTGCCAATGATCGCGCTTGGTTGTAAATACTTACGTATTTGTCACCTAAATAACTGTGCGACAGGTGTAGCAACGCAAGATAAGAACTTACGTGACAAACACTATCATGGCTTACCAGAACGCGTTATGACTTACTTTGAGTTTGTTGCTCAAGAAGTGCGCGAATGGATGGCAGCATTAGGTGTAGTCAAGTTTGAAGATTTAGTCGGTCGTAGTGATTGGCTTCATGCACTTGAAGGGCAAACTGATAAACAACGTGGTTTAGACTTAACGCCTATTTTATATAAGCCAACAGTAAAACCAAACTCAGCATTGACCTGGAAAGAAATCAATCCTCCGTCAGATGTTGGCCAGCTTAACCAAACGTTATTAGCAGACTGCTCAGCAGCAGTTGAAGCTGGCGAGGCATACTCGTATCAATACTCAATTAACAATACCGACCGCTCTGTTGGCGCGGCATTGTCTGGTTTTATTGCCACAAAAATTGGTGTTAAAGGTGCAAAAGAGCCGATTAGCCTTGGTTTTAATGGCAGTGCAGGTCAAAGCTTTGGTGTATGGAATAGTCCAGGGTTAGAACTTAAGTTATGCGGAGATGCCAATGACTATGTCGGCAAAGGCATGTCTGGCGGTAAGATTGTAATACACCCACCGATTGGCAGCCCATTCCAAAGTGAACGCAGCGCAATTATGGGTAACACGTGCTTGTATGGCGCCACTGGCGGCAAGTTATTTGCTGCTGGCCAAGCCGGTGAGCGCTTTGGCGTTCGTAACTCAGGGGCTATTGCTGTGGTTGAAGGTGTCGGTGATAACGGTTGTGAATACATGACTGGCGGCATCGTGGTGATTTTAGGTAAAACTGGAGTTAACTTTGGCGCGGGTATGACTGGTGGCTTTGCTTACGTCTTCGACCAATTTGGTCGCTTTAACCGCCGAGTTAACACTGAAATGGTTGATACGCAAAAAGTCGAATCAACCATCCACCAGCAACACCTAAAAGGTTTAATCGAAACTCACTATGCTGAAACGGGCAGTGAGCACGCCAACTTAATTTTAAGTGATTTTGAAAACTGGTTAGATTGTTTCGTACTGGTTAAACCAAAGAATATTGCCGTTGCTGACCTGCTTAAAATTGAGCAGAAGAGTCCGGAATTAGTTGTAAAGGCAGGATAATCATGAGCAATGACTTTCAATTTATCGAAGTGGGTCGTGCAGACCCGGTAAAACATGAAGCCAAAAAACGTGCTACACAATTTATTGAAATTTATCAGCCGTTTACGCAACCAGAAGTTAAAGAACAAGCCGATCGCTGTCTTGACTGTGGTAACCCGTATTGTGAGTGGAAATGTCCACTGCATAACTACATTCCAAACTGGTTAAAACTGGCTGAGCAAGGCCGCATTATGGAAGCGGCAGACTTGGTGCACGAAACCAATACTCTGCCTGAAATTTGTGGTCGAGTATGTCCGCAAGACCGTTTGTGTGAAGGCGCATGCACCCTTAATGATGATTTTGGTGCTGTCACCATCGGTAATGTTGAAAAATACATTACCGATACCGCAATCGCTCAAGGTTGGCGCCCAGACATGACAAAAGTAACACCTCGTAAAGAGCGAGTTGCGATTGTTGGTGCGGGCCCTGCAGGTTTAGGTTGTGCCGATATTTTAGCGCGCAATGGCGTACAAGCTGTGGTGTATGACAAATACCCACAAATTGGTGGTTTACTCACCTATGGTATTCCATCATTTAAACTTGATAAAGCGGTCATGGCCACACGTCGTTCTGTACTTGAAGGTATGGGTATTCAATTTAAAATGGGTATGACGGTTGGTAAAGATATTAGCTTTCAGAGCTTATTAGATGAATATGACGCTGTATTTCTAGGTATGGGCACATACACAGCGATGAAAGCGAAGTTACCCAACGAAGAAGCGCAGGGTGTAATTCAAGCACTGCCTTACCTAATCGGTAACACTCATCATTTAATGGGTACTCAAGATCAATCAACGCCCTATTTGAACCTAGAAGGCAAAAATGTAGTGGTGCTTGGTGGTGGTGACACTGCGATGGATTGCGTGCGTACAGCTGTGCGTCAGGGCGCTAAAAGCGTAACTTGTGCATACCGTCGTGACGAAGCCAACATGCCTGGCTCTCGCCGTGAAGTTCAGAACGCTCGTGAAGAAGGGGTTAATTTCTTATTTAATCGCCAGCCTGTAGCCATTAAAGCTGAAAATGGTGTTGTTGTTGGTATTGAATGTGTGGAAACCCAAATGGGTGAAGCGGATGCCAGTGGTCGTCAACGTGCTGAAGTCATCCAAGGCAGTGAACAAGTACTAGAGACTGATGCGCTTATTATTGCGTTTGGTTTCCAGGCAAGTCCTGCGGCTTGGTTTGATGACTTTGGTATCGAAACTAACGAATGGGGTTTGGTAAAAGCAACTAAAGTTGACGATAACCCTTTCCAAACCACCAATCCTAAAGTATTTGCTGGTGGCGACATGGTCCGAGGATCTGATTTGGTCGTTACTGCGATAGCAGAAGGTCGCGATGCTGCGATGGGAATCTTAAACTACTTAGATTAACGAGATTGACCAATATAGCCTGTGATTGATTACAGGCTAATAATTAACAGAATGTACCGAGTTTGCTTGTGAATTTTAGCGCATCTATATGATGCGCATTTTTTTGCCTAACCGTCGGTAATTATTTATTCGCCAAGTTAACTAAAAAGTGGCTAAACAGTTTGTTTTTTAACTCCGGATGTTCGTCTAAAAATTTCACCCCTATTGTCATTTGTTCCTCATGCAGCTGCACCTTTACTGCAGATCCAGTTAAAATACCTGACAAGTTTTCATCAATCGAAATCGCCACATGAATTTCAGCACCTTGCTCAATATTCATTGATTTAGGCGCGAGCGTAACAAAACAACCTGTCAACGAAAAATCGAGCATTTTGGCATTGATTTTATTATCGTCATGCATAATAAACACATCTTGCTTAATATCGACTCGCTGCTGCTCTCTGACTTTTTTCTTGGTGATAGATTTAGGCACACTGAGACATAACATGCGCACAGGAAGATTAACCACCGACAAAATAGAGGTCTTAAAGGCAATGATGTCTTTGAAGCCGCTGTTGGTCATCGCTCTCACCACGATTTCAGCATTGGCTAACATATGCTGGTAAGCTTCAGAGAAATCTTTGGTGGGAAACTCAATCAAAATAAACCGGTTAATTTGATAACCAATCAAACTTGAACGAGATTGGACTTTTTTACCATTGGCAAAATGGATCTCAACAAACAACTCCATGCCAATATCAATTAAGCGCAAATCGTCAAGCAACTCGCTCACTGGTGTTTTTATCATAGAACTTTCACCCTATAAGTGGACGTGATAAAGCTCTTTTTCATCAACCTATAAGCCTAAATATCATCATTAACATAAAGATAAAGATAACAGATTTAGGATCATAGTAGCTAGAGCCTGTCGATCTTTGTGCTTAAAACGCTATTTAATTACCCATGATAGCCGCGGCTTATGAGCGATTGCCTTGAAATCTAAGCTTGTTTTATTCAGTGAAGAGCACTTGCTACATGACGCGACACAAATAACCTTGCTGGATAATAATCCCAACGACATATTTACGAGCAGCATAAAAAATCAGGTCAGCAAAAGCTGACCTGAAATATACTGAGATAAATAACTATACGGTTATTTAACTGTAAACTTAGTATCCTGTTCTCTTAATAAGTATAAGGCAAAACATGCTGCCCACATTGGCCATGCTGCAAAAAACAATAAGTTATTAAATGCATCAAAATATTGATTAAATGCCGATAATGTAGAAGCACCATGCATTAAGAAAATCACACCGTAAGTGATGCGTTTTTTAATCCCAAGTACAAAGGCAAACACCAATAGCAATTGTAATCCACCCATGACATACGCTGCGACTTCACTCACGCCGCCTATTCCGTAAAACTTCTCAAATATCTTCATGCTGTGGCCAGGATTAACAAATTTATCCAATGTCCACACTAGCATCACGATAAAAACGCCAAGACGAAGAGACAGTAACGACCATTGCAATTTACTTTGAACGTCGCTATTTAGTGTTGTTTGCATCATAATTCCTTAAAAAATATAAATAAAACTCATTCTGCTGAGTGATTAATAAGCTAGACTAACCCTGTCAGATTAACGCGTTAATCTGCGCCTAATTGACCGAGCCAAGCAAAATTATGTTGCACAACCACTTATTCCATTTAATTCTAAACTGACTTTATTTGGCATAAGATTGTTGTAATAAATACCGTCGTTAGTGGGTCTTTTAGGCCATGTTCATTAAAGCAGAAAAAATTATGCCTATTTATCGTTATCCAAACCGCTCATTAACAGCATTGGCTGTTGGCTTAGCCTTATTCTCTTCGTTAACTGTCGTCGCTGATGACACTTCAGCTATCGAAGTTATTCATGTCTCAGGCAAAGCGATTAACGATAAAGGTTTATCACCTAAAAACAGCACCGTTGATGGCCCATTTGGTGATGGGATTGCGCTTAAAGATATTGCCCGCTCGGTCACCCCGATCACCAGCGAGATGATTGAACAGCTTAATATCATCGACTTGTCAGATATTCAAAAAGTCAGCCCTAATAGTTATTCGGCTAGCGGCTTTGGCGCATCAAGCTTGCCGACTATTCGTGGTCAGTTAGGTGAGTTATACCAAGACGGTGTGCGTCGCCAAGCAGGAAATAATGGTTTCGGCATTCCTATGTCCTTTAATGCCATAGATCAAATAGATGTGGTAAAAGGTGCGCCACCCGTATTGCTAGGCACCAGCCAACGTAACGGTGGCTTTGTTAATGTACACTCAAAAGTAGCACCCACTAATGACAAATTTGCTAACCTTACCGCTTCTGCCGGCAGTTGGGAGCATTACCGTGCTCAATTAGATGTAGCAACAGATATCGTCGAAGATCAAAGTGGCGTGCGGTTAAGTGTCGAGCATATCGATAATGGCAGCTATTATGATTACTCAGGTTTTCAAAGCGACAGTATTTTTGCAGCATTTCGCCTATTACCAGACGATGCCAGCACCTGGGACATCAATGTCGAATATTATGATGTCGATTTTACCGACAACGCTGGGATAAACCGCCCAACCCAAGCATTAATTGATGATGGCTTATATGTGACTGGTCAAGGCGTTCAACCTAATGGCAGCACCATAGCTGGCGCTAATGCCATTGTGTCGCCAACAGGATTAGTAAAAATAGATCGCAGCCAGGTTTTGACCGACCCTGACAACATCAACAACGCGCAAACATTTATCATTCACAGCACTTATGTGCGTGAGTTAAGCGATAAAGCCACCTTTAAAAATATCACTTACTACCAGCATTTAGAGCGCGAAGAAATTGCCCAAAACAGTTTTGTTGAAATCATCGATGGCGCTGACACTGCACAAAACCGAGTTGAGCTAGCCTATCAATGGAATAATGATCAAAACACTATTGTTGCCGCCGACATACGCTACAACAAGGTATTAGGTTACAGCCAATTTACCACCGAAGCCGATTTACCTATCGATTTAACAGGCCCAATTGAAAATCGCCGAATCCCACTGACTGCAGAACAACAAGCCAGGTTAGTTGAACTGCGCCCAGGGGTGTTTGTATCACCAGGGGCGCAATACGACATTGATGGTAATGGCAGCGGCGACTATTCATTATCAGACACTACAGACTCAACCAGCTGGCAAACAGGCTTAGCCATTCAACACAATAGTCAATGGACCGATAAATTATCGACCAGCATAGGGTATCGTGCCGACTTTTATGATGTTGAGGCTCGAGATGCCTTAGCACCCCAAGGTCAAATCGCCGCCAGTGATTCAATTAATGAAATGCTCGAATCTGGGCAAATTAGTATTAGCTATCAACTGAGCGACTTTATCACCACTTATGCCAGTGCCAGTTATAACGAATCCACCTCAAACAGCATGGCGGGCGGCACCACATTAGGCGCCAATAACCAAATTAGCAGTCAAAACTTTGCTACCGAAAACACCTTAACCGAAGTGGGAATTAAATATTCGCCAAACGATAGTGCCTGGTATGTCGATGCAGCAGTGTTTGATCAAAAACGCAGTTTGCGAAATCGTGATGGCAGCAATACAGGTATTCGCACTAAAGGATTTGAAGCACAAGCCTTTTATGATGCTGACCCTTATTGGTTTAGTGCGGGCTACAGTTATTTAGATGCTCGTTATGATAATTCAGCCAGTAGCCAAGATACGGTTCAAGTCGCCGATGCCTTTGATAATTCACGTCCAGATATCATTACCGGCACCGGAATAGGCGCACCCAATTTTGCCTCATTCGCGCCATCAAATAGCCGCGTACAAGGTTTACCTGAACAATCGCTCACAATTAATGGCGGAATTGCAATTACTGAGAAATGGAAAGCCGGTTTCTCCGGTCTATATACCAAGAGTTATCCATTGGACTATTTAGCGACTGTGTATATTCGCGATCAATACACGCTCAATATCAATACTCGTTATGACTTTAGCGAACAAACCAGCGTAAGACTTGACGTGAATAACGTCACAGACCAAAAGAACTGGCGCCCAGTATTTGAAGGCGGTTATTTTGGTTCTACCTTGGTTTACCCTGAGTTACCGATTAATGCCACCCTGACATTGCAGCATTCATTTTAAGGCTATAAAACATGTTGAAAAAAATCGTATTACTAATTATTGCAGCAACACTGGTGGGGTTATTTTTCCACTTTAATTTAAACCAATTGCTCACACTTGATGGCCTTAAAGGCTCAATGGAGCAATTCAGCCAACTGCGCCAAGAATCACCGGTATTAGTCATCGGTGGCTTCTTTGCATTGTATGTGGCAGTCACTGCATTGTCCTTACCTGGCGCGGCGATTCTTACCATCGCCTCAGGTGCGTTATTTGGCATCGTCGAAGGCTTAATTATTGCCTCATTCGCATCAAGCATTGGTGCCACACTCGCCTTTTTAGTGTCGCGTTACTTATTACGCGACTCTATTAAACAACGCTTTCCAGAGCGTTTAGCGGCCATTGATGCCGGAATTGAAAAAGAAGGTGGCTTTTACCTATTCACTCTACGGTTAGTGCCTATTTTCCCGTTCTTTTTAATCAACATGCTGATGGGCGTTACTGCGTTTAAATCGTGGACTTTCTATTGGGTAAGCCAAGTCGGTATGTTTTTAGGCACCTTTGTTTACGTCAATGCCGGGACTCAATTAGCACAAATCGACAGTCTGTCTAACATTTTATCGTTCAACCTAATTGTGTCATTTGCCCTATTAGGCTTATTCCCACTTATCGCTAAGGCCATCGTCAATATGATTAAAAAACGTCGCGTGTACAGCAACTGGACTAAACCCACTAAATTTGATCGAAATATGATTGTGATTGGTGCAGGTGCTGGTGGTCTTGTAACCAGTTATATTGCCGCCGCTGTAAAAGCTAAGGTGACCTTAATTGAAGCCGGTGAAATGGGTGGAGACTGTTTAAACTATGGCTGTGTACCCAGTAAAGCCATTATTAAGAGTGCCAAAATAGCCCAGCAAATCCGTAATGCCCATCATTACGGCCTAGAAGACACCACTCCAGAGTTTTCGTTTAAAAAAGTCATGGCCCGAGTACATCAAGTGGTTGCCGATATAGCCCCACACGACAGTGTTGAGCGTTACACCAATTTAGGGGTTGATGTTGTTAAGGGTTACGGCAAGTTAATCGACCCATGGACAGTCGAAATTACCTACCCAGACGGGAACACCACTCGCTTAACCGCGCGCAGCATTGTTATTGCCACGGGTGCTCGACCATTTGTGCCGCCATTACCGGGCATTGAAGAAGTCGGTTATGTCACCAGTGATACCTTATGGAACGAGTTTGCCAAACTTGATACTGCACCACAAAAATTAGTGGTACTTGGCGGCGGTCCAATTGGCTCAGAGCTGGCACAAAGCTTTGCTCGTTTAGGATCACAAGTGACTCAAGTTGAAATGGCTGAGCGCATCATGATTAAAGAAGATGTTGAAGTCTCTGAGTTTGCTACCCAAGCTTTGAAAAACAGTGGCGTGAATATATTAACCTCACACCAAGCGCTGCGCTGCGAACTGCGAGACGGTAAAAAATACCTTATCGTTAAGCATCAAGAGCAAGAACTAGCGTTAGAATACGACCAGCTTTTATGTGCCGTCGGTCGTAGTGCACGCTTAAGTGGTTATGGACTAGAAGAATTAGGGATTGAAACAAACCGTACAATACAAACCAACGAATACCTAGAAACTCTGTACCCTAATATCTTTGCTGCTGGCGACATTGTTGGCCCATATCAATTTACTCATGTGGCAGCACATCAAGGCTGGTACGCTGCGGTAAATGGACTATTTGGGCACCTGAAAAAGTTTAAAGTCGACTACCGCGTTATCCCGTGGACAACTTTTATCGATCCAGAAGTGGCGCGCGTGGGTATAAACGAATATGAAGCCAAGCAGCAAGGTATTGATTACGAAGTGACTCGTTTTGATTTTGCCGAGCTTGACCGTGCAATAACCGACAGCGCGACCGACGGTTTTATTAAAGTCATTACGCCTAAGGGGAAAGATAAAATTTTAGGTGTCACCATAGTCTCTGAGCATGCTGGTGACTTAATAGCAGAATTTGTATTAGCCATGAAGCACGGTCTAGGACTAAATAAGATTTTAGGTACTATCCACAGCTACCCAACATGGGCCGAAGGCAACAAGTACGCTGCCGGAGAATGGAAACGTAACCATGCCCCAGCAACTGTGTTGCTTTGGTTAGAAAAATACCACACATGGCGCCGTGGTTAATCCCTTAAAAGACGACCCAATGATAGCGTCAGTTAACCCTGATTAACTGACGCATATTTAATGAAACACGCGTAAATCAATAGCAAACTGCCCGGCAAGGGATGATGCCAATCGCAGTAAGAGAGCCAAATAAGATGAGAACAATATTCAAGGCATTTGTCGCAAGTGTTGTCATTGCGCCCCTACTCTGTAGCACCCTACTATTCAGCCAAATCAGTGTTGCTGCCGAAGTAATGCCAGTGGAAACCACAACTGAATCGGCCTTACACCAACAATGGCAAGCTCTGGTGAGTCAGCACGTAAAGCCGATTAATCATGGCAGTAGTACTGCGGTAGATTATGCAGAAATGCAAGTCGCACGCACTCAACTGCAAAGCTACCTCAAGCAGCTGAGCAACATCAGTCAGACGCAATTTGATGCATGGGATAAATCAACACAATTGGCCATGCTCATCAATGCGTACAACGCCTGGACCGTTGAGTTAATCTTAACCAAGTATCCCGAGATTGAATCAATTAAAGACCTAGGCGGATTATTTAGTTCGCCTTGGGACAAAAGTTTTATTCCTTTACTCGGTAAAAGCCGCAGCCTAAATGACATTGAGCACAAGCTTATTCGCGGCAGTGGAAGATACAATGATCCTAGAATCCATTTTGCGGTAAATTGTGCCAGCATAGGCTGCCCTGCTTTGCTTGAAGAAGCCTATACCGGCAGCAAGCTTGAGCAGCAACTCGATGCACAAACCAAGCGTTTTTTAGCTGACAGCAGTCGTAACTATGCCAAAGGCGACACGGTTTATTTATCTGCCATTTTTAAATGGTATGGCGATGACTTTACTCAAGGCTTTGCCGGGGCGGATTCTGTTGAAGCGTTTTTATTGTTGTACCCTAACGCATTACAACTCAATGCGGTTCAGCAAACTGCAGCAAAAAAACAGCAATTAGCTATCGACTTTCTCGATTATAACTGGTCGTTAAATGCAGTTAGATAAGCAAATATTCCCGAGTACAATCTGTAACATAATGAAGCATATTGTGGCTGCTACGGCATTAGGTATCAGTGTGTATGCCTGCCTTTGGATCAGCGTGGCTTATTCACAACCCCATAAGCTTGCCGCATGGGAACTGATTGAAACTCGTGGGGTTAACCAAGATGTATACTTTCATGCTTGGGGCGGCGATCCGCAAATCAATCGCTATATTCAGTGGGTTGCAGAACAAGTTAAGCAGCAATACCAAATCACATTACACCATGTAAAACTGACCGACACAGGCGAAGCCGTTAGCCGAGTATTGGCTGAGAAATCTGCCAATAACGACAATAACGGTCAAGTTGATCTAGTGTGGATCAATGGCGAAAATTTCGCCGCAATGGCAAAACATCAATTATTAACGCCTAACTGGGTGGCGCAATTGCCCAACTTTGCCTTAACCGATCCAGATAATAACCCCGCCATGACACGTGATTTTGGCGTACCCACTCAAGGCATGGAAGCGCCATGGGGTAAAGCTGCACTGACGTTTTATTATGACAGTTTACTCACCCAGACTCCGCCACAAACATTACAGCAATTAAACATTTGGTCCAAACAATATCCGGGGCGTTTTAGTTACCCTAAGCCGCCTGATTTTTTAGCAATGAGCTTTTTAAAATACGCGCTAATCACCCTTAACGACAGTCAACCTGAAACCATAAAAAATCGGCTTTACCAGCAAGCTGACGCCCAAAGTCAGGCATTATTATTGCCAGCACTTTGGCAATATTTAGACGATTTACACCCGTACTTATGGCGTAAAGGCCAACACTTTATGTCTAGCGGCTTAGCACTGCGCCGATTAATGGGGGATGGTGAGCTGACATTGGCATTTACCTTTTCTGCAACAGAAGTACCGGCCGCTATCGCGCGCTTTGATTTACCAGACAGCACCAGAAGCTATCGCATGCGTGATGGCAGTCTAAGTAACATCCATTTTATTGCCATTCCTTACAATGCAGCCCATACAGATAGCGCTAAATTGGTAGTGAACTTTTTACTCAGCCCAAAAGCGCAAGCCAAAAAGCAACAAGCAAACGTGTGGGGTGACACCAGTGTGATTGCATTATCTCAGTTGCCTGCGGCGCAGCAGATGTGGTTTGAGCCACCAGCACAGTCACACCCAAGTGCCAATGTTACTAACCAAGATATCAGCCCCGCATTAAGTGAACCGCACCCAAGTTGGACTAAAGTCATTGCAACGCAATGGTTGCAGCGTTATGGAGTGATGCGGTGATAACATCAAAAAGTGGTTTTAATACCTTAGTTCGCAGTAGTCCATATTTAATGATGGCCTTGCTAGTGCTGCCAGTTATTGGTGGCTTGATTGCAGTGGTGTTACCCGCTTTTGGCTGGTTTCCGGTGCTAGGACACACTCAATTTAATATCAATGGTTTTGTCGATTTATGGCAAACGCCCGGCATTGGCAATATGGCGCTGCTCAGTGTGTCCACTAGTTTTATCAGTACCTTACTGGCTTTTGTGATTACCATTTTGATTTTGGCTAGTTACTTTACCAGCCCTTGGCTAGGTTATATCCAGCGCTTGTTAGGACCTATTTTAGTTATCCCTCATGCTGCTGCAGCTATTGCAATAGGCTTCTTAATAACGCCATCAGGGATGTTTTCTCGGCTGGTTTCCCCCTGGTTAAGCGGCTGGGATACGCCACCTGATTGGTTATTCCCACATGATGCTTTCG
Organism: Shewanella ulleungensis; assembly: GCF_014648315.1. GTDB lineage: Bacteria > Pseudomonadota > Gammaproteobacteria > Enterobacterales > Shewanellaceae > Shewanella > Shewanella ulleungensis. The sequence continues at coordinate 168,091 of NZ_BMQW01000004.1, forward strand.
GTCTAAGTATTATTTTAGGCCTAACACTCAAAGAGCTACCTTTCTTATTGTTGATGGCACTGGGTGTGCTCGCTCAGCCCGAGTTAGGCCACACATTGCGAGCTCAACATCGCGTGGCATTAAGCCTGGGCTATTGCCCAATGACTGCATTTTTTAAAGTAGTATTGCCAAGCTTGTATCCATTTTTACGTTTGCCGATTTTAGCGGTACTTGCGTATGCCAGTGCCAGTGTCGAAATCCCGTTAATTTTAGGACCCAATAGTCCTCCAACGCTTGCCGTTGCCATTATGCAATGGTTTCACGATGTGGATTTAAGCTTGCGTATTAAAGCCTCGGCTGGAGCCATTGTGCAAATAGCCCTGACGTTAATGTTACTGCTTAGCTGGTGGCTCGCTGAAAAACTAATCAAAAAGTTCTGTCAATCTATGCTTGTTAATGGCAAGCGCGAATATGCCGGTGCCATCATACAAAACATCACTCACTTGATTACTGTGATGATGTTAACGGTTATAGGTTTAGCCTTACTTGGCATGGTGTTGTGGTCTTTCGCGGGCTTTTGGGCTTACCCTGATCTGCTGCCTAAGACTTTTGTTACCCAGCACTGGCAGTCTGCACTACAACAAATGCACACACCTTTACTCGACACACTTTTAATTGGGGGTTGCGCTACGGGATTAGCCATAGTGTTGACCTTGTTGACACTTGAAGCCGAGCAACATACCAACAAAACGGTATCAAGATTAAGTAGCGTAATTATTTACTTACCTTTGCTTATTCCCAGCATTGCGTTTTTATTTGGCTTAGTGTGGGTATTGGAGCAAATTAACAGCTACCATACTTTTATCAATGTGGTGTTAGCGCATTTACTCTTTGTATTGCCCTATGTATTTTTATCGCTCGCGAGTAGTTTTCGACGTTTAGACCCACGGTTTAGCTATGTTGCCGCAAGTTTAGGCGCAAGCCAGGCAAAAATATTTTGGCAAATAAAACTGCCCATGTTACTGGCGCCCATTTTTATTGCTGCGGCATTGGGTTTAGCGATTAGTTTTAGTCAATATTTACCGACATTATTGGCCGGAGGTGGGCGTATCAACACCATTACCACTGAGGCAGTATCGCTAGCTAATGGCGCAAGCAGACGCACCAGTGCGGTTTATGCGTTAGTCCAAATGTTGCTCCCAGCACTTGGTTTTCTGCTCGCATGGGCACTGCCTAAAATGCTGTTAACACACCGCGAATAAGGATAAACATGCAAAAACACGAGCAAATAAGCGCGGCAAACTCAAACACCTCTTCGTTGGTGATTGAGCAGTTAACCATACAACGGCAACAACAGGTGTTGCTATCATTAAACGAAACTATTGCCGGTGGTGATATCCTGACCATTATGGGGCCATCAGGTAGCGGTAAATCAACATTATTAAATTGGCTAACGGGTATGTTACCTAAAGGATTTAGTGCCAAAGGCAATTTATATCTAAATGGACAGTCAATCACTGACACTGCCAGCCACATGCGCCGTATTGGCTTATTATATCAAGACCCTTTACTGTTCCCGCACCTCACTGTCTCAGGTAACATTAGCTTCGCTATGCCCGCAAGTGCCAAAACACAGCGACAAGCAGATATTAGCCAAGCATTATCTCAAGTGGGATTAGCCGGTCTAGAGCATCGCAGTCCACAAAGCTTATCCGGTGGTCAGCAAGCTAGAGTCGCACTTCTTAGAGTGTTACTCAGTCAGCCTAAAGCCATTTTACTCGACGAACCCTTTAGTAAGCTTGATAGCCAATTGCGCCAAGAAACTCGCCAGCTGGTGTTTGAACAAATTCGTCAACACAAACTGCCCGCTATTATGGTCACTCATGACCAAAGCGATGCTGACGCAGCTCAGGGTAAAATTATTTCGCTGTTTTAGCGTTGATTTAATCAGCAAAGATTATTCAATCCACATAAACAACAAGTGTATCAATTAATTGGAAACCATAAATGCTAGATAGATTTATTACACCGGTGATTAAGCCTATGCTTAAACCAATTGTATTACTACTGGATAAAAAACAAGTACAGCCAGACCAATTAACACTCATAGGCTTTGTGGTGGGTATGTTAGCTGTGCCATTTTTAGCCATACAAGCATGGTATGTGGGATTATTTTTTATCGTATTAAATCGTATCATTGACGGACTTGACGGCGCCCTTGCCCGTCATCAAAAACACACTACGCCAGCTGGGGGTTATTTAGATATCTGTCTCGATTTTTTGTTTTACGCTGCCATTCCTCTAGGGTTTGCATTGGCAAGTCCCAATGAAAACGCTTTAGCCGCTGCCGTATTACTTACGGCATTTATCGGTACAGGCTCGAGTTTTTTAGCGTTTGCAATCCCAGCCGAAAAACTTCATTTACCAAGGCCACAGTTTGCCCATAAAAGTTTTTACTTTTTAAACGGCCTTACTGAAGGCACTGAAACCATAGCCTTTTTTGTGGCATTTTGTTTGTGGCCAGCTTACTTTTCAGAACTTGCTTATACGTTTGCTTTTTTAGGTGCTATTACTATTTTCACCCGTATTCATGGCGGTTATAACACCTTAAAAAACCATTCAAGTAACCAGCAAACTAGAACAAATATCGTTGAGGGGCCTAAAACATGATAGATGATATGGCAGCAATTAGACTCGGAGTATTTTTAACCATTTTGGCATTAATGATGAGTCTGGAATTATTATTTCCTGCCCGAAAGCTACGTAAGAACCCACAAACTGCGTCAATGGCAACACGGTGGCTGGGTAATTTTGGCTTACTAATTATTTCATCGCTAATCGCAAGGTTAATACTGCCATTAGGTTTAGCCGGCTTTGCCTTGTATGTCAGCTCACAACAATGGGGCGTATTGCATTACTTTGCTTTACCACTTTGGCTTAATATCGGCGTCAGTGTGTTGCTGTTAGACCTGCTGATTTATTGGCAGCACAGATTATTTCATCGCATTCCATTATTGTGGCGATTACATAAAGTGCATCATGCTGACCGTCATGTCGACAGCAGTACCGCACTGAGGTTTCACCCTATCGAAATCATTGCCAGCCTTGGCATAAAAGCCGTCGCCATTGTGGCGTTTGGTATTCCAGCAGAAGCTGTCATCTTGTTTGAGATATTGCTCAATGGTTTTGCTATTTTTAACCACGCCAATATTCGCTTACCCGCAAAAATTGAAAACCTAGCCCGTTTAGTGCTAGTCACTCAGGTATTGCATCGTATTCATCACAGCCAAATTATGGCTGAAAGTAATACTAATTTTGGTTTTAGTATTATTTGGTGGGACAAACTGTTTGGCACATACACCGCACAGGCCAGCAAACCAGATTCTCAAATTGATATTGGCTTAACTCAATACCCTAACGCGAAACAAAATGCATGGTTAAACGGTTTATTATGGATGCCTTTTACTCGTAAAAAATAGTCATAAGGCCACTCTGATCTCAAGTTGAAGTCATTTTTAATGCATTTTAACTATCAAAGTGTCATATTTTTATTGTTGTTGTTTGTGATGTATAACACTTGGTGAGCTTGATTAAAAAAGCAAACTTACTCACTATATTACTAATGTATAAATAACCAATAGAGATATTATGATCGGTTTTACCCAGAGCTTAAAAGCAGAAATTGCCGATTTAAAGCAGCAGCTGACCAAAACAAAACAGCAGCATGCAGATGAGCTCTCTCAATTGCATCAGCATATTGCACAATTAACTCAGCAATTAGCAGACTCTGATAATCAATCCGAATACGATGCTCAACGCGCCAATTTGCAATTGCAAGGTGCAACGATGCTTAACGATATTCGAGATACCACCCTCGCTAACTCAATCAAGCTCGATGAAGAAAAACACATGTTGTCTGAAGTCGATAAACTGTTCGGTCAGACACGAGTCGCTATCGGTAACTTGAAAGAACGTGCGGGGCATTTAAATGATCATGCAGAAAAGAGCATGGCGACTGCGGCTCAATTAAGTCAATCAGCCAATGGCATTAGTAATTTAGTGTCATCGATCCAACAGATTTCAGAACAAACTAACTTACTGGCACTCAATGCCGCCATTGAAGCGGCGCGTGCAGGAGATGCGGGTAGAGGGTTTGCGGTAGTGGCAAGTGAGGTTAGACAATTAGCCAGTAATGCCCATGACGCCAGCGCCAATATTGAAAAGTTAGTTGCTACAGTCATTGATCAAACCGAGCAAATTAAACAAGTTGTCATTACAAACCAAACTTGTTCGAGTGACATTGCCGTGTCTTCTGAACAAATTGATCAAGTCGTCACCGAAGTGCTCAAAAGTTCAGGAGTCATGAAGCGTGTCATTGGTGAAGCATCAATGACCGCCTTTTTAACCACTGTGAAATTAGACCACAGCGTCTGGAAAAGCAACGTTTACAGTATATTAGCTAATAAAGACCGTAATGCTAGCGTCAATAGCCACACTGAATGCCGTCTCGGAAAATGGTATTACCATGGTGAAGGCCAACAATATGCAAGCTTGTCGAGCTTTAAAGCCATTGAACAACCACATAAAGCCGTACATAGCGCAGGAAAATCGGCGGTGGATTCTATGTTGTCAGGTGACGAATCAGCAATTTTGACTCACCTTGACACGATGGAACAAGCAAGTATTAATGTGGCTAGAGCAATCGACCATTTATTGATGCAAAGTCAGCAATAAAATGTTTGAATATCATTACATTCATAGAAGATAAGCCTTTAAAATCATCATCTAATCAATAATCAGGTGATGATTTTATGCCTTTACACAAATTTGCACGTTATCAGCCATAATTCATATTCAATTTATTGATTTAAAAAAAGCATTACTGTCTAATAACATCACGGTAACTAGCACATAGTGTTGTATGAGTTTTCTGAACAATTTTTTTCTGCTAGACGATGATAATAATGCAAATGAGTTGATCCCAAACTGGCGAATAAGCGCACTCAGGATAATATTATCCTCAGGCCTATTGCTGTGCATTGCAACCGCTTTTGATACCTTTAACTCTGCAATTGAACTGAACTACTTATGGGTTATTGGACTTACCTTTGGTTTTACATCGGCTTTGAGTTTACTTCTCATTGCCAGTAAACGCTTCTACCATATTTGTGCACATCTTCTGCTTATTGCATTAGTTTTGGCCAGTTTGGCAATGAGCTTATCAATACCGGAGCTCACTTTAGCTAAAATTGGCAGTATGTTAATGTTTGTCTGCCCAGCGATTGCGCTTATGTTACTTGGATACCGAGTTGCTACGGGCTATGCAATACTCAATTTGGTGCCTTTTTATATTATTTTGCACGACATTGACTTAACCCAATACACCAACATTAATCAACAACTTCCCGATGCTAGTTGGTACATAACTGGTGTAGTGTTTTTGTTTTTCAATATCTGTGTACCATTAGCTGTTGCTAGAACGATTGTGGCTGCAAAGCGCCTGAATAAAGCCACCTTAAACTCTAATGAGTATCTAAAAAGCAAAAATGAGCTTTACCGTACCTTTTTTGCAGAATCGGTTATCCCCAAAATTATTGTCGATGACTCGGGTATTATTACCGATGCCAATCCATCGGCAGTCGATTTATTGGGGTTACCCAATAAACTTAATGGCAAAGATATAGAGTTTTTATCTATTATTCCTAAGCTAAAAACCTGCGATATAGATAAACAAGAACAAGTCATCCCCTTTAAAAATACCTTCCAACGAGTCGTGCACCAACAAGTCACAGGTTCAAATTTTTGTATTTATGAATTTCACGATTGCACCGCTGAAGAAAGTATTAAAGATAATCTTGCAGCTATGGAGGAGGAAAATAAACGTCTTCGATATCGCAACCCACAGACGATGTTGCCTAACCGAGATTGGTTCGAAATGCAGTGTGATCGACTCATTGCTAGACATCAAAAAGGGTTTTATGTGGTCGTAGCTCAAAGTACCAGCAATGATTATGTCAGTATTAAGTTTGGCAACCAAAACTCTCAAACTATTACAAAATCAGCGTTTAAACGTTTGCGTAATAGAGTCAACGGCCCTTTACTCTGTGCACATATTGGTCCAGGTAAAATTGCGTTTATTTTAGGAAGCAGAAATGAAAATGACCTCTATTCTACATTGCCTAAAATCAAACAAATACTCGATGAAGATTACAATCTATTAGGAAGTAAATCCGCTCAGTCATTCTTGTTCGGTATTGCACATTACCCTTCAAATGGTAATGCCAGTAATATTATCGTCGGACATGCCATTGAGGCATTAAAACTTGCTAATACTAATGACGTCTTTAGTTTATACAATGAAACAAACTCTCAAAGCTTTTTAGAAAAACATGAAATATCGATGTTACTCGATGAAGCATTGCAACAAGGTGAGCTGGATGTACACTACCAACCCAAAGTGACCGATACAGGTAACTGTATTGGTCTTGAAGCTCTTGCACGTTGGCACAGCCCAATTCTAGGAAATGTGTCACCCGCAATCTTTATTCCCATCGCAGAAGAATACCGAATGATTAGCCGCTTAACCGATTTAGTGGTTCAAAAAGTCTGTTCACAAATAAATAACTGGTCTAAACAAGGACTAAACTGCGTACCTGTAGCCATTAATATATCGCTAATAGATTTCAGCCAAAGTGACTTTATGTCTAAACTAGTCAAACATTTAGCTGATTTCAACATCAACCCTAAACAAATTGAACTTGAACTAACTGAAACCTCCTTAGAAGCTAATCAAGCACATTCTTTAATGTTGATGAAAACCTTACAAACCTGGGGATTTACCATTTCAGTAGATGATTTTGGTGTAGGGTACTCTAACATTGCCCGATTAGCTGATTATCCCATAAACAAACTGAAGTTAGATCGTTCGTTGATCAGCCAAGTCACGACTTCTGCTCGCCAACAAAGTTTAGTTAGAGCGATCCACAATATGTGTGAAGAATTAGATATTAAATGTGTTTCAGAAGGTGTAGAAACTGCAGAACAAGTTAAGATTATGGCTGAAATGGGATGCAAAGAGTACCAAGGCTTTTACTTTTCAAAACCGATCCCAGCTGAGCAGTTTTATGCCCACGTAAGCCAAAAAGGATTGATATTTCAACATCAAAAAAATGTTCATATCGTCTAAGTTGGCATAAATGGACAAGCAACATTAATTTTTACTAAGACAGATAGCCTAAATTAAAAATATGAATAACTTACGTAATATAAGTCAAATGTAAAGTAACGCGTTGGTGATTAGTCATAGTGATATTTATCTATAAACAAGTGGTCTGTTTTCACTAATTCATCAGGCTCATGATATATTAGCACTCATTCGAATTAGTTCATTCTGTTAAGGTTTATCCATGAAAATCGGTATTATTGGCGCTATGGAGCCAGAAGTCGTTCATTTAGTTCAAGCAATTATAAACCCTGTGCATACCACTATTGCTGGTATCGAATTTATTAGTGGCAATATTGGCGATAAAGAAGTGGTCGTGACACGCTCTGGTATTGGTAAAGTTGCCGCCAGTATTGCGACGACGTTACTGATTGAAAAGTTTGCTGTCACACATGTGATCAATACCGGTTCTGCAGGTGGTTTTGTTGATTCTCTTGCCATTGGCGATATTGTGATTTCATCTGAAGTGCGTCATCACGACGTTGATGTTACCGCTTTTGGTTACGAAATTGGTCAGATGGCACAACAGCCAGCCGCATTTTTACCAGACAAAACATTAGTGAATGCCGCGAAAAAAGCAGTGGCTGAACTTGGCGAAGTAAAAGCCATTGAAGGCTTAATTTGCACTGGCGACAGCTTTATTTGCGATCCTGTTCGCACCAAAGTAATGCGCCAAAACTTTCCAACCATGGCAGCATGTGAAATGGAAGGAGCTGCGATTGCGCAAGTTTGTCACCAGTTTAACGTGCCATTTGTGGTTATTCGCTCACTGTCAGACAACGCCAATAACGACTCACCCGTTGATTTCGACTCGTACATTATCAAAGCTGGCATGCACTCAGCCATGATGGTAATTGCACTGTTACAACAGCTATAAGTTATTTGTATATACTGGTTCAGTTTCTCATTAGTACGGATGCTGAACCAGTCGTTTTAACGCTAGACGGAACAAAACAACACCCCATTAGCTTTAGTAGCCCAACTATTGAGTCTTTATGATTAATCAATTATTCAATCCGCAATTGTTGAGCCAGGACGGTGGATTATTACAAAGTTGTTGTATTTTATTTTGCGCTTTAATACTTGCGCGTTTTGCCCCTATTCCCAGAGATTTACAACCGCTGCTTTGGTTTAATCGCATAGCAGTATTGATTGCAGCTAAGGTCAATCATCCTGAGCGCGCCGTAAGCCAGCAACTTACAGCCGGTATTTTGGCGACATTATTATTAATCGTTCCCAGTGGAATTATTGTTAGCTTTTTACTTAGCCTTGCTGCCTATCCATGGTTTTTTGAACTGGTTATTGTGTACTTTTGTTTATGCGATTCCGCTTTTAAACCCGTTGCAGAAAAAGTAGCAGAGGCTATCAAAACGGATAATAAACAAGATGCAAAAGCATTACTCACACCATGGGTCAGCCAAAACACTCAAGTCCTGTCTGCTGTAGGACTCAGTAAAACAACTATCGAAAAATTGTTTACCACCCCAATCTACGGCACCTTAGCCACGGTATTATTTTTTGCGCTAGGTGGTGCAACTATGGCATTAGTCGTGAGAATGTTAAGGCAGCTCGAACATAGCTGGCCGACTTATCACCCGCACTTTCATATTTTTTCAAGTTTTGTTGGGCAATTCAATCGGGTGATATTTTTTATTCCTACCCTGCTATGGCATTGCTCGCTAGCGATTCAATTTGGGCAACTCGGATTAACTTCTATCGTGTCGTCTATGCTGCCAGCCCCAGGCAATAAACAGCAGCTTAATAATCATTATGGCAGTTATTCTTTAGCTGCTAAGTTACTTAAGATTGAACTTGGTGGGCCGCAACAGTTTATCAACAATGGTAAAACCATTCGTGTTGACCTCCCCAAAGTGAAAGCAGGACCACTGCCTGACTATCGCCACATACATCAAGCCATCACAGTGACTCAAACAGCCAACTTATTCTGGATTAGCTTAACCTTATTACTGCCATTAATTTGGACTGGATTAAGATTTATTTAAAACGTGTAAATACTGTTTTAAACACGTTAGTATTTAGCGATAATACGCCCATACTTGCTTATTGCAGACATATTACGACGTAACGTCATAATCGATTGTTAACATCAACATCTGGCAAAAGGCTTACATATTTACAACTGTAAATCCTCTATAGTCATCGACAGTTGATTATTACCTGCTTAAAGACCTGCTTAGGAATACCATGTTGCTCAACAATTTACATGTATCATTAACCACTCCGGCATTGCTTTTCCCGGCTATTTCATTATTACTGCTGGCTTATACCAACCGATTTTTTTCGCTGGCGGCATTAATCCGTCAATTGAGTAACGATAAAAAACCTGTGCAGGGTGACCAAATAAAAAACTTACGTCAGCGCATTATTATTATTCGAAAAATGCAAGAAGCGGGTGTGAGTAGTTTTGCCTTATGCGTGCTTTGCATGATATTAATTTACACTGGTTTTAACCAAACTGGCTCAGTGGTGTTTGGCCTAAGCTTATTGCTGTTGCTCTATTCATTGATTTTATCGGTGATTGAAATTCGCATCTCCGTTGATGCCCTCAACATTCACCTCAAAGAGTTAAGTAAATGAGCCAGTGGATCTATATTTTCGATCTGTGTGGTACCGCTGTATTTGCTCTTTCAGGCGCACTGGCCGCAGGTAAACATCGAATGGACCCGTTTGGCGTCATTGTACTAGCCTCAGTAACTGCAATTGGCGGTGGTAGTATACGAGATGCATTAATTGGCGCGACACCGGTATTTTGGATCCGCGATCCAAACTATATCATCGTGATTTTAGCGACTGTGTTAGCCTGTTTAGTGCTAGTGCGCAAACCACATAAGTTACCAGCGTTAACCTTGCCGGTTGCTGATGCATTAGGGTTAGCATTGTTTACGGTGATTGGCGCCGAGAAAGCGTTATTAATGGGGCTTTCTGGCATGATTGCGGTAGTAATGGGATTAATTACTGGTGTCGGTGGAGGTATTATTCGTGATTTACTATGCCGCCAGGTACCGATGGTGTTACGTACCGAAATTTACGCAACCGCTTCCATCGTCGGTGGTATTTGTTATACCTTAAGCTTGGCAGTGGGCATGGACAGTATCACATCAATGTTTATCGCAATGATTAGTACCTTGATTATTCGGTTAAGCGCTATCCGCTGGCATTTATCTTTACCGGCTTTCGACTTAAAAACAAAGAGAATTTAATGTGCGAATAATATTGCTATTATGTTGTTTACTCAGCAGTTTTTCAATCAGCGCTAATATTGGTGATATGCCCAAAGAACAACAACTTGCCATGAAATACATGGAAGCATTAACCGATCATGACTATTCAACCTTACGACGTTTTTATTCTCGTGAAACCATTTTTTTCGACAAAACAGCGAATACAACCTATACAGGTGGGCGACAAATTATTGGTTTTTTACAACGCGCCCATGAAGGTGTACTTGAATACCGTTTAAACATTGAGCATATGTTTAATACCGGTTCGCTGGTGGTCATTATAGGCAGTTATCGTTTACGAGGCCCCGGTGACCAATTCGGCAAACCGGGTAAAATTATCGATCTCGCAGTTCCCGGTGTCACGACGCTTAAATTTGATAACAACACTGAACGCTTGATAGAACAGATGGATTTAATGGACTATCAAACCATGTCTGATCAACTCGAATCTCAGTAAAGATTCAATAACCTGATCTCAGCTTAAATCGCAGACATAAAAAAACGGCTTAGTAAGCCGTTTTTTATTGATTACGAATAAAGGCTTACTTCAAAATCACTTTAGCAAACTTACGCTTGCCCACCTGGAACACAGCTTCTAGACCGGCATTAAAGCTTTGACGGCTGTCTTCCACTTTTTCGCCATCCATCTTCACAGCACCTTGCTTAATCATTCGCATACCGTCTGACGTTGAACCAACAAGGCCAGCATCTTTAAGTAAGTTAGCAATGGCTAGGCCTTCACCAGCTTCTAATACCACTTCTTCAATATCATCTGGTATCGCGCCTTTTTGGAAACGGTCAATAAACGCTTGGTGTGCAGCTTGGGCTTGCTCTTCATCATGGAAGCGCGCAATAATTTCTTTTGCTAACAAAATCTTTATGTCGCGTGGATTAGTGCCGTTTTCAACATCTAACTTAAACTGTGCAAGTTCTTCAAGCGGACGGAAAGATAACAGCTCAAGATAGCGCCACATCAAATCATCTGAAATCGACATGATTTTACCGAACATTTCATTAGCAGGTTCACTCACGCCAATATAGTTGTGGGCTGATTTTGACATTTTTTTAACGCCATCTAACCCTTCCAGTAATGGCATCATGATGACAGTTTGCGGCTTTTGACCTTCTGACTTTTGTAACTCACGGCCCATAAGCAGGTTAAACTTTTGGTCAGTACCGCCTAATTCTACGTCAGCTTTTAAAGCGACTGAATCATAGCCTTGTAGCAAAGGGTACATAAATTCGTGAATCGCAATTGACTGGCCTGATGCATAACGCTTTTTAAAGTCGTCACGTTCCATCATACGAGCTACGGTTTGTTGCGATGCTAAACGGATCATCCCAGCTGCACCTAATGGCTCTAACCAGCTAGAGTTAAATTCGATACGTGTTTTAGCCGGGTCTAAAATTTTATAGACCTGCTCTTTATACGTTTCAGCGTTAGCAAGCACTTGTTCACGGGTTAACGGAGGACGTGTACTGTTTTTACCGCTTGGATCACCAACCATGCCAGTAAAATCGCCAATCAAGAATATCACTTCGTGACCAAGCTCTTGAAAAGTACGCATTTTGTTTAAAATAACCGTGTGACCTAAGTGAATATCTGGAGCGGTAGGATCTGCACCTAGTTTGATGCGTAATGGGCGCCCTTCTTTCAGTTTCTCAAGCAAATCCGCTTCAAGTAATATCTCATCGGTACCGCGCTTAATTTCTGCCAATACTTGATCTAAATTCGCCATCTCTACTGCAACTCCCAGGGCTTGCACAAAAAATAAAGAGGTCTATGTTACTTGTTAGCCACGGCAAATGAAAGAGTGTACACTTAGCAGATAACAACACTAGAGAGAAATTGGTACCTGAGTCAATGGCAAAGCTTCTAACTTTATTCACATTGTTGCCAAAAGCACATCAAATCACACTGTCTTTATTAGTGATGTTGACCACTATTATTCTGATGTTTCCATCGGAAGACGCTCAAGCCTCTAAACAAACCCAATTAGTGAGCCAATCAACTGATAAAAACACCATAGAAAACAATACAGGTTTTTCTGCACCGCTGGCCTTTAGAACGCCTACAGCCCCCACAGATAAAAAAGACGTTGCGCAAGAAGAAATTGCCGACAATGTTTTTGATAACAGTACATTATCACCACAAAACGTCAAAAAACGTCCAACAGTATCTGAAACCGCTGACGATGAAGCATTTACACAACATCTCGCGATGCTGCAAACTCGTCCAAATGGTGTAGATGGCGTACTCAATGACATTGATAACCAACTCGCTAAGCAAAAAGCAAAAATAAAACAGCAAGCGAGCAACGATGATTACACCGTTGAATATTATGAAGTGGCAAAAGGCGACACGTTAGGTGGCTTATTTAGTCGTGCAGGATTAACCGCTAAAGATGTGTATGACATCACTCAACTGCCTTTAGCTAAAAAGAATTTGCTTAAAATTATGCCTGGTGAAGAAATTGCCATCAGCAAAAATGATTTAGGTGAATTAAAAGAACTAAGCTATCGCATGGATAAAGTGTCTACCTTGGTGATCAGTCATAACAATGACAGATACAAAGAAGTAGTAAACACCAAAGAAGTGCAAAGTCGTACCTCATTTATTACCGCTACCATTAAAAGCAATTTTTGGAATGCCGCAGCTGACGCTGGCTTGTCTGGTAATCACATAATGGAACTCGCCAATATTTTTGGTTGGGACGTCGACTTTGCTTTAGATATTCGCAAAGGCGATCATTTTTCATTATTATTTGATCAAGAATATGCCGACGGCCAATTTTTACGTAATGGCAATATTTTAGCTGCTGAGTTTATTAACCAGGGCGAACGCTATACCGCCGTACGTTACACCGACGGTGAATACTATTCAGAAAACGGTAACAGCATGCGTAAAGCGTTTTTACGCTCGCCTGTCGACTTTAAGTATGTCAGCTCTAACTTTAACCCACGTCGTTTGCACCCGGTAACGGGTCAAATTAAAGCTCACCGAGGCGTGGATTATGTGGCTGCTATCGGCACCCCCATTAAAGCTGCTGGCAAAGGTAAAGTGATTGAATCCGGGTATAACCAGTTTAATGGCAACTATGTGTTTATTAAACACAATGAAACTTACACCACTAAATATCTGCATTTAACCAAACGCAAAGTGAATCGTGGTGAAACCGTTAAGCAAGGTCAAGTCATTGGTACTTTAGGTAAAACAGGCCGAGTAACAGGCGCTCACTTACACTATGAGTTTATTGTTAACGGTGTACATCGCAATCCACGCACCATAGATTTACCTAAATCTATGCCCATTAACCGCAGCGAAAAAGGCAAGTTCTCGTCTTTAAGTAAACAGTTAATGGCACAACTAAAATCAAATCAACAGCAGCAATTGGCAAGCAATTAATTTGCCTGCCTTGCTCGCGACTTCAGTACAGAGAGTATTTCATGTCTAAGCCAGAATATTTTATCGGCCTGATGTCGGGCACCAGCATGGACGGTGTCGATGCCGTGTTGGTCGATTTTTCAGGTGAACACCCAACACTTATTGCAGGCCACACTGAAGCCATCCCAAGCCATTTACTAAAAGGCTTACAGCGCTTATGCCAACCCGCTGTCGATGACGAAATAAACCGCTTAGGTCGCCTTGATCGCAGTGTGGGTAAACTATTTGCCCAGGCCGTTAATAATTTGCTGGCCAAAACCGACATCACGGCCGATCAGGTTATCGCAATTGGTTCGCACGGCCAAACGGTGCGCCACATGCCTAACTTAGAGATGGGCTTTACTCTGCAAATTGGCGATCCAAACACGATTGCGATTGAAACCAACATTGATGTCATCGCAGACTTTAGACGAAAAGACATTGCCCTCGGCGGCCAAGGCGCACCGCTAGTGCCAGCATTTCATCAGCAAGTATTTGCTAAGCAAGGGCAAACTCGGGTGATTTTAAATATTGGTGGTATCGCTAATATTACTTATTTGCCAGGCAACAGCGATGATGTTCTCGGTTTTGATACTGGTCCAGGCAACACCCTAATTGATTACTTTGTTCACCAGAGTTTAGGCCACGCATTTGATGAAGATGGCGAGTGGGCTGCCTCAGGTGAAACGAATCCAGAGTTTCTTAAGCAGCTGTTATCACATTCTTACTTCGCTTTATCTGCGCCTAAGAGCACAGGCAGAGAGCTGTTTAATCAAGCATGGCTTGAACAACAATTAGCTGACTATAGCCACCTAGATCAAGAAGATATTCAGTCAACATTACTCGATCTAACCTGTCACAGCATTGCCAATGACATTAATAAGCTGTCGGCCACTGGCGAGTTGTTTGTTTGTGGTGGTGGCGCACTGAACACCGAATTAATGCAACGCTTAGCGCGATTGGTCCCAGGTTATAAAATGGACACCACAGCAGGTTTAGGTGTAGATGCCAAATGGGTTGAAGGAATTGCCTTTGCTTGGCTCGCTATGCGTCATCATAACGACTTACCGGCAAACTTACCGGCTGTCACAGGGGCATCACGCCCTGCCGTACTGGGTGGTCGTTTTAGAGCAAGATAACTTTTTCAATGCGGGCCTCAATGTTATGATGACCGCAAATTTGCCAAACCAGTAGGGTTTAGCGAAGCCTTTACTAAATAATGAGAGTCAATATGAGCAACAAAGTTAAAAGTGTATCTGAATTAATGAATCTTACGCCAGAAGGCCGTTACGATTATATGATTGAGCAAGTTAAAGCAGAGCAAACCATATGGACTCTGCAAGATCAAGATGGTTGCGTCATGCTAACCACCGAAGATGAAGACTGCATCCCGATGTGGCCATCGGAAGAAACTGCCGTACTTTGGGCCGTCGACGAATGGAATGAGTGCGAACCATTGGCGATTCCATTGTCTGAGTTTCAAGAGCGCTGGGTTAGCGGCATGGAAGATGATGATTTATTTATTGCGGTATTCCCAGTTCAAGAAGACTTAGGTGTGGTTGTTCCACCATATGAAGTGAACGAGCGTTTAACACCAAAGTCGCAAGCTAAGCACTAATCGACACTAAAAGTGAATAGAGCATAATGACCCAAGAATCAACTCAGCCAGTCACCACTACTGATGCGGGTAAACCACGCATACCAAAGCGACTTATTGCATTAATGCTGGTTTACGTCATTACCTCAGTTGGCGGTTTAATAGCTGCTCAATCACTGTCAGAACTCAGTGCAATGTTATGCATATTAACGCTGATGTTAGTGCTAGGCATTATGGGCAGACAAAAGGCTGCATTATATTTATTACGTGTTTACTGCCTGCTTCAGCTAATGCTCTACAGTATGTTACCGATTATCATGTACGACCCTGATAATCTTGACTCTGGGCCTACCACCGTGGATTTTGGTGTGTTTCAAACCGTGGTGCCAGACTGGATGCTTTATAGCGTACTTATCGCTGTGGGAATGTTACAAGTGTGGATAAGCTTTAATGCTAAAGTCAAAGTGTGGTTTAAGTCGCGTATTAACTTCAATATTATTAGCGGTTAACTTCCAGGCAAAAAAATGATACAAAAAAGCCGTCTCTCGACGGCTTTTTTATTATTGTTTTAACCCAACAAGAAGTTTCGGATATAGCGGTTACACCGAGAAACTCGCACCACAACCACAGGTTGTGGTTGCATTCGGGTTTTTAACAAAAAAACGAGAACCTTCAAGGCCAGATGTATAATCCACTTCGCCACCCATAAGGTATTGAAGGCTCATTGGATCAACAACAAGTTGTACGCCTTGCTTTTCAATAGTGAAGTCACCTTCGTTGACTTTTTCATCGAACGTAAAGCCATACTGAAAACCAGAGCAACCACCACCTGTAACGTATACACGTAGTTTTAATTCAGGATTCTGTTCTTCTTCTAACAGCCCTTTTACCTTAGTTGCTGCAGCATCGGTAAATTGGATCGGCATTGCTGCATCAGTTTGTTCAGTCATTACTACCTCTTACTTCGGTTTCTACTGAGAATTATCCTTTACCTGACTATTTTGTTCAAGTATTACCCGCAGTTCTTTTTCACCCATCAATAGTTCAGGTACGTTATAGGTTTGCTCAATAGCACCGCCTTTAACGCCACGACTCGCACTCACCTTCACTTTAACGGCTATCCTTTGCAAACTAAACCCTACAGGTAGCACAATATCACTGTCCATAATTTGAAAGTAACTAAATTCAAAATCTAATTTTTTATTCAATAACTTATTTAATGACAGTGAACTGGCCTTGCCATTTTGATTTCCAATTAAAGTAACTTCTGCACTAGCCTTCACTTTCGCTTTGCGTTTCTGAAGTTGAGTTAACACGATCCGTAATTGAAATTGTTCTGCGCTCCCACCTTGTGCTAACTCTACTGTGTTAATGGCAATACCTTCAACGTCGGCATCGGTCACCATCACGCTACGATAAAACGCGAGTTCTTTTTCCAATATTTTTTGTTGAGAGAGCTGTTGACTAAACATATCTTGCATTTCTTTGTTGGCGTTTTCAGCAATACTCAGCGCCATATTACGGCTGGCTAAGACTTGAGCTTGCTCCTCTAGTTGCTGCAGTAATTTACGCTTACCACTGGCGCTGTTGGGGGTCGCCTCTGGGGCAAATGACAGCCAAAGATTGAAACTGACTGCCCCCAATAGAAATGACACCAGCACTAAGCAGAGTAAGTATTTGCTCGATGTCCTATTTTTACGCTCTAAAACTTGCAGTCTGTCTAACCAACGGTGATAATTTAACATTAGGTAACAACCTTTTAAAGAATTCGAATGCCAATGAGCCTAGAGCTAAACAGTGCAATTTAAGATAAATAAAGTCGCTATTATTCACGCCAAAAGAGCTGCGCGCAAATATCTGCACAATGAATTTAGAGATAAACTATCTCAAGCCAAAATTAGTGTGCAACTTTGTGCTCTGGCCCTGCTGTTTGCAATAATTGCCTCACTGGTCATTATTCTATTTCGCTTAAGCCTACTTTGGGCAGAACAATATCTGCTTTCGGACACGAATACCATCAGTTCAACAGTAACTGACTGGCGAAGTTATCTGCCGTTGATTGGTGCGGCATTGATTTGGTTATTGTCATTATTAAGCTCAAAGCGTTACCGCCGTATGGGCATTGCCTATGTTTTACATCGGTTTAAGTTACATTATGGCAAAGTGCCGCTGCAATCTGCAGCGGGACAATTTTTTCAGGCCTTAATTGCGCTAATGAGTAATTTCTCAGTGGGTAAAGAAGGCCCAGCGATTCACCTTGGTGCGGTAAGCGCCAGTGTGATGGCAGAGAAATTCAGCCTGCCAGACAATAGCGTACGTATTATGTGCGCAAGCGGTATCGCTGCTGGGATTGCAGCCACCTTTAACGCCCCACTCGCGGCGGTGTTATTTGTATTTGAAGTAATAGTACGCGAATACAAAATCCATTATTTCTTCCCGATTATGTTATCGGCTATTTGCGGTGCAGTATCGAGCCAATTGGTGTTTGGTAACGTACATGAATATGAGCTGATTAATGTTATCCGCATTCCACTAGACCACTATCCAATCTTACTTATTGGCGGCGTGGTGCTGGGCTGCGTAGCCGCACTGTTTAATTTTTCATTGTTATCCGTAACGGCTAGAGGTCAAAAATGGCCGCTAATTTACCGATTATTAATTGCCGCGACGATCACCACATTGATTGGTTTAGTGATGCCACAAGCGCTAGGTTCTGGCGATTTTGCTATCCATGAAGCCATTAGTGAACATCCGAGCCTATTGTTTTTAATTGGCTTATTGCTGGCAAAAATGCTGGCAACAATAGCAGCTATTGGCTTTGGCGTACCCGGAGGGTTAATCGGCCCGCTATATGGTATTGGAGCATTAGTCGGCGCTATTTTGGCTCTTTTAAGTAGTTTGTTATTTCCCTCGATTGCACCATATGTGGGCTTGTATACGGTCATTGGCATGACAGCCATGATGGGAGTTTGTTTAAGCGCTCCATTAGCTGCATTAGTGGCCTTGCTGGAACTGAGCAATGACACATCAATCATTTTACCGGCTATGTTTATTACCATACCGGCATTTTTGGTTGCTTATCAGGGTTTTAACACCAGTTCTATTTTCTTAAAACAATTAGACATTATGGGGTTGGGGTACAAGGTTGCACCGTTAAACCAAGGCTTACAGAAAAAAGGCGTTAGAGTATTAATGGACCGACGCTTTGTGATTGTTAACGACGACGATGAACTGCTGCTCGAAGTGTTGAAACGCGCCGAAGGCAGACCCGTATTGGTGAGAAATGGCGAAGGCAAAATAGAAATGTTACGCCTTGAAATGCAATCTTTTGAAGACTCAACAACCCTGTCTCGCCACCCTATGCCAGGATTACCAGACAGCGCCACACTCAACGAAGCTTATGAAGCATTAGCGGCAAAACGTTCAGGTGAAGTGTATATTTATCGCGACAGCCCTAACAATCCTAATGGCCAAAAAGTGGTTGGGGTGATTAGCTGGGCAAACTTGCTGCAAGAAATCCGTTCAGGACAAATTTAAAGGTGTTTTATTAACTTACTCCGCCGTAAATATACTGTGAGTACATCGTCAATAAACGTCATCTATTTGTTTTATTTCGCAGTAAGTGAATCTCGACGAGCATATTTATCTGCTGTATATTTTCTGCTACAATTTTGCCTCAGCCACATGATAAAAAAAACCGATAAATACCCTATAAATAACGGTAAAATAGCACGCTGTTTTGGTGGATATTTTGCCCCACACTCTGGAAATCAGGCTGATGATGCAGTTCGAAGGTTCACATATCCTTTCCGTAAACCAGTTAGATCTGGATTCAATTAACACTATTTTTAACGTCGCTAATAAAATGACCCCTTATGCATTGCGTGAAAAACGCACTAAAGTGCTAGAAGGCGCTATTTTAGGTAACCTGTTTTTTGAACCCAGTACCCGCACGCGCGTCAGCTTTGGCTGTGCATTTAATCTACTTGGTGGTCATGTCCGTGAAACGACCGGAATGGCATCGTCATCACTATCAAAAGGCGAGTCGCTTTATGATACAGCCAGAGTGTTGTCGACTTATTCAGACGTTATTGCCATGCGCCATCCCGATGCTTTTTCAGTAAAAGAGTTCGCTGAAGGTAGCCGAGTGCCAGTCATAAATGGTGGCGATGGTCCAAATGAACACCCAACTCAAGCATTACTTGATTTGTTTACCATCAAAAAAGAGCTCAGCCATGCAGGCATGGGCATCGACGGTATGCACATTGCCATGGTGGGAGACTTAAAATATGGTCGCACTGTACATTCACTTTCGCGATTACTTTGTATGCATAAGGACATTAAGTTCACATTGATATCGCCAAGTGAACTAGCAATGCCTGACTATGTGATCGCCGACATTGAAAATGCTGGCCATAAGATCACAATAACAGAGCAGCTTGAAGGTAATTTACATCAAGCCGATATTTTATATTTAACCCGCATTCAAGAAGAGCGTTTTCCGTCACAAGAAGAAGCCAACAAGTATCGCGGTAAGTTTCGCTTAAATCACAATATTTACACGCAACATTGCAAGTCAAACACTGTGATTATGCACCCGTTACCACGAGATTCGCGTGCACAAGCAAACGAGCTCGACAATGATTTAAACAGCCATCCAAGTTTGGCTATTTTTAGACAAGCCGACAACGGCTTACTTATCCGTATGGCACTTTTTGCATTAACACTTGGAGTTGAAAACCAACTCGAAAAGTATGAGTGCCCAGTAAACTGGTATTCACGTAAAGCCGATAGATAATTGGCACATTATATTAAGGATTAGACATGACCCGTTCCGAAGTCTTATTTGAACAGGCTAAAAAGACCATTCCAGGTGGCGTTAACTCACCCGTTCGTGCCTTTAATGGTGTTGGTGGTTCGCCGTTATTTATCGAAAAAGCCGATGGAGCTTATATTTTCGATGCTGACGGTAAAAAATATATCGACTACGTTGGTTCATGGGGACCGATGATTTTAGGCCATAATCACCCTAAAATTCGTCAAGCGGTATTAGCTGCAGTAGAAAACGGCTTATCATTTGGCGCACCAACTGAATTAGAAGTCAGAATGGCTGAAAAGGTCATTTCTATGGTGCCATCAATGGAACAGGTACGTATGGTGAGCTCAGGTACTGAAGCGACCATGAGTGCCATTCGTTTAGCGCGTGGCTTTACGAATCGCGACAACATTTTAAAGTTTGAAGGTTGTTATCACGGCCATGCAGATTGTTTATTGGTTAAAGCGGGGTCAGGTGCATTAACGCTTGGTCAGCCAAGCTCGCCAGGTATTCCTGAAGACTTTGCTAAACACACGTTAACAGCAACCTACAACGACCTTGATTCTGTGCGTGCTATTTTCGAACAACACCCAGACGATATCGCTTGTATCATCCTTGAGCCTGTTGCTGGCAACATGAACTGCATTCCACCAGTAGACGGATTCTTACAAGGTTTACGCGCGATTTGTGATGAGTTTGGTGCGTTACTCATCATCGATGAAGTCATGACAGGTTTCCGTGTATCTATGAGCGGCGCACAAGGCTTCTATGGCGTAACGCCAGACTTAACCACTTTAGGTAAAGTGATTGGCGGCGGCATGCCTGTCGGCGCTTTTGGTGGCCGTAAAGACGTCATGCAATATATTGCACCTACTGGCCCAGTTTACCAAGCCGGTACTTTATCGGGTAATCCAATTGCAATGACCGCAGGTTTAGCGCAAATGGATGCATTATGTGAGCCTGGTTTGTATGAGGCACTTGCTGATAAAACCAAACGTGTTGCTGAAGGCTTTAAAGCGGCTGCGGACAAACACGGTATTCCGTTAAGCATTACTTATGCTGGTGGTATGTTTGGTTTCTTCTTTACTGAAGACACTGCACCAATGACCTCGTTTGCCCAAGTTACTAAATGTAACATGGAACATTTCCGTCATTTTTACCATGCAATGTTAGATGAAGGCATATATTTAGCGCCTAGCGCTTATGAAGCTGGCTTCCTGTCTATGGCGCATGGAGATGAAGAAATTGAATACACCTTAGCCGCTGTAGACCGTATTTTTGCTGCGATGAAGTAAATCACGCTAAGGTTTAACTCCTTTTCAGATTAAGCACAAAATTGGTAACAAAAATAGGATAAGCAACCACGTTGTTTATCCTATTTTTATTTGTGTTAACAAATTCCTACCCCCTTTCCCCGTATTCATTATTTTATACCATTGCGCGTTAGTAAGTGATCTCTCAGCGAGAATTTAAAAGGGCTTAAACAAGGCGAATGACTGAATGAATAGTTATTCTCTTTCGAAGTCATGCAACGCAGTGTAAGCCCTTTTAAAACTCGCCTAAAAGGAATGCCCAGCCTCTTTTGCTTTACGTTCTCGCTATTTGAAAGGGAACAACCATTACTACATAGCGACGCCTTAATCAAAAGCCGCTGGACGCATTCTGAGTGGGCACTTATTAATGCGCAATGGTATTACCCACGACTTTGGTCGAGAATTAACGAAAAAAACTGTGATCTATATTGCGAAATCGTCCGCGGTGTGATGTGATCGCACCGCCAAAAACAAGCTTAATTGAACCTTAAAATACGGTTTACATTAAGTTAGCAGAAATTCACGGTAATGAGGTTAATTACCTACAACACAAAGTTGGAATTGCAGTCATGCTACATACCTTTCTTATCTCACTTGCGGTGCTTGCACTGTTAAGTATCGTGCTCGAAGAAGTTACCCATATTAATAAAGCAAAAACCACCTTATTCCTTGGCTGTGTCGCTTGGATAACCCTATTTATGGCATCTGGCAGTCCAGAAAACAGTAAATTGGTAGGCGAAGAACTCAATGAAAACTTATTAGAAATTGCCACTCTATGGTTGTTTTTAATGTCGACCATGACCTTTGTTGCATACCTTAATGCTAAAGGAATGATCCAAGTATTAGTGCAAAAAATATTCCCACAGCAAGTGTCGGTGCGCATGTTGATGTTGCAAGTGGGTATGTTTTCGTTAGTACTATCAACCTTTTGTGACAACGTAACAGCCACATTGGTGTCTTTAGGATTACTAACCACTTTCAATTTAGACAATCAAATGCGTCGCCGCATGGCGGTATTGATTATTTTTGCGGTTAACTCGGGTGGTGTTGCGCTTATTACTGGTGACGTGACCACATTAATGATTTTCTTAGCAGGTAAAGTGCATATTTCTGAGTTATTGATTTTATTCATCCCTGCCGGCATAAGTGTTGGTTTACTGGCAGTGTTATTTTCACTCAAAGCCGAAGGCCGTGTAAGTACTACTCCCGTTGAGCAAAATTACAATACGGTCGATATCGTCATTGGTTGCATTTTCTTCGCTACCATTATTTTAACTATGGTACTTAACGTGTTATTTGGCATTCCGCCTGTGTTAACCTTCTTATTTGGCTTATCTGTTATGTTCTTAGTCGGGCGTACCAGTAAAAGCAATAAAGAAGAAGTACAAGTGCTCGAATATATACGTCAGGTTGAATTTGACACATTATTATTCTTCCTAGGTATCTTATTACTCGTCGGCATGCTCAAAGAAATTGGCACCCTTAACCTGCTAACTGATGTATATGGAATGTACAACCCAAGCATTTCTAACTTCTTTACAGGCGTGGGCTCAGCATTATTAGACAACGTGCCATTAACCGCTGCGTTATTAAAAGCAGACCCAGTGTTAACCACGGCACAATGGTTAAGCTTAACTTACGCTGTCGGTGTTGGTGGATCATTACTTATCATCGGTTCTGCGTCAGGCATTATCGCCATGAGCAAAGTGGAAGAGCTAACATTTGTAAGCTACTTAAAGTATGTACCGGCTTTATTGTTATGCTATTGCATCGGTTATGGCTTAACCTTGTTTCTAGCTAACAATATCCATGGCTAGAACCGCATAAGCAAAATCCTTCTACAACACCAATCAACAACAAAGGCGCTTCAAGCGCCTTTGTTGTTTTGAAACATAGTAGTGTGAGCATTAATCTCAGCGATATACACTTGGAAAAGTAATATCGGCTAAATCGCTGGCACTCTAAATTGCTCGCCGTTGATATCAAGCACGATATCGCGAGGGCGAATTTCAATTATCGTTAGCTTATTTTTAATCATGTCACCCTGTTGCAACTCTACACCATCGACATTTAACCAACGGTTATTAGGCTCCGACGAATAAACATGCGCATTAATATTAAACTCTGGTACTTGTAACTGCACGCTCGCAGGCAAGTCGCCATAACTCGGGATCTGCTGATTATTCGGTCTTGGAATTGGATCAAGCTTGGCTTCCGTCACTTGCTGATTAACTGATTGTTCAAACTCAACATCTTTAAGTGCAACCTCAAAAGCAGCCAGCAGATTATTACGCTCATCGATTGAAGGGGCTTTAACCGAGGCAAAGTCGACTTCTTGGGCCGCAGTATTAACCTGCATTCGCAACGCCTCAAGCTCAGCTAATCCTCGTCTATTAGCGTTAGCACCTAATATTATTTGCTCTTGCTGACGTGCCCGTAGTTGTTGGTCTTGTTGTTGTTGGTCTTGTTGTTGCTGAGCTTGTAGTTGCTGAGCCTGTAATTGACGGTTAGCAACATCATTGTCATTAAAACGATTCTCTTGATTATTGCTCGATACCATAGTGCTTGGTTGTGAATAAGCCTCATTTAACTCAGAGCCATCACTTCCATCAGTATAAGCATCATTTACATAACCATCATTTACATAACCATTGCTAGCATTATTGTCATTAGCATATGGTGTTGCGGGTGTACTAGAGAATTGATTAAACGGTTTGGCTATCGGCAGCGCCACTTTACCGGCTAAGCGGATCTCATCATTGGTTTGAGAAACTACGTCATTACTTTTATTTACTGGTGTAGACTGAATAATTTGAGGCAATGGTTGGCTAACACTCACAGGTATTTCAGGTTCAGCGGGTAAGTCAACCTTAGAGCGGGGTGCTGGCGGCACTAACAATACGCTCATCCCCCATGCAGCACCTATACCCAATATTATTGCAACAGCAAGTAAACTGTATGGATTCAATTTACTTGTTGGCCGCGATGGCGAAGAATAATGAGCAGCAGGTGTAGACATTAAGTCTGCCACATCGCCTTGCTGTTGTTTATTACGATTAACAGCATCTAATAAAATAGACATTAACGGCGTACCTCAGCGGCAGCTAACCTTGGGCCTTGCTGACTCAAATACAAGTTAAGTTGAATTAGTGTTTGGCTGCCGGCAATACCATCTGGCTTTAACCCATGTTGACGTTGAAACTGCATTAATTGTTGCTCTAAATCACTGTCAAACTGACTTAATAAACGAGCACGACGCTGATTAACCATGGCTAAACTATTTTCAAGCCATTGAACTTGCGCCAAACTTGAAGACTGACCAATCTCGCGAGGCAACACACTATCGGGTTGCCATAAAATCTCGAATGTGCCGCTAAAGTGTCGGTCAAACCAATCTTTGTTTACCCAAAACTGCTGCTCGCCTAGTTGCAATAAAATCTGCTCAGCTTGACGCTCAACTATCACTCCATAAAACACATTTGCTTGCGCATCTTGCAGATAGACAACCGCTGGATAATTTAAACGCATAATACTATGCCAATTACCTTGCTGCTGATAACAGGCTAATTCTTGCTGCTGCGCAGCCTGACAGGCAGATAACCCCATAATGGGCTGTTTATTCCATAAACCAAATAAACCGGCAAATGCATTATCGATACTACTGCTTTGTAGCATCGCCTGACGTAAAATTTGTTGCTCTGCATTAACAGCTGGTGAGCTAGAGAGTGGTGGTTGCACTGCAGTTGTAACTGTCATGGGAGAATTATCTATGCCCGATGCTACGACATTGGCAGACGCAGGAGGCAATACGGAAGCTGTATTACTATTTTCATCAATAGCTGAGCGATTAAACAAGTAAAAAGATAAACCAAACGCCAACACCAATGCCGCCGCAGCAACATATGGCCAACGCTTGTCAGATGACACATCTATATCACCCAATACTTCTACCGCAGCCTGGTTAACCATCTTATGGTCAATCGGTACTTTCGCTTGCCCATACCCCGCCATCAATGCACGTTCGCACAATAAATTGGTTAAACGCGGAATACCACCAGAATGCTTATGTAATGCCGCTATCGCTTTGCGAGTAAATAGCGGTTCATGTCGACCAGCCACCTGTAAGCGATGTAATACATAAAGTGCGATTTCATCTTTATTCAATGGTAATAAATGGTAACGAGCAGTAATACGCTGGGCTAATTGACGTAAATCTTGACGTTTAAGTAATTGTTGTAATTCAGGCTGCCCAATCAAAATCACTTGCAGAAGCTTTTTAGTATTGGTTTCTAAATTAGTTAATAAGCGCAGCTGCTCTAATACTTCGGAGCGTAAGTGCTGCGCTTCATCAATAATCAAAACTGTGTTGCGTCCGTTTTTATGATTATTAAGCAAATACATGCTAATCAAATCTGTTAATTGTTTTAACGTAGGGTTATCGCCATACTTAATTTCCAGTTCATCACATAAAGTGGCCAGTAATTCAAGCTCTGTCAATGAAGGGTTAAGGATAAAAGCGGTATCGGTGTTATCGGGTATTTGCTGTAACAAACAGCGTGATACGGTGGTTTTCCCCGTACCCACCTCACCAGTTAATAATACAAACCCACCGGTTTCACCTAGACCATAAGTTAAGTGAGCCAATGCTTCACGATGCCGGTCGCTTAAGAACATATAATGAGGGTTAGGTGCAATTGAAAACGGATTATCATTTAATCCATAGAAGGCTTTATACATTCGACCAAAAATCCTTATTTGAAACTGACGACTCACGTTAATGCTTGTGTGTTTGCTTGTCAAAAGTTAGCCGTAAAAATCTAACTCTGATAATATTTAAGCCACTTATTATTACACGTTGTGGTACGCCATGAAGATTTATTTAGTAGGCGGGGCCGTACGCGACACCCTTCTTAATCAAACTGTTGTAGATAAAGATTATGTGGTGGTCGGTAGCAGTGTCGAAGAAATGCTAGAACAAGGTTATCAACAAGTAGGCAAAGACTTTCCAGTATTTTTACACCCAAAAACTCAACAAGAATATGCTTTAGCCAGAACAGAGCGGAAAACGGGTAATGGTTATCAAGGATTTAGTTGCGACGCTAACAAGCAAGTAACCTTAGCAGAAGACTTATTACGCCGAGACTTAACTATAAATGCCATCGCGCAAGATGAGCATGGCACATTGTATGACCCATACCATGGTATCGAAGACATTAAGGCAAAAACGTTACGCCACGTATCACAGGCATTTGTTGAAGATCCACTTCGTGTACTGCGTGTTGCGCGTTTTGCCGCTCGATTTCATCATTTAGGCTTTACTGTCGCGCCAGAAACAATACAGTTAATGACCGATATTGCTAATAGTGGCGAACTTGAACATCTTACTCCAGAGCGTGTATGGCAAGAATGCGACAAAGCGTTAGGCAGCCAAAGTCCGCAGATATTTTTTGAGGTACTAAAACAATGCCAAGCCCTTGCAGTGCTATTCCCTGAAATAGATGCATTATTTGGCGTACCGCAACCTGAGAAATGGCATCCCGAAATCGACAGCGGTATTCATACTTTAATGGTGTTAGAGCAAACAAGTTTGTTAAGTCGTAATAAAGCCGTCCGTTTTGCAGCATTAGTGCATGATTTAGGTAAAGCACTTACACCTAAACAAGAATGGCCGAAACATTATGGTCATGGGCAAAAAGGATTACCCGTCATTAAAAAATTATGTGCCCGTATCAAAGTGCCAAACGATTATCGAGATTTAGCACTGTTAGTGAGCGACCAACATCAAAATATTCATAATGCTTTTGAACTTAGAGCCGAGACTATCGTCAAATTGTTTGATAAAGCAGATTTGTGGCGCAAACCGCAACGTCTTACCGATTTATTATTATGTTGCCACGGCGACATAAGAGGTCGCACTGGGTTTGAAAACGCTTTGTATCCACAAGCGGAATATTTACAACAATGTTATCAGTTGGCAACCCAGGTAGATGTGCAGTCGATTATTGCGGCGGGCCATCAAGGTGCACAAATAAAAAGCCAATTACAGCTTAAACGCATAGAGTGTGTTAATGACTTTAAATTACAATTGGTTAAAAACTAACAATCATGCTACAAAAGGATGTCGAAACGTTTATGATAAAAAGCGAAAAAATGCAATTTTTAGCGGTGAATAAGCAATAAATCACTAAGATTTATATAAAATCGATAAATAATTGTCCTTTTAAGCTTGTAGACTTGCAATTTTCATTTATTTCGCTATTTTAAGTAAATATTCTTTTATTTGCCTATAGCAAATAAAAAAAACTGTGACATAATTACGCCGTTGCAAAGGCACACGCCGTTGCACTATTTAACAACCTATATATTAAGGGATTTACCCATGAACAAAAAAGTACTGATGATTGCTGGTGTTGCGATGACTGCTTTATTAGGTGGTTGTGCTAACACTACCGCTTTAGAAGAAAGCGTAGCAAACCTAGGTAACAAAGTTGATCAACTATCAGCAGAAGTTGGTTCTTTAAAGTCTGAGCAAAGCAAGCTATCTGCCGATGTTAAAGGCGCTAAAGCTGCTTCTATGGACGCACAAGCCGAAGCTAAACGTGCTAACGACCGTTTAGACAACATGGCTTCTTCTTACAAAAAGTAAGAACTGCTATTAAAAATTAGCTTATATTAATAGGTTGATTATTAGGGCTTGATTGTTGATTTACTACTTAGGTAGCTTTCAACGTCAAGCCTTAATTATTTCTGCAATACAAAAAATCAAGCGGTAAATCTACATACCTTCAGCAACTCCGCACCCACTTTTCATTATTAAACCAATATATTGCCAACGATTTAATCTTCCTAACGACTCTCACAGAAATCTTAGGATTAGCTCTTATCGTATTTGGCCGTGAAGCGCCTTAGTCCTTAAACTCTAACGATCTCACCGCACCTTCTATACCATTTCCATTAATTATGTGACCAATTCGAGTCACTCAGACTGTCCAGTTTGAGGCGCATTGCTGAAAGAATGGTTATTCCCTTTTAAGACAATGCAACAAAGAAATGGCAGTCTGAGCGTCTCCTGCAAGGCGGATTTCTATGCCTTCTATACAGCTTAATAGCATTTTTACGTACGACTGCATGGACGCAGGATGTAGAGCAACGCAGGAGCAGCTGCCGACGACTGCATGGACGCAGGAGGTAGAGCAACGCAGGAGCAGTTGCCGACGACTGCATGGATGCAGGAGGTAGAGCAACGCAGGAGCAGTTGCCGACGACTGCATGGATGCAGGAGGTAGAGCAACGCAGGAGCAGTTGCCGAGAGCTACTATGGCTACAATCCTATCTTATTTGCCTTCAGTCTTATGATTTGCCTAGAAGACACAGAACTCCCGCTAAATGACCAGATAATGAGTGGAAATGGTATTATTACCTGTTTCAAATTTTAGATATTTATAAGCGTTTTTTGAGCGTTATAATCTGCCAATCAAACTCAAGTTCAGATATTGCAGTCGCTTTGATTCGGTGCTTTAACTCATCATTAGCCCGCCAACCAAACACCGACATATCTAATAACGTGAGCGCTTGTTCACCTGCTACAGATTGAGTAAAACTCACTTGTTGCTGTGATTCAATCTCAAGCTCATTCGGTAAATTAAGCTGTAATGGCTTTTCTACCAAATCGGGATACACTTGCTGTTTGATTTGCCATAGGTGACGCACGCCTGGTTGTAACATCACAATTCGGCCATCATCCTTTAATACTCTGATACACTCTTTACCTTTTAAAAGTGAATCTAGCACAGTAACCACATCTATTGATTGAGTCGCAAAAGGCAGTTTTTTCAACGCAGCTAAAATTAATTTTGCTGGCGTTTCCGCTTTAGCCGCTGCAAAAATCGCATTCTCGGCATCGGTAATGCCCCAATGCTCACATGCAACACCAGCCTCTGCAACCGCAGGAACGAGTTGGCGTAAGTAATAACCGTCGGCACACTGGTAATCCAGATGCTCAAACGCCTCCTTACGGGCAGCATTTAATACGTTTAATAATGTTGTTTGTAATTGCGTAATAAGCGGTGCAAATACCCCTGACTCCAACAAAAAGTGGCGACCGCGCATTTGCTGGCGCGACAAAACTTGAGGTTTAGTTTTGGTGTTACTCAGTAACGGCCAATAACCTTGGGCATGTTTATCAAAATGGTGTTTATTATCACAATAAAACCCCATTGAGGCTTGGTGTTGGTTTATCGGTGCAGCGCACACTGGGCATAATAGCGGTAGAGTCATAGTAAACCTTAACTCGAGATAACAAACTGTTACCAATAATGAAAACAAAAAACGGGTATTGCTACCCGTTTATTAAAGTGTGTAATTAATGTTGAGGTATCACCTTAAAGATAGAGCATACCAAGCAATAAGCCGCCTAATAATAAACGGTAAATAACAAATGGGGTCATGCCGATTTTGCTAATAAACTTTAAAAAATAGTGAATACATAAATATGCCGCAATAAACGACACGACTATACCTAATCCAAGAGCTTGGTAATCTATAGCCGCAGGGCTTTCAACTAAATCTTTAGTGACCAATAAGGCCGCGCCAAAACTGACTGGAATCGACATTAAAAACGAGAAACGGGCTGCAGCTTCGCGGGTTAAACCAAGCATTAACGCTGCGGTCATTGTTGCACCAGAACGAGATGTGCCAGGGATCAGCGCCATGGCTTGAGCTAAACCAATTAGCAGGGCTTTTTTCCAGCCCATCTGAAACTCGTTTAATTGCGCCTTTGACATACGATCGGCAAACCACAGTAATAAACCAAAAACGATAGTAGTAATGGCAATCACTAAAGTATTTCTAAAATGAGTTTCAATAAAGTCTTTAGCTGTGAAACCCACTATTACCGCAGGGATAGTGGCTAAAATGATCCACCAGGCCAATTTACTCTCCTGGCTTTGCTTACCAGAAAAACTGCTAAACCATGATTTGGCTAAAATGACA
This sequence comes from Shewanella ulleungensis, assembly GCF_014648315.1. GTDB lineage: Bacteria > Pseudomonadota > Gammaproteobacteria > Enterobacterales > Shewanellaceae > Shewanella > Shewanella ulleungensis. Next base: position 198,675 of record NZ_BMQW01000004.1, read on the forward strand.
ATGTCATGGCGAAAGTAAATCACCACCGCAAACAACGAACCTGTATTTACCGCTACATCAAATGACAGTCCTTGATCTGACCAGCCTAAAAGCTGTGATGGTAAAATTAAATGCGCCGAGCTAGAAATGGGTAAAAACTCAGTTAGACCTTGAATTAATGCCAGCAAAATAACTTGAAACGTGTCCATATTTTTCCTTGTGGGGAGTCACTTTTTAGAGGGTTGATAACGTCATACTTGGTTTTAATTCTGCTGGAAAATCAAACACTATCGGCCACAAATTTTGACATTGTTTGTCATACGCTTGCCAAAGGGAATGATAATTTTTTTGCACAACAGGATGATTCAAATCGGGAGCTATTTCAGCTAATGGCCACAATACAAAGGCATTAAATAAGATTTCGCCTCGAGGAAGCTCCACAGGTTCGTCACAAACAGTGTCGTCATACAATAGTAAATCAATATCTAAGCTTCGTGGGCTAAATTTCTTTTCGCTTTTAATGCGACCATTAGCTTGCTCAATTTGTTTAAACGTTGCAACAACATCAGCAATGCATAATTGTGTATCGGCAGCAGCAACCATGTTTAAAAAATTGGTGCCTTTAAAGCCTACAGCCTCGCTTTCAAATACACGAGATAGTTGTAATGCGCCAAAATATTGCTGCAAATCAAGCAAGCCGGCTTTAAGATGTTGCTCAGGAGAGATATTGGTCCCTAAGCTGATGTAAATACGTGCCATTGACTAACCTAATTGCTAATACGGTAAAAAGAAAATCACTTATATACGCCCACGTTCAATTTCAACGCCCACAGAAGCAGCATGTGGAACAGCACCAGGCTTCATCACCACTACTTTAACCCAAGGTACGTTAAACTCGTCTTGCAAGCATTGTGCAATCATTTCGGCAACGGTTTCGATTAATTCAATTGGTTTTTCTGTGATTAATGCTATTAAGCGGTTCGATACGGTTTCATAACATAGCGCATGTTCGTACTCGTCACTGGCCGCAGCAAGACGATTGTCCCACGCCATATCTAAATCAATCAGTAAAGTTTGGTGAAGCTTTTTTTCCCACTCATAAATACCAATTACGGTTTCTATGGCTAACTGACGTATAAGCACTTTATCCATGCAACTATCCACCTTAAAGACTTAAAAAGACCCGAAGATCATCCTAATCAAACTTTATTACCGATTATATGCTTAATAATACACATTTGGCCTTTTTCCTAATGAATTAAAACAGTAGGATAAGCGCTATTGTGCAAATAACATCATTTGAACTGACTCATTTGAATCAACTCATTTGAACCAACAATGTTAACGTGAAGACAGTGTCAGTGGATACTGAAAAATATGTCTTACACACGAATGCGCGATGATACCCTAAGAAGAGTAAGGAAACCAATTTGAACACCGTTATTGTCACAATATTGATGATCATCGCCGCGTACTTAGCCGGCTCGATCTCAAGTGCCGTATTGGTTTGTAAAATAAGAGGTTTACCTGACCCTAGAACAAGTGGTTCAGGCAATCCAGGCGCCACAAACGTATTGCGCATCGGCGGAGTAAGCTCTGCAGTTTTAGTACTCTTTTTCGATATGCTTAAAGGTGCACTGCCCTCTTACCTTGGCTACAAAATCGGACTTGACGCAGCATCGTTAGGGTTTATTGCCGTCAGTGCATGTCTAGGACATATATTTCCTATTTTCTTTGGTTTTAAAGGCGGTAAAGGGGTTGCAACAGCATTTGGTGCTATGGCCCCCATTGGTGGCGATTTAGCCCTGTGCCTAATCGTTACTTGGATTGTGTTTGTGCTTATCACACGCTACTCATCAGTAGCAGCAATGGCGGCTGCCACACTTGCGCCTTTTTATACCTGGTGGTTAGACGATAGATTTATTCTGCCTGTCGCGATGCTTTCTACCTTGATTTTAATTCGTCATAAAGACAACATCGGCCGCCTACGTATTGGTGAAGAAAGTAAAGTTTCTCGAAAAAAATCCATAAAAAAACCTAACTCATCTAAGAAAAGTTAGGTTTTAAAAGGACGCTTAGTGCTTAATCAACCGCAGGTAATGTATCTAAAGGCCAACGAGGTTGCCCTTTAACAGACAAAGGTTCAATCTGCCCAGCCCGTAAACGCTGTAATCCAGCATAAGCAATCATTGCACCGTTATCGGTACAAAACTCACCGCGTGGGTAATATACTTTACCGCCTAAATTAGTCATCATTTCAGCTAACGACTCGCGTAAACGCGTGTTGGCGCTTACACCACCGGCTATCACTAACCGCTTATAACCTGTTTGTTTTAAGGCGCGCTTGCACTTAATTGCCAGCGTATCCACAACGGCCTCTTCAAAGGCCCTAGCAATGTTTGCACGAGTTTGATGATCGTTAGGTTCAGCAGCAATGGTGTTAGCGGTAAAGGTTTTTAAACCAGAAAAGCTAAAATCTAATCCAGGCCTATCTGTCATAGGACGCGGAAATTTATACCCTGCAGGAACACCTTGTTGCGCTAACTTAGCTAAACGTGGTCCGCCTGGATAATCTAGCCCCATTAGTTTAGCCGTTTTATCAAAAGCTTCGCCTGCGGCGTCATCAACCGACTCACCTAATACTTGATAACGACCAATACCTTCAACTTGCACCAACATAGAATGGCCGCCAGACACTAAAAGTGCGATAAATGGAAACTCTGGAGCATCATCTTCTAACATCGGCGCCAATAAATGGCCTTCCATATGATGTACACCAACGGCAGGCTTATTCCATGCATAAGCGAGCGAGCGACCTACACATGCACCGACAAGCAACGCACCAATCAACCCAGGGCCTTTGGTATACGCCACACCATCGATATCATCTAAACTTGAATTGGCTTGTGCTAAAGCCTGTTTAATCAGAGGCACAATTTTGCGCACATGATCACGAGATGCGAGCTCAGGCACCACACCACCATAATCGGCGTGCAATTTAACTTGGCTGTATAGCACATGCGACATTAAGCCTAATTTATCGTCATACACTGCAATACCAGTTTCATCACAGGATGTCTCTATACCAATAACCCGCATAATCTCTCATCTTCATCAAAAATATGGCCGCCAATTCTACCCGTGTCGAGGTAAATACTCCAATGTTTCAGTATTTAACCTTTAATAGATTTGATTAAATTCAGCTAACATATTAAAAATGAGTGCCTTACACCCAACGCAAAGAGAAAATCAATCAGGGGTTTACAAATGGTCGTTGCTCGGTGTAAAATTCCGCACCATTTTAAATAGCCTTTGGATTGAGTTGAGACACTGCTGTTTAATGTGCTGGCATTTGTTTTTAAACTCATGACAGACAGTGTTGAACTGTAGACTTAGCCAACCAACATAACTACACCTAAGGGGTGATGGCGTATGCCAATTATTAAAGTACGTGAAAACGAACCATTCGACGTAGCTCTTCGTCGTTTCAAGCGCTCTTGTGAAAAAGCTGGTATTTTAGCTGACGTGCGTGCTCGTGAATTCTACGAGAAGCCAACTACTGCTCGTAAGCGTGCAAAAGCTGCTGCAGTTAAGCGTTTAGCTAAAAAGCTTTCTCGCGAAAACGCACGTCGCGTACGTTTATATTAATCTCATTATGAACTTAACCGATCAGCTAAAAGACCAAATGAAAGACGCCATGCGTGCTAAAGAAAAAGTACGCTTGGGGACGATTCGTATGGCACTTGCCGCCATCAAACAGATTGAAGTGGATACCCGCGAAACTCTGACTGATGAACAAGCGATAGCTGTATTAACCAAAATGGTCAAGCAACGCCGTGACTCTATTGTTCAATATGAAGCAGCAGGTCGTCCGGAGTTAGCAGCAGCCGAGGCAGAAGAGATTCAAGTTATTGAAACTTTTCTACCGAAACAGCTTACTGAAGAAGAAGTCGCAACGATTATCGATGCAACTATCGCTGAAGTAGGTGCTGCAACCATGGCGGATATGGGTAAAGTAATGGGAGCATTAAAATCGAAAGTTCAAGGTCGTGCAGATTTAGGTGCCATTGGTACTATGATACGCGCTAAATTGAAGTAATCGCTTTTTAATGTTGAATAAGCCGTGCACTTGCACGGCTTGTTTGTTTAAATTAGTTGATAAAGTAAATTCGAGAAAAATAGCAATCAATGGCGATACCTCGTGATTTTATCAATGAGCTTATAGCTCGCATTGACATAGTCGATCTAATAGATCGCAAAGTTCCTTTGAAAAAAGCCGGCAAAAATCATTCGGCTTGTTGTCCTTTTCATAGTGAAAAATCACCCTCTTTTACCGTCAGCAGAGACAAACAGTTTTATCATTGTTTCGGATGTGGCGCCCATGGCAATGCAATTGATTTTGTCATGGAATACGATCGCCTCGAATTTGTTGATGCCATTGAAGAACTTGCCGGTCAACTCGGATTACCCGTACCAAGAGAACAAGGTACAGGAAAAAGACCCGACCAAGGATTAAGCCGCGATTTATACGAACTGATGGAAGAAGCAAATCTTTTTTATCAGAGTCAATTACGTCAGCATACAGATAAACAAAAAGTAGTTGATTACCTTGCATTTCGTGGTCTATCCGACGAAGTAGTTGAGCAATTTGGTATTGGCTTTGCGCCAGATGGCTGGGATGGTTTACTGGGTCGTTATCGCCAAAACCAAGCAGCACAAGATAAATTGCTCACAGCAGGCATGCTGATAGCCAACGATAACGGCAAACGTTACGACCGTTTTCGCGACAGATTGATGTTCCCGATCCGCGACCGTAGAGGTCGTGTAGTCGGATTTGGAGGAAGAGTTTTAGGTGACGGTACCCCAAAATACTTGAATTCTCCAGAAACGCCCATATTTCATAAGGGTAATGAGCTTTATGGTTTATATGAGCTCAAACAGAAACACCGCGATCCACAACACGTTTTAATTGTTGAAGGTTACATGGATGTCGTCGCCCTGGCACAATTTGGGGTAGATTACGCAGTAGCATCATTAGGTACCTCAACTACAGCTGAACAATTTCAACTGTTAGTGCGTAGTGCAAAACAAGTCATTTGTTGTTACGACGGTGACCGAGCTGGACGAGAAGCAGCATGGCGAGCACTCGAAACAGCCTTGCCACTACTTAAACCAGGTGACCAAGTTAAATTTATGTTTTTGCCACAAGGCGAAGACCCTGACACCATGGTCAGAAAAATTGGCAAAGACGCATTTGAAGCATTAATGCAAAAAGCCATGTTATTACCAGAGTTCTTGTTTGATACATTAAGTAGCAATCATGGCTCCGATAAAGGGGCATTAGCCAAGCAAGCCATTGCGCTAATTGAAAAGGTACAAGATACCGTCCTACAGAATTTGTTACTAGAAAATCTAGCACACAAATTGGGCATGAATAGTGCCGATGATTTAAAGAAAAAACTCGGTTTTGCTGTTAATAAAGTAAAACCGCTCAATGCGAAAGGCTTACAAGGCCGTGGTACACCATTAAGGTTAGCCATTGCCCTACTTGTTCAAAATCCTAGCCTCGGCTTTGGTTTAGCAATTCAGCCTGCATTAGAGCGACTGCAAATGCCTGGTATCGCATTACTAGGACACTTGCTAGACATGACTCGAGAGCAATCGTTAAACAGCGCACAACTACTTGAACTGCATAGAGAGCATGAACAAAAAAGCACTCTAACAAAGCTAGCCCAATGGGATCATCAAGTGGCGGATGAAAACGTATTGCCAGAGTTTAAGCAAACCTTGATATGGTTGAATAATCAATATATTGAACAACTATACCAAGAGCTAAGCCTTAAACAAACTTTGACTAAAGTTGAAAAAGTTCAGCTAACAAAGTTAGTTGCGATAATGAAAGGCATTGCAAAATAATACGCAGTTATTGATAAATATTCTGCGTACAAAACGGTGCCACGGACTAGCTAAGATTAGTCTGCACAGTTATAATTGACGATTTGCGCGCCACTTAGCATAGCTATATGGCCTATCGTTTTATCAGTTACCCAAACTTGGATGATATCTATGGATCACACTCCGCAGTCGCAACTCAAACTGTTGCTCGCTAAAGGTAAAGAGCAAGGTTATTTAACCTATGCTGAAGTGAACGACCACTTACCAGCAGACATGGTCGATTCTGATCAGATTGAAGATATTATCCAGATGATAAATGACATGGGTATCCGCGTTTTTGAAGAAGCGCCAGATGCCGATGACATGATGATGTCGGAAGACAACACAGACGAAGATGCTGCAGAAGAAGCTGCGGCAGCACTCGCAACCGTTGAAAGTGAGTTAGGCCGTACCACAGACCCAGTACGTATGTACATGCGTGAAATGGGTACAGTAGAGCTACTTACTCGCGAAGGCGAAATTGTTATTGCTAAACGTATCGAAGAAGGTATTAACACAGTACAGAGTTCTGTGAGTGAATACCCTCAAGCTATCGCAATGATCTTAGAGCAATTCGACCAGTATGAAGCTGAAGAATTGCGCTTGTCTGATATTATCTCTGGATTTATCAATCCTGACGACGATGACGTCGCCCCTACCGCCACCAATATTGGTTCAGAAGTCGCTGATACCGATGACGATGACGATGATGATGACGACGACGATGATGACGATGACGAAGAAGAGGAAGAAGGCAACAAAGGTCCAGATCCTGAAGAAGCAAAAGAGAAGTTTACTCAATTAAGAGAAGCTTACGAAAAAAGCTTAGGCATTATTGCTGAAAAAGGTCGTGACCACCCTGAAGCCATCGGTTCGTTATTTGTTATCGGTGAATTATTTAAAGAGTTCCGCCTAGTTCCTAAACAGTTTGACCGTTTAGTGAAAAGCATGCGCAACATGATGGATCGCGTACGTGTTCAAGAGCGTCTAGTGATCAAACTTTGTGTTGAACAAGCTAAAATGCCGAAGAAAAACTTCATCAAAGCATTTACAGGCAATGAAACTAATCTAGATTGGTTTAACAAAGAAAAAGAGAGCAGCAAGCCGTACGCAGAAGGTCTTCGTATGATTGAAGACGACGTCACGCGTTGTGTAACTAAGCTTGGTGCAATCGAACAAGAAACAGATTTAACCATCGCAGGCATTAAAGACATTAACCGTCGTATGTCTATCGGTGAAGCGAAAGCTCGTCGTGCGAAGAAAGAAATGGTTGAAGCTAACTTACGTTTGGTTATCTCTATTGCTAAAAAGTACACAAACCGTGGTTTACAGTTCTTGGACTTAATCCAAGAAGGTAACATTGGTTTGATGAAAGCGGTTGATAAGTTCGAATACCGTCGTGGTTATAAGTTCTCAACTTATGCAACATGGTGGATCCGTCAGGCGATTACTCGCTCGATTGCTGACCAAGCACGTACGATCCGTATTCCAGTACATATGATCGAAACCATCAACAAGTTGAATCGTATTTCACGTCAAATGCTTCAAGAAATGGGCCGTGAGCCTTCTCCTGAAGAATTAGCTGAACGTATGATGATGCCTGAAGATAAGATCCGTAAGGTACTAAAAATCGCTAAAGAGCCAATCTCAATGGAAACCCCAATCGGTGACGATGAAGATTCGCATTTAGGTGATTTTATCGAGGATACCACTCTCGAGCTACCATTAGACTCAGCCACAAGCGAAAGTCTTAAGAACGCCACACACGAAGTGTTAGCAGGCTTAACAGCCCGTGAAGCAAAAGTACTGCGTATGCGTTTCGGTATCGACATGAACACCGACCACACGTTAGAAGAAGTGGGCAAACAGTTTGACGTAACACGTGAACGTATTCGTCAGATTGAAGCTAAAGCGTTACGCAAGTTACGCCACCCTTCTCGCTCAGAAATCTTAAAGTCTTTCTTAGACGAATAAGCTAATTTGAGTTATTTGTGGTTAAAAACCTGCTTCGGCAGGTTTTTTTATGTTTTTTATTTAGATTACTAAAAGCTTCTTACTCTCTTTTCAATACAAACAATTCAGCACAATATCATTCGTTGTAGCGAGTTAATGCCATTTACCTTGAGATAATAGCTATCGCAGTTGCCATTATTTGCCTTAAATGCGACAAAACTGCTTAACAGATAACCAATTGAAACAAGATAAGTAAATAGTGTTCAAAACACGGGTGACAAGCGCGAACAAACTTCGTATACTTTCACCCGCTTTCGATAGTGACGACTATCGTAAGTCGGCCCCTTAGCTCAGTTGGTTAGAGCATACGACTCATAATCGTCAGGTCCCCAGTTCAAGTCTGGGAGGGGCCACCAATTCAGATAAGCCGTAGCAATGTTTCATTGCTACGGCTTTTTCGTATGTGGCATTTATGATTTAGCGAAACAAGATAAGCAACTGTTTGGCACCATGATTCACATGGTGCCATGTGGGTAATATAAGCATTACGCTTTATGAATGTGTAAAGGGCTTTTTTCTAAATGCGTTTGTGCAGCGGTAATGGCCACGACCGCTTTAGAATTAAACTCTCGTTGGTATAGGGTATATACCACAAATAAACTGGCTACGATAAACATCCACGGATTAACAAACCAGCACAATGCTGCCATTGAATAGTAATATGAGCGCAGACCATAATTGTAAGAATGAGCGGCTTGATCTTGTACGACTGCCATTTGTCTTGCGTAAGCGATGAGGTTTTTATCTGTACCCGTTTTATCTAATGGTGCCGCGCCAATCATAACGTTAACAAAGCCATATTGGCGCATTGACCAGGTAAACTGGAAAAACGCTAAGACAAAAATGCCCACCAACAAGCCGAGTTTAACCTGCACTAATGCATGATTAGGTGGGGCGGTAAATGGAATTGAAGCTATGACGGTTTCCAGCTTTTCAACTTGTGAGAACAACGTCAATACACCCGCTAATACCAGTAAGGTCGTTGAAGCAAAAAAGGCAATATTACGCTCTAGGTTGGCTAATAATGCTGCCTCACCAACGCGATTCTCTTTCCCAATCACTTGCGACATCCACATAATCCGTTGTTGATGCATCACCCTAGCAATACAGTTAGTGGTTTTGGCTTTACGCCGAGCAAAACCTGTGTAACCAACCCAGGCAACTAAAAAAACAATAAAGGCAAACGAATCGATCCATGGCACCACCATGTTAATCACCCATTACTAAAAAAATAATAGATTGATTATGCATCAGTTTTTACTAACCATAAATCAGTTTTTGGTTTAAAACGGGCTTGGGCAAACACAATTGATAGTCTCAAGGGAAATTGGGTGAATAAAAGTTAGGGTAGTGGCATGCAAGAGTAACCGCGACGACATATGTCGTGACTGAGCATTAAAGTATAAGTCACAACCAAGTATCGGATGTCCTAAATGAAGACTATGGATACGTAACTGATGAGTGCGGCCTGTAATGGGGCGAAATGTCACCTTGGTGGATAATTCTTGAAGATCTCGACTTATCACTCGATAGTGGCTTTGAGCAGGCTTTCCAGTTTCATGGCAAATTTTCATAAACGGAAAATTATCGACATCTTTGGCAATGGGTAAATCAACCTCCCCCTCGTCATCCGGTAAAACACCGTGAAGTATTGCGGTATAAGTTTTGCTGATAGTGCGTTGCTGAAATTGCTGAGTCAACAAGCCATTAACCTGTTTATTTAACGCCACCAGCATAATGCCTGAGGTGCCAAAATCAAGTCGATGCAATAAGGTCGCACTAGGGAAATCTTGTACTAAACGATAATGCACAGAATCTTTATTTAACGGATTTTTGCCCGACAAGCTCAACAGTCCTGATGGTTTGTTGATGAGCAGGATGTGTTCATCTTGGTATAACACCTCAATAACACCGTGACAGGGTGGCGCAATAAATTCAGACATAACATTTTGATCATCAAATTATATCGCGATCATAATAGCAAAGGTGGCTCACTGGCCACCTTTGTATCATTAAAGTATCAAAAAATAACTTAAGTACGCAAACGTCCAAGCTGTTGATGTTGCTGACGCACTAGTTCGGCAAGACTGTCACTGCTTTGCTGAGCTTCGTCGGCAAGTTGCGATAGTTCAGAGGCGGAATCAGAAATACCGGTAATATTGCGGTTCACCTCTTCAGTGACGGCACTTTGTTCTTCAGCGGCAGTCGCAATGTGGGTCACCTGGCTCGATATCTCATCAATTTGCGACACAATAGCATTTAACGATTGCAAGGCTAATTGAGTTTGCTCAACGGCTTTATTCGCGCCTTGTGCCCCTTTATCAATAATGTTCGAGGCATTTTTCACTTCTTTTTGCAGTGAATCAATCAAAGTACTAATTTCATCAGTCGATTTTTGGGTTCTCGAAGCTAATGTTCTCACTTCGTCGGCAACCACAGCAAAACCGCGACCTTGCTCTCCTGCTCGTGCCGCCTCAATCGCAGCGTTTAGTGCTAAAAGATTAGTTTGCTCAGCAATGGCGCTAATCACCTCTAAAATACGACTAATGTTGCTACTACTTTGCGACACTAAATTAACCGCTTGCTGCGCCTGGGCTGACTCTTTAGACATGTCCTCAACAAACACCATGGCTTGAGTTAAACGCGACTCACCATCTTTAACATTGATTGTCATCGACTCGGTTTCCATTGCAGTTTGCTCTGAGGCTTTAGCCACTTCTAGGGCTGTCGCACTCATTTGATTCACAGCAGTGACCACACTTTCAATTTCACTATATTGTCGATTTACACTTTCACGGGTGTGTTTAGCGATTTCAGCTGACTTAATACTTTCTTGTTGCGAGCTATCAGCAAGTATTTTAAGTTCGGAAATCAAGTGGCGTAATTTTGCAATAAAACGATTAATCCCACCGCCTAGCGCAATCAATTCAGCATGTGCGTCGACCTCAATCGTTTGGGTTAAATCACCTTCAGCACTAGCCAAGTTTTCAACCCGTGTTTGGATCATACTCAACGGCGCTATAATGCTGCGGATAACCAAACTAATAATAATCACGGCAATAACTGTGACTGCGATGCCAATCATCAATAACAAGCCACCTAATGACATTTCCATTTCGGTCATTGAATCGTTCATGTTATTAACGGCCATAAAGGCCTGGCTTTTAGGCACTTCAATAATCAACGACCATGTTGCATTAGCAATAGGGATAGCAATAGGGTAGCCAACTGCAATGCTGTCTGGTTCATTAACAAAACCAGAGGTGTTGTTTAATGCTAATAACTTTTTGGCAAATTCAGGCTGAACCGACTCACTCAATGGCCGAGCGAATTTAGTATAATGGCTTGCTGCAACCACAAAGCCTTTTTGACTAACCAAGGTGACTTTGGCTTGGCCCTGGTACAAACTTTTAGACAATTGCATTATCATGGTTTGAAACATCGGTAAGTTAATGTCGACGCCCACCAAACCTTTAAACTGATTATCGACCAATACAGGCACAGTCAGCGAAGTCATTAATGCGTTATTACCTGGGGTAATTTCGTATAAGTATGGTTCCATTAAACAGGGTTTTTTGGTGTCTTTGGCGCACAAATACCATTCAGCTTCTCGTACACCAAACTCATTAAGAGTTTCAATATATTTCTCAGCGGCATCGTCAACCGATTGTTGTTCAACAGTGCCATTTTCGCTGCGGGTGTAATATATCTCTAATGTGCCGGCATTAGGCACACTGTGGCTACTACCTTGACGATAAACATCATCAAGAAAATCATAACCATTGGGTTCAAATTGGGCATACATTGATGAGATTTGTGCATTTTTTTGTAGCACTGCAGCGAGCGATAACTCGAGTCGTTCACGGGTTAATGGATCTTTTTTCGACGTTTGCTCAATAAGCCCTGTAAATGAATATGGAATACGATACGCTTCGTTAATAAAACCTGCGACACGCTCACCATACTCTCCTGCCCTAGCAGATAATTTGTCGTTAATTTCTTGCTGTAAAGCCACTTCAACTTCTGCGGCTAGAATATTGTTTTTATCTTTTAGTACTATCCATAAACTGACTGAGAGTGTAATAACAGTGGCAATAAACAATGCCGAAGTGATCCATAACAACTTTGATCTAATGGATAGTGCTTTCATTCAATTCAACTCCCAGTGTTTACAAGACTTTTTAAGTGTAGTCCGCATTTTTAAACATATCGAAAAATGCAAAAAAAATCCCGCCAAAAGCGGGATTTAAATGATTATGTTGTGCAATATAACCGGTTACTGAAACACAGCTTGAAATGTACCATCCATAATCGCTAAACCTGCATCAATTTGCGCATCAGGGGCCGTTAGCGGCACTAACACACGAATAACATTACCGTAGGTACCACAAGACAATAAAATCAAACCACGATTGCGTGCTTCAGCCAAAATCTTAGCACTATATTGTGGAGCAGGTACGCCGTCTTCCATCAGTTCAATGGCAATCATGGCTCCTAAACCACGCACATCTGCAATTTGTGGGTACTTAGCCTGCATATCTTTTAATGCCGTTTTCAGCTTGTTACCAACATCATTGGCTCTAGTCAGTAACTGCTCTTCTTCGAATACTTCAATTACCGCAAGTGCAGCAGCACAGGCTATTGGACTACCGCCATAAGTACCACCTAAACCACCTGCGGTTACCGCGTCCATAATTTCAGCTTTTCCGGTAATACCTGACAGTGGAAAACCACCAGCAATAGACTTGGCAAATGTTGTAATATCAGCAGCTACACCCATTTGTTCCATCGCAAAGAAGGTACCAGTACGGCCTGCGCCGGTTTGGACTTCATCCGCAATTAGCACGATGCCATGGTTGTCGCACAACTCACGTAAGCGCTTCATAAAAGATGGCGTAACGGCGTAAAATCCCCCCTCACCTTGCACAGGCTCGAGTATAATCGCAGCGATATCAGCAGGTTCAGCATCATTTTTAAATATACGTTCAATTGACTCAATCGCATCATCTTCAGACACGCCATGCATTTCACACGGAAACTCAGCGCGGAACACATTAGCCGACATTAAGCCCATGCCTTTGCTGTACGGTGCAACCTTACCGGTTAAGGCCAATGCCGCCATCGTACGACCGTGATAGCCTGAAGTAAATGCAATAACACCGGCACGTTTAGTGTAAGCACGAGCCACTTTAACGGCGTTTTCAACCGCTTCAGAACCACTAGTGAATAACGCGGTTTTCTTGGCAAAATCACCCGGGACTAAATGATTAAGTTTTTCACACACAGCAATATAGCTTTCGTAACCCAATACCATAAAACAGGTATGCGAGAAGGCATCTAACTGGGCAGCTACAGCCGCTTTGACTTTAGGATGCAAATGACCGGTATTGAGCACCGCAATGCCGCCTGCAAAATCAATGTATTCACGACCTTCAACATCCCATACTGTTGCGTTCTCAGCACGTTCAGTAAAAATAGGGTGGATTTGCCCTACACCTTGAGCCACAGCCGCTTGGCGACGTGCCATTAGTCCATCATTTGTTTTAGTCATAACCCACTCTCTTAAACTGACATGCAGATATATTTCATTTCTAGGTATTCTTCGATACCAAACTTAGAGCCTTCGCGGCCTAATCCTGACGATTTAATGCCGCCAAAAGGCGCCACTTCTGTCGAGATTAATCCAGTATTAACTCCCACCATGCCATACTCAAGCGCTTCAGCAACTTTGTAGACGAGCGAAATATCGCGGCCATAAAAATACGCCGCTAAACCAAACTCAGTGTCGTTAGCTTGTTTAATCACATCATCTACGGTATCGAATTTAAACAATGGTGCTAATGGACCAAATGTTTCTTCTTTAGCCACCAACATCGACTTATCAACATCACGTAAAATGGTTGGTTCAAAAAAGAATCCACCCAAGCTATGCGCTTTACCACCAGCAACAACACTGGCGCCTTTTGATAGTGCATCAGCTAAGTGGCTCTGTACTTTTGCAACTGCGGCTTCATTAATCAATGGGCCAATATTTACCCCATCATCTGCGCCGTTGCCAACATTAAGTTTAGCGACCGCAGCGGCAAACTTTTGAGTAAATTGCTCATATACACCAGCTTGAACATAAATGCGGTTTGCACATACGCAGGTTTGGCCTGCATTACGGTATTTGGCAATCATTGCGCCTTCAACAGCGGCGTCGATATCGGCATCGTCAAACACAATAAACGGTGCATTACCGCCTAGTTCAAGCGACAGTTTTTTAAGTGTAGGCGCGCATTGCTCCATTAACTTAATACCAACGGCGGTTGAACCAGTAAACGATAACTTACGCACAATAGGGCTATCGCATAGAGTATTACCAATGGCAATAGCGTCACCAGTAACCACACTAAATACCCCCGCCGGAATACCCGCGCGATGGGCAAGCGCTGCCAATGCTAATGCAGTAAACGGAGTTTGCGGCGCAGGCTTAACCACCATAGTACAACCCGCGGCAAGTGCCGGTGCAGCTTTACGGGTGATCATCGCGGCAGGGAAATTCCACGGCGTAATAGCCGCAGTAACCCCCACAGGTTGTTTGATTACCGTCAGTCTTTTATCAGCTTGATGCCCAGGAATGGTATCACCATAAATACGCTTAGCTTCTTCAGCAAACCATTCTATAAACGAGGCGGCATAAGTGACTTCGCCTCTGGCTTCGGCCAATGGTTTACCTTGCTCAGTGGTCATAATCAACGCTAGGTCTTCAGCATTTTCGTGCATCAACTCAAACCAACGTCTTAATTTCTGGCTGCGCTCTTTAGCGGTTAACGCACGCCATGCAGGTAATGCATTATTGGCTGCTGTAATGGCGGCTTGAGTTTCTACTGCTCCCATCACAGGCACATGGCCAATGAGTTCTTGGGTTGCAGGATTGTTGATGGCAATCTTGTCACCACTGTCGGCGTCAACCCAAACACCATCGATATAACATTGCTCATGCAATAAGCTTGGATCATTTAAAATCACAACGCTCTCCTACTCATTCAATAAAATACTGGTTCCATGTAAATAACTTTTGCTCACTAAAGCATAAAAACTAAATACCAAACTTGTCTCGCATAGTGTAGTACCAAGCACCTAATGCACTAAACGGCACTCTCAGAGCATGACCACCAGGGAACGGGTAATGCGGTAAAGCTGCAAATGCATCAAAGCGTGTCGCTTGGTTATTAAGCATTTCGGCAATTAACTTGCCCGCTAAATGAGTATAGGTAACCCCGTGACCACTGCAGCCTTGCGAGTAATAAATGTTATGTCCAATTCTGCCCACTTGTGGCAAACGAGACAGGGTCATTAAAAAGTTACCCGTCCAGGCGTAATCAACTTTAACCCCTTTCAATTGCGGAAATGTTTTTAACAGTTTAGGCATAATCAAGGCTTCAACGTTGGCTGGGTCGCGAGCGCCATAAACAACACCACCACCAAAAACAAGTCGCTTGTCGCCAGTAAGACGGTAATAATCTAATAAGTAGTTACAGTCTTCTACGCAATAGTCTTGCGGTAATAAACTGGCAGCCATGTCGTCAGACAGTGGTTCAGTGGTTATAACTTGAGTACCGCACGGCATTGATTTAGCTTGTAGCTCTGGTAATAATTTACCCAAATAGGCATTACCCGCTACCACCACAAACTTACATTTAACTTGCCCTTGTGCGGTGTGCACAATTGGCGACTCACCGTCATCAACGCTAATCACCGCAGAGTCTTCAAAAATTTGTCCACCTAACGATTCAACCGCACGAGCTTCACCTAACGCAAGGTTAAGCGGGTGAATATGACCACCGCTTTTATCAAGTAAACCACCCACATATAAATCGGTATTCACTACATTACGAATGCCGTCTTTATCGAGCATCTCTAAATGATTGTTATGGCCATGCGCTTCCCATAGCTTTTTTTGCGACTGTAAATGGCCCATTTGCTTGGCGTTCATTGCGGCAAAAACACCGCCATCTTTTAAGTCACAATCGATATTGTATTTGGCAATACGCTCACGAATAATCTGGCCACCTTCAAACGCCATTTGACCAAATAATTTGCCCTGTTCTTTACCAACGACTTTTTCGATGCTGTCGATGTCACGGCTAAAAGAATTGACGATTTGTCCGCCGTTTCGACCTGATGCACCCCAGCCAATTCGAGCCGCTTCAAGGATGACCACTTTCATGCCGCTTTCTAATAAATGCAGCGCCGATGACAACCCGGTATATCCAGCACCAATGATACAAACATCAGTTTCTATTGAAGATTCTAAACGAGGGCGTTCGACTTTATCATTAGCCGACGCAGCATAATATGAACTAGCGTGAGGTGTGGCGGACATAGCGCTTCCTTTATGGATTCAAAACGAAATACAACTAGTTCATCGTACACTTAAGCATATTCAAAAACTAGCATTTAAAACGTAATTATTGACACTTTGTAGAATATATTTAACACCCTACAGTTCATAACGTTAAAAAAAAGCCACACTCAAAAAGCGTGGCTTTCTCGCAATCAAATAACCAATATTATTCCATCGCTTCTTTAGATTTTTTCTCAGCACGCCTTGCTAAGTACCACGACAAGAACGCCACTAAGGACACGCTTAAGATGATAATTGTCGCCAGTGCATTAATTTTAGGTGATACCCCTAAACGTACTGATGAGAACACCACCATAGGTAATGTGGTTGAACCAGGACCAGACGCGAAGCTTGCGATAACTAAGTCATCCAACGACAAACTAAACGACAAGAACCAACCTGCAATTAACGCTGGTGAAATCATCGGAACGGTAATTAAAAAGAAGGTTTTTAAGCGCGTAGCACCTAAGTCCATAGCAGCTTCTTCTATTGATAGATCTAATTCTCGTAGTCTTGATGACACAACAACTGCCACATAAGCCGCACAGAAAGTTGAATGGGCAATCCAAACCGTTAACATGCCCCGCTCTGCTGGCCAGCCTAACAAATCAGCCATTTCGACAAACAGCAGTAGCAACGACAAACCGGTGATAACTTCTGGCATAACCAATGGTGCAGTGATCATGTTAGACAAAGTCAACTTTGCCCACGAGCGACGAAAACGAGTCATCACAAATGCCGCCATCGTACCGATTATGACGGCCATGGTCGCACTGTAGAATGCGATACGCAAACTGGTCCATACGGCTTCAAGAATTTGGGTATCTTTAAATAACTCACCGTACCATTTTGGTGAAAAACCACTCCAAACGGTAACCAGTTTCGACTCGTTAAATGAGTAGATCACCAAAATAAACATCGGCGCATACAAAAACAGTAAGCCAAACCACAGCATCACTTTAGAGAAACTTAGCTTCTTCATACATCGTTCTCCATATTACGTGACTGATAACGGTGGAATAAGGTTATCGGAATAATCAACAGCGCTAACATCACAATCGCTAATGACGAAGCCACTGGCCAATCACGGTTATTAAAGAACTCTTGCCACAACACTTTACCAATCATTAATGAATCTGGACCTCCCAATAATTCAGGGATAACAAACTCACCTACCGCCGGAATAAACACCAACATTGAACCGGCAACGACGCCGCCCATTGATAACGGCAAAGTGATTTTCCAGAACGTGTTAATGCTGCGAGAACCAAGATCTGATGCAGCCTCAATTAAACTTAAATCCAATTTCACTAATGTGGCGTACAAAGGCAAAATCATAAACGGCAAGTAGGCGTAAATAATCCCGATATACACGGCAAAGTTAGTATTGAGCATTTGGATAGGTTCAGAAATCACCCCTAACCACATTAAGGCGTTATTGATTAAACCGTTGTTACTTAAAATCCCCATCCAGGCGTAAATACGGATTAAGAACGACGTCCAAGACGGCAACATCACCAGTAACAAAAACACCGTTTGTAAACGTGCCGGCGCTCTAGCAATAGCGTAAGCCATAGGAAAACCTAAAATTAGGCAACCTAGTGTAGCTACAAACGCCATTTTTAATGAGGTGAGATACGCCATGTAATACATTGAGTCTTGCAGTAACAATAAATAGTTACCAAAATTCAGTGCAATATTAAGCATCTCATCAGCGTAACTGAATGTGGCTTCATAAGGCGGTATAGCAATGGCCGCTGACGAAAAACTCAACTTTAAAACAATAGCAAACGGCAATGCGAAGAACATCAATAACCATAGGTAAGGTACCCCCATGGTCAAATAACGACCTTTAATTATTTTCAGTGGATTCTTCATGAGTTTAATACAACCCCGCTGCTGTCTTCCCAACTGATGTACACCTCTTCTTCCCACGTTGGGTGGTCAGCGCGGCGTTCGCGGTTAATCATTGAGCATTGTACAATTTGCTTGTTTTTGAGCTTGATGTAATACACGGACAATCCGCCAAGGTAGGCAATGTCGTGCACAACACCATAGGCCCAGTTATACTGGCTGGCTGGTTTTTCGCGAGTAATAATAGTTTTTTCAGGACGCAGTGCTAAAAATATGTTTTTATTTTCTAGGCTGGTCGAAATACCATGGCCAATATAAAACTCACGGTCGAGCGTGGTTGACTTAATAATGGCGTGATCGACTTCATCGGCAATAATCTCACCTTCAAATAAATTCACGGTACCAATAAATTCTGCCACTAAGCGACTAGCAGGAGACTCATAAATATCCATTGGGCTGCCAGTTTGCGCAATCCAGCCTTCATGCATAATTGAGATGCGGCCTGCCATGGTCATGGCTTCTTCTTGGTCGTGAGTTACCATTACACAAGTAACACCTACGGCTTCTAAAATATCGACCACTTCTAATTGCATTTGGGTTCGCAGTTTTTTATCTAATGCGCCCATTGGTTCGTCGAGCAATAACAATTTAGGGCGCTTAGCAAGCGAGCGAGCTAAAGCCACACGCTGGCGCTGACCACCCGATAACTGATGCGGTTTACGTTTACCGTATTTTTCCATGTGCACCAGTTTAAGCATTTCTTTTACGCGTATCTCAATCTCAGCTTTTGGCATTTTGTCTTGCTTAAGGCCAAAGGCAATATTTTGCTCTACTGTCATGTGCGGAAATAACGCATAAGATTGAAACATCATATTAATAGGACGTTCATACGGCGGCATGTCGGTAATGTCGACACCATCAAGGAAAATACGCCCTTCTGTAGGCTTCTCAAAGCCCGCTAACATGCGCAACAGTGTTGACTTACCAGAGCCAGAGCCACCTAATAAGGCAAAAATCTCGCCTTGATTAATCGTCAATGACACATCGTCAACGGCACGCACATCATCAAACAGTTTGCTTACACGCTCAATCTTAAGCAGGACTTTTTCTTGCGTCTTTGTGGTTGGTTTATTGGTGACGCCCGAGGTGTTTACCATAATACTGCTCCGCCTTTTGGAGTATGTGTACCATAACAATCTAGGTTGTTGTGCGCACACTTAACCATTTCGTAAAGAGGCTAAATTAGCCATATAAAGTTTACAAATAACTGTAAAAAGTAGGGCGAGTTACCTCGCCCTAGTGCTTCGGTTTATTGACCTGATTTCACTTTGGTCCAAGCGCGTGTCACCACACGTTGAATTTTTAATGGACGAACATCACCAATGTATAACTTATCAATTACCGACTGAGGTGGGTAAATGGCTGGGTCGTTACGAATGGCTTCATCAACGAGTGCTTGCGCAGGAACGTTAGCGTTGGCATAAGCAACATAGTTACTGATTGGCGCAATAACATCAGGACGCAGTAAATAGTTAATTAACTTGTGTGCGTTATCGACGTTAGTGGCATCTTGTGGAATGGTTAGCATATCAAACCATAAGTTGGCACCTTCTTTAGGGATAGAATAACCAATCTTGTTGCCATTACCGGCTTCATCAGCACGTGCTGCAGCTTGGAACACATCACCAGAGAAACCAAATGCTACACAAATGTCACCATTGGCTAAGTCTGAAATATAACGAGAAGAATGGAAATACGTTACGAATGGACGTACTTTAGCCAATACTTCTGCAGCTTTCTCATAGTCGGCTGCATTTTTACTGTTAGGATCTAATCCTAAATAAATCAATGCTTGTGGCAACATATCGTCGGCAGAATCAAGCATAGAGAAACCACATGAACCAATTTTTTCAGCATATTTTGGGTTAAAAATAAGCTCTAAAGAATCAAATGGTGCATCTTCACCTAAAACGGCTTTAACTTTATCAACGTTGTAACCAATACCATTGGTACCCCATAAATAAGGCACAGAATATTGATTGCCCGGATCGGCTTTTTCTAACTGTTTCATTAAGTCAGTTTTTAAATTGGCATAATTAGTCAACTTTGAACGATCTAACTTCTGAAACGCACCCGCTTTGATTTGCTTGGCCATAAAGTGGTTTGAAGGTACAACAATATCGTAGCCACTGCGGCCAGATAATAATTTAGCTTCAAGCACCTCGTTGCTGTCAAAAACGTCATAAATGACTTTAATACCGGTTTCTTTTTCGAAATTAGCTAATGTATCTTCGGCAATGTAATCTGACCAATTATACATTTTGACCACTTCCTCGGCCTGAATAGCAGTGCTTGAGAACACACTTGCAGTAATGAGGGCCAACGTGGATAGTTTGTTTAGTAGCTTCATACTTTCTCCCTTTTGGATAATGGTCAGAACGGCGCTGACGTTAGTTTTTTTCGCTAGCAATACCAGCGTGTAAAATCTTCTTTCTACTGAAAGAAATTATCCAATGCTACAACTTAACTATGCATCGGTATGATTACAGCAACGGCATGCGCTCCCATAATTTTGCGGATTTTATCAAAATCATTTTCGATTACTAGAGCGTAGAAATGTTTTTGGTTAAAAAATCACTATTTAACAATATTCATTCACTCTTACTGGCATTATTTAGCTTGAATATACTGATAAGTATCGTTCAATGCTTGCGTTGCCATAGCCACTAAATCATCTATCTCACTATGACTGATAGTTAATGGCGGTGAAATGATCATGGTGTCGCCAACAGAGCGCATCACCAAACCATGCTTAATACACGCGTCGCGGCAAAACGTGCCCACGCCCACGCTAGAATCAAATCGTTGATGAGTGGTTTTATCTTGCACCAGTTCAATGGCGGCAACTAACCCAATACCACGAACCTCACCCACTAACGGATGCTCAGCTAATTGCTGTAAAGCCGACTGTAAATAAGGTGACGTATCGGTAGCTACACGATCAACCAGCTGTTCTTGCTCAATAATACGGATATTTTCTAATGCTGCAGCGGCAGCAACAGGATGACCTGAATAGGTAAAACCGTGGGTAAACTCGCCACAATCTTGTTTAATCACATCCGCCACTCTGTCTGAAACAATCACACCGCCCATTGGCACATAACCCGAGGTCATGCCCTTAGCAATTGAAATCAAATCAGGTTGTAAATCAAAGTATTCAGCAGCAAACCACTTACCTGTGCGGCCAAAACCACTTATCACTTCGTCAAGAATAAATAAAATATCGTATTTAGCTAAAATACGTTTAATTTCAGGCCAATAAGTTGATGGCGGAATAATCACGCCGCCTGCACCTTGAAACGGCTCAGCAATAAATGCTGCGACATTGTCTTCGCCGAGCTCAATAATTTTAGCCTCAAGCGCTTGCGCGGTTTGTAAGCCAAACTCTTCAGCAGACAAGCCTTTAACCTCAGCGTACCAATAAGGTTGGGCAATATGCACAACACCAGGAATAGGCAAATCACCTTGCTCATGCATACCTGACATGCCGCCTAAACTGGCCCCAGCAACAGTAGAACCATGGTATGCATTAATACGGCTAATAATAGTTTTCTTGTTTGGTTTGCCTTTCAGATCCCAATAGCGTCTCACCATACGCAAATTAGTGTCATTTGATTCAGAACCTGAACCAGTAAAAAACACATTGTTCATGTGGGCAGGAGCAAGCGAGGCAATTTTTTGTGCCAACTCAATTGCAGGTGGATGTGAACATTGGAAGAAACTGTTAT
Organism: Shewanella ulleungensis; assembly: GCF_014648315.1. Classification (GTDB taxonomy): domain Bacteria; phylum Pseudomonadota; class Gammaproteobacteria; order Enterobacterales; family Shewanellaceae; genus Shewanella; species Shewanella ulleungensis. The sequence goes on from NZ_BMQW01000004.1 coordinate 220,632, forward strand.
AAAACGGCAGTTGTTGCATTTGCTTAGCAACGGCATCAACAATAGATTGACGACCATAACCGACGTTAACGCACCATAAACCCGCCATTGCATCAAGCAACTTATGGCCCATGATGTCCCATAAATAAACCCCTTCAGCGCGCTCGATAATTCGGGTGCCTTTTTCCGCTAAGCCTTTTGAATCGGTAAACGGGTGGATAAAATGCTGCTTATCTGCCGCTTGTAAATTGTCGAGCTTTTGCTGCTGGCTTACTAATGGGGTCGACATACTTATATCCTTTTAAGCAGCTAGCAAACACAAGGCATTTACTAGCTGTTTATTTACAACAAGAGCACATCGTCATTAATGTTGGCTCTTTAACGTTTGCTCATGCGAATAACTTACTTTTTGTTAACCATCACTATACGGTTAACAATAAGAATTCACGTTCCCAAGAACTCACTACTCGACGGAAGTTCTCAAGCTCAGCTTGTTTTACCGCAACAAACGCTGTAGTGAATGGTTGACCTAGATATTCAATACACGCTTCACTTTCTTGCATTGCCATTAGCGCTTCTTCTAATGTCACTGGTAAGTAGTTTTCGTTATTAGTACGGCTTTCGTTAGCTCGGCCTGTCACAGGAGTCGACGGACGTAAGTTTTTATCCATACCAATAAAACCACATAACAAGCTAGCCGCAATTGCTAGATAACAGTTCGAATCTGCACCAGGAATACGGTTTTCTATACGACGGTTTTGCGGCGACGATTCAGGAATACGTAAACCACAAGTGCGGTTTTCTACACCCCACTCTAAGTTTACAGGTGCTGATGTGCCCGGTAAAAAACGACGGAATGAGTTGGCATTAGGCGCCATTAACGGTAATAACTCAGGAATATATGTCTGTAATCCTGCAATGTAATTTAAAAATAACTGGCTTTGAGTTCCGTCTTCTTTAGTGAAGATGTTTTTGCCGGTTTTTTTATCAATCACACTTTGGTGAATATGCATGGCACTACCAGGCTCGTCGGTGACAGGCTTAGCCATAAAGGTTGCACATACATCATGCTTTAATGCAGCTTCTCTTAGAGTGCGTTTAAATACAAATACTTGGTCAGCAAGTGCCAATGGATTACCATGGCTGAAGTTGATCTCCATTTGCGCAGGACCATCTTCATGGATCAAGGTGTCAATATCTAAACCTTGCGCTTCACACCAGTCGTACATGTCTTCAAATAATGGATCATATTCATTAGCTGCATCAATAGAGAACGATTGACGTCCAGCCTCTGGACGACCAGAACGGCCAATAGGTGGCTTTAATGGTAAATCATGATCGTCTGAACGTTTAGTCAGATAAAATTCCATTTCTGGAGCAATAACGGGTTCCCAACCTTTATCTTCATAAAGTTTAAGTACCTTTTTTAATACGTTACGTGCTGACAACTCAATTGGGTTACCCATACGATCGTAACAATCGTGAATAACCTGCGCTGTAGCTTCAACCGTCCAAGGCAACATAAAAACAGCATTTTCGTCTGGTACACAAACAAAATCGATATCTGCATCATCAAGTAATGAATAGAAAATCTCATCATTAATGTAGTCACCAGTAACCGTTTGCAGCAACACGCTTTCAGGAAGTCGCATACCTTTTTCGTCGATAAATTTATCAACTGGCGCAATTTTTCCGCGTGCAATCCCTGTCAGGTCACTAATAACACATTCTACTTCGGTAATTTTATTGTCTTTCAAAAAAGCGATTAACTTATCCATTTTTATCTCACTTGTGTTGCCGCATGTTGTCTACAGGCTTGTCCGAATGCTTCGAAAATTGCAGTATAGAATGCATTTTCGGTTACTTTCCATTCTGGATGCCACTGGACACCTAATGCAAAATTTTTCGCATTTTTCACTGAAAATGCTTCAATTAATCCGTCCGGAGCAAATGCTTCTGGCTGTAACCCATCACCTAGACGCTCCACGCCTTGAGTATGAACAGAGTTGACCTCTGCAGTGTCACAGCCCCATGCATCGTGAAGGAGTCCACCGGTAACCAAATTAATCTGATGTGATAATCCATATTGCACATCTAAATGTGCATGCTTGTCTTCTCTATGTTCAATAAATGTGCCAACTTCATGCAATTTTTGATGCAGGCTACCACCATAAACAACGTTCATCTCTTGAAAGCCACGACAAATACCTAATACAGGGATCCCGGCATCAATAGCGGCTTTAATTAACGGTAGTGTGGTTGCATCACGCTTTGCATCATGGTGTGTGCCAGTCTCACTAGGCTTGCCCTGATAATGATGGGGTTCAACGTTAGACGGAGAGCCAGTAAACAAAATACCATCGAGGCGAGAAAGCAGATCTTTTGTTGGTAAATCAATACCTAATGATGGGATAACCAAGGGAAAACCTTTGGCTCCATTGACTACGCTGAGCAAGTATTTTTCGCCCACGATATTAAACGGATGTAAACCGATTTGTTGATTACATGCTACTACCCCAATGAGGGGAAGAGTTGATTGAGACATATCTCACCTTTAACAAAGAAGAGTGATGAACTTATTATTTTGCGTGTTCATTTTTTCACACACTACACGGATTTATTTACCTAGGCAAGAGGATTACTGATGATAAAAATAACTTTTCGCCTAATAAGAATAAAACGCTATTAAAACATATTGATAACTTTAAATTCACCTCTGTATCAAAAAAAGATTACCGCGCGCTTAACACAATAGAACGGAAGGTGAACGCCCCAAAATGGAGCGCGAAATGCACAAAAAAGGGGCTTTCATTGCTTTATATTATTTACACAAAGCTTAAAAAAACTGTTAGGCAGAGCCATCATAAACCTAGCATTAACCTTTACATTACTTCACATGAGTGAGGCAATAAGTTCGTAATAAGATGAATAAACGAAAACTAGAATACAATAACCTTAAGTTAAACATGCTCTGATTAACCGTTAATTTGAGACAAAATGAAGTGATGATTTTCAGGTAGAGGGTAAAAGCAAACAAACAACGAATAATAAACGATGAAGCGATAATCTCACGTTTAATGCTTTTATTGCGAGCCTGTAAAACTTGCCTTTTGTCTTGCTCACTGTGCGATTTCCCGCATCAATAGCAAGTGTATTGTTGGTATTTTTATATCAAAAATCAAACCGTTAGCAAGACAAAGGGTTATTAGGAGCCATCTGTTGTCACGAATTAAGGTTAACAACATTTATCCATTTTGATTTATATGTCGGTATCGGTGCTAAAAGTCAGCTGGTGTGGTGGCACTCACTATGCGGCAGGGTTCATCAAAAGGATTGCGAAAACGGTGTGGTTGTTCACTATTAAAGTAATAGCTGTCACCTTTTTCTAAAATAAACACTTCATTGCCAACGGTCACTTCGAGTTTACCCTCAACCACGATCCCGCCCTCTTCACCTTCATGCTGTAACATTTCTGCTCCAGTGTCAGAGTTTATCGGATAAGTTTCACTCATTAATGACATAGCACGGTTTGGATAATCACGGCCAATTAACTTGTAGACTAAATCGCCAGTACCAATATCGAGTAACTCATTGGCACGATAAACTACTTTTTGATCACCGATAGAACCATCATCAATTGAGAAAAAATCGACTAATGACATTGGGATCCCAGCCAACACTTTTTTTAATGAACTGACAGATGGACTAACACTGTTTTTTTCAATCATTGAAATTGTGCTGTTGGTCACCCCTGCGCGCTTAGCTAACTCACGCTGAGATAAACCTTTCAACTTGCGAACAGCTTTGAGGCTTGCACCAATGTCCAAATTCGTTCTCCTAGTTAGTGTGGGTACATGCTGACATTTAGTGTTGTAGATTATTAACACATCCACAACACTCGACATCAATTAATCACGATAACGTGCATAAATCAAAGGAATTGTATTTTACATCAAATGAGTGTTAAATAAAATGCACACTTAGGGCATGAACATGCTCAATCATTGTTTGTTTAACTGTTATTGATACGGCCTTAATCAATAACATGGAGTCTTTATGCCAGCAAAATCCCCTATTCATAGCCAAGATTATCCAGACTCCTTTTACGTTGCCAGTGCCATTGGAATAGTCGACCACCCAACATTAACAGAAAACATTGATGTAGACGTGTGTATTGTCGGCGGTGGGTTTAGCGGAATTAATACCGCGATAGAGCTTAGGCAACGTGGTTACAGCGTAGCTTTATTAGAGGCTAAACGCATTGGCTGGGGGGCTTCAGGTCGTAATGGCGGTGAACTTATTCGCGGAATAGGCCATGATGCTACGCAGTTTCGCAATGAAATTGGCGAACAAGGAGTGAAATCCATTCAGCAAATGGGCTTTGAAGCTGTTGATATTGTGATTAAACGTATTGCCGAGCATAACATTGAATGCGACCTGCAAATGGGTTATTGCGACTTAGCAGTAAAACCACGACACATGGATGACTTAGCAACAGAGTACCAGGATCTCAAAGCTCAAGGTTATCAAAAACCAATCAAACTGCTTGATCGTAGCCAAATTGGTGAGGTGATTGGCTCAGACTTTTACCAAGGCGCACTTGTCGACATGGGTAGTGGTCATTTACACCCGCTAAACTTAGCCTTAGGTGAAGCCCGAGTAGCACAAGAGCTAGGCGCTCAGTTATTTGAAAATAGCGCGGCAGAAAAAATCATTAAAGGTGACAAACCCAAAGTCATCACCGCACAAGGCCAGGTAACTTGTCATTATTTAGTCATTGCAGGCAATGGTTATATTGGTAATAAACCCAGTCCTTATTTAGGCGGTAAAGTATTACCCACTGGTACTTATTTACTGGCTACAGAACCATTAACTGAGCAGCAATGTGCCAATATTATCCCGCAAAACATGGCCTTTGCCGACATGCGCGTCGCCTTAGATTATTTCCACTTATCTGCAGACCGCCGTTTATTATTCGGCGGTTTATGCACGTATTCAGGTAAAGATCCAAAAGACATTGAAGCAGCGTTAAGACCAAATCTTGAAAAGGTATTCCCGCAACTAAAGGGCATTAAAATTGATTATGAATGGGGCGGCATGATGGGTATCGGCGCTAACCGTATGCCACAAATCGGCCGCCTGCCTGACGCAGCCAACATCTACTTTGCTCAAGCCTATGCTGGCCATGGAGTTAATGCCACTCACATGGCAGCAAGGTTAATTGCCGAAGCGATTAGTCAGCAATCACAACGTATTGATGTGTTTAATGACATTAAGCACATGACTTTCCCAGGTGGACCAATGTTGCGTTCACCGTTGCTTGCAGCAGGAATGTTTTATCATAGGATGAAGGATTTGTTGTAGCGTTTATGGATTTGCTGTGGGTTGGCAAAAGGGCCAACCTTTGTGCTTTTTATGGCCTGCGACTACTAATTGCTTAAGGTCGTAAGGTTCTACCCTGCACGGGCCAAATACGGGTCATTCCGGCGATGCTTTGAGCCGGAATCCAGGTGTTATTTTAGCTTTATACCTATGGCCTTCGGCCATATTTGAAAAATGCTTTAAGGTTTCAACTCTCTTTTGGAAAATATAACTCGAAACTATCAGACTTTATTGATCATTAGTCAGTGTTAGCCCTGCTGTACAGGCAACCATACTTTGACGCTTAAGCCGCCCTCTACACGGTTTTGCATGCTAATTCGGCCACCGTGAGCTTCAATTATTTCGCGGCACAAAGGTAAGCCAATACCAGTACCAGACTGCTTAGTTGAATAAAAAGGTAACAAGGCTTGCGACAATACCTCTGTCGACATCCCGCTACCTTGGTCTTCAATTTTAACTAATAACCCGTTAACTGGATGGGTCACTTCCTCAAACATTAACGACACAGTGTCGGCCTCCGCGCCAGACTCGTGGGCATTTTTAAGCAGATTGATAAAGACTTGTTCTAATTGCACTGCATCGAGCTTGATTGGCATAGTGGGCAAAGGGGATAACAGCTTAAATGGATATTGCTGCGCTAATTGCTGAGTCATCTTAGCCCAATCAATCAAGGTTTTTTGTGGCAGTGGTAATTTAGCAAACTGAGCATAATGGGAAATGAATTGGCTCAGGTGTGTAGTGCGATTTTCGATAGTATCAAAAATTAATTGCAACTTACTGTCGTCTAAGTGTTGAGTTAAAAACTTGCCGGAGTTGACCATAGACGCAATAGGAGCGACCGAGTTATTAAGCTCATGGCTAATTATTCGAATCACTTTTTTCCACACAGCCACTTCTTGGCGGTTAAGTTCTTTGGTGAGTTGTTTAAGCAGAATTAAATGGTGTTGCTGATTGTTTTGAGTAAAGCGGCCACGAGAGATATGCCAAGTTTCAACGTCGCTACTGTCAGCATCAGTATTAGAATGACTATCAACACCATCTACCCCGCTACCGCCCATCGAAAACAGACCTTCTTGCTCACTACTTAACGCCGCTTTAAGCGTGTCGGGTAACATCACCACAAGATCAGGTAACAACATGCCTTCGACTTTCACCCCCTGATTAAACAAATGTCTTGCTGCGCCATTGGCGTAAATGACTCGCTGGGAATCATCAATTAATAGCATGACATTAGGTGAGTTCTGAATCACCTTGTCGAGCATTAACTCGCGCTGATAAATAAACTGTCGCTCACTACGCAATTTTGCCGACGCTTGGTTATATAAGCTCACTAGCGCATCTAATTGTGGTTCGCCGTAAGGATGCAGCGACACACTAAAATCGTTATCTTTAAAATTCAGCAAGCCAATTTCTAGCGCTTGCAAACTTTCACTTAACCGTCTTGTTAGCCACATGCTACAAAAATAACACACCGCCAGCATCACAATAGTAGCCAACCATAGGGTGCCATCTCCCAATGTCAGCCACACTAAAGCGCCTGAAATAGCTCCTAAAAGACAACTCAACATGTTGCTGAACAGCAATTTAGTGCGCAGTGATAACATCATTATTTAGCCGCCTTAAGGCCGTATTTCTCCATACGACGATAAAGGGCCTGTCGGCTTAGTCCAAATGATTTAGCCACTCTGGCAATGACGCCATTGTATTGCACTAAGGCGTCTTCTAGCTGTTGCTTATCAGGTTCGCAAATCGACTGAGTAGCATCGAGGCTCTGATCTTGCTGGCCAAGAGGATGTTCAACGTCAAGCGCATGTTGGGCTGCTGCACCGACATTAGCTGTAGCCATCAAGCCAAAATCATCAATCGTTAATTGTGGTGACTTAGCTAACAGCGCCGCCCTTTTACAGGCATTTTCTAATTCACGCACATTACCCGACCAACTATGATTAATTAACGCCTGCTGGGTCGACTTATCAAGGCTAAAATTGGCACCAATAAAGTGTTTCACTAACGGTAAAATATCGTCCTGGCGTTGATTCAATGGTGCTATGGCTAGCTCAATGACATTTAAGCGATAAAATAAATCTTCACGAAAACGCCCATGAGCAATGTCGTCGGCTAAATCCGCGTTAGTCGCACTAATCACCCGCACATTCACTTTGCGAGTTTGATGGCTGCCCAAACGTTCAAACTCACCGGTTTGTAATACCCGTAATAGTTTCACTTGGCCAGATAATGGCAAATTACCAATTTCATCTAAAAATAATGTGCCACCATCGGCAGCTTCAAATCGGCCCATACGGGTTTTATTAGCGCCCGTAAAGGCACCTGCTTCTGCGCCAAACAATTCGGCCTCTAATAAATCCATTGGTAAAGCGCCAATGTTGACCTTAATAAAAGGTTTATCTTTTAGTGGCGAATTGGCCTGTAAAATATCGGCTATTTTGTCTTTACCCGCGCCATTTGGGCCAGTGATCATCACAGACACATCGGAGCGCGCAACTTGCAACGCCAAGTCAACACAGCGCTGCATTGCACCACTACCAAAAATTAGGCCACATAAATCGGCGCCATTAATGACCGACATGCGCTCACTGTCTATCCGGGTTAATTGGCTATTTTGCTGAGATAATCGATAAATGGATAATAAGTTGCTAATACTATTGAGCAGCTTAGCGTCATCCCACGGTTTGCCCATGTAATCAGCTGCCCCTGCTTTAACCAACTCGACAGCGGTTTCTAATTGGGTCCACGCGGTCATTAAAATAATCGGTAAATTAGGCTGTAACTGACGCAATGCATAAAACAGCTGTTTGCCCTCTTCGCCCGATGTGGTATCGCGGCTAAAGTTCATGTCTTGAATAACTAAGCAGATCTCTTTATTGGTGACAATCTCAATTGCCGCATCGGGTGAATGGCAAAAAATAGCATGGTAACCATGTAGTTCAATCATTAACGCAAGCGCTTGGCAAATGGCATGATTGTCATCAACAATTAAAATATTATCCATTAGAATATGTTTGAGTCCAATTAGGTTATTACTATACAAAAATCGATTTACACAACAGTATGTGTGCATTACAAAATCATTAACAATAGCATGACAGAACGACTCATTGTCATACTATTGTTACGCGCTCGCGCTGTATTGACACTACTTACACACTGCGCGTGGCCATGGCGGGTGAAATATTCGCAGCTTTAGTTGCCGGTATGATCACCGCGAGCGTTGTGACAACCAATAAGCCAATCACCGACACGATAGGATAAATCACTGGCACCATAGGTAAGCTATACAGTGACATTAATTGCTGGCCCAAGACTAATGCTAACATGCCGCCAATCACACCACCCACTATACATATCATGTAGTTTTCAACCATAAAGTATTGAATGATGTCTCTTTTTTTAGCGCCTAGAGCACGACGAGTACCAATTTGTTTGGTGCGGCGTTGAATATTAAACATCACCATACCCGTTAATCCTAGTGCGGTAATCAGTAACAGTAATATCACCATAATACTTAATACTGTCGCCATTAAACGATGGTTACTGTAGGTGAGATTTTTCATCTCGCTGAGCGTTTGAAAATGATCTAACACACGGTTTGGATTTTCTGCATGCAGTGCTTTACGTATGGTTTCTTCTAACGCAGGAATGTGTTCTGGTAATGCCCGCACCATATAAGACTTATTACTGCTACTGCCACCAAAATCGATATTTTGGATCACGCTGTATTCAAAGTTTTCATGGTCAATCCAAGCCCCTTGTAACTTATCGACCACACCAATAATGGTGACGGCTTGTGCGCCCTGATACATGGTTTTACCCAATGGTGATTCTTCGCCCCAAAATGCCTTAGCGAGGGGTTGCGATACTAACGCCATCATGCCGCTGTCATCTAGGCTGGTATTAATTTCATCGGCGGTAAAATTTCGCCCGGCAATTAACTTAGCGCCCATCACATTGAGTAAGTGCTCATTACCTAAATAAAAAGCAAATCCTGGAGTGCCTTTAGCCGTGTCAGCATCAGGACCGTCAACATAGCGGTCCATCCAACCGCTGTCGCTTAACGGCAACATATTGCTATAACTGGCATCAATCACATTAGGCAACGAACGCAAAATTTGTTGGTCCACTTGGTTTTGCTTCATGTTGTCGATTGCTGGATCAAAGTTGTACATACTAAATGTCAATATCTGCTCTTCTGCATAGCCCGATTCACGCTGCATTAACGACAAACGTTCGTTAATGATAAAGCTGGCATTAGACACAATCGCAACGGATAAAATGATCTGCAACAGTAATAAAATCGGCGCGCTTTTACTGCGCATTAAACTGGATAAAATCGGTTTGATATGAAACATGGTGATGTCCTTATTTAATCCGTTATTGAGTTTTTAAATACACACTCGGTTTAGTGCGGCACACCACCCATGCAGGATAAACCCCTGCCAATACAGCGGTAGAAATAGCAATTAACGGTGTAATAACCCACATACTGGCATCAAGCCCCGTAACACTTTGGTCCATTGAAAAATAACTGTGCAGCGCGGTTAACGAACCCCAAGCCCATAACAGCCCTACCACTCCACCAATAAAGCCAATCATGCCCACCTCGACCATGTACTGACTAAATATCTGCCCACGGCTGGCACCAATAGCGCGTCGAACACCCACTTCTGGAGCACGCTTTAGAAATTTAGTCAGTAACAATCCAAGAATATTGACCAGGCAAACACTCAAAAACAACAAACTTAAACCAACAAGAATTTTGTTGTCTTTGGGTACCACATTGTTGTCTTCAAGCCATTTATCGATATCGCTAATTTGCACGGCTTCCGCAGGGGTTTTAGCGGTATCAGTAAAACGACCAATAGCGCGTTGCTGCTCAACATAACGGGTTAACCAGCTTTGGTAATTTTGCTTTTCATCTTCACTATTAAGCTCTGTCCAAAACTGAATCCACACTTTCTCTGATGCTAAGCGATCGCTGTAAGTGAGCATTGGCTCGAACTGCCAGCCACTGGTATTACCCCACACATCAAATTCTTCCTGAGCGGTTAACGAAAAAGGAATGAATATTTCTTCTGCATCATTAAAAGCCCCATTGAGCGGGTCGTAATATTTAGGTTGTGGATTCCAGTCCTCAATAACCCCAACTATCTGGTAAGGTTTACGGTCTAAAAATACCGTTTTGCCCACACTGTTTTTGCCTTCAAAAAAGCGTAAGTTTAACTTTTGGCTAATCACCACTTGATACGCGGGGCGTAAATCAACGTTGGCGTCCCAATAACTGCCATATAAAAATGGCACCGAAAAGATCTTAAAAAAATCTCTGTCTGTCACACGCACACTTTGTAAAACAGGCTCAATTTTGGGGTTATCAGACTGCAACGCTAAACCGGTTCTATAAGTTGCCGCCTTTACGCTCAGTTCAGCGTTATTACGCAAGTTCATTGCATCTGTGTAGGTGATGCTTGAAATAAACTCATCCCAAGTATCTAAGCCTTGGCTCCAAAGCTGCACCGAATTAATCACTTCACTACGCTCGCCAGCCGGATTATAAGACATGGTTTTATACACATTTAGCGTGGTAATGGTAATGCCTATCCCAATCGAAATGGCCAAAACCATTAACATCGATAACATCGGTGTTTTTCGAATACTTCGCCAGGCTAAATCGCAATAATAAAAAAACATAATATTCCCTTTATGCAATTAACGCGTGCCAGTAGCCGCAGGTTGATACATCGAAAAGTCACACACCTGACCATCGACAATTTGAATATTGCGCTGAGCCCGACGGGCCAATTCAGGGTCATGGGTCACCATAATAATCGTGGTGCCTTGTTGATTAATATTCTCTAAAAGCTCCATTACCTGGCGCGCCATTAAGCTGTCTAAATTACCCGTCGGTTCATCAGCAAGTAAAAAGCGTGGCTCGCCTGCTAATGCACGTGCAATGGCAACCCGCTGCTGTTGTCCACCAGATAGTTGTGTCGGTAAATGCTTCATCCGCGCACCTAGCCCGACTTGCTCTAATGCTGATTCGACTCGACGCTTACGCTCGCTGGTATTCATACCGCGATAACGCAATGGCACTTCAACATTTTCGGCTAAATTAAGATCAGGAATTAAATTAAAACCCTGAAAGATAAAACCAATTTTTTCATTACGCACTTTAGCGCTGTGGTTATCACTTAAATTCGATACATTAACGCCATCAAGGCTGTATTCGCCCGAGCTAAAGCCTTCAAGCAACCCAGCAATATTTAAAAAAGTGGTTTTGCCTGAACCAGAAGGCCCTGTTACCGCAACAAACTCACCTTCTTTCACCTCAAGGTTAAAATCGCGTAGCGCATGGGTTTCAACTAAGTCAGTTTTGAATACTTTGCTGATATTTTTCATGGATAACATAATGGCTTCCTTGGTTTATTAGGTTGTTGCATTCCAGTGCTTCTACTGCGAATGTCTTACTGGTCAAAATTCAAATACTTAAATTGAATGCTCAAATTGAATAGGGTTAAAACTGCAGCTTAACCTTAAGCATGTCGTTAATATTAATGTGCAAGCTAACCGCTGAATTGATGTCTATTAATCGCGTGCTGGCATGGCTACTGATATCAATTAATTGCAAACTAACCGATAACCAATCTGTTTGATTATCAATGCGATAACTCACGGCTATTGCAAGAATAAATAACGCCACTAGCGCGATAAGCTGTCTACGTTGAATAAAAGTCATGGAATGTCCTTACTCAGTTAAGTGTCTGTTAATTTGCTTGTTTATCGACTTAGCTATCTGATTTGAATAGTGGGATCATTTTTAAAGGTTTCGGTGCCAGATATCACCCATACATCACCTTCTTCACCACCTTCAAGTACTTCAACTTGGCTCATACTGCGAGCGCCTAATTTAACGGCTTTCTTTTGGGCGATAGCCTCGTTAACCTGGTAAGCCACTTCTCCGCCCATATTGAGAAAATCACCGCGTTTGACGATTAATACATTAGGTCTGTTTTCCAGTAAGACTCGGGCAGACAAACGCTGATTTTGACGTAACGATAATGTGTTACTGTCAGCAAAGCGCACCCTTGCAGTCACTTCACGATTACGTACTTCAGGTGAAATTGACGACAATTGCCCCACTACATTAACGTTGCCAAAACTCAACTCAACATCCATCCCTAAACCTAACTCATCAGCATAAGACTCGGGTACAGCAAGCTCAGCTTCAAAGGCACTTAAATCGACCACGGTTAACATCGGTTGACTCGCACCAATACGGGCTTTTTGTTCCACCAGCCAGTTGCCAATAATGCCGTTCACTGGCGCGACAATATTCAGTGCATTCGCTTGTCGTGTGAGTTCGCGCACCACTAAGGCCTGACGCTGAACTTCAAGGGTACGGTTTTTAATTTCAAAACTGAGGGTGTCGCGCATTAACTCAACTTCTTGCTGAGCATGTTTGTGCAGCAGTTTGGCTTTATGTAAATCATCTTTGCTTTTTTCAAAATCAATTCGACTGATCAAACTGGACTCAATCAGTTGGTCACCACGACGACTTTCACGATCTGCCGCTTCTAAATCCACTTTGGCCATGTCTAAAATCTGGCTGACGCGCAGTTGCTCACGGCGGGCATCTAACTTAGCCCGCTCAAGGCTGCCTTGCATACCTTCAAGTAATGATTGCTGTTGCTGCAACTCGCTTTGCAAACGTGGGCTTTCAACCTTGGCCACCACCTGCCCGAGTTCAACTTCATCACCAGGTTGGCTTAATAGCGTCACCACACCTTCTTCAGTACTGTATAAAATGGGTGCATTGGCGGCGACAATTTTACCGGTAGTAGCAATATCACGAACCAAAGTGCCACGGGTTAAGGTTGCCAAACGTAAATCGGCACCATCAACTGAACGTTGATTACTGTCATGACTAAAACTCGCCCACACCAACGCGCTCATCAAAATGGCACCGCAACCTATCATCAAGGGCAGGCGAAATTTACGCCCTAACTTCGGCGCTACAAGGGTATCTTGGCTGCTAGTGTCTTTAATCATCTCAAATCCTTAGGTAACACGCTGACCGCACGTACCACTTCACGTTTATACCTAAGATAAAGCACAAGCCATGCCAACAATTATTTATTTTTATTTTTCATGAGGATAGAAATAAAACATAAGAGCCGAACACGTTAAAAGTGTCCGCGGACAGCATTAAAAACTGTCCGGTAATAGGGAAAGTGTCCGAGCGGACACTTGGTTTGCTTTGTGTTCATGTACTTATGTACTTATGTACTTATGTATCTATGGCCTGTGGCCACGAATGCTTTAGATCGCAAGGTTCCACCCTGCACTGGCCAAAAGGGGATCAACAGCAATCCCCTCTTGGATCACCCCTGCCGTTCAGGCAACATTTTCCGCTTTTTAACCAAACAACAGCAGCGAAAAAATTGCGACGGAAAATTATCCAGCTTTAAACCGTATTTGAATCCTGCCTCGGCCCATTTTGCAATAAAGAGTGAAAATGCTAACGCTTCAGATGGGAGTCTGATGTGAAGGATTCACGAATGTCGTGGTGGCATGGATGCCAAGGAACAACCCTTCCCCTCCAAAGCTAGCCAGACATCCATGTCTGGGCTCACGTCATTTTCTTCAACGGCCTCAAGTTCAGAGTTGAATTTTGGCATTTTTAAGTAAGGCTAACTCGTTGTTGGACAGAAACGTTTTAGAAAAACCAGTGTTTCAATTAACTTTTTATAAAAGTTTACCCTGACCCCACTAAATTTCAACGCCCCAATAAGGGGGCTGATAATTGGCTTGTTAGGTATTTAATTTAACTCTTGAGGTTTCAAATCAGGATCCTTATGCGCAAATTCTACTTCTGCTATTTTTTTCTCAGCTTCGTCATTTGTCATTACATTTTGTTGTTCTAACCATCTAAATTTTTCGATTTCATTTTCTTTATCGTTTTCAGGGTTTACCTCACCATACCAAGCTAATAGTTGATCCTTTTTACGTTTATTTAACTCCGAAACGATGTTCTCATGATTTTTATCCTGAATTACAAAGACATTGCCTCTTTCAGTTTTGAAGACCGAATATTTAACCTTAGTAAGAGCGAACCAAATTAAACATATAATACCAAGAACTAGCCATAAACCTGTTCCAGAAAGAGAAGATCCGCTATAAACGGCAGACCCAATTCTGTAACACCCTAGCAAACACCACAATATACCTACATTTCGTAACCACTCGTTTTGCTCTATTGTTATCGAAGACTTTTCCGGAAAGTCAGCATAGTTAAAGTCAAAATCTCCAGAGCCTGATTTATCTTTATATGCGAAATTCACGTATTCAGATTCAAAAGTATATGTGTGGTGGTTAGAAAATTTCTTTTGCTTTATTTCCATGAATGCTTCTCCGAGCTTCCTTTAAATACATAACGAGTCTGTAGGATTACTCGTTTTCAAATTCATTTTGATTAATGGATAAACAATATCTGAGTTTTTATTTTGATTCAATTGTTTAGTGGTGTTTAGATTATTATTTCACAGGTAGTTTTGTTGGTGTTCTAGTGCGCTTTAGGGATAATTGAGACGGGTTTTAAGCGTTTTTTGAGGTACGATGATTTGACCAGCTAAATGACAGACGAAGTAGATGAATTTGTTAATTGACCATCTTGGATACTAAAGGTATCTGACTGCAAAAGCAGTCAAATACGTTAGGCTCGCCTATTGACTGGCGGAAGGATCATATGTGTTAAGTAGCATTGTACGCTACAGCCTGAATCCACCCATTTAAATTTTTACTATACCTTTTTATGAACTTAAGCTGTTCCGTAAAAATATCTAAACGTTCATTTTCGTAACCACCAGCAATATATAACTGTCTAGTCGATGGTTTGATTTTTGAATGTAATAACATAAAAGAAGCATGGCTATAGCCGTTATAAAAATTCTTAGCACCAACTAAGAAATCAACGCCACCTTGATTTAAACCCAGTTCTTCTTTATTTTTTACCACCATATCAATTACTTTATCTGCTCTTGTGTGGCTCTTCTTTTTTAGGTAATCGTCATAAAAACTAAATTTATGCTTACCATTTGCAACCACCAATTTAGTTTCTTTTTTTAATAATGCTGAATAGCAAAGCGACTCATAAGATATTCTCATGGAATTTCCAGCAGGGGCAATATGCCCTAAAACAAGTAGTTGAGTTGCTGTTACGGCTGATTCAATAGCTAAAAAAATATATCCTGTAACGGTTGAAGCTCTAGTCGAAGGATCTTGATTACATGGAGATTTTTCTAATAAATTCAAAGCTTCAGAAAATACATTGGATAATTCTTTAAGTTCTTTCTCAAAGTCTTTAATAAATGCTTTCCTTGATTCGACATCATCACAGGAAATGTACTTATAAATGTCATAATCTTGCACCTAGCTAGTCCTTGCTACTTAACGAGAATGTAGAATAACTCTATCATACAAATTCAAATAAAAAACGAGCTCTTCAAATCAATCCTAAGCGCTTTTAAGACACTAGGTAATGCACCTGGAACCCTAAAAATTGGCTGTTTTTCAATAAAAATAGAAATTCTACAGCATCAACGCCGCATTCAGGGGCTGATGATAGCTTGCTAAAATGTGTAGCGAAGTGAAGGAAGCCAACTGTTAAAAGTCCTTTGCAATGGCTTGTAGAGTGCAAACAATACCGCGCCACCCATCATTTGAATACTGCTTTAAGACAACATCTTTCGACAGCGTCATCAAAAACAAAGTGCCTTATTTTCGTTGTCGTTTCTTTCGTCGTAAGTCTCGAGCCATCGCGTCTGTCGTCGGATATTTTGGTAGCACTAACCACAAGGCAATATAAGCGAATACGGGAATAGCAAACAACAGGCTAGTTAACAAAAATGCTAACCTAATGCTATTTTTTCGTAAATGATAATACTCAGCAATACCTGAGCAAACTCCTGCAATGATTACGGATTTGCCACGTGTTAGTACTTTTATATCGTCTAGACTTTCCATGTCACCTCCAATTCGCGGTTAACGTTTTTTGTATTCATGCTTTAAAATGTTTGCAGAGTTTAAATCATTTATTGGACTAGGCCGATAAGTAACTTTTTTACTCATCATATGATGCTTAACCGTTTGCTCTGGTGTGAGCGAAGCGCAACGACGTTAGTGGCCGCAGACCATAAGAAACAGTGCCAAACTCACCAGTTTAACCATCTACCCTCTTACTTTATCCAACGCCTCGCAAACTGCATTAACGCCTAAAATGGCTCTTGGGGTTGCGCGGTGGAGTAAATCTGCATCGAACTGATAAATATGCTGCTTTTTAACTGCAGGAAGCTCTGGCCAATCGGCCCAGTTAATGCCTAATACGTTGCCCTCATCTTGGCTTTGTAAAATCACCTCGGCGCCAGTGAGTAGCACATTTTCGATGCTAATTTGTGGGTACTCACTCGCAGCGTCATAAAACACATTTTCACCATGACACACATCAATCAAATTTTGGATCCAGCTGCCTTTCGCCACCGTCATCAATGGCGTTGACCATAATTGATAAAACACTTTTACCACAGGCTTAGTCTGATTTTGCTGTTTTATATCAGCTAATTGTTGACGATAATCATCTGCAACTTGCTTCGCCTTAATTGAATGTCCGGTGAGTTTACCGAGCAGTTCAAGATCAGTGGCAATATCAGCTAACGTTTTAGGATCGCTATTAACAAGGTTAAAGCCTAAATCTTGCAGTTGCTTAATGTCTTCCATCTTATTGCCGCTTTGCCACACCACAACCAAATCTGGGTTTAACTCAATCACACGCTCAATTTGCACCCCGTAATACCCGCCAATGCTGGGGATATTTTTAGCTTGTGCTGGGTAATCGGCATAATCTGTTGTGGCGACTATGGCATCTCCCGCGCCAATGGCATAAAGCATTTCAACACTTTGCGGCGACAAGGCAACGATCCGTTTAGCTGTCGCTACTGGCACTGCGCCGTTTACAGACAGCTCATTAACCGACACTGTTGCAAAAGCAGTTGAGAGTACACTTGATAACATAAATAACGAAAACGCCATCGACAACGAAACAAATAAACGTAACAAAGGGATATCCTTAACAACTTAAGTAACAGATCAAAGATGATAAAACGGCTTATTCGACCAGTTTATCTGGCCAACCATAGTGATCAATATAATTAACTAAATTTTTAGGTCGATAATTATTGTCATTCAACCAACGTGTTTTAACTGATTTATGTAAAACAATCGGGACTAACTCAGGGTCAAGTTCACGTAAAAAACGCTTTTTAATTCGATAAAAGCTGCGATAAGAGTCATTAATATCTGCCATAGGATTAGGCAATAAAGTATCAGACAAATGCAGCTCAACCGTTAACTCAAACATTTTGGCTTGGTTTAACATCCACTGTAACGCAATGTCCGACAAGGTGCTGCCATCCTTATTCGGTGCACAACTACCACCAATATTACTGTGAGCTCCCGCAAACCACACTTGTTGAATATCAATGCCACTGCGAGGTTGCCAAATTGTGGGTTCAAAATCACTACGATGCTCATCCAGTGCCAAAGCATGACGCGCCACTTTAACATTATGCCCAAGCTTGGTGTCGTAAAACTCATCTTTGTCTTCAAAAAGTCCTAAAAATGACACCGGGATCCCCATGGCGCCCACGGTATCCCACACGCCGACAAACGCCACTTCGCGCGATGGATGAGAATGCTGTTGTCTAAACGAAACTGAACGCTCACCTTCTGGCGCAAACGGTTTACTCTTCATTTTATAGTGGTCAAATGCTTGTTGAATCAATTTGGCGTCTGGGCGAGTCACAATACCGCAGTTATTAATTAAGCCGCATAAACAACGCACTGTATAAGCGCCGCGACTAAAACCAAACAAATAGATTTCATCACCTGGAGAGTAGTTTTGCACGATATAACGGTAGGTATCCATGATGTTTTTATGTAAGCCGCGGCCAGTTGCGCCGCCGATTAATGCATCATGGTATGAGCCAATCCCCCAATCATAAAATACCTGCTGTGGCACGCCATCATCACCTAGCGGCTTAATCGCTCGGGCGAGTTTGAGTACATTGGTTGCATGATCTTTTTCAAGATCCTTTTCAGGCCGATTCCATGTACCATCGGCACAAATTACAATTCGTTTTTTCATCACAGTCCCTGCTCCCTGCCTAAGTCGTCCTGTCATCACTATAGACTAAAAGCCAATTTGAACCCGACAAAAAATGACCAATACTCGACAATTAACCTTAAGCAAAAGGAACGGCTTTATGATAACTGCAGAGCAAAGTGTATTAATGATTGTTGACGTGCAAGGCAAGCTTGCCCAAGTGATGCAGCAATCTGAACAATTACATCAAAAACTGGCTGTATTAATTCAAGGGGCGCAACTTTTTGATATTCCAATTATTTGGCTAGAGCAACTGCCTGACAAACTAGGCCACACCAGTGATGAGTTGACGCAAATACTGTCAAAAACCACTCAGCCTATCGCAAAAGAGCACTTTAGCGGTTGGCATTGTGATGAGGTAAAGCAACAACTCAACACATTAAACCGTCGCAACGTTATTTTAGCAGGGATAGAAACCCACGTGTGTGTTTACCAAACCTGCCAAGACTTACAGGCCAACGACTTTCAAGTGCATGTGGTTAACGATGCGGTGTCATCAAGAGAATTAGAAAACAAAACCCTTGGAGTACAAATGATGCTAAACGATGGCGCAAAACTCACTAACGTTGAGTCGCTATTGTTTGAGTTACAACATGTGGCCCAAGGCGAGCGCTTTAAGGCATTACTCAAGCTGATAAAGTAGCCATATGATGCCAGTATGAGTATGATGTTAAGCACAAATATAACAATAACATCATACTGCTATGCACTCATTTGATCGGCCCATTATTATTTTATCCGCGCCACGTTCAGGCAGTACCCTACTGTTTGAAGTGTTGTCAAAAAGCCAATCGCTGCATACTATTGGCGGTGAAAGCCATGCATTGATTGAAACCATTCCTAAACTCAATATTGCCTATCGTCAGTTTAACTCCAACGCCTTAAGCGCTGACGATATTGACGATGAGTTAGCTCAGCAATTACAACAACGCTTTAGTGATGAGCTGCGGGACAGTAAAGGCCAAAAGCCTAAAACATCATCGGTTAGACTGCTTGAGAAAACCCCAAAAAACAGCTTGCGAGTTGATTTTTTTAACGCGCTATTTCCAGATGCGTTATTTATATACCTAGTGCGTGAACCCAAAGAAAATATCAGCAGCATTATGCAAGCCTGGCGTTCTAACAAATTTGTCACCTACCCTAACCTACCAGGTTGGGATAAACGTCACTGGTCACTGTTATTACCGCCAAACTGGCAACAACTTAACCAACAACCGTTGCACAATATCGCGGCGTTTCAATGGCAAGCGGCTAACGATGCCATTATGAGTCAATTGCAAACATTGCCACCCGAGCGTTGGTGCATGTTGTCGTATGACCAATTAATTTCTCAACCTGAGCAAACAGTGAAAGCACTGTGTGAGTTCACCGGCATTGAGTTTGACCCAGATTTAGCCAGCTTATGCAGCCAACCGTTACCGCATTCGCGCTATACCATTACCACGCCTAAAGCCAATAAGTGGCTAGACAATTATCACGACATTGAAAAAGTGTGGCCCAATATAACCAATACGCTTGGTCACATTAATCAGCATTTGAGCGCACACGGTCAGCCTGTTTTTGAAGCACAATGGCAAGCACATGATGTTGCACCGCCACCACCGCCACCACCGCCTAAGATCGATGTTGCAACGGTGCCACGTAATAGCCCATGCCCATGCGGCTCAGGTAAACGCTTTAAACAATGCCATGGCGCATTACGTTAATTTATAGAGAGTCATATAATGAAGTTACCTCATGAATTTTATCAGCTCCCTTATCGCTTTGATGTGCCTAAACTCATTGAAGAAATTAGCCAATTTACCGAAGATGATTGGGTGACTCACCACGAGGGATTTCAAGGCAATTCGGCCATTCCATTAATATCAGTCAATGGCGAGTTTAATAACGATTTTAAAGGGCCAATGAAACCAACTGCCGCCCTTGAAAAAAGCCCCTACATTAAGCAAATATTGGCCTCATTTGGTGAAGTATTGAGTCGTTCACGCTTAATGCGTTTAGCGCCTGGCGCGCAAGTGCCATTGCATTCAGACATTAATTACCATTGGTATAAACGGGTTCGGGTGCATATTCCTATCACCACCACCGAACAGGTTCAGTTTTACTGTCATGACAAGCAAGTACATATGGGAGCTGGAGAATGTTGGATTTTCGACTCGTGGAAATACCATAAAGTTGAAAATAACAGCGATCAATATCGGGTTCATTTAGTGATAGACCTGGCAGGTTCAAGTGCATTCTGGCGAACAATATTTAACCATTCCCGGGCAATTGTTGCGCCGCAAACGCCGCCATTAGCTTGTAGCAGTATCGATTATCAGCCAGAAGCCCAGCCTGAAATCATCACCGAGCAATATAATGCGCCTATTATTATGCCGGTCGCTGAAGTGGAATACTTAACTAACGAGTTGCTTACAGAAGTAAAGCATAATCCACAAAACCCAGCCGCCGAAATTGATGCGTTTAACCTATTAATTGCCGAATTTGTTGCCGATTGGCGCATGCTATGGCTGCAGTTTGAATGCCAGCAACAAGGTTGGCCGCAGTATCATGCCCTGCGTGAGCTAACTATGAAAAAAGCCATGCAACAGGTGCCGTCATTGCAATTAGCCTACTCTGGCTCTGCCGTTAAAGCATTTGAGCAATTAGTGATTGTGGCGTGTATGAATATTGAGCTAAGCCAAACTCGTCAAAGCCCACCGACTCAAGCCGCTCAAGCTAAGACTAGACCTTCACCTCAACCGAGCGTAATGGAACCTTCGGCGACGTCGGCAACCCAACAAGAGATTGCAGCACCGCCAACACGCAATAGCCCTTGCCCTTGTGGCAGCGGTAAGCGCTATAAAGCCTGCCACGGTAAAATGAGTTAATACCTACTTACCCCAAAAATCATCAAATAACAAAGGCGCCATATCGGCGCCTTTGTTATTAACATTCCATCGTTTATGTATTGACGAATAAAGTCACATCATCGTTAACCAAAAAACTGCTGCGCCGCTTTTTGAGCTATCGCGTCTAGCTTGGCAATGTCAGCTGGCAGATAGTCGCGGTACTTATCGCTTTGACCAATGGCTTTAGGGTTCATCGGCTGTCTCACTTGGCTGGCACTTGGCGTTAATACCGCACGCTTTGACTCATAAAACGTAAAACACTGCGCCTGAGTCTCTAAGCCACAATAATCTAGCATTCGTTGAATTTGCACCTCTGGCTGATTAACCAACTGCTCAAAACACACATGCAGAATTTCATTAGGGTATAGCGTGTCCCAATGCGCCATGATATCCAAGTAGTGGCCCCAATATGTGCTGATGCCATCGAGCGAGTATGAATAGTCATGGCCATGACTAAAATATTGTTTAAACACACTTAAGCCATTATCGACCGTATTGCGCACCACATTGATGATTTTGGCTTGAGGAAACAGGCTTTTAATCAAGCCGATATGCAAGAAGTTATTTGGGTTTTTATCAATCACATACACAGGTGCATCGTTAAAATAGTGATTCACTTCAGCCAAATACTTTACCTTAAAGGCATTAATTTCAGTGGCAGTTAAATTATTTAGCCGCGCTTGATAGCCGCCCGACATTTCCAGTTGCAGCGCAAAACGCTCCATAAATGGCAGTTCATCCGTGGCGCCGACCTGAGTATGACACGCTAAAATTTGCTCCACCAATGTGGTGCCAGAACGCGGCATGCCTACAATAAAAATCGGTGTTTGGTTATGTACTGTCTGTCGATCAATCTGTGCTGATGGCAGGTGTTTTAACAATGAGAACACTAAATTTGAAAACAAAGCCTGCTTAAAAGGTCGTTGAGAAGACATTAACTCATTGGCTTTTAACATCGCCTGACACGCTTTATCAACTTGTTCGTGTTGCTCATAAGCCTTACACAACGCAAATTGGATCAAGCTATGATTGCTAACACTTAACTGAGTATCACCTGCGCAGCGTTCAAGCTCGCTAATATCATCGGCGCTAAATTGATATCGCTTTAAGTCGGCCAGGCTCCAGTAACCGACACCATATTGATTACCGCTTAAGTTAATGTATTTTTTGTAAAAGTCGGCGGCGATATCTGTGTTACTTTTGGCTTTATGAATGTGGCCTAAATTAAGCATTACGGCGGGTTCAGGCATATTATTGCTGACACACCAGTCAAAACATTGCTCAGCCAGTGCCATGTTACCCACTTTAGTGGCAACCATCGCCAGCTTATATCGATACTGATGCGAAGTCGGCTCAAGATCACACAGCTGCTGTAACAATTGTAAAGCCGCAAAATGGTCTTCTTTTACTTCACTAATACTCACTAAACCTGCCAGCACATTCACGGCAGCGGGCACCAGTGCTTGCGCCGCTTTAAGATGAGATTCAGCTTCTTGCAGTTGTTGTTGCTGCAAATAAATTAATCCCAATATGGTTAATGCTGAAGCATTGTTGGGGTCACGTTTAACCACTTTGCGAGCATACATTCTGGCCGACGAGTAATTTTTAGATTGAAAAAGAGACTCTGCCTGAGATAAATATTGTTCAATAACGCTCACATCATGATCCTTTAATTATTATTTTATCAATTTAAATTGATTATCCTAATGACAGTGAGATTATCACAACTCACACTGACGACTGAACCCAATACTGAACGAAATAGCCCACAGCTGCGTATTGTATTGCATCAGACATAGAGCATTGAATGCCTAAACACATGTCTTTAATATTAGACACCACCCAAAGCATAGTGAGTTGCCATGAAAAATAATGAAGTGAAAGTCCCCAGTGGCCGTCTGTCCCGTTTATCTAAAATGGGTGGGCTGGCATCGCGTTTGGCGGGTAACGTATTATTTGAAGGGGCAAAACAACTCAGTAAAGGTCAGTCGCCTAAATTACAACAACTGGTGATGACCCCATCGAACATTGGCCATGTGGCCGAAAAATTATCGCAACTGCGCGGCGCGGCCATGAAAGTAGGCCAAATGTTGTCAATGGATGCCGGTGATCTCGTTGCACCAGAGCTAGCCGAAGTGCTAGCTAAACTGCGTTCGGATGCTAAAGTCATGCCGCACAAACAACTAATCACGTTGCTGGTACAACAATGGGGCCGAGATTGGTTAGCGCCATTTGCTCAATTTGAGTTGCGCCCTTTTGCCGCTGCGTCTATTGGCCAGGTGCATTTAGCCTATTTAGATACTGGCGAAAAGTTAGCGGTAAAAATTCAATATCCCGGCGTACGAGACAGTATCGACAGCGACATTGACAACGTTGCCACCTTATTAAAAGTATCAAGACTGATCCCTGCAAATGTTAAACTTGATACTTTATTAGCCGAGGCAAAAGCACAATTACACAACGAGGCTGACTACCACTTTGAAGCCGAGCAAATCGGGCTTTATCAACAAAAACTTGGCGACAACCCGCACTTTATCGTGCCTAAAGTGTACTCAGCACTAAGCAACAACAACATCTTAACCATGCAATTTGTTGAAGGCACGCCCATTGAGTCCGTCGCCCAGGCCTCACAAGAGGTACGCAACCTCGTTGCCAGTCGCTTAATGGAGTTGTGTTTTAAGGAGTTATTTGAGTTTAAGTTACTGCAATCGGACCCTAACTTTGCCAATTTTCAGTATCAGGCCGACAGCGAAAAAATTGTCCTACTCGACTTTGGTGCCACGCGCAGTATTAGCGATAAATTAGCACAAGGTTATCGACAACTGATGGAAGGGGCACTTAAGCACGACAAAGAGCAAATGGCAGCTGCCGCGCAACAAATTGGCTTTTTTCAAGATGCGATAGACCCAGCACATAAACAATTAATCATTGATATCTTCTATCAGGCTTGCGAGCCAATATATTTTGATGGCGAATACGATTTTGGCCAAAGTACCTTAGCCAAACGCATCACCGAGGCAGGCAAAGCAATGAGCACCCAACAAAATGAATGGCATACTCCACCAACCGATGCTATTTTTATTCATCGTAAATTAGCAGGTATGTATTTACTGGCGGCTAAACTCAAGGCTAAAGTGAACGTTGGCCAGCTATTTTCTGTATACCAGAGCTAACAGTACTCTTTGAAAACACAGTAATGATGTCTGTTAAATTGCACATTTACTCAACCAAGGCATCATCATGACGTTAAATCATTTTTGGCGGTTTTGCTCTATCATTAGTTTAACGATGCTCATGTTCAGTGCACCTTCATTTGCCCATGAAGCTGAACAACAAACCGCTCAGAACAAGCCAGAAACAACACTTATGCAATCCACCCAACTCAACATTTCTCCCCTTGTGCCAGATGTATATTTACACCAGTCATATAAACAGGTCAGCGGCTTTGGATTAGTTGAGTCGAATGGCCTAGTGGTGGTGCAAGACAAACAGGCGTTTATTATTGATACCCCCTGGACAGATAGCGATACCGCTAAGCTTGTTGATTGGATTACCCTGCAAGGTTTAACCACTGTAGCGAGTATCTCTACCCATTCCCACGAAGATCGTGCTGGCGGTGTGGGTTACCTCAATAGCAAAGGCATTGCCACCTGGGTGTCGAATGACACTCAGGCCATATTAACGGCAAATCGACTGTCCACAGCAACGCATACGTTTGTTGATAATAAACACATTTTGCAACCTCAACTCATTGAAGTTTATTATCTAGGTGCAGGACACACGGTCGACAACCTAGTAGTTGGGCTGCCAAAGCAACAAATATTATTTGGTGGCTGCTTAATAAAATCATTGAATTCACGCACTCTAGGCTATACCGGCGAAGCAGACCTAAAACAATGGCCTGTGACAGTGGCAAAGGTACAAGCACAATTTACTGAGGCAAAAATGGTCGTCCCTGGTCATGGAAAAATCGGCAATACGTCATTGCTAAGCCACACAATAGAGTTACTGTCACGCGAGTCTCACGTCAACACTGATTTAAAAATACAGCATTAAAAACCATACAAAAAAACAGTCGTTAATTTATAGTTCAGTTGAACTTACACAAGGAGAGTTACCATGTTTAGTCACGTTATGCTCGGCGTTAATAATATTGAAACGTCAAAAAAATTCTATGATGCCACTTTAGGCGCTTTAGGTATTGCACCAGGAAAAATTGACCCTAAGGGACGTTGCGTTTACATGACCCCAACCGGCATTTTATTATTAACTAAGCCAATTAATGGCGAGCCAGCATGTCACGGTAATGGCTCAACTCTTGGTTTTGCTGCTGAAACAACTGCACTCGCAGATGCATGGCATGCTGCGGGCGTTGCCAATGGCGGCACAGCCTGTGAAGACGCGCCAGGCATACGTTCAGGCGCAGGGATGGACTTATACCTAGCCTACCTTCGCGACCCAGATGGCAACAAACTGTGTGCACTGCACAGAGTAGCAAAAGACTAATAAGCACAAATTAATCAAATAATTAGGTGAGGTGCTAGGGCCTGCTGATCTTTGTTGGTTGAATTTCACTCGAGTTAAAAACGTTTTGTTCGAGGCGAATGGATTGATGCCTAGTCATCTAAGCAACTCTTTATTTGCAAAGCATCATTCAGCAAAGAGTAAAACGTTTTTAGCCGAACCCTTCGGGCAGCATTTGTTGGCCATTTTTACTGCGTTATGCAGAATAACGACACCTCAAAGTCTCTGCCGCACAGTTGAATATGTTAGCAATGGCCAGTAATTCGCTGCAAAAACAACCTTGAAAGATAAATAGGCCCTACTACTTTGCCTACCTTTATTTAATAACAATGCATTGCCATTATTAGCGAGCATATTCACTTACGCGATACAAAAAACACTTCAACTTACCGACACCAGGTTACGCAGTTTGATACATGTCTTTATATAAGGTAATTAAATGTAAACTTATTGGTATTTAATTGAACCAGATAAAGTGGAAGCTTAGTATTGTCGACACAATGCATTTAAGTGGAACACCCTATGCAATTTAAAATATTACCGTTATTGATACTTGCCTCTTTTGCAACAATCGCAGCACCATTGAGCTACAACGGCACTGCACATGTTATTGAAGGCCAAGCAACCATAACAAAAGCTAACTTATTTACCTGCCAACATGGTCAATCGCGCTCATCACCTATTGGTGTAAAAACCGAGAATGGCCAAAAGTTTTCAGTGCCAGCATCGCTTCAATACCAACCACAATACTTCACGACTGACCTTTATAATGAATGTTCAGGGGTAATACCGGCATCAATAGCTGAAGTCGATTTATCGGCAGTGCCAGTTATCGAAGTCGATAAAGATGGCGAGGTGGTAACCGGTTATATTTTTGCCGATAATTACTTTGAACTATTTATTAACGGCAAACTAATCGGCGTAGATCCAATTCCTTTTACGCCATTTAATTCCAATATCGTCCGATTTAAAGTTAAAAAGCCTTATGATATCGCTATTAAAGTCGTCGATTGGGAAGAAAACTCAGGATTAGGAACCGAGAATAATCGCGGTAAACAATATCATCCAGGCGACGGTGGCTTAATAGCCAGCTTCTCTGATGGCACCACAACTAACGCAGAGTGGTCTGCGCAAACGTTTTATACCGCCCCTATTTATGACTTAAGTTGCGCAACTGAAGTGGGTCAACAACGGTTAACAAAAAGTTGTAATGCTGAAGGCAGAAATAGCTATGGCAAGGCTTATTCGCTGCACTGGCAAATACCTCAAGACTGGCAGACCAACAATCAATATATCAGTTGGCCTAAGTCAGTTGAATTTACCGAACAAGAAATTGGCGTAGACAACAAAAAAGCCTATATGAATTTTCAACCGCTATTTTCAGGCGCGGGTGCGTCGTTCATTTGGTCAAGCAATGTCATCCTAGATAACCTAGTGTTATTTAGATATCACGTTAAGTAGCTAAGTGCTTATCCCATCAGGATGCCAAAAATATTGGTATCCTGTTTCGATTAATAATTGCACATCTCATTCCTATCAAAATCACCTTTTCCCTAGAAAACTTACTAGATGCATCGCAGACCACTACGGGGTAAAATAGTCGCCTTTTTAGCTGTGAGTGTATGTGATGACTGTTAACGACCCGTGTTTTATTGCTTTTAATGACAGTATTGCCCATCACAGCTTACCCAAGTCATTTACCTTTCCATTTTATTATCAACCTCACTCAATTTGCATGCAAGCCGCTGAGCAACTGCAACAAAGTATGCTTGAAGTAAACTCGTGGCAGCATAATTTTGGTTTAGACAGCGACAATGATCGCGGCATGGTTATTGGCAAGATGTTTGGTGTGTTGGTAGTGAAAAATACACAAGGAAAATTGGGATTTTTAGCGGCGTTTTCAGGCAAATTAGCCGAGCAAAATATCTTGCCGCCCTTTGTGCCTCCTGTATTTGACATGCTGACTCAAGACAGCTTTTTTAACGCTGAAAACAAACAGATTAACCAGATAAATCAATTACTCCACCAGCATGAAAGCGATCCTTTGTTGGCCAACTTAACTCAACAGTTCGAGCAGCAACAACAGCAAGCAGAACGAGAACTTGAACACCAACGAAACACCATTATTGAAGGGCGTAAACAACGTAAACAACAACGTGAGCAAGCAGATATAGCATTAGCGCAGGCCAAGTTCAGCAATGATGAGCATAAAACCTTATCAATTGAGCTCAGCCGCCAAAGTGTGCAGCAAAAGCATCAACTCAATGCATTAAAGCAGCAATGGCAAAGCCAAATCACGGCAACGCAAACCCAACTAAATGAGCTGCAGCAACAAATAAAACAGCTAAAGCGCCAGCGCAAACAACTGTCTAACAACTTGCAAAAAAAGCTGTTTGCGCAGTATCAGTTTTTAAATATTGATGGCCAGGCACGTGACTTAAACGATATTTTTAATGATGCGCCTAATCATTTACCCCCAGCGGGTGCGGGCGAATGCGCAGCGCCTAAGTTACTGCAATATGCGTTTAAACAGCAATTAACCCCTGTCGCCATGGCTGAGTTTTGGTGGGGCGCATCACCAAAGTCAGAAATCAAACAACATCAAAATTACTACCCTGCTTGCCATGGGAAATGCCGGCCAATTTTAACCCATATGCTAGCGGGCATGCAGGTTGATGCGGATCCATTACTGCTAAACCCAGGTAAAGACTTAACCATTGAGATTACTTACCAAGATGCTGCGATGGTAATTATCAATAAACCGGCAGAGTTATTATCGGTACCCGGTAAAAACATTACCGACAGTGTGTTTAGCCGTATGCAGCAACAATTCCCGAATGCCACGGGGCCGCTGATTGTTCACCGCCTTGATATGTCGACATCTGGGTTAATGGTGATTGCACTCACCAAAGAAGCCAACAAATGCCTGCAACAACAATTTATACAGCGCAGCGTAACTAAACGTTATATCGCGTTAATTGAAGGTGTGCCGAGCCAAAATGAAGGCGAGATAAGTTTGCCATTACGGGTAGATTTAGATGACCGCCCTAAACAGCTAGTGTGTTATGAACACGGCAAACATGCGCAGACGTATTGGCAGGTTTTTAAACATCAAGGTAATCGAACATTAGTGCACTTATACCCTAAAACAGGGCGCACCCATCAATTACGTGTGCATTGCGCTCATCATGATGGTCTTCACATGCCGATTGTCGGTGACGACCTATATGGCGTTGCAGCAAACCGCTTGCATTTACATGCTCAATATTTAGCGTTAGCTCACCCAGAATCTGGTGAAGCCTTAGCATTTGAAGTTAAAGCGGATTTTGAATAACGCTGACTTTTGAATAACGTTAATTACAGCTAGTAAGGTTGGCGATAATGCTAAAACAATAAAACCGATATTGAATTAACAATATCGGTTTTCATTTTAATACCTGTTGCAGTTAATTGTTATGTTCAAAGTACATCTAAGTTAACGATTAACGGCTTAGCAATAGCGTTACAGATTAAAATTCGCGCGACGGCTCTTCAATATGCATTTGCTCTACAAGGCCTTGACCTGTACGTTGCTGGTAAGTCGACTCAGCCTGCTGCATTCTGGTTTTGCCACTGGTAACCAGAGCTTGGCCCTGTTCAGTTTCGCTTTGCCCTTCTGCCACATTGGTATTGCCGTCTTCGATAAGCTCCTTACCGTCGACATACATTTCGTCTGCATCTTCCCAAGCATCAGCAATATCATCTAAGCGTTCAACTAAATCGGCAGCACGCTTGCCATTTTGAGCACCGGTTAATGAGCTTGCCATAGATTGAAAAGCTTGACGCTGCTTTTGTGCATCAGCTCTAGCTTGAGTAATCAGCTTTTCGCCTTCACGAATTTGCGTATTACCTTTACTCATGGCTTTGCGGCCATCAGCAAGC
Organism: Shewanella ulleungensis; assembly: GCF_014648315.1. Taxonomy (GTDB): domain Bacteria; phylum Pseudomonadota; class Gammaproteobacteria; order Enterobacterales; family Shewanellaceae; genus Shewanella; species Shewanella ulleungensis. The sequence goes on from NZ_BMQW01000004.1 coordinate 250,557, forward strand.
AGTTCTTCACCTTTCTTGACGTCTTTTTGGCCCTGCTCCCACTGCTGAGACACATCAAGATGCTTTTCACTTTCTGCTTTCACTTTAGAAGCAAAAGTATTTTGAGGTGAGGCACAACCAGTGATACCCATAACACCAACGACTAACAAACTACACAGTACAACTTTCATTTAACGCCTCCATAATACGGGGGTAGAATTGGCGCAATTAAACAGTGTAGTAACAAAAATAGCAAGCACTGAATAACATTAAATCCAGTTAATGAAACCCTGTATCCTCGCGGTATAGCAGCATTCTTTTATGAATACAAATCGTCTCAAAAATCCTCAATAACTTTGCTAATATCAGTTAACGTTAACAATGATTAAACATAGAGTCATATTTGATTAATAAGACACTAAAACAACATATTTTCAGCTATTTCTTTCGCAATTAACGCAGCATTTTTATGCCTCTGATAGGAACCATCACAATCACCTTACTCAACGAACAACGCTATGTAATCTGCATCTTGAGTTAATTGTGTACGAATAAGTTCGACAATGGCTTGTTTAAATTGTGCTGCGATTATATGTAGTGGATGGTCAACATCTTCACACTCAGTGCTGGCATTCAGATAATTGCAGCATGGAGAACAAGCAGACTGTACTGAGTTAGTGAATGCAACAGATGCACCGAGTAAAGACACCGTCACTCGAACTGAGCGAAACTTGTGCTTTACCCCGCTTAAAGCACAACAACTCACCAATAAGCAGGCTTATCGTCAAGCCAACCTGTTGCAGTAACCTTTGCAACAAATTGCCAATGCTATAACTCAAACAACACATCGGTACGGATAATGTATTTAACCCCAGAAAAAATAGGTTCTGAACTGTGAATACAATGCAACGGATGCATGCCATGAGGAAAACACAACACACTCCCCGCAGGTGTTCTTACATCAACTTGCTTAACATTATCACCACGTTTTGCTGGTAAGTGTGGATTGTCTGCATTAACCAAAAAGCGAGTGGCGCCCCCCTCAAAATCTTCTGTCAGTAAGATCAAAAATGTAAGTTGGCTGTAACGATCGCCAAAAGCATCACGCACAAGCTCGCCATCAATAACTTGGCTGCCCGGCCACGAACCATCTGAATGCGGCTTAAAATAATCACCTTGGTTATAACGATAAAACCGAAAGCGATTGTTTAAACCTAATGCAGCTTTACCGCCAAAAATACCTAAATTATCATCCATCAGATGCTTAACTTTGTTCCAAACCGCTTGCTCTGTCGCGTTATCGACCACCCAGGTTAAGCTGTCATTATGACGCACATTGCGCGGTAACGACACGGCGGCATCGGGCAAAAAGCCCATTGACTCACTAACCGCAACTAAGCGTTTACACTCATCGGCTGACAATACATTCAGTAATTGAAATGCTCCAGGGACTTCCTCTAACATTTTCTTCGTTGCCACAGTTGCTGCAACCTCGCTGATAGCAGCCACATTAGGCTGATAATTTGCCCAGGTTGGTAGTGCTGGATGCTCAGCGCCTGGCTCATGGGCGACCACAAAAAACGTTGATTCTTCATTTGTGCTGTTCATTAATAACTGACCTTAATATTCAATATATAGCTTAGATAAACCGCCAATAAGCTAATGGCTAATGTTAAATGACTAATCTTAAATAACTAATGTTAGATGGCTAATAACTCATCACTCTGACCTGGGCAAACTGCCGATGGCCCGCCGCCGTACCATGAAAACCAAACCCACTTTGCTTAGCGCCAACCCATGGTGCATTACCTGCCCCACCACCTTGGTTAACCCCCACCATGCCGGCTTCAAGTTGTTCGGCCACCGCATTTGCATCTTGTCCGCCAAATACAGCCGCACTTAAACCATAAACACTGTCATTAGCACGTGTAATCGCATCATTAATGTCACTAAATCGGCTGATAGCCACCACGGGGCCAAAGGTTTCTTCACGCTCAAGTTGCATATCAGGTGTGATACCACTGACTACAGTTGGTTGAATAAACGGTAACGGATAATCATCACTACCTAATAGAAACTGTGCGCCTTTAGCTTTAGCGTCTTGCAATTGTTGCAATACTTTTTGGTGTTGAGTTGGATTAACCATAGGGCCAATATTCACTTGCGGTTGATCCCATTTACCCACTTGATAACGGCTAGCCAGTTGCACCACCTTTTGCTCAAACTCATCGGCAATACGTTCATCCACGTAAATACGCTCAGTTGAGGTGCACATTTGCCCGGCATTTTCAAACGAACTTGCCACCGCAAAACGCACTGCAGCATCAATATTGGCGCTGGCCATGACAACCATCGGGTCGTTACCACCAAGCTCCATCATTAATCGTTTTAACCCCGGAGCTGCATTGGCCATAATATGCTTACCTGCGGCCAGAGACCCAGTAAAAGCCACCATATTAATGTCAGCACCAACAAGTGCCTGCCCGATTGCTTTATCACCTTGTGCTACTTGCAACACATGCGCTGGCAGCACTTTATTTAAGGTATCAACAAACAATTGCGCGACTAACGGCGTTTGTTCAGACGGTTTTAAAATCACACTATTACCGGCAATTAACGCTGGTAACAGTAAGTTGTTTGCCATCGCTAGCGGGTAGTTCCATGGCGAAATGACCGCAACAATGCCTAAAGGTCGATATTGCAATTGAGTGTTGTTACCAAGCGTCTCTGTTGCTAAGGCATCACCGATTTCGCCAGCAAAGTAAGGTGCATTTTGAATTGCGCCCCCAACTTCATAAGTAGCACGACGATAGTCTTTACCCATCTCTTGGCCAATTAACGTCGCCAGCTCATCTTGAACCGCGTGCAATTGTTGATACGCTTTTACCACATACTGCTGACGTTCGCTTAACGCTAAGTTCGCCCATGCTTTTTGTGCCGTTTGGGCTTGAGCGATAACCTCGGGTAGCTGAGATATAGCTAAAGCTTCAACACTGCCGACAGCCTTAGCTTGAACCGTGTTGCTTCCTGCCACTTTATGGTAGCTACCTGCATCATAAGAAGTTAATACAGCCATGGAGAAATGTTCCTTAATGGTACTAGTCTAATTACCGCCTATTCTGATACAGTGGAATATAAAAGCAACCAGTATACTTTTAGTAACCTAGATTAAATCAAGTGAACATAATGAAAACAACAATTGAAACAATGAATAACGGTCAAAAAAAAGTAATCAACCCATGTACCGAACCTTGTTCAGTTGAACGTGGAATGCGAGTTTTAGGCGGAAAATGGAAAGCGTCCATCTTGTGGCACTTACAGGATGAACCGGTTAGGTTTAACGATTTATCGCGCATGTTGGGCGGTGCGAGCAAAAAAATGGTCGACCAACGCCTTAAAGAGCTCGAAGCCCAAGGTTTAGTGACTCGCCACGTGATTAATGATCGCCCTATCGCAGTGTCTTATGCCATTACGGATCTTGGCCGCACCGCATTAGATATTTTAGAGCGACTGAAAGAATGGGCTGATGAGTATGTCGTGTGATGACACCGCGGTGATATTGTCACTTTATGATAAAAAACTAACACAACATACAGTTAGCCAACTTGATTAGACTGAAAACTCTAATTAGTAAAATAAACATGACACCAATACAAGAGCTATAATGGCTTAATACGTTTTTATCTTTATCAACATGCTTTAACATTCGCCGCTAAATTACTCGAGGTTAGCCTAATTTAATGTTTAAGCTTATTGCCACTTTTGTGGTTATCGCCATGTTACTCCTATCGCCTTCTATTGCTGAGGCAAGAGAGAAAGTGACTTTTTATACTGAACCTTACCCGCCATTTCAATCTCAGAATCAACAAGGTCAGCTGGTCGGTTTTTCAATTGATATATTACAGGCTGCTCAACCGTATCTTGATTTTGATATCGATATTCAAATCATGCCTTGGAGCCGCGCATATCATAATGCCTTAAGCCAACCCAATACCTTTATTTTCTCTATTGCTAATACCGACAAGCGTTTAGCTTATTTTAAATGGATTGGTGACTTTTACACAGTGCAAGACATGATCTACAAGAAAAGTAATCGCCCAGATATTCAGCTCAACACTATTGACGATATCAATCGCTATTCTATGGCGTTATCACGCAATGATGCTTCGTTAGATAGGCTTAAACTTGACGATAAACACCCAAGTGTATACATAGTTAGAAGTCAGCTAGCTGCTCTAAAAATGCTAAATTTTGATCGCGTAGATTTGATTTACAATAATGAAGTCGGGTTTCGTGAAGACGTTAAAAAAATGGGTTATAAAACCAGCGATTTTACCGCCGCACTGCCCGTGGTAAACATGCCCATTGGTATTTCAACCCACAAAGACACCAACGAAACACTTGCTGACAACATGCGCCAGGCGCTAAATACGATTAAACAAAATGGCGAGTTAGCACAAATCACCGCACGTTGGTTTACCCCTAGAGTTATCTCCCAGTAATCCAGTAATCCAGTAATCCAGTAATCCAGTAATCCAGTAATCCAGTAATCCAGTAATCCAGTAATCCAGTAATCCAGTAATCCAGCAATCATTGGTTTATTCGCACGCGTTTGGCAATCCGATTGCGTACAGCACCCACAATTAGCGTCCTCATATTCAGTGTTGAATTGTGGATATTATTAAGCGGATAGTATTAAGTGGATAGTATTAAGTGGATAGTATTAAGTGGATAGTGCGAAATGGATATTATTAGCCAGCGGCTGACTCATTTTGGGACAAACCGTGAACCCCCTTCTCGTCTAGGCAGTGCTTTTGAGCTGGGATCCTAGTTTGCTTTGCTTTGTACTTTTTGTGCTTTACGACCTGCGACCAATAGCGCTTAAGAGCGCAAGGTTCCATTCCACACTGCACGGGCCAAATACGACGCCTCAAGTTCAGAGTTGAATTTTGGCATTTCAAGCTGAGGCATCTAACGCATTTCTGGACAAAGACGTTTTAAAAGTGGCCTAGTGAATAACCGTAAATTGCACAGAATTACTAAATCTCTACTACGTTCTGTCTCTGATAATGTTAAAATCTCCGTAAAAGAATTACGAGAAACTCAATGTTTATCCATCATGTTAACGGCATCGACTGGCTAGTGATCACCGCTTTTGAAGAACTGAAAACTATGTTTATCGAAGAAGCCGGTACGATACCCTCTTGCTTCTCTACCGCCAGCGAATTGAACCTGGTTGGTCAAGCAAAGCGAACTTATAGATATTTGCCTACTCTCAGCGGCGTAATCACCGATATCGGGACGTTTCAAAGACAGGGTAACGAAGAAGATTTGAACCCACAGCTTGCCTGCATAGTTGAGGGGCGTGGTCGGGTATTTATCTATCACGGCGGCTTTGTCGCTTTTGTGGATGACGAGCAAACCTTTATAACCCGAATAGACTGAAAATGATTCAGTAAGTTGAAATTGGCGAATTGGCATCCCTAGCAAGGAATGAGGCATAGATGAGTTTCATCCCTCATCAATATGCCTAATTTGCTGCAAATGAAACCATTGATAATTCCGTTACTTTGTTCCGCAATAAAAGGCACAATACATACTCCAACTCGATAGTTCCCATCAACTTATAACAATCAGCACAAAAATGTGAGCCTTCTTACTGGTTAAAATCAAAAAAAGCCTCTGCCCATAAAATGAGAAGAGGCTTGACTGTTTATTCAGCGGTCTACATCACATCAAACAACAGCAATTTTCGCTGGAAGCAAAGCCTGACATAGGCAGCTTCCAGCTTTCAATAGCTTAGCGAAAAGATGTAACCATACTTTGACATAAAATATACCCATAGTCTGACAAATCGGTGTGCCACCCAATAGGCTATAACTACGATTTGTAATTTTATTGCAGTTAAGAGACGTCCTCTTGGTAACTCACTTTTGGACCAAAGTACGTTAGTGTAATCAAGCTATTATTTACTTAGAAAATGGGTGTTTCCTTTCCAGTTTATTGCGTTCAGCCCCTCCAAACAAGTCATAGGAATCGATATCAGATAGGAAAATCTAAATGCCGTATCACCAATCTGCCTGAATATAATAGATATCAAAATACAACATATATCTACCGGTAGCCGACCAGATAACAAACTGTATCCCCAAAAATAACATCAACCATTGATGAAGTATTTTTGCGGTTTTATGCATGACTTTCTCTGTTTTTGAGCTAAAACACTCTTATATTATTACCTTAACAGTTTTAGCTAGGTGATCATTAATCATCTTGTTGCTGCAATAATAGCTTAATACCTTGATAGCTTTGCTGATTGTTTAGCACTGATTGGCACCCAGTTGTTGAGCTTGGGAGGAGGATAAGTTCAACATCATCGATAAGTTTGCGCGATAGCCGTCCCTCACGGCAAGCTTGCACAATCCACTGTTGGTAAGCTGGATAATTGGCAGCCATATTAACTGAAACCACCCGATTGGCGAATTCAATATTAGCCAGACGCTGTTTGTTATCAATATCGGCTTGGCTGCCTGAAGTTAAATAATGAGACACCCCTTTAAATATCGATTTGCCATTATCATCTTTACGGGCTTGAGTTTGCTCGATAACCCACACACCATGCTCACCAATAACCGACAGATGTTTATCAGCAATATTGACTAACAGTGCGGTATTTTCATCCACACCAAATCCCATTTCACTATCAGTGGAGGCGGTTAGCATTAACAATCTTATTTGGCGATCCCGCTCAGAAAAATGCGTATCCATTATCCCAAAAGGAAATAACCCTAACCCGCCCTCTGCACGATAGGTCACTGCCGTTGGGGGTATATCCCCATCACACTGATTCATTTCGCATCGCTCACTCGGTGGTTTGGCACTCAATACACCATGCTGAATTGCGCCGTCACTAGTGCCGCCAGTGATCATATTTGCCGCTGTCATCACAGCTGTTCCCGCACTCGTCCCGCCAATCACGATTTGTTTATTGACCAAGCGATTTTTAATCACAGCTAACGCTTTAGACGGCTTTTTATCCGGCGTTAACCATGCCGTTAAGGTTAAACTTTGATCGCCACCGTTTAAAAATAAGCCATCAATACTTTCCAGTAACTCATACAATTTTTCAGGTGACTCACATAGACGTTGTTGTAATTGTGTGTGATCAGGATAAAGCCGAGCTTTATCAAAATTGCCTTGTAGTTGCTGACGCAACATTGGCAATTTGTCGCATTGATTATGATGTATACCAGCTTGCAAAGCCGCATCTAAGGGCAACCAAATAACATCAGCGCCAGCTTGTTCAAAAGCACTGGTGTAGAAAGAAATGGACTCAAACGGGTCTCGGGCTGAAGCGGTTACAATACCAATTAATGGGCGTGTCGCATCGGGATTTTTCTGCTGTTTTTTTAGTAAAGCCTGCAAGGTAAATAGTCGATAAATAGCCGGACCATAAGGCTTGGTTGTGGCATCAAGCCTGACCTGTTCTTGCAAGGGGCTGCCATCAATAGAGTGTTGTTCTTGTTCTAATAAATCGAGTAAAGCATAGTATTGCTGATCAGTTAACTCATCCAATAAATGCTTATCAACCTGATACACAGCATCTTTTAACTGGTTTAAATTAACGCTGCTTTTTGCAGCTTTTCGACTGGCTTTGCGCAGATTGTTAGTTTGATTTGAAGATAATGTTTGCAAGCTAGCATCATTCAGTGCTCGCTCAAGCCAATCAAGACTGAAGTGATATTGGATTGATAATTTGGCATTAGGTGAAAAAGTGATGCTGTCGACGCAGGAATGAGGTGAAAGTGAGCTACAGGTTTTTAAGCCGCCCCCAACTAACATCAAATCAAACCCAGGCGATAATGGTTTTTCTAGCTTTGGTGAAACGTCTTGATTTGCCCATACATTACCAACAAACAATAATTGCAGTAATGAGCTAAAAGCTAAGGTGCTAAAAAATATAAATAATTTAATTTTAGAAATAATTTTCATGGTTGCACTCAAAAAAAAGTGTCTGCCACGTATTGACTCAAGCATCATATTACGGATAGCCTCTTAACATATCAACAACAAAAGATTATTTTTTATAACATGATATTTTCAGCAACTCTTTTCCAAAGATACCACTTCCGTAATTGGTATCTGTCTGAATGGTGGGACGAATAACCTACTGAACACGTTAGTGTTTGGTGGAGTTTTGTCTAGCCGTCTTACTCCCCTCTCAATCATTTGATTGACGTTGTACTGCCTGCAAACATTTATTAATGCCAAGCGTATTGACTCACGCGCAGTGTAGTTACGTCTAAAAATTACAATTAGAGATTTATCGGGAGCTTACCATGAGAAGTTCAGTACTTTTATGCGCCGTGTTTGGCATGGCGTTATCACCTGTTGCCTTAGCCGTTGCCAACGAATTAGAAAAATCACAACCAGAACAGACCGTAGAACGGGTTGAAGTGACGGGGTCACGCCTTAAAGGCGTCGATATGGAAGGGGCTAACCCTTTACAAAGTTTTAGCCAGGATGAAATAGCCAAAAAAGGCTATGGATCTGTCAGTGAGTTTTTACGTGATTTACCCCAGGCATCGAGCGCTGGAACATTCTCTGAGTCTGGCGGCGTAGCAGGAGCAGATGGCGCTCCTGCTGGCGCTTCAGGGGTCAGTTTACGCGGGCTAGGTTCAAGCTCTACCCTAGTATTAGTCAATGGTCGACGTGTTGCAGTGGATTCATTTTCAAACGGTTCAGACTCATTTGTGAACGTTAACTCCATCCCGCTTACTGCAATCGAACGGATTGATGTGTTAACCGATGGCGCCTCATCGATTTATGGTTCTGATGCTATCGCAGGGGTGATTAACTTTATCCTACGTAAAGATTTTGTCGGCCATGAATTAAGTGCCCAATATGGTAATGACACTTCAGACCACGATGCCAGCAAAACCAATCTGACTTATGCGGGTGGGTTTGAAACAACTAATAGTAATACAACCATTGTGGTTGACTATGCTACCCGCAATCCAATTTTTAACAGTGATAGACCAGTTAACGTGACATATGAGTCTAATACGCGTATGTCAATTGACGGGGATGACTACGCTGAAAACTGGTGCGGTAACGACACCCAAAAAAGCGGTAGTCGCTGTAACTATGACTACGTGATTCAACGCGCCATTCAACCTGACTATGAAAACATAGGCGCCACCCTGAATCATATCTATCGACTTGATAGTGGTTTGGAATTTTTTGCTGAAGGTATGTTTCAACAAAATAATGGATCATCCTATGAAGCTCCAGCGGGCTATACGGTTGATGTGGCAGGTGATTCGGTGAATGTTCCTCAATACGTTCAAGATATCGATATGCTAGATGGCAGCGTGAGTGATTTTATCACTGTAAGAACACGTTTCCCTGAGCGTCGAATTCAAGAATATGACACGCAAAGCTACCGCATGTTAGCGGGTATTAGAGGGGATATAGCCAATTGGAGTGTTGAGTCGGCACTGAGCTACGGTAAATCGACCAATGAAATTAAAAACGTATCGGGCTACATGAATGCCAATCGTCTAGATGCAGCGGTGGCAAACGATAGCTTTAATCCATTTAATTTAGGCCAAGATAGCAGTGCAGCCCAAATAGCGGCATTACGTGATCCTGGTGTGCGTCAGGGTGAGTCTGAAGTTTTATCACTCGATTTTAACTTCGCTGGAGACTTATTTGAGCTGCCTGCGGGTATGATAAGTTCAGTATTTGGTGGCGAGTTCAGAAAAGAAGACATTTTTGATAAACCTTCAGTGAATGCTGTGAATAATGAAATTATTGGCTTGGGTGCCAGTGACGCCGCTGCAGATCGTACTCAATACGCTGCATATGGTGAGTTTAACTTCCCATTAGCTGAATCACTCGACTTAATAGCGGCCTTACGTTATGACCATTACAGTGATTTTGGTGGTGATGTAAACCCTAAAGTATCGTTACGTTACAACCCAATTGATGAGCTGGTATTACGTGCATCTTGGAGCACGGGGTTTAGAGCGCCATCGTTATCGCAACTTGGGGCAGGTACTTCATTAGGCAGCCAATATATTAATTGCGGTGCAGATGAAGCTTATAACGCATTATGTGGCACAGCTGGTGCCGATTTAGGCGAATTAGAATTTGACCAAGAAACCTTAGGCAATAAAGGCTTAGAAGCAGAAAAGTCGCAAGCGATTAATGTGGGCATGTCCTGGAATGCGACCGATGAATTGCAATTGACTGTCGATTATTGGCGCTATGAGCATGACGACATTGTTGATATTGACGCGAATACCACTTTGGATGCCTGTATTAAAGATCCTGCTAACGTGGTCGGTAGTATTGCTGAATTAGGCGATAATTTTGGCTGTGTCGTTGATGGACGAGGTGATATTAGCTTCTTACGCACAGGTTATTTTAACGTTGGCAATCAAAGTACTGACGGCTTAGATTATAACGTTAACTATCGCTTAGACACCAAAACAATAGGTGAGTTTAAGTTCTATGTAGCTGGTACCGAAACCTTCTCGTTTGAACGCCAAGTGACACCGACTAGTCCTGTTGAAGACTTATTAGGCAAGCTCAGTGGTGCATCTGAAACCGCGCGCCCTGAACGTGTTATTGATTTAGGCACAGACTGGGAAGTTGATAACTGGAATGCCAACATTTCAGGTCATTATATTAGCTCCATGGGTGACGGTGACTTTAAGTTTGATAATGAAACCGTTGAAGATTGGTTAACCTTTAGCGCCAGTATTGGCTATGAACTTAACGAAAATCACAATGTATTGTTATCGGTCCGCAACCTAACCGATGAAGAGCCGCCCTATGCTTCTTCACCCACTAATGGCTATGCCAGCTCGGTACATGATTGGCTCGGACGCCGCTGGAATGTACGTTATACTTTTAAGTTTTAAATAACTTAAGCCCTGTAGGTCGTGCATAGCACGGCCTACATTTTCTATCACCAAAATAAAAAGTATAACCATATGAAGTTACAGACTGCTCGAGAAATGCCAGATGCCTTCATCATCTTGTTTTTTGTTGTGTTATTTGCCGCAATTACCACCCACTTTGTCCCTGCTGGTTTTTTTGAAGTGGCTATTAATCCTGAAACCAATAAATCAGCATTAATTGCCGGTAGCTTTCAGTTTGCTAGCGACTATCAGGGCGTACCTTTATTTGCCGAACAGGGTGAAATTGGCTTCCTCAATTTTGCCTTTGAAGGCATGGTTTCAGGTGACAAATGGGGCTCAGCCATTGGAGTAATGATGTTTATCATTATTACTGGCGGCGCCTTTGGTATCATCATGCAAACCAATGCGGTTGATAATGGTATTTTGGCGTTAATCGCTAAAACCCAAAAATTTGAACTGGCTTTTATTCCTATTCTATTTGTATTATTTTCTGCAGGCGGTGCGATATTTGGTATGGGCGAAGAAGCCATTGCCTTTTGTATTGTGCTGTTACCCTTAATGCGCGCCATAGGCTACGACGGTATTGTGACAATTTTAGTCACTTATGTGGCGACTCAAATTGGTTTTGCCGCATCTTGGATGAACCCTTTTAGTGTTGCAATAGCTCAGGGTATTGCTGACCTTCCGTTAATGTCAGGCTTAGAGTTTAGAGTGATAATGTGGTTTATTTTTACCTCTGTCGGTGTTGCATTTACTATGCACTACGCCCAAAAAATAAAACGAAACCCTGAACTAACCCCCTGCTTTAACGAAGAAGTTTTTTCAACTGAGCCGCAGGTAAAAGTTAAATTCAATTTAACCGATGGCCTTATTCTCACCACTTTTATGCTGGGTATTGTTTGGGTTATTTGGGGTGTTATTGCCAGAGGTTATTATATTCCGGAACTGGCAAGTCAGTTTTTTACCTTAGGTTGTGCGATAGGTTTAATCGCCATTCTCAGTAAACGCCTTAAAGTTAATGATGTTGCCAATGCCTTTAAAAAAGGCGCACAAGAATTATTGCCGGCGGCAATGATTGTCGGCATGGCCAAGGGCATCGTGATTATATTAGGCGGCGATCAAGCGGACACTCCATCTGTATTAAACACCCTGCTGCACTATACTGGTCTATTTTTAGGACAATTACCTGAAACCGTTTCAGCGGTTTTTATGTACTTATTTCAATCCATATTTAACTTTTTCATCGCATCGGGTTCTGGCCAAGCTGCGTTAACTATGCCGATTATGGCGCCATTGTCTGATATTTTAGGCTTACCCCGTCAAATTGCCGTATTAGCCTTTCAATTAGGTGACGGCTTAACCAATATCATCATCCCAACATCTGCCGCGCTGATTGGCTGTCTTGGTGTAGCTAAAGTAGATTGGTTTGTTTGGGCCAAATTTATATGGCGATTTATGTTGCTGCTGGTCAGCATTTCGATCACGTTTATGATTGTTGCCGTCAGCATCAATTTTAGCTAAGGGTTTTCATGCAATTATTTAAAAATGCACAAGTTTATGCCCCAATGTACCTGGGTAAAAAAGATGTTCTGTTGGGCGGCGGTAAAATTATTGCCATTGAAGATAATATTGAACTCACCGCCAATTCATTCATTACTGTCATTGATGCAACAGGACGGCTATTAACCCCAGGATTTGTAGACTCACTGGTACACATTACTGGTGGCGGTGGCGAAGGCGGATACACAACTCGCACCCCTGAAATGCATATAAACGATGCCATTAAAGGCGGCGTAACTACTGTGATAGGCGTACTGGGGACTGATGCTCAAACCCGCAGTTTAGAAAATCTTCTCGCCAAAGCATATGCATTGGAAGAGCAAGGTTTATCAGTATTTTGTTATACCGGCTCTTACCACTTGCCTATGGTCACCATTACCCAATCTGTTAAGCACGACATTATGCTAATTGATAAGTTTATTGGTGTCGGTGAAGTGGCTATTGCTGATCATCGCAGCTCGCAAATAACCTCACACGAAATGGCCCGACTCACATCAGAAGCGAGAGTAGCTGGCATGCTGGCTGGTAAAGTCGGGATTGTCAGTATTCATGTGGGGGATGAGCCCAGTAAACTAGAGTTACTTGAACAGGTGATTAGTCAGTTTGATATCCCAATTACCCAGTACTACCCAACCCATATTAACCGCAGCAAAGCGCTGTTAGAGGCAGGGATTGATTTTGCCCTTAAGGGTGGGTTTATTGACTTCACCACCAGCACTACGGCACAAATTATTCAACAGGGGGAAGTTCCCGCTGCAAAAGCATTAGCATTAGCACTAGAAAAACAGACTCCAATTAGCCAACTGACCATGAGCTCAGATGGTAATGCTAGTCTGCCGGTATTTGATACTAAAGGTAACCTAGTTGATTTACAGATGGGCCAAGTTAGCAGCCTACACCAAGCTATGGTTGATGCTGTTAAACTATTCAACGTGCCTATTGAACTTGCTTTAGCCTCAATAACTGAGTCACCGGCAAACATATTAAGGCTGACATGCAAAGGCAGGGTCGCTGTTGATATGGACGGCGATATTAATTTATTGAATGCGCAGACACTGGCTATTGAAGCGGTATACAGTAAAGGGAAGTTAGTTTTTTCTGAGGGGGAATCGCGCCTTAACATACCGTTCTAATCATGATTAAAACGGCTATATAGAGCTAACTCAACATTGAATTGTTAGCTCTCTAATCATGTTAATGCTCATGTTGATATATTTGCCAAACTTCTAACACCGGTGAGGCATCTAAATTTTGCTAGCGAATTTAAATACGTTTTTGTTAGGAGATGGTTTGCGCAAACTTAGAATATACATGAGCAAAACTCGAACGATTAAAGTACATTTATTGTACTTCGCGCCTATTATTTGTCAAATTTGTCAGACTATGCTTTAATTTTATCTTAAACAGTTGATATAAATGGAAATGATTTTTTGTAATTAAATTACAAAAATCATTTTTATGTCAATGTATGGGTTCAGCGACAGCAATAAATCAATAATCAAAACCCAACTGCGCTTTAATGCCGTCATTAAACGCATGCTTTATCGGTTGAACCTCGCTGACTGTATCGGCTAACTCAATAATGTCGCGATGACAGGCGCGGCCGGTAATAATGACATGCTGCATTGGTGGGCGATTTTTTAACGCCGTTAATACTCGCTCAAGCTCGATGTAGTGATAACTCACCATGTAGGTTAATTCATCTAACAACACCATATTGATCGATTCATCTTTAAGTAGTTTTTCGGCTTCAACCCAGGCTTCCATTGCGGCTTGAGTGTCTTTTTCTTTGTCTTGAGTTTCCCAGGTAAAACCGGTTCCCATGACATGAAACTCAACCCCTGCGCCTTCTAATAAATTACGCTCACCACAAGCCCAGGTGCCTTTAATAAACTGCACCACAGCCGCTTTATGGCCATGACCCACAGCGCGGGCAACCGAACCAAAACCTGAAGTTGATTTACCTTTACCATTTCCAGTGAGCACTAACAAAATGCCCTTTTCATCTTGTGCTGCAGCAATTTGAGCATCTACGCCTTGCTTTACTTTTTGCTGGCGCGCTTTGTGACGCTGTGCTTTAGTGGCATCAATTGTGTTGGTTTGCTCAGTTTTTTGGTTATCCGTTGTCATGTCTGTATTCCTGTCAGTGTGCTCATATCCAAATGCGCTTTTATTACGCCAACAATACGTGCACTTGGCGGCTAATGGATCTGGTTAATCGGTATTTGTTGTATATCGAGTATGTGCGCTGAAGTATTATTGCTTTAATGCTAAAGGCAGGCCTGCAACCACCAATGTCACTTGATCTGCAATATTAGCGATAGCTTGATTTAGCCACCCTGCCTCATCCACAAACTGACGATTGAGCTCGCCCATTGGCACAATCCCAGAGCCGACTTCGTTACTCACTAACACCACATCACTGCGTAATTGAGTGAGGCATTCGAGCAATGACGTTTTTTGCTTAGGCCAACGAGTGGGATTTGGGTCAAGTAAATGGTTGGTTAACAGAAGCGTTAGGCAGTCGACTAAGATGACTTGTTGCGGCTTATCAATTGCCGTTAGTGTTTGGGCAACGTCAAAAGCTTGTTCGTGTAGTGTCCAGCTATGGACACTGGACACTCTATCTTGCTGGTGTTTGGCAATACGTTGAGCCATTTCTTGGTCTAGCGCTGTTGCGGTTGCAACATAAACACATGAGTAACCAATGGCAGCGTATTCGGTAACACGCTGCTCAGCAAATCGACTTTTGCCACTGCGCGCACCACCTAACACCAAATGAATCATTAGCTTAAACCCACTGCTAATATCACTAAATAGCAGCAGACTTCACTAATTTGTTGCGCTGCACCCAGCGTGTCGCCAGTGTAACCGCCAATCTGTTTGCGAAAAAAGCCACCTAACAAAATACGTACTAACCACAGGGTAATAAACAACACAAAAGCGGCTAGGCCATTGAGCCACAACAATACAAAAATGCCGCTGGCGATTAAAATAAATAAATCATTTAATTGCTGGTCTTGGGCAATTGGCTTTGACTTACTTGTGTCGTCATCGCGAACATATTGCTCACTAAAAATTAAGCTTGATGCCACCACTCTGCTGAGGGTGTGTCCGGCAACTAGGGCACTTACAGCAGCCATTGGGCTATAAAGCGCAAGTTCAACCAATAATTGCCATTTAAGTAATAGCACCAACCCTAACGATAGGGCTCCATAACTGCCTAGGCGCGAATCTTTCATGATGCGTAGTTTGTCTTCGACTGTCCAACCACCACCAAAACCATCTGCGGTATCAGCTAAACCGTCTTCATGAAATGCGCCGGTAATGAGTACGCCCGCTACCATCGACAATAAAATCGCAATGCTGGCTGGTAACATTAATTGCGCTAACCAAAACACTAACGCGCAAATTAAGCCGATAAGTAAACCGACTAAACCAAAATATCGACTGGCCTTATTGAGCTTGTCACTGTCGATCACTACCCAAGACGGGATAGGGATGCGAGTAAAAAAACTCATCGCCACAAAAAATAAATTTAACTGCCGCAACCATTTTATATCGCCAGACATCTTGTTCCCTTAAACCACATTATTAACGCCAGCATTTTCAAAACTGGCCATTTGATTGTAAAAATTCATTGCGGCTTGAATTAATGGTAGGGCCAATGCTGCGCCGGTTCCTTCTCCTAGCCTTAACCCTAACGACAATAAAGGTGCTGCCTGTAAGGTTTGTAACATTAACTTATGCCCTTGCTCGTGCGACTCATGAGCAAACACTAAATAATCGTTTGATTGTGGTGCTAATTTTAGCGCAACTAATGCTGCAGCAGTAGCGATAAAACCATCAATAACCACTAATATTTTTTGCTCTGCGGCCGCCAGTATGGCACCGGTCATTTGCACGATTTCAAAACCGCCCAAATGCGCTAAAATAGCTTCAAACGACACGAGTTCATTACGATGCAAATCAATTGCTTGATTAATTAATGTGATTTTTTTTATTAACGTCGCATCGTCAATGCCTGTGCCGCGCCCTACACACAATTCAACATCAAGCTTAAGTACTGCTGCCATTACCGCCGCTGCGGCACTAGTATTGCCAATGCCCATTTCGCCTAACGCAATAATCGTAGTGCCATTATCGGCATGTCTTGCGACCAATTGCTTGGCCATCTCAAACCCTAGGCGAACTTGGGCTAACGACATCGCCGGTTGTAAATGCATGGCTTGGGTTCCCGCGCCTAAGCGTTGATTAACCACACCACTGTCTGTGTCTAATGGTTGTAAAATGCCACAATCAATAACTTCTAACGCATAACCGACTTGACGGCAAAACACATTAATTGCCGCACCACCATTAATAAAGTTATGCACCATTTGGGTGGTCACTTCGCTCGGGGCAATCGACACGCCGTGTGCAGCGATACCATGGTCGGCAGCAAACACTAACAACGTCGGTTTAATCATGTGCAAAGCGACATCTGCAACTTGAGGAGTCATTAATGTTTTATCACGACTGTATTGCACTCGTGCAATTTGCAATGCCAATGACTCAAGTTGTCCTAACGCACCAAGTGGCTTAGTTTTTTGATTAATTTTATGTTCAATAACGTCATCGTATTCACGACTCGGCGCAGTAATTGAAAATAAAGACAGTGCTATTGATTGCGGTACAGATTCTGGCTTCACTTGATTAATCCTGTTATCGACGATGACGTAAAATAAACAAAAAGAACACACTGCCAAGTGCTGCCGTAATAATACCCACAGGCAATTCTTGATTAGTTAATAAACAGCGCGCTATAACATCAATCCATACCATAAATAAACCGCCCAACACAGCCGTTAGTATCATCGGCTGACGCCCTGAAAACAATAGCCTGACCGTATGTGGGATCATCAAACCGACAAAACCAATACCACCACAACTTGCCACCAGCATTGCGGTAATCAGTGAGCACAGCAACAGCATACTTAAACGCAGCTTGGCAACATTAACCCCTAGGGTATGAGCACTTTCATCACCCGCTTGTAGCGCCATGATTTGTCTTTTAAAGGCCAACATAATCAGTAAGCTTGCGCCAACCGTTACTGTAGGGAGCCATAATTGGGCCCAACTGGCTTTTGCAAAACTGCCTAAGCTCCAAAATAATACCGATGCAGCAGCTTGTGGACTGGAAAAATACAACAGTAAGCTGGTTAACGCGCCAAATAAAAATGACGTGGCAACCCCAGATAACAACATGCGCTCAACCTGGCTGGTACGGCCAATACCCGATATCGCAACCACGAGCATTACAGATAAACTGGCACCAATAAAAGCCCCTACAGGTAAACTGAGCATCGACCAAGACCACCAAGCCTGATCGCCTAACGACGATACCACTAGCGCACCGTCAAACAACTGAGTAAATATTCCCGCTTGGCTAAACAGCGAAATAACCACAACCGCACCAAATGACGCCCCAGAGCTAATGCCAAATAAGTACGGATCGGCAAGTGGATTTCGAGTGACGGTTTGCAACACACTCCCCGCGATAGATAAACCGGCACCAGCTACAAACGCTAGCAAAATACGCGGTAAACGCAGTTCCAATATAATCCGCTGATTTAAACTGCTGACTGACGAAACATTATCCGTTGCAGTTATGCCATCAAGTATCTCTACCGGAGCTGGCACAGGGGTATGACTAAACAAGGATTTAAATACATTGATGACATCAACAAATGAAATACTAGCGGCACCAAAACTTGCAGCAAAAAGCGGCGTTAATAAGGTCGCAATTACAATGAGGACTAACACGCCATAATATCGTGTTTGAGATGGGTTACTCATCTTGTTGACTCGCTCTATTGGTAGTTTGGTAACCATAAAAATAACTGATCAACGGCTTTGCATGCTGAGGATGAACATTAACCTCACAGCACACACCAAACACATCACTAATTTGCCGCTCGGTTAGCACCAACGTCGGATGACCTTTAGCAATCAGCTTACCCTGATTAAGTAACAGTAATTTGTCACACATGGCGCTGGCTAAATTCAAATCATGAATTGAGGCTATTACGCTGATCCCTAGGGAGGCAACTAATTCTAAAATTTGTATTTGATAACGAATATCTAAATGGTTGGTGGGTTCATCTAAAATAAGAATTTGCGGCTGTTGCACAATTGCGCGAGCAATAAGTGCACGTTGTTTTTCTCCACCCGATAAATGCTCGTAGGGTTGCTGGGCATGTTGACTTAGACCCACTTTAGCTAAAGCACTGTTAATTAGCTCGCGATCATGCTGAGTTGTCGCATCAAATAAGCCTTTATGTGGCGTTAACCCCATAGTGACTAATTGTTCTGTAGTCAGATCGAAATAATGCGGCGTATCTTGCTGCACAACAGCAACAGTACGCGCTAATGACTTAGCTGAATAATCGCTAATATCTTTAGAAAATAGCGTAATATTACCGCTAGTAGGCTCAATGTATCGGTATAAACAACGCAATAGGCTCGACTTACCGGCGCCATTAGGGCCAATTAACCCTAGCATTTGCCCTTTAGGTAAACTGAAGTGAATATCGGCAAGAATAGTTTTACCGTTAACTTGCCAAAACAGGTGTTCTACATCTAATACAGACTCAGGCATGGTTTACACCTTGCCATGCCCCAAATACTTCAATAAAAATAAACATAATAACTCCCCTAAGTCACCCGCTTAGGTATGGGGGTTGAGGCAATTCAAAGCTGGTATCTGACTCATATTTAACGGTGAGTTGAATATCTACAGTTGCGGGTACAGTTTGGGCTTATCCCAATTCCCAATACCTTGAATTACATAATGATTAACGTGTATCCACCGCCATATGCACTTGTTGCGGCCAGTTTAACCTAAAGCTAACCTCAGGTTGAGACACTGAATTTTTCGTTAAAGGCTCATTACTGTCGCTAGGCTCAGTCCAATACACATCAATAGACATAATAGCAGCATAGGGGATGGCTAGGTTAGCGAATAATCCGTTGTTTTGGCTAGTATTAAGCACATGCGCCATAATGCAGCGCATTACCCCGCCATGAGTAACAACCAGTGCTTGCTGAGGATTAACCTCAAGCTCACTTGCAAGGTGAAGTGTTTGCCACAAACTGTCGACCACCGCCATTAATCCTTGTTGCACTCGTACAGAAAAATCCACCAAGCTTTCACCGTTTTCGGGTGTATTAGCCACGTGCCAAGGGTCTTTCCAGTACGCATCAAATTGGCTTGGACTCGCTTGATAAATCGCATCATAAGTTTGCCCATCCCAGACGCCAAAGTTGATCTCTTGCAAGGCTGGCAATGTCGTTACAGGTATGGATAACTGCTGTGACAGCACATCGGCAAAGTATTGGCAGCGCACTAAAGGAGAACTAAATATTTGCTTAATGGGTAAAGGTACACCATTAAAGGCCTGGTGCATTTGTTCGCGCCCCAACGCTGTAAGTGCAACATCAATTTGACCACGAGCAATTTCACCGCCTTCACACTCACCGTGGCGTAAAAAAATGATTTTAGCTTGTTTCATTTAAATCAACCTCAGCCTTGCCCTTGTGATAAAAACTCGCGTATTATAGCCGTCTATACGTTTATATGTCCAAACGCATTCTGAGCAGATAAGCATTTAAATCAACCCATTGATGAACTCAATGAGGATATCGCCCTTTTAGATTGAATTAAGGGTATGCTTATCTTTATCAAGGTATCAAGCAACATAGTGATAAAAAGGTAACTGTTTATGGCGAAGTCGACTTCTCACAGTCAAACACTTGAACAACTTAACGCATTGTTAGCAGAGCGTATTGTGATTTTAGACGGTGCGATGGGCACCATGATCCAAAATCATAAGTTGGAAGAAGAAGATTATCGCGGCGAACGCTTTAAAGATTGGCATTGCGATGTTAAAGGCAACAATGACTTATTAGTACTCAGCCAACCCGAGTTGATTAAAGCAATACATGTCAAATACCTGCTTGGCGGTGCCGACATCATTGAAACTAATACCTTTAACGCCACCACCATCGCCATGGCCGACTATGACATGCAAGCCTTGTCGGCCGAAATCAATCTTGAAGGTGCCCGAGTGGCTCGCCAGGCCGCTGATGAAGTAGCCGCTCAAACAGGCAGCCCACGCTATGTAGCGGGAGTGCTTGGCCCAACTAACCGTACCTGTTCTATTAGCCCAGATGTTAACGACCCAGGTTTTCGTAATGTCAGCTTTGACCAATTAGTTGAAGCCTATGTTGAATCAACCAGCGCCTTAGTTGAAGGTGGTGCCGACATTATTATGGTCGAAACCATTTTTGATACTTTAAATGCCAAAGCGGCATTATTTGCCATTGAAAAAGTGTTCGATCAAATTGGCGAACGCTTACCTGTGATGATCTCTGGCACCATTACTGACGCGTCAGGCCGTACCCTTACCGGACAAACCACCGAAGCATTTTATAATTCGCTGCGTCATATTAAGCCGTTATCAATTGGCCTTAACTGTGCTCTTGGCCCAAAAGAGTTACGCCCTTACGTTGAAGAATTATCACGCATTGCCGAATGCTATGTCTCTGCCCACCCCAATGCGGGCTTACCCAACGAGTTTGGTGGTTATGATGAAACCCCTGAAGAAATGGCCGAGGTCATTATTCAGTGGGCAGAAGCAGGCATGCTTAATATTGTCGGCGGCTGTTGTGGAAGTACACCGGCCCACATTAATGCGATTCGTGAAGCAGTTCTCAGACATGAACCAAGACAGCTTCCTGAGATCCCAGTTGCTTGTCGTTTATCAGGGTTAGAGCCATTAACCATTGATAAAGACTCATTATTTGTGAACGTCGGTGAACGTGCCAACGTAACAGGATCGGCTAAGTTTTTACGCTTAATCAAAGAAGAAAAATTTGAAGAAGCACTCGATGTGGTGCGCGAACAAGTTGAAAATGGCGCACAAATTATCGACGTCAATATGGACGAAGGCATGCTCGACGGCGCCGCGTCGATGACCAAGTTTTTAAATTTAATCGCCTCAGAGCCAGACATCTCGCGCGTGCCTATCATGATCGACTCATCAAAATGGGAAGTGATTGAAGCGGGTCTTAAATGCGTGCAAGGCAAGTCGATTGTTAACTCAATTTCGATGAAAGAAGGCGAAGAAGCCTTTATTAAACAAGCCACATTAGTTAAACGTTATGGCGCAGCAGCCATTGTTATGGCGTTTGACGAACAAGGCCAGGCAGACACTCGCGCCCGTAAAACAGAAATCTGTACCCGTGCCTATCGTATTTTGGTTGATGTGGTTGGCTTTGCCCCAGAAGATATTATTTTCGACCCGAACATTTTTGCCATTGCCACCGGTATTGATGAGCATGACAACTATGCTGTCGACTTTATCGAATCAATCAAAGACATTAAATCGACACTGCCACACGCAATGATATCAGGTGGTGTGTCGAACGTGTCTTTCTCGTTCCGCGGCAATAACCCAGTACGTGAAGCGATTCACGCAGTGTTTTTATACCATGCTATTCAAGCCGGTATGGACATGGGGATTGTTAACGCCGGTCAGTTGGCTATTTACGATGATATTGATCCTGAGCTAAAACTTCGAGTTGAAAATGTCGTACAAAACTTACCTTGTCCAGTGGCCGATTCTAGCAACACAGAACAACTGTTAGATATTGCCGAGAAATATCGCGGTGACGGCTCACAAGTCGCTAAAAAAGAAGACTTAGCATGGCGCAGCTGGCCAGTATCGAAACGTTTATCGCATGCTTTGGTTAAAGGTATCACCGAGTTTATCGATGAAGACACTGAAGCCGCACGTCTTGAAGCCACCCGGCCACTCGATGTAATTGAAGGGCCATTAATGGATGGCATGAACGTGGTTGGTGACTTATTTGGCGCCGGCAAAATGTTCTTACCGCAAGTGGTCAAATCAGCCCGGGTAATGAAAAAAGCTGTCGCCTATTTAAACCCGTACATCGAACTTGAAAAAGTAGAAGGCCAATCGAACGGTAAAATCTTGATGGTTACCGTAAAAGGCGATGTACATGACATTGGTAAAAATATTGTTGGCGTTGTATTAGCGTGTAATGGTTTTGAAGTATTCGATTTGGGCGTTATGGTGTCGGTTGATAAAATCCTCGACGCCGTGAAAGAGCACAATATCGACATTATCGGTATGTCAGGACTTATCACTCCAAGCTTGGATGAAATGGTGCATAACGTTAAAACCTTCCACCGTGAAGGCTTAACCATTCCGGCTATTATTGGCGGAGCTACCTGCTCTAAAATTCATACAGCTGTGAAAATTGCGCCACATTATCCACACGGCGCGATTTACATTGCCGATGCCTCACGCGCTGTGCCTATGGTGTCTAAACTTATTAATAATAACACTCGCCAAGCCACTATTGACGAAACCTATGCCGAATACGACATCATGCGAGAAAAACGCTTGTCTCAAACTAAGCGAAAAACCATCGTATCGATTGAAGCTGCACGTGAAAACCGTTGCCAACACGACTGGGAAAATTACACCCCATTTACCCCAAATGTACTGGGGCGTCAGGTGTTCGACGACTATCCGTTAGAAGACTTAGTAGAGCGCATCGACTGGACGCCGTTTTTTAGAAGCTGGGAACTACACGGGCATTACCCAGAAATTTTAAATGACAACGTCGTGGGCGAAGAAGCACGTAAACTGTTTGCCGATGGTAAAGCCATGCTAGACACCATCATCAAAGAGAAATGGTTAACTGCCAAAGGGGTGATTGGTTTATTTCCAGCCAATACGGTTAATCATGACGACATTGAACTGTATACCGACGAAAGCCGTACCACAGTTGAAATGACGACTCATCATTTACGCATGCAGCTTGAACGAGTGGGTAACGACAATTTTTGTTTATCTGACTTTGTCGCGCCAAAAGACAGCGGCGTCGCCGATTATATGGGTGGCTTTGCGGTTACCGCAGGCCACGGTATTGATGAGCACGTAGCCCGTTTTGAAGCCAATCATGACGACTACAATGCCATTATGCTCAAGTGTTTAGCAGACCGTTTAGCCGAAGCGTTTGCCGAGCGCATGCACGAACGTGTTCGTAAAGAGTTTTGGGGATACGCCGCCGATGAAGTGCTAGACAACGAAGCACTCATTCGTGAACGCTATAAAGGTATTCGCCCAGCACCGGGTTACCCAGCATGCCCAGACCACACAGAGAAAGGCTTGTTATGGGATTTACTCAAACCCGATGAAACTATAGATTTGAACATCACCGAAAGCTTTGCCATGTACCCAACGGCTGCGGTATCAGGCTGGTACTTTGCTCACCCTAAGTCACGCTACTTTGGCGTGACTAATATCGGCAAAGATCAGGTTGAAGACTACGCTAAGCGCAAAGGTATGACGTTGGCAGAAGCAGAGAAGTGGCTAGCGCCAATATTGGACTATGACCCGGAGTAAAGAGTGATCCGAAATAAAGCATGACCAGGGTAAAAACGATCCTGTTATACTGGATCGTTTTCTAAAATATGAAGATAAAAACATTAGGCGATAAATAGAGTTTCTGCGACCAGAATTAATTATATTAAAACTCTAAGGTATTTATACACTTCTAAATGCTTTTTTGGCATTGTCATATAACCGAGCCAAAGTGATATCAAACACCCATTTTATGAATGAAAAAGTATACTTAATCACGGTAACAGCAGGCTGTCCTGCAAAAACAATCATATGGCCTAATAATCCTTTTAACTGATCTTCAAAGCCAACAACATTTGCAAGATCACAAGCAAATTTTGCCATGAGATCATAAGCCGTAGCAATTGTTGTCCCACCAGCTTGTATTGCCGCAATCAACCCCGTACCACCACCATCAATGATAAGTGTCATTAAAGCAGCAGCAATTTTACCTGCCCAATGGGAAGAGTATGTCGTTTGTAATCTATTTTCATAATTAAGGATGACTCGCTGATACATAGAACCAGCGGTTTGGCTGTACATATCATCCCATTGCTCATAGTTCGTAGTATTAACATAACCGGGTGCAGTATCCATACTATGTGCTTTATGGTTTAAACCTTGCTCTCTCACAGGTACATACTCATTGCCATTAATGTGTACATGACAGAAAGGCCAAACAGGGACTTTAGGGACAGGATCAGAACCATGGACACAGCGATATACTTTGTCAATTCGAGCGCTACTTTTAATCGCAAAGTCTTTATAACCAACTCGAGGACATCCAAAGGTGTATAAATAAACGGTTTTATTATATTTAGTTTTAACCCAATTCGCGACTAAAGTCGCTAATGCACCACCTAAACTATGGCCAATACAATGGATAATACCTTGACTATTTAACACTTCAGGTTTATCTAGGTATTTAGCTAATCCATCTCTAAAAGATTCAAATGTTGTTTGAAAGCCAGTATGAACTAAGCTACCTGATTCATTACTTTTTGAGTGGGCGGTTATATCGGTTACCGCATCCGCTAAAGTATTTGTTCCTCGTATTGCGATTACATGGTCGCCTTTATGTTGCTGACTATGTCCTTGGCCAATGAGTAAAAAGCCTGTCGTTTCGCGCCAAAAGAAACCTCCTGATGATGCTTGCTGCACATTACTAAGATTGAACTTAAAATGTTTTTTAACATCGCGAGGTACATCTAAATTATTTGGAGTATCTTCGACATCATAAGCAAGTAACGCTAATCGAGAAGCGATTTTTGGAGAGATTACGCTCATATTTCATCCTTAAAATAATTAAGTTAAACTTTAATTAATGATATTGCTTTTTAAGTCATCAAAACTTTCAATTTCGTCTAGATTATCCCCATAATAAGTTGAGAATAATTCATCTTTCCAATAACATATCGAAACAACAGGTTGATCACGAATTAAACCAAACTGTGTTAAATCAACTTCATATTGCAATTCTTTATTTTGTAAATCAGCATTTAATTGCATTAAATACTGATTTAAATACGGTACTGAAACCCAGTTCTTACTTATCCTCCAAAGCCAATATGAAGCATCACCATCATTTTTTATCTCATCGCGATCTTTCTTAATAAATATATGTTGTTTCAAACGTGCATTTTGCCCAAAAATATTACCAGGGGCATTTGACTTAACTTTAACCTCGTTAAATGAAAACTCACCATTTGTATCGGTTAATGCATAGTCAATAATCGGTTTTCCCTTGTCATAGCCACCATAGGAGAGCTCTCTAATAATCTCCATACCCGAAACTGGAATGCCATTATGAGTAATACGGCCTTTCACAGGAGCCGATAACTCAACTTCATATCGTTTCATAAATCCGAACACAGTTTCATCTCCTTCAGGATAAGCATATGAAAAAAAAACGATTACAGATAAACATAACGAAACAGTAAGTAATAGAAAATAACGATATTTATCAATAATATTTTTTAACATCCTCCCAACCTTTTGCTCATTCGATAAAAAAATCAATCATAATATAGGGATGTAATAGAACACCCCATCCTATTTATAAGCTAACTTTAACCAAAAAACCTATTGTTATCTATAGCCCTATTGGATGTAACAAACACACTCAAAACATTCAATGTAGTAATTCTATTCTTGTATGGACTTATAATATAAAACCCATGTGTTAATAAAATATTATCAAATTATGAGCTTAGTCATTGGCTAAATAATATTGCGGATATTACGCTGAATGCTTTATCGCTACTTTTTCTTGTTGCATACCATTAAAGTAGTTTATTGGTACACATTACCATTGTGCTTCAACCAGCCACCTGGGTGTTGGCCGCGCGGATCGTGGTGAGTCCAATGGATAACCCCGACTTTATTATTAAACTCATACACGCCGTGAAACTCAACGCTGTCGCCCACATTTAGGCCGTTTATACGTGGTGCTAAATCAATATTATGAGCAACAAGTAAGGTCGTTCCGCTGGCTATTTTCAAAATAAATCGTTGGTGACGACTACCTTTTAGATCATCGGCAAGCACTTTTATCACCTCACCAACCCCAGTAACTTGAGCATTGCTTTGTTGATTATCAATGGCATTTTGTAGCGCACTGTTACTGTCAACGGTATCACCCGCATAAGCGTTTTTGACTATTTTTGTGGTTGGAAGGTTGTTATCTAAATAGCCAAGTAACGCGAGACCCAGTAAACAAATGACTAGTATTTTTTTCATTATTACCAAATCCCTTGTGATAACAAGCCAAGTTTTTCTTGTTCTAAAATCTTACTATGTTGAATTAACAACAAATCTAATACCTCCGGCGATAAACTAAAAATTTGCACTACGTACTCACCAGAACTTGAATGAGTTGCTTGCTCACCTTCATAGGCAATGTGTAAGCCTAATCGCTTTAAGGTTTTCTGATCATAACTAAATAACTGCGCGTCTCTTTTATCGTGTAACCCTGGCATCATGCCTATCACAGTCACAATCTGATTCACCTTTACCTTGTTGAAAAAGTCGAGTTCAGCTTGACGCCATTTCGTAATAAATTGTTCATTTTCTAAGTTAGATTTATCAACTTGATTTTTGGATTGCTGTAAAGATAAGTAGAGTGGCTGCAATGCACCGCCATGCCAACCTAATAGGCCACCTTGTTTGACCGTAACATCATTACTGGCAGTAGCAATATAATTAGCACAAGATGATGCGCAGACTTTGTCTACTATCACCTTTAACTCGTATTGATATACCAGTTCACCAAATCGAATGCCTGCGAATACTTCACCGCCACCACTATTGATGATCAGTGATTCTATTTTTGTTGGGCTGTTAGTTATAAGCTGTTCAAAAGAGCCGACATTATCGGCGTTGATTTCACCACTATAAACAATTGTGTTTGCTGAGAGTGGATCTATCACCACACTGAAAGGTTCAGGCTGACTGGCGCAGCCCGTTAAGGCGAGCAATAAAACGACAAGTAAATTACGCATTCATATTCCATTATGATAATAAGTGTTATTGGATTCAGTTCAATTCAATTCAATTCAATTCAATTCAATTCAATTCAATTCAATTCAATTCAAAATAAGTTACCATGAATGCCTGATTTGACTAGAGAAATAAAAATAACATTCTCGAACTCAATCTAAATACTCACAGTAAAATCGAGTGGCTCTTAGCTAAAATCAATAAAAAACGCGAAATATTATCGCGTTTTTTATAACAAACTCTGTGCGGCTTTAAACAATTGTAGTGCTTATTTTAGCGACGCTAACCATTGATTAAACGATGATGCAGGCATCGCACCTGATTGCTGCGCAATGACTTTGCCTTGTTTAAATACCATGAGTGTTGGGATAGACCGAATATTAAACTGCGCAGCCAATGCTTGCTGCTCTTCAGTGTTGAGCTTACCAAAACGGAATTGTGGCTCCCACGTATTAGCTGCCTGAGTAAACACAGGGGCAAAGTTTTTACACGGACCGCACCAACTGGCCCAAAAGTCGACTACAAGTGGTAATTCGGACTTATTAGCATGGTGAGCAAAATTAGTCGCGGTTAACTCTACCGGTTCACCAATAAAGACAGGCTTTTTACAATGACCACAAGTAGGCTGTTGAGCAAGACGTTCTTCTGGGACACGATTTAAGGTTGAACAGTGTGGACAAGCAATTATCATGATTTGACCTCATCAACTTCATTATTGAGACGATTAAATCATAAACCTTGTTGATGTGTTAATCGAATTATCGATGTATATTTTATTACGCTACAAATAATGCTTATAACAAATAACCAGAAATTATTTTTGATATTTCCAGCATTGAGGACTTACCAGTAAACTCGAATTTTACTTTGCCAATAGCTGAGAAGTATATTTCTAATTCAGAATCTAGATCAAAAGTGCCAGATGTCTCAATTGAATAGGCCACAATATTTTTGTACGGCAAAGACGTAAAATCCTTCTTGCTACCAGTAATACCTTGAACATTAACTGCAATAATTCGCTTATTGGTAAAAACGACGCCATCGCGCATCGTTTTATACGAATCAACTATTTGCTCATCATCTAACAGTAAATCCTTCACTTTTTCTGCAAAATCAGAGTTTTGCTTAAGCTTAAAAAAGCCTTTATTATTAAAATCTATCATAAAATATCCTTTATATTTAAAGTCCAGGTTGAGCTAGATGTTATGACTATGGCCTTCTAAGCAAGCAGACCCCTCTCAATAATGTGAACAGTAGTACTCAATACCCACTAGCAACCAGTGGTAACAGTCGTGATCTCCGGTTCGCCAGTACTCTTCCAGTGGTATTGGAAATAACAATTGGTTGCTATGACTTGTGCAGATGTCGGCTGTGAGATGTCCAAAGCCAACCTTGGTGCTGCGGCGACAACATAACTACCACTTAACGTATAAATACGATAAGCCCATTCATCCATGTCTAAACCTGCGGCTTCAAAAATCTCTGGCGATGTGGTGTATACGGCATTAAAACCACTACCACTGGCGTTAGCAGCAGCGGCCCAAGGTTGATAATTACTGCCTTTAACCCCTGAAAATTCAACCGTATCCGTCATTGCGCTACCGGAAGTTAATGTTTTGGTCTTAAATAAGGTTACTGCAGTTTTGATCGACCCTACAGCCCCATTTATTGCGGCGATATGAGCATCTGTTTTTAAATTAATAAATTTGGGTGCGGCCACCACGGCTAAAATGCCTAAAATAATGATAACCACTACCAATTCAATCAGGGTAAAACCAGTTTGACGTGAAGTGTTTAATTTTTTCATATTGCAGCACTCTTAAACCTGTTATACATAGCCCCATTCGCGCTTCATGAGACACAAATATCAATAGAATAAATATGTTAACTCAAACTTTACTAACAATTACATTGGATTGAAATAAAAATCATGAAATGTGACTGAGAATAGTGGCAATTCGCTACAACAGTGGCTCTAACTTCAACAATGAAGACAGTATTGCTAAACAAATATAATCGGACATGTTAAGAGCACTAAATCTTTTCGGGCTTAAAAGCCGATGCACTCTTTTTCACTTTAGTCTCAACATAGGCCTGGTAACGGCCGGGCTTATGATTAATGGCAATCAGCACATTCAACATAGCAGCCCCCATTACCGACAAGAAGACCACTTCAACAGGGAACATCAGCAACGAAGAACTTAAAATAATGGTGTCGATTAATAATCCAAAATTTCCGGCTCGGATTGAATATTTGTTTTGTAAATAAAGCGCCAAAATACCCAAACCACCTAAACTCGATTTATGCCTAAACATAATCAACATGCCAACACCAATTAACATTCCGCCAACTGATGCGGCAAATACGGGATGAACATTATCGATATGAATAAGCATCGGCATGTAATCTGTCATCACTGAAATGATGGATACTGAAATGAACGTATTGATAGTAAAACGCTTAGAGAGTTTGGTCCATGCAATGTAATAAAAAGGCACATTGACCAAGAAAAATAGCACCCCAAAACTTAACGATGACAAGTGCATACCGATAATTGCAATACCAGCAGTCCCTCCAGTAATCAGTTGATTACTGTTATAGAGAGTTACACCTAAAGACACCATTACACCTGCGCAAAACAAAGCCATAATGTCTTCGTAAAATCGGTGTGTTGGGAATTGCATGTTATTTTTATCCTTCTTTAACCAATGTGCTGACACATCATTTAAGTCGGTGATGCGCAATGCAACAACACCTCGAAGGCGCGCAGTTTACAGATTCACAGTAGATTTAACAGTGAATAAAACAAGACAAATATTGAATAACAAGCCACTAATGTACAAAAAACTTTACAGGTGGCTCGAGGGAGTAAATAAAATGATACGCCCATGAGATTTATCAGCTAAGAATGACCAAAAAACTATGCTCCAGCACATAATTAGTTTATGAATTGCGATATACACAATAAGTGTAAAAATATTTGTCGTTACAGATCAACAACGACAAAATATTCCAGCCTTACAGATGACATTATTCACATTAGGCTAACAATAAGCTTTATTTATTACAGCAATTGCCACGCAGAATCACTATCCAAACTAATAACAATAAAAACAACAGCATAAATCAACACCAAAAGCCAAAAACACCAACATCTAGTTACAAAAATTAAACCCTTAGACGCCACATTTTAAATGCTTCTTGGCATAATTGTTCTCTAAACTTAGGGTGAGCAATATCGATTAATGCCCGAGCGCGTTCACGTAACGATTTAGCGCGTAAATATGCACAACCATACTCGGTAACAATATAATGAACATGGGCACGAGTCGTCACAACACCAGCCCCAGGAGAGAGTACCGTTGCAATCCGCGAGACTGTGCCGTTGGCAGCCGTGCTAGGAAGAGCAATAACAGAACGCCCCCCTTCTGACAGCCCTGCTCCGCGTATAAAATCCATTTGTCCGCCCACACCTGAGTATATTTTTGTTCCTAAAGAGTCAGCACAAACCTGACCCGATATATCAACTTGTAACGCCGAGTTAATCGACATGACATTGGGGTTTTTACGAATTATCGCAGTGTCATTCACCTGCTCAATGTCCATAAAGATCACAGAGGGATTATCATCGACAAAATCGTAAAGTCGTTGGCTACCAAGCGCAAAACCTGTCACGATTTTCCCTGGATGAACTTTTTTACGACTGTTATTGATTACGCCTAATTCAACTAAATTCAGCACGCCATCTGAAAAGAGTTCGGTATGAACGCCCAAATCTTTATGCGCGGTTAAGCACGATAATACTGCATCAGGGATCGCGCCTATGCCCATTTGCAAACAATCGCCATCGCGAACTAAGGTGGCCACATGTTGACCTATGGCTTGGCTAGTTTTATCACTTGAGTCGATTAAATGTTGTGGAAGCGGCATGCTTTGCTCAAATACAGCCGCGAACTTGCTGTAATGAATAAACCCATCACCGTGGGTGCGAGGCATCATGGGATTAATGTGAGCAATAATTTTACCCGCCATTTGGCAGGCCGCTAACGTTGCCTCAACCGATATACCTAACGAACAGATACCATGTTTGTCTGGTGGGGAAACTTGAACGATAGCGGTGTCGATATGCTGTTCGCCGGAACGAAACAACTTGGGCACTTCAGACAAGAATATTGGCACATAATCAGCCTCACCTTGTTGCAACAGCGAGCGTGTGGGTGTTCCAGCAAAGAAACAACGATGGCGTAGATGATCCTTTAAACGGGGATCACTTAACGACTCTGCACCCTCGGTATGCAACTGCAATAATGTTAAACCATGCTTTGTTAACGCATGTTGGGCCAGAGCATCAAGCAGAAGCTTTGGTGTAGCCCCCATAGAGTGAGTCCATAAAGTTTCGTTGTTTTCAATTAACGAAACAGCTTCTAACGCACTGCGACAAATTATCGGTTTCATCTAAATAACTCGAGGTAATTAAGCTATTTGTAGTGTAAGGAGGAACATCTGTATTTAATAGTTTTTCCCACAATGACGCCGAGTTAAAAGTAACAGTTGAGATTGATATCAATCAAATGGGTTATTTGAGAGGCTTAACACATCAACACTGTAGATTCTGTCCATGATTAAAAATACAGAAGATAAGCCAGATATAGATACTCTAGATTGTACGATACTAATATGGCGGGGTGACTCAGATAAAAAGCTTAGCTCACTAAGCAAACGCTTTTATGAACCTTTGGTAAAGAGGTGAAGTCTGGATGCAGTAAAGCCAATAGTTGGCCCAACTAAAAATTGTTTAGCGATGTAAGCTATCTGTAAAAAGCCTAGCTCACTCACTTTTGCCGTTCAAATATTAAAAAATATCATTAAGGTCTTGTATTGCATCAATCACCATACCCGTACCAATGCTAATCAATAGCAAATCAGTACCAACACGGACAATCTTTTGTCCTTCTGGTGTACGACCTAGCTGAACAGTAAGCGCAGATGGTACATCGTAGTAAACAACATCAGCAGGTAATGAGTAACCTTTGCGCCATTGCTTAGCAATGCCCGGTGGTTGGCAGCGGTTATTTTTTTTGGCTAAGCCTGGTGGACAATGCTTAGCATCACGGTTGGTATAATAGTAATTATTAATAATGACTTGGCGATCGTTACTAAAATAGGTTTGATAACTCTCTTCATGTTCGTGATCATTTTTTTTATCATGCTTTTTTTCATGTTTGTCAGATTTATTCTTACCACTATTACCCTGCGAGTCGTTGTCTTTTGCGAAACTGTAACCTGAAGAGCACACCAATAAGGTGCTGATAATAATCAATGGGATGATATGACGATTCATAAGATAAATTCCTTTACGATTAAATATGCGCTGATTACAAAATTAAACCAGCGATATACCTTATCGTTAAAAAACCAAATACTTTTAACGATATGGTTGATATGGATGCAAAGGTAGTCGTATACAGCGCGCTTGTCGACTCTAAGTATATTATTGATTATTAATGTTCGCGTATCATTGCTACTTTTGTTTCAATGCCAATTGTGAAAACAAGACACCGTCCCAACCGTGTTGCATAAACTGGCGAATATTTTGATGATCGCCGCCCTGAGGCGTGGCCACAACATCACGATAATGCTGGCCAAATAATATTAACGTTTGTTGTTGTGTTAATTGTTGGATTTGTCCAAATGCGAACACTTTACAAGAGCCAGAGTTTTGCCCAGCATCATTTAGTTGATCACCATTTTTAAAAGCGCTTGGGGTAAAATCGTAATGCGCATCAATCAATGCCATTGTCTCTTCAAAACGCAGTTCATCAGCTCGTTCGTCTAACGATGTTATAAATTCACTTATTGATATTACAGCCATAAACCTTACTCTACTTTGCCAAAATAATAAGTAAAACAATAACAAAATAGCGGCAGTTTCAATAGTGAAAAAGACTTAATAAGCAGGTGATACAGTTAAATTAGCAAATATTGATAAGCTGAGCGGTTGAGGCCAATTGTTTCAATTTACTGTAATAGGCAATGTGTTTGCCCAAATGAACACCAAGCTATTAACGCGCAATATTATTTCAGCTTCATAGCTGCAAAATCTGGCCGCGGTAACGTTTCCAAGATACCGTACAAATAAATCACCACCAGCGACAATATTGCGCCAATGATAAACAACCAATAGCCACCAAGATGATCGAGTATGATCCCGCCGCCCAATGGTGCAATGGCAAAACCCACTTCGTAAAATGACGACGCGCCAAAATAAGCACCTCGTAAATGTTTAGGAGCAAGACGATCGATATGTACATTCATAGTGGGGAATAAAATAGTTTCCGCTAAGCTCATTATCACAATGGCACCAATCCATCCCCAAAATAAATCGATTGGGTTATAGGCTAACCAAACTTGTGAAGCCATTAACAGCACTAACCCAAACTGAATACGATGAATTAAACTGTAACCCGCCATTAAACGCAGTAATAAAAATTGAGTCGACACAATCACTAACGCATTGGTAAAAATCATTGCTGAAATGAGCTGCAATAAATTTGGAGCATTAGCACGGGTGAGATATTGAATTAACGAACTGTCCATTTGTGCATAAATAAACATACACAATATATTGGCCAAAATAAGGCATTGTAGTAACTTATCTTGTAATAATATTGCGACAACTTGTTGGCGACTCACATGTGCAGGTTTACGTTTAACGGCTACGACAGGGTCTCCCATGGCAGGAATAAGCTCATCTGGCACTTGCTCAATAGTGCAATTAACGCGTTGTTTAGCTTGGTGTGCAAACCCCCAATATAACAACAAAATCAACACAGCAAATGCAACCGCAGTAATGTAAAAACTTGACTGCTGACCCGTTAAACCTAACCACACACCTAGCATAGGTCCCACAGCACAGCCAACATTCACGATAAAATATAAAGACTGCATCGCCAACTCACGTGTTTGGGGGGCGTCAATAATATCGCCGATGGTAGCTGAGGTAAGCGGTCGCCATAATGAGGTGGCAATTGAGCATAGGGTCATCACAATGGCGTAACCGCTGACAGAATCAACTTCGGCCAATAATGAAAATGAAATAATGTATAAAATACCAGTAAGGTACATTAGCTTTTGACGACCAATTCGGTCTGATAATGCACTACCAATAAAACTAGTGAACACTGCAATAAATGCTGCACAAGACAGTACCAGGCCAACTTCAGTTGCGCTTAAGGCGAATTTTTCATACAAGATGACAGCCAAAAATGGCCATACCATGAAATAACTTCCGCGGGTAATAAACGAACCAAACAACAATATCCACATTAAACGTGGAAACTGTTTAAACCGCGTTAAAGAAACATCACTGTGCACTTTTTATCCTTAAAGAGTGACGCTAAAAATAGAATATGACAGGTTAAGTTGATTTAGTTTTGTAAAACTGCTTAATAATTTAATCGTATAGAAATTAATGACATTGAGCCAGAATTAAAATGCGCCAGACAAGGCGCATGGACTAAACACATCGACAACTACAATAAAAACAAATATCAGGATAATAAAAAGTGAGCTTACAGATGCCCCACTTTGACCAGAATTACCGTGTCTTGTTCAACATACGGATTATGCTGACTTAAATGCGGGCTGCGGATCCAGGTTCCCGCAGGATAACGACCAAGCTCGTCGATAAACTCTCCGCTTATGACATAGATTTCTTCGCCGCCAAAATGACGATGTGGTTGAAAATTTGTGCCTGCGGGCCACTTCACTAATGCAGTCGACTCGGTACCATGCTCATGCAGCGGCATAACTTGTAGCTTCCCCTGCCCTTGCAACCACTGTGTTTCATTGGTATTTATAGCCACTTGTTGCGAGTCAGTAGATTGAAACTGATGTAACTTCACTAACAATGTGCAACCTTCAATACTAAACGGTGCATGTTCAAACCCTTCAGGATTACGCAAATAGGTCCCTGCGGGATAGTCACCGGTTTCGTCAGAAAACACCCCATCGAGCACTAAAATCTCTTCGCCTAATGGGTGGGGGTGTGCATTAAATTTAGCGCCAGCTTCATATTTAACAATGCTGGTTGCATGGCCACGCTCAGCCTCTTCACGAGCAAGACGCTTGCGCACAACTCCCGTTGCAGGGCTATTTTGCCATTCAAGTTCTGCAGTGTTAATCACCACTCGCTGGCTAAAATCCATGTTCAACATATTGATACCTCACAACCTATTAATGGCGATAGTGTAAGGCTTTCGCTATTGATAAAAAAGTAGGTACTTTTTGGTACCTACTGCTCGTTAATACCAATATAAAAAACGTATCAATAAAAAAGCCCATTCAATATAAGTAAATGGGCTTTAATACTAGGGCTGTTTATCTTTCAGAGGTTCAATCAGCAAACATCAACGGGTCCTAGTCAGCTTTTGCAATTAAATGCTGTTGTGCTGAGTCGCCTGACGTTGTTTTTTATAGGCTTTAGCTGATGCTGGGATGGGTGTAGTCCGCCCGGTTTCAAGCCAATTTTTTAATCGATTCGCGTCCGCCATATGAGTATATTTACCAAATGAGTCTAGTACCACAAATGCGACTTTTCGTTTGTTCATTTCGGTTAACATCACCAAGCAGTGCCCCGCCTTATTTGTAAAACCGGTTTTAGTTAAGGCTATATTCCAATTATTTTTAAACACAAGTTTGTTGGTATTTTGAAAGTCCAACGCATAACGTGGCGACTCAAAGTTAACATGCTTTTTAGTGGTCGAGCTCAGCTTACCTAATAACGGATATGTTTGGCTTTCTTTAAGTAATAAAATGAGATCGTTAGCACTTGATACGTTATCTGGCGACAAACCTGTTGGTTCAACATAATGTGTCTGACTCATACCTAAAGCAGTCGCTTTGTCATTCATTGCGCGCACAAAAGCCTTAAATCCGCCAGGATAGTGATGTGCAAGAGAGGTGGCCGCGCGGTTTTCAGACGACATTAACGTTAACAACAGCATGGTTTCACGAGTAACAACACTGCCTAAACGCACCCGCGAATAAATATTACGCATCACTGGCGAGTCGGTAATTTTAACTGATATTTTTTCATCTAATGGGAGCTTGGCATCCAATGTCACCATTGCTGCCATTAATTTTGTTACCGAAGCGATAGGAACAGGTTGATGAGGGTTGCTGGCATACAGCACTTCATTGGTGGCTAAATCGACCAGCATCGCGCTACCCGATGCTAATTCTTGTTGGGGTTTATTTTGCACTGCTTGAGCAGCAGAAGATACCGCGCTATTGAGCGCTGTAGCACATAATAAGGTGCAGGCAAAAAGGAAACGAAACTTCATCACTCTCACTTGAAAAATTAGACTGTATATTTTTCTGAGTATACGATAAAGGATTAGTCCGACAATAGATAAATAGCACTTTCGAATAGGTTTTTATCAAAATATTAACGTAGATCAAGCGTTCTGATTTAGCCTTGACTAATATTCGTGCGATTTAGACTGTTTGCATGATTAAGCTAATAAGCTTTGGTCAGATAGCCACTAAGAATGATGCGCCAAATACCGATTTTGTTAGCTTCATGTTAAGATAAAATAAATCGTTAAAAACAAAGTAAAAAAGAGAGTGTAAATGGACATTAACTTGCGTTTTTTTAACCGATTGAGTCAATGGGTCAATACTTTTTTTGCACCTAAAGCTACCCTTAAAACTGAATCTGATGACGCACAGAAAGGGCTTGTTTCACTCAAAACCATAGCAAACCAATATCAATCGCAAATAAGTGAAAAAACCGTTAATGAAACCCTATCTTCGCATTTCATTTACACTTCAGAAGATTTTATTGCTCGCGAATCGCAAATAAAACAAATCACTGACGTGATTAATTTATGGCGTAACCACCATGGTGAAATTAGCGCCATTGTGGCACCAGCAGGCGCAGGTTTATCTGCATTTTTAGGTCAGATCCCCTCATTATTAGCAAGCATCAACACACAACAACAAGATGCTTCAACATCTAAAGTTAAACCGTTGCCCGAAAAAGGGGTAATAATGAGCTTTTACCAAGCACCACTAAATGCCAGCGATGCTATTGCAAATGTATGCTACTGCTTTGACATGCAACCACCCGCAGCAATGACCGACACCAGCATTACGGACATCATCATTGCTATAAATCAACTACCAGCACAGTTAATTGTTATCGATGATTTGCACAAGTTGATGTTAAGGATGATGGGTAATGCGCAAGCGTTAGTGACCTTTGCCACTATAATTATGGAAACTCGCAAGCACCACTGCTGGATATTGGGCTGTGAAAAGTTTGCTTGGCAACGATTAAGTGCACAATATCAAATTACCCATTTTATTAAGCATGTCATTACATTCGACTATTTCAATACAAAAGAGCTCGCCAGTATACAGACTAAACAGTTGGTCGATTTAGGGTTAATTAGCGACGATTATTTAATCAAAAAATCGGATAAAACAGATATTCATCGCCCCCCCAAAAAATCAGGAGCAACGCACAACGAAAGTGACGATGATGATGCCGTTAATCCATACGAAGACCAATTAAAGCAATTGCATATTATCAGCCAAGGCCACCCGAAACTCGCCATATTATTGTTACAATATTCGTTGACACATCAGGCCGATATAGCTCAAAGCAGCTCAAGTAAAAAGTCTGATAATCATGTTAAGAATAGCACTCGTAAGGACACTGATAACAACTCAAATCAATGTACTGATATTTGTAAAATTAACGCATCGGCTTTGCCATCGTGCCAAGATAGCGACTTGTTTTCATTAGCTGAAATTTATGTTCATGGCGGATTACGTGTAGCACAACATGCACACATTTTTGCTCAAACAATTGAGCAAAGCAGCTTACAGCTGGCTTACTTAGCACGCCAAGGGCTTATCATTGCACAATATTCTCAGCGAGATTTTGCACAACATTTTTATTTTATCACTCCGGCATTATCAAAAATTATCGCCAGCCATTTGGTCAATAACAATAAACTGTTTAATTAAACGAGGCGAACATGGACGATTCACGCAAAGCATTACAAGCATTTTTAGAGATCATTTCGTTTGATCGCATTGTCAGTATTTTACTGCTGTGTCTGATCGCTTGGTTATTGTTAATCTCTATCGAGTTTTTATTAAAGCAGCTAAATAAAGCACTGCCGAAATACCGCTTAATTTGGAATCGGTCATACCCTTTTGTGCGTTTATTCGTATGGCTATCTGTTATTATTTACTCGATTGTTGGCATTATAGATCCGCACGAAAACCTGATTCTGGCCGTGGTTGGATCTATCAGTATTGTGATAGGTTTAGCGACACAAGAACCG
Organism: Shewanella ulleungensis; assembly: GCF_014648315.1. GTDB lineage: Bacteria > Pseudomonadota > Gammaproteobacteria > Enterobacterales > Shewanellaceae > Shewanella > Shewanella ulleungensis. The sequence goes on from NZ_BMQW01000004.1 coordinate 289,363, forward strand.
GCTAAAAATATGATTGCCGGGTTTATTATTATGATAAACCCGCCGTATCGTGTTGGTGATATGGTTACATTATCAGGCCATTATGGTGAAGTGATAAAGCTTGAATGGAGTGTTACCTGGCTGCGAACATTTGACGACAATACCGTGATGGTCCCCAATGCCGAGGCGTTAAAAACCGCAATATCTAATGCTAACAGTGGTGCATTAGATGAAATGGTTGTCGTAAAGTTTACTTTGCCTATGCATGTCGATCATAAAAAAGCCATTTCCCTTGCCCGCGAAGCCACGCAGTGTTCACCTTATACTTTTTTAAATAAGCCCATTATTGTCAATTTGGGTAACGAATATGACTTAGGCGACTTTTTACAAACCATTACAGTAAAAGCTTACGTGATGGATGTACGCCTAGAGAAAAAGTTTATGAGCGACATCAATATCAGGGTATTGAGTGCGTTTAAAAATGCACATTTTTATGATGAACAACAAACGCCGACACATTAATTTGCGCTATAATCGCGCCAATTAGCATAATAACGACAGATTATTTAGCATTGGGAATACCATAATGACACAAGATGAAATGAAAAAAGCCGCAGGCTGGGCAGCACTACAATATGTCAAAAAAGACACCATAGTAGGTGTTGGCACTGGTTCTACAGTCAATCACTTTATTGATGCGCTTGCGACAATGAAAGATGACATTGAAGGTGCGGTATCAAGTTCAGAAGCATCAACAAAAAAGTTGATTGAACTCGGTATTGAAGTATTCGATTTAAACAGTGTTGATATGATAGATGTCTACGTTGATGGTGCCGATGAAATTAATGACCGCATGGACATGATAAAAGGTGGCGGTGCGGCATTAACTCGTGAAAAAATTGTCGCTGCGGTAGCTAAACAGTTTATTTGTATTGTTGATAATACTAAACAAGTATCGATTCTAGGTGAGTTTCCATTACCTGTTGAAGTCATTCCAATGGCACGTTCTTATGTTGCACGTGAATTAGTCAAACTAGGCGGTGACCCAGTATATCGCCAGGGCGTAGTAACTGATAACGGTAACGTGATTTTAGATGTCTACAACATGCAAATTTTAGATCCAAAAGTGATGGAAACTAAGATTAATGCCATCGTGGGTGTCGTCACAAACGGTTTATTTGCAAACCGCGGTGCAGACGTATTACTGGTCGGTACACCTGAAGGCGTCAAAACCGTAACCTTATAATTAAACCAACACGTTTTTAAATAAAAATGGCCGAGCATACTAGCTCGGCCATTTTTTATAGGCTTCAATTACACTTTAAATTGGCTCACAGCTTCGTTGAGCGCTTTTGCTCGAATGCGAACATCCTCAGATGCTGCAGCATTCTCTTCAGCAGCTTGAGATGACTCATCGGCAATATCTCGTATCACTATCACATTTTTATTTACTTCAGCAGCAACCATACTCTGTTCTTCAATTGCCGCAGCAATTTGAGTACTCATGTCCATAATGTTAGTGACATCACTGGTAATTTGACGCAATACCTCACCTGCAATTGCCGCCTGTTCAGCACTTTCATGCCCCTGTTGTTGACTCTCATGCATCAGAGCAACAATAGAGCGAGTGCGGTCTTGCAAAGTAGAAATAATCGTAGTGATTTGCTGAGTTGAGCTTTGTGTTCGCATTGCCAGTGAGCGCACTTCATCAGCAACAACCGCAAAACCTCGACCTTGCTCACCTGCTCTTGCCGCTTCAATGGCTGCATTTAACGCCAATAAGTTCGTTTGATCCGCAATACCACGGATCACATCTAACACACTCCCAATGGTAACGCTGTCGCGTTCAAGTTCAGAGACTACAGCAGCAGAATCGGTTAACTGTTTTGCCAACAAATTAATCTTTGAGATGGTTTGCTCAACACCATGTTGACCGGCTTTGGCATTGTCGTGGGTTTGGCTAGCTTTGGTAGCCGCTAGCTCTGTGTTTTGAGCGATTTCATCAATCGTCGCGCCCATTTCAGTCACCGCGGTTGCAACCATATCGGTTTCATTTAATTGGCGTAATACCCCTTCAGAAGCCGTGATTGCATTACGTGATAACTCATGGCAAGAATCGTTCATAGCGGTAACTGATTCATTAACCTGTAGAATAAGCTCCTGAAATGTCATTACCATTCGATTGAAATGCTGAGCAACAAGTGCTAATTCATCACCGCCAGACTCATCGCAACGCATGGACAAGTTTTTGCTTTTCTCAATAGAAGAAATAACCGAGGTGATGCTTTGAACCGGTTTAATAATGCTACGAATAATAAACATGGTAGAAATGGTGAGTAGCGCAGTGATTAATAAAAAAATACTTAACCCAATAACAAATGTTTGATTTTTTCCATGTGCAATTTCAGTAAGCGTTTGCTCGCGCAGCACAATAGTATCTTGATCTGTTTGGTGGATAGTATCTCGTAATTTTGCCATTAGACCGTCATTTTCGGTCAAACCAAATTGCACTTCTTTGTTTACAAGGTTTTTAAAGTTGACTTGATAATTATTGGTATCCGTTGTGAGTTGCTGTTTTTGATCATAGGTCAACACCGAGGATTGCACTTGCGACAAAAAGGTTGCGATCCCGTCATCAAAAGCTTGCACGTACTTTAAATCACGACGCAGCATAAAATCTTTTTCGCTTCGGCGCAGTTGTAACATAGTCACTAATAATGCATCTTCTTTGTGTTGCTGGAGTAGTGTTTCAACTTTTTTTACCGCGGTACGTAAATCACCATATAAACCCGTTTCAGGAGTTAAACCGATCGCTTGCTTGAGCGTTACAATCTCATTAAAAATAGTATGATAGCCATTGAGATTTGTTTTGAAGCGATCTAAAGCATCAACATGCATATTTTGTTGCTCTAAAGCGACACGAACATCAGCGACAAATGCCAGTGTGTCTGACATACTTTGAGCAAATTTATTGATATACTCAGAGTCTGCACGATGGAGAAAATCCTTTTCCTCTGTTCTTAACTCAAGTACTTTCCTTTCTATTTCTACAATACTGCTAGATGCGCTTGATAATTCTGATAAAACCGACTCAGAATAATTTTGTAAACCAAACATAGCAAGAACAGAACACACTGAAATAGCCGCACTTAAAATTAGTTTAGAGCGAATGAGCATATTGATTACCACCTAAGAGTAAATGCAAAAAGTCCTTTAAAAGCGATAAAATTAAATCGTTCCGTCAAAGTAAATCTATTTGAAAAAGCAATTAAGTTACTTGCTAATCGTTCTCAGTATAGAACATCGGCATGAAAGCCTAAAACTAAATGGCAACAACTTATTAACCTATATTTATTACTCTGGCATAAATATATTACCAACTTGAGTCAGTCAAATAACTACATCGTCATCAAGGGAAATTAAGGCTCAGGTGAGAAAATTGATATTCAATTGACCTTAGGTACTCCATTAAAGCAAAAGTACTCGCCAATAAAAACTCTGTAATTTAAAACGCTGTTGGATAATGGCCTCAATACGATTAACGCTCGTATTACCTTAAATGACTAGCGTTTATAATATTGCCTGGCTAGGCAAATGCATAAAAAAATGCCCAACGACATGACTATCGTTGGGCATTTTGTTAACAAGCCTAAACTTGGGCTAATTACACTAATAGCAGCAGAAACAGGCAAACTACATACATAAAAGTTAAGCAGACGTTTTACTTAACTGATTTAACTTCTTCATCAGTCAAAAAGCGCCATTCGCCTGGGGCTAAATCAGCATCTAACTCTATGCTGCCAACCGCTTCGCGATGTAGGTTTACCACTTTATTACCAACCGCAGCAAACATCCGTTTTACTTGGTGATATTTGCCTTCGCTAATAGTTAAACGCACTTGAGTTGGCTCGATAATCTCAAGCACGGCAGGCTTAGTTAATCCATCTTCATTACGCAATTCAATGCCATCAACAAAGACCTGAATGAGGCTGTCATCGATAGCATCAGCAAGCTCAACTAAATAACGTTTACCGCAATCTTTCTTTGGTGAAGTGATTTTGTGTGACCATTTTCCATCACTGGTTATTAGCACTAGCCCTGTCGTGTCAGCATCTAAACGCCCAGCAATGTGTAAAGTGTCGGCTTTTTCAATTTCCATCAAACTTAATACCGACGGATATTGTTCATCAATCGTAGAACAAATAGTATCAACCGGTTTGTTCATCATGATGTAGCGTTCACCTACAATGCTGATAGACAGCCCTTCTAAGCGCACATCCATTTGCGGTAACACCTTAAAACCAGAATTCTTAACCACCTCTCCATCACAGGTCACATCACCACGATGCAGAGCTCTTTTAGCTAATGAACGGGTCAATTCGGTACTTTCACAGATAAATTTGTCTAAACGCACAATACACACTCACTCTAAATATAATGCCACTATTATGCGGCTTACACGGTTAAATAGAAATCAATCAGTGATCTTTTTACGGGATACGTAATTTTTGGTTACATATACTCCGTCCATCTGAGGTAAAAAGGGCTAAAAGCGCCTTGTTTTCTAGTCTAGTAAGGCTTTAACATAGTATTAATAAAAATGTTGGGTATTTCCTTTAGTTAAGGACCAACAACAATAATAAAAATACAAAATGCTCGTACGCCAAAATTTGGCGCCTAAAACAAAGCAAAGGAAATACAATGAAAAAGTTGGTTCTTGGAGGTCTATGTGCCTCGCTTATAGCAGGCCTAAGCGCTTGTAGTGATGACAAGGCTGTCGTTACGCCTGTTGCAGATGTTGCTAAAACAGCTACTGCCGTTGCCGTTGAAAAAGCATTAACGTCTGGTATCACATTCGACAACATCGACAAAACAGTTCGTCCACAAGACGATTTCTACATGTACGTCAACGGTGCATGGATGAAGAATGCTGAAATTCCCGGCGACCGCACCAACATTGGTGCGTTTTATGACTTACGTGAAAATGCTCGTGATGACGTTAAAGTTATTATCGAAGATTTAAGTGCAACGCCAAATCTAGCTGACGGTACAGATGAGCAAAAAGTGGCTGACTTGTATCGCTCATTTATGGATGTTGAAACCTTAAACAAAATCGGTATCGCGCCTATCCAAGCTGACTTAGATAAAATTGCAGCCTTAAAAGACAAAAACGAATTAACCGCATTTTTTGGTGAAAACCAAGCTAACGGCGGCGGAACACCACTCGCGTTTTATGTTGAAATCGATGCCAAAAATTCTAGTCGTTACGCTACCCATATTTGGCAATACGGGTTAAGCCTGCCTGAAAAAGATTACTATTTTAATCAAGAAGAGCGCTTTGTTAACATCCGTAAAGCCTATGTTGAACACATTGAAAAAATGTACAACTTAGCCGGTTTGCCAAATGCTAAAGCAAGTGCAGAAGCTGTACTTGCTTTAGAAACTCAAATTGCTGAAAAACATTGGGATGTGGTCGAAACTCGCGACAGCACCAAAACATACAACCTATATCAGGTTAAAGATCTTGCGACACTTGCGCCAGACATTAACTGGGAAGGTTACTTAGCCGCTGTTGGTGGTGATAAACAAACAGATATCATCATTAATCAACCTAGCTATGTCCAGGGGTTAAGCCAAGTTATCAAAAGTAACGAACTTGATGCATGGAAAAACTACTTAACGTGGATGACCTTAACCCACAATGCAAGCAACATGTCTGAAGCATTAGACAATGAAAACTTTGCTTTTTTCTCTAAAACCTTAAACGGTCAAGAAGAGCAAGAGCCACGTTGGAAGCGCGGTGTGAGTACGGTAAGCGACACCCTAGGTGAAGTGGTTGGTAAAGTATACGTTAAACGTCATTTTGCTCCAGAAGCTAAAGACCGTATGGAACACCTTGTTGAAAACCTACGTGGCGCTTATGGCTCAAGCATCGATTCATTAGATTGGATGAGTGCTGATACTAAAGTGGCAGCAAAAGACAAGTTAGCGAAATTCAATCCAAAAATTGGTTACCCAAACAAGTGGGATGACTACACTAAATTAACCATTAAAGCGGATGATTTAGTTGGTAACGCTAAGCGCGCCGCTATTTTTGAACATAACAAAAGTTTAGCTAAATTGGGTCAACCAATTGATAAAGACGAGTGGCACATGACGCCACAAACCGTTAATGCTTACTACAACCCAACCATGAACGAAATCGTGTTCCCTGCAGCGATTTTACAGCCTCCATTCTTTAACCTAGAAGCAGACGACGCGGTTAACTACGGTGGTATTGGTGCGGTTATCGGCCACGAAATGGGCCATGGTTTTGATGACCAAGGTGCTAAGTTTGATGGCGAAGGCAACATGCGTGACTGGTGGACAGAGGCTGACTTAAAAGCATTCGAAACCAAAGGTAATGCATTAATTGCTCAATACAATGGTTATCAAGTATTTGACGACTTACACGTAAACGGTAGCTTAACATTAGGCGAAAACATCGGTGACTTGTCTGGCGTAACTATCGCTTACAAAGCTTACAAAATGTCTCTTGATGGCAAAGAAGCGCCAGTTATTGACGGCTTAACGGGTGATCAACGTTTCTTTATGGGCTTTACGCAAATTTGGCGCGTGAAGATGAAAGAAGAAGCAATGCGTAACCGCGTAGCGACTGATCCGCATTCACCAGGGCATTTCCGTGCACTAGGTGCGCTATCTAACATGCCTGAGTTCTATACAACTTACGACGTGAAAGAAGGCGACAATATGTATATCGCACCAGAAAGCCGTGTAAAAATTTGGTAATAACCAAAACGAATAACTGACTTAGGTCACATTTACACACAAAAAAGGCATCATTTGATGCCTTTTTTATGCGCTAAAAAACTGTAACCGATTAATAAATAATAACAATATAACCTAGCGATATATCAATAGCCTATATTAAACCTTGTTCATTCAGCCCCTATTCAGCGAAAAAACGGTACAGTGATTTCACAGACATTTAGCTGGAGTTATTCGATGAATAAATTGTTTCGTACGTTTTTTATCTTCTTAATTTTACTGTCAACCCGAGGCGCGATTGCTCAACCTAACGAAGTTAAATATAACAAGTTAGCCGAGTCGTCTGATTTCAGCCAAACATCACATAATGACATCGACCAATTGGTCAGCCTGCGCGAACACAATACTCCCTCTGCAATTCAAGATACTAGTGACTTACATGCATTAATGACTCGCGCCCCTCAAGCACAACAAGAGCTCGCCGACCTGCTAATTCACATTAATAAAATTAGTCATACAGCCGCTATTATTCCTGCAACGAAAAGTTATGCTCGTGCTGCGCAAAAGGTGCAATTAAAGTTTAATGGCGACGCCAGCCAATTAACCGATATTGCCCGCGCCAGTGTGGTAGCTAATGATGTAAGCAGTTTATTAATAAGTTTTGAACAATTGCGCCAACATACTGATATTGTGCAATTAAAAAACCGATTTGCGGCACCTAAAACGTCAGGGTATCGTGACTTGAATGTATTAGTTAAATTGCCACAAAGCCAAATGGTGGTAGAAGTACAGTTTCATTTAAATGACATTGCTGAAATTAAGAGTGGCCCAGAGCATCAGGTTTACGAGCAAATTCAAGCCATAGAGTTACAAGCAAAAAACCAATCAAGAACATTAAACGACATTGAGAAAGCCAACATAGCTAAGTTACGCCAAGATTCTCACAAGCAATATCATAAAGCTTGGTTGAACTATAAACGTCAAAGTGTTTATCCATCGTCAATCCAAGCTGCATAGCTTTACCTTTACACACCCTTTGGCGCTCATTTGAGCGCTTTTTTTTTGCCAGAGAAACGCACACTCAAACACTTCTGCTATACTCGCGCCCAAGAGCTTCCTGCTGGATATAAACATGAACGAAATTATTGACCAACTGCAAGAATTAAGCGAAACCGTACCGGTGCCACTTGAGCTACCGACATTTGAACAGCTAGTTGAAGTTGAAGAACAAATCCTTATCGGTTTGCCTAATGATTTAAAAGAATTTCTGCTAGAAGCCAGTGACGTGATTTACGGCACGATTGAGCCTGTAACGGTTGCAGATCCTAATTCACATACCTATCTTCCAGAAGTAACTAGCTACGCTTGGTCTATTGGTATGCCGCGTGAACAAATTGCAATTTGCCAAGTCGGTGATGGCTTTTACTGCATTAACGAAGAAGGTGAAGTACAGTTTTGGGAAGATGGCCATTTCAACGAAGAAGGCTGGGAATCACTATGGGATTGGGTTGAAGACGTTTGGCTAGAACAGTAAGACTCTGTTGGCCATACAGTTAACTTTTTACGCATAGAATATAAATAACAGGAATAAACATGTCTAAGAATACCGGCTTGAACGCGATTGAGATGCAATATTTACGCTTATCTTTAGGCTTAACAACTGAACAAGTTGCCAGCCTAAGTGCCACCAGCAATGAAGATGTTTTAGCTTGGGAAGCGGGCACACTAGAAGCACCTGTGCCAGCTCAGAAAAAATTACTCGATATCGATGACATTATCGAAATGCAGGTGTTAAACACCACCGATGGTATTGAAGAGCTATTTAAAAAAGAGCCAAAGCGCCGTTTAGCGTTTGTGGTTTACCCCACTCAAGCGGTTTACACCCAGTATAATCCAGAGTTTTTAAGCTCATTACCGCTAACCGAATTGTATAACACTGCTGCATGGCGTATTAAAAAAGAATGTAAATTAGTGCTTGAGGTCGATGTGAGTTTGGTGGCTCTAGATGCTGAAGCATACAAAGCTTATCGCGCTGAAACAGGTGTAAGCGAAAGTCGTGAAAGCCGTGCAAAATGGGCTGCTACACAATTAGTGTAACGTTTAGCTCAGCAATAAAATAAAAAAGGAAAACCATAGGTTTTCCTTTTTTATTGGCCGCTAAATATTGGATGTAATCCGCTTAATGCAATCCAAAGGTCTCACGTAAAATACCCGCTATTTCAATAGCATCTGCAGGTTCTCCCCAAGCATTACCATCAACCGAATTATTGCCTGCACTTCCATCTACATTGACATCAAAGAACACAGGGATACAGCTAGGTTGTATATCAATACTGCCTAAATGTACCCCCCAATCTTCTATATCCAATAGGATTATTGCAATCTTTTGCATCACACTTTGCGCACCTTGTTGATGCAATACAACAAACATATCTTGGCAAGGTTCACACCAAGGTGCTGATAAACAAATCAATGGTATTCTGCCTAACGCTAAAGCATTGTTAGCTTGTTCTGCCACGCTATTTTTCAACGATGTTTTACTTACCTCAAGAGGAATAATCATCACACCAGATTGAGCAGTATCTTGTTTTAAAATTGGGTAATCTGTCGGAAATTCACTAATTAATCCCTTCTCAGTCGCCATCGCTTTGGCTTCATCAAGCGACTTTTTCACCGCTGCGGCATAATCATCGGCTATGTGCCGAATAGCTTGCCCATTCAACGATAGTCGCTTAAATAACTCGAGCGTATTGTCGACATCTTCATCAGCTACGACAAAACCGAAATAGGTATCGCCATTTTCAATCAGAATAAATGAGCGCCTAAATTGGCTCAGCCATAAATCAAATCCAGACAAGGCATGCAAACAGGCAGAGTTGGCCAGCAAATCATCTTTACCGCGCTCATCATCAATGAACTCGCCTAAATCTAACGTTTTTGCAATAGCCTTGGCTTGCCATAACACTTCATTATGATCGCGCACATCTACTTGTAACCATACCCACTGCTTTTGGCCATTTAACTGCGCATCTAATGATGACAACACATCATGAAAAGCATCCTCAACGCCATGCTCAGCTAACTTAGGCTGAATTTTGGCCCAAAGTTGCTGACGTAACATTAACGGTAGTGGTGCAGCAATCAGTTCGAATAAACACTTGCTGTCATCAATAAGCTGAGAGTTATCCCTGCCGATAACTTGATCGCGATAACGCTGCCAAGCAGTAAACGAGATAGATAAGTAATCGTATAGCATGACTTTATTTTCAAGTACGCAACGCGGTGAATGATAATCACTAGGAAGGTGTTCAACGTCTGCTTGAGACAGCACAAAGATAATTGGGTGTTCAGCTTCATTATTTGATGTTTTAACATCACCTTGTACATCAATCAGCACTAATTGCCATTGTTGCTGTAGCTCAAATAAGTAATCGACCAGACCCTTAGTCAGCTGAAAAACAGTAACATCAATACTCGACACGTTTTCGTCAGCCGCGATGCTAAATAAAGCACGACCGCCATCTTCATGTTGATATTCAAAACGCCTTGCTTCGATGGTATTAATATCTCTATGCGCCGACAGTGCGCTGGCTAACTCGCCACCATACCGATGATCAACTTGATGATTTTTAAAGGCAAATAGATACAAACTAAAACTCATTTTTCGACTCCTCCATGATTAGACCAAATATTGTGTTCTACGGGTTTGATCATCGAAAATAATGGGCTATTTGAACTCGCGATCATAATCACTTGCGCCTATAAACTCGATGGCCAGCACAAGTAACATATTCTCATTTAAGTGTTTTATAAATCATCAATTATGATTTTTTTGAATGGGTTGTAGTTCTTATTTTTGTTCACACTATAACTAATCTGAGCTCGGGATAATAAACGCCTTTCAAACAGTCCTTTGCCCTGCTAACTGCGTTGAATCGACTTACAACAGGCTCGCTATTGACGCGTCAATTCCCCTTGTTAACTGAACAAATGACAAGCTTGAAAGTAATAATGGGTAACATGTTGACTTTAAATAGTATAAGTTCATCCCTTATCCCGAGCTCAGGTTAACTATTATTTTTAAACAATAAAAAAGCCACATTACACTGCATGTGTTATGTGGCTTTTATCATTAAGTTGGTCTTATATTTAGAACTTCATTGTCACTTTAGTGTACACATAACGACCTAGTGGGTTATGTACGCCCATTGCATAACCATAAAGGTCAGCATCGCCATCACCAATCGCAAATGATGGCTCTTCGTCAAACACGTTGTTAACACCAACCGATAGTTTAAACATATCATTAATGCGGTATGAGCCAGACATATCAACTAACAACTGCGCGTCAACGGTGCGGGTTTTGTTGTAATCTTCAAACTCGCCGATATAGCTTAAGTTTACGTTTGCAGCAAAATCGTCCATCATCCAGTTAGTTGTTGCTAACCAACGGTGTTGTGGATACTCATACTCACCAGTGTAATCAATCGTTTCGCCATCAATTTCTTTTTCGAAACTGATTAAATAGCTGTACTCTAGACCAAACTTAACATCGCCATAGTTATTTAGCTCTAAAGCATAATGGGTCGATAAATCAAGACCTTGTACTTCTTGAGAGCCAATATTAACAAACCCAGATTTGATGACATCAATCGTACCGAAGGTTTCACCCGCTTGTGGAGCATTACGTAAACATACAGTGCTGTTTTGATCGCCACAGTGTTCATCGTAAAGATCTTGGTTTTGCAGTGAGTCAATTTTGTTGTCTTGAACAATATTGAATAAATCAAACCCGATATCAAATTGCTGACTTGGTGCCCAAATCATACCGACGTTCCAGGTTTCAGACTCTTCTGCATCTAAATCAGGGTTACCGGCAAAGATAAAGTTATAATCGAGTAACTCACAATCGACGTTGTCGGCAGCACAGCGATAGCTATCAACTAAAAAGTCACTCTTTTCAGATGGGCCTAAGCCAATTTGCGCAAGTGAAGGAGCACGAAACCCTGTTGACCAAGAACCACGCGCGGTTAACTCGTCACTAATACCCCATTGGAAAGCAATTTTAGGGTTAGTGGTTGAGCCAAAGTCACTGTAGCTGTCATAACGACCGGCTAGTTGTAATTCAAAACTGTCTGTCATTGGGATAGAGAATTCAACATAAGCGGCATGCTGATCGCGCGAACCAAACGCAGATATTGCTTCAGTACCAAAAATTAAACCGCGTTGGAACTGCTCATCAGGCACGTCACTGACGCTTTCTTCACGATACTCAGCACCTGCTGCCATCATGATATCGCGATCAGCGATGGTAAATGCTTGTCCTGTAATACTCGCATCATAAGCAGTAATGCTCGACTTGCCTTGTCTTACTAGGCTAGTGGTAATACGATCAATCACATCTTGTGAGTTTGTTACGCCACCAAATGGATTGTAGTTACCGGCATCAATTTCAGCTTGTAGATAATCTGTTCTTACCCAGCCCTGTGAACGATCGCCCGTTTGAGTTGATTCGCTGCGGCCACGTTGTGCTGATACTTCCCAGTCCCAATCGTTTATTACACCGCGAAGACCGGCAACAATACGCATGGTGTCTGATTCAATATCCCAACGACGAGCGCCGGCATCCACAGTACGGTAACGGCCGATATCAATCACCGCATCATCCGCAAATGGATTGTTTGGATGTGAGCCTGGTACAGTTAAGCCTGCATCTTCATCTAATGGTGTGGGTGCACCGCCCGCTTCAGAGGTGTTGTGTTGTACAGACAACTCTAAAAATGCGGTTAAGTCTTCACCTAACATGTAATCAAATTGGCCAATGGCCCCTACTCGCTCAGATGTAGGAATGGTCATGTTATATGGACCATAATCAAATAAGCAGCTACCACTTGCTGTCGCGCTGTCAGCAGGACAATCTGGGTCAATGGTTTTTACGCCATTGACATAAAAATAGCCTGGGTATCCACGTGATGAACGGTAATCTTCACCGCCATATGGTGATTGGTTTGCAGTACCAAAACGGCCCATGTCTTCTGCAGATAAAGTTCCGTTAGTAAAATAATCTAAAATAATTGATGCACTGCCTTTATCGGCTTTTACACCCCATACTAAACTCGCTGTGGTTTCGTCATAACCCGTACCACTGTCATCGCCATAACCTAGGTTAATTTCAATGCCTTCAATGTCTTTTTTCAAGACAATGTTAACTACACCCGCGATAGCGTCTGAACCGTAAATGGCTGACGCACCATCTTTAAGGATGTCGATACGTTCAATAGCAGAAACCGGAATGTTGTTAATATCAACAAATGAATTTGAAATACCTTCAGCAAATGCACTCGAACCAACACGACGACCATTGATTAATACCAATGTCGCATCTGGGCCTAAACCACGTAAACTGATTGATGCACCACCGTTTGCGGTAGAGTCTTGGCTGTTACCGCGGGTAGAAAATGCACCAGAGCCGTTAGCAGGCATACGCTCAAGTAATTGCTGTAGGTTGTCAAAACCCATATTGGCAATATCGTCTTTACTCAATGATTGTACTGGCGAAGGCCCTTCAATATCAGTCCGTTTGATACGAGAACCCGTCACTTCAATGCGTTCAACTTTTGCTTGGGCATCATCAGCCGCTTGAGCAATAAATGAAACGGGTGCAAAAGAGAGTGAAACAGCGATAGCGCAAGCGCTTCGTAACAGGGTAGTTTTTTTCATGATCATCCTTAACGTTAATTTATTGTTTTATATCCATGACTACTGCAAACTGCGGTAACAACATTACCGACTACTACTTTCTTGGATGCTAATCTACGTGTTCAAGTTAAGTTAAATTTTAACAATGTCAACACATTGTAAATACAATTCCGTAATGTAAATGTAACCAAAAACTTAATCAAGAATAAACAATCGGAAAAAGTGAATTTAAATTCTTTTGTTATGGAGGTCAGGTGAGAGATCAAAAACGAGTTAGCGCACACTTTCATGCAAACCTAGGCCTGTACTGGTTATTATCTGGTGCGGTATTCTTTTTGTTCAGTGTGGTGGGTATTCCTTTGTTATTATTGTGGTTTCCTTTAGGTTTACTGGCAATCAAACGGTATATTGCCAATATGAGCGCCGAATTAACTGAGCAAAAGCTAATTGTACGTAAAGGGTTACTCACCCGTACAGAAAACACCGTCCCTTTGGATAAAATCACCGATATGGCACTTATTCAAGGCCCTATTATGCGAATGTTTGGCCTTCATAAACTCACCGTAGAAACAGCTGGACAATCTGGCATAGGCTCTTTGATAAATTTAGTGGGTATTGTCGATGTGCAAGAATTTAGAGAGAAGGTGTTATTACAGCAATCATTGCTAAGAGAACGTCAAACAGCTGCTACAGATGTCAAAAATACAGATACCCTTTTAGTTGAAAACCTCCAACAAATTAACGCTACATTATTGCGTATTGAACAAAATTTACCCCCCCACTCTTCTCAATAGGCATTTGCTTTTTATTATGCAAAATAACAAAAATAACCTCTCTTTTATGGTCCAAATAAATACATTATTAAAAGCGACTGGCCCCGGCATTCTTATGGCTGCTGCAGCTATTGGTGCATCGCATTTAGTGGCATCGACTCGTGCAGGTGCCGAGTTTGGTTGGCAATTGGCCTGGTTAATTTTATTAGTAAACATCTTAAAATATCCCTTTTTTGCCGCAGGTGCGCGCTATACCGCAGCGACAGATGAGAGCCTACTTCAAGGCTATCAAAAGCAAGGAAAGGGCTATTTAATGCTGTTTACTGGTCTTAATGTCATTGCTGCCATTGCCAGTACAGCTGGGGTTTGCATGTTAACAGCAGCAATGTTGACTCAATTTGTACCGTTATCAATTGATGTTCTTGCACTTGCGGTATTACTTAGCTCACTAGCGTTATTGATTTTTGGGCATTACAAACTGCTCGACAAAATGACTAAAGTGATTATGTTTGCATTAACCTTAACTACACTAATCGCTGTTACATTAGCGTTTAATCACCAAACGGGTTTGGTTGCACCATCTGCAAGTGAATCACCTTGGCAATGGGCATACGTGGGATTTTTAGTTGCCATGATGGGTTGGATGCCTGCTCCCATAGAAGTCAGCGCCTGGAATTCTTTGTGGCTCATTGAAAAACGAAAAAGCCAAACGGTAACCGCGAAACAAGCCATTTTCGATTTCAATTTAGGTTATGTCACTACCGCCATTCTGGCGATTGTGTTTTTAGCATTAGGCGCACTAGTGATGCACGGCAGTGGTGAACGTTTCTCTGATTCTGGTGCGGTATTTGCTTCGCAACTTATTACGTTATACAGCCAAGTAATGGGCAATGAAACTCGCTATTTGATTGGTATTGTGGCTTTTTTATGTATTTTCAGCACCACGGTAACCGTCATAGATGGTTATAGCAGAACCTTAGATATGGGCTGGAAGCTGTTATCTAATAACACTTCCCCACGCAGTTATTTAACCCCTGTGATGCTAGTTATAAGTGCACTAGGTTTGATGCTCATTTTATTCTTTAAAGGTGCTCTGCTTCCGTTACTTGAGTTTGTGATGATCCTTGCCTTTATGACTACGGTTATTTTTGCCTGGTTAAACTTCCGCTTAATGACCAGTAAAAACTTACCTCAAGAACATCGTTATGGCCCTATTATGGTAGTACTGTCCTGGATTGGACTCGTGTATTTAGTTAGTTTTGCACTGTTGTTTATTTATTGGTATTTAACAAAATGATTGTTTTAAAAATGCTTGAACTAAAAGCCATAGGAAAAGTCACAACGCGAATTTTTGTATCAATAAGCTGTAGCTTATTGTCTTTATCTGCTTTTGGATTAAATTTTACCAACACAGATATACAAAAAATTATTGATAATGATTCGAGGCCATTTAGCGGTAGGATATTGATTAGTGATAATCAACAAACCTATACCGATTATCGAGCTGGCGATGGCATAACAAAAGACAGTCGCTTCATCATTGGCTCAATTTCTAAAACCATCACAGCGACTCTGGTTTTGCGTGCTGTAGATCAGCAAAAACTATCCTTAAACGATGATATTACTCATTACCTAAATATTGTGACTGAACATCCAGTCACTGTCGCCCAACTACTTAACCATACCTCTGGTATTTTGCCGCCCAAACCTGCAAGCTTAAATGCGAGGTCGCAATTCATTCCAGCGAGCCAATTTAGCTACTCAAACTATGGCTATAAATTGCTTGGCGATATACTCAGCCAACGCTACCACATACCCTACTCTGATTTGGTAAATCAATTTGCTGAGCAATACCAACTCGACATCAGTGCTGATGTTGGCGAAATCACCCACCTTTATACAAAAAAGCCGAGTTTAACGCCCGGGTTTATGGAGCAACAACAGCAACGAGTGCTTTTGGATGAACTCACTATAGACGATAGTTTTATTGCCTTTGGTGCCATGCAAGCCAGCAATCAAGGGATTGCCTCGTTCATCGCTGGCTTACAACAACAGCGTTTTATATCACCAGACAGTGTCAAAGCGATGTCTACGGTCAGTGCCAAGCGACCACATCGTTGGGGGGAACTCGGTTATGGTTATGGTTTGCAAATTAGCCAACAAGCGGCACTGTTAGAGTACAGTCATACAGGTTACTTACCCGGCTACATCAGTCTGATGCTCTATTATCCGCAAGCACAATTAAGTGTGGTTATTTTAGAAAATACCTCGTGGGACTTAGACAACATGGATCGTGTTTTTGGTTTACATGACAAAATCCGCCAGGCAATAAGAAATCGACTAAAAACTGACGAATAATCTGACTGTTCGCACATAACTCGTTATAATAGTCGCTCGTCACTTGACCTAAACCACTTATGCGCAGCCGCGCCAGAGAACCTTATGATTAACAATGATATTCTTCGCCGTATTCGTTTTGTTTTTGACTTTTCAAATGCCAAAATGATTAATATTTTCAGCCAAGCTAATACAGATATCACCACAGATGAAATTATTGCACTGCTGAAAAAAGAGGAAGAAGAAGGTTATCAAGCTTGTAACGACAAATTAATGTGTCAGTTTTTAGATGGTTTGATCATCAACAACCGTGGCTTAAAGCCAGGTACCGAAGTTCCTGCACCACTAAAGCAATTAACCAATAACCTTATTTTCAAAAAATTGCGTGTTGCACTAGAAATGCGCGAAGAAGATATTATTGCCGCATTAGCCTTAGCTGACTTTGCTATGTCTAAATCGGAACTAGGTGCACTTTTCCGTAACCCTGACCACAAAAACTACAAAACTTGTGGTGACCAAGTGCTACGTAACTTCGTTAAAGGCTTATCGATTAAACATCGCGGTAAGTAAACATACTCAATAAAGTGGCAATATCCACATTATAACACTCTATTAATGCGTAGCTTAGGCTGCGCATTTTTGTTTCTGGCGTTTGAATTAAAACAAAGCCAGTTAATTTACTCATTTGAAGTAGGACAATAATTCATAATAAAAAACGTGATTTTAGTCACTTAACAGACCACAAAAAACATCAGACGTGATAATCTACCTTGATAAATATCCTAACCACAAACACACATATAAAGGTTACCCATGGACGATAATAAACGCCCCCTATATCTTCCTTTCGCTGGTCCTGCGATTCTTGAATCACCTCTGCTTAACAAAGGCACAGCATTTAGCGAAGAAGAACGCATTTATTTTAACCTTGAAGGCTTATTACCTTGGGTTATTGAAACTATTAACGAACAGGCATCGCGTGCATATGACCAGTTTAAAAGTTTCAATAATGACCTTGATAAACATATTTATTTGCGCAACATTCAAGACACCAACGAAACGCTTTTCTATCGACTATTGCGTAATCACATCACTGAAATGATGCCAATCATCTACACCCCAACAGTGGGTTTAGCGTGTGAGCGTTTCTCCAAAAACTATCGTCGGAACCGTGGGTTATTTATTTCATACCCTAACAAAGACCGTATTGACGACATCCTCAATAACTCCACTCGTCACAAAGTAAAAGTGATTGTAGTCACTGATGGTGAACGTATTTTAGGCCTTGGCGACCAAGGTATTGGTGGTATGGGGATCCCAATTGGTAAATTATCACTCTACACCAGCTGCGGTGGCATCAGCCCAGCTTACT
Source organism: Shewanella ulleungensis (assembly GCF_014648315.1). Lineage (GTDB taxonomy): Bacteria > Pseudomonadota > Gammaproteobacteria > Enterobacterales > Shewanellaceae > Shewanella > Shewanella ulleungensis. Next base: position 307,291 of record NZ_BMQW01000004.1, read on the forward strand.
GCTTAGCGATTACCTTAGATGTGGGAACAGATAACCCGAATTTATTAGAAGACCCTATGTACATGGGTTGGCGCCATCAACGTATTGGCGGTGAAGAATACGCTGAATTTGTTGAGGAATTTATGCAAGCTGTTAGCCGTCGCTGGCCAGATGCATTAATCCAGTTCGAAGATTTTGCGCAAAAAAATGCCATGCCATTACTTGAGCGCTACAAAGATCAATATTGTAGCTTTAACGATGATATCCAAGGCACAGCAGCTGTTACAGTGGGTTCATTGCTCGCGGCCTGTAAAGCAGCAAATAGTACATTGAGCCAACAACGTATTACCTTTTTAGGCGCTGGTAGCGCGGGTTGTGGTATAGCTGAAGCTATTGTGGCGCAAATGGTTGCTGAAGGTATAAGCGACGAGCAGGCGCGCTCACAAGTCTTTATGGTTGACCGTTGGGGCTTACTACTGGACAACATGCCTAACCTGTTGCCTTTTCAGCAAAAATTAGCGCAAAAGTGCTCAGAAGTTAATGGTTGGGACAACTACAGCGATCATATTTCATTGTTAGATGTGGTTAACAACGCTAAACCTACAGTGTTAATTGGTGTATCTGGTGCTCCAGGACTATTTACCGAAGAAATTATTCGTGCAATGCATAGCCATTGTAAACGCCCAATTGTGTTTCCATTATCAAACCCGACAAGCCGTGTTGAAGCAACACCAAAAGATATTTTGCACTGGACATCAGGCCAAGCATTAGTGGCAACAGGCAGTCCGTTTGAACCGGTTGTTGTTAATGGCGAAACCTTTGAAATTGCCCAGTGCAATAATAGCTTTATCTTCCCGGGTATTGGTCTAGGCGTATTATCTTGTGGCGCTAAGCGCGTGTCAGATGAAATGCTAATGGCATCAAGCCAAGCGTTATCTGAATGCTCACCACTGGGTAAAAATGGTACGGGTTCTTTATTGCCAAAGCTTGAAGACATTCAAGAAGTGAGTAAATACATTGCCTTTGCAGTTGCTAGAACAGCGATTGATCAAGGTTTGGCATTACCATGCACCGATGAACTCTTACAGCAATCTATTGATGCAAACTTCTGGGAGCCAGAATATCGTCGATATAGACGTACAGCATTCTAATCTACATAGCTAAAACAGATAACTTAAACAAAGATTTAAAACTAAATTACCTGAGCTCAGGTTACATAAAAACAAAAATCCCAGCCAAGCTGGGATTTTTTATATTTGCTTGCTCAGTAAAAGATTAAGCCGACATAACCTGTTTAAAACTGTTGAACATAGAACGATCTGTACGGGCTTTTTTAAGCTTACGGACACACTCTTTAAGCGATTGCTCAGCTAAACGACCGAATACACCATCATATTCATTGTTATTCATTTCTTCTTCAGAGTCAGCGCTGTCAGCGATTTCTTGTGCCATTCGACTTAATTGCATCCAAGCATTGGCTATATAAAAACCATGAAATTCAGCTTTCGGCATTAACTTCTGTGCACTACCTGGCAAAGCATCCCAAGCGTTATTAAATGCATTGGCATTATCTTCAATCAACTCTTTAAATAAACCTTCGTAAGCTTCTTGAAGTGTTTCAGGTAACTTATCCATTGGCAGCACTTTATTGGCTACATTGTACGAAACTTGTTTTGCTACATCTTGATATTGCTGATCAACTTTACTCATGGTTTTCTCTCTAAAATCTGCCACTGATATAGACGCCGTAGGTGTCAGACGAGGCAATGGGGACAATACTTATCCCTTTATAAGGATCGGTAAAATACCAACCGGCTAAAATTCCGATAGCGGCGCCAGCCATTAGATCTTCAACATGGTGTTGATCACTAGCGACGCGGGTATAAGCAACATATGATGCCACTGCAAACGATGGTACACCATACTGCCAACCATAACGTTGGTTGATAAAAGTTGCGGCTGCAAAAGTATCAGCACTGTGGCCTGAAGGGAATGAATCATCACCGCTGCCATCTGGGCGATCTTTTTCGATGCTGTATTTTAACACTTCAACAACCAAACGACTCGCCACACCCGACTGTACTAATTGCCATGTGCCTTGATAATCATCTTCCACAATTAATGTACTTGCTAATGCTGTTGCGGGTAATAACAAGTGCAATACATCACCTGACTGCTCAAGGCTCTCCTTCGCTTGTGAAGGCAGAGTGACTAATAGCACGGTGACAATTATAACCTGTAATATTTTACGCATCATTCCTTTGCCTTTATCCATTACCGTTATGGGACATAAGTACCAATATTAATACAGGCGTCTTTATACTCGCGTGCTTATCTGAATGCAAACGACAACATAATTAGTGCGAAAAAATCATCCGCAAGACATTGATGTAAAAAAACGCTATTCTTGAAAAAGTTAACACGACAATAATAATTAACGCTGAGACTCTGACACTTTGTTTACGTTAAAAATAACTCAATTGACTCGCACGTTCATACTCATACTATCGATGGGAATGAGTTGCATTGCATATGCAAATCCTATCGAAAATGCTCGTGCTGATGAAATTTATCAACTATTTGATAGCGGGAAATTTTTACCCGATGAAGATGTGACTCAAATGCTGAGCGAGTACAAAAACAGCTTAGCGAGTGACGATACCGTTAGGCAACAATTGCACACACGTTTAACCTGTTGGAATTTACCCGCTGACAACGCTGAACAAATGATGGCTGCGGTGGCTTTTGCTGATGAATATCTAAAAATATACTCGCAACCGAGCCCATCGTTGATCCAAATTGATCTGCAATTATGTAAAACCTGGTTTTTGCATTATTTAGGTAAAAATGATGTCTTATTTGCTGATTTAGACACCGCCATCAACAATGCTTACTTGTTAGAAGATCCACGATTGATTGCCGATGGACGCAGTATTAGAGGCACCATTTTATCTTACATGGGTAACTTTTCTGCGGCATTAGAAGACCTTATTACCGCACAAAATCTATACGAAACAATGAACCTGCCCTATTGGGCTAATGTCAATCTAGGCGAACTCGCTAATAGTTATCGACGCTTCGGTGATGCTAAAAATGCTCTAAAATATCAAACAAAACTTGAACAATATTATTTACAAAATAATCAGCCATTTGCAGCCAATAAAATCAGTAACGAAATAGCCATGTCACTCGAAGAGTTAGGTCGTTTTCAAGAAGCAATTGTGCGCTATCAAAATAGCCGTGATTTTTTGCTCAGTAAAAATGAAGTCATTGCAGCAGCAGATGCCTTAGTTAGTATTGGTGGTAATTTAATTAACTTAAATCGTTTAAATGAAGCTAAGTCGGTACTCAACCAAGCCGAAAAACAAATAAAATCAGACAATGATGGCAGCTATAGCTACATGAATTTGTACCTTGCCCAAGTACATTATCAATTAGTAAGTCACACTCAAGCACTAGAATATATTCAAAAAGCAGAGCATGCTTTTCGTTACAGCGACAATGCTCGCGGCCTAAATAAGGCTTTACGTTTAAAAAGCCAAATCTACCAGTCATTAGAGCAATGGCCCGAAGCATATCAGTCATTATCTGCATTTGTTGATTCTCACGAAGCACTCGACAAACAAATCATGTCAGACAGAAACACTGAAATGCAGACTCGTTTTAATACCAACAAAATTCAAACTGAAAATGACTTGCTAGTGCAGCGAGACAAAGACAAAGAGCAACAATTGCAGATAATGCAGCGCAACGAAAACATGCAAATCATCATCATTATATTAGTGGCGATCATTTTACTAATTGTGTCTATTTTTGCTTACAAACAATTGATGCGCAAAAAGTTATTTAGACGTCTCGCAATGACAGATGAGTTAACTAAGCTATCTAACAGGCGCGATACTTACTCACAAGGGAAACATTTTTTAAAAGTGGCTCAAATGTCACACAAACCTTTTTCGATTATCTCTTTCGATGCCGATCATTTTAAACAAGTTAATGACCAACATGGCCATGATATTGGCGACAAGGTCTTAGTTAAGTTGGCATCAATTTGTGTCAGTATGATGCGCGAAACAGATGTTGTTGGCAGAGTAGGTGGTGAAGAGTTTTTAGTGTTATTGCCCAATATTGATAAAACCAATGCCATCGAAATTGCCACTCGCTTAATCGAAAACATTGCTGATTATGATTGGCAGCAAATTGCACCTAACTTAGCACAAACCGTCAGTGCAGGGGTGGCAAGCTACACCAATGAGCTAGAGCTATCACCATTGTTACTTAAAGCCGACAAAGCACTCTATTCTGCCAAAGCTGCTGGCCGAAACTGTGTCAAAGCCTAGTAAAACCGGTATAATTACTGCGTGTTTACTTAATGATTGTGTTATGACAGCAACGACTCCCGAATCAAACGTTGATCGCCAACTAGATCAGCAGGCGGATTTACAGACCGATCATATAACCAATCGTATCAATGAACCCTGCCCATTAACAGCGGCTCAACTTGACGCGCTCAACAGACAAATCAAACTCTGGGGTAAAGAACTTGGTTTTGCACAGATCGGGGTGGCAGATATTGATTTAAGCCAACATGAAGCGGGATTACAAGACTGGTTAGATAAAGGCTATCACGGTGAAATGAACTACATGGCGAGCCATGGCATGATGCGCGCTAGACCAAACGAGTTACATCCAGGCAGCTTAAGAGTCATTTGTGCACGTATGGACTACCTGCCGCCTGATGCAGGTTTTGCCAGTAACTTAACCAACCCTAATTTAGCCTATATCTCGCGTTATGCTGGCGGACGTGATTACCATAAAATGATCCGTCAACGTCTTAAAAAACTCGGAGACAAAATTACTGAACACTGTAAAACGCTCGGATTTGCCGCCACAGACTTTAGGCCCTTTGTTGATTCGGCCCCAATACTAGAGCGACCATTAGCCGACAAAGCAGGACTGGGCTGGACAGGTAAACATTCACTGATTTTACACCCAGAGGCTGGCAGCTGGTTTTTTCTTGGTGAACTGCTAATTAACCTTCCCCTACCTTTAGATATTCCAATAGAAGAAGGCTGTAACACTTGTGTTGCCTGCATAAAGTCATGTCCAACAGATGCGATTGTCGCCCCTTATGTGGTTGATGCTAGGCGCTGTATCTCATACTTAACCATTGAATTGCAGGGAGCGATCCCAGAAGAATTTAGGCCCTTAATCGGTAACCGAATTTATGGCTGCGACGATTGCCAATTAGTGTGTCCTGTTAACAGCAAGGCGCCATTAACAGCAGAGTCTGACTTTCATACTCGTCAAACTCTCATCCAACCTGAATTAATCAGCTTATTTAATTGGTCTGAGGCAGTATTTTTGCGTCAAACAGAAGGGAGCGCAATAAGACGTATTGGCCATAAACGCTGGTTGCGCAATATCGCCATCGCATTAGGCAACGCCCCAGCAAATCCAGAGATCATCGCCACACTCGAGCAACGCAAACTCAGCGACGAAGTTGACGACATGGTATTAGAGCATATTGACTGGGCACTTGAGCAGCAAAGACAAAAAGCACCTCAAGAGACGCTTTCACGTAAAACACAACGAGTCATCCGCTCGATACAAAAAGGCTTACCGAGAGATGCCTAGGCTTTGGGTCATCGAGCTATTCAAGCTAAACCGTCAAAAATTTAAGTATCTAAGGTAAAGCCCACTTTTATGGTCACTTGCCAATGGGCAACCGACCCCTCTTCTAGATGACCACGAGTTTCAATCACTTCAAACCAACGCAAATGCTTAACCGTTTTATTGGCCTGGGCAATGGCATTTTTAACCGCATCGTCACTGCTGATTGGCGATGAACCGACAAGTTCAATAATTTTATAAGTATGACTCATGCTTAACTCCTTATATTCAGCTCATGATTTTAACTCATGGCTTTTAGCTCATGGCGTTTAGCTCATCAATGGGCTGATTATCAATAATTAATCCTTTATTAGTATAGCCATAAGCTTGTCAGTTCGCTTTTTCTATCAGTCGATAGCTATATTTATTGTTTTAATCATTTCACGCTAGCAGTCGCGATCTATCCCCAACAAATAGGCATCTTGGTGAATCGTTTATTTCATTGTACAAATGATGAGCTATTGATAATTGAACACTTAGTAATTGAAAACTTAGAAATTGAATACTGTATACAGCTGAGATGCTTTATTAACAAAAATTAATAGTTAAATATGTAAAAAAACTCATACAGGCGTCTGGACGTCTAGAAGTTTATTGTGTTACTCTTCTGCCAAGCAATAGAATTGATTTCATCAGCTAGTTGAGCAAGATTCATGTGGAGAGAAAATGATAGAGCTTAGACACCTTCGCACCTTGATGGCGTTAAAAGAAAGTGGCAGTTTGGCAGGTGCGGCTAAAAAACGTTTTGTAACCCAGTCGGCGCTTTCTCATCAAATAAAAGAGTTAGAGACTCGTATTAACTCAGCTATTTTTGTTCGAAAAAGTAAACCGTTAACCTTCACTCACGAAGGTTCACGACTGCTGAATTTAGCAGAAGAAATCTTACCGAAGGTGATTGCCACTGAATCAGACCTTAAACGCGGTCTTGAAGGAGAAAGCCAACAGCTTAAATTAGGCATTGAATGCCACAGCTGTTTTCGATGGTTAATGCCGGTTATTGAGCAATTTAAGCAACATGCCCCTGCAGCGCAAATTGATATTTCAAGCCGACATTTATTTGATTCTCTTAATGCGCTAGAAACAGGCGGATTAGATATCGTACTCACCTCAGATCCGGTTCCTGGACACAGTGTGGCGTATCAACATTTGTTTGATTTTGAAGTAAAGCTAGTAACATCGAGTGAGCATGCTTTAGCGAAAAAAGCCTACGTGACACCGACAGATTTAGCGAAACAAACCTTGATTAGCTATCCAGTACCTTTAGCTCGTTTAGACATTTACAAACACTTTTTAGAGCCAGCAGGTGTTGAACCTGGTGAGCAAAAACAATGCGACTTAACATCAATGTTATTACAGCGTGTAGCGTGTAATGATGGTGTAGCGACGTTACCGACATGGTCAATTCGTGAGAGCCAAGGCTTAAGTTTAGCGGCTGTAAAACTAGGCTCTGAAGGGCTTAAACGTCCGTTGTTTGGCGCTTACCGCCGTGACGCCACTAATGCTAATTTGATTCAAAAGTGGCTCGAGCTCGTAGCAAGTGAAGGAATGGCATTACAACGGATTAATCAATAGTTTCCGTTTAGATAACACACGTCGAAGCACAAGTCCTGCAGAGTCAGGGTTTTGTGTTTGACGTAAGTTATGCGCTATCAAAAACTCTTCTCGTAAATCGTCATCTAACCCTAAAGACTCAAACGCTTCTAAAGACAGTTTTTGTTGTTGCTGGTCAATCAATGACTTAAGCACTTTTAATGACACAGGTCTTGGCAGCTCTGCATTTAAATATGCAAATGCCGTTAAGGCAATCACTTGGCCAAATACACTAAATAAGGCTAAGGTTTGCACTTCATCAGCATCGACTTTTATCCCGACTCCAGCTTCGTTTTCTGCCCGCAGTAACTCGATACAATCATGCGCAATCTTTTCATTTAACGCCCAGTAACCCTGCACTAGCTTTTTGTATGGCTCGGCGAGTTCATCAAGACGTTCTTTTAAATAAAATGAAAAAGCATAACGATAAATATTAACCTGACCTAAACGAATTAACGCATCTTTTACACTGCGGCTTTTGGTCGACACAACCCCAGCGGTTTGCGCTGTATTACTTCGTTGTAGTAAATGGGCGGCGAGCGCGGGATCCGCCGAGACGGTATCGATGACAACTCGAATATCAGCTTCGTTAATGAGTGCCTTTTTTAATGGGATCAAAATACCACGACGACCAATAACTTGCTCTTCATTGCCAATAATTGCTTGAACTTGAGTCAGCACTTGTTGTTCAAGATTTGTCATATGCATCAGTTACCTTTGGTGAAAGAATCAGGCTATAAATTAATTTAACGATATATCAAAACGAAAGCCAGTAATAGTTTACTGGCTTTCGTGTTTAAGCTTAGTTCAGGTCAGTTGATTAAAAGCGGTAACCGGCAGTAATTCTAAATGAACGGCCTGTACCTGAGTAATAACCATTGCCAAAAGACGAGTAATAACCTGTACCAACATACTCTTCATCTAACAAGTTATCGACACGCAAGCTAGCAGTCCAAGCATTACGATGATAGTTTAACGCGAGGTTAGTGAGTACATAGCTGTCTAGCTTATCACCAGCATTACTGTTGTCGCCTTCCATGTAACGTTCACCAGTGTAAACACCTTCGACAAAAGTTTGCCAATGATCAGCGAAATCGTAACTCATATACGCTTTACCTGAATGCTCTGCCACCCAAGATAGTGCTTTGCCATCGTTTTCACCTTGAGTAAATTCGGCATCAATAAAGTCGTACGAAGCACCTAACAGCCAATCATTTGATAGCTGCACTTCATAACTCGTGTTAATACCAAAACGACGAGATTCGTCTGCGTTTACGTTTGCTCCGCCACCGTAAGGTCCGTCAGTACGGCTGCCGTCGTAAACAATCTCATCTTCTAAATCAAGACGGTAAAGGTTTAACTTAACGGTTTGAGTTGCACCAGTCCAATCCCAGCCAGCCTCAAAAGAACGCCCTGTCTGCGGATCTAACCCTTGCACCTCTAATGGTGTATAGGCTTGCTCATCCACTTTTGCAAAACGGAAATTATCATTAGCGCGAACATAAAAACGATGTTCAACACTTGGGCGATAATTAACACCTAACTCTAAAGCATGCGCATCGTTATCAAGCTCAACACCATCGGCATACAATAATTGATCGGTTAAATCATCAGTAACTTCAGAATAACGGCCGCCAACAACATAAGACAATGTTGAGGTTAACGGCACAGTCGCTTGAACATAAGCACTTTGCATGGTTTGTTGGTTATTGCGTTGGATGTAAAGCGTATCAAAATCAGCTTCGCCTCGACTAACATCAATACCGGCAACCATGGTCAACTCGCCATGAGCTAATTGATAATTAGCGGTCGCTTTTGGTGAAAAACTCAATAAATCGCGGTCTATATGCCCTGCGCTTCCAAACAATAAACTGCTTGTTGAGGTATCTGAATAAGTTAAATCTGCACCCAGCGCCCATACTTTGGTTAGTTGATATTGATAACCTGTACGTAAAGCGGTCGTAATTTCGTGAGAGTATTCACCGTCTGAAAAAGACGCGACCTGGCGAGGGTCATCTTCATACTGCGCTAAACTTAGCGCACCTGGAGCTTGACGATTATTATCGAAGTAATTCACCTCAGCATAAAAATCTTCAACATCGGTTTGGTACTGAAAACGGCCTAAAATAGAGCCTGTTTCATTGTCGTTATTATCACGATAGTTATCGCTTTCGTTATAGCTGCCCGCTAAAAAGTAACGCCAAGTATCGTTAATTGCACCAGAGACATCACCTTTAACTTCATAAGTGTCAAAGCTGCCACCACTGACTTGTAAGCCACCAGCGGTTTCTGTTGGTGCCTTAGTAATAATGTTAATCACGCCGCCTACAGCTTGGTCGCCATACAATACACCCGCACTGCCAGACAATATCTCAACACGTTCAATTAAATTAAGTGGAATGGATTCAACGCTTGGTGCAGAAATATCGATATTATTTAATCGACGGCCGTCAACTAAAATAAGGGTATTATTAACCGCTTGAGAAGCTGAAAAACCGCGCATAGAGAACACAGTACCAGAGTTATTGTCTGAAACTTGAATACCCGATTGACCACGCAGTAAGTCGGTCAAATTATTCGCGCCGCTCATTTCGATGTCAGCGGCATCGATGACATTCACATTAGCAGCAATATTTAGCGGGTTGGTTTGATTACGACCAATAACCACAATAGTCTCATCCATGGTAACGTCTGCATTAGATGCTGTTGTGGTTGATATCGTAGAGGTTGGTGCTGCAACAGCGTTAAAGCTAGTTGCGCAAAGCATAGCACTGATTAATAGTGCGATTGTAGTTGGTTTAGTACCCATTTACCTTTAACTCCTGAAAGGAAAAATGGGGCAATAGCGCCGCAACATTGACAACCACTTTGCGGCTTACTCATCTGAGCAAACCAAAAACGGCATAACATCACATCTCGAGATCTGCCCACCGAAATCATCGAAATCACCTTTATGGCCGGTCTCCGGACTGAGGTTGCGGCACTAAAAGTACACACGAGCCAAGCAAATATGCATTACATATTGGGCTCTCACCTATCACCGTTGCGGGGGCAGTACCAGACTTTCACTGGTTTCCCGATTCTCCAATGCATCGATATGACTCAACATTGGCACCGTAAAGATTGACTAAACTTGTATAAATAGAGAGAAACAGTCTAATGGTTGATTGGATTGATAAATACAGCCATAAACTTCGACAGGATTATAACGGAATCAGCACTTTGCTGATAGTCGGTAAGCATTAAAACAACTCGCAGATTACTCACGTTAGTTAGATTTAAGGCTCTGCCATAAACTCGCGATAATTTTGTTGAGTAACAGGTGCCGACTCGGCAGTAAATACAGCGGTACGAATGGATTTATGAACTAAATAAATATCGTCGTCATCGCTTATTACCGTAAAGTAGCCCATCTCACCACGAGGGCTGGTAATGTATGATGCTGACTCTATGGCAGACGCATTATGAAAGTTGGGCATGCTAGTGCAGCCAAGCAGACCATGTACAGCTTCATAGCCTTCAACCTTCATGCTACCTAATGGCTGATAAATCACATCACCCTGGCAATGTTCTTTATAGGTTTCGGCCATTGAATCTAAAAACTCATCGGGTTCTACATCTTCTGCTAGCCCTTTAAAACCTTGCATGCATACGAGGCTAGACCAATCATTAAGCGTTTCGTTAGCAGGGATAAATTCAGCAAGGGTCATGTCTCCGCGCTTTTCATTAAAGGCGAGTTTCCATGAAAGAGGAGGTAAAAAGCCGAAGGTTTGCGATACAGTGGTTAATCGCTGAACATCGCTAGACATAACAAGCGTACCAGAAGAGTCATTTTGGGACTCCAATGTAACCAATGCTGGAAAAGTAGCATACGCGGTATAGGGGAATAAGCTAAATATTCCAACGCACCCCGCGTAGCCGATAACTGCAGCAATCTTGTTCATCCCAATGTCATCCTTGCAAGGTCAAGATAGGCGATAAGTTGACTAAAAATCATTCTAATTATGTATATCCTATCCTGAACATACAAAAATTGAAACTTATCTATAACATTTACACCATTGTAAAATGTTAGTTTAACTCTTCATCGTCTTCGTCTTCTGCGTCAAAGAGTTCATCTTCATCAACAGCAGATTCAGCCGCAATAGCTGCTGCTAAGCTTTTCGCTTTTAGGTGTTTCTCTGTTTTACGCTTGTTACGGTCAGCTTGCTTAGACAGGAAACCCTGTAAAGACTGTTCGCCCCATGCAATGGCTTCTGCTTCTGAAGCAAAACCATCTTGGCTTTTAGATACTATGGTTTTAGTCGCTGTCATACGACGAGTGATTTCGGTTTTCCAAGTATTTTCAACTTGTGATACACGTAAACCATACTTTTTGCTATCGCTCATAATCTTATCAATCCTACTTTGGGTATCACGGGACAAAACCCATGAAATTTCAGCCGCGCAGTGTACTCGATACGCACGAGTTTGGGCAGCTATTATTGGTTATTTTTAACGCTTTTTTGTGATGGCGTTATTGTTGCTTCACTAACTGGTTTGAACCCACAATCATCATTTCACATTTGTGACAGTCAAACACCAGCTTTAATTTATCTTTACCTACATCTAAAAACATTGGGTCCGCTTTAATGCCTTCAACTTCTTTAGGGCACAAATTAAAGCTGTAACGTAAACAATGCTTGGTCACCATCAATGGCGCATCATGCAATACGGTATTTTTTTCGTAGGTGTCTTCGATTTGAATTACACCATGTTGCTCATAAAACGACTTGGCTTTTTCGTTGGCCACGTTAGATAAAAAGCTCAAGGCTTTTTGTGGGAAACGCGCTTCTTTGTTATGTACCCAACGCTCTGGGCGTTGATAAGCCGCAACGCGAGCCGTCATTAACTCGCTCACAGCATCACGGCGCAATTCGTTGACCACTGATGCCGGTAAAAACCACATTTGCTCGGTTTGTAGGTTGATTTTGTTTAACACAAAATCGCTGCTACCTAACTTACCTAATTGCTTCTTTAAGTTTTCAGCAGTTTTAGCCTGGTCATTTGCCGGGGCTTTATCGCACACTAACGTTGCAGTAACGCTGATATTATGCGCGTCAGTAATCGTTAATCCTACGCCGTCATCTGTGTCAAAAAACTGCATGTCAACGCTGATTTTGCGCGTCGCTGAGTCTTTATTTAATGTGGCTTCAAACTTGTGATCAAAGTTACGGAACATCATCACGCCGACTTTTAAATCTTTTGGTACTTCGGTTAAATACAAGGTATTGCCGTCTGCACGGTTAACTCGTAACCCCGAAAGCTTGTCATCAGACAGGCGCTGAGTTTCGTAATGTTCAACGAAATAGCACAAGCCATCCCCATTATTAAAGTGGATATCTTTACCGCTTTCGCTCGGATCAATTTTGATAAAATCTTTACCGACTTGAGTAATACGGCCAATTTTTTCACCAATAAACTTAGGTGAACTAAAATGCTCAATCGCTTCTGTACGCTCGTTAACAAAGTAATCTGTTTTACCACGATTAAAGCTCTTGTCTGGGTCTGGCGTAAAGTTAAACTCGCAGCGGCCATGAGATATCGATTCAAGGTCATTGCGCTTAGCAATAATCGCATCTAACTGTTGGCGATAGTGAGCGGTCACGTTTTTAAGATAAGTAATGTCTTTTAAACGACCTTCAATTTTAAAAGAACTAATACCGGCATCAATCAAAGCTTCTAAATTGTCAGTTTGATTGTTGTCTTTAAGCGACAACAAATGCTGGTTTTCAGCTAATACGTCACCATCACGCGTGGTTAAATTACACGGCAAACGACACATTTGTGAACATTCACCTCGGTTAGCACTGCGATTTGAATACGCATGGCTTAAATTACATAAGCCGCTGTAACTGACACACAATGCTCCATGAATGAAAAACTCTAATTTCATTTTTGTGCTAGCGGCAATATCACGAATTTGTGGAATATTTAGTTCACGCGCTAATACCACCTGCGAGAAACCCACTTGTTCAAAAAACACGGTTTTTTCTGGGCTGCGGTTATCTGTTTGGGTACTCGCATGCAATGCTATTGGTGGTAAATCTAATTGCAATACGCCCATGTCTTGAATAATCAAGGCATCGACACCGGCTTCGTAGAGTTCCCATATTAGCTTTTGCGCCTTGTCTATTTCGTTATCCATTAAAATAGTGTTTAAGGCAACAAACACTTGAGCATGATAACGATGAGCAAACTCCGCTAAGCGAGCAATGTCTTCAACGCTGTTACCAGCATTGTGACGCGCGCCAAACGCAGGGCCACCAATATAAACCGCGTCAGCACCATGGCGAATAGCTTCAATGCCGTAATCAGCATTTTTAGCAGGTGCAAGCAATTCAAGTTGGCGCTTTACCGGAGCCTCGGGGGTAAACAATTCTACAGAAACCATAATGTTAACTAAATTTCGCTCAATTCGGATAAAAAAGTGCGCCAACATACTGATATCGTCTCATTGACATTAGTATGTTGACGCACTCGCATAGTCTTGTATTTTAGCAAACTTTAAACAAAGTTCTAAGTAAAATCGCGACTAAATATGCCGCATGACTTTTACATTGTTTTGTTTATAAAAATAGCTCTTGAATGTTCTTAAAGTCGGTTTTACCTTCAGCAATTTCTTGTGGATTTAATCCTGATACTTCATGCGGGAACACTAACCAATCTTCAGATGAATGAATGAAATAATCTGGTTTTAAATCGACTTTAGTATTTTTAGGCTTGTAGTAAGGGCAAGCAATACGAATGTCGTTTGGCATATTTAGACGCATAAACTTTCTTAACTTACCAATTAAGGCATCAATACTGCGGCCAGAATCAAATACATCATCAACAATTAACAAGCCGTCACTCGCGTTGGCATTTTCGATAATGTAGTGCAAACCGTGCACTTTAATATTCTTGTCTTGCTTGTCAGTACCAATCCCGTAATAAGAGGAAGTACGCACGGCAATATGGTCAGTTTCGACTTTTTTAAAGTCATAATACTCTTGCACAGCAATACCAATTGGAGCTCCACCGCGCCAAATACCCACAATAAACTGCGGTCTAAAACCACTGTCATACACTTGCGCAGCCAGTCTAAATGAATCTTCTAAAAGTTGTTGTGCGCTAATATAATGTTTATCAGTCATTGGTGAGGCCCCTATTAATTTGTTGCGGAGAATTTTATACCAAATAAGATTATCTTGCCTGTAAGAATCAGAATTAATTGATCAAAATCTACATTAAATCCCAATGTTCACAAATAACTTACCATTTATATGCTCGACACGCTTACGTTGACCGGATTATTTATGTGAAATATGGGTTGCCCACCATTAGCGACTTTGTCTGCGCCCAATAGATAAAATCTACTTGTCATTCACGGCGGCTATGGCATAGTGTTTTTTAACCGATACGTTTATTTTATCGCCAATTCAGGATGAAGACGCCACTATGTTGCTCGACAAAACCTCACAAAATCATTATGCAAACTCGCAGTCTACTGCACCTGATGCCCGCGTATTGAGTGTGCCTAAAGGCGACAACCCGCTAATTTGGCCTGTTTTAACCTTATTAAAGTCGTCGAACACAAGTTGGAAAGTGCACCATTTAGCCAGTGAACTGCAAACCAAAGGGTTGATGCACGACCTTGACCCAATGCCTGAAAAAGATCTCTTCAAGCGTAACTTTCTATTAATGAATGCGCTATATGAATTACAAGACATGTTAATGCCAAGACAATGGTTGCAAGTTAAAGCAATGGAGATTCAAATTTTTAGAATCATCCCCGCTCATGCAGATATCGAACATGTTCGTGACGGCGCCCTACGTGACTACTACCTTGATTGGGCTAATTACGATGCTAGCGTTAATGTCGTTCGTGAGATGCTCGAGTCATTCTGGTCTAGTTACCAGCAATATATTGGCGTTAATGTTCAATTAATGCATAAAGGTCATGCTTTAAAAGTGTTCGAGTTAGATGTCACTGCCACCGATAAAGATATCCGCAAGCAATGGCGTAAACTGGCGCTTAAATGGCACCCAGATCGTGATGAAGGCAATGCAGAACGATTCCGTGAAATCTGTGAAGCCTGGCAAACCCTGCGAGACAAAAGCTTAGTGGCTTAAAGTCGATTCATTATTTAACGTAAACCGCTACTTGATCACACAAATTCTGCAGCTGATTTTGGCTTTTTATGCCATTATTAGTGGCATTACCTTGTCTATTTTTATCTCCAATTTGAGGTCTTCATGTTTAAATATTTAGCTTTAGCCGTCACGTTAGCGGTTGCCCCTATCACTAGCTTAGCAACACAATTTGTTGAAGGTACGCACTACACTCAAATATCAAATAACATGGTACCCACAGAGCCAAAAGTGACTGAGTTTTTCTCATTTTATTGCCATAATTGCTTCAATATGGAAAGCCAGTACCTGCCAGAAATCAAAAAAGGATTAGATAAGCAAATCACTTTCGACAGTAAACACGTAGACTTTATGAACAGTGATTTAGGCACTGAAGTCATGCGATCGTTAGCGGTTATCCATGAATTAGACAACAAAGAAGCATTAAAAATAGCCATGTTTGGGGCGATACAAGGTAAAGACAACAATGCAGGCCACGACCATAATGCGGCAGGTCATGAGCACAAATCCTTGATCAACAACCGTGATGACATTAAGAAAGTCTTTGCTGAGTTAGGCGTCGATGCAAAACAATACGACACCTTAGCTGACAGCGTTGAAACCGATAAAAAGCTTAGTTTATGGCGCCAGCAACAAGAGATGTATGCAGTACAAAGTGTGCCTGCTTTTATCGTTAACGATAAATACGCGATTAATTTAAATGAAATGCGCACGCTCGATGACATTATTGGACTGATTAATTATTTAGCATTACAAAAGTAGTTACGACTCCTTTAACAAGAAAATGGCTATCCAATGGATAACCATTTTTTATGCCTGCTAAGGGGTTGCCGTCGTATAAATCGCATAGCTTAATCGAGGTAAGGTCACGGTCAATGTTGTTGCAGTGTTGT
Source organism: Shewanella ulleungensis (assembly GCF_014648315.1). Taxonomy (GTDB): domain Bacteria; phylum Pseudomonadota; class Gammaproteobacteria; order Enterobacterales; family Shewanellaceae; genus Shewanella; species Shewanella ulleungensis. The sequence continues at coordinate 323,598 of NZ_BMQW01000004.1, forward strand.
CAGCATTACTCGCTGCCGTTATCGGAGCAGGCCATGATGTCAATAAACGATATATTTTACCTTCTGTAGATAGAGTCATCGTTTGTGCGTGCTCGCCACTATTAAATACCATTAATAGCTCTTCATCTGTTTTAGGATCAAGCCTCGCAAATGCAAATATGTTCTTATCGGCTTGATAAAAGCGCTCTTGATACTCTCCACGGCGTAATAATACATGCTGTTTACGCAAATGACTCAATTGAACAATGGCTTTGTACAAAGGGTGATTATTATCAAAATTATCATCTGCGGTAGTGGCCTGAGAGCCTAATAACGTATTGTCATTATAACTGGCCACTTTTGAACTAAACATATCCTCCCGCGCATCAATGTCATTACCATCACCGGTAAAGCCCTGCTCATCACCATAGTAAATCACTGGTATACCACGGGATAAAAACATAAATGCATGCGACAAAATACTGCGTTGTAGCTTGTCTTCTGCAGACATTGTTGGCGCAGCTTGGTTGATAAAATATCCTGTACGCCCCATGTCATGATTGCCTAAAAAGGTCATTAACAAGTCGGCCTGACTGTCACTGTCTTGATAAAGGGCGTCTTGAGCAAATAATTGCTGTGCGAGTAACGGGCTCTTTTCTCGGTAGAAAATATCTGCTGCCGTTTGCTGAAACGCAAAGTCGAGTACTGATGGCAGCTGGCCTTCGGTGGTGTAGAGGCTGAGCACTTTAGGATCTGGATCGTATACTTCACCAAATACATGAAACTGCGGGATCCCCTGTGCGTTAGCAAAACTAACAATCTCAGGGCTAAAAGTTTGCCAAAATGATAAATCGACATGTTTAACGGTATCGATCCTAAAGCCATCTGGCTTAAACTCTTTAATCAAGTTTTGATATATCTCAATCATGCCCGCCAACACTGCAGGGTCGGCGGTATTGAGGTCGTCTAAACCATTAAAGTCACCATTAAGTGAACTTTCGCCTTTAAAGGTACTGTCGCCTTGATTGTGATAGTAACGCGGATCGTTCAACCAACTCGGTACTTTCACCTCAGATTGGCCTTCGGGGATAAATGGCGTGTAACTGTCGCCTTTTGCTAATTTATCTAGAGACTTATATTCGCAATGTGTATTGGATGCAATAAACTCACCCGATGCTTGATGACACTCTTGGTACTTAATCACGTCAGCGGTGTGATTAGTAATAATGTCAAAAAACACTTTAATACCACGTAGATGCGCTGCGTTAATAAGCTGCTTTAAATCAGCATTACTGCCAAAATGTGGGTCAATTTCGGTAAAGTCGACAATCCAATATCCGTGATGAGCTATACCATCAGATTGAATCGCTTTATTGCGTAATAGCGGTGTCATCCAAATGGCGGTAACACCTAAATTTTGTAGATAATCTAGTTTTTGTTCGATGCCATTAATATCACCGCCATGAAAACCGCGAGGGTGAGTTAACTCTACACCACCTGCTGAGATCTGTTGCGTTATTGAGCCGTTGTCATTACTTGGATTGCCGTTATAAAAACGATCGGGCAACACAAAGTAAAAAATATCATCACGAACATCTCTGTGTAAGTAATCTTGATAGATGTCAGAAATCGGTTTTGCCGGAACCTTACTGCCTCTACCCGCTGAATCAGCAGGTAGAGGAATAACGACCTGAGTAGCATCGTTACCGACTGCTGAAGGCTGACAACCTGCAAGTAACATTGCGCTGAGTATTGTGACGATTTGTTTATTCATATGGCCTCTTATATTGCGCTGAATATGATAGATGCGGCAGTGCCTTACGGGAAAAAAAGAAAAAGCTCATCACCGTTTAAGGGAGTTCTTGGCCTTTAGCGCTAACGTACAATGCATACCAATGCTCACGATTAAGCGATACCTGTGTCGCCTTGCTACACGCCTTAATTCGCTCAATATTAGTGGTGCCAATAACCGGTTGAATTTGACTCGGGTGTTGCATTAACCAACTAAGCAAAATCGCTTCTACTGTGGTGTGGTATTGCTCGGCAAATGCTTGCACTAACCGACTAGTTTGTTGTACCGCTATAGGCTGGTTGCTGACATCAATGCCACTGTATAATCCCTGACATAAACTCCCCCATGCTTGGATTTGCATTTGTTGCTGTTGGCAATATTGCATCATACCTGGGGTAAAGTTTATGTCTTTACCCGCTTGATTGCCCGCATACACGGTTTCATCTAACCAATCATGTTTATGTAAACTCATTTCAACTTGGTTTAGCACCAACGGCGCGTCTAAGGCTTGTTGCAGTGCCTGCACCTGATGTTGCTGCATGTTCGACACCCCCAAAAAACGTACTTTTCCCGCGTTTTTTAGTTGGTTGAACACCTGCGCGACTTCTGTTGGCTGCATCAAAGGATCGGGGCGATGAAGCACCAATACATCAAGATATTCTGTGTTTAGCTGCACTAAGCTTTTCTCTACTGAGGTTTGGATCCACTGCGCAGATAAGTCGTAACGCTTTGGGCCCAAATCATCGGCAAATCGGATACCACATTTTGTTTGCAAGTATATATCTTTGCGTAACTCAGGACGCTCGGCTAATACTTTGCCAAACACTTGCTCGGCTTTGCCAAAAGTATAAATATCGGCGTGATCAAAATAATTAATCTTGTTATCTAAAGCAGTATCAATCACTTGATGGGCTTGTTTAATATCCGCATCATTAATTGGATTATTATTCCAACCGCCACCCAGCCCCATACAGCCGTACACAAGCGGGCTCACATTGGGTAAACATTTATTTAGCGGTAATTGAATCATATTGGTGCTCTTAATATTGCATTGGTTAGTCGTAGTTTATGAGGTATGGGATAAAAAAGAAGCATTAAAATACAAAATCATTATTTGATATACCTACCAATAACAGATTACAGTTCTATATAAAATACTATATTGGATAAGTTACATGAGCCGAGAGCATAAGAAGTTTGAACGATTATTCTTATTCAGTGAGGTCGCCAAACAGTTAAGTTTTACCGGCGCGGCTGCTGAATTAGGGATTTCGCGCGGTTATTTATCTGAGCAAATTAGGCAGCTTGAACAAGATCTTGGTCGGGCATTGCTTATCCGCACAACGCGCAGTGTCAAACTGACGGTGCAAGGTGAAATGATTTTAGCCAGCATGGGACAGGTGAAAGCAGATTTATTAGATCTTGACCGAAAAATTCGTCACGACAATGAGGATATTGCCGGGAGAATCCGCATTACGGCACCAAGCCAGTTTACTCAGCGTTATTTACTCGATATTTGCCATGAGTTTAGCGCACTGCATCCACAAGTAAATTTCAGCATAGATTGCAGCTACACCTTGTATGATTTAGCAAAAAATGATTTCGATTTAGCCATTAGAGCAACGCAAAACCCACCACAAAATATGGTTGCCAAAAAGTTATTTGAGTATCAACAAGTATGCTGCGCGGCGCCTGAATACCTCGAAGAAGCTGGGACGCCAATAAACATTGATGATTTACAACAGCACAAATGCTTAACCTCAGCAGAGCAAACTCATTGGACATTTGGCAGTAAAACCATTGCCATTAACAGCTTTATGAGCGTCAACGATAACCATATGCTAAAAACACAAGCCTTACTCGCAAGGGGTATTATGCTGGGTCCACAATATCTGGTGGATAAGGAGTTACAACAGGGGCGTTTGCGTGTGATTTTGCCAGATGAAACCATGAGCCAATCGGCCACTTATATTGTGCACCCACAAATGATTAATCAATCGGCAAGGTTGAGTAGTTTTATTCAATTTACCCTAGCGTGGTTTAAGTTACAGAAAAGCAGTGAACCAGAACTTATTGATAAATCTTAATAAGAGCAATGCTTAACTAAAAAAGTCCCTTAGGTGTAATAACGCGAGTAAACAATGCACCACAATAAAACCAATAAAACTATGTGCAAAAATAATATGGTAATTGCGCCACGTTAAGGCATTACTGGGGTCAGCAATGTACCAAGCGGCCCCCGTCACCGCCACCAGCAAAAGCAATATGACTCCAAGTCCTTCAATAACACTGATTAACCCTTTACCGCCATAATGAGGTAATTGTCCGCGTAAGAGGCCGCGAATATCAGTAAACAGCGGTTTAACATCAAGCGTCAACCAAGGGAAAAACTGCCGCCATTGCCCACCGATACACACTTTAACGGCAAACATTAACGCCAATATTCCGGTCAATAATCCACCGTAAACATGGAGTAAATCCCAAAAACTTGCACGCGATGTTAATTGTCGGCCGATTAATACCCACGAACTTGTACACACTAATAACAACGACAATAGCAATACAGCAGGATGCAGCATTGCTTCAACACGTTGCCACAGTTGTTTCGTGGTCATTAACTCGCCTCAATCATTTGCTGAGCAAATTGGTCAACTTTTTCCCAATCAGTAAATTCAACTTTGGTATTGGGATCGGTTGGGCCTTTGGTTATCCACATAATAAAGCGAATAATGTTACGGTCCATCGCGCCGTAGCCCTGGTAATCTAAATTACCGCCAAAAACTTGCAGAACTTTAGGTTGCCAAGGACTTTGGCTTAAAAACTGCTGCATATAACTATTAGTTAGTGGGGTATTTTTAGCCGGTTTACGAGCCACTAGACTCACCGAAAAAAAACCACTCGGCTTAGATAGCAATTGTTGCTGATGCGCATCAATAAACTGATATAAGGCAGGACGATGTTTACCATGGCGGATACTCGCGCCAATAAACACCTTATCGAATGCATCCAGGTCTGGCACATTTGACAAGGGCGCAACTGTCACTTGCTGTTGTTGTGTTTCAAGTTTATCTCGTAAATACTCACAAATTTTTTGAGTGTAACCATGGACACTAGAATGGATCAGTAAAATATGGCTCATGCTGACCTCAAGTTGAAATCATCTAAAGTAATACAGTATCTTAGCCCACTAAAATTAAAATTTACATGAAACAGATCACGCCACAGTAATTGTCATCTAGTGACAATAGAAAAATCCCTAGCAACAAGGCTGCTAAGGATTTTGATCATCTTCTCCCTTGCGAGGAAATAGCAGTAAAGATTAGAGCGACATTAAAAAAGCCATCACTTGAGCACGCTCATCTTGGCTAAGCATCATAAAATCATCGGTTGATTGCTGAGCCTCACCACCATGCCATAATATAGCTTCCTCTAGCGTTGCAGCACGGCCATCATGTAAAAATCCCGCTTGCGGGTTAACCGTTTGCGTTAATCCTATGCCCCATAAAGGTCGTGTACGCCACTCGTTACCGTCAGCCAAAAAGTCTGGGCGACCATCGGCAAGTCCCTCACCCATGTCGTGCAATAACATATCGCTAAATGGATAAATAGTTTGGCTTTTTAAGCTGTCACTCATTGGCAACCCACCAATGTCACCCGACGTTTTGGTCACAAAAGATGGCGTGTGGCAGCGACTGCATTTAAGTTGTTCAAACAGCCTAGCGCCTTCACGTACATTAGTATTGTCAACATTACGCCTTGCTGGAACAGCTAGCGTTTCAGCATAAAACACCACTGAATCACTAAACTCTGCGTTAGCTTCTGGTTCGCCATTAACATCTTCTCCGGTATCAACAAAGCCTGTTCGGGTTAGGTATGAGTCGTGTAAACTTGTGCCGAGAATACTTTCATCCGGAAAAAGCGGATTAGTGATACCGATGTCGCCACGTAAGGCACCTAAAGACTGAACTCGCACACTAGGAGTATTAGCCTTCCACCCGAAACGTCCAAGAGAGACTGGATAGTCATCTCCTTGTTGCGCTTTAACCGCATCAAACACCCAATTAGCGCGGCCAGAAATACCATCATTATTGCTGTCGTCAGCATCGACATTTGCCAAAATACTCGCCTCAGGAATAGCCTCAAGCAACCCTAAACCAAATACAGGCATGCCATTACGCCAGCCCATTAACACATCATCTTGCAATAAGTTTGAGGTGACATTCATGCTTTGTTTTGTTTCATCTGGGGCATCATAAGGGTTTTCGACTTCAAAAATCGGCTTTTTAAGGCTCACGACAATGCCATCATCATAGGCAACCTCATGACGTTCGTAAGATAAATACACATCAGCTTGGCCAACAAATGCGTTATTTTGCCAATCTGCACGGGCTTTTAACACTCCACGATGAAAGAGTTGGTCGCCAAAATCGGGCACCTTAATCGGAGCACAATATTGATTGTCTGCCGTACCGACAGTACATGTTTGATCGGGAGCTTTACTGATCCGCAAAAAAATCCCTGCGGCAGAATCGAGCTTAACTCGGGTTTGATCTGCAGCTAAAAAGGGCGTCGAATTTCGACCATCACGCTGATGACATGAATTGCAGTCTGCATTATTAAATACCGGGCCTAAGCCATCTTGATCAGGATGTTCACTATTAGGGGCTGTGGTAAAAGACACCTCAAAATTAGCATCCCCCTCTAAATGCAACGCTAATTCATCGTCGGTTAAGTTTAACGATGGGGTAGAAAAACCGTGGCCTGAATTGCTGGCATCAAAGGTTGTTGTGTCACCACCTAAAGCAATAACAGAGGTGTAAGAAGGATAACTTATCGTGGGAACATTCGGTTCAGTATTATCATCACCACTGCCGCCACAGGCGGTTAATGTTAGCCCCATCAAGACTAGTAAAAGATAAGGTTGTTGCGAAAATTTATTCATTACAGACTCACTGCTTCACTCAAAATGTATTACGCCTACTCTATTATTGTATTTTGTTAAGCGTTAACGACGATGCTTGCCCTATACTCAGGTAGTACAGGGCAAGCAAGCACTTATTACGAATTCCACTCAGACAATAATGGCAATACATCCGACTCTAGAGACGCTTGTAATGTACTTAACGCATCAACTGCCGTTTGCACTCGTACGCGTCCTTCTGCATCTAAAATAGCTTGGCGAAATGGCATATCAGTGGTGCCTGAAATGGCTTGAATTTTACTGATAGCGTCTTCAATTTCACTCGCCACTCGTGTTGACAATTCAGCATCTGCTGCTGCAACAAAATCAATTAAACCCGTTTTATCCGTTGAGCCTGTAAACTCACCTTGATACACATTACGCACACCAATAATGTTGTCAGCAAAGTCAGTTAACGAATTCCAAGAATATTGAGACTCCACTTTTGATGTGTCTGCGGTTGCTAAAGACTCACCAAATGGATCAGCAATTTTACCGTTACCGACCTCATCAACAATGCCAATCATGCCGTTAATTAACTCTTCAATCACCGCAAGCTCAGATGAATAAATTGCATTGTTTGCATCACCTGAGGTTTTAAGCAGTTCGGCATAAGGTAGAGCATTGGTATCTTGTGGGTTGTAGCTCACTTGCCATGCGTCATCAAGTTGCACCGCATAGTCACGAAACACTTCCGCTAATGCGATAAGGTATTCACGCTCTTTAGTTGTTAAGTCTGCAATCTGCTTGGTATTGCTATTTATACCATCGCCAAATAATAAGTACTCCATGGTATGGAAACCTTGCACATCGTCATTCCAACCTTTAATGGTATCGGCATCAAAACCACTGCTATTGGCAAGCTGAGTCTGCAAATCGGTGGTGTTTAGCGGCCAACTGTCTAAATGCGGATCGATACTTAACGAGTCAACAGGCCCAAAAATATGTGACTCACCTTGCTCCCAAGGTTGTCTAGCTGCTTTCCAGGCATTTTGCGCGGCAACTAGATCGGCTTGTGATGTTGAGGTTAATAACGTCTGTGTCGCTAATAGCAATGCATCACCTTGGGCTGCTAAGTCCGCATAACCAGCCACAATAACGTCATCCGTTAGATTAGTTATCATATCCGTAGCAGCAAAACTAAAGCCGACTGTTGGGGTTTCAGTGTCACTTGAATCTGAACCTGAACCGCCGCAAGCAGATAATGTAGCCACTAATGCTAATGAGATTACGGTGTAGTTAAAACGCATAATAAAACTCCATTTAATTAATTTAGGTCGTACGAGTTAAAATAAGATGGCTTAAAGTGAAAATTGGTATCCGACACCTAACGCAAAAAAGTTGGTGTCAGGAATACTGGCCACGGCCACTTGATGAAGACCGCCTTCGGCTTTAATGACAATTTCTGGTATTGGGAAGTAGTTAATACCGACACTGCTCCAGGTATTTTCATAACGCTTGGTTGCTGTGCCCGTTTCCACGTCCATCAGTGGGTTGGAATAATCAATATTGGCAAAGACTGTCATGGGCAAATCAAACCAATGGTCGAGTTTGACGCCAGCTTCAATAAAGAATGATTGCGACTCAGAGCCTAGTTGAGCAAAATTGCCAGGACGTAAACCAGGGGTTGTTTTGTTGGCTTGGGTAATGGCATCGGCGTTATCTAAAGTGCCATAGAGGTATTGACCACGTAGTATCCATGGCCCTTCAACAAACGCACCAGCAACAGATACAATGCTCAGTGCACCATCGACATTTAATTTATTACTCTTGTGTCTGTTACCACTGGTATTGCCATAATAATAAGCCACACCAATCGCACTGCCCGTTTTAAAGTTGCCGTAATCAAGGCGACCAGCAAACGCTAAATCATCTGTATTGACATGTTCAAAACGTTTTTGGTGGCCAGAGGCGACCCAATCATAAGTGCGGAAGTATTCAGAGTTGAGACCGCTCACAACTTGAGCCTGATAATGGAAATCAGCAATTTCACCATAAACACCGATGCCGTTTTCGTTCCACACGGCAGGCATCATCGCAGCTTCACTTTTATGACGCTGCACGGTTAGATATTGGTTCGGCTTATGTAGCGTGCTGGATAAACCAATAGGCAAATGAATGTTGCCGAACTTAACGCCAAATGCTTGGCTTGGACGATAGCGGATCTCGGCTTTTTCAACCAGTACTTCACCGCCAGCCTCAACTTCAGACTCAAACTCGCCAAACTCATCAAAACCGTCATATTCTAATGCTGTACCTGTGCCGCCATGTTCATACTCAATCTCAACTTCCATACTCCAATCGTCGTTAAATTGATAACCAAACTCGGTCACAATCCGCTCAAGATCGGTTCGGTTGCGTCGCTCGCCTGATGTATCTTGGACATTATCGAAATACTCATCACTGGTGTAATTAGCGGTACCATAAGATTTGAAACTAAAACGACTTAAGCGCTCATCGGCTTTACTGACATGATCAGACACTTGGTTAACTTGCTTAGCCACTTCAACATTATTATGTTGCTGTTGTTTTTGCTCTGCCGCGAGAGTGGCTAATTGCTGTTTAAGTAACGCAATTTCAGCTTCTTGCTTAGCGATTGCTTTAGCTAACGTCTCAGGATCTGTTGCTGCTTGTGCATTCGTCATTAAGCCTAATATGCCCGCGACAGAGACCGCCAATAAGGTTAACGTTTGATTCATTTATTTCTCCAACAAAACGCATACAGCGTTAACAATTTGTAAAAACTGCACACAACCATACATGTATTGATAACCATTCGCATTACAATTTACATTTCCATTTACTTTGTAAAGACTAATGTTTTATAAGCGTTACAGTTCGTTGCTTTAGTCGGATTACATTCTAGGTATGATAATGGCGTGAGATATCTGAGGCTGTTAACGTGTGGATTGCCGCTATTGCATAATTGAGTTTTTGTTTGGTAATTAGATAAATCTAAGGCATAGTTGAGTTCATTTTGAGGCGTTAAAACACATTAATATGTCATTGATGAAATCATGTCGAAATGTATTTTTATGTTATTAAGTCGCTCTTATAAATGATAATTTACTGGCGACAATGTCAGCTAATGAGCTGCAGGAATTTGCTTTTAAATCAGATTTTAAAAATGTTTTTAGGATAACTATGGCTGATACAGATGTATTAGATGTACCGGATGACAATACTCAAGTGTCCGCGCGTAAAAAAGCATTATTACTCGGACGCGTTATCGGTTTAGCAAGCGAAGATGATTATCGACCTTCATCTGCATCAATAGCTGAACGAGCCGAACATCGGCAGCGTAAACAACTCAGCCAACATCAAAGTAACCTAGAGAATATTTTTGCCCTCGCCCTCAACTATACTCCCTCCGATGTCACTGGCGTTGAGCTAGATCCTGACTGGCGTTATCAATTTTTTCAAATGGCAGAGCAAATTCATAACCGTAAAATGCAAGATTTATGGGCACGTATTTTAGCCAGTGAAATCGTCAATCCTGGTAATTTTAGTTTGCGGACCTTGGCGGTGCTGAAACAACTGACATTGCGCGAAGCGCAAATATTTGAAAAAGCGTTAGGCATGTCGGTAAAAATAAACACCGAACCTCGATTCAAACTATTAAGTGGCTATCGAGTTAATGGTGGGATAACCCAATATTTTCGCAAGCATAACCAAACTAACTTTGGCTTATCGCAATTTGGTTTGCCATATTCGAATATATTGACCTTGGTCGATGCGGGAATCTTACATAAAAGTGAGTTTGAAACTGGGTTGTTAAACCGCAATGAAGAGATTCAATTAGCTTTATGTCATGCCAATATCAATCTAAAACCTAAAGGGCAGCATTTGCTGTTTACCTATTATCGATTTACCACAGTAGGCGATGAACTGTGTCAGTTAATTCAAGCTAAAAATGAGCTTGATTTCATTGGCGCGATAAAAGCAATGCTAACAAAAGACTTCGTCGTTAACGGTTAATGTCTTCGTAAAGGTGTGAATATTTGGCTTTATGCTGACTAAACAAAAACTGCCGAAGCATTTGGCGTGACTCGCCTTCGGCGCTAATTTTAGCGGCCATTACGCCATTTTCAGTTCTGACTGGCTCAAATTCCATCTCAACATGAGTACCGTTAGGTAAAATAAGCTGAGTAAGACGCGGAGATTTAGTATCAAGCTCTTGCGGGACTTTAATCGTAATACCAGAACTTGATAGCGACAACACCTCAACAAATTTAGACGTTTCATTGTCTATTACTCGGACATCTTTTAAATTATCCATGCGCCAGCTGCGCTCACCGCCTCGCATATCAATGACTTCTGGTGTGCCAAGCTCTGGCGTAAACTGACCAAATTCGTCTTGTGTTAATTGCAGTGGGAACCACAAGCGGTAATAGCTTATTTCTGCTAACAGCGTAAGTTTAGCATTACCCAATATATGCGAGAGCATCTGCGGGATTTCAGTGGCAACACTAAGTGAATGTCTAGAAAGAGCATTATCTGCAGAATCGGCAGAACGCTCTGGCGAAAATACATCGCTAAAGTACGCTAACTCTTCATCAGATAAAGTAGACATATATGTTCCTATACAAAAATCTTATCGATTGTTCGTTATTCTAACACCTTAGTATGACGCTGAACAAACTTTGCTCAATAACTTTACCCGTTTTTACTGTGTAACGAGTTTGTTCTATTTTTATACAAATTAAAAAGGCGAATTAAGTCGAGTTCGCCTTTTTAAATAATGTATTTAAATTGGTTATAAATTAATTATCCGCTTCAATTTTAAGCGCTTTATTAAACGCTTTATGAGTTAATAATTGTTGATAATACTTCGCGATATTAGGGTATTTTTCAAAATCGCCATTTTGACCGACTAATTCGGTAATAAATGACATCATTATGTCGGCACCACTTAGGCTATCACCCACAAGATAACGCTTACCTTCTAGTCTATCATTTACATAGCTGATTACTTTTGCGGCTTCTGCATCGGCATATTGGCCAATAAAGCGGGTATCAGAGCCTTCCATTTTGACAAAAATTTTCAATAATAATGGCAAAGCAGCGGAGCTTTCAGCAAAGTGCATCCACTGTAAGTAATCAATGTAATCAGCACTATCTTTGGCTGGCATGAGTTTGTCTGCTGCGTATGTCTGGATCAAGTATTCTGTAATCGCACCAGACTCTGCAATGGTAAACTCGCTGGTTTCTAATACAGGTGACTTACCTAGCGGATGGATTTTCTTCAGTGCTGCTGGCGCTAAAAAAGTGGTGGCGTCGCGCTGATAAGCCACTAATTCATATTCAACGCCTAGCTCTTCAAGTAACCAAATAATACGTTTCGAACGAGATTTGTTTAAGTGATGTAGTTTAATCATGAAGCCATCCTTTTGAAGCTGTTAAACAATAAAATAAGCCCTATGATTAATCACAGGGCTTATCTGCACTTCAGCTTTAATACGCTAAAGCTGAAGTAACTAATATTAACTCAATAGTGCCAACATTTTTTCAGCGACTAGCTCCGAAGATGCAGGGTTTTGACCAGTAATCAATTTACCGTCTACAACCGCATACGGATGCCAATCTTCACCTTTTGAGTATGTGGCACCGTTTTGCTGCAGCATATCTTCAACTAAAAACGGCACGACATTAGTCAATTGTACGGCTTCTTCTTCACCGTTGGTAAAGCCTGTTACATTTTTGCCGGCCACTAATGGAGAACCATCCGGTTTTTTAGGGTATTTAAGTACGCCTGGAGCATGACAGACTAAGCCTAATAACTTATCTGTTTTATAACACGCTTCAATTAAAGCAATTGAGTCTTTGTCATTGGTTAAATCCCACAATGGACCGTGACCACCGGGATAGAACACCGCGTCATATTCAGCAACATTAATTGAAGCTAGCTTGTGAGTATTGGCTAACAATGTCTGAGCTCGCTCATCGGCAGTAAAACGGCGAGTAGAGTCTGTTTGAAAATCTTCTTTGTCGCTTGTAGGGTCTAATGGAGGTAAGCCACCCTTTGGTGAAGCTAAAACAATCTCAACACCTTTATCGATAAAGGCATAATAAGGTGCTGCAAGTTCTTCCAACCAAAAACCGGTTTTATGGCCAGTATCGCCAAGTTCATCGTGCGAAGTGAGTATCATTAATACTTTCATGTTAAACCCTTAATTTATTTAAAATTATTTGTATCGAAATTGAACTTAATCATTAGGAGGATCGTTCGCCTTAAGAGCGACTTGCTAATACCATACGGCGATGTAGACTGTTCATCATGTATACTTCATCTTACTTGGACCATTAAATGGTATAAAAAAGCAACATGGCTTTGTTGCATATGCAAGTAAGCTGTTATGATTAAATACGAGCCCCAAAACAGCTAAACCACCTTGTACGTTAATTTCTTTCAAGTTGATCATATCTTGATGACCAATCCATTTACTAAATCGAGTAACTAATAATGAACAATAAAATCCCTATAAAACTCGATAACCAATTGTGTTTCTCGGTTTATTCAACGTCTTTGGCCATCACTCAATTGTATAAACCGCTACTTGAGTCGATTGGTCTCACTTATACCCAATACCTGATCATGCTGATCATGTGGGAACAGGATGGGTTAAGTTTAAAAAACGTTGCTTCTCGTTTAGGCCAACAATCTGGGGCACTCACGCCTGTTATTAAACGTCTCGAATCCGATGGTTTACTTAAACGCATTCGCGATCCATTAGATGAACGCATGCTGTGTATGCAATTAACCGATAAAGGCCAACAGTTACAATCACAAGCTCAACATGTTCATGACTGCATTATTGAACAATGCGGCATCAATCTCACTGAAATAACAGAGCTTAAAAATAAACTAGACCTATTCAGAGCTAAGCTCCCTACTCATATTGACTTTTAAGCGTTCAAACTTCTGTAAGGCTCATTAACGCTAACAATCACTCGCAATCTCAATAAGCCAAAATGTTTCAACAGACATATATAAATTGCGATAACTAATTGCGCACAACTTAAATTAACATGTTTTCAGAAATATTTAAACCCCATTTAGAGTTTAGCTTGTATGACTAAGCAACATTAACGCTATTTCGACCCACATGCTTAGATGAATACAACGCTTTATCTGCACGTGCAAACATATCTGCAAACGATCGATCTTTTAACTGTATTGATGCCACCCCAATACTAATAGTGATACCGGGTAACGCTTCATCATTAAGCATTGTAGAATGCGTACCAATTTGTTGTGCCAGCCTTAATCGCTCTGCAAGCTTAAACGCCGAATCGATGTCGGTATCAGGTAATAAAATTGCAAACTCTTCACCGCCAATGCGCGCCAGAATATCAGCCTCACGAATATGCTCATCACAAACGGCAGCGACTCGCTTTATCACTTCATCACCGACCAAGTGACCATAAGTGTCGTTAACATTTTTAAATAAATCGATGTCGATAATCATCAGGGATAACGAACCAAAGTAACGCATTGCCCGTGAAAACTCATGTTCGCTAAATGCGTTAAATGAACGACGATTATACAAATTAGTGAGTGGATCGCTATTGGCGAGTTGCTCAAGCTTGGAACGTAAATGGAACTCCTCAGTAATATCTGTCGAAACACCAATTAAACCAATCAACTTACCTTTTTTGTCAAACAAAGGCTGTTTTACTTCGTGGTATACATTATGGTGACCATTGTTATCAACCATAATATCGTCAGACATTTTTTGTTGCAGTGCTAATACCTTACGGTCATTTTCTAATAAAATATCGGCAACAACTTCAGGGAAATATTGGTTATCAGTCGAGCCGTTTAACTGTTCTTGGTTAATACCAAAATAATCTAAGGTGAGCTGATTGCCATACACATAACGACAATTGATGTCTTTAACGTAGATATATGCGCCAACTTGATTGAGGATTTGTTCGTAGGAATTTAGTTGCTGTTTTTGGGTTTGCGCTTTACGGTGCACATTCAAATTGACCAGTATTAGCAAGGCAATAAAACCCAGTAGTACTATCAATAGCAACACGATATTATCAATCGGCATGAGCATTCCTTAGCATTAATCCACATCCATGTGTCTTACTATTCAATCACAACATCAGTAGTTGTTCTGTTTTGACTTTATAGTAAAAAAGCACTGTATAAACAGCATCGACGAGTATGTGAAAACTGCCCGCAAAAATCAAACAAATATTAAACTTAATGGATAAAAAGTAATAACTTAAATCGAAATCACATAAAATTAAGGCAGTATGCTTATTAATACGCCGTACTGCCGAAATAACATAGCATCAGAGTTTATAAATAACTCCGGCTTTCATCACAAAAGGCACATCAAGTAATGCTTCAATGTGATTAAGCGGATTGGCGTTAAGCGCAATGATGTCTGCCTGTTTCCCCATGGATAAAGACCCTAATGAATCAGACATATCTATTAATTTGGCGGCATTAATAGTCGCACTTTTTAAAATATCGGTGTTGCTCATACCTGCTTGGCTCATTAATAGCGCTTCTTTGGCATTGTCGCCATGATGTGACACACCACTGTCAGTGCCATAGGCAATGTTTACCCCTGCTTTGTAAGCCGCACTAAAGTTTTTCATCATGTCGCCACCAACACGAACCGCTTTGGCTTTAATCGCAGGCGACATAAAGTCAGCTCCTGCAGCATTGGCCATTTTCACTACAGTGTCGCCCGCCAACAATGTTGGCACTAAAAACGCGCCACTTTTCTTCATTAATTTAATACTTTCTTTATCGGCGTAACTGCCATGTTCAATACTGTCGACACCTGCGCGCAACGCCGCATTAATCCCTTGAGCAGCATGAGCATGGCTGGCCACTTTACGACCTAAAGCATGCGCAGTATCAATCACTTCTTTAAGCTCATCATCATCCATCTGTTGGCCCGTACCTGTATTGGTGTCTGATAACACCCCTCCGGTAGAAGTTATTTTAATCACATCAGCGCCAAATTTGATGGCTCGACGAGTAGCGCGGCGGCAATCATACGGGCCATCACAGATGGTTTTAGAGGTGAATTTATCAAGTAAATCAGGACTCATGCCATCTACATCGCCATGCCCGCCTGTAACCGATACTCCTCCAGAAGCAATAATTCTTGGGCCATCAACCCAACCTTTATTAATTCCATCGCGTAAGGCATAAATTTGTTCGGGCTTAGCGCCTAAATCTCTGACGGTAGTAAAGCCTGCTAATAAAGTCTTTTTTGCAAAATAAGCACTGCGAATTGCCACATCGGCATCAGACATACGCAAAGCTTCGCTGTCATTATTTGGCCCAAGTTCACCTTGTAAATGCACATGCATGTCCATTAAACCAGGCATGACAAATTTATTTTTTAAGTCGACTATTTCAACTGTGTCTTGTGCTGTAGCGATTGGACCGGCTACATAACCTTGTTTAATCTCAGTAATGATACCGTCGGTAATCACTAAGGTACGCTCACTTAAAACAGGCTCGCCTGCAAGGGTTAACAATGTGCCAGCATGGATCACTTTAATATCTGCGGCGCTCACCGGAACAGACAACACCATTGAGCTCATTACGAGTAACGCGAGGGAATGCTTTTTCATTTTACTGTTACCTTAATTTAAAGTTTTAGGCTGCTAAAAAGGCTGATATGTTACAAGTATTGATATGTTGCAACAGTTAACATACATGATGCGGTAATACCGTTGTCAATAAAATACAAAGAGAAAACTTAATGAGAATAGCTATTTTTGGTGCGGGGTCGACGGGCTGCTACCTTGCGGGACAACTGTGTTTGTCTGGATTTGACGTTAGCCTAGTTTGCCGGCCCACAATTAAACAAACCATCCTCGCAAACAACGGCATCACCTTAAGTGACTATCAAGGTTTTTTGCAAACGGTTATGCCAAACACCATGATCACAGATATCGAACAAGCTCCAACAGCATATGACGCGTTTGATGTGGTATTTGTTACCCTAAAATGTCATCAAGTTTCCAGTATTACCAATACATTAATCGCAATCACTCACAGCAACAGCAGCATTATTTTTATGCAAAATGGCCTAGGCAGTTTTGACGCTGTCCGCGATGCTCTGAGTCATTGTCGTTTATTGCAAGGCATAACCCCTTTTAACGTTTTGCAACAAACTGATGGGCGTTTTCACAAAGGCACCGAAGGCGTGTTTACTTTACAAAAAAATGAACATACTCAAATGATACAACTGGCAATGCAATCTCAAAACTTTGGCTGCGACTTATACCAAGATATGACAACAGTAATTTACGGTAAACTATTGTTAAACCTTAACAATGCATTAAACGCGATAACCGACTTACCGATTAAACAACAACTCAGCCTGCGAGCAAGTCGCCGTCAACTAGCCGGCGCAATGAGCGAATGGTTAAAGGTATGCAAGGCTGCCAACATCACGCTCCACCAATACACAAAAGTAAAACCACAATGGTTACCGGTGATTTTATCTATGCCTAATATGGTATTTACCTTACTTGCTCAACAAATGCTCGACATCGATCCACAAGCCCGTTCATCGATGTGGGAAGACATACAGGCAAAACGTAAAACAGAAATCGAGTACATTAACGGAGCGGTTGTTCGCCTAGGTAAACAATATGGTGTAAAAACCCCTATTAATGAGGCCATCGTAGCTCAAATACATCAATTAGAACAATCAGTTTAACCAGACTGCGTACCAGATATATGTGTCGATACAGATGTAAAGCTAAGTTACAATTTAACAACAATCGATATAATGATTGAAATATTATCAAGGCAATTTAATGCCTAAGACAAGTTGACCTGTGCTGAGTAGCCTGAAATTTGAATGAAAAGCGTTTTAATCGCGACAAGATAGGAGCTCTAGTCAACTCAAATGGCTCGTAAAAAATAAAGTGCATTTAAACAAGCCGTTCTAGCAGCAGTTCATTTCTTCTTAGCTAGCGATTTTTACACGACGACGTCTTTGCCTTAGATAGATATCCAACAAGTAGTGCCAAAAACAAGCTTAAAAGCTATACAGACGCTAATTAGATAGAAAAATTATTCAGACATTTACTCATTGGATAAAACATGAACGACAGCACTTTCTTTTTTGGCGATTGGCAAATTAATCCACAAAGTAATAGCGTTCAGTCTGGCGATGTTATTCGCAGTCTTGAACCCAAAGCCATGGATGTATTATGTTTACTATGCCAACACCAAGGGGAAGTGCTAGCAGCAGACGATATTATTAACCACTGCTGGAATAGCATCGCCATTGGTGATAATCCGCTGCATAAAGTGATTACCCAACTGCGTAAAGCATTAGGCGATCAAGCATCTAATCCGCAGTACATAGAAACCATCCGCAAACGCGGTTATCGCACCATCGCCAGTGTTGAATACCCTGTTGGTCATCATGCCAAAGTCACTACCCAACAATGGCAAGGCACCTCGCCGTTTCCAGGTTTACGCGCATTTGACACCAACGACTCCAATGTATTTTTTGGCCGAAGTGAGCAAGTTGACACCTTATTAAATCGCATCACTAAACAAGTAGAATTTGGCCGAGCCTTTTGCTTAATCCTCGGTCCTAGCGGTACAGGTAAATCATCGCTCATTAATGCCGGCATCATGCCTAATTTAATGTCCAAAAATGGCTTTAACGGGGTTGGCGTAATTGATAATGCCAACCTAGATTTAGCCGATGTCACCAAAGGCCGCTTAATTATCGATATCGCCAGTGCGATGCTCGACTGGGAAATCAATGACCAAGCGGTGTTTACCGACTGTAGTGCCGATATACTGGCAAACAAACTGCAAAACGACATCAACGCCGTTATTGAATATTGTCAGCTAGCTTTAGCCAAATACTCATCAATCAATGATGACAATGCCCCAACATACAGTCGCCCCCATTTTTCATTGTTTATCGACCGTTTAGAAATCCTATTAGCGTCGCCATTATTTACCGAATCCGAACGCAACAATGTATTAGATATCCTCGAAACGCTTGCCGTATCAGGGATGATATTAATTATCAGCGCTTGCCGTAATGACTTTTACCCTCAGGTAGTAAGCCACCCAAGCCTAATGGCAGGCAAAGCCAATGGCTCACATTTCGATTTATCGGCGCCAACCCGATCAGAGCTGATGCAAATGATCCGCTTGCCAGCCAATGCAGCTAACCTCACATGGACACTCGATCCCGATACGGCAATGCCGCTGGACGAAATACTCTGCAGTGAAGCCGCCTCAAATCCCGATGCTCTGCCCATGTTGCAATACACCTTGCAATCACTGTATTTAAACAAAGATGACAACAACCAATTATTGGTGTCGGTATACCATTCGCTAGGGGGTATTGAAGGCGCCATCGGTAAAAATGCCGAAGAAGTGCTCAATCAATTAAACAACAGCGAACGCGCTGCACTGCCTAAAATACTGTCGATGTTAGTCACCCTAACCGAAGATGAAAAATCAATCACCAGCAGTACCGCCCGCTGGAGCGATCTCAGTAGTGACGCCGAGATAAATCTCGTCAAAGCTATGGTCGATAACCGTTTGTTTGTTTCCCATCTGCAACACGATCAACCCTGCTTTAGTATTGCCCACGAAGCGCTATTAAGGCGCTGGCCCCGTGCGACAAAATGGATAACCGAGCACAGCGACAGTTTAGCCATTAAAAGCCGTTTACAGCATCAATCTAACCGCTGGCTAGCGGAGTCAAAGAGTAACGCTTATTTACTGGCAGAAGGCAAACCATTAGCAGAAGCAAGCACATTGCTCAATAACCAATTGTTTAACCTGGAGCCTCAAGAGCTGGCACTCATTCAAGCCTCTAGCAAACAAGCCAACATCGGCCGCTGGCGCCGCCGTGCAGTCATGCTAGTCCTGGTGGCACTGACACTCATTTCGGTCGCCATGAGTATTCGCAGCATTGAGGCCGAAACCCAGGCACAACAAAAACGCCTTGCGGCAGAAAACTTACTCGGTTTTATGGTGGGTGAATTCGCCGACAAAATGCGCGGCATTGGCCGCATGGACTTGCTCGATGGTATCAGTAACAAAGCATTAGAATATTTCAGTGACTTTTCGGCCGACGATGCCAGCTATTTAAGCTTTGAAGCCCAGTTTCAACACAGCCAAACCTTAGAGGCCATGGGCGAAGTGGCCTATTCTCGCGGCAATACCGACGAAGCCCGCAGCGCCTTAATCGCCGCCCGTGAGCGCATGTTGCCGTTACTCGAAATACAACCGCAAAACCTTAGTTTACTTAAAACCCTAGGAGCCAATGCTTTTTGGCTCGGCCAGCTTGAATACGATAAAAGTGATTGGGCAGCGACGCAGCCTTGGTTGGAGCAGTACTTGATACACAGCCAAGCCATGTATCAATACGCGCCAAACGATAACAATGCCATTATGGAGTTGTCCTATGCCCACAACTCCTTAGGCTCGATATACATGAAACAGCAAGACTTTACTGCTGCACGAGAGGCATTTGAGCAATCGTTACTACTCAAGTTACAACTATGGCAACAAGATAACACCGAAAGCCAATTAATTGCCGATATCGCGGACACTCGCTCGTGGCTTGCCAGCGCCGCCACCGCCCAAGGCGACATTAACGCGGCAATACAAATACACCAACAAATTCAACAGCAGTTGGCCAATCAAGCGCTGGGAAAGCAGCCTTATATACTTGAACGACTATCCAGTAGCTACCAACAACTGGCGATTTTATTAAGTTATCGAGGTCATAACTCACAAGCCTTTGAAAAAGCAAAACTTGGTCTCATTGCTATTACCAATGCCCTAAAACAAGACCCTGAAAATGAAGTTTGGAAAATCCTGCAATATCATGATTATCTGAATATGTTGGCTTTTAGCCTTGAACCAATTGAACACACAATGAGCTACAGTGTTGACTCATTAGCATCCATATTTGCTGAAGATTTGTACTTACAAACCTCCAACAAAAAAAATGAGCTATGGGCAAAATATCAAATGGCCGCAGCAAATTATTTAGCCTCACAAAGACTGCTTTCAGAAAGCCTTGTTTATGCGCGTCAAGCAATATCCTCTTTTAGCGAATTAACCACTGAGTTTGGCCAAAGTTCACTTTATGTGGCGAATTTAACCCAAAGCAATATGTTAGCGGCGTCATTACTGGCTTCCATAGGCCAGCCACAACAAGTTATCACCTTGTGTCGACAATCTAAAAATCTGTTAGCAACTATTATTGAAAAAAATAACGACCCACAATTTACCATTCCTTATGCTCAAGCTCTCGATTGCCTTGGCGAACTCGACCAACACCCTGATTTATTGCAACTGTTACAACAATCGGCCATAACCGATTTTAGGTTCAATCCTAAACTTAAACTTAACCCTAAACCAAAGTATGGAGAATATAATGTCAAACACTCAAGGCCAAGCAACGTTTTTTAATCTCACCGTCACCCTAAGCGAAAAAGAAGTGCCAGTATTTACTTATACCAACCTTGACGACTCGCCTGTATGTGGCAATGTCGTCGTTAGCCAATACAGCACCATTTCTTACCAGCTAATTGATAAAACCGGTAAAGGGCTAAAATTTGTTGGTGCGGCCTTCACCACTCCTTTTGATAAAATTATTGATGCGATTACCATTAGCAGTGATGGCACATTAATCCAATTGACTGATTTAGATGAAACACCAGGCGATACCGGCTTTCAGTTTGTGTTGTCAAACACCTGTAATAGCTTGCAGATGCTCAGTCCTGACCCACAAATTGTCAATCACCCAAATAATTAAACAAACAACAAACTGAAGAAGCTCAGAGCTACGCCTGAGCTTTTAATCTTGTCCTGCCTAACAACATTAATCAATAACATAACCATTGCTAAAACGGCTGGCGTTAGCCAGTAACATAACCCGAGGTTGGAGTTATCTTTTACCCGTTAACCGAACTCAAAAACCAATCATTTCTCAATAGCCCAACGAGCAAACTCCTGCCAAATAACGGTCTCGCTACCTCCCAATAACGGCTCAACATCAGTCAACGATGCAACCAAATACAGCTGCACAACAAGCTATTTAAGCTAAGAACACTATCGGTTTTAGTGAGACAAATCCTAAAACCCAGCAACAAAATCAGCTTGCCTCCAAGGTACATGCAATAGAGCCAACTCAATAACAACAAATCCATACAATAAACGTAAACTTTAAATAGAATAAAATCAATAGGTTAAAACCAGAAGGTTACCGAAAGGTAAATAAGCCTTATTCCTAATAGAGTGTTTGACATCAACAAGGGGTTACCAATACCAAACGCTTAAGGGAATGCACCATGTTTACCAATGATAAATTAACTGAACTCAATGACACGATTTCTCGTGTGACTAAATTAACAGACTCATTCGCTAAATTTCCCCGAGCGATAAAAATACCATTACGTCTTGAGGAAGAGATCCTATCCGACTCATCAGCAACTGATGCCATTTTGGGTAGTACTTTTAATGCAACTTTTGATGCCACCTCAGCAAGCCACAACGGCAAAATGGCAGTAGCAGATAACTTACAAATTAGCACCTTGCTCAATGTGATCACGGCGATTTCAGAAGCGATTTTTGTGATTAACTCTGCGGGTGTGATTGAGATGATCAATCCGTTAGGCGCTAAACTATTCGGTGCCCCAGCCGAAATGTTAATCGGTCAAACCTGGACCGATTATTTACAAAGCCCTTTTAAAGATGAGTATCAATCTTTATTTTCCTTGTGGAATAGCGCCAGCGATGAAGCCAATAAAGTCACTCAGTTTAATCATGGTCCTAAAGAAATTATTATTAATCGCGCCGACAGCACGTTGCTCGAAGCTGACTTATCATTGTCATGTTTACCGTCGATGAAGATAGGATCTGAGCCGTTATTTATAGGCATCATGCATAATCTCACTACGCATAAAGCCGAATACAATAAACTGCGCCACTTAGCCCATACCGACAAATTAACCGGCCTTGCCAACCGTCACGCTTTTGATGATGCCTTGCAAACCAACTGGAACGACAGCATTAACCACGACCAACCGCTGTGTTTAATCATTATCGATGTCGATTATTTTAAAATGTTTAATGACCAGTATGGTCATGTTAACGGTGATAAATGTTTGCAAAAAATTGCTCAAGTACTGGCAGAGGTGCTCCCGTCTAACAATGCGATGGCAGCCCGTTATGGTGGTGAAGAGTTTGTGGTCATTTTACCCAACAGCAACCCGTTAACGGCAGAATACATTGCCAAAAATATTCAACGTCGTATTAACCAATTAACCTTTACCGACATAGGGTTACCAGCACAAACCAAAATCAGTGTTAGCCAGGGCATTGCCTGTGAACGCAGTGGCCAATACCGCACGCCAACCGCACTGGTTTGCGCAGCAGACACAGCACTTTACCGTGCAAAATCAACAGGTAGAAACCGCATTAATATGAGCAGTTAACGATCTAGGGCGTGGGTTAAATGTTGTTTGAAATAAAAACGGACTAAACGCGGCGAGTGAATTACCGCCGAGCAGTCTAAGCAAAATTCACTCAACGAAACCTCTACCTTGTCTAAATGAACAACAGTTATCTACAAAAACGCCCTTAAAAGATCAACATAACCTAAACCATTTTGCTTACTGATGTAGAAGAGGGAAAATATCGGGCATAGGCAATAAGCAGCCCTGCCCCCAAATACATGGTTAAACTGTACACGCCAGCAACCACTGCATAACTCGGCATTTGCAATAAACTGATGCAGATGAGCATTGCCATCGTCGAATTTTGCAAGCCAATTTCAATCGCCAGTGTTAATCCATCTTTATGCGAGAGTGATAATACTTTAGCACTCACTATACCTATCAACATCGCGCCAAAGTTTAATAATAAACAGGCAATAAACACCTCATTAAAAGCATCAACAATAATGGCATGTTCCTGAATAACCACACCGGTGATCATCAACAACAAAAACACTAACGCAAAGCGCCTAAAGTACACTTCAACCTTAATCGCCCACTCTCTGTAATAACTGCGAACCAGCATGCCAAATACAATCGGCAATAAAGTTATCACTAATAACCCTAACGAAATGCTGCTCAGCGACACAGCTATTGGTGCTTCATTTGCAAAGTAACCCAATGCAAATTGAATCACAAAAGGCGCGCTGAGTACGCACACTATGCTGCTAATCGCCGTTAAACTCACTGACAAGGCTAAATTGGCTTTAGCCAAATGACTCACCACATTCGATGTAGTCCCTCCAGGACATGCCGCTAAAATCATTAACCCAATGGCCATCGGCGTAGACAAGTCCATTGCCACACAAATCCCAAAAGCCAATAAAGGCAGTGCAATAATTTGCCCGAAAAAGCCCGTAACGATAGGAGCTGGAGTTTGCCAAAGGCGTAAAAAATCAAACCGCGTTAAGCTTAACCCCATGCCGAACATGATAAAGGCAAGCGCAAGCGGTAGCAGTATTTCGGTAATCATCGAACCTGTCATAGATGCATCCTTGCTCGCCAAGCAAAGCGGCTTAGCGAGTGTGGTTAAGCTAGAGGCTAATCTAAAAAGCTGTTGTCTTGCGCTAGTACCACTTGATACATAGGTTGGAAATTGCCCCAGGTCACGAGATCTGAACCATTCATTTGGCGGGTTTTTGTCGCAATATCATGGCCAATAAGTTTAAGTTCACCAGCAGCTTGAGCCAGTAACTGGCTATGGCAGCAACTGTCTAACATCACAAAATTAGCGGTAGCTGCATCGACTGACTTACCGACAGTGAGTAAGCCATGATTTTGTAAGATAACTGCAGCATTTCCTTGCAGTGCCTCCGCAATCATATCGCCTTCAGACAAGTCAGCCACCACACCGGTAAAGGTGTCAAACACGCTGTGGTTTTCATAAAACATGCAAGCATCTTGTGAAATGGGTTTGAGTAACACGCCTAATGATGAAAATGCACGGCCATAAGTGGTATGCGCGTGGGCAACGGCATTCACATCAGGACGAGCATGATGAATACGCGAGTGAATCGCAAACGCCGCATTATTGATTGGGTGCTTCCCCTCCATAATATTGCCTTTATGGTCTACACGGACAAGATCTGACGCTCTAACTTTGGAAAAATGCACCGCTAATGGGTTAACCCAAAAAGTGCCAGGGTCAATACAATCTCGTAAGGTAATATGGCCAGCTAAACCTTCATCAAACCGATAATGAGCAAATACCCTAAACGCAGCCGCTAAACGTTGTTTCTCATATTGTTGCTGCTGTTGCTTAGAGTCAAATTTAGGCGGTAATGGCATTGGGTATTTGTCAGTACCTATGGTCATTTGTTTAATCTGTAATTCTTCTTGTGATGTTGTCATGTTGAGTCTACTTTTTATTGGTTTAGTTTGACTTTAATTTAACCAAGCCTAAAATAAATTCAAATGATACTAAATCATAGATAACTATTAATATGCTGCATAGTAAGATAGATCTTAACTTATTCCTCATTATGACGACTGTTTATCAACAAGGCAGTATTACCGGCGCCGCAGCTAAACTACATTTAACGCAACCTGCAGTAAGTCACGCCATCGCCCGTTTACGCAGCAAGTTTAACGACCCATTATTTGTTCGCCAAGGTCGCAAAATGGTGCCTACACCTTTGTGTCAAAAAATCATTCCCGATGTGTTACAAGCAATGGATTTACTCGAACACACCATATCAACTCCCGCCAATTTTGATATACAACAGCATAAGCGAGAAATAAAACTAGGATTGCGCGACATATTAGAATCGATGTTTTTCCCTGTATTGGTACCAGATTTGCTTAACAACACGCCAAATCTCACCTTAAACAGCCGTCAAATAAAACGTACCGAACTCGAACCCTCTCTAGCGCAGCAAACCTTAGACATAGTCATCGATGTACTTATGCCAACCCATAAAGACATTCGTAGTAGCTTAATTTGCCACGAGTCATTTTCGTTAATTTGCCGTAAAGAACATCCAATATTGCAACAATTAACACTGACCAATTACGCCAAAGCATCACATGCGCTTGTCAGTTTAAAAGATTTTACCATCGACACGGTAGACATGGCGCTAGCCACTCAAGGTATTACCCGCAACATAGTCTTACGCTGCGAACACTACTTTGCTGCCATAAATGTGGTGAGCCAATCTGACATGATAATGACCATGCCCAGCAGTTACGCCACGCTGCTGCAGCAAACCATGCCTATTGTGGTATCGCCTTTACCGTTTGAAGTACCCGAGCTTGCAGTGCATATGTACTGGCATAAACAAGCTGAAGACGATCCAGTCAACCAATGGATAAGAACAAAACTACTTGATATTTCAGCACAACTTTTTCATACACCAATTAAACATAAAAAATAAAACCCTTTTTACATATTGCTACGTTTACACTGATTAACAGAACAATGTTAACCAGCATAAAGCTAACTCACCTGAGCTAGCGATAAGAAACCGTGGAGTTATCAATGAATAAAATATTACTAAGCAGTTTAATTTCAAGCACACTATTCGCCTTAACTGCCACCAGCTTTGTAGCGACAGTGCATGCCGCTGACCTCAGTTTTGCCCATATTGAAACGATAGGCACCAGTACGATTGAAGCCAACGCAGACATGGCCATAATTAGTGTCGCAGTATCCATTGAAGCTGCCAACGCAAAGTCGGCAAAAGATGAAGCTGACGAAGCGGTCAGCCAATTTATGCAACGATTAATCAAGGCCGGCATTGATAAAAAGCATATTCAAACAGCCAATTTACAGATCAACCCACAATATCGATATGTGCAAAATGAGCCGAGAATACTCACCGGCTATAGCGCAAATAGACAAATCACCGTCACAGTGATGAAATTAAATATGCTCAATGAGCTGTTAGACAGTGCCCTAGTAGATGGAATTAATCAGGTTAATAATATTGAGCTTAAATCAAGTAAAGAAGCTGAGATGATTAACCAAGCTCGTCAGGCCGCCATTAAAGATGCCAAACAAAAAGCAAACTCGTTAGCCAAAGGCTTTGATGAGGAAGTGGCCGGAGTATGGGAAGTGAGATACTTTCCAACCCAGTCAAATCCACCAGAAATGTACCGCGCTAGTATGAAAATGAATGCTGACGTAGCACAAACTTATCAGCAAGGTCAGGTCACAGTCAGTGACCGAGTTGAGGTGATATTTAGACTTAAATAAGTTAAGGCAAGTTGGGCTGATGAATAAAATGAGTCAGCTCAACAACTGCACATATGATTATTGTAATCAGGCCTACTTTGTTGTGTGTAATCAAAAACAATCATGCAAAAAAAACACATACAAGTCTTACCACTCAAGCAGTTCAACCTCGCAACATCATGTTTAGTATAAATAAAATTAATACTCGACATTTAATCACCACAAAAATGATCTAAATCACATCTGCAAGGCAGCGCGCGCACTACACTGAAATTATTGAAGACGAGAGATGTAACTGTAATAAATGTTCAAAAATAAACATCCCCTCGCTTCACTCTCGGTTTTGCAGCTGTACCTTAATAAAGTCCTTCTCGTTCGACCCAAAAGGCATGAAGACTTAGCCAATAACTCAAAAATTTAAAAGGCCTTGTAATGATTGACATCACCATAGACGGCATACATCTTTCCCTGCCTAAAGCTGAGAGCTTACTCAAAGCCGCCACTAGCGTCGGCATTAACATACCCAGTCTGTGTGACTTCTCCCACAATCAAGCAAAGCAACACTGTAATTTGTGCCAAGTCCAAATCAAAAATAATGATGGCAGTTTACGCTGTGCTCGAGCCTGTGAAACACCACTCGAAACAGGTTTAGACGTGATTACCCAATCAAGTTACTTGAGTAAAATACGCCAACAAGCGCTGAAAGATATTCTCAGCGACCACTTTGCCGACTGTGAGGCACCCTGCCAAACAGCCTGTCCTGCTGGGGTTGATGTGCAGTCTTATCTTTATCATATTGGTAGAGGCGATCATAAAGAAGCGGTAAAAGTGATTAAACAAACTCTGCCACTACCACTCTCTATTGGACGTGTTTGCCCTGCATTTTGTGAAGCCCAGTGCCGCAGAGGGTTGGTTGATGAACCCGTCGCAATCCGCCAGCTTAAACGTCACGCAGCAGACTTAGACTTACACGATCTAGAGTCTTATGTACCGCCAAAAGCGCCAGCTACCAATAAACGCATTGCCATCATTGGCAGTGGTCCAGCAGGCTTAACCGCTGGCTATTATTTGTCAAACAATGGCCACGATGTCACCATCATGGAATCTGCTCCAAAAGCTGGCGGTTGGTTACGTTATGGTATTCCTGAGTACCGTTTACCTAAAGCTATTCTAGATAAAGAAATTGAACTTCTCACCCGTAACGGACTTAAGATTAAAACCGATTGTGCATTGGGCCGCGATACCAACTTAACCGAGTTAGTGGCTAGTTATGATGCGGTTTGTCTCGCCATCGGGGCACAAAAAGCGGTACCTATGACTTATCCAGGCAGTGATTTAGCGGGCTGTTATTTAGGCGTCGATTATTTACGTGATTATTGCACCCAAAAAAAGATGATTACGGGTAAAAAAGTCGCGGTTATTGGTGGCGGAAATACCGCAATCGATTGTGCACGCACAGCACTTAGAGATGGCGCAGATGTTACCTTAATCTATCGTCGCAGCCGTGATGAAATGCCCGCAGAACCTTACGAAATTCACGAGGCAGAAGTCGAGGGGGTTAACTTTCATTTTCTGACTAACCCGATTGAAAACCACAGTGACGACCAAGGCCGTGTCGAGGCTGTCACTTTTGAAAAAATGGCACTGGGCGAACCAGATGCATCAGGCAGACGATCACCCAAAGCGACCGGAGAAACCTTTAAAGAAGCATTCGACACCGTAATCCCTGCGGTATCTCAACAAGTTGATTTGGACTTTTTAGATCAACCTGAAAACCAAATTGACACAGGCCACCTTGCCCTTACACGCTGGCACACGTTCTTGGGATGTGAGCAAACCATGTCTGCTGGAGTTGAGAAATTGTTTGTTATCGGTGACTCCCGTACAGGTCCAGGAACTGCTGTTGGTGCCGTCGCTGATGGACGAAAAGCCGCCGAAGCCATTGAAGGCTTACTCAAAGAAGGCTTAACTTGTCATTTAGAACCAGGCTTATTTAACTCTCGCAAAGCTAATCATACAGCAGCATTAGCCACTGACACTTATCCAGCGCTGTATCCCGATCCCCCTAAACGCCCGCGATTGAAAATGCCTGAGCTACACCAATTAAACCGCACTCTTAATTTTGCCGAGGTAGAGCTAGGGTTTATTCCTGATGAAGCAATGCAAGAAGCTATGCGGTGTTTAGAATGTGCCTGCCAAGCCAATACAGATTGTAAGCTACGTGATTACGCCACCGAATATAAAGTCGATGGTGCGACCCTTGATCAAACTCATGCAAGTAAATTTAAAGTCGACAACAGTGCACCTTTTATTACTTTTGATGCTAATCGTTGTATTAGCTGTGGTGCTTGTGTTGAAGCCTGCCACCAACAAAGTGGCCATAATGTCATTAGCTTTGCCCCTAATAGCTATCAAGCACTACCCGATACTGCTGGCGTAACCGGTAGCAACCGAAATGCACCGCGCGTCGGCTTTAGTGCATCAATGAACGATAGCGATTGCGTACAATGCGGTAATTGCGTACAAGTTTGCCCAACAGGCGCTCTAGTAGATGCCAGAGATAAAACTCAAGGCACACATCGGGAGTTGATAAAAACATCAACTGTTTGCACTTATTGTGGCGTAGGTTGCCGCGTGGAGTTACATGTTGACCCAAGTGACAATCATGTCGTGCGCGTCAGTGGCGACAGCAACTCACTCGTTAATGAAGGTATGTTATGCGTAAAGGGTCGCTCTGGTTTTGACTTTTTAAACAGCCCGAAGCGTCTTACCACACCGTTAATCCGTAAAAATGGTCAGTTACAACCGGCAAGCTGGAGCGAAGCAATTAACTATATAGCCGAGCAACTTAAGTCTATTAAAGATGCCGCTGGGCCAAGTAAATTTGCGGCATTATCTTCAGCTAAATGCACTAATGAAGAAAACTATTTAATGCAAAGATTTACCCGCAGCATTATGGGGACTAACAGCATCGACCACTGTGCAAGATTATGTCATTCATCATCTGTTGCAGGCTTATCCGATACCATTGGCGGCGGTGCAATGACCAATGATATTCCTAGTATTAAAGAATCCGATGTTATTTTTATTATCGGCTCAGATACCACCAGCGCCCACCCTATTATTGCCTCTCATATCAAACGCGCAGTTAGCCAACATGGCGCACGTTTAATCGTGGCCGACCCTAAAAAAACCGCCATTGCTGACAGTGCCACACTTTATGTCTCTCATCGTCCTGGTACAGACGTGATGCTTCTTAATGCCATCATGCAGCAAATCATCCTTAATGACTGGCAAGACACCCACTATATTAATCAAAGGGTTGAAGATTATGAGTTACTCAAACAAGAAGTGCTTAAGCAAGATTACAACCTAAGCAATGCGGCATTAATCACCGGCATCAGTGCTGAAAATATTGTCGCAATGGCAGAAATGATTGGCACAGCAAACAAAACCGCCTTGTATTACGCAATGGGTATCACCCAACATACGTCAGGTTATGACAACGTAGTGTCCACGTCTAATCTGCAATTATTATGTGGCAACATTGGCGTGGTCGGTGCTGGATTAAATCCACTTCGTGGCCAAAGTAACGTTCAAGGCGCATGTGATATGGGCGCGCTACCTAATTATTACCCGGGTTATCAAAAAGTTGATAATCCAGATAATAGCGCTAAATTTGCTACTGCTTGGGGTAACACTTCACTGTCTTGCGAACCTGGATTTACAGCGACAGAAATCATGCATGCGATTGTCGAAGACAAACTCGATGCATTGTATGTATTAGGCGAAAACCCTGTACTGAGCGATCCAGATCAAGCTCATGTTATTGCGGCGCTGTCTAAAATCAAATTTATGATCGTTCAAGACATCTTTTTAACCGAAACCGCGCAAATGGCACACGTGGTACTGCCCGCAACCGCCTTTGCTGAAAAAGATGGGCACTTCACTAATACCGAACGCCGAGTACAACAGCTTCGCGTAGCCTTAGCACCTCCTGGCGAAGCAATGGTGGATTGGAAAATAATCCAAATGATAGCCAACAAGTTAGGCGCTAACTGGCATTACCAAAATGCGAAGGATATTTGGCAGGAAATTACCCAAGTCACGCCGCAATATCAAGGCTTAACCTGGCAACGGCTTGAGCAAAAAGTTGATGGACTACAATGGCCCTGTTTCGATGAGACTCATCCAGGCACATCCGTATTACATACCGACAGTTTTTTACGTGGCCAGGGCAGAATGATACCCGTGAGTTATCGCTTACCCGCCGAAATACCAGACAGTGAGTATCCATTAATACTGTCAACGGGGCGTTTACTAGAGCAATTCCATACCGGTACCATGACTCGTAAAACACCTGAACTTGATATTAAAGGGTCACCCAGAGTAATGATTTCGGTATATGACGCCGAGCAACTCGATGTAAAAAATGGTGATATGCTAACCCTTACAACACGAAGAGGTACCATAAATATCGCCGCATTTGTCACTAAACGGGCACAAGTTGGCGTATTGTTTTTACCCTTCCACTTTGCTGAGTCTGCAGCTAACAAATTAACCATTAATGCACTCGACCCAATAGCAAAAATCCCAGAATATAAGGTTTGTTCAGTTAAGGCAGAAAAAGCATCTCAACTTGCATCAATGGTGTAGAACAACTCGAAACAGAGAAAATAAACACTATTGAGCGAAAAAAGCCTCGTCATATCACTATGACGAGGCTAATAATAAATAGCGTATACAGCTTAATTAAGAATAATGCACACTATCTGTATAGATGAATAGTCTTATGAAGTTTAAGCATTCACTGCGTCTATAGGGTTATTAATGTCTTTTTTAAGCACAAGAACAACAAGGTAAACCAAACCTAAAATAGGCACTATCGATAATCCAGCACCTAACACACCTGCTAAAACTGGAGATTGTGTTTTACGGCGTCCAAGGTAATAACAAATGCCGCCCATAACTAAAGCAAAAACAATAATCAATTGACCGACCAACGTAGCATTAAAATCCATTTACCTTCTCCTAATCAATAATACGTTATAACACTTTAACGTTCAGCATTTGAACGCATTTAACAACAATGTTACATCTTTGCGTTAGTCCCTGTAAAGTGGAGTATTATGCTTCGCTAAATAATCAATGCTATCTGCCGCGTATACTCCCATCGATTATGCGCTAAACTTGCCATTTTGCTGAATTATAGGTAGTTTTAACCTCATTGTAAGACGTAAAAATAACAACAAAGGATTACGGATGGGAAACATACTTTGGGTGGCCTCTTACCCTAAATCGGGTAACACTTGGGTTCGCGCTTTTTTAGAGAACTACATTCAAAATCAAGATCAGCCTATCGATATAAATACGATGCACACTATTTCTACAGCTGAATCAGCAGCGCATCGCTATCAAGCTTATTTGCCTAAAGATAAAACTGCGACAACCGAGCTAACCTTAGAAGAGGTCAGTGTACTTCGCCCTCAAGTGCAAGCTGATATAGCCCATCAAGCTCAAGGCACAACCTTTGTTAAAACGCATAATTATTTAGGTGAATACAACGGTCAACCTTTGCATAATTCATCGGTCACTTCTGGCGCTATTTACGTTGTACGCAATCCGCTTGATGTGGTTATTTCAATGGCCAATTACTTTGATTACACCATTGATGAAGCCATCGCCTATATGGCAGAAGAAATGACTGGCACACCAAACGAAGCACCACATGTTCCACAAATTATTACCTCGTGGTCGATGCACGTATCGAGCTGGACAAGCGATGATACCTCAAAGCTCATTTTGCGTTATGAGGACATGTTAGATGACCCTAAAAAAGTTTTCCGCAAAGTTGAGTCATTTTTAGGCTTGAAAAAAGATCCCGCACGACTCAAAAATGCCATTAAGCATTCATCATTTGCGCAATTAAAAGCCCAAGAAAGCAAACGTGGATTTGTTGAAAAACATGAAAATGCTAATGCCTTCTTCAGGCAGGGTGGTAAACATCAATGGCAAGCAAAACTCACACCTGAGCAGGTAAAAAGCATTGTTGATACTCATTATGAACAAATGAAACGCTTTAAATATTTACCCGCTGGGATGTAGTCCGCCCTCAAATCCGGCCATAAAAACAATAAAAAACGTCCTATTGCCACTGCAATAGGACGTTGCTCCTGGTTCAATTATTGATCAGCCTCGTTTACGGTAAGCCATAATCAGCAACACAATACCAGTAAGTAAAAATGGCAAACTTAACCATTGCCCTGCACTGAGCATAGACTCATGGTAAGCGGCTTGACTAACTTTGACGCTTTCAATCGCAATACGAGCACTAAATACCGCGACTAAAAATACCCCAAAAATCGCACCGTGTTTTTGTTTCATGTTGGTGTATTTATAAATGGCGTATAAGCCAATGAAAATCAATAAATACGCTAGTGACTCATACAACTGTGCAGGGTGGCGCGGGAGCATATCAATTCGTTTAAAAATAATCCCCCAAGGCTGCGTGGTGGGCTCACCTAAAATCTCTGAGTTAGCAAAGTTGGCCATGCGTACAAAGAAGCCAAAGATTGCCGTAGAAATAGCTAAGCGATCAAGCAAAAACAAAAACGGCAACTTCACCTGACGTTGGTAATAATACAACGCCAAAATAGCACCCAAACCACCGCCATGACTGGCTAAACCACCTTCCCATATAGCCAATATTTTCAGTGGATTAGCAAAGTAGTAAGCGGGATCATAAAAAATACAGTGGGCTAGACGCGCGCCGACAATAATGCCCACAACACAATAAACTAGAAAGTTATCAAGAGACTCAACATCTAATCCTTCCTTCTTAAACATGTGCTTTAATACTTGAAAACCTGTGGCAATCGCTAAAGCAAAAAGTGCACCATACCAATGTACGGTTAAGCCCATAAAAGAGACTAAGATAGGGTTAAAATCCCAGACGATGTGTTCCAAGTTAACTACTCCAAATTAATGCTATGTTTTATCGCATTATGCTAAAACAACTTTACGACAGATGATACAGAGATACTTCATCTAAAAGAAAGTTTCATCGACCTCAAAGCAGGTTAATTAACATTGGACGACTAAATAAGGTAACATTTACTCTTAATGATTACAGATACATCGCATTGTTAGAGTTAACCTAAATGATAGCCAATAAAGCCGAATACCATATTGATGTGCTTGAGCACAGTACTGATGCAATTAATCTGCTGGCACAAGCAAGTGGTTTAGGTAAACAAGTATTAAAAGATGCCATGCAAAAAGGCGCAATTTGGCATTCTCATGGTAAACAAACCAATCGTATTAGGCGTGCGAAAAAGCCCTTACTGCCCGGAGATAAACTTCACCTTTATTACAATCAACATATTCTGAATGAACATGTGGCACCTGCAGAGTTGTTGTTTGATGAGGCAGACTATAGTGTATGGTACAAACCTTACGGTATGCGTTGTCAGGGCTCAAAGTGGAGCGATCACACTACCATGAATCGTTTTGCCGAGTTAAATATGCAGCCACAACGAAATGCATTTATTATTCATCGGCTCGACCGCGCAGCAACAGGATTATTAATCCTCGGCCACAGTAAAAAGGCCACTGCAGCTATTGCTAAACTATTTGAAACTCGCACATTAGACAAACACTACGAGGTGATTGTACACGGCAAATTTTCAAGTGAAACAGTGCAAATTGACACATTGGTCGACAACAAGCCTGCGCTGTCTCATGCCACGTTAATTACTTACAATTCGGCATTGAATCAATCTAAAGTGCAAGTCAAAATTGATACCGGTCGTAAGCATCAAATTCGCATTCATATGGCCAGTTTAGGTCATCCGGTAGTTGGCGACCGATTACATGGCGTTGCAGAGGATACTGCGCCAGATCTTAAATTAACCTCATGCTATTTCAGCTTTATTTGTCCGTTAAGCGGCAAACAAAAAACCTTTGAATTACCTGAGGACTATCGACCTAAATTTGCTGAAAAACTGCCGTGATAGCAAGATTAAATACTGCATCAAAAGATTATTAGGACACACTCATGCGTTTATTCATTCGATTCGCGCTCAGTTTAAGCGCATTAATACTCAGCCAAAACAGTGTCGCAGCCAGTTTACTGTTACCCGACAATGCCAATACGGTATTAGTCAATGGTATTGCCATTGAACAGCAACAGGTTGCGTTAGACATCTCTACCCCGCAGGGTTTACAACAAATCGCCTTTCGCTATCAAGCCCGTTTTAGAGACCAGGGCAGCCAGCATAGTTTCAGTTCAGATGTGATTATTTTGCGTTTTGCCGCGGTCGAGCAAACCTACCAGCTATCACTACCTAGCATTCGTTCACAAAGCAGTGCCCAACAGTTTAATGACTCACCCAAACTGACATTAACCGACCAGGCAGGTAATGCGGTTGCATTCACACAAGACAAGCTAATGAAAAAAGGCTTACAACTTGGGCGCGATTTTGAACAAGAAATCGCTAAATACAATACCTCCGCCAACCCAGCTAGATGGACTAAAGTAAATGTTATTGCACCTGAAGCGGCAGTGGCAACAGCTCCAGCATCAACAGCCCCTCCTCTAAAAGCACAATCGGAGTATGCTCAAGCAGAAAATATGCATCCAACAATGATAGACAATACTCAACAGCCAAACCAAGTTGAAGTATCTACCATGCTTGATTATTGGTACCAAAAAGCCAGCCCGCAAACTCAAGCAGACTTTAAAGCCAGGATAAATCAATAGGAGGGAGTCACGCTCACATTAGAAGTAAACGAAAGTTGAAAGTAGCGTTAACCAATTGAATCTCGATAAAACAGCTGTGGCCTTCGGCTTTTGTGCTAGGCGCAAATCTCTGCAAAATTTGCATTGAGTAAGCGTTGCAAATCATCAGGCTTAAGCGAAATATCGAGGCCTCTTTTACCGGCACTCACATAGATTTGGTCAAACTGTTGCGCCGAAACGTCAATAACAGTAGGCAAGCGTCTTTTTTGCCCTAACGGACTGACGCCGCCAAGCACATAACCGCTGGAACGCTCAACCGCTGATGCCTCTGCCATATAGGCTTTTTTGGCTCCAACGGCTTTAGCCATCAACTTCATGCTTAACATCGATGATACTGGTACAACAGCCACTGCCAATTTTTGATTATCAAGGCTCACGACCAAGGTTTTAAATACTTGCTCGGCAGGCAACGCTAATTTTTGCGCAGCTTCTAAGCCATAAGACTCACTGCTGGCATCATGTTGATACTCGTGCACCTTAAAATCAATTTTGTGCTTTTTGGCTATATCAATTGCAGGAGTCATCACCGCTCACTTATGCTGATACTAATTTTCTGGGCTGATAAAAGTGTAAATAACGTACACAAACATAGCTGACAACCACAGTCGCAACAACTAATTCAAACTCAGCTAAACCTCGCACCTGAGCAATATATTCAGCGCCGAAATCCATGCTTTGCATCCAAGCCGCCACTTTAAATAACGCCGTAGCCCCAATCACCATAGGGAAAGTAAATGCTGCATAGCCTGGGCTAAAAGGTAAACGCATCAAATTAAAAAATGCTAAGTAAATAATACTTGTCATTAATATCCCAATGCCAAATAACAAACCAATAATCACTGGTGAGGGCTGTGAACTAATGGTTAAGTAGCCTGCTAACGATAAGCTTGCAGGAGCGGCTAAAATGGCCAAAGTTGGCTTAGCAGCATCGGGGATTTGTTCAGTAAAAATAAGTCGATAAATCATCATAGGCAACATAACAGCATAGCTGAGCATACCAAAAATCAACGCAATATTGGCCGCCCA
Source organism: Shewanella ulleungensis (assembly GCF_014648315.1). Classification (GTDB taxonomy): domain Bacteria; phylum Pseudomonadota; class Gammaproteobacteria; order Enterobacterales; family Shewanellaceae; genus Shewanella; species Shewanella ulleungensis. The sequence continues at coordinate 360,373 of NZ_BMQW01000004.1, forward strand.
CAATAAATGTTCATTACCAGAAAAAGACACATCCGCGACCACAATACCAATCGGCGGAATAAACCAGCTAGGCACCATTTGAGATAAGCTAAACTGCTTGCTGCGATGATAAATAAACCCGACTAAAAAGCTGATGTGCAGTATGACCGCAAAGCACCACAATAAATCACCGGCGAACGCAGAAAAGTAACCTAGCGAATTAGAGACCACCATCAATGTCATAGCAAAAGTGGGTACCACACTGCCGACAACCGGATGGGCAATATCTTGGCGCAGCAGATTATGATGCAATACAAACTTACTGGTTAATATTAATAAAAGTACACTGGCAATGGCGGCACTAATCCACTGACCATAATGCTGTAAATCAACAGCGTTTTCCCAACTCCAACCTAAACTGGCTATGCCTAATGCTAATCCTGCCATTGGCGTAGGCACACCACCAACTTTTTGTTTTACTCTGTTTACCATGACAACCTCAGCAGCTCTATTCGAGTCATGCAGTCATATTACGCTTGCACTTTGTTTACATATATCCAATTATATAAAACATACGTTCATAAAAACTAAACGCACATCTCACTCATCATTAACTTAAGTCACTATTATGAATATCTCACTGAAACAACTTAATGTGTTTAGTTGCATCACCCAGCACAACACCTTAACGGCCGCAGCAGAGGCTTTGTATTTGTCTAAGGCAGCTGTGAGTATGGCGCTCGCAGAATTAGAAAAACAGCTAGGCCATCCTCTATTTGACCGGGTAAATAACCGATTAATTCTCAATCAAGAAGGTCATAAGTTATTACCGCTAGCAGACGAGCTGCTTAGTAGAGCAAATAACATCAGCCGATTGTTTGATGCAGACCACGCTTTTGCAGGTCAATTAAAAATTGGTGCCAGCGATACTGTCGGTAATCATGTGGTTCCGGGGTTGCTGAGCCAGTTTAGGCAACAGCATCAACATTTTGCTCAAAGTGTAGTTATTTCTAATTCGCGGCTTATTTGTCAAAAGCTGCATGACTACGAGTTAGATATAGGTTTAATTGAAGGCAATACGCCCCACCCCGACCTTATCTCAACACCCTTTAGTCATGATGACATGTGCATTATTGCTGCGCCTACTCACTCTTTTAGCAAGATGAATAAGCTTGATATTACCGACTTATCACCGAGCAACTGGGTATTACGCGAAGCTGGCTCTGGCTCTCGAGAATTCTTTTTGCGCACAGTTGCACCACATATTGAAACTTGGCACGAAGTATTTGAGCTAAACACCACAGAAGCGTTAATTAACAGTGTGGCGGCAGGTATTGGTTTGGGCTGCTTATCCACACTGGCCGCTCAATATGCGCTAAAAGATGGACGGGTTACACGATTAGACTTAGGTCATTTTGCCCCACAACGATCACTGTGGTTGGTGATGCACAAAGACAAATACCATAGCCCTTTGCTAAAAACCTTTATCGCTTTTTGCCATCAATGGGATAATACATAAAGAGGGTATTTGTTTGGTCTTCGTCGCAAAAATATCGCTTTTATTATTTGAATCAAAGCAGATAATTTTGATGAGACAGTTGGCCAATTCTTTGATAAAAATGAGGGGTGAACAGCAGTTGGCTCCTCTTGGTCTGATGTGAACGAAGCGCCACGAATTTAGTGCCATAGTCTATACGCTAAAAATGCAAAAGCCGAAAAGACTTCTCTATTCGGCTTTTGCGCATTTAACGCTATTGCATGAGTCGCTTTAGGGTTAATCTTTAAAATTATCAAACTGAAACGGCTGGCCTAACTCAGACTCTTTGGCCAATCTCATTACGGCTTGTAAATCATCACGCTTTTTACCGGTTACTCGTACTTTTTCGCCTTGAATAGCAGACTGCACTTTAAGTTTGCTGTCTTTAATCGCTTTAACCAGTTTTTTAGCGACTAATGTATCAATACCTTGCTTGAAGTTAACTTTTAAACTGAAGGTTTTACCACTGTGTATTGCCTTGTCGTCAACTTCCATTGCAGATGGATCAACATTACGTTTACTGAGCTGCATGCGCAATATGTCGACTAACTGCTTACAAATAAAGTCATCTTCTGCTTTTAAAGTGACAACATTATCTTTTAAATCAATTTCAATTTCTTTGCCACGTAAATCAAATCGGCTAGATACTTCACGACGGGAGTTCTCTACCGCGTTACGTAGTTCTTCTTCATCAATTTCTGATATTACATCCATAGATGGCATGTTACATTCCTCTTCGATACTTTTTCGGGTTATTCACCCAAACGCTCATGATTTAGTTTATTTTACACTAGGTAGATTTAACGGGATAGTAAAGTGCAAATCTAACCGGTTTACGATTACAAAACTGTGGCAAAGATTTGCTTGATTAACAAAAAATAACTAAGTGAGTGTTTTTGCCACAAAACTATCATCAATACCCATTACCATTGGTTTTTATCAATATCAGATAGCCATTCTTAAGACTGAAAAACACGGTAATTGAACAATTATGAACGAGCTTAGTGGTTTATTCGTGACAATATCAAACAGGTTTCTTATTATTAAGCATATTCTCGTTTCACAAGGCTGATGTAACGCTCGTGATCACTTACAAAAACATGTTTAAACTTGCGTTAGTTGTCGCCGTACTTGTGACCAGCTATTTAGTTTTCTCTAAACCGAACTACCCACAAACCTTTTCTCATATGGATAAAGTGGGCCACTTAGGCAGCTTTTTCGCGCTATCGTATCTTGCACATTATGCCTTCAAACCAAAGTGGTATTATTTATGCGCCGCATTAGGCAGCTACGCGATTTTGATTGAGCTTGTGCAATCTCGCTTACCTTATCGCAGTGCATCTACTGCCGATGTTGCCGCCGACTTTGCTGGGATTGCTTTATTTTATCTACTTAACTTTTCGATATTACAGTATCGTAAATTAAGAAGTAAGCCTTAAAAACGCATCACAATTAGGCCTTATACCGATGGCAAATACATTAAAAACACCATCCTGCTCGCCCAATATCGCCATACTGGGCGCAGGCGCAATTGGGCAATTAATGTATCACCAGCTTTGCCATACAAACAGTAAACAGCCAAGTAACGACATAGCGCTAATAAGTCGCCAACCGCAGTCTAAGCAACAACAATTACAGTTTACCGATCATAGCGGGTACACTTATAGCACCGATGCTTTGATATTAGGCACAAATGATACACGTCTTGCTGAGGTTCATTTATTACTGGTGTGCGTTAAAGCATATCAAGTTGCAACCGCCCTACTTCCACTGCTTAGCAAATTATCACCACAATGCCATATTGTATTATTACACAATGGCTTAGGACCACATTTAGTGGTTTCTGAGGCGCTAGCGCAATATCCAAACCAAGGCTTAACGCTGGGCACAACATCACAGGCAGCATTAAAAAACAGCCAGTGGCACATTAAGCACACTGGATTTGGCGTTACTCAGCTTGGTTATTATTATGGTAGCGAGTTAAGCGCGAAACTAAAAGAACGTATTGATGAATTACACTGCGGCAATCAAGCTGTTGAATGGCATCAACCCGTATTAACAATATTGTGGCAAAAGCTGGCAATTAATGCGGTGATTAACCCGTTAACGGCGTTGCATCATTGTGCCAATGGCCAATTAGCTAATGATGAATATCAACACCAAATTGCTGCAATTATTGAAGAGTTAGTACACGTCGCTAAATGGGATGGTATTGTGTTAGATAGAGCACTCTTAAGCGCAAGAGTGTATCAGGTGATTAAGCTAACAGCGGCTAACTACTCATCTATGTATCAAGATGTAGCTCATCATCGAGCAACTGAAATAAACTTCATTAATGGGTATATTTGCCAGCAAGCTCAACTGCACAGATTAGCAGTACCGCATAATCAACATCTACTCGAGCAAGTTTTACAACTCAGCCTGTCTTGATTGTCATCCCCATACTAACAAGTCTGGTTTATAGTCATTTATCTGGTGTCGCAATTAACTCCACATCACCAAAATAGCAGCGATTGCAATGAGGACTAGGCCAGCGACATCATTTATTTTCACTTTATCTTTAAGCCAAAATGTCGCAATAATTAGCGTGAAAAAAACTTCGACTTGCCCAAGGGTTTTAACATAGGGTACAGCTTGTAACGACATAGCACTAAACCAACCAATTGAGCCAATACAGCTGGTGACACTGATCGATAACGTAAGAGTTGGCCTTTGCCAAAGCGCGGTCAGTGTTCGTTTATCTTTTGCCAGTAAATAAACAATCAGCACAATAGTTTGAATACTAATAACCCACAACAAAACCCATGCAGCACGATGAGTAAACGGCCCTTGCAGAGTTAAACTAGCTTCGCGCACCCAAAGGGATGTTAAGGCAAACGCACTGCCACAGGCTAAGCCTAGCAAGACTGTTTTAAGGGATAGCTGTTTAAAACCTTGTTTGCTACTGAGCAACATAATCGCAATGCCGCCCACAACAACACCAGTCCAACCAAGAAGTGACAATTGGGTACCGAAGAAAAACACTCCAAGGATCGCGGCGACTAGCGCTTCGCTCTTTGCCAACCCAGCACCTATGGCAAAGTTTTGCATTTTAAACAGTTTAACCATTAAGCCGGTGGCCAATATCTGCATTGAAGAAGCACCGAGGACAAATCCCCAAAAATCGGCATTAAATTGCGGCAATGAAACCGGTTGATACTGATGCAGACAATACAAATACACTGCGGCTATAGGTCCTGCCCAAATGAATCTAGCTAACGTTACTCCAGCAACGCTAACCTCTTTACTCAGCTTACTTTGAAAGGCATTGCGCCATGCCTGCATAAATGCCGCAAGGAAGGTAAATAAAATCCACATCGTGATATCCAGAAATACAAAAGCCCTCACTTTGTAAAAAGTCAGGGCTTATACAAGGGGCAACTAGATTACTGTTTACCACAATGAAATGACACACATTACTGTGTAAGTTGATTAATAATCAACTTACACAGTAATCAATCGTTTTAATGCACACTCAAGTTAATATGTGACAATTGGTGTTTATCAATTAACGGTTATTATTCAATAGAATCCATTCATTGTCAGTCTTTGCGTCTTATTTGCTGGTATCAATAAACTCAAATGATTTAACCAACTCATCGACTGCTTTCATCTGGGTAAGATACTTTTCTAACAAATGCAGTGGCAGTGCACATGGACCATCACATTTCGCATTATCTGGATCTGGATGCGCTTCAATAAATAAGCCTGCTAAGCCTAACGCCATACCGCTGCGTGCAAGTTCAGTTGCTTGTGCACGACGGCCACCAGCAGAATCGGCTCTTCCACCTGGGCGCTGTAGAGCATGAGTCGCATCAAAGATTACCGGATAACCGGTTTGCTTCATTTCGTCCATACCTAGCATGTCTACCACGAGGTTGTTATAACCAAAGCTGCTGCCACGTTCACATAAAATAATGTTGTCGTTACCAGCTTCATTAAATTTGGTAATGATATGACGCATTTCGTGTGGCGCTAGAAATTGTGGTTTTTTCACATTGATAACCGCGCCCGTTTTAGCCATCGCCACAACTAAATCAGTTTGACGAGCTAAAAACGCAGGTAGCTGAATAATATCGACCACTTCTGCAACTGGCGCGCATTGATGCACTTCATGCACGTCGGTGATTAATGGCACGTTGAAGGTTGATTTAATTTCTTCAAAAATACGTAAGCCTTCTTCCATACCAGGCCCTCGGTATGAATTAACCGATGAACGGTTGGCTTTATCAAATGATGCCTTAAACACATATGGGATCCCCAATTTTTGGGTCACTTCAACATAGTGCTCTGCAATTGACATAGCTAAGTCTCGCGACTCAAGTACGTTCATACCGCCGAATAATACAAATGGCTTGTCATTCGCCACTTTAATGTCGTTAGCTAACTGAATAGTTTTTTGATCCATTTGAACCTCTTTGCGCATTAACCTGCGACAACTTGTAATAACTGACCACACAGCCATGCCATGTAGGTACCTAATGCATAACCAAATACCGCTAACAATACCCCAACTGGTGCAAGTGCGGGGTGGAATGCTGCGGCCACGACGGGTGCAGAAGCCGCGCCGCCAACGTTAGCCTGGCTACCCACTGCCATATAAAACAATGGCGCTTTAATGAGTTTAGCCACTAGCAACATCAAGCTTGCGTGTACTAACATCCACACGATACCGACAAGGAAGTAAATCGGTGTATCCATTATTTTAGACACATCCATATGCAAGCCAATCGTTGCCACTAAAATATATAAAAACGCAGAAGCTATCTTAGACGCACCTGCTGCTTCTAGGTGACGCACTGGACTAAATGAAAGACCTAAACCAACCGTAGTCACAATAACCACTAACCAGAAGAACTTAGACGTTAAGCTATAATCTTCTGTCCATGGGTAATTCGCTTCAAAAAATGGTCCTAAAAAGTCAGCTGCAAAATGGGCAAAACCCGTTACCCCAAAACCGACAGCAACAATCATCATAATGTCGCGCAGTGAGGGAATACGTGAGTTTTCAGCGTGGTATTTTTCTACTTTTTCTTTTAACGCTTCAATTGCTGTCGTGTCGGCACCGGTTCTAGCATCTATCTCTTTCGCTTTTGAGGCCATAAACAACAATACGGCCATCCAAATGTTGGCCACAATCACGTCAACCGTCACCATAACAGAGAAAATCTCGCCGCCCACTTCATAAATTTCTTTCATGGCAGCTTGGTTTGCACCACCACCAATCCAGCTACCTGCCAACGTCGTCATACCACGCCAAACAGCATCTGGACCATTGTTTCCAATTAAGCTTGGGTCAATCATCGACACCAGTAATAAGGCAATTGGGCCTCCGATAACAATACCAAGCGTACCGGTTAAAAACATGATCACCGCTTTAGGTCCAAGCCCTAAAATTGCTTTTAAATCGACACTTAAAATCAACAAAACCAAACATGCAGGCAATAAATAACGCGAGGCGACAAAATATAATTGTGATGTATGGCCGTCGACCACACCAAAGGTATTAAGCAAGGAAGGTAAGAAATAGCACAGTAATAACGCGGGGATGTACTTGTAAAATTTTTGCCAAAATGGATGTGTCGATGAACTGGTATAAAACACAAAACCTAAAATAACGGCGAGTAAACCCAGTGCGGTGGCATCATTGCTCACCATAGCTGACGTGGTCATGCAGTATTCTCCCTTGCAAAAGCAATGTTTATAATAGTTATAGTTGTTATTACGTTAAGTCATTTTCGGTGACTTTTTTACGTTGATTTAAACTGGCTTTTACAGCCTATTATTATATTGCGCTGCTTTACTTAATAAAACAGCGCTTAGCAAATCGTCTCACTTAATGGTAAACCTGTGTATGTTGGCTCAACTCTTTTAATTGAATCTTAACGAGTTCGGTCACCGGATCGTGCGGGCTTAAATCAATAAAATGTTGTAAGTCAGAAATGGCCACTTTAATGCATCCCAACTGCTGGGCAATAAAAGCCCTTTCGCGGTTTAAGTGCACATCATCTGGGTGCCATTGTAATAACAAATTACAACACTCCATAGCCGACTCAAATTTTTGATTAACAATACAACCTGCTTTTAGCTCATGTAACATGCGACTAATTAAGCGTTTTAAGGTAGCAGGCTTTAAATGACTAGGTTTTAATTTCGCAGCATTGCCCATTTCACCACGCACTAAAGCGTGCAACTGATGACGGTCTAGCTCTCTACCGGTTAATGGATCGTGATATTTAATCACATCACACACCTGGCTTTTTAATACGGTATTACCTGGAAGTAATATCGCCTCAAGTTTCAAATCAAGTTGTTTGGCCAATAGAATTAATAATATCGATAAGGTCGTACTATTACCCTGTCGCTTTAACACACAGTAGCTTAAATCAGCAGCTTCAACACTAAAGTAATTATCGCGGGCACAAAAACCTAAGTCTTTGTAAAACCAATTAAACAAACCTTGCAAACGGGTTTGTTGATCAACCACATAATGGCTGAGCACCGCCCCAGACATTTCATACCAAGCCCACATAGCAGGTTTTGATACTGAAAATCCAAGGTGTTCAGAAAGCTCAAATGCAGTTTCAGGGATCGAAACTGCATCGTTTAGGAGATATTTTGCCATTAAAACCAATTAACCCACGAATACGACTTGTTTAAAATGAGCCAGCTTGGCCGCTAGTACTACCCAACCGATCGCACCGATAAAAGCAAAAAACTTAAACAGCTTATTACGGTTAGATTTGAGCGCCATAATCCCTAATGCAATGTAAGCAACAACACAGATGATCTTTTCGGTCATCCACGGGTCCACAAACGGATACTGCTTGATCATAAAGCAAAGCGTAAAACCAGACAGTAGTAAAAATGTATCAATAACATGTGGTGCCACTTTGACAAACTTTTTCTCCATAATAGGAGATTGGCGTAAGTTCAGCACAAAACGCACAATAAAGAAGGTGACACTTAATGCGACTAGCAGCATGTGAGAGTGTTTTACCGCTGGATATAAACTGTAAAATGTTTCCATTACTAAAGTCTCTTAAGATAATAAATAAAATCGCGGCTAGTGTACTCGAACAGCCTAACGTATGCCAATGGCATACGTGCTAAGGGAGTTTAGGGATATTTAGCCGCAAGTGTTGATAATTAATCGACCCATAGGCCTAAGGTACAACGATCGTTACTACCAAAATCGCGGACGGTTGCTACGTTTTGATAGCCTAACTCGATGAGTTTTTCACGTACTTTGATTGCTTGTTCATAACCATGCTCAAGCAATAAGTAACCACCAGTTAATAAGTGCGAGCGCGCGATATCGGCGATGTGGAATAAATCAGCATAACCTTCATCGGCTGCAGTGAGCGCACTTTGTGGTTCAAAACGAACGTCACCCATGTTGAGGTGCTCATCGGTTTCATCAATGTACGGCGGATTTGACACAATTAAGTCAAAGTCGCGATGTTCAACAGATGAAAACCAATTAGATTGAATTATCTCAACGTCAGGTAAGTTCAAATTAGCCCGGTTAGCTTTGGCTAATTCGACAGCACCAGGCACATTGTCGATGGCGGTAATACGCCATTTCGGCCTTTCTGACGCTAAAGATAATGCTATAGCGCCAGTCCCTGTTCCTAAGTCCAATACCTTAGCGTTATGTCGCAATGATAAATTCAGCGCGGTTTCGACTAAAATTTCAGTGTCGGGTCTAGGGATGAGTGTTGAGTCGTTCACGATAAAAGGTAATGACCAAAACTCACGCTCGCCAATAATGTGCGCTACAGGCGAACCACTTTGGCGTTTTGCCACCATAAGGCTAAACGCTTTAAACTGTTCGCTAGTGAGTTGCCTTTCAGGCCAAGTATATAAAAAACTACGATTTTTATTCAAACAATGCAATAACAACACCTCAGCATCTACGTGTGCAGATTCTGAGGTTGCGGCTAATTGTGAATAAGCCCATTGCAGAGCTTCAGCGATAGTTGAATACGAAGACTGAGGCAAGTTCACTCCTTAATCGTCGGCGAGAGCGGCAAGCATGTCAGCTTGATGTTCTTGCATAATAGGGTCTAGTAACGCGTTTAAGTCACCTTCCATCACTTCGTTTAAGCGATATAAAGTTAAGTTAATACGGTGATCGCTTACACGACCTTGAGGGTAGTTATACGTTCTGATACGCTCTGAACGATCACCACTGGCAACAAGACTACGACGTGTTGTTTCTTCAGCACTACGACGCTTCTCATCTTCAACCGCTTGAATACGCGCAGCCAATACACTCATCGCTTGGGCACGGTTTTTGTGCTGAGAGCGTTGATCCTGACATTCAACAATAATGCCTGATGGAATATGAGTGATACGAATCGCTGAGTCAGTTTTGTTTACGTGCTGACCACCCGCGCCTGATGCACGGAAAGTATCGACTTTAAGATCGGCAGGATTAATTGAAATCGCTTCAGCTTCTGGCACTTCGTGTAACACAACTACAGTGCACGCTGATGTGTGTACACGGCCTTGTGATTCAGTTTCAGGAACACGCTGAACTCGGTGTCCGCCAGACTCAAACTTTAATTTGCCGTAGGCACCGTCACCGCTCACTTTAACAATAATTTCTTTAAAGCCGCCATGCTCACCTTCGTTGAGGTTCATGACTTCCATTTGCCAGCGATTTGCTTCACAAAAACGTGAATACATACGGTATAAGTCGCCAGCAAAAATAGCTGCTTCATCACCACCTGCTCCAGCACGAATTTCAAGAAACGCGTTGGTGTCATCGTTAGGATCGGTAGGAAGTAATAATACTTGTAATTCATCTTCAAGTTTTTCAAGTATTTGCTTAGATGACTTGTACTCGTCTTGCGCCATTTCGCGCATGTCAGCATCGTCTTCTTCTAGCATTTCTTTGGCGTATTCAAAATCTTTTTGTGCTTGTTGAAATGCCTTAAAGCTACTCACAACATCTTCGAGTTGTGAGTATTCTTTTGAAAGGCCACGGAAGCGGTCTTGATCCGCAATCACGCTTGCATCACTTAGTAATGCCAATACTTCTTCATTACGCTCAAGCAAGCCTTCCAGCTTGCGGATAACCGATTCTTTCATTTAGCTCGCTAACCTTAGTTTTTATCTAAACCAAGCGCAGTTCTTAATAGGCCAACTGTATTCAAATCACCTTGACGACTGGCTGAGGTAAGCGATTGTGTTGGGGAATGAATTAAGCGATTGGTTAGCCTATTGGCTAACTCGATTATCACTTTTTCACTATCACCACCTTGAGACAATTTGTTCAAGGCTCGCTCAACTAACTCATCTTTAATCGCTAAGCTCTGACTGCGATATTCGCGAATACTGTCGACTGACTCTAAAGACCGGATCCACTCCATAAATAAGTGCGATTGATCTTCAGTAATTAATTCTGCTTGCTCGGCGGCTTCCTTACGTGAAGCCATGTTTTGTTCAATAATGCTATGCAGATCGTCGACAGTATAAAGGAATGCGTCGTCTAACTCACCGACTTCTGCTTCAATATCTCTCGGAACTGCAATATCAACTAACAACATCGGTTGATGACGACGCTGTTTTAATGCTTTTTCGACCATTCCCTTACCTAAAATAGGTAAAGGACTTGCGGTAGAGGATATCACGATATCGGCTTTAGCGAGAAAGTCTGGTATTTGTTGCAAAGTAATTGCAGTGGCATTGAACTCTTCGCACATAGCTTGTGCGCGCTCAATTGTGCGATTTGCCACAACCATTGAAGCAACGCCATTGTCTTTTAAATGCTTGGCGACCAATTCGATAGTCTCACCAGCACCAATTAACAATACTTTGGTGGTACTCAGCGATGAGAAAATATGCTTTGCCATGCTCACAGCAGCAAATGCTACCGACACAGCAGCAGATCCGATTTCGGTGTCGGTACGCACTTTTTTGGCGACTGAGAAGGTATTTTGAAACAAGCGATCAATGGTCGCGGCGGTTGTGCCCGCTTCCTTGGCTTTAACAAAAGCTTGCTTAACTTGACCTAAAATCTGTGGTTCGCCTAATACTAAAGAATCTAATCCCGATGCTACGCGCATTAGATGCTTGACGGCAACTTGCTCTTCGTAGGCATAAATACACGGCATTAGCTCTTCATGATTAAGCTGATGATAGTCTTCTAACCATTCAATAATGTCGTTTTTATCCGCATTATTACAGTACAGTTCAGTGCGATTACAGGTAGACACAATCACAGCCTCACCCGTACGAGTGCGACTCGCCAAGCTTTTCATGGCGTCATGAATGCGGTCTGGAGAGAAAGCGACTTTTTCTCGCAAATCTACCGTGGCGGTTTTATGGTTTATCCCGATTGCTACTAGGCTCATTTGACTGTATCAAGTTCTTTTCGGTGACGTTAATTAGGCTATTCTACTGAATTGAACCAACTAAAAACACAATTGGCTTAACAAAACCGAATAAATGTTTAATTTTTTATTTCTTAGATATAAGGTCATTGTCTTATACGTTAGATTAAAATCACATTAATTTTGGAAAAGCATTTTTACATCATAGCCTAAGCCCAGTATCATAAGCCTATCTTCAGCAACTGTTAGGCAAGCCATTGCGTTTATCAGTATCAGCGTTTCATACTTCTATCATCTTCGCTCTGTTATTATTAACTGGCTGTACTATTACGCCGTCCGAGCAATTTACCCCAATAGACGTCAGCCAGGCCTCGCAAGCAAAAGCATGGGAGCTTCAAGGTAAAATTGCCGTTAAAACTGCAGATGACAAATTCAGCACCAACCTTTATTGGTTGCATCAGCCGGCCGCTAATGATCTACGTCTTACTACAGTATTGGGTACAACAGTGTTAACACTGACAACGAACCAAGGCATGGCGACATTAGAAGTTGACGGAAAAACCTATCATGACCGCAGTGCCCAAGACTTATTAACGGGTATTAGTGGTTGGTCAATTCCATTAGACAGCTTACCGCTGTGGATCACAGGACAAACAGGCAGCAATGATAATATTGTTAGCTATAATCCGGACGGCACCATTAAGCAGTTGATAAGCCAAGACTCACAATCAGATTGGCATGTAACGTTCATGAGCTGGCAACAGCAAAGCGGTGCACTTGTACCTAAGCTGTTAAAGATTGAGCGTGACGATGTACAAATCAAAATTCAAAGTAACCAATGGACAGCGGTTCAGGTCAAAGCCAAATAATTAACGTGGTAAATTGATCTATCAACAAGGTAGTGAATATATGAAATCAACCAGCTCACTAAAATCAGTTGCATCTAAAAGTTGGCCTGCCCCAGCAAAACTTAACTTATTTTTACACATAACAGGTCAACGCCCTGACGGTTATCATGAGTTACAAACATTATTTCAATTTGTTGATCATTGTGACTATCTCGATTTCCATGTCACCGCATCTGCCGAGTTAGTATTGCACTCTAATTTAGGTGATTCTGTCGCTGACAGCGATAACTTAATTCTTAAAGCCGCAAAATCTCTTAAGCGTTACACACAATATAAAGGTGGTGCGCATATTTGGTTAAATAAATTATTGCCAATGGGCGGTGGTTTAGGTGGCGGTTCATCTGATGCAGCCACTACTCTAGTTGCATTAAATGCTCTCTGGGGAACCAATGTTTCGCAATCTAAGTTAGCAGAAATAGGCCTCGCTTTAGGTGCCGATGTGCCTGTTTTTATTAATGGTTTATCCGCGTTTGCTGAAGGTGTTGGAGAACAGCTTGTAACAGTACAACCAGACGAACTTTGGTATTTAGTGATTGTTCCTAGTGTACACGTGTCGACTAAAGATATATTCCAACATCCTGATTTACCACGCAACACCCCAAAGTTAGATTTAAACAGCCTAATGACACAGAAATGGACCAATGATTGTCAAAAACTGGTCACAACGCAGTACCCTCAAGTTGCCAATGCCTTAAGCTGGCTGGTAGAATATGCGCCGTCGAGAATGACCGGAACAGGTGCATGCGTGTTCGGGGAATTTACACATTCGCAGCAAGCCCTTGACGCTTTAGCCGAATTACCGGCTGATATGCAGGGATTTGTCGCAAAAGGGATGAATAAGTCACCGTTATTAACGCGACTTGAGCAACTCTAACAACATATATTTCTTCTGGGTCAGTTTTGAGTGACAACACGTAAAATTGATCTAGCCTTTAATAGTTAAGCAAACACCTGAGGTTCATAAAGTGCCCGACATCAAGCTCTTTGCTGGTAACGCTACCCCAAATCTAGCCGCCAAGATAGCCGACCGTTTATTTTGTAAACTTGGCGACGCAGTTGTAGGCCGTTTCAGCGACGGTGAAATCAGTGTTCAAATAAACGAGAATGTACGTGGTGCGGATGTATTTATCATCCAATCTACTTGCGCACCAACCAACGATAACCTCATGGAGCTTATTGTTATGGTTGATGCACTTCGTCGTGCGTCTGCTGGTCGTATTACTGCCGTTATCCCGTATTTTGGTTATGCTCGTCAAGACCGTCGTGTTCGCAGTGCCCGTGTACCTATTACCGCTAAAGTAGTTGCAGACTTTTTGTCTAGCGTTGGTGTTGACCGCGTATTAACCTGCGATTTACACGCTGAACAAATTCAAGGTTTCTTCGACGTACCAGTTGATAACGTATTCGGTAGCCCAGTGTTACTTGAAGACATGTTAGCTAAAAAGCTTGAAAACCCAGTGGTAGTTTCTCCAGACATTGGTGGCGTAGTTCGCGCTCGTGCGGTTGCTAAGTTATTAGATGATTCAGACCTTGCGATTATCGATAAGCGTCGCCCACAAGCTAACGTTGCCCAAGTCATGCACATTATTGGTGATGTTCAAGGCCGTGATTGCATCATAGTTGATGACATGATCGACACTGGCGGCACATTATGTAAAGCAGCTGAAGCATTAAAAGAGCATGGCGCTAACCGCGTATTTGCTTATGCTACTCACCCAGTATTTTCGGGTAATGCAGCAGAAAACATTGCTAACTCAGTTATTGATGAAGTTATCGTAACCGACACGGTACCTTTAAGCCCTGAAATGCTTAAAGTCGCTAAAGTAACTCAGTTGACCATGTCAGCTGTACTTGCAGAAGCAATCCGTCGCGTGAGCAACGAAGAGTCAATCTCTGCGATGTTCCGCCACTAATCGAACTGGTTAGTTAACACCAAAACGCACTCAATTGAGTGCGTTTTTGTTTATAGGGCATTTTGCCTCTCAATTAGGCAGATAAAGCCCGTTGAGGTGCCAAGGTGGTCGATGGGATTGGCATCTTGCTTAAGGTCAATTCAGTACCCTCTTGTTGTTGCACAAACATTTTCCCCGCGGCTAAACCAGTATGATAATCATGAAGTAAGCCAGCATCAGTGCTGCCCAATAATTTACTTTGTAAAATGTCATTGGCGAAAATCTGGATAATCTCCACATCTTCTGGTGGATTAGCAATAAACGCTAACTCATCTTGATATGCTTGCTCATGCTGGGCTAAGTAATCAATTGTTTTAGGGCAATATCCAGAGACACAAATCCAAGATTTGAGTTTATGCACCCATGCCGATTGCGCTTGAAAATCAGCATTTACTGTGCGGATAACCACAATTTTACGTGCCCCACGTTGATATGCTTCTCGCACAGGCAAAGGCGCTGCTAAGCCGCCATCGAGAAAGAAGTCTTCCTGAATTGGCAACGCCGACTCTTCACTTTGATTTGCAGCATGAGACGCTAACCAAGGCGTTAACTTCACACCTTGCTTATAAAGAAACGGTAACGCGCTCGATGCCTTTAACAGTTCACGCCAATGGTTATTATCATTACTTGGGCTTAAAAAATACCCTTGACGATCTCTAGCATTGGTTGCGGTGATCAATAACTGTCTTTGACCCAAGGTTTTTGCAGCGGTCGAAAAGTCTAACGCAAAACTTCCTTGAGTGGTCTTATCAAAGTACCAATCTAAATCCACCACATGACCACCAACCAGACCTCGGCCGAGCTGATAAAAACGTTTATGACGCGATAACCCTCGGATTAAACGTTTGGCATAGCCTTTTTGTCTTGATAAAAAACTGGTGAGATTTTGCGAGCCAGCAGAGGTGCCAATAAACAGATCAAACGGATCAAATTCAGCATCTAACCAAGCATCTAATACCCCTGCGGTAAAAATACCACGTTGTCCACCGCCTTCGGCAATCAAAGCCGTCATTGGCTGTGATGTTAGCTCTATAGGGATATTTGGAGTAGTTGCTTGGTTGTTCATATTTACCTGATGCTTGCTAATTGACTGTATAAGATAAGTCTAAAGAACTGATGCAAGGATAGATAATGGATAGAATCAATCGCGTTAATAGGAAAAGGCTATCGATAGAATATTTTAAAATGCACATCAAAAAGCAAAAAGCCCGTCATAAAGACGGGCTTTTTAGAATTTGGCTGGGGTACCAGGATTCGAACCTGGGGATGCCGAGATCAAAACCCGGTGCCTTACCGCTTGGCGATACCCCAATTGTATTGCAATTTATTTTAAAACAGAGGTGTTACAAATTTGATGGTACGGGAAGAGAGACTTGAACTCTCACACCTTGCGGCACCAGAACCTAAATCTGGCGTGTCTACCAATTTCACCATTCCCGCATCAAATTTTAACTTAGAGTATACTCAAATTTTATTAAGAGTAAACTTTGATTTCTACTGGCAATAATAAAGTACTTAGATAAAGCCCTTATTCTACCGAGTAAAAATGGTAGCAATAGCGGGATTTGAACCTGCGACCCCAGCATTATGAGTGCTGTGCTCTAACCAACTGAGCTATATTGCCAAAGATGGCTGGGATACAAGGATTCGAACCTTGGAATGCTGAGATCAAAACCCAGTGCCTTACCGCTTGGCGATATCCCAATAATCTTTTTCTTACTTTATAAATGGCTGGGATACAAGGATTCGAACCTTGGAATGCTGAGATCAAAACCCAGTGCCTTACCGCTTGGCGATATCCCAATCAAACTTTTTGAAACGCCCGCATCAGCCAGCTTTTCTAATAAATGGTACGGGAAGAGAGACTTGAACTCTCACACCTTGCGGCACCAGAACCTAAATCTGGCGTGTCTACCAATTTCACCATTCCCGCACAACACTCTCGTTTAACATCCTGAGTAAGATGAGCAAAGTAATGGTAGCAATAGCGGGATTTGAACCTGCGACCCCAGCATTATGAGTGCTGTGCTCTAACCAACTGAGCTATATTGCCACTACTTTTTGCAATCCCTCTTGGCGAGGAACGGGGCGTATTATGCTTATTCAGGTTATCGAGGTCAACTGGTTTTTTTCGCTATTTTCATCAAATCGTCTTGTTCGGCTATAACTTCACCAAACTGGATGCCGAATCGACAAAATAAACCCAATTAACACATCGATATTCGCTTTACGCCCCTTTCTGATATATCAATAACGCTTATACGTTAAATAAGAAATGCATTACATCGCCATCTTTAACAATGTAAGTTTTACCTTCTACTCGTAATTTACCAGCCTCTTTTGCGCCAGCTTCGCCTTTGAAGGTGATAAAGTCATCATATGCCATCACTTGAGCGCGAATAAAGCCACGTTCAAAATCGGTATGAATTACACCAGCCGCTTGCGGAGCAGAAGCGCCAACAGGCACAGTCCATGCACGCACTTCTTTTACACCAGCAGTAAAATAGGTTTGTAAATTTAATAATTCATAACCCGCGCGAATAACACGATCTAAACCAGACTCTTCTAGACCAAGATCTGCCATAAATTCTGCACGGTCGTCAGCTTCCATCTCTGCAAGCTCTGATTCAATGGCGGCACATACTGGCACAACGATAGCATTTTCTGTCGCCGCAATAGCACGAACAACATCCAGGTGAGGGTTATTTTCAAACCCATCTTCTGCTACGTTGGCAATGTACATGGTTGGCTTAATCGTTAAGAAGTTAAGGTATGCAACAGCTGCAAGCTCTTCTTTAGTTAATTCAAGCGAACGCAACATCTTACCTTCGTCTAACACTGGGCGCATTTTTTCAAGCACGCTCACTTCAAACTTAGCATCGCCATCACCACCTTTGGCGCGTTTGGCTTGACGGAAAATGGCACGCTCGCATGCATCTAAGTCAGCTAATGCCAGTTCAGTGTTGATGACTTCGATGTCACCAGCTGGATCAATTTTATTCGCAACGTGAACGATATTCGGGTCTTCAAAACAACGTACCACATGGCCAATCGCATCGGTTTCACGAATGTTAGCTAAAAATTTGTTACCTAAACCTTCACCTTTCGATGCTCCGGCCACAAGCCCTGCGATATCGACAAATTCCATAGATGTCGGTAACACACGTTGCGGCTTAACAATTGCAGCTAACGCGTCAAGACGTGGATCGGGTACAGGTACCACACCAGTGTTTGGCTCAATAGTACAAAACGGAAAGTTTGCAGCTTCAATACCCGCTTGTGTTAACGCATTAAACAGCGTTGATTTACCTACGTTTGGCAGACCAACAATGCCGCATTTAAAACCCATATGCTTACCTTTATATATGTAGAATTATCCCAATGGATAATGATGTCGAATGAGGTGTTAAAACAAAACTTACTGAGCTTATTCTGCTTTAAACGAATGTAATCGGTGCATGGCTTTCACCATGTCTTGTTTAAATAAAATTTCGGTTGAACGCACAGCTTCATCAATAGCAGCATTTATCCGCTCTTGGTCAATTGCAGGAGCTCTGCCCAATACGTAACCGCTAACCTTATTTTTATCGCCTGGGTGGCCAATGCCAATGCGCAAACGATAGAAATTTTTGTCATTACCTAAACAGGCAATAATGTCTTTTAAACCATTATGTCCGCCATGACCGCCGCCTAATTTAAATTTGGCCACACCGGGATCAATATCTAATTCATCATGGGCAACTAAAATCTCTTCAGGCAAAATGCGGAAAAAATTGGCTAATGCAGCAACAGACTTACCGCTTAAGTTCATGAATGTCGTAGGGATCAACAGACGGACATCTTTACCGTGCAAAATAGCGCGAGCAGTAACACCAAAATATTTACTCTCTGCGACTAAAGGAACATTACAAATACGAGCAAGTTCCTGCACGTACCAAGCGCCAGCATTATGGCGAGTTTGTGCGTATTCGGCACCTGGGTTTGCTAACCCAACAATTAATTTAATGTTACTCATCACAACCTAGTCAGTATATTTGCGAGTGCCTCACGTCTACGTCATAAATCCCCTGCGTAAAGGGTCATTAGTATACACATGATGCAAAACGCGGCATTTTAGCACTCAAATGCCTTGTCAACAAACCACAAGTTTCGCTGACGATTTTAGTTAATTTAACCCAAGTGCGTACTTTAATACTTTACGCTTTATAGGTGAGTCGATATTCGCCAGTTTTAATGCACCGTTTCGCAATAACTTAAGCGGCAATAAGTCATTACTGAAGCTGGCATAAAAGGCGTCCATTGCAGTCATCATTAATTGATTATCGTAATAACGTGCTTGTTGATAGCGCTTTAATACTCGTGCTTCCCACCATATTTCCCCACTGCCTATTGCATTTGCGACTTGCGCCACCAGCACGTCGACATCTTTAAAGCCAATATTAACCCCCTGACCTGCCAGTGGATTTATAGTGTGGGCTGCGTCGCCAAGAATGACGAGATTATCTTGGTAATAACGCTGCGCATGGCGACGAGTTAAGGTAAAGCTGCCACTATTTTCTACGCTAAAGTTAGCATCTAACCTTGCCGGAAAGTGTTGTTTAATTTGTTCGGCTAATTGCAAGGGGGTTAATTGCGATAACTGCTTGATGCGATTGGCATCGTCATACCACACTAGTGATGCATTATTGCCAGGCAGTGGTAATAAACTTCTCGGGCCTGCGGGAGTAAACTGTTGCCAGGTAACAGATTGTTGCTCTGTTTGAGTGTGAATATTGATTAGCATCGCCGATTGAGCATAATCCCAACCAGTAACGCCAATGCCAGACCATTGACGCACTTGTGAATTAGCGCCATCGGCACCAACAAGTAATCGAGTACTCAGCAGGCTGCCATCTTCAAGGATAATCTCAATTTGTTGCTGTTCGGCCTGACGCGTGATTTGGCTTACTTTATGGGGGCAAAGCAGCGCAACCTTCTCCATAGTGCGAATTTGCTGCCACAAACTTAATTGAATCAGCCGATTTTCAAAAAAGTACCCTAAATGCGTTTGACCAACTTGCTCAGCAGTAAAAGAGGTTAAGCAACCGTCCATTTCCCAGGTTTCCAAGCCGTCATAAGGTGCATGACGCATGGTGAGTAGCTGCTCCATGACGCCTAAACGTGTTAGCAACTGCTCGGATGCTACACTAATCGCCGACACTCGCACATCTAATGGCTGTCCAGGGTCATAATCTTGCGGTTCGCGCGCCTCAATAACAGCGACAGTTAACCCTAATTGTCCTAGCCCGATTGCTGCGGCGGCGCCTACCATACCCCCGCCCACAATCACGACATCGTATTCTGTTGAAGGTTGAGTATCCATTGCGTGAGGAATATCTTGCATCGTGTCTATATCCATAAAAAGTGACCGTTTGGCATAACGCCATGAATGAGTGTCACCGGATTAATGCTTTACAGTACAACTAACTTATGTCCTGTTATAACAAAACTGTGACTAAGCACAAAAGAGTGTAGCCAAGACTAATCCAAAGACGCAATCCTGGCCGAAATCCACATCATCGGACACTAGGTGTTCATTCGTAATGCTGTTGATTATGCCCTATATCCATAAACCACGGAAAGGGTGTGCTGCGTTAATCGTGATTTAGCACTAAATCAGCTTTTCATCATGTAAGCATAACGCCAATATATGCCGTTTAAACATAGTCTTAATGAGCCTAAACAGAATGTTTTATCCGGCGCCTTAAAGCATTACTCGTTTTAGGGTTATTAAATACTTTACCGCTAAACGAGCGAAACTTGCACTAGTGCTAGCCAGAGCGTCTTACAACAGGTAAAATATCGCGCTATTTTTACTGTTGTTTACCGGCGAGCACTGATGAGTAAAAAACTTCATATTAAAACCTGGGGCTGTCAAATGAATGAGTATGACTCATCAAAGATGGCTGATTTATTAGACGACTATCAAGGCTATACCTTGACCGAAGACGCGAGCGAAGCAGACGTACTGCTGCTTAATACTTGCTCTATTCGTGAAAAAGCACAGGAGAAGGTTTTCCATCAGCTAGGGCGTTGGAAAACTTTAAAAGACAAAAATCCTAATTTAATTATTGGGGTTGGTGGCTGTGTGGCTTCACAAGAAGGTAAAGCCATTAAAGATCGCGCTCAATGCGTCGACATTATTTTTGGCCCACAAACCTTACATCGCTTACCTGAGATGATTGAACAGATCCAGCGTGGCGAAAAAGCAGTTATCGATATCAGTTTCCCTGAAATTGAAAAATTCGACCGTTTACCTGAACCTCGTGCAGACGGCCCAACGGCATTTGTATCGATTATGGAAGGTTGCAGCAAATACTGTTCTTTCTGCGTCGTCCCTTATACTCGTGGCGAAGAAGTTAGCCGTCCATTAGACGACATCATTCTCGAAGTGGCCCAATTAGCCGCTCAAGGTGTACGTGAAGTCAATTTACTTGGCCAAAACGTGAATGCTTATCGTGGTGCAACTCACGATGATGAAATCTGTACCTTTGCTGAATTGTTGCGTCTAATCGCCTCAATCGACGGAATCGATCGTTTACGCTTTACTACCAGCCACCCGATTGAATTTACCCAAGACATTATTGACGTGTATGAAGACACTCCTGAGTTAGTCAGCTTCTTACATTTACCAGTACAGTCTGGTTCTGACCGTATTTTAACGCAAATGAAACGTGGCCATATGGCCATCGAATACAAGTCAATCATTCGTCGATTACGTAAAGCACGTCCTGATATACAAATCAGTTCTGACTTTATTATCGGCTTCCCAGGTGAAACAGCTGATGATTTTGCTGACACCATGAAACTGATTGAAGATGTGGCATTTGATCATAGCTTTAGCTTTATCTATAGCGCTCGTCCAGGTACGCCAGCGGCCGATTTGCCAGATGATGTGAGCGACGATGAAAAGAAACAGCGTTTAGCTATTTTACAAGATCGCATTACCCAACAAGCCATGCGTTACAGCCGCCATATGTTAGGCACTGTACAACGTATTTTAGTTGAAGGGCCTTCAGTAAAGAATCCAATGGAGCTTCGCGGTCGTACTGAAAACAGTCGTGTGGTGAACTTTGAAGCACCGCACACCCACATTGGTAGTTTTGTTGATGTGAAAATTGTTGATGTGTACACCAACTCATTACGCGGCGAATTTATTCGTGGCGAAAGCGAAATGGATCTACGTCGCAGTTTACGTCCGTCTGATATTTTAGCTAAACACAAACAAGATGACGCTTTAGGTGTAACCCACTACAAGCCATAAATCTGATGGGTTTAAGTACGATATTAAAGGCGGCTAGTCCGCCTTTAATTTTGCCTAAAATTCGTCATATTATGGTAATTCAATAAAGACACTCGTAAACTGTGGACATCACACCGTCTCTTTATTTTTTTGTTGTTACCGAATAAGCACTGGAGCATTATTTGACCACTAAAGTCACGACCATGAACTTGTATCTTGAACCTTCAGATACACGCCGTTTAGCCTCATTATGTGGCCCATTTGACGACAATATCAAACAACTGGAACGCCGCTTAGGCGTTGAGATTATTCATAAAAATAATCACTTCACGATTGTCGGTCTACCGCGTAACGCCCTAAATGCTAATAATTTACTACGCCAACTGTATATCGAAACTCAAACAGTCAAAGGCAGTACACCTGACTTAGAGCCAGAGGTAGTGCATTTAGCGATTCAAGAAGCCATTAATCTTGAAGCCGCCCAAGACAACGATGACAGTGGCGTTCATATTAAAACCAAACGTGGCGTCATTAAACCACGCACGCCAAATCAAAGCGTGTACATGCATAACATTACTCGCCACGACATAAGCTTTGGTATTGGTCCAGCCGGTACGGGTAAAACGTATTTAGCTGTTGCTGCTGCGGTAGATGCTTATGAGCGTCAAGAAGTACGCCGTATATTACTGACTCGCCCAGCGGTTGAAGCCGGTGAAAAACTCGGCTTTTTGCCTGGTGATTTAAGCCAAAAAGTCGACCCTTATTTACGGCCTCTTTACGATGCTCTGTTTGAGATGATGGGCTTTGAAAAAGTCGAAAAACTTATTGAGCGCAGCGTGATTGAAGTTGCGCCGCTTGCTTACATGCGTGGTCGCACTCTTAACGATGCTTTTATCATTTTGGATGAAGCTCAAAATACCACGGTAGAGCAAATGAAAATGTTCTTAACCCGTATTGGTTTTAATTCACGTGCAGTGATTACCGGCGACATTACTCAAATCGACTTACCGCGCAGCCAAAAATCAGGTTTGCGCCACGCTATTGAAGTCTTGAGTGAAGTGCCCGAAATCAGCTTTAATTTCTTTGTTGCCCAAGATGTTGTGCGTCACCCAGTAGTGGCTCGTATCGTTGAAGCTTATGAAGCATTCGAGCAGCAAGAGCAAATCGAAAAGGCGGCAAAAGAACAAGCTTACCGTGAGCGCGAGCAAAAACGTCAGCAGCAAGAAAAACAGGATTCGGCACAATGAGCCAGCAAGCTATATTGTTAGACCTTGACCTACAAATTGCCGTCGACAACGCAGCAACTCCAACTCAAGCAGAGTTTGAAACCTGGGTTCGTACAGCCGTGGGCCAAACCATGGGTGAGGTTGAACTCACCATCCGAGTGGTCGAGATTGCCGAAAGCCAGCAGCTTAATTTGACCTATCGAGGCAAAGACAAGCCCACTAACGTTTTATCGTTCCCATTTGAAGCGCCGCCAGAAGTTGAACTACCACTTTTAGGTGATTTAGTCATTTGCGCAGCCGTGGTTGAACAAGAAGCAAGCGAGCAAAATAAACCCTTAAACGCCCACTGGGCGCACATGGTCATACACGGCTGCTTGCATTTGCTGGGCTATGACCATATTATCGACGAGGAAGCCGATGAGATGGAGTCATTAGAGACCCAACTTGTTGAAGGCTTAGGTTTTTCAGATCCCTATAAGGAAGCATAAATAAACAAGGTATATCAGATAGATAGCCCTTGTTTAGAAAAATATTATGAGTGACGATATCCCCCCGAGTACAAGCGCCCACAAGAGAAGCTGGTTCGATAAAATCAACCAACTATTTCAGGGCGAACCTCAAAATCGCGAAGACTTAGTCGACGTCATTGCAGGCGCTGAAATGCGCGACCTGATAACCGAAGACACTCGCGAAATGATTAAAGGTGTATTAGAGGTTTCCGACCTGCGTGTGCGCGACATCATGATCCCGCGGTCACAAATAGTAACCATCCAAATAGATTCGACAGTAGATGAATTTCTCCAAATCGTCATGGAATCTGGTCACTCTCGCTTTCCTGTCGTCAACGAAGATAAAGACCATATCGAAGGCATTTTACTCGCCAAAGATTTAATCAAATACGGTTTTAAGCAATCTGACGAACCTTTCACACTTGCTCAAGTTATTCGCCCTGCTGTGGTGGTTCCAGAAAGTAAGCGCGTAGATGTATTACTCAAAGAATTTCGCTCACAACGCTATCATATGGCCATAGTGGTAGATGAATACGGCGGTGTATCGGGCCTGGTCACTATTGAAGATATATTGGAAGAAATCGTCGGCGAAATTGAAGACGAATTTGACCACAATTCAGTTGAAGATACCGAAATAAAAAAGCTCAGTAACACTGTGTTTATGGTTAAAGCATTAACTGAAATTGATGACTTTAATGAAGCGTGTGGCACCAACTTTAGCGATGAAGAGTTCGATACTGTTGGTGGTTTAGTATCACACGCCTTTGGGCACTTACCTGAGCGTAATGAAAGTATTGTGATAAACAATATCGAATTCAAAGTCATCAACGCAGATAACCGCCGTTTAGTGCAACTTCGTGTTAAGCTACCCGACCCTAATATCAGCGAAGAATTCGACAACTAAATCGTGTTTAAAAATCAATTTATATACTCATCCTTGAGTATTATCAGTCTGGTGACAGCATTTATTGCTGGCGCCAGCACTGCATTATCTTTTGCGCCTTATGAAATCTGGGCAGCATTCCCGTTAGCACTCACTTTTGCACTGTGGCAAAGCCAATCTTTAAATGCAAAACAAAGCCTATATTACTGGCTTAGCTTTGGCTTTGGCTGTTTTGCCGTTGGTATCAGCTGGGTACACGTCAGTATTGACACCTTTGGCGGCATGCCCATTGTTGTGTCCATGGCATTGATGGCCATTTTGGCTGTGTATTTAGCAATTTACCCTGCAGTTTGTGGATATTTACTCAATAAATTATCTAAAACCCGTAAACACGCGCTATCCCCATACTTAACCTATTTAGGCTTGTTCCCAGCATTATGGGTATTAACAGAGTGGCTAAGAGGTTGGGTACTAACTGGTTTCCCTTGGATTTGGGCTGGCTACAGCCAAACGCTTGGACCGTTGAGTGAACTGGCCAGCTTTATTGGTGCTCTTGGGCTAAGTTTTATTGTTGCCCTAGTCGCCGGGGCATTAATGCTACTCACGCAAAAGCGTATATTACCTGTATTAATTATCATCCCGATCCTGGTTTTAAGCGCGTGGGCAGCACCGCAACTCAACCCAATATCAGCCAGTGGTAAAACAGTTAAAGTCGCCTTAGTGCAAGGTAATATTCCCCAAAGCATGAAATGGGAACCCGATGCACTGTGGCCAACGATGTTGAAATACATGGATCTCACTCGCGCTCAGTTTGATGACACATCAAGCGTTGATATTGTCATTTGGCCAGAGGCGGCGATTCCAGCACCAGAAGCCATGGTTGAAGACTTTTTGGCTAATGCCAACCAAGTAGCCAACATTAATAACACAGCGATCATTACCGGTATTATTAGCCACCAGCAACAAGATTTTTATAACTCGCTAATTGTGTTAGGTAACCATAATCAAAAGCAGCAACCAAGTGCTGATTATCAGGGCAACGGCACAAACGAGTTTAAAAAACATCATTTACTGCCTATTGGTGAATTTGTGCCTTTGGGTGACTTACTTCGCCCCATCGCCCCGTTTTTTAATTTACCGATGTCATCGTTTCAACGAGGTGACTACACTCAAAAAAACCTCACTGCTGTGGGTTACCATATTGCCCCGGCAATTTGCTACGAAATTGTCTTTCCTGAACAAGTTAGGGCAAGCGTGACAAACCAAACGGATATGCTACTCACAGTATCGAATGACGCCTGGTTTGGTGCATCAAATGGGCCACTACAGCACATGGAAATAGCCCAGATGCGTGCTATCGAAATGGGTAAACCACTATTACGAGGCACCAACAATGGCGTCACTGCTGTTGTTGACCCCCACGGTCGAATTACCGACGCTCTTCCGCAATTTGAAACCGGCGTGCTGGTTACTAATGTCGCGCTTTACAAAGGTGAAACCTGGTTTAGAAAAATAGGCCAATTACCTTTGCTCATCTTATGTGGCTTAATGTTATTGATGGGCATGGCTAATTACCTGCGTAAGTAGCCAACATAAATATTTACCATAAATAGGTTATCTCATTGAGGTAGCCTATTTTTTTCAGTTAATTTTTTTCTCCTCATCAATCACCGATTAAATATTGAACTATATCCATCTGAACATCGTAATAGGTCATACACAGCAACTGGAGGTTATTATGCAACTATCAGAAATAAAGTCAGCCATTAACCAGCAAGCGCTACACCCAACCATTATCAGTTATGCCGATTCAAATCATTATTTACTTGGAATAGAAGATGAGCAAGGTAACTTTAAAAGTGCTCGAGATAAAACAGGTAAATTAATGAGCCTTAATTCAATTACACAAGCGGAAATGTTGCTTAAACAGCAAGGGATACATTACGCCATGATACAAATCCAAACGGCGTATGATGAAATGATCGGTAACAACAGCTCACAACATTGCCGTTACCGAGTCGAGTTTTAGGCTAATAATTGATTATTACGGTGTGAGCGGTTCACGTGAAAACTCATCGTAATCACATTTAGGACAATCGGGGATTACTCCAGGAAAATCGATTTGCATTTCGTGACCACACTTATTGCATGTCAACTTACCTTGATTAATGATTTCCCCTGATTTGTACACACCATGATGCTTAAAATCTTGCAATAACTCATGCCATTCCACTTGGCTTCGGTCTGTAATTTCACTGAGCCATTGCCATAATGTATTTTCAATCCCGATGACCATCGGGCTAAAACTTAAATTATCGGCATTTTTCTCACTTAAGAACTCTGCAATGTCTCGCTTTAAAAATTCTTCTACCAAGGCTAACTCTTCTTCATCGGCATTTGATTTTAGTTTTAGATATGCTTTTCCTTGAGTTACTGACTTAAACAAACTTTTAGCAGTCAATGAGTTATCTTCATCAAACTTAGTTTTCACTTGTTCGAATAGTGATTGATATAAGGCTAATAGTGCTGAACTTTTTCCACTCATAAGTAATACTCCTTAATACGCACCTTTTTAATAGATCACTTCTGGTTTATTCTATGCAGTTATAAATCGCGCTGTTGAGCGTTAGATCAAACAATGGGCGGCATGGCCGGAAATAGATTGATGCAAGAGCAATATAATCCCTCAGAAATTGAAGCCTTAGTGCAAAAGCACTGGCAAGAACATAAAACCTTTGAAGTCACTGAAGATGAAAGCAAAGAGAAATTCTATTGTCTTTCCATGTTTCCGTATCCTTCAGGCCGTCTTCACATGGGCCACGTTCGTAACTACACCATAGGTGATGTTGTAGCACGATATCAACGTTTGCAAGGTAAAAATGTTTTGCAACCGATTGGTTGGGACTCATTTGGTCTGCCAGCAGAAAATGCCGCGATCAATAATAAGACCTCTCCAGCACCGTGGACTTACGAAAACATCGACTACATGAAGAACCAACTTAAGTTATTAGGTTTTGGTTATGATTGGAGCCGTGAAATTGCCACCTGTACGCCTGAGTATTATCGTTGGGAGCAATGGTTTTTCACTCAGTTGTATGCAAAAGGTTTAGTTTACAAAAAAACGTCATCGGTAAACTGGTGTCCAAACGATGAAACTGTACTGGCTAATGAGCAAGTACAGGATGGTTGCTGCTGGCGCTGTGACACTGAAGTCGTGCAAAAAGAGATCCCACAGTGGTTTATTAAAATCACCGACTACGCTGAAGAATTGCTTAACGATATCGATACGTTAGATGGTTGGCCAGAACAGGTTAAAGCGATGCAACGTAACTGGATTGGCCGTAGTGAAGGTATCGAAATGACCTTTGCCGTAGCTGACAGTAACGCAAGCTTTGATATTTATACCACTCGTCCAGATACATTAATGGGCGTCACCTATGTTGCGATTGCAGCAGGTCACCCACTTGCAATACAAGCTGCTGAAAACAATCCGCAATTAGCTGAGTTTTTAGAAGAATGTAAAAACGCTGACACCACTGAAGCCGCGATGGCATCAATGGAGAAAAAAGGCGTTGCAACTGGCTTAAACGCCGTTCATCCCATTACCGGTAAACTAGTACCAATTTGGGTCGCTAACTTTGTGTTGATGAACTACGGCACCGGTGCAGTGATGTCGGTTCCTGCACATGATCAACGCGATTATGAATTTGCGAAAAAATACAACTTAGCCATTGAAGCGGTAATTAAGCCTCTTGAAGGCGAGTTAGACGTTAGCAAAGAAGCCTTCACAGACAAAGGTGTGGTATTTAACTCTGGTGACACATTCCCAGAATTAGACGGTTTAGAGTTTCAAGCGGCATTTGACGCCATTGACGCGCGCTTGACCGCTGAAGGTAAAGGCAAACGCCAGGTCAATTACCGCCTACGTGATTGGGGTGTTTCTCGTCAACGTTACTGGGGTGCACCTATCCCGATGGTAACTCTTGCCGACGGTACCGTCATTCCAACACCTGAAGATCAACTGCCCGTTATTCTGCCAGAAGATGTGATAATGGACGGTATTCAAAGTCCAATTAAAGCCGACAAAACATGGGCAGAAACCACTGTTAACGGTCAACCAGCACTGCGCGAAACAGATACCTTCGATACCTTTATGGAATCATCTTGGTATTACGCACGCTACTGTAGCCCGCACGCAGATGAAATGTTAGATCCTGCTAAAGCGAACTACTGGTTGCCAGTAGATCAATATATAGGCGGTATCGAACACGCGTGTATGCATTTGCTGTACTTCCGTTTCTTCCACAAGTTATTACGTGACGCTGGGTTAGTTAATAGTAACGAACCAGCTAAACAGTTATTAACTCAAGGCATGGTACTGGCAGACGCTTACTACTACACCAATGAAAAAGGTGCCCGCGTTTGGGTGTCACCTTTAGAAGTGACCGTAGAAGAAAAAGACGATAAAGGCCGCATTCTTAAAGCGGTAGACAGCAAAGGCAATGAACTGGTTTACACCGGTATGAGCAAAATGTCTAAGTCAAAGAATAACGGTATTGACCCACAAGTGATGGTCGAAAAATACGGTGCTGACACTGTCCGTTTATTCATGATGTTTGCATCACCTCCAGAACTGACACTCGAGTGGCAAGAATCTGGCGTTGAGGGGGCACACCGCTTTATTAAGCGTTTCTGGAAACTAGCTAGCGACCATGTTGCCGCAGGCACAACAGAAGCACTTGATGCCAGCAAATTAAACGCTGACCAAAAAGCACTGCGCCGTGAGTTACACAAAACGATCGCAAAAGTCAGTGATGACATTGCGCGTCGTCAAATGTTTAACACCGCCGTTGCGTCAGTAATGGAATTAATGAATCACTTACTAAAAGCACCACAAGAAAGCGCACAAGATCGCGCCTTACTTGCTGAAGCGCTTTCTGCTGTGACACGTCTTCTTTACCCAATCGTTCCTCATATTGCCTTTACCGTGTGGAAAGAACTCGGGAACCAAAGCAACATCGAAGACAGCCGCTGGCCAGAAGTTGACGAGTCTGCATTAGTTGAAGATAGTAAACTGATTGTGGTTCAAGTTAACGGAAAGGTTCGTGCAAAAATCACCGTAGCTGCCGATGCATCTAAAGAAGATGTTGAAGCATTAGGCATGAGTGACGAACATGTACAAAAGCACACTGAAGGCTTAAGCATACGTAAAGTGATTTACGTACCAGGAAAACTGTTAAGTATCGTGGCTAACTAATCATTGCTAGCCAACGTCGTTAACCAGGCACTCATTAATCTGAGTGTCTGATCTCGGTTGCTAACGATAAATTCGTTAACAACGAGCTTAACACCTTGTGAGAGCTTATTACTCTCGCAAACATAATCTCATAGCAGAACAGTAACTTATCGTGCAGAACTGCGGTAAGTTACTCATGCTAATCATGTTCATAACAAGGATACCGCCCTCACTATGCTAGCAAAAAATATCTGTTTAGCCATAATGACAATGGTACTACTGACGAGTACCGGCTGCGGTTTTAAACTGCAACGGAGTTACTCTATTCCAGCAGAATTAGCCGAGTTACATTTAAGTAGCAGCGATGAATACAGTGAATTAACCCGTTTGGTACGCGACAGATTACGTATCAACCGTATTAGCCTCGTTGATGCCTCAGAAAAAACACCCACCTTGCGATTAATCACTGACACATTAGAACGTGCCACCTTGTCACTTTATCCAACCGGTAACGTAGCAGAATACGAACTCATTTATCTAGTCCATTACTCGGTCACGCTACCGGGAAAAGAGCCACAAGAGTTTGACACCGAAATTCGCCGTGATTATCAAGACGATCCACGCACCGCATTGGCAAAAAGTCGCGAAATGGAGTTGTTGTTAAAAGAAATGCGAGTACAAGCAGCAGACTATATTATTCAAACCTTGGCATCAATTGGAGCGCAATAATGCGCGTGTACCCCGATCAACTAAAACAACACTTAAAAAACTTACCTGATTGTTTTTTATTGTTTGGTGATGACCCTTGGTTGATTGAAAACAGTAAGCAGCAAATTTTAGCTGCCGCTAAAAAGCAAGGCTTTGAAGAGCGTGTACAGCTAAGCCAAGAAACGGGATTCAATTGGGGTGACTTAACCCAAGAATGGCAAGCAATGAGTTTATTTGCTAGCAGGCGAATAATAGAATTAACGTTACCTCAAGGTAAGCCAGGCACCGACGGTGCCGCGGCATTTCAAACACTATTACAACATCCTAATCCAGATATGCTATTGATTGTGCAAGGTCCAAAAGCCAGTGCAGAACAAACCAATAGTAAATGGTTTAAGTCGCTCGACGCCAAAGGACTCTATTTACCCTGCACCACACCGGAGGGTAAACAGTTTGAGCGTTGGTTAGACTCGCGAATTACCCATTATGAGCTCACGGTCCATCACGACGCTAAAGCCATGTTGTTTACTTTATTTGAGGGTAATTTACTCGCAGCTGAACAAGCAATGCAATTACTTCAACTACTTAGCCCGAAGCAAAATATTACTCCTGAACAACTCAGCGAATACTTTGAAGACCAATCACGTTTTAGCGTGTTTCAACTGTGTGATGCCATACTGGCAAATCATCAAAAACAGGCGCAACACATGCTGGTGCAGTTACAAGCTGAAGGCACTGCTATGCCGATTTTAATGTGGGCATTATTTAAAGAGATAAATTTGCTGCTCACCCTTAAGCTTGCCCAACATAATGGTGAACAACTGAATCAATTGTGGGGCAAATATCGAATTTGGGACAAGCGTAAACCGCTATATCAAGCAGCACTGACACGTTTAGACCTTGAACATATCGAGCATATGCTAGCTTTTGCCTCAAAACTTGAGTTAAACCTGAAACAAAAAGGCATCGAAGACTGGATTGGTATTAGCCATTTTTGTATTTTGTTTGACCCGCGCGCCCATAATCGATTGGCTCACATCGAGTTAACTGACTAGATTTACCCTACAAGAAAGGACTACACATGCGAATTGGTATATTGGGCGGCACCTTCGACCCCATTCACCTAGGACATATCAATCCAGCCTTAGACGTCAAACAACAACTCAATTTAGACCAAGTATGGTTAATGCCAAACCATATTCCACCGCATAAAAATAATACTATGGTCAGCAGCTTTCATCGCCTTGAAATGGTCAAGCTTGTGTGCCAGCACTACCCAGAGTTTAAATTGTGCGATATCGAAATCAATCGAGACAGCACCTCCTATAGTGTCACCACCCTGACATTACTGACCCAACAGTATCCAGAATATGAGTTCTTTTTTATCATGGGAATGGACTCATTTATCCAGTTGCCGCTGTGGTATCAATGGCAATCGCTATTTTCATTGTGTCACATCGCATTATGTCAGCGCCCTGGATGGACTATGGATACCCATAGCGAAATGGCTAAAGAACTGCTATTTCGGCAAGCGACAATCAACGATGTAAGTCGATCGAGCAAAGCTAAACACGGAAAAATATTCAGTGTAAACAGTCAGCTCATTGATATTTCATCAACCGAGATCCGCCAACGATTACAGCAACACGCCGACACTCAATCCGTATTGCATCCATCAACTCGCAACTATATTGAACAGCACCAGCTTTATCGATAACTCAAAAGATTAATTTGCCGCGGATTAAATAAGCTTAATTGCGCATTCACAGTGAATTTGAGTATAATACTCCGTTAATTTTTACTAATGAGGTACATCGCGTGCAAGGCACCGAGCTAAAAGATTTCGTTATCGATAAAATCGATGATTTAAAAGCAAAAAATATTACTGTTTTAGACGTGTCTAAACAGTCAACCATCACAGACACAATGATTATCTGTACTGGTACATCAAAAACTCACGTTCGTTCAATTGCAGAACATGTTGTTGTGTCAGCTAAAGACGCTGGTGAGCAGCCTCTTGGTGTTGAAGGTCGTGACAGCAGCGAATGGGTACTGGTTGATTTAGGTTCAGTTATTTTGCATGTTATGCAAGAACAAACTCGTGCTTACTACGAGCTTGAAAAACTGTGGTCTGAACACAGCGCCTAATGAAGTTACAGCTTATTGCCGTTGGCACCAAAATGCCTGACTGGGTGACCCGAGGTTTCGAAGAATATCAACGCCGTTTTCCAAGAGACATGGCTTTGGAACTTATCGAAATTCCTGCGGGGAAACGCGGAAAAAATGCAGATATCGCCCGAATTCTACATAAAGAAGGCGAACTAATGCTAGCGGCAGTAGCCAAAGGTAACCATATTGTCAGCTTAGATTTACCCGGCAAAAACTGGGTTACACCAGAACTTGCAGAGCAAATGACAAAATGGCAATTAGATGGTAGAGATGTCAGCTTGCTGATTGGTGGCCCAGAAGGACTCTCACCTGCTTGTAAAGAGGCGGCCAACCAAAGCTGGTGTTTATCTGCTCTCACCCTACCTCATCCTTTGGTGCGGATTATAGTGGCAGAAAGTCTCTACCGGGCTTGGAGTATTAACAACAACCATCCTTATCACAGAGAATAAGTCTGTGGCATAGATAATTAAGCTTATCGATAATGATTATCATGCAATGCTTTTTTTCATACACATCAGCTGATACAGTGATCTTTTTTTATTCAACCTTCCATTTGATAACGACGGGGATAGCATAAGTGCCGCCAAAAAAGCGCATTACCATGCATGATCACGCCGCAGAAGCAGCGCTATTTAAACGCCGAGCATTCTTTACGTTTATTTGTGTTTTTGCTCTGCTTTGCGTGTTGTTTTCCAATCTTTATCATTTGCAGGTAGTGTCTTATAAAGACTATGAAACACGTTCAAATGACAACCGAATCCGTGTTGTGCCAACGGCTCCCAGCCGTGGTTTAATTTATGATCGTCACGGTGTATTACTCGCCGAAAATCAACCTTATTACTCTCTTGAGCTAATCCCAGAAAAAGTCTCCGACGTTGATGCAACGCTTAATGAATTGCACAAACTGATTGAGTTAACTCCAGATGAACGTGAAAACATCACCGAATCGCTAAAGTTTCATCGCCGTTTTAAGCCGTTGACCATAAAAAATAAATTAACTGAAGAACAAGTTGCCACATTCAGTGTTAACCAATATAAATTTCCAGGACTTTATGTCGAGGCTGGTTTAAAACGTCATTATCCTTATAACGAGCTTATGACTCATGTGCTTGGATACGTCGGCAAAATTAACACCCGCGATAAAGCGCAGCTTGAAAAAAGCCAACAATGGAAAAACTACGCTGCTACCAAAGATATTGGTAAACAAGGCATTGAAAAATACTATGAAGGTTTACTCCATGGGATCCCTGGTCATCTTGAAGAAGAGGTTAATAACCGTGGCCGAGTGATCCGCACATTAAAAGTTACTCCACCACTTCCAGGGCAAGATATTTACTTAACCTTGGACTTAAAGTTACAACAAAAAGCCATGGAACTATTAGCCGGACGCCGTGGGTCTGTTGTGGCAATAGATCCTCGTGATGGCGGTGTATTAGCCATGGTATCTAGCCCATCGTACGACCCTAATCCATTTGTACATGGCATTAGCGGTAAAGCCTATGCTGACTTATTAAATGACAAGTCACGCCCATTGATAAACCGCTCGACCCAAGGACAATATTCCCCCGCATCAACCATTAAACCGCATGTAGCTTTGCTCGGGCTAGAAGAGAAAATTATTAACGAACGCACAAGAGTATGGGATCCAGGTTACTGGCAAATGCCCGGTGTTGAGCGTAAATGGCGCGACTGGAAAAAATGGGGCCATGGTTGGGTCGATGTGTATCACGCCATTGTAGATTCATGCGATATTTTCTTCTACGACTTAGTTTATAAAGTTGGCATTGATAAAATGGCTACGTTCATGGAACCGTTTGGCTTCGGTAAAAGTACCGGCATTGATATATTTGAAGAATCTGACGGTGTTATGCCATCACGGGACTGGAAGCGCATGCGTTACAATCAGCCTTGGTATAATGGCGACACGATTTCGGTCGGTATTGGTCAAGGCTACTGGACATCCACACCACTGCAATTAGCTAACGCCGCAGCTATTATGGCTAATAAAGGTAAGCGTTTTACCCCACACTTATTAAAGTCATTTAAAAACAATACAGTAAAAATTGACACTCCAATTGATGAGCAAGCACCAATTGAACTAAAAAATGAGCGTAATTGGGACATTATCAATGAAGCAATGCGTCAAACTGCAGACAAATCACGCTTTACTGATGCCACTTATACCGCGGCAATGAAAACCGGTACAGCTCAGGTGTTCAGTGTTGCCAAAGACCAAAAATACAATGCAGATACCATCGCAGAACACTTACGCGATAACGCATTAATTATTGCTTATGCACCCTACGAAAACCCACGCATAGTATTAGCCGTGGTATTAGAAAATGCTGGCTGGGGTGGCGCAAACGCGGGCCCATTAGCAAGGGCATTACTCGATGAGTATATTTTACGTGACGAATGGGCAATCAAACCTTGAATAATCATCCACATCAACAGTCATTTTGGCAAAAGATACACATAGATGTGCCGCTTCTCAGTGGCATTTTAGTGCTCATGCTATTCGGCTTATTTGTGATTTATTCAGCCAGTGGCGAAGACCCTGCAATGATGGAACGCCAATTAGTGCGTATGACCTTATCGCTTGGGGTCATGTTTTGTTTTGCGCAAATTAACCCTGAAATATTACGCCGTTGGGCCTTACCGATATATTTGGCGGGGGTAGTGCTATTGGTCGGCGTTGAATTATTTGGCACAATCAATAAAGGTGCACAACGCTGGTTAAATCTAGGGTTTATGGAGTTCCAACCTTCAGAACTCATCAAACTTGCCTTCCCGATCACCATGGCTTGGTATATCAGTAAATTTCCATTACCGCCTAAAAAGCGCTATCTCGCTGGCGGCGTGGTGATATTACTGATCCCAACTTTACTTATTGCTAAACAACCCGACTTAGGGACGTCAATTTTAGTCGCTGCATCGGGTGTTTTTGTACTGTTTATGTCCGGTATGAGTTGGCTCATTGTCGGTGGTGCTGTCACTGCGGTGTTGTTATTTTTGCCCGTACTGTGGTTTTTCTTAATGCACGACTACCAACGAACTCGGGTATTAACCTTATTTAATCCAGAGCAAGATCCCCTCGGGGCGGGTTATCATATAATCCAATCTAAAATTGGTATTGGCTCAGGTGGTCTATGGGGTAAAGGTTGGCTCAATGGCACACAGTCGCAATTAGAGTTCTTGCCAGAACGTCACACCGACTTTATTTTTGCGGTTATTGGTGAAGAGTTTGGCCTGATTGGTAGCTTACTTTTACTCTCAATGTATTTATTTGTTATTGGTCGAGGCCTGATTATTGCCTCGCAAGCACAAACTAGCTTTGCACGGCTTTTAGCGGGCAGCATTACTTTGACATTTTTTGTATACGTTTTTGTTAATATTGGTATGGTATCGGGTATTCTACCCGTAGTTGGCGTTCCACTCCCATTGATTAGTTATGGCGGAACATCCATGCTAACGTTAATGACTGGGTTTGGTATTTTAATGAGCATTCAAACACATAGACGATTTGTCGACAGATAGGAACTACAGTAAACATGGCAAAAATAACAGTACAAATCGCCAGCCTAACATTACTTTGCAGTATTTCTTTACATGCTAATGCTGCGACGAACAGTAATCCGGAAACACTGAAAACTGCGTTTGTTAAAGAACAGGTCAGTAAAGGTGCTAATCAAGCTGAAGTAGAACAGTTTTTGGCAACGTCTACATTTGATCAAAGCATCATAGACGCCATGACAAAACCATGGGAAGCCAAACCCTGGCATCAGTATTATCCCATTTTTCTTACCGATAAGCGCTTAGCAAAAGGCTTAGCATTTTGGAAAGAAAACGACGCGATCATTAGCAAAGCTGCTGAAAAGTTTAACGTAGACCCACAAATTATTGTCGCCATTATTGGAATTGAAACCTTTTATGGCGGCTACATGGGCAACCACCGTGTACAAGATGCGCTGTACACATTAGGCTTTTATTACCCGCCTCGCGCAACATTCTTTCGTAGCGAATACGCTAATTTAATGGCATTAATCAAAGAAGAGAAACTCGATAATAGCACCTTAAAAGGCTCTTATGCTGGAGCAATGGGTTACGGTCAGTTTATCCCTTCAAGTTACCGTCATTATGCTGTAGATTTTGATGGTGATGGCAGAAGAGATTTATTAACCAGCAAGGCCGATGCCATTGGCAGTGTGGCAAATTATTTTCATCAACATGGCTGGCAAAAAGGTCAACCTGTGGCGTTATTACTTAACCACACCTCAAACCAAGCGCCAAAAGCCAAAGTCTGGACCAAAGAGAAACTTCATTACAAGGTGTCTGACATTCTCAGCCCAAGCCTGAGTTTAGCCAATAACCAAGATATTGATGCATCGCAACAAGCATTATTAGTAAAGTTAGACCAACCAGAAAATGTTGAATATTGGCTAGGGCTTAAAAACTTTTATGTCATAACTCGATATAACAGAAGCCCACTTTATGCCATGGCAGTTTATCAGTTTAGCCAACAGCTTAATGCTCACTATCAACGCTAGGTAAATCAACATGCTAAGTTCTTTTCGCTATATTTTGTTAGCTGCGTGTTGTAGCGCCTTTCTTTTTGGCTGTTCATCTAATGACAGTAGCAGCCCAACTAAAAAAACTGGCAGTAAAAGTCGTTACCAAATGGCCGACGACCGCTACCCTGATGATGCACCAGATGTGAGCCTGGTTAAAAATGCCCAACCTAAATATGAACCTTACAGCCGCCAAGGTAATCGTGATTACACTGTATTAGGTAAAAGTTATAAGGTACTCGACACAGGCAAAGGCTTTAAAGAACAAGGCCATGCCTCTTGGTATGGTTCAAAATTTCACGGCCATTTAACTTCAAATGGTGAAACCTATGATATGTACACCATGTCGGCGGCACACAAAAACTTACCGTTACCTAGCTATGTTAAAGTCACTAATTTAGACAACAATAAGCAAATTATTGTCCGAGTAAACGATAGAGGCCCTTTTCACCACGGTCGCGTTATCGACCTATCATACGCTGGAGCTTATCACCTAGGGATGCTAGCAAAAGGCACAGCACGAGTGGCTATCGAGACCGTTTATGTGCCATCGCCTGAGCAACGAGTGATCAGTGACTTAAAAGATAACGACAACCATTTTATTCAAGTCGCCGCCTCAAAAGACAAATTACGAGTGAACATGCTTGCAAGGCAGCTTGAGAATAAATATTCAGTGTCCTCACGGGTGAGTTCGTCTAATGGCATTCACAGATTACAACTTGGGCCAATTAAGCAAATCCATTTAACTAATAAGTTACTCGATAAACTGCAAGCTGAAGGTTATCCACAAAGCTTTATCGTGCCTTAACAAGGTGATGATTCACCTAGAATGAAAGAACCTTAATGCGAAATGGTTGTCTACTCATGTATAATCATTAACAATTATTAAAATTAATTTTTTGTCTTTTCTTCGACTAACTAGAGACGTACCTAATTCATGATGACTTTTAAGACCGCTCAACTCACTTCAATGCTTTTTGCATCTGTCGTGTCTTTTTCTTCTCTTGCTGCTACCCCGCAACCGGATCCTCGCCCAACACCAAATCGCGCTCCGATGGTAACCCCTGATGCGCCAAGCGTTGCAGCAAAAGCTTATGTGCTAATGGATTATAATTCTGGCCGTGTTATCGCAGAAGAAAACGCCTACGAAAGCTTAAATCCAGCCAGCTTAACAAAAATGATGACCAGCTATGTTATTGGCCATGAAGTACGTGAAGGTAATATATCCTTAGATGATGATGTCATTATCACCAAAAATGCCTGGTCAAAAAACTTCCCTGACTCATCGAAGATGTTTATTGAAGTGGGTAAAACAGTCAAAGTACACGACTTAAACCGCGGCATTATTATTCAATCAGGCAACGATGCGTGTGTGGCAATGGCAGAACACATCGCGGGTACCGAAGGTGCGTTCGTTGATCTAATGAACTCATGGGCCAAGCAATTGGGCATGAAAGACAGTTATTTTGAAAACTCACACGGTTTAGATTCAGACAATCATAAAACCACCGCATACGACATGGCATTATTAGGCGCAGCACTTATTCGTGATGTACCGGAAGAGTACCGTGTATATTCTGAAAAATCGTTTACTTACAACGGTATTAAACAGTACAACCGTAACGGCTTATTGTGGGATAAAAGCTTAAATGTTGACGGGATTAAAACCGGCCATACATCTGGCGCAGGTTATAATTTAGTATCATCTGGTACCAGCGAAGGTATGCGTTTAATTACTGTTGTAATGGGCACAGCAAGTGAGTCTGCACGTAAAGCAGAAAGTAAAAAGCTGCTTAATTATGGTTTCCGCTTTTTTGAAACCATTACGCCTTACAAAGCAGGTGATACCTTTGTTACCCAAAAGATTTGGTATGGCGACAGAGAAACCGTTGATTTAGGTGTAATTACTGATACACCAATAACCATCAACCGTGGCAAAGCGAAAGATTTACAAG
Organism: Shewanella ulleungensis; assembly: GCF_014648315.1. Taxonomy (GTDB): domain Bacteria; phylum Pseudomonadota; class Gammaproteobacteria; order Enterobacterales; family Shewanellaceae; genus Shewanella; species Shewanella ulleungensis. The sequence continues at coordinate 399,667 of NZ_BMQW01000004.1, forward strand.
CTAACTTTGAATTAACAAAAGAATTAACCGCTCCGCTAGCTAAAGGCGAAACTGTAGGACGTGTATATTTCCAACTGGACGGTCAAGATATTGCTCAATATCCTTTAGTCACATTAAACGCTGTTGAAGAAGGCAGCTGGTTTAGCAAGCTAATGGACTACTTTAAGCAAATGTTTTCTAGCTGGTTCGAATAAATCGGTTTTGTAAACCGTCTTTGAATCAACTAATTAAAGTCGCATTTATGCGACTTTAATTTTTTCAGGTCGATAAGACTTGAATCGGGTATAATCGCCACCATATTTAAGTCATAGCCAACCCAATTGAGTAGCCAATGTTAGATACAACTTTTGACCAAGTAATGGAATTTCCGAATTCATGCCCATTCAAAGTGATTGGTGATGCCGATGACACGCTTGCTGACCGCGTTGTAGCAGTTGCACAACAACTTGCTCCTGGTGATTATGTTCCAACAGTAAAAGCATCAAGCAAAGGCAGTTACTATTCGGTCACAATCCGTATTACTGTCACAAGTAAAGAGCATATCGAAAAAGCGTATATTGATCTTGCCGCCATTGACGGTGTAAAACGCGTACTGTAACTCAAATAGAGTCAGCATTTGCGTAAAACTTGAGTATAATACTCAGGAATTAATCACACCATTTATTTAGGGGAGACGTTGCCCTTGCAAGCAAATACACTGCACGTTCGCCATTTAGGTATGCAAGACTACGAGTCTATTTGGCATGCTATGCAGGAATATACTGATACCCGAGACTCAAACAGCCAAGATGAATTATGGATTGTTGAACACTCGCCAGTATTTACTCAAGGCCAAGCAGGTAAAAGCGAGCATATCCTTAACCCAGGCGACATCCCCGTTATTCAGGTAGACCGTGGCGGTCAAGTCACCTATCACGGCCCAGGCCAGCTAGTGGTATATCCACTTATAGATATCAAACGTAATAAAATAGGCGTACGCCAATTGGTTAACCATATCGAGCAGAGTATTGTTGATATGCTAGGCCAATACGATATCGAGGCTTATGCTAAAGCCGACGCACCAGGCGTGTATATAAACGAAAGAAAAGTCGCTTCTTTAGGGCTGCGCATTCGTAAAGGTTGTTCATTCCATGGTTTAGCACTCAATGTCGACATGGATTTAGCCCCGTTTCAACGTATTAATCCGTGTGGTTATGCCGGTTTAGAAATGGTGCAATGTAAAGCCTTAGGTGGACCGCAAACCGTGCTAGAAGCCGGTGATAAATTAATCCAAACCTTTAGCCAAATTATGGGCTATCAACAACTTGTACATCATCAAGGATTAGCAGAATAATGAATAGGCCTGAAAGATTACAACCAGGTGTTAAATTGCGTGATGCTGAAAAAGTCGCGCGAATCCCTGTCAAAGTGGTGCCATCTGAGCGCGAAACCATGTTACGTAAACCTGATTGGTTACGTGTAAAGTTACCTGCTTCAAATCAGCGCATTCTGGATATTAAATCAGCCTTACGTAAAAATGGCTTACACTCTGTATGTGAAGAAGCATCGTGCCCTAACCTTGCAGAATGTTTTAATCATGGCACTGCCACCTTTATGATTTTAGGTGCTATTTGTACTCGTCGTTGTCCATTTTGTGACGTTGCTCATGGCCGTCCATTAAAACCAGATGCACAAGAACCAGTAAAGTTAGCTGAAACCATCAGAGATATGAAACTGAAGTATGTGGTTATCACTTCTGTTGACCGTGATGATCTACGTGATGGTGGCGCGCAACATTTTGCTGATTGTATCCGCGAAATCCGCTTATTGAACCCAGAAATAAAAATCGAAATTCTAGTGCCTGATTTCCGTGGTCGAATTGACGCGGCGCTAGATATATTGGCTACTGAGCCACCAGATGTGTTTAATCACAACTTAGAAACCGCACCTGCGCATTATCGCAAAGCTCGTCCAGGAGCTAACTATCAGTGGTCGTTGGATTTACTCAAACGCTTTAAAGAGCGCCATCCAAATGTACCGACTAAGTCGGGCTTGATGATGGGTCTGGGTGAAACTAACGAAGAAATCGCACAAGTATTACATGATCTACGTGCACACAACGTAGAAATGCTTACACTCGGCCAATACTTGCAGCCATCTAAATTCCACTTACCGGTAGAGCGGTATGTGCCACCCGCTGAGTTTGATGAGTTAAAGGCTCTTGCTGATGAAATTGGTTTTACTCATGCAGCTTGCGGACCTTTGGTGCGTTCAAGCTACCATGCAGATTTACAAGCTCAAGGTAAAGAGGTTAAATAACCTATTACCGAGTACAATAAAAAACAGCGCTAATGCGCTGTTTTTTATTGTCCAGTGCAGGACACGTTAAGCTTATAAGGTTTTATCCATCAAAATAGCATCTTCATTGCCATCAATGGTTTGATAATAATTTTTGCGTCTGCCAGACTCATTAAAGCCGACTTTTTCATATAGGCCCTTCGCTGCCAAATTAGACTCACGCACCTCCAACATCATCACCACTGCATCAGCGTGCTTAGCCGTGTTAAGAATATGTCGAATGAGCAATAAACCTAGACCTTGCCCTTGATGAGCTGGCGCCACACAAATATCAAGCAAAGTGGCTTCATCAATAATTTGCTGAACAATCGCAAACCCCAGCAGTTCACCTTGCTGCATCACCCCAATAGCACGATATAAGGGGCTAAAACAGTCTGCTAGGCCAGCTTCAGTCCAAGGATGACTATGTGCTTGGTTTTCAATGTTTGCCATTGCTGCAACATCATCAAGGCTTAGCACAGAAATAGAATAAGCTTCAGTGTTGTGCATTAGGCTCATCCTTATCTATTTGTTGCTTATCAAGGTGCTGGCTAATTTGCAGCCAAAGTTGGCGTTTTTCTTGCGGGTTTACAGGTAAGTCGCTTAACGGCGCACTGACAATCCACGCAACTCTCGGCCTAACTTTCACTTTACGCATGTCCCATACAACTTGAGGGCCTTTGACCATCTCGCAATCAAACTCACATTGTTCAATCTCTACGCCCAATAACCGCAATACATCAACCATTAATGTCTCATCAGAAAGATCGGCATCAAGATCATGCAACACAAGATAAGGTTTACTAGGCTTATCAGCACTACGCCAGCGAGTAATGTTCATCGCATCTAAAAAAGCTGATTGGTCCATTAGGCTCTCATTACTAGAATTTTATTCACCGCCAAGCATAGCAGCTAAGCGCTTCGGTAAAAAGAGACACATCACCCACAACAAACCGAAATAAGATTACAGCATCGGACTGATAAAATTAAATATCCATCCAATTAAGGTAAATGAAATCAGTAAAATACTAAACACGATGATCAGTAAACGCCATTGCATTACTTGTTTCAGTAAAATGAATTCAGGGAAACTTGCAGCAACCGTGGCCATACAAAATGCCAATGTAGTCCCAATAGGTAAACCATTCATAATCAAGCTTTCCATCACAGGTATAACGCCTGTCGCATTAGAGTACAAAGGTATACCAATCAATACAGCGGCTGGCACTGACCACCATTGCCCATTGCCTAAATGGGTTTCAATCCAACCGTCAGGAACAAAGCCGTGCAAGGCTGCGCCAAGTCCTACCCCAATAATAACCCACTTCCACACTCGGCCAAATATGTCTAATGTCTCATCTTTGGCAAATTGATGACGCTGAGCAAACGTCATGGTTGTTTGCGTTATGTCGCTGCTAGTCTGATTAGCTTGTGCCTGGCCTTTTTCAAGCGCCTTAGCTGCAAAAGATTGCAGCCAACGTTCTGCATGAATCGCATCTAAAAATGCCCCTGCCAGTATGCCAACCGACATACCAACTGCCACATAAATAACGGTAAACTTCCAACCGAGAAGACTGACGAGTAGCAAAATAGCCACTTCGTTAATTAATGGCGAGGTAATAAGAAATGCCATGGTGATCCCCACAGGGATCCCCGCAGAGGTAAAACCGAGAAAGACCGGAATGCTCGAACATGAGCAAAATGGAGTGACTGCACCAAAAACCGACCCCATAAAATAACCAACAAAGCGATTTTTACCGGCTAAAAAGTCTCTTACTCGTTCAACATTCAGTGAGGCTCTCACCAGAGCGATGACGTAAATCATCAGCACAAGCAGTGCAAAAATCTTAGTGGTATCTTCAATAAAGAAATGTACCGCATCAGCAAGCTTGGTATTTGGATCTAAGCTAAAGATTGTAAACGTTAACCACGTTGCCAAATCTGAAAAAATTTGCAACATAATGAGACCACCTTAAAAGATAAACATGTTGTCATAAATACTTATGCATTGAACTGATTAGGTAAAATTATTATCAACCTTATATATGAAATTTCATATGTTATAGATCATGTTTTTGATATTAACTATTTAGTTTACTAAATAACTCTACTCACTCGGGCAGCCTTCACCCGTGTTTACTTTTTTTTTACGTTTAGAAAGAGATGGCATTACTTGTCAGTTCGTGTGATATCGCCCTCCGACAACACTATGGCTGCCTAAATTAATACTATAGAAAACCTATAGTCCCTTAACAAAATCTATCAATAAACCACATCAACCTAATTGAGATAAAGGACACGAGTTTTAAATTGAATTTCTTACTATGTTTCTGTCAATTAACACCGAACATCTTCTTGTAAGTTAAACATTAAGCGTTGCAAGCAAATCTTGTCAGCTAAACGTGAAACAAATTAAATTAAGTCATCATGAAAGTCTTAAACATAATAATATGTAAATGCCACTTACTCATAGCGCAAGATAAAAAGTGTTACCTGGGCAATAAAGCACTTCAGCAAATTTGACTCTATTAATTTCAAGCGTATAGTGCATATGGATTTTCATATATACACAACATCAATAATAAAATACATTACTCATTTGCTGAAATAATCACAAAACAGCAGAAACGGTATAAACATTATTTGCATGAGTTTCGGTAGTGAAAAACTACCTTTTAGGAGTTTATATGTGGTTGGCCGGAGCAATATTTGTTCTTACCATAGTGTTAGTAATTTGGCAGCCTAAAGGCTTAGGTATTGGCTGGAGTGCGTCTTTAGGCGCGATACTTGCCTTACTTCTAGGAGTTGTTCACTTAGGAGATATTCCCGTTGTATGGAATATTGTTTGGAATGCGACTGCCACATTTATTGCAGTAATCATCATCAGTTTATTGTTAGATGAGTCAGGCTTTTTTGAATGGGCCGCATTGCATGTAGCACGATGGGGCAACGGTCGTGGACGCTTATTATTTAGCTATATTGTGTTATTAGGCGCCAGCGTAGCCGCGTTGTTTGCCAATGATGGGGCCGCGCTCATATTAACCCCTATCGTCATCGCAATGTTATTAGCATTAGGCTTTAGTAAAGGGGCGACACTCGCCTTTGTCATGGCAGCAGGCTTTATTGCAGATACCGCAAGTCTTCCCTTAATCGTCTCAAACCTTGTTAATATTGTATCAGCAGACTTTTTTGATATTGGATTTAATCAATATGCCTCTATTATGGTTCCCGTTGATATAGCAGCTATTATTGCCACGCTAGCAATGTTGCATGTATTTTTCCGCAAAGACATTCCTGTGACCTACGACTTACAAAAATTAGCCGAGCCCCAAAATGCAATTAAAGATACTAAGACTTTTAAAACAGGCTGGGGTGTATTAGCGTTATTGCTATTTGGCTTTTTTGGTTTAGAACCATTAGGTGTTCCAGTCAGCTTGGTTGCTGCTGTAGGTGCCTTAATTTTATTTATCGTTGCAAGAATAAACAAGACGATTGATACTATCAAAGTATTACGAGGGGCACCGTGGCAAATTGTGGTCTTTTCGCTTGGAATGTATTTAGTCGTATATGGTTTACGTAATGCAGGTTTAACTGATTACTTATCAAATATATTAAATACCTTAGCAGAACAGGGTCTCTGGACTGCGACTATGGGAACAGGCTTTTTAGTCGCGTTTTTATCGTCAATCATGAATAACATGCCTACAGTATTAGTCGGCGCGTTATCGATCGACGCCAGTAATGCAACAGGAGTGATTAAAGAAGCGATGATTTACGCCAACATTATTGGCAGCGATTTAGGCCCTAAAATCACCCCTATCGGAAGCTTAGCTACATTGTTATGGCTGCATGTTTTGGCTCAAAAAGACATTAAAATTACCTGGGGTTACTATTTCAAAGTCGGAATAGTCATGACCTTACCAGTGTTATTTGTCACGCTCGCCGCACTTGCACTTCGTTTATCGCTCTAACTGTTAATAAGGCACTAAAACTAATATGTAGTGCCTTATTGCAATATGTTTAACGACTTAGATAAATGATATTTAGATGATTACGACTAAACATGCGCTTGTAATAAAGTAGTGATTTCATCAATGGTAGCAAGTCGGCCACTTAACAGAACCTTATCATCGACAACTAGTGCAGGTGTAGACATCACGTCATAATCCATTATTTTCTCGATATCAGTTACTTTTGACACGTTAAAATCAATATTTAACGTTTTTGCTGCTTCTATTGTTGCGTCAGTGAGTTTTTGGCACTTAGTGCAACCAGTACCAAGTATTTTGATTTCCATCTTACCGCTCCTATAATTGAGCAAAATTTAATGACCGATTTTATCACTTCACAAAAGTAAGATAAAAATCAGTCTATTAATGTGATCCACGGCTACATTTAGTTATTCAACTGAGACTCAATTCTAGAAAACAATAAGGGTCTATGGTTAAAGATAAGTTACAGAACGATAAGCTAGAATTAAACGCGACCCAGTTAGAGTACTATAATCAAAACTTAATTAGACAGATAAGAAATCAGCAGTGTGCTTATGTTGATACAATCGACATGTAAACAAAACATGTTTATGAAAGACAACTCAATCGACATATATGGCCATTTTTATATCCCATGTGGATAACATCAATATTAACTAAACTGTTAAAAGTATTGGTTTAGCATATCAAGCATTGTATCGCTCTCATCAGCTTGCTCTACGTTAAAATGTCTAACGCAACCTTGGTCAACAAATGGCTGAGAACGAAGGAATTTGAATTATTACATCACTTGAATTTAGAAGTTTACTGAAAGGAATATTGAAGTAAATGCTAGAAAAGACAAAAGCCTAGCATTTCTGCTAGGCTTTCTAAATTTGGCAGGGGTGGCAAGACTCGAACTCGCAACCATCGGTTTTGGAGACCGCTGTTCTACCAATTGGAACTACACCCCTGTTGACGTGGGCATTATGCTAAAACTGCTCCCAAAGGTAAAGTACTTTTTTAATATATCAGTTCAACTGCAGTTTTTTCAGGCAGTTCAATATGCTTATTTAAAGTGAGGAAAAATGAAAGACGAAATTAACACAGATGCTTTTTAGGAATATCCAATTTATCATCTGCACAGATCATTTTACCCACCTAAACTCACGATCAAGCTGCCCCATTAAAGCTTTCATTCATATGACAAAAAATTTACTCTGAATTAATCGGGTGAGATTAAGCAAGTTATCGAGTTTAGCTTTTTCGCGCGACCTGTACGGGTATAGGAATTTCGTTAAATTGTCTGGAACAATGTTCGTAAATGTATATACACATAAGCCCTAGCACTTTCTGCTAAGGCTTATACGAGTATTAGGCGTCTGGAATTAACCTACTCTCGTATGGGCATATCGACCACACTAACATCCGTGTTTAGTCGTAAAATTCAGATGTAAAAAAGCCCGTTGCGTTAGCAACAGGCTTATCACTCTTTTTTCAGAGAAATTAGGCGCCTGGAAATGACCCACTCTGGCATGCCGACTACACTGACATCCCTGTTGTTTAGTAGTAAATTTCAGATGTAAAAAAGCCCGTTGCGTTAGCAACGGGCTTTTCACTCTCTTTTTAGAGAAATTAGGCGCCTGTCATGGCCAGCTACGAGCAAGCTCTTCGCGTTCGTTAATTTGCATAAAGCGTCGCTTTATAAACACAAAAAACTCACCCTACGACCCACAAGGATGTGGGAAGTGCCTTAAATTGTTGGGAACAATTTTGGCCTATCACATGGTATGGCAGCATGCTACGCACGTACTCTCTATGTCCCATCCATTCAACACTCAAATTTCAGACGTAAAAAAGCCCGTTGCGTTAGCAACGGGCTTATCACTCTCTTTTCAGAGAAATTAGGCGTCTGGAAATGA